>NZ_AP043790.1:0-3667387 GCF_055385755.1 Brachybacterium zhongshanense
TGCTGGTCGCCTTCCCGATCCACAAGAACCCGAAGGTGCGGGACTCGATCTTCCCTGCCCTTGAGCATCTGGACAACGTGGTCCTGTTGGAACCCCTGCCGTATGCCCAGTTCACGAAGCTTCTCAGCCTCGCGGACGTCGTCCTCACAGACTCGGGCGGGGTGCAGGAGGAGGCGCCGAGCCTCGGCAAGCCGGTGCTCGTCATGAGAGAGAACACCGAGCGACCGGAAGCTGTCATCGCCGGCACAGTCAAGCTGATCGGCACCCATCGCCAACGCCTTGTCGACGAGGTCTCCCTGCTGGTTGACTCCAAGGAGGCTTACGACGGCATGGCGAACGCAGTCAACCCCTACGGGGATGGTGATGCCGCGGCGCGAGCTGTAGCAGCGATCAGGTGGAAGTTCCGGGGCGGGAGTCCCGTGGAGGACTTCCAGGGCTGAAGCTTCAGGCACTGCGGACACCGGGCCGAGATCCGGCCCGGATCAATGGACCTACGCGAAGGAGAGAGAATATGACCACTAAGAGCGTGACGATCGTCGGGCAGGGATACGTCGGCCTGCCGCTGGCACAGGCAGCGGCGAGGGCTGGCTGGACCGTCCATGGACTGGATGTCACCGAGTCCCTGGTGGAGGCGCTGAACTCCGGCCAGTCCCATGTCGACGACCTGTCCAACGACGACATCCAGGAGATGCTCGGACTCGGCTATCGTGCGACCACCGATGCGAGTGTCGTGTCCACGTCCGATGTCGTGGTCATCTGCGTGCCGACGCCTCTCGGAGACGCAGGCAGCCCCGACCTCGGCGCCGTCAAGGGTGCGAGCCGCAGCGTGGGGGACAACCTCACCGCGGGCACCACCGTCATCCTGGAGTCGACGACCTACCCCGGCACCACGGATGACGTCGTCCGCCCGATCCTCGAGATGGCCTCCGGCCTCACCGCTGGCAGCGACTTCCACCTCGCCTACTCTCCCGAGCGCGTCGACCCCGGTTCGGAGAAGTTCGGCATCAAGAACACGCCGAAGCTCATGGGTGGAATCAATGATGCTTCGACCCAGTCCGCCGTCGCGTTCTACGGCGACTTCGTGGACGAGCCCGTGGCGATGAAGGGCATGCGCGAGGCCGAGACTGCGAAGCTCCTCGAGAACACCTTCCGTCACGTGAACATCGCGCTGGTCAACGAGATGTCGAAGTTCTGCAAGGAGCTGAACATCGACATCTGGGAGGTCATCCGTGGCGCCTCGACGAAGCCGTTCGGCTTCATGAAGTTCACGCCGGGCCCCGGCGTCGGCGGTCACTGCATCCCGATCGACCCGAACTACCTCTCCTACGAGGTGCGCAACCAGCTGGGGTACCCCTTCCGCTTCGTCGAGCTGGCGCAGGAGATCAACAACTCCATGCCTCGCTACGTCGTGGAGCGCGTCGCGGAACTGCTCAACGAGCACCGCAAGCCGCTGAACGGCTCTGACGTGCTCCTCCTCGGCGTCACCTACAAGGCGGACATCGCCGACCAGCGTGAGTCCCCGGCGATGCCGGTCGCCGAGCTGCTCCGAGAGCGCGGCGCCAACATCCGCTTCCATGATCCCATGGTCGACACCTGGAATCTCGAGAGCGGCTCTGTGACTCGGGAGCCCAGCCTCGAGGACGCCGTCAAGGATGCGGACATCGTGGTGGTCCTCCAGGCCCACCAGTCCTACGATCTCGGCCGCCTTGCCGAGGATGCGACCGTCCTCCTCGACACCCGCGGAACTGCGCCGAAGCCCGCCGTCCTCCTCTGACGTCAGGTCATGGGCTGGGGTCCGGCATCATTGCTGCAGGGCCCCAGCTCCATCTCCCCACACGCCGACCCGGAAGCCCCTCTCCCGTGAAGCTCCTCGCATCCAAGTTTGGTCTCGTCGCCGCAGCCGGTGGCCTGCTCGCCCTCCTCGCCAGCCTCCTCTTCCTCCTCGATCAGTTCCGATGGGGGGCCGCCGTCCTTGCCGTCGGCGTGATCATCCTGTTCGCACTGGTCCTGTTCTCCTACAGCTTCTCGGTGAAGACCTCGGTGCGCTCCCGTGAGATCCAGCAGCGGGACACCCGTGCGCTCTACAGCGGTATCGAGCGCACGGCGAAGGATGTCGCCCAGACCAAGAACAAGGTCGACGGGCTAGCTTCCTCCTTCGACGACACAGGCGTCAGCGGCATCGTCAAGGCTGGCCGGAAGGCACTTGTCGAGGACGCGAAGGCCAGTCTGCGCCAGGAGATGGCACGGAAGGCCACGGGCAACACGTTGGGTGGCAGCGGCGCCTACTTCGGTATCGGCGCCGACTTCGAGTATGGGGAACGCGCAGGCAAGGCACCTGGTCACTTCGAGACTTTTGCCCTCCGTGCGAAGAGCATCCGAATGCGCGATGCCTTCGCTCGGTCCGCCACGAACCTCCAGTTCGACTATGCGGAGATGCTGCGCCTCGTGCGTGCGTTGCGCGCAGGCAAGGCACCAGGGGCGGTGCCGATCATCCGGGAGTGGTCGCACAAGGGCATCCTCGCGACGGCGCGCGTGGTCGCGAATCAGCGACTCGAGGCAAGCGACTCCGCTGATGCCGTGCTTCTCTTCCGCCTCGTGAAGGACCTCTTCGGAATCGGAAAGCTGGGGCGCAGCGACGCCTGCGTCTACGCCGAAGCACTGGCGCTCGAAGGGCAGCACGGTGAAGCCGCGAAGGTCTTCCGAGAGACTAAGATGGCGCGCAGAGACCCGATGCAGGCCAAGCTCATGGAGCTGAACGCCACGCACTCTCGAGGCATGGACGCCGCTGATGTCCGGGACCAGTGGATTGCTCAGCTCAACGCCGTCTACGCGACGGAGAGCATCGCTCCTGTCGGGTTCCAGCATCCGATCGGCTCAACTCTCCTCGATTCGCTGACGAGTGACGTCGCATCGCGCACGGTCGACGGGCCGCTGGTCTCCGTTCTCGTCCCGACCTTCAACGGGTCGGATCTCATCGCGACGACGCTCGACTCGCTCGTGAACCAGACATGGAAGAACCTCGAGATCATCGTCGTCGACGATCACTCCGATCCGGAGCATCAGACGAAGCTCGAGGAAGTGTGCGGCCGCTACGACGAGGTGACGCTGCTGCATCAGCCGCGAAACCTCGGCGCATACATGGCTCGAAACCGCGCTCTCTCCGTCGCAGCAGGCGAGTTCATCACCGTCCATGATGACGATGACTGGTCCCACCCGCAGAAGATCGAGCTGCAGGTCAATCACCTGCTCGAGAACCCGGACCAGGCGGCGAACATGACCCGTCATGCTCGTGCTTCTGAGGATCTGCTGCTCACGAGGATCAACAACAACCCCTCCTTCGCTCAGCCGAACTTCTCCTCACTCCTCGCGCGCAGAGAGCTCATCGACAGTCTCGGCGGCTGGGACACGGTGAACAGGGGAGCAGATGCAGAGTTCCGCGACCGGCTGGTGAAGCTCACGGGGCGCCCGGTCGAAGTGGTGGGCACGGTTCCTCACTCCTTCACGCGTACACACGGTGCCTCGCTGACCGCCGGCGAGATCGGTCGCGGCTATATCGACCCGTCTCGCCTCTTCTACCAGGCGGCCTACTTCCGAGCTCTCGAGCATGCGGACGTCACCGACGGCACGCTGAAGCTCGAGGACTTCCCACGTCCCCTGAACATGAAGCCGGGGATGCGTGGCAAGCATCTGGGGACCTTCGACGTCGTCTTCGCGACCGACTACAGGTTCCCGGGTGGCACGACGTCTCTGACGACGAATGAGGTCGAATTCGCGGCGAAGGCTGGTCTGAGGGTCGGGATGATCCAGCTGGACTCGCCGCTGAACTCTCCGAAGGACGGCATCTCTGCGCGTGCGGTAGAGGTCGCAAAGCTGGACAACGTCGAGGTTCTGTCTCTCGCAGATCGAGCTGACGTCAATCTCCTCGTCGTGCGTCATCCGAGCGTCCTCCAGTTCACCGAGTCACTAGGCAGCAAACTGAACGTCGGACACGCTGTCGTCATCGTGAACAATCCCCCCATTCTCGCTGGAGGCACCGGAGTCGTCTTCGAGCTGGAGACGGTGCGGGACAACGCGCGAGCACTGTTCCGCACAACGGTCGACATCGCACCGGAGAGCGAGGTCACGAGGAACCTTGCGCTGACAATGGTGCACTCGAGTGTCCTCGCAGACTACGACTGGCCCGGCTTCATCGATACAGAGAGATTCCGACCTGCTGCCGAGAGAGAGCCTGGAGCACGACCGATCCTCGGCCGTCACTCACGAGACGCGGCCCTCAAGTGGCCCGAGAAGCGAGGAACAACGCTGGCCGTCTACAGCGGCGATGAGAACCTGCAAGTGAGGATCCTCGGTGGAGTGAATTCCCAGCCACAGGCTCTCCAGGAGGAGCTCAGAGCACGGGCAGAGGTCATCGAGTTCGGGGAGGAGACTCCTGAAGAGTTCCTTCGTGGCCTTGACTTCTGGGCCTACTTCCACTCCTCCTCACTGACCGAATCGTTCGGTATGTCCTCGGTAGAGGCAATGGCGAGTGGGCTCGTCGTCTTTCTCCCAAAGTACATGGAGCCGAACTTTGGAGACGCAGCGATCTACGTAGAACCGGAGCAGGTTCACGAAAGCATCCGAGCTTTCTGGGATGACCCTGGTGCGCAGCAGAAACAGGCAGAGAATGCGCGTCGCGTGGTCGTTGAGCGATACTCGTCCGTTGCCTTCTCAAGCAGACTTGAGCGCCTGATGGAGCGCGGCAAGGATGCGTTGACGAAGCGAAGCGCGGTAAGTGATGGCTGATACGCAGCAAAAGCGCACACCTCTACTTACGAGAGGTGTAGCGATCAGTGCGCTCCTCCTAATGAGTGGGACCATAGGGGTCATAGTCGCAGAGGCACCGGTGGCTATAGCGATATCCGTGCTTATGCTGGCGGCCGCCTGGGGCCTTTTGCTTCTAGCTGTCGTTAGATACCGAGACAGAGCTATCCAGTTCAAGGCAGCGACGAGGGCGGATCTCATAGCTGCTAGACAGTCGATGCTCGACCGAGTTGACGACACTCGCCTTAAACAGTCACGGCATGAGTACTATCAAGAACGCTCACTCGAACGGATTGAAGGCGGACTCCGTCGGCTCAATGTGACAGTGGGTGAACGGCACAACAGGGTCGGGGATGCGGGGATCGACATTCTCTTCGTAACAAGCAATGGGGCGGGCCTTGGGCACATAACACGCCTACTTGCCATCTCGGATCATCTACCCGCTGGAAGAACCTTTGAGATACTGACCCTCTCCAAAGCCTATAGACAAGCGGCACGCCCGGGATTGACTGTTCGCTATTTTCCGTCCAGTGAAGCCGCAGGCGAGCCTGCAGCTAGATGGAACTCTGTGTTCCGAGACTATTTCAGAGACACGGTGCTTCAAACTCGGCCGCGCATCGTCGTGTTCGATGGCACGTGGGTCTACATGGGGCTCACCGATGTCTGTAGAGCCTTCGGCATCCCTCTCGTCTGGGTCCAGCGAGGAATGTGGAAGCAGAGCGTAGACGAGAGGTCGGTGCAACGACATAAGGCAATCAATGTCGCAGACCATGTGATTATCCCAGGAGATTTTGCGGGGGGAGAGGAAGTCGAACTCGGCCCGGATATTAAAGGTCACTATGTGGGGCCAATTGTGCGGACAAGGCGATCGCATCTACTCTCGCGAGAGCAAGCGTGCCTCGCTCTTGGCCTAGACCCGAATGAGTCTTACGTTCTACTCAATCTCGGGGGCGGATCCCTCAGCGATGCTTCTTCTGTCGCCCACGTTGCATGTGCATCCATACATCGCCACTCCCCCGGTTCGAAGATAGTTCAGGTAATCTCGCCACTCGCAGGGCAACGACGATCATCGGACGACGCCATCATCACTGTCGAGGCGTTTCCTGTTATGCCGTATTCCAAGGCCTTTGATCTTGTGATATCGGCCGCCGGGTATAACGCCGCCCAAGAAGCAGTTGCGCTCGGAGTTCCCTCCGTACTGATTCCCAACGAAGCAACAAAGACAGATGATCAGGCCCGCCGAGCCAGGCAGCTAGCTGAAAGGGGACTTGCGCTGGTGGCCGAGGGTGTCGACGGGCTGGACTCGGCGATCGGAGAAGCGTTCAATGCGGATCGACTTGGGCGCCTTCGCAGCAATCTAGCGAGGGTGGATGAGCCGACAGGTGCATCGGAATCCGCTCGAATCGTGGACGATATATTCGAACGCACCAGGTGGTCGCTCTCGGCAGACGTCATATATGGGTGAAGTTGGAACGTATGTGCGCAGAAAAAGGACCGCCTGAACCGAACGAAAGGTAGATGCTTATGGAGATCACACAGGACCTAGAGGCTATAGACGCTGAGCCCTTCGAAGAGCTCTGGTCGCCGGACGCCTTTCTCCCTTCGCACGGTGTCGGCATCTATAAGCATCGCGCTTCACTAGGGCGTGGGACCACCCTTGACTCACTGTTTGTGAACAAGCGGTCGGACGTCCTCGTCGTGAGCATGCACGGTGCGATCCAGAGGGCGACGATTAGGCTTCCGCGTTTCGAGCGACTTCGGACATTTCTTAGGACAGATTACAGTAGCATCTACTTCGGTGATCCGTCGCTGTACCTTGGCGAGAAGTTCTCACTGTCTTGGTTCACCGGCTGGCATGGTACAAATGTGCCTCATATTATTGCCGATTGCGTCCAGAAGGCGGCTTATGCGTCCAACGCCTCCAAGATAATTTTTGTCGGGTCTTCAGGTGGCGGGTTCGCTTCCGCCCAGGTTTCTACCTATGTTCCCGGTAGTGTAGCCGTAGTCTTCAATCCGCAGACGGTAATATCAGCTTACCGGCCAAACGGATCGCTGGGCTACGGCCGTGGCTATATCAGGAATGTGATGCCTGAGCTCACTCCAGCGGGAGGTCTTGCATCCATTGATGAGCATACAGATTGGTCTGCAGCGATGGGAGATCGTGGCAGTTTGATCAGTCGATATAGCCGACCCGTGACAAATCACCTGCTCTTTGTTCAGAACGACCAGGACCACGCACACTGGATCGATCACTATGGTCCGTTCCGAAAGGCTATCGAGGATGGCCCGAACCGGGACCGCGTCAAGTTCTCCATCTATACAGGGCCTGAAGGGCACTCCGCTCCACCAAGGGACATATTTGATGGGGCGATAAATGATGCTTTGAGATGGCTTGACAATGTCTCGGAGGCGAGCAATTGAGTGATCTAGAGTCTGTTGCGCGGCGATGGCTGAGGAGCAACTACGAAGCCCGCACAGCGGCCCGTTCGATTGCTGAGGTAGCGCGATGAGTACGACTTCACTTGCCTTAGACGGGGCAGAACGTGACCGTTTTGATCTTCGGCGAGACCAACTACTCGCCGACTATGCCGCAATTTCGAAAAAGCGTCGGGGTGCCGCAGAAGCCACCGCGCTGCGGCTGCGTTCCCGGCAGTATTTGGACATCATGGCGGCTGAGGCATCGAACGCAACTCTAGAATGGCCGTCGCTGCGCCATCTTCTCGAGAGTCCGGACGAGCTAGCAGCCGCTCGCCTGGAGCCAATGGTGCTCGCCGAAATAGGACGCGTTCTTTTGCTCCAACAGCTTGAGGAAGGAGATATACAGCTAGGCGTTGAAGCTCTCCGGTACGGCATCGACCGTCTTCCCAAAAACATGAAGTCGCGTAGATTCCGCAAGCTGCTTGTTGACTATTATGTCACTTCGCACCGCTACGCGTCCGCGCGTGAGCTTCTCGACCAGTGGCCGGATGTCGATCGGGAATTTGATGGCTATCTCCGTGCGGAACTTTCTAACCCGTTCTTCGTGAATGACGGAGGTGACTTGGAACTCTGGCTGAGCCAGTTTAACAAGACCTATCGCAAGCATGGCCTTTCGGAGATCAAGCTAGAAGGCGATGCGGCCGTCCCGTTCGACCGACTGGTTTCGCCTGCCAGGGCATCCGCCTTCGAGGAGAAAGACCAGATGGCCGAAAGGCCGCTGGTGAGCGTAATACTAACAACCTATAACCCGGGCCTACATGAACTGATGACCTCGGTTAGATCGATATTGGCTCAGACTCTTAGCAACATCGAACTCATCATTGTGGATGATGCTTCCGAAGAGGAATCGAAGAGAAATGTAGATGTCGTTGGGGGGCTGGACTCACGAATCCGTGTGATTCATGCACCAGGGAATGGCGGGACCTACAAGGCGAGGAATATAGGCTTGACCGCCGCTAGCGGCGAGTATGTAACCGGACAGGACGATGATGATTGGTCCCATCCAGAGCGGCTTGCTGAGCAAGTTCAATTTCTGGAGGAGAATCCACAGGTCGTCGGCTGCAGGATTGCGTCATTTGCTTGCTTGCCCTCGCTAAGCCGGGTGCGCCTTGGCTACAAGCCAGTAAGTGCCAACGCCTCCTCGCTGATGATGCGTCGCGAAGTGTATGAGCTGGCAGGTGGCTTCCTGGAAGCAAGAAAGGCCGCCGACACAGAGCTCCATCGGCGCGTTGAGCGAATTACAGGTAAGCAGATTGTCGACATCGACAAGCCTTTGGCTATCGTTCGTATTGAACCGGAGTCTCTTTCGCGAAGTGAGTTCCGTGCGGGCTGGAGTCATCCGGCACGGCGGGAGTTCAAGTATTCTTACGCGCACTGGCATTACAACAGCAGTCGCACGTCGCTCCGCCTTAGGGAAGGCACCGCTCCCGAAGTATTCGTTCCGCGTCGATTCAGGGTCGATCAATCATCCTTTCCAACCAAGCTGGACGTTGTCTTTGCGGGAGACTGGCGCCAATATGGCGGCCCTCAGAAGTCGATGATTGAAGAGATCCGCGCCCTTACGGACAGAGGGTTCAGGGTGGGTGTGATGCAACTCGAGGCCCCGCGCTTTATGACTAAGGTAATGAAGCCGCTCACCCCCCATATCCAGGAACTTGTAAACTCCGGGCTTGTTGTGGAGGTCCTGTACGACGATCCGGTGGAAGTGGACCTGCTTGTGCTTAGGTATCCGCCGATCCTCCAGTTCGGGTTAAATGAGCGGACCGGGCTTCTGGTGCGACGCATGATTATCCTGGCGAACCAGGCACCTTCTGAACTCGACGGCAGCGATATCAGGTATTTGGTACCTGACTGCACTGAGAATGCGCGTAGGATGTTCTGTGACGACGTGTTGTGGGTACCGCAAGGTCCTCAGGTACGTGACGCAATAGCGCCATATCTCGATGCTGAGGTGCTGAGCGAGTTCGATATGCCGGGAATAGTCGACCCGAGTGAGTGGTGGGCTCCTCGAAGGCGCAGGCGGGGGTCTCTTCCTGTCGTGGGACGACATTCTCGTGACAATACGATGAAGTGGCCAGAGTCGGCCGAAACGCTTGAAAGTGTCTACCCAACTTCGGGACGTTTTGATGTCAGAGTATTGGGAGGAGCTGCGGTTCCATGCGCTACGCTTGGAACAAGCTCGACGCCCCCGGCGTGGACAGTCTATTCAACCGACGCATTACCTGTCCCGACATTTCTCCGCACGCTGGACTTTTATGTCTTCTATCAGAATTCGGTAGCAGTTGAGGCATTTGGACGGTCTATTCTGGAGGCGATTGCATCGAGACTTGTCGTGATACTTCCGCACCATTATGAAGCGGTTTTTGGCGCTGCGGCTCTCTATGCGGAGCCAAAGGAGGTGCAAGCGTTGGTGATGAAGTACCACAACGATCGTGCACTATATCTTGCACAGCTCGACAGAGCGGAGCAGGTTCTTCGGGAACGCTTTAGCCACGACGCGTACGCACAGTTGGTCCAAGGTATGTTGGGAGGTGTGAAGTCATGAGTCACCTTGAAAAGAGTCTTGGTTTCCTCGGAGGGCTTGCCGTTGTGGGCGGTGTCTTGGGAGCTCTTCTAGGGAGCTGGCCAGTCGCTGCGGCCATGGGGCTACTAGCTCTGCTCGTCCCCATATTCTTTTTGGCGCAGTTGATGCGAGAGGCTCGGCGATTGCGAAGGAGCACTGAGTTGCTGGCCGAGTCTGTACGGATGACGCGTGCCGTTGCTCAGGATGCGAGAGACGAGGCGGTCTCTGCTAAGCGAGAGTCAGTTGCGCACTCTCGCCGTATCCGTACTCTAATACAGGATCAAGCCCAGAAATCCTATCGTCGCGATCGAAATCTGAAGACGCACCTTGAGGCATTGGCTGCGCAGATCGATCGAGATCTCGCAAAGAACGCTGCGCGGCTCTCTGAAGTTGAACGAGGCATGGAGCGGAATGTAACCAAGGAAGGTCGGAGCACGCGGACTGCCTTGCGCGAAGGGCTCCTTGAAGTGGAGGCCTCCACCTCTCGTGAGCTTGATGGGCGTTCGAAGCAAATACGCACCCAGGTCGTCGATGAGCGCCGCAAGATTATGGCCGGACTCGCCGCATCGGAAATCAAGAGCCGAAATGCACTGGATTCTGCAACGTCCGATCAGCTAAGCGCGTTGAGCGTTCTCGCTGGTAAGATGGTTTCTCTTTCGGATGGTTTACGAGAAGTCATTGACGAGATCGACTTGCGAACCGAATCCGCCTCGGCTCGCTTGGATAATCTTGCGGCCTCTGAGGTAGTGCGTGAGCTGAGTTCTGATGTGGATGCGCTGGGGCATCGGATCGAAGCTTCTCTAGTGGGCTTGGGGTCCGAGATGGGAGAAGCGGTGTCGCGTGGCAATGAGCTTTTAGAGCTTGATAGGGAGATCTTGGGGCTTCAAAGTAGCGTATCTACACAGCTGACCAATGCCGTTGGTACGATGGGTGAATCGCTTGACAGAATAGAGAGGTTTGCTCAGGAGCGAGTAGACAATGCGACTGAGATGACCAAACCTGATTCCGAAGAAGTACTGCGTGGGGTGCTTTCCGAGGAGATTGATCGCCTTGCTGATCGGCAGATCAAAGAGTCGAATAAGTTGGTTGTGGCGATGCGATCCGAGACCCAAGAAGTCGAGGCGCTTCTGCAGCTCTTTTCGGATATTGAGCCTAGGTGGGCGATGCCATCACTCGGTCGCTGGGCCCTCGACGCTCGGTCGATGTTGCATCTTCGGTACCTCGTTGACGATCTTAAGCCGCGTAGGGTCGTGGAGTTTGGGGGTGGGTCCTCAACTGTCTGGCTCGCATATCTGTGTGAGCGAATTGGTGCCCAGTTGACTTCAATTGACCATCATCCTACGTTCCTGGAACGTACGCGTTCGATGCTTGAACGGCATGGTTTTGGAGGTAAGGTCGACCTACGCTTGGGGGAACTGGAAGAACACACCGTTGGTTCAGATACCTACTCCTGGTACGCGCGTGAGGCATATGCCGATCTGGATGAGGTCGATCTCCTATTCATTGATGGTCCACCTTCGACCACGGGGCCCATGGCTCGTTACCCCGCACTGCCTTTGATGTATGGAAGTCTGGCGGAAGGCGCCGTAGTTGTACTTGATGACTCTGACCGTCCCGATGAACGGGCAGCGGTGGCGAATTGGCTCAGTGAGCATCCGGGCCTCGAGCATGTTCAGGAGGGTATTAGTCGGCTGGCCGTGCTCTCTTGCAGAGGCGTAGTGACTGATATCGATGGGGATGATCGTGCATGAATCGACCGGTTGAGCTTGACAAGGTGACCACTCATCATGATGTCGATGAAATTCGCCTTTCGTCGGTCGACCGTTTTGAGCCGCGTGTCGAAGGAGGCGTCAGCAAGTATGCAGCGCCCGTTCGCAATAATGGTACTCTGCGCGCTCTTTTGGTAAACAAGGCGACCGACACGCTTGTGGTGGCCCTACATGGTGCAACCAACCGCGCGAAGAAGGAGTTGCCCAGGTTCGAATGGTTTAGGACCTTGCGCAGCGAGCCGGTGAGTAGCTTGTACTTCTCGGATCCCGCACTAGAGCTGGAAGCTACGCTTGAGTTGGCGTGGTATACAGGTCGTCTGGAGTTTGATATGCACGCTGCGCTTGCGGAGTGGATTCGTCGAGCCGCGGGTGCTATTGGAGCGAGTCGAATCGTCATTCTTGGTTCTTCGGGAGGTGGTTTTGCGGCACTGCAGGTCGGTGCTCTAGTGCCCTCCAGCCTGGCATTGCCGTTTAGTCCGCAGACAGCCATTTCGAAGTATTTGGTGGCTGGTGCAGGTCTAGGCGCACAGAGGAAGTACCTTAAGTATGTGATGCCGGAGCTTGCGCCTGAGGTGTCGTTGGAGCGGCTGCCTGAGTCTCAAGACTGGGCTTCTCCGTTGATTGGGCGGCTTTCGTCGGTGGCTAGATACCGTGAAGCCACGCAGAATTTTGTGTATTATGTGCAGAACTTGAATGATCGCCCCCATCTCGAGCAACATTGCGAACCTTTTCGGACGTCGGTAGAGAAGGGTCCAAACAGAGATCGAGTCAAGTTTGATCTGTATGAGGGTCCCGTTGGACATAATCCGCCCTCGACGGAGGTGTTCCGTCGGACGCTTCATGAATCGATTGCGTGGCATGCGGCGCTATTAGATGATGCGCGTCTGCCTTAAGGCTACGTTTGTAGACGAGGGCTGCAGAGTTCGTTGCGTGGCGGTGCTGGGATGGACGTCGAGTTCTCGGGGGGGTGTCCCTATGTTCCGAGTCAAGCCGCGAGAGCGGCCGGCTCGGGTGTAGGGGCGGTGGTCGGTGGCTGGTAGTAGGTGCCGTCGCGGAGCATCGCGAAGATGACGTTGCAGCGGCGGCGGGCCAGGCAGATCACGGCGGCGTTGTGGCGCTTGCCCTCGGCGCGTTTGCGATCGTAGTAGGCCCTCGAGACTGGGTCGTGATTCGAGGCGACCCAGGCGGAGTAGAACAGCGCGTTCTTGAGCCGCTTGTTGCCCGAACGCGCGGGGAACTCTCCGCGGATCGAGGTCCCGGATCTTCGCGTGACCGGCGCGATCCCGGCATAGGCCGCGAGGTGGCCGGCGCTTTCGAATGCAGAACCGTCGCCGATGGCCAGGAGGATCTGAGCGGCGGTCTTGATGCCGATCCCCGGCATGCTCATCAAGACCGAGGCGAGAGGGAAGTCCTCCAGCATGGCCTCGACCTCCCGCGCCACCGTCGCCCGCTGTTCCTTCAGTTCCTTCACCTGACCAGCGACTCTGGGGATCACGAGCTCCACTGCCGCGGTCGCCGGAACGACGACTGTCTGCTCGCCCAGCGCGGTGAAGATCCGGTCGATCAGCGCTGCGGGATCGCGGCGCGAATGGGAGCGAGCGAACCGCAGAACCCTGGCCCGGCCTGCGGTCGTGAGCCCGGTGGGGCCGCCGAACTTCTCCAGCAGGTCCAGCACGAGCCCGGTGGCGAGGCTGCCGCCGGCAAAGACGCGCTCGAGCGCGGGATGGATCTGCGTCAGCAGTGACCGGATCCGGTTCAGCGCCCGCGTGGTCTCGTGGGCGAGGTCCTCATCGAACCCGGCGAGGACCTTCAACGCGGAGAGGACCTCGCTGTCTCGATCGACCCGCCGCAGCGTGTGGGGCATGGTGCGGGCCGTATCGGCGATGATGAACGCGTCCCGCGCATCGGTCTTTGACCTGCCTGGATAGAGGTCTGCGGCCTTCCGCATCGCCAGTCCCGGCAGGTAGGCGACCGCGCAACCGGAGTCGCGGGCGACCGCGATCGGCAGCGCTCCGATGGTGTTGGGCTGATCGACGACCATCAACACTTCGCCGTGGTTCTGCAGCTGGGTGAACAGCTCGCGGAGTCTGGTCTCGTCCTGCGGGAGAGGCTTGTCGAACAGCTTGTTCCCCTCCGGGTCGAGAGCGCACGCGTGGTGAGCTGTCTTCCCGACGTCCAAGCCGACGACGACCGAGAATCGTGTCTGCATGATGCTGTCCTTCCCTGGAGCATCATCGCTGGTCGCAGTCTCGACACCCGATGCCGGCACCCACGTTACAAAGAGACCTCAGCAGTGCTGGGCCGTGTCCCTATCAGCGGTCAACGCGTGTCTCTCGACCGGGCGGCAACACCCCCCGGACCATTGATGGCAGGGCAACAAAGCCATACCCGGCCGAGCGACCAGACCCCGTCCATCGGGGTGCTCACAAGGTAACGGGTGTCCCTATGTTCCGAGTCAAGCCGCGAGAGCGGCCGGCTCGGGTGTAGGGGCGGTGGTCGGTGGCTGGTAGTAGGTGCCGTCGCGGAGCATCGCGAAGATGACGTTGCAGCGGCGGCGGGCCAGGCAGATCACGGCGGCGTTGTGGCGCTTGCCCTCGGCGCGTTTGCGATCGTAGTAGGCCCTCGAGACTGGGTCGTGATTCGAGGCGACCCAGGCGGAGTAGAACAGCGCGTTCTTGAGCCGCTTGTTGCCCGAACGCGCGGGGAACTCTCCGCGGATCGAGGTCCCGGATCTTCGCGTGACCGGCGCGATCCCGGCATAGGCCGCGAGGTGGCCGGCGCTTTCGAATGCAGAACCGTCGCCGATGGCCAGGAGGATCTGAGCGGCGGTCTTGATGCCGATCCCCGGCATGCTCATCAAGACCGAGGCGAGAGGGAAGTCCTCCAGCATGGCCTCGACCTCCCGCGCCACCGTCGCCCGCTGTTCCTTCAGTTCCTTCACCTGACCAGCGACTCTGGGGATCACGAGCTCCACTGCCGCGGTCGCCGGAACGACGACTGTCTGCTCGCCCAGCGCGGTGAAGATCCGGTCGATCAGCGCTGCGGGATCGCGGCGCGAATGGGAGCGAGCGAACCGCAGAACCCTGGCCCGGCCTGCGGTCGTGAGCCCGGTGGGGCCGCCGAACTTCTCCAGCAGGTCCAGCACGAGCCCGGTGGCGAGGCTGCCGCCGGCAAAGACGCGCTCGAGCGCGGGATGGATCTGCGTCAGCAGTGACCGGATCCGGTTCAGCGCCCGCGTGGTCTCGTGGGCGAGGTCCTCATCGAACCCGGCGAGGACCTTCAACGCGGAGAGGACCTCGCTGTCTCGATCGACCCGCCGCAGCGTGTGGGGCATGGTGCGGGCCGTATCGGCGATGATGAACGCGTCCCGCGCATCGGTCTTTGACCTGCCTGGATAGAGGTCTGCGGCCTTCCGCATCGCCAGTCCCGGCAGGTAGGCGACCGCGCAACCGGAGTCGCGGGCGACCGCGATCGGCAGCGCTCCGATGGTGTTGGGCTGATCGACGACCATCAACACTTCGCCGTGGTTCTGCAGCTGGGTGAACAGCTCGCGGAGTCTGGTCTCGTCCTGCGGGAGAGGCTTGTCGAACAGCTTGTTCCCCTCCGGGTCGAGAGCGCACGCGTGGTGAGCTGTCTTCCCGACGTCCAAGCCGACGACGACCGAGAATCGTGTCTGCATGATGCTGTCCTTCCCTGGAGCATCATCGCTGGTCGCAGTCTCGACACCCGATGCCGGCACCCACGTTACAAAGAGACCTCAGCAGTGCTGGGCCGTGTCCCTATCAGCGGTCAACGCGTGTCTCTCGACCGGGCGGCAACACCCCCCGGACCATTGATGGCAGGGCAACAAAGCCATACCCGGCCGAGCGACCAGACCCCGTCCATCGGGGTGCTCACAAGGTAACGGGGTAAGTCGAATTCAGACCTGTGTTGGAGCTCGCTCGAGGTTGATCGCTGACTTGGAAGGTATCGTCCCTGGTGGCGACGTTGACGTGGCTGGTGGATGACACACTGCCGTCGTGGTGTTTCTACGGAAGGTGAAGACGGCGTCGGGGGTGACGGCCGTGCAGATTGCTGAGCGGAGGAACCGCCGGGACGTGGCCCTCGAACACTGATGGCGCTCATCGTTCTTCCCCAGAGTTGCTCGGTGAAGTTCCCCGGGTCGCGGGGTCAGGTTAGCCGAGGTTGGTGCCGGTGGTGGCGCGGCGGATTGCTTCGGCGGCGTGGTGGTTGCGGAGACGGTAGAAGGTGCCGTCGAGGGTGACGACGACGGAGCGGTGGAGGAGCCGGTCGAGCATCGCGGCAGTGACGGTGGTGTCGCCGAGGATCTCGCCGTAGGCATCGATGGGGTCCTGGGGCCTGGCCTGGAGGAGCCGGCGGAACAGCTCCTCGTGGGCGAGGTCGGGGTCCTGGAAGAGTTCACTGACGAGCGCAGACAAGGCAGATTGGTGATGGGTCATCGCGGGTCCCTATTTCTTGGTCGATTTGGGGGTCCCGCGATGACCCCTCATCGCCTACCAGCAGCTCCACGCCACCCCGGGATTGCCACCACGCTAAGGGACGCACCCGGGGCGGTACGGGCAGGACGCCAGTCAAAGGCAGCATGCCTAGCTGCGGTCGTCGTCGAGGTTGCAGTGCGGCTCGCCGTCGCCGGCCGGGTACACGGGGGTCCCGCACGCACACCGGTACATGCCGATGTCGTCGAGCTCGTCGTCAGTCATGGTCTCGAAGTCACTGGTCATGCCACATATATACCGGCTCTTCACAGATGACGGTGTAGTTCGGTTCTGAATCCTCCGGTGTCCAGTAGGGCGCGGATGACGTAGTGGGCAAGGTTGCGGAAGCCCAGAGCGGTGCCGCGGAGGTGTTCGAGTCGGCCGTTGATCGCCTCGGTGGGGCCGTTGCTGGTGCCGGGGTGGTCGAAGTAGGCCAGCACGTCCAGGGCCCGCCGTTTCAGGGTCCGGCCGAGGGTAATCAGCTCGGTGAGCTGCTTGGGCACCCCCTCGGTGAGGTCGTCGATCACCGCCTGCAATGCTTTCTTCCCCGCGGCGCGGTCTGGATTGCGGTAGGCGGCGACGATGCGCTGGTAGATACCCCAGGTCGCTTCGACCTCGGCGTGCTCATCACTGGCGAACACGGCCTTCAGGCGGGTGATCTGCTTGTCGGTGAGCAGGTCCGCGCCGGTGTGCAGCACGCGGCGGATCCCGTAGAGCGGGTCCCCGGACCTGCCCCGATGGCCGAGGGTGGCCTGTTGGACGCGTTGGCGGCACTGATCGATCTTCTCGCCGGCCAGGGCGACGACGTGGAACGGGTCCATCACCGATGTCGCCTCGGGCAGCTCCTCGGCGGTGGCGGTCTTGTAGCCGGAGAACCCGTCCATCGCGACGATCTCGACTCCGTCACGGAACTGGGCGGTCTGGCCGTCGAGCCAGGTCTTGAACACTTTCTTCGAGCGTCCCGGGACCATGTCCAGGAGCCTGGAGGGGCCGGTGCCGTCGCGGATCGGAGTCAGGTCGATGATGACGGTGACGTACTTGCTGCCCCGACGGGTGTGGGACCACACGTGCTCGTCCACGCCGATGACGCGGACCCCGTCGAGGCGGGTGGGATCGTTGATCAGCAGCTGCTGGCCGGTGGCCAGAATCGCATCGTTGGCGGTGTTCCAGGCGACTGCGAGCCCGGCGGCGATCCGGGCGACGGACAAGCGATCGATCACCACGCCCTTGAGCGCCCACAGCGCGGCGTGCCGGGAGAGGACAGCGCGGGGCTCGGCCGCGGTCGAGGTGTCCTGACGCCACACGCTACGGCAGTCCGGGCACCGGTAGCGGCGCACCCTGACCTGCAACATCGTGGGCCTCCAGCCCAACGGGACGTGGGCGAGGCGACGGATGACAGTTCCACGGGAGACGCCCTGCTGACCGCACTGGTGGCACCAGTTGTCCGGGTCGAGCACGCGACACTCCAGCACCGATCGGTGCGGCTCGATCCGCTGCCCGGTGGCGGTCAGGCCCAGCCGGTCGAGCTGGCAGAAGGTATCGAGATCGGGCGCGGTGAAGGTAGCGTTGGGCACGTCGAGGTCTTCCAGATGGTGAGCGTAGGAACTTCCATCTTCGGGAGACCTCGACGTCTATCCCCGGACCGACGCGCCCACACCACCACCGACCGCTACACCCTCATCTGTGAAGAGCCTATATACCGACCAATGCCGACATTCCGGCCACCGATGGTCCTTGAAGCACGCACTGAGACCGGAAGGCGACCGAATCGTGACCCGACCAGGTGTCGCGCTTACGGTCCCTGTTCGTCTCAGTCCTCCGGCGCCTGTCAGCTCGCCGATTGGCTACCATCGCCTCGCAGTAGCTCAGGCTCCCGTACCGTGCGGGGCTTCTTGATAGAGAGCGCAAAAGTCCCACGTTCGGGAAACCGCTGCGGCTATCGCTGCACCGACGCGCCCAGCAATCTCCTCACATCTACTACCTCGGCGGCGAAGAGCCGATCTTCTCCGGAACGCTGCCCATCCTCTCGGGTGTAAGCAGCAGCATCGGAACTCGGTTGATTCATTTTCCTGGGCACTGATGGCCCAGATCTGCCACATCATCTACTGGGTAGAACACTGCGAAGCAGGTCTCGCAACGTATGGCGCTCTGGTCGGCGGCGTAGGCTAAAGCGTCCGCCTCATCGCCATAGAACGATGCATTTTTCAGTCGAGCATCCTCGAGTCGGTCTTCGGTTGGTTGCGCTGACGGGATATGATTGTCATTGGTGGTCATGATCAATTGATATCGGACAGATTGGGCGTGCGAGTGGTCGATGGTCCCGGGAGGTGGGAACTGACTGCAACCGTGTCCTGTTCGTAACTCTTCTTACCCGACGTGCGTCAATGGGGCTCTTCACAGATGAGGGTGTAGCGGTCGGTGGTGGTGTGGGCGCGTCGGTCCGGGGATAGACGTCGAGGTCTCCCGAAGATGGAAGTTCCTACGCTCACCATCTGGAAGACCTCGACGTGCCCAACGCTACCTTCACCGCGCCCGATCTCGATACCTTCTGCCAGCTCGACCGGCTGGGCCTGACCGCCACCGGGCAGCGGATCGAGCCGCACCGATCGGTGCTGGAGTGTCGCGTGCTCGACCCGGACAACTGGTGCCACCAGTGCGGTCAGCAGGGCGTCTCCCGTGGAACTGTCATCCGTCGCCTCGCCCACGTCCCGTTGGGCTGGAGGCCCACGATGTTGCAGGTCAGGGTGCGCCGCTACCGGTGCCCGGACTGCCGTAGCGTGTGGCGTCAGGACACCTCGACCGCGGCCGAGCCCCGCGCTGTCCTCTCCCGGCACGCCGCGCTGTGGGCGCTCAAGGGCGTGGTGATCGATCGCTTGTCCGTCGCCCGGATCGCCGCCGGGCTCGCAGTCGCCTGGAACACCGCCAACGATGCGATTCTGGCCACCGGCCAGCAGCTGCTGATCAACGATCCCACCCGCCTCGACGGGGTCCGCGTCATCGGCGTGGACGAGCACGTGTGGTCCCACACCCGTCGGGGCAGCAAGTACGTCACCGTCATCATCGACCTGACTCCGATCCGCGACGGCACCGGCCCCTCCAGGCTCCTGGACATGGTCCCGGGACGCTCGAAGAAAGTGTTCAAGACCTGGCTCGACGGCCAGACCGCCCAGTTCCGTGACGGAGTCGAGATCGTCGCGATGGACGGGTTCTCCGGCTACAAGACCGCCACCGCCGAGGAGCTGCCCGAGGCGACATCGGTGATGGACCCGTTCCACGTCGTCGCCCTGGCCGGCGAGAAGATCGATCAGTGCCGCCAACGCGTCCAACAGGCCACCCTCGGCCATCGGGGCAGGTCCGGGGACCCGCTCTACGGGATCCGCCGCGTGCTGCACACCGGCGCGGACCTGCTCACCGACAAGCAGATCACCCGCCTGAAGGCCGTGTTCGCCAGTGATGAGCACGCCGAGGTCGAAGCGACCTGGGGTATCTACCAGCGCATCGTCGCCGCCTACCGCAATCCAGACCGCGCCGCGGGGAAGAAAGCATTGCAGGCGGTGATCGACGACCTCACCGAGGGGGTGCCCAAGCAGCTCACCGAGCTGATTACCCTCGGCCGGACCCTGAAACGGCGGGCCCTGGACGTGCTGGCCTACTTCGACCACCCCGGCACCAGCAACGGCCCCACCGAGGCGATCAACGGCCGACTCGAACACCTCCGCGGCACCGCTCTGGGCTTCCGCAACCTTGCCCACTACGTCATCCGCGCCCTACTGGACACCGGAGGATTCAGAACCGAACTACACCGTCATCTGTGAAGAGCCGTCAATGGCTGGGGGCGCAACCATGCGCCGAGCGGACGGCGTCGCTCCTGCCAGGTGCCTGCGGGCCGGGCACTGCTGCACCTGCAGCCGATGTACTCTGCCCGCCTCTTCGGCACGGAGTTCGATCTGTGCAGGGCTATCGGCGCCCTGGGCTACCGCCGCGGCGATAATCGGCTCTTCAGAGTTGAGTGTGGGGTGATGCGTCGAGGCCTCCGGCGATGAGGAGCATTCGGAGGCGGTAGAGGTCGACGTTGCGGAATCCTCTCGCGATGCGGCGACCGAGCTCGATGATCCCGTTGATGGCCTCCGTGCCGCCATTGCTCGCGCCGTCGGTCTCGAAGTAGGCCAGGAACGCGGTCCGCCACTGCCGTAGTGTCTGCCCCAGCCTCGCGATCTCCGGGACTGGGCAGGATGCCAACGACGCGATCAGCTTCTCCGCGAGCCGGCGCCCCTGCGAGGGCGTCGACTGGTGGAACACGTCCCTGACGTCTTGCGCGCACCGGTAGGCGACCTCGACCGCGACATGATCAGGATGAGCCGCGAACGCACTGGCCAGACGGGTCTTCTGGCGTGGGGTGAGGCGCTCCCGCCCGGCGCGGAGGAGATGTCGGATCCCGTAGAGGGGGTCTCCCTTGCGGCCGCGGTGGCCGAGGGTCTCCTGCTGGATCCGGCGGCGGACGTCATCGACCGCCGCACCGGCGAGCTTCACGATATGGAACGCATCCAGCACGCAGGTCGCATCCTCGAGCCGGTCATCGATCGCGTTCTTGTATCCCTGGAACGGGTCCAGCGTCGCGATCTCGACCTGCTTCCGGAACGTCTCGCCGCGCTCGTCGAGCCAGTCGCGATAGACCGTCCCGGAACGGCCGGGGACGAGGTCCAGCAGCCGTGCGGTCGGGTGAGCCGTGCGGGTCAGGTCGACCATCCCGGTGAGCTCCTTCGGGCCCCGCCGCCGCGGATCGCGATGGTGCCAGACGTGCTCGTCCACGCCCAGGACCTGCACGCCCTCGAACCTGACCGGATCATCAGCGGCTCGCGCGAGGACGGGACGGACCTGCGCCCAGAGGGTGTTCCAGGTCGTGCCGAGCTGCCGGGCGAGACCCTGGATCGTTGCTCCCTCGAAACGGAGCTGGCCGATCGACCACCGGACCGCGCGGACGCTCAGCAGAGCCCGCGGAGCGCAGAGGCCGGGGTTCTGCTCGACGAAGGTCGTCACCGTGCAGGCGTCTTCGAGGCAGATCCAGCGGCGCTTCCGCCACCGGATCCTGACCGGCCTGCCGGCCCAGGGCGCATCGATCACCTCGACCACGATCCGTCCGTGACCAGTGGCGATGACCCCGCAACCAGGGCATCCGGTCACCGGATCGCAGGACTCGGCCTCGAGGACCAGCCCGGCCCGGGCCTTGACGACCGCCACGAGGTGGAGGCCAGGGAAGTCCAGGAGAACGTCGCATCTCTCGCAGCGATCGAGCGCGTCAGGGCAGGTGCACGTAGAGTTGATCATCGTCGAGGTCCTTGAGATCAGCGGGGGTAGAAGTCCGCTCATCATCGGGGACCCCGACGCCTACCCCCGGCTACCCCGCACCACCGGTGCGCCCACACTCAACTCTGAAGAGGCCGATAATCGGTGTCGCGGCGGATGCACCGACTTCCACCCTGGAAGCTCATCTCGGTATACCGTCGGGGACTTCAAGGGCAAATGTAACTAGAAGCGGAGTCGCTCTCTATATCTACGCCATTCGGAGACTGCGTCCGCGTAGAAGCGATCGAACTCGTCGGGGGTGATCTTCCCGTGCCCGGAGACTTCTCCGTCGTAGACGTTTATTACGCGCTTCTGCCCGCGGATGACCGGGTCGTCTCGGGTGATCCCGCACGCCTCCTTGAATGGCGCGAGATGGTTGTTGACGTGCACTGTGTCTGTGGCGTTCTGTGCGTAGTAGACGAAGTTCTCCGGCTGTGCGACACGGTAGTGGCGTGTCATATCGAACCTCTCGGGGAAGGCCGTCATCAGGCTGGATGAGCTCCAGCCCTTCCAGACTGTCTCGAAGTAGGTGGAGGAGACCCGCTTCGAGTATTTCGCGATGTTGGTCTGCGGGTCCTGCACGAACGCCATCGACCCGCGGACCATCGCTGATGCGCGCAGAGCTGCGAACCCGCCTCCTGAGCCGCCCAGGAACGCGACGTGCTTCGCGCCGCATTTGCCCTGCGCCTTGCGGATGACGGAGAGGATGGCAGGCAGCGGATCCCAACCGGGCCCGCCGAGGTACCAGGAGAGGAGCATCTTCCGCTCCTTGTCCACGAGCATCGTCGGATCAGCGAATGACATCATGGCCGGAGCCTTCGTCTTCAGACTCTTCACGCGCGCGAACATCGGATAGATGTTCTTGTTCAGGTCGTTCGCCCCATGGAAGGTGACGATCAGTTCATCGGAGCGCTGCAGGCGCGAGTAGAAGTCCAGTGTCAGCCCCTGACGGTAGGGGACCGTGTGCACGGCTCGCAGCTGACCGTCGAAGCGGAGTCTGCCCAGTCCCTTCTGGTGCACGATCGGCAGGTTGTAGTAGTCGTGGTGGGACTCGCGAAGGCCTGTCTTCGCATTGACGGTGATGCTCACGGCTGCTGTCCATTCCTGGAGAGGTGTGCTCAATGGTGGCGATGCGGTGCGCTGCTGGCGATGGCTGTCGAGTCGCTGGCAGGTTCTGCGCGGCGGTTCGTCGAAGGTGAACCGAGCTGGAGGACGAGATGACTGCTCTCTCGAGACCTGGGTGGGAGTGCGCGTGGACCCGGCTGGGTGACGCTCAGGCCATCCGAACACCGACCGCTGCCGGACGCGCGGCACGAGACGCCATCTTCGCGGTGCCGTTGAGGGCCTGAGCCTCGCGACGGATGAGCCGGGAGGCGTTCAGGACGTCATTCTCATCGCCCGCGAGGGCGACGTCGAAGTGGTCGCCATCGATCCGTTCGATCTCCGCATGCGCCGCCGTCCTGTTGAGCTTTCCGAACAGAGACGAACGCAGCTTGACCAAGGAGCGAGCAGGCACCTTCACGCGAAGTGTCAGCCATGTCGGTGTGGACATCTCAGGCATCGGCGGCACCTCCACAGCGGCTGCCGAGCGAGAGGCGAGCACCCGGGACACGGTGTTGAGGGGGAAGTACCATCTGTCGGAACCTGCGCGGCGGCGTGTACCGGGGAAGTAGTGCTCGACGATTGCGGTCGGTGCTGAGCGCTGTTCCCCGTCGGCTGGGTAGAGATGGCCTCCGAGCCCCGCGGACGGGTTGATCTCGTTGATGAACACTGCGCTGTCGGCGCGGGTGTGGTCCTCCACCAGGAGATCGACGCCTGCGTGCTGAAGACCGGGGATGGCGTCGACTGCGTCGACCGCGACCTGCACGATCTCGGCGGGAAGGACGTCGGTGACGTCCCAGCTGTCGCCGCCTTGAGCGAGGTTGGCTGCTTCGCGGAGATAGACGGACTGCCCCTCGGCCGGGACGGACGAGGGGCTGAGCCCCACGGTCCCCAGGATGCGTTCGGTGTCGGCGTCGACAGCCAGCGAATGGTTCCGCAGGTGGGGATTGCCGCGCCGGATCTCGCGCTTGGCCTCGATGAGCTCGCTGATGGTCGAGGTTCCGTCGCCGACCACGTTGGCAGGTTCGGCGCGCGTTGCGGCGATGAGCTTGCCCCCGACGACGAGAAGGCGCAGCGCATCACCGCTGATGTGCTGCTCGACGACGAGATCATCGCATCCCAGGTCGCCCACAAGAGTCCTCAGCGCTGAAGCCAGCTCCTCTCGGGTCTCCAGGCGCGGATAGACTCCGCGTCCTTTCGCCCACGCATTGGGCTTGAGACAGACGGGGTAGCCGAGGGAATCGGCGTAGTCCTGAACGGCCCTCTGATCTATCTCGCCGCGGAAGCTGTGGCCCTTGGGGGCGGGCAGCCCTGCCTCGAGAAGCAGCTCCCTGGTCGCATGCTTGTCGTCGAGCATATGAGCAAGCTGGTCATGGCGCTGCCCGGTGAGGCGAGTCTGCCAGAAGGTGTGCTCTGTGAGCCCATCGGAGATCGTATAGCGGGCGTCCGGACGCAGGGTGACGCTGAGTCCGCGTCGCCAGGCTTCCAGCGGAACGAGCGCCCACAGGCTGTTCGACAGGGAGAAGAAGGGCTGGCTGAGATCGGGCCATGACGCGATCTGGCTGTTCTTCATCGGAAGGCTCCTGGATCTGCTCCGCCGGAATCAGATCGGGGAGCGTTGAGGGGCGGAAGCGCTGGATCCCGGACCCCCTGGAAACCAGCGCGGATTCGTGACTACTGCTTACCGGGGCTTCGTCGGAGAGGTGAGGTGACGGAGAGAAGACGTTCGGTCATCGAGGTGTAAGTGCCGTCGACGTAGTGGAATGGAGCCCGGCCCCACTTGTGGTGCGTCGAGGCGACCACCTCACGGGGATCAGGGGAGACAGCGGGGACTCCGGCCGCCTGAATCGACCGGGACATCCTCTCGAGCTGAGCGTTGAGGAAGAGGTCCTGCTCGGTGAAGGCCTGTCCGGAGTCGTCAGCGACAGCCCAGCGCGTGTCGTTGAGCACCAGCCGGTCGAGAACGCCCAGCGAGTCCAGCCGAGCGAGGAAGGTGTCGAGAGCCAAGTTCCATGCTCTCGAGTGCTGGGGCGTCCCAGGTGCGAGGACTTCGCCAAGCGATCCCCGGAACAGCTGCTCCTTCTGGAAGTTGCGGAGGCGAGTGACCCAGCCGCCGTCTGGCAGCTGTTGAACGCCATTGCGCTCGTCCGTGAGGTCCCAGAGGATGACGTCGTAGTCGTCCCTGCACTCCTCGAGCGTCGGCAGGAGCGAGGACTCGACGTCGCCGCGAAGCATTCGTCGCTGGAACGACGAGGAGATCTGGCTGAGTCGGAACTGCTCAGCATCGCTCGGCGGAGCCGCAGCACTGATCAGGGACTGACGAGCGACGTAGCCAGCCATCTCCAGCTGTTCAGCGTCCCAGAACTCGACGGCATCGCGCGTCACGCACGACCCGTAGATCAAGACTCGCAGCGTCATCGCCACAGTCCTTTCGTGTCGATCAGGATCTTGGTGCGCAGGCGATCAGGGTCTACCTGCTTGAAGGGCGTGTGGTCCACGAGCAGCAGAACGATGTCCGCCTCGTCCAGAGCATCATCGAGGTCGACGAGCCGTACGTTATCCATGGCCTCGAGCTCGGCGGGCAGAGTGTCCACGTTCGGCTCCACGACCAGGACAGTCCCATCGTCCAGCGACTCCGCGAGGCGGCCGGCGATGGTTCGGCTCGGGGACTCCCGCAGGTCATCGATGTTCGCCTTGAACGCGATACCGAGGGCAGCGATCTTGGGGGCCTTGAAACGCTCGGCGACTTCGAGGGTCTTCGCGAGCACGACATCGGGCTTGGAGTCGTTCACAGCCCGCGCGGTGGCGATGAGACGAGCGGACTCCGGCTGAGCAGACACGATGAACCACGGATCCACCGCGATGCAGTGACCACCCACACCGGGGCCCGGCTGGAGGATGTTGACCCGCGGATGGTGATTGGCCAGCTCGATGAGCTCCCACACGTCGATGTCGAGCTTGTCCGCGATGATCGACAGCTCATTCGCGAAGGCGATGTTCACGTCACGGAAGGCATTCTCGGTGAGCTTGGCCATCTCCGCCGTGCGTGCATCGGTCAGCAGGAGCTCGCCGCGGCAGAACGACCCGTAGAGGTCCTTGGTCAGTGAAGCGGCCTCCGACGTCGTGCCGCCGATGATGCGGTCGTTGTCGACCATCTCGATCATGATGCGGCCGGGCAGCACGCGCTCCGGAGCATGGGCGAAGTACACGGAGTGCCGGTGCCCAGGATCATCGGTGAGGTCCCTGCGCTCGTCGAGGATCACCGATGCCATGTGCTCTGTGGTCCCGGGAGGGGAGGTCGACTCGAGGACCAGCAGCTCCCCGCCCTCGAGATGCGGTGCGATCGCCCGGGCTGCACTCTCGATGTAGGAGAGATCGGCCAGATGATCGGCCTTGAAAGGGGTCGGCACGGAGATGATGTAGGCATCCGCCGCCGGAGTGGTGCTCTGCGCGCTCAGCAGGCCTCGGGCGACCGCTCCGGCGACGACGGTCTCGAGCCCTTCCTCGACGAAGGGGACCGTACCGCTGTTCACTGCTGTGACAGTGCGCTCCTGGAGATCGACGCCGATCACTCGCTTCCCCGCCTGGGCGAGGACCGCTGCGGTCGGCAGGCCGATGTATCCCAGGCCGACGACGCATACGGTGTTCAGAGTGTTCTTCGCGGTCACATGTTCTCCTGCAGAGATGGGGATTCGGGAGAGGGGATCCAGGGTCGATGCGTCGGAGGCGGACTCAGCCGTGCTGAGGGCGCCGTGCTCGCCACCAGGACAACGCGCGACCGAGGTGCTCGTGGAACTCGGGAGGCGTCATGGCTCCATGGCCCTCCTTGATCCCGTCGTACAGAGCCAGCCAGCGCTTGCCCTTGGGCTCCGTGTCATTGGTCGGCGTTGCTCCGAGCGCAGCCCTGAACGGTTCGAAGTGGGTGGTGATGTAGTGGGGGTCGCGCGTGCTCTGCGCGTAGTAGACGAAGTTGTCCGGCGACCGTCGCCGGTAGAGGCGAGGCATGTTGAACCGTTCGGGGAAGGCGTCGAGGAGGAGATCGGCGTCCCAGCCCTGCCAGACCTTCCCGAAGTAGTTGCTCTTCGCTGTCGGGAAGCAGTTGTGGATGTCCGTCGCTGGAGCCTGTACGTACGCCATCGAACCGGAGATGTGCGCAGAGATCCTCAGCGCGGCGAAGCCGCCGCCGGACCCGCCGATGCACAGTACGTGCTTGGCGCCGGTCCTCCCCTTCGCGCGGTTGACGACCTTGAGGATGTCGTCCATCGGATCCCACCCTGGTCCGCCGAGATACCAGCTCAGCAGCATCTTCTGGGAACGATCGAGGCGCAGCGTGGGATCGGCGACGGCGATGTGCGCCGGGAACACGTCCTCGAGGGACTTCACCCGCTCGAACCTGGGGTAGAGGTACTTGTCCTTGCGGTATGCGCCATGGAAGGTGAGCACCAGCTCGTCCGAGCGGCCGAGGCGGGCGAAGAAGTCGAGTGTCAGGCCGTTCTCGAGAGGCACCTGGTGGACAGCGGTCGTCTGTCCGTTGAACCGCAGCGCGTTGATCGAGCGCTGGCGCACCGACGGGACTTCGAAGTGGTCGTCCCACTCCTCCACGAGCCCGCTCTTCGGATTGGTGCGCGGGTAGCGAGGGTTGGCCATCGGTTCCTCTGGTGCAGGCAGACAGGGATGTGTGCAGGCTGAATCGCGCCTGGGAGCTTCACACATCGTACGGGCAAACGCGTGATCGGCGGTGGTGAGGTCCTGCGAAATCGTGGCCTGGTCCGTGCAGGCGATGAGCAATGGTGCGCTGACCACGTGAGATGGTGCGACGTGAGCCTCGCCGCGATGAGGAGGGCAGAAGGCTCACCATGGCGCATCGCTGTACCAGGGCAGGTAGGCGACCAGGCGACCGAGCAGGCGCACTTTGATCCGCGTGTTCGGAGCACGGTTGGTCAGCAGCCGCAGTCGCTCAGGGTGGAGTGCGTCCAGAACGGGGGACTTCGCCCGGCGGGCGAGATCGCGCACGATCCGCCGGTACAGCTCCTCACTCGCGAGATCGGCCGCGGTGACACCGGTGAGCGCTCGAGCACGAGCGATGTGCGCTGAGGTGATCTCTGGTACGGCCAACCGGCTGAACGTCTGCGCGGGGCGGGGAGGGGTGCGGCGGTCGTAGACCGCTTCGGGCACCTCGGAGAGCTTCTTCAGCGGCAGCTGCTCCCACTCAGCGCGGACCTCACCGGAGAACTTCATCGAGTCGAACGGCACCTCGAGGGCCTTCGGTGCCAGAAGGCGGAACAGGTCGAAGGTGATGCGGCCGGTCACGCGGTCCGCAAGGGGCACGGACATGGCCAACCGGACCATCGCCGGGGAGTACAGCGGCGTGAACTGAGCGCGATAACGGCTGGCCTCCATCGCCGAATGCCAGGCGAAGTATCGGTTGCGGGCCTTGAAGTAGAGATAATCGCCGATCGTCTGGGTCGGGATGCCGGCGTCTCTCGCCGCACTGACATCTCGGTCCATCGCGCTGCGGACCGACGCGAGGACCTCAGGGTGGCCCAGCCCGGAATCGGGCGACCAGAGCGCCTCCGGCCAGACAGCTCGCATGTAGGCGTCGGCGGAGAACTCGCCGGGAGAGACCTGTTCGACCCGATGGGAGTAGAACGAGCGGATCGCCTCGCCGTTGTACCCAGTCAGGACGACACCTTCCGCGCGGAGGGACCCCTCGTGCTGCCCGACCGACTTGACGCCCTCCGAGGCCTCCAGGGTCGCGAGCCGCTTCTGCATGTCACCAGCGATCCGGAACGCGGAGCTGGTCCCGGGATGCTTCGTCATTGTCCACCCCATGTGGCCGGCGATGCGGCGAGCTATGTCCTGCTCGCGGGTGACAGCGTTCTCTCCGCAGAAGAAGACGAAGGAGGAATCGACACCGGCGGCCGTCAGCGCCGCACCGACGAGTCGGCTGTCGGCCCCGGCGGTCAGATGGCTGGTGCGCGTACCCGGCTGTGCAGCGGCGAGCGCGGCATTCTCGACGATCTCCTCGGCGGCCAGGTCGAGCTGTTCGCGATAGTCGATGTCGGGCTGGTAGAGGTCGGCGAAGGTCGGGTACCTGTGCATCTCGATGCCGCGTGCAGAGATCGTCAGGTACGAGTGCAGCGGAGCTGACTCGATCTCCTCGTAGGGCGAGGGCGTGTGCCCGCCAGCCTCGGATGCCAGCAGCTCCATGAAGAAGTCCGTGCTCTTCGTGAGGGGCACGCCGACTTCTCGGAGCGTCCTGGCGAGCGCGCGAAGACTCGTCGAGCATGCGGCCAGGGAGGGGGAGCGATAGACGAACACGACGGCCGCGCTCATCTGATCCGGCAGGAGGAGGAGCTCGCCGGTGCGGGAGTCTGCTGCGTACAGCGCCATGGCACCACGGGCCTCTCCGCCGAAGCGACGGATGAGGTCCTCGCGCGTCATCTCATCATCGGGCAGGTCCGATGGGCTCGTGCAGAAGCGGCCGCCGAACACTCCGGCGCCGTCCAGATGCAACGCGCTCAGGCCGTGGCCCAGCCGTGCGGGGGAGTGGCTCTGCCCTACGAGGTAGACGTTCTCGCGCCATCGCAGAACATCGAGATGCTCAGGCAGATCTCCGACGAGGAGGACCGGCGGATAGTCAGTCGCCCACGCGTTCGGGCCGAAGCGGTTCTTGCCTTCACCTGCCACGGACGGCCCTTCTCCGCGCTGTGTGAGCATGCGTTCCGGGCGGAGCCTTGGGAAGGACGAGCACGGGATCCCCTTTCATGGCCGGGACCCCCGCCCGGACCGTTCTCGTGTTCGGAAGACTCTAGAGCATCACGGTGACGTTCTGGACGCATGCCGGAAAAATCGCGGGCCCTGCCGAGCTGATGTCCGTCGAGTCTCCGGGCCGGAGCCTGGAGCTCGATGAGGGCGGAGGGAACCTGGTCAGCTCTCGCGCAACCGCAGGAGGAGGGCTTCGCCGTCGCGTCCCTCTGTGGGGATCGTGATCGTCGTGAAGTCATCGTCGATGGTCGAGCTGACTTCGGAGGAGGGGATTCCCTCTGTCGAGCTCAGGGACCAGGAACCCGAGATGCTCAGGGTCGCAGTGCGCCGGTGCTGCGTCGGCTCGACGACCCGGATGCTCACCGTGCTCCGGTCGCGCTCGACCGCCATCAGCAGAGCATGGGTGCAGCGAACGCGCAGCGAACCGCCGCAGGCGATCAGCGCCGGACCCCAGGCGGCTGCCACGGCGATGCTGTCGCCGAGCCGCAGGACCTGGGCAGTCGCGTCGTTGCTTACGACATGCGGTCCGAGATCCCCGGCTTCCGGGCTCTCGGAGAACGCGCGGGTCTCCTCCGCAGAGCTGCCGGGAAGCAGGACCCAGGCATCGGAGGCGCTCTCGGAGCTGGAGTGGGTGAGGGCTAGCGTCGCCCACTGCCGACTGAGGAGATCGTCCTCCGGGATGGCTGCGACCGTGCGGAGGACCTTGCGACTGCTGCCGACGCGTGTGGAGATCGTCGCGCTCAGAGCAGCGGCTGTCAGGAAGACGTATCCACCGACACCGGGGAGATGCGCCCACAGCGGGCGAGACGTCGACGCCTCGCTGCTCACCTCCAGTCCGTTGAGCGTCAGATAGGTGCTGTCGCCCAGCGGGCGGCACTCCACAGCGGTCGACGCCGGACCATGCTCAGTGACGATCCCCGCGACCATCTCCACCAGCGCTGCAGGAGTGCCGACTGTGAGCCGCCGGCATTCGGGCGCGTCCTCCCCGAGAGGTACCTGATGCATCGCGGCGATGCTGATGCGCCCGTGGACGAGCCCGGCCGTCCACTCGTTGTCGAGCCGTGTTCCGCCGCCGTCGGCCTCGACCTTCTGCTCGAGCTCGACACGATGGTTCGTCGTCCCCGGCGGACGGGTGTAGTCAAGCGTCGACCAGTAGTAGTCGTCATACGGGTGAGGATCGTCGTCGACATACACGAAGCGCATGTGGTTGCCGGTCCGTGCGCCCCAGACGTTCTCCTGCTCGGAGAACTCGTAGGCGGCGACGCGGTTCGACGCCATAGCGAGGACAGCCGTCCACCCGTCGCCGCGGTGCACCAGCCGATCCATGGAGGGGAAGTAGACAGAGTCCTGCTCCGGAGCGGCCGTGGCGTCTATGTCGCGGAGCCCTCGGAGCAGGACAGCCCCTGGGACGTCGGGGCCGGCCAGCAGATCGGTGCCGGCGTTCGCTCGCGTCCAGCCCGCCATCAGAGAGAGCCAGGAGGTCTGCCGCTCGTCCGGTGCGCTCTGCGCGAGTCTCATCACGGCCGCCATGAGCACGCGCCCGCTGACGGAACCCGTCGTCGACACCCGCGAGACAGCGCGTCCGCGCAGCGAGTCAGTGATGTGGCCACTGATCATCACCGGGAGGTAAGCGTCGTCGATGAGGTCCCACAGCGGTCTGCGATCCACGAGGTCGAAGTCGCTCTCCTCGACGAGCGAGAGCAGAGGTGCAGCATCGCGGAGAAGCTCCACGCCGTAGGAGCCCGTATACGGGTTGTCGAGATGCTGGATGAAGCCGCCGTCGGCGTGGAACCCGTCGCCCGAGTCGACGGTCAGCCAGGACTCGCCCACGGCGTCGATGCACTCGGCCACGCGTTCGTCGTCCTCCTCGACCAGCGCTGCGATCAACGCTGCGCGGGAGGTGTTCACGCGGTTCGCCCCGGTGGAGGGGTAATCGGTGATCTGGCTCCGACGAGGGTCCGGAATGAACCAGCGGATCGCGTTGACCATGTCCTGCACCAGGGCCGAGGGCAAGGTGTCCCGCATGATGCAGGCGACGTCGGCGAGCGGTCGGGGAGTGCCGATCTCCCAGTCCCACCAGTTGTCGAAGTATTGAGCGCCGTCGCGATAGCCGTTGTCCAGGAGCCGTTCGACTCCCTCGACGATCCGCTCCTCCAGAGACCGTTTGTTCGTCCACCTCGAGCCGGGCGTGACCCAGGCGCGCGCCATCGTCGCCAATCGACTCGCCGTGCCGGAGAACGCCCCCGAGTCGTCACCGGCGAGGTCATAGCCGGGGAAGAAGGCTTCTCCATCGGCGTTCGCGCTCGTTCGCATGTAGGAGCTGACCAGGTCATCCTGACTCTCGACCTGGGCGCGGACCCGGTCGTCGCCCATGTCGATCTGAGCCCGTGCGGTGATGATCTCCACCCAGCGATCACGCAGGTCGACAGGGACCGGCGAAGTCGGGGTGTTCGCTGGCGGCGGCGGGATCAGGAGGGCGCCGGCGATCAGCGCGACTCCTCCGGTCGACAGGATCGCGCGTCGACGGATCAGGGGAGCGTGATCGTGCAGGGGAGCCTTCAATCGTCTCTGGGGCGGATCGGGCGGCCATGCGACCGCATGCGGTCGTAGGCGGTCCCAGGGTAGCGGTGCAGCATCCGTCGGCACCGCCCCGCGCACCCCACTAGGATCTCCCCGATCCCGAAGGAGCCGCCCGTGACGCTCGTCGACCCCGACTCCCGCTGGTGGCGGTCCAACCGTGCACGCAGCCTCCTCGCCCATGCGATGGCGATGCTCGGGGTGCTGCTCGCCTTCGTCGGCAATGCGACGCTGCTCGGGCAGCTCGGCACCCAGGTCGACCTCCTCCGCGGCGCCGGCGAGACGGGGGAGACCGCCTCCGCGGTCGTCGGGGTCGTCGGGGTCGTGTCGATGTTCGTCGCGATCCCGCACGTCGTCGGCGGCCTGCTCGTGCACAGCTTCCTCGTCGACGGCGACGGCGACCTGCCGCTCCTGCTGCGCTGGGCCCTGCCGCTCTACTTCATCGCCAGCGGGCTGGGCATGCTGACCGCCGCGCTCATCACCGCGCTCGGCCCGTCCCCGCGCAGCGCCACCGCCGGGACAGCGGTCAACTACATCCTCGCGGTCGTCTTCACGGTCGGCGGTCTCATCGCCATCGTCGCCATCGAGATCCACCGCGCCCGCAGGCAGAGCACGGCCACCGCGAGCCTCCGCACCCAGCGTCAGGGGGTGCGCGCCCGCGCCGTCGTCACCCGCGCCAAGAGCTACACGCTGAACTACCAGCCCGTCACCCGCGTCACCGTGAGCTTCACCGACCGCGACGGACGCACCCGCTATGCCCGCGACACCGTCCCCGGCACCATCGCCGTCGGCCGCCCCCTGACCGTGCGCTATTCGCCCGCCGACCTCGGCCGCCGCGGGGGAGTGGTGATCGAGTCCGGCCTGTAGCGGGGAGGCCCGCAAAAGGGATTTCGGCAGCCGGAATGCCCGTAGCAGGGAGATCGGCAACTCTGAAGCCGATAGCGGCAGGCGGGCAGCGGCGCAGACGATGCGGATATGCGGCGCGCCCGATACGGACATGTGGCTGTGGCTTCCACGGATGGAAGCCACAGCCACATGTCCGTCGGGGCACCGGAGAGCGGGCACCGGAGAGCGGGCGCCACGGGAAGAGGCTGCTCGAGCTGCATCGACGCTGCTGTCGTGCGCCGAACGGAACCGTGCCAGCTCAGCCGGGGCAGTGGCGCCGACTCGTCGGTCCACGGACAGCTCGGAGCGATCGGCCAGGGGCCGGTGAAGGAAACGGGAGCCCAGCGCGTCGTCCGATCATCTCCGGCTCCGTCCTCATGCCAGCTTCACTAGCCCGGTCAGCCCTCCAGCCCGGTCAGCCTCCCCATCTGTGTCAGCACTCCGCACCGACCACGTCGGTTGCCGCCGCGGCGCCTTCCGCACCCGCAGTCCTCGCGGCACCGCCCGCACCCGCAGCAGCACCCGCACCTGCAGAACCGCTCGCACCAGCACCTGCCGCCACCGGGTTCGCCATCATGCCTGCGTGGAGGAGGGAGGCGGACTGGTCGGTGAGGTCGACCATCTGGAGGGTGTTGCGCAGCTGCAGACGGTTCAGGCACGAATGCGAGAACTCCGCGGCCCGCAGATCCACATCGCCGGCGAGACCGCGGGCCGTGTGCGGATGCTCGGCCTCGTAGCGGTCCAGGACGCCCGCGACCGTGCCCCAGAACGCGCGGGCCGGCAGCACGCCGCCGGCGTCGAGGATCCCCGCCAGATGGCGCAGGACCCCGTCGAACATGTCGGTGAAGACCGACAGGGCCTTCGCCTCGCCCGGCAGGGCCGAGCCGGTCACCGCGAGCGCGCTGATCCGTCGGACCTGCTCGGGCACCGGGCGGTCGCCGAGCACACCGACCTCCTCCCCGATGTCCTTCATGAAGGCACCGGTCACGGCATGGTCCTTCACCCGCAGGATGAGGTTCTCGCCGTGCGGCATGAAGGCGAGATCGTGCGCGAGCAGCGCATGGACCAGCGGATGCAGGTAGGCGCCCAGATAGCTCTCGAGCCAGGTGCGCGGGTCCAGACCCGAGGCGCGGATCATCGCGGTGGCCAGCGCCGTGCCCTCGTGGTCGCGGTGCAGGAGCGCGGCCATCGTCATCGCCCGCTCGCCGTCGGCGAGCAGCGGCAGAGGGCTCTCCCGCCACAGCGCCGCGAGCATCTTCCGGTGCGCGTTGGACTCGGGGGTGCGATGGTAGGCGTCGCCCGTGTAGCCGATGGCGGCGCGCTCGCGGATCACCGAGAAGCCCGCCCGCGCGAACGTCGGATCCTCGGCGACCAGAGCCGCGACCCAGTCGTTGATCGCCGGGGTGTCGGCCATGTACATCGGGGAGAGGCCGCGCAGGAAGCCCATGTTCTGGATCGCGAGGGCGACCTTCACGTACGGGGCGCCCGGACGGGTGCGGTTGAAGAAGGTGCGCAGCGACTGCTGGGGCTGGAACTCGTCGCCGCCGGGGCCCAGCGGCACGAGGTCGCCGCGCGCCACGTCGGCCGCGAAGGTGATCGGCAGACGATGCTCCGCCTGCCACGGATGCAGAGGCAGAAGGTGGTAGTCGCACGGGTCCAGACCGCGGCCGACGAGCCGATCGGTGAACGCATCGAGCTCCTCGGGGCTGAGCGCCTGGCGCAGATGGGTCTGCTCGTCGAGCCCCCGCCCCAGGGACAGATGCGTGAGCTCCCGCTTCGCGGCCACCCACACCAGGCGCGTGCGCTCGCCGTTCTCGGGCGCGTACGCCCGGTAGTCCGACAGCGACCAGCCGATGCGGCCGTTGTTCGCGACGAACCCCGGATGGCCCTCCGTCATCGCCGCCTCGGTCGTCTGCAGGTCCGCGTCCAGGAGCTCGGCCGACGTCGGCCTGCGTCCCTGCTGCGCCGCATGCCGCGTCGCCGCGCCGTCGGCGAGCGTGGAGGCCAGCTCCTCCAGATAGGTCGACAGCAGATCCTCGGGGATCCGCAGGTCCTCCTGCAGATCGAGGATCAGCTGCTGGGCGTCCAGGTCCTGCGGCAGATCGCCGACGTAGCGCACGAGCGACGCCTCGTCGATCAGCCAGTGCTCGAGCGGCAGCACCCGCGCCCGGAACAGGTAGACGGCCTCGCCGGCCTCCACCCGCCAGCGCCCGGCGGTGGCCCGCTCGCCCGACCCTGCCTGCCCACCCGTGCGCGGGCTCTCGGGCTGCGGGGCGATGATCCGCTCGTGCGAGAACTCGGCGAGGGCCTTGGCGACCAGATGCCGGTGGGACACGGCGGCGGCGCCCCGCTCCAGATGCGCGAAGGGGCCCGCGCCGTCCCCTGCGCCGCTCCATCCGCCTCCCAGGGGGCTGGCCGCGAAGTCCTCGCGGGTGCACACGCTCAGCGCCGCACGCTTGGCGTGCCCGTCGGCCACCAGGTCGATCTCCTGCAGGACCCGGAAGCCGGCGGCCGCGTTCTTCGCGAGGATCGGCGTGTTGCGGACGTCGGGCTCGACGATCACCCGCTGTGCGCCGAGGCCGAAGCAGAAGGCGATCACCTCCCGCATCACCGTGGCGGTGAAGCCGTGGACGCGAGCCTCCCCGGGCGGGGAGATCAGCAGGTGCATGCCCAGATCGCCGGGCTGCTCGGGCAGGACGTCGGACGGGATCAGGGAGCCGGGGCGATAGGTCTCGACGTAGAACAGCGCCGCGCCGACGGAGCGCCCGGAGGCGCGGCCGATCCAGCCGTCCTGGGCCGGGTCCTCGGCGACCGAGCGCAGATAGCTGCGGACCTGCTCGCGGGTCCGGTCCTCCATGCCCCAATAGGGGGCGTGACCGGAGGTCAGCCAGGCGTGGACAGCCTCGGCGTCGTGCTCGGGATCGAGCGGGCCGATGGTGAAGGTGCTCATGAGGCGGCTCCTGCATGGTCGGGACGGGGCGCGGCGGGGGAGTGCTGCGGCGGCAGACCGAAGGTCTGGAAGGCGATGCGGCGCTCGATCGGATAGGGCTCGCGGCCCGTGATCGCATCGAGCAGGACGCTCGCCCGCCACGCCCCGAACCCCAGGTCGGGGGCGGTCACACCATGGGTGTGCTCCTCGGCGTTCATCACGTGGATCCGGCCCGCGCCGTCGACCGCGTAGTCCCGCGAGACGTCCAGCCGTCCACGGGAGTCGCGCCCGATCAGATGGTCGATCGGGGCGAGGAACGAGGGCACCTCGGAGCGATAGCCGGTCGCGGCGACGACGGCGCCCGTGCGGTGCTCCCGCTCGGTGCCGAGCTGCCCGTGGCGCAGGGTCAGCACATGCTCCCCCGTGGTCGCGTCGCGGCGCGCGGAGGTGACCGCGACGTCGCTCAGCAGGGTCGTCGGCACAGAGCGTCCGCCCTGGCCGAGGCGGTAGAGCGTGTCGTGGATGTCGTCGATCAGGTCGCCGCTGATGCCCTTGTACAGAGCGCGCTGCTCGCGGCCCAGACGGTCCCGCAGCTCCTCCGGCAGCGACCGATAGTGGTCGGTGTACTCGGGGGAGGTCATCTCGAGCGTCAGCTTCGTGTACTCCATCGGGAAGAACCGCGGGGAGCGCGTGATCCAGTCCAGCTGCACGCCGCGCGTCACGCACTCCTCGACGAGATCCCGATACACCTCCGCGGCCGACTGCCCCGAGCCGACGATCGTGATCGTCCCCGACGCCAGCAGCCGCTCGCGGTGCGGCAGATAGTCGGCCGTATGGATCACCGGGGCCGACGGCGTCATGGGTGCCGACGGCGCGGCGTCGGCCGTCCGATCCTGCAGAGCCCGCAGCGGCTCCGGCACGACGGGGACCGTGCCGACGCCCAGCACGATGTGCCGTCCGCGGTGCTGCTCGATGCCGACGACCGCACCGTCCTCGTCGAGCACCTCCGCGGTGACCACGAAGTGAGAGGGCGCCGCGGACCCGTCGGCCGCGGAGCCCACCGCGGACCCGTCGGCCTCCTCGACCGCGACCACTCGGCGCGACCAGCGCAGGGTGCCGAGCTGCGCGGCCACCCAGCGGCAGTAGGCGTCGTACTCGGAGCGCAGCGGATAGAACGACTCGCGGATGTAGAAGGGATACAGGCGGCCCGTCTGCTTGAGGAACGCGAGGAAGGAGAAGCGGGAGGTCGGGTCCGCCATCGTCACGAGATCCGCGAGGAAGGGCACCTGGATGGTCGCGCCGTCGAGCATCATCCCCGGATGCCAGCGGAACTCCGGACGCTGATCGAGGAACACCGCGTCCACGTCGTCCAGCGGGTCCGCGAGCGCCGCCAGGCCCAGCCCGAACGGACCGATGCCGATGCACACCAGATCATGGATGCGGGTCATCGCTCGCCTCCCTCGGTGCCGGCCCCGGTGACGGCGGCGGCCCCGGCGGGGTCGGTGCCGTTCGCGACGGCCTCGGCGTCCTCGGCGTCCACGTCGGCGAGGGCGAGACCGGCCAGGAGCCCCCGCCCGGTCGCCCGCACCAGGTCGAGCACCGCAGCGATGTCCAGCAGCGTCGCCTCCGGATTCAGCAGGGTCAGCTTCAGCCAGGGGGTGCCGTCGATCGTCGTGCGCGCGACCATCGCCCGGCCCGACTCGAACAGGGTCCGACGGATCAGGGGGACGAAGCGGTCCGCGGTCGCCGCGTCCGCACCCTCGGGCTGGAAGCGGAACAGGACCGTGGACAGGTCGCTCGCGCCGAGGACCACGAAGTCGGGGTCGCCCTCGAGCAGCTCGCGGACGTCCGCCGCGAGATCGCAGATCCCGTCGACCATCTCGCCCAGACGGTCCGGGCCGACGGACCGCAGCGTGGTCCACAGCTTCAGCGCATCGAAGCGCCGCGTGGTCTGCAGGGACTTGTCCACCTGGTTGGGCTCGGCCTCGGGGCTGCGAGCCTCCGCCGCCGGGTTCAGGTAGTCCGCATGCCAGGCCGACGCCGCCAGCTGCGCCGGGTCCCGCACGCTCACCGCGCTCGAGGACACCGGCTGGAAGAACGTCTTGTGGAAGTCGACGGTCACCGAGTCCGCGCGCTCGATCCCCGCCAGCAGATGCCGACGCGCCCGGGACACCAGCAGCCCGCCCCCGTAGGCGCCGTCGACATGCAGCCAGATCCCGTGCTCCTCGCACAGCCCGGCGGCCGGGACGATCGGGTCGATGATCCCGCGATCCGTGGTGCCGGCCGTCAGCGACACCGCCATCACGATCCGGTCCTCGGCCCGGGCGTCCTCGATCGCCGCGGCGAGGGCGGAGGGGAGCATGCGGCCCTCGTCGTCGCAGGCGATCGTCACGACCGCATCCTCCGGCAGACCCAGCAGCATCGCCGAGCGCGCCACCGAGAAGTGCCCCGCTGCGCTCGCGAGCAGCCGCAGACGGCCGATGGTCTCGTGGCGGGGCGCCGGGGCGGTCGCGCGGATCGCCCGCTCCCGCGCCAGGAACAGCGCCTGCAGGTTCGACTGCGTGCCGCCCGAGGTGAACACCCCGTCGCCCGCGTCGAAGCCGATCCTCCCGGCGGTCCACGAGATCAGGCGGCGCTCGATGAACGTCGCCACCAGCGACTGGTCATAGGTGTCCACCGAGGTGTTGATCGCCGCGAGCATCGCCTCCGCCGCGACCGCCGGCAGGAGCACCGGGCAGTTCAGGTGCGCGGTGTACGACGGATGATGGAACCACACGGCGTTGCCGGCGTACAGCGCATCGGCCTCGCGCAGCGCGGCCCGGTCCCCGACGCCCCTGCCGTCGAGATCCACCGCGGCGACCATCTCCTCGAGGCGCCGACGATCCGGTCCGACGGACGGCGAGGCCACCGTGCGGAGGCGCTCGGCGACGGAATCGACGACCTCGTGCAGCAGTTCGGCGTAGGCATCCGCCGAGGCCGCATTCAGCAGCGGCGAGGGAACGGTCCGTGCATCGCCGCGAGCGGCATCGGTGCGGTGGGGGAGGACCGAGAGGCCCTCCGGGAGATCGGAGGGGCGAGCATCCTGCGACAGATCTGTCATGGGGAGCATGACCTTTCTGCATCGAGGGACCCGAGTCAGCGGGGCGCGGAGCAGCTGCCATGGGCATCGACGCGCTGCGACCGGGGCGCCAGCGGGTAAGGCGCGCCTCACTCAAATGTGACGCAACGGAGTTGCGCAACCCTGGAGCGGTTGACTCATGAGATACGCCACCCTGCGTTGACCTGCAACGATGTCAGGGATTGTGACGCTTTGGACCGATTCGTCCGGGGGTGCGGTGTCGTCAGGCCACCGCGGCCTCCGCCCTGCCGGTCGGCTCAGGTCGCATGCTCAGGCTGCCGGGTCGAAGCGCAGGACGGTGACGGTGCCGGGGTCGCTCGTGACTGCGAGGGACTGCGTCGACGAGAGGGGCGCCTCCGAGAACTCGTCCGAGAGCGCGGCGGGAGCGGTCAGAGTCGAGGCCTGCGCATCCAGCGACTCGCCCGCGAGGCGGGAGCCCTCAGTGAGGGTCCAGCTGTCCGGGGCGTCGTCCGGGAGACCGGAGGGGGCGGTGAGGTCCACGGGGACCGCGCCGCCCGCGTCGTCGGTGCCATCAGCGCTCGCCGGATCGCGGAGGTCGACGATCACCGCGGTGAAGGAGCCGTCGTCGCCGTAGACGCCATGGACCATGATCGAGCCGTCGCCGTCGCCGTCGCCGCTGTCGCCGGGCCCGCCCGTGACCTCCGGGGTGAGGACCTGGCCGTCGGGAAGGTGCCCGAGCTGCATGAGGGAGAGGTAGCTGGTGCGGCCCGCAGTGATCAGGCCCGGGTTCTCCAGGGTGCCGGTCGCGCAGATCGAGCTCATCGGGGCGCCGCCCTGGCAGGCCTGCAGCGTGGAGTGGAAGGCGATCCGCTCCGCGCCGGACTCGGCGGCGGTGAGCGTGAAGTCCGTCGTCCACAGCGCCTGCGCATGCGTGCGGGAGGTGTCGTTGGTGCCCTCGCAGGACGTCGGCCCCGTCTCCTCCATCCACAGCGGCAGGCCCCCGCCGTCGGCCGAGCCTGCGCCGTCGGCGGCGACCTCGTCGGCCATGCCGACGATCTCCCGGGTGCGCTCGCGCAGAGCCGGGGAGGTGAGATCCTCGAGCGTCGGGTTCGCGATCGAGTCCTCGGGACCGTCGCAGTCCCACAGCGGATACCAGTGCATCGTCAGCGCGGCAGTGTTCGGCAGATCGGCATCGAGGAAGGCGCGCATCCACGCGGTGTCGTAGGCGCCCGGGCCCGCGACCGGGATGCCGGGAGAGGCCTCCTCGAGGGCCGCCGAATACTCCGCGAGGGAGGTCTGATAGGCCTCGGTGCCCCAGCTCTCGTCGCGCACCGCGAGCTGCATCTGGTTCTCGTGGAAGAAACCGTTGGGCTCGTTGCCGATCGCGACCGCCAGCAGACGCTCCCCGAAGGCCTCACGGGCATGGGCGGCCATGTCGGCGGCGCGCTCGGGATCGTCGTGGCCGAGGTCCAGATCGATCGTGACCAGGGCATCGACATCATCGGCGACCGCGGCGACCCGCTCGAGATCCTCCGGGGTCACGACGACCTCCGCCCAGTCCGGTGCGGGCTCGTCGGACGAGGTCCACCACATGCGCCGATCCACGCCGTTGCCGCCGAAGCGCAGCGCCGGGGACTCGAGCTCGGCAAGCATCAGCGTGAGGTTCGAATGCTCCGAGTCCCACAGCGGTGACGCCAGCTCGGTCGCGTCGAAGCTCAGACCGATCGTCCCGCCGATCCGCGAGGCCCCCTCCTCGAGGGAGAACGAGGCGGAGACGGTCTCGCCGTCGGCCTCCGACAGCGGCGTCAGCGCCAGCAGCCCGGGATCGTCGTCATAGCCGGGGATGTCCGTGAGGGTCCAGGGATCCGGGGCGGCCGACGCGCCGTCGGAGGCTCCCGAGCCGCCGGTCCCGTCGGCCCCGTCGGACGCCGCGGTGCCGCTCGAGCCGGAGCTGCCGCGGAAGAAGCCGTCGGCCCCGAACAGGACCGCGGGACGGCCCGACACCGTCCCGACCACGAACAGCACGACCGCCACGATGGCCGCGGTCAGCGCGATCGAGGAGAAGGAGGCGCGCCGACGATCGTCCCTGCTCACGGATTCCCCTCTCCGGCGCCGACGGCCCGCGCACAGGGACCATGATGCCCTGTGCGCGGGCCGTCGGGAGGAGGCTGCTGCACAGTCGGCCTGCAGCACCAGCCTGCGGAGTCAGCCCGCTGCGTCAGTCATCCAGGTGCTCGATCGCGTAGTCGGCCTGCTCCTGGGTGAACTGGTCACCGTACTCGGAGGTCAGCTGGTCCCGGATCGCCTCCGGGGACATGTCCATCAGCTCCTGGTACGTCTTCGCGGACTCCAGCGCGTTGGCGTTCCAGTCGGCGTCGATGGTGTCGACCGCGTACTGCGCCTCCTCAGCCGTGAACTGCTCGCCGTACTCCGAGGTCAGCTGGTCGTAGAGGCCCTGCTTGGACATGTGCATCGTCTCCGAGTACGACTCGGCCGACGCCAGGGCGTTCGCGTTCCAGTCGACCTCGATGGTGTCGATCGCGTACTGCGCGGCCTCCTCGGAGAACTGCCCGCCGTACTCGGAGACCAGCTGGTCGTAGATGCCCTGCTTGGACATGTGCATGATGTCCGAGTAGCTCTCGGCCTGGGAGAGGGCCGAACGGTACTCGGTCGGCACGTCCTCCTCCGCCGGTTCGTCGGCTGCCTCTTCCGCTGGCTCGTCGGCGACCTCCTCTGCGGGCTCGTCCGCGGGCTCGTCCGCGGCGTCCGCGTCGGCGGGCTCAGCGTCCGCCTGCTCGTCCGCGAGGTCGTCCTCCGCGGCCGACGGGGACCCGTCGGCCGCGGACTCCGCCGACTCCGCCGTCGACGAAGAGGCGGTGGAGGGGGACTCGTCGTCCCCGCCGGAGAGCACGATCGCCGAGCATCCGGCGATGACGATGATGAGCAGCACGATGAGACCGCAGCCCATGCCGATGATCTTCAGCGGGCCGCGCTTCTTCTTCGGCGCCGCAGGGGCAGGCTGCCCGGGGGCGCCGCCGCCGTACTGCGGGGCGGCACCGTACTGCGGGGCGGAGCCGAACTGCGGGGCGGCCGGCTGGGACGCGTCGGGCCGCGACGGATCGGGGGAGGACGGGGAGGACATGGACGTCTCCTTCAGGAAGAGGGCAGGCTCGCGCCGGCCCGATGGGGTGGGGGATGCGCGTCCCGGGGGAGACGGGTGCGCCGATCCGGCGACGGCTCATCGCTCGAGGCTCATGCCTCGGGCGTCATGCCACTGATGTCAGAGCAGGGGAGAGCAGCGCCGCAGGAGGAGTGGGGGCTCGCGGGTCAGGCGAGCGGCCGGCCGCTCATCCGGTCGACGCGCGGGAGCGCGCGGAGGAGAGGCGTGCCGGGTTCCTGCGACGGCGTGCGCCGTGGGCGCAGTCGCGGAAGGTGCAGCCGCGGAAGGTGCAGTCGCGGAGCGTGCAGGCGGGAAGGGCTCTGCGCCGTGGACGGGTTGCGTGCACGCGTCACCTCGGGGTGTCGGACGGGTGGACCAGGAACACGCTCAGGCTATGGACGGGGTCCGACATTCGAAGGGCCCGGCCCGTCCCCGCTCAGCGCACCCCTCCCAGCGCGCCGTGTGTCCGCGAGGTGGCGCTCCGCGGCCGGCGGGGGCCCATCGGCCGCGGACTCCGTCGTCGACGAGGAGTCGAGGCAGCCCAGGTGCAGGCACTTGTGATGGTGCGCGTCTGCGCAGTTCCAGTCCAGCGCCGCCTTGGCGCGTTCGGATCAGGCGACGGCTTCGCGGTGTTCCCGCTGGGGCAGGGTCATTCGGTGAGTGAGGCACGCAACCGGGCGTAGTGCTCGTCTGCATCCACCAGCTCGACGGCACCGGCGCGCACCTCGGCCAGTCGACGGGACGCCTCGGCACGCCAGGCAGCATCGACATCGCTCGGGGCGTCTGCATCGTGGAGGCTCTCGAGCAGAGCATTGGCGACGACCGCGCGCTGATCGGCGTCGAGCGCGAGGCCGTCTCGAATCAGAGTCGCGGTGTCCGGTGTCATGTTTCCCAGTGTGTGTCCATGCGCCGAGAATCCCCCGGAGCTGCTTCTCGGCCAGTGGGCGCCTCGCCTACGAGCAGGCAGCGGAGGTCGTCGGCTTCGACGTGGGTCGTGCACGCGGGCAACGCGTCGACGGGCGGCTCACTCCAGGCCGATGAGCTTCCCGCTGCGAGCCAGCTCGGGATCCGTGCAGGAGGAGAGGTCGAAGCAGCAAGGGCGGCGCTTGCCATGACGCATCTTGTCGATCGACACGTCGACCCGCTTCGCGCGCGTGGCCTCGCTGCGCGTCGCCCCCACCCAGCGCACCCACTCCCAGCGCGCCATGGGGGTGATGTCCGCCCAGGTGTCCTGGACGTCGGGGGCGGCCTCGATCGCGGCACCGAGATCCGCGGGGACCTCCGGCTCGGGCCACGCCTTGGTGGGCGTCAGCGAGATCTCGACCTCGTCGCCCGCAGCGAGACCCAGGGTGCTGCGCAGCTCGTCGTCGATGCTCAGCCAGTGCCCCCGTCGGCCGTCGGGCTCGATCACCAGCGCCAGCTCGTGGCCGTTCAGCGCGGCCTCCGCGGCGACCTGACCGCGCGAGGGCAGCTGTGCGCTGGTCCCCTCCGGCAGCGGGATGATCAGCCTCTCGCCGACCTGCACCGCGGCAGCGCGCGCGGTGATCGTCGGTGCAGGCTCTGCAGTCTTCTTCGCGGCCATGGCGGGTTCCTCGCAGGGGGAGATCAGGACGAGAGGGGCGGCACCAGCCTACGCCGCAGCAGACAGCAGACAGCGGACAGCGGACAGCGGACGCAGCGTCGCTGCGCCCGCTGTCGGTGCTCGGACTGTCAGCGTCCGGACCGTTCGTGCCCGGACTGTTCGCGCCCTGTCGATCAGGCGACGCGGTCGCGCACCCGCCCGAAGGCGAAGGCGCGCACGATGTTCACGATGCCCTGGACCACGAGGAAGATGCCCAGCAGCCAGAACATCACCAGCATCGCGTACAGCGGGGAGAACAGCAGGATGACACCGGCGATGATGCTGAGGATCGCGAAGATGATCGGCCAGGCCTTCGAGGTGAAGTCCCGCACCGTGGTCAGTGCGACGATCCCCTCGACGATCCACATGATGCCGACCAGGATGCCGAGGAACACGCCCAGGCTTGCAGCGGTCAGCCCCAGGTTCGAGAAGGCGATGATGCCGGCGATGACGAACAGGACGCCGAGCACGATGTGGCCGACGCGCGACCAGCCGCCTTTGTACGTGGAGAAGATGCCCGAGGCGGCGTACACGAGACCCGTGACGATCGCGTAGATCGCGATGATCGCCGCGACGACCATGGCGCTCTTCCCGGGCCAGACGAGGATCAGGATTCCCACCACGAGGGCGGCGACGCCGCCGATCCCGATGGCGATGCGGATGGCGTTGGTAGCGGACTGGGCGATGCTGCTGGTCGACGTGAGAAGCAACCGATCTGTGCGGGAGAGCGGACCCGGCGTCGGCCGCTGAGCGACATGCGGCCGCAGGACGGCGACCGCACGAGAGCGGTCGCCGAGGAGCGGTCGCAGGGCACCTTCGCCGACGCGCTCCCTCAGGCTAATGCCCTCTGGCCAGGACGGCGAGGGTCTTCTGTCCCGAGCCGCCATCTCCTCCGGCGCGGGATCTCAGATCATCACGTGGGCGTCGCCGCGGCCGAACCAGGCGACATCGGCGCTCGCCAGGAGCTCCCGATCGCCCACGGACCAGGCGTGCCCGCCGGCCTCGCCATGACGCATCTGGGTGAAGTTGAAGCGGTCGGCCGAATAGATGCGACCGCCGTCCGCGGCGACCGCCTCGAGGAACCCCGTGTCCTCCCCGCGGGAGACGTCGGCGAAGGGATGCGCGGCGAAGACGTCGCGGCCGGCGGTGATCGTCGGCCCCATGACGCGATCGCTGAAGCGATGCTCCATCCACGGGAAGCGCAGCAGCGTCGCATCGGCGCCGACCAGATGCATGTAGTGCGCGTGCTTGCCCACGACGTCGGCCCCCGAGAACTCGCGCGCCCGCAGCAGATCGTGCAGATACATCTCGCCGTACAGGTCGTCATCGTCCATCTTCGAGCAGACCTCGCCGTCGGCCCGCTCACGCGCCGCATTCAGGCACGCGCCGAGCGTCCACTCCGACGGGGCCGACATGACCACCACGTCCCGGATGCCCAGCTCGCGAGCCATCTCACCGATCCGAGGATCAGCCTCGAAACCATGCGTGACCAGCAGCAGCTGACGCTGGACGCCCTTTTGCCGGCCCACCTGGGCGACCAGGTGCTCGAGCTGCCCGGGACGGTTCGTCGCCGCCAGGACGCTCACCGTCGGCAGCCCCGCCCCGCCCACCAGGCCTCGCCGGCCGGCGACCTCGGAGGCGCGCTCGCCGAGACCCACGGACTCCAGCACCTGCCGGGCGCGATGGGTGTAGGTGTGCTCGTGCCAGATGCGCCGCTGCGCGAGGTGCACGGTGCGATCACGCAGCGCGGGGGAGCGCACGAACGCGCGTACCAGGTGCTTCGCATCCTCGCGGGAGGTCGCCACCGGCACCTCGTCGTCGGAGAAGAAGTCGCCGATCGCCGGGGACGGCGCCGAGACCACCGGCGTGCCCGAGGCGGAGATCTCGAAGATCCGTCGCGCGCACATCGACGGGCTCGTCACCACCGAGTTCACGTTGAGGAACACCTTGTACGCCTTGTAGGCGGTGAGCATCCGGTCGTAGTCGAGGGAGCCGACGACGCGACCGGCGAGCTCACCGGGGAACTGGTAGCGCTCGTCGTCGCCGAGGAAGCGGGAGAAGATCTCCAGCCCCGTCCCCCCGTCCTTCTCCATCGCGGCCGACGCGTCCAGCGCCCCGCCCAGCAGCATGTCCATCTGCTCGCGCCGTTCGGGGAACTTGTGCGCGAAGTACATGCCCGCGAAGGCGACGTCCCGCGCCTGGTGGCCGTGCCGCGGACGGATCGGGTTGTGCACCGCCGACTGCGCGGCGAACGGCAACACCGCGATCCGGTCGTGCCCCAGCTCCTCCCGATACCGCTCCAGCAGCGTCACGTCGGTCGTGAAGACCTGGTCGAACAGGCGGGCCGTCGGCAGGAAGTCCTCGAAGTGCGGCGGATCCTCCTTGTTCCAGAAGACCGTGGGGATCCCCTGCTCACGGCAGTGGGCGACCAGCTCGCGCAGCGGCTCGGTGGGAGCCTTCGACCCGGTCAGGTGGTACTGCCAGGCGTCCTTGTTGCCGTGCCAGGCGGACTCCACCAGCAGCAGGTCCACCGGGTCCTGCGCCAGCTGCTCCCTCCAGGCCGACGGCGTCACCGCCACTGTCTCGAGCTCGTAGGACCACGCCAGCATCGAGAAGTCGTCGAGGATCACCGCGGCGCGCAGGCCCGGCAGATGCCGCACGTCCTCAGGCAGCTTCGCCGCCGGGAAGGTGAGCCGGCCCTCGTCGTCACGGCTCCCGAGCCCGTCGCCGACACCGTAGGAGGCGGTGCGCCGACGCCGGCTCCAGGTGCGCAGCTGGGCGACGCCGCCCTTGCGCAGATGCCACAGCGCGGTGCGCAGATCCTTCACGACCGACGAGCCGGCGCGGGCCGACGAGCCGTCGGAGGGCGACGCGGACGACGCGGACTGCGAGGGCATCAGGACCTCCGAGGGGGACGCGGATGGGGCTTGATCACCCTATATGCGTCAGCGCATACACCGTTGCGCTGGCGAACCGACGCCGCGCCGCTGGTCAGCGGCCGTGGGCGCGGGCGGGGATCTGGGTGGCGAGCTTGCCGCCGGAGACGTCCAGCAGGGTGCCGGTGATGTAGGAGGCGGCATCGGAGGCCAGGAAGATGAGCAGGTCGGCGACGTCGTCGGGCGCCTCCCAGCGGCGCAGCGAGAGCGTGTCCATCAGCCGGTCCTGCTCCTCCTGCGGCATGTCAGCGAAGCCGTTCATGGCCGTCGGGACCATGCCCGGGGCATAGGCGTTCACGGTGATGCCCCAGGGACCGAGCTCCGAGGCCAGCACCCGCGTCAGCTGCACCACCGCCGACTTCGAGGCCGCATAGGCGGCGCTCGCGACGCTCGGCACGATCGCCGCGAACGAGGCGGCGTTCAGGATCCGCCCCCGCCCGGCCGCCTGCATGATCGGGGCGACGGCGCGGCTCATGAGGAACACGCCGCCGACGTTCACGTCGAAGCACGCGCGCCACCGCTCCCAGTCGAGCTCCGCCACCTGCCCCACCACATTGATGCCGGCGTTGTTGACCAGCACGTCGATCGTCCCGTGCCGGCGCACCGCCTCGTCGACCGCGGCCTGCACCGAGACGGGATCGGCGACGTCGCACACCAGCTCCTCGATCGGATGCCGAGGTCCGTCGGCGTGGGCTGAACCGCGGTCGCCAGGACCGCCGCCGGCCGGACCGCCGTCGCCCGGGCCGTCGTCGGCCGCACCGCCACCGGGGAAGGCGAGGTCGAGCGCTATCACCCGCGCTGCCTCCGCTGCGAACCGCTGCGCGATGACCGCACCGATGCCCTGGGCCGCGCCCGTGACCAGGACGACCCTCTCCCTCAGATCCAGCTCCATCGCCCGTCCCTCCGGTTCGTCCGCGTCGTCGTCGGCCGTCCTCGATCGACGCCTCCAAAAAGCATACTATTGCGGTCATGGATGCCGCCGCCCCGCAGCCCCGTACCCATCAGCCCGCAGCTCAGCGGCCCGCAGCTCAGCGGTCCCGCGTTCCGGAGCCTCGCCGGGACCCGTCCCCGCGCACGCTCTGGATCACCGGCGGCGGCAGCGGGATGGGGCGCGCGAGCGCACTGGCCGCAGCCCGTGCGGGCTGGAGGGTCGTCGTCAGCGGGCGGCGCCGCGAGGCGCTCGATCAGGTCGTCGACGAGATCGCGGCCGGCGGCGGGACGGGCCTCGCCCTGCCGCTCGACGTCCGCGATCGCGAGGCCGTGGCCGCGACGGTCGCGCAGATCGTCGGGCGCTTCGGGGGTCTCGACGCCGTCGTCCTCGCCGCCGGGCTGAACGCCCCGCGCCGACGCTGGGACGACCAGGACATGGATGACGTCGAGGCGATCATCGGCACGAACCTCACGGCCCTGGCCATCGCCGTCGACGCGACCCTGCCGCACCTGCGCCGCCGTCGCGACCTCGTCGTCGCGATCTCCTCCTATGCGGGCTGGTCGTTCCAGCCGGGCGCCGGGGTCGCCTACTCGGCCAGCAAGACCGCCGTCGGATCGGTCGTGCGCACCCTGAACCAGCAGGAGGCGGCGCACGGGGTGCGCGCCTGCCACCTGTGCCCGGGCGATGTCGCCACAGACTTCCTCGAGCAGCGGCCCGAGGTGCCCGACGCCGAGGCCCGCGCCGTCATGCTCACCCCCGAGGACATCGCCCGCACCGTCGCCTTCGTGCTCGACTCCCCGCCGCACGTGCGCATCGACGAGCTCGTCGTCTCGCCCGTCTCCCAGGCATGAGCGCGGGGCCGACGGGTGGGGCTGCGCCGTCGGGCGGGGCAGCGCCGACGGGCGGGGCAGCGCCGACGGGCGGGGCTGCGCCGACGGGCGAGGCCGGGCCGACGGGTGGGCCCAGGTCGACGGCGTTCGCGCGGGCTCTCGAGCAGCTGGGGCGCGCGATCGTCGACGGCGAGCTGCCAGCCGGGCACATCGACACGGTCGAGGGGTTCGTCGAGCGCACCGGCGCCTCCCGCAGCGTCGTCCGCGAAGTGACCAGGGTGCTCGGGACGCTCGGGATGCTGCACGCCGGGCGGCGCATCGGCCTGCGGGTCCTCCCGCGCGAGCACTGGGACGTGCTGGACCCGCACGTCATCCGCTGGCGCATGGCCGGCCCCGAGGAGGATGCCGCCGCGGCCGCCGACGAGCTGCGCGCCCTCCGCCACGCCATCGAGCCCGCCGCGGCCGCCGCCGCAGCCAGGGCGGTCCGCGACCTCAGTGCGCAGGACGAACGAGCAGGGGTCGAGAGATCGGGGGGCGAGCGAGCAGCGGACGAGCAAGCAGGGGAGTCACGGGGGAGGAGCCTCGCGGCCCTCGAGTCCGCTGGCCGCGCGCTCGCCGACGTGCCGCCCGGTGCCGAGGCGGAGAGCTTCCTCGAGGTCGACCGTGCGGTGCACGCCGCGATCCTCGAGCTCTCCGGGAACAGCGTGTTCATGCGCCTGGGAGCCGTCATCGACGAGGGGCTGCGCACGCGCGCCGTGCACGATCGGGCCGGGCTCCCGCCGGACCCGCACGACCTCGACCTGCACCGCCGAGTCGTCGGCGCGATCCTCGCGGGGGACCCGGAGGATGCCGCCTCCGCGATGCGGCAGATCGTGGAGCGCACCGCCTGAGGCCTGCGTCGCGCCTGGCAATCCGCGGAATCGCCGAGTCGGACGTCAGGGGCATCCGCGACAATGCGGACATCTCGCCCGCGTTCGGTGATTTGTGATCCGTGATCCGTGATCCGCAGGCGGGCAGGACGCGGGCGCAGCGGGCGGAAGCAGCGGGCGGAAGGCCCATGCGCCGAAGGAGGAGAGACCGCACATGGTGGAGGCGCGGCCATCCGGAGTCATGGTTCCGGAGGCCGAGGGCGGCGAGCCGATCAGCATCGCCGGGGTCCAGGAGCTGCGGGCGACGGGGGCGATCGCGAGCACGACCGTCGACGCCGGCCGGACCGGAAGGGTGCTGCTCGCCGCTGACATCGCCGCCGGGCTCGATGACGTCTTCACCCTCCCCGCCGATGAGTACACCATCCCGAACGCGGTCTCCGCGGCGCTCCTCGCGAACCTGCCGGAGAGGACCCCGGGGATCCTCGTCAAGCACGTCACCAGCGGGTCCCCCGTCGCCGCCGTCCGCTTCATGCCGCACCGCAGGGACTACGCCTGGGAGACGCAGACGCGCAGCACCACCGGGGACTGGATGGCGTGGCGGAAGGTGGGCGGCGATCGCCTGGAGCCGGAGGGCGCGGCCCCCGGCGCGGTCACGGATCTCGGGCATGCCCATGCCGTGCGGCGGGCGGTCTTCAGGCGCCGCCGCGGGGGAGCGATCGGCACCGGCGGACGGCCCGCGATCGCACTGCGCTGGGACCACGGTCTGGTGAGCTTCCGCGACAAGGTCCTCCCGGATCTGGTCCGCCTCGGCCTGCCCGGGGCGATGGCGATGAACTCCGCCGACAATCGGTGGCGGCTGTCGGAGTCCGCGGGGGTCACCCCCGCGGACCTCGCCAGGTGGGCCACGGACCATGGCATCGAGGTGTGGAACCACTCGCAGACCCACGGTGCTGCGGAGACCCTGGACGCGCTCACGCGGGAGATCGCGACGGGGCTGACGGACCTTCAGGCGAAGATCCCGACCGTCCCCATCGAGGGATTCGTGATCCCCGGCGTCCCCTCCGGGAACTACGCCGGCTTCTCCGCAGGCCAGGACATCTCCCGCTGGGACACGATGGCCGGCCGGCTCATCCTGGGCCACCATGCCGTCTCCAGCTCGCACATGCCCGGCACCGCCGGCCCCCTCGGCGGGGACCAGCCGATCCTCGGGAGGCAGCTGTCGATCGACCGCATGTCGCTCTCCTCGGTGAGAGCGGAGATCGACGACCTGATCGCCACCGGGCAGGGCTCGCTGATCCTCTTCCTGCATCCCTCGCAGCTGGACGAGCCCGGGAGGATCGCGAGCGCCGAGTACACGGCGGTCCTCGAGCACGTGGCGTCGAAGCGCGAGGCCGGCGACGTGGAGGTGCTGACGATGGGCGGGCTGTCCGTCGCGGACCAGGGCCGACCAGCACGACCGGCATATGCGCCGCTGCTGAACGCGATGCGGATCCCGCAGAGGCTCCGCCCGGGCGGAGCGGTCACGCGCGTGCGCTCGTTCACCTCGCGGCCGCTGTGGGCCCGGGGCGCGCCTCGCGAGATCATCGTGGACCTCGACGTGACCGCTGCAGGCACGGTGTCCCTCTCGACGGCCGACGCGACCGCCGTCACCTGGACGGTGGGCACAGGGGCGCAGACCCTCCGACGCCCGATCATCATCCCGATGAGAGCGACAGGGCTGTCCGTGTCCGTCACCTCCGGCACCGCGATCGCGACCGTCACCCAGGTCGCCGACTACCCGATCTGAGATCGTTCACGCTCGTCTGTCATGAATATGACAGACGTGTCCAACAAGCAATGTCCCAATCTCTCGGACGATATGTGTAGGGAGATACGCATGGTGATCGACACCGTGAGTCTGCTGCGGGAGCTCGACTTCACGATCACCGAGGGCTCCATGACCGGTACCTGGATGCTCGGCGCGCCCGACGGCTCCCGCTTCGAGGTGACGCCCATGCCGGCCACCGAGCGCCTGGACTCCCGGACCCTTCGCCGCAGCATCGCTCACCGGGATGTCCGCTCCCTGCCGCTCCTGGTGGGACGAACTGCCACTGCTGCGGTCCTCGACCGTGCGAGGAGCGGAGAGGCCGACGTGCTCACGGCGGAACCGACCCGGATCATCCATGCCGGCATCGAGCGAGAGGTGCCTGTACCGCAACGCATCCCCCCGAAGGGGGACTCCTGGACGTCCGGCCTGGGGGCGCTGGGCCGTCGAGCGATATCTGCTCCTGGCGAAGAGACCGGCTCGGCAAGCAGAGATCGCGGGCGTGCTGGGCATCTCGCAGCAGGCGGTCTCGCAGGCCGTGGCGCACCTCGGCTCGCTGGTCGTCGATCACGGGGACGGGCTGCGCGTCAGGGATCGGCGGTCGCTGCTCGATCGGTGGCTGGAGGAGTACGCAGGCCCGGGCGGCCTGGAGTTCGGCTGGTACAGCCTGGGCCCGGTCGGTGAGCAGGTCGCCGTGATGCCCCTGCCGCGCCACTTGGATCGGTTGCGCATGATGGCACTGATCGCGAAGCACGCGACCAGGCCCTGACGCCGGAGCGTCTCGGCGCGGGCTCTGAGGCGCTACCTCACGATGAACCGGCAACCCACCGGCGCGGCCTGCACGATCCTCGTGCCGGGGTGCCGTGCTCCGCCGACGGCGTTAGTGTGTCCCAGCCCGTCGGAAGGAACCCCACTCGTGCCATCTCTCCCCACCCCGCTGCGCGACACCGCGCGCACCGCCGCGCGCGACGCGCTGTACAGCCGTCCCTGTCGGGCGCTCGCGCGGGCCGTCGTCAGCGGCGGCGCCCTCGAGGGCGTGCGCCATGCGATCGAGGAGCGGGGACAGGGGGACATGCTGCGCCGGCTCGCCTCGCAGCCGCTCCCGCGGGGTCAGCACTACCTGCGCCTGACGATCACCGGCTGGAAGAAGCTCATCGGCCGGGAGTTCCGTCTGCTGCAGAACGGCGAGGTCGTCTACGGCAACCGGATCTCCGCTCCGCCGGAGGGGCAGCCGCTCGAGTACCGCAATATCGTCGTCGACTCCGACGACCCCGCCGACTTCGAGCTCGACATCCGTGCGAAGTTCAAGATCGCCGTCGGCCCCGGAGCATTCACCACCCCCGAGCAGGACTCCTACGACCGCCGCTATCACGTCCAGCAGCACAGGGGCCTGCACTACACGGTGCGGGGGAACACCGAGAACCCGTCCCGCCTGATCGTCACCTTCCCCGGGTTCCCGCCGAAGAACGCGCGCGTCTCCTATGCGGTCAGCTATCTCAAGGCCCTCACCGCCGAGGACCTCTCGGACACGCTCATGATCTGCTTCCAGGACCGCTACGGCGTCGCCGGCACCTACATGCTGTTCGACAACGCCGGCGCCCCGCTGCACGACCGGATCACCGCGACGATCACCGAGCTCATGCGACGCCACCGGATCCCCGAGCATGATGTGCTGCTGTTCGGCGCGTCCAAGGGAGCGTCGATCGCGGCGACCGCCGCCCGCGACCTGCCCGAGGCCCGCCAGGTGCTGGTGGTCCCGCAGATGAGCCTGCCCTACTACTGCGCGAAGCCGGTCCTGCGCCACGGGCTGTACCGGGACCGTCGGCTGTGGGACGCCGAGCAGCCGGGCGAGCTGCTGCGCGGCTACCTCGCCGAGGGCCGACGCATCGACTGGTTCTACACCGACAGCGACCAGGACTCGAACCTCTCGATGATCGAGTACACCCGCGATGCGCCGGGCCTGACGAAGCATCGCGTCGACGGCAAGCACGCCGCCGTCGCCAAGAAGTCCCTGCCCACGGTCATCGCGATGCTCCGCGCCTTCGCCGCGGGCGGGGCCCCGGAGGATCGGCCGACAGCGGACGGGCCGATGGTGGACGCGGTCTCCGGAGCCGCGGACGGGCCGACGGCGGAGCGCGCCGAGGAGCGCGACCCGCTGCCGCTGACCTGCACGGACCTGGCCGCGACAGTCCACGAGGACGGCGTCTCCTTCACGGCGACGCTCGACGTCCCGTCGGCCGACGGCGGTCCTGACGGCGACCTGCCGGAGGCTGCACTGCCGGGGCGAGCACTGCCCGAGGGCGCGAACGTCTACCTCGAGGGCGAGCTCGGCGGCACCCGCTTCCGCCAGCTCCTCACGCGCGACGCCGACGCCGACGTCTCCCGCACGTCCAGCTCGATCTCGTACTCGACGGGGCCCGCGCAGCGCCTGGACCCTGCTCTGCACCCGGCCACCTCGCTCACACGGATCGTCGCCTTCGACGGCGGGCCGCGGATGCTCGCCGGGGATCTCCCCGCGGTGCGGATCACCGGCGGGGACACCCCTCTTCCGACGGCGGCACCGATCCCCATGCCCGACGCCCTCGAGTGCACGACGGAGAGCCCCGCGCCCTACGCGCTGCTGGGCGCCTCCCTCAGACCGTCGACGCAGGTCACCTATGCCTCGTCCCCGGTCGACGCCGACGGCGAGGAGGTCGAGGTCGTCGTCGTGCCCGACGGCCCCGAGCCCCTGCTCGAGGCCGGCCTGCGCGCCCTGGAGCCCGGCGGCTCAGCGCCGCGGGCACGGTTCGTCGTCGCAGCCGACGGCACATGGCGGGACCTCGACCTGTTCGTGCGCCGGGCCGCGGTCGCCGCCCGCACGGATGCCGCGCGCGTCGTCCTCGCCGACCCCTCGGTCACCGACGCCCAGGTCTCGGCGCTCTCCGCGCTCTACGGCGTGGACATGGAGGTCGTGGACCGTCGGCCCGTGGCGGGCGCCGCAGCACGGCAGCGGGGCTGAGCGGGCTCCCCGCACGGAGAAGGCACCGCGCCCGGCACGGGAGGCGCCCATGTGATGTCCTGCCCAGTGGGGTTCCGCTCCCGTGCCGACCTGGGGCTGCGCGGGTAACCTTGCCGTCGTCCGGAACCCCAGAGGCCGGATCCCGGGAGGATTCCGGAGCGTGCACCCTCGGACCGATGCGTCGGTCTGCGCACCGAGCCTCCCGAGCCGCAGATCAGAAGGAAGTCCGTGAGCGAACCGGGAAGCAGCGGCACGCCGTTGCGCGTGACCGTGTACGGGAGCTGTGTCGCCCGCGACGCCGTGGATCTGGCAGGGCGGGACCGGCTGGTCGTCACCGACTACATCGCCCGGCAGTCCCTCATCTCCGCGGACACCGACGCCTCGGGACGCTTCCCCGAAGACGCCCAGGTCGCGCACCGCTTCCAGAAGCGCATGATGGAGGCCGACTTCGCGGGCGACCTCACCGAGCGGCTCGCCGCGGTCGCCGACCGCACCGACCTGCTGCTGTGGGACCTCACCGATGAGCGCCACGGAGTGCACGTCTTCGAGGACGGCACCGTCGTCACCCGCAGCATCGACCTGATGGCCGTCCCGGAGGTCCTCGAGACCGTCGACGGGGCGCGCCACATCCCCTTCGGCACCGACGAGCACTTCGAGCTGTGGGCGCCCCGCGCGACCGCGCTGCGCGACGCCCTCGTGAAGCTGGGACTGTTCGAGGCCACGGTCGTGCTGCAGGTGCCGTGGGCATTGGTCACGGCGGACGGCCGGGAGACGCCCGGCAGCATGGGCACCACGGCGGTCCAGGCCAACGAGTCCTACCGGCGCTACTTCGAGCTGCTGCGGGAGCTCGGCTTCCAGCTGCTGGAGCTGCAGCCCCTGGGCGTGCTCGCCGACCCCGACCATCGCTGGGGGCTCGCGCCCTTCCACTACACCCAGGACGTCTACGACGAGATCATCCGTCGCGTCCTCGAGGCCCGCAGCGACAGCTGACGCACTGCCCTGCGGACGCGCTGCACGGCAGCTGAAGTGCTGTCCGGCGGGTCAGCGGAGTCGGCGTCTCAGCGGCGACGGCGACGCTGCGTCCAGACGAGGGCCGCGCCCGCACCGATCAGCACGATCCCGGCCACTGCACCCGCGATGATCTCCGCACCGGTGTTCGCGAGCTCGCCGTCGGAGCCGTCCTCGGCGCCGTCGACCGTCGCGCTCCCTGACGTCTCCGTGCCGTCCTGGCCGCTCAGCGCAGCGAGAGCGCCTCGGACAGCGTCCACGGCGGCATCGGCCCCGGCCTGATCGGGGTCCTGCACGCCGTCGGCCGAGCCGTCATCCGTGCCCTGCCCCGAGCTGTCCTCCGAGCCCGTGCCCGCATCCGGCGGGCCGTCGTCGGAACCGGTGCCGCTGGCCTCCGTGCCGGTGCCGGTGGTCTGCGTCGCCGTCCCGGAGCCGTCGCCGTCGTCCGCCGGCTCTGTGGTGCCGCCGGTCTCGTCCGACCCCGTCGTCGAGCCGTCCGTGCCCTCGTCCGCACCGTCGTCCGTGCCGGTGCCGTCGGTGCTGCCTGTGCCCGTCTCTCCTGACCCGGCCCCGTCGTCGGACCCGGTGGGCTCCTCCGTCGGCACGTCCGTGGGATCGTCCGTCGGCCCCTCGGTGGGTTCCTGGGTGGGCTCGTCCGTCGGCTGCTCGGTCGGCTCTTCCGTGGGTTCTTCGGTGGGCTCCGCGGTCGGCTCCGCAGTCGGCTCCGCGGTCGGTTCCGCAGTCGGCTCGTCGGTGGGCTCTTCGGTGGGCTCTTCGGTCGGTTCCTCGGTGGGCTCTTCCGTGGGTTCCTCGGTCGGCTCCTCGGTGGGCTGCTCGACGGGCGCGGTGACGGTGAGCTCTGTGCTGGCGCCGCTGACCGGCTGGCCGCCGACCGTCGCGGTCACGGTGTGCGAACCCTCGGAGAGGGCGGAGGTCGAGTAGGAGACGCCGAAGCTGCCGTCGGAGTCGGTCTGCGTGTACGCGCCCGGGGCGCCGTCCACGAGCACCGTCACGTTCATCCGCTGCTCGGTGCCGAAGCAGGTGCCGGAGATCGTGGTGCCCTCGCCCTGCGAGACGGTCGAGGGGGAGGCCGAGATGTGCGGGGCCTCGCAGATGTCGCCGGCCGCCGCGGCCACAGGTGCCACGAGCGCCGTGGGGCCGGCCAGGACGAGCGCGGGGGCGCCGATGGCGGCCGCAGCGAGCAGCGCGCCCGCGCCGAGGCGCGCAGGGATCGTACGACGGGGGTGGGCCACGGAGACTCCTCTGGTCGACGATGCTCCGCCATACTCTATGTACTGGCGGGCGGCGCTGTCCGCCGCACAGTTCACATCGAGGGTGAACGTCGCATGACGACCCGCGGTGCCGATGGGCGAGGAGCACGACATGGCGCATCAGCAGGACGCGGGGTCCGAGAGGCCGACGACGACCGCCGGGACCACACCATCCGCACCGTACGGGGCCCCGCGCACCGGACGCACCGGCCGCCGCGCGCAGGCCTCCCCGCCCCACCGCTCGAGCGTCGCCGGGGCCACCGAGCGTGATGCCGACGCCTTCCGGAACGCGGCGCTGACCTCGCTCGACGAGCAGGAGGCCGAGCAGATCGCGACCACCGCCGATGCCGTCTGCACCGAGATCGGCACGGTCGTCGAGGGCAAGCAGCCGGTGGTCCGTCTGGCGCTGCTGGTGCTGCTCGCCGGAGGGCATCTGCTGATCGAGGACATCCCCGGCGTCGGCAAGACGATGCTCGCCAAATCGCTCGCCGCGGCCCTGGGTGCTTCTCGTCACCGCATCCAGTTCACCCCTGATCTCCTGCCCGGGGATGTCACCGGCGCGAGCATCTACAACCAGGCGACCGGACAGTTCGAGTTCCGCGAGGGCGCCGTGTTCACCCAGGTGCTGCTCGCCGACGAGATCAACCGCGCCTCCCCGAAGACCCAGTCCGCCCTGCTCGAGGCGATGGAGGAGCGGCAGGTCAGCGTCGACGGCATCACCTATGAGCTCGACGAGCCGTTCATGGTCGTAGCCACCGCCAACCCCGTCGAGATGGAGGGCACCTACCGTCTTCCCGAGGCGCAGCGCGACCGCTTCCTCGCGCAGACATCCATGGGATACCCGGTGCGCACAGCGGAGGCGCGCATGCTCGCCGTCCAGTCCGGCTCCGTGCCCGACGGGGAGCGCGATGTGCTCGGCGCCCTGCGCGCGCGCACCACGCCGGAGGAGATCGCCGGGCATGTGCGGGAGGTGCGCCGCGTCTATGCGGCCCCTGAGCTGCTGGACTACGTGGTGCGCCTGGCCGACGCCACCCGCTCCCACCAGCAGGTCGCCCTCGGTGCCTCGCCCCGCGCGGCCGTGCACCTGGTGCGCGCCGCCAAGGCCCGTGCGGTGCTCGAGGGGCGCCCGCACGTGATCCCCGACGACATCCGCGCCGTGATCATGCCGGTCTGGCGGCATCGTCTGCATCTGACCCCGCAGTCGCTCTCCCGCGGAGCGGGCTCCGGCGAGATCATCGAGCAGGTCCTGGACACCACGGGCCTGGCATGAGCCCGGGCAGGCTCCGCCGACGCGATCCGTCGAACCGCCGCAGGTCGTCGGGCCGTCGCAGTCCGGCGGACCGGCGGACTCCTGCGCCGCGGCGGCGCCGGGTGCTGCGGCCGACGCGACGCGGCGTGCTCGTCGCCGTGCTCGCGATCATGCTGTGGATCCTCGGCGACACCACCGACCTGGTCCCGCCGCGGGTCCTCGCCTCGGCGCTCCTGCTCATGCTGCTGATCGGGGCCGTGTGCATCCTGCTGGCGATGATCGGACTGCGGGGCGGCAGGCGCCTCGAGGACGATGCGGTCCCCGTCGGCGGCACCGCCCATGTCGACGCCGAGCTGGACCGCCGCAGCCTGTTCGCGCACCTGCCCCTGGGCCGCGGCGTCCTGCGGGCGCACCTGCCGACGGAGCTCGGCGGCACCGGCGACCTCCCGCTGCGCGCGCAGATGCCCCACGCCCTGCGCATCCAGCGCCGCGGAACCCATCCGCTGGGCCCGTACTCGCTGGTCGTGCAGGACGTCCTGGGGCTGTTCCATCTGCGCTGGACGGCCGACGACGGTCTGCGCGTCACCGGTCTGCCGCCCGTCACGGCGCTCGCCGGTCCCGCGGTGCGGGCCGCCGGGATCTCCCGCCGTGCCGGGGCCGACGCGCTCGTCGGCGGGGTCGGCGAGATCGGGCCGATCGCCCGCCCCTATGTCGCCGGCGACGAGATCCGCCGCGTCCACTGGAAGGCCAGCGCCCGCACCGGCCGTCTCATGACCCGCGAGGACGAGCCGGTCGCCGGCCAGAGCGCCGTCATCGTCCTGGACACCGGCCGCGGGGGAGCGGTCGACAGCGCGGCCGACGACCCGGGCGGCGCGGCGAGCACGGGCGGCAGGGACGGCACGGGCGGCAGGGGCGGTGCGGGCCGACGGGGAGCGGCCGGACGGGCCGCGGCCGACGCTGCCGAGGCCCGTCGCGACCTCGAGGACCGGGTGATCGCGCACGCCGCCTCCGTGCTCGAGAGCCTCGGCACCCACGGCTGGGAGGTGCGCGTGCTGGACGCCTCCGGCGACGAGATCACCCGTGCGCCCCGCCGCCGCTCCCAGGACGGCGCCTCGCCGGTGGGCCGCGAGGCCGACGCCGCCGGTCTGCGCGGGTCCCTGCTCGCCCTCGCCGAGGTCGACTTCGACGACGAGATCCCCGACGTCGTCGTCGGCCCCGACCATGCCGCCGGCGACACGGCCCTCGCGATCGCCCTCGGGATCGACGACGGCGACCCCTTCCACGGCCTCGAGCTCGACCGCTTCGCCGGCCGCGCCGCCCATCGCACCGCCGTCGCCATCCGCGCCGCGCAAGACCCGTCGGACGCGCAGGACCGGTCGGACGCGCAGGACCGGTCGAGTGCGCAGGACCCGTCGGACGCACCGGACCCGTCGGCCGAGGCGCCGGTCGTGAGCCGGCGCGGGGCCTGGACCCTCGTCCAGGGCACCGCCGAGGACGAGCTCGAGGACCTCCTCGCGCTGGCCGGGGAGCAGGTGCTCCGATGAGCCCGCTGATGGGACGTCCCGCGCTGCCCCGCACCCAGGCCGCCGCCCGCGGCCTGGTCCTCATGGCGGCCCTGCTGCTGGCGTCCGCGCCCCTGTCGCAGATCCTCGCCGGCTCCAGCTGGTTCGAGCTGGTCGCCGCCGGGACCGTGCCCGTCATCGCCGTCGGCGCCCTGCTGCGGCTCGCCGGCCTGCGCCCCGTGCTGGTCGCCGCCGTGCAGACGCTGACCGTGGCGGTCGTCGTCCTCCTCACCGAGCTGGCGCACGGCCTCGTCTCCCTCGGCGACGTCAGCGGCATCCTCGGGCGCCAGCCGGGCATCGTGACCGCAGCCGTCGGGGAGCTCGCCTCCGGGCTCGCGCCCCTCACGATCGGTGCCCGCGGCAGCGTGCTCGTGGTGCTGATCAGCGCAGTCGCCGCCCTCGCCCTGGATCTCATGCTGGTCGAGATGGGCTGGCACACGCCCGTCGGGATCCTGCTGATGGGGTTCATGCTCGTGCCCTCCCTGCAGGCGCCCGACGGCGGAGCCTGGTGGACCGTCGTCGGCCCGCTCCTCGGCGGGCTCATGGTGCTGGTCATCCGCACCGTCCACGCCGACCCTGCGATCGTGGTCGGCGAGACCCGCCCCCAGGCCGGGCCGCTGCCCCGCCCCCTGATCACCATCGGCGCGACCGTCAGCGCGGTGCTGCTGGTGGCCGGGCTCGCGCTGCCCGTCGCGGGGGTCCTCCCGCAGATCGCGCCCACCCGGGTCTCCCTCGACATCGACGTCGTCAACGCCTGGCGGAACACCGACGGCCAGGAGCTCGGCTCCATCGGCATCTCCGAGGACGCCTCGGTGCGCCGCACCCTCCTCCAGGAGGATCCCGTCGAGCTGCTGCGCTACACCACCGACGCGGAGACCCCGTCCTACCTGCGCATGCTCGTGCTCACCCGCTTCGACGGGGAGAGCTTCTCCGCCCCGGGCGAGGACGACGTCTCCACCCTCCCCGCCACCAGCTTCTCCGACGCCCGTCAGGACGGCCTCGCCGTCAGCGGCGACTCCTCCCTGCTGGACGACTACGAGCTGACCATCACCGAGCTGATGTCGATGCGCCTGCCCGTGCCCGAGGACCTCCGCTCGATCTCCAGCGACGTCCCCGCCGTCGCCGACGTCCTCTCCGTCGACGCGACCTCCGGGCAGGTCGCCCTGGCCGACTACCCCGATCTGACCGGCGCCGCAGCGGCCGACGGGGACTCCGGTGCCGACGGGGACTCCGGCGCTGACGGAAGTTCCGGGGCTGACGACGGATCTCCCGGCCGCCTGACCTCGGCCGCCGCCCTCACCTACGCCGTCACCGCCGAGGAGAACCCCGCCACCGCCGACCAGCTGCGCGCCGTCGCGCCGGAGACCGTCGGCATGCCCCTGGACGTCGGCTACCTCGTCGCCGACGAGGTCCCCGACGCCGCCAGCGAGCTCGCCGACGACCTCGTCGCCCAGAACGGCACCACCACCGCCTACGACACCGCCATCGCCTTCCAGGACTACTTCCGCACGAACTTCGACTACTCGCTGACGGTCTCCACCCCTCGCGGCGAGGACCCCCTCGAGTCGTTCCTCGCCGACCGCATCGGCTACTGCGAGCAGTTCGCCGTCAGCTTCGCGCTGATGATGAACTCCCAGGGCTACTCCACTCGCGTGGTCACCGGGTTCACCCCCGGCACCGTCGCCGGCGACGGCGAGCACGTCGTCTCCACCTCCAACGCCCACGCCTGGCCAGAGGTCTACTTCGGACCCGACTACGGCTGGGTCCGCTTCGAGCCGACCCCGGCCGCCGCCGGCAACGGCGTCTCCGCCCCCTCCCGCGATGCCTCCGACACCTCGGAGGACGATCAGCAGGATGCCGTCGCCCCGACCGCGGCCCCCGAGGAGGAGACCGCCGCCCCCGAGGACGAGCAGACCACCGCCGCCGAGGACGGGGACGAGCAGGCCGCCTCCGACGCCTCCGATGCAGGCTCGGACGGCGGCATCGACGCCGGCGCCGCAGCGACCGACGCCCTCCGCGGAGCCCTCGGCATCGGGATCCTCGCCGTCCTCGCCGCCCTCGGTGCCGCCGCCGCCGTCATCATCCTGCGTCGGCGCCGCGACCTCGCCCGGCAGTCCCGCTGGGTTGCCCTGACCAGCTGGGCCGAGGGCGCCGAGCGGCACGCTGGTGCTGGTGCTGGTGCTGGTGCTGGTGCTGGTGCTGGTACCGGTGCTGGTGGTGGCTCTGCTGACGTGCGGGGGCCGAGCGCGGAGGAGGTGCGCCGACGCGCCGGTCTGCTCGCATGGTCCGAGATCCAGGTCGAGCTGCACGGACGCCACCGCGCCGTCGCCTTCCTGGGCTGGACCGGGCTCTGGGGACGTCCGCCGCTGGATCCTCATCTGTCCGAAGCGCTTCCGCCTTCCGAGGCGCTCACGCAGCTCCTCGACGAGTTCGAGGCAGCCGGCGTCGAGGTCGACAACGACCACCGGCTCGCCGCCGCCCTCATCGGCTCCGCCTGCTCCGCCGCCCGCTACGCCGTCCCCACCTGGGTCCGGGCGCGGCGCGGGGAGCAGGCAGCCGTATCGTCGGCCGCGGACCCGGATGGAGACGCCGACGGCACTGGTGCTGGTGCTGGTGCTGGCGATGCTGCCGGGGCTGCCGGTGCTGCCGGGGCTGCTGCTGGTGTCGGCGGTGGCCTGCTGGATCGAGAGGGCGACGCGGTCGACGTGCAGATCGCCCGGGAGACCATCACCCTTCCGCTCCAGGCCGAGACCGATGTCCTCCTGCGCCTCATCCGTCGCTCCCGATAGACCCTTCGGCCTCGCAGGTCCAGCGCCCCCGCAGGTCCAGGAGCTCCAGCATCCCCACCAGCCCCGGCCTCCGCACCAGCCCCGGCAGGCCCGCGGCGTTCACACGCCGACCACTGCTCGACGGGCTCCCGGGCGGCGGTGCTACGCTCGCGGACGAATGAATCGCATTCTCCGGGGTCAGTGAAAGTCTGAACCGGCGGTGACAGTCCGCGACCCGGCTCCTTCGGGAGTCGGTTGACCTGGTGGAATTCCAGGACCGACGGTAAAAGTCCGGATGGGAGGAGATGCGGCGTCGGCCAGCTCGACGTCGGTGGCACTTCGGTGCGCACGGCGTCGTGCGTGCGGTCGGCGCCCCGCGCTCTGCGCATCGCCCCGGGACAGGTCTATCCCGGGAGGGCCATCATGCAGGCGCCTCGGACGTCACCGTCCGCCACCCCCCATGAGGTCGCTGCGATGCGGCGCGCCCTCGAACTCGCTGCACTGGGTCCTGCCGGTGACGCGAACCCGCAGGTCGGCTGCGTCATCCTTGCTCCCGACGGGACGACGCTGGCCGAAGGGCATCATCGTGGAGCCGGCACCGCCCATGCCGAGGCGGACGCGATCGCCGATGCCCGCCGCCGCGGCATCGACCTGCACGGTGCGACCGCCGTCGTGACCCTCGAGCCCTGCGACCACACGGGCCGCACCGGTCCGTGCAGCCGCGCCCTGCTGGAGGCGGGGGTGGCGCGGGTCGTCCATGCGCTCACCGATCCCGGGCGCAGCTCGAGCGGCGGGGCGAAGAGGCTGGTGCAGGCGGACGTCGAGGTCGTCGGCGGAGTGCTCGCCGACGAGGCGATGGCGCTGATCGGACCCTGGTACCGGCGTGCCGCCGTCGATGCCGTGCACCTGGTGCTGAAGACAGCGACCACGCTGGACGGCCGCATCGCCGCCGCCGATGGCAGCAGCCGATGGATCACCGGCGCCCCCGCTCGCACCCATGCCCACGCTGTGCGCTCCCGGACCGGCGCGATCATCGTCGGCACCGGGACCGTCGCAGCCGACGACCCCGAGCTGACAGCGCGGCTCGAGCCGGCGGCCGCGCCGTCCGCGGCTGGACCGACGACCGCGCCGTCCGTGGCTGGGACGGGGGCCGCGTTGTCCGCCGAAGGCCGGGCGGAGCTCGCCGGCTCGCAGCCGCTGCGGGTCGTCGTCGGCCGTCGCCCGGTGCCCGCGGACGCCGCCGTGCGCGGGCCACACGGGACAGGCGACCAGCTGGACGGAGGATTCCTGCAGGTCAGCTCCCATGACCCGGTGGATGCGCTGGTGGAGCTGGCCACCCGCGGGATCCACCATGCCGTGCTCGAGGGCGGGCCGACGCTCGCCTCCGCCTTCCTGCGCGCCGACCTGGTCGACGAGATCCACGCCTACATCGCCCCGGTCCTGCTCGGCGCCGGACGCGGAGCGGTCGGGGACCTGGGCATCGGCACCATCGCCGATGCCCGACGCTTCCGCACCGAGCGCGTCGAACGTCTCGGCGAGGACGTCCTGCTCATCGCCCATCGGGCGCCTGCCGACCTCACATCCACCAGCAGCGCAGACCAGCAGGCCTGACGGCCCCTCCCGGAAGGAGACCCCATGTTCACCGGCATCGTCGAGGAGATCGGAACCCTCGAGAGCATCACCCCGCGGCCCGGCGGAGAGGCGCGTCTGCTCGTGCGCGGCCCGATCGCCGCGTCGGACGCGCACCTCGGCGACTCGATCGCCGTGGACGGCGTGTGCCTGACCGTCGTCGAGCTCGGCGAGGACGGCACCTTCGCCGTCGACGCCGTCCCCGAGACCCTGCGCCGCACCGCGCTCGGCCGCCGCACGCCCGGCAGCCCCGTCAACCTCGAGCGCGCCCTGCGAGCCGACGCCCGGCTCGGCGGCCACATCGTCCAGGGGCACGTCGACGGCGTCGGCACCCTGCGCTCCCGCACGGGATCCGGCCGCTGGGAGGACCTCGTGATCGCGCATGACCGCCGCCTCGCTCCGCTGATCGCCGAGAAGGGCGCGATCACCGTCTCCGGGGTGTCGCTGACGGTCACCGACGTGTCCGACGACACCTTCGGCATCTCCCTGATCCCCGCGACGCTCGAGGCCACGACGCTGGGTGCGCTCCAGGTCGGCGACGAGGTCAACCTGGAGGTCGACGTCCTCGCCCGCTATGTCGCACGGCTGCAGGAGCAGCGATGACGACCCCGACGACGTCGATCGAGGCGGCGCTCGAGCAGCTGCGCACGGGACGCCCGGTCCTCGTGGCCGACGACGCCGACCGGGAGAACGAGGTCGACGCGATCCTCGCCGCCGAGCTCGCGACCCCGCGCTGGGTCGGATGGGCGGTCCGGCACAGCTCCGGCTACCTGTGCGCGCCGATGCCGGATGACCTCGCGGACCGTCTCGCCCTGCCGCTCATGGTCCCGCGCACCCAGGACAGCCTGCGCACCGCCTACACGATCAGCGTCGACGCGACCGAGGGTGTCACCACCGGCATCTCCGCGACGGATCGTGCCCGCACCCTGCGAGTCCTCGCCGATCCCGCCGCCCGTCCCGTCGACCTGATCCGCCCCGGGCACGTGATCCCGCTGCGAGCCGTCGCGGGAGGGGTCCGTGCCAGGGCCGGCCACACGGAGGCCGCCGTGGACCTGTGCCGCGCCGCGGGTCTCGCACCGGTCGGGATGATCGGCGAGCTCGTCCGCGACGACGGCGAGGTCATGCGCCTGTCCGAAGCGCGTGCGCTCGCCGACGCCGAGGGCCTCGTCGTGATCACGATCGCGGACCTGCGCTCCTGGCTGGAGGCGCGGGCCGACGACGCCTCTGCAGCGGGGGACCGCGGGACGGCAGGCGCGGTGGCCGCAGCCGGCGCGGGTGCGGCAGAGTCGTCGGCCGATCGCGTCGAGCACCTGGTCAGCGCCCGGATGCCCACCCGGCACGGGGAGCTCGTGATCCACGGATACCGCGACCTGCGCACCGGAGCCGAGCACGTGGCCCTCGTCGCCGCGGGAGAGGCGCCCGCTGGGTCGTCGGCCGTGCTCGTGCGCATCCATTCCGAGTGCCTGACCGGGGAGGCGTTCGGCTCCGCGCGCTGCGAATGCGGTCCGCAGCTGGATGCGGCGCTCGCGCGCGTCGCCGAGTCCGGGGGAGCGGTGGTCTACCTGCGGGGGCACGAGGGGCGCGGCATCGGCCTGCTCGAGAAGCTCGCCGCCTATGACCTCCAGGATCGCGGGCGCGACACCCTCGAGGCGAACCTCGACCTCGGCTGGCCCGGCGACCTGCGCGAGTACGGGGCCGCCGCGGCGATCCTGCGGGACCTCGGCATCGACCGCGTCGCGCTGCTCACCAACAACCCCGACAAGGCCGAGGCTCTGGCTGCGCACGGGATCCTCGTCGAGGAGCGGGTCGGGCTCGTCGTCGGCCGCACCGCGGAGAACCTCGACTACCTGCGCACGAAGGCGCACTCGATGGGGCATCTGATCCCGTCGGAGGCGCTCGAGGACGTCGACCCCGCCGCGGTGGACCCACCCGCGGTGGACCCTGCCGCGGTGGACTCCGCGGCCGCCCCCGGAGCCACCGGGCCCATCGAACTGATCGAACCCGCTGACCCCACCGAATCCATCGACCCCACCGAACCCACCACCGAGAGGACCCCGTCATGAGCGGAGCCGGAGCGCCCACCATCCACACCGACGGCAGCGACCTGAGGGTCGCCGTCGTCGCCGCCAGCTGGCATGACGTCGTCATGGACGGCCTGATCGCCGGAGCCCGCCGCGCACTCGACGCAGCCGGCGTCACCCGCATCGACCTCGTGCGCGTGCCCGGCTCCTTCGAGCTGCCGATCGGCGCGCTCCATGCTGCCGAGAGGGCCGACGCGGTGGTCGCGCTCGGCTGCGTGATCCGTGGCGGCACACCGCACTTCGACTACGTCTGCCAGGCCGCGACCCAAGGGCTGCTGGACGTCTCCCTGCGCACCGGCAAGCCCGTCGGCTTCGGCCTGCTGACCTGCGACACCGAGCAGCAGGCGCTCGATCGGGCGGGCCTGGAGGGCTCGGTCGAGGACAAGGGCGCCGAGGCCGTCGAGGCCGCGATCGCGACCGTGCAGGCCGTGCGCGGGATCCGGAGGTCGGCCGACGGCGCACGACCGCGCACCGGCTTCTGAGCCGGGTCGTCGGCCGCGGACGGCGAGCGTCGGCCGTGGCCGACAATCCCGACCGGACTGCTCGAATCTGAGTGAACGCGCATCACAGCGCCGCGCAGTGAGCGGGATGCCATGATTGAACCGTGACCTCACGACGACGCTTCCCGGCCTCCGTCTACCGCGACGGGGACGAGCCGGACCCCCGTTTCAGCCTCGCCAACGAGCGCACCTTCCTCGCCTGGCTGCGCACCTCGCTGGCGATGTACGCCGGTGCCTTCGCTCTCGTGGCGCTCGCTCTGCCCGTCGCCGAGGGATGGCGGATGGCCTCGGCGATCGTCTTCCTGGTCCTGGGGACCCTGTGCGCCGTGCAGGCCTGGATCGGATGGAAGGCCACGGAGCGCTCCCTGCGCCGCGGGACGCCGCTGCCCGGCCCGGCGATCGGGGCGATCATCGTGATCGGCGTGGTGATCGCTGCGGCGCTCGTGGCGATCGGGGTCTACGCGTGAGCGACCGCGACGGGGCGAGCGACCCCGAGAGCGACAGGGCGAGCGACCCCGAGCACGTCCGTCTGGACGAGCGCGGGGTCTACGATCCGGGGCTGCAGCCCGAGCGGACGCTGCTGGCGTGGCGTCGGACCTGCCTGTCCTTCGGCGTCGCATCCCTGGTCGCCATGCGATTCGTGCTCGAGCCGCTCGGGATCGTGGCGGTGATCGTCGGGGTGCTCGGCGCGGGACTGGCCGTGCTGTCGTACGCCCTGACCGCGCTCGGCTATCGGCGGGCGACCGTCTCGCTGCGCACCGAGGGCAGGCTCGGCCGGGACGGTCTGCCGATCGTGCTCGCGACCGCCGCCGTGCTGGTCGTCGGCGCGATGTGCACGGTGCTCGTCGTCGTGGGACTGTCGCTGCCCGGTTGATGCCGACGGCGCGGGGCAGGTGCGGGGCCCGCACGGAGCCGGTGCGGCGCCCGCGCGGAGCCGGTGCGGCGCCTGCCGGGACGATGTGCCGCCTGCTGGGCCGGTGGCCGGAGGGCGGGCTGTCAGGCCTGGTGGTCGCGACCGAACTTGCGGTGCGGGGCCTGCTGCTCGAAGATCCGTGCCGCCTTGAGGGAGTCGACCTCGCCCACCACCGGATTGGGCTGATGGGTGGCGCGAGTCCCCGTGTAGAGGCTCAGCAGGTTCATCGAGACCGCCCGCTGGTTGCGGTGCCCCAGCAGCTTGGCGACGTGCACGCCCAGCCAGGCGAACCAGCCGACGGTGCCGTTCAGGCCGATCGAGCCGGTGACCGGGAGGTCGGGCAGCTCGGCGATCGCCGCGCGGCGGCCGATGGTGGCCATCGTGCCGAGGTTCTTGTACTGGAAGGGCTTGCGGGCCCGGCCGCGGACGTCGGCGTCGATGGCGCGGGCCACGGCCTGGCCGCCCTGGATGGCGGGCTGGGCGAGCTGGGGGAGCTCATCGTCCTGCGCGGCGATGTCGCCCGCGGCGAAGACCCCCGGGAAGCCCTTGACCTGGAGATCGTCCTCGACGGCGATGCGGCCCCGCTTGGTCTGCGGCAGGCCCCACTCCTTGACGATGTCGGCGATGCCGACCCCCGCCGCCCAGATGGTGATGTCCGATTCGAGGACCGAGTCGTCGTCGAGGACCACATGGTCGTAGCCGACGGACTTCACGCCATGGCCCAGGCACAGCTCCACACCGCGGTCCTCGAGCTCGGAGGCCGCATACTCGCGGAACTCCTCGCGGAACTCCTTGATCAGCTCCCTGCCGCGCTGGACGAGGGTGATGCGCAGGGTGCCCGGATCCATCTCGGGGTAGAGGATGTCCAGCTCCTGGGCGCGGAAGTCCGCCAGAGCCCCCGCGATCTCGACGCCCGTCGGCCCGCCGCCGACGATCGAGACGTGCAGCCGGTCGGAGCGGTCGGCCACGCGGCTGGCGCGCTCGAGCTCCGAGAACACGCGGTCGCGGATGGCCAGCGCCTGCGAGCGCGTGTACATCGGCATCGCGTGCTCCTCGGCACCCGGGGTGCCGAAGTAGGTGGTGGTGGCGCCGTTGGCGAGCACCAGGTAGTCATACTCGAGCTCCTCGTTGCCGATCTGGCCCTCGTCGAGGGTGACGACCTTGCGCTCGGGATCGATGCCGACGACCTCGCCCTGGCGGTAGCGCATGTTCGGGACCTTGAGCGACAGGCCGCGCAGGAACATCGTGACGTCGCCCGGGTTCAGACCGGCCGTCGCCACCTGGTACAGCAGCGGCTGGAACGTCTTGTAGACGTTGCGGTCGATGAGGGTGACGCGCACGCGGGTGTCGCGCAGACCGAGCACGGCGTTCGCGCCGGCGAAGCCGCCGCCGATGATGATCACGTGGGGCCAGCTCGCCCCGTCCTTGGCCGGGACGGTGGGTCGGCGGGCGATGAACGGCATCACCATGGAGAGCTCCTTCGGGATGACGCCGGGCGTCGACCCGGGGTCGCCGAGTCGGGCGGGGCCCGTCGTCGGGTGGGGAGAGGTCTGTCGGGCGGCGCGGCCTCCCAGCGCGGGAGCCGCGCGAAGAGGTCTCGTCAGAAGTCGGTGTCGATCGTAACCGCCCCCGCCCTCCGCCCTCACCACCGCAGGCATGTTCGTGAGCGACGAGACGAAGGTCCCGGGCCGCCCTTTCAGTCAAGAGTCGGCAAAACAGGAACGCGAAGGTGGTCAAGAGGGGTGCGCGGACCTGGGAGCACGGTGAATAGTCGGTGACAGTCCGCGGAAAGGGCGGGGAGCCTGCTCGCCCTCCGCGCCAGTCTGCGGTGCACTGCTGCTGGTGAGCTCCGGGCCGCACCGCGGGGCATCGCAGGCTCGCAGCATCCGTCGTCCCGCCGTCCTCCCTCCGCTGCTCCCCGGCCGGCCCCACCGGTCGCAGCATCCCTCCCGTCCCCAGGAGACGCCCATGCCCCAGGTCCCCGCCCGCACCGGCCATCGTGCCCTCCCTTGCGGCGCTGCTCGTCGTGCCGTCGTCGGCCTCGGAGCCGCCGCCCTCGCCCTCGGCTCCGCCGCCGTCCTGCCGCTCGCCGCCGAGGCCGCCGAGCCCGGGGACCAGGTCCAGCTGCTGACCTTCAACGACTTCCACGGCGCGCTCAGCGCGGCCGACGGCTTCGCCTGCACCGTCGTCACCGCCGAGGCCGCCAACCCCAGCACGGTGCTGCTGTCCGCGGGAGACAGCGTCGGCGGCTCCGAGTTCTCCTCGGCGCTGCTGGACGACGAACCCACCCTGGAGTACCTCAACGCCCTCGGCGTGTCCGCCTCGGCGATCGGCAACCACGAGTACGACAAGGGCGTCGACGACCTCACCGGTCGCATCGAGCCCCTCGCGGACTTCCCCTACCTCGCCGCCAACGTGTACGACACGGCGACGGGGGAGCGGGTCCACACCCCGTACACGATCGTCGACGCCGGAGATGTGCGGGTCGCCGTCGTCGGCGCCGTCACCACCAAGACCGTCGGCAAGGTCAGCCCCGCCGCGATCGAGGGCCTCGAGTTCCGCGACCCCGTCGACTCCGTCAACCAGGCGATCTCCGAGCTCGACGCCTCCGGCGAGGAGTACGACGTGCTCGTGGCGTCCTACCACGAGGGTGCGAGCGGCGACGCGTCGGCCGTCGGCGAGGCGCCCGCGAACAGCGACCCGATCTTCGACCGGATCGTCACCGAGACCTCCGCGGAGGCCGACGCGATCTTCAACGGCGACTCCCATCAGCTGTACGCGTACGATGCGCCGGTCCCCGGCCAGGACGGCGAGGTCCGTCCGATCGTGCAGACCGGCTCGAGCGGCGAGCACCTCGGCTCGGTGACCCTCGAGCTCGGCGACGACGGCGACTGGGACGTCGCCGACGGCGGCACCCAGCTGCTGGAGACCTCCTCCGCCGATCTCGACGCCTGCGCCTCCGACCCGACCTACGTCGCGGCCAGCACCATCGCCTCCGACGCCATCGCCGAGGCCGCCGTCGAGGCCGACAACCCCGTCGGCACCATCTCCGCGGACATCACCACCGCCTGGGCGGCCGACCGGGCCGCGTACGTCGACGGCGTGTGGACCGCGACGGGCGCCACCGGCGGCGCCGACATCAAGGGCGACGACCGCTCCAGCTTCTCCGCGGCCGGCAACATGCTCGCCGACTCCATGGCGTGGTTCCTCGAGGACCGCGGCGGCTACGAGGACCAGGAGGTCATCGGCTGGATGAACCCCGGCGGCATCCGCTCCGAGTTCTGGTACGCCGACGACTCCGGCGAGGGCGACGGCGTGGTCACCTACGGCGAGGCCAACAACGTGGTCCGCTTCGGCAACACCCTGAACACCGGCGAGGTCACCGGAGCCCAGTTCGTCCAGATGCTCGAGGAGCAGTGGCAGCGCGACGCCTCCGGGGCGGCCACCAGCGAGTTCTACGCCTTCGGGGTCTCCGACAACGTCACCTACACCTACGATCCCAGCGCCGAGATGGACTCCCATGTCATCGACGTGCGGATCGGCGGCGAGCCGATCGACCTCGACGCCACCTACACGGTCGTCGCCGCGAGCTTCCTGTTCGAGGGCGGCGACAACATGCACACCCTCGCCCAGGCCACGAACATCCAGGACACGGGCGTGATCGACCGCGACGCCCTCTCCGGCTACTTCCAGGCCGAGGAGAACGCCGATCTCGCGCCGAGCTTCGCGCAGCGCCAGCTCGGGCTCGAGATCGTCCAGGGCGGCGAGTACGACGAGGAGGCGGGCGTCGACACCGATCCGGTGCTGCGCCTGAGCAACCTCGACTCCCTCAGCCTCGGCGCCCCGCAGATCGCCTCGGTGACCGTCGACGCCGGTGACTTCGGCAGCTTCAGCGCCGACTACCAGGAGGACCCCGAGACGGGCGAGCGCTACGCCGACGTCACCCTCACCGACTGGCTGTGCGTGCCCGAGGGCACCGAGGTCCCGATCACCGTCACCGCGATCCCGGACACCGGCACCGCCGTCACCGTCGACATCCCGTCCTTCACCTGGACCTCCGGTGCCGCGCCCGAGTCCTGCGCCGCGGGCGGCGACGACGGCTCCGATGATGACGGCACGGATGATGGCACGGACGGCGGGTCCGACGAGGGCGGGTCCGACGACGGGGCCACGGATGATGGCACGGATCCCGGCGCCGACGACGGAAGCACGGACGACGGCGCGGACGGCGGCGCTGATCCGGGCGCCGATGTCGACGGCACGGATGACGGCTCCGCTGACGGCACCGACGACGGAGCTTCGGCAGGGTCGGACGACGAGGTCGACGTCACCGTCCCGGTCGACGACGACCAGGACGGCAGCACGTCCGGCGGCAGCACGTCCGGCGGCGCTTCCGAGGACAGCGCCCCTGCGGTCCGGGACGACCTCGCCCGCACCGGTGCTCCCATCGGGTTCATGGTGGTCGGTGTGGCGGCACTGGTCGGTGCCGGCGCCTGCGCACTCGGCATCGGTCGTCGCCTCGACCGACGCTGATCCGCTGAGGAGCCCTTGAGGGAGCTCCCGGAGCATCTCCCGGGATCGTCTGCAGATCGCCTGCAGATCCCGTGATGGACGCCGGACGTCCCGTGACCCGGTGGTCGCGGGGCGTCCGGCGTCCGGCGTACTGCGTCCGATGCGGGTGAGCGGAGACGAGCGGAGATGAGGCCGGCGGGTCAGCGGCGGCGGCGGATCGGCGACGGCGGCGGATCGGCGACGGGCCGACGGCAGGTCAGTGGCGGTGGCGGGAGGGAGAGCCGTGCCGCAGCTCCCGCGGCAGCTCCTCGAGCAGCCGCAGCCACAGCTCCGAGGCCGCGGGATAGCTGGGCACGGCATGCCGCAGCACATGCACCGGGATGCGGCCGACGATCGCGACCGTCCCCGCATGGATCAGCTCCCCGGCATCCGGGCCGACGAACGTCGCCCCCAGCAGCTGTCCGGACGCCGCGTCCACGACGATGCCGGCAGTGCCGTCGGCATCGTCCCTCAGCAGGGACGTGCCGGCGGCGCTCGCATAGGGCACCTCTGCCGTCACCGGGTCGTATCCGGCGTCGGCCGCCTGCGCCGTCGTCATCCCGACCGAGGCGACCTGCGGGTCGGTGAAGATCACCTGCGGCACCGGGACCAGATCGGGAACGGACTCGGGCTGCTCGCCGAGGGCCTCGGCGCGGATCCTCGCCCCGGCGACCCGCGCACGGTACTTGCCCCAGTGGGTCAGCGGAGCCTGGCCGCTCGCATCGCCGACGACATGCACATCCTCCGGCAGGCGTCCCGCATCGACGGCGTCGGCCGTCAGCCCGGCGTCCTCCAGACGGGGCCGCCGTCCGGTGGCGACGAGGATCTCGTCGGCCGTGATGTCGCGGATCCCGTCGTCGGAGGAGACCTGCACCGACACCGGACCACCGTGGATCCGGCCGATGCCGGAGTCGCGGGCGGCGGGCCGCGTCGCGGAGACGACCCGTGCGCCCAGCTCGATCTCCACCCCCGCGCGGCGAAGGGCCTCGCGCACATGGCGGCCGGCGAACGGCTCCGCGTCGCGCAGCAGACGGTCGCCGCGCACCAACATCCTCACCCGCGACCCCAGCGCATTCATCCAGGTGGCGGCCTCGACCGCGACCACGCCGCCGCCGACGATCAGGAGCGATCCGGGGATCTCCCGCACGCCCGTCGCATCGCGTGAGGTCCACGGGTGGATAGCCTGCAGCGCCGGCGGGACCGTCGGCACCGATCCCGTGGCCACCACGACCGCGTGCCGGGCCCGCAGCCGCCGCGGTGCCCCAGCGGGTCCCGGGGCGCTCGCCGGAGGGTCGACGATCACCTCGCGCTCGCCGACGACGCGGCCATGCCCGCGCACCACCGTGATGCCGGCGCCCTCGGCCCACTGCGCCTGTCCGGAGTCGTCGTAGTGCGAGACCCAGTCATCGCGTCGGGCGAGGAGGCCGGGCGGGTCGATGCTCGGGCTCGCGATCCCGCCGAGATGGGCGGCGGCGCCCGCGACGTCGATCGGCCGGAGCATCGCCTTGGACGGCATGCAGGCCCAGTACGAGCACTCGCCGCCCATCCGCTCGGTCTCGACGATCGCCGCTGTCAGCTCAGTCCCCTCGATCGCGTACTGCGCCGCGTTCTCGCCGACGGGACCGCCGCCGATCACGACGACGTCGAAGGTCTCCGTCCCGGGGGCGGTCAGGTCCGCGGGGTGGTCGCTCGGGTCTCCTGGGAGGTCGCTCGGGTCCTGCGTCTGTGCAGCCATGACCGTCACGCTACGCCTGCGCTCCGGCACCGTCGACGGTCATGCACATCCGTGCTCTTCCCCAGTCATCCGTCTCCACCCGCTCGTGCGCAGGAGGCCCTCCTCGGGCTGCTCCTCCCCATTGCCGACGCGTCCACATCGGGGCCGCGTCGGCTCCGGGCGTCGGGGCGGATGCATAGAGTCGTCGGCATGAAGATCCTGCACACCTCGGACTGGCATCTGGGGCGCACCCTGCACGGCGAGGACCTCCACGAGCACCAGGTCGCGTTCCATGAGTGGCTGATCGAGCTCGTGGGCGAACGCGGCGTCGACGTCGTCGTGATCCCCGGCGACGTGTACGACCGGGCTGTGCCGCCGACGGCGTCCGTCGAGCTGCTGGGGCGCACCCTCGCGCGCCTCGCGGATCTGACCACGGTGGTCCTCACCCCCGGCAACCACGACTCGGCGACGCGGCTCGGCTTCGGGCGCGAGCTCATGCGCGCGGGCGTGCATCTGATGACGGATCTCGCCGGCATCGACCATCCCGTCATCGTCGAGGACGAGCACGGGGAGGTGCTCTTCTTCGGGCTGCCCTACCTCGAGCCCGACATCGCGCGGCATGCAGCCATCCTCCGAGAGTCAGAGTCAGAGTCCGAGTCCGGGGTCGACGGCGCGCCGGCGCCGCTCGAGCGCAGCCACGAGGCGGTCACCGCGGCGGCCCTCGCCCGGGTGCGCCGCCGTGCCGCGGAGCATCCCGGTGCCCGCACCGTCGTGCTCGCCCACACCTTCGTCACCGGCGGCGAGCCCAGCGATTCCGAGCGCGACCTCTCCGTCGGCGGCGTGGACTCGGTCCCCGCGGGCGTGCTCGACGGCATCGACTACCTGGCCCTCGGCCACCTGCACGGATGCCAGGACCTCAGCAGCGCCGTCGGTGCCCCCGCCTGGTACTCCGGCTCGCCCCTGGCCTTCTCCTTCTCCGAGAGGAACCAGCGCAAGTCCGTGCTCCTCGTGGACCTCGCAGCACCCGGTGACGTGACCGTGGAGAGGATCGCCGCGCCCGTGCCGAGGCGGCTGACCGAGCTGAGAGGGACCCTCGACCAGGTGCTCGATCAGTCCGAGCAGCACGCGGAGGACTGGGTGAAGGTGACGATCACCGATCCCGCGCGTCCGCCCCATCTGCAGGAGCGACTGCGAGCGGTGTATCCGCACCTGCTGCTGACCGGCTACGAGCCCGAGGGGCGCGATCGCACGGAGCTCTCCCCGGAGGTGCGTCGCGAGTCCGATCCGCTCGAGGTGATGGACGAGTTCCTCGCCTACGTCACGGGCGCCGACCCCACCGATGCCGAGCACCAGGTCCTCGACGATGCATATGCTGCCGTCCGCAGCAGCCGCCAGGAGGCGATGTGAAGCTCCACCACCTGCGACTGCGCGGCATCGGCCCCTTCGGCGGCGAGGCCGACATCGACCTCGCGAGCCTCGGCGCGAGCGGCATGTTCCTGCTCGAGGGACCGACCGGATCGGGCAAGTCCACCATCCTCGACGCGATCGTCTTCGCGCTGTACGGGAAGGTCGCCGGCACCGCCTCCCATGACGACCGCATCCGCTCCCAGTTCGCCCCCGCCATGGAGCCCAGCGTCGTGGACCTCGTCTTCGAGACCGGTGCCGGGATCTTCCGGGTGCGCCGCGAGCCCTCCTTCGAGCGTCCTCGGCGTCGCCGCTCCGCCGACGGGACGACCGGGACCACCAAGCAGCAGGCCAAGGCCATCCTCTGGCGGATCACCGCCCCGGATCTGATCCCCGCCGCGATCGCCGACGCGGCCGGCGAGGGCGGTGGCGTGGAACCGATCGCCACGAGGCTCGACGAGGTGGGGCGCGAGATCCATCGCGCCATCGGACTCACCCGCGAGCAGTTCACGCAGACCGTGCTGCTGCCCCAGAACGAGTTCGCCCGCTTCCTCCGGGCGGGGACCACCGAGCGCCAGCAGGTCCTCCAGCGGGTCTTCGGCACCCAGATCTACGAGGACGTGGAGAAGCAGCTCGAGGAGATGCGCAAGCAGGCCAAGCGGGAGGTCGACGCCGCCCACGGCACCCTCGCCACCGCTGTCGCCCGCTTCGTCGAGGCCGCCGACGTCGACGACGAGCAGCGCGAGCTCCTCGACGAGCATGCCCGAGCCCTCCGCCTCGACGACCTCACCGCCGAGGTCCAGGAGCGCCTGACCGTCGTGAAGGCCGCCGCCGACGCCGCCGCCGACGCCGCCGCGAAGGCCACCGCCAGCGAGACCGCCGCACGTGCCGCGGTGGAGACCGCCCGCACGGCCTGCACCCTCATCGACCGGCGCCGGAAGCTCGACGCCCTCGCCGCCCGCCTCGCCCAGGAGGCGCCCGCCCACCGGGACGCGCAGAAGGCTCTCGCCCGCGACGAGGCCGCCCGACCCGTCGCCGCCGCCCTCGCCCGCCTCGACGCCGCCCGCACCGCCGTGGACGAAGCGGAGCGCGCGCTCGCCGAGACCGCTGAGCAGGCCCGCGATCAGCATGCCGACCTGGTCGAGCTGCTGGAGTCGTCGCCGGCCGGGGCTGCGTCATCGGCGGCGGATCCGGGCACCGCTCTCGCCGCAGCGGCGGAGGAGTCCACCACGGCGGCTGGCGCCCTCAACGACCTCGTCTCGGTCGAGAAGAGCCTCGAGGCACGGGCGGAGGAGCTCGCACGCCGACGCACCGCACTGAAGGCTGCCGAGACGGCGCTCGCCGAGCTCCAGGCGCAGATCGCGAAGCGTCCCGCACAGCGCGAGGATCTCGTCCGCGCCCGCGACGCCGCCCTCGAGGCGGCGACCGCCCTCTCGGATGCGCGCCTCGCAGAGCAGGCCGCCGCAGCCCGTCTCCAGGCCGCCCAGGGCGCCGTCCGCCAGGACGGCGTCGTCGAGAAGGCCGCGTCGGCTCTCCGCAGAGCGACCGACGCCGCCCGTGCCGCCGCCGAGACCGAGACCGAGCTGCGCCGACGCCGATACGCCGGCATCGCCGCCGAGCTCGCCGGGGGCCTCGAGGAGATGCAGCCCTGCCCTGTCTGCGGCTCGACCGAGCATCCCGACCCTGCGCAGCCCACGGACGATGCCGTCGACGCCCAGCAGGTCGAGACCGCCGAGACCGCGCGTCAGAGCGCCGATGCCCGCCTCGCCGCAGCCCAGCAGGAGCATGCCCTCGCGGCGAAGGAGCTCACGAGGCTCCGCGAGGCCGCCGAAGGCCTCGACGCCGCAGCGGCCGCCGCCGCTCTCGAGCAGGCTGAGGCCGCGGTCCGCACAGCCCGCGAGGCCGGAGAACGGGCCACCGCGCTCGACACGGAGATCGCCGCCCACGACCGGCAGGACCGGGAGCTCGCCGAGCGCCGCGAAGCCGACTCCCTCGCCCTGCGCGGAGAGACCGCATCCCTCGCCGAGGCCGACGCCGCGCTCGCCACCGACCGCGAGCGCGTGGCAGCCGGCCGCGGGGACGCCGCCTCCGTCGCCGAGCGCCGCAGCGGCCACCGCGCCCGCGCCCGGGCCGCCACCGCCCTGCGCGAGAGCCTGCGCACCGCACGGGACGCCGCCCGCCGTGCCTCCGAGCTGGCCGACGAGTCCGCTCAGGCCCGAGAGTCCGCCAACGCACGCCTGTCCGCCGAAGGACTCGGCGAGGGCCTGACCGACGCCGACGAGATCCGCGCCGCGGTCCTCGCCGACGATGCCCGCAGCACCCTCGTCGGCCGCGTCCGGCAGCGGGCGATCGAGGAGTCCCGGCTCGCCGACGGCTTCGCCGAGGAGGGCATCGCCGACGTCGACCCCTCCGACGACGCCCGGGAGAAGGCCGAGACCGAGCTGCGCGAGCGCACCGAGGCCCTGCAGACCGCCCAGCTCGCAGCCCGCGACGCCTCCGGGACGGCCGCCCGCGCCACCGGAGCCCTCGAGCGCGGCACCGCCGCACGCGATGCCCTCACCCGCACCTGCCGGACCGTCGAGGGAGTCAGCGCGAAGGCCGGGGTCGTCGTGCGCGTCGCCGACCTCGCCACCGGGCGCAGCAGCGACGGCGACCGGATCCCGCTGTCGACCTTCGTGCTCATGCGCAGGTTCGAGGACGTCATCGTCGCCGCCAACGCGCGCCTCGCCCTGTTCTCCAGCTCCGACCTCGAGCTCCGGCGCGACACCTCTTCCCGCGGCGCCCGCAAGACCGGTCTCGACCTGCAGGTCATCGACCACCGCTCCGACGCCAGCCGCGTCCCCGAGACCCTCTCCGGGGGAGAGACCTTCATCGTCTCCCTCGCCCTCGCGCTGGGCCTCGCCGACATCGTCACCGGAGAAGCCGGGGGAGTGCAGCTCGAGACCCTGTTCATCGACGAGGGCTTCGGATCCCTCGACCCCGAGTCCCTCGACCGGGTGATCGGTGAGATCGGCCAGCTCGCCCAGCACGGCCGCACCATCGGCCTGGTCAGCCACGTCGGCGAGCTCAAGCAGCAGATCGCCGAGCAGATCCATGTGCGCCGGCAGAGCGACGGCAGCTCCACCCTCACCGTGACCGCGTGAGGGACGGGCCGGCGGGACCTGCAGCAGCATCCGCACGCGACCGGGGACCGGACGACGACGCAGGTGACGATGTAGGTTGGGACGCCGGAGAGGTGCTCCTTCCAGCGGATGGGCAGGAGACACAGCACCCCGTATCGTCCCAGGCCAGGAGCATCGCATGACCGCATCGTCCCGTCCCGTCGCCCCGCCCGCCCCTCGGGCGGGCTCCCGGATCATCGGGACCGGCCACCATCGCCCCGACCGGATCATGACCAACCATGACCTCGAGCAGATGGTCGAGACCAGCGACGAATGGATCCGGCAGCGCACCGGCATCGAGTCCCGCCGCATCGCCCCCGACGACCAGGACGTCGCCGACCTCGCCGCCCTGGCCGGCCGCGCCGCCATCGCCGACGCCGGCATCGACCCCGCCGAGATCACCCAGGTGATCGTCGCGACCTGCTCCAACTACGAGCGCTCCCCGAGCGCCGCCGGCCGCGTCGCCCAGCTGCTGGACCTGCCCGGCCCCGCCGCCTTCGACGTCGGCGCCGCCTGCTCCGGATTCGAGCATGCGCTCGCCGTCGCCGACATGTCCCTGCGCACCGGCACCTCCACCGCGACGCTCGTGATCGGTGCCGAGAAGCTCTCCGCGGTCACCGACTACACCGACCGCAGCACCTGCATCCTCACCGCCGACGGCGCCGGTGCGATGGTCCTCGTCCCCAGCGACGAGCCCGGGATCTCGCCGGTCGTCTGGGGGACGGTCCCCGAGCTCGCCGACGCCGTCACCATCGGCGGCGAGGGCCCCGCCTTCTCCCAGCAGGGACGTCGGGTCCTCGGATGGGCGCTGCGCGAGGCGCCCGGGCTGTGCGCCGACATCGTCGAGGCCGCGGGCCTGACCATGGAGGACATCGACGTGTTCGTGCCCCATCAGGCGAACCTGCGCATGATCGAACCGCTCGCCGCATCCCTCGGCCTGCGGGAGGACGCGATCGTCGCGGACGACATCATCACCTCCGGCAACACCTCGGCGGCGACCATCCCCCTGGCGATCTCCCGGATGCGCGAGGCGGGACGGATCCCCTCCGGGGCGACCGCGCTGCTGGTCGGATTCGGCGGCGGGTTCTCCTGGGCCGGTCAGGTCGTGCGGCTGCCCTGAGCCGGGCCGCGGTCGAACAGCGGCACCCCGAGGCGCACCAGCAGCGGAGCGCACAGCGCCCCCACCCAGGCGCCCAGCGTGTTCGTGATCAGGTCCTCGACGTCGGCGATCCGCACCCCGCACGGGTACAGGCCGAACGCCCCCGTGTACTGGGTGACCTCGATCAGCGCCGAGAGCAGCATCGCCGTGGCCACCGTGGTCGTGGTGTCCCGGCGGAACACGCCGCGCAGGATCAGACCCAGCGGCACGAACAGCAGCACGTTCAGGACGACCTGCATCATCGCGAAGCTCGTGAGGACATCCCGCCAGGCCAGTCCGCCGCGCCGCAGCCCGAGCAGCTCGGCGGCGGTGTGGAAGGGATCCAGCCGGGCCACTCCTCCCACCCGGTTGCGGCAGGTCACCGCGATGTCGTAGGCGGGGGCGATCGTCAGCCCCGCGAGCGCCATCGTGTACACGCAGATCGCGGCGATGCCGAGCAGCCGCCACGGATGCACGCGCCCGAACCTCCGGCGCTGCAGCCAGATCGCCGGCAGCAGGATCACGGCGAACAGCCCCAGGCCGCCCGCCGACCCGACCACCAGCAGCCGCAGGAACTCGCTCACGCTCGCACGGTACGGTCCCCGGCCCCCGCGGCGCCATGCCTGACGGTCCTCATCACACGTCCCGCCCGATTTCCGCACCGGTACGATGGACAGGGTTGCCCGACGGGTTCGCCGTCATCAGCGCGCGCCATCCCGTGAACGGTCACGCGACGCCCTCGGACCCGCCGCTTCCCGACCTGCCCGCACCTGCGCCCCGGAGGACCCGTGGACTCCCTGACCGTCCAGATCATCGTGACGGTGCTCGCCGCCCTCGCCTACATCGTCGGCCTGACCGGCATCATCGTGCCCGTCCTGCCCGGCACCATCACGATCGTGATCGCGACCCTGGTGTGGGCGATCGTCATCGGCGGCTGGCCGGCATGGATCGCCTTCGCGATCGTCCTCGTCCTCGGCGCCATCGGCATGACCTGCAGCTATGTGCTCACCGGGCGTCGGCTCAAAGAGGCCGAGGTGCCCATGTGGCCGGTGCTCGTGGGCATCGCCTCCGGAATCGTCGGCATCTTCGTCATCCCCTTCCTCGGACTGCCGATCGGCTTCCTCATCGGCCTGTACGTCGCCGAGTCCCTGCGTCTGAAGGACTGGAGGAAGGGCCTGGACAACGCCTGGATCGCGATCAAGGCGCTCGGTCTCGGCATCATCATCGAGTTCTCCCTCGCCATGCTCTCCACCATCACCTTCGCCATCGCCGTCGTCGTCCACTTCGTGACCGCATGACCCCCTCCTCCCTCTCCTCGTCCCGTCCGTCCGCCGCCCAGCCCGATCCGTCGACCCAGCCCGATCCGTCGACCCAGCCCGATCCGTCGGCCGGCCAGCCCGATCCGTCGACCGGTCGTCCGTCGGCCGCCGAGAACCTCGCCGCCCCGCATCCCTCCGTCCTCGTGCCCGGCCTCAAGCGCCTGCTGCGCGGGTCGTGGGAGATGCGCACCTGGTTCGTGCTCGCGGTGCTCGGCGCCGTCGCCTTCGCGCTGCTGCAGATCGCCACGTCCTCGGTGATCGGCGCGGTCACGGAGGACGTGGTCATCCCGTCCTTCGCCTCCGGGGAGCCGGTGCTCGCGACCGTCGTCGGCGGCGGACTCGCGATCCTCGGCATCGCCGTCGCGCGTGCGGTGACCGTCATGGCCCGGCGCGTGTTCGCCGCCGCCGCGCAGTTCGACCTGTTCCGTCTCTACCGGGAGCGTCTCGCCGCGGTCTACGCGAAGGTGCCGCTGCTGTGGCATCGCCGCCAGTCCACCGGCACGCTGCTCAGCTCGATGTACTCCGACGTCGAGGCGACGTTCTTCGCGATGGCACCGTTCCCCTTCGCGCTCGCCACGATCGTGATGCTCGTGTACGCGACCGTCGTCGTCGCCCGCATCGACCCGGTGATCCTGCTGGTCATGGTGGCCCTCATCGCGCTGCTGATCCTCCTGAACGTCATGCTGCAGCGGTTCGCGACCCCGATCGCCGTGCGCTCCCAGCAGCTGCGCGCCGAGGTCTCCGAGATCGCCCACGAGTCCTTCGACGGCGCGAACGTCGTGAAGTCGCTCGGTCGCGAGGACGTCGAGGAGCAGCGATTCTCCCGAGCGGCCGACGACCTGCGCACCGCCGGCATCCGCTTCGGCTACGTGCGCGGATGGTTCGACCCCGCCCTGGACGCACTGCCGAACCTCGGCATCCTCGCGGTCGCCGTGCTCGGCGCCTGGCGGATCGGCGAGGGCCATCTGACCACCGGGCAGCTCGTCGAGGTGTCCTACCTGTTCACGCTGATGGCGCTGCCCATCCGCTCCTTCGGCTGGGTGCTCGGGGACCTCTCGCGCACCGTCGTCGGCGGCGGACGCGTCCAGCAGATCCTCGACGTCCAGGAGGAGCGCACCTACGGCCAGGATCCGCTGCCCGACGGGCCCGGCGTGCTGCGCTTCGAGGACGTCACCCACGTCTACCGCGACGACCCCGACGAGGTGATCCTGGGCCGCGGCGCGGGATCGCGCGCGGCGGGCGCGCATGTGCGGGAGAGCAGGGCCCTCAGCGACGTCAGCCTCGTCGCCGACCCCGCGGCGGGCACCCGCGTGCTCGCCGTGGTCGGCGCCACCGGGTCCGGCAAGTCCACCCTCGCCCTGCTCGCCGCCCGGCTCATGGACCCGACATCCGGATCCGTCGGCCTCGACGGCGCGGACCTGCGCACCCTCACCGCCGATGCGCTCACCGCCGACGTCGCGCTCGTCCTCCAGCAGGCCTTCGTCTTCGACGACACCGTCCGCGAGAACATCACCCTCGGCGAGGACATCGACGAGGACACCATCCGGTGGGCGCTCCGGATCGCCCAGGCCGACGGCTTCGTCGACGCCCTCCCCGGCGGTCTCGACGCCGAGCTGGGGGAGCGCGGCGGCTCCCTCTCCGGCGGCCAGCGCCAGCGCATCGCCCTCGCCCGGGCGCTCGCCCGTCGGCCCCGACTGCTGATCCTCGACGACGCGACCAGCGCCTGCGACCCCAGCGTCGAGCTCGCCATCCTCGACGGGATCCGCCGCGAGATGACCGACTCGACGCTGCTGCTGATCGCCTACCGCAAGTCCACGATCTCCCTCGCCGACCAGGTCGTCTTCCTCGACCACGGCCGCGTCGTCGACCAGGGGACCCACGCCCGGCTGCGCGAGGAGTGCGAGGGCTACCGGGCGCTCGTCGACGCATACGACGAAGCCGCCATCGCCCACGATCTGCTCGAGTCCAGCTCACCCCAGCCCAGCGACGGGCCAGACCCCGCCGTCGCCGTCCCCGCGGCCCGCCGCCGCAGCGAGGACGACGCCGCGCGCCAGCACGAGGTGCGCCGCGACCTGCGGCGATCCGTGCGCGATGGAGAGGAGGACGAACGATGACCGCCACCCCCGAGAAGGCGTCGTCGGCCGCCCGTCCGTCGGCTACCCGTCCTTCGGCCGCAGGCTCGTCGGCCCCTCGCTCCTCCGCACTCGGCACGGAGACCGGGTCCGACGAGTCCGCGCTGACCACCATCCGCCGCGGGCTCGCCCTCACCCCTGGGGCCATGACCGGCATCGGCGTCACCCTGCTGCTCGCCGTCATCGCGACCGCCGGCAAGGTCGTCGTGCCGATCGCCGTGCAGGCCATCCTGGACCGCGGCATCATCGCCCCCGCCGCTCCCGACGTGCGCTTCGTCGCCGGTGCCGCCGGTCTCGCCGCGCTCGTGCTCGTGGCCACCGCGACCTGCAACGTGCTGATGAACCGTCGGCTGTTCCGCCTGGCCGAGACCTCCCTCGCGACGCTGCGCAAGCGCGCCTTCCGTCACATCCACGACCTCTCCCTGCTCACCCAGGGCACCGAGCAGCGCGGCGCCCTCGTCTCCCGCGTGACCAGCGACGTCGACACCGTCAGCCAGTTCATGAGCTTCGGCGGCATCATGCTCGTGGTGATGAGCATGCAGCTCGTCCTCGCCACCGGCGTGATGGCCGTCTACTCGTGGCCGCTCGCCGTGGTCGTGTGGATCTGCTACCTGCCGATCCTGCTGATCATGGGCAGCCTGCAGAAGCTCATCCGACGACGGTTCCAGCAGGTGCGCGCCGCCGTCGGCCGCATGCTCGGTGCAGTGTCCGAGTCGCTCGTCGGCGCCGCCACCGTCCGCGCCTACGGCGTCGAGGACCGCACCCGGCGCGACCAGGTCGGGCGTGTCCGCGAGGTCCGTGACGCCCAGTTCTCGGTCCTCAAGCCGCAGTCCGCCTCCTTCTTCCTCTCCGAGACGGCCGACGGCCTCGCCACCGCCGTCGTGGTCGTCGTCGGCGTCGTGCTCGGCACCGGGATGCTCGGTGTCGACCTGCCGGGCGCGGACCTCTCCGCCGGCGGCGTCGTCGCCTTCGTCTTCCTCGTCTCCCTGTTCAGCCAGCCCGTGCGCATGGGCATCGAGATGCTCTCCGAAGCCCAGAACGCGGTCGCCGGATGGAGGCGGGTGCTCGGCGTGCTCGACACCCCGGCCGACGTCGCCGATCCGGCCGGCGGCATGGACCCCCACACCGGTGACCGGCTCCCGGCCGTCCCCGGCGCCCGCGCGCTCCCCGACGGCCTGCTCGACATCGAGATCGAGGACCTGCGCTACTCCTACCCCTCCGGCCCCGAGGTCCTGCACGGGATCACCGTCAGCCTGCCCGCCCGGTCGCGCGTCGCGATCGTCGGCGAGACCGGCAGCGGCAAGACCACCTTCGCCAAGCTGCTCACCCGCATGATGGACCCCGACTCCGGCACCCTCCGCATCGGCGGCGTGCCGCTGCCCCTCATCACCTACTCCTCGCTGCGCTCCCGCGTGATCATGGTGCCGCAGGAAGGGTTCCTCTTCGACACCACCGTCGCCGGCAACCTCCTGTACGGACGCCCCGACGCCACCGAGTCCGACATGCGCCGCGCCCTCGAGGAGCTCGGCCTCGGCACCTGGATCGACGACCTCCCCGACGGGCTCGACACCCCCGTCGGCCAGCGCGGCGAGTCCCTCAGCGCCGGCGAGCGACAGCTCGTCGCCCTCGCCCGCGCCTACCTCGCCGACCCCGACATCATCGTCCTCGACGAGGCCACCAGCGCCGTCGACCCCGCCGCCGACGTCCGCCTCCAGCAGGCCATCGACGGCCTCTCCCGCGGACGCACCACCATCACGATCGCCCACCGCCTCTCCACCGCCGAGCGCGCCGACCGCATCCTCGTCCTCGCCGACGGCGACCTCGTCGAGAACGGCACCCACGCCGAACTGGTCGACATCGAGGACGGCATCTACGCGGGCCTCCACCGCTCCTGGATCGCCCACCGCGAATCCCGCGCCCGCACCTGAGCCTCCCGTCGGCGTCCCCGGGGGATCCTGGGGCGTCTCGTGGCGTTTCGGGGCGTCTCGTGGCGTCCTGCGGCGTCCCGGGGCGTCCCGGGAGCGTTTCCGCCGCTTCTACCGGGGGCAGTGTCCGTTTACCGCCGCTTCCACCGGGGCAGTGTCCGTTTACCGCCGCTTGAACGCCGTTCAAACGGTGGTAGACGGACACTGCTCCCTTGTCCGGGGCCGCTGTCCCGCTGTCCGGGACCTCGGGACCCTGAGCGGACGGCTGGGACGGCTGGGAGACGTCTAGGATCTGGATCGTGTCCAGCCCCCCATCAGACGGCCAGACGACAGGTGTCCCGACCGCGGGCAGCTCGACCGCGGGCAGCTCGACCGGTGGCGTCGAAGAGCGCGTCGTCCCGTCCGTCTCCCGCAGGTCGCAGCCTCGCTTCGCCAGCCGTGAGCGCCGCGACGAGCTCGCCGACGCCTTCGCGCAGACCGGTGCGGAGTATGACCGCCTGCGACCGGGATATCCCCTGGAGGCGATCCAGGCGATTGCTGCCTCGGCGGCCCCCGTGGCATCCGCGGCACCGGCGACCTCGGGACGGGCAACCTCGGGACGGGCGACTGCCGGAGCGTCAGCCCCCGTTCCCGTGGCGGTCGACCTCGGAGCCGGGACGGGGAAGCTGACCCTGGCTCTCGCAGAGAGAGGGATGGACGTCGTCGCCGTCGATCCGTCGGCCTCGATGCTGGAGACCCTCGAGAGAGCCATCACCTCGCAGCGGATCACGGAGAACGAGCCGCCCTCCGCTGGTCCGGCTGCAGATCGGGCAGCAGCTGATCGGGATGGTGCAGATCGGGATGGTGCTGATCGGGATGGTGCTGATCCGGATGGTGCAGATCGGGCAGCAGCTGATCGGGCTGGTCCAGACCTGGCCCATCCGGATGGCGACGAGCGGCGCGGGAGGATCAGGACGGTCAGGACGGTCGTCGGAACCGCGGAGGAGACGGGGCTGGAGGGCGCGTCGGCCGACGTCGTCGCGTCGGCCCAGGCGTGGCACTGGTTCGACACCGAGGCCGCGAGTCAGGAGGCGCGGCGCCTGCTCAAGCCCGGGGGAGTGCTCGCACTGGTGTGGAACACGATGGACGTGCAGGTGCCGTGGGTGCACCGCTACTCCCGGATCATGCATGCCGGCGACATCCAGAAGGACGACTTCGCGCCACCGGTCGCGGCCGGATTCGAGCTGGCGGAGCGGGTGGTCGTCCGCTGGGAGGACCCCATGCCGACGCAGGACCTGATCGATCTCGCTCGTACCCGCAGCTATGTCATCAAGGCGTCGGATGCGACCCGCGCCAAGGTGCTCGGCAACCTCGACTGGTACCTCCACGATCATCTCGGGCATGCGCCGGGCGACGTCGTCCCCCTGCCTTACCGCACCGACCTGTTCCTGTTCAGAGCGGGCTGACCTCGGGGAGCGCCGGCTTCACGGCAGGCTGCCCTCGGAGCGGGTCCGGATCCGGGCGGGCTGGTCCCGGGCGGGCTGGTCCCCGGGCGGGCTGGTCCCCGGGTGGGGTGGTCCCCGGGTGGGGGCTCGTGCTCTCGTGCCGTCGGCGCCGGCTTCCATCCCCGAGCGAGGAGGGCTCGGCGCACGAGGACGATCGCGGTCCGGCATCCGTTGCGAGTGTCGTCAGCGGAGAGTCGCAGCTGGTGGAAGCCGGCCTTCTCGACGCGCCGCTCCCGCTCGATATCCCGTTGGACCTGGTGCGGGGTCGAGTGCGTGCGACCGTCGTACTCTGCGCACAGACGCTGCTCGGGCCATTGGAAGTCGGGCTGGTGGAGGCGTCGACCGTCGGACCCGATCAGGTGGCGGTTCAGGAGCGGCTCCGGCAGACCGGCCGCGACGAAGGCGAGCCGCAGCTGCGTCTCCTTGGGGGAGTCCGACCCGATGCGTGCCCGGTCGAGCGCGGCGCGCAGCGTCGCCGCGTGCCGCCCGGTGCACTGGGCGGCGAGCTCCTCGCGGGTGCAGTAGGGGTCGGCGCGCTCATCCTCGAACTGGGGTCTCGGCCGACGCAGCAGGTGGTCCGCGATGATCACCAGCTGCTGCTCCGTGAGGATCGGAGCGAGGTCGCGCCATGTGCGGGACCTCGTGGCGAGGGTGATGCGGAGGGCCACCTCGGCCGCGTCGGGCGGGATCATCGCGCGGGCGTGCGCGGCATCGACGACGAGAGCCCTCCCGCCCCCGTCGGTCCCGCTCCCGCTCCCGCTGCCGCTCGCGAGCACGTGCAGGGGAGTGGGCAGCATGATCACCGGGGCGCGGAGGCGGTCCCGGTCGTCGAGGCGGAGCCGTGACCAGCGAATGTGCGGTCCGGATCGGGGATGTCCGTTTCCGCGGCTCATCTCGACGGGCATCGAGGGGCGCCAGGTCTGCCGTCGCGAGGGCAGCGGCATGCCGTGGAGTCTGGCGGCGGTGAATCCGATCGCGGTCGCATCGTCGTAGGTCCGGCAGAGGGCCGCGACGAGATCGACCTCGCGGAGCGTCGTCCCGGTCCTTCGGTGGAGCCCCTGTCCGAGGCGGACGACGTCGGAACGGAGCAGACGCGCATCGCTGATGCCGCGCGTGATCGCCTCGCGGCGCGTGAATGCGCGCCATGCGGGAGGGAACGGCAGCGGTTCGAGGACGGGGACCATCGCCATAGGGTGCGCCAGCAGAGACGAGAGCCCGTCCCGTCATCCACATTCCCGGGTCTCTCCACGGCCGACGGCGGCCGACGACCCATTGGGGAGGAGTACTCCGCGCGTCCCGAGACCGTCCCGCTGGACGCCCCCGTGAGCCTCCAACCGGGACATCCCCCAGGAGCAGTGTCCGTCCTCCCAGGAGCAGTGTCCGTCTACCACCGCTTGAACGGCTCTGAAGCGGCGGTAGACGGACACTGCTCGCGTGGGGAGCTTCCGATCGGGAGGAGCTGGGGCTCGATGCCCCTTCCTGCCCCGTCCCGCCCCGTCCCGCCCCGATTGCCCTGAGACTCGAGCCTCCCAGCGTGTTGGACCTCCCCAGAGGACAGGTCTCAGGAGGAGCAACGTCCGTCTACCGCCGCTCACGGCTCCTGCGAGCGGCGGTAGACGGACACTGCTCGGGGCGCGGTGGGTGCGGCGGGCGAGCCGGGCGCGGGGCGGATCGGGGCGGAACGGGGCGGGGCGCGAGGCGGGCTCGGGGTCGGGCTACTCTGCGCCGCCTGTGTCCGATGCGGTGGAGCCGTCCTCGCCGGAGTAGTCGGAGTCGAGCAGCGTCATGTCGCCGACCTTCCACTGGCTGCCGTTCCAGGCGACCGACGCTTCGATGGCTCCGTTGACCTCGTCGAGGGCGTACGGCGTGAGGGTCGGGTCGTCGACGAGAGTGCCTGCCTCCTCGGTGAACTCGACGGTGACCGTGCCCGAGGAGGGTGGCTCGCCGACCCCGGTGAAGCTCGTCGAATGGACGGTGAACTCGCCGTCGACGAGGTAGCCGCCCTGCTCGTTCAGCAGCTGCGCGTTGGAGATGAAGGTCTGGCAGACGGAGCAGTCGTCGTCGGACCCGGCCTCCCAGACCGAGGTGTCGCCCGTGGTCATCATGTAGGTGTAGGTCTCGAGCAGGTACGCGACGGCGGCCTCGGCGCCGGCATCGGTCTGCTCGGCCATCTCTTCCGGCGGATCGGCCAGGTCGATCGTCGGACGAGCCGGCTGATCAGCGGGATCGACCGTCTCGCGACCGTCGGACGACGCCGTCTGGGCCTCATCATCATTGCCGAGCACCTGCGCGATGCCGAGCGCGCCGAAGGGGATTACGAGCGCGGCCGCGACGATGGCGATAATGATCTGCTGGGTGCGTCTGCTCACGGGCCCAGGGTAGAGGGGGCGCCTGGACGGCGGTCGATGGGCGGTCGATGGGAGGCCGGGTGGAGATGGGAGGCCGGGTGGAGATGGGAGGCCGGGTGGAAGGGCCGACGGGCGGGTGCGGCGGAGCCTCGCGGTCCGCGAGAAGATGCTCCCTTCGTCGGATGCGCAGACTCTCGGGACACATGCAGACTTTTGGGGTTATCCTTCCGTGCCGGGTTCCACCGGTCCGATCGCGTCGTCCTCCGGTCCGTCCGTCGGCGTCGTCGGGCGCCGGAGAGACCCGACGATCCGCATCGACCAGCCCGATCGACAGGCCCTACCGGCCAGCTCGATCGGCAGGCCCTACCGGCCAGCTCGATCGGCAGGCCCTACCGGCCAGCTCGATCGGCAGGCCCTACCGGCCAGTCCGGTCGGCGGGCCCGACCGACGAGCGGGACCGATCGGGCCGACTCATCCGACGATTCGCTCCGCTGCGCCGGACCGGCCAGGGCTTCTCCGTCGTCTCCCGGGCGGGGATGACCCGCTGTCATCTGCATCCTGCTCGGATGCTGGTGGCCACGCCGCCCGCTTCCGCTCTCAACGTTCCGCTTCCGCCCTCAGCTCCATCCGCCCCTCCCTCGTCCGAAGGATCCTTGTGACTCTGCTGCGACTCCTGTCCGCCGCGGCCAGGCCGTACTGGGCCGCGATCGTCGTGGTCGTCGTGTTCCAGCTCGCCGGCGTGCTCGCCGCGCTGTACCTGCCCACGCTGAACGCCGCCATCATCGACGACGGCGTCGCCCAGGGCGACATCGACGAGATATGGCGGCTGGGCGCCTGGATGCTGGTGGTGTCGCTGGGCAACATCATCGCCGTCGTGATCGCCAACTATGCGGCGGCGCGCTTCGCGATGGGCATGGGCCGTGACCTGCGCAGCCGCGTGTTCGACCAGGTCGCCACGTACTCGGCGCGGGAGATGAACGAGATCGGCACCGCGTCGCTGATCACGCGCTCCACGAACGACGTCCAGCAGGTGCAGATGCTGGGGTTCTTCGGCATGCAGTTCCTGGTGCAGGCGCCGATCACGGGCATCGGCGGCATCGTGCTGGCTCTGCGCCAGGAGGCGGGGCTCGCGTGGCTGATCGCCGTGATGGTGCCGGTGATGCTGATGAGCGTCGGCGTGCTCATCGCGAAGGCGGCCCCGCAGTTCCGGGTCATGCAGGATCGCATCGACGCGATCAACCTGGTGCTGCGCGAGCAGATCACGGGCATCCGGGTGCTGCGCGCGTTCACCCGCGAGGACCATGAGCGCGCCCGATACGAGGTCGCCAACGAGCGTCTGACGGACACCAACCGCCGCGTCGGCCTGATCATGATCCTGATCAACCCGATCGTGATGCTCCTGCTGCAGGTCTCGAGCGTGCTCGTGCTGTGGTTCGCGGCGCCGATGGTCGATGACGGAAGCATGGAGGTCGGATCGATCACGGCCTTCATCGCCTACCTGATCCAGATCCTCATCGCGGTCATGATGGCCACGTTCATGACGATGATGATCCCGCGCGCGATGGTCTCGGCAGAGCGCATCGACGAGGTGCTGACGACGTCGACGTCGGTGGTCATCCCCGAGCACGGGGTCACCGAGGTCACGGGCCGCGGCGATCTGCGCTTCGAGGACGTCTCCTTCAGCTATCCGGGTGCCGAGACGCCCGTCCTGGACAGGGTCTCCTTCTCCGCCCGTGCAGGGCAGACGGTCGCCGTCATCGGCGGCACCGGTTCCGGCAAGACGACCCTGCTGAACCTGATCCCGCGGCTGATGGACGCGACCGGCGGGAAGGTCGTGCTCGACGGCGCCGACGTGCGCGAGATGGATCCACAGCTGCTGTGGGACCGGATCGGGCTGGTGCCCCAGAAGCCGTACCTGTTCTCGGGCACCGTCGCGTCGAACCTGCGGTTCGGCAGGCCGGAGGCGACCGATGAGGAGCTATGGCATGCGCTCACCGTCGCCCAGGGCCGAGACTTCGTGGCGTCGATGTCCGACGGCCTCGACTCGCCGATCGCCCAGGGAGGCACGAACGTCTCCGGCGGCCAGCGTCAGCGCCTGTGCATCGCCCGCGCGCTCGTCGCGCGACCGGAGATCTACCTGTTCGACGACTCCTTCAGCGCGCTGGACCTGACCACCGATGCGAGGCTGCGCGCCGCGCTCGCACCGGAGACGCGGGACGCCCTCGTGGTGATCGTCGCGCAGCGCGTCTCGACCATCACCTCGGCCGATCTGATCCTCGTGCTGGACCACGGCCGCGTCGTCGGCGCCGGCACCCACCAGGAGCTGCTCGAGACCAGCGAGACCTATCAGGAGATCGTCCGCTCGCAGGGCGCCGAGGAGGTGTCGGCATGAGCGACGACCGCAAGCTCAGCAGGGACGGCGGGCGCAGCAGGAAAGACGGGCGCAGCAGGATAGACGGGCGCAGCAGGGACGACGGCACGGACGACAGCAGGGGTGAGATGGCCGAGGGCATGACGGAGCCGACGCCGGACCGGGCGTCGAAGCCTGCGATGTCGGGCGACGAGGCCGGCGAGGCCGCGGAGATCGCCTCGCAGAAGGACGCCGAGCGCGGGCTCCGCCCGGGGCAGAGCGCGAAGACGTTCTGGCCCTCGGCGAAGCGGCTGGTCGGACAGATCGGCCCCGACAAGTGGTACGCGATCTTCGGCGTGCTCGTCGGGATCATCGGAGTGGCCCTGAGCGTCGTCGGCCCGAAGATCCTGGGGCGCGCGACCGACATCATCTTCTCGGGTCTGATCTCGAAGCAGCTGCCCGCGGGCGCCGATCCGCAGGACGTCATCGACGGCCTGCGCGCGCAGGGCGAGGACACCTTCGCCGACATGCTCTCGGGCATGGACTTCACCCCGGGCGAGGGCATCGACTTCACCGCCCTGCACGAGGTCCTGCTGATGGTCGTCGGCATCTACATCGTGGCGTCGTTCTTCCAGTGGCTCCAGGGGTATCTGCTCAACGTCATCATCTTCAAGATGGTCTACCGCCTGCGCCGGGAGGTCGAGGAGAAGCTGCACCGGCTGCCGCTGCGGTACTTCGATCGTCAGCGCCGCGGCGAGATCCTCTCGCGCGTCACCAACGACATCGACAACATCCAGAACACCCTGATCAACACGCTGACGGGCCTGGTCAACGCGATCCTCACGGTGCTCGGCGTCATCATCATGATGCTGACCCTGTCGTGGAAGCTGACGCTGATCGCGCTGGCCGTGATCCCGCTGGCTCTCGTGATCACCGGCGTCGTCGGCTCCCGGTCCCAGAAGCTGTTCCAGGCGCAGTGGGACGCGACAGGCAAGGTCAACGCCGAGGTCGAGGAGGCGTTCTCCGGTCATGAGCTGGTGAACGTCTTCGGCCGCCGCCAGGAGATCTCGCGCGGGTTCGAGAAGCGCAACGAGGAGATGTACAAGGCGTCCTTCGGCGCGCAGTTCGTGTCCTCGCTGATCATGCCGCTGATGATGTTCGCCGGGAACCTCTCGTACGTGGCGATCGCGATCGTGGGCGGCCTGCAGGTCGTCTCGGGGTCGATGACGCTGGGCTCCGTGCAGGCGTTCATCCAGTACTCGCGCCAGTTCACGCAGCCGCTCAGCCAGGTCGCCTCGATGGCCACGATGCTGCAGTCGGGCGTCGCGAGCGCCGAGCGCGTCTTCGAGCTGCTGGACGCCGAGGAGCAGGACCCGGAGACCGAGCGCGACGGCGCCGCCGACACCATCCGCAAGGGTCGCGTCGAGTTCGAGCACGTGCGCTTCTCCTACAGCCCGGAGCGCGAGCTCATCCGCGATCTCTCGCTGGTCGCCGATCCCGGCCACACGGTCGCGATCGTCGGGCCGACGGGCGCCGGCAAGACCACCCTCGTGAACCTCGTGATGCGCTTCTACGAGATCGACGGCGGACGCATCACCATCGACGGCGTCGACATCCGCGACCTCACCCGCACCCAGCTGCGCGCCCGCACCGGCATGGTGCTCCAGGACACCTGGCTGTTCAACGGGTCGATCATGGAGAACATCCGCTACGGGCGCCTCGACGCGACCGACGAGGAGGTCATCGAGGCGGCGAAGGCCACCCACGTCGACGACTTCGTCAGGCATCTGCCCGAGGGCTACGAGACCGTGCTGGACTCCGACGCCTCGAACGTGTCCGCTGGTGAGAAGCAGCTGCTGACCATCGCCCGCGCCTTCCTCGCCCGGCCCAGCCTGCTGATCCTCGACGAGGCGACCTCGAGCGTGGACACCCGCACCGAGGTGCTGGTCCAGAACGCGATGAACCGTCTGCGCGAGGGCCGCACCTCCTTCGTGATCGCCCACCGACTCTCCACGATCCGCGATGCAGATCTGATCCTGGTGATGGAGGCCGGGGACATCGTCGAGCAGGGCACCCACGACGAGCTCCTCGCGGCCGACGGCGCCTATGCCCGCCTGTACCGCTCGCAGTTCGAAGGGGCGGTCGCCGATCCCGACGACGATCAGGACGCCTCCGATCCCGCCGGTGCACCCGGCGCCCCCGGGGCCCATGGTGCTCCCGGGACCGGCGAGGAGGAGGTCTCGACCGCGACCGGCGGGATGATGATGCCCGGCGTGTGACGCCGCGCTCGGTCCCCGGCAGCATTCGGGGCTGACATGCCCGACCGAGGGCCGACGGCGCCCGACCGGGGCGAACGGCCCCGTGGGGCCAGGGGGAGGGGACATGCTGCGCAGCGTCCTGACGACGGCGGTGGCGAAAGCCGCGCTCGTCCTCATCGCCTTCTGGAGCGTCACCGTCGGGACCATGGCGCTGACCCCTGCGCAGGTGGTCGACGCGCTCCTCGGTCGCGGCGACGAGATGTCCTCGCTGGTCGTCCGCGAGCTGCGTCTGCCGCGCGTGCTGCTCGGCGCGCTGACCGGAGCCGCCGTCGGCGCCGCCGCCGGGGCGCTGCGCGTGCTCACGCCCGTGCGCCTGCCCGACGCCGGGCTGCTCGGCATCAGTCCGATCGCCGTGCTGCCGTGCCTGATCGCCGGAGCCGTCGGACTCGTCGGAGCGGTCTCCGGGAGATCCGCGCTCCTCGGCATCACGCTGCTGCTCGTCCTGGGCATCGGAGGCGCCGCGCTCGCCACCGCTGGGGTCCTCGCCGTCTCCCGCTGGTTCACCGGGGGCCACCCGATTCCCGGGGTTCCTGGGCTTCCTGGGCTTCCTGGGCGTCCTGGGCTTCCTGGGCGCTTCGCCGGGGCGGTGCTCGTGCTCGTCGGAGTCATCGCCCTCGCGATCGTGGGTGTGCTGTGGGCCCTCCTCGGCGGAGTGCGACCCGAGCTGACCGACATCACCCTGCCGTGGAACGGCCTCGGCATCCTCTCCGCAGCTCAGCGGCCCGTCGCCCTCGCGGCCTTCGCACCGATCGCGCTGGGAGTGCTGGCGTGCATCGTCGCCGCCGTCATCGCCCGGCTGACCTCCCCGTCGTCGGACCCCGCTGTCCCGTCGAACTTCGCTGTCCCGTCGGACCCCGCTGCCCCGTCGGCGCCCGACGCCGGATCGATGGCGCCGGCGACGGCTCCGCCGGCCGGCGCCGCCCGCCCGTCGGCCCCGCGACCGCATCTCGCGGCGGTGCTCGTGGGCGGGGCGGGCATCGCGCTGTGCGTCGGGACGGCGGCGGCCCTCGCCGGCGGGCTCGCCTTCGCCGGCCTGATCGCGATCGTGCTCGCGCGGGCGCTCGCGGGTCGGGGCCCCATCGGGCTGACGGTCGCGGCGGCTCCGCTCGGTGCGATCGTCGTGCTGCTGGCCGATGCCGCCGCCCGGATCGTGGTGTCTCCCGCGGAGGTCGGGGTCGGGTTCGTGCTGCTGATCGTCGGCGTCCCCGTCGCGATCGCCGTCGGAGCGGCGAGCCTCCTGCTGCACCGAGGACCTGCGCCACACCAAGTTGTCATCATGCGTAACAATGCATAACATTCCATGGTGACTGTCTTCCAGCCCCGTCGCCGCGCCCTGCTGCGCGGTGTGCCGCTCGTGCTCGGGTCCGCCGCGGCGGCCCCGCTGCTCGGAGCCTGCACGCATGCGTCCGAGCGGCTCGACGCCGAGAGCGAGTCGATCCCCGAGATCGACTTCTCCGGCATCGACCTGCAGGAGGATATCGCCGCCCTCGTCCCGCAGGAGATCCGCGACCGGGGAGAGCTCGTCAACGGCGCCGCCCTGAACTATGCGCCCGGCGAGTTCGTCGGCTCCGACGGCGAGGCCGTGGGCTTCGACATGGACGTGCTCGCCGGGATCGGCCGAGTGCTGGGGCTGTCCACCCGCACCGAGTCGGCGGTCTTCGCGCAGATCATCCCCTCGATCGGCTCGAAGTACGACGTCGGGATCTCCAGCTTCACCATCAACGACGAGCGCCTCGAGCAGGTGTCGATGGTGTCCTACTTCTCCGCCGGCATGTCCTATGCGGTGCGCATCGGCAACCCCTACGACATCGCCCCGCCGGACCTGTGCGGCACCTCCGTCGCCCACCAGGTCGGCACCTACATGGACGACGTCGTCGTCGAGCGCGATCAGGAATGCCGGGACGCGGGCGGCAGCGGCATCGTCGACCAGCCCTACACCGGCAACGCCGACGCCGCGACCGCCGTCGCCGGAGGCAAGGCCGATGTGCTCATCGGCGACTCCCCGGTCGTGGCCTATGCGGTGGCGAACTCGCGGGGCACCCTGGAGCAGGTCGGCGAGATCGAGGATGCCGCCCTCAACGGCATCGTCGTCGCCAAGGACCAGCCCGAGCTGGCGGAGGCGATCCGTCGGGCGGTGCAGCACCTCATCGACACCGGCGCCATGGCCGAGATCCTCGGCGCCTGGGGAAACGAGAACGGCATGATCGAGACCTCGGAAGTGGACCCGAAGCAGTGAACGCACAGACCCCCGCCCCCGCCTCCGGGCCCAGCGCCGACCGGATCCCGGATCGGATCCGCGCCAAGTCCAGCCCCCGGCCCGGAACCTGGATCAGCGCCGTCATCGTCGTCCTGCTGGTGCTGGGCCTGATCAACTTCCTCGTCTCCAACGAGGTCTTCGACTGGGGCACCGTCGCCACCTACATCCTCGATGTGAAGGTCGTCCAGGGCGTCGGCTGGACGCTGCTGATCACCGTGCTGTCCATGGTGCTCGGCACCGTCATCGCCCTCACCGCCGCCATCGCCCGACGCAGCGAGAACCCCGTCCTGCGGGGCGTGAGCTGGGCATACATCTTCGTCTTCCGCGGCACCCCGGTGTACACCCAGCTGGTTTTCTGGGGTCTGTTCACCGTGATCGTCCCGAAGATCGCCATCGGCGTGCCCTTCGGCCCCGAGCTGTTCGCCCTCGAGACCCGCGACTACTTCCCCGCCTTCTGGGCCGCCGTCGTGGGCCTCGGACTGAACGAGGGCGCCTACCTCGCCGAGATCATCCGCTCCGGACTGAACTCCGTGGACAAGGGGCAGACCGAAGCCTCCAAGGCCCTCGGCATGAGCAACGGCCGGATCCTGCGGCGCATCATCATCCCGCAGGCCATGCGCGTCATCGTCCCGCCGCTCGGCAACGAGACCATCGGCATGCTCAAGACCACCTCACTGGTCCTCGCCGTGCCCTTCACCCTCGACCTGACCTTCGCCTCCAACGCGATCGCCAACAAGCTCTATGCCCCGATCCCGCTGCTGATCGTCGCCGCCTTCTGGTACCTGGCGATCACGAGCGTGCTCATGGTCGGCCAGCACTATCTCGAGAGGTACTTCGGCCGCGGCTTCGACGATCGTCCGACGGGCGGGCGCGGCACCGGACCGGGAGGCGGGCGCGGCCGACGCGGCACGCCCGGGACGACGAGCCGACGCTCCCGCCAGGCCGCCGTGAACCGCGCCGGCACGACCCCCAAGGACTCCCTCCCGGAGGTGGAGCTGTGATGACGACCGACGATCCCCGCGCCACGGCTGCGAAGGATGCGGCGACCGGCACCCCGGCGACCGGCACCTCGGCGGCTGTCCCACGCATCGGGATCCAGGGGGTGCACAAGGCCTTCGGCGACCTCCATGTCCTCAAGGGGTGCGACCTCGAGGTCGCCGACGGGGAGGTCTGCGTGCTGATCGGCCCCTCCGGCTCCGGCAAGTCGACCCTCCTGCGCTGCGTCAACCAGCTCGAGGAGCCGACCGCCGGACGCGTCCGTGTCGACGGCATCACGCAGGGGTATCAGGAGGAGCCCCTGCCCGACGGCCGCTGGCAGCGCCTCTCGCCGAAGCAGATCGCCGCCCAGCGCGCCCGCATCGGCATGGTCTTCCAGCGCTTCCACCTCTTCCCGCACATGACCGCGCTCCAGAACATCATGGAGGCACCGCAGCAGGTCCTCGGGCGTTCCGCGCGCGAAGCCGAGGCATCGGCTCGCGAGCTCCTCGAGCGCGTGGGACTCGCCGATCGCGCTGACCACTACCCCTCGGAGCTGTCCGGCGGTCAGCAGCAGCGCGTCGCGATCGCCCGGGCCCTCGCCATGGAGCCCGAGCTGATGCTCTTCGACGAGCCCACCTCTGCACTGGACCCGGAGCTGGTCGCCGAGGTGCTCGCTGTGCTGAAGGAGCTCGCTGAGGGCGGGATGACCATGGTCGTGGTCACCCACGAGATGGGCTTCGCCCGTGAGGTCGCCGACCGCGTCGTCTTCATGGACGACGGCCGCATCGTCGAGCAGGGCACTCCCGAGCAGGTCATCGACCATCCTCGGTCCGAGCGCCTGAAGGCCTTCCTCGCCTCGGTGCTCTGACTCGGGCTGGGGATCGGCGGCTCTCGGCCAGGGACTCTCGGGGCTGCTGCTGAGAATGGGACCCGTGCGTGACCTCAACGGCTCTCAGGCGTTGAGGTCACGCATGAGTCCCTTTCTCAGCAGGCTCCCCTGCAACCTGGCCTGCCGCGGCCCGGTCCAGGCCTGCCGCGGAGCGCTCGAGCTCAGGCTGCCTCGGTCAGACCAGGCCTGAGGCATCGGGGACAGCGGTGAGCGCGGTGCTGTGAGTTCTGGCCAGCGCTCATGCCGGCAGCAGCCCCGATACCCTCGCCCTTCCGAAGGCGCCGACCTTCTCGATCGAGGACAGCACCAGCTGCTGGGTCGACTCCCACCGGCGCCAGACCTGGTCATAGCTGAGTCGGAGCACCTGCAGGCCGTGGGAGACGCTCCTCAGGTCGCGGTTGCGATCCTTGTCGAAGACTCCGTCGGACTCATGGGTCGAACGACCGTCGACCTCGATGAACAGACCTCCCACATAGAGGTCGACGAAGCCGATGTCCTCGACGAACACCTGCTGCTCCACGTGGAACCCGCGCCTCCGGAGCCAGCGGGCCACCCGAGTCTCCGACCCGGACTCGCTCGCCGTCGACAGCTGCCCGATGCCCGATCGGACCGACGCCGGCGCCGCCTGCAGCATCGCGTCCACCTCGAGGGATGAGAGGAACCCGAGGTTCATGGCCGACTCGAGGAGGATCGCGCCGGTCTCTCCGCTCTGGCATCGCATCGCGTGCTCGAGGGCGAGCGGCACCGAGGCGACGGCGTCGGGTTCTGTCCAGCTCCGGGCGAAGCGGTGGCGGACATCCAGGCCTCGAGGCGCGACGCCATGCTGTCCCCGCCGGCGGCCGTAGACGTGGAGCCTGCCGGTGGGCTCGTTGGTGCGGTCTGGGGAGTGCGGGGAGGAGTCGCCGTAGGGCGTCCAGAGACCGTGGAGCGCTGTCGCACTGATGCACGTCAGCCGGTGGCCGGTGGTCAGAGCGCGAGCGACCTGCTGGTTCGCAGCAGGCCCCGCGTACCAGCCCGGTGCGATGCGCGTCAGGGTTCCGCTGCGGAGCCGGGCTCTGATCCGAGCGTCGGTGATGCCGCGCGCGAGGAGCTCTGACCTGTTCGCGATGTCCAGCTGCTCCGCGGTGAGGTGAGAGCTTCGTGCGGGGAGGCGAGATGGCCTCCGCCATGGGACGGCGGAGGCAGGGATGACCAGGCTGCTGGGACCATGCATGGCGACAGCGTCGACGGTCCGTGCGAGCCTGTCACCGACGGCGCCGGAGATGTGGACTCGGCCCCGATGGGGAGGAGTGTTGACGTTGACGTTGACCTTGTCGCGGCCTGGACGCCGCTGCCTCTGCCAGGGTGCCGCTGCCTGGCTGCCGCTGCCAGGGTGCCGGTGCCGCTGCCAGGGTGCCGCCGTCGGGGCGCCGCTGCTGCCGTAGCAGTCGCTGATGGGTGGGGCTGCTGCTGAGAAAGGGACTCAGGCGTGACCTCAAGCCCTCAGAGGCGTTGAGGTCACGCATAGGTCCCCAAAGTTTGCAGCAACCCCCACTTCAGCCCAGGACGGACCCTTGCCGCAGCCCCAGCAGCCCTGCCGCAGCCCCTGCAGCCCTGCCGCAGCCCCTGCAGCCCTGCCGCAGCCCCAGCAGCCCTGCCGCAGCCTATGAGGCAGGGCGGGAGCTGCGGCTCACCACTCCAGGATCTGCCAGCGCTTCTTCTTGGCGACGGCGTAGAGGCCGAGGTCGGGGGAGATGGCGGTGGCATGGCCGACGAGCTCGAGCCAGGCGGCATCCGCGTGGGAGTCGCCGTAGCCGTAGGACTTCGAGAGGTCGGCGTCGTGCGAGGCGGCGTACTTGGCGAGCCAGTTCGCGCGGGCCTCGTCGACCAGAGGGGGAGTCGCGAGGTACCCCGAGAGGACGCCGTCGGCGCCGGCATCCATATGCGTCGCGACGACCTCGTCGAACAGGTCGGCGAGGGGCTCGACGAGCACGTCGAGGGCGCCGGTGACCAGGACGGTGCGGTGGCCGGCGGCGCGATGGCGCTCGATGACCTCGAGGGCCTCGGGACGGATGGAGGCGCGGATCCGTCGGCCCAGATCACCGTTCATGAGGTCACGCAGCTCGTCGGCCCGGAAGCCCTTGTACTTGCGGTTGACCAGGCGGATCAGCTCGGAGCGGTCGCGCTGATCGGCGCGCAGGTAGCCGGGGACGGAGGCCAGCAGTCCGCCGATCTCGCCGGGCCAGGTGCGGCGCGGCTTCGTGGCGCGGACGACGGCGAAGTACTGCTGGACGATATTGGTCGAGATGACCGTTCCGTCGAGGTCGAAGACGGCGAGGGCGCCGGGCTCGGCCTTGAGCGGGGCGGCGGGACGGTCGGCGCGGGACTTCAGGGCGGCCTTGCGGCGGGAGTACGCCTTGGTGAGGTCGGTGACGGCCGGGAGGTGCAGGTCGTGGAAGTAGGTGCGCCAGTCCAGATCCGTGACGTCGAAGTCGTGCGTCTCCAGGAAGTCTCCCGGCAGCTCCTTCCGCAGCGCGCGGGTGTTGGCATCGTCGAAGACCATCTCGGTCTTCGTGTACTGGCGGTACAGCTCGATGTACTTGCGCAGCGTGGTCATGCCGGAGGTGGCCTTGTGGAGGGAGGAGGTCCACTCGCGGGTCCGGCGGGTGGCGGGGAGGTAGCCCACCACGTTCTGGCCGACCTTGGCGGAGAGCTCCTTGATGCGGAAGCGCTGCTCGACCATCTCGACGGCCGGGAAGCTCCACTCGGGCACGACGATCTGGCGGCCCTTCTCGTCCTCCAGCGGGTGCTCGACGAAGTACTCGCGCACCGCGCTGACCATCTCGTGGAAGGGCAGCGGGTTGGAGGAGCCGGAGACGACCTGGAAGTAGGCGTCGTCGCCGCGGCGGGTGACGTCCTGGGTGGCGAGGGCGACGATCACGTTGACGACGAAGTCGACGGGGATGATGTCGAGGATGGAGTCGGCCAGCCCGGGGAACTCGGGCAGCATGCCGCGGCCGTAGGCCATGATCAGCGGGTCGGCGACCTTGTAGCCGTCGATCCAGCCGGGGTAGGGGCGGCGTAGGGCGGACTCGATGATGGAGGGGCGCACGAAGGAGACCCGATGGCCGGCGTCGGCCCACATCTCCTCGGCGACGCGCTCGGCCATCGCCTTGGTGAAGGTGTAGATGTCGGTCCAGCCGACGGACTGCGCGCGGGTGCGCCCGAAGTCGATGAGGCGCTCGTCGACCCAGCTGCGGCGGGCGTCCTCGGCGGCCGCGGCGACGGCCTTCGGACCCATGCGGCCGTCGCGCAGGCGGGCCGCGCGCATCTGGGAGCGGAGGGTCTCGGGCCGACGGGACTCGGCCTCGACCCGGGCGCGGGCGTCGAGCGCGGCCTGGTGCTCGGCGCGCCAGTCGACGTCGTGGACGAGCCTTCCCTCACGGCGCAGGCCCTTGGAGATGCCGCCCACGTAGGCGGTGGAGACATGGATGACGTGGGGGTCCTGCCCGGAGTCCAGCAGCGCCTGGTAGAGGTTGCGGGCACCGCCGACGTTGGTGCGGAAGGCCTCGTCGATCGGCGGGTCGAAGGACACCGAGGACGCCGAGTGGATGACCACGTCGAGCGGCCGGGTGATCGCCGGCATGTCGGTGAGATCGCCCTCGAGGACGTCGACGCGGGTGTCGAAAGCCTCCTTGATCCGGTCCCTGCCGCCCTCGCCGAGGGAATCGGCCCAGCTGGCGAAGACGGGCTTGCGCAGGAGCCCCTCGAGGCGCTTGCGACCGGTGACGGAGCCGCGGCGACGGACGACGGCGGTCACGTGCGTGTTCTCCGTCGTCTCGAGCAGGGAGCGCAGCACGGCCTGGCCGAGGAAGCCGGTGACGCCCGTCAGCAGGATCCTCCTCGGCGCGGACCCGGCGCTGCCGGTGCCGGTCGCTGCCGCCTCCGCGGCGTCGTCGGCGGGAGTGGAGGAGGACGGGGTGGTGGTCATGGAATCCCTCGGTAGACGGGAGCTGCGGTGGGGCCGGTGCGCAGGGCGGCGGAGTGCCGCCGGCCACATCGACGCGGCTGTCGTCGCAGGTATCGACGCAGGTCATGCGTGCGCTGGGCAAGGCGGAGCTAGTGTATCGTAGCCGCCATGCACAGGGCCCTGATCACTGGTGGCACCGCGGGCATCGGGGCCGCCTTCGCACGAGCGTTCGCCTCGCGCGGCATCGCAATCGTCCTCGTCGCACGAGACGAGGACCGCCTGGCGGCCACTGCCGAAGACCTCCGCACCGGCTATGGCGTCGAGGTCGAGACGATCGTCGCGGACCTCTCCGACCGCGCGGCGCAGCAGCGCGTCGCCGACCGGCTGGAGACGGCGGACGATCCGGTCGACGTCTTCATCAACAACGCCGGCTTCTCCGTGCGCTCGAGCCTGCTCGACGAGGACCTCTCGCAGCATGACCTCGGCTTCGAGGTGATGATCCGCGCGGTGCTCAAGCTGGGCGGGGCCGCCGGGCGCGGGATGGCGGCGCGCGGCCGGGGATGGATCGTCAACGTCAGCTCCGTCAGCGCACTGGTCACGCAGAACAACTACTCCGCCATCAAGGCATGGGTGGGCAACTACTCGGAGTCCCTGGGCGTGCAGCTCGCCGGAACGGGCGTGCAGGTCACGGCGCTCATGCCGGGCTGGGTGCGCACGGAGTTCCATTCGCGCGCCGGCATCAAGGGGTCCTCGATCCCGGGGGTGCTCTGGCTGGACGCGGACAAGCTCGTCGAGGAGTGCCTGCGCGATATGGCGCGGGGGCGCCCGGTCAGCATCCCGAGCCTGCGCTGGAAGATCATCGCGGCGGTCCTGCGCGCGACGCCCCGCGGGGTGGTGGCGAAGCTGAGCGCCGTCCTGAGCCACCGTCGGAGCAAGGAGCGCTGAAGCGATGTTCCCGAGCGACGATCAGAGCAGGAGCGACGCAGCGGGGGCTCCCAGGACTCCCTCCGGGTCCTCCTCCGGCGCCTCGGCCGGATCGGGTGAGTCGTCTCCCGGATCAGCTGAGTCCCCCGGATCAGCTGAGTCTCCCGGATCAGCTGAGTCCCCCGGATCAGCTGAGTCTCCCGGATCAGCTGAGTCGTCTCCTGCATCGTCATCGTCATCGTCCGAGCCCGGTCGCGATCCCTCCCGCCTGCTCGCCTCGCTGTCCGCCCGATCGCGCGGCGAGGGCTGGGAGGAGCTCGCCCCGGAGCTGAAGAAGTACCGCTCGCGGCGGCGCGCGGCGCTGCGCTTCGTGGTCCAGCGCGTGTTCTTCCGCGGGATCGTGCGCACGCAGCTGGCGGCGTCGTCGGAGGTCAACCGACGGGTCCGCACCGTGCGCGGGCCGTACGTGCTGGTCGCGAACCACACCAGTCATGTCGATGCGCCGATGCTCGCCCAGGGGCTGCCCTGGTCCCAGGCGCGCTACCTCTCGACGGGTGTCGCGGCGGACTACTTCTTCACCATCTGGTACCGGCGCCTGTTCGTGCGGCTCATGTTCAACGCCTTCCCGATCAGCCGAGGAGGGGACCGCAAGTACGCGGGCTTCTCGCGCCGCCTCCTGCGTGCCGGAGTGCCTATCCTGGTGTTCCCCGAGGGCACGAGGCAGACGACGGGACGCATCGGAGAGTTCAAGCCGGGCGCCGCGGCGCTCGCCATCGGTGTCGGAATCCCGGTCATCCCGGCCGCCATCGTCGGCGGCTACGAGGCCATGCCCAAGGGCCGCAGCTGGCCGAAGAAGGGTCGGCCGCCGGTCCGCGTCGTCTTCGGGGAGCCGATGCTGGCTCGCGAGGACGAGCCGGCGGTCGACTTCAGCGCCCGCATCCGCGAGCGCGTGCAGTCGCTGTACGACGAGCACCACGATGAGGTCCTGGGCGCCGGCCGCCCGGGAGAGGAGGAGTCCGCATGAGCTCGACGCCGACCGCCCGTGAGGTCAAGCGCCACAAGTGGTGGGGGTGGGGTCTGGACGACATCGCCTTCCGCTTCGACAACAAGCCCGCCTTCGCCCCCTTCGCGAAGAGCAAGATCGGCGTGGACCTCAACGAGGGCGGCCCGGTGGCCGAGCCGCAGCTGTCGGACCACGAGGTGCCGCCGAGCCGCCTGGATCCGGGCGTGCGAGCGCAGCTCGTGGAGGTCGTCGGCGAGGAGAACCTGCTGGACGACGACGAGTTCCGTCTGGTCCACTCCTTCGGCCGCTCGCTGCTGGACCTGTTCCGGGTCCGCACCGGCGACTTCGGCCGTCCGGTCGACGCCGTGGTCTACCCCGGCAGCGAGGACGAGGTCGCCGCGATCCTGCGGATCGTGCTGGACCAGGACCTGGTCCTGATCCCCTACGGCGGCGGCTCCTGCATCTCCGGCTCCGTCACCCCGGAGCGCGACGAGGAGCGCCAGGTGCTCACCATGAACCTGGGCCGTCTGCGCAGCGTCATCGAGATCGACGACACCGCGGGCCTCGCCCGCGTCCAGGCCGGCGTCTACGGCCCCGACCTCGAGGACCAGCTGCAGGCCGAGGGCTGGACGATGGGCCATTTCCCGGACTCGTTCACCTACTCCACCCTCGGCGGCTGGGCGGCGACCCGCTCGTCGGGCATGCAGTCGGACAAGTACGGCGACATCGAGGACATCGTGCGGGGCATGCGCGTCGTCCATCCCGACGGCGTCGTCGTCACCAAGGCGATCCCGGGACGCGACTCCGGACCGTCGGTCCACGAGATGCTGCTGGGCAGCGAGGGCCGGCTCGGGATCATCACCGAGGTCACCGTGCAGGTGCATCGCGTGGCCCCGGTGCGCCAGGTCATCGCCTACATGTACCCCGACTGGGAGCACGGCATCCGCGGCATGCACGCGATCGCCCGCTCCACAGACGTCACCCCCACCTTCACGCGCCTGTCCGACGGTCCCGAGACAGCCTTCAGCCTCGCCATGGTCAAGGAGCCCACCTCGACCAAGGGGAAGGTCGCCGCGAAGGTCCAGGACGGCCTGTTCTCCTACCTGCGCTCCAAGGGCTGGGACACCTCCGACGAGATGAGCATCTCGTACGTCTGCTTCGAGGGGTCCAAGGACTCCGTCGAGCAGCAGAAGGCGATCGTGAAGAAGATCGTCAAGGCAAACGGCGGCATCACCCTCGGTGCGGGCCCCGGCGCGATCTACGACCAGAAGAAGTTCGATACCCCGTACCTGCGCGACTTCCTGCTGAACCATCGGGTCTTCGGGGACGTCTGCGACACCGGCGCGACCTGGTCCAAGATCAACGAGGTGCACTCGCGGGTGTACGACGCGTTCTTCGCGGCGCAGGAGAGGCTGGGCCTGCAGGGCTTCATGTTCTGCCACATGTCGCACAGCTACCACTCGGGTGCGTGCCTCTACTTCACCTTCGCCTTCCAGTACACGAGTGAGGAGAAGGCCCTCGAGGAGTACCTCAACGCGAAGCAGGCGGTGCAGCAGGCCTTCGTCGACCTCGGGTCGACGGTCTCGCACCACCACGCTGTCGGCACCGAGCACCAGCCCTGGATCGTCGAGGACATCGGCGAGGTCGGCGTGCGCATGGTCAAGGGCCTCTTCGCCGACAACGATCCGGGGCGCAACCTGAACCCCGGCAAGGTCGTCGGCGTCTGAGCCGGTCCGGTGGCTGCACAGGAAGGCGCTCCTGCGACCGAGGAGCGGACAGTCCCCGAGGCTGAGCCCCCGGTCAGCGGCGTCCTGGTGCTGCGGCACGGGGAGTCGACGGCGAACGTCGACGGGCTGATCGTCTCCGTGCCCGGTCCGCGCGCCCTGGAGGAGGTCGGGCTCACCGGGCGCGGGCGCGAGCAGGCCCGCGCTGCCGGTGAGCGCGCCCGACGGCTCGGACTGGGGCCGGGCACCGTCGTGATCACGAGCGACTTCGCCCGTGCCCGCGAGACCGCTCAGGAGTTCGCGCGGATCCTCGGCGCGCCCGAGCCCAGGATCGATGCGCGTCTGCGCGAACGCTGCTTCGGCGCGCACGACGAAGGTCCGGCCACCGCCTACGACGACGTGTGGGAGGCCGACGCCGAGCGCCGGCACCCCGGCGACGGCGTCGAACCCGTCCTCGAGGTGGCCCGCCGTGTCGACGAGGTGCTCCGCGAGGCCCGCGACGACCTCGAGTCCCGTGCGGCTCGCGAGGACGGTGCGGGTCGCGAGGACGGTGCGGGTCGCGAGGACGGTGCGGGTCGCGAGGACGGTGCGGGTCGCGAGGATCTGGCCGGGACGTCAGGGGCCGCCTCGATCGTCCTCGTCGCCCACGGGGACGTCCTGCAGATCGCGCTCGCCATCGGGGAGGGGCGCGATCCGCATGAGCACCGCTCCGTGCCGCATCTGGGCAACGCCGAGCTGCGCCCCGTCGGTCCCGGGACGCTGGCTCCGGCCGCCCGTTCGACCCCGGCCCGTTCGACCCCGGCCCGTTCGACCCCGGCCCGTTCGACCCCGGCCAGTTCGACCCCGGCCAGTTCGACCTCGGCCCGGCCATGACGCCATGACGCACGGCGCCCCCGGTCATGCCGCCGCACCGCAGGAGGCCGTGCTCGTCGTCGGCGCGGAGCCGGCGATCGTGCGCAACCGGGTGACAGCCTGCCTGCACGCCGCAGGGTGGCTGATCACGTCCGACGACAGCGCCCGGTCCGACAGCGCCCGGTCCGACGGCGCCGCTGACCAGCCTGAGAGCTCCCTGACGCTGCGGGCCGAGCGCGGGAGCCTGCGACGCACCGTCCTGCTCGGGGCGCTCGCGGGCCGGAGCTTCCATCTGACCTCGACGATCACCATGCGCAGGCTGCGCGGTGGAGGTGCGGTCGGACGATCGGGCACCGAGCTCGTCTACCGCTGGGGCCCGAACGCCGGCCTCATCCTCGGGGGAGTCCTCGGGCGCGGACGGGCAGTGCGCGAGCACGAGCAGGCGGTCGCGCTCATCGAGCAGCGCCTGACAGCAGAAGGTCTCAGCGTCCTGCGGCGCAGCTGACCCGCTCGTCCGCGTCGCCGACGGTCCCGACTGCATCGCCCACCCGACTGCATCGCCCGCCCGACTGCATCGCCCACCCGTCCGCTTCGCCCACCGGCCGCACCGTCGGCCGGGCCCGCGAGCAGGGCCATTCGTCGAGCAGTGTCCGTCTACCGCCGTTCAGAAGGCGGTCAAGCGGCGGTAGACGGACACTGCCCCACCACGATGACGGCATCCGGGTCCGAGCAGACACCGGAAAGGGGAAGAGGTTCCCTCGCCATTGAAGGAACCTCTGGACGACCATAGACCACTCCTCGTGAGAATCCGGTCACACGATGGTCACGTTTCTTGCAAGAAGGGACCTTCGGTGGAGAGCGCTCGCCGCCGAGCGGGCGGAACGGCTCCCACTGATCTGCGACCGGCCTGCGGCGGGGCTGTCACGCGTCCTCTTTCATCGGCCCGTGCACGCCCATCGTCCTGACCTCGAGCCTCGATCGGGCGCAGCGGGCGATCGATGCGAATCTGCAAGAGCGAGGGATGCCGCGCGGAGATGGCCCGGTGGATGGACGGGCACGGCTCCGCGGGAGCATCTCAGCGGCGGGCGAGCCGTTCTTGCAGTGACCGGGCCAGTATCGGGGAGCGTTCCGGGAGCGTTCACGGATTGGCGGGGCGAAGGTGCTTCCGGCGCTCGTCGGACGCTTCTACGATGGTCCGACCGCGGCGCGGACGGAGCTCGAGAGCCCTGATGCCGCGTCGGTATGAACCCCTCACGAGCGAAGGTCTGCACCATGGCACTGCGCATCGCCGTCTTCGGCGAGAACCGGCACGAGAAGGTCGATCCCACCGTCCAGGAGGTGTATCCCGAAGGCATGCACACCGTCATCGCGGAGGGGCTGCGTGCCACCCTCGCGGCCGACGGCGTCGACGCCGAGGTCAGGATCGCCCTCCTCGACGACATCGAGGAGTCCCTCTCCGAGGAGGCTCTCGCCGAGACCGATGTGCTGACCTGGTGGGGGCACATGGCTCACGGGGACGTGCCCGACGAGGTCGCCGAGCGCGTCGTGCGTCGCGTCCACGAGGGCATGGGTCTGATCCCGCTGCATTCGGCGCACTACTCCAAGCCCTTCCGTCTGCTCATGGGCACCACCTGCAACCTGCTGTGGCGGAACGAGGGCGAGGAGGAGCGGGTGTGGACCGTGAACGGCTCCCATCCGATCACCCGCGGGGTCCCGCATCCGATCATCATCCCCGCACAGGAGATGTACGGGGAGATGTTCGACATCCCCGCGCCCGACGAGCTCGTCTTCGTCTCGTCGTTCGCGGGCGGCGAGGTGTTCCGCTCGGGCTGCGTCTTCCGTCGCGGCAAGGGGAAGGTCTTCTACTTCTCCCCGGGGGACCAGGAGTATCCCGTCTACCGCCAGGCCGAGATCCAGCGGGTGCTGGCCAACGCGGTCGTCTGGGCGCGGCCCGAGGAGCGTCCGGCCGCCCCGGTGAAGATCGCCAACGCCCAGCGCAACTGGTTCCGTCCCGAGAATCCGGAGGCGGCCGAGCGTGTCATCTGATCTCAGCAGCACTCACGTCGATCGCAACCCCGACGTCGATCGCAACCCCGACGTGGATCGCAGCCCGGAGGTCGGTCCTCGCAGCGGCTCCGCCGTCGGCCGACGTGCGGTCGCTCCGCTGCCCGCGGACCGGCCTGCTCGCGCAGTCGTCGTCGGAGCGGGCGGCATGGGCAGCTGGTGGGCCCGCGAGATCGTCGCGAGCGGGGTGGCAGAGCTGGTGGGCGTCGCCGACCTCGTGGAGGGAGCTCCCGAGCGGGTCATCGAGCAGTCCGGTGCTGCGGATCCGTCGGCGATCGGTGTCGGCGCCGACGGCGTCGACCTCGCCCTCGAGGTCGGGGCCGACATCATCGTGAACCCCACGGTGCCTGTCGCCCATCATCCGGTGACCGTGAAGGCCCTGCATGCCGGGATCCCCGTGCTGGGGGAGAAGCCCGTCACGGAGACGCTGCCGGAGGCGATCAGCCTGCTGGCGCATGCCGAGATCACCGGCACCCCGTTCATGGTGTCCCAGTCCCGCCGGTTCTTCCGGCAGGTGCGCCGTCTGCGGTCCTTCGTCGCCGGACATGGGCCGACGGTCCTGACGTCGGCGTTCTTCTCGCTGTTCGAGGAGCACGACGGATACCGCCGCACCCAGCTGCACCCTCTGCTGCGCGACATGGGCATCCATGCCTTCGACGCCGCACGGTTCATCACGGGGGCCGACCCGGTGGCGGTCACCGCTCGCGGCGCCCGCCCCGAGTGGAGCGTCTACACGCATGACGCCTCGGTCAGTGCGACCTTCGAGATGTCCGACGGCTCGCTGTTCGTCTACAACGGCACCTGGAACGCCCGTGGTCTGCCGACCTACTGGAACAGTGACTGGCGCATCGGCGCCCAGCACGGGACCGCCATATGGGACGGCATGGGGGCACCGGTGCTCGGCACGGCCGACGAGTCGGAGACCGAGCGTCTGATGGCGGAGGTCGCCGCCGAGGAGGCCGACGCCGCCGCTGCGGCCGCCGCAGGAGATCCCGAGCCCGACCAGATCGCAGCCTCGCTCGTCGAGTTCGTGTCCGCTCTGCGGGAGGGCCGGACCCCGCTGTGCGAGATCCACGAGAACCTGCTCAGCTTCGCGATGGTCGAGGCGGCGGTCGCCTCCGTCGACCGCGGGGAGCGCGTGGAGGTCGATGAGCTCCTCGAGCTGGCGCGTGCGGAGGCCATCCAGGCCGAGACCGATCCTGAGGCGCGTGAGCGGATGGTGGCCTGGCCCTCTGTCCGCGATGCTCTGACCGCTCGGACGCTCTGACCATTCGGACGTTCTGACCGCTCGAGCCTGAGGCGCCCTCAGCACGCAGAAGGCCGATCCCGGGACAGGCGCCCGGGATCGGCCTTCTGCGTCAGCGCCCGGACCCAGCGTCGTGGAACGGAGCCCGGACCCAGCGTCGTGGACCGGAGCGTCGGATCAGCGCTCTGCGGCGAGCACGCGCTCGTCGGAAGCGGTGGAGCCGGTGGATGCGTCCGCCCCCTCGTCGGCCCGAGCCGCCCCGTCCGTTCCGTCCGTGCTGTCGGCGGCATCCGCGGCGGCTTCGGCCTCGAGGGCCTCATCGCGGACCGCACGACGGTGCGCACGCACCGAATAGGTGACGGCGGCGGCCCACAGGACGGCGATGATGCCGAGGACCACCGGCTTGAGGCCGTCGATCTCCGGGACGACATCACTGCCCAGCAGGGTGTTGACGTTGGTGAGGATGATGATTCCGCCGACCAGCGAGCCGAGCACGCGAGCGGGGAACAGCCGCACCAGGTAGGCCGCGATCGGGGCGGCGATCAGACCGCCGATCAGGAGCGCGACGACGAGGGCGATGTCGATGCCCGCGGTGCCGAGGCCCAGCAGGAAGCCGAGCGAGGCGGCGACCGAGACGACGAACTCGCTGGTGTCGATGGAGCCGACGACCTTCCGCGGCGCGATGCGGCCGCTCGCGAGCAGGGCGGGGGTGCCGACGGGGCCCCAGCCGCCGCCGCCGGTGGCGTCCATGAAGCCGGCGACGAGGCCCAGCGGGGTCAGGAAGCGCCGACGCAGCGGCTGGCCGAGGCGGCTGCGGTCGATGCCCTTGAAGGTGAAGCGCAGGATCACGTAGAGGCCCAGCGTCAGGAGGATCCCGGACATGAGCGGCTTGGCGACCTCGGTGGAGATCGAGGCCAGGAACGTCGCGCCGGCGAAGGAGCCGATCGCTCCCGGGATCGCGATCCGTCGCACCACCTTCCAGTCCACGTTCCCGAACCGCCAGTGGGAGGCGCCCGAGGCCAGCGTGGTGCCGATCTCTGCCAGGTGCACGGTGGCCGACGCCGCCGCGGGGTTCGTGCCGACGGCGAGCAGCAGCGTCGTCGACGTGACCCCGTAGGCCATGCCGAGACTGCCGTCCACGAGCTGGGCTGCGAGGCCCACCAGGGCGAGCAGGACGAGTCGTCTCATCGGTCATGTCCTTCCGGAAGGTCGTGGACTCTCCACAGGAAGACTGTTTATCCGACCGGCTTGGTCGGAATCAAGGGGGCAGACGCATGCCGTCACAATCTTTGCTTGGACATGCCATAAGGCTGACGACGGGGCGGTCGTGGAGACAGGGCGGTCGTGACGACGGGGCGGGCCCGGTGCAGGGACGGGGACGCAGCGGAGGCGCCCCGCGGGTCAGCGGTTGTGCCAGACCTCGTCGTCCTGGGTGATCTCGGCGATGTGCGCGGGCAGCGAGTGCGTCGCGATGTCCGCGAGGGTGACCTCCTCGAGCACGGAGCGGACGTTCGCGCGCAGCGCCACCCAGACGTCGGGCAGGTCGGAGGCGGGGCCGTGGTACTCGAGGTGCGAGGGCCGTTCCCCGCGGACGTAGACCAGGGGGCCCTCGATCGCCCGGATGACGTCGGCGACGGTGATCTCGTCGGCCGGTCGGCCCAGGAGGTAGCCGCCGCGGGCGCCGCGCCGGCTGATGACCAGACCCTGGCGACGCAGGTCCCCGAGGATGCCCTCGAGGAAGCGGGAGGGGATGTCCTGCTCGGTGGCGAGGGTCTCGGTGGACAGCGTCTCGCCCTCGGCCGCGGCGGCGAGCTGCACGGCGGCGCGCACGGCGTAGTCGGCCTTGGCGGAGATCCTCATGTCGCTCTGTCCTTCCTGGGAGGGCCGCCGTCGGCCCCGTCGCGGGCGTCGGCCCGTCCGCGTGTCGACCAGAATCCTGCCGGAGCGGGCCATAAGACTGAAGCCCCGGCCAGAATCTCTTCTGGCCGGGGCTTCCTCTGTGCGCCCGGAGGGATTCGAACCCCCAACCTTCTGATCCGTAGTCAGATGCTCTATCCGTTAAGCTACGGGCGCTTGTCGGCTCTCGCTGACCTGATCAACTATATGTGGAACGCGAGGTCAGCGCCAATCGAGAGGCGGTGACCCTGCCCACATGCCATCCGCCGCCCGGTGTGGAAGCCCCCGGGCCGCAGGCCGTGCCTGCGTGTGGAGCGCTGAGACGAGAAGAGCGGTGGCGAGCCCTATGCCGTCTGCATCGGTGGCGAGACCTGTGCCATGACGAGGCCCGAGCGCGATCCTCTGCGGATCGACGCTCGGGCCTCGCGCCGGCGGGGTCAGGGGAGCGCCCCCGAGCTCACCAGCCCTGGTTCTGCGACCCTGGGGGCTGGGATCCCGGGTTCTGCGGATCCTGGTTCCATGCGTCCTGACCGGCCTGGTCGTACTGGGCGTTCGGGTCCTGCTGCGGGGCCGGAGGCTGGCTCCATGGCTGCTGGCCCTGCTGCTGATCGGGGTGGCTCCATGGCTGCTGCTGCGGAGGCGCGGGCTGCTGGGGAGCCTGCGGGGCGTGGGCGGGCGGGCCCCACTGCGGCGCCGACGGCTGACCCGGCTGGGCCGGAGGCGACGGCTGCACCGGCGCGGCGGGAGAGGACGGCTGCGCTCCCCACTGCGGAGCTGCGGGAGCGGCGGGGCCGGGTGACGGAGCCGGGGAGCCGTAGGGCGATCCCGCCGCCCCGACCGCGCCGAAGGAGGCGCTCGCTCCAGGACCACCGGGATCACCGGGGGCACCGGGCGCGGGCGGGACTCCGGGAGCCCCCGGTGCACCGGGAGCTCCGGGCGTCCCCGAGGGTCCGAAACCGCTGGTGGGCGTGTTCTTCGCGCGACGGGCGCGGAGCACGAAGAAGATCACGGCCGCGATCACGAGGAGCGCGAGGAGGATCAGCACCACCGCCACGATCACCACGATCAGCCACGGGAAGCCGCCGCCCGCCTCGGCCGTGATGTCGACGCCGTTGTTGAGGAGGTCAGCAGGGTCGTCGTAGGTGACCGTGCTGCCGTCGATGGTGCCGCCGGCCGAGGTCAGGATCTCGCCCGGGAACGTGAAGGAGATGCGGAACTCGTAGTCGCCCAGGTATTCGAGGCTCTCGAGGTCCTCTTCGCTGTAGCCGAAGCTGCTGCCCGTGTCCATCACGAGGTGGTACTCGCCGCCGTCCTCGGACAGCTGGAGATCGCTGCCGAAGTCTGCGCGCTCGATGACGCCGGAGATGCGGCAGCCCCAGATGCCGTCCTCTTCATAGGACTCGACATCTGCGCTGCCCCACGCCCCGGGATCCTCCTCGGCCAGCATCTCGTCGCAGAGATCCTGGGCCGATGCGTAGGTCCCTCCCATCATGGACAGATAGGTCTCGTCGATGCCGATGTCCATGGCCACGGAGATCTCGTCGACGCTCGTGATCTCGAAGTCGGCGGTGAGGCGGCCGCAGCCGGCCAGCAGCAGGACGAACGGCAGCAGCAGCGCGGCTGCGAACCGTCGTCGGCGAGACGAGAAGGTGTCCATGAGGGCCCCCGGGAGATCGGTCGTGAGCCGATGCCAGGGATGGCCATCGACGCCCATCACCCTACCTGGGAACAGTCTGAATCGGGATGGGGAGCACTCCCCATCCCCGGGTCGCCTACTTCCAGAACATGAGCATGCCGCCGCCGGCGAGCATGATGCCGAAGCCGACAGCGAGGTTCCAGTCGTCGATGGGCAGCGGAAGGGTGCCGGCCGACAAGTAGTAGGCGACCAGATACAGCAGGCCCACGATCAGCAGCACGACAGCCGTCGGTGCCAGCCACGCCGGGTTCGGAGCCACGGCGGCGGCACGGCGGCGACCCGTGCGGGCGCTCTCGGCGGCCGCGGTGCGCTTCGGCGATGCCTTCTTGGTCGCGTCCTTCGCCTTCTCCGCGACCTCGTCATCGAGCTGGCGGGCCTTCTTCGTCGGCTCGCCCGCAGACCGCTTCTCCTGGGCGCCCTTCCTCCCCCGAGCGCCCTTCTTCGCGTCCGAGTCCTTCTTCCCCCCTGCACCCTTCGACGTCGAGGAGTCGTCCTCGGTCGTCTCCGCGCCCTTCTCCGACCGATCGTCGGATCCGTCGGAGTTGTCGGAGGCGGAGCTCTCGTCCGCTCCGTCCTCCGCATCCGCGCCGTCGACCGCGTCGGCGGTGAGGTCCTCGAGGTCCTCCGATGCGGGGGCGGCGGCCTTCGCCGACGACCCGGCCGCTGCGGACCGCTTCCTCTTGCTCCTCGCCATGTGACGGTGCTCCTCGACGCAGGGACGCCCGGCGATGCCGTGCGGGTCCGCGAACACGGACCGTGGCCTAGGGTAATGGCCGTGACCTGAGCGTGCGAGCAGACGCCCGCAGCCATGTTCCGCACCGGGCTCGACACCCGACCGGACCAGCAGGATGTCCGTCGGCCCGATGCCGATCCACGAGGAGGAGGGGAGCAGGAGGCATGGACGAGGAGGACGAGAGCCAGCCGACCGAGCCGACGCGTCCGCAGCGCCGTCCTGCGGGCGCCATCGGCGTCGGCCTGGTGATGATCCTGTGCGGCGTGCTGTTCGTGACCACCGCCCGCCTCGCGGGCGGTGACTCCCTGCGCAACGACTCCGGCGACGTCGCCGCAGCGCTCCAGGATCGCGCCGACACCATCGACGAGCTCGAGCAGGAGGCCGCGCAGAAGCGTGCCGAGATCGACCAGCTCACCGCAGAAGGCTCCGACGACGCCACCGACGAGAGGCTCGGGATCGTCTCCGACATGGTCGGCCTCACCGAGGCCACCGGCCCGGCCCTCCGGATCACCCTCACCGACGCGCCCACCAGCGCCCTCGGCTCCAAGGACGGCATCGAGCCCGACGACCTCGTCGTCCACCAGCAGGACATGGAGACCTACATCAACGCCCTCTGGGCCGGGGGCGCGGAGGCGATGATGCTGCAGGACCAGCGGGTCGTCAACGGCAGCGCCTTCCGCTGCGCCGGCAACACCCTCCTGCTCGAGGGGCGCGTCTACTCCCCGCCGTTCACGATCACCGCGATCGGCCCGACGGATGAGATGATGGCCGCGCTCGATCAGGCTCCCGGCGTGCAGGTCTACCGCGAATGGGTCGACTACGTCGGCCTCGGGGAGAAGATCGAGACCCTGGACGAGACGACCCTCCCCGCTTTCGAGGGCTCCCTCACGATCGACATCGCGAAAGCAGGATGATGGCCGCCCGACGAGGACACCGCGCTGTTCCCCGCCGCACCTTCCTCGCCTCCGCCGTGGGCGTGCTCGGAGAAGTGCTGCTGACGCTCGGGGCGCTGCTGCTCCTGTTCGTCGCATGGCAGCTGTGGTGGACCGACGTCGTCGCCGACCGCGAGCACGCAGGCATCCTCGATGCGCTCGACGACGAATGGGGCACCGTCGACGGGCAGACCATCGCCGAGCCCCAGGACGGCGAGCCCCCGGTCCCCGAGATCGGGGCCGAGGGGATGGTCTGGGGAACCATCCACGTGCCGGCCTTCGACCGTGTGCGCTCGCCGATCGCCGAAGGCGTCGACCTCGAGACCGTCCTCAACGTCAAGGGCGTCGGCCACTACCCGGAGACCGCTCTGCCCGGGCAGGTGGGCAACTTCGCCGTCGCCGGCCACCGCAACACCTACGGCCGTCCGTTCGAGGACATCGCCCGTCTCGAGGCCGGTGACCCTATCGTCGTCGAGACCGCCGACGTCTTCTACGTCTACGAGGTCACCTCGACCGTGGTCGTCGACCCGTCGGAGGTCGACGTCATCGCGCCGGATCCCGACGACCCCGATGCCGAGCCGACGCGCCGCATGATGACTCTGACGGCCTGCCACCCCATGTACTCCGCGCGCGAGCGCTACATCGTCCACGCGGAGCTCTCCTACTGGACCCTGCGCGAGGACGGCATCCCCGAGGCCCTCGCCGACATCGACGAGGGAGCCTGAGCCGATGTACGCCTGGATGTTCCGCCACCTGCCCGGCCCCATCTGGCTGCGCGTCATCATCGCCATCCTGCTGGTCGTGGCGATCATCGTCGTGCTCTTCCAATGGGTCTTCCCCTGGATCGCTCCCTACATGCCCTTCAACGACGGCCTGATCGGCTCCTCGCCCGGCTGATCAACTCGGTGACGGCCTGCTGAGGATCCGGCTGCTGCGAGTCCGGCTGCTGAGGGCAGGCCGCTGCGAGTCCGGCTTCGCGGATCCGGCCGCGGGGGATGCGCAGTTCAGGAGGGCGCGAGAAGCGGAGCGAGGCCCCGGGACCGCTCGACGGCGTCGACGCCGTCGCACAGCTCCAGGAAGCGCGCGAGCATCAGGTGCCCGGACTCCGTGAGCACCGACTCGGGGTGGAACTGCACGCCGTGGAGGGGCAGCGTGCGATGCGCGAGGCCCATGATAACGCCGTCGGCCGTCCAGGCGGTGACCTCGAGCTCATCGGGCACGGTCTCCGGCACGACGGTCAGGGAGTGGTACCTGGTCGCGGTGACGGGGCTGGGGACTCCCGCGAAGACGCTCGCCCCGTCGTGGGAGAGGACGCTCGTGCGCCCGTGCATGAGCTGAGGCGCGTGGGCGACGGTCGCGCCGAAGCGCTCGCCGAGGGCCTGATGGCCGAGGCACACCCCGAGCATCGGGATCTCCTGCTCGGCGCAGCGGCCGATGACGTCCAGCGAACGACCGGCGGTCTGCGGGTTCCCGGGCCCGGGGGAGACCAGGACGCCGTCATAGCCGGTGAGGTCGACGGCGCCGTCGGCGGTCTCCAGGACCTCGTCGTTGCGCACGACGGTGCAGTCCGCGCCCATCTGCTGCAGATAGCCGACGATGGTGAAGACGAAGCTGTCGTAGTTGTCGATCACCAGGATCCGCGCGGTCGGAGCAGGGGGATGCGTTCCCGTCGTCCCGGTCATGTCACTGCCCTCCCTGGTCGTCGCCGGAGGCGTCGTCGCCCTGATCGTCGCCGTCGTCCGTGGAGTCGTCGGTCTTGGTGGGCGTCGTGGAGGGGGTCTCGCTGGGCTCCTCCGTCGTGGTGGTCGGGTCCTCCGTCGGAGTCGTCGTCGGGTCCTCCGTCGGGGTGTCCGGGCCGGTGGACACGATGATCGTGATCGTCGAGCCGGGCTCGACCTCGTCGTTGGCGGCGGGATCGGTGCGGATCACGAACCCCTCGTCGACCGAGTCGGAGGCCTCGAACTCGACCGTGGTGCCGAAGCCCTCGCCCTGCAGGACGCCTTCGGCATCCTCGCGGCTGCGTCCGGTCACGTTGGGCACCGTGACGGTGCCCTCCGCCGCGACGGACAGGGTGACCGTCGAGCCGATGTCGATGCGGCTGTCCGCGGCGCGGTCCTGGCTGACGACGGTCCCGGGGGACTCGTCGGAGGTCGTGGTGGTGGTCGTGTCGACCTCGAAGCCGAGACCCTCGAGCGTCGCGGTCGCGGTGTCGACGTCCTGGCCCTCGACGTTCGGGACCGTGTACATCCCGGAGGCGACGGTCACGCTGATGGTGTCACCGCGCTCCGCCGCGGTGCCCGCGCGCGGATCAGTGCTGATGACGATGCCCTCGGCGGTGTCCGCCTGATCCTCCTCGGCGTCGACGCTCATCGACAGATCGAACTCCGAGAGGGCCGCCTCGGCATCCTCCCGGGACTTCCCGACGACATCGGGGACGTCGACCGGCTCCGGTCCGGCCGAGACGGTCACCACGACGGTCCGGCCGACGGTGATCTCGGTGCCGGCATCGGGGTCCGAGCTGATCACGTAGCCGGCCTCGACGTCCTCGGACTGCTCCTGCTCGTACTCGCCGACCAGACCGGCGTCGTCCAGCGCGGACTCCGCCTGCTCCTGGGAGAGCCCGGCGAGGGTGGGCACCGAGGTCGTCTCCGGGCCCCGCCAGTCGAACGGGTCCAGCCACCACAGCAGCGCCGCGGCGACGGCCAGGACGGCGAGCGTCACCAGGACGAACAGCCAGATCGGCTTCCTGTGCTCCTCCTCGGCCGCCTCCGCCTCCTGCGGGGAGCGGGGGGAGACGCCGCCCGCGGCGGAGGACGGGGATGCGGCTCCCGGCATCGCCTGCGTGCCTGCGGCCGCGCCGAGCGCCTGGGTCTGCGCGGTCATCACCGGGAGAGCCTCGGTGGTGTCGCCGGCGGCGCCCAGCAGGGTCGTCGCCTCGGCGTCGGAGCCCACGGGGACCTCGCCGTCGACCAGCCGCGGCTCGCGACCGGCGACCGCGAGGGCGATGTCGCGGGAGAAGGCGACGGCGCTCGGGTAGCGCTTCTCGCGGTCCTTCGCGAGCCCCGTGAGGATCACGGCGTCCAGCGCCGGCGTGATCGCCGGGTTGTAGGCCGACGGAGCCACGGGCTCCTCACGCACATGCTGGTAGGCGATCGAGACGGGGGTGTCGCCGGTGAACGGCGGGCGCCCCGTGAGCAGCTCGTACATCACGCAGGCGGCGGAGTAGATGTCGGAGCGGGCGTCGACCAGCTGGCCGCGGGCCTGCTCGGGGGAGAGGTACTGGGCGGTACCCATGACGGCCTGCGTGGCGGTCATGGCGCTCGCGGCGTCGGCCACCGCGCGTGCGATGCCGAAGTCCATGACCTTGACCTGGCCGGCGTCGTTGATCATGACGTTGCCGGGCTTGATGTCGCGGTGCACGATGCCGGAGCGATGCGAGTACTCGAGCGCGCTCAGCAGGGCGGCCATGATCTCCCCGGCGCGCTGGGCGGGCATCGGATCCTCGGGATCGATGTGCTCGCGCAGAGTGGTGCCGTGGACGTACTCCATGACGATGTACGGGATGGTCATCTCGGCGCCGGTGGGCGAGACGGTCCGTTCCTCGCCGGTGTCGTAGACGGCGACGATCGAAGGATGGTTCAGCGCGGCGGCGCTCTGCGCCTCGCGGCGGAAGCGCTCCTGGAAGTTGTCGTCACGGGCGAGATCGGAGCGCAGCACCTTCACCGCGACCGTGCGGTGCAGACGCTTGTCCTGCGCGAGGTACACCTCGGCCATGCCGCCGTGCCCGAGGATCCGCCCCAGGGTGTAGCGGCCCCCCAGGACCAGGTTCTCTTCGCTCACTCCACACCGTTCCTCGTGCCGCGGCCATCCAGGACCGTTCCGACCATCGTAGTTGCTGACGCGCTGTCGCCCGAGCCCGCGTGACCGATGTCCATGGCGCGGGCGAGATCCGTCGCCCCCGATGCCGACAGGGGGAGCCAGCCCATCGCCCCGGCGACCGCCGCGAGGATGGCGATCACCACGATGATCAGCAGGATCAGCCCGGGAAGGGTGAACGGTCCGAGGACCGTCCTGCCGGTCGAGGTGCCGCGCACGGTGCGCGTCGAGTTCTGGGTGTCCACACCGTCCAGGGACGGGGCTACACCGGCCGAGCGCGGGGAGGCGGGAGCCTCCGAGGCCGACGACGCCGACAGGGCCGAGGACAGCGACAGCGGCGATGCGTCGGCCGGGCCGTGTCCGGCGGGTCGTGACGTCCGGTGGGACGACGGCGGCTCCGAGGCCGACGACGCCGACAGCGCGGATCCCGCCGACAGGGCGGATGCACCGGAAGCAGCGGATGCTGCTGACGTCGCCGAGCGTGCCGAGCCGGCGCTCGGTCCCGAGCGGTGGCGGATGCCCCGTCGGCCCGAGAGCGGCAGGGGCATCGCGGCCGTGCGGGTGCCCGTCGGCGAATGTCCGGGGCGCGAGGGCGCACCGGACGCACCCGACGCCGATGCGCCCGGGCCGATCGCACCCGGATCTGCCGCACCCGGATCTGCCGCACCGCCGTCGGACCCGGACCCGGTCTCGGAGCCGCTGCGCGGACGGACCCGGTTCTCGCCGGTCCAGTCGTGGTCCTCGACACGGCTGACGGGGATCGCCCCGGTCGTGAAGCGGGGCTCCACGCCGCGCTGGATCGCCTCGAGGATCCGGGCGACCGCCGCCGCTGAGCGGGGTCGGTTCGCCGGCGCCTTCGCCAGGGCCATCATCACGAGCTGGCGAAGGTCAGGATTGATGGACTCGGGCAGAGCCGGGGGCTGCTGCTTGACCTGCGCCATCGCGATCTCCACCTGGGAGGAGCCGGTGAAGGGGCGATGCCCCACCAGCATCTCGTAGGCGACGATCCCCAGGGCGTAGATGTCCGACAGCGAGGTGGCCTGCTTGCCCATCGCCTGCTCGGGGGAGAGGTACTGGGCAGTGCCCATGACCAGGCCGGTCTTGGTCAGGCGCGCCTGGTCGCTGCTGCGGGCGATGCCGAAGTCCGTGATCTTCATGGACCAGTCGTCGGACTCATCGACCAGCACGTTCTCGGGCTTCACATCACGATGCACCACGCCCTTGGAGTGGGCGGCGTCGAGCGCCCGCGCGAGATCGATCAGCACCGAGACGACACGGCGCTCGGGGATGCCGCCGGGGTTCTCCTCGATGATGTCCGACAGCGGCCTGCCCGGGCACAGCTCCATCACGATGAAGGCGCGTCCGTCGAGCTCGCCGTAGTCGTACAGCGCGGCGATCGCGTCGTGAGAGAGGGCGGCGGTGTGGCGCGCCTCGGCGCGGAAGCGCTTGAGGAAGCCCTCGTCGAAGGCGTACTCCTCGCGCAGCACCTTCACGGCCACATCGCGCTCGAGCTCGCGGTCCCGACCTCTCCACACCTGTCCCATGCCGCCGGTGGCGATCAGGGAGGTCAGCTCATAGCGTCCTTCGAGCACCAGCCCGGGTTCGGTCCTCACTGGCTGACCACCGCCTCCATCACGTCCTGGGCGACGGGCGCCGCCGCCGTCGACCCGTATCCGCCTTCCTCGATCACCACGGCCACCGCCACCTTCTTCGCGTCCGTCTGCGCATATCCGACGAACCACGAATGCGCGGTGCGCCCCTCGCCCCATTCGGCGGTGCCCGTCTTGCCGCCGACCTCGACGTCGTCGATCTGCGCCGCCGTCCCGGTGCCGTCCTCGACCACCCCGACCATCATCTGGCGCATGAGGGCGGCGTTGGAGGCGCTGAGCGGCTGGCCGAGCTCCGTGGGCGTCAGCTCCGAGACGACCGACAGGTCGCTCGTGCGCACCGACTGCACCAGCTGCGGCTGCATGACGACACCGTCGTTCGCCATCGCGCCGGCGACCATCGCCATCTGCAGCGGCGTCACACGGGTCTCGTACTGACCGATCGACGTGGTCGCGAGCTGCGCGTCGTCGAGGTCCTGACCGATCGTCGAGGGCGTCACGGACAGCGGGATCGACATGCTCTGCCCGAAGCCGAACTCCTCGGCGGTGCTCTCCAGGGCGTCCTCGCCGAGGGCGATGCCGAGCTGCGCGAAGGAGGTGTTGCACGACTGCCGGAGGGCGTCGGCGAGCGTGGACTCGTCGTCCTCGCCGCAGGCGGTCGTGCTCCCGCCGGAGAAGTTGTTCATCACCGAGCTCGAGTTCGGCAGCGTGAAGGTGCCGGGCCCGGGGATCATGGTGTCGGGCGTGTAGTCGCCGGACTCGAGAGCCGCGGAGGCCACCACCAGCTTGAAGGCGGATCCCGGCGGATACAGGTCGCCAGCGATCGCACGGTTGGTCAGGGGCCGCTCCGCGTCGTCGTTCAGCGACGCCCAGGCCTCGGAGACGGACGACGTGTCGTGCGAGGCGAGGTCGTTGGGGTCGAAGCTCGGCGAGGACACCAGCGCGAGGATCGCCCCGGTCTCGGGGTCGAGCGCGACGACGGCGCCGCGCCGACCGTCGAGGGCGTCCCAGGCGGCCTCCTGCGCGGCGGAGTCGATGGTCAGGTCGACCCTGGCGCCCTGGCCCTGGCGACCCGAGAGGATGTCCGAGATGCGCTGGTAGAACAGCGCATCGGCATCGCCGGAGAGCGTGTCGTTCATCGAGCGCTCGAGGCCCGAGAAGCCGTAGACCACCGAGTAGTATCCCGTGATCGAGGCGTACATCTCGCCCGGATCGTAGGAGCGCTGGTAGCCGTAGGTGTCGTCCGTGCGGGTCGAGGACGCGATCGCCTTGCCGTCCACCACGATCGAGCCGCGGTGCCGGCCCCATTCGTTGTAGATCGTGCGGACGTTGCGTCCGTCGGCGTTCAGGCGCTCCTGCGCGACCACCTGGAAGTAGGTGGTCGAGGTGAACAGCAGGATGAACAGGACGCTCACCACGAGCCAGATGTGGCGCAGGGGCTTGTTCATGCGGGCACCTCCTCGGCACGGCCCGGGCCCGAGGGCGACCCCGGGCCGGAGGGAGTTCCGGGTCCGACGGACGCTCCGCCGGATCCCGGCCCGGCGGGACCGGCTCCGCGCGCGCTGCCGGCGATCTGCCGGGCCGCCGGCCGACGGGCGGCATCGGACAGACGCACGAGGATCCCCGCGATGATCCAGTTGCACACCAGCGAGCTGCCTCCCGCGGCCATGAAGGGCAGAGTCAGACCCGTCAGCGGGATCACACGGGTCACGCCTCCGACGACGACGAACACCTGCAGGGCGACCACGAAGCCGAGACCCGCCGCGAGCAGGGTGCCGAAGCCGTCGGAGATCCCCACGGCCGCGCGCACGGCGCGCTCGACGAGCAGGAGGTACAGCAGCAGCACCGCGAAGGCGCCCACCAGACCGAGCTCCTCGGCGAGGGAGGAGTAGATGAAGTCGGAGTCGGCGAAGGGGACCACGTCGGGTCGCCCCGAGCCGAGCCCTGCGCCCGTGATCCCGCCGTTGGCCAGGCCGTACAGCCCGGCGTTGATCTGCCCGCAGCGGTCGAAGTTCGCGCTCGCCAGCGGATCCAGCCAGCAGGTGATGCGGGTCTGGACGTGCGAGAGCTGGGTGGCGGCGAACACCGCAGGCGGCACGAACATGATCGCGCCGATGATCAGCCAGCTCAGACGGTCCGTCGCGACATACAGCATCGCGACGAACAGGCCGAAGAACAGCAGCGAGGTGCCCAGGTCGGTCTGGAACACCAGCACCGCCATCGCGAAGCCCCAGGCCACCAGGATCGGACCGAAGTCCGACCAGCGGGGGAGCTGGATGCCCAGCACCTTCGGGCCCGCCAGCGCGAGGGTGTCGCGGCGCGATACCAGATAGCCGGCGAAGAAGATCGCGAACGCGATCTTGGCGAGCTCCGCGGGCTGGAACGAGTAGCCGGCGACCGAGATCCAGATCCGCGAGCCGTAGCGGGCGGAACCGAGCCCAGGCACCAGCGGCATCAGCAGCAGCACCGCACCGCACACGGCGAAGATCCATGTGTAGCGCCGCAGCCAGCGGTGATCGCGGAGGAGGATCAGCACCGCCAGGCACAGGATCACGCCGATCACCGCCCACAGCTGCTGGCGGTCGGCGGTGCCCCCGCCGCGGCCCCAGTAGCGCACGTTGGCGGCATCGACGCTCGAGATCACCGCGATGCCCAGCAGGTTCAGGAGGACCACCGTCGGCAGGATGACCGGGTCCGCATACGGGGCCCGCCACATGACCGCGATCTGCAGAGCGAGGGCGAGCACGGCCGCACCGACGCCGAAGGTCATCAGGTCCGCGGGCAGCTCATCGCTCCGCCCGAGCCCCACCAGGGCGTAGGCGGTCACGCCGATCACCACCGCAAACGCCAGCAGCAGGGCCTGGGTCAGGCGCCGCGGGCGAGCGGTGTAGGAGACGATCGTGGCCACGGTCTACTCGCCCCCGGCGTCCTCGGAGGCGTCCCCCGAGCCGGAGGCGCCTCCCGCGTCGGAGGCGCCTCCCGCGTCGGAGGCGCCGCCCGTGGAGGGCTCGACAGGGATGGTGCGTGCGGCGGTCGCCTCGAGGCGCTCGACGATGGCGTCGGCATCCTCCCTGCTCCCGGCCGAGATGGTCGCCTCCACCTGCTGGCGCGTCACCTCGGGAAGCTGATCCATCCCGATGTCGGTGACCTCGAGGGGGGAGGACAGGGAGATCGGGCCCAGATCCTGCGAGAGGCCCTGATAGACGACGACGCTCGAGCCGTCGGTGCCCACGTAGTACTGCCGCTGCGACCATGCGTACCCCGCCCACAGCACACCGCCGAGCAGGACCGCCAGCAGGCCGACGGCCACCAGGGCGGGCCAGGGGCTGCGGCGTGGAGGCTCCTCCTCGGAGAAGTCCTCATCGGTGTAGGGGCGCTCGGGCTCGTCGCGGGTCAGCGCGGCGGCCTTGGCCGCAGGACCGGACGCCGCGGTGGGCTGATGGCGGTTGCGGGCCGCGGAGCCGACGATCTGCGGGGTCGTCGACGGCGCCTCCTCGCGGCGAGGCAGCTGATCCAGGTCGACGACGTCGGCGATGATGCAGGTGATGTTGTCCGGGCCGCCGCCCTTGAGCGCGAGCTGGATGAGCTCGTCCGCGCACTCGCCCGGATCGTCCACGCGCTGCAGGGTCGCGTCGATGGTGTCGAGGGAGACCAGGCCCGACAGGCCATCGGAGCACAGCATCCAGCGATCCCCCGCATGCGCCGGCCGCAGCGAGAGGTCCAGCTCGGGCTCCGCGTCGACGTCGCCCAGAACGCGCATCAGCACAGAGCGCTGCGGATGCCGCTCCGCCTCCTCCTCGGTGAGCCGGCCCTCGTCCAGCAGACGCTGCACGAACGTGTGGTCCTTGGTGATCTGCGTGGTCTCCCCGTCGCGCAGCAGATAGGCGCGGGAGTCGCCGATATGGGCGAGGGCGAACTTGCCCTCGGCGCGCAGCAGCGCGGTGATCGTGGTGCCCAGCCCTGCCAGCTGCGGCTCGTCGCGCGCGCGGCGGAGGATCTCCTGGTTCGCCTGGAGCACGGAGTCCTCGAGCGTCGCGACGATGTCGGCCGTAGGGGTGTCCTGGTCCAGGCGCGCCAGATGCCCGATGGCGACGGAGGATGCGACGTCGCCTCCGGCGTGCCCTCCCATGCCGTCGGCGACGACCAGCAGATGGCTCCCCGCGTAGCCGGAGTCCTGGTTGTTCGAGCGGACGAGTCCGACATCGGAGCGGGCGGCGTACCGCAGGGCGTAGCTCATCGCGGGCCTCGTCTCAGTTCGATCTCGGTGCGTCCGATCCGCACCTGGGCACCCGGCCGGAACGGCACCGCACCCTCGATGCGGCGACCGGACACCAGGGTGCCGTTGGTCGAGCCGAGATCCTCCACCATCCACTCGTCCTCGCGCTGGAAGACGCGCGCGTGACGGTTGGAGGCGTAGTCATCGTCCAGCACCAGGGTGCACTCGGGGGCGCGCCCGATGAGGATCGGCGTGGACCCCAGGGTCAGCGAGGTCCCGCGCAGAGGACCCGCCGTGACCACCAGCGAGGTCGCTGTGACAGCAGGCGAGGTCCGACCGGCCGCGCCGCCCTGGGCCTGGCCCGTCGGCGGGCCGTTCGCCGGCGCCCTCTGCTCGCGGCGGGGGTCCTTGCTCGAGCGCGTCACGACGGTGGTGCCGAACAGGTCGTTGCGCAGCACCAGCACGACCGCGATCACGAACACCCACAGGGCGAGCACGAAGGCAAGGCGCAGGGCGACGATCGTCAGTTCGCTCATCGGGCGCTCACCAGGTGGCCGGATCAGCGGCAGGGAGCACCACGGTCAGGCGCGTGCGGCCGATCTTCACCAGCGAGCGGTCCTGCAGCACCACGGGGGTGCGGATGCGCTCGCCGTCGACGAAGGTGCCGTTGGTCGAGCCCAGATCGGTGGCGATCAGGGAGCCGTCGGCCTCGGCCCGCAGCTCCAGATGGTGTCGCGAGACTCCGGTGTCCTCGAGGATGATGTCCGCGTCGCCCCCGCGGCCGATCACCGTGACCGGACCGGTCAGCAGATACTGCTGGCCGTCGATCTCGACGATCGGATGGCCCGCGGTGCCCGATCGGCCAGGGCCCGTCGCCGGTGCGACGCTGCCCCGTTCGGTGCGGGACTCCGTCTCGAAGCGGCCCGCTCTGACCTCGTCGTCGCGAGCGAGATCCACGCTCACCGCCCCGACGAACATGTAGCGCTGCTTCTCGGCATGCTCCATGAGGACCCGCTGGAGCTCGTCCACCAGGGTGTCCTGCCAGGACGCGAAGCGGTCATAGTCCTGGGAGTGCAGATAGACCGTGTAGACGTTCGGTGCGAGAGTGCGCACCCGATCCAGCACCTGGATCTGGTCGTCGCACTCCCTCTTGAGCCCCTGCGCGAGGTCGAGCGGCTTCAGCTGGCCGCGACCCGGCGAGAACACGCTCGTCACTCCGCGGTCGAGCCCGCGCTCGATCCGATCCAAGATCCCCACGGTGATCCCTCGCTGTCGTACCGTCCACCGCCCCGGTCTGCGCCGGGGCTGTTCGCCCCCCGATCGTAGCGCGCGAGCAGGTCAGCATGAGGCGACGGCCGCGGCAGGACGGCAAGGGAATCGTGCAGGCCTCGTGAAGGAGAGGGCGCCGGCGCGGTCGATCGCGGCCCGATGCGCGCGCATCCCCACGGAGGGATGCGCGCGCAGTCCGCAGCGTGTCGCCGTCGGCTCAGGCGTGCACGAGGACGCGCCGTCCCTTCGTGAACCAGCTGCGGCCCCAGAGCATGTCCGTCGCGGAGACGGAGATGCGGCAGCAGCCGTGCGAGGCCGGATAGGACGGGATCGAGTTCGACCCGTGGATCGCCCAGCCGCGGTCGTAGTAGCCGGGCCGGTAGAGGTTTCCGAGCGGACCGGACTGCCATCCGCTCGAGTACAGGCTGTACATCGAGAAGTCGCCCTTGGGCGTGGTCGCGGTCTTCCAGCGGCCGCCGGAGTAGTACCGCTCGCCGCTGCCGGTCGAGGTGTTCAGGATGTACGACAGCTTCCCCTTGCTGGTGGCGATGATGACCTGCAGGGACAGGTCCACCTCGAAGGCGGTGCCGCTGGTGATCTGCCGCGAGGGCTGGGTGCCCGAGGAGATCGCCGCGCGGGTCTTGGGGCCGACGACGGCATCGCGGTACAGGCCCGCGGACTTCTGCAGGGCCCACACGGCCTGCTGGGTGAGGTGCCCGAAGACGCCGTCGGCCGTGCCGCACCAGTACCTCAGCGCCCACAGGTCCTGCTGCAGCTTCGTGACCTCGGAGCCGCGATCGCCCTTGCGCAGGGTGGTGGCCGCCCCTGCCGGCTGCGTGCCCAGCGCCAGTCCTGCGCCGAGGGTCCCCACGCCCAGCAGCAGGAGAGAGCGTCGGGTGGTGGTCGGGACGGCGGTCTCGCCCGGGTCCGCCAGAAAGGCGGTCGGTCTGGCCGGATGCCTGGTCATGGTGTTCCCCCTGGATGGTGGAGCGCCGCGCCGGTCGGCGTCGGCGAGGATCCTTCTCCGACGGACGGACTTGTGGTCGAGCGTCCGGGCAGAGAAGGCAGAACCATCATGCATTCATCCCTAAAGCGTAAACAAGAGGTAAAGTCTTCCTGGTCGTGAGGTTTCTGGGCAGTAGTCGAGAATATGTGCAGGCAGGTGCTCGAACCGGTGGGATGCGAAGCGCGCAGAAGTTTCCGGTGGGAAACCTCGATCGTCGGCGTGTCGCGACCGGATCGGGCGCCTGTGGGATCCTGGCGCCGTGTCCACCAGCGAGCAGATCGACCCCGGCATCCTCCCCGACCTCCCCTTCCCCTTCGCCGTCGGCATCACCGATGCGCGCGGGACCCTCGCCGTCCACGGCGAGGACGCGAGGGTCTTCGACCTCGCCAGCGTCTCCAAGCCGATCGCCGCGCTCGGCGTCCTCGTCGCCGTCGAGCGGGGACTCCTGGACCTCGACGAGCCGGTCGCGCCGCGCGGCCCCGAGGGCGCGACCGTCCGTCACCTGCTCGCCCACACTGCAGGCTGCGGCTTCGACGGCACCGACGTGCTCGCCGAGCCCGGCGTGCGCCGGATCTACTCCAACACCGGGTTCGAGATCCTCGGCGAGCACGTCGCCGATGCCGTCGGCACCGATCTGTCCGACTGGATGGAGGAGGTCGTCGTCGCCCCGCTCGGGCTGGACGACATCGAGGTCGACGGGTCCCCGGCGGCCGGCTACCGCGCCAGCATCCGCGATCTGCTCGCCGTCGGCCGGGAGCTGCTCGCCCCGACCCTGATCTCCCCGGACCTCCACCGGGAGGCGACCTCCGTGCAGTTCCCGGGACTCGCCGGGATCCTTCCCGGCTACGGCCGCCAGAAGCCCAACGACTGGGGGCTCGGCCTCGAGATCCGCGACGGGAAGTCCCCCCACTGGACCGGGCCGCGCAGCAGCCCCCGCACCGTCGGGCACTTCGGACAGGCCGGCTCCTTCCTCTGGGCCGACCCCGACGCCGGACTGGCCGCCGCCTTCCTCGGGACGGAGCCCTTCGGGCCCCTCCACGTCGAGGCCTGGCCGCAGCTCACCGATGCGCTGCTGGACACCTTCGGGACCCGCGACGGTCGGGCGGTTGCCGACGATGCGAACCGCGACGGCGAGGTGGGCGGCGCGACCGGGAGCGGGACCGGAGGCCGCGGATGAGCGGAGCCGAGGGCGGAGCGCTCGCGCTGCTCGACGAGTTCGGCGTCGACGCCGCCGCCATCGTCCTCGGGGCGGACGGGGAGCGCGCCCGACGGGGCGACGTGCACCGGATGCGTCCATGGCGCTCCGTCACCAAGGCCCTGACCGGCGTCGCCTGCACCCTCGCCGTGCAGGAGGGAGCGGTGACGCTCGACGACCCCGCCGGACCTCCCGGTTCCACACTGCGGCACCTGCTCTGCCACGCCTCCGGACTCTTCTACGAGTCCGATCGCGTGCTGCAGGCCCCCGGCCGCCGTCGGCACTACTCCAACTTCGGGATCGACGAGGCCGCCCGCCATGTCGAGCGAGCTCTCGGGCGCCCGTTCGAGGACTGGGCGCACGAGCGCGTCATCGAACCGCTGGGCATGGAGAGCCTGCTGTGGGAGGGATCAGCCTCCGTCGGGGCGCACAGTCCTCTCGAGGACCTCGCGCTGCTCGCCGCGGAGATCCTGCGGCCGACGCTCCTCGAGGAGCGCTGGCACCGCGAGCTCACCCGAGCGCAGCTTCCTGAGCTGATCGGCATCATGCCTGGCTTCGGCAAGCAGACCCCGAACCCCTTCGGCCTCGGACTCGAGATCCGCGGGACCAAGAGCCCGCACTGGACCGGCGTGCGGAACTCCCCGGACACCGTCGGCCACTTCGGCATGCGGGGAACCGCCTTCTGGGTCGACCCGGATGCACAGCTCGCCCTCGTGGTCGGCACCGACCTCGACTTCTGCGACGCGCACCGGCAGATCATGCCGCGGCTGTCCGACGCGGTCCTCGCGGACTTCGGGTGAAGTCCGATGTCCCGGGGCGTGCGACAGATCACCCTCCCGTGGCGACCGGCCGCGCGGCTCTGGGACGCTGAGGGGTGACCGACCGCCGTCGGCCCCGCCTCGAGACCTGGAGCCCCCGACCGATCATGAGCACCGCGCCCGCCGACGAGACCCTGATCCCCGCCGACGAGACCCTGCATCCTGCTGACGGGACCGCCGGCGTGTCCCGCGCCGGACGAGCCTTCGCGATCGTCGCGTTCCTCGAGGCCTTCACCTGGGCGGGCCTGCTGATCGGCATGCTCCTGAAGTACGGCACAGGCACCACCGAGATGGGCGTGTTCATCTTCGGACGGCTCCACGGCGGCGCCTTCCTGATCTATCTCGCCGTCACGCTCGTCGCCGCCTGGCGCCAGCGCTGGCGCTGGTGGGTGTGGCTCGTCGCGCTCACCGCCGCCATCCCGCCGCTGGTCACGGTGCCGCTTGAGATCTGGCTGCGTCGCAGCGGCCGGCTCTCGCCGCGCGCCGACGCCTGAGGCGGCTGCCGCACGCGGCTGCTGCAGGCGTCGGCTGCAGGCGGCGCCTGCACGGGGTGGCTCAGACGCTGCGGACGTGCCTCAGACGTTGTGGACGAGCGGGCCAGCAGGGCTCCGCACCCCGCCGATCACCTCGAGCATGCGGACCAGGCGCACGGTCTCCGGCACGTCGTGCACCCGCAGGATCCGGGCGCCCTGGGACATCGCCCATGCGGCCGCCGCGAGCGACCCCTCCAGACGATCCTCCTTCGGAAGCCCCAGGGACTCCCCGATGACGTCCTTCCGGGAGAGTGCCGCGAGCACCGGATATCCGAGATCCGTGGCATCCCGCCAGCCGCGCAGGAGCTCCAGCGTCTGCATCGTGGACTTGTTCAGGTCCGGTCCCGGATCCACGACGATCTGCTCCCGCCGCACACCGGCCTCCAGCGCCCGCGCCACGCGATCACCGAGAGCCGCCCGCACCTCGGCGACGACATCGTCATAGCGCGGGCTCGGATGCTCGCGCCGAGGCTCGGCGAGCGAATGGGTGATGACCACAGCGGCGCCCGTCTCCGCGACCGTCGCCGCCATCTGCGGATCGCTCAGCCCCGTCGTGTCGTTGATGATGTCAGCGCCGACATCGATCGCCGCGCGCGCCACCTCGGCATGGAAGGTGTCCACGCTCAGCAGCGCCGTCGGCGCCTCCCGCCGCAGGCGCTCCACCACCGGGACCACGCGGTCGATCTCCTCAGCGACCGGAAGCGGATCCCCGGGCGCGAACTTCACGCCGCCGACGTCGATCATGTCGGCGCCCGCCTCCGCGGCCGCCACCCCCGCGGCCACCGCGGCATCCAGCGAGAACGTGCGCCCCTCGTCGAAGAACGAGTCGAGGGTGCGGTTGACGATCGCCATCACGGCCGTCCGCCGGCGCAGGTCGGGAAGGGGGCGAGGGCACGACGGGGATGCATTCATCTTCACTCCAGCAGGGGCCGATACGGTGAGTGCGGTGCAGGGCCGACGGTCCGACGTCCACCGTCGGGACATCGGCGGTGCCGCGCCTGTTCCTCCGCAGTTCACGTCGACGTCCATCGCGTCCGCGAGGCACCCGACCTGCACTACGTTTGGATCGGACACGAAGTTCCACGGTCCGGCATACATGGTCACATATGTGCCGCAACAGCATTTCTATGGAGGACTCTCGATGAAGATCGTCGTCGCCGGCGGAGACGGATTCTGCGGTTGGCCCACTGCCCTGTACCTCTCGCAGAAGGGGCACGAGGTCACGATCGTCGACAGCCTGGTGCGTCGCGACATCGACGTGGAGCTCGGCTCGAACTCGATGACCCCGATCGTTCCCCTCGAGGAGCGCGTCGCCGCCTGGAAGGAGGTCACCGGCAAGGAGATCTCCGTCGTCGTCGGCGACCTCACCGACTACGAGACCGTCGCCGGGATCTTCCGCGACCTCCAGCCCGAGGCGTTCGTCCACTTCGCCGAGCATCGCAGCGCCCCCTACTCGATGATCGACCGCGAGCACGCGATCGAGAACCATCGCAACAACGTCGAGGGCACCCTGAACGTCCTGTGGGCCATCAAGGACTTCGCCCCCGACTGCCACCTCGTCAAGCTCGGCACCATGGGGGAGTACGGCCAGCCGAACATCGAGATCGAGGAGGGCTGGATCGAGATCGAGCACAAGGGCCGCACCGACCGCCTCCCGTTCCCCAAGCAGCCCGGCTCCTTCTACCACCTCACCAAGGTCCACGACAGCGACAACATCATGTTCGCCTGCCGGATCTGGGGCATCCGCGCCACGGACCTCAACCAGGGCGTCGTCTACGGCCTCGAGACCGACGAGACCCGTCTGGACCCCCGCCTGGCCAACCGCTTCGACTACGACGCCGTGTTCGGCACCGCTCTGAACCGGTTCATCATCCAGGCGGCCATCGGCCACGACCTCACCGTCTACGGCAACGGCAGCCAGACCCGCGGCTATCTCAACATCCAGGACACCGTGCGCTGCATCGAGATCGCCTGCGAGAACCCCGCCGATCGCGGAGAGTTCCGCGTGTTCAACCAGTTCACCGAGGAGTTCTCGGTGCAGCAGCTGGCCGACATGGTGGCCTCCGCCGCCCGTGACGCCGGTCTCGACACCGCCGTCGACCACATCGAGAACCCGCGCGTCGAGAAGTACGACCACTACTACAGCGCCGTCAACACCTCGCTCATCAGCCTGGGCCTCGAGCCCCACCTCCTGACCTCGGACGTGATCACCGAGATCCTCAAGGTGGCCCAGAACAACACCGAGCGCGTCAAGCGCGAGCTGGTCCTGCCCACCGTCACCTGGAAGTGACACCGGACCCGTGAAGATCGCGATCGTCACGGAGACCTTCCTGCCCTCCGTCGACGGCGTGGTGACCCGCCTGCGCCACGCCGTCGAGCGGTTCCAGGATCTCGGCCACGAGGTCATGGTGATCGCCCCCGAGCTCGGCGTCACCGAGCATCACGGCGCGAGAGTGGTGGGCATCCGCCCGGTGACGCTGCCGTTCTACAAGCACCGGCGCTTCACCCTGCCCCATCCCACCGTCGACGGGATCATCCGGGGGTTCCATCCCGACGTCGTCCACGCCGCCCAGCCCCTCCTGCTCGCATCCTCCGGCGCCTACGCCGCGCATCGTCAGCGCATCCCGCTGGTCGCCAGCTACCACACGCACATCCCCCGCTACCTCGACCTCTACCGGGCGTGGAAGTGGGGCAAGCCCGCCGTGTGGTGGCAGATCCGACGCAATCACGCCCTCGCCGACATCAACCTCGCCACCTCCCGGACCATGAAGGCCGAGCTCGAAACCCAGGGGATCGAGAACCTCCATGTGCTGCGCCGCGGTGTCGACACGGTCGCCTTCCACCCGCGCTTCGCCAGCGCGGCGATGCGCGAGCGCCTCACCCAGGGGCATCCCGAGAATAAGCTCCTCGTGTTCGTCGGGCGACTCGCAGCGGAGAAGGAGATCCAGCGGCTGCGGCCCATGATGGACCGCCGTGACGACATCGCCCTCGCGATCGTCGGCGACGGCCCCTACCGTCGCGAGCTCGAGAGCCTGTTCGCCGGCACCGCGACCCTCTTCCCGGGCTTCATGGAGGGCGAGGAGCTCGCCAGCGCCTTCGCGAGCGCCGACGGCTTCGTCTTCCCCTCGGTCACCGAGACCCTCGGACTCGTCATCACCGAGGGCATGGCCTCCGGCCTGCCCGTCGTCGCCGCCCGCTCCGGCCCCACCTGCGAGCAGGTCACCGACGGCGTGGACGGACTGCTGTTCGACTCGGGGGACGAGGCGTCGCTGGATGCGGCGCTGACGCGGCTCGGAGACCCCGACCTGCGCGGACGCATCCGTGAGAACGCCCGCGCCGAAGCCGAGAAGTTCTCCTGGGAAGCGGCCTCCGACGACCTGCTGCGGTACTACGAGATGGCGATCGAGGCCAAGCGGCGATCGGAGAACCCGCAGCTCTCGTGAGGCCGGGCCCCGGCGCTCAGCCCTCGACGCGGATCCCCAGGTGATCAGCCAGCAGCGGTGCGAGATCCAGGAGCTGCGCAGCATCCACCGTGGCGCCTCGCAGCGATCCCGGGTCGCTGATCGAAGCCATCCGCAGACCCCTGAGGTCCACGTCCGCCAGCCGAGCGCGATCGATGCCCAGCGCGCTCGTGCGCGTCCCGCGGAACGCAACCCGTGCGGCGCTCGCCCCGGTGAGATCCAGCTCCTCGAGCGTGCAGTCCTCGAACAGCACGTCCTCGAGCTGTGCGGAGCGCAGGTTCAGCCAGTCGAGCTTACAGCCGACGAAGCGCACCGAGCGCAGCTCAGCCTCGAAGGCGTCCAGCGCCCCGATGCGCGAGCCGACGATCTCCACATCCCGGAGCGTGGAACGGGCCAGATCCAGCATCGGTGCATCGATCCGCTCGATCCTCGTCTCGACCAGGCGTGCCGAGCGCAGCATCGCACGCTGTGCGCTCACGCCCTCGAGAGCGCACTCGGTCAGGACGAGCCCGGTCAGATCCCGGTCCGGGACCTGTCCGGTGACGCGGACTGCGTCGAGCGACCGGCCAGCATCCATCGCGCAGGCGTCGAGCTCATCGAGGAGAGGCAGCACGAGCGGCTGCAGGACAGGTTCGCGGGTGCTGGCGGCAGCGGAACGTCGGCTCATGGCGTCCTTCGAGGGCGGTGGGTGCGGCAGAGGCCGCCGAGGCGGGAAGAGGAGGGGAACGGGCGGGAAGGGTGGGGAAGGGGGCCCGTCGAGCCCCAGTATGAGCAATGCGTGCGACATGCACGTCGAACAGGCCATCGGGGCAGAGGAGCACGCGGAGATCATTCGGCGGCGCCATCGCTCGAGGCGGATCCTGCCCCGATCCGTCGTCGGCCCGCAGATCCATCGTCGCCGCTGCGTCGACCAGGACCACTGCGAGCCTCGCGGCCATGACGTGCCAGATGGTCGAGGCCTCCGATCGGAAGCGCTCCGCATCCTCGCCGCGCCAGGATCCGGTGCTGGATCCTCAAGTGCGCGGGCCCTCTCCGCAACGTGCTCACCGGCATGTCGGAACGGTCCTGCCAGCTCCTCCGCCTGCTCGATCTCCATGCCGAGGAACGTCATCGGCACCCGCACCCTCGCTGTCCTCAGGCCCGCCGGCGTCCCTCAGCCGACGGGTCTGAGGAAGTTCTCCGGCACAGCAGCCGCAGCACGACGGGCCGGGGCGGAGCGCGGATGGTCTCCGGGCCGATGCTCCGATGCTCCGGTGCAGACGCTCCGGCAGGATTCGAACCTGCGACGCACTCGTTATGAGGGAGCTGCTCTGCCTGGCTGAGCTACGGAGCGTGCCGACATCCTGACGGGATCGACCGCCAGCTGGCCAGGGTCCTGTCATGGTCGGTCATGGGCTGTCACGCGAGGCAGTCCGCTGTCCGGCGTCGCAGCACGACTCGCTCGGGGCCGGAGTGCTCCTCCCCAGCGGGCAGTCATGCACATCCGGCGACGTCCCGATGCGGACAGGTCCTGCCGGTGCCACCGTGGAGGCATGGATGAGGGACGACGCAGCAGGAACGGCGACGAGGTGCACAGCGCAGCACCCCGGGCGCCTGAGCTGCGTGCCCTCGTCGAGGGCCTGACACCGAGAATGCGCATGGACGCCGGCCCTGCAGGGCTGCGGCAGGACCACGTGGACCTCCTGGTCGCCCTGCAGGACCTGCGCTGCGCGCTCGAGGCCCTCGAGATCCGGGCCATGGTCGCGCTCGGCGATCTGACTCGTGAGGACGAGATGCGCAGAGCGCGGGAGGATGCGGCGGCCGGGGGCCGGTCGCCTGTCGAGGAGACCGTGCATCGGAAGGCGGACGGCATCACGGCCCGCGACATCTCCCTCGTGCAGCGCCGATCAGGCTCTGCCGCTCGCCGGACCCTGGAGTCCGCCCGTCGGGTCCAGGAGTCCATGCCCGAGCTGCATCAGGCGCTCGCTGCGTCGCGCATCGCACCGGTGGCGCTCCAGAAGGTCTCCGAGCAGACCTCCGTCATCGACGACGACAAGCGCAGGAAGGTCTCGGCTCTGCTGGCGAAGGATCTCGACAGGCTCGATGCCGCCGGCAACCGCCGCTGGGCGGGAGAGGCGGAGACCGCCATCGAGAAGGTCGATCCGTCCGGTGCGGCCGAGCGCCACAGCCGGGCCGTCGAGGAGCGATGCGTGGGAACCGTGCGCAAGCCGCAGGGTATGGCGATGCTGTACGCGATCCTGCCCGAGGTGCAGGCCGCCGCCATCCACAAGCGTCTGTCCGTGGCCGCGGAGAAGAAGGTCGCCGCCGGGGACGACCGTCACCGCAAGCACGGTCCCGTCATGGCGGACCTGCTCGCCTCGACACTGCTCGGCGAGTCCGCGGTCGAGCACGGTGCACGGTCCGAGGATCGCCTCGCCGCCGGAGGGATGGGCGTCGACATCGGAATCGTCATCACCGACCGCGCACTGCTCACGCCGGGGACGGGAGAGGCTGCGCACATCGAAGGCTACGGTGCCGTCTCCTCCACCGCCGTGCGCGAACAGCTGCTGGCGATGCTCAGGAAGCCCGGACCGGGCGAGGACGACCCTCTGGGCGAGGACGGCCCGGAGCTGCGCGTCATGTTCCGGAGGCTGTACACCCACCCGGTCACCGGGGAGCTGGTCGCTGCGGACACCCGCTCGCGCACCTTCCCTCATGCGGCCGCCCGCTACCTGGGCAACCGTGACGGATTCTGCCGCGGCCCCTTCTGCGACGCGAGGATCCGGCAGAGCGATCACATCGACCCCCATAGCGCGGGCGGACCGACAGGTCTCGACAACGGCCAGGGCGTGTGTGCCCACTGCAACGGCAAGGAGCAGCAGGGCGTGAGGGTCGAGCGGCTGGGAGGTAACTCCCATGCCGTCGCCTGGACGGGGCGCGGGGGAGTGACCCGAGTGACCACGCCGCCGGCGATCGGACCGCCCGCGCCCGGATGATGCGGAGCTGTCCAGAGCGGGGGCGTGTCCGCTCGTGAACTCGCCTGAGTCGTCGCGGCAAACGATTGCATCTGCTGGCCAAGATGCCTCGGAGCCAACGCTTGGCAAGCGCATGCCAACGTGTCGGAAGGTGATCCCCTCCAGCGCTTCCGCGGGGAGGGGGTGATCCTCTACGATGGAAACGTTTGCAGACGGTTCTGGTCGCACGATCCGAGCTGAACGTCGACGACGTCGTCGCCGCCGTCCGGCGGACCGCACGGAACCCGCCCACGAGCACTACAGGAGACCCCCATGGCACTTCGCAACGACACTCATTCCGTCGACGTCCGCCGCGAGCGTGCAGGCAGCACGCTGCGCATCGAGGTGGCCGACTCGGCGCTCCTCGCCCCCTTCGAGGGGAACCCCGCCCCCGTCGGCGACGGCTACGTGCTCGAAGGGCCCACCTCGAGCCGGAACGCCCGCGCCCTGCAGGACGTGTTCGATGTGCTGCGCCCGCAGTTCGTCACCGGACACCGGACCTCCGTCGGCACCGGCGACCGCATCGGCCTGGCCACCGCGGGCCAGGCCGCCGCCTTCGCGCAGACGGGCGGAGACGTCTTCCCGGTTCTGGCCCAGCAGTCCATCCGAGAGATGGACCGCCTGCACCGCACGGCCGAGTCCGTCATGGTCGACTCGATCTTCGGCCTCGTGGAGGCCGGCTGGGATCGCGGCTTCGGCGCCGACTGCGACCACATCAAGTCCACCGAGGGCATCGACAGAGGACTCGCCGCAGGCTTCACCATGTTCACCCTGGACCCGGGCGACTACGTCCAGGACGTCACTGCCGGTGCGACTCGCGCCCAGGCCGACGCTCTGCCCTGGGATGCCCTGGAGGACACCCTCGAGGCGACGCTCGCCCGCTACGCCGACACACGACTCGACGTTGCCGGCGAGACGATCGCACCGACCGAGGACGAGATCATCACCGCCGCGGTCAAGTACGCGGGAGCGGCTGCTGAGGCCGCCCGCCTCTACCGGCACCTCCATGAGAACGCCCAGCACCCCGTCGAGACCGAGATCGCTGTCGACGAGACCGCCTGTCAGACCAGCTTCTTCGAGCACTACTACCTCGCCACCGAGCTCAAGCGCCTCGGGCTGGAGTGGTTCTCCTTCGCTCCCCGCTATGTCGACGGATTCGAGAAGGGACTGGAGTTCCGCGGCGACGTCGAGGAGCTGCGCCACAATCTCGAGGTCCATCACGCCATCGGCGAGATCTTCGGCGGCTACAAGATCTCCCTGCACTCCGGCTCCGACAAGTACTCGATCTACCCCCTCGCCGTCGAGGCCACCGACGGACTCGTCCACCTGAAGACCTCCGGCACGAGCTACCTCTGCGCCCTCGAGGTCATCGCCGCCCACGACCCTGAGCTCTTCGGCACGATCTGGTCCATCTCCCGGGACGCCTACGCCAAGGCGAGCGCCTCCTACCAGGTCTCCGCCCAGGCCGACCAGACGCCGGTGGCGCTGGACAGCGTGGACCTCGCGGAGCTCATCGCCCAGGCCGATGCTCGACAGATCCTGCACGTCGGCTACGGCGACTCCCTCATCGCCTCCCTGGCCGACGGAAGCCCCCTGGTGGACCGCTTCGACGCAGTCCTGCGCGAGAACCACGGCGCCTATGCGGACGTCCTCGTCCCGCACATCTCCCGTCACCTCTCCGCGTTCGCGGGCGCGAAGGGCTGACGCGCGCACCGAGCACGAAGGAGGCCGGCCGTCCCGAGCAGAGATGCTCGGGACGGCCGGCCTCCGTCATCGCCCTGTCCGAACGGACCGGGCGAGCGATGTCAGGCTGACGCCGCCGCCTGCGCCGCTCCGGGAAGCGCCTGAGAGATCCGATCCAGCACTGCGTCATCATGCGCGGTCGAGACGAACCACGCCTCGAACGCCGAGGGAGGAAGGCTGACCCCCGCATCGAGCATCGCGTGGAAGAAGCGGCGGAAGGCCTCGGTGTCCTGGTCCTTGGCCTCTGCGTACGAGGTCACGGGCTGTTCTCGGAAGAACACCGAGAACAGGGTTCCAGCAGTCTGGATCACGTGCGGAACTCCTGCTGCGGTGAGCGCCTCGTCCACGAGCCGCTGCAGCCGTGAGCTCGCCGCATCGAGGGTCTCGTACGCGGAGTCGTCGAGACCGGCCAGAGTAGCCAGCCCCGCGGCCGTCGCCAGAGGGTTCCCCGACAGGGTGCCCGCCTGATAGACGGGGCCCGCCGGAGCGAGCAGCCCCATGAGGTCAGCGCGGCCGCCGAACGCCCCGACCGGCAGACCGCCGCCGATGACCTTGCCGAAGGTCATCAGATCCGGGGCCCAGCCCTCGCCGTCGATGCCGTAGTGGCCCTCTCTGCTCGCGCGGAACCCGGTGAGGACCTCGTCGCTTATCAGAAGCGCGCCGGCGGCGTGAGCGGTCTCGGCCAGGAAGCGGTTGAACCCGTCGCCCGGCGTCACCACACCCATGTTGCAGGGAGCCGCCTCGGTGATGATCGCAGCGATCTCCGTGCCGCGCTCGGCGAACAGTGCGGCGACCGCCTCACGGTCGCCGTAGGGCAGGACCACCGTGTCGCGGGCGGTCCCGGCGGTGACGCCGGCGGAGCCCGGCATCGCGAAGGTCGCCACGCCGCTGCCGGCCTCAGCCAGCAGGGCGTCCACATGCCCGTGGTAGCAGCCGGCGAACTTCACGACCACGTCGCGGCCCGTCGCGGCCCGGGCGACCCGGAGGGCGCTCATCGTCGCCTCCGTGCCGGAGTTGACCAGGCGGATCTGCTCCACGGGTCCGATGCGTCGCACGACCTCCTCGGCGAGCTCGACCTCACCGGGCTGCGGGGCACCGAAGGACAGCCCCCGGCCCGCAGCCTCCCGCACGGCCTCGACGACCTGAGGGTGGGAGTGGCCGAGGACCATCGGGCCCCACGAGCCCACCAGATCGACGTACTCGTGACCGTCGGCGTCCTGCAGGAGCGCCCCGGAGGCGGAGACGAAGAACGGCGGGGTGCCGCCCACCGACCCGAATGCCCTCACCGGGGAGTTCACGCCCGAGGGGATGACGGCCTGGGCGCGGGCGAACAGCTCGGCGGAACCCGTGGAGCGGTCGGGGGTCGGTGAGTTCATGCTGAGGCTCCTGAAGAGTGCGACGGTGCGGATCGTGGTGGGCGCGAGACGGCCGGTGGGATGCTCACAGATGCTCGCGCAGGTGCGGAGGGAGGCCGTCGGCGAACCAGCCGGCCACCTCGCTGGCATGGTAGGTGAGGACGGTGGAGGCACCGGCGCGGCGGAATGCCAGCAGTGACTCCAGGATGGTGCGGTCGCGATCGATCCAGCCGTTGGCGGCGGCAGCCTCGATCATGGCGTACTCGCCGGAGACCTGATAGGCGCCCACCGGGACCGGTGAGCGATCTGCGATCTGCCGCAGCACGTCGAGATACGGCAGGCCGGGCTTGACCATCACCAGATCGGCTCCCTCGGCGATGTCCAGCTCGAGCTCGCGCAGCGCCTCTCGGGCGTTCGCGGGATCCTGCTGATAGGTGCGTCGGTCGCCCTGGAGGGAGGAGTCGACAGCCTCGCGGAAGGGGCCGTAGAACGCGGAGGCGTACTTGGCGGTGTAGGCGTAGAGGGCCACGTCGAGGTGCCCGGAGGCGTCCAGCGCATCGCGGATCGCACCGATCTGGCCATCCATCATGCCGGAGGGGCCCAGCAGGTGGGCGCCGGCCTCTGCCTGGGCGACAGCCATATCGCGATAGCGCAGCAGGGTGGCGTCGTTGTCGACACGGCCGGCGGTGTCGAGGACACCGCAGTGGCCGTGGTCGGTGAACTCGTCGAGGCACAGGTCCGCGCCGATCACCGTGGCGTCGCCGAGCTCGGAGCGGAGGCGCGCGATGCCCTGGTTCAGGATGCCGTCGGGATCGGTGGCGCCCGAGCCGATGGCGTCCTTGCGCTCGGGGACACCGAACAGCATGAGTCCGCCGACGCCGTTCTCGACGGCCTCGACGGCCGCACGCACCAGCGAGTCCAGCGTGTGCTGGACCACCCCGGGCATGGAGGAGATCGGGCGAGGATCCCCGGCGCCCTCGCGCACGAACATCGGCAGCACCAGGTCGCACGGACGCAGCGTGGTCTCGCGGACCAGGGAGCGCATCGCGGGGGTGGAGCGCAGGCGGCGGGGACGGTCGGACGGGAAGCTCACGGTGTCTCCTTCGAGGTGGGGGAGTCGAGGGTGCGGAGGACGGCCGCGGCCAGGTGGCGATCGTCGGCGACCTCGGCCTGGACTGCGACAGGGAGGCCGCCGGAGCGGGCGGCCTGCGAGGTGGGGTCGCCGATGCTGACGACGGCGGTGGTGGGATGCACGCCGAGCTCTGCGGCGCGGCGCGCGATCATGGGGCTGGTCAGCACGATCGCTGCGAACGCGCCGTCGGGGAGCCCGAGTGCGAAGTGCGGCGGCAGGTCCAGGAGGAGTGGACGGTACGCGTCCACGCGGGTGACCTCGCAGCCTGCTGCGACGAGACCGTCACGGACGGTGGGCGCAGCGGCCGCCGAGACCGGCAGCAGCACGCGCCGACCTGCAGGGGCGGGACCGTCGGAGGCGGTCATCGCTGTCACGACGGCGGCCCCGGAGCCCGATGCCGTCAGGGCGACCGGGATGCCGGCGGCCTCCAGCGCGCCCGCCGTCCCGCGGCCGACGGCGATCACCCGGGTCGTCGCCGGGACGACGGTGCCGTCGAGGACCGGCACGGCGGTGCGGCTGGTGACGACGAGATCGTCGTAGTCGCCGGCGGCGAGCGAGCTGAGCGCGGGCCGCAGGGCGGCGTCGTCTCCTGGGCCGAAGCCGACGAAGGGGACGTGCTCGACGGTGACGCCCTGGGCGGTGAGCTGGCGCGTCAGCTCCTGGCCTCGGCCGCGGGGCCGAGGCAGGAGCACTGGACGCGCGGCCGCCGACATCAGGAGGCCGCCTCCGCGAGGATCTCCCCGGCACCACGCGCGAGCAGGTCCGCGGCGAGGCTCTCCCCGAGCTCGGCAGCGGCCGCCACGGTCCGGTCGAGATCATCGCCGGCGGGCAGCTGCGCTGTCCTGATGGCCTCCACCAGGCGGGCGCCGTCGGGTGCGATCGCGAGGCCACGCAGGCGCAGGCTGCGGCCGGTGTCTCCGTCATCGATCTCTCCGAAGGCGGCGACCGGTGCCGAGCATCCTGCCTCGAGGGTGCGCAGCAGGGCCCGCTCAGCGGCGACGGCCGCCCGGGTGGGGAGGTCGTCGGCTGCTGCGAGGGCATCGGTGAGCCACGCATGCTCGGGTCCCGGTGCGTCGACGGTCGCGGCGGAGACCTCGACTGCGAGAGCGCCCTGCGCCGGGGCGGGGAGCATGATGTCGATCGGCAGGAGCTCGCTGATGGCGCTGGCGCGGCCGACACGGCGCAGGCCGGAGGCGGCCAGCACGACAGCGTCGAGATCCGCGTGGTCTCCGAGCGCGCGCGCCAGTCGGGTCTCGACGTTGCCGCGGATCGCGACGACCTCGAGGTCGGGGCGGGCGCGCAGCAGCTGCGCGCCTCGGCGGGGAGACCCGGTGCCCACGCGGGCACCTCGGGGAAGGTCGGCGAGGGTCCGGCCGTCGCGGGCGCAGAGCGCGTCGCGGGGATCCTCGCGCTGGGGCATGCATGCCAGGACAATGCCCTCGGCCGGCGCCGTGGGCAGGTCCTTGCACGAGTGGACGATGACGTCGACCTCGCCGTCCAGCAGTGCGCGGCGCACCGCGGTGACGAACACTCCGGTCCCTCCGATCTGCGCGAGGGGGCTGGTGCGGTCGATGTCGCCCTGGCTGTGCACGTGCACCAGCTCGACCTCGTGCCCGGTGCCGCTGACGAGCGTCTCGCCGACCTGGCCGGACTGGGTCAGTGCGAGCTGCGAGGCGCGGGTGCCGAGGCGGAGGGTCATGACGTCGCCGCCTGGACCTGCTCTCCGGCCTGCGCCTGCTCGCGCACCTGCTTCTGCTCGCGCATCATGGCGGCGATCTCCTCGAGCGTGTCGATGCTGTGTTCTGCCGGGACGGCTCGGGAGGCGTTGACCTGGCAGCAGTTGTGGCCGCAGACGTCGTCGACGGCGCCGATGTCGGTGACCGCGAGACGCTCGCGCGAGGGATCCAGATGCTCGGCCACCACGTCGCCGAGAGCAGCGATGAACCGTGGGTCCGTCCCGGAGGTCGCGACCCGGCGGAATGCCAGGCCGTGCTCCTGGGCAGTCTCCTTGGCCTCGGTGTCGAGATCCCAGACGACCTCGACGTGATCGGTGACGAACCCGATCGGGACCACGATCACCGCATCGGAGGATTCATCGGAGGCGAGCTGCTCGATGACGTCGTTGACGTCGGGCTCGAGCCACGGGACGTGCGGGGCGCCGGAGCGGGACTGGTAGACCAGCTGCCACTCGGGGAGGGACGGCAGCTCCTCGTCCAGCTGCTCCATGACGTAGCGGCAGGCGGCGAGGTGCTGTGCGACGTACCAGCCTCCCTGCCCGTCCTCGCCGGCCCCGGCAGGTCCGGAGGCCTTCGTCATCTCCAGCGGGATCGAATGGGTGGAGAACAGCACGCGCACTCGATCAGCATCGTGCCCCTCGCGAGCGAGGGACGCGAGCGCTTCGCGCACGCCGTCGATGATCGGCGCGAGGAAGCCAGGATGGTTGAAGTAGGAGCGCGACTTCTCGATCTGCAGGTCGCCGAGCAGCCCGGCCTCGTCCAGCTGCACCGCGAAGTCCTCGCGGTACTGGCGGCAGCCGGAGTAGGACGAGTAGGCGCTGGTGATGAGGGCGAGCGCTCGGCGGTGCCCATCGGCGTGGATCTGCCGGAGAGCGTCTCCGGTGTAGGGCTCCCAGTTGCGGTTGCCGAAGTAGATCGGAAGGTCGATGCCGCGACCGGCGAGCTCCGTGCGGAGCGCGGCGATCATGGTGCGGTTCTGCTCGTTGATCGGGGAGCGGCCGCCGAGGGCGCGGTAGTGCCCGGCGACCTCCTCGAGGCGCTCGTCGGGGATCCCGCGGCCGCGGGTGACGTTGCGCAGGAAGGGGATGACGTCATCCTGGCCTTCGGGGCCGCCGAAGGAGGCGAAGAGGATGGCGTCGTACTGGGGTGCGGTCATGGTCGTGGTTCCTCCAGGACTCGTGCTCGATGTTCGGGCGGGCGCTCAGGCCAGCACCGCGGCGACGTCCTCGAGCGAGGAGAGGCGGCGGCCGGCGTGGAAGGGGAGCTCGTCGCGCACGTGGAGGCGCGCATCGGAGTAGCGCAGGTGGCGCATCATGTCCACGAGGTCGTGCAGGTCATCGGCCTCGAAGGAGAGCAGCCACTCGTAGTCGCCGAGGGCGAAGGCGGCCACCGTGTTGGCGTTGCACTGAGGGTAGTCGCGTCCCAGCATGCCGTGCTCGCGCAGCATGCGGTTGCGCTCGTCCTGGGGCAGCAGGTACCAGTCGTAGCTGCGGACGAACGGGTACACGGTGATCCACTGCTTGCGCTCGAACTCGGGGACCATGAACGAGGGGACGTGGCCCTTGGCGAACTCCGCCATGCGGTGCACGCCCACGGCGGACCACTCGCGGTTGAGCCAGGTGCCGGCGAGGGAGTTCTCGAACTCGCGCAGGGCGGTCTGGATGGACTCGGGCCTGTCTGCGGCCAGCCAGATCATGAGGTCTGCTTCGGCGCGGAAGGCGGAGACGTCGTAGAAGCCGAGGATCTCGACCTCGTGCGCCCCTTCGAGCAGGGAGACGGTCTCCTCGAGGGCGGTGCCGACCTGCTCGGCGGTGACCTCGCCGTCCTCGGTCAGTCCGGAGATCCGGCGGTAGACGGTGTAGCTGGTGTAGCGGGTGGTCTTGGCGATCTCGGTGGCGTCGCTCATCGAGGGGTTCCTTCCTGGAGGGGTGCTGTGCGGGGTGCTGCGGTGCTCGCGGCGGCGTCGGCGCGGACGATCGCGTCGATGCCGGTGCCGGCCCGCCAGGAGCCCACGAGCTCCAGGTCGGGCTCGGCGGCGAGCAGGTCTGCGAGAGCGGCGAGGGCCGCTCGGTGGCCGGGCAGGGCCTGGCGCATGGCCCGGTCCCAGTCGACGATCCGGGACGCGAGCAGCTGCTCCGCTCCCAGAGGGGTGCCCAGGACATGGGAGGCATCGGCGAGTGCGAGGTCGATGATCCCCTCCCGCGGAGGGAGCTCCTGGCCGGGGCGTCCGTAGGACAGGCGCACGACGTGCGGGGAGCGGGCCTCCGGCAGGGCCTCGCGGGCGATGCGCTGGACGTGCTCCCATTTGGCGGAGGCATGGGTGAGGGCCTTGGCGGCGACGCCCGGGGTGCCGGGGGCGACCAGAGCCCCGGTGCCGGAGGGGAAGTCGTCGAGCTCCGGGGCGTCCAGGACCAGGACGACCAGCCGCACGGTCGCCGACGGCGCGTCGGGGATCGCGGAGGAGATCTGCGGCGCGGCATCCTGCAGCAGGCTCTTCGCGACATCGGGCGGGCAGGCGAGGACCAGGCGGGAGGCGTCGAACCGCTCGCCCGATGCTGAGGCGGCTCTCCAGCGTCCGTCCGGGGCGCCGGGGACGTCGCGGGAGATGGAGACGACGGTCGCGTCCGCACCGGTGCGGATCTCGCCGCCGCCGGCGCGCAGCTCCTCGGCGAGGGCACGGGGCAGCTCCGCCATGGTCGGGTCCAGGGCGTGCACCCGGGTGCCGGCGCTCTTCGTGGAGCGGCCGCGCACCGCCCGGACGGCGGCGGTGAGGGATCCGTGCTCTCGAAGTCCGGTCATCAGCTGCGGGGAAGCGGCGGCGAACTCGAGGGTCGCGGGATCGGCGGAATGGACGCCCCCGACGATCGGCGCGACCAGGCGATCGGCGACGCGTCGTCCGCAGCGGACGCTCACCATCTCCCGCACCGTCGCGCCGGGGCGGTCTCCGACTCGGGCGGGGAGGAACCGCTCGAGCCCGGCGCGCAGAGCGCCGGGCAGGCCCAGAACGGCGCGCACGTCGGCGGCCAGGGGGTGCGCGGGCACGCCCAGCAGGGCTGCGGCGGGCGCCCTGTGGACGCCGTCTGCCGAGACGATGCGGCTGCCGAGCCCCGTGCGTGGGGGGACGACGGCCTCTCCGAGATGCTCGGTGAGCTCGACGACGAGACTGTCGACCGCGCCGGAGCCGACCGAGTAGGCCTCCGCCCCGGCGTTGACAGCCAGGCCGGGAAGGATCTCCGTCTCGGCGATCGCGCCTCCGACGACGTCCTCGGCCTCGAGGAGGAGGACGTCGTCGCCGGCGCGCTGCCGCCGCCGAGCAGCGAGCAGACCGGCGAGCCCGCCCCCGATGACGAGGGTGCGCGGGGTCATGAGGCCTCGGCCGCCGTGGGGACCTCCTGCTCGTGCAGGTGGGAGACGAGGTCGGTGAGGACCTGGGGGTCGGTCTCGGGCGGTACGCCGTGACCGAGGTTGACCACGTGCCCGCTCGCGCGCGAGCCCGCGGCCAGCACGGCGTCGGCCTCGGCGAAGCGGACCTCCTCGGAGGTGAACAGGACGGCGGGATCGATGTTGCCCTGAACCGGTGTGCCCGGGGGGAGCACCTCGATCGCTCGGTCGAGGCGCATGCGGTGGTCCACGCCGATCGCATCGGCGCCGGCCTCGAGCATCGGCACCAGCAGGTGCGAGGCCCCGACGCCGAAGTGGATCCTGGGGACGGGCAGGTCGCCCACGCGGGCGAGCACGGCGGCGGAGTGCTGCTGGACGTGCGCGGTGTAGACGTCCTCGCCCAGGGAGCCGACCCAGGAGTCGAACAGCTGCACCGCCGACGCCCCGGCCAGCACCTGCGCACGCAGGAAGCGGCCGGAGAGCTCCGCGACCCAGGAGGCCAGCCGGTCCCACACCTCGGGCCTGTCGCGCATGAGCGCGCGGGTGCGCAGATGATCCCGGCTGGGTCCGCCTTCGACCATGTAGCTCGCGACCGTGAACGGAGCCCCGGCGAAGCCGATCAGCGGAGTGGTCCCGAGCTCGGCGACCGTCAGGCGCACGGCATCGCGGATCGGGCCGAGGGCCTCCTCGTACACGTCGTCCAGGGGCGGCAGGGCGTCGACGTCGGCCTCGGTGCGGATCGGATGGTCGAAGACGGGGCCGCGGCCGGGGACGATCTCGACGCCGAGGCCGGCGATGCGCGCGGGGACCACGATGTCGGAGAAGAAGATGCCGGCGTCCACGCGGTGCCGCCGCACCGGCTGCACCGTGATCTCGGCGGCGAGCTCGGGGTCGAGGCACGACTCGAGCATCGGGATGCCCTTCCTCACGTCCCGGTATTCGGGCAGGGAGCGCCCGGCCTGTCGCATGAACCACACACTGGGAGCGGCAGAGGTCACCTTCCCCCGGAGGCGCTGCAGGAGAGGGGCTCCGTCCGTCCCGCCGTCGGCCAGGGGGCGCCGAGCGGGGTGATCGGCGGGCAGTGCGCCCGGCTCGAGAGCCGCCGAATCCGGTCCCACCTGGGGACCTTCCGGTGCTGCCGACGGATCTGACGCGGTGTCGCGAAAAACGCGCTCTGACGTGCTGTTCTGTTCCATGACGTCTCTATTGTGCACGGGATTGTGACATTGGGACCCAGGATCGTCCCAGAGGACACTTCCGCGGGAGCCCGGCCTAGACTCGGAGGCATGCTCGCTGCCGTCCGCGCCTCCCACGAGCACCTCGATCTCGATGTGCTCGACGCCCTCACGCGCGGTGCGGACGAGCTCCCCGCGGTGATCGGGGAGCTCAACTCCCGCACCGCGGTCCACGATCAGCCGCCCCTCGCGGGGTGGGTCGTGGTCAGCACCTGCAACCGTCTCGAGATCTACCTCGATGCCCACCGCTTCCATGACGGCGTCGAGCTCGTCATCGACGCCGTCGCCCGGACCAGCGGTCGCGAGCGTGATCTCGTCTCGCTGTGCTTCGACGCGGCGATGGACGCCCCGGTCGCCCGCCACCTCGACGAGGTGACCTCCGGGCTGCGGTCCGTGGTCCTCGGCGAGGCCGAGATCGCCGGCCAGATCCGTTCCCACTACGAGAGCGCCCGCCGGGCCGGCTGGACGACCTCCCTCCTGCACGACCTCTTCCAGCATGCGTTCCGCTGCGCCAAGCAGGTCGCCACGCAGGCGCCGGTCGGCGCGGCCGGGCGCTCCGGTGCCGCCGTCGCCCTCGATCGCGCGGGTGCCGTGCTCGGAGGGTTCGAGGGCCGCAGCGCCCTGGTCATCGGCACCGGCGCGTATGCCCGTCTGAGCGTCGCCGAGCTCCTGAGGCGCGGCGCGAGCCCGGTGCGCGTGCACTCGCCGTCGGGCCGTGCGCTCGGCTTCGCCCAGCGCCACGGCCTCGAAGCCGTCCTGCCCGAGCGCCTGGATGCCGCCCTGGCCGAGGCGGATCTCGTGATCGCCTGCTCCGGGCGCGGCACGAGCGTGTTCCCCGAGCAGTTCCTGAGCGCTGGGCGCACCGTCGTGCTGGATCTCGCGCTGCATTCGGATCTGCATCCCCTGGTGCGCCATCTCAAGGGGATCTCGGTGCTGGGTCTCGCAGACCTCCAGGTCGGTGCGGATCAGGCCGATCCCTCCCTCGTCCGCGCGCGCGAGATCGTCGAGGAGAGCGTCGAGGCGTTCCGCGTCCAGCAGGAGGTCCGGCGGATCGACCCGGCGATGGCCGCGCTGCGCCGCGAGGTCGCGGACTCGGCGGATGCGGAGATCGACCGGGTGCGTCGGGAGTCCGATCCGGAGACCGCGGACCAGCTCGAGCGCAGCATCCGCCGCATCCTCGCGAAGGTCATGCATTCTCCGGCGGAGCGCGCCCGCAGGCTCGCCGAGGACGGCTACGCCGACGCGTACGTCGATGCCTTCCACACCATCTTCGGCATCGACATCTCCGGGGGCGACGCCGCCGAGCCCAGCTCGGGGCACGGAGCCGAGGAGGCCGAGGCCCAGAACGGGTGGATGCGGGTGGACCGCACGGTCCCGAGCCGCTCCATCACCGGGCTCGCGCACTTCGCCATGCACGGCGATGGCACTGCCGAGACCTCGGCGGCCGTCGGGGTGGCAGATGCTGCGGAGCTCCGCACAGAGGCGGCATGCCCTGTCGGGGCCGCCGGCCTCCCGCAGCCAGCGCACGGCATGCCCGGATCTGCACGGCCGACGGTGTCAGCGGGAGCGGCGCAGCAGACCTCGGCCTGAGAACCAGCGTCGGCGCGGTCGCGGCACGTCCCGCTCGCCGTCGTCATCGGGTGCTGCCGCGCTCTCGTCATCGGCCCCGTCCTCCGCTGCAGCCCCCGCCTCGGCGACTTCGACGCTCTCGTCCTCGTACCAGATGTCCGTCCAGCCGACATCCGACTCATCACGGGGCCGGTACTCGCGGCGTGCGCCCAGCTGCTCCCGCACCTCCTCGAACTCGATCTCCGGGGGTGCTGTGACCTCGGTGCCTCTGTGAGGCACCGGACAGGTCCAGAAGTAGGGGCAGCCCGGGCAGCCGGCGGTCTCCTCGTCGGGTGCGGCCTCGCGCTGCTGCTGGACGCCGTCCATCTGCTGCAGCATGCGCAGCCGAGCGGCGTACGGGTTGATCTCCATGTCCGACCCAGAGTACTGGTCGGTCGATCGGCCCGATCCTCCAGCCGATGGGTCAGCCGGTCCGACGGGTGCTACGGCGAGCCCTCCGCATGGGATCCTGGTCGTCGGCAACCGACGGCCCCGCCCGATCTTCGAGGAGTCCCGCATGAGTTCCCCGTCCCAGCGCGTCCACGACGCCACTCGTCGTCTGCTCGAGCTGCTCGCCGATGGCGAGGCTCTCAGCCCGGACGCGATCGGGGCCCGCATCGAGCTGGCGGAGGCGACTGCCGCCGCCGGGCATCTCGAGGATGCGTTCTACCAGGCCGACGAGCTGCTCAAGGATGTCCAGAGAGAGCACGGGCCCGAGCATCCGAGCGTGGACCGGGCCCGGGAGGCCGTCGCCGAGATCGAGCGGATCGCGCGGTCGGCGCTCGCCGAGGGCTCGACGGGCTCGTCGAGCACGGGGGACTGATCCCGAGCACCGCATCGCGGCTTCGCAGCATCATCGTCGCGGCCCCGTCCCCGCGCCGCTTCACCAGCTGAAGCCGGCGTCCTCGAGGCGTCTGTCGACGGCGTCCTGCATCGAGGCGGCGTAGGTGCCGGTGATGTGGTCGCGGTCGATGGACACGCGCACCTTGCCGATCACCGGGCTGCATGCGCCGTCGGGACAGATCAGGTCGTTGACCTCGAGAGGCACCAGCATGGTGTCGGTGTCGGCGGCGTCGTCTCCTGGCGCCGCGCCGTCGGCGAGCGAGTCCAGCAGGCCGCGATCGGGTCGGTCCGCGGTGAGGGCGTCGGGCAGGTCGGGGGTGCAGGCGGGGTCGTCCTCGTCGTGGTCCTCGAGACATGCGGTCGGGTCGAGGGGGAGTCGGGGGAGGTCGCGCAGGGCGATGATGCTCGATCCGGCGGACAGCAGCCTGGGCAGCGTGCGGTCCATCCCCTCGATCGTGGTCTCCTCGCCATCGCGGTCGAGGAAGGTCGTCTGGAGGGCGACGGCGTCGGGTCGGACCCGCTCGATATAGGCGTCCACGGCCTGGGAGTAGGCGAGGCAGTCGCCGCTCTGCCCTCCATCGGGAGCGAACGTGCAACCGCCCTCCCAGAGGGTCACCAGCGTCCAGCCATGCTTCTCCGCGAGAGGGATGAGGGCGCCGGAGAACTGCTCCATCCGGGAGTTGCCCACGCTGACGATGACCGGTGCACCGGTGTCCCCGCCGACGACGCGGCACTGGTCGACGAGCACCTCCTCGGTCTCGCCCTGCGGAGCGAGGTCGTCCTCGCAGGGATCGTCGCCGGAGACCCAGTCGCGGCCGACGAGCGCTGCTGTCGGAAGCACCTCGGCGTCGGGATCGGCATCGGGCGACGGCGTGAAGGACGGGTCGAGGACGCGGGCGCCGGGATTGTCGGAGACGGCTCGGAGCGCCGCGGCCTCCTCCTGGGCGATCAGCATCTGGCGGGCACCGACGGCCGGTCCGAGGCCCAGCGCGAGAGCAGCGACGGCGACGACCCCGCCGCGCCAGGCCTGCTCGGAGGCCCAGCGCCAGCGGCGGATCGGGGAGTCGAGGAGGCGGGTGAGCAGCCACGCCAGCAGCAGGGACGCCGCGACCAGCACTGCTCCTTCCAGGACGCTCGCACGCTCCTCGCCGCGACGGGCGAGGAAGAGCACCAGCAGCGGCCAGTGCACCAGGTAGAGGGAGTAGGAGATGTCGCCGAGGAGACCGGCGGGGCCGCTCGAGAGGATCCGGTCGACGCCGAGCCGATGCCCGGTCGTCCCGGCGGTGAGCACGAGCGCAGCCGAGGCGAGCGGCCACAGGGCTATCCAGCCGGGGAAGGCGCCCTGCACGTCGAGCACGAGGCCGCAGGAGACGAGTCCGGCGATGCCGATCCATCCGGCGACCACGCGCAGCGCCGTCCCGACCGGCCGGATGCTGCCCGGTTCGTCCCGCTCGGGACGGTCGCCGGCGGCACCGGATCCTCGACGCCGCTCGAGCGAGGGCAGGGCGAGCGCCAGCAGGCTGCCCGCGGCGAACTCCCACAGCCGGGTGCGGGTGTCGAAGTACGCGAACTCCTGCTGCACTGCCGTCAGATGCACGGACCAGAGGAAGGAGGGGATGGCGACAAGGGCGAGGAGAACGGCGAGCACCCCGCGCGGGGAGCGGCCGATGCGTCGGGCGATCAGCGCACCGAGCGCCATGAGCAGCGGCCAGAGCAGGAACACCTGCCCCTGGATGGACAGCGACCAGAAGTGCTGGAAAGGGCTGGCCCCCGCATCATCCTGCGCGTAGTAGTCGACGCCGCGGAGCGCGAGGATCCAGTTCTCGACCTGGAGCATCGAGCCGATCGCATCGGTCAGAGCGTCCATCCAGCGCTCGGCTGGCAGCAGCAGGCGCACCCCGGCGAGGGTCGTGAGCACCACGACGGCGGTCGGCGGGAGCAGGCGCTTGAAGGTGCGTGCCCAGTAGGCGATCGGGCGCGTCGGCTCGGCGCGCTCCATGCGGCGCCAGAACGTCCCCGTCAGCAGGAACGCGGAGAGGAACAGGAACACGTCGACGCCGCCGGAGACCCGGCCCACCCAGACGTGGTAGACGACGACCAGACCGATCGCGAGCCCGCGGAGCCCGTGCAGCTCGGGACGGTAGCGGCCGGCGGAGCTCTCGGAGCCCTCGGGGCTCTCGGGACGCCGTGATCCGCCGCTGCTTCTGCTTCCGGTCCCTGCGGAGGTCGTCGGGCGCGAGGGCGCGTCGTCCATGCCCGCCGGTCAGCCGCGCAGGAAGGCGGCGCAGGCGCGCCGCAGCAGCAGCGGATCCTCGGCCGAGCACATCTCGCGGGCGGAATGCATCGAGAGCAGGGTGATGCCGACGTCGACCGTGGTGATCCCGAGCCGGGTGGCGGTGATGGGTCCGATGGTGGAACCGCAGGGCATCGCGTTGTTCGACACGAAATGCTGGTGGGGGACCTCGGCGGCATCGCAGGCGGCGACGAAGGCGGCGACGCCGACGGCGTCGGTCGCGTAGCGCTGCTGGGCGTTGATCTTCAGCATCGGGCCCTCACCGAGCCGGGGTCGGGTGACGGGGTCGTGCCGCTCGGGGTAGTTGGGGTGGACGGCGTGGCCGGCATCTGCCGAGACCACTGTGGAGGAGGCGAAGGCCCGGCGGCGGGTGGCGTCGTCCCCGCCGAGAGCGGCGTGCATGCGCACGAGCACGTCCTCGAGGAACGGGCCGGCGGCGCCGGAGCGGGTCGCGGAGCCGACCTCCTCGTGGTCGTTGGCGACCATGAGCGCGATGGGGGCGTCGGCCGGGCGGCCGGCACCGGTGTCCTGGCCGAGCGCCACGTCGATGAGGGCCTGCACCTCGGCGTGCACGGATGTGAGGTTGTCGAGACGGGCTGAGGCGAGGAACTCCTCATGGGCGCCGAACAGCGCGGGCGGCTGGGAGTCGACGGTGATGACGTCGAAGCCGACGATGCTGTCGCGCTCCACGCCTGCGGAGTCGGCGAGGGCTCCGAGGACGTCCACGCGCCCCATGCCGATGATCGGCTGCATGTGCCGCTGCGGGTCGAGCACCAGGCCGTCCTTGGTGACGCCCCGGTCCAGGTGCACGGCGAGCTGCGGAACGCGCAGCAGCGCGTCGGTGGAGACCAGCACGATCCGCCCGTCGTCGAGAGCCAGCCGCCCTGCCAGGCGCAGCTCCCGGTCGAGCCAGGAGTTCAGCAGCGGGCCGCCGTAGATCTCGACGCCGGCCTGGGCGAAGCCCTCGGCGCCGAGCTGCGGGTTCGGCTTGAGCTTCAGCCCGGGGGAGTCGGTGTGGGAGCCGACGATCCGCCAGGGCGTCGCCGCGCTCGCGCCCGACGGCGCGGACCAGGCGATGATCGAGCCGTCCCGCAGCACGTAGCGGTCGGCGCGCACGTCCTGCTCGCTCCAGTCCTCGGTCTCCGACAGCGCCGTGAAGCCCGCCATCTCGAGACGACGCGCGGCCTCGGCGGCGGCGTGGTAGCTGGAGGGGGAGGCGGAGACGAACGCACCGAGGTCGAGGGCCGCTTCGCGCGCCTCCGCCGTGGGGGCGGTGATGTCGGCGGAGGAACCTGTGCCTGAGGAGATGCTGGAGGATGCGCTGGAGGGGACTCGGGGGGAGGGGCTCGACGGCGTCATTGCTTCATTGAACCATCGGTGCCGCGGCACGGGAGCATGCGCCACAGGGAGGCGTCGCCGACCCGCAGGACCTCCTCTGCGGCCCCGGTCTCGGAGATCTCGTTGAGGCCGGTGTAGGTGGCCTGGCGGCCGAACAGCTCGTCGGGCCCGAAGTCGAGCGCGTACTCGACATCGAGCTCGATCATCGCGTCGCACACCTCAGGGTCGTTCCCTGCTTCGTCGAGCTCGGCGTTGAGCAGGTGGACGGCCGGCTCGGCGGAGAACCCCATGTACACGTTCAGCACCTCGCGATCGGAGAGCGCGTAGGCGAGGGAGCTGCCGTTCCAGGCGTTGGTGGCGATGACGGAGCCCTCCGGTACGACCTCGGGGAGCTGTTCGAGCAGGGCGCGCTCGTCGGCGCTGAGCAGGTTGTCGTTCTGCCATCCGTCCAGCGCGAGGGTGGTGGAGGCGCGCGCGCTGGGGGAGACCATGCTGAGGGCGAGCAGCGCTCCGGCGGTCACCAGCGAGGCGACGGGGGCCCAGGGGCCTGCGCGCCGGACGCCGACGTGGGAGCGTCGGCCCTTCTCGGCGGGTGCGGCCGACGATGCCGACGCGGCCGACGACGTCGCCGCGGCCGGCGCTGCGGCGCGCCCATGCAGGATGCGCATGACCAGCGCATCGATGCCCACGGCGAGGAGCGGGACCGCCGCGACCACGGGGATCGCGGCGATCCTCCAGGTGTCGCTGTACCAGTTGCCCGTGATCAGGTAGCGCAGGTCGCCCACGGGCAGGGAGCGGGCGGCGACCGACATCGCCGCCGCCCCGGCCCACGCGGCGACCAGCCAGCGCTCGCGGCCCCACAGCATGACGGCGACGAGCGCCGCCGCCATCACGAGGCCGAGCGGCACCCAGGTCGGGCTCGCGTTCCCTGCCAGGGAGACGACCTGGCCGACGGCCTCCTTGGGGGAGGCGTTGGGCTCCCACACGGCTGAGCTCTGCGGTGGCCGGAAGCGGGTCCAGGTCAGACGCACGACCAGCACCGATGCGAGGGCGAGCGCGATGACCGCGCCCAGCGCGCGCAGGGCGACTGGCCGGTCGACGGGCTCCGCGTCCAGCAGATCCCGCATACGGATCAGCACGCTCCACACGAGCACCGGCACGGCGAGGACGAGGGCGACGAACACTCCGGAGGCGTGGGCGGCGACGATCGCGAGGCAGGTCGCCGGGACGAGCACCGCGAGCTGTGCGGGCCGCAGTCGCCGGTCCCCGGGCGAGGCGAGGCCGATCAGGTGGGCGAGGCACAGCAGCAGCATCGGCATCAGCGCCGCGGACAGGAAGTACGGCAGCACGATGCCCCAGGACATCAGCCCCATGGGGAAGGCGGCGCTGATCCCCGCCAGGGCGCCGGCGAGCAGGAGCCCGAGCGGTCCGGCGCCGGTGCAGGTGCGCACGAGGGCGATCAGGCCGAGCGGCCACACCAGGGCGCCGACGACCAGCATCAGCACGTTCGAGCCCAGCACGATCTCCTGGCCGGAGAGCTGGACGACGAGGCTCGCCGCCTGATGCCAGAGCGCGGGGTAGTAGACCTCGTCGCCGGGGAGGCTCGTCATCCCGCCGACGAGCCAGGCGGAGCCGTCGCCGAAGCGCAGGATGCGCCGGATCGCATTGAGGTGCCACACGTTGTCGTAGGTCTGGGACACCGCGTCGACCGATCCCATGATGAGCAGCTGGCGCACCAGGATGGTGCCGCCGCCGATGACGAGGCCGGCGATCATGGCGAGGCGCACGCGGCGGTGCGCGGTCGGATCGTCGGTCGGACCGGTTGTCGGACCGGCGATCCGCGCGGAGGTCCGCCCGGGTCCGAGATCCGGCGCCGCCTGGCCCGCTCCGTCGGCGGTCGCGCGCCGGGAGTCGCGCCGGGAGGCGAGCACCCGGAGCGGCAGCATCGACGCGCCGAGCAGCAGTCCGAGCACGAGCGCGGGCAGGAGGCTCCAGGGGATCGACAGCGCCCGCCCGAGCTCCGCGGAGACGGCGATCAGGGCGAGGGAGATCGGGGCGAGGGAGGCGGCGGCGGTCCACGGGCGCAGCCGCAGCGCGAGCACGGCGGGGAGCCCGGGAAGGGAGAGGACCGCGAGGGAGGCGGCGAGGGCGGCGGCCACGGACCCCGCCGTGCTCCAGCTCCAGGGCTCCACCTTCTGGCACCTGCTCCCGGGGTCGACTCTCTCGGATCTGGCACATCCTAGCCAGGTGGGGACCAGCATCCGCCGGGGACCGCCGCTGCTGCGCCCGGAGGTTCACCGGGAGGTCACGCAGATTTCGCCGAGCCTGTGCCGCGGGTCTCCGCAGCGCCCGCCTGGTGCGCTCGGCCGCTGAGCTCGATCTCTGCGCCCGGCCGTCGGCGGCTCGGGGCGGAGGTCGCAGCCCAGCGGCCGAGGATCAGCCGCCGAAGGCCTCCTCGAGAAGCGGCGTGGTCACGGGGGCGAGGGTCTGCTCGACGAAGCGGCGGGTGAGGTGATGGGAGTCGAGGTAGACGTAGGTGTCGCCGAGGATGGGCGAGCAGCGACCGTCGGGGCAGATCTGATCGGACAGGTCCAGCAGCAGCACTCTCGCGTCATCGGTCGAGAGGTCGGCGAGGTCGGCGGCGGGACTGGGGTCGGCCAGCTTCTCGGAGGCGTCGGCACCGCAGGCGTCATCGGCGTCTGCGGGGGTTCCGCCGTCGGCGATGACCGCCTCGGGGCACTGGAACATGTCCTCCTCCCAGCGCGGGGTGTCTCGGGCGGCGATCACGTCGATGCCTCGGTCCGTGAGCTCCTGGACGGCGGTGACGGACCCTTCACGGGTGATCTCGTCGGCGGAGTCCGCGACAGTGGAGGTGACGGTGGTCAGCACGTAGTCGGGCTGGATCTCGTCGAGCTGGGCGAGGACGTACTCGTCGTATCCGTCGCAGTAGGCGTCGCGGTCGGTCCCGGGCAGGAACTCGCAGCCGTCCATGGTGAGGTTGACGATCTGCAGATCCTGCTCCTCGGCCCAGGGCGTGATGGCGGGGATGTACTGGCGGGCGTGCGAGCTGCCGACCACGACCACCACGCCGGCGGGCTCGGCGTCCTCGTCCAGAAGCTGCTGGCATGTCACGTGGGGGAAGGTGGAGGTGGGGGCCCAGGGGCCTCCGCATCGCTCCGGGAGGTCGGGCCACTGGTCTCCGAGCTGCCAGCCATGGGGGAGGATCTCGGCGGGGGCCCGGGTGGCGACCTCGTCGGTGGGGATCGCCGGCGAGGCGGTCGCGTCGAGGTCCTCGGTGTAGGTGCGCTGGAGGACGACCCACCAGCCGCCGGCGGCGACTGCGACGACGGCGAAGCTCGCGGCGATCGCGGTCAGTGCGCGCCAGGGCCGGGCCTCGAGCCATGCGGAGCGGCGCACGGGAGCATCGACCAGTCGGGTCAGGAGCCAGGCCAGCAGCACGGACCCGCTGAGCACGAGGAGGCCGTCGAGAGCGCCCGCTCGGGTCCGACCGCTCACGTGCAGCCACATCGCCAGGATCGGCCAGTGCACGAGGTAGAGGGCGTAGGAGATGTCGCCGACGAAGGCGGCGGGCCGTGTGGACAGCAGACGGTCCACGCCCCAGGAGGTTCCGGAATGGCCGGCCACGACGATCGCCGCCGCGGCGGTGAGCGGCCAGATCGCGATCCAGCCGGGGAAGACGCCGGAGACGTCCAGGATGATGCCGCAGGCGAGCAGGGCGGCGATGCCGATCCATCCGAGGAGGGCGCGGGGCACGCGGAGGCTCGGGGGCTGGTCGTCCTCGGGGCGGCGGGCGCGGGTGACGCGGTCGATGGAGGGCAGGGCGAGGGCGAGCAGGGATCCGGCGGCGAACTCCCAGAGCCGGGCGGCGGTGTCGAAGTAGGCGATCTGCTGCTGGGTGATCGTGGAGTGGACGGACCAGGCCAGCGACGCCAGCGCGATCACCGACATGATCGCGAACAGCGGCGCCCGCACGCCCTTCCCGCGATGTGCGCGCCGGATCATGAGCGCGAACAGCAGCGGCCACACGACGAAGGCCTGTCCCTGCACGCTCAGCGACCAGAAGTGCTGCAGAGGGGAGAGGGTCGAGGAGTCGCGGGCCTGGTAGTCGACCTGCAGCAGCACGAGCAGCGCGTTCTCGAGGTACAGGGCGGAGGCGACGGCCTGCTGCATGATCGCCGGCCACAGCGAGGACGGCAGCAGCAGGCCCGTGGCCAGGAGCGTGAGCAGGATGGTGACCGCCGCAGGCGGCAGCAGCCTCTTGAAGACGTGCAGCCAGTATCGGGGGATCTGCAGCGGGCGACCGCTCTCGAGGCGGCGCACGAAGGTCCCGGTGAGGAAGAACGCCGAGAGGAAGAGGAACACGTCGACGCCGCCGGAGACCCGGCCGAGCCAGATGTGGTAGACGGCGACGAGGCCCAGCGCGACGGCTCGCAGGCCGTGCAGCTCGGTGCGGAACGCTGGGCGGGAGCGCTGCTCGGCGGTGGTGACCGGCTGCTGATCGTCGCTGCGGTCGGAGCCGCGCCGCTGCCGGGGGGCTCGCGCGGAGACGGAGTCGGCCGTGGACCAGGCATCCTCGGCATTGAGCTCGACGCGCTGCTCGATCGGCCCCTGGACCCAGTCCTCGAGCGCCGAAGCGGCGACAGGAGCGCTCGAAGGGGTGGAGGTGACGATGCTGGGCTCCGGCTCCTGCGTCCAGTCGCCGAGGTCGTCGCGGGCGCCGGGCGCGGGCTGGATCCAGTCTCCGGCGAGGGCCGCTCGACGTCGACGCTCCTGCTCGCGGTGGGCCTGCTCGGCCTCTCGCCGGGCGCGGTCCTCGGCGAGACGCCTCTGCTCGCGCTCACGGCGCTCCCGCTCGCGGTGCTCGAGCTGCCGCTGGCGCTCCTCCCGTCGGGCCTGGGACTCCCGACGGACCTCCTCGAGCCTGCGCTGACGCTCCTGCTCCGCGGGCGTCATGCGTCGCCGTCGGTCGCCGCCCTGGGGGGCCGACGGGTCAGAAGGCGAGCTCATGGGTGGATGGTCCTCATTCCGGGCGGGTCACCGGTCCAGGGGATGGTAGGTCTCGTCGGCTCCGCGACGTGAGTGCAGGTGAGCACCGGCACGGCCGCGGGCGGACGCGGCTGTGCGCTGCGGCGGGAGCGCCCGACGATGATGCCACGGGTCGATGCCGGTCCGTCGGCACCTCTCACCTGGTCACCCGGACCGAGGGGTCCCGGGTTCTCCTGTGCTCGGGTCTGACGTCGCGGGTGCGGACTGCGGGATCGAGCGCCGGGGCCGCAGCAGCGTCACCAGCAGCATGACGGTGAGGACCGTGGCGATGACCAGGCCGGCGATGTGCAGCGTGAGCGCGGCGCCGACGACGGCGGAGAGATGCTCGACAGCGACCAGGGAGGACCCCGAGTAGGCGAGGATCTGCGCCGCGTAGCTGATGACCGATGTGAGCGGAACGAGCAGGACGATCGCGAGCACGGACCACGACAGGGCGAGCGCCGTGCGCTCGCAGCGCGTGATCAGGAGCGTCGCGAGTGCGACGGCGACAGCCAGCAGCAGGGCCTCCGCGAGCTGCGGGAGCGGGAGGAGCAGAGCGGCCCCGTCTCCGGAGGCGGGGACGGCCATCGAGCGCAGCAGCTGCTGCAGGGGAGCGCACAGCACGGCGAGGGCGAGCACGATCAGCAGGGTGAGGGACAGCCCGCCGGGCGTGCCGGGCAGCCGCAGGCCCGCGGGCCCGCCCTCGGATGCATGCCTGGGGACGACGGCGATGATGATCGCGAGCACGACGATCGCCAGCGCGATCAGGCCCTGGGCGATCATCCCGAGGGCCGCGACGGAGGTGGCTGAGGGAGCGGCGGCCAGTCCGTCCACGGCGAGGGCGAACAGGAGCTGCTGGACCGTGGCCGTCGTGCTCCCGGTCAGACCCTGCAGGAGCACCAGCCCCAGGACGACGAGCGCTGCGACGCGAGCGCGGCTGTCGCGTCCGTCGCGGCTGTCGCGTCCGCCGTGGTCGACGGCGATCCTGCTCCCCCGCACCAGGAGCACGGCTGCGAGCACCTGCAGTGCACGCAGGATGCCGGGAGTCGCCACCACAGCGATCGCGAGGGCGGAGTCGGCTGCGCTCCCGGCGGCGAGCTGCGCGCCGACCGCTGCGCTCACGGGGCCCCAGAGCGCGACCAGCAGGGACAGCACAGCGACGGCGATGGCGGCGGTGCGTGCGACGGAGGGGGAGGAGGGCATGTCAGGTCCTGGCGCGGTGGGCGGGGAGAAGGGGGATGGACGAGAGGAGGGTGGGGTGGGGGTGCGAGGAGGCCCGCGTCGATGATCCCACAGCACCGCACGCGGCTGTGGACTTCGCCCGCGCGCAGCGGGCTCCGGCGTCCGTCCGTGGGACCATGTCCGGGTGACCTCCCATGCCTCTGCTGACGCGGGCTCCCTCTCCGCTCCTGCTGTCCCGTCCTCTGACGTCGACGTCGACACCGGTGCCGTCCCCGGCTCCGTGCCGACCGTGCCGACCTCCTCGGTCCCGCCGCCCGATGCGCACCCCGGTCGGCCGGGCACGGGATTCGAGGTGCTCGCCCGGCATGGGGAGAAGGCGCGTGCGGGCGTGATCACCACGCCCCATGGCCGGATCGAGACGCCGGCCTTCGTCCCGGTGGGGACGAAGGCGACGGTCAAGGCCGTCCTGCCCGAGGCCATGGGCGAGCTCGGAGCGCAGGCACTGCTCGCCAACGCGTACCACCTGTACCTGCAGCCGGGCCACGATCTGGTCGACGAGGCAGGGGGGCTGGGCGCCTTCATGAACTGGTCGGGCCCCACCTACACGGACTCCGGCGGATTCCAGGTGATGAGTCTCGGCGCGGGATTCAAGAAGGTGCTCTCGAGCGAGTTCTCGGGTGGGGAGAAGGCGCGCACGGCCTCCGGGGAGGACGATGCGGTCGCCGAGGGCAAGGAGCGCCTCGCGCACGTCGACGACGACGGCGTCACCTTCCGATCCTTCATCAACGGCGACGTGCACCGCTTCACCCCGGAGATCTCGATGCAGATCCAGCACGGCCTGGGGGCGGACGTCATGTTCGCCTTCGACGAGCTGACCACCCTCATGAACTCGCGCGGCTACCAGGAGAGCGCGCTCGAGCGCACCCGGCTGTGGGCGATCCGCTGCCTGGCCGAGCATGCCAGGCTCTCCGCGGAGCGGACCCACCGGCCGTATCAGCAGCTGTGGGGCGTCATCCAGGGCGCCCAGTACGAGGACCTGCGCCGGAAGGCGTCCCGGGACCTCGGGGCGATGGACGTCGACGGGTGGAGCTTCGACGGCTTCGGCATCGGCGGCGCCCTGGAGAAGGAGAACCTGGGCACGATCGTCGGCTGGGTGACGGACGAGCTGCCGGAGGCGAAGCCCCGTCATCTGCTGGGCATCAGCGAGGTCGATGATCTGTTCACGGCGATCGCCGCAGGAGCCGACACCTTCGACTGCGTGTCCCCGTCGCGGGTGGCGCGGAACAGCGCCGTGTATACGCGCACGGGGCGGGTGAACCTCACCGGTTCCCGCTATCGCCGGCAGTTCGCGCCGATCGACGAGACCTGCGACTGCTACACCTGCACCCACTACACCGCCGCGTACATCCACCATCTGTTCCGGGCGAAGGAGATGCTCTCCTCGACCCTGTGCACGATCCACAACGAGCGGTTCGTGGTGCGTCTGGTGGATCGGATCCGCGGTTCGCTGCTGGACGGCTCCTTCGACGCCCTGCGGGAGGAGACCACCGGCGCCTACTACGGGTCCCCCCGGTGAGCATCGCCGACGTACCGGAGCCTGCGCCGGAGTCCCCGCCAGGGTCGGGGCCGGGCGACGGCGTCGATCGGCCCGAGGACGATCCGACCACCCTGATCGGCATGACGGTGGTGCTGCTGGCCGGCGCCGGGCTGCTCGCGCTGGTCGCGAGCTCCTTCCTGCTGGGTGCGCTCCGGCTGTCGGCGGGGATCCTCGCCGCGCTGGGGGCGGGAGGCCTCGCGCTCGCCCTGATGACGGGGCTGCGTCGGCCTCGGAGGGCGGTGCACGCCCGCCGCGCGATCGCCTTCGCCGTGGCGGTGGTGCTGGCCCTCGCACTCACCATCCCTGCCCTGCTGGCGCATCGTCCTGCGGGCCTCGACGCCGTCACGGTCTCCCGCATCGCCGCGCTCGACGAGGACGATCAGGTCATCGCCCTGCCTGCTGCGCTGGCGGAGACAGCGGGGACGGCAGCGGAGGGATCGGCAGCGGAGGGATCGGAGAGCGGGGACGGCGCCGAATCCGGACAGCGGATCCCGCCGGTCCTGGTCCGTCGTGCGGAGGGAGGCGCGCAGCTGCTCATCGGCGAGCGGGTCGACGAGATCGACGCCGCGCCCGACGACGTCCTCGCGCTCTCGTCCGACGGAACCCGACTCCTGCGGGTGACCGTCGGGGGCAGTGTCAGCACCACGGTGCTCGCGGTCTCCGCGGACGCGGCCCCGTCGGAGGAGACGAGGCTCGACGGCGCACCGATCGCGCTCGACGGCGATCTCCTCGTGCTCCGATCCTGCTCCGAGGGCTCCTGCCGGATCAGCGGCCATGACATCGCTGACATGGCGGATCCTTCGGAGGCGGTGTGGAGCATCTACGACGGCGACGGCGATGATCCCCTCGACGGGACGCGCGGCGTCGACGGGATCGGCGTGGAGGTGCCGGTCATGGCCGGCGCCGGGACCGGCGGCTCCGCCGGCACCGATGGCCAGGGCCTTCTCGACGGGGTGAGCGATTCCGGGCTCCTCCCGAGCGTTCTCGTGACCCATGACGCGGTGCAGGGCTGGGTGCAGCGGGATGTGATGACCGGTCTGTCCGTCGGCGGGGTGCTGGCCGGCGCGCAGGATCGGTGCCGCGTCGCGGAGACCGCCGTCTCGCCGGGTTCAGCGGCCGGTAGGGCGCTCTCGAGCGGTGCAGGGGTCTCTGCCCTGGGTGCGGACGGGACGGCCGTGAAGCTTGTCGTGACCGTGTGCGCGGACGATGACGGCGCGATGACGGCCACGGCGTTCCGCGAGGGCCGGGAGCTGTGGCGGTCGGATCCCTCTCCGGCAGGGGAGTGGTCGGTCCGGGCCGACGGCGGGCGGGTGCTCGCCGACGGCATCGAGGAGGGTGCTGAGGGCGAGGGCGAGCTGGTCGCGTCCGAGAGCTCCTCCTCATGGACGGCGCCCGGCGGTGATGTCCTCGATCAGGCCGAGGAGGTGGTATCCCGCACGGGGATCGACGGGACCGCCATGGTGGTCGACAACGCGTCCTGGCAGCTCCTCGCCTATGACACCGCCTCAGGCGAGAACCTGTGGACGCTTCCGCTGCTGCTGGACTCCGAGGGCGCCGGATCCGTGCCCGAGGGGACGACGCCGACGGCGGTCCGGGGCGCCCTCGGCTCGGGCACGGCGGTGGTGCTCACGGCGCAGGTGCGGCGAGTGGCGCTGGATGGCAGGGGAGTCCAGGTGCTGCGGGTGATCGACGTGGCGGACGGGGACGTCACCGCCTCCGCGACGGTCGATCGGAGGACCGCAGAGGCGATCGACGCCATCGTCCCCGTCGGGGCGGGGCGCGCTCTGGTCACCGTCGACGAGGAGACGCTGCTGATCGGGGCGGGCGCTCTCTGAAGGGCCCCGTTCGGAGGCCGGCGCCTCAGGGGCGCTCGGCCGCCCAGCGGCGCACCATGATCGCTCCGACGATCAGCGCCGCTGCCACGACCGCCCAGTGGAGCACCTCGATGATGATCGAGATGACGCTCATCGCGCCCATGCCTCCGACACCGCCCATGCTCCCGCTCATGGCGGCCGAGAGGACGAGGGCAGAGACGATCCGCAGGATCCAGTACAGCAGGAAGGAAGCGCCGATCGTCGCCGCGATGATGATCGCCCCGGTGCGTCCGCGGCCCTGTGCCTTGACGGCGACGACGATCGCGAGGATCAGCTCGGCGGTGGAGACCAGGACGACCAGCCCGATGAGGCCGATGACGAGCAGCGCGCCGATGCTGCCCATGGCGTTCACATCGTCGTAGTCCATCGCGGTGGTCGAGTACCCCATGAGGAAGCCCCACGCGAACGAGGACAGGCCTGCCAGGGTCCTGGCGACGACGACGGCGATCGCACCGATGAACAGCCACTTCGCGAACGGTGCGACCGCCTCGCGGACCGAGCCGGAGCCCCCGGGGACGGGTCCCGGGAATCCCGTGGACGGTGTCCCGAACGCGGGACCGGACGGCGAGGCACCGGGATAGGGGGTGCCCGGGTAGGGGGTGCCGGGCTGGGGCGCCGAGCCGGGAGAGGGATGGCCGGCGGGCTGCTGGGGTGCAGGCCGCTGGGGCTCCGGCTGTCCCCAGGCTCCGCCGTCGGAGCTGTCGTTCGGGTACCCCTGCGTCATGTCTCTCCTCGGTCGTGGGGCGGAGTGCTGTCGCGCGTCCGTGCTTCTCGGTGCGTTGCTTCTCGGAGCGTTCTCGCACCGACCAGCCTATCCGGTGGCCCCCGAGGGCCGCCTGCCGGGAGCGAGCACCCCCGCCGGCAGGGCCATGGGCGGAGCCGTCCGGGCAGGGGCGCTGCCGGCGTCAGCTCGGACGGGGCGCGAGGCGGAAGGCGAAGGTTTCCTCGCGCGCGGGCAGGACGTACTGCTCGAGAGGGATCGGTCCGCAGGCTGCGGAGCCCACGCCCTGCAGCGAGGAGGACAGGGTCACCCAGGTGCGGCCGTCGGGGCGCAGCGCACCGTCGTGGTCGCGCCGGTCCAGCTCGGCGGTCGACCACGGGCGGACCGCGAGGCCGAGCCCCGTCGGGGCGAGCAGCTCGAGTCCGGGGCCGCCCGCCGAGGCGGTGAGCCCGGCTCTGACGACTCCGGCCCGGTTGCCGTTCTCCTGCGGGAACACGTAGGGCACCTGCAGCTCCTCCACGGTGGCGGACCAGGCGCCGAAGGTGGTGCCGCCTCCGGTGTCGGGGTACGACTCGTGCGGCCCCTGCCCTTCGTAGTCGACGTGGTCGAGCTCGCCGGGCAGCGACAGCGTCCAGCCGATGCGGGGCAGCGGCAGGTCCTCGGGCCAGAAGGACGACGGCGTCACGGTGACCTCGACGCCGACGGAGGCGCCGTCGGCGCTCCAGCGCTCGAGGACGTCGGCGCCCAGGGCCGAGCCGTCCAGGCCGAGTCCTGTGCGCACCACCAGCTCGTCGCCGTCGACGACGATCGAGGTCAGGCGTCGACGCGCGACGTCCAGGCCGATCCGCTTCCAGCGGGCCTCGAGGGGGTAGCGGGTGCGGGCGCGCTCGTTGTCGACGGGCGCGCGGTAGAGGTCGACGTAGGAGTCCTCGACGGTGAGGTCGCCGATCTCCACGAGGCGCCCGAGGTCGTCGAAGCGGGCGGGGCCGAGCCGCCAGGACCCATCGGTCTCCTGGACCGGGGGGACCGGGGTGCCCGGGGCGGGCAGCGCGGCGGCGAGGGAGGAGGCGTCGACGTGGTCGGCGGTGACGATCTCATGGCCGGCGGGGACGGGGCCTTCGGCCGCACGGGTGACCAGGCGCACGACGGTCGCGGGACCCTCGGACGCCGGGAGCGGGACATCGGCGCTCTCGCCGGGCGCGATCGCCGGCAGCGCGATCTCGGTCCAGGTGCGGCGGCCGTCTGTCGACAGCTCGGCGCGCAGGTGCGAGAGGTCGCGGAAGGAGTAGCGGTTCCTCACCTGCGCGGAGCCGGGGGAGACCTCGAGCCCGACGGGGGAGTAGTGGTGCTTGGCGTCGAGCAGCGCGGGCGAGGGGGTCCGATCGGGCAGGACGAGCCCGTCGGCCACGAAGTTGCCGTCGTGCAGGCGCTCGCCGAAGTCTCCGCCGTAGCCGTAGATCTCGTTGCCCTCGGCGTCGGTGGTGACCAGGCCGTGGTCGATGCACTCCCAGATGAAGCCGCCGTGGAGGGAGGGATGCTCCTCCGTGAGTGCCATGTACTCCTTCAGCGAGCCGGCGCCGTTGCCCATGGCATGGGCGAATTCGATCCACAGGAACGGCTTGGTCAGCGCCGGGGCGTCGTCGAAGCCGTCGTCGGGCGCGTTGACCCCGAGATGCCGCAGCATCCCCACCAGGCGGTCGCGGTACTCCTGGGAGAGCTCCTTGCGGCCGATCTGGGCGCTCTCCTCGACGCTCGAGTACATCAGCGAGAAGACGTCGACGTCGTCGGTGCGGTAGTCCTGCTCGTAGATCACGGGCCGGGTCGGATCGGCGGCGCGCACGGCCTCGACCATGGCGGTGGTGACGCGGCCGGTGGCGGCCTCGTTGCCGATGGACCACAGGATGATCGAGGGGTGGTTGCGGTCGCGGCGCACGAAGCGGTCGGAGCGCTCGACGAGGGAGGCGCGGAAGCGCTCGTCGTCGGCGGGGCGCTCGGCGGCGCCGGTGGGATCCTCTCCCCAGGTGGAGTCGGCGTGGAAGCCGTGCGCCTCGAAGTCGCCCTCGCAGACCACGTACAGGCCGACCTCGTCGCACACCTCGAGGAAGCGCTGGTGGGGCGGGTAGTGGGAGGTGCGCACGGCGTTGAGGTTGTGCCGCTTCATGAGCGCCGCGTCCAGCTCCTGGTTGCCGAGGTGCTGGGTCCGGCCGACGACGGAGTCCGCCTCGTGGCGGTTCACCCCGCGGAAGACGACGCGCTCGCCGTTGACGCGGAAGATGTCCCCGTCGATCTCGATGCGGCGGAAGCCGAGCCTCAGCGTCACGGTCTCGACGGCCGCGCCCGCGCCCTCGCCCCCGTCCGCGCCCGCGCCCGCGCCCGCGCCCGCGCGCGAGGCTGTGCCGGCGCCTGCGGACACCGTCGCCTCGTACAGGGTCGGCTCCTCGGCGGACCAGGGGCGCACGGCGCCGACGGGGATCGCCTCGCCCGCGACGACGGGGACGTCGTGGAGGCCCAGGCCCGGGACGCTCACGCGCGCTTCGATCGCCTCGCCGTCGGCGTCGTGCGCCTCGACCGAGAGGAAGCCCTCTCCGGTGGCGGGGTCGTAGTCGGCGACCGTCACGAGGTCGTGGATCCCGCCGACGGGACGCAGCAGCAGGTCGACGCTGCGGAAGATCCCGGACATCCACCACATGTCCTGGTCCTCGAGGTAGGTGTTCACGGACCACTGCACGACGCGCACGTCCAGCCGGTGGTCGCCGGGCTCCGCGAGGGCGTCGGTGACGTCGAACTCCTGGGTGAGGCGGGAACCGGCGGTCACGCCGATCTCGGTGCCGTCGATCCAGACCTTGGCGGCGGAGTCGACGCCCTGGAAGCGCAGCAGCGCGCGTGCGCCGTCGGCGATCTGAGCGGCCCAGTCGGCGGGGACGTCGACGGTGCGGGTGTAGTGCCCGGTGGGGTTCTCGTCCGGGACGTGGGGGACGTCGCGGGGAATGGGGTAGATGACGTTGGTGTACTGCGGGGCGCCGTGACCCTGCAGCTGCCACATGCCGGGGACCTGGATCGTGCCGGCCTCGGCGAGGTCGGAGCCGTCCGCACGGGTGCCGAAGAAGAAGTCCCAGGTGCCGTCGAGACGGATCTCGGGGGCGTCGGAGTGCAGGTGGGCGCGGCCGCGCAGCCGATTCCGGCCGCCGGGCAGCTCCTCCCACCAGCGATCGGTGCGGTCGGCGGGCGGCAGCGGGGTGCTCATCGGTGAGGCGTCTCCTGGTTCGTGACCGGCGGCGAGCTGGTATCGTGAACGTTCACGGGCGATCATACCCGTCCCGTCGACGAGTGCGGAAGGGGTGATGTCCGAATCCTGCGAGGAGGTGGCGGACGGCAGCGCGTCTCGCCCCTTCAGCACGGCCGTCGCTAGACTCTCCCCTCGTGACCACGACCGAGCCGAACCGGTGGACCGACCGGCGCCAGAGCGCCGTCGCGGCGCGCAAGGAGGCCTACGAGCAGCTGCGTCGGGCGAGCACCTGGCGCCTGCTCGCAGCCCACAAGGCTCCGGCAGTGCTGTCCATCCTGCAGGCGGTGCTGCCGCCGGGCGACCGACGGCTCCCGCGCAGCGAGTTCATCGCCCGCGTCGGGGCGCATCTGGATCTCCTGCACGACGACGACCAGGAGCCCGGCAGCGGCCGCACCGCCGCCGAGTACGTCGACGGCTGGGTGCGCGAGGGGTATCTGACCCGCCGTGACGACCCCCAGCATCCGGAGACCACCTTCGAGCCGTCCCCGGCGACGATCGACGCGATCCAGTTCATCGCCTCCCTCGAGGAGCATCGCCCCACGACCACGCAGTCGCGCCTGACGCTCGTCGTCCAGCAGTTCGAGCGGCTCGTGCAGGAGACCGAGTCCGACCGCGACATCCGCCTCGCGGACCTGCAGCGTCGGCGCGAGCGCATCGAGGCGGAGATCCGCGAGCTCGCCGAGGGCGAGCTGATGCTGCCGAGCACCGAGGCGTCGGTGGACCGTCTGCGGGACATCCTCCAGATCGCCCAGGAGCTCTCGAGCGACTTCCTCCAGTACCGCGAGGACCTGCGGGCGGTGGATCTGCATCTGCGCGAGCAGATCCTCTCCCCGGAGTCCTCCCGGGGCGAGATCCTCGAGCAGCTGCTCGCGGGCGACGATCTGCTGGGGCAGTCCACGGTGGGCCGCACCTTCACGGCGTTCTTCCGGATGCTCAACGACCCGGTGCAGACCCGCACGGCGCAGGAGCTCGTCGATCGGCTGCTCGAGAGGGACTTCGCGCGGGTGCTGGATCGCAGCGAGCGGGAGCGCCTCGCGAACGTCTTCTCCGACCTCTACGAGCCGGCGCAGGAGGTCCTCGACGTCAAGACCGAGCTGTACCGGTCGCTCGCGCGCTTCGTGCGCTCGCAGGACTTCCGTCAGCATCGGGTGCTGCTGGAGGCCCTGCAGGAGGCGCAGGGCGTGGCGCTCGCGCAGAAGGACGAGGTCTCCTCGAAGGCGCCGTTCCCGATGGATCTGGATCTCTCGCGGGTGCGGCTGAGCTCGGTCGCGCAGCATCGTCTGAAGGATCCGACGGACCCCGGTGCCCCCGCCGAGGCGGAGGTCCACGACGCGACGGCGCTCAGCGTGGAGGTCCTCGAGGATCTCGTGCGCACCAACGACATCGACATCGTCGGCCTCACGGGGCAGGTCAACGCGGTGCGCGGCGCCGCGGGCCAGGCGTCCATCGGGGACGTGCTGCGGGCGCATCCGGCCGAGCAGGGCCTGGCGAGCGTGATCGGTCTGATGTTCCTGGCCACGCAGCATGCCCAGCAGCGCGAGGGGTCGAGCGAGATCGTCACCTGGCGCGAGCTCGACGGCAACGACTATGCGGCGAAGGTGCCGTCCTTCTACTTCCTGGACGAGCTGCCCGTCGAGTGATCGTGCTCCGCCGTGCGGAGGCTGCGATGCGCGGCGGGGTCGTCGAGGTCTGCGCAGGCCTCCTGCGAGGCCGCGCGCAGCTGCTCCAGGTCCGCGCCGCAGACGGCCATCCGGCAGCCTCGCCCGTCGGGCCTCATGGCGATGCCCTCCGCCTCCCAGTGCTCGCGAGCGCGTTCGACCAGGGGGTGGTCGCCGTCGGCACGGGTGACGCGCCACCAGGGGACGCCTGAGCCCCAGGTGCGCATGATGCGGCCGACGAGGCGCGGACCGAGGCCGACGATCGCACCGATCTCCCCGTAGGCGGCGACGCGGCCGGCCGGGATCGCTTCGACCGTCCGCAGCACGCGCTCGACGGTCTCGTCGTCCATGCGGCGTCGTCGGGGCTGCGTTGCGGCTGCCGACGAGTCGGCGGGGGACGAGTCGGCGGGGGACGACGACGGGTCCGGGGTCATGGGCGCCAGTGTGCCACTGCTGCGGGCGGGCGCCGGTACAGTGTGGCACCGTGACCAGCTCTGCATCCTCTCCGTCCGAGGCCCCCGTCGACGCCGACATCACAGCGTCGGCACCGGGGGGCGCACTGGTGGACGAGTCCCGCCGTGTCCTCGTGAGCCTCCTGCAGGGCCCGTTCATCGACGGTCGGCGGGATGCCGCGCGCTATGCGCAGCTGCTGCGCGACCGCACGGCGATCCAGAACCGTCTGGCCGATATGTTCCTCGAGCTGATCGTCGACGATGATGCGCAGGTCGCCTTCGTGCGGCAGAGCGAGGAGGACCCCGACGCGCCCAAGCTGCTGCGCCGTCTGACGGGTCTGAACCGTCTGGACTCCGTGCTGCTGCTGGTGCTGAGGCAGATGCTGCTGACCCAGTCCTCCCGCGGTCAGCGGACCGTGGTCTCCGAGGCGGAGATCCAGCAGGCGCTCGCCGCCTACCGGCGCACCACGTCGACCGATGAGGCGGGCTTCGCCAAGGAGGTCCGTGCCTCCATCGCGAAGATCCAGCGCGCTGGCCTGCTCGACGAGCAGGGCGACGACTTCGAGGTCTCTCCGGTGCTGCGTCTGATGATCGGCCCCGACACGGCGCGCGAGTTCATCGCGCTGTACCGGCAGGCCGGGGTGAGCGGCCTGGAGGATCCTCGCGATGCCGCGGACCCGGACGACGCCGACGACGCCGACGACGCTGACGACGACGGCGCTGACGGCTTCGAGGACGACGGCGGGGATGGCGCCGAGGGACCTGCCGACGGAGCCGCCGCTGGAGCGGCGTCCTCCGGAACCTGATCTCCGACGGGAACGTGATCTCCGACGCATCGCCCGGCGGCGCGGGCGCGTGACGTGCACGGGAGCCGATCGCGGCGTCCACAACGCGATCCGTCATTTGTGGCCGATTCTCGTTGCGTAATAAGGTGAGCCTCGCCTTAAAGTCCTGACCTGGGCTTTCTCCGTCGACCAAGGATCTTCCGTGAAGCTCAACCGACGCTCGCTCGTGCTCTCCGCCCTCGCCGTGCCCGCTCTCGCCGCCTGCAGCGGTGAGGACGCGTCCACCGGCTCGACCGGCGGCTCGGCCGCCTCCGATGCAGGCTCGGCCGACGCCGGCGCCTTCCCGGTCTCCATCACCCATATCTACGGGGAGACGGAGGTGCCCGCGGAACCGACCCGGATCGTCACCGTGTCCTGGGTCAACGGCGACAGCGTGCTCGCCCTCGACATCGTGCCCGTCGGCCTGCCGACGGTCGAATGGGGCGGGAACGACAACGCCTCCACCAACTGGATCGACGCCAAGCTCGAGGAGCTCGGGGCCGGCTGGGGCAGCGAGAACGCCCCCACCACCTACTCCGAGGCCGACGGTGTCAATCTGGACGAGATGGCGGCGCTCACCCCGGACCTGATCGTGGCCGCCTACTCGGGGCTGACCGAGGAGGAGTACACCCAGCTGAGCAAGATCGCTCCGACGATCGGGCCGCTGGGTGCGAACTACACCGCGGGCTGGGAGGACGTCCTGACGGCGGTCGGCCAGGCCACCGGCCGCGCCGAGCAGGCGCAGGAGGTCATCGACACCGTCAGCGCGGACCTCGCCGCCGTGGGCGAGGAGAACCCTGCGGTCGCGGAGTCGACCTTCATCGCGGGCACCCTCGGCCTCGCCGACGACTCGATCGCGCTCTACACGGGCGGCGACACGCGCCCCCGCTTCTTCACGGCGCTGGGCATGACGCAGGCCGAGGTCGTCACGGAGAACACCGAGGGCGAGGACAGCTTCTACATGGAGTGGTCCGCCGAGCGCGCCGACGAGCTCGTCTCCGACGTCTTCTACACCTGGGCCTCCGCCGGAGACACCGTCGAGGACTTCCAGGCCAACGACCTGTTCGCCCAGATCCCCGCGGTCGCCTCCGGCGGACTGGTGCTCTCGGCCGACGACCATCTCACCCTGTCGGTCTCCGCCGCCAACGCGCTGAGCCTGCCGTGGGCGCTCGAGAACTTCGTCCCCTCGGTGATCGAGGCCGCCGAGACCTCGCAGGGCTGATCCAGCCCCGTGCGACGCCACACCCTGCTCGCGATCGTCGGGGGCATCCTCGTCCTCCTGCTCGCGTGCATGCTCTCCCTCATGGTCGGAGCGCGCACCGTCCCACCGGCGACCGTCTGGGATGCGCTGCTCCACTACGACGGGTCCCTCACGGACCATGTCGTGATCCGTTCGCGCCTGCAGCGGACGGCGGCGGGCATCGCCGTCGGTGCGGCGCTCGCCGTCGCGGGCGCCGCCATGCAGGGCATGACCCGCAACCCTCTCGCGGATCCCGGGATCCTGGGGCTGAACGCGGGGGCGTCGACGGCGGTCGTCCTCGGCGTCTACTTCCTCTCGGCCTCGCAGGTCGGCCAGTTCATGGTGCTCGCCTTCGCAGGAGCCGCCGTCGGCACCGTGCTCGTGTATGCGGTCGCCTCGATGGGCCGTGACGGGGCCACCCCCGTGAAGCTCGCTCTCGCGGGCGCCGCGATCACCGCGGGACTGGGCTCCGTGGTCAACGCCTTCGTGCTTCTGGACCAGGCGTCCCTGGATCGGATGCGCTTCTGGCAGGTGGGCACGCTGGGGGCCCGCAGCCTCGGTGAGGTCGCCCTCGTGGGAGCGTTCATGCTCGTGGGGTCGGTCATCGTGCTCGCGGCCACGGGGGTGCTCAACGCCCTGGCGATGGGGGACGAGGCCGCCGTCGGCCTGGGCGTCCACGTGGGGCGGGCGCGCATCCTGCTCGGCATCGCGATCATCCTGCTGTGCGGTGCGGCAGTGGCGCTCGCCGGTCCGATCGGGTTCCTCGGCCTGGTCGTGCCGCATGCGGCCCGCCTCGCCGTGGGCGGGGACTATCGGCGGATCGTGCCGCTGTGCCTGCTGATGGGTCCTGCCCTGGTGCTCGTGGCCGATGTGGTGGGGCGTGTGATCTCCCCGCCGGAGGAGGTCCAGGTGGGCGTGATGACGGCGCTGATCGGCGTGCCCGTGTTCGTGGTGCTGATCCGGACCCGGAAGCAGGTGGGGCTGTGATGGCCGGACCTCGGACGCGGCGCGCCCTCGTGGCCGGTGCCGTCCTCGCGCTCGTGCTGATCGGGCTCGTCGTCGTGCGCGTGCTGGTGGGGACGCCGATGGTGTACCTCGACCATGCGCTGCGGGTGATCGGCGGGGAGACGATCCCCGGGATCTCCTTCATCGTGATGGAGAACCGGCTGCCGACCGCGGTGGTGGCCGTGCTCGCGGGCGTCGCCTTCGGCCTCTCCGGCACGGTCTTCCAGACCATGCTGCGCAATCCTCTGGCGAGCCCCGATGTCATCGGGGTGACGCTGGGAGCCTCGGCGGGCGCGGTGATCGCCATGGCCTATTTCGATCTCGGTGGACGCACGCTGTTCTGGTGCGCGCTGGCGGGCGGCGTCGCCACCGCTCTTCTGATCCTGTCGGTCGCCGGTGCGTCGCGCCCCGGTGCGGCCGGTGCGGTCGACAACCGCTTCGTGCTCGTGGGCATCGGTGTCGCCGCGGCGCTCAGCGCATTGATCTCGTATGTCCTGACCCGCATCCCTTCGCAGCAGGCGAGCGACGCGATGCACTGGCTGGTGGGGTCGCTGTCCACCTCCACCTGGGACCGCGTCCTCGTGCTGGCCGTCTCCCTCGCGGTGCTGGTCCCGGTGCTCGCGATGCTGGTGGGGAGGCTGCGGATCCTCCAGCTCGGTGACGAGGCGGCGACCAGCCTCGGCCTGCACGTGCCGCGCACCCGGGTGTCCCTGATCCTGGTGGCGGTGGTGCTGTCGGCCCTGACCGTCGCCGTGACGGGCCCGCTCTCGTTCGTGGCGTTCCTGGCCGGGCCGATCGCACGGTCCGTCGTCGGCCGCCCCAGCTTCACCGTGTCCGCTCTCGTGGGTGCGGTGATCGTGCTGGCGGCCGACATCATCGGCCAGAACGCCTTCGGGGACGTGCAGCTGCCCGCCGGCGTGGTGACCGGCGCGCTCGGCGCACCGTTCCTGCTGTGGATGCTCACTCGTGCCGCTGGCACCGGAACCGGAAGGTGATCACGCACTCATGGCGCTGATCGAAGCGAAGGACCTGCATCTGGCGTACGACCGTCGGGAGATCGTGCACGGCCTGGACCTGGCGCTCCCCGAGGGCCGCATCACGATCATCGTGGGGGCCAACGGGTGCGGGAAGTCGACGCTGCTGCGGGGCATGTCGCGCCTCCTGCCGCCCACGTCGGGCAGCGTGCTGCTGGATGGGCGCGAGATCCGTTCGATGCGCGGCAAGGATCTCGCGCGGCGTCTCGGCCTGCTGCCGCAGACCCCGATCGCGCCCGACGGGGTGACGGTCCGCGAGCTGGTCTCCCGCGGCCGGTTCCCGCACCAGGGTCTGTTCCAGCAGTGGTCCGACGCCGACGAGGAGGCCGTCGCCGGCGCCCTCGCCTCCACCCGCACCGACGAGCTCCAGGACCGGCTCATCGACGAGCTCTCCGGCGGACAGCGCCAGCGCGTGTGGATCGCGATGGCGCTCGCCCAGCAGACCGACGTGCTGCTGCTCGACGAGCCCACCACCTATCTCGATGTCACCCATCAGCTCGAGGTGCTCGATGTGGTCCGCGACCTCAATCGGGAGCGCGGCACCACCGTCGCCATCGTGCTGCACGACCTGAACCTCGCCGCCCGGTACGCCGATCATCTGGTCGCCGTCCGGCAGGGCGAGATCCACTCCCAGGGCGCCCCCGCGGACGTCATCACCGAGCAGATGGCCCATGAGGTCTTCGCACTGGACGCCCACATCTCTCCCGATCCGGTCACCGGCACGCCGATGGTGCTGCCGCTGGGCCGAGACCGTTCCGCCCCGCCCGTCCGACACCAGGAGGACACCATGACCGACACCGACACCGCCGCCGACGCGACCGCCGCCGACGCGACCGCCGCCGACGGGAACGCCGCCTCCGCCGCGGTCTCCGATGAGGGGGCGTCCGCGCCCGTGCGGGTCTCCGCGCTCGACATCAGCCCCACCCTGGCCTTCGAGCTGACCGTCGCCAGGGTGCGACGCATCGGGGAGAACCTGGTGCGACTGACCTTCACCTCCCCGGAGCTGGTGCACTTCGGGGTCGGCGGGCATCCGCTGGATCTGCGGGTGAAGCTGATCATCCCCGGTCCCGAGGCCAGCACCGACCATTTCGCGAACGTTCGACCCTCCGCGCACGTCGCGGAGGAGGACCTCGCCGACTGGTACCGGATCTGGCTGCAGGTCGACCCGGCGGACCGCGGCTGGATGCGCACCTACACGATCCGCGAGCAGCGCGCCGCCGGGCACCCCGGCAACCTCGGTCCCGATCCCGAGCTGGACATCGACATGGTCCTGCACCTGGATCCGGACCCGCAGCCGGGCCAGGGCGTCGCGGCCCGCTGGGCGGCGCAGGCCGAGGAGGGGGACACGATCACCCTGCTCGGCCCGAACCGGCACCTGCTGGGCCCCGACTACGGCGGCATCGAGTTCCGGCCCGGCACCGCGCGCATGCTGCTGCTGGTGGGGGACGAGACCGCCGCACCGGCGATCTGCTCGATCCTCGAGGCGCTGCCGGACTCGATGAGCGGCCACGCCCTCATCGAGATCCCCCACGCTTCCGATGCGCAGAAGGTGCTGACTCGGTCGAACGTCCAGGTCAGCTGGCTCGAGCGCGGTGATCGCCCGCATGGCGAGCTGCTGAGCGCCGAGGTCGAGCGGGTCATGGCGGACTCCGCGCAGGCCTTCCGCGATGCCGCCCGGGCGACATCCGGTCCGGCGGACGACGGCGCGGCCGACGACGGCGCTGCTCCCCAGGAGGGCCACGCTCCCCAGGAGCTCGAGGACGTCGACGTGGACGCGACGATCCTGTGGGAGACCACCACGGGCCACGGTGCGTTCTACGCCTGGCTGGCCGGAGAGGCCGGGGTCATCAAGGCCCTGCGTCGGCGCCTGGTCTCCGACATGGGACTGGACCGCACGCAGGTGTCCTTCATGGGCTACTGGCGGCAGGGGCGGCCGGAGAGGTGATCGGCTGGCGGACCGACCGGCCGGGCGGCTGATCAGCTGAGCTGCACCGCTCAGCCGATCAGCCGATCAGCGGGGACGCTCAGTCCTCGTGGTCGGTCTCGCCCTCGGGGGACTCCTGGCCGGTGCCTCCGCCGCGCCGGTCCTCGCCGCCCTCCTCGTCCTCGGCGCGCGCGTTCAGAGCCGCGACGGGCTTGCGCTCGACGAGCACGACATGCCGTGCGGCGTCCACGAAGGCGCCCGCGTAGTTCTCGGGAGGGAACGGACCGAGGTAGTACTCGCGTGTGGCCTTGCGCTGATCGGCCTTGGAGTCGTGCAGCAGCAGCTCGTCGAGCGCCGCGTCCAGGTTCGACAGGTCGCGGGTGATGACGTAGGCGGAGCGCGCCAGGGGGAACGCCCTCTCGAACTCGTCGACGGTCGAGGTCATGGTGACCAGGCCGTAGGGCTTGCCGGAGTACAGGAAGTCCGGCACGACCGACGAGACGTCCGAGATCATGGCGTCGGCGGCGTTGAAGCAGCCGAAGGCGTCGAGCTCCTTCTCGGCGGGTGCCCCGTAGAGGTGCTGGCGACCGCTCGTGCGGGCGTCCTCCTCGAGCATCCGATGGATCTCCCGGATGTTCACGAGCGCGTCGGGGTTGCGATAGCTGAAGGGATGGGGGCGGAACACGACGGTCCGCTCCCGCGCGATCAGCTCGCGGATGATCTGCGGGCCGACGGGCAGCGAGCCGTAGTTCGTGTCCGCGTAGTGGCCCTCCCAGGTGGGTGCGTAGAGCACGGTCTGCACGGGGATGTTCTGGGGGCCCTGCTGCTCGACGGACTCGACCTGGGGGCGACCCACGATCGTGAACTTCTCCTGCGGGATGTGGACGCCGTTGTTCTCGTAGCGGTCGATGGCCGCCTGCCCGGCGACGAAGATCCGGTCGTAGAGGGCGGTGACGGGGTTGAAGCTCGAGGCCTTGTCGCTGTCGCCGTGCAGGAGCTGCACGTGCGTCATGTGCGGGTAGCGCACCAGGTGCACGTTCGGCGCGGAGTTGTTGACGTAGAACGCGGCGGTCATGGTCGGCGTGATCACGTCGTCGAGCTGCCAGATTTTGGTGCGCACCACGACGGGGGCGTCGGTGAGAGCGGAGATCTCGCGGAACGCGGAGGTGCGCCGCAGCACCACGATGAACTTCTCGCCGATCCGCTCGAGGTAATCGATCCACATGCCGACCTGGTAGGAGGAGCCGGCCGGGACGCCGTAGTAGAGGACGAACTTCGGGTCGTAGGCCTCGACGGCGGCGTAGAGGCCGTTGTCGGAGTCCACCGACTCGCGGATGCGCCGGAAGGAGTCGAGCGCCGAGAAGCCGGCCAGGGCGAGCCCGATGAGCGGGAGCGGGAGCAGGGCGCCGACGGGCGCGCCCACGAGGATCAGGACTGCTGCGAGCACCGTCAGCACCAGATCGAGCATGAGCACGAGGTTGACGGGGATGCGCGGCGGGCGGGTGTCGGGGATCCCGGGCAGGTTGCTGACGCGCAGCTTCCGTCCGGGGGCGACCCGGGTGACGACCGGTTCCGCGAGCGGCAGGAGGGCGAAGAGCGCGGCGGTCACCCAGCCGGCGGCGCCCGTCGTGCCCTGGCTCCAGGCGATCCCGAGGGGGAGGAGCCCCAGCAGAAGGCGGATCCCGTGCTCACCGGAGAGGGCGGTGCGGGTGACGCCCTTGCGCAGGCGCCGATAGCCGCGCCGGATGAGGATGAAGGCCGGGTAGATCGCCGGGATGACGGCGATCGCGGGATGCACCCCGATGGCCAGAAGGACGAACGGGGCGAGGGCGAACACGGTCTGGGTCAGCCGTCGCCGCAGGCCGCTCACCCGACCCCAGGGCACCGTCATCCGGTGGACGGGCAGCGCGTCGCTGCCGGAGGACTCGTTCTGGCTCATCGCCGAGGGGCTCCTTCAGGCGTTCGGTTGTTCTCGAGGTCGCGGGACCGTGCACGGAACGGGCCGACGGGGCGGCCCGGGACGGACGCCGCCGAGCGGGCCGGGAAGGGCTGTGCGCACGGACCTCGACGAGGATCCACTGTACTGGCGCGCGCACCCTCGACGGCGCACATCCCCGTGTGATCGGCACCGTGCTCGGCTCCCCTCGCGGTGTCGGGGCCATCAGCATCGGACGGTACTCTCGCAGCGGCCCGGAAGCATCGCGACGGAGCGGATTTGGTACCGTGCGCGGCGTCGACGGGCCGATGTCCCGTCCTGGAAGGCGAGCGGCGTCCGCGCGGGCGCTCGGGTGCCGACCCCGGAGCGGAAGCCACAGATGCGCGAGGTGCACTCCTGATGACCATCCCCGATGTCTCCGTCATCATCCCCTGCTTCAACGCGGTGGACTACGTGGGCGAGTCGATCCGTTCGGTCCTCGACCAGTCGATCGCCGAGGACCGTGCGGAGCTGATCGTCGTGGACGACGGCTCCACGGACGGCAGCGGGGAGGTCATCTCCCGGCTGGCCTCGCAGGAACCTCGGATGACTGTCATCACCCAGGCGAACTCCGGCACGGCGGGCGGAGCGCGCAACCCCGGCATCGACGCGGCTCGCGGAGAGTTCGTCTTCTTCCTGGACGCCGACGACCTGCTGACGCCCGAGGCGCTCGAGCGGATGGTGGACGTCGCCCTCGCGGAGGAGTCCGACGTCGTGCTCGGCCGCCTGGCGGGCATGGACGGACGGAAGGTCCCCTCGAGCATGTTCCGCAGGACGGTGCTGGACGCGGACCTGGTGGAGGACCGGGTGTTCAACACCCTCGGCCCGACGAAGCTGATCCGCCGCAGTCTGATCGAGCGCGAGGGGCTGCGCTTCCCCGAGGACCTGACCGTCGGCGAGGACGAGCCCTTCATCGCCGCCGTCTATCTCAGCGCGCGGAAGATCTCGGTGCTCTCCGACATGGACTACTACCTGGCCAGATACCGGGCCGACGGGGAGAACCTGACGCTGGGCAGGCGCACCGCGGCCTCGCATGCGGAGCTCGCTCTGCGCGTCGCCGCGGTCGTGGAGGAGCGCACCGAGCCCGGAGAGCGCCGCGACGCGCTCCTGAAGCGGCCCTTCGGCCGTCCTCTCGCGCGCGCTCTGGGGGCCCGATGGCTGAAGATGCTCCCGACGGAGCGCGCGGAGCTGGCCGGGCGGCTGCGGGAGGCGCTGGGCCCTCTCTGCACCGAGGGTGCCCGTCGTCAGCTGGAGAGCGAGACCAGGGCCAAGATCGATCTGCTCATGGCGGGGGACTTGGACGGCCTCGAGCGCTATATCGCCCACCTGTCCGCGAACCCCACCCCGATGATCGTCCGCGACTGCGGCGAGTTCCGTCGGCGCCTCCCGTCGGATCTCGCGGAGCTCGTGCCTCCGGCCGAGCGGACGGTCCCTGCGCCGACGATCGCCTGCCGGCTGGATGATGTGGAGGTCGAGGGAGCGGACGTGACGGTCTCGGCGACCGTCCGCATCCCTCAGCTCGAGGGCGAGCCCGATGAGATCATCGTGCGCGCGCGGCAGCGCGAGGGCGAGGAGGTCCGGGATGCCCGGAGCCCTGAGCCGTTCCGCGGGTCGGGTGCCGGTCGCTGGTCCGTCCGGGGGGTCCTGGACGGTCTCCCCCTGGGTGTCTGGGACGTGCACGTGGTCGTGCGGATCGACGACTGGGTGAAGGAGATCCGTCTCGGCGCCGACCGCTCCCGGGCGATCGAGCCGGAGGGGGTCTCGAACATCGGGGAGGATCCGGCGCCGGAGGAGCGCCGTCTGGCCTACTTCACCAAGGGCCACGGGAACCTGTCGATCGACGTCGGCGCCGTGCTCCACCCGTCGTTCGCCCTCGCGCATGCTCGAGGTCTGGTGCTCGATGAGAGCGGCTGCGCGATGCTGCTCGTGCAGACCACCCGAGAGCCGACGCACGAGGACGAGTTCTTCGCCGAGATCGAGGGCGTGCGCCGCCACGGCGGGAGGCAGCTGCTGCCGACGGTGCGCCTGGGGGAGCGCCTGCTGGGGCTCCGTCTGCCGGTGTCGGCGCGGAGCGTCGGCGCGACCGTGGCGGTGTCCTCGGTCGTCGGTGGCGTGCCGGCACCGCTCCCGATCGACGGCGCCCGCTTCTGGTCCGCGCGTGCCGCGGGGTTCGGCCTCGAGCAGGTCTCCGGCGGGCGCATCCGGGTCGTCCCCGGTCCGGCGCGTCCGGGGGCGAGGTCACGGAGGGGGGCTCTCGCCGAGAGGCTGGAGCCGACGGCGCGACGCCTGAGCGGCTCCCGTGCGGCAGACGCCGTCAAGGAGCTGCCGGTGGTCGGCCCCGCGCTGCGGTCGACCGTGCAGAGGCTGCGGGGGCGACGCTGATGGCCGCGCCGATCCGCACCTTCTGGTGGCGCTGGCAGTATCCCCATCGTCTGAACTTCGGGGACGAGCTCACCCCTCCGCTCGTCGAGCGCATCACCGGCCGCCGCGTGACCTGGGCGTCCGCCGACCGGTGCGAGCTCGTCGGCGCCGGCTCCGTGATCCAGATGCTCCTGGACCGCGGCAAGGGGAACACCCCGAAGGTCTGGGGCAGCGGGTTCATGAGGGCGGGGAAGGAGGGCGCCGACCGTGCGTCGATCGATGCGCTCGCGGTCCGCGGTCGCCGCACGCTGGCCCGTGTGGATGCTCTGGAGGAGCGTCCCATCGCGCTCGGGGACCCCGGTCTGCTCGCACCGCTCCTGCTGGACGGTCCGGTCCGCAAGCGCTATGCGCTGGGAGTGATCCCGCACTATCGCGACGCGCAGGCGGAGCCGGTCGCTCAGCTGCGCGAGCTCGGCAGCGCCGTGCGCATCATCGACGTGGGCTGGACTCCGCAGGAGGTCGCACGCGAGATCGCATCCTGCGACATGGTGATCTCCTCGAGCCTGCACGGTCTGATCTTCTCCGACGCCCTGGGCGTGCCGAACGCGCACATCCGGCTGGGCGGGAAGATCGGCGGAGGGATGTACAAGTACAAGGACTACTACTCGGCGTTCGCCGGGGGCGACCGCTATCGGCGGCTCGATCTCCCGGAGTCGGGGCCGATGGTGCTGGACGACATCCTGGCGACCGTGTGGTCGCGGTACGCCGTGCCGAGGGACCTGTCGGACCTCCAGAAGGGGCTCACGGCGGCCCTGGACGCCCTCTGAGGAGCGTCCGCTCGTCGTCCGCCGTGTGCTCCGCGCAGGCGCTTCGCAGGCGCTGCGCGTGCTCCGTGCGTCACAGGGATGTGCATCACCGCGCCTGTCCAGCGAGGCTGTGCGGCCGTAAGGTGGATATCCGCGTGCGCCGGGGCGTGTGCGAACAGCGGCTGTCATTACCATGAACGGCAGTCGACGGACCCCGGAGCCGAGGGGTGCCGGCTTCGACCAGATGGGAGCAGCATCGTGACGAACGGTCAGGCAGCGCCGGTGGCGGCACCGATGGTGCCACCGCCGATCGACCGCCGGTACGCCCCCGCGGACGTCGAGCGGGCGGTCGCGGAGAACGATCTCAGCCAGATGGGCATCCGGCCCGGTCTGCGCGAGTACGTGCGGGATCTGTGGAACCGCCGCAGCTTCATCCGGGTGCTCGCCACCTCGAAGGCGTCGGCGCAGAACCAGAACACGTACCTCGGCCAGCTGTGGGCCCTGCTCTCGCCGACCCTCAACGCGGCGGTGTACGTCATCATCTTCGGCTTCGTGCTGCAGATCGGCCGGGCGGGCATCGAGAACACGATCGCCTTCATCGTCGTGGGCGTGTTCATGTTCCGCTTCTTCGAGCGCTCGGTGATGGCCGGATCGCATTCGTTGAACAAGAACATGAACCTGATCCGGTCGGTGCAGTTCCCCCGTGCTGTGCTGCCGATCGCCGGGGTCCTGGCCGAGCTCACGGTGCTCGGGCCGGCGGTCGTGGTCATGATCGTGATCTCCTACGTCTCGGGGTTCCTCCCGTTCGCGGGAGAGGTGACGATCAAGTGGGACTGGCTCCTGCTGATCCCTGCGATCCTGCTGATGTGGCTGTTCTCGACAGGATGCGCGTTCATCGTGGCGCGGCTGGTCGCGGCCACCCCGGACCTCGACAACCTGCTGCCGCATCTCATCCGCGTGCTGATGTACTGCTCGGGGGTCATCTTCTCCATCGACCGCTACGTGGGCGACTTCAGCTGGGGCTGGATCGTCGCGTACCAGCCGGTGGCCGTCTATCTGTACCTGTGCCGATCGTCGCTCCTGGACGAGCCCGCGTACCCGTTCGACAGCACCATGTGGCTGCTGGGGGTCGTGTGGGCGGTCGTCTTCTTCGTCGTCGGCTTCCTCGTGTTCTGGCGGGGGGAGGAGACCTATGGTCGCAACTGATCCGACCGACATGGACGAGATCGACTTCGAGATCGATCCGGAGGACCTGGACACCGCTCCGGTCGCGAAGGTCGATTCCGATCGGCTCTCGCTGCTGGTCAACGATGTGCACGTGACGTACCGCGTGTTCGGAGCGAAGAAGGTCGGGCATGGTCCCGCGAAGAAGCAGAGCCCGATCAGGCGTCTGCTCGCGCGGGGGGCCCGGGAGCCTGCGGTGCGCGAGGTGAAGGCCGTGCGCGGCATCACCTTCGCGGCGAAGCACGGGGAGTCCATCGGCATCATCGGCGTCAACGGCTCGGGGAAGTCCACCCTCCTGCGCGCGATCGCGGGACTGATCCCGCCGGCGTCCGGCACGATCCATGTGGCCAGCAACCCTGCGCTGCTGGGCGTGAACGCGGTGCTCATGAAGGACCTCACGGGCGAGCGCAACATCATGATCGGCGGGCTGGCCCTCGGGCTCACGCCGAGCGAGATGGAGGACCGCTTCCAGGAGATCGTGGACTTCGCGGAGATCGGCGAGTTCGTGAACCTGCCGATGCGCTCCTACTCCTCGGGGATGGGGGCGCGCCTGCGCTTCGCGATCTCCTCCGCAGCCGTCCCCGACATCCTCATGGTCGACGAGGCGCTCGCCACGGGCGATGCGGCCTTCCGCGCCAAGAGCAAGGCGCGCATGGACGAGATCCGCAAGTCGGCGGGCACCGTGTTCCTGGTCAGCCACTCGATCGCGACGATCCAGAGCATGTGCACCCGGGTCCTGTGGATCCATGAGGGGCGCCTCGTCATGGACGGACCCGCAGAGGAGGTCTGCCCGCGCTACAAGCGGTTCGTGGCCGACTCCAAGAAGCGCGCCAAGGCGGAGGCCGCAGCGAGGTCCTGACCGAGCGCTTGACCGAGGGTTGAGGGTTCGGGCACCGCCGGCCCCGAGGTGCCCCGGGCTCGGAGCGTGCGCTCCGTCGGCTCGGTCCCGGAACGACAGCGCCGCCCCGCGGACACCGGAATCATCCGGAGCGCGCGGGGCGGCGTCGTGCGGGGAGGGGAGGGCCGGAGGATGGCCTGCCCTGCTGTCGTCACTGGCGGACGACGATGTTCTCCGAGTCGATGAACTTGCCGACCGGGGACACGAAGGTCTCGATCACGTGGGCCACGTGCTCGGGCTGCATGATCGTGCTCGGGTCCTCCTCGGGGGCGAGGGTGCGACGCAGAGCGGTCGCGGTGCGCCCGGGGGAGAGGCAGACGACGCGCGTGCCGTAGATGGCGAGCTCCTCGCGCATCACCTGGCTCATGTTGATCACCGCGGCCTTGGACGCGGAGTAGGTGAGCCAGCCGGAGCGGCCGTTGATGCCCGCCGTGGACGCGATGTTCACGATGAGCTCGAAGCGGTTGCCGCGGTTCAGGAGGGTCTTCACGATGGTGAAGGGCCCGTACAGGTTCACGGCCATCGTCTTCTCGAAGTCGGACATCTTGACCTGCTGCAGCGGGATCGGGTTGGTGTACCCCGCGTTGTTGACCAGGATGTCGACATTTCCGACCTCGTCGTAGACCTTCTTGACGGCCTTCTTGAGGGCGGAGCGGTCGCCGACGTCGACGTTCATCGGGATGATGCGGCGGCCGACGGGCAGCTCGGTCTCGAGCTGCGCGACGTTCTCACGGAAGTCCTCGGAGTCGCGCGCGAACATCACCACGGTGGTGATCTCGTCGTTGTTGAGGATGAAGCGACGGGTGGTCTCCAGGCCGATGCCTCGGGAGGCTCCCGTGACCAGGGCGATCTTAGTCATCGTCTTCCTCCTCGGGACGCAGGAGGAAGCCTGCCATCCGCAGATCCGTGCTGGTGGTGACCTTGAAGTTCACGTCCGACCCGGTGATGAAGTGGACGGGGTAGCCGCTGTCGGCGACCAGGGTGGCGTCCTCGGTGTAGACGAGCCCCTGCTCGATGGCCCGCGCATGCGACGCCTCGAGGTCGGACTTGGCGAACTTCTGGGGCAGCTGCACGTTGCGCAGCCTCGACCGCTCGAGCGAGCCGGTGACGCGGGAGGTCTCGGGGTCGACGGGTGCGACGGTGAAGGAGATCTCCGACATGAGCGAGACGTTGGCGTGCTCGGAGTCGATGAGGCGCTGGAAGTCGGAGGTGCGCACGAGCGGACGCGCCGTCTCGTGGATGATCACGTCGTCGTTGGTGCAGTGCTCGATCATCTTCTGCACGGACGAGTGGCGGGAGTCGCCGGCCTCGACGAGCACCACCGGCGTGGAGATCGCATAGGCCTCGAGGACCTCTTCGATCTGCTCGCGCCACCCCTCGGGGTAGTTGAGCACGATCTGGGAGATCTGCTCGACCCGATCCGCCGTGACGAGCGCGTACACGAGGATCGGGATGCCTCGCAGTTTCAGGAGCTGTTTCGGCTGGTTCGCACCGATGCGACTGCCGATCCCACCGTTGAGCAGGATGAGTGAGTACATGCAGATTTCCTTCGTGCGGTTCGGTGGCTCCGTCGGGGACGACCCGCGGCATGCGAGGACGAGGGACGGGAGCGCCGGATATCCGTCGAGTTCACCGGAACGACATGTCGTCGATCCGTCGCGTTCACTCTACAGGCGGGGACCTGGACGTCCGACGGATTCGGCGGTGCCCGGGAGAGTCGTGTGGGGACCGCGATACGGGGCGCTCGGCGTCAGCTCGCAGGGGAGCCCGGGGCGCCTGCGCCGTGCTGGCGGGGTCCGCGGTCCTCGGCCGCGCGGATCCGGCCCCACAGCTCGTCGCGCTGGGCGGCGAGATCGCGGCAGGCCCGCAGGAAGCGGTCGAGGGAGGAGCCTCGGGTGGTGTCTCCGAGGTAGTACTCGATGAGCTGCCGGCGCTCCTGCCCGCTGGGGTCCTCGGAGATCTCGCGACGGACGATCGCGGCGGTGCGCGGCGCGTCGTCCTGCGTGAGGCGGGGGACGATCCGCAGCAGCTGCGTCTCGGCGTCGTGGGCGTCGGCGTCGGCCGAGGAGGTGATGATCAGGGGGCGCCCGGTGGCCAGCCAGTCGTTGGCCACGGCGGAGACGTCGCACAGCAGCAGGTCGGCGTCGGCGAAGTCCTCCTGCAGGTCCCGCCCCTCGGAGACGCGGCCCAGGGGTGCTCCGTCGGGGCCGGCGGCTGCGCCCGCGGAGCCGTCGCCGGTGAGCAGTTGGCGCAGGCGGGCGTCGGCCTCGCCGTACTCGGGAACCCGCACGCCGGTCAGGGGATGCGGCCGGTAGATGACGCGGATCCCGTCCTCGAGGAGCGGGCGCAGGGCCTGCTCGGCGTGGGTGAGCAGGGAGCTGTAGGCGACGCTGGCCTGACCGCCCTCCCAGGTGGGTGCGTACAGCACGACCGGATGCGCGGGATCGGCATCGGTGCGCTCGGTCGACGGTGCGGTGTCGAGCGAGGGCCGTCCCACCTCGATGCAGCGCGAGCGGGCGTCGAACAGGGCGGTGTACTGCTGCAGCCGGTCGATCGCGGCGGGGCCGGCGACGAACGAGTAGTCGAAGGCTTTGATCTGGTTGGAGACGGAGACGGACTTGTCGGAGTCCCCGTGGAGCATCGAGACGTGGATGACCGAGCGGGAGCGCAGCGCCGCGGTGTTCATCGGGTTGTAGTTCACGTACAGCACGAGCTTGATGTCGCTGCGCAGGATGATCGCGTCGAGCGTGGCGTCCCTGGCGATGGTGACCACGGGGACCTCGAGCTCCTCGCGGACGGTCGCGGCGACCCGGGAGTCCATGCAGACCACGGTCACGCCCTGCTGGGCGTGCAGCGCGCGCAGCGGCCCGTACCAGCTGCGCAGCTGGTAGAGGCTGTCGACGGTGTCGGGGAAGTAGACCAGCACCTCCCCGTCGAGCACGGCGTCGCGCAGCGCCTCGTCGTCGCCCAGCCCGTCGGGCATGCCGCCGGGCAGCAGGTGGTAGCGGCGCAGGATCTTCCCGCCGGCGCTGCGCAGGCGCCGGTTCCAGGAGTTCGTGCGGGAGGACATCAGCGGGCGGTCCTGTCGGTGGAGGCGGTCGGGGCGGGCGCGTCGTCGGCCGCGAAGAGCGGGCGCCACGCCTCGGCGGCGGTGTGGTGGGGCAGCGCTTCGCGATAGCGGCGCTGCAGACGGCGCCATCCGATCGCGATCCGTGCATGGGTGCGCAGGGTGCGTCGCAGCAGGCTGCGGGCCGTCCTCGCGCTGACGATCATCGTGGAGCGGGGTCGCCGGTCGTCGTCGACGATGACGACGGCGTCGGCGCCGAGGGTCGTGCGCCAGCGGACCTCGTCCCCGTGCAGGGCGATCACGACGCGCGGTGCGCGATCGCGCCGCAGCAGGAGCGCTCCGGCACGGGCGGCGGCGAGGGGCAGCGGGAGCGGACCGGTGCGCGTCGGCCGGAGGGCGACGGCATCGGCCCTCCTGACCTGCTCAGCCAGCTCAGCCTGCTCGGCCTCCCAGGCGTCCACGATCCGCTGCCCGTCGGAGCGAGCGCGGCCCAGGTCGCTGCCGAGCCAGGTCCCCGGACCGGAGAGGAAGGCGTCCAGGCCCTCCTCCCACAGCAGCGCGGTCAGATGCTGGCCGGACAGGATGTGCTTGATCTGATGCAGCAGCGAGGAGGCGATGACTCCGCGGGAGGCGCCGTAGGCGGCCGCGGTCGCGAGCCGATTGCGATGCAGAACGCGCGCGGTCCAGGTCATCTGCGTGCGGTGCGCGTTCCACGGGGGATGATGCACCGCGGTGCCCGGAAGCACCGCGTGAGCATAGCCGCGGGCCGTCGCGCGCAGACCGTACTCGGCGTCGTCCCACTTCAGGAAGTAGGGGAGGGGCAGGCCCAGATCGTCGACGGTGCCGGGCGGGAACAGGGTCGCCCACCAGCCCGTGTAGTTCGCGTCGTCGTGCGCGGAGAGGAAGCCCCAGCGCTCAGGAGTGGTGCCGGTCAGGTCGGTCGCCCCGCGCAGGCCGTCGGCGGGGCGCCACTGGAAGCTGCGGGCGTCGACCTCCTCGGTGTGCGCGATCAGCCGCAGGGGCTCGAGCGAGGAGAACAGCGGCGCGCCGACGACGGTGGGGCGCTCGGCCAGCGCCTGCAGCACGAGCATCCGGCGCAGCGACTCCTCGTCGATGACGGCGTCGTCGTCGGAGACCAGGATCGCGGCCGACGGATCGGATGCGGCCTCGAGCATCCCGCGGGCGTAGCCGCCGGAGCCTCCGAGGTTCGGCTGGACGAACAGCTCGATCCGAGGTCCGCGGGAGGTCCTGCCGTGCTGCGGGGCATGCCCGTCCTTCGGAGCCCCGCCGTCCTGCGGAGTGCCGCTGTCCTGCGCGGCGAGCAGACGGGCGAAGCCCTCATGCCGGGCGAGCGTCCCGCCCTGGTCGACGACGACGATCCGGCCGACGACGTCCATGGCGGCGAAGCGCGCGACCTGCGCCGTCGCATCGGCCTCGCGGCGGAAGGTCGGCATGACCACCGTGATCGAGGGCAGACCTCCCGATCCGGCATCCACCGATGATGAGCGACCGGATGCCTCCTGCTCCACGCTCCACACGACGGATCGCACATCGCCGTCGAACCAGAGCCAGTCGGCGTCCTCGCGCGCGAGATCGATGCGCACCTCACCATGGGCCGCTGCACGGTCGGCCGATGCTCCGGCGCCTGCTGATGCTCCGGCGGCTGCGGCGTCGTCGGCTGATGCGCCGGGGACCGGGCCGCGGCGGATCAGGGCGTCGCCGCGGGCGGCGAGCAGGGAGACGCCCGTGCCCTCCGTGCGGGCGGTCAGCACGGCGTCGCCGAGGGTCTCGCGCCACACGCCGACGGGAAGCACCTGCGACCAGAGCTGGGCCGTTCGCGTCTGGTCGTCCGCCGTGCTTCTCGGCGCGCCCGTCGATGCTGCCTGAGCGGAGGTCCAGATCTGCAGGGTCGCAGGAGGCAGCAGCCGGCGTCGGCCGGTCCTCGCTTCCTGCATCTGCACTCCTCACGGCGACTGTCACGACGATGCCCCGGTCCGCACCTCGGCACCGGGGCCCGGCCGGGGCGTCCGGGACGCAGCCCTGCCGCACGGAGGGTCGCGCCGCGGCGGAGCCGGTCCGCCGGAGGCGGGTCGACCGTGAACCTCAGGTTAACCGGCGATGGACTGATGGGTAAGGGTACTGGGACTACCCTGGAATGATCTTGACCTCGTCCGCGGCCGTCCTCCGGCTGCGGCCCGCCCCGCCCGGAGGATCTGTGCGCGCCGTCCTCGTCCAGCAGTTCGGCACCCGTCCCGAGGTCCGCGACCTGCCTCGGCCTGCGGCTCCGCCGGGAGGGGCCGTGCTCGATGTCGAGGCCACGGGCCTGTGCCGTTCGGACCACCATGCCTGGGCCGGCCACGACGGCACGGTGTCGCTGCCCCATGTCCCCGGCCATGAGCTCGTCGGCCGCATCGCCGCGACTGGCGAGGGGGTGCGCGCCCGTCAGGTCGGCGAGCGCGTGACCGTCCCCTTCGTGTGCGGCTGCGGGGACTGCGCCCAGTGCGCCGACGGCCGGTCCCAGGTGTGCCCCGAGCAGACCCAGCCCGGGTTCACCCATCACGGCTCATGGGCCGAGCAGGTGCTCATCCATGCCGCGGACCACAACCTGGTCCCGGTCCCCGAGGATCTCCCGGCGGAGGCCGTGGTGCCGCTCGGCTGCCGCTTCGCGACCGCCTACCGGGGGCTGGCCGACCGCGCCCGAGTCCGCCCCGGGGAGACGGTCGCGGTGATCGGCTGCGGGGGCGTCGGTCTCTCGGCGATCATGATCGCCGCCGCCCTCGGCGCCCGGGTCGTCGCCGTGGACATCGCCCCGGGAGCGCTCGCCCTGGCACGTGCCCACGGTGCCGCCGTCACCGTCGACTCGAGCGGACTGAGCGCGGCCGAGGACATCGCCGCCGCGATCGTCGAGGCCTCGGGGGAGCGGCCGTCGGTGTCCGTGGAGGCGCTGGGCCGCGAACTCACCGCGAATGCGGCGCTGCTGGCCCTCGCTCCGCTCGGGCGGCATGTGCAGATCGGCCTGCTCGCCCAGGCGCCGGTGCTCGACCTGCCCCGCGTCATCGCGCAGGAGCTGAGTGTCCTGGGCAGCCACGGGATGGCGGCGTCCGACTACCCGGGTCTGCTGGATCTCGTGGTCTCCGGGAGGCTCCGTCCCCAGGATCTCGTCGAGCGCACGATCGATCTCGAGGCCGCCTGCGACGCCGTGGTGGCCCTCGGCGAGCGGACCTCCCCGGGCATCACGCTGATCCGTCCGTGATGCCCATCCGTGATACCCGTCCGTGATGGCCGTCGGTGATGGCCTGCCGGGGTCCTCGGGGAGCCGCCGCGGCCGGTGCGGTCCGCCGTGCTCCGTCCGAGCGCCGTGCTCACTGGAGCGCGGCGTCGCTGCGCAGCAGCATCTTGGCTCCTCCGGTGGCGGCGGCGTCGTGCCCTGTCTCGTCCATGACGATCTCGACATCGGAGAGGCGCCCGAAGGCGGACCGTGCGATCCGCTGCGAGATGTGCTCGAGGTAGAGCGGACCGGCGACCGCGAATCCCGGGCCGGAGAGCACCAGCACACGGGGGTCCAGGAGGGCCACCAGCGCCTGTCCGCCCAGGGCCACCAGGCGTGCGCTGTCCTCGATGATCGCGCTCGCGGTCTCGTCCCCTCGCAGGGCTAGGCGTGCGACCTCGGCGAACTGCTCCTGGGTGGGGGCGTCGCGTCCGGGCCCGATCACTCCTGCCTCTCGGGCTCTACCGACGACGACGCGTGGCCCGGCCAGGGCTTCGAGGCATCCGTCGGCCCCGCACCAGCACGGGGGCCCGTCGGGATCGATGCACAGGTGCCCGACCTCGCAGGCGTTGCCCTGGGAGCCGCCGAAGACCTCGCCGAGATGACGGAACCCGCCTCCGATGCCGTCTGACAGGAAGAGGACAGCGCCGCTGGTGGCATCATGCGCATCGAGGAGCGATGTCCCCGCAGCCGCGGCGCTCGCGTCGTTCTCGAGGATGACCGGGAGGCCGAGGGACTCCTCGAGCATCTCCCGCAGCGGCAGGCCGATCCACGCCGCCAGCTCAGGAGGCGCGGAGAGCAGGCCGTCGTCCTGGCGGAGGGGCCCGGCGCATACGGCGCCGACCCCGACGATGCGGCTGCGCTCGACGTCCGCGCGGTGGATGAGGTCGTCGACCAGGGTCGCCCAGGAGGCGATGCTCTTCGTCGGGTCCGGGCCGAAGGGCGCCCAGGGCCGTCGGATGCGCGAGACGAGGTTCCCGGCGAAGTCCATCATCACCAGGGTCGACGACGTGAAGCCGAGGTGCGCGCCGATCACGTAGCGGGCCTCGGGTCGCAGACGCAGGAGGGTTCGGGGCTTGCCGCCTGTGGAGACGCCGCGTCCGGACTCGGTGACGAGGCCCTCGTCGATGAGGCGCTTGACGGCGGCGCTCACCGTCGGGGCCTTGAGCTCGGTGACCTCGGTGAGCTCGACCCGGCTGATCGTCCCGCGCCTCCGGATGTGATCGACCAGCACGGCGCGGCTGCTCAGGGGAGCCCTGATCGCCTGGAACCTGGGGGGAGTCATCCGTAGCCTTCCGCGAGCATTCGTCAAGGGACGAATATAGTCATCGGACGGATCCGGTGACGGATCCGGTGACGGATCGGGTGACGGATCGAGCGAGGGGAGCAGGCTGTGCGGCAGTCGCCAGGGCGGATCGTCGGGCTCGTGCAGGGCACGACCCGGCCGACGACGGAGCTGACCCCGTTCATGGCCGAGCTCGTCCAGGGCATCGAGGTCGAGCTCGGGGCGGACGGCGATGCGGTGTATGTCGCGACAGCCCGCCACGGATCGCAGGAGCGGGCGCTGTGGGACTCCTGGATCTCCCGCGACGCCGTGGACTGCGTGATCATGGTCGATGCCGCGTCGGACGACGATCGCCTCGAGGTCGTCGGATCGCTGGGGGTGCCGGTGGTCCTGCTCGGCGGGCCGGAGTCCCGCCAGGACGTGTGGCACGTGTTCGTGGACAACGCGGAGGGGGCGCGGGCCGCAGCGCAGACCCTGATCGACCTCGGGCACAGGCGGCTCGCTCGGGTGTCGGGGCCCGGCCAGCTGCTGCACCCGATCACCCGTGACACGGCGTTCGCGCAGACCTGTCGCGACCGCGGTGCCGAGGTGGTGCTGCGGGAGGGCGACTTCAGCGAGGAGTCGGGCCGGTCGTCGGCGGGCGAGCTGCTCGATGCTGCGAAGCGGCCGACGGCGATCCTGTGCGACAGCGATCTGATGGCGATCGGCGCTCTGCGCGCCGCCGCCGACCGCGGCCTCCGGGTTCCCGAGGATCTCTCGGTCCTCACCTGGGACGACACGGCGAACGCTCGACTGGCCGACCCTCCGCTGGGCGCGGTCACCATCGACCTGCATGAGCTGGGACGGCTGGTCGGGCGCACGGCCCGGAGGGCGATGGACGGGGAGGCGCCGCAGCTGGTCCGCGCCCCGGCACCGACCGTGCGGCTGTCGGGGTCGGTGGCTGCGGCCCCGGCCGACGGCGGCGCCTGAGGGCGACCGCCGGATCGCCGGGATCGCCGCGACGGCGAAGCCGCCCCGGTGGCGGGATGCCGTCGGCCCCGCGGACGGGATGCCGTCGCCCCGGTGGCGGTCCGAGACCGTTCCGTGACGGTCCGACGGTGTCGGCGAGCGGTCTCCACCTGCTTGTTCTCGCTCCGTGAGGCGCGAACGCCCAGTTCATCGACGATCTTGACTTTGTTTGTGCGACGGCCTAAGTTAGCCGCAATCTGACGAGAGGACAACGATGTCGAACCATCGCCCCACCATGACCCGCCGGACCGCCCTCGCCGGAACGGCAGGCCTGTTCGCCCTCGCGGCGACCGCCTGCTCCGGCTCCGGCTCCGGCTCCGACGACCCCGACGCGATCGCCGGGGACATCACGGTGCTCACCTGGCGCACCGACCTCCTCGAGGGCGGCACGTTCGACGAGTACGCCGATCGCTTCAACGAGACCTATCCGGATGTCAACGTCGAGTTCGAGGGCATCACGGACTACGAGGGCGAAGTCCGCACCCGCATGAACACGAAGGACTACGGCGACGTCCTCGCGATCCCCAACACGATCACCCGCGACCAGCTGCCGGACTTCTTCGAGCCGCTGGGCGACCTGTCGGACTTCCAGGAGAAGTACAACTGGATCGTCGACAAGTCCTTCGACGGGAAGAGCTACGGCATCCCGGTGCTCGGCAACGCCAACGGCGTGCTCATCAACAAGAGCCTCTGGGACGGGGCGGGCGTGACGATCCCGCCGCAGACCCCTGAGGAGTTCATCGCGGCGATGGGGCAGATCAAGGAGACCTACCCCGAGGCCGACCCGGTCTACACCAACTACAAGGACGGCTGGCCCCTGACGGCGTGGGAGTACTTCCGCGGAGGCATCAGCGTCGACGTGGACTTCCTGTCGACCATGGTCCATGAGGACGACCTCTGGAGCGAGGGCAAGGACCACTACGTCATCGACAGCCTCCTGTTCGACCTCGTCGAGAAGGGCCTCACCGAGGCGGACCCCACGAGCACCAACTGGGAGCTGTCCAAGACGATGATCGCCGACGGCGAGATCGCCACCATGTTCCTGGGCTCGTGGGCGATCCCGCAGATGCGCCAGGCGGTCGAGGAGGCCGGCGGCGATCCCGCCGACATCTCCTATATCCCCTTCCCGGCGGCGAAGGACGGGGTCCTGCATGCGGTGACCTCGGGTGACTACAACCTCGGCGTCAACGTGAACTCCGAGAACAAGCCCGCCGCACGGGCGTGGCTGGACTGGTTCATCCACGAGTCCGGGTACGCGGCCTCCCAGGAGGGGCTCAGCCCGCTCGTCGACGGCGAGACACCGGAGTCCCTGCAGGAGTTCGAGGCCACGGGCGTCGAGTACATCACCCTCAACCCCGCCGCCGAGGGCGAGGAGACCCTGCTGACCGACATCGACAAGGCCTCGGAGATCGGCTTCGACTCCCCGAGCCTGCGCCAGAGCGTGGTCGACGCCGCCCGCACCGGATCCCAGTCCAAGGCCGATCTCTTCGCGGGCCTGAACGCGAAGTGGAACGCCGGTCGCGCCTCCGTCGGCGCCTGAGAAGGAAGTCCCTGATGTCCACCACCACGTCGTCGGCTCCGACGACCGACCCGGACGCCCGGCGCGCGCGGCATCGCGGCGCGCCGGGCCGCCGGTCCGTGTCCGCCCGCATCGTCCCCTGGCTGTTCCTCGCGATACCGCTCGTCTTCCTGATCGCCTTCACGTACCTCCCGGTGCTGAACATGCTCGGGTACTCGGTCACCGACTGGGACGGCCTGAGCAGGACCCGGAACGTCGTCGGCCTGGACAACTACGTCCAGATCTTCACGCAGCCCGACAACCTGCGCGTCTTCTACGTGTCGCTGTACTACTTCATCGCGTCGTTCGTCCAGCTCGCGCTGGCTCTGTACTTCGCGACGATCCTCAGCTTCAAGGTGCGGTTCGTGAACCTGTGGAAGGGACTGCTGTTCTTCCCCTACCTCATCAACGGGGTGGCCATCGGACTCATCTTCAACAACTTCCTCCGCCCCGAGGGAGGTCTGGACACGCTCCTGATGTCCCTCGGGCTGGAGAGCCTGATCACCCAGTGGACCGGCGATCCGGCGATGGTCAACATCACCCTGGCCACGGTCTCCGTCTGGCGCTACATGGGTTTGAACTTCGTGCTGTTCCTGGGGGCGATCCAGTCGGTCCCCGGCGAGCTCTACGAGGCCGCCGCCCTGGACGGTGCGGATCGCTGGGACCAGTTCCGCCATCTGATCCTTCCGGCCATCCGCCCGATCATCGGACTCTCCGTGATCCTCGCGATCTCGGGCTCGCTGTCCGTGTTCGAGATCCCCTACATCATGACCGGCGGCGCCAACGGGTCGGAGACCTTCGTCATCCGCACCATCCGCATGGCCTTCGAGCTGAACAACGTCGGGCTGGCCTCGGCCATGGCGGTCGTGCTGCTGCTGCTCGTCCTGATCGTCACCTGGGTGCAGCGCACCCTCGTGGACGATGACGACGAGCGGGATGCGCGCCGTGCCGCCAAGCGCGCCGCACGCCGCTCCGCCGGCAAGGAAGGACGCTGATCATGGAACGTCGATCCGTTCTGAGCCCCCTGCTCACCCTCGGGAAGTACCTCTCCCTCATCCTCGGCTCGATCGCCGTGCTCCTCCCCATCTCCCTGATCATCCTCGGAGCGTTCAAGGGGAAGCGGGAGTTCCTCACCACCGGCCCGTTCACTCCCCCGGAGGACTGGACCAACCTCGAGAACTTCGTGACCGCGTTCACCCGCGGGAAGATGCTCCAGGCCTTCGGCAACACCGCGATCATCCTCGTGATCGCGGTGGCGGGGACGATCCTCATCGGGGCCGCGTCGGCCTACGCGATCGACCGCTTCCGCTTCCGGGGCCGCGGGGCCGTGACGGGGCTCTTCCTGCTGGCGACCCTGGTCCCGGCGGTCACCACCCAGGTGGCGACTTTCCAGATCATCAACGCCCTGGGCCTGTTCAACTCCCTGGGCGCCCCGATCGTGCTCTTCATGGGCACCGACATCGTCAGCATCTACATCTTCCTCCAGTTCATCCGGAACATCCCGAAGGAGCTCGACGAGGCGGCCGCGCTCGAGGGTGCCGGGCATCTGAGGATCTTCTTCCAGATCATCCTGCCGCTGCTCAAGCCGCCGATCGCGACCGTGATCATCGTCCGGGGCATCGCGATCTACAACGAGTTCTACATCCCGTTCCTCTACATGCCCTCGCGCGACCTCGGCGTCATCTCGACCTCGCTGTTCCGCTTCATGGGACCGTACGGCGCGCAATGGCAGATCATCTCCGCAGGAATCCTCATCGTGCTCCTGCCGACCCTCATCGTCTTCCTCTTCCTCCAGCGATACATCTACAACGGCTTCGCCGCAGGAGCAGTCAAATGAGCAGCACCCCCACCACCTCGACCCGCGCGGACTCCGTCGAGCTGCGCACCGGCTGGACGCTCGCGCCCACGGGGCCCGGTGCCGACCGCCTCCCCGCCTCCGTCGCGGCCGAGGTTCCCGGGACCAGCCACACCGCTCTCCTCGCAGCGGGCGCCATCGACCATCCGTACCGCGACGACGTGTCCCGCGAGCAGGAGTGGATGTTCGATCTGGGCTGGGTCTACAGCCTCCGGCTCGACCCGCGGGCGCTCGACCTCACCGCCCCCCGGGCCGACGAGCGCGTCGAGCTCGCCTTCGACGGCGTGGACACCTTCGCCGAGATCTCCTTCGACGGGAAGGTCCTCGGCGCCACGACGAACATGCACCGCTCCTGGCGCTACGACGTCGGCTCCCGGCTCGACGGCACCGCGAAGGAGCTGCGGGTGGACATCGAGAGCGCGACCGCGGTCGCCTCGGCGGAGCACGATCGCCAGCACCGCCGTCCGAGCGCCTACCCGACGCCCTACAACGCGACCCGGAAGATGGCCTCGAGCTTCGGCTGGGACTGGGGTCCGGATCTGCGGACCGCCGGACTGTGGCGGCCGGTCCGTCTGGAGCGGTGGAGCGTGGCCCGCCTCGCCGAGGTGCGTCCCGTGATCCGCCTCGAGGGGACCACCGGGGCGGCCGAGCTCCACGTCCGCCTCGACCGCACCCGTCCCGGTGACGTCGTCCTCGCACTGAGCGCCCTCGGACGCTCCGTCGAGGTCGTCGTCCCCGGTGACCAGCGCAGCGCAGTGATCACCCTGGAGGTGCCGGATGCGCCGGTGTGGTGGCCCGTCGGCTATGGCGAGCAGCCCCTCGTGGACCTCCGCCTCGAGCTCAGCGAGGACGATGCGCCGCTCGACGCCTGGTCGCGCCGGGTCGGCTTCCGCACCGTCGAGGTCGACACCGAGCCCGACGAGCACGGCACCCCCTTCACGCTCGTCGTCAACGGTCGGCCTGTGTTCGCCAAGGGCGTCAACTGGATCCCCGACGACCACCTGCTCACCACGATCGATCGCGATCGCCTGGAGCGCCGGATCGACCAGGCGCTGGACGCGCACTGCAACATGGTGCGGGTCTGGGGCGGAGGCATCCATGAGTCCGACGACTTCTACGAGCTCTGCGACAAGACCGGGCTGATGGTGTGGCAGGACTTCCTGCTCGCCTGCGCCGCGTACTCCGAGGAGCAGCCGCTGCGCGCGGAGATCGAGGCCGAGGTGCGGGAGAACGTCGTGCGCCTCATGTCCCATCCGAGCCTCGTCCTCTACAACGGCGGCAACGAGAACGTGTGGGGCTACGAGGACTGGGGCTGGAAGGAGGATCTCGAGGGCCGCAGCTGGGGCGCCCACTACGCGGCGGAGCTGTTCCCCCGGATCGTCGCCGAGCTGGACCCGACCCGTCCCTACAGCGTCAACAGCCCGTACTCACCGGGCACGGCGCCCACGGGCGTCCACCCCAACGATCCCGACCACGGCACCCATCATGAGTGGGAGGTCTGGAACCGCCGCGACTACGTCCACTACCGCGACGACATCCCGCGGTTCTGCTCGGAGTTCGGGTTCCAGGGCCCCCCGGCCTGGGCGACCCTGCAGGAATGGCTCGCGGTCGACGGGACCCCGCTCACCGAGATCGAGGACCCCAAGGGACATCCCGTCTTCCTCGCCCATCAGAAGGCGGAGGACGGGAACGCCAAGCTCGACGCGGGACTGGCGGCCCACCTCGGCGTCCCCGAGGGCTTCGCGGACTGGCACTGGGCGACGCAGCTGAACCAGGCGCGCGCCGTCGGCTTCGCGCTCGACCACTACCGGCGGCACTGGCCCCGCACCGCGGGAGCCCTCGTCTGGCAGCTCAACGACTGCTGGCCCGTGACCTCATGGGCGGCTGTCGACTGGGCGGAGCGTCCGAAGCCGCTGTGGTACGCGCTGCGGGAGAGCTTCGCCCCGCGCCGCATCGTCCTCGCCCCGCCGACCGCGGAGGCGGGCGCTCCCGCGGCCGACGACGCGGCTGTGGCTGGGGTCGAAGCTGCGGCTGGGGCCGCAGCTGCGGGCGGTGCTCTGGAGGCGAGCCTCATCAACGACACCGATGACCGGATCGTCGGTGAGCTCGTCCTGCGGCGCATCGGCTTCGACGGCACGGAGCACGGTGCGCATCGGATCCCCGTGAGCGTCTCGGCGCGCAGCGTCCGGACGGTGCCGGTGCCCGCCTGCGCCGCGACACCCGAGGATCCGACCGCCGAGGCGCTCGTGGCCGAGTTCGGCGACCTGAGGACCGTGCACCTCTTCAGCGAGATCAAGGACGCACGGCTCGAGGACCGTCCCGTCGAGGCGCGGGCGCGGGCGGTCGAGGGAGGGTACGAGGTCGAGGTCACGGCCCGCTCCCTCGTCGTGCAGCTGACGCTGCTGGCGGACAGGGTCGCCCCCGATGCGTTCGTCGAGGACGCCCTGATCACGCTCCCTGCCGGCGCCACCGAGACGGTGATGGTCCATACGTCGGCAGCGGGCCTCGAGGAGGCGCTCGTCTCGCCCGAGGTCCTGCGCAGCGCGAACGACCTCGCGGTGCTGGCCCGCGCCTCCGAGCGGGTGGCGGTGTGAGCGCCTGGACGGAGCTGCCCGCTCACCGCGGGTGGCTGCAGGGGGAGTTCGAGCGCCTGCTCGGCTTCGGCCGGCGGGAGATCGCGGGGCCGACGGGCGCCGCCTGGCTGGACGCCTCGGGCGAGGCGACGGCCCGGACGCCGGAGACCTGGCTGACCGCCCGCGCCGTCCACGTGCACTCCCTGGGTGCGCTGGCGGGGATCCCGGGAAGCAGACCCGTCGCCGAGACGTGCCTCTCCGCACTCGCCGGACCGCTGAGGGACGAGGAGCACGGTGGCTGGTTCCACTCCGCGGACCGTGATCCTGCGGATGGCAAGCAGGCCTACGACCACGCATTCGTCGTCCTCGCGGCGACGTCCGCTCGGGTCGCCGGCCTCCCGGGCGCCGAGACCCTGCTCGAGGAGGCGCTGGATCTGCTCGAGGAGCGCTTCCTCGACGCCGACGGCTTCGTGATCGACTCCTGGGATGTCGGCTTCGAGGTCGCCTCCGACTATCGCGGCATGAACTCGACGATGCACACCGTCGAGGCGATGCTCGCCGCCGGGGACGTCGTCGGACCGATCTGGCACGAGCGCGCCGCCCGTCTCGCGGGCTTCGCGACCCTGCGGGCGGGAGAGCACGGCTGGCGACTGCCCGAGCACTATGCCGCGGACTGGACGGTGCTGCCCGAGTACAACGGCGATCGGCGGGAGGACCAGTTCCGCCCCTACGGCGCGACCGTCGGCCATGCCCTCGAATGGGCACGGCTGATCCTCCATCTCGAGGCCTCCCTCGGCGAAGGCCATGCGGCCCTCGCCGAGCTCCCGGTCCCTCCGCTCGAGGCCGCGGTCTCCCTCTATGATCGGGCCGTCGCCGACGGCTGGTCGGTCGACGGCGCACCCGGCTTCGTCTACACGACCGACTGGTCGGGAGTCCCGGTCACCCACGATCGCCTCCACTGGGTGCTCGCCGAGGCGATCGGCGTCGCCGCGGCCATGCATCGGCGCACCGGCGAGCAGCGGTTCGCCGACGACTACGCCGCCTGGTGGGACCATGCCGAGCAGTTCTTCCTCGACCGCGAGGGGGGATCCTGGCATCACCAGCTCGACCGGTGCGTGCGGGTCGCGCGCACGGTGTGGTCCGGGAAGCCGGACCTCTACTATGCCGCCCAGGCGACGCTGATCCCGCGTCTGCCCCTCGCGCCGAGCATGGCCTCCGCGATCGCTGCGGGGGCGCTGCGCTGACTGTCGTGGCAGGGCTCTCGGGGAGCCGTCGCGGCCGGTACCCTTCTGGGGTGGAATCCGACGCAACGACCCTCGACCTGCCCGGCGTCGCCGCCCCCGAGGCGGGGACCGACCAGCATGACGTCGACCCCGACCACCCGCACCCCGGCCAGTGGCGGCTGACCCACGTGCAGGTGTCGAACTGGGGGACCTTCCACGGGACCCACGATCTCGCGATCTCCCCCAAGGGCTTCTTCCTCACCGGAGGGCCCGGCACCGGCAAGTCCACCCTGCTGGACGCGATCAGCGCCCTGCTGACCCCTCCGCGGACACTCCAGTTCAACGCCGCCGCGTCGGACGCCGGCCCCAACCGCTCGAAGTACCGACGGACGGTGGCCAGCTACGTGCGCGGCGCCTGGGCCATGCATTACGACCAGGCCACCGGCGAGTTCAGCCAGGAGGTGCTGCGCGAGAGGACCACGCTGTCGGTGATCTCCCTGCGCTACTCCGACGGCCGCGGCGGGACCGCGCAGCTGAGCCGCCTGCTGCTCCTGCACGCCGGCCACACGGCCGACAGCGACGTGAAGAGCCTGTACGTCATCGCGCGCCAGCCTCTGGACGTCGCGGACATGCGCCCCTTCGTCTCCAGCCAGATCGAGGGCAAGGCGCTCGCCGCCGCGTTCCCCGGCACGGAGACCTATCGCCAGTTCCGCGAGTACCGCGCGGCGTTCTGCCAGCTGCTGGGGATCCCCGACGAGAAGGCGCTGGGGCTGCTGCACAAGATCCAGTCGGCCAAGGAGCTCGGCGACGTCAACGCCCTCCTGCGCGACTACATGCTCGACGCCCCGCGGACCTTCGAGCTGGCCGATCAGGCGCTCGCGAACTTCCACAACCTCTCCGAGGTCTACGAGGCGCTCGTGACGGCCCGCGAGCAGAGGGACCTGCTGCGCACCCTGCGCGAGAACCACACCTCCTGGCGCGAGATGCGCGAGCGCGGTGGTGCCCTGGTCGATCGCCGCAGCGACATCGACGTGTTCGCCGCCCAGCACCTGGTGCGGCTGCTCGGCGAGGAGGAGGAGCGGCTGCAGCTCGAGCGGGACCGCACCGCCGCCCAGCAGCGTCGGCTCACCCAGGACGTGGCCGAGGCCCGCGCCGATCTCGCCCAGCTCAAGGAGCAGCGCCGTCGTGCCGGCGGCGGCGAGATCGATGACTGGAAGCAGCAGATCGCGGGCCTCGAGGTCGAGCGGGAGCGCCGCCGCGAGCGCGCCGCCGAGTTCGCCTCCCAGCTCGCCACGGTGGAGCTGTCCACCCCGGCGGGCGAGGACATGTTCCTGGCCCTGCAGCGCGAGGTCGCCGCACTGCGCGAGAAGCTCGAGGAGGAGGAGCAGCAGGCCGACGGCACCCGCTGGGAGGCCGAGGCGAAGGTCCGCGAGCTCGCCTCCCGCCTCGAGGACACCCGCCAGGAGCTGAAGTCGCTGACCACGCGCGCCTCGAACCTCCACTCCGAGGACGTCGCCCTGCGCGACCGCATCGCCGCCGAGGTCGGCATCGCGCCCACCGAGCTGCCGTTCGCCGCCGAGCTGCTGCAGGTCAAGGCCGGCGAGGAGGAGTGGACTGCGGCCGCGGAGCAGGCGCTGCGGGGGCTGGCCCGCTCGATCCTCGTGCCGGAGCGGGTGTACCGCAAGGTCGCCGCGGTGATCGACCGCACCAGGCTGCGTCGACGGATCTCCTACAACCGCGTCAACACCGATCTGCGCCGCCCCGCGGTCGGGATCGACGATCGCACCCTCGCGGCGAAGATCGACGTCAAGGAGGGCGAGTTCCATCCCTGGCTGAGCCACGAGATCGCCTCCCGCATGGACTACGTGTGCGCGGAGGACCTCGAGGAGTTCACCCGCCTGCACCGTGCCGTCCTCCGCTCGGGCCAGGTCAAGCACTCCGCGACCCGCCATGAGAAGAACGCGGATCGCCAGATCAACGACCGCTCCCAGTGGGTGCTGGGCTTCGACAACCGTGCCAAGCGCGCCGTCTTCGAGCAGGAGCGCACCCGCGCCGAGCAGGCGCTGTTCGAGGCGCAGGCGCGGCGCAAGGATGTCGAGGACGAGCGTGAGCAGCGCCGCGAGCGCCTCTACGCCCTGCAGTCGATCGCGGCAGTCGAGTGGGACGACATCGATGCCGCCTCCGTCGCCCGACGGGTCGCGAACCTGCGCGACATGGTCCGCGCCGCCGAGGACGGCTCGGCCGCGCTGACGGAGCTCGCCCGTCAGATCGACGACGTGGAGCGCGCGATCGCCGACACCGACGCCGAGCTGCTGGAGGTCGTGCGCACGGCCGGGAAGCTCACCGAGCAGGCGGAGCGCGCCTCCGAGCGGCTCGCCGAGGCGCAGGGGAAGGTCGCCGACTCCGGGCTCTCCCCGGAGGTCGAGCAGGAGCTCGCCGAGCGCTTCGCGGCGATCGCCCCGACCCTGCTGATCTCCAACATCGACCAGGTCACCAAGGACGCCTCGGCGACCCTGGACGCCGAGCTCATGGATCTCACCCGGCGCACCTCGCGCGCCGAGGAGGACATCCGCACCGCGATGCGCGAGTTCTCCCGTCGCTGGCCGGCGACAGCCGGTGACACGGCGGCGACGCTCGACGCGGCCGAGGACTACCTCGCGATCCTGCAGCGCATCGAGGAGGAGAAGCTTCCCGAGGTCGAGGACCGCTTCTTCGACTTCTTCACCTCCAACACCCTCGGCGACGTGCAGGCCCTGGCCACCGCGATCGCCCGCGAGCCCGCGGAGATCCGCAAGCGCCTGCAGCGGATCAACGCCCTGCTCTCCCAGGTCGAGTTCCATTCCGGACGCTTCCTGCAGCTGTCGATGCGGCCGGTGCACCTGGCGGCGCTGGACGAGTTCAAGAAGGCGCTCGAGGCGGCGGTCGCCGACACCGCCCTGAACGACATGAGCCGTGACCGCGAGCTCGCCGAGGAGCGCTTCCTGTCGCTGCGGCACCTGATGGAGATGATCAGCGCCGCTCGCACCCGCGAGGACCAGGTCTCCCGGGCGATCCTCGACGTGCGTCGTCACGTGCACTTCCATGCCGAGGAGGTCGATGCCGAGGGCACGGTGGTGCACGCGCACGAGTCCGGGGGTCCCCTCTCGGGCGGCCAGAACGAGCGTCTGACCACGTTCTGCCTCGCCGCGGCGCTGCGCTACCAGCTCGCCGGGACGGGGATCGACGTCCCCCGCTATGCGCCGATCATCATCGACGAGGCCTTCTCCAAGGGCGCCGGCAAGTTCATCACCGCCGCGATGGAGTCCTTCCGCCACTTCGGCTTCCAGGTCATCCTCGCCAATCCCGGGAAGAACCCGCAGGCCCTGGCCCCGTTCATCGGCGGCGTCGGCGTCGTCGCGATCCGCCAGGACCGCTACTCCTCGGTCTCTCCGGTGGAGTTCGTCCCGGTCGAGGGCTGATCGGCCGGACGTCCGAGGTCGAGGTTCGGCTCCGGCGCGCTCACAGCCGGGAGCGGCATCATGGGGAGTCCTCCCCATCGTGCGCTGAACCGGTCGACCGGTAGCGTGGACCGGATCGCCGTGCGACCGCTCCGGAGGATGGCATGGCTCCGGCGGATGGCATGCCAGGGCCGCGGACCGACGGCCGTCGAGTGCGGCGGCGGCACGATCAGCATCAGACGGCACCACGATCAGCACCATCAGCAGGACCACCACGATCATCATCAGCGCTGCCGATCGCGGCAGCGGGCGGAGGGAGCATCATGCCCGGACCTCAGGGGCGGGAGCAGGACGCCGCCCGCAGGAGCTCGGCGGAGGACGTCGACGGCACTGTCGCCAGCACCGTCGCCGGCGCTGCCGGGGCGGGCCGGGACGAGGACTCCTCGATCGCTGCGCAGGAGGAGGCGCACGATCGCATCGCCCGTCTGCTCGACGTCATGATCGCCGAACTGCGCCAGGAGCAGCCGTCCCTCGGCGAGTTCATCGTGCGCCGTCCCGCACGGGAGCGGCACTCGGGCGTTCTCTGGCAGGGACTCGAGACGATGTGCCTGGTCAGCGAGCTCATGGCGAGCGTCGGGACACCGGGCTGGCGACCTGGTGAGCTCGCCGCACTGGTCGCGGGGGCCGACGCCGCGGCCCGTTCCCAGGGGTTCGCCCGCTGCGGGGACACGCAGCGCGGGGGGCTGCGCCAGCTCGTCTGGGACACTCCGCAGGGAGATCTCCTGGAGGTCGTGATCGGTGTGCGCCTGAGCGTCCGTGCGACCAGCGCGCCCTACCTCCCGGAGACCGACGAGGCGAGATGACCCGCACGACGAGGCGGCCGGGCCGGGAGCGTGCGACTAGGCGCGCTCCTCCAGGGCCAGCGCGCGCTCGCCGATGCGCTCGAGAGCGCTGAGGGGGATGTCCAGCCAGTCGGGGCGGTTCCGTGCCTCGTAGAGCGCCTCGTAGACGGCCTTGTCGGCCTCGAAGGCGCTCAGGAGCACCCGCAGACGGGCGGTGTCGGCGCGGGTGTCGAGCCCGGCCTCGTGGACGTAGCCGGCGAGGAACGCCTCCCGGGCACGGCCCGCCCACCGAGCGGCGTCGGCCGGATCCGTGCCCTGCTCGCGCTCGACGGCCGCGGCCGCATAGTCCAGGCTCCGCAGCATCCCGGCGACGTCCCGGATGGGGGAGTCGGGCCGCGTCCGCTCGGCGAGCGGACGCAGGGGCTCCCCCTCGAAGTCGACCAGCACCCAACCGCGGCCCGGGGCGGAGAGCACCTGCCCGAGGTGGAGGTCTCCGTGGATGCGCTGACGGTCGGGCCATGCGACCTCGAGGCAGGATCCGTAGAGGACCTCGAGCGCCGTGCGATGCGCGGCGACCTGGGGGACCGCTGCGGCGACCTCGTCGATGCGTCGGATCATCCGGCCGACGGCGGCCGCCGCCTCGGACGGCGGGGTGGGGCAGGTGCCGAGCGCCTCGGCGAGACCGCGGTGGACCTCTGCCACGGCGGCGCCGAGATCGCGCACGGACGACGAGACGTCCTCGCCTGCGGCCGCCGATCGAAGCATCGTGCGCCAGGCGTCCTCCACGCCGGGGAGGAACTCCTGGGCGAACAGGGCATGGCCGCGCAGCGGGCCGACGGAGAGCCGCGCGGAGCCGACCGCGGTGGGCACCCGTGTGCTGCCCGCCTCGCTGAGAGCACCCTGCAGCACGACGTCGGGGTTCTCGCCGTCCTGCAGGACGCGGAAGACCTTGAGGATCACGGGCGGGACGCCGCCCTCCTCGACCACGATCGAGGAGTTCGACTGCTCGCCCGAGAGCAGGCGGCTGCGGGCATCGGGGCTGACGGGCAGATCGGTCCGCGAGAGAAGTCCGGAGGGGGAGAGCTCGAGCGATTCGCCCTCGATGGGCAGCGTCCTCAGCAGGAGCGCGGTCACGGCGGCACGGCCGTCGGCGTCGCGCAGGGCGTCGACGACGAGCAGCCTGCCGGGACCATCGAGGATCCCGATCCGGGCTCCCAGCTCCTTCCTATCGGACCCGTCGGACCCGTCGGACCGGTCGAGACCGTCGGCCGCGCCGGAGCCTCCGGGACTGTCGGACTCGTGGACCGGGCGCAGCACGAGCGGGATCTGGTAGAGCGCGCGCCCGACATCGGTCGTCACCTCCACGACGGTCCAGCTGACGGAGTGATCGGGGGACTCGAGGAGCGTGGCGGTGCCGACGATCTCCAGGTGGATGGCACCGTCGCCCTTGTGGGCGAACCAGCGCTGCGCGGGCATCCAGGCCTCGAGCGCCTCGACGAGGGGGCGGAGGAGAGCGCGATCGGTGCGGAGACCCCGCGCGACGAGATCGGGGACGGCTGCGGGCACGGCGTCCTGGGCATCCATGGACCCACACTACGTGCTTGTTACGCTGGTGCGGTGCTCGAGTCGACGCGTCAACGCAGGCCGCGCTCCGTCCGGCAGGCGCTGACGGTGCGCGGTGCCGCTCTCGCGGCCGCGGGGCTCCTGACGGTCTGCACCGCGCTGCCTGCGTCGGCGCTCGGTGAGTCCGGTCCTTTCGATCTGCCGCTCGAGAGCAGCACCGTGAGCCTGGTGCCCGGCGCGGTCACCGTCGTGCCGCTGCTGTCCCTGATCGATGACGCCGATCAGGACGACCTCGAGCTCGAGACCGCCCGCCTCTCCGTGCCCGAGGACCTCGACGACACCGAGAAGGGCCTCATGGAGCTCGAGGACGACGGCCGCACTCTGGACGTCGCCGGAGAGGGCATCTGGTCGCTGATCGACGACGACCTCGTCTTCACGCCGGTCGAGGGGGTCGAGAACCCGTCGCTGCCGGTGGCCCTAAGCATCGCGAGCTCCTCCACCGGCCGTGCCTCCGAGCCCACCGAGATCGTCCCCGAGGGTCTCGAGCTCGCCGAGATCAGCGCTCACTCCTCGGCCGGCGCCCAGGTCGGCATCGACCTGTCCTCGAAGGTCGACGTCCCTGAGGGCGGCGCCGTGGAGCTCACGCTCGACGGGCTCAGCCCGGGCTCCACCGTCCTCTCCGACGGCAGCCGGCTGACCGTTCCCGATGAGGGGACCTGGCAGCTCTCCGCCGACGGAGCGACCCTGACCTATCTCCCCGGCAGCGCACGCCTCGGCTACCAGCCCACACCGGTGCGCTTCGTCGTCGAGGACGAGGAGGGGGCGGCCGTCGGCGCCGGAGAGGCCTCGCTCACCGTCCCGATCATCTCCGATCTGTACTGGTCCGCTCCCTACGGCCAGGACATCCTCTTCTCCCTCTCGGAGCAGCAGCAGTACATCGATCCGTCGACCCTGGAGCTGAGCCCTCAGGCGGGCGACTCCTCGGAGACCTCGGATGACGGCACGCGCGTGGAGATCCCCGGCCAGGGGGTCTGGACCCTGGACCGCGATGCTCAGACCGTCCGGTTCTCGCCGGAGAGCGAGGACGTGCGCCTGACCGCGCCGATGGAGGTGCTCGGTGCCGACGAGGACGGCAACACCTCGCTGCCGGGCATCCTGCGCACCGCCTACCCGGTGATGGTCGACCGCGCCATGAGTGCGACGCCCGGCAATCCGGTCGTCTTCGACCTGACCCTTGATGTGCGCGACGTCCGCTCCGACTCGATGGTCTTCGACGCGTCCGCGCTGCCGGAGGGGGCCGAGCTGTCCGACGACGGCCTGACGCTCTCCGTGCCCGGGGAGGGGGTGTGGACGATCGAGCTCGACGCGCGCACCGCGACCTTCACACCCGAGGAGGGCTTCACGGGGACGGCGACGTCGGTGCGCATCGCGGGACAGGCCGTCTACTCCGACAACCGGACCTCGGCGGCGCTCGAGGCCGTCGTCTCCGACGTCGTCCCCACCGCTCGTGACGACGAGGCCACCACCGCACCGGGCACCCCGGTCGTGGTGGACGTGCTCGGCAACGACACCGCCGGCAGCGCCGCCCAGCCGCTCGACGAGGACACCGTGACCCTCAGCTCGCTGTCGGCGACGAACCTCTCGGAGCTCGACGAGGGGGAGGGCAGCCGTCTGGTGATCCCGGGGGAGGGCGTCTACTCGATCGCCGCCAACGGTGCCGTCAGCTTCGACCCCGGTGACAGCTTCACCGGCCGCACGACCTCGATCGACTACCACGTGCGCGATGAGGCCGGGGTCCCCGTCTCGGCGACCCTGTCGATCGAGGTGGACCCCGCGCTCGCGGACGCCGAGCCCCATCGGGCCGACACCGGGGGCATCAACTCGCTGCTGGTGGGTCTCATGCCGGGCTCCCCGGGCACCGCGGTCGTCTTCGGCACCATCGTGGTGCTCATGCTCTTCGGCGGAGGAGTGTCGCTGTGGATCGGGGTCGCCATGGAGCGCGACCGCCGCACCTGGGACGACTGACCCCCGTAGGCTCGGAGGCTCGAGCGACCGAGTGCTCGAGCGACCGGGTGCTCGAGTGACCGAGTGCCCGAGTGCTCGCGGCCGACGACTCAGCCGCAGCCCTCCGGCATCTCCACCGGCGCCTCGAGCGCGCTCTGCGCGGCGGAGGAGTCGGCCAGTCCCTCGAAGTCGTCCCCGATCAGCAGGTCCACCGTCGTGTCCTCGCGGTCGTCGAGGCTCAGCGTCGCGTCGCCGACCTGCGCGAGCAGGGACTGGGCGGCGAGATAGCCGTCGGGCCCGTAGACGATCGTGGCGATGTCCCCGGCCTCGCGCGTGTTTCCGACCTCGCCGGCCGTGTATCCGCGCTCGACGAGCTCCGCGGAGGTGCTGCCGGCGAGCCCGCTGCGGGAGGTGCCGTTGTAGACGTTGACGGTCACCTGGTCGGGCGCCAGGGGTATCGCGCCCTCGTCGGGGCAGCTCGTATCGGGTGCGACGTCGCTGAAGTCCTTGACGGTGATCTCCCCGGGCTCCGCCGAGGGTGCGCTCAGCTCCCGGATCGCGTACACGCCGACGCAGATGATCGCGATCACGAGCACCGAGAAGACGATCAGCTGGGTGATGCGCACGCGCCGCACCCGCCCCAGGCGCTGATCCCGTCGACGGACGTCGTCGGCGGAGCGGCCGTAGGGGTGGGTGCGGCGCGGTTCGCTCATCTCTGCTCCTGGTGCTCGTGGACAGAGGGATCGGAGATCACCTGGTCACGGGGTAATGGGATCCCGTGACCCCGCGGTCCACGAGGCCGCAGGGTCACTGCAACGGACGATAGCGGATTCCGAAGGCGTCCAGGCGCGGAAGATGCGCGCGCACCCGCTCCTCGAACTCGGCGAAGCTCTGCTGCGGAGAGCCCCAGGCGCGCTCGGCGACGGCGCACAGGCGCGGATAGGCCATGTACTCGACCTGCGCCGCCGTGGGCATGTACTCGGTCCACAGCTGGCCCTGGATGCCGATGACGAGCTTCTCCTCGTCCTCCGTGAGGGGCTTGGGGGAGAACTCGGCGGTGTAGATGTCCTCGAGGGTGGTCAGACCCCCGATGGCCAGCGGCTCCAGCTTCGGATCGGCCTGGTAGCGGTCGAGGTAGAGGTGCTCGTTGTTGGCGATGATGGTCTGGAAGCCGCGGGACGTGGAGGTCTTCAGGCCGTTGCCGTGGCGCCAGTTCATGACGACGGTGTCGTCGGGCAGATGGGTGTCGAGCACCTCGTCCCAGCCGATGATGCGCTTGCCGAGGCTCCCCAGCAGGTCGGCGGCGAACTGGGTGAACCGGCCCTGGATCTCGGAGACGCGGGTCAGGCCCCATTCGTTCATCCGCTCCCGGGCGTCGTTCGAGCGCTCCCACTCGACTCGCGGGCACTCGTCGCCGCCGATGTGGACGTAGGGCGCAGGGAAGATCTCCGCCACCTGCGTGAGCACGTCGCGCAGGAAGTCGAAGACCTCGTCGGAGACTCCGAGGACGTGGTCCGAGATGCCCCAGACCTCGCGCACCCCGATCTGCTGCGCGGGATTGTTGCCCAGCTGGGGGTATGCAGCGATCGCGGCCTGCATGTGTCCGGGCAGGTCGATCTCGGGGACGACCATGATCCCGCGGGTGCGGGCGTGCTCGACGAGACCGCGCAGCTCGTCCTGCGTGTAGAACCCGCCATGGCGGACGCCGTCGAAGGTCCAGGTCTCCTCCGGGCCGTCCATCCGGCCGACGAGGGTCTGATCGCGCCAGGCGCCGACCTCGGTGAGCTTCGGATAGCCCTTGATCTCGACGCGCCAGCCCTGGTCGTCGGTCAGGTGCAGGTGCAGGACGTTCAGACGATGCAGCGCCATCGCGTCGATCAGCGCCTCGACCTCCTCGACGCTGCGGAAATGCCTCGAGACGTCGAGATGCATGCCGCGCCAGGCGTACTTCGGACGATCGTGGATGGCGACGCAGGGGATCGAGCCGCCGGCATCGGAGACGATCTGGGCGAAGGTGTTGCGGCCGTCGGCGAGAGCGGCCTCGCTGCCGGCGGTCAGGTTCGCGCCCTGCGGGGAGATCGACAGCGTGTACTCGGCCGCAGGGAGATCCTCGGAGAGGCCGACGGACAGGCCGTCCCAGGGCGAGTCGGTCTCCCAGGCCCCCTCCGACCAGATCACGGACTGCGGCAGCGGGACGAGGGCGATGGGGTCGGGCATGAGGACTCCTGAGGCGTCTTCGGGATGCTCTGTCGGAACTTCTCGGAAGAGCTCGTCGGGCTCTTCGCGTCAGTCTGCCACGGCGGAGGGGCCGACGGGCGCCCGTCGGGGCGTGCCGCGAAGAATTCTGAAGCCGGGTTGCGGAATAGGGGGGCGGTGGGCACGGACTCGAAGGGACCGTGCATCGGACATGACGGAGCCCGGTCGGCGGATGTGCCGACCGGGCTCCATCGCGTCGCCCTGCTCCTTCCCGGTGATGCATGCGCATCGAGCAGGCCGCCGCTGGCCGGTGACGCCCGTCTGACGGGCCTTCGCCGGCGGGGTCCGTCACCGATAGGTGACGAACACGTGGGGGGAGTCCCAGATGCTGCGCTCGACGACCCGCTGGCGCGAGCCTGAGGCGTCGATGATCTTGCCGTTGCCGGCGTAGATCGCCACGTGGCCCCAGTCGTTCGCGCTGAACGCGACGAGATCCCCGGGCTGAGCCTGCGACTGCGAGATGATCGTCCCGCCGAAGGTGTAGCCCTTGGCGGTCTTGCGCGAGATGTCCACGCCCGCCTGGTTGTAGGCGTAGTAGACCAGTCCCGAGCAGTCGAAGCCGGCGGACGGCGAGGAGCCGCCCCACTTGTACCCGACGCCGAGCTGCGAGCGCGCCGCCGAGACGATCGCCGATCCGTTGATCGAGCTGCTCGAGGTGCGATCGGAGTCCCGGTCGGCGCTCGAGGAGGAGATCCTCACGTCCGAGTACAGGGCGTTCCAAGTCTTCGAGCCGACCACGCCGTCCACGCCGATCCCGGCGGCCGACTGCAGGCTGCGGACCGCCGACAGGGTCTTGGACCCGAACACGCCGTCCACGCTCAGCGAGGCACCGCGCGCGTTCAGCTGCGTCTGCAGCGTCTTCACGGCGCTGCCGCGATCCCCGCTGCGCAGGGTCGACTGCGAGGAGGATCCCGTGGAGCCGGAGGAGCCGGAGGAGCTCGACGACCCGAGGGCTCCCCAGGTCTTGGGGCCGACGACGCCATCGACGGCCAGGCTCTTGGAGGACTGGAAGCTCTTGACGGCCTTGAGGGTCTTGGACCCGAAGACGCCATCCTTCGCGAGGGAGGCTCCATGCGCGTTGAGCTGCGACTGCAGCTCCTTCACGGCGCTTCCGCGCGCTCCGAGTCGGAGCTTCACGGAGGAGTAGCTGGTGGCGGGGGCCGCGGTCGTGCCGGTGGCCGGGGCTGTGGCGGAGCCCGCCGCGGCCGGGGTGGTCGTGCCGCGGACGGCGGTCGTCGTCGGGGCCTGCGCCTCGGCGGAACCGGCGCCGTGGAGGGCGGCCGCAGCGGTGACCGCGCTGAGGACGGCGACGCCCCCCGCTCCGCGGCCCACCGGGGCGGCGAGCCCGCGGTAATCGATGACGGCAGGACCGGGAGCCCGGTGCGTGCGTCGTGGAACGGTGCGGAACATGTCCGGGTGTCCTTCTCTCCGGCGCCTCGCAGAATCGACGGCAGCACCCGTGGGTGGGCTCGTCCGGACTGCGCCCGCCACCCAGGGAAGAGGAGGAAGTGGCCGAGGCGGTGGCGGGTGAGCGGCACCTCGGTCGATGCCCCACACAGGCGGCACCTCGGCCACTGTACGTGCAGGTCACGAGCGTGGCATACGGGGCTTTAGGTCGCCCGACCCTCACCTTTGCCAAACTTTTGCCAGAATTCCGGGAAAATGCACTGTGTTGCCGTGAGTAATGGCGGGGGAGAGTGGTAATCACACGCGTGGTATTCAGTCTGCCCTGCTCCGAAGATTCGCCCGATCGTGCCGGTTCGCCCCATTCGTCCCTTTCGCGCGATCGACCCCGTCAGCCCCATTCGCGTGATCTGTCCCCCTCGCCCCGTCCATCCTGCTCGCCCCGTCGGCCCCGCTCGTCCCGCTCGTCCCGTCGGCCCGTCGGCCCGTCGGCCCGTCGGCCCCGCCAACGCCGCCAGCGGGCAGTGTCCGTCTACCGCCGTTCAAATGGCGTTCAAACGGTGGTAGACGGACATTGCTCCACGGCATTGGCAGATGACGCTGCTGGCCCGCCGGCGTCCGCCCGCGTCCGCCGCGTCTGCCGTGTCTGCCGTGTCCGCCGTGCCTGCCGCGTCCATCGCGTCCGCTGCTTCGACGGTGACACGCCTGAGTCGCACTCACGATCTGGCCCAAGACTCCCGACAGGGCTGGCGAGGTCGAGAGGAGGGACGCGGCGACCGGGGGGAAAGAGGAGCGGGAGAGGTGCGGGGAGCAGGAGAGGGGCGGCGACCGGAGGGGAGGAGCGGGGAGGGGAGACGACGAACGGGCCGGAGCGTCTGCTCCGGCCCGTTCGCCGTGGTGCTGTGCACCGTGGGTCGGGGTGACAGGATTTGAACCTGCGACCTCCTCGTCCCGAACGAGGCGCGCTACCAAGCTGCGCCACACCCCGAGGGTGATCGCCAAGGCGAGCACCAGGTTCGGAGCCGAAGCTCCTCACCGAGGAACAACATTAGCAGGGGTCCAGCGGTGCTCTTCGCCATCGGACGAGGTGCGGGCCCGCAAAGTGAGCAACGTCGCCTCCGGCGGCGTCAGGAAGCGGAAGTCCGAGTACGGGCTGGCACCCAGGCCTGCGCTCACGTGCAGCGGCACGCCTGCATGCTCGGAGAGCCCGCGCGCCTTGCCGCGAGGCAGGTCGCAGTTGGTCACCAGGGCGCCGACCACGGGCAGTCGCAGCTGCCCGCCGTGGGTGTGACCCGCGAGCATGAGGTCGGCGCCGTCCGCCGCGAAGGCGTCGAGCACGCGGAGGTACGGGGCGTGCGCGACGCCGATCCGCAGCACGCTGCCGTGCTCGGGCTCCTCGGCCTCGACGGCGGCCGGCATCTCGTCGCGCTCGAGGTGCGGGTCGTCGACGCCCACCAGGCGCACCTCGAGGCCTCCCAGCTCGATGGTCGCGCGGTCGTTGCCCAGATCCTTCCAGCCGTGGGCCGAGAGCCCCTGGGCGAGCTCCTCGGTCGGAAGGTCGATCTCCTCCCGCTCGAGGAAGCCGTCCGGCCGCGGGTCGGGCAGGAAGTAGCGCAGGGGGTTCTTCGGCGCGGGCGCATACAGGTCGTTGGAGCCCATCACGAAGGCGCCGGGCACCTGCAGGAGCGGATCCAGCGCCTCCAGCAGCTCCGGGACGGAGGCGGCCGCGGAGATGTTGTCCCCGGTGTCGATCACCAGGTGCGGGTGCAGTGCCGCCAGATGGCGCAGGAAGGCCTTCTTGCGCTCCTGCCCCGGCATCAGGTGGATGTCGCTGATGTGCAGGATGCGGATGGCGCGGGACCCGGGAGGTAGGATCCGCAGCTCCGCCTCCCGCAGGGTGAAGCGGTGGATCTCGACGTGACGGGCCCAGATGTGGGCGCCCGTCGCGGCCGCGACCCCCGCCGCGCCGATGGCCGTCGCGACGGTGGTGCCGCGCACGGTCACGGCCCCGTGGACTGGCGGATGGTCACGGTGGACCCCTCGTCCAGCCTGGTGCCGGCCTTGGGGTCGGTCCCGATGACGTACCACTGGCCCACCGACGAGGACGACTCCTGCTCGACGACCACCTCGTAGCCGCTCGCCTGGAGCGTGGACTGCGCCTCGGAGAGCACCATGCCGGAGACGTCGGGCACCGTGCCGTCGGACGTCGCGTCACTGCCGTCGGGCTTGTCCGGAGCCTCGGGGAAGGACTCGCTCGGGAGGTCCTTGCTCGCGTAGTTCATGAACTCCTGCCAGGTGGGCAGGGAGACCGTGTTGCCCCAGACGCTGCCTTCGCGCAGGTACTCGCCGTCGACCGAGAAGCCGCCGGGGCGGACGTTCGAGTTCGGGTTGCCGAACCAGACTGCGGTGGAGAGCTGGCGGGTGAACCCGACGTACCAGGTGTGGTACTGGGATCCCGAGGTGCCGGTCTTGCCGCCGGCGTCATGGCCGTCGATGGTCTTGCCCTTGCCGGTCGCCCTCGGATCCTCGAGGTCCTGCTCGAGCACCCAGGCGATGGTGTCCGCGACCTCCTTGTCGACGACCTGCTCGCACTGCGATCCGGTGATCTCCATCGGCTCGCCGTCGGAGTCGAGGACCTCGGAGATCGCCTGCGGCTCGCAGTAGACGCCGCCGTCGGCCCAGGTGGCGTAGGCCGAGGCCATCTGCAGCGCGGAGATGCGGAGCTCTCCGAGCACGAGCACCGCCGGGGCCAGCTCGGTCCCGTAGATGTCGGCGATGTCTGCGTCCCAGGTCTCCTGGTCGTACGGGTTGTAGGTCGCGGGGACCACGCCGAGGGACCGGGCGGTGTCCGCGATGCTGCACAGGTCGAGCTGGCGCGCCATGTTCGCGTAGACGGTGTTGACCGAGAACTTGGTGCCGTTGAGGACCGTCTCCATCGCGTTCAGCTTCACCGAGACGGCGTTGTCCGGGTTGTATCCCGGGTTCTCGTACCAGCGGCCCCTGTCGAGGCAGCTCGCCGGGAAGGTCGACATCGTCTGGCGGCGGGTGCTGATGGTGTCGTAGATCGAGTTGCCGCTCTCGAGCCACTGCTGCAGCACGAACGGCTTGAACGTCGAGCCGACGGGGAAGCCGGAGGATCCGCCCATCGCCTCGGAGACGTTGTAGTTGATCGAGGTCTCGCCCGGACCGGCGTCCGCGTAGGGGTTGTACGAGCGGTTCTGCGCCATCACCAGGATGTTGCCGGTGCCCGGCTCGACGGTGACGATGCTGTGGCCGAAGCCGCTCTCGGAGGTCGAGGACACCTTGCGCTCGAGGATCGACTCGGCCTCGGACTGGAGGTCGGGATCCAGGGTGGTCCGGATCGTCAGGCCGCCGCCGTAGAGCAGCTTCTGGCGCTCCTCGTAGGTGTCCGCGAAGGACGGATCGTTCAGCAGCGAGCGCGTGACGTAGTCGCAGAAGAAGCCGCTGCCGCCGGCGTCGGCGCACCCGGCCGTCACGTTCTGCACGTCCAGCATGTCCTCTACGGGCTGGGCGGAGTACGTGTCGTAGTCCTCCTGGGTGATGAAGTCCTGGCCGAGCATCGCGGCGAGCACCTCGTTGCGGCGCGTCTCCGCGGCCTCCGGGTGGCTCACCGGGTCGTACTCGTTCGGACCGTTGGTGATCCCTGCCAGGAGCGCTGCCTCGCCGGGGTTGAGGTCCTCGGCGCTCTTGTTGAAGTAGTGCTCGGCGCCCGTCTCGACGCCGTACTGGGAGGGTCCGAACTGGGCGACGTTGAGGTACGCGTTGAGGATCTCGTCCTTGGACCATTCCTTCTCGAGGGAGATCGCGAGCTTCGCCTCGCGCAGCTTGCGCCCGTAGGTCTGCTCGGTCGCGGCGGCGATGTCGTCGTCGTCCCCTCGCTGGACCGCATCCATGAGCAGGGCGTTCTTGACGTACTGCTGGGTGAGGGTCGAGCCTCCCTGGGTGTCGCCGCCCGAGGCGTTGGAAATCAGGGCGCGCGCCGTGCCCTTGAGGTCCACACCGCCGTGCTCGTAGAAGCGTCTGTCCTCGATCGCGATCACCGCGTTCTGGACGTTCGGCGAGATCTCCTCGAGCGGCACCATGATGCGGTTCTGCGAGTAGAACGTCGCCAGCAGCGTCCCGTCGGACGCCTCGATGCGGCTCGCCTCGTTCAGCGGCTCGACATCGAGCTCGCTCGGGTAGGACGCGAACAGGTCCACGCCGTCCTCGGCGACCGCGGAGGACGCCGAGACCGCCGGCAGGAAGAACGCAGCCATGAGGATGCCAGCGAGGATGGACACGGCGACGATCCCCAGCAGCAGGTACACGGTCTGCGCCAGGGCGACGGGCAGCGAGCGCACGGCGCTGGGGCCTGAGGACGTGGAACGAGCCATGGTTCCACCCTACGGGCAGCGGCTGTGCGGATCCATGTGACGCACCACAGCGGCATGATCCTCACCGAGATCTTCACGAACGCGGGGCGGGCGCTGGGCGGCGACCGGGAGCGGCCCCATCAGCGGCCTCCGGCAGCGGGGTCCGGCAGTGGACCTCGGCAGCGGACCTCGGCAGCGGGCGCTCCGCAGACCGCTGCGCAGGGACCTCTCGTTTTGCACTGTGGCATGGGTCTCCTTACAGTGAGCAGAGACCGCACGAGTCGACGACGATTCGCAAAGGGGATGTCAATGAGCATCGGGGCTCTCCCGACCACCGAGGACCAGAGCTGGGCGGCGCGCGGCGCCTGCACGACGATGGATCCCGACGGCTTCTTCGTCCAGGGGACCGAGCAGCATCAGATCAAGATCGCATGCGCCTCATGCCCGGTGCGCACCGAGTGCCTCGCCGATGCGCTCGACAACCGCATCGACTTCGGCGTGTGGGGCGGCATGACCGAGCGCGAGCGCCGGCGCCTGCTGCGTCGGCATCCCGAGGTGAGCGACTGGTCGGGCCTGCTGAGGCGAGCGTCCCAGGAGGCCGTCGGGAGCTGATCCTCCCGCGGCTCCTGCGCGTCCTCGCGGAGGGGGCCGACGCCGCACGGGCATCCGGCCGGACGGTCCCCTCGGGCGTCGGCGGAGGCCGGTAGGCTCAGCCCATGAGCACCGTCACCCGCTGGGAGTACCTGACCGTCCCGCTGCTGATCCACGCGACCAAGCAGATCCTCGACAACTACGGCGAGGAGGGCTGGGAGCTGGTCCAGGTCGTCCCCGGACCGAACCCTGAGAACCTCGTCGCCTACCTCAAGCGTCCGCTGGCCGAGGGCTGAGCGATGGCGGCGACCGTGAACACCTCCTCCCGTGTGCGAGCCCGCATCGCCGAGCTCGGTCTCGAGCTGCCGTCGGTCGCGGCGCCGGTCGCGGCCTACGTCCCGGCGGTCATCAGCGGGGATCACGTCCACACCTCGGGTCAGCTGCCGTTCGTGGACGGCGCGCTGCCGACCACCGGCAAGGTGGGCGCGGAGATCGACGCCGACGGCGCCGCGCATCTCGCGGCGACCTGCTGCCTCAATGCGCTGGCCGCGGTGGAGAGCGTCATCGGCGACCTCGATCGGATCGTCCGCATCGTGAAGCTGACCGGCTACGTGGCCTCCGCACCTTCGTTCCATGGCCAGCCCGCCGTGATCAACGGCGCCAGCGAGCTGCTCGGCAGCATCTTCGGCGAGGCGGGTGCGCATGCCCGCAGCGCCGTCGGCGTGGCCGTGCTGCCGCTGGACTCTCCGGTCGAGCTCGACCTCCTGGTCGAGGTCTCGCCGGGCGCCTGAGCGGAACGGGGAGCCTGGCATGGGTGAGGACGCTCCCGAGCGCGATCCCGAGGCCCCGCCCGTCGAGCTGATCGCGGTCCGCGCGAGCAATCCCGGGCCGATGACGCTCGCGGGGACGGTCAGCCGCATCATCCGTGACGACGGCCAGGTGTGGGTGGTCGATCCCGGTCCGAAGGACCCCGAGCACCTGGCGGAGCTGCTCTTCCGCTGCGGCGACGGAGCGCGTCCGATGGGTGTACTGGTCACGCACCGGCATCTGGACCATACGGCCGGTGCAGGGACTCTCGCCCGGCAGCTGAGCGCCCGCAGCGGTCGCGAGGTGCCCCTGTGGGCGGCGGACCCGTCGGCCGTCCCCGGTGCACGTCCCGCGCCCGCCGCCCTCGAGGGCGACAACGGCGTGGCCGCCCATGTCATCCACCTGCCCGGGCACACCGCGGACTCCGTCGGCGTGCTCGTCGACGGCGGGCGCATGCTGACCGGCGACACCCTGCTGGGCGGGTCCTCCACGGTGATCGTCCCTCGGGATGGTGGGAACCTGAGGGAGCATCTGCAGTCGCTCGCGATCCTGCGGGCCATGGCGGTCGACGGCCGCATCGCCTCGCTGCATCCCGGTCACGGGGACGACATCGAGGACCCGCTGAGCGCCCTGCAGGCGATCGAGGATGCCGTCGCGCACCGTCACGAGCGCATCGAGCAGGTGCGTCGTGCCCGCCGCGCGGGCGTGCTCACCATGGATCGGCTGCTGCGCGCGGTGTACGGCACCGAGCTGCCCGAGGAGCTCCGCCAGCCCGCCGAGTGGAACCTGCGCGCGACCCTCGACCATCTCGCCTCCGAGGGCTGAGGGCGGGGCCTGCGGGGGCTGACGACGACGGGGCGTCCGCTCGCCGAGGGGGAATCCCCTCCTGGCGACGGACGCCCCGTCGAGTTGCAGGCAGGCCGGAGCCGGCGGACCGGGTCGGCCCGCCCGGCGGTCAGCGTGCGCGGCGGCGCAGGCGCTCGATGTCGAGCAGCAGCACGGCGCGGGCCTCCAGGCGGATCCAGCCGCGCGAGGCGAAGTCCGCGAGCGCCTTGTTGACGGTCTCGCGGGAGGCGCCGACCAGCTGGGCGAGCTCCTCCTGGGTGAGGCCGTGGGCGACCATGACGCCGTCGTCGGTCTGGCGGCCGAAGCGCTGCGCCAGGTCCAGGACGTTCTTGGCGACACGACCGGGGACGTCGGCGAAGACGAGATCCGCGAGCGACTCGTTGGTCTTGCGCAGTCGACGGGCGAGGGAGGCCAGCAGATGGCGGGCCACCTCGGGGCGCTGGGCGAGGACCCGGTACAGGTCCTGCTGGGAGAGCGAGTACAGGGTCGACTCGGCGACGACCGTCGCGGTCGCGTTGCGCGGCGCCGGGTCGAACAGCGAGAGCTCGCCGAGGGTCTCGCCCGGGCCGAGCACAGCGAGCAGGTTCTCCCGGCCGTCGCCCGAGGCATGGCCGACCTTGACCTTGCCCGAGCCGATGATGAACAGGCGGTCGCCGGGGTCGCCCTCGCGGAAGATCACCGCGCTGCGGTGGTAGTCCTCCTGCTTCATCGACGCCAGCACGGCCTGCTTGCCGTCCTCGTCGAGCGCGGCGAACAGCGGCGACGACCGTACGATGTTCTCGTCCACGGATCCTCCTGGTGATGGGGCCCCGTGATCGCCGGGACCGTGCTGTCTTCCCATTGTGACCGATCTGACGCCACGCGGTGGGCGCAGTCACACGTTGTGGGAAGGGTATCGCGCCGCGGGTACTGTGACCTGCCGTCCGCCGTCCGAGGAGGTCGTGTCCGTGTCCCTCACGCCCCGTTCCGGCGCTCCCGAAGCGCCCGTGGGGAGCCCTGCGGACGCCGCCGAGGTCAGCCGCCGGCTTCGCTCCGAGTTCCCCGATGCCCGCACTGAGCTGGATCATCGCGACGCCTTCGAACTGCTGGTCGCGACAGTCCTGTCGGCCCAGACGACGGACCGGCGTGTCAACTCGATCACTCCGCAGCTGTTCGCCGAGCATCCGGACCCCGAGACCCTCGCCGCGGCGGACGTGGACCGTGTCGCCGCCGTGCTGAGGCCGCTCGGGATGGGCGCCACCCGGGCGCGTCGCATCATCGGGCTCGCCCGGGATCTGGTCCGCGACCACGACGGCGAGGTGCCCGACGACCAGGCCGCCCTCGAAGCCCTGCCAGGGGTCGGCCGCAAGACCGCTCACGTCGTGCGTGGAGCCTGGTTCGGCCACGAGCTGCTCGCGGTCGACACGCACGTCGGCCGCGTGTCACGCCGCCTGGGGTGGACCGCGCAGAAGGACCCGCGGGCCGTCGAGCAGGACATCCTGGACCGGGTCGAGGCCGACGGCGCTCCGCCCGATCTGACCGTGCTGTCGCTGCGGCTGATCCTGCACGGGCGACGCGTGTGCACGGCGCGCGCACCGGAGTGCGCCGTCTGCGTCCTCGCCGACATCTGCCCGAGCGCGGGAGCGGTCGCATGAGCGGTCGTGCGAGCGGCGGCGTCCCCGGTGCCGGCGAGATCCCCGGAGCCGGGAGGGTCCCCGAGTTCCTCGTGCCGCTCGCAGAGCGTGCGCGAAGCGGTGACGGCGTGCTGCTGGACCGCACCGATCCGCGGGCTCCGCAGATGCCGCCGCGCGGACTTGAGCGACGCAGCGCCGTGCTCGTGCTGATCGCCGGACAGAGCCTCGAGGGGGCTCAGCTGGTGCTCGAGGAGCGGGGGCATCGGCTGCGTTCCCAGCCGGGCCAGTTCGCCCTGCCCGGCGGCGGCTGCGATCCCGAAGACCCCGACGACGTGCGCACGGCGCTCCGGGAGGCCCGCGAGGAGACCGGCCTGGATCCCTCCGACGTGGACGTGCTGGGCGCGTTCCGACCGATCGCCATGCCGTGGCGGGGGCAGCGGGTCACCCCGGTCCTCGCTCGCTCCGATGCGCGCCCGGAGCTCGGCGTGCAGGACCCTGTGGAGGTGGAGCGGGTCGTGTGGGCGCCGCTGACCGGCCCGGACTCGCTGACCGATCCCGCCTGCCAGGCCCATGGCCGGCTCGGGGACATGCCCATCGGTCCGGTCTTCGAGCTCCCGGGCGATGTGTTCGTGTGGGGCTTCACGGCGATGATCCTCGAGAAGGTCCTCGAGGGGCTCGGGCTCGGCCCCGTGGCCCCGTCGGCCCCGGAGCGCATGATCCCGGCGGAGAGGCGTCGCTGAATGCCACCGACCGCCGAGGCCGCCGAGGCCGCCGACGGGTTCCGACGGCTGCGAGGGGGCGCGGTCTTCGGGCTGCGCGGCGCCTCGGTCGTCGGGCTGCCGGTCGGCTCCGGGAGGGCCCTCCGGGTGCATCGGCGGACAGGGTTCGCCTGTAGACTCGTCGGTCGCGCGGGGTTCCCCGCGCGCGACACCGCCCGGGCCGGCATGCGCCGCCCCGGGTCGACCACTGACCAGTAGACAAGGCGGGATACAGGTGCCACGCGGCAAGGTGAAGTTCTACGACGCCGAGAAGGGCTTCGGCTTCATCCTCGATGATGAGGACGGACAGAGCGTGTACGTGCACGCCACGAATCTGCCCGAGGGCGTGACCACGCTGCGTCCGGGCATGCGCGTGGACTTCGACATGGTCGACGGCCGTCGCGGCCCCCAGGTGCTCTCGCTGCGCGTGATGGATCCTGCGCCGTCGGTCACCCGCGCTCGTCGGCCCCGCCCTGAGGATATGGCCACCATGGTGGAGGACCTGATCCGCCTGCTGGACGATGCCTCCAACGGCCTGCGGCAGGGGCGCTACCCCGACCGCGGCCATTCCCAGAAGATCGCCACCGTGATGCGCGCCGTCGCCGACAACTTCGAGGCCTGAGCAGATGACTCCTCCGACCACCGCCCGCCGCCCCCGCACCGCGCGCCCCAAGCTGGATGCTGTCGCCGCGGCGGCGATCGAGCTCGCACGCACGGCCCTCGAGGACGTCACGGAGCCGGGACAGGTCGGGGAGCACCTGCGGGCGGAGGCGAGCGGGGACCGTCTGGTCACGCATGTCTTCGAGTGCACGATGCCGGGCTACCGCGGCTGGTCCTGGGTCGTGGTGCTGGCTCGGGCGCCCCGCGCCAAGGCCGCCACCGTGACCGAGACGGCGCTGCTGCCCGGAGAGGATGCGCTGCTGGCGCCCGCGTGGGAGCCGTGGGCGGAGCGTCTGCGGCCCTCGGACGTCGGTGCCGACGATCTGCTGCCGTACAAGGAGTACGACGAGCGTCTCGAGCAGGGGTACGAGGCCACGGGCGAGGAGGACGAGGACCGCGTCGCACTGTGGGAGCTGGGGCTCGGCCGCGAGCGGGTGCTCTCCCCGCAGGGGCGCTCCGAGGCTGCCGAGCGCTGGATCGAGGGGGAGTTCGGTCCGCGGCCGACGTCGGAGCGCCGCCGTCGGGGGACCGTCGCGGCGACGTGCGCGAGCTGCGGTTTCGTCTCGCAGCTGTCGGGGTCGCTGCGCGGTGAGTTCGCGGTGTGCACGAACGAGTGGTCGCCGGCCGACGGGCGCGTGGTGCATCTGGGCTTCGGCTGCGGCGCCCATTCGGAGACCGGCAAGGAGGATCGCTCCGCCGAGATCCAGCGCTCCGAGGGTGTGATCGTCGATGAGCTCGAGGTCGTCTTCGAGCAGCCCGAGCCCGCCGAGGACGCGCCCGCCGGGGACGCGAAGGATGCGTCTGCCGGGGACGCGAAGGATGCGTCTGCCGGGGACGTGAAGGACGCGATGCCGGATGCGCAGAGCGACGCGACGGCGGACTCTGCTGGCGATGCGGAGTCTGCTGGCGATGCTGAGGCAGGTCCGGCCGACGCCGAGTGAGGCTCCGCTCGGCGGCTGGCGAGTCGGCGCGGCAGGGCGGTCCACGGCGTCGGACGGCCTGCGGCGGCTGAGCCCAGCAGCTCGGTGCGGGAGCTCAGCGCAAAGTCGTCGCGATCCTCGAGAGCAGCGCCTCGAGGGCGAGCAGCGGCGGCACGTTCCCGGCGATGCGGTCCCGGGCCTGCTGGACGGCGTCCAGGAGATCCAGGGTGAGCGGGCCGGAGCCTGCCTGCGCGGCCCGATCGATCTCCTCGGCGATCTCCACGTTCACGAGCGCGCTGCCCGATCCGAGCTGGCGGGTGAGGACGTCGCGCAGGGTGGAGTGCACGTCCAGGAGATAGCGGTCCAGCACGTCGCGGACCAGGCGCGTCTGGCGGCGCTTGGCGTCCTCCTCCAGCTGACGGACCTGGGACCGCAGGGACGGCGGGACCTTGCCGTCCTCGATGCCGGCCGAACGCAGGAAGCGCTCCTTCTCGCGTGCGGCGACGACGTCGGCGGTCTCCTTGGCCTCCGTCGTCGCACGATCCACGAGCTGCTGCGCCGCGAGGACGGCCTGACCGGTGCCGCGCAGCGCCAGCAGGGCACGGGCAGCATCCTCGCGGGCGGCGAGCGCCCCCGGCTGGGTCGCGTAGCGCAGAGCCAGGCCGATGTGGCCCTGGGCGGCACGGGCGGCGCGCACGGCCAGGTCCTCCTCGATGCCGTCCCGACGCATCAGCAGTTCGGCGACGACCTCTGAGGACGGCACCGACAGCGTCACCTGGCGGCATCGCGAGCGGATCGTCGGTGCGAGGTCCTCGGCGGACGGCGCGCACAGCATCCAGACGGTCGCCGGCGGCGGCTCCTCGATCGACTTCAGGAGCACGTTGAAGGTGCCTGCGCTCATGCGGTCCGCGTCCTCGACGATCAGCACGCGATGTCGACCCGTGGCGGGTGCCCGCTGTGCCGTCATGACGAGCGCGCGGACCTCCTCCTTGGCGATCGAGAGCTTGTCGGTGGCGACCACCGTGACATCCGGATGCGTGTTCGCGAGCACCGTGCGGCAGGCGCGGCACTGACCGCAGCCGGTCCCGTGCTCGCACTGCAGCGCGGCGGCGAAGGCCCGAGCCGCCGTGGAGCGGCCCGAGCCGGGCGGGCCCGTGATCAGCCACGCCTGGGCGAGCGGGGCGGAGCCGTCGACCGCTCGACGGAACTGCGAGAGCGCCGCCTCCTGGCCCACGACGTCGGTCCAGACGCCGTCGACGGAGCCGACGCCGGTCGGAGCGCTCACAGCTCGTCCCGATGGGAGGCAGGGCGAGGCTGCTCGAAGGTCGGGTCGAACAGATGCAGGACCTCGGCGACGGCCTCGAGCACCTTCGCGTGGACCTCCTCCCGCGGCAGCGTCCCGTCGATGACCGCGAAGCGCTCCGGCTCCGCGGCGGCCAGCTGCAGGAACTGCTCGCGGACGGCCTCATGGAACTCCCGCCCGGCCTGCTCGAGCCGGTCGCGGTCGCTCCCGGCGCGTCGGGCGTCGAGCGCGGAGGTCGGCACGTCCAGCAGGATCGTGCGATGCGGCAGGAGGGCGTCCGAGGCCCACAGCGAGAGCGTCGTGATCTCTGAGGGGTCGAGCTCGCGCCCGGCGCCCTGATAGGCGATCGAGGAGTCCAGGTAGCGGTCCGCGAGGACGAGACCGCCCCGCGCCAGATGGGGGCGGATCAGGGTCTCGACATGGTGGGCGCGATCCGCCGCATACATGAGGGCCTCGGCGCGCGGGGTCACATCCTGCCCATGCAGCAGCAGCTGGCGGATGCTGCGGCCGAGCTCGGTGCCGCCGGGTTCGCGGGTGGTGAGGATGAGGTCCTCGTCGACCAGGCGATCGGTGACCAGATGGTCGTGGAGCATCCGCATCTGGGTGGACTTGCCGGCGCCGTCACCGCCCTCGAAGGAGATGAACACGCCGCGACGGGGGAGCCGCGGAGCGGGAGCGCGCAGCACAGGAGGGACGTCGGGCAGGATCATCGGACGGCCTCCCCGGGGTAGACGACGCCGAGCTCGGCGCGCACGGCGTCCATCGTGTCCATCACGCTGAGAGTGTCCGCCCAGCTCATCAGCGGCGACTCGAGATCGCCGGCGGTGATCCGTCGGGCGGACTCGGCGATCTCGTAGGCCATCCCGTCCCCGCGATCCCCCGGATAGTCGAAGCGCGCCTCACGACCGTCGACCAGGGACACCGTCAGATCGGCGGGAGCGAAGAACGGTCCCGTCAGACGAGCGGTGCCGGCGGTGCCGGCGACCACCGCCTCGTTCGGCATGCGGGTGAGCAGGCTCGACCCCAGGCGGGCTCGGCCCCGGGACGGGCCCTCGCCGCGGGAGCCGCGCGCCAGCAGCTCCACGGTCGCGTCCACGCCCGTAGAGGTGAGCTCTCCGCGCACCGCCAGGTCGTCGAGGTCCCCGAGCACCATCTGCGCGAAGGAGACCGGATAGACGCCCAGATCCAGGAGTGCGCCGCCGCCGAGCTCCGGCGCGTACATGCGGTGCGCGGGGTCGAGGGGGAAGTGCTGGGAATGCTCGGCGACGACCTCGACGACGTCCCCGAGGAGCCCGGAGGCGAGCACCTGGCGCAGCACGTCGTAGTGCGGCAGGAAGCGCGCCCACATCGCCTCCATGAGGAACACGCCGCGCTCGCGGGCCAGGTCGATCAGGTCGCGCGCCTGCGCGCCGTCGAGCGTGAAGGCCTTCTCGACCAGCACCGGAACACCCGCATCGAGGACGGGGCGGGCGAGATCGTGATGCTGGGCGTGCGGGGAGGCGACGTAGACCGCGTCGATGCCGCCGGCGGCGAGCATGGCCTCCACGGCGGAGAAGGCGCGCTCGATCCCGTGCTTCTCGGCGAACGCCTCGGCGCGCTCCTGGGAGCGCGAGACGACGGAGACGACGCGGGAGGCCGTGGCGCGGTGCGCGGTGGCGGTGAACTGGTCGCCGATGTGACCCGGCGAGATCACCGCCCAGCGCAGGCCCGGCGCGGTCGCCGGGTCGGGAGTCGTGGGAGCCGGGAGCAGCAGCTGCCCGTCGGCGCCCGAGAGGGGTGCGTCGTCGGTCGCGATCATGGGACCCAATCTATCGGCCCGGACCGTCGCGCAGAGCATCGCCGCCGGTCCCTGTGGACCGGCGGCGATGGGGAGGAGCGGTGGGATCGGCGATGGGGAGGAGAGCCGCTGCCGCGGCAGACCGTCCCGCGCACCGATCGCGCCGACCGTCCGACGCGCCGATCAGCCCTTGACCGAGCCTGCGGTCATGCCGCGCACCAGGAAGCGCTGCAGCCCGAAGAACACCAGCATGGGGATGATCATCGAGATGAACGCGCCGGCCGTCAGCAGCTCAGCGCCCTGACCCTGTGTGCCGAGCATCTGCTGCAGGCTCACGATGATCGTGCGGTTCGCGCCGCCGCCGAGGAACAGCTTGGCGATCAGCAGGTCGTTCCACACCCACAGGAACTGCAGGGTGGCGAAGGCGGCGATGGCCGGCGAGGACATCGGGGCGACCAGGCGCCAGAACGTCTGGAAGTGCGAGGCCCCGTCGATCTTCGCGCTCTCCACCACCGAGCCCGGCAGGGTGGTCATGTAGTTGCGCAGCGTGTACACCGCCAGCGGCATGCCGAAGCCGGTGTGCAGCAGCCAGACCGCCACGAACTGCCCGTTGATCCCGAGGCCGCGCGGGCCCAGCAGGTCCAGCATCGGCTGGAACGCCACCTGGATGGGCACCACCATCAGCGCGACGATCACGATGAACAGCACGTCCTTGCCGCGGAAGGAGATGAAGGTGAAGGCGTAGGCGGCGAAGGCGGCGAACATGATCGGCAGCACCGTCGCCGGCACCGCCACCACGATCGAGTTGATCAGCGATCCGGAGACGCCGGGATCGCCGAGGACCTGCGCATAGTTGTCGATCGTCCAGCCGCCCTCCCACAGCGCCGTCCACCAGCCGGTGGAGGCGGCGGCCTCGCGGGTGCGGAAGCTGGTCACCAGCAGGCCGACGGTGGGCACCGTCCACAGGATCGCCAGCAGCGGCATCGCGATGATCGCGAGCGGGGAGCGCTTGCGACCGTCCTTCATGGTCCCGGTCAGGATGCTCATCGGTTCGCCTCCTGCTGTCGGAAGCTGCGCACCTGGTAGATGAGGATCGGCAGGACCAGGATCAGGAGCACGACCACGACGGCGGAGGCCTGACCGGCCTGCTGATCGGTGAACAGCTTGCGGAAGAACAGGTTCGCGATCACGTCGGAGCTGTACAGGCCGTTGGTCGTGACGTAGATGATGTCGAAGACCTTCAGCACCAGGATCAGCACCGTGATGAACACGGCCACGAGCGTCGGGCGCACCTGCGGGAAGATGATCTGCCAGAAGATGCGGACCTCGCTGGCGCCGTCGACCCTCCCGGCCTCGACGGTGTCCTCGGGCACCGCCTTGATCGCCGAGCTCAGCAGCACCATCGCGAAGCCCGTCTGCAGCCAGATCAGGATCACCATCAGCAGGATCGAGTTCAGGCGGGCCGTGTCGATCTGGTACCAGGGCTGCGGGTCGCCGCCGAGGGCGACGACGATCGCGTTGAGCAGACCGGTCTGCGCGGACCCGGGGTTGCTGTACGCGTACACCAGCGACCAGATCGTCGCGGCGCCCACGAAGCTGATCGCCATCGGCAGGAAGATCAGGGACTTCGCCGCCTTCTCGCCGTTCGCGGAGAGCTTGTCGGCGAGCACAGCGACTGCGAGGCCGAAGGAGACCGTCACGATCGGGACGATGAGGATCCACAGCATGTTGTTCAGCAGCGCTGACCAGAAGCCGCTGCTGGAGAAGATCGCCCGATAGTTGTCCAGCCCCACCCAGGCGGTGGAGTCGTCGTTCGCGAAGGAGTACACGATCGTCTGGACCGTCGGGTACAGCAGGAAGATCGTGATCAGCGCGAAGCACGGCAGCAGGAAGGCGTAGGGGATGAGGCCCTCGGAGAAGCGCGTGGGGAAGCCCTCGACGCACATGTTCAGGAACCAGAAGAACACCATCGCGCCGCCGATGCCGACCACCAGGCCCAGGATGCCGATGAGGATCCCGGAGCTCGCGAACCATCCGGGATAGTAGGCGAAGGCGAGGAACGCGTTGCACATGAACCAGGCCGTCACGATCATGCCGACGAGCCCGACCAGCACCCGCACGGGGCGGGCCCCGGATCCGGTCCGCTCACGAGGGGCGTCGGATCCGTCGGGTCCGCCGGACGCCCCGGGAGCAGGTGCGTCGGGTCCTCCGGGGACGGGCACGGCCTGCGGGGAGGAGGCGCCGGTGCTCACGACGGCCACCCCGCCTCGATCTCGTCGCAGACCTCCTGCGATGTCTTGGAGCCCTGCAGCCACTCCACCATCCCGGTCCAGAAGGACCCCGAGCCGACGGCGGTGGGCATGAGGTCCGAGCCGTCGTAGCGGAAGACCTGTGCCGCGGAGGCGATCTCGGCGACCTGCCGGGTGATCTCGTCGGAGTACAGGTCCTGGTCGAAGGTCCGGTGGGGGCTCAGCCAGCCGCCGGCGTCGGCCCACTCGGCGCCGAACGAGTCCGAGGTCAGGAACTCCATGACCTTCACCGTGTCGTCGTTCAGCGTGAACAGCGCCGCGAGGTCGCCGCCGCCGAGGATCGGCTGGCCGTCGAACCCGCCCTCCCAGGTGGGCATGGCGTAGACCCCGACCTCCTCGTCCATGTTCTCCTGGACGTCCTCGGGCAGGAAGCCGGTGACGAAGTTGCCCTGGCGCACGAGCATGGCCGTGGGCGGATCCTCGAACAGCGGGAGCGGGGCCTCGGAGAACGGGGTGTTGATGATCGTGCTCGTGCCGCCCAGCACGTTGCCGTCGGCCTTGAGGACGTCGCCGAGGATGTCGAAGACCTCGACCACCTCGTCGGAGTTGAAGGGGATGCGGTGCTTGACCCAGTCGTCGTAGACCGTCGGCCCGTGGACCCGGAGCATGAACTCCTCGATCCAGTCGGTGCCGACCCAGCCGGTGGACTGCTCCGCGCCCCAGCCGTCGGACCAGGGCGCGATCCCCGAGTCCCTGATGGCGTCGGTGATCTCGTACAGCTCCTGCATCGTCGCGGGCGACTCGGACCAGCCGCCGGCCTGGTACGCCTTCTTCGGATACCAGATCAGGGACTTGCAGGCCATGCGCATCGGTGCGCCGTAGACCCGCCCCTGGTAGCGGGCGGAGTCGAGGAACCCCGGGATCAGGGTCGAGTTCAGCTGGTCGTAGTCCAGGAACACGTCGATCGGGGTGATCATCCCCTTCTCGGCCAGGTCGAAGAGGCCGCCCGGCTGAGGGAACAGGGCGATGTCCGGAGGATCGCCGGCGTTCGCGCGCTGCTGGATGATGTTGGTGAAGTCCGAGTCCGGCGTGTACTGGATCGTGATGCCGGACTCGTCCTGGAAGGCCTCGAGGGAGGCGACGAAGTCGTCGCGCTCCTGACCTCCGAAGTTCCCGAGGATCGTGACGGTGCCGGATCCCGGGGTGTCGCCGACGGTGTAGCGGTCGCTGCCGCCGCCCGAGGCGCCCGAGGGGTTGGGGTTCTGCAGGCAGCCGGCGAGCCCGACCGCTGCGGTGGCGGCGGCTCCGGTGAGGGCCGCCCGCCGGGTGAGACGTCTGTCCATGGTCACTCCTTCGTCGACCGCGAGCATGCTCGTTCAGGAAAGGCACAGGGTGCTCGTCCGCCACTCTAGCCCGACGGTGATCCAGCGCACAGTGCGAAGGGGCGACGGGCCCGAGCCCGGAGCTCCGGGGCAGGACGACGGACGGCCCGGCACCTGTGCAGGTGCCGGGCCGTCCGGGCGGTGGGGCGCGGGTCAGCTCTTCTTCGCCGTCGTGGCCTTCTTGCGCGTGGTCGTGCGCTTGGCCGGGGCCTTCCGCTTCGTCGGACCCTTGGCGCGCTTCTCGGCGAGCTTCTCGACCGCGATCTCGGGGGTGATGTCCTCGACCTTCTCGGTGGAGCGCAGGGAGACGTTGGTGGTGCCGTCGGTGATGTAGGGGCCGAAGCGGCCGTCCTTGATCACGATCGGCTTCTCGCTCGTCGGATCCGTGCCCAGCTCCTTGAGCGGCGGCTTCGCAGCGGCGCGCCCGCGGGTCTTGGGCTGCGCGTACAGCTTCTCCGCCTCCTCGAGGGTGATGGTGAACAGCTGCTCCTCGGACTCGAGGGAGCGGGAGTCCGTGCCCTTCTTCAGGTACGGGCCGTAGCGGCCGTTCTGCGCGGTGATCTCCGTGCCGTCGTCGGTGGTGCCGACCACGCGCGGCAGGCTCAGCAGCTTCAGCGCGTCCTCGAGGGTGACGGTGGCCAGGTCCATCGAGCTCAGCAGGGAGCCCGTGCGGGGCTTGGGCTGCTTGGACTTGGGGATCTTCTTCTCGCCCTCCGCCGGCTCCGGCAGGACCTCGGTGACGTAGGGCCCGAAGCGGCCGTCCTTGGCGACGATCTCGTGGCCGGTCTCCGGGTCGGTGCCGAGCACGCGGCCGTCGTCCTTGGCGCGCTCGAGCATCTCGCGGGCCTTCTCGACGGTCAGCTCGTCGGGTGCGATGTCATCGCCCACGTTGGCGCGCTGCGGGGGAGCGCCCTCGATCGGCTCGCCGTCCTCGTCGCGGGCGGCGCGCTCGACGTAGGCGCCGTAGCGGCCGACCCGCAGGGTGATGCCGTCGCCGATCTCGATGCTGTTGATGGCGCGGGCATCGATGTCGCCGAGGGAGTCGACCATCGGCTTCAGGCCCATCGGGGCCTCGCCGTCATCGCCGGTGCCGCGGTAGAACGCGCGCAGATAGTCCGCGCGGTCCAGCTCGCCGCGGGCCATGAGGTCCAGCTGCTGCTCCATCTGGGCGGTGAAGTCGTAGTCGACGTACGTCTCGAAGTGCTCCTCGAGCAGGCGCACCACGGCGAACGCGACCCAGCTGGGCACGAGCGCGGTGCCGCGGCGCAGCACGTAGCCGCGGTCCTGGATCGTCGCGACCGTGGACGCGTAGGTCGAGGGTCGGCCGATGCCGCGCTCCTCGAGGGCGCGCACCAGGGAGGCCTCCGTGTAGCGCGGCGGCGGGGTGGTGGTGTGGCCGTCGGGCACGAGGTCCCGGGTGACCAGCCGCTGCCCCTCGGTCATCTGCGGCAGGCGCTTGTCCCCGGACTTCTCGTCGTCGGCGCCGTAGCGGGTGGCGTCGCGGCCCTCCTCGTAGGCGGCGAGGAATCCGCGGAAGGTGATCACGGTGCCGGCGGCGCGGAAGGTCGCCGTGCGGCCGTTCTGCTCGAGCGCCAGCTCGACGGTCGAGGTGGTGCCCTTCGCATCGGCCATCTGCGAGGCGACCGTGCGCTTCCAGATCAGCTCGTAGAGGCGGAACTCGTCCCCGCTGAGGGAGCCGGCGACCTCCGCGGGCGTGCGGAAGCGATCGCCCGCGGGACGGATCGCCTCGTGGGCCTCCTGCGCGTTCTGCGACTTCGTCTGGTAGTGCCGGGGCCTGTCCGGCACGTACTGGGAGCCGTAGAGCTCGGCGGCCTGCTTGCGGGAGGCCGTGACGGCCTCGCCGGACAGGGCCACCGAGTCGGTGCGCATATAGGTGATGTAGCCGTTCTCGTACAGCGACTGCGCCACCCGCATCGCCTGGCGGGCCCCCAGGCGCAGCTTGCGCGAGGCCTCCTGCTGCAGCGACGAGGTGGTGAACGGCGGCGCGGGCCGCCGCGTGTACGGCTTGGACTCGAGGCTCGCGACCTCGGCGGGGGCGTCGGCGAGAGCCTCTATGAGGGCTGCGGAGGTCTCCTCCGTCAGGACCGTCGCACCCTGGGAGCGGGGCTTGAGGGTCCCGTCGTCGGAGAAGTCGCTGCCGCTGGCGACGCGGGCGCCGTCGACGGTCGCGATGCGGGCGGTGAAGGCGCTCTCCTCGGTCGCGAAGGTGCCGGTCACGTCCCAGTAGTCGGCGGGCACGAAGGCCATCCGCTCGCGCTCGCGCTCGACCACGAGGCGGGTGGCGACCGACTGCACGCGACCGGCCGACAGCGAGGGCTTGATCTTGCGCCACAGCACGGGCGAGAGCTCGAAGCCGACGAGGCGGTCGAGGATGCGCCGGGTCTCCTGCGCATCCACCAGATGGGAGTCGATCTCGCGGGTGTTCTCGAGCGCCCCGAGGATCGCGTCCTTCGTGATCTCGTGGAACACCATCCGCTTGACCGGGAGGCTCTTCTTCGGCTTGAGGGTCTCCAGCAGATGCCAGGCGATCGCCTCGCCCTCGCGGTCCTCATCGGTGGCGAGGTAGAGGGTGTCGGCGTCCTTGAGAGCCTTCTTCAGGTCGGAGACCGTCTTCTTCTTGTCCGGACTGACGATGTAGTAGGGCTCGAAGTCGTGGTCGACGTCGACGCCGAACCTGCCGAAGGGGCCCTTCTTCATCTCGGCAGGGAGATCGCGCGGCACCGGGATGTCGCGGATGTGCCCCACCGACGCCAGGACGTTGTAGTCGTCGCCCAGGTACCGCCCGATGGTCCGCGCCTTCGCCGGGGACTCGACGATCACCAGATGCCGTCCACCAGTCACGTTGCTTCGTCCTTCCCTGCCGCGCATCGTCGCGGCCCGCCCTCCGGCCTCCCCGGGAAGGGGGCGCTGCGAGGGAGTTCGAGGTGCTCGGACGCCTGTTCGGCGCCCGACGGTTGCTCACGGTACACGGTCCGGCCGTCAGGTCCCCCGGACCCTCGGGACCCTGAGAAGCAGCACGAGCGCCAGCCACAGGGCCGTGCCGCCGATGATCAGCGCCGAGGTCGCCAGGAACGCCGTCTGCTGCTGGGAGGTGTCGTCCAGCACGATCGGCAGCTCCAGGCCCGTGAAGGATGTGATGCCCGTCGCGAGGGCGAAGAGCGCGAGCATGACCAGCACCACCGCGGTCACCGTGTCAGCGGTCGAGGTGCGCGGCGGCGGCTCGGGGCGCAGCCGCAGCGGCCGCACGCCGTCGGCCGCCTCCGCGGCCTGCTGCTCCCGCAGTCGGGCCCGTTCGCGCAGCGTCCGACGCCGGGTGTGCAGCCCGTCGGCCCACAGCACCGCGAAGGTCCACGCGGCGACCACCAGGATCGCGCCGACGACGTCGCTGGGCCGGTGCCAGCCCACCACCAGGGTCCCGACTCCCGCGCCGGCCGTCCACACGGCCCCCAGCAGCGCCGCCGCCCAGCGTCCGCTCCCGGCGGCGAGCACCACGGCGATCACTGCGGAGGCCGCCAGGGCGGTGTGCCCGGACGGGTAGGAGTTCGGGGTGACGTCGATCCCCGGCGCGAGCGCCTCGCGGGTCACGAGCACGTGCTTGATCAGCTGAGTGGTCGCGTTCGCGCCCGCCACCAGCACCGCCAGCGGCAGCAGGACGACGGGGCGTCTCCGCAGCAGCGCGAGGGCCGCCGCCAGCACCAGCACGCCCAGGACGACGGGGATCTCGACGCTGCCGACGGCGATCTCGGCCCAGTCGGAGATCCGGCCCTCGTCGGTGAGCGCCCCGGAGAGGATCAGCTGGTCCAGCCGCTGCCCGCTCGCGGTGCCGACGGAGAAGCGGGCGCACGCCACGACCGCGGCGGTGCACAGCGCCGCCGCCAGCAGCGCCAGCCACGGACGCACGCGGCCGACAGCGCCGACAGCGCCGACGGCCGGCGCGGCGGCGGCCCTCCTCGGGCCGGGCGGGATCGTCGGGCTGGGAGGGCTGGCCGGAGTCGTCGGGCCGGTCGGCGTGGTCGGGCCGGTCGGGGGCGCAGGAGGGGTCACGGGAGGAGCATCCCGCCCACGATGATCTCCCGCAGGCGCGGGAGCGTGCGCGCGATCGCCTCGGAGGGATCGTCGCCGGTGAGAGCGCAGACCGCGGAGATCGTCTGCTCGATCGTGAGGGTGCCGTCGAGGGCGCCGACGGTCGCCGCGAGCACCTGGTCGACCGGCATCGTGCGCGCGAAGCCGGCGCCCTGGGCGATCTCGATGAGCATCGGATCCCACTGACCTGGCCTGAGGTGCCGGCGCTCGACGACGTCGTCGGCGAGCACCGGTCGCATGGCCAGCAGCTGATCGTCCGTCGTCCTGTCGATCGCGCCGATCGCGTCGAGCGCGGCGGACAGGTGGGCGGCCAGGGTCCCGCTCCCGGTGCCCGTGGCGATCTCCGTGAGCAGGGCCCCCGGTCGGGTGCGCGGTGCCCCGGGGCCGCCCGGAGCGCCGTCGGCCGCGGTGCCGTCGGCTGCGGCGTCGTCGGCCGACGGACGCCGCAGCAGGATGTACCCGAAGCCGATCTCGGCCACGTCGCGGGAGGCGAAGTCCTCCAGCCACGCCTCCTGCAGGCTGTGCCAGCGCTCGTCGCGGTCGGTGACGCCCCCGTCCCGCGCCCAGGTCTCCGCGTACTGAGCGGGGTCCTCGCTCTCGCGCTGGATCACCCAGCAGTCCACGCCGTCGGCGACGGCACCGGCCAGCCAGGAGCGAGGATGCGCGAACGGATCCTCGCCGTCCGTGATCTCCCAGTTCCCGAGCATCACGGCACGGCCGCCGGGAGCGAGATGCGAGGGGAGGGCGGAGAGCAGCTCGGCGAGCAGCGCATCGCCCGCGCGCCCGCCGTCGCGATAGACCATGACGTCGTCGGAGCCGTCGTCGGCCGCGACGGAGGAGCCGTCCCGGCCCGCCGGTCGGCTCCGCGGGGTGATGACGAAGGGAGGGTTCGAGACGATCAGATCGAAGACCTCCCCGGCGACGGGGTCGAGGAGGGAGCCCTGACGCAGCTCGATCTCGATGCCGTTCAGCGCCGCGTTGAACGCCGCGAAGGCGAGCGCCCGCTCGGAGAGATCGGTGGCGACCACGTGCTCGGCGTGGCGGGAGGCGTGCAGCGCCTGGATGCCTCCGCCGCAGCCGAGGTCCAGCGCCCGCTCGACCCGCGCGCGCGGCGTGATCCGTGCGAGCGTCAGCGAGGCGCCTCCGACCCCGAGCACGTGCTCCGGGTGCAGCGCCCCGCCGGTGGCCAGCTCGGACAGGTCCGAGGCGATCCACCAGGAGATGTCGCCGAGGTCGTCCTGGGCGCTGTAGGGGGAGAGGTCGACGACGGCGCGCAGAGCACCGTCGGCCACGTCGGAGGGTGCGGCGGGAGCCAGCAGCCCGAGCTCGACCGCGCCATCGGCGGTCAGCGTCGGCAGGGCCTGCTCGACCTGCGGCCGAGGGACCGCCTCGCCGAGGGTGAGCATCCCCATCAGCGTCGCGAGCGGCGAATCGGCGCGCGAGAGGGCTCGGCGTGCAGGCACCGGGTTCTCCCGACGCAGCGCGGCGACCGCGACCTCGCCCAGCAGGGCGTCGACCGATTCGACGGTGAAGTCTGCGGCCTGCAGATCAGCACGCAGACGCTCGACGAGATGCGGGATCACGCGCGGCGGAGCCGCGGGGGTCTCGGACAGCATGGATACGATTGTGCACCAGCCGCCCGAGTGGTCCGATACCGAGTGGTCCGATACGTCCTCGCAGGCGGGATCGCCTGTCCGATCGTCGGGTTGATCGTCGTCCCGGCAGGGCCGGCGGCGAGCACGACAGCGAGGAGCAGGATGCGCGCAGGGGAGGCGGACCGGCTGCTGAGGGATCTCGGCGCGCCGATGCTGCGCCGCGATTGCCTGACCCACGTCGAGCACGTGCCTCCGCGGGAGGGTCGCCGCGGCGACTTCCCCGCGTGGACCGATCCGCGCCTGCTCGAGCATCTCGCCGCTCGCGGCATCACCGCACCCTGGATCCATCAGCAGCGGGCCGCCGAGCTCGCCCACGAGGGCCGGAGCGTCGTCCTCGCCACAGCCACCGCCTCCGGCAAGTCCCTCGCCTACCTGCTGCCCGTGCTGAGCGCCGTCGGCGCCCGCGAGCTCGACTTCGAGGCACCCCGTGCGACCGCGCTCTACCTCTCGCCCACCAAGGCGCTCGCCGCCGACCAGCTGACGAACATCGCCGCGATGGCCGACGGCGCCGGGCTGCGCGACGCCAGAGTCGCGGTGTACGACGGCGACACCCCGTCCGAGCAGCGCCGATGGATCCGCCGCCATGCGAGCATCGTCCTGACCAACCCCGACATGCTCCACTTCGGGATCCTGCCCGGCCACGAGCAGTGGGCGAGCTTCTTCCGCGCCCTGAGATACGTCGTGATCGACGAGTGCCACAGCTACCGCGGCGTCTTCGGCAGCCACGTCTCCATGGTCATCCGTCGCCTGCGCCGCATCGCCGCCCGCTACCGTGCGGAGCCGACGTTCATCCTCGCCTCGGCCACCACCGCGAACCCGGAGATCTCCGCCTCCCGACTGATCGGACTGGACGTCGAGGCGGTCACCGACGACGGTTCGCCGCGCGCCGGCCTGACGGTCGGCCTGTGGGAGCCCGGGACCCGGGAGTCTCCGGTCGACGGCCGACGGGCCGGCGACGGAGGCCGACGGTCCGGCGACGGAGGCCGACGGGCCGAGGGTGACGGCGACTCCGGCGACGACCGCGACGAAGGGAGCACGAGGAGGTCCGAGGAGCCGTTGCGACGCTCGGCCACGGCCGAGGCCGGATCGCTGCTCGCGGATCTCGTCGGCGAGGACGTCCAGACCCTCGTCTTCGCACGCTCACGCCGCGGCGCGGAGCTCGTCGCCTCGGGCGCTCAGCGCCTGCTGTCCCAGAAGGCCGAGGCCACGGGCTCGGGAGCGCTCGCCGATGCAGCTTCGCGCGTCGCCGCCTACCGGGGCGGCTACCTCGCCGAGGAGCGTCGCCGCCTGGAGGACGATCTGCGCTCGGGCGAGCTGCGGGCACTGGCCTCCACCAATGCGCTCGAGCTCGGCATCGACATCGCCGGCCTGGATGCCGTGGTCATCGCGGGCTGGCCGGGCACGCGCGCCTCGCTGTGGCAGCAGTTCGGCCGGGCCGGGCGGCGTCAGGACCGTGACGGCGCCGCGCTCGCGCTGTTCGTGGCCCGCGAGGATCCGCTGGACACGTATGTCGTCCATCATCCCGAGACGGTGTTCGGTGTCGAGGTCGAGGCCTCCGTCTTCGATCCCGCCAACCCGTACGTCATGACCCCGCACCTGTGCGCGGCGGCCTCCGAGCTCGCCATCCGGGACGGTGAGGAGGGGATCTTCGGTCCCTCCGCGCGCGAGCTGCTGACCACTCTGGCGTCGCGCGGCGTGCTGCGGGCCCGCCCCACGGGCTGGTACTGGACCATGACGGAGTCCGCGCACGATCTCACGGATCTGCGCGGCAGCGGCGGTGAGCCCGTGCGGATCGTCGAGGCCGGCAGCGGTGCTCTGCTCGGCACGGTCGATGCCGCGAGCGCCCACACGCAGGTCCATGACGGTGCGGTCTACATCCACCAGGGGCGCAGCTTCGTCGTCGACCGTCTCGATGTCGAGCAGGCCGTCGCCTTCGTCCACCGCGAGGATCCGCTGCACTCGACCCATCCGCAGACCGCCTCCACCATCCGCATCCGGCAGACGGATCGCGAGATCCCCTGGGCGCGCGGTGTGCGTCTGTGCTTCGGCACCGTCGACGTCACCGATCAGGTCACCGGCTACCAGGTGCGGGACGTCTTCACGCAGGCCGTCCTCGCCCAGCATCCCCTGGATCTGCCGCCCCGGACCCTCACCACCAAGGCCGTGTGGTGGGTGATCCCCCGGGAGACGTCCGACGCCGCCGGGATCGCCTCGGGCGACCTGCCCGGAGCCCTCCACGGTGCCGAGCATGCGGCGATCTCCATGCTGCCCCTCCTGGCGACGTGCGATCGCTGGGACATCGGAGGGGTCTCCACGGCGCTGCACGAGGACACCGATGAGCCGACGATCTTCGTCTACGACGGAGCCCCGGGCGGGGCGGGCTTCGCCGAGCGAGGAGCCGACGACGCCGCCGCGTGGGTGCGATCGACAGCCGACATGATCGCGGAGTGCCCCTGCGCCTCCGGCTGTCCCGCCTGCGTGGTCTCCCCCAAGTGCGGCAACGGCAACGAGCCGCTGTCGAAGGCGGGGGCTGCCCGCATGCTGGATCTGCTGCGGCCGCTGGACGATGCGACGGGGGCGTCCGACTAGGGGTCAGCGGTGCGCGCTGCGGGGGCCTGCACCTCCGGAGGCGCGGCCTCCGGACGCCCCGTCGCCGGAGGCGCCGTCGTCGGAGGAGTCTCCGCCGTGCTGCTCGTCCGTGGGCTGCCAGGTCTCGTCGGCGGCGACGCAGACGGGATCCAGCGGCACCACCATGACGGGTCTGTGCTGGCGGTGGGCGAGCTGCACGGCGACCGAGCCTGTCAGGAACTCCCTCAGGGATCCGCGCCATCCGGCCTCGCGCGTGCCGACGACGATCATCTCGGCTCCGATCTCCTCGGCGAGGGTGCTGAGCTCCTGTGCGGCGGCGCCGGAGAGCGCGCGAGGCACCCAGCGCACTCCCCGTCCCTCGAGCGCCCGCGAGATCTGGTGCTCGAGGTCGGGGTCGAAGCGGGCAGGCTCGTCGATGGCGGTGTCGGGGTCGAGCGGGATCGCCATCATCGATCCGTCGGGCAGCTGGCCCAGGGTGTACCGGGTGGTGTCCACCCAGGCGCACACCAGATGGGTGCCCAGCCGGTCGGCGTAGGAGGCGGCAGTGCGCACGACCGCGTCGGGCTGGCCGGGGACCACCGCGACCAGGACCGGCGGTGGGGATCCGTGCGAGGAGGGTGCGTCTGCCATGGTCGTCTCCTGTCGTCGGGACGCGCCACCGTGGGGACGGGCGTCGTCGCGTCGGGTGCGTGGCGTCAGCATGCCACTGCGGAGTCCTCCGATGCAGGCGATGCGTCAGGGCGCGCGCGGGGGTGTGCGTCGGGCCGGGCCCCTGGCGACCGTTCTCGTGGTGCCGTTCAGCTAGTGCCTCCGTCGAGGTCGGGTGCGTTCGAGGGACCCGGACCGGCCCTCGCCCTCGCCTCGACGGTGAAGGGCCCGGGGGCGGACACCTCGACCCGCACGAGGACGTCCCACTCGCGCAGCTCGCAGGAGACGAGGCGGCCGCCGTTGCGCTCCGCAGTCCGGGCCGCCGTCGCGCAGGGGTCCCCGGCGGCCACGGCGAGGGCGTCGGCGCCGGCGAGCGCTGCCAGGTCGGCGGCGGTATCGGCACGGGCCTGCGCGATCATGGTCGCGCCGATGAGGCTGACCGCGGCGACGGCGGTGGTCGCGGCACCGGTCCAGGCGAGGACGCTCGCGGCACCGGTGCTCATGGTGCTTCCTCGGCCTGCCCCGCGCCCTGTGCAGGGCCGGGGCCGGTGCCTGGGGAGGCACCCGGGCCGATGCGCTGCGCGGAGACCGGTGCGGAGGCGTCGAGCAGCTGGGGCTCCAGACGGGCGGAGGCGTCGGCGCTGAGCCGCCAGCGGCCTCCGGCGAGCGGACCGGAGGCGATCCTGAGCTCGCGGACGACGGTGACCTGGGTCCAGCCGGCAGCTGTGGTGACGGAGACGTCGGTGCCGGTGCCGGCGATGCGCCGGGCCGTGTCGACGGCGGTGGAGGGCTCCTCTCCGCGGGCGATCTCCCGGGCGGCGGCGCGGGCGGCGCTCTCGAGGCGGACCTGGATGCTGAGACCGCTTCCGACGATCAGGATGAGGACGGTCATGACCACCACGACCGGCAGCACGATCGCGGTCTCCGCGGTGGCGGACCCCCGGTCGTCCCGGAACCGGGACGACCGGGCGGACCGCATCATCACTGCCCCTTGGACAGGGCCGAGGTGATGATCCCGAAGAGGATCTCGCGGACCTCGCCGGAGGCGAGCAGCGCGACCAGGACTGCGGCGAAGCCGCAGGCGGCCAGCACGGTGATGGCGTACTCGGCGGTCGAGGCGCCGGTGTCGTCGCGCAGTGCCCCGGCGAGGCGACCGCGGAGACGGGCAGGGGAGCTGGATGTGACGGACATGGATGTCTCCTTCATCGGATGGTCCCGCCGCGCCCGGGCGGGCCGGCGGGGTGCGGCCGGTGGGCCGCGAGGGCGGACCCGGCAGGTCCGCCCACCGGGATCTGCCCGGTGGTCTGGGGGTGGTCAGCGGGCGAGCATGACGGTGCCGCCGAGCAGGGACATGACGGTGGGGATGATCCCGAGCACGACGAACGCCGGCAGGAGGGCGACGCCGGTGGGCAGGACCAGGGAGACGGCGAGCTTCGCGGAGCGCTCCTGGGCGTCGCGGGCACGGCCGCGACGGACGTCGCGGGCGGCGGAGCGGAGCACGGCGGAGAGATCGGCTCCGGAGGTCTCCGCGAGGAGCGCCGACTCCCCGAGGGCGGAGAGCTCGGCGGGCAGCGCCGTCACGGCGTGAGGAGCGGGCACTCCGGCCGCGAGCGCTCGGGCCGTGCGGGAGAGCGCCTCGGCGTCGGGGCCGGTGTCGAGGGCGTCGGCGACCACGTCCATCGCTCCGGCCAGAGGAAGTCCCGAGGAGAGGGCGCCGGCGACGAGCTCCAGCAGCACGGAGGGGTCCACCCGCCAGAGGCGCGGGGGATCGGCGTGCTGCAGCATCCGACGCATCCACCACCAGCCCAGGAGGGTCAGCGCGGCTCCCAGCACGAGGAGCAGACGACCGATCCCGGTCCCCACGAGCAGCCGCAGGGGATCTCCGCCCAGCAGCATCCCGAGGCCCAGCCCGGCCAGCGGCAGCACCAGCAGGATGCGGGCCGTCGACCGGGGGCCGGCGAAGGCGCCGCGGCGCTCGAGGGCGCCGTCGTGCAGGTCCCTGAGGGCATCGGCGAGGGCATGGAGCACACCGGCGGCAGGCGCGCCGGAGCGCTCGCAGACCCGCAGCGCGGCATCCAGCGAACGGATCGCCTCGCTGTCGCGCAGGTGCTCTCCTGCGGCGCGGCCCGGTTCGGCACCGGCAGCGGCGGCGCGGGCGATCTCGGTCAGCTCCCCGTCGGGCAGGGAGCGGGCGACAGCGGTCCAGGCCGCACGCATGCCCGCACCGGTTCCGAGCACCGTGGCCAGTCGTTCGACCAGGTGGGCGATCTCGAGAGGGCCGGGGCGCTCCCGGCGCGAGCGCCGGGCGAGGTGCGGTGCGGGTGCAGAGAGCACCGGGGGAGTGCGGGTCCACAGCAGGGCGGCGATGCCGAGCAGGAGGATCAGCAGCGCCGGCAGCGTCGGCAGCGTCGGCAGGTCCGATGGGGCGGCGGGGCTCATGCGGCCCTCCTGCCCGGGGACCTCGCGGGTGCCGGATGAGGCGCGGCGAGGCGCTCGTGCAGCGCCTGTGCTCCCGGTCCCTCGAGCAGCCGGTCGCCATCGGCTCGCAGGGCGGTGAGGGTGCGCAGGGGCCCGTCGCCGTCACGACGCAGCAGGGCGATCTCCTCGACACGCCGACGGCCGTCGGGGCGTCCCAGATGGATGACGACCTCGAGGGCGCTCGCGACCTGTGCGGACAGCACGGGACGGTCGAGGCCTCCGAGGGCGCCGAGGGCCTCGAGCCGGGCAGGGACGTCGGCGGCGGTGTTCGCATGGACGGTGCCGCAGCCGCCCTCGTGCCCGGTGTTGAGGGCCTGCAGCAGCTCCCGCAGCTCCCCGCCGCGGCATTCGCCCAGGACGATCCGGTCCGGTCGCATGCGCAGGCTCTGACGGACGAGGGCGATGAGGTCGACGGCACCCGCTCCTTCGGCGTTGGCGTGGCGGGACTGCAGGCGCACCACATGCGGATGCTCGGGGTCGAGCTCCTGGACGTCCTCGACCACGACGATGCGCTCGTCGGCCGGGACCTGCTGCAACATGGCCGCCAGCAGCGTGGTCTTGCCCGTGCCCGTGCCGCCGGTGACCAGGAACGGCACGTGAGCGGCGACGATCCGGCGCAGGACGTCCCCGGTCTCCGGTCCGAAGGCCCCGGAGGCTTCGAGCGCATCCAGATCCCAGCTCTCGCGGGACGGCAGGCGCAGGCTGATCGTCGCTCCGCCCGTGGACAGCGGAGGCAGCAGGGCATGCAGGCGGATCCCCGAGGGCAGACGGGCGTCGGCGAAGGGGACCGCGTCGTCGAGGCGGCGTCCGCCGGCGGTTGCCAGGCGCACTGCCAGCTCGCGCGCCTGGATGGGGGAGAGGCGCGTCGCAGCGGGGTGCAGCCCGTCCGCGTCGTCGACCCAGACCTCGCCGTCGGGGTTCACCAGCAGGTCGGTGACCCCGGGGCCGACCAGCCCCTGCAGGGGGCCGAGTCCGTCGACGTGATCGCGCACCAGACCGGTCAGCTCGAGCAGCGCGGAAGCGCCCAGCACCCTTCCCTGCTCCCGGAGGAGGCGGGCGAGCCGCGGGACGTCGACCGGTCCCGGAGAGCGCACCAGATCCGTGCGCACGAGCTCGAGCAGGCGTCCGAGATCCGGCGCCTCGAGCATGGCGCTCATCGGGCGTCGTCCTCGGTGACGAGTGCGCGGGCGAGGTCCCGGCAGGCCCGGTCGGCGCCGCGGCGGCGCACATCCAGCAGGGGGACGGATCCCGCCGGACCATCGCGGAAGGCGGCGACCGCGGACAGGCCCAGATGCTCGATCACATCGCGCGCATCCAGCGGGCCCGATCGACGGACGACCAGGCGCACCCGATGCGGGGACAGGCCCCAGGTGCGCAGCCGCCGGGCGGTCGCCCGCACGGCGAGCTCCGTCGTCGGCACGACCACCAGCAGCAGGTCCAGCTGCTCCGCGGCCGCAGGGACGAGGTCGTCGGCGAGGTCCACGACGGTGGAGCCGGTGCCGCCGGAGCTCGCTGCGAGGGCTCGGACCAGGAGCTCGGGATCCGGTTCGGCCTCGGGCCCGGCCACCAGCAGACGCACCCCGTCGACCTCCGGGAGCCCTTCGCGCATCGCCTGTCCGTCATCGGGTCCGATCGCGGCGAGATCGCTCCAGCGCACCCCGTCGTCGGCCGGAGCCTCGACGAGCAGGTCCAGTCCTCCGCCGTGGGGGTCGGCGTCCATCAGGACGACGGGGCCGTGGGCGCGCAGGGCGCCGGCGAGGCGAGCGGCGAAGCTCGACGCGCCGGCTCCGCCGCATCCGCCGACCACGCCGACGCGGAGGGCGCCGCGCGCAGGACGGTGCAGGGCGGCGAGGCGCTCGAGAAGGGCGGGGGACTCGCTCGGCAGACGCAGGACCGCCTCCGCCCCCAGGGCCAGAGCGCTCATCCAGACGGACTCGGGCACGGGCCCGTCCGCGACCACCACGAACGACGCCTCCTCCGCAGGGGGTGCGGCATCGGCCAGCGCCGTCGCGGCGATGACGCGCGCGAGGGTCGGGCGGTCACCTGCGTCGACCTCGGCCCCGGAGCTGGCGGCGGGATCGGCCAGAAGGAGACCGGCAGCGGCCGCATGGTCGCTGACGGCGTCGCGCAGAGGTCCGTCGGGGCCGATCCAGAGCACCTGTGCGGCGGCCTGCACGGAGGACGTGCGGGACGCCGAGCCGAGGGGCGGGACGAGGCGGGGGAAGCGCGCGGGACGACGACGCTCGACAGTCGTCGCCGTATCGCGGACACCGGGGACGAGTCTGAGCTCTGAGGAGGCGGATGTGCTGGTCATGCGCCCATCGTGGGCACGGCCGAGAGGCCTTGCCACAAGCCTGGCGATGTTGTGGACGACCGGGGTCTGGGGAGGAGTGGCAGGGGGTGCGGAAGGAGGCACGGGCAGGGACGGGAGCGGAGGCGGATCGGTGCTTGCGGCGCCTCCGAGGCGGATGTAGTGTGATCTGCACAACGACGAATACCGGCATCGGAACCCACGTGCGACTGGTCCCCGCAACGGACCGGCTGCGAGGTGTCGACAGCACCACCGCAGCCATCACGTCTACACGCCTGATCCCGATGTGGACGGTTCGTCGGGAACGGCGGTGCGATGCGCACCGCCGTTCCGTCTGTCCGGGCCTCCCGTCAGGCGCCCCGGCCCGGGAGCCGAGCCCTCCTGCTCAGAAGTCGAGGTCGACGACGACCGGCGCGTGATCCGAGGCGCCCTTGCCCTTGCGCTCGTCACGATCGATGAAGGAGCCGCGCACGGCCCTCTGGACGGCCGGCGAGCCGAGCACGAAGTCGATGCGCATGCCCTCCCGCTTGGGGAAGCGCAGCTTCTGGTAGTCCCAGTAGGTGTAGACCCCGGGGCCCGGGTGGTCGGGTCGCACCACATCGGCATAGCCGGCGTCGACCACCGCGCGGAAGGCCGCCCGCTCGGGCTCGGTCACATGGGTCTTCCCCTCGAAGAACTCCATGTCCCACACGTCGTCGTCCTCGGGGGCGACGTTGAAATCGCCGACGAGCACGGTGCGGGAGTCCGCATCGGCCTCCAGCTCTCGTGCGCCCTCGGCGCGCAGGGACTCCAGCCAGCGCAGCTTGTACGGGTAGTGCGGATGGTCGAGCTCGCGGCCGTTGGGCACGTACAGCGACCAGATCCGCAGGCCGTCGCCGACGATCGCGCCGAGAGCCCTCGCCTCGACGACGCCGGTCTCGTCCTCCGGCCAGGTGGGGACGTCGGGCAGCTGGGTGCGCACGTCATCGAGGCCGACGCGGGAGATGATCGCCACCCCGTTCCACTGGTTCAGGCCGTGGGCGGCGACCTGGTAGCCGGCCTCCTCGAGGACCGCCAGGTCGAGCTGGGCGGGCTTGGCCTTGATCTCCTGCAGGGCCAGCACGTCCACGTCATGCCGGTCGAGGAAGGCCGCCACGCGGTCCATGCGGGCCCGCAGCGAGTTGATGTTCCAGGTCGCGATGCGCATGCCGACGATCCTACGGTCCTCGAGCCCAGGTCCGGTCGACCGGGACCTCAGGCGTTCGCACGGGGCCGCACGGTCGTAGGATCTGGACATGGCGCGCGCACTCGTCACCGGTTCGACCACGGGGCTGGGCCTGGAGTTCGCCTGGCAGCTGGCCGGGACCGGGCACGATCTCGTGCTGGTCTCGCGCGACGAAGCCCGTCTGGAGGCGGTCGCCGATCAGATCCGCGACGTCCACGACGTGCAGATCGAGGTGCTCGGGGCGGACCTCTCCGACCGCGCTCGGCTCGAGAAGGTCGCCGTGCGCCTGACCGATCCCGTCGAACCGGTGGACCTGCTGGTCAACAACGCCAGCTACGGTCTGCGCGGGGGCTTCCTCGAGATCGGCGTCGCCGACCACGAGCGTCAGATGGACACCCTCATGCGGGCGGTCATGGTCCTCTCCCACGCGGCCGCGAGCGCCATGGTCCAGCGCCGCCGCGGCGCGATCATCAACGTCAGCTCCCTCGCCGGCTACACGACCTCCGGACCGTACGCCGCCTCCAAGAGCTGGGTGACGGTGTTCACCGAGTCGCTCGCGATGGAGCTCAAGGACACGGGAGTGACCGCCACGGCGCTGCTGCCGGGCTTCGTCCAGACGGAGTTCCATGAGCGCGCCTGCATGACCATGGAGGGTCTGCCGCGGATCACCTGGCTGAAGGCGCCCTACGTCGTCGAGCAGGCGCTGCGCGATGCCTCCAAGGGGGTGGTGCTCTCGATCCCGTCGGTGAAGTACCGCACCGCCGGGGAGTTCTCCCGCCTCGCTCCGCGCCCGCTGGTGCGGGCGCTGACCTCACCCGGCTGGTACCTGCGCATGCGCCAGCACGCGGTCCTCCGTGCCCGCCGCAAGGCATCGCGCCGCAAGCTGCGCGCGTCCTGGCAGCGGGGCGCGGAGAGCTGAGGGCGCGGCCGCTCCACTATTCTGGAGCCCATGTCGACCGCCGCTTCCGCCGCCTCCCCGTCCGCCGACGTCGCCGCCGCCCGTGAGCGGCTGCGGGTCCTGATCCGAGATCTCGCCGTCGTGCGCGGGCACGTGATCCTCTCCTCCGGTGCGGAGGCCGACCACTACGTCGACCTGCGTCGCATCACCCTGCACCACGAGGCCGCGCCGCTCGTCGGGCGGGTGATGCTGGACCTGCTGCAGCGCGAGGGCCTCGTCCCCGGGGTCGTCGCGACCGGGGGGCTCACGCTCGGCGCGGATCCGGTGGGGACCTCGATCATGCATGCCTCCGCCGCCGAGGCCGCGGCCGGTCGGCTCGAGGGCGACCCGCTGGACGCCTTCGTCGTGCGCAAGGCCAACAAGGCCCACGGCCTGCAGCGTCGCATCGAGGGGCCGGATGTCGCGGGTCGTCGCGTCGTCGCCGTCGAGGACACCTCCACCACCGGCGGCAGCGTCCTGACCGCCTGCGAGGCGCTGGAGGAGGCCGGGGCCGAGATCGCCGCCGTGGCCGTCATCGTCCACCGCGCCGACGCCTCCCGCGAGGCCGTCGAGAAGGCCGGCTACCGCTACCTCTCCGCGTACGACATCTCCGAGCTGGAGATCTGAGGCGCCGGGCCCGTCCGACGGCTCAGACGCTCTCGACGGCGAAGGTGTCGCAGGCCTCGACCGTGCCCTGCTCGTACCCGGTGACGAACCAGGTGCGGCGCTGCTCCGAGGAGCCGTGCGTCCAGGACTCGGGGCTGACGTCGCCGTCGGCGACCTTGCCCTGGATGTGATCGTCGCCCACCGCCGAGGCGGCCGACAGCGCCGAGGCGATGTCGTCATCGGTCAGCGGCTGGAGCATCGCGACGCCGTCGTCGTCGGTCGTGGAGGAGGCATGGCGCGCCCACACTCCGGCAAAGCAGTCCGCCTGCAGCTCCATGCGCACCGCGGGGGACTGCGGGCCGGTGCGCGTGTAGTCGATCCCGCCGGAGGTCCCCGCGAGAGCCTGGATGTGGTGGCCGTACTCGTGGGTGACGACGTACATCTTCGCCAGCTGACCGCCGTCGGCCCCGTACTCCGACTCGAGCGACGAGTAGAAGGAGACATCGAGGTAGATGGTCTCGTCGGCCGGGCAGTAGAAGGGGCCGACGGCGCTGGTCGCGCCCCCGCAGCCGGTCTGCACAGAGTCCTCGAACAGCACCGCCTGCGGCTCCCGGAAGGGGATCCCCGAGGCTGGTGCGAGATGCGACCACAGGGAGTCCGCCGACTCGACCGTCGCCTGCACCAGGCATTCGTCCTGCTCATTGGCGTCTGCGCCCGTCTCGCAGCCCTCCAGCGAGCTGCCCTCGGCTGCGATCGACTCGTCGTCGGACCCGGAGAGCAGATCCAGCGGGTTCCCGCCCATCAGCGCGTACACCAGGACGATCACCAGCAGCAGACACCCGCCTCCGCCGCCGACGGCGGCCCCTCGACGTCTCCGGCCCCCGCCGGAGGGTCCGGACCCTCCGCCCCTTCCGCCGCCGAGACCGCGGTCGGCGCCGCCGCGGCGCGCACCGCCGGCACGGCGGGTGTTGCTGGAGCGGATCTCCGCATCGGGGGTGAAGGTCATGGGGGAAGAGTAGTCCGCAGATTGATGCAGGTCACGATGCCATGGATCGGGCTTGCTGTGGCGGGTCGGTGCCGGAGGTCATCGGCTCCTGCACTGCCGCGCCCGTACGATGGACGGCGTCCCTCCCCGCCGGTGGCCGGGCCCTGACCACGAGAGACCACGAGGAGCCGTCGGATGAACATCGTCGAATGGGCTGTCTCCACCATGCAGCAGCTCGGGGGACCGGGCGTCGCGCTGCTGATATTCCTGGAGAACCTGTTCCCCCCGATCCCCTCCGAGGTGATCCTGCCGCTCGCGGGCGTCACCGCCGCCGGCCCCGATCACGCCTTCGCGGAGATGCTCGCCTGGTCCGTTGCCGGATCCCTCTCCGGGGCCTGGGTGCTGTACGGCCTGGGCCGACTGCTGGGCCCGACGCGTCTGCGCACCATCTTCCTGCGCATGCCGCTGATCCATGTCGACGACTACGACCGCACCGTCGAGTGGATGGACCGTCACGGGCGCAAGGGCGTGCTGCTGGGCAGGATGGTGCCGGGCGTGCGTTCGCTGGTGTCGATCCCGGCCGGCCTGTACGCCATGCCGTTCTGGATGTTCACCCTGCTCACGCTGATCGGATCGACGATCTGGAACTCGATCTTCGTGACGTTCGGATACGTGCTGGGCTCCAACTGGGTGCTCATCGAGCCGTACACCGACCTGTTCTCCCATGCGGTCTACGCGATCATCGCGATCATCATCATCGTGTGGTTCATCCGCCTGGTCCATCGGGAGGTCCGCCGCCGACGCGCGGGGCTGCCGGATCCCGACGAGGAGATCCGTGAGCACGAGCTCGGGCACGCGCACGCGCACGAGCACGCGCACGAGCACGATCGCGCGGGCGAGCGCGACCACGAGGGAGAGCGCGACGCATGAGCGTCCCCGAGCGGGAGGTCGGCGTCGGCCCGCATCCGGAGCCGTGGCCCCAGGATCCTCGCCTGGACCCGCACCTGCTCGCCGAGGGGGACCGCCGCAACGTCGAGGACCGCTTCCGCTACTGGCGGCGCGAGGCGATCGTCGCCGAGCTCGACACCCGTCGTCATGCGCTGCATGTGGCGATCGAGAACCTCGAGCACGACGCCAACATCGGCTCCATCGTCCGCACGGCGAACGCCTTCGCCGTCGGCGCCTTCCACGTCGTCGGCCGACGGCGCTGGAACCGCCGCGGCGCCATGGTCACCGACCGCTATCAGCACGAGATCCATCACCCTGACGCCGCCCATCTCATCGCCTGGGCGCACGAGCAAGGCCGGCCGCTGGTCGCCGTCGATCTCGTGCCCGGAGCCGTCCCCGTCGAGCGCGCGAGCCTTCCCGAGGACGCCGTGCTCGTGGTCGGCCAGGAAGGGCCGGGCGTCAGCGAGGAGCTGCTCGAGGCCGCCGACCTCGTCGTCGGCATCACCCAGTTCGGCTCCACGCGCTCGATCAACGTCGCCGCCGCAGCGGCCATCGCCATGCACAGCTGGGTCCTCCAGCACGCCGAGATCCCCTCCGGACCCCTGCGCTGACCTCGGCCCCCGGCCGGCGGAGGGCGGCCAGGAGAGTGGTCCGAGCCCCGCTTCCGCCGGGCCCCGTCCACGCAGGACCTCCGACAGGGGCGTGCCGCGTGTCCTGTGGAACAATGAGCGAGGACGAACGACCGTGTCCGGCGCTCCGCGCCGCGCCGCGACGTCTGATACCCCGAAGTCTGCGAAGGAGAATGCCCCATGGCAGTCGCAACCCCTGATCAGTATGCCGAGATGATCGACCGCGCGAAGGCGGGGAAGTTCGCCTACCCCGCGGTGAACGTGTCGTCCTCGCAGACCGCCATCGCGGCGCTGCGCGGCTTCGCCGAGGCGGAGTCCGACGGCATCGTCCAGGTGTCCGTGGGCGGCGCCGAGTACCTCTCCGGCTCGACCGTGAAGAACCGGGTCTCCGGCTCGATCGCCCTCGCGCAGTTCGTCACCGAGGTCGCCAAGGACTACGGCGTCACCATCGCGCTGCACACCGACCACTGCGCCAAGGAGAACCTGGCCAGCTGGGTCGAGCCCCTCATCGAGTGGGACCTCGAGAACCGCGTGAAGAAGGGCCTTGACCCGCTGTTCCAGTCCCACATGTGGGACGGCTCCGCCGTTCCGGTCGACGAGAACCTCGAGATCGCGGAGAAGCTCCTCGAGAAGACCGTCGCCGCGAAGAAGATCCTCGAGATCGAGGTCGGCGTCGTCGGCGGCGAGGAGGACGGCTACGAGGCGGACGTCGACGAGGACAAGCTCTTCTCGACCCCCGAGGACGGCCTGAAGACCGCGGCGAAGCTGGGTCTGGGCGAGCGCGGCCGCTACATCACGGCCCTCACCTTCGGCAACGTGCACGGCGTGTACAAGCCGGGCAACGTCCGCCTGACCCCGTCGATCCTGCTCGACATCCAGAAGGCCGTGGGCGAGAAGCACGGCAAGGACATGCCCTTCGACCTGGTCATGCACGGCGGCTCCGGCTCCACCCTCGAGGAGATCCGCGAGGCCGTCGACAACGGTGTCATCAAGATGAACATCGACACCGACACCCAGTACGCCTTCACCCGCCCCGCGGCCGCGCACATGTTCGAGAACTACGACGGTGTGCTGAAGGTCGACGGCGAGGTCGGCAACAAGAAGGCCTACGACCCCCGCGCCTGGGGCAAGAAGGCGGAGGCCGGCATGGCCGCCCGCGTCGTCGAGGCCTGCGAGAACCTGCGCTCGACCGGCTCCCATGCCTGAGACGGGCATCGACCGCTCCTGATCCGATCAGGGTGAGCGTGCAGGAGCCCCGGGGCGCATGCCCCGGGGCTCCTGTGCGTCGGTGGAGCGATGCTCCGGCGATCCGCAGATCAGGCGATCCGCAGACCGGGCGATCAGCAGATCAGGCGATCCGCTGATCCGGCGAGCCGGCGCTACCAGCGGTTGCCGGCGGAACGGCCCATGACCTGCTTGAGGGCGGGCAGCACGTCCGCGAGGAAGACGCCGGCGATGACGATCCCGATCAGCATGAACAGGCGCGTCGAGCCCCCGCCGATGGGATAGGGCAGGGAGAGGAAGCCCAGCAGCATCGCGACCCCGGTCAGCACTCCCCAGAACGTCTTGGAGCGCTTGCCTGCGGCGGTGTACGCGTCCGGACGGTATCGGAGCGCATTGACGAAGGCCCAGACCTCGGCGGCGAACAGGACCACGCCGAGCACGGCGAAGATCCACATCTGGATGGTGGCGATCATCGCGCCAGGATAACGGGGCGAGCACAGCTCCGGCTGACAGCGGACCGCTCAGCGTCGACGGGAGGGATCCGATCGGTCGGCGATGAGGATCTCGAGGGCCTCGGTGGTCGCCGGAGGCTCGATCGCACGCATCTCCTGTGTCAGCGGGCGCGGGCCGATGGCGTCGCCGTCGGCCGCGATAAGCAGGCTCGGCAGGAACTGCTTGGCATCCTTGGGCTCCAGCCCGGTGGCCTGCAGCAGATCCATCGCCAGAGATCTCAGCTGGATGACCAGGGTCACGCCCTCGAAGTGCCCGGCGCGTCCGGGTCGCACGCCGTTGTCGTTCCGCAGCAGCAGCTCCGGCGTCAGGTACGAGCAGAACAGGCGCAGCGAACGGCGAGCCGCGGTGAAGTCCACCTCGCTTCGGCCGACGGCGCTGCGCAGCGCCGAGACGGCGTCGCGCGCGGCGCCCAGTGCATCGGCGAGCGTCGAATGCGGATCCCCGCCGACGGCATCGAGGAAGTCGACCTCCTGACGGGAGATCACACGGATGTTGCGCATCGCCCGGTCGGAGCCGACGAGCAGATGCTGCAGGCGCCCGATGTCATCGGCATGCCGCAGGCCGCTCGGGGAGTAGGAGGCCATCTCGTCGGCGGCGTCGTTGGCGACCCGCCACTCGTCGGTGAACTTCTGGGAGGTGTCGCGGATGGACTTCAGCGCTGCTCGGGCGACCTCCGCGTCGCCCGAGCGGGCGGCGAGCGCGAGGGAGATCAGGGTGTTCTCGAGCTCCCGGTAGAAGGAGCGGGCCGCACGGCGCTGGATCTTGCGCGGGTCGCCCGACAGCAGCAGATAGATGACGATGCCGACGCCCAGGCCCGTCATCGCCTCGAGCACCCGCGCCCCCGGCGCGATCGAGGCGGCCGCCGGCATGATCATCACCAGCAGCGACTGGATCGCCATCTGGAAGCCCATCACGACGCTCTTGTCGATGAGCCGCGCGGCCATCCCCGAGATGAACACGACCACGAGGATCTGCCAGGCGCCCGGACCGATGGTGGTGCGTGCGATCTCGCCGATGAGCACGCCGAGCATCACCCCCGCACAGATCTCGAGCATCTTGCGGACCTTCTTCTCCACCGTGAACCCCACGATGATGAAGCCGACGATGGCCGCGTAGAAGGGCTGGGGATGCCCGAAGACCTGACCGCTGATGAAGTACGAGAGGGACGCGGACAGCGCCGCTCGGGCCACGGTCATCGCGTCGTGCCGGGAGCGGTCGGTGCCCTCGCGGACCCGGCGCACCAGTGCCGTCCCCATCCGCTCCGGCAGCGGGATCGCCGCTGTGGGGGCCGTGGGCGTGGCTGTGCTCGAGGTGTCCGAGGTGCTCGAGGTGCTCGAGGGCGTCCCGCCCCGGTCGTCGGGCTGCTTCTCCTGCGGTTCCTCGGCGCGACCGCTGCGGGAGGTCATGGCCGCACCGGGTCCTCGAGCCGCATCTGCAGCAGCTCGTCGATCGCGAAGGTCTCTCCGTCGCGGGCTCCGCGGCCGACGACCAGGGGAGCGAGCGAGGGCTCGGGCGTCGCGCCGCGCAGGCGCGAGCGCAGACCCCCGTCGACCCGCAGGATGTAGAAGCGGCCCTCGACGTCGATCGCGATCGAGCAGTCCTTCTTGAGATACCAGCCGCTCAGGGCCGTGCGGATGGTGCCTCCCCCGGTGTAGGGCTTCGCCCGCAGCGGGATCGGATCGATGCCTGCGGCGCGATAGCGCTCGATCGCCGCGAGGATCTTCTCGGTCGCCCGCTCATGCTCGGCCTGTCGGGCCCGACGGAGCCCCTCCTCCTGCACCGCGAACACCTCATGGCGCGTGCGGGTCCACTCGTCCTGCGCGGACTCGCCGGGCGGGGCGGTCTCCTGCCGGGCCCGGTCCTGCTGCTGATCGGCACTGCTCTCGACGCCCATGCCCTCATCATTCCAGGTCCGTCTGCACGGTGCAGGCGCTGAGGCAGGGCGCCTCAGAGCTTCGCCGTGGGCGGCCGGGATCCGTGCTCGCGCTCGACGACGATGGGCTCCTGGGTGGCGTCCAGCCAGGCATGCTCGACCTCGGAGGAGCCGTCCCCGTGAGCTGCGGGATCCTCCGTGCCGGACGCGGAGCCCGCACCGAGTCCTGTGGTGACGAGCCCGGCTCCGTCGTCGGCCCGAGCCAGCGGGACCTGCACGCTCAGCGCCGCGTCCAGGGGCACGGCGCGTCGCACGACCGCGAGGGCGATGGGGCCGAGGTCGACGTGCGTGCCCACGCTGGTGACGGTGCCGACGACCTTGCCGTCGCTGCCGCCCAGACGCACCTGCCCGCCGGCGACGACGGGGACGTCCTGGGAGCCGTCGAGGTGGAGCATGACGAGGCGGCGGGGCGGCTGGCCGAGGTTCAGCACCTTCGCGACGGTCTCCTGGCCGCGGTAGCAGCCCTTCGCGGTGTGCACGGCGGTGCGCAGCAGGTCGAGCTCGTGGGGGATCGTGCGCTCGTCGATCTCGGTGGCGGCGCGCGGACGATGGTCGGCGATGCGCAGCGCCTCCCAGGCGAGCATCCCGGCGAGCTGGTCGTCCTGCCAGGCCAGCGACTCGAGGGCGGCGGCATCGGCGATCGTCAGCACCGAGCCGACGGGGTCGGACGGGTCGGGGCCGTAGGCGAGGCCGCCCGGGGCGACGCGCGGCCAGCCGTCTGACCACACCGCGGCGGGCTCGGGCAGGCCCAGGTCGGGCAGGACCTCTGCGGCGGGGGCGAGCGCACCCAGCACGCGCAGGTCGTCGCGGTCGAGGATCTCGACGCGGGCGGCGAAGCGCATCATCTCCAGATAGCGGCGGATGCCCGCACGGCCCCCGGCATCGAGCACCAGCAGCACCGTCTCCTCGTCGGCGACGACCGCGGAGGCGAGATGCTCGACGCGACCCTGCGGGGAGAGGACGGTCAGGCTCGACCCGGTGCCGACGGGGACCGCGGTGAGCACCTGCGAGGTGATGGTCGTGAGCCAGCTGCGCGCATCGGGTCCGGACACCTCGAGCACCTCGAGCTGACCGAGGTCGACGACGGCACGGCGGCGCAGCAGGCGCCGCTGCTCGCGCAGAGGGGAGCCGTAGTGGGCGGGGACCGCGGAGTCCGGGCCCTCGCCGAGCACCGCTGCGCGCGAGCGCAGCAGCGGCCGCACCTGGCGCACCGACAGCGACCCGGTGGAGGGGGAGCCGGCGATGGAGGACTGGGGGTCGGCGGGCTGCGCGGCGGACGGGTCAGGCACGATCGAGCTCCACGGAGAGGAAGGGCACCGGGTCCTCGGCGAAGGAGCCGCCGGGCGCATGACGCTCCCACAGCCACATCAGCCGACCGCCGACGTATCCGAACATGCGCGTCTGGGTGATGCGACCGGCGCTCGACGACCCGGCTGCGCCGTCGGCCCGGGCGGATCGTGCCGCGAGCTGGATGCGGGGGCCGCGCACCTCGCCGGCCCAGACGCCGTCGACCGCGTCGGCGTCGGAGGCGAGCTCGCCGAGGGCAGAGCCGTCGAAGGAGGCGGTCAGCGCGTAGGAGACGATGCTCTCGGGCGAGCCGGGCTTGGCCTTCCGCGCACGCTCGAGGTCCTGACCGGGCAGCGGGTCGCCGACGCTCCACACGCCGCTCTCGCGCATCAGCAGAGAGCGAGCACCGCTGCCCGCTGGGGCCGGGGCAGGAGCCTCCTCCTTGGCGAAGGCGCTGGTCGGAGGCAGCGGGGCGGGCTGATCGACGACGTGGACCATGGACGTCCAGGCCAGGGTCCCGTCCTCGCGCGGAGCGCACTCCAGGGCCTGCTCGATGCGGCGGTCGCCGGCGTCGTCACCGGGACGGTGCAGCGCGCCGGACCCCGACCACGAGCCGACGAGCCAGGCCAGCGGGTACAGGGAGGACGGGAGCGAGGGGTCGAGCGGGATGGGCATCGGTGCCGGTCCCGCTCAGCGGTCGAACAGGCGGGTGAGCACCAGGGCCGCGAAGGCGAGGGTGCCCAGCCCGACGAGGACCACCAGGGCGATGAAGAACAGAGACAGGAGGGACATGGGCTCGAGTCTAGCGCCCGAGGACCTCAGAAGAGCATCGTCACGGCGAGGTGCGCGACCACGCCGACGGTCGCGACGGGACCCGCTGACACGGCCAGCGCGGCGGCGGGCTCCCGCGCGGTGAGCGAGGACCCCAGCAGCACATGGGTGCTGCCGCCGGAGACCGCGACGATCGCCCCGATCGCGATCGCGGCCAGCGGCGCCAGGCCGGTGAGCGTCATGGCCAGCCCGGTGGTGACGGCGGTGCCGACGACGATCGCGAGGGGCAGTCGCACCCGGATCCGCAGCGGCAGCGTGTTCAGCAGCAGCGTCCCCGCCAGTCCCATCGCGATGGCTGTGATGAGGGAGGTGTGCTGGGCGTCGGCCGCGCTGTCCTGCGCGAGGATCCAGGCGGAGGCGACCACGGTGACGAAGGCGCCGGCGACCGTCCCGGTGAGGGACTCGGTGAGGTCGTAGCGATGTCGGCGCAGCATCTGGTGCAGGAAGGCGGCGAAGACGCCGAGCGCCCACACGATCAGCAGCGCCGTGACGGGCTCGATGCGCGCGGGGGCGAGGAGCACCGCGAGGGCGCCGACGATCCCCGAGCCCGCCACCACCGCGCGCGTACCCTGCGGACTGGGCAGCTCGAGCAGGTCCGACCAGGCGACGCCCATGATGACGGATATCAGCATGACCTCCACGGTCATGAGGACGGGAGCGATGGGACCGGTCAGGGAGATCATTGCGAGCAGGAGCGCCAGGGCGGCACCGAGCGGGGCGCGCTCGGGAGCTGACATGGGGCCTCCATCGCCGGTCGTGGTCCAGGGGTCGCACGGCTCCGGCGGGGTGCCGGGCGCGCGTTACAGTGGCAGTCTACGAGCGCCCGCTGGTGGAGGCGGCATCGTGTGCACCGGAAGGACTCCATGATCACGACGGACGCCCTGTCCGCCGCGCAGCGTCGCGGCGTCGGCGAGCTCCTGGCCGCCGTTCTCGCGCATGACGGCGAGGGCCCTCTGGACGAGGCCGCGCGCCTTGCCCTGAGCGGCGGCGATGCCGTGCACCTGCTCCGTCTTCGCGATGATCCCGAGGGCGGGGGGAGCTCGGCGACCGCGGCGGATGCCGGCGATCCGACAGCAAGGGGATCGGTCGTGGGATATGCCTCGATCCTCCCCGACGGGACAGTGCAGGGCATGGTCGTGCCCGAGCGCCGTCGGCGCGGGCACGGCACGGCGCTGCTCGACGCCGCCCTCGCCGCCAGGCCCGACGCCGGGGTGTGGGCGCACGGTGCCCTGCCCGGGAGCCTCTCCTTCCTGACCTCCCATGGGCTGCGCGAGACCCGTCGCCTGCTGGTGATGCGGCGCGCGCTCCGTGGCCGATCAGCGCACGCGGGCGCACCCGGCCCAGCCGATCCCGCCGCGCTGCCGCCTGTCCGTCCCGCCGACGTGCCCGGCCTCCATCTGGAGACCTTCGATCCGGACCGCGACGCCGAGGACTGGATCGCGCTGAACGCCGCCGCCTTCGCCTCCCACCCGGAGCAGGGTGCGATGACGCTCGCGGACTTCGAGCGGCGCCGCTCCGAGCCCTGGTTCGACGCCGCTGATCTGCTGCTGGCCCGCGCCGACAGGGAGCTGGTCGGCTTCGTATGGACCAAGCGGGAGCAGCGCGGTGCCGAGGCGGAGACCGCCGAGATCTATGTCGTCGCCACAGCTCCCTCCGTGCAGGGCAGGGGAGTGGCGGGCCAGCTGCTGGGGGAGTCCCTCCGGCGGCTGGAGGACGACGGCGCGGCCGCCGTCGAGCTGTTCGTGGAGGGTGACAACGCCAGCGCGATCGCTCTGTACGAGCGCTGGGGCTTCGCGGTCGCCGACACCCATGTGCAGATGCGTCGGACGTCGGAGGGCCGGGGATGAGCGTCGCTCCCGGGACCCCGCTGCCCGTGCTCGCGGCCGGAGCGCTCGTCTGGCGCGAGAGGGCCGAGGGAATCCAGGTGCTCCTGGTGCACCGTCCCCGCTACGACGACTGGTCCGTGCCCAAGGGCAAGCTGGACAAGGGCGAGACGTTCCCGGCGGCCGCGGTGCGGGAGGTCGCCGAGGAGACCGGGTATCGCATACGGCTCGCGCGTCCGCTGCCGGCATCGGTGTACCTGCTCCCGGACGGGCGCACGAAGATCGTCCAGTACTGGGCCGGGACGGTGCGCGCGAAGATCGCCGCCGGTCCCGAGAACCCGCAGGAGATCGACGAGACCCGGTGGGTCGGCCTCGATGTCGCCGAGAGCCTGCTCAGCCGCCAGGGCGACCAGGTCCTGGTCTCCGCGCTGCGCCGCTTCCTCGAGGCCGACGAGCTGCGCACCGTCCCGATCGTCGTCCAGCGTCATGCGGCGGCGCTCTCGCGTGCGAAGTGGCGCAAGGGCGAGAAGAGCCGTCCGCTCAACGGCAAGGGGAAGAAGCAGGCGAAGGCGCTGCCGCCGCTGATCGACGCCTTCGATCCCGGGCGCGTGCTCTCGAGCCCCTGGGAGCGCTGCATCGCGACGGTCTCCCCGTTCGCGAAGGCCGGAGGACTGGACATCTCCACCAAGGACGCGCTGACGGAGAGCGGTCACGAGGAGCGTCCCTCGAAGACTGCTGCGATCATGGAGCGGGTGCTGGCGGAGGCACGACCGATCGTGGTGTGCACGCATCGTCCCGTGCTGCCGACGGTGATCGACGCGATCCGCGGGGTCTCGGATCGCGGTGCAGTCCTCGAGCTGCCGCGGGAGGATCCTTTCCTCGCGGCGGGCGAGGCGCTGGTGGTGCATACGACGCCGGCCAGCACGGTCGTCGCGGTCGAGCGGCATCTGCCGAACATCGGCTGAGAGGCGGGGTCGTCGGCTGACGGCGGACCGGCCGACGGCGGAGCGGACAGCATCGGACGCAGAGGACAGGGGAGAGGGAGGACGCAGGATGGACGAGCAGCCCGGGGGCGAGAACGGCTGGAGGCCTTCGCAGATGCATCGGTCCCGCGACCTCTACGGCGACGGCGGCACGTCGTCCGATGCCTACGGCGCGTCCGATCGCTACGGCCCAGCCGATCCCTACGCGACCTCGGACCCCCACGGGGCGCCTGACCCGTACGCGAGCGATCCGTATGCAGGTGCGGACCCGTATGCGACGCCGGATCCGTATGGAAGCCCGGATCCCTATGCGAGCCCGGCCCCGTACGGGAGCCGTGATCCGCTCGTCAGCGGGCCGGAGTTCAGCTCGGACTTCTCCGGCGCGGCCCCTGAGGGCCACGCGCAGCACTACGGGGCGTCGCCGGTCGCCTATCCTCCCGGCGGCGTCCACGGGAGCGGCGGATACGTCGGCCCGGGCATCTATGCCCCGCCCCCGCAGTCCACGAAGGGCCTGGTCGGCTTCATCCTGGGGCTGCTCGCGATCACCATGTGCGGAGGAGTGACCGCGCCGGTCGGTCTCGTCTTCGCGATCCTGGGGATGAAGGAGACCGCTCCGGACGCCAGACCTCCGCGCGGAGGCCGCGGTCTGACGGTCGCCGGCCTCGTCCTCTCGATCGTCGGGATGATCCCTCTCCTGGTCATGCTCGCGTACGTCGTCCTCATGATCGGCGTCGTCGCCACCCAGAGCACATGACCAATCTGTGACCTGTCCTATTTCGGGCTATGACCTGCAAGTTCATTCAACGGCAGGGGGAGTTCACCTCGCGTTCACGCCCGGGCGGGCGGCAGGTCACCTCTGCTCCCTAGCGTCCACTGCGCAAGACATCCCGAAGGAATTCCCCCGCGGGCGAAGGCCCCGGAAAGGACTCGCAGTGAACGTTCGCAAGAACAAGCTCGTCGCGCTGGCCGCCATGGGCCTCGTCGGCGGCCTCGCCCTCTCCGCCTGCGGCGGCTCCTCCGACGCCACCACCAGCGGCTCGGGCTCCGATGCGGGCTCCGGCGACAGCGCCGTCAGCGGCGCTGACTACTCGGGCCTGTCGGGAAGCCTTCCCGGCTCGGGCGCGTCCTCCGCGCAGAACGCCCAGACCGCCTGGTCCGAGACCTTCATGGGCCTCGTGCAGGCGCAGGGCGGGGACGTCAGCGTCACCTACGATCCCACCGGATCCGGCACGGGCCGCGAGCAGTTCCTCAGCGGCCAGGTCCAGTTCGCCGGCACCGATGCGGCCCTGACCGACGAGGAGCTCGCCTCCTCGACCGAGGTCTGCAACGGCGAGCAGGCCTTCGACCTGCCGATCTACATCTCCCCGATCGCCGTCGTGTTCAACATCGAGGGCGTCGACTCCCTGAACCTCACGCCCGAGGTCATCGCCCAGATCTTCGCGGGCACGATCACCAACTGGAACGACCCGGCGATCGCCGAGTCCAACCCCGACGTCGAGCTGCCCGACCTGGACATCGTCCCGGTCCACCGCTCCGACGACTCGGGCACCACCGAGAACTTCACCGAGTACCTCTCGGCCAACGCCTCCGATGCCTGGACCCATGGCCCGGTCGAGACCTGGCCCATCGACGGCGGCCAGTCCGGCGACGGCACCTCCGGCATGATCTCCACCGTCGAGGGCGGCAACGGCACCATCGGCTACGCCGACGCCTCCCAGGCCGGCAACCTCTCCATCGCAGCGATCCAGGTGGGCGAGGAGTTCGTGACCTACTCGGCCGACGCCGCCGCGAAGGCCGTCGAGGTCTCCCCGCGCGCCGAGGGCCGCGCCGACAACGACATCGTCGTGGAGCTGGACCGCACCACCACCGAGGAGGGCGCGTACCCGATCGTGCTGGTCTCCTACCTGGCGCTGTGCGGCTCCTACGCCGACGAGACCGCTGGTGAGAACGTCAAGGCGTACGCCTCGTTCATCGTCTCCGACGAGGGCCAGCAGGTCGCCGCGGAGAACGCGGGCTCGGCCCCGCTGTCCGACTCCCTCCAGGAGGAGGCGCAGGCCGCGATCGACGCGATCACGGTCGGCTGACGCTGATCCCCGATGTGCGCCGACGTGCCGCCGGGCCCGTCCAGGGTCCGGCGGCGTCGGCCTGTCCTGCCGCACTTCCCGCACCAGCCGTGATCCCCGAGGAAGGCCCCCAGTGAGCACCATCGACGCCGCGGACGACACCTCCGCGTCCCCACCTTCGCCGGAGGGGGAGGAGCAGTCCGGCTTCGCCGCCGGCGGCCGCCGCCTCGGCGACACGATATTCTCCGTCCTCAGCATCGGGTCCGGGCTCCTGATCTTCGCGACCCTCGCCGCCGTCGCCATCTTCCTCAGCGCCGAGTCCGTCCCGGCGCTGCGGGCGAGCACCGAGCTGCCCGGTCTGCTGGGCGCTGCCGAGCCCGCCTTCTCGCTGATCGAGTACACGGCGCCCCTGATCTTCGGCACCGTGCTCGCCGCGGCCCTCGCCCTGGTGATCGCGATCCCGGTCTCTGTCGGCATCGCCCTGTTCATCTCGCACTACGCGCCGCGCCGCCTGGCCTCCGCGCTGGGCTACATGATCGACCTTCTGGCCGCGGTGCCCTCGGTCGTCTACGGCCTGTGGGGCGGCGTGTGGCTGGTGCCCCGTCTCGAGCCCGTGTACGTACTGCTCAACGAGACGCTCGGCACCTTCCCCACCTGGCCCTCCTTCATCCCGTGGGTGGGCGGCGAGCCCGTGATCGCCCTCTTCGCCGGCGATCCGACGGCGCCGATGCGCAACCTCGCCTCCGCCTCCGTCGTGCTCGCGGTGATGGTGCTGCCGATCATCACCGCCGTCTCCCGCGAGGTGTTCCTCCAGACTCCGCGTCTGCAGGAGGAGGCCGCGCTCGCTCTCGGCGCCACCCGCTTCGAGGTCGTGAAGACCGTCGTGCTGCCCTTCGGGCGCAGCGGCGTGGTCGCCGCGTCCATGCTCGGGCTGGGTCGCGCGCTCGGCGAGACCATGGCCGTGCTCATGATCCTCGCCCCCGGCGCGACGTTCTCCTGGCACATCCTCGAGGTCGGCCGCCACCAGTCGATCGCCGCGAACATCGCCTCCAAGCAGGCGGAGGCCTCCGGCGTCGACATGTCCCTGCTGGTCTTCACCGGGTTGGTGCTGTTCGTCCTGACGTTCATCATCAACGCCATCGCACGCTGGATCGTCGCGCGCAGCGGCGTCAGGAGCTGAGCCCCCGTGAGCACCTCGTCCTCCGTCTCCGCCACCGGGCCCACGTCGCCCTCCACGGCAGTCCCCTCGGACGCGCGTCCGACCTCCGACGCCTCGAACGCCCGCCCGGGCAGGGGAGGCCCGTCGGGTCCTTCGGGTCCCTCCGGTCCGTCGGGCCGGTCCTCGCAGCCCGGCCCCTCCGGCCGACGGGCCCGGCGCAGCACCGACGAGCGGCGCCTGCCCGTCCACCATGCGCTGTTCACGGGTCTCGGCGCCCTCGCGCTGGCCGTCGTGATCCTGTCCGCCTTCGGCTCGCTCAGCGTCTTCGGAGTGATCCTGCTGGGCTATGTGCTGCACCTGGTCGTCGCCTACGTGTACTCGCGCCTCCGCGAGGGCCGCCGCTGGGCCGCGGACCGCGTGATGACGCTCGCCGTGGTCGGTGCCTTCGCGATCGCCATGTTCCCGCTGCTGTCGCTGCTGTGGGAGGTCGTCGGCCGCGGTCTGGTGCGGATCGTCCGCGCCGCGCCGACGCCGTTCGCCTTCTGGACCACCGACATGTCCGGCATCATCGGCGGCGCCGACGCGGGCGGTGTCCTCCACGCCACCATCGGCACGCTGCTGATCACCCTGTGGGCCTCGCTGATCTCCATCCCGATCGGGCTGTTCACGGCGATCTTCCTGGTCGAGTACGCCGACACCGGATGGAAGCGCACCCTCGGCAAGGGCGTCATCTTCCTCGTCGACGTCATGACCGGCATCCCCTCCATCGTCGCGGGCCTGTTCGGCCTGTCGCTGTTCCTGGTCTTCCTGCCCGACCAGAGCGTGCGCATGGGCATCATGGGCTCGGTCGCCCTGTCGCTGCTGATGATCCCGACGGTGGTGCGCTCGAGCGAGGAGATGCTGCGCCTGGTCCCGCTGGACCTGCGGGAGGCCGCCTACGCTCTGGGCGTGCCCAAGTGGTTGACCATCGTCCGCGTCGTCCTGCGCACTGCGATCGCAGGTCTGACCACCGGCATCACGCTCGCGATCGCCCGAGTCATCGGCGAGACCGCGCCGCTGCTGCTGACCGTCGGCATGGTCACCTCCGTCAACTGGGACATGTTCGACGGACGCATGGCGACGCTCCCCACCTACATCAACCAGCAGTACCGCAACGGCAACGCCAACTGCATGAGCGACACCGTCACCAACCCGATCGACGGCACGGTCTACGCCTGCTCGATCACCACCAACCTGGACCGCGCCTGGGCCGCCGCCCTGACGCTGATCCTCATCGTGATGATCCTGAACGCCATCGCCCGACTGATCAGCTACTACTTCTCCCCGAAGCTCAGCCGCTGAGCGGGCGTCGCGCCCCGCCGACCCGGCGGACCCGCGACGACCGCGAGACGCCCCGGCGAGCCCGAGACGCACCCTTCGAAAGGACCACAGATGGCAGCCCCCCAGCCCATCACCGTCGAGGACCTGAACATCTACTACGGCGACTTCCTCGCCGTCGAGGATGTCAACGTCCAGATCGCACCCCGCTCGGTGACGGCCCTCATCGGCCCCTCCGGCTGCGGCAAGTCGACCTTCCTGCGCACCCTGAACCGCATGCATGAGGTCATCCCCGGCGCCCGCGCCGAGGGCATGGTCGAGATCGACGGCCAGGACATCTACGGCTCCGGCGTGGATCCCGTGAACGTCCGCCGTCGCGTCGGCATGGTCTTCCAGAAGGCCAACCCGTTCCCCACCATGTCCATCCGGGACAATGTGCTGGCGGGCGTGAAGCTCAACAACCGTCGCATCGCCAAGGCGGACGCCGACGAGCTCGTCGAGACCTCCCTGCGCGGAGCCAACCTCTGGAACGAGGTCAAGGACCGCCTCGACAAGCCCGGCATGGGTCTCTCCGGCGGTCAGCAGCAGCGCCTGTGCATCGCCCGCACCATCGCCGTGCGCCCCGAGGTGGTCCTCATGGACGAGCCCTGCTCCGCCCTGGACCCCATCTCCACGCTCGCGATCGAGGACCTGATCCACGAGCTCAAGGAGTCCTACACGATCGTCATCGTCACCCACAACATGCAGCAGGCCTCTCGCGTCTCCGACAAGACCGGCTTCTTCAACATCGCCGGAACCGGCAAGCCCGGGCATCTCATCGAGTTCGACGACACCGAGAAGATGTTCACCAACCCCGACAACAAGCAGACCGAGGACTACATCTCCGGTCGCTTCGGGTGATCCTCGCCCGCCAGGGCGACGTGTACGACCACGGGATGACGATCGCCGACGAGGATCGATCCCGGGACCGACGCGGAAGGAGCGGCATCCGTCGGATCCTCGAGGCATGACCAGCACGATGCCTTCGAAGAATCCTTCACCGAGCGGTGCGTTCCCCGCCCCGGATCCGACGAGCTCCCCGGACCCGACGACCGCCCCGACGGGCCGCGCGGGCCAGCCCGGCCCCGCCGCGCACCCCGGATACGCGCCCGCCGCACCCGTCGCCGTGCTCAGCGCCCGCGCGCTGATCAAGGACTACGGCGACGACAGGGGCGCGAGCCCGGACGCGCGCACGAGGGCGCTCGATGGCGTCGACCTCGACGTGGGGCGCGCGGAGTCCATCGCCATCATGGGACCGTCCGGATGCGGGAAGACGACGCTGCTGCACGTGCTCGCCGGCATCCTCCAGCCGACCAGCGGCGTCGTCCGCCATGACGGTCGTGACCTGGCGGCGCTCAAGGACCGCGAGCGCACCCGGCTGCGGCGCAGCGACTTCGGCTTCGTCTTCCAGGACGGCCAGCTGCTGCCCGAGCTGACGGCTCTCGAGAACGTGATCCTCCCGAGGATGCTCGCCGGCGTCCCCCGCCGCGCGGCGACCTCGGAGGCCCGCATGCAGCTGGACCGCCTGGGCCTCGCGGGCATGCACGGGCGCAGGCCGGGCCAGCTCTCCGGCGGACAGGCGCAGCGCGTGGCCATCGCCCGTGCGCTCGCCGGGAACCCGCAGGTCGTCTTCGCCGACGAGCCCACCGGCGCTCTCGACCAGGCCACCGGCCATCAGGTCCTCGCGGTGCTCACGGAGGCGTGCCGCAGCACCGGCGCGAGCCTCGTGATGGTCACGCACGACGCCTCGGTGGCCTCCTTCTGCCGACGCACCGTCGCCATGCGCGATGGTCGCATCGACCGCGAGTTCCATCGGCCGGACGAGCGGCCCCGCACGGCCGGCGGGATCGGCGCAGCCGGCGGGCTCGGCACGGCCGGCGGGCTCGGCACGGCCGACGGGCAGACCGCCGGGGGTGCGCGATGAGGCCGCTGCTGTCCGCCGCCCCTCTGCTCCTGCGCCGACGGGTGGCGATCGCCGATGCTCTGCCGGTGATCGCCTTCGCCGCCTCGACCGCGATCATCGCCACGGTGCTCGGCGGTGCGCTGGCCTTCATCGGGCGCCTCCCGACCGGGGACGCGGCCATGGCGACCACCGGGGAGGACTCCGTCATCGGGTTCCTCGTCATCTGCGCGGTCACCGCGACCGCGCTGCTGGTCCCGAGCGCGGTGTCCTTCGGCGGCGCCGCCGCCCGTCTGTCGCTGTCCCGACGCGAGAAGGACATGGCCGCCATGCGCCTGGTCGGGGGCACGACGGCGCAGGTCGGCGGAATCGCCCTCGCGGACGTCGCCGGGCAGGCGCTGCTGGGCGGAGTGATCGGCGTGGGGATCCACCTCGCCGTCGTCCCACCGCTGACCCTGCTCGACTTCGGCATCACCCCCTTCACCGCAGCGGAGCTGATGATGTCCTGGTGGGCATATCCGCTGGTCGTCGTCGGCCTGGTCGTCATCGCGCTGGGATCGGCGGCGGTCGCCCTGACGAACATCGTGCTCAGCCCGCTCGGTGTGGCCCGCGCTTCGCGCACCGTGCGCATGTCGATGCTGCGCATCGGCGTGTTCGGCGGTCTCGTGGTGCTGCTGTTCGCCGCGATGCAGTTCCTCACGGCCATCGCGTACGCCAGCACGGCGATCGCCATCGGGATGCTCATCGTCCTGGTCGCCGCCGTGGTCGCCGCTGTCAACGTGATCGGACCGCTGACGGTGTGGCTGGTGGCCAGGGCGATCGCCCGCTCCGCGCACAGCCCGGCCCTGCTGGTGGGTGCCCGCCGGCTCGCCGCCGACCCCCGCGCCGGCTGGCGTGCCGTCTCCGGCATCACCTTCGCACTGGTGGTCGCGGGCCTGCTGACCTTCCTCACCTCGCTCGGGGAGGCGACGAACCCCGAGGAGGCCATGATGAACACCGCCATGACCACCGGAGGCCTGCTGACCCTCGCGATCGCCGCGGTGCTCGCCGGGGTGTCCGTCGGCGTCTCCCAGACCGCTCGGGTGATCGACAACGGCCCGGTGCTGCGTGCCCAGCACATCTCCGGGGCGCAGGTCTCGCAGCTGCACCGGGCCCGGCTCGCGGAGATCGCGATCCCGGTGGTGCTCAGCTCGATCCTCGCCACGGGCACCACCCTGCTGGTGTTCCTCGCGGTGCTCGGTGGGGTCTCCAAGGATCCGGCCGGACTGATCATGTACGTCCTGTGCGTGATCGGGGCGTACGCCCTCGTGATCGGCGGGATGCTGGTCTCAGCCCCGCTCGTGCGACGGGAGGCCCTGCTGGTCGCGGGCTGAGCGTGCCGGGCGGGGCGGCGCTAGGCTGGATCCATGGACATCCAGAGCATCGCCCCGACCGAGCTGCCCGAGGGCGCCCAGCTGATCGATGTGCGCGAGCAGGACGAATGGGATGCCGGCCATGCTGCGGCCGCCCAGCACCTGCCGGCCTCGACCCTGATGGAGCACCTGGACGAGCTGCCGGAGGACGGCGACCTGTACATCGTCTGCCGATCCGGCGGTCGCAGCTACCAGGTCTCCCAGTGGCTGAACGCCAACGGCTACGAGGCCATCAACGTCGTCGGCGGCATGGACCTGTGGTTCGAGTCCGGTCTGCCGATCGTCTCCGACGGCGACGCGGAGCCCTTCGTCCTCTGAGGGGGACCGTCACAGGCCGAGCGCGTCCTTGAGCAGCGCATAGCCGACGAACGCGAAGACGTCGATGATCGTGTGCGCGATGACCAGCGGCATCGTGCGGCGGGTGCGCCGATACCACTCGGCGAAGACGAGCCCCATGACCAGGTTCGCGAGCCCCGGTCCGATGCCCTGGTAGGTGTGGTAGGCGCCGCGCAGCAGGGCGGAGGCGAGGACGATGCGTCGGCCCGACCAGCCCAGGCGCTCGAGCCTCTGCGTCAGATATCCGACGACGATGACCTCCTCGAGCAGGCCGTTCCTCAGGGCCGCGAGGATGAGCACCGGGACCGTCCACCAGTGGGCGTCCAGTGCCGCCGCGATGACGTCGACGGTGATGCCGATCTGGCGTCCGACCAGATAGAACGCGAGCCCGGGGATGCCGATGGCCGCGGTGATGGCGAGCCCCTGCAGCAGGTCCCTGCCCGGTCGGGCCAGGTCCAGCCCCAGGTCCGCGAGGGCCGGGCGCATGCCGCCCGCGGTCGCCGCGAGCAGGAGCACGACGAGCGCGACCGGGACGAGGCTGAAGCCGATCGACAGCAGCTGGTACAGGAGATCGGTCCACGGGGTGTCGCTCAGGGACTGGTTCAGCGCGGCGCTCTGCTCCGACAGCGGCCCGGCCAGCAGCGCCTGGACCAGATCGATCAGCGAGTACATGGCGCTGCGGCCCAGCGACAGCCCGAGCACGACGAGGATCTCCGCATACAGCCAGATGCGGGTCACCTGCCAGACGGCGACGGGGCGGGTCGGATCAGCGGAACCGGTCGTGGTCTCCATGGCGGAATGCTCCCATCTCCGGCCCCAGGGCATGCCGTCATCCCTGCCGCAGGGCATGCCGTGCGTCGCCGACCATGGCACACTCGCGGGCATGATCGATCCGTCGTCCGACCGTCCTGCCGTCCTCGTCACCGGTGCCACCCGCGGGATCGGCCTCGCCGTGGCCCGCGAGCTCGCCGCAGACCATCATCTGATCCTCGGCGGCCGACGCGGCGAGGACCTCGCCGAGCTCGTCGCGGAGCTGCCGTCGGCCGAACCGTTCGTCGTAGAGCTCACCGATCACGCGGCGCTCACGTCGGCTGTCGGGGATCTCGACCTCGAAGGGCGCTCTCCCACGGGGCTCGCGGGCGTCGTCCATTCCGCGGGGATCCTGGTCAGCGGGCGGGTCGACGAGCTCGATGCCGACGACTGGGCTCGCTCCTTCGCTGTGAACGTCACCGCGGTCGCCGATCTGACGCGTCTGCTGCTGCCGGCGCTGCGGCGCGCCCGCGGCACCGTCGTCACCATCAACTCCGGGTCGGGCTACACCGCGGGCCCCGGGGGCGGTGCCTACAGCGCCTCGAAGTTCGCGCTGCGGGCCCTGACCGATGCGCTGCGCGCCGAGGAGCGAGGCAACGGGGTCCGGGTCAGCTCGATCCATCCCGGCCGCACCGCGACCGACATGCAGAAGGAGCTGCGCTCCTTCGAGGGCGGGGAGTACCGCGAGGGCGACTACATGGACCCGGCCTCCGTCGCCGCGACGGTCGGTCTCGCGCTGCGGCTCCCGGCCGACGCCGCGATCGACGCGCTCTCGGTCCGTCCCCGGTGACAGGCCCGTCCCCGCTGACGGGCCCGTCCCCGCTGACGGGCCCGTCCCCGCTGACGGGCACGGGCGGCCGTCGGCCGCGAACCGCCGCGGTCGGTCACTTCATGAGCCGCTTGACCGCCGCCATGATCTCGTCCATCTTGCGGTCCAGCTCCTCGCGGTCCCCGGAGGTCGCCGCGTCGTGCACGCAATGGTGGATGTGGTCGTCCACCAGACCCAGCGCCACCGACTGCAGCGCCTTCGTCACGGCGGAGATCTGCGTGAGGACGTCGATGCAGTAGGCGTCCTCCTCGACCATCCGCTGCACGCCCCGGACCTGACCCTCGACCAGCTTCAGCCGTCGGAGGTAGGCGGCCTTCCCGTCGCGGTACCCGGGATCGCCCTGGGTTCCGTGGTCGCCATGGGCGCAGGCCGTCGCCGTCTCGGGCGTCGTCGTGCGCTCCTGCTCCGGCTCGTGCGCAGCCATGCTCAGGCCTGCGCGTTCTCGTCCAGGCGGCCGACGATGTCGGCCGCGTAGCCGACGTACGAGGCCGGCGTCAGAGCCAGCAGACGGTCGCGCTCGGCATCCGGCAGGCCGAGGCCGTCGATGAACTCGCGCATGCCCTCGCCGGTGACCCTCTGGCCGCGGGTGAGCTCCTTGAGACGCTCGTAGGGGTTGTCCAGCCCCTCGTGACCCTGCACGCCGAGGGTCCGCATGACCGACTGGACGGCCTCTCCGAGCACCTCCCAGTTGCCGTCGAGGTCCGCAGCCATCGCGTCGGCATCGACGTCGAGGCCCGCGAGCCCCTTGACGATGTTGGAGATCGCCAGCAGCGAGTGGCCGAAGGCGGGGCCGACATTGCGCTGCGTGGTGGAGTCGGTGAGGTCGCGCTGCAGCCTCGAGGTCACGAGCGTCTGACCGAGCACGTCGAAGAGGGCGCCCGAGATCTCGAGGTTCGCCTCGGCGTTCTCGAAGCGGATCGGGTTGACCTTGTGGGGCATCGTAGAGGAGCCGGTGCCGCCCTGCGCGGACAGGCGCTGACGGAAATAGCCCAGGGAGATGTACGTCCACACGTCGGTCGCGAGGTTGTGCAGGATGCGGCCGGCGCGCGCGACATCGGCATACAGCTCGGCCTGCCAGTCATGGGACTCGATCTGCGTGGTGATCGGGTTCCACGTGAGCCCCAGGTGCTCGACGAAGGTGCGGGACACCTCCTGCCAGTCGGCCGACGGGACGGAGATCGCGTGAGCGGCATAGGTGCCGGTCGCGCCGTTGATCTTGCCGAGGAACTCATCGGCGGCGATGCGGCGGATCTGCCGGCGCAGGCGATGGACGAACACCGCGAGCTCCTTGCCGAGGGTCGTCGGGGTCGCCGGCTGCCCATGCGTGCGCGAGAGCATCGGCACCTCGGCGGTCTCGCGGGCGAGGTCGGCGAGCTGGTCGGTGGCGCCGACGAGCGCGGGCAGCCACACGTCCTCGACGGCGCCCTTGACCATGAGCGCGTAGGAGAGGTTGTTGACGTCCTCGGAGGTGCAGTAGATGTGCACGATCTCCGCGAGCGGCTCGAGGGAGGTGCCGGCGAGGCGGCGCTTGATGTAGTACTCGACGGCCTTGACGTCGTGCACCGTCTCCTTCTCGATCTCCGCATGCTCGGCGATGCCCTCGGCCCCGAAGTCCTCGGGGATCGCCCGCAGCAGCGCCCGCTCCTCATCTGTGAGCGTGCGCAGACCCGGGATGACCTCGTTGTCGAGCAGGTGGATGACCCACTCGGTCTCCACCACCAGGCGGGCGCGGTTCAGGGCCGCCTCGGACAGGTGGTCGACCAGCGGCGCGACCTGCGAGCGGTAGCGCCCGTCCAGCGGGGTCAGGGCGATCGGGGGAGTGATGTCCGCGAAGGAGTGAGCCATGGACGCCATTGTTCCATCCGCAGCACCCGATCCGTCCTGCGGTCCTCACAGCGGGAACTGCCGGGCGCTGCCCTGGGCGGTGCGGCCCTGGGCGGTGGTGGGCCTGGGTGGTGCGGCCCTAGGTGGTGGTGGGCCTGGGTGGTGGTGGGCCTGGGTGGTGGTGGGTCTGGCTCCGGTCGGTGCGGCTCCGGGTGGTGCGGTACCGGGTGGTGGGGTTTCGGGAGGTGCGGATCTGGACGGCCTGGCCTCGATCAGCGCGTCAAGCCCGGCGGCGGGACACAGTGTCCATGATCGGTAGCTGAGCGGCAGATGCCCTGCTCTATGCGAGGCAGCTGCCGCTCACCTGCCGATTGCTGCCAGACCTGCCGAGTCCAGCCAGACCTGCCGAGTCCAGCCAGGCCTACCGATTGCTGCCACACCTGCCGAGTCCAGCCAGACCTGCTGGTGCTGGTGCTGATGTCGGTGGTGCTGATTGCTCAGCGCCAGCTGCTGGGCCGATGCCTCAGCGGTCGGAGTCCTCCCCGAGCCCGGTCACGGCTTCGACGATCGAGGAGAGGATGCCGATGATGATGCCCGCCAGCAGGGCCCACCAGAAGGTGTCGAACTCCAGGGTCAGGTCGAACAGGCCCGATACCCAGCCGGCCAGCAGGAGCATGAGAGTGTTCACGACCAGCTGGAACAGGCCGAGCGTCACGCAGGTGATGGGGAAGGCGAGGAAGGACAGGATCGGGCGGACGATCGTGTTGATGAGTGCCACGATGAGCGCGATGACGCCGATCGTGAGCACCTGGGTGAGCAGGGTGGCGCTGTCGTCGCCCAGGTGCATCCCGGGCAGGATCAGGGCGGTCACCCACAGCGCCAGGCCGGTGACGATGATGTGTCCGAGGAATCGCATGGCCCCATCCTTCCATCCGGAACGGACCGCAGGCAGGGGGAGGAGGGCCACGGTCTCAGGGCGGGTGCGGCGACGGGCGCGCTGATCCGCTCGTCGGAAGCACCTCTCGGTCAGCTCGGAAGCTGCACCAGGTCAGCTCGGAAGCCGCACCAGGTCAGCTCGGAAGGATCTCTCCCACGTCGAGAAGGCTTCTCCACCAGGTCGGGAAGGCGTCTCCACCAGGTGGGCGAGCCGCTGTGCGTGTGCCCGCCGGGAATACGCTGAGACCATGACCCCTGAGCAGCATCCTGTCGAGTCCGTCCGTCTTCGCCCTGCGCTGGAGAAGCTTCCCGCGTATGTCGCGGGACGTCGGGCGGCCGACGATGGGACGCGCCACTTCAAGATCTCCTCCAACGAGTCGCCGTTCCCGCCGCTGCCCGCGGTGCGGGAGGCCGCGATCGCCGCGCTCGAGGGATCCAACCGGTATCCGGACATGGCCGCGCTCGAGCTGCGCGAGGCGCTCGGCGCCGAGCACGGTGTGGATCCTGCGCAGATCTGCCTGTCCACCGGGGCTGTCGCCGTCACCGGTGATCTCGTGCGGGCCGTCGTCGGCGAGGGAGACGAGGTGGTCCACGCGTGGCGGTCGTTCGAGGCCTACCCGATCCTCGTCGGCTCCCATGGCGGCACCTCTGTCCCGGTCCCGTTGACCGAAGGGCATGAGCACGACCTCGAGGCCATGGCCGCCGCCGTCACCGAGCGCACGCGCCTGGTGATCCTGTGCACGCCGAACAACCCGACCGGACCGTCGTTGACCACCGAGCAGGTCGAGGGCTTCCTCGCCACGGTGCCCGCGGACGTCGTCGTCGCGATCGACGAGGCTTACCGGGAGTTCCATGACCCCGAGACGGTCCTGGACAGCGCCTCGCTGTTCGCCCGGCACGGCAACGTGGTGCTGCTGCGGACCTTCTCGAAGATGCAGGGCCTGGCGGGTCTCCGCATCGGCTACGCGATAGCGCATCCGCGCCTCGCCGCCGGGCTCTCCCAGGTCACCGTCCCCTTCGGATCGAACCTGCTGGCTCAGGCCGCGGCGCTCGCGACTCTGCGTCCCGAGGTCCGGGAGACCCTCGACGGGCAGGCTGCATGGATCCGCTCCGAGCGGGACCGGGTCGCCTCCGCGCTCGCCGAGCAGGGCTGGGATGTGCCGGCTTCGCAGGCGAACTTCGTGTACTTCCCGCTGGGGGATCGCAGTGCGGAGTTCGTCGCCTTCGCCGACGAGCGCGGCCTGGTCCTGCGCGGCTACGGCGCCGACGGCGTGCGGGCGACGATCGCGGAGGAGGAGGCGTCGGACCTGCTCATCGAGGTCGCCGGGGAGTGGCTCCGCTCCCGCTCCTGATCTCGGGGACCTGATCGCGGTCCTCCTTGCGGATCTCGTTGCGGATCTCGACGACCCGGCTGCCGGCCAGCAGGTCGTGAGGGCCGCGACCGCTGCCGCGCAGGCACGTCACCGCCATGGCACCGATCATCGCGTAGGTGACGACGGCGGCCCCGCGGGCCAGGAGGTCGCCGTCCTCGAAATCGCCCCGGATCGCGCTGATGGTCGTCATGTGACCGGCCTGCCAGGGGACGGCGATCTTGATCGTGCTGCGGATGAGCGCCCGTCCCAGGGAGAGCGGACGTCCACCGTCGGCTCTCGTCCAGTCGACTTCCGTCCTGTCGACTTCCGTCCTGTCGGTTCTCGTCCTGTCGACTTCCGTCGGAGGTGCTCCGCCTGACGCGGCGGGCATGCGTTCGACCTGCAGGCCCATCCTCCGCTTCCCCCAGGTGGCGCGGTGCGGCCCGGCCTCGGCACGGGCCGCGATGACGGCCGCGACGATCGGAGGTATCGAACTCACGAGAAGCGGATAGCTTCGGCTCCTGCCGAGGTCGGTGAGCCTGACGACGGCGATCCCGGCGGGCACCAGGGCCGCCGGGATCGCCAGGTACCCGACGCAGTCCAGCAGGTACCCGGTGACACGACGACCCACGAGCGGGTGCATGCGGACAGTGAATCACAGCACAGGCGCCGGCGCTTCCGTCCCGCCACCTGTCCCGCCACCCATTCCGCCACCCATTCCGCCATCCGTCCCGCCGTGCGTCGGGTCGTCCGTCACGGACACCGCACGGCAACGGCTGAGGACGGCCGCCGGGCACGACTACCCTGGAAAGGACGATCGTCCCGGGCCCGTCCGGCGCGCTCGGACGGAGAGAAGGATTGAGCATGGCAGGGCGCGACGCGGTTCCAGCAGGGGCCGACGCAGCAGGGGCCGACGTCCCCGGGGACGACAGCACCCGGAACGCGCCAGCGGAACCGACATCCTCCGCGGCTCCGCCTGCCCAGCCTGGCCCGCCCGGCCTGTCAGAACCGTCGGAACCGGCCGACCTGGACGCTCCGTCGGACACGCCCGCCGCCGCAGGAGCGACGGCCGGTCGCCGTGCGCCGGCGCTCGGCGGCGCGCGCGCCTACATCGTGTGGATCGCGGCGATCCTCGCCTACGCCTCCGCGGTCATGCAGCGCACCACGATGGGTGTCGCCGGTCTGGAGGCGACCGAGCGCTTCGGCACGTCCGCGACCATCGTCTCCACCTTCGTGGTGCTGCAGCTGCTGGTGTATGCGCTTGCGCAGATCCCCGCCGGGCTGCTGCTCGACCGTCACGGGTCCCGGGTGACGCTCACCTGCGGAGCGATCCTGATGGCGCTCGGGCAGCTGCTGCTGTCGACCACGGACACGATCGCGCTGGCGATGCTCGCGCGTGTCGTCGTCGGAGCCGGTGATGCTCTCACCTTCTCGAGCGCGATCCGACTGGTGCCCGCCTGGTTCCCGGCATCGAGGGTGCCGCTGCTGACGCAGCTGACCGGCATCCTCGGCCAGGTCGGCCAGATCGCCTCCGCGGTGCCGTTCGTGATGATCCTCGGCTCCGCCGGATGGAGCCCCGCCTTCCGCACCGCCGCCGGGGTGGCCGCGTGCGCGGCGGTGCTCGCCCTGCTCGTCGTGCGGGCGACGCCTCCGGGCACCTCCCGGCCTGCCGCCCGGCAGGACCTGCGACGGATCCCGCTCGTCGTCGGCCGCATCGTGCGGCACCCCGCGACGCTGCTGGGATTCTTCACGCACTTCACGGCGGGCTTCCCGGGCATCGTGTTCGCGATGATGTGGGGCTACCCGTACCTCACCGCGGGGGAGGGGCTCGGCCAGGCGGCGGCCTCGAGCGTGATGACGGTGCTGGTGGTGGTCTCCATCGTCGGCGGGCCGCTGGTCGGGGCGCTCACGCAGCGTCATCCGCTGCGCCGCTCGACCCTGGTCCTGCTGATCCTGGCGAGCATCGTGGTCCCCCTGCTGGCGCTCGTCCTGTGGCCGGGGCCGGCGCCGATGTGGCTGCTGCTGGTGCTGGTGGCCGGGTTCTCCATCGGGGGACCGGCCTCGTCCGTCGGCTTCGACTTCCCTCGCACGGATCTGGCCAAGCATCGGCTGGGCACCGCGACCGGCGTGGTGATCATGGGCGGCTTCATCGGCGGCCTGGTCGCGATCCTGCTGATCGGCATGGTGCTGGACGGTCTGCGCCCCGACGGCGTCTACGACCTGCATGCCTTCCGCGTCGCGTTCGCGGTGCAGCTGCCGATGCTGGGGATCGGTGTGGTCGGGATGCTGCTGTCGCGGCGGGCTCTGCGACGTCGGATGGCGGCGCGCGGGGAGTCCGTGCCGCCCTGGCGCGATGTGTGGCGCAACGGTCGCTGGCGCAGGATCTGAGCGTCGTCCCGCGCGGATCCGGGAGGTCCGCCGCTGCCTCTTGATCGGTGCGCCGGTGTCCCGTAGCGTTCTGCCGACCACTTTATTTCAAGGAGGAAATATGTCGTTCACGCTGGGGATCATCGGGATCGGCCAGTTCGGCTCCCACTTCGCCGAGCTCTTCGCCGCGCATCCCGAGATCGACGCGCTCTACGCCGTGGACTCCGTCGCCGAGCGCATCGACGCCGTCGAGCAGCGCGAGAGCCATCCGGTCCGCTTCGCAGGACGCTTCTCGAGCGTCGAGGAGCTGCTGGCCTCCGACGTCGACGCCGTCGCGATCTTCACCCAGCGGTGGACGCACGGGCAGATCGCGATCGACGCGCTGAAGGCCGGCAAGCACGTCTACTCGGCCGTCCCGATGGCGATCGAGGAGACGGAGATCCGCGAGATCGCCCGCCTCGTCGCCGAGACCGGCCTCGTCTACATGATGGGCGAGACCAGCCAGTACAACGCCGCTGTCGTCGCCGCCCGTCGGCTCCACCGCAGCGGCGTCTTCGGCGAGGTGTTCTACGCAGAGGGCGACTACGTCCACGACATGGACCTGGGCTTCTACGACGCCTACCGCTACTCCGGCGGCGAGCAGTGGAAGTCCACCGCCTCCTACCCGCCCCTGCTGTATCCCACGCACTCCATCGGCGGCATCCTCGGCGCGATCCCGCGGCATGCCGTCTCCGTCTCCGCGATCGGCCGCCCGGACACCCGTCGGGACGGGGTCTTCGACAAGGACGTCTCGATGTTCGCCAACGACGTCTCCAACGCCTTCGCCCTCTTCGAGATGGACAACGGCGGTGCCTTCCGCACCAACGAGCTGCGCCGCGTGGGCTACCCGAGCCACAGGCGCGAGTCGCGCTTCCGCTTCTTCGGCGAGGAGTCCAGCTTCGAGGAGACCATCGAGGTCACCTACTGGCACGACAAGGAGCGCGTCCTCGAGCTCACCGAGCTCATCCGCACCGCCGCCAGCATGAGCCTGGACGACCCGCGCCTCGCCGACGTCTCCCCGACGCTCCGCGACGCCTTCGTGGCCGGCTCCGCCGCCGTGCACAACCTCGCGCGCCTGCCCCGCGAGTTCCAGGGGATGCCCAACGGGCACGAGGGCGCCCACCACTTCCTCGTCGACGACTTCGCCCGCGCCGTCATCGACGGGAAGCAGCCGCAGGTCAACGCCTGGCAGTCCGCCCGGTACACGCTCCCCGGCGTCGTCGCCCACCAGTCGATGCTCAGCGGTGGGGAGCGCCTCGCGATCGACGATCTCGGGGACTGCCCGCTCGAGGTCCAGGACCTCGACGCCGACCAGCCGCCCCTGGACGTCGAGGTCCTGTGGGAGGAGCAGGAGAGGAGGCGGGCGGCGGCCGTGTCGGCGAACGTCTGATCGTCCCGCCCGGCGGGTCGACCGGTTCCCTATCCCTGCTGCTCGCGCAGGTCGTCCTCGGCGACGGGCCGTCGCGGCCAGATCGCGAGCCCGACGAGGGCGACGAGCACGATCCCGATGATCCCCATCGGCGTGTCGATGAACCAGCTCAGGCCGTCGACGGTCTCGTCGGTGGCGACGATGGCGATGCAGAGCCCGACGGTGGAGTTCAGCGTCGCGTGGGCGAATGCCGCAGGGATCGGGTTCCCGCCTGCGCGCCGGGTGATCGCGACGAACAGGAGGTTCAGCGCGATGCAGGCGGGGATGAACATCAGCACCGCCGCCCAGCGGGGCTCGCCGGTGTAGTTGTGGCCGATCAGCACGACCGGAAGATGCCACAGCGACCAGATGGTGCCGCCGACCGCGATCGCCGCCGGCGCTCCCGAGGGCCGCAGCCGCCGCCACAGCCAGCCGCGCCAGCCGATCTCCTCGCCGAGCGCGGGGATCACCGTGATCAGCAGGCCGGCGAGGGTGATCGCGAGGACCAGGGCGATCGCGGCGGCCGTCGGCATCTCCACGCCCGCCTCGGCGTAGACCTGGGTGATCTCCGCGGCCCAGGTCCTGCCGGTCAGGTCGCCGGGCACGCCGCGCAGCACCATGATCACGGCGCTGGCCAGGTTGATCGCGAGCATGATCAGCAGCGCGAGGGGAGCCCACAGCAGGATCCGCTTCCAGCGACCGCGGAAGCGGAGGCCGACGGCGTCGCGCCAGGACGTCCGGTCCACGGCCTTCGCGACCACGACCGATGCGATCGTCGGCGCGAGCATCGCGATCGAGATCACGGGGGTGTACAGAGGGTGTGCGATCCCTCCCTCGAGCACCCAGAACGGTGCCGCGCACACGGCCATGATCGCGAAGGCGATCGCCGCGAAGATGATCACGCTGCGCCAGCCGACGCCCGCGGACGACGGAGCGGGAGGAGGGTCAGGAGGTGAGCCGGGTGCTGAGCCGGGAGCTGAGCCGGATGCGGGGTCCGGTGCCTGGTCGGGAGCCGGGTCAGGTGCGGCGAGGGGAGGGACGGGGGATGTTCGAGGAGGGGTGGGGGTGTTCATGCCTCCACCGTCGGACGAGCGACGGTGCAGGTCAACGCTGCGCCTGGGACGGTAGACCTTGGTCGGGGGATCCTCGGACCGAGGTCGGTCGGATGCTCTGCCGTCGTCGCCCGATCGTCGGCGGATCGGCGGCCGACGGTCGGGCTCGGGCAGCTGACGGTCGGGCTCGGGCAGCCGACGGTCGGGCTCGGGCGGCCGACGGCGGGGCGGGAGCGGGTGGATCGTCGGACGACGGCGGGGCGGTGCCGAGCGCTCCGGGGACGCGATCCTGAGGGGGCGGCGCCACGCCCCTGCTTGGAACTTACGGCACCGTAGGTTAGTCTCCCCGTCGTGAGCGTCTTCTCCACGAGCATCCCGCCCGTCGCGGATCAGGAGCCGATGATCGGCCTTCTCGCACCCGACGGCACCCGCACACCCCACCCCGAGCTCGACGCCGTGCTCGCCGGCTCCGGCGGCGAGGACGACCTGGCCTCGCCGGAGCGCCTGCGCGGCTACTACCGCGACATGGTGATGATCCGCGCGGCGGACCTCGAGGCCACGAGCCTGCAGCGTCAGGGGCAGCTGGGCCTGTGGGCCAGCGCGCTGGGCCAGGAGGCCGCGCAGATCGGTGCCGGCCACGCCTCCCGCACCCAGGACTACCTGGTGCCCACCTATCGCGAGCACGGCATCGCCTGGGCGCGCGGCATCGAGCCGTGGCGTCTGCTGGAGCTGTTCCGCGGCGTCAGCCATGGCGGCTGGGACCCCAATGAGCTGCGCACCCACCCGTACATGATCGTGCTGGGCTCGCAGGCCCCGCACGCCGTCGGCTACGCCATGGGGCTGCAGCGCGACGGCCTCGTCGGCACCGGGGACCGGGAGAGCGACACCGCGGTGCTGGCCCTGTTCGGGGACGGCGCCTCGAGCGAGGGCGAGGTCTCCGAGTCCTTCACCTTCGCCGCGTCGTTCCGGGCGCCGGTGGTGTTCTTCACCCAGAACAACCAGTGGGCGATCTCGGTGCCGACCTCCGTGCAGACCCGGGTGCCGCTCGCGCAGCGCTCGCGCGGCTGGGGCATCCCCTCGGTGCGCGTGGACGGCAACGACGTGCTCGCCGTGATGGCCGCGGTGCGCTCCGCGCTGGACGCGGCCCGTGCCGGGGAGGGGCCGCAGTTCATCGAGGCGGTCACGTACCGCATGGCCGCGCACACCACGAGCGATGACGCCTCCCGCTACCGCCCCGCCTCCGAGGAGGAGGAATGGGCGGCCAAGGACCCGATCCTGCGCCTGCGCCGCCACCTCGAGCAGCTCGGCGAGATCGACGACGGCTTCGTCGCCCGCTGCGACGAGGAGGCCCACGATCTCGCCATGCAGCTGCACCATCACATCCATGGCATGGAGGACCCGGACCCTGTGGGGATGTTCGAGCACGTCTACGCCGAGCCCCACCCGGTCGTCGACGCCGAGCGCGCCCAGTACCTCGAGCACGTCGCGCAGTTCGAGACCGAGGAGGAGAACCGATGAGCCCCACGACCTCCACCACCTCCATGACCCTGCCGATCGCCAAGGCGATCACCGCGGGCCTGCGCGATGCGATGCGCGCGGACGAGAAGGTCCTCATCATGGGCGAGGACGTCGGCGTCCTCGGCGGCGTCTTCCGCGTCACCGACGGCCTGCATGCCGAGTTCGGCTCCCAGCGCGTGGTCGACACGCCGCTCGCGGAGGCCGGCATCGTCGGCACCGCCGTCGGCCTCGCCGTGCGCGGATACCGGCCGATCGTCGAGATCCAGTTCGACGGCTTCGTCTTCCCCGCCTACAACCAGATCACCACGCAGGTCGCCAAGATGCACAACCGCACCTCGGGCCGCGTGAACCTGCCGATGGTCATCCGCATCCCCCACGGCGGAGGCATCGGCGCGGTCGAGCACCATTCGGAGAGCCCCGAGGCGCTCTTCGCGCACACCGCGGGCCTGCGCATCCTCGCGCCCTCCACCGCGCAGGACGCCTACTGGATGACCCGCCAGGCCATCGAGTCCGAGGACCCGGTGATCATGCTCGAGCCCAAGCGCCGCTACTGGATCAAGGGCGACGTCGACCCCGATCATCGTCCGGAGCTCTCGCCCTGGCAGGCGGCCGTCCGACGCCCCGGCACCGACGTCACCCTGCTCGCGTGGGGACCGAGCATGCCGCTCGTGCTCGAGTGCGCCGAGGCCGCAGCGGCCGAGGGCATCGACCTCGAGGTCGTCGACGCCCGTTCGCTCTCCCCGTTGGACATCCCGACCATCGCCGCCTCGGTCAAGCGCACCGGGCGCCTGGTGATCGTCCACGAGGCCCCGGTGGTCGGCGGACTCGGCGCGGAGATCGCCGCGAAGATCACCGAAGAGTGCTTCTATCACCTGGAGGCGCCCGTCGCCCGCGTCGGCGGCTACCACACGCCCTATCCGCCGGCCCGGATGGAGCACGCCTACCTGCCCGACCTCGACCGGGTGCTCGACGCGGTGGACCGCGTCCTCGAGCACTGAAAGGATCCTCGCCATGAGCCCGACACCCTCCTCCTCGTCGATCGTGCAGATCCTGCTCACGGATCCCGGCGAGGGCCTCACCGAGGCCGAGATCCTCGGCATAAGGGTCGCCGTCGGCGACACCGTCGCCATCAACGACCCCGTCATCGAGGTCGAGACCGCCAAGAGCGCCGTCGAGCTGCCCAGCCATGTCGCGGGCACCGTCGTCGCGGTTCTCGTGAAGGTCGGTGACGAGGTCGCCGTCGGCGCCCCGCTGATCGAGGTCGACACCTCGGGCGGTCCCGCGCCGGCTGCTCCGTCGGCCGATCCGACGGCGGAGACCGCCGAGCCCGCCGCGCCGGCTGCTCCCGCCGCCCCGTCGGCCGAGCCCGCCTCGTCGGCCGAGTCCGCTGCGCCCGCTGCGTCGGCCGAGTCCGCTGCGCCTGCTGCGTCGGCCGACGACGAGCCGAAGAACCTCGTCGGCTACGGCGCCAAGGGGTCCACCGGTGCGGCGCCGCAGCGCCGGCGCCGTCGTCGGACCATCGAGGACGACGAGCCGCAGGTGCCCATCGACCGCATCCTCGCCAAGCCGCCCGTGCGCAAGCTCGCCCGCGACCTCGGCATCGCCCTCGCCGACGTGCTCGCCACCGGCCCCGGCGGCACCGTCACCCGCGAGGACGTCATCGCCGCCCAGCAACGGGCCATCTCCGGGGACCAGGTCGGCGCGGGCGCGCCGGCGGTCGGCGCAGGAGCCGACGGCGCCTACTTCCCCGAGGAGTCCCCGCAGGTGCCCGAGGGGCTCGGCGGCGCCATGAAGTCCGTGCGCGATCAGCCCTTCGCCGGGGTCACGAGCGATGAGCGCACCACCCGCGTGCCGATCCGCTCGGTGCGCAAGCGCACCGCCGAGGCGATGGTGGCCTCCGCCTTCACCGCCCCGCACGTGACGGTCTTCAACGAGATCGACATGACCCGCACCGTGCAGATCATCGACGACCTCAAGAAGTCCCGCGAATGGCAGGGCGTCAAGATCAGCCCGCTGGTCGTGATCGCCAAGGCGCTGCTGGTCGCCATCCGCCGCAACCCCGAGGTCAACGCCTCCTGGGACGAGGCGGCCGGGGAGATCGTCTACAAGCACTTCGTGAACCTCGGGATCGCCGCCGCCACGCCGCGCGGGCTCATCGTGCCGAACCTCAAGGACGCGCACCTGATGACCCTGCGCGAGCTCGCCGACGGCATCGACGACCTCGCCAAGACCGCGCGCGCGGGCCGCACGCCGCTGTCGGCGACCCGTGAGGGCACCATCACCATCACCAACTTCGGCGTCTTCGGCATCGACTCCGGCACCCCGATCCTGAACCCGGGGGAGTCCGTGATACTCGGCGTCGGCACCATCAAGGAGAAGCCCTGGGTGGTCGACGGGCAGATCGTCCCGCGCAAGGTCGCCCAGCTCGCGCTGAGCTTCGACCATCGCCTGATCGACGGAGCCCTCGGCGCCGTGCTGCTTCGCGACATCTCCGCCGTGCTCGAGGATCCTTCGCTCGGGCTGGTCTGGGGGTGACCGGCCGGGTCCAGTCGCAGTCGGTACCCTGATCCGGTGACCTCGAGCCCCGACTCCGGCGCTGACCCGCGCCGCCGCGATGACCCGCGCATGCACACGGTCGAGATGGCCGCGCTGCGCTTCTCCGACCTCGACGAGGCCGGGGTCCTCGGCTCCGGTCCCGCCCAGCCCGCGCTGAGCCCGCTGCGCACCGCTCTGCTGGTCGCCCTCGGCGGCGGCATCGGCTCCATGCTCCGGGGCGCCGTCGCGCTCGGGCTGCCGGCCGTCACCACGCCGACCCTCGTGCAGATCCCCTACTCCTCCCTGGCCGTGAGCGTGATCGGCTGCCTGATCCTCGGGGGCCTCAACGGGGTGCTCGACGTGCGGCGGGCTCCCGCCTGGGCGGTGCCGCTGCTGGGCACGGGCCTGTGCGGGGGCTTCACCGCCGTCTCCACTGTCGTGCTCGAGGGATCGGCGATGATCGGGGCGGACTTCCCGATCCTCGCCTTCAACTACGCCATGCTGACGATCGTGCTGTGCCTGGCCGCGGTCGCCGGCGGCATGCTGATCGGCCGACGCTACGGCCGACGCCCGGGCCGGCGCCAGGATCGGCGCTCGGATCGGCGCCAGGGCGGGCGCTCGGATCAGCACCGGGATCGACGCTCCTCGCGGAAGGACGCCCGCGCATGAGCCCCGTGCTGTTCGTCGGCTCCGCCCTGCTGCTGATCGGCATCGGCGGAGCGATCGGATCCGTCGCCCGCTGGGCGGCGGGGGAGTATCTGCCGCCGCTGCTGGTGCGCATCGCACGGCCCGCCACCGAGGTCGAGATGCGCCCGTGGACGACCTTCATGGTGAATGCCGTCGCGTGCTTCGGCGCCGGCATCGTCGTCGCGAAGCTGGGCTCCGCCACCGGCGGCGGCGAGATCATCTATCTTCTGCTGGCCGTCGGCATCTTCGGCGGCATGTCCACGCTCGCCCACGCCGCGGCCGACGTCATCGAGCTCGTGCGCCGCGGCACCGCCGCCATCTCTCTCGCCTACCTGATGCTCACCATCGGCGTGAGCATGGCCATGCTCTGGGGCGGCCTGGTGGTCGCCTCGTGAGCAGCACCAGGAGAACGCCGTCCGACGGCGGCGCAGCCCTCGCACGCCGGCTTCCGGTCCGTCCGACGACGCTGATCGCCATCATCGCGGCGATCGCGGGCCTGTCGGCGATCGCCGTGCTCGCGGCCGACGCCGCCAGCGGCGGAGCCCTCGTGCTCCTGGACGCCGGCGCCATCGCCCGACGCGGCGCACCGATCGCCTCGACCGTCGGCGATCTCGCCGCCGCCGTGATGCTCGGAGGATCGGTGCTCGCCGGCTGGCTGCTGCGCGACCAGGAGGACCGGGCCCGTGCGATGGGCCTGGTCGCGATCGCCGCGGGTGCGACCACCCTCGCCCGGGGCCTGGGGCTGCTGTTCTCCTACGCGATCGCGACCGGCCAGGCCGTCGGGTCCGAGCGCTTCGGCTCCGATCTCGGCGTGTACGTCCGCACGGATCTCGGCGTCTGGCTGCTGACAGCGCTGCTCGTGGCCGCGGCCGCCACCACGCTCGCCGTCGGCGGGGCCTCCCGGGGCCTGGCCCGCGCCGTCGCGATCACCGCTGCCGTCATGACCCTCGCCGCCGCCATGACCGGGCACGCCTCCGGAGGTGCGAGCCACGAGGTCGCCACCTCGACGATGCTCGTGCACCTGCTCGCAGTCGGCGTCTGGGCAGGCGGCCTGGCCGTGCTGCAGCTGCTGCCGCCCTCCTCCCGCGACGATGCCCGCGTGGTGCGCGGCTACTCGCATCTCGCGCTGATCTGCTGGGTCGCTCTCGCGGCGAGCGGTGTGTGGGCTCTGGCAGTGCGCATGAACGGCCCGTCAGACATCCTCACCAGCACCTACGTGCAGATCGGCCTGACCAAGGCGGTCCTCCTGCTGGCCCTGGGCATCCTCGGCTTCCTCCAGCGCCGTCAGCTCGCTGCCGGGATCTCGGCCGGGTCCGGCTCCGTGCTGCCCTCGGGGCCCGCCTCGGCCTATCGACGCCTCGCGATCCTCGAGCTGGCACTCATGGGCCTGGCCATGGCGCTCGCCGCGGCGATGAGCTCCTCGCCTCCGCCGGCGAGCGACACCGCGGCCGCCACAGGACCGGCCGCGATCCTCACCGGCTACGCCCTGCCCATCGCGCCGACCTTCCCCGAGGCCCTCGCACAATGGCGTCCGGATCCGTTCTTCATGGCCCTGGCCTGCGTCCTCGCCCTCGTGTGGTGGCGCCCCGCGGCCCCCGTCCGCTCGCGCGGAGCGACCTCGCGGCTGCTCCTCGGCGCCGTCCTCCTGATCCTCCTCACCAGCGGACCCCTCGCCGTCTACGCGAAGGTTCTGGTGTCCGCGCACCTCGTCCAGCACGTCCTGCTGGCGCTGGTGCCCGGAGCCCTGATCGGCAGCGCATGGGCCAGCGGGATCCTGGACGGACGCCTCGAGAAGAGCGGTGACCGTCTGCGCTCTCCTCGTTCCCCGCATGACCCGCGTGATCCGCATGACCCGCATGACCCGAGTGCTCTGCATCTCCCGTATGTCTCAGGTTCGACGTCGCGAGCTCTCTCCTGGCTGGGCGCGCATCGATGGGTGGCCATGCTCGTCTCCGCCCTGCCGACGGCCCTGCTCATCGGCTCCTATGCGTCCCCGGTCCTGCTGCGAGCCGCCCTGGAGTCCCATGTCGCCCACCTCGCGCTCATGCTCCTCGCCGTTCTGGCCGGGGCCGTGCCCATGCTCATGTCGGCAGCCGTCATGACATCCGCTGGTGCCGCGAGGCCCGATGGTGCCGCGGGGCCCGATGGTGCCGCTGAGTCGGCTGGCGGCGCGACGTCCGCCGCTGCTCGATCCGCGCTGCCTGTGCTGATCCTCCCGGTCCTGCTGCTGCTGGTCGCGGGCACGTTCCTCGCCGTGGGCGACGCGGTCCTCCTGCCCAGCTGGTTCGGTGCGACCGGACGCACCTGGTGGGCCGACGCTCTCGCGGACCAGCAGCGCGGAGGAGTCGCTGTCCTCGTGCTGGCTGCCGTCGCGGTGCTGGCAGGGGCCTTCACACTCATCGCGATCTCCCGCTCCTCGGGCTCTTCGCGCTCCTCGGGCTCCTCGCGCTCCTCGGGCCCCTCGGGCCCCTCGGGCCCCTCGGGCTCTTAGGGTCCGCTCGCTCTCGCCTTTTCGCCTCGAACGCGGTGCCTTCAACTAGAGCAGTGTCCGTCTACCACCGCTCGAGCGCGTCCCGAGCGGTGGTAGACGGACACTGCTGGTCTCCGAAGAGACGATGCGAGGTGCGGGTGCGGGTGCGGGGACGGGTACGGAGGGCGGGGACAGCGGGCCGGGGGTCGGCCCGAGAGCCAGCAGACCGTCAGCTGGAGCCAGTAGAGGGCAGCAGACCGTCAGTAGAGGGCAGCAGACCGTCAGCAGGCGTCCGCGGTCGTCAGCTGAAGAGCGCGCGCACTGTCGCGAGGCGACCGAGGAGGGTCTCGCGGTCGGTGAAGGGGACGATGCGCTCGCCCGGGCGGCCGCTGACACGAGCGTCCGTCTCCCTGCCGGCGCGCGCGGAGGCGCCGTTCGCACCGGCCGCTCCGGCGGCGGCACCAGCGGCCGTGCTGAACGCGGAGCCGATCTTCCCCAGCAGGCCCGACCTCGACCCAGCGAATCCAGCAGAGCCAGCAGAGCCAGCGGATCCAGCGGAGGACCCGGCCGAGTTCGGAGCGTGGGCAGCGGGGGCAGAGGAGGTGACCGGGACGGCACGATCCGAGCCGGCGCGCAGGCGCCGGAACTCCTCGAGGGCGGCAGCGGACGACGCGGACGACGAGGACGAGCCGGAGGCCGAGGAGCTGGAGGCCGACGAGCCGGAATCCGATGCCCTGCCGTCGAGGTGCGCCTTGATCACATAGGCGGCGATGTCGGCCTGCTCGACGAGGACGGGGAGGACTCCGCCGCCGACACGGTTCTGGCCGAGCACCACGAGGTCGTCGCGGCCGCGGGGGAAGGCGCCGAGGAAGAGGTCCAGGTCGCCGTCGGCGGTTCGGGGGACGACCCCTTCGGGGAGGTGGTCGGCTCCGGTCTCGTAGCCGGTGGCCAGGACGATCAGGTCGGGGGCGAAGGAGGCGCCGTCGGCGAAGACGGGGGAGCCCTGGTCGTCGACCCCGGTGACCTCGCCGATCGGGGTGATGCGGCCCTCGCGGATGCGGTCGAGGACGTCGTCGGAGACGATCACCGCGTCGTCGAGCGGTCCGACGGCGGGGCGGGGGAGCCCGACGTCGGAGGGGTCGCCGACTGCGCGGGAGATGACGGCTTCGGCGATGCGCTCGTTGAGGCGGCCGAGGATCGCGGGCTCGCGGGAGGCGGCGACGTCGCCGGGCATGCCGGCGATGCGACGGGGCACCACCCAATGGCCGGTGCGGGCGGACCAGCGCACGTCGAGGGCGCGGCGGGCGGCGTCCACGGCGATGTCGGCCGCGGACTGACCGGAGCCGACGACGAGGACGCGCTGGCCCTCGAGCCCGTCGGCCCCGTCCCAGTCCTTGGAGTGGATGACGCGGAGGGACCGGGAGACCTCGGCGGCCCATTCGGGGAGGTGGGGGCGCTCGGAGGTGCCGTGGGCGGAGATGACGGCGCCGTAGACGGCGATCTCGCCGGTGGACAGCTCCACCTGCCACACGCCCTCGCCGTAGGGGCGGGCGTAGCGGACGGCGGTGCGGGGGCGGAAGTGGTCGGTCAGCTGGTGCCGGGCGGCATATGCGCGCAGGTACTTCGCCATGTGCGCGCCCTGCAGGAACTCGGGGAAGGAGACCGGCTGCAGGAGATCCTCGTACTGCGTGAAGGTGCGCGAGGAGACCATCTCGAGGGTCGGCCACAGGGGGGAGTCCTCGCGCTCGGCGTCCCAGATTCCGCCGACGTGCTTGGCGCGGTCGACGAGATCGAAGGGCACGTCGAGCGCCTTGAGCGCGGCCGCGGCCGCGAGGCCCGCGGGGCCCGCGCCGATGACCAGCACCTTCTCGCGGGTGGGAACCGGGTCGTGGTGCTCGGGCATCGAGAGGCCTTCCGATGGTGGTGCGGCGCCGGGCTGCTGCGGAGCGCTCCGGCACGACGGGCTGACGCAGGTCATCCTAGTGCTCGTACCGCGCCGTCCGGGCCTGATCCCGGGGTGGGGCCGCGCACGCCCGCGCTCGCCTGGGAGCACCCGGGAGCGCTCGCGCATGCCCGCGCTCGCCTGGGCATCACTGGGCAGCACTGGGCGGGACCGGGCATCCGAGGCCCGGGGGCGCCCGGCGGCTGCTGCTCAGCCGACGGCGGTTCAGCCGACGGCGGCTCAGCCGACGGCGGTGAGGACCACGGAGACGCCGAGCGTGATGAGGATGGTGGCGGTGACGTGGGCGAGGACGATCTGGTCCCGCACGAGCCGACGGGCCCCGCGGGTGACGGGGGCGAGCGGGGAGGCGCCGGCGGAGGCCTGCACCACGACGGCGGCGCTCAAGTAGTCCGCGAAGTCCCGCTCCGGCCCGGGCGTGCCGGGCAGGTCGAAGGCGTCCCCGCGGGCGTCCTCGGCGAGGCATTCCACGGCGAATCCCATCGCGGATCCGATCCAGGCGGTCGCGATGGCGGCGACGGTGATCACGAGCAGCGCGAGCACGGGTACTCCGTCGGGCCGCTGCACGAGCAGCGTGATCGCCAGCCCGGCGGTCACGACCAGCTGCAGGGCCTCGCCGAGGGCACCGGAGCGGCCGAGCAGCATGCGGTACAGCGGCACGGTGCGGCGCACCCGCGTCAGACGGGCGGCTGCGACCTGGCGTGCTCGCGGCTGGGAGGACAGCGCGAGGTGCGTCAGCCCGGCCTGGCAGAGGGTGTTCATGGCGATCACGACGATCAGCAGCAGCACGGCCCGCGCGAGGCGCCCATCGCGGTCGACGGCTTCGGGCATGAGGATCAGGACCGCGAGGACGCCGAGGGCCAGGGAGACCGCAGATGAGATGGCCAGGCGCAGGTTCTGGGACAGCATCCGCTCGCGTGCGGCCGCCAGCAGGCTCGGTGCAGGCCCAGGTCGGGCGGTTGCGGTTCCGCTCGCCGGGCCGGAGCGGCGGATCCGGGCGCTCGTCCCGCGTGCGCCGTCGGCCAGGCGGCGCGCCCCTGCGATCAGGCCGCGACACGCATGGCCCAGGACCGTGCGCGCTCTGCGGAGCGCGATGGGCAGATGGTGCGTGATCGTCGTGCGGGCCGACCGGGTGATGCCTGCGACTCCGCGGGCGAGCATCCTGACCAGGGCGATCAGGCCGGCGCCGGCGGCGGAGAGCAGAGCGGCGACACCTCGGATCACAGCACGGGGCGGGGTCTCGGCAGAGGATGGGCCGCTCCGTGCGGGGTCCTCCGACGTGGGGAGGTCGGACCGTGTCGGAGAGTCCGTCCTGAAGAGGTCGTCCGCGAGGGCGAGGTCCTCGGCGCGGGCCCTGTCCTGGCGTGCGCCGAGGGGTTCGTCGTCGTGCGCGGAGTCCGGGGAGGGGGCGGTGGCGATGGCAGTTCCTCGTCGGGTTCTTCGGGTTCTTCGGGGGCGTCGGTGTCGTCGGGTTCGTCGGGTTCGTCGGGGACCGTGTCAGGCGGCGGCGCGCTCGCGCGCGAGCATCACGGCACCCGGAAGGCCAGAGCTGACCTCGCGATGCTCCCGACCGTCGGCGTCGAGACCGGTGATGAGCTCGTCGTGGATGGGGCCGGGGGTGGCGAGCACGGAGCCTGCGAGCACCACGGGCAGCTCGCCGTGGGGGTCGAGCGCGCGGACGGTGTCGGCGAAGTGCCGCATGACCTTGTCGAGGATGTCGCGGGCGGCGGGGTCCTCGGGAACGGTCCCGGGAAGCGGGGCGAAGCGGCCCAGGGCCGACGGGACCCGCCCGACGTCGAGCGCGGCGATCGCCCGCACGAGGTCGTCGCGGACCTCTCCCGTGGGCGACGGGGGCAGCAGGCCGTCGCGCAGGTCCAGGCCCAGCATGTCGCCGACGCGGTCGGTGAGCAGGGTGCGCCGTCCCCGGCCGTCGAGGTCGGCGGCGACCGCCTGCAGGGTGCGTCGGCCGATCCAGACGGCGGAGCCGATGTCGCCGAGCAGCCAGCCCATCCCGTCGCGGCGCTCGCGAGGCTGCCGCTCGTCGAAGCGGACGGCGACGGTGCCGGAGCCTGCGCGCAGCAGGATCCCGCTGTCCCCGACCCCTCCGGCGAGGAAGGCGGGGAGCAGGTCGTCGCCGACGTGGACATGACGGAGGTCCATGTCGACCTCCCCGTGCGGGCCGAAGGTGTCGAGCTCGCGGCGGGCGATGTCGAGGCCCGCGTCGAGCTCGGTCCGGGCGAGGCCGTGCACGTCGAGGGATGCGGCGGCGATCCTCACCGGGGACTCCGGACGTGCACCGGTCGCGAGGACGGCCGATCGCGCTGCGGCCAGCAGCGTCTCGAGGGATCGGAGCCCGTGCGCGCCGGCCGGCGCGCCGGGACCGCGCGCGTCGAGCACGGGGGTCGGATCCCCGTGGAGGGGCGCGAGCTGGATCCGGCTGTGCGTGGTGCCCATGATGGCGGCCAGCACGAGAGGTGCCGAGGGGACGGTCGATGCGTTGTCCATGGCTCTCCTGGCTCTCCTCCGGTCTCTTCCGGCAGCTTCCTGCCGCTCGGGGCCTGGCGGACTGAGCCTATTCTGTCTCTGATCGCGCCACGGGGGACGCGCCCCGTCAGGACCGGACGGCCGACGGCGGAGCCTCCCCCCGGTCTCCGACGGAGGTGTCCGCATGACCAGCAGTCCGACCATGAGCCCTGCGCCCGCGCCGTTGCCGGAAGGGCCGGATCCGGACGTGCTGGCGCTCCTGATGCTCGAGCTCGGTCCCGGTGCTCCGAGCCGCTCCGAGGCGGACGTCCTGCTCGCCGGTCCCGGGGCGGTGCTCCTTCCCCGGCCGGGCTCAGCCCGCTCTGGTCCGCTCGCCCCGGGGCCGTCCGCCATCGGTCCGTTCGCCGGGGGCGGCTCCCCGGAGGCGCTCCGCATGCTGGTCGACGATGTGCGCGCGCTCTCCGAGGACGTGCTCGTGATCGGCCCGGACGGCGGCGGTGGTGACGGCGCGGAGATCCTCGACGGCGCCCTCGCGCCGAGCGCCGCGGCGATCGGCGCGGTCGACGATGTGGACGCCACACGTGCCCTGGGCGACGCCCTCGGGGACGTCCTCGCGGCGGCGGGCGTCGAGCTGGTGCTGGGGCCCGTCCTCGATGTCGCCGCGGGGCCCGAGCCGGCGGCGGCGACACGCTCCTTCGGGGAGGACCCTGACCTCGTCTCCCGGCATGCGCGGGCATGGGCCGGCGGCGTGCGCGATGCCGGCGTGGCGGTGTGCGGGCTGCATCTGCCCGGGGCGGGTGCGCTGCAGGAGGACCCGGTGCGCCGCGCGTCGGAGCCGCTGACGGAGGGGGAGCCGCGCCCCGTGCCGACGATCGGCCTGCGGCGGGATGAGCTGGAGGCGTCCCATCTGGTCCCGTGGGAGACCGCGCCGTGGCTGGATGCGGTGCTGACCGCGCCCGTCGCCGTGCCGGCGCTCGGCGAGGGGATCGCCTCGCTGTCGCCCTGGTCCGGGGCGCTGCTCGACGAGCTCGCCCATGGCAGCTATCGGGGTCTGGTGATCGCCGACGACCTCGCCGGCTCGGCGGCGCTCGCGGGGATCGGCCTGGGCGGGGCGGCGGCGCGGGCGATCCGCGCCGGGGCCTGCCTGATCGCCGTCGGCGGCGCATCATCGCTGGTGAGAGCACATAACGCGATCGTCGAGGAGATGGATGCGGGGCGTCTGGACGAGGCGCTGGTGCGTGAGCGCGCGAAGGAGACCCGCAGCCGCATCCGGTCCCTCCGGGCCCGTCGGCGCTGGCTGCCGACGCCCGATCCGGCACCCTCGCTCGCGACCCTCGCCCATCGCGGCGCGATCCTCGCGCGCCGCGCCGTCCAGCCCCGTCGGGCGCGGCTGGATCTGCGGCCGACGGCGGTGCTCGACGAGCGCGACGGCGACCAGGGGCGTGATGCGGTCGCCGCGCTGTCGGCGGCGCTGCGGGAGCAGGGGATCCGCGCCGACGCGCACGGCTACGAGCACGATGCGCTGCGCACGGACCAGCTGCTGCTGATCACCCGGCGCGGACGGGCCTCGCCGCGCGAGATGGCCCGTCTGCAGGAGATCGGTCGTGTCCGCGCCGACGGGATCCTCGTGCACACGGGATCGCCGTCGACCGCACCGGAGGCCGAGCGCCTGGTGCTGGCGCGCGGTTCCGGTGCGGCCATGATGCGGGCCGTCGTGGCGGCGCTCGTCGAGGCTCGCGGCACCTGAGCGCCGCGACGGATCAGAGCCCGAGGTCCTTCTGGACCGCGTGCAGCGCGTCGGCGGAGGCGTGCAGCCGGGCGTGCTCGTCGTCATCCATGTGGACGTTCAGGGTGCGCTGCACGCCGCCGCGGCCGACGACGGAGGGCACGCTCATGGCGACGCCGCCCACACCGTGGTAGTCCGTCAGCGGTGCCGAGACCGGCAGCACGGCGCGCTCGTCGCGCAGGATCGCCTCGGCGATGCGTGCGGCGGAGACGCCGATGGCGAGGTTGGTCGCCCCCTTGCCCTCGATGACCTCGTAGGCGGCGCGGGCGACCTCGTGCCCGAGCTGATGGAGGTCCTCGAGGGTCAGGGCGGGGGAGCCGTCCTCGCCCGGCCACTCGAGGATCGGCACCTGGCCGATGTTCGCGGAGGACCACAGGCCGAACTCGCTGTCCCCGTGCTCGCCGACGATCGAGGCGTGGATGGACTGGGGTGCCACGCCCAGCTTCTGGGCGAGGCGCCAGCGCAGGCGCGAGGAGTCCAGCACCGTTCCGGAGGAGAACACCTGGCCGTGGGGGAGGCCCGAGATCTCCTGGGCGGCGACGGTGAGGACGTCGCACGGGTTCGTGACCAGGACGTAGACGGCGTCGGGAGCCTGCTCGAGCAGCTGCGGCAGCAGGGAGCGCAGGATGCCGACGTTCGTGCCCGCGAGATCCAGACGCGTCTGGCCCGGCTTCTGGGCGGCGCCCGCGGTGATCACGACGACGTCGGCGCCCGCGACGCAGGAGATGTCGTCGCCGCCGATGATCTCGGCCTCGCCGGCGAGCGGGGAGCCGTGCGCGAGGTCGAGGACCTCGGCGCGCACCTTCTCCTTCTTGATGTCGTACAGGGCGATGGTGCGGGCGGTGCCGCGCAGCAGAGCCGCATAGGCCACGGAGGCGCCGACCGCGCCGGCGCCGATCACGGCGAGCTTCGGGGAGGGAGTCGAGTACGTGGGGGAGGCGTTCTGTGTGCTCATGCGCCCAGTCTCACGCATGACCGGCGCCGATGCACCTATCGGGCGGGATGTCGTCGTGATCCGGTCGTGTCCGGTCGGAAATCCGCTCGACACGCCCGTCCGCGGGGCGTAGCGTCGCCGGCATGCGCCTGTGAACAGCCCGCCCCGCACCTCGCCCTCCGCGCCTCGCCGCACTGAGCGCCCGGCGGCCCGTCGCCTCGACCGCGGCAAGCCGCCCGGCTCGCGGCTCGAGGCCCCGCTCGTGCTCCAGGAGCTGCTCCATGACCGCATCCCGCCCGCAGTCCTCGTCCTCCGTCGACGCCTCCGGCCCCACCGGTCCCTCCGGCCCCATCGGTTCCGCCGGTTCCGCAGGTCCCCATGGCTCCGCGACCGCGGACGCCTCGGTGCACCTCCGGGCCGACGGGATCTCGTTCTCCTATCCGGATCGCCGGGTGCTCACGGACGTCGGCCTGGTCGTCCCCGGTGGTCGCCCGACGGGACTGCTCGGCGAGAACGGCTCGGGGAAGTCCACCCTGCTGCGGATCCTCGCCGGGAGCCTCGAGCCCGATGCGGGGGTCCTCGACGTGCCGGGACCCATCGGACTTCTCCAGCAGGAGCTGGCGTTCGCACCGTCGACGACCCTCGCCGACGTCGTCGACGACGCGCTCGAGCACTCCCGCTGTCTCGAGCGCGAGCTCGTCGCCGCCGGTGAGGCGCTCGCCGAGACCCACGCCGGTGCCGGTGCCGCAGCGCGCTTCGACGACCTGCTGGCCCGGGCGACCATCGCCGACGTCTGGAACGCCCCTGCCCGGGCCGAGGAGGTCCTCGCCGGGCTCGGACTCGCCGAGCTCCCCCGCGGACGCCGGCTCGACGAGGTCTCCGGGGGCCAGCGCGGCCGCCTGTCCCTGGCACATCTGCTGATCGCCCGGCCCACCACCCTGCTCCTCGACGAGCCCACCAACCATCTCGACGACGACGCCGCCGACTATCTCGCCGGCCTGCTCGGCGACCATCCCGGTCCCGTCCTCGTGGCCAGCCACGATCGCGCCTTCCTGGACGAGGCGACCTGCGCCCAGCTCGACCTCGACCCGGCGCCCGTGCTTCTGGACCAGCAGGTCGGCGGGCTCACCGCGTACACCGGGAGCTTCACCGACTACCTGCTGGCGCGGATGGATGCCCGGGAGCGCTGGGAGAGGCGCTACCGCGACGAGCAGGAGGAGCTCAAGCGCCTGGAGGCGCAGCTGCGCGAGAGCCACAGCGTGGGGCACGAGGGGCGCGGGCCCCGCACCGAGGCGCGGGCGTCGAAGAAGTTCTACGCCGATCGCAACGCCGTCGTCGTCTCGCGCCGCGTCCGCGATGCCGAGCGGCGCCTGGAGGATCTGCGCGCCTCCCAGATCCGTCGGCCTCCGGCGGAGCTGCACTTCACGGGCATGCCCGCGGGTCGCACGCCCTCTCGCGGCGACGTCCTGGTCTCCCTCGCGGACGCCGCTGTCGCCGGGCGGCTCGCACCGACCTCGCTGAGCGTCTCCGCCGGGGAGAAGGTGCTGATCACGGGACCCAACGGAGCGGGCAAGTCGACTCTGCTCGCACTGATCGCCGGACAGCTGGAGGGCGACGCCGGGTCGGTGTCCGTCGCCCGCGACCATGCTCTGCTCGCCCAGGACGAGGACGTCGACCCCGATCTCCTGGTCCGCTCCGCCCTCACCGTCGGCGACCACGGGGTCGGACCGGCCGACGGGCGTGGCGGACCGGCCGACGGGCCGGTCCCCGAGCTCATGGGGCTGGTGCATCCGCGCGATCTCCCTCGGCGTCTCGGCGAGCTCTCCCGCGGCCAGCAGCGACGCGTGGCCCTCGCCGCGCTGCTGCGCCGCCCGCCCGCACTGCTCCTGCTCGACGAGCCCACCAACCACCTCAGCCTGGACCTCGCCACCCGGCTCGAGCGCGCGATCCAGGAGTGGGAGGGCACGGTAGTGATCGCCTCCCATGACCGATGGCTGCGCCGCCGATGGACCGGCCGACGGCTGGATCTGCAGCCCTCATGACCATCGTGCCCGTCATTCCCGTCGTGCCCGTCATTCCAGTCCTGCCCGTCATGGCGGTTCATCCTTCGAGCGATCCCTTGTCCGCTCCGCCTCCATGCCTCATGGTGAGGCCATGTCAGAGACCACGCCCCTGCACTTCGAGACCCTCGCCATCCATGCCGGTCAGGAGCCCGATCCGTCGACCGGTTCGCGTGCGCTGCCGATCCACCAGACCACGAGCTTCGTGTTCCCCAGCGCCCAGTCCGCCGCGGACCGCTTCGCGCTCGCCGAGCTCGGGCCGATCTACACGCGCCTGAACAACCCCACCACCGAGGTCGTCGAGAACCGGATCGCGGCGCTCGAGGGCGGCGCGGCGGCGGTGATGGTCGCCTCCGGCCAGAGCGCCATCACCCTGTCGATCCTCAACCTCGCCCAGGCGGGGGACTCGATCGTGCTGTCCCCGTCGCTGTACGGCGGCAGCTACAACCTGTTCAAGAACACCCTGTCCAAGCTCGGCATCGAGCCTGTCTGGGTCGAGGATCCGGATTCGCTGGACTCCTGGCGCGCCGCGGTGAAGCCCACCACCAAGGCGTTCTTCGCCGAGACCATCCCCAACCCCCGTCAGGACGTGCTCGACGTCGAGGGCGTCTCCGCGGTCGCCCATGAGGCGGGCGTGCCGCTGATCGTCGACAACACGATCGCCTCCCCGTACCTGCTGCGTCCGATCGAGCACGGGGCCGACGTCGTCGTCCACTCCGCCACCAAGTTCCTCGGCGGCCACGGCACCGCCATCGGCGGCGTCATCGTCGACGGCGGCCGCTTCGACTTCGGCGCCGAGCCCGAGAGGTTCCCGCTGTTCAACGAGCCGGACCCGTCGTACCACGGTCTGGTCTACAGCCAGCTCGCCCCCGCCCTGCCGCCCTATGCGATCCGAGCCCGCGTCGCCCTGCTGCGGGATCTCGGTCCGGCGATCTCCCCGCTGAACGCCTTCCTCATCGCCCAGGGCATCGAGACCCTGCCCCTGCGCATGGAGCGGCACATCGAGAACACCCGGAGGGTCGCCGAGCATCTCGAGGGCAGGCCGGGTGTGACGAGCGTGTCCTACGCGGGTCTGCCGTCGTCGCCGTACCACGACCGCGTGCAGAAGTACCTCCCGCGCGGTGCGGGCTCCGTGCTCGGCTTCGTCCTCGAGGGAGGCAAGGAGGCGGGCGTCGCCTTCGTCGACGCGCTCGAGCTGCACTCGAACGTCGCCAACGTGGGAGATGTGCGCAGCCTCGTCATCCACCCCGCCTCGACCACCCACTCCCAGCTCACCGAGGAGGAGCAGAGGGTCGCCGGCGTGGAGCCGGGCTTCGTGCGCCTCTCCGTCGGTCTCGAGCACATCGACGACATCCTCGCCGACCTCGATCGCGGCTTCGCCGCCGTGACCGGCTGACCGGGCGCAGCGGGGGGCAACGGCCTCCGCCCGGACCGTCCGTCGGCGGTTGCACGCGTCACCCCGTCCCCGGATACGCTGGGGCGACCATGAGCACCGAGATCGCGCCCCTGCCCCCGTCTCCTCTGGATCTGTGGCCGCCCGTCTGGTCGCCGTCGGCGGTCGTGTTCGACTGCGACGGCCTGCTGGTGGACACGGAGGCGCGCTGGGTCGCCCTGCAGGACGACTACCTCGCGCGCCACGGCGCGGTCCTGGACGAGGTCACCCGCCGATCGATCACGGGACGGGCGGCGGAGGTCGTGGTGACGGTGCTCGGCGAGGCGGTCGGGAAGCATCCGCTGACCGTGAGGGATGAGCTGCTGATCGCCTTCCGCGAGGGTTTCGAGGACGATCCGGTGCCGATGCCGGGCGCCGTGGAGACGCTGCGGGCGGTGGCGGCGAAGCGACCGGTGGCGGTCGCCTCGAACTCGCCCCGCGAGATGCTCGACCAGAAGCTCTCGACCCTCGGTGTGGCCGATGTCGTGGACGCGACGATCGCGGTCGAGGACGTGCTCGCGCCGAAGCCGGCTCCGGACATGTACCTCGCCGGGGCGCGGGCGCTGGGCGCGGAGCCGTCGGCCTGCCTGGGCTTCGAGGACTCCGAGACCGGGGCGGAGGCGGCGCTCGGCGCGGGGCTGCAGCTGATCGTGGTGCCCTCGGTGCCGGGGCAGTCGCCGCGCGCACCGCGCGTGCTGACCTCGCTCGAGGATCCCCAGCTGGCGGCGTGGATCGAGAGCTGGGAGGGCGTCCGATGACCCACGAGCAGATGGCAGGGCGGCCCGTCGGGCCCGTCGTCGGCGCCCGCATCCCGGCGCGCTTCGCCGAGGCGTTCGGGGACTGGACCCCGAAGGCGGTCGTCTTCGACTGCGACGGACTGCTCCTGGACACCGAGACCGTCTGGCAGCGCGCGCAGGACGACGTCGTGGCGCGCCACGGCGCGCAGCTGACGGAGGAGGATGACGCCCTGCTCCACGGCTCGACGATCGAAGTGGCGGCCGAGGTCATCGCCGAGCGCTCCGAGAGCACCGTGGAGGCCGTCCTCGCGGACCTGCACGCGGCGTTCGACGAGGAGCTGGGTCAGGGCATGCGGACCATGCCGGGGGCGCCGGAGACGGTGGCCGCGGCGGCGTCCAGGGTGCCCCTGGGCTGTGCGTCGAACTCGTGGCTGGAGTCGCTCGACCACAAGCTGACCGCGGGCGGGCTGCGCGAGCATTTCCGGGTGCTCGAGGCCTCGGACACGGTGGAGCGCCCCAAGCCGGCACCCGACATGTATGCGGCGGCGGCGCGGGCGCTCGGCGTCGACCCGGGCGACGCCCTGGCGCTGGAGGACTCGGGGACGGGCGCCCGGGCGGCGCGCGACGCGGGCCTGCGGCTGCTGGTCGTGCCGGGCCCGGAGGGCTCAGGGCCCGTGCCCGAGGGCGACCTGGCGATCGCGAGCCTCGAGGATCCCGACCTGCAGGCGTGGATCGCGGCCTGGTGACATCGGCCGACGGCCGACGGCGTCCCGCCCGACGGCCGACGTGAGCGCGTCCACAGCGCGTCGCCCGAGTGGCATGACACAGGTTCGCGGTGTTCACTGGTCCCCATGACCTCACCGGCCGACGCATCACAGCCCCTCCCTGCCCGCGCCCACGGATCCGCCCTCCGCGGACGGGGATGGCTGAACACCGGAGGGGTGGATCTCGCCCTGGAGGATCTGCGCGGCAAGATCGTGCTGCTGGACTTCTGGACCTTCTGCTGCGTCAACTGCCTGCATGTCCTGGACGAGCTGCGACCGCTCGAGGAGAAGTGGGCCGAGGAGCTCGTCGTCGTCGGCGTGCACTCCCCGAAGTTCGAGTTCGAGAAGGACCCCGAGGCGCTCGCGGCGAACATCGCCCGCTACGAGGTGGAGCATCCGGTCATCGACGATCCCGAGCTCCTCACCTGGAGCGAGTACGGTGCTCGCGCCTGGCCCACCCTGATGGTGCTGGACACGCACGGGCGGATCGCCGGGAACCTCTCGGGGGAGGGGCATGCCGCGAACCTGGACGCGCTGATCGAGCGCCTGGTCGCCGAGGCCGAGGCCGACGGCTCCCTGCGTCGCGGCCCGGCGCCGACGGTCCTCGCCGAGAGGGTCCCCCAGACCCTGCGCTTCCCCTCGAAGCTGACGCCCCTCGAGGACGGCCGTCTGGTGGTCTCCGACGCGGGCCAGCACCGTCTGGTCGTCTTCGAGGGCGACGGCACGACGGTCGACGAGGTCATCGGCGTCGGGCGCCGCGGTCGCGATGACGGCGACGGCGAGTCCGCATCCTTCGCGGAGCCCAACGGTGTGCTCGCCCTGCCCGCCGAGGTCGCCGAGAAGGTCGGCTACGACCTCCTGGTCGCCGACACCGCCAACCATCTGCTGCGCGGGGTGAGCGTCGGCCGGGACCGTCTGCTGCGCTCCCGCAGCGCGAGCGAGGTCACGACCGTCGCCGGGACCGGCGCCCAATGGATGCAGGGCGAGCCGCTGCCCCGCGGCGAGGGTGACCCGCGCACATTCTCCCTGTCCACGCCATGGGACCTCACCTGGTCCCATGCCCTGGACCGGGCCGTGATCACGATGGCCGGCATCCATCAGATCTGGACCTTCGATCCCGTCAACGGCTCCCTGATGGTGCTCGCCGGCACCACCCAGGAGGGCCTGGTCGACGGTCCTGTCGTGACCTCCTGGTGGGCGCAGCCCTCCGGCGTGGACGAGATGGCGGACGGCCGCCTCATCGTCGCCGACTCCGAGAGCTCCGCCGTGCGCGTGATCGATCCGCAGACGATGACGGTCTCGACCCTGGTGGGACAGGGCCTGTTCGACTTCGGTCACGTCGACGGCCCGGCCGGGACGGCACGTCTGCAGCACCCGCTGGGCGTGACCGCCCTGCCCGACGGGCGCATCGCGGTGGCCGACACCTACAACGGCGCGATCCGGCTGATCGACGAGCACGGCGCAGCAGGCGCCGCCGACGCGGGCGCCGGGACGGCGAGCACCGGGGGCGAGGGCACCGGGTCCGGTGCCACCGTCGTCACGGTCGCCACGGATCTCGACGAGCCCTCGGCCGCCGTCGTCGGCCCGCCGATCGACGGGATCGGCCAGCTGATCGTCGTCGAGTCCGGACGCCACCGCGTCACCTGGGTGCCTGTCGCGAAGGCCGCCGAGCGGGTCATCGACCAGGGGGCGCAGCGCTCGGAGCGCCCCGTGACGGAGGTCGGGCCCGGTCCGCTGACCCTCCGCGTCCTGTTCACCCCGCCGGAGGGCCACAAGCTCGACGACACGCTCGGGCCCTCCACGCAGGTGACCGTCTCCACCACCCCGCAGGCGATGATCACCGCAGGAGGGGGGATCGGCACCGACCTCGAGCGCACGATCGAGCTGGATCCCGCCTACCAGGAGGGCGTGCTGCACGTCAGCGCCCGCGCCGCCTCCTGCGATGCGGATCCGGCGGTCGAGTTCCCCGCCTGCCACATGCACCAGCAGGACTGGGGCGTCCCCTTCCGCGTGGTCGAGGGAGGCCCGACGGTGCTCGACCTCTCCCTTCTCGCCTGACCCCTTCATCCGCGAGGACCTCGCGTCCGCCCGGTCCCGACTGCTCCCGACCGCTCCCGACGAAAGCTGATCCGTGGATCTGATCACCGACTTCCCGCTCGGCGACGACATCGCCGTCACCCTCATTGTCCTGGCCGTGCTGTCGATCGCCGCCCTCGTGGTCGGCGCGATCGTCCCCGCCCGGCTGCGCCGCGACCAGGACAGCCCTGAGCTCGACGCCACCCTCGGGCAGGCGCTGGGGCGGCAGCTCGCCTCTGCAGGCTCCCTCGCGCTGTGGATCGGCATCCCTGCGCTCGCACTGCTCTACCTGGTGCCGGGCAGCACCGACACCAGGATCCTGCGCTCGGCCTTCATGCTCGCAGGTCTGCTGCTGGGGCTGATCGCCGGCTGGCGAGGGCTGTCCACCCAGCTCGCGGCCATGACCGTCCCGCTCGAGCGCCGCGCTGCGCTCCTGCCGCGGCTCGCAGCGCTGTTCACGACGGGCGCGCTCGCCCTGGGCATCCTGCCTGTCGCGCTCGCGCTGTGGTTCCTGCAGGAGAGCGCGTCCTCCCCGCTGATGGCCCTCGCCGGGGGCGCCGCGATCTCGGCCTTCGCCATGCGCGCCACTGCTGTGCCGATGGACGCGGCCTCCGCAGCCTCCGCGGTCCTCGTCGGCGCGGATGAGAACGAGCTCGAAGTCGATGCCGAGGACAACCTCGGTGCCGAGCATGCGCGCGGGGCGCGCGCCTTCCGACGGGGCGCCGTGCTGGCCTCGGAGCTGACGGCGCTCACCGCGGCGCTCGCCGGGACGGGCATCCTGATGGGCGTCGCCGTCCTCGCCGGGGAGGGCATCCTCGTGGCCCTTCTCGGCCTGGGCGTGGCGATGCTCGCGGCAGGCGTCGTCGCCGTGGTGCCCCATGCCCGTCGTGCGGCGACCTCCGAGGACGAGGACGCCGAAGCCGAGTCCGACGGCCTCGATCCGATCGAGTCGCCTCTGCGCCTGACCCTCGGCGGCCTCGTGCCTGCGATCCTCGGCGGCATCGGCATGGTCGTCGCCGCCGCGCTGTGGCTGCCGTCCGCCTATCAGGACCTGCGCTTCGCCCAGGTCGGGATGGACACCTTCACGGACACGGCGATCGTCGGCGACACCCCGACCGCTCGCGCCGACCTCGAGGAGCAGATCCTCCAGGCCATCACGGACATGAGCCAGTGGACCACGGTCACGGACGACTCCCGCGACGCCGGGGCCTTCCTCGATGTGCTGGCGCTCTACCTGGTCTCCCCGGCGACGGTGGCCGCGGCCGCTCTCGGTCTCGGGGTCCTGGTCTCCCTCGCGGCGATGCTCCTGGTGGGCCGCCTGGGCGACCGTCGGGGCGGCGCCGTCCTGCGTGCGGCTCGCACGAGCCGCACCGGCGGTGCTCTCGGCATCGCTTCCGCGATGGGATCGGGTGCCCTGGTCGCCGCCGGCGGCATCGGCCTGGTCGTGATCGTCGCGGGGGTGATCGGCGTGCTCAGCGCCGGCGTCCCCTCGCTCGCCCTCGCACTGCTGGCCTACGCCGGACTGGGCGGGCTCGTCGTCTCCGTGTCCTTCTCCGCCTCCCTGCTCGCGCCCACGCTGCTGGACCGCCCCGGCATCGAGCAGCACGATCGTGAGGCCGGGGCCGGCTCCTCGGCGGGCCCGCAGGTCGTGATGCTCCTGTCGGCGCTGATGGCGGGTCTGGCCGCTCTCGGTCCGGTCGTCACGGCAGTGCAGGTCGCTGATCGCATGTCCACGGTGTGGGAGGAGCGGGCGCTGCACGCGGTGACCCCGCAGTCGATCACGCTGATCGGGGGCGTCGGCCTCGGCGTGGTGACCCTGCTCCTCGTCTCCGCCTCCCTGCTGGAGGCGTCCCGCCGCGCGGGCGCCCTCGCTGTCGTGGAGACTCGTGCGGCGCTGCTGGAGAAGCGCTCCTCGGCGATCCTCGACGAGGTGCGCGACGGCACCCGCCGGGCGGTGCTCCCTGCGATCGTGATCGTGGCGCTGATGCCGCTGGTGGCGGGCTTCGGACTGGGGGCCTCCGCGCTGCCCGGCTATGTGCTCGGGCTCGTGCTCGCCGCCGCCGGCTGGGGCCTGTGGACGATCGCCTCCGCGGTGCTGATGAAGGCCTCCTCGGACGCGATCGGCGCGGGCCGCTACGGGGGCCCCGGATCCTGGGGACACTCCGGCGCGCTCGGCGGCGCCGTGCTCACTGGGGTGATGCGGTCGGTGATGGGGTCTCTCGCACTGCCCACGATCCTGGTGACCGCGCTGGTCTCGGCGCTCGCGGTGTCGTCGGCGACGTCGGTGGCCACCGGCGGCGTCAGCTTCTACCTGCGCTGGGGCGTGGCCCTGGTGGCGCTGATCCTGATGTTCGTGTGCTGGGTGAGCGCGGCGACCGCGCCCGAGGTCGACCTCGAGGACGGGGTCGAGGAGACCTCGCGCCCGCTGTTCGCGAAGGCGGAAGAGGGTGAGCGCACGACGATCGATGCGATGAGCTGGGAGTCCGACGAGAAGCGCTGAGCCGCCCGGTCCGTCGTCCGGCCGCCCTGTCGCCTGATCGCCCGGCGAGGGGCGGCCGCGGCGGTGCCCGACGAGTGGCGGCTGCGGTGGAGCCCGACGAGGGGCTCCCGCGGCGGAGTCAGGAGTGTCGGCCGCTCGTCAGCCGCGGGCGGACGGCTCGGGCTCCGCGCCGAGACCGCGCAGCACGAACGCCTCCAGCGCGGGCGGCGAGTAGCGCCGCGCGGTGGGACCGACCACCAGGCCGTTGATGATGCGCACCGTCGCATCGATGTCGAGGTCGGCGGTGAAGTCTCCGCTGACGACGCCCTCGCGCAGGATCGCGCGCAGGACGTCCTCGATCATCATCACGTGCTCGCGCATGCGTGCCGCGTTCTCGGGGGACAGGGCGCTGCCGCTGGATGCCTGCGGCATGTGGAAGGTGACGCTGAGCTCGAGCTGCGTGCGGATGTACTGCAGGACCCCTTCGCGCGGAGAAGCGGCTCCGCCGATGCCTGCGGTGAGCTGGGAGATGTAGCCGGCCGTCTCGTGCAGCGCGTACTCGACCAGGAGCGTGTCCTTGTCGGGGAAGTGGTTGTACATCGCGGTGCGGCCCACGCCGGCGGCGCTCGCGATCGCGGAGAAGGTGACGGAGTCGAAGTCCTTCGTCTCGAGGAGCTCGGTGAGGGCGCTGAAGATCTTCTCGCGAGTGCGCTCGCGGTGCTCCTCGAGTGAGCCTCCGATGATCTTGGGCATGTCCGTGCTCCGACGTCGGTCCTGTTCGGGCGGGGAGTGCCCGGGTGTGAAAGGAACCGCAGGTCGACGACCTGCGGCTCCCGGTGGAGCGGGTGACGGGAATCGAACCCGCGCTGTCAGCTTGGGAAGCTGAAGTTCTACCATTGAACTACACCCGCGCATGCGTTCCGCCCTGGTCCCTGGGGGTTTCCGGGCGGACGTCCGGAAGCATACCGTGTCCCTGGCCGAGGAGCGAATCGGACTCCCTGCACCGGTCCAGGCTCCGGGCGATAGGCTGGTCGGCGTGCTGCTGAGCGATCGTGACATCCGGACTGAGCTCGAGCTCGGGCGCGTGCGCCTGGAGCCCTTCGACGAGCAGATGATCCAGCCCGCCTCGATCGATGTGCGCATCGATCGGTTCTTCCGACTGTTCGACAACCACAAGTACGCGATGATCGACCCGGCCGTGGAGCAGGTCGGTCTCACGCGCGAGGTCGCCGTGGATCCGGAGGAGCCGTACATGCTCCATCCCGGCGAGTTCGTGCTGGCGTCCACCTATGAGCAGGTCACGCTGCCGGAGGACATCGCCGCCCGTCTGGAGGGCAAGAGCTCCCTGGGACGACTGGGCCTTCTCACGCATTCGACCGCCGGGTTCATCGATCCGGGCTTCGAGGGGCACATCACGCTCGAGCTCTCGAACATGGCGACGCTCCCGGTGGCGCTGTGGCCGGGGATGAAGATCGGTCAGCTGTGCTTCTTCCGTCTGTCCTCGCCGGCCGCCGCGCCGTACGGCAGCGAGGGCAACCTCAACCGCTACCGCGGGCAGCGCGGTCCCACCGCCTCCCGCTCCCACCTGAACTTCCATCGCACCCTCATCCCTGTGGAGGACGTGGACAAGTGAGCAGCCAGAACGCTCCGTCGGGCGACCGCACGACCCATCGCCTGCAGCTTCCCCGGGACACCCAGCGCGCCGACGTGCTGACGATGCTGCGCAACGTGCTGCCGGAGGCGGAGACTGACGCCGGAGGTGCGATCTCGCTGGGCGACGACGCGCGCCTGGTGCCGGATCCCACGCCCCGCGGCTCGGGTCGCTGGACGATCGAGGTGGTGCGCGAGCGCGAGGACCCTGCCCCGCCGGGGACGGACGACTCCCACGGGTACGGTCGCGCGTTCCCCGAGGGCCTGCCCTTCGGCAACGAGCGTCTGGTGCTCGATCTGGCCTGGTCGCTGGCTCGCCGCCTGAACGGAGCTGTCGTCACGGACTCGGGGGTCCGCCTCGAACCGCATCCCTTCCATGTGCGGGACCTCACGGTGGTGAGCCCCTTCGCCCTGGCTCCCGAGTCCCTGGCGGAGCTCATCGCCCCGCTCGAGCCCGAAGCGGTCCTCGACGAGGCGCCGTCCGGCGTCCCGCGCTCCGGCTACAGCGTGACGATCCCGCTCGAGGACGGCAGCGAGATCGTGCTGCGGGTGGGTCGAGCAGGTCATCACCCGGCTCTGTCGGCGCTCTCCTGGGTGGACACGGCCGTCGACTACGAGCTCGTGCACCTGCCTCTCGACGATGAGGAGGGGGAGACCGAACGGCCCGACCCGGAGACCTCGGGTCGCTGGGCGAACGCCTATCGGCGCGTGGGCCTGCTCGCCGGTCTGCTGGTGGAGACCGTCGGCGGCTACGTCGTGGACCTCGAGGGCTTCCTCGTCGATCCCTCCGACCTCGCCTGACACCTCGGGCCCTGAGCCGGCAGGCCCTGGGCCAGCAGGCCCTGAGCCGCCGGGCACTGAGCCGGAGCGCCCCTGGAGCCCTCCGGCCCCGACTCAGGCGTCGGCGGGTGCGGCGCGTCCGGCGGCACCCAGACGGATCGGGAGGAAGGCCAGCAGGCCGACGGCGATCACGATCACGATGCCGAGGATGCCGGTGCGGGTGTCGGAGAGCAGCCACACGGTGAACGCGAAGGCGGCGGTGCCGAGGAATCCGAGCGCCCGCCCCGTGGTGGCGTAGAGGCCGAAGTTCTCGGTCTCGCGCCCCGGATGGGACAGCCGGGTGAGCAGGTTCCTGGAGGCCGACTGGACGGGGCCGACGAACAGGCAGATGGCCAGGCCGGCGACCCAGAACACGGCCACGGAGCCGAAGGCCAGCACGACGAGTCCGAGCACGACGATCCCCAGGCAGCCGACGATGATCACCGGACGCGGCCCGAAGCGGTCGTCGAAGCGGCCGCCGATGAAGACGCCGAACCCGGCCACGAGGTTCGCGGCGATGCCGAACACGATGATCCCCACGGTGGAGAAGCCGTAGGCGTTCGCGGCGAGCACGCCCGCGATGGAGAAGACGGCGCCGAGGCCGTCGCGATAGATCGCGGAGGCCACCAGGTACTGCAGCATGACGGGCTCCTCGCGGAACGCGCGCACGACCCGTCGGACGATCTGGGCGTAGCCCTGCCACGGCGTCCAGCGCTCGGCGGGGGCGCTCGCGGGATGCTTCGGCGCCCACAGCATGAGCGGGAGCGTGCCGGCGAGGATCCACAGGGCGGTGAACAGCGGGATCGCACGGTAGTTCCAGCCGTCGTCGTCGGTGATGCCGAGCAGGCCGGTGCCGGGCATGACGAACAGGACCAGCACCAGGCCCAGGCACACGATCGATCCCCAGTAGCCGACGGCCCAGGCGGTGCCCGAGACGCGTCCGCGATCGGAGGGGGAGGAGATCTCCGGCAGCACGGAGTTGACGAACACCCCGGCGAGCTCGGAGCAGACCACGGCGATCGCGATGAGGATCGCGCCGAGCTGCAGGTAGTCGGCGTCGAGGGCGACGGTCGGCATGAGCGCGACGGTGACCACGGTGGCGAGGGTGAACACCCGCAGCAGCGTGTTGCGGGCACCGCCGCGGTCGGCGAGATTGCCCAGCAGCGGCGCAGTGAGGGCGATGATCACCGCGGCGACGGACTGCCATGTGGTCAGCACCTGTGATCCGTGGTCCTGCGCGGCCTTGACCGCGGCATCGCCGACGGCGCCCTCAGCGGCGACCGCGCTGGCGACGTAGGTGGAGAACACGAAGGTGAGGATCACGGAGCTGAAGGCGGACATGCCGCCGTCCCACAGGGCGAAGGAGCGCACGGCGCGACGCAGCGCGGAGCCCGAGAGGAGCGTCGGAGGATCGTCGGGAGCCATGGAGCCGGATGCCGAGAGGTCCGATGCTGAGGATTCGGACGGGGTGGGATCCGAGGATTCCCGTGATGCCGAGAAAGAGGCCATGAGCACACTCTATTCAGCAGCGTGTCATCACCTGCGACGACCCGTAGAATGATCGCGGCCCCTTTCCCCGTGATGGACGGAGACCGCGTGTGCACCATGCTCCTCGCCCATCTCGTCGCGGCGCTCGTGGCACCGCTGCTGGTGAGGCGCATGGGGCGCAACGCGTTCTATGTCCTGGCCGCAGTGCCCGGGGCCTCCGCCGTGTGGCTGGGCCTGCAGGGGCCCCTCGGTCTGGCCGACGCACCCGTCGAGAAGGCGGTCCCCTGGATCCCCGAGTTCGGGATCGAGCTCGCGTTCCGCCTGGACACCCTGAGCTGGGTGATGGCCCTGATCGCGACGGGGATCGGCGCTCTCGTGCTGGCCTACTGCGCGCGCTACTTCAAGGACACGGAGCCGGGGCTCGGCCGTTTCGCGGGGGTCCTGACCGCCTTCGCCGGCGCCATGATCGGCCTGGTCCTCGCCGACGACGTGATGATGCTCTACACCTTCTGGGAGCTCACCACGGTCTTCTCCTACCTTCTGATCGGGCACTATCCGGAGAAGCAGTCCTCCCGTCGTGCAGCGATGAACGCGCTGATCTCGACCACCGCGGGCGGCCTCGCGATGCTCGTCGGACTGCTGATGCTCGCGCACTCGGCCGGGTCGATGCGGCTGTCGGAGATCGTGACCTCGCCGATCTGGGGCGAGGCCTCCCCGGTCACGATCACCGCGGCGCTGCTGGTGCTCGCGGGAGCGGTCTCGAAGTCCGCTCTCGTGCCCACGCACTTCTGGCTCCCGGGAGCGATGGCGGCGCCCACGCCGGTCTCCGCCTATCTGCACGCGGCCGCGATGGTGAAGGCGGGCGTCTACCTGATCCTCCGTCTGGGGCCGGGCATCGCGCATGTCGAGGCGCTCTCGATCGTGCTCGCGGTGCTGGGTGCGACCACCATGATCCTGGGCGGCTGGCGCGCACTGCGGCAGACGGACATCAAGCTCCTCCTGGCCTACGGCACCGTCTCCCAGCTGGGCTTCCTGAGCGCCGTCGCGGGTCTCGCCACGACCGATGCGATGCTGGCGGGTCTCGCGATGCTGATCGCGCACTCGCTGTTCAAGGCGCCGCTGTTCATGGTCGTCGGCATCATCGACAAGAAGTTCGGCACCCGTGACATGCGCGTCCTGTCCGGTGTCGGCCGGGCGGCGCCCGCGGTCGCGGTGATCGGCGTGGTCGCGGCCGCGTCGATGGCCGCGGTGCCGCCGCTGCTGGGATTCGTCGCCAAGGAGGCGATCTACTCGGCGCTCTGGTACGAGGGCGGCTGGCATCGGGGGCTGCTGATCGCTCTCATCGCCGGCTCCGTGCTGACCGTCGCCTACTCCTGGCGGTTCGTGCGCGGCTCCTTCGGCCGCGCCTCTGGCGCCCCGGAGGTCGATCGGCCGACGATCCCGGTGCTGTTCTGGGCGCCGCCCGCCGTGATCGCCGCGCTCTGCGTGCTCCTGCCCGCGGCCGCCGGTCCCCTGGAGGAGCTCCTGACGGGCTTCTCGGCGACCGTCCCGGACACCGGTGCGCATGCGCACCTCTCCGTCGTGCCGCATCTGGGGGTGCCGCTGCTGGCATCGGCCGTGACGCTCGCCGCCGGCGCTCTGCTGTGCGTCCTGGCCCGGCCCTTCTCGCGGCTGCAGCGGGCGGTGTCGCCGCAGACCTGGTCGGGCCGGCGCGGCCAGGAGTGGTGGGACGCCGAGCGCACCTTCCGCCGCCTGATGCGCGGGATCGACATGACCGCCGTGGCGGTCACGCCGCTCTTCCAGCGCGGTTCGCTGCCGTACACCCTGGGCACGATGCTCGTGGTGCTCATGGGTCTGACGATCCCCGTCGCCCTGACCATGGCGCCGATCCCCGACAACCTGGTGCTCTTCCATCAGCCCGTCGAGCTGCTGATCCTGCCGGTCGCGGCGCTCGCGGCGATCGGCGCGGCCCGGTCCCGGCGGCGCCTGCGGGCGGTGTTCCTGATCAGCGTGACCGGCTACGCGGTGGCCATGCTGTTCCTGTTCGCGGGCGCTCCGGACGTCGCCACCACGCAGGTGCTCGTGGAGACCGCGATGACGGTGGTGCTGGTGCTCGTGCTCCGTCGGCTCCCCATCCACTTCTCCCGGCGGCCGCTGCGGATCGGGGCGCTCGTGCGGTGGGGGATCGCGATCGGCACCGCGGTCACCCTGTGCGGCGCGGCCCTGTTCGCGGCCGACGCCCGCACCCAGGACCCGCTCGGACCGAGCCTGATCGAGGCCGCCTACGAGATCGGCGGCGGCCACAATGTGGTCAACGTCGCGCTCGTCGACGCCCGCGTCTGGGACACGATGGGCGAGATCTCGGTGCTGCTGGTGGTCGCCACCGGCGTCGCCTCGCTGATCTTCGTCACCCGTCGCGAGCAGGGCATCTCCCGAGTGCGCGATCTCGACCACGGCACCTCCATCTGGCGCCGCCGCAGCGCCGACGACCTCCCGCGCAACGTGCTGAACTTCGACGTCCGCGATGACGACGTGCAGGGCGGCAACCGCTGGCGGACCTGGCTGTCGGCCGGGCTGACGCTCGCGCCCGAGCGCCGCATGGTGATCCTCGAGGTTCTCACCCGCATCGCCTTCCCCGTGATGATGATGTTCTCGGTGTATCTGCTGATGGCAGGTCACAACCTGCCCGGCGGCGGATTCACCGGCGGACTCGTCGCCGGCCTCGCCCTGGCCCTGCGCTACCTCGCGGGCGGCCGGTACGAGCTGACGGAGGCGGCGCCGGTGCAGGCGGGCCTCGTGCTCGGCTCGGGACTGTTCATCGCCGTCGGCGCGGGGGTGCTGCCGCTCCTGTTCGGGGGCACCGTCTTCTCCACTGTCACCCCGGTGCTGCACGTCCCGCTGCTGGGCGAGGTCCACATCCCCAGCGCCATGCTGTTCGACACCGGCGTGTACCTCGTGGTCGTCGGGCTGGTGCTGGATCTGCTGCGCACCCTCGGCGCCCAGATCGACCAGCAGCAGGAGGCGGAGTCCGATGTCCGTTAGCCTCACCCTCCTGCTGACCGCGGGGATCCTCATCGCCTGCGGCGTCTACCTCGTGCTCGAGCGCACCCTGACCCGCGTGGTGCTGGGCTTCGTGCTGCTGGGCAACGGCGTGAACCTGCTGTTCATCGTCGCGGCGGGGGAGCCCGGGATCCCTCCGTTCGAGGGCACCGGCGATCCCTCCGAGATGACGGACCCGCTGCCCTTCGCGATGGTGCTCACCGCGATCGTGATCTCCCTGGGCGTGACCGCCTTCGGCATGGCCCTGGCCTATCGCGCCTGGCAGATGTTCGGTCACGACGAGGTGCCCGACGACGTCGAGGACCGCCGCGTGCTCCGCCGCTCCCGCCGTCGGGCAGGGGACGACGCCGAACAGGTGCCCTGGTCCCAGGCGCTGTCGGAGGAGTCCCGCCGCGGTGCGCTGATGAGATCCCAGGGCTTCGCCGCCCATGAGGAGGATCCGCTCGGAGCCGACCTCTCCGGCGCCGAGGACGTCCCGCAGGATCCCACGGAGGCCGACGAGGGAGAGGCGGGTCTGCCGGCCGGCACCTGGTGGTCGCAGGGTCAGAGCGGCGACGCGTCCTCCGTCGCGGATGCCCCTGGAACCGGCCCCGCGACCGACACGGACCACGCCCACGCGCAGGAGCGCACCGACGACGTCGACGACCGGAAGGGGGACTGAGAGATGGAGCTCCTCCTCGCCCTCCCGGTCATGCTCCCCCTGGGAGGGGCGGCCGCCGCGCTGCTGCTGCGCAACCATCCGCGCGTCCAGCTGTGGCTGACGATCCTGACGCTGGTCGCGATCCTCTCCGTCGCCGTCGTCCTGGGCCTGCGCGTCCCCGATGCCGGGGTGCTGGTGCTGCAGATCGGCAACTGGACCCCGCAGCTGGGCATCGTGCTGGTCGCGGACCGTCTGACGGCGCTGATGCTGGTGGTCTCGAGCGCGGTGACGCTCGCGGTGCTGGTGTACTCGAGCGCTCAGACCGTCAGCGAGCACACCGAGCGCACACCGGTGGCGATCTACCACCCGACCTATCTGGCGCTGGTCGCGGGCGTGTCCATGGCGTTCCTCGCCGGCGATCTGTTCAACCTGTACGTCGGCTTCGAGGTGCTGCTCGCGGCGAGCTACGTGCTGCTGACCCTGGGCGGGTCCGCCAGCCGCGTCCGCGCGGCGACGACCTACGTGATCGTCTCGCTGCTGTCCTCGGTGATCTTCCTGGCGGGCATCGCCGCGGCGTACAGCGCCGCCGGGACCGTGAACATGGCCGAGCTCGCAGTGCGGCTGGACGGCGTGCACGAGGGGACGCGCATGCTCATCGAGCTGCTGCTGCTGGTCGCCTTCGCGATCAAGGCGGCGATCTTCCCGCTGAGCGCCTGGCTTCCGGACTCCTACCCGACGGCTCCCGCCCCCGTCACGGCGGTGTTCGCGGGCCTGCTGACGAAGGTGGGCATCTATGCGATCCTGCGCCTGGAGACGCTGCTGTTCCCCGCCTCGCAGCTGAACGTGCTGCTGCTCGCGGCCGCAGCGCTGAGCCTGATCATCGGCATCTTCGGAGCGGTCGCGCAGACCGACCTCAAGCGCGTGCTCTCCTTCACGCTGGTCTCGCACATGGGGTTCATGCTCTTCGGCATCGGCATGAGCACCCGCATCGGCATGGCCGCGACGATCTACTACGTCGCCCATCACATCACCGTGCAGTCCACGCTGTTCCTCGCGGCGGGCCTGATCGAGCATCGCGGGGGATCGACGAACCTCGCGCGGCTCGGGGGCCTCGCGAAGGTCGCGCCCGTGGTCGCGGTCCTGTTCTTCATCCCGGCGATGAACCTCTCGGGCATCCCGCCGTTCTCGGGCTTCATCGGCAAGGTCGGGCTGATCGAGGCCGGCATCGCCTACGACGACGTCTGGGGCTGGATCCTCATCGCGATCAGCGTCATCACGAGCCTGCTCACGCTGTATGCGATCGCCAAGATCTGGAACCGGGCGTTCTGGCAGGCGCCCTCGGAGGACGTCCTCGCCAACGAGCGTCCGATCCCGCGCGTCATGACGGGTGCGACGGCCGCCCTGGTGGGCTTCTCGATCATGCTGACCCTCGCCGCCGGCCCGCTCGTGCGGTACGCCGACGAGGCGGCGCGCACCGTGCTCGAGCGCACCCCCTATGTCGAGGCCGTGCTCGGTCCCGATGCGGCCGACCAGCTCGTGTACCGCATCGACGACGAGGGGGAGAAGGTGGTCGACCCGTGAGGCTCCGACGCAGGATCGCCGAGATCCGCCGCAGCTGGGTATGGCTGCTGGGCTCCGTCGCCTTCTGGTGCCTGCTGTGGGGCGGGGTCGACCTGAAGAACGTGCTGGGTGGGCTGGCCGTCACCGTGCTGGTGTTCATCCTGTTCCCGATGCCCCCCATGGGGCATGAGCTGACCGTCAGGCCGGTCAGGTTCGTGCTGTTCGTCCTGCGCTTCGTGTACGACCTCGCCGAGTCGGCCCTGCAGGTGGGCTGGTATGCGATCCGTCCCGGCCCGCAGCCGCCGAGCTCGGTGGTGGCCGTGCAGATGGCTTCCCGCTCGGACTTCTTCCTGACCTTCACCGGCGTGCTGGCCACCCTGATCCCCGGGTCGGTCGTGGTCGAGGCGCAGCGTGCCACCGGGACCCTGTTCCTGCACGTCATCGGGGCGGGCACCGAGGAGGAGGTCGAGCAGGCCAAGCAGCGGGTGCGCGACCAGGAGAAGCGCCTGCTGCTGGCGGTCGGCCGACGCGAGGTGCTCGAGGAGGCGGGACTGCGATGACTCCCTTCGAGATCGTGCTGCTCGTCTACGGCGTGGTGCTGTCGGTGACGGCTCTGAGCGTCGTGTTCCGGATGATCGTCGGCCCGACCATCCTGGACCGGGCCATCTCCACCGACATGCTGGTGGTGCTCGTGGTCATCGGCATGGCCCTGTACACGGCGACTGCGAAGGCCGCCTGGGCTGGGCCGTCGATGCTCGGCCTGACCGGACTGGCGTTCATCGGCACGGTCGCCTTCGCCCGCTTCGTCGCCCGTGAGGACACCCTCGGCGCCAAGACCGCGCGGCGCAGCGGGGAGGCGACCGAGACCGGCGCCTTCGTCGCCATCGATCCGGATCGCTACGACCACTCCGCCGGACCGGAGGAGCGCGACACGGCCAACGTGTGGAGCCTCGACCACGAGGACGACCAGATCCCGCTGAACGAGGAGGAGGCCTTCCTCGACGGCGGCTCGGCGACCGACGGACCCGATGACGAGTCCGGGTTCGGCGCGGTGGACGAGACCGGGTTCGGGGCCGACGGCGGCTCCGCCGCCGGAGCGGACGACGACTCTGCGCCCGGAGCAGGTCGCAGCGGACAGGAGGGCGGGAGATGAGCGCCGTCGAGATCGTCGCGACCGTCCTGATCGGGGCCGGACTCGCCCTCGCCGTCCTCGCGGCGATCGGGCTGAACCGCTTCGACAACGTGCTCATGCGCATGCACGCGACCTCGAAGCCCCAGACCCTGGGCCTGCTGCTGGTCTTCGCCGGCGTCTCCCTGGCCGTGGGCTCGTGGTCCCTCGCGGGGCTGCTGCTGGTCGTCCTGCTCGCGCAGATGCTGACCGTCCCCGTCGCCAGCACGATGGTGGGTCGAGCGTCCTTCCGGCGCGGCTTCGTCCGGGGAGGCGAGTACGCGATCGACGAGCTCAGTCCCCGCATGGCGGAGAGCGGGGACGAGGACGACGACGAGGACGGCTTCATCGACGAGAGCGACGAGGAGTTCGAGGGCCTCTCGCATCACGACGAGAACCGGTTCCCCGAGAACGTCGTCTCGACCGATGACACCGCCGACGCGGTCACGGACCGCAACTGGGATGAGCCCGAGGCGGGCACCGAGGACCTCGAGGGGGATGCGGAGTCCCTCGACGTCGATCTCGAGGACGAGACCGAGCTCGAGGCCGAGGAGGTCGCCGAGCGCGATCCGCGGCACTGACCCGATCCGCGGTGCTGACCCGATCCCCGGTGCTGACGCTGTCTGCAGACGCGCCGTCGGCGGCGTCTCAGAAGAGACCGACGGGCTCGCCGTCCTGATCGAGACCCATGCGCAGTGCCGCGGGCTCCTGCGGCAGGCCCGGCATCGTCATGATGTCACCGGTGAGGGCGACGACGAAGCCGGCTCCGATCCGCGGCACGAGGTCGCGCACGTGGAGGGTGTGCCCGGTGGGGGCGCCCAGCAGGGTCGGGTCGTCGGAGAAGGAATACGGGGTCTTCGCGACGCAGACGGGCAGGGTGTCCCAGCCGTTGCGCTGCAGCATCCGCAGCTGCGTCGGAGCCTTCTCCACGAGAGCGATGTCGTCGGCCCCGTAGATCTCGCGCGCGATGGTGCGCAGGGATGCCTCGGTGCCGTCGGCCGGGTCGTACAGCGGCCGGAAGCCGGATACGGCTTCCGCGGATCCGCTCGCGGCGCCGATCACCTCGAGCACCTGGTCTGCCAGCTCGAGACCGCCGTCACCGCCCTGCGCCCAGACATCGGAGAGCGCAGCTCGATGCCCGTTCTCCCGCGCCCATTCCAGCAGGGCGTCGACCTCGGCGTCGGTGTCGGAGGGGAAGCGGTTCAGGGCGATCACCGGCTCGAGGCCGAACCGCCGGAGGTTCGCGACGTGACGGGCGAGGTTCGCCGTGCCCGCGAGCATCGCCTCGACGTCCTCGTCCTCGACGTCGGCGAGGGCGACGCCGCCATGGAGCTTGAGGGCCCGCACGGTCGCGACCACGACCGCCGCGTCCGGACGCAGTCCGCCGAGCCGAGCCTTGATGTCCAGGAACTTCTCGGCGCCGAGGTCGGATCCGAAGCCGGCCTCGGTCACGGTGATGTCGGCCAGCGACAGGGCGAGGCGGGTCGCCGCCAAGGAGTTGCAGCCGTGGGCGATGTTCGCGAAGGGGCCACCGTGGACGAGCGCCGGGGTCCCGCCGAGGGTCTGCACGAGGTTCGGACGGATCGCGTCCTTCAGCAGCATGGTGATCGCACCCTGCACGCCGAGATCGCGCACCGTCACGGGCTCGCGGTCGCGGCTGAAGGCGAGCACGATGTCTCCGATGCGCCGCTCGAGGTCGGAGATATCCGAGGCCAGGCACAGGATCGCCATGATCTCGGAGGCGACGACGATGTCGAAGCCGTCCTCGCGGGGCACGCCCTGCGTCGGACCCCCGAGGCCGACGACGATCGAGCGCAGAGCCCGATCGTTGACATCCAGCACCCGCTTCCACTGGATCCGCCGCGGGTCGATGTCCAGGGCGTTGCCCCGCTGGAGATGGTTGTCGAGCAGCGCCGCGAGTGTGTTGTTGGCGATCTGGATGGCATGGAAATCGCCCGTGAAGTGCAGGTTGATGTCCTCCATCGGGACCACCTGGGCGTGCCCGCCGCCGGTCGCGCCGCCCTTGATGCCCATCACCGGCCCCATCGCCGGCTCGCGCAGCGCGACGATCGTGCGACGACCCCGGAGGGTGAGCGCGTCGGCGAGGCCGACGGTCATGGTGGACTTCCCCTCGCCTGCGGGGGTCGGTGACATCGCCGAGACCAGGACCAGGCGTCCGTCGGGCCCAGGTGACGGCATCTCGCGAACATCGACCTTGGCGATGTGCCGCCCATAGGGGATGAGGGCCGACTCAGGGATGCCGGCGCGCTCCGCGATCTGGGTGATCGGGCGCAGCGTCGCCGCCTGGGCGATGGCCAGATCGGGGTTGTCCAGGGACATCGTCGTCCTCCACTCCTGCGTCCGGTCGGTCCGGGGCACCACTCTACGGAGCCGAGCAGGCGTCGCCCCGGGACTCGTGGAGTCTCGCCCGGACGGGTCCCCTGCGAACCGATCACCTGGGGGGGCTGGTGCTCCGCACCGCTAGGGTCGTGCCCATGAGCGATGCGCCCACTCCCGCTTCGTCCTCAGAAGAGACCACGACCTGGACCCGGGCGACCCGCAGGGACCACCTGCTGCGCGCGCTCTACGCGCTCGGCGGGGTCGCGCTCATCGGACTGGGGGCCGCGGTCCTCAAGGTCGGCGGCATCGGGGTCGACCCCTACACCGCCATGAACTCCGGGATCGCCGACAAGATCGGGTGGTCGCTCGGCACCTATCAGCTGCTGAGCAACCTGGTGCTGTTCATCCCCGTCCTGATCTGGGGGCGCAAGTACATCGGGGTCGGCACCGTCATCAACATGGTGATGTGCGGGTTCTTCATCGACATGTTCTCCACCGTGCTCGAGCCCATCATCCCCGACGCCCCGTCGGCGGCGATGCTCATGCTCCTGTTCGCGATCGGGATCATCATCTTCGACTTCGGGGCCAGCGCGTACATGACTGCAGGAGTCGGCACGGCCCCGTACGACGCCCTCGCTCCGCTGATCGTGGACCGCACGGGCTGGAAGTACCAGCGGGTCAGGGTGCCGCAGGATCTGATCGTCCTCATCGGCGCCGTCATCGTGCAGGGTCCCGTGGGGCTCGCGACCGTCATGACGGCGTTCTTCAACGGGTCGCTCATCCAGTTCTTCACCCAGCATGTGAACGAGAAGCTCGTCAGGCGTCTGACCGCCGGCCGACCGGCGGTGCGCCGGCATCATCAGGCAGGTCTCCCGGCAGACCCCACGGACCTGCTCTGACGGCCCCGCGGCACCCTCGCGGCCGCACGGAGGTTCGGACTGCTGGAAGCAAGAAACCCCTGCCGAAGCAGGGGTCTCGCTGGGTGGCTCCGACCGGCGTCGATCCGGTGACCTTTCGATTTTCAGTCGAACGCTCTACCAACTGAGCTACAGAGCCGCGATCACCTGTCGGTGACCGGGGTCAAGACTAGCAGGAGCTTCGAGGCGGAGCGAACCGGATCGGTGCGATGAGAGGCAGGCCACGCGCGGGGTCGCGAGGATGGCGAGGCGGGCCGCTCCATGGAGGTGCCGGTGGGCGATGACGGCCATGTCGAGTGCGCCGCATCCGAATGCGGACGCGTCGCGAGGCGGGGGTGCGGTTGGGTATGCTCGCAGGCGGGCAGTCCGCTGCTCGGCCCCCATCGTCTAGTGGCCTAGGACGCCGGCCTTTCACGCCGGTAACACGGGTTCGAACCCCGTTGGGGGTACGGAGTGCTCATCCTGGCGATGAGCCGCGACCGACGTGGCCGCGTTCCGACCCGTCCTCTCTGAGGTGAGTCGGAACGTGGCCATCGTGCATTCCGGGGGCGTCGGGCCCTCTCCTGGGGTCCGGCTCGCTCGTCCTGGGGTCCGGCTTTCTCGGGGACCGGCGCTCCGTGGGACGCCCGGCTCCAACTCGGCGTCGACGACCCCTTCTGGGGCTCAGAATCGCTCGGACCAGCAGTGCGAGGCGGCTCACACGGAAAGTGGTCGGGACCCGGGAGAACGTCCGGTAGAGTTATCCATGTCGCGAGGGAGACCGAGCGGCAAAGCAAGGCCCTGTAGCTCAGTTGGTTAGAGTGCCGCCCTGTCACGGCGGAGGTCGCCGGTTCAAGCCCGGTCAGGGTCGCCCCGCAGACGAAGCCCCCGACGCGAAAGCGTCGGGGGCTTCGTCGTTCCCGCAGGGCTTCGTCGTTCCCGCAGGGCTTCGTTGCGGAGCAGTGTCCGTCTACCGCCGTTCAAACGGCGTTCAAGTGGCGGTAGACGGACACTGCTCGACGGACACTGCTCGCTGGTGAGGCTCCGCGGTCCCGTCGGCCGAGATGCTGGCACTGGCACTGGCACTGGCACTGGCACTGGCACTGGCACTGGCACTGGCACTGGCACCGGCACCGGCACCGGCACCGGCACCGGCACTGGCTCCGTACTCGAACCGGGACCCAGCCTCGCGCCTCGCCCCGGGATCAACGCCTGGGCCCCGGGCGGTCAACCGTCCGGGGCCCAGGCTTTGGTGGGATCGGCTCAGACTGAGCGGGATCGGCTCAGAAGGGGAGGATCCCGAAGCGGCCGACGACGATGATCAGCGCGAGGACCCCCAGCACCAGGGCGGAGGAGAAGTTCTCCTTGCGCCGGACGTGGGTCGCGACAGCTCCGATCATCAGCACGAGCAGCCCGGCGGCCGCCGTGGGCACCAGCCAGCCGAGGCCCGGGATGAGGCCGGGGACGATCAGGCCGATGCCGCCGAGGACCTCGAGGACGCCGATCGCCGTGATCTGCCAGCCCTGGAAGTCCTCGACATACCCCATGCCCTTCTCGGCGAGCTTCTCCTTCGGTGAGGTCGCCTTCATGCCGCCGGCGGCGATGAATGCGACGGCGAGCAGGCCCGCGATGATCCACAGTGCGATCCCCATGGGATCCTCCTTCGAACAGGAAGGTACTTGACGCTTCAAGAAGCTACGAATTCGTAGTTGAAGTGTCAAGTAGGGAGGGTAGGGTGGAGCTATGAGGTCACAGCACAGTGATGAGCTCGAGCGACCGGAGCCGACGGAGCGACCGGAGCTGTGGGAGTCGCCAGAGTCGATGGGGTCGATGGAGCAGTCGGAGCCCGAGGCCCCGGAGCCCGAGGCGAGCGAGCCACGATGGCTCACCGTCGAGGAGCGGTCGGCCTGGAGGGCGGTTGCCGCTCTGATCACACTCCTGCCCGGGGAGCTCGATGCGCGTCTGCGCGCACGGTCCGACCTGACCTTCTTCGAGTACATGGTGATGTCGGTGCTGTCAGAGCGACCGGACCGCTCCATGCGGATGAGCGACCTGGCACGGCTGGCCTCCTCGTCGCTCTCGCGGCTCTCGCATGCGGCCTCCCGCCTCGAGAAGCAGGGATTCCTCGAGAGGAGCCGACTGCCCGGGGCTGGGCGGCGCACGATGGCGACTCTGACGGACGCGGGGATGGACAAGGTGGTCGAGGCGGCACCCGGCCATGCCGCGGACGTGCGCGAGCTGCTGATCGACGTCGTCGAGCCGGAGCACCTTCCGATGCTCAGGGCCGTGGGTGAGTCCGTCGTCGGCCGGATCGATCCGGATCTGGGCTGCCCGTCGGCCCAGGAGGGCGTGGTTCGATGAGGCCATGATCCGCATCAGCCGCGAGGACTTCGAGGAGGCCGTCGACGACGCCCTGGACTCCCTGCCCGACGAGATCGCTGAGCTGATCGCCCGCTCGAACGTCGCGATCCTCATCGAGGAGGAGCCCGAGGAGCATCAGGCGGGCCACGAGCTGCTGGGGCTGTACGTCGGGATCCCGCTGGACAGGCGCAGCGTCTTCACCGGCTATGCGGAGCCCGACCGGATCTTCATCTATCGCGGGCCGCTGCAGCGCGTCAGCCGCAGCCGGGAGCATCTGGTCGAGCAGATCGCCGTGACCGTGAAGCACGAGCTCGGGCATCTCTTCGGTCTCAGCGACGCCCGCCTGCACGAGCTCGGCTGGGGCTGAGGGACCGGCTGGGACGGGACCGGCAAGAACGGACCAGCCGGGGCGGGACCGGCGGGCCCCGGGCGACCGCTCACTCGCCGTCGACGAGCCCCGCGTCCAGATCGGAGAGCCCTGCCTCGTGGGCGATGATCGCGATCTGCACGCGGTTGGTGCAGTCGAGCTTCGCGAAGATCTTCGAGACGTGCGCCTTCACGGTAGCCTCGCTCATGAACAGGCGCATGCCGATCTGCGCGTTCGACAGTCCCGCGCCCACCGCGCCCAGCACCTCGGTCTCCCGTTCGGTGAGCTGGTCGAGGCCCGGATGGCGATCGTGGCGGGACCCGGGGTTGGCGTCGGAGAAGTGCGTGAGCATGCGCCGGGTGACGGTGGGGGAGAGCATCGCGTCCCCTCCCGCGACGACGTGGACGGCACGGGCGAGCTCCTGCGGCGGGGTGTCCTTGAGCAGGAACCCGCTGGCTCCTGCCTCGAGGGCCTGGAACACGTACTCGTCCATGTCGAACGTCGTGAGCATGATGATCTTGGGCGCCTCGGGCAGCGCCGAGACCGCACGGGTCGCAGCGATCCCGTCCATCTGCGGCATGCGCACGTCCATCAGCAGCACGTCGGGCCGGTGACGGTGCACGAGCGGCACCGCCTCGCTGCCGTCGCGGCCCTCCCCGACGACCTCTATGCCCGGGTCGGCGCCCAGGATCATGGACAGTCCCGCACGGACCAGGGAGTCGTCGTCGATCAGTCCCACCCGCGTCAGCTCGACGTCGGCCACGGGATCACCGCCTTCACCTCGAAGCGTCCATCGTCGGTGGGGCCCGACGAGATGGTCCCCCCAGCATGCAGCACGCGGGTCTCGATGCCCGACAGGCCCATGCGGGCGCCCGGCAGATCCGTCGTGAAGCCCTTGGGCAGGACGTTGCTGACCTCGATCACGAGGTCGGTTCCGGGTTCGCCGATGAGGGCGACCCGGGCCCGGGTGTGCCGGGCATGCTTGTGGATGTTCGTCAGCCCCTCCTGGACCACCCGGTAGGCGGTGCGGGCGAGGGCGTCGGGCACGGGGTCGTCGATGAAGTCGAACAGCTCCACGCCGATCCCCGCGTCCTTCGAGCTGGTCACGAGCGAGCGCACGTCGTCCCAGGTGGGCTGGGGCGCGAGGGGTGCGGCCTCGTCGTCGCCGCGGAGGACCCCGAGCACCTCGCGCAGCTCCGAGAGGGCGGTCGTCGCGGTCTGCCGGATCAGCGCCGCGGACTGCTGCACCTGCTCGCGCTCGAGCGAAGGGTTCACCTCGAGGGCACCGGCCTGCAGCGCCACCAGGGAGATCTTGTGGGCGACGATGTCGTGCATCTCGCGGGCGATGCGTGTGCGCTCGGCGCGCCGGGCCTGCTCCTCGGCGACGGCGCGGCCGGACTCGGCCTGCTCCGCGCGCTGCTGGAGCTCCGCCAGCAGAAGGCGCCTGGTCGAGGAGTACATGCCGGTGGCGACGGCCGCGGCGACCAGCAGCACCGTCACGATCAGACCGGTCACCGACAGCTCGGGCTGCGCGGCCAGCAGCAGCGGGGTCACTCCGGCGACGACGGCGAGAGCGGCGACCAGCAGTGTGCGGCCGCGGGACGCCGAGCGCGTGGCGAAGCAGTAGGTGCCGATGACCAGCACCGTCAGGGAGCCGGCGGCGGCATCGAGCGCGAGCACGAGCGGCAGCAGCCAGGGCCAGTACCGGAAGCGCAGCAGGAGCGCGCCGCCGAGCACCGCGATCAGCAGGGCGCGCAGGAGATCCAGGGTGCCGGTGGTGAGGACGGCGACGGCGATCGCCTCGGCTGCGACGAGCGCGACGATCAGCGCCTCCTGCCAGGTCCGACGGACCGGCTGCCCCAGGTTCTCCACGGTCATCAGACTATCGGCCGACGGCGGCGGCCCGCCCCCGCCGCAGGGTGCGGTCGAGGGGGCACGGGAGCCGACGATCGTCGGAGCCGGAGCGACCCCGCGGCCGATGCCACGAGCAGAGGAGGGCGCGGAAGGTGGAGCCATGGACCCCACGACCCCTCCTGCCACGACCACCCCCGCCGCCCCTCCTGCCGCGACCAGCACCGCCGCCCCTCCTGCGGCGACCAGTCGTGCGACGACCCCGTTCGCCCTCGAGGTGCGCGGACTGACCAAGCGCTACGGCGGACGTGCCGCCGTCGAGGGCCTGTCCTTCGCCTGCGCCCCGGGCAGCGTCACCGGCTTCCTCGGACCCAACGGCGCCGGGAAGTCCACGACACTGCGCCTACTCACCGGACTCGCCCGGGCCGATGCCGGGGAAGCCCTCGTCGGAGGAGTGCCCTACACCTCCCTCGATGCGCCCGCGCGCCGGATCGGCGTCATGCTCGACGCGACGGCCCTCGCCAAGGGGCGCACGGGCCTGGAGACGCTGCGCCTGACGGCACGCACGATCGGGATGCCGGCCGGTCGGGCCGACGAGATCCTGGAGACCGTCGGGCTGGCCGATGCGGCCCGCAAGCGCGTCGGCGGGTACTCCTACGGGATGCGCCAGCGCCTGGGCATCGGCGTCGCGATGATGGGGGATCCCGAGGTGCTCGTCCTCGATGAGCCCGCCAACGGCCTGGACCCCGAGGGCATCCGCTGGATGCGCATGCTGCTGCGGGACTTCGCCGCCGCCGGCGGCACGGTGCTGCTCTCGAGCCATCAGCTGCGGGAGGTGCAGGCGACCGTCGACCGCGCGGTCGTGATCGCGGGAGGCCGGCTCGTCCACGAGGGGACGCTCGAGGAGCTCTCCGGCGGCGACGGCGGCACCCTCGTCGGCGCCCTCGAGCCGGCCGCCCTGCTGCGCGTCCTGGAGCGGCACGGGATCGCCCACGAGACCCGTGAGGGCGGACTCGTCGAGGTGGGTCTCGCGCCGGAGGACATGGGACGGCTGGCCCTGCGGGAGCAGATCGTGCTGACCTCCCTCCGCATCTCCGACCGCGGCGGGCTCGAAGAGGTCTTCTTCGCCCTCACCGATGCCGCTCCGTCCCCGAACGTCCCCGCCTGAGGAGAGACCACGACCATGCGACCCGATATCGACATCCGCGGATACCTCGACACCCGCGGCACCGCCATCACCCTGCTCGTCAGCGTCCTCGCGCTGATCGGCACCGCCGCCCTCGCCGGGCTGATCCAGCCCGCCGTGATGGAGCCCGGCACCTCCGACGTCTCGCTGACCATGGCCATGCTCGGCCTGCCGCTGTCCCTCATCACGCCGATCATCGCCGTGGTGATCACCGCGGGGGAGTGGTCCGACCGCTCCGTCCAGGTCACCCTCCAGCAGCGGCCCGGCCGGCTGGGGGTCATGGCGTCCAAGACGATCGCCGCGCTCGTGGTGATCGGCGTCGTGCTCGCGGCGTCCATCGGCCTGGCCGCCCTGTTCACCTGGATCGGCGGGGACCTGATGGGCGAGGGAGCCGTCTTCAGCTCCATGGACGACGTCCTGACCTCCCAGCTGGCCGTGCACGCCGCGATCGCTCTGTTCTCGATCGCGATGGGCCTGGTGACCCAGTCGACCGTGCTCGGACTGATCGCAGCGATCGGCGTGCCCTTCGTGGTCTCCACCGCCGCGGGCATCGCCATGATGCTCGGATCCGAGGCCGTCACGGACGTGCTGCGCGCGCTCGACCTGCAGACCGCGGCGTCCCTGTTCGGCGAGGGCGAGGCCGGGGCCTTCGAGCTCCTGCCGCTGCTGATCCTGGTCGTGCTTCCCGTCGCCCTGGGCGCTCGCCGCTGGTCTGTGCGCGAGGTCGGCTGATCCCGTCGGCCCCGACTCCTAGGATGGGCGGGCCGCGGCTCGTGCCGCTGCCCGCCCCAGCTCGGTCCGCATCCCAGCCCTGCGCGCACCGGCGCCGCTTCCCGACCCCGCTTCTCGACCTCGCTTCCCAGGAGCATCCATGCACGTCGCCCGCCCGTCCCGATCCCTGCGCCAGTCCCTGGCGGGCATCGCGCTCGCCGCCCTGCTGCTGGCGGGCTGCACACCGGGGGACGGGTCCGACGGTTCGGGGGCGTCGGACTCCTCCGACGGGCAGGCGGCCGACGAGCGGGCGCTCGCCGAGACCGGCACCTCGACCGCGGAGCTGGACATCGATCCCGCCGCCGACGACGCCTACGCCGACTACTACGGGCAGGACGTCGTGTGGATGGGCTGCGACGAGGACGTCCGGGCCGAGGCCGGCGCGACCGTGCAGTGCGCGAGCGTGACCGTCCCGATCCGGTGGGATGACCCGTCGGCCGGCGACATCGAGATCGCCCTCGTGAGGGTCCCGGCGAGCGGCGGCTCCTCCCAGGGGTCCCTGTTCGTGAACCCGGGCGGTCCGGGCGTCTCCGGCGTCGACTACGTCGCGGCCGTGGGCGGCACCCTCTTCGGCCAGGAGGTCCGCGAGGACTACGACATCATCGGCTTCGACCCCCGTGGGGTCTCCCGCTCCGACGGGATCCAGTGCCTCTCCGACGAGGAGACCGACGAGTACAGGGCGGCCACCTACGACGCCGGCACCGCCGACGGCATGCAGACCTCCATCGACTGGATGGCGAAGGTCGCCGATGCCTGCCAGGAGGGCTCCGGTGACATCCTGCCCTCCCTCGACAGCCTCTCCGCCGCCCGCGATATGGATGTGCTGCGCGCCGCCGTCGGCGACGAGTCCCTCAACTACCTGGGCTTCTCCTACGGCACATATCTCGGGTCCCTCTATGCCGACACCTATCCCGAGCGCGTGGGACGGTTCGTGCTCGACGGCGTCATGGACCCCTCCCTCGATCTCAACGAGATCGGCGAGGGGCAGGCCGCCGGCTTCCAGGAGACCGCCGTCGCCTTCGGCGAGTTCTGCCTCGAGCAGGAGGACTGCCCGTTCACGGGGGAGACGGGGGAGGAGGTCGCCGAGCAGCTGACGGCGTTCCTCGACGGGCTCACCGATGAGCCCCTCCCGACCGGCGATGAGGACCGCCCCCTGACCGGATCCCTCGCCGTCACGGGGCTGCGCTCGCTGATGTACGCCGACGAGTACTGGACCTATGCCCTCAGCGCCGTCGTCGACGCGGTCCACGGCGACGGCTCCACGCTCCTCTACTACGCCGACTCGGCCGACGGACGGACCGCCGACGGCAGCTACTCGAACAACTCCGTGTTCGCCTTCAACGCCATCAACTGCCTGGACCATCCGGGTGTCGCGGACCGCGACTGGCAGCTCGAGGAGACCCAGCGGATGCTCGAGGCCTATCCCGACGCCGGCTTCACCGCCTACGCCCAGGCGCTGTGCGATCAGTGGCCGGACCAGCCCGTGCGGGATCCCGCACCGGTCTCCGCGGCGGGCAGCGACCTGATCGTCGTGGTCGGCACCACCCACGATCCCGCCACCCCCTACGCGTGGTCCGAGTCCCTCGACGATCAGCTGGAGAACTCCACGCTCATCACCTTCGACGGCTACGGGCACACCGCCTACGGCCGCAGCGGCGGCTGCGTCGAGGAGGCAGTGGACGCCTACCTCGTCGACGGCACGGCACCGGAGGAAGGACTCACCTGCTGACCAGCTGACGGGGTGCCCGCCTGACCAGCTGACCGGCCGCGGAGCTGGCTGGCAGACCGCCTGACCAGCTGACCGGCCGCGGAGGTGACCCACCAGTCTTCGGCCTTCGAGCTTGAGGCATCAGGCATGGGGCGTGGGGCATCAGGCGTCAGGGGTCAGGCATCAGGCATCAGCCGCTGGGCATAAGGGCTCGGGTGTGACGTGTCGCTCGTCGCTCCGCTTTGCGTCCGTGGCCTCGGCTCTCGTACAGTGGTCCGGTCCGCCTCGTGCGGCGGGCGCGCCGCCTTAGCTCAGTCGGTAGAGCGATTCACTCGTAATGAATAGGTCGCCGGTTCGATTCCGGCAGGCGGCTCGACAGGTCAGCACATGAATCGGCCCCCTCAGGGATATCCCGAGGGGGCCGATTGCGTCCATCGTGTGTCCATCCGACACCCAGCTCGGATCTTGGGCCAGATCGTGCGTCCGGCTCGGGCGTGTCATCGGTGGGACCGGTCGGCTCGGCAGTGTCGGATGCCGTCGTCGCGGAGCAGTGTCCGTCTACCGCCGCTTGAACGTCGGTTGAACGGTGGTAGACGGACACTGCTCGTTGGCGGCGTTGGCGGCGTTGGCGGCGTTGGCGGCGTTGGCGGAGCTGGCGGGGTTGGCGGGCGGGGGAGTCGCGATCCCGAGCTCGAACGCCCGCAGTGCCAGGTGAAGTCGGGAGTCGCAGCCCAGCTTCGCCAGCACGGAGGAGACGTGCGACTTCACCGTCGACTCCGAGATGCCGAGCTCGCCACCGATCGCGGCATTGCTCCGGCCCGTGCACACCAGCGACAGCACGGCGGCCTCGCGGCGGCTGAGGCCCAGATCCGCGGCATCCCGTGCGAGCGCCCTGTGCCCGACGGCCCTGCGGGCGACGTCGGGACTGTCAGGATGGACGTCGGGCCTGTCAGGATGAGAGCCGGCGCGCCCGGCTTCGGGTGCACCGGCATCTCCGGCTTCGGGTGGTTCGGCGTGTCCGACGACGGCGCCGACGAGCTCAGGGCTCAGCAGGGCGACGGTGCGCTGCGCGGCCGCTCGGATCGAGGCGGTCAGGGCGTCGGGACCGGCGGTCTTCAGCAGGAAGCCGGCGGCGCCCGCCGCGAGGGCCTCCCGCACCTGCTCGTCGGTCCCGAAGGCGGTCAGGACCAGCACGGCGGGGGAGCGTCGGTCGGAACCCGTATCGCCCTCGCCGCCCACGTCCTTGCCATCGTCGCCCGTGCCCGTGCCCGTGCCCGTGCCCGTGCCCTGGGCAGTGCCGGGCCTCCTGTGGCCCTTGCGAGCGGGGCCTAGGCGGGGGACGGGCTCCTGCAGGAGGCGGGTGGCGTCGATGCCGTCCATGCCGGGAAGACTCAGGTCCATCAGCACAACGTCGATGTCTCTGTGCTGAGCGACGTCGAGCGCCTCCTCGGCGGTGCCCACGCTCGCGACGAGCGACAGGTCGTCTGCCTCGGTGATGCATCCGGCGAGCCCTCCGCGGACGATCGCGTCGTCGTCGCACACGAGAACGGAGATCATCGCACCTCCGAGGCGAAGGTCTGCAGCAGGATCCTCACCCGGGTGAGGAAGGTGCGTCCGTCGTCGTCGGCCGTGAGGGATCCGCCGACGACCGCAAGGCGCTCGTGCAGGCCGATGAGCCCCCAGCGCGACCGTACGGGGCTGTCCAGAGGGAGGGAGGGCTCCTGCATGATGCCGTTGAGGACGACGAGCTCGAGCAGGAGACCTGCTCCATCGCCTCGATCACCGCCATCGCCTCCATCACCGCCCTCGCCTCCGTCACCGCCCTCGCGCTCGATCGATGCGAGGTCAGGGGCGAGGCCGGGATCAGGATCGAGGCCGGGATCATGGTCGAGGCGGGGGACGAGGTCGAGCAGGATGGCCACGCTGCAGCTGCGATCGCCATGGCGGCGGATGTTCTCCTCGATCTCGTCGAGGCTGTGGCGCAGCAGGTCGGTTCGGTCGGTCGGGGCAACCAGGTCGGTGCATGCGCCCTCGCAGGAGACCTCGGCACGGAACCCGTCGGCCAGGAGCCGCAGACGCATGCGTTCGAGCAGCACGTCCGATGAGGTGGCATCCTCGCCTTGCGGGCCGGGTCCACGGGCGGCGCTCCATGTCCCATCGGCGCTCCATGTCCCATCGGCGCCCCAACTCCCATCGGCGCTCCATATCCCACCTGCGCTCCGCGGACCGAGGGCGTCGAGCTCACTCGCATCGTTCGGACGCAGCGCATCGAGCAGGACGCGCATCGCCGCTGCTCCTTCACGGGCGGTGGCGGCGATGCGATCGAGGGCGAGCGCGTCGTCGGGGTCGAGCGGATCGAGGCGGGAGCGCTCCTCGGCGAGGATCGCGACGCGGGCCATGGCTCGAGCTCCGGTGTCGTGCAGCTCGCGAGCGATGGCGCGACGCTGCTCCGCGAGGTCCTCCAGCCGTCGGGCGCGTTCGAGTCCCGCCCTGCGGATCAGCAGGCTCACCCAGGTGCCGACCAGGAGGGCGGCCGACTCGATCAGGATGCCGCCGGTGAGCGCAGCGAGCATGTCGGACCCGCCGACCTCGGCCAGGAGGCAGGAGACGATGTCGAGGGCGAGATGGCTCATCGCCGCGAGGACGGACAGGATCAGATGCCCGTGGGCCGCCGCGGAGGCGACCGCCACGGGACTGGCCAGCATGATGGGGCTGAGGTGGCCCGGCGGCTGCGCGACAGTCAGCAGCAGGACGACACCGATGAGCGCGCAGGCGATCAGCGGCCGTCGGAGGCAGAGGCCGACGGCGATGCAGAGCAGCAGCGCCGCGCCTGCGGCCCCCGGTCCCTCGCCGAGAGCGACGGGAACGGTCGCGGCCGCGACCGTGCACATGACCAGGACGGCCGCAGCCCTTCCATCCGGGCGCAGTGCGCGGACCACGGGCCGTCGTCGGACCGTGGTCGCGGTGTCGGACGGCGCGATCACGCGCACCAGAGTAATGGCATGACGCGCCGGAAAAGAGCGATGATCCTCAAGAGGGTGCAGGATGGTGCGGACTGCGCGCCCCCGACATGCGGTTCCGACCCTCTGACATGCAGTCCCTGCGCCCGTCATGAGCCGCCCCAGTGCCCGCCGCGACATGCCTGATGTCTGGATCGCCGCGCTTAATGGAACTAGTCCAGAAACGATGCTATGGTGGCGACCATGACGAGCACCGATCACTCCGCAGCACTGCGAGATGCGGGTCTGCGGGTCACCGCCCCCCGTCTCGCCGTCCTCGAAGCGATCGAGGAGCTCCCGCATGCCGATGCGGACGCCGTCGCCCAGGCGGTGCGCGACAAGCTCGGCGCGGTCTCCCGGCAGGCCGTCTACGACATCCTCAACGCCGTGACCGATGCGGAGATCGTCCGCCGGGTGACGATCGGCAGTCGCAGCATGCGCTTCGAGATGCATCGCCACGACAACCATCACCACCTGGTGTGCTCGCGGTGCGGTCGGCTGGAGGACGTCGCCTGCGTGGTGGGGGAAGCTCCGTGCCTGGCCCCGAGCGACGACCTCGGCTTCGAGATCGAGGTCGCCGAGGTCGTCTTCCGCGGCGTCTGCTCCGACTGCCGGGCCGAGGCGTCGGCTGCCGCGGGAGCCGACGAGGCCGGGGGGACCGCGGTCCCCGCTCGATCCGCCCCCGCCTGATCCGCATCCCCCCTTCCGCGGCCCGAGCGCTCGAGCCCGAGTCGTCGGACCCCGAATCCTCCTGGTGCTCCCCGCCCAGGCGTCCATCCGTCCCAGAATCTGTCATATCGTCAGAAAACTCGAGGAGAAGAACATGACCACGTTCGATCCGTCCGTCCCGTCCACCACGGAGTCCGGTGCTCCCCGTCAGAACGACGCCCATTCGCTGAGCGTCGGCGCGAACGGCCCGCTGCTGCTGCACGACGTGGCACTGGTCGAGAAGCTCGCCCGCTTCGACCGCGAGCGCATCCCGGAGCGCAGCCCCCATGCGAAGGGCTCGGGTGCGTTCGGCGAGCTCGAGATCACCGAGGACGTCTCCCAGTACACGAAGGCCGGAGTGTTCCAGAAGGGCACGAAGACCCCGATGCTGGCGCGCTTCTCCACCGTCGCCGGTGAGCTGGGCTCTCCCGACACCTGGCGCGATGTGCGCGGTTTCGCGCTGAAGTTCTACACCCAGGACGGCAACTTCGACATCGTCGGCAACAACACGCCGACGTTCTTCGTCCGCGATCCCATGAAGTTCCCCGACTTCATCCATTCCCAGAAGCGCACCCCGGATTCGGGTGTCCGCAGCGCGCACATGCAGTGGGACTACTGGACCCTCTCCCCGGAGAGCGCCCACCAGGTCTCCTATGTCATGGGCGATCGGGGACTGCCGAAGTCCTGGCGTCACATGAACGGGTACTCCTCCCACACCTACATGTGGGTCAACGAGGCCGGGGAGAAGTTCTGGGTCAAGTACCACTTCCTGACCGAGCAGGGCCTGGAGTTCCTCACCAACGCCGAGGCCGACGAGCTCGCGGGCAAGGACGGCGACTACCACCGTCGCGATCTGTTCGACTCCATCTCCCGGGGCGACTTCCCGTCCTGGCGGGTCGAGGTTCAGATCATGCCCTACGAGGACGCCAAGACCTACCGCTTCAACCCCTTCGACCTCACCAAGACCTGGTCGAAGAAGGACTACCCGCGCATCCCGGTGGGCCGGTTCACGCTGAACCAGAACCCGGTCAACCACTTCGCACAGATCGAGCAGGCCGCGTTCAGCCCCTCGAACACCGTTCCCGGCACCGGCATCTCGCCCGACAAGATGCTCATGGCCCGCGTGTTCTCCTACCCGGACGCGCAGCGCAACCGTCTGGGCACGAACTTCAACCAGCTGCCTGTGAACCGTCCGGTCGTCGCCACCAACTCCTATGACAAGGAGGGCGCGATGAACTTCTTCCACACCGGCGACGCGCCGGTGTACGCGCCCAACTCGTACTCCCGTGCATGGCAGGACGAGCAGGGACCGGTCGACAACGGCTGGGAGGCCGACGGTGAGCTCGTGCGCGCCGCCTACACCCTGCACGCCGAAGACGACGACTTCGGCCAGGCCCACACCCTGGTCCGCGAGGTCATGGACGACGCAGAGCGCGGCCGCCTGATCGACACCGTCTCCGGCATGATGGGCGACGTCCACGAGCCGGTCCTCTCGCGCGTCTTCCAGTACTGGAAGAACATCGACCAGGAGGTCGGCGAGGCCATCGAGAAGAAGGCTCTCGAGGGTCGCGGGGACGACGTCCCCGGCGCCTGATCGGACCCCGTCCTCGCCAGGTTCAGCACCTGCGAGGCCTGGACGCCCGGGCGCTGACGACGGAAGCGGCCCGCCCCTCAGGGGCGGGCCGCTTCTCCGTCCGGTTCCGCAGTGCTTCCGGTCCGCGGTGGTCCGGACTGCGGTGGTCCGCGCGGGCGGGTCGGCTCAGACGACCATGACCTCGCTGCGCGCGGACAGCAGGAGCTTCTGGATGGTCAGGCCGAGGAGGTGGCGGCCGAGGTCGCGCTGCCGACGGATGCCGATCACCAGGAGCTCGGCGTCCTCGGTGTCGACGAGGTTCAGCAGCACCTCCGCGATGTCGTCATGAGTGTGCTCCTGGCGCAGGTCCACGCGGACGGAGGCTCCGCGCAGCACGTCGCGCGCGATCTCCAGCTGCCGCTCGTCGGCATGGCGCGGATCGTCGGAGACCCCGTCGCGCACGACGTTGACGACGATCAGCGGCCCGCCGCGGCGCTCGGCCTCGGTGCGGGCGGCCTCGAGCGCCTTGAACCCCACCTCGGTCGGGATGAATCCGACGACGACAGCCATGGTGCACTCCTGCGTTGCGCTCAGCGGTTCTGCTCGGACCGTCGCCGGGTTCGCCGACGGGCCCGCTCCGATCCTACGGTCTGCGGAGGCGTGCGATGCACGCAGCGGTCCCGGACCGTCGACTCACACCTGATGCTCATGGCCGGGATCCGGCTGGACGATGCTCGAGCGCCGCTGACCGGACAGCTTCTGGATCTCGTCCATGATCAGCGAGGTCATCTCGCGCCGACGACGCCCCTTGCTGAGCGAGCCGTCGATGCCGCTGAAGTCCACGGGGCTGCCCACACGCATCGTCAGCAGCCCGCGATGGGGGAACTCCGAGGGATCGAGGAGATGCGGCGTGCCTTTGAGGCCCACCGGGATGACCGGGCATCCGGACTCCAGCGCCAGCCAGGCGGCGCCCTGCTTGCCGGGATGCAGCAGGCCGTCCTTGGAGCGGGTGCCCTCCGGATAGATCCCGAAGCCGTCGCCGCGACGGAGCACCTCGAGCCCTGCCTGCAGCGCCCCCTTGCCGGAGGACAGCGCCTGACGGTCCAGGGGGACAGCACCCACCTCGTTGAAGAACCACTTGACGATGCGGCCGCTGATGCCCTTCTTCTTCCAGAAGTCGTCCTTCGAGACGAAGTGCACGGGGCGCGGGAACAGCACGGGGATCAGGAAGCTGTCGATGTTGGCCAGATGGTTCGAGGCGACGATGAAACCGCCCTCGCGGGGTACGTTCTCCAGGCCGGTGACGCGCGGACTCCACAGCAGCTTGACCGGCGGGATCACGGCGGCGCGCGCACCGATGTAGAAGGCCGAGGGCACCTTGTTCCTCCAGGATCAGTGGTCAGGGGGCTCCACGATAGCTCCGCCGGAGGGCCGTCCCGGTCCCTGTCCGATGCGGTGTGAGGCACTCGCCGCACCGGGCTCTCCGCCTGGTCGGGGACGGTGCGCGGAGGGGGTCCGGTCCGCTGTGCGGCTCCCCGCGGTCGGGACCCGGGCGTCGGCCGGCGCTCGCGGGTCCGTGTGGTAGAACAGCCCCAGCGCGTCGCGCCGGCCGCGGAGCGGCGCCGGAGGGCCCAGGAGCTCCTGCGGCGACCTGCGCGCGCCCGCCGCCGCCCTCCGTCGAGCCGAGGAGCATGTCCGATGCCCAAGACCCTGAACATCGCCGTGATCGGCGCCGGAACCATGGCGCAGGCCGTGCACCTGCCGGTGCTCCGTCGGCGCTGGGACCGCTTCGCCGTCGCGGCGCTGGTGGACCATTCCGCGCGGCGCCGTCGGGAGTCCTCCGAGGTGTGGGGCATTCCCGAGAAGAAGCGCTTCGAGACCGTCGCGGATCTGATCGCCGCGGTGCGCGCGAAGGAGGTCGAGCTGGATGCCGCCCTGCTGTCGACCGACGGCCTCCATGTCGAGGATCTCCTGCAGCTCCTGCGGCGCGGCATCCCGGTGCTGGTGGAGCCTCCGCTCGGCTTCTCCGCGGAGGAGATCTCGCGGGTCGCCGACTTCGAGCGCATGACGGGCCGCAGCCTGCTCATGATGGCGTACCCGCAGCAGCACGACCCGTCGGTCGGCCGCATCGCCGAGCAGATCGCCGTCAAGGACGTGCGGATGATCGACTACGAGGTGCTGATGCCGGCGAGCCAGCCGCTCTTCGGCGGCGCCCATGTGACCACCTCGGCCTACGACCTCCCCTCCGAGAAGCGCTCGGCGCGCCGCACCGCTCTGCAGGAGGCCGTCGTCGCGGGAGCCGGTGACGGCGCGACGCAGCGCGACCGCGACCTGTATGTGAAGGGTCTGCTGACGGGCGTGGCCCATCAGCTGGCCGTGATCGAGCGCGTCTACGGTCCGGTCACCGAGGTGCGGGCCGTGCGGCACTGGCCCAAGGGCGTCATCCCCGGATCCATCGAGCTCCTGGGCGAGCTCGGCGGAGGCGGTCAGGTGCGCGTCGTGTGGCACTACCTGCCGTTCGCTCCCGAGTACTCGGAGAAGCTGCAGATCCTGTCGGCGCGGCGGCGGATGAACCTCGAGCTCTTCGCGCCGTCGCATGGCGACCGCCGCTCGACGATCTCCCTGCGCGAGAAGAAGTCCGGTGTCATCACCGAGTCCTCGACCGTCGCGAACGTTGGCTCCGCGGAGGCGATGTGGGAGGCGTTCCATGCCTTCGTCGAGAAGGGCAAGGGGCCGGTCTTCGGCTCTGCGCAGGAGCTGGAGCAGGTGACTGTGCTGCGCCAGGTGCTGACCGCGATCGTCGAGGGAGAGGGCCGCTCGCTCGAAGCGGAGCCGGAGCCGGCACCGGAGGAGGCGCCGGTGCAGGAAGCCGCGCCGGAGCAGGAGAGCGCAGCGGAGTCCGAGGAGGGGCCGGCACTCGAGAGTGCACCGGAGCCCGAGCCGGAGCCGGCATCGGAGAGCGCGACGGATGAGGAGCGCACCGAGGACGAGGGGCGCACGGCGGTCGACGGTCCGTCCGCAGGCGGCGATGAGCTGCCCGAGCCGACGAACCCCACCACGCCCATCGACGCCTGGAACCTCGAGGAGGCCGACGGCACGGCAACCGGGGATCCGGCCGACGGGCGGGATGCGGCGCAGGCCGACGAGCAGCAGGCTTCACGGAGCTGACCGCGGGTCCGCCCGCAGGCTTCGGGCCGCGCTCGACCGCGGCACAGCAGGGGCGGGGGCTCCACGTCGATGGAGCCCCCGCCCCTCGCTCTGCGGGAGATCGGGCACCGAGGCCCGACACGCCGGCCCCGTGACCCGATACGCCGGCCTTGTGATCCGACACGCCGACGCCGTCGCGCGACACGCCCAGGAGAAGGGTCACTCGAAGCGTCTTCCGGGGCTCGCCGACGGGCTTCCGGAGGCTCTCGTCCACCGTGCGCGAGCTCGGCATCAGGGTCCGTCCACAAGGGCATGAACCGCACGTCCTCGATGTTCGTCGTGCGGGGGCTCGTCCGTCCCCAGTGCTCCCGATCCATCCACAGCCCATCAACATCCGAGTGTGGATGACACGCCTGTAGTTCAGTACATCTTGTGGTCGTGGCATAGGGGCACCACTAGGTGTAGTGTTGATGGAGTCGCAGCGATCCACCGCTCCCCGCGGATCGTCGGCTCGTGGATCGCCTCTCAGGAGGCGTCATGAGCTGGCCTGACAGGGGGCGGTGGGACGATGGCGGCACAGCTCTCGGACCGTCAGGGACGATCCCCGGGCAGTCCGAAGCAATCCGATCTTCCCTCCTCATCGCGCCGCCGGGCGCGGCGCTCGAGAAAGGCCCTTCCCGTGGACATCACCGTGTACTCGAAGCCCCTCTGCGTGCAGTGCGACGCCACCAAGCGAGCCCTCAGCAAGGCTGGCGTGGACTACTCCGTCGTCGACATCACCGAGGACGCCGATGCGCTCGCGAAGGTGAAGTCGCTCGGCTACGTGCAGGCGCCCGTGGTCATCACCTCCGAGGACCACTGGTCCGGCTTCCGTCCCGACAAGATCAAGGCGATCGCGGCCGCCTCCGGCGAGCAGCGCCGGAGCGCCGCCATCTGAGCGCGAGGGAGGAGGCGTCGGCGTGTCCACGCTGGTCTACTTCTCCTCGGTGTCCGGGAACACCCATCGCTTCGTCGAGAAGCTGGGTCTCCCGGCTCATCGCATCCCGCTGCATCCCAAGGACGGCCCCCTCGTGATGGACGAGGAGTACGTCCTGATGGTCCCGACCTACGGCGGGGGCAACGGCCGTGGTGCCGTGCCCAAGCAGGTCATCAAGTTCCTCAACGACGAACGCAACCGGAGTCTCATCCGAGGCGTCATCAGCGGGGGCAACACCAACTTCGGTGAGGCCTACTGCCTGGCGGGGGACATCATCTCCGCCAAATGCCACGTCCCGCACATGTACAAGTTCGAACTCCTGGGCACCCCGCGCGACGTCCAGCGGGTCCATGACGGATTGGAAGAGTTTTGGCGACACTGACAGAGATGCCTCCTGTCGAGCACAACAAGCAGCTCGACTACCACGCGCTCAATGCGATGCTGAACCTCTACGGAGCCGACGGCAAGATCCAGTTCGAGAAGGATCGCCTGGCGGCCCGCGAGTACTTCCTGCAGCACGTGAACCCCAACACGGTGTTCTTCCACTCCCTGCGCGAGAAGCTCGACTACCTGGTCGAGAACAACTACTACGAGAAGGCCGTCCTCGACCAGTACGACTTCTCGTTCATCGAGTCGCTCTCGGATCAGGCCTACGCGAAGAAGTTCCGCTTCCCGACCTTCCTCGGCGCGTTCAAGTACTACACCTCGTACACGCTCAAGACGTTCGACGGCAAGCGCTACCTCGAGCGCTTCGAGGACCGCGTCGTCATGGTCGCGCTCACCCTCGCTCGCGGTGACGAGGCCCTCGCGCGCGACCTGGTCGAGGAGATCCTCGACGGTCGCTTCCAGCCGGCCACCCCCACCTTCCTGAACGCCGGCAAGGCTCAGCGCGGAGAGCTCGTCTCGTGCTTCCTGCTGCGCATCGAGGACAACATGGAGTCCATCGGGCGCTCCATCAACTCCGCTCTGCAGCTGTCCAAGCGCGGTGGCGGGGTCGCCCTCCTGCTGAGCAACCTGCGCGAGTACGGTGCCCCGATCAAGCACATCGAGAACCAGTCCAGCGGTGTCATCCCCGTGATGAAGCTGCTCGAGGACTCCTTCTCCTACGCGAACCAGCTCGGTGCCCGCCAGGGCGCCGGTGCGGTGTACCTGCATGCGCACCACCCGGACATCATGCGGTTCCTCGACACCAAGCGCGAGAACGCCGACGAGAAGATCCGCATCAAGACCCTCTCCCTGGGCGTCGTGATCCCGGACATCACCTTCGAGCTCGCCAAGAACAACGAGCCGATGTACCTGTTCTCCCCGTACGACGTGGAGCGCGAGTACGGCAAGCCGTTCGCCGACATCAACGTCTCCGAGCACTACCGCGAGATGGTCGACAACCCACGGATCGCCAAGAAGAAGATCCGCGCCCGCGAGTTCTTCACGATCCTCGCGGAGATCCAGTTCGAGTCCGGCTACCCGTACATCATGTTCGAGGACACCGTGAACCGGGCCAACCCGATCCCCGGCAAGGTCACGCACTCGAACCTGTGCTCGGAGATCCTGCAGGTCTCCACCCCGTCGGAGATGAACGTCGACCTCTCCTACGATGCGATGGGCCGTGACATCTCCTGCAACCTGGGCTCGCTGAACATCGCCAAGGCGATGGACTCCCCGGACTTCGCCACGACGATCGCCACCGCGATCCGCGGTCTGACCGCGGTGTCGGACACCTCCGACATCGAGTCCGTGCCGACGATCGCCGAGGGCAATCGCAAGTCCCACGCCATCGGCCTGGGCCAGATGAACCTCCACGGCTACCTCGCCCGCGAGGGGATCCACTACGGATCCGAGGAGGGCCTGGACTTCACGAACATGTACTTCTACGCGGTCACCTACCAGGCCATCCGGGCCTCGAACACGATCGCCAAGGAGCGCGGCGAGGTCTTCCACGACTTCGAGAACTCCAAGTACGGCACCGGCGAGTACTTCGACAAGTACATCGACGAGGCCTGGGAGCCGCGCACGCAGAAGGTCCGCGACCTGTTCGCCGACTCCTCCGCCCACCTGCCCACGCAGGAGGACTGGAAGCAGCTGCGCGACGACGTGAAGAAGCACGGCATGTACAACGCCTACCTGCAGGCGGTCCCGCCGACCGGCTCGATCTCGTACATCAACCATTCGACGAGCTCGATCCACCCGATCGTCTCCAAGATCGAGATCCGCAAGGAAGGCAAGATCGGGCGCGTCTACTACCCGGCGCCGTACATGACGAACGACAACCTCGAGTACTACGAGGATGCGTACGAGATCGGCTACGAGAAGATCATCGACACCTACGCCGAGGCCACCAAGCATGTGGACCAGGGGCTGTCGCTGACGCTGTTCTTCCCGGACACCGCCACCACGCGCGATGTCAACAAGGCGCAGATCTACGCATGGCGCAAGGGCATCAAGACGCTCTACTACATCCGCCTGCGCCAGATGGCCATCGAGGGCACCGAGGTCGAGGGCTGCGTCAGCTGCATGCTCTGACCGGTGACCGGTGACCGGTGACCGGTGACCGGTGACCGGTGACCCGGCCGCGGCACGGGGAGCCCGGATGACGAGAGGCCCGGACGAGGAGGAATCCTCGTCCGGGCCTCTCGTCATGCCCAGCACCTCTCAGCGGCGGGGCGCGAGGATCGAGACCAGGCGACGGGCGGCGCCTGTGGGATCGGTCCCGACGAGCCGAGGCTGCGCCCCGTCCGCCTCGAGGATCAGCCGCCTGCCGCGCAGGAGCAGCGTCTCGGCCGTCGATGCTCGCGCCGTGCCGTCGGGCCGGAACCGCGACACCCTCGCCGCCTGCGGTGGGGCTTCCTCCAGATGCGGGGCCAGGGAGGGCGGGAGAGCGCGGGATGAGCGGATCACCGCGTCCCAGGCCTCGCTGCGGGCTGTGCTGTCCTCGACCCACAGGCCGGCCGCGGTCTCGCCGGAGAGGCCGACGACGATCCCGGCCGGGAGAGTCTCGACAGGGGACAGGGCGCACAGCCGGAGAACCACCCCGGGCAGCATCTCCGTCGGGAACAGGGAGAGCTCCGCAGGGGCAGCACCACCCGGAGTGCTGTTCCGTGGAGCGGCATCGGCCGGAGCGTCGAGAACCTGGGCGTCTGCGGCTGCATCCGCGAGCTCGCTCCAGCGCACCGCCCCGCTGCGTGACAGCACGATGCGGTGCCGTCGGAGGGTCCCGGGCGAGGAGAGTTCGACGTCGACGCGCCCCGCCGGGGCTGACAGCACAGCGCGGAGTCGTCGCAGGAGGTCCTCCGAGGGGCGCTGCTCGCCCGGTCCGAGGAGTCCCGGAGCGACGTCCATGCTCGCCGGATCAGAGTGCGCGAGGCAACGGTGAAGCTCACGGATCTGCTCGCGCGACCCCTGGATGCTCAGGGGATCGGTCTGCTCATCGTGCAGCATCGGTGCCCTCCTTCCTCCATGACGAGGCGATGGCGTCGAGGAGCGCGCCGTGGGCCGCATCGACCGTCGGGACGGTCGTGATCGTGAGCGTCACGCCTGCACCGGCGAGCATCCGGGCCCAGTGACGCAGGAGGATGGTGGATCCGCTGGCATCGGTCGCAGCGAGCATCCGGTACCAGGCAGGGCCCGGAGCATCGGGGGATCCTCCCCGTGTCTCGTCGGGTCCGCCGATGGCTGCGGCGGCCGGTCTCGCGAACCGGGGGTCGTCGGGCAGGACCAGGCGGTCGTCGAGCACCTGGACGTCAGCTATCGCGCTGAGCTGCCGGGCCCTCACCTCGTCCTGCCAGGACTGCAGGGATGAGCCTGCGGGGAGCGACGTGGAGACCACGACCGCATTGGTCTCGACGGCGCTGGAGAGGGTGCGGCAGTCGCCCAGGACGGCGAGGACCGAGCCTGGGGCGCCGAGGTCGTCGGGCGTCTGCGGCGGGGAGAGCTCATTCCAGGAGTCGGGCACCTCGAGACGCATCGGGGGAGGCCCGGGGATCCTGACGGTCCGCAGCGGTGCTCCGTCGGGCGGGATCCCGTGGGACGAGGGTGCCGTCTCGGGGATGCGTGCGGTGGTGGGCATCTGATCAGCCTAGAGGTCGAGGGAACGGGCGGTCCGAGGGGTGCGGGCGGGTCGAGGGCTTCAGTCCAGGAACGAGTCGACGAGGGCGTCTGCGGTCGTCGCACCGAAGTAGCTGCCGACGACGTCTCCGACGATCCCGCCGACGACGGCTCCGGCTGCGACGCCTCCGGTGGCCCCGGCGGCCGCGCCCGGGACAGCGCCGACGCCGGCCGCAGGAGCCCCGGCCACGGCACCGGCGCCGCCGCCGAAGAGGCCGACGACGCCTGCACCGAGGGTCCCTCCCAGGTAGCCGCCGACGGCGCTGCCCGCCAGGGAGCCCCCGAAGCTGGCCCCGCCGTCCAGCACGGCCCGACCGAGGCGCTCGCCGATCGACAGGTCCGTGCGATCGGCGTCGTCGTTCCAGCGGTCCACGCCGGCCATGACACCGGTGAAGGCGTCGCCGATCATCGGGATGAACGCCGGCACCGATCCCTTGCCGAGGGCGAACTCCCCGAAGTTCTTCGCGAAGCTGTGGACGCCGGAGATCAGACCCCCGGAGGCGTCGACGCCGTCGATGCCGACGTTCTCCTTCCAGTTGTCCCAGAACTCTCCGAAGGAGATGTCGCCCCAGTCCGCGCCGAGGAAGCCCGCCGAGACCGGCGACGGCGGCGTCATGGGGGCCAGTCCGCCGCCGATGCCGGGAGCACCGCCGATCCCGGCGCCGAGCCCGGCTCCGATCGCCCCGCCCAGCGCATCGGCATCCGAGGCGTCCTCCTGCTCCTCGATGTTCTGCAGGAGCTGCTCGCGACGGGAGTGCAGATCGGAGATCGCGGCGGTCAGCTGCGGCTGCGTCGATCCCCGGAAGGAGGCGAGGAAGGCTTCGGCATCCGGACCGATCCAGCTGGTGCCGACGATGGCATCGATCCGGCTGGTCAGCTCCTCGAGGATCGTCTCGAAGGACCGTGCGCGCTCGGACACCAGGGAGGCGAGATCGCTCGCCCCCGCGGTGTCCATCCCCTGGAAGCCTGTCATGGGCTCGTCTCTCCCCGCTCGTCAGCTGCTGGCCCTCCGAGGCTAGGGAGCCGGCTCCCGTGAGTCGATGGGGAGGACTGCCCATCGGGTCGGGCGTCCCGGGATGCGACGATGGGGCCATGGACCCCCTGGCATCGCTCGCAGCCCTCGCCCTGCTCGGCGTCGGCTCCGTGCTGCTGGGACTGTCCGTCTGGAGCCGCGCGGGCAGGAGCCCGGCCTCTCGCGCCTGGGCGCGACGGGGGTCGGCCGTCGGGGCGGGCCATGACTATCGGGAGTCCGTCGTGCTGGTGGTGGTGCCGATGATCGGGCAGCTGTGCCTCGTCGGCGGAGTCCTCGCGGCGCTGGGCTCGATCGACGCCGTGCACGGCGCAGCGCTCGGCACGCTGATCGGTGCGGTGGTGGTCGTGGAGATCGTCCTGTGCGTCGTGCTGCTGGCGGTGACCTCCTACCGTGCGGTGATGCCGCTGTGGATCTATCCCGCCTGGCTGCGGGAGGACCGGCGTCGGCAGCGCGAGAGGATCCGCGCCGCGCACAGATGAGCTCGGTCCGACGTCCTTCTCTGGGACGGGCTGCGGAGGCCGACGACGGAGGACCGGTGGGGCAGAGGCGGGGCGTCGGGGCCGTGAGACGCATGTGCCCCAGCGCACCGGCGAACGCGCGTGACGGACGGGGGACGGCGTAGTAGGTTCTTCTTGCAGCGCACGCGTCCCGTCGCTGAATAGATCTGCCGTCGGCCCCGCCGTCTCGCGACCCGATCGTCGGGCACATGCTCGGGCTCGTCGCCCACCCGGCCGCCGTCGACCGAATCCCTCCCCAGCACCACCCTCTCCTTCCCTCGTACCGCCGTACCCTTCCCGCTCCGCCCTCGGGCGGCGGGAGCTGCGGTCGCGGCACCGTCCCCTCGCGGTCCGGCGACCGCACGACGCCATCCGACCCCTCACTGAGCCCAGGGCGACCCCTCTGCACATGAACGTTCACGACGACTACGCGCACTCCGACTCCACCTCCGACCGCAGCCGCATGACCGGCCAGGTCCCGACCACGACCGGCCAGGTCCCGACCACGACCGGCCAGGTCCCGACGACGACGGGGCCGCTGCCGACGATGACCGGCGGCATCCCGGTCCTCGAGGACCTCGCCGATCGGGACATCGCCCATCTCCCCAGCGAGCAGGACCTGTCGCGCACGCGCTCGAAGGTCACCGTCATGGTGATCGCGGTGCTGACCACGCTCAGCGCCATCGGTCCGCTCGCGACGGACATGTACATCCCGGCTTTCCCCGAGGTCACCGATGCGCTGTCGACGACCGCCGCGAGCCTGCAGCTGACGCTGACCGCGTTCTTCGTAGGCACGGCGGCCGGCCAGATCGTCGCCGGCCCGCTGTCGGACCGGACGGGGCGGCGCTTCCCGCTGCTGCTGGGCATCATCCTGTGCCTGGTCGGGTCGATCGTCTGCGCGCTCGCACCGAACGTGACCGTGCTGCTGATCTTCCGCGTGCTCCAGGGCATCGGCGGCGGCTTCGGCATGGTGCTCGGACGTGCCGTCCTGATCGACATGACCGACGGTCCGGAGCTGTTCCGGGTCATGAACATCATGCAGGGCGTCGGCGGTGTCGCCCCGATCGTCGCACCCCTGCTGGGCGGGCTGATCCTGCTGGTCGGGCAGTGGCGCGAGGTCTTCTGGGTGATCGCCGGGATGTCGCTGATCTCCCTGATCGGGGTGATCTTCCTGATCCCCGAGTCGCTCCCGGTGGAGCGTCGGCATGCAGGAGGGTTCCGGACCTTCGTGCGCAATGCGCGCACCCTGCTGGGCCGACGGAACTTCACCGGCTACATGCTCGTCAACGCCTTCTCCGCCTTCGGTCTGATGGCGTACGTGTCCGCGAGCTCCTTCGTGCTGCAGTCGATGCTGGGCTTCTCCTCGCAGCAGTACTCGATCGCCTTCGCGATCAACTCCGTCGGCATGATGACGATGTCCCTGGTCTCGGCGAAGCTGACCGGACGCTACGATCCGCGCAGGCTGATCACGGTGGGCCTGTCGATCGTCGCGGTCGCAGCGGTCGCCCTGCTGATCGGCTCGGTCTTCTTGGGCACCCCGGTGTGGATCGTGCTCCCGGCGTTCTTCCTGACGGTCGCCCCGCAGGGTCTGATCTTCGGCAACGGTGCGGCGATGGCCTCGCAGGAGGCCACGGACTTCGCGGGCACCGGTTCGGCGCTGCTGGGGCTGGGCTTCTCGTTCTCCGCGGCGATCTCTGCACCGCTGGTGGGCCTGGCGGGCACCAGCTCCTCGCTGCCCATGGCGATCGCGATGGTCGCGGGCGTGGCCATCTCGATCACCTGCCTCGTGGTCACCGGCCGGGGCGCCGGACGCTCCCCGCGGGGTGCCGCGACAGCCTGATCCGCGCCGGGCGCTGCGGCGGCCTGATCCGCGGCGGGCTCAGCGGCGAGGGCTCGTCGTGCGGTCCTGGGCGAGGGCGGCCGAGACGCCCCAGAGGGCGCCGTAGAGCACGCCGGCGATCGGCCAGACGATCCACGTGATGTCCCAGTCGCCGGTGGTGAAGCTCCAGGCGAGGTAGATGGCGGAGGCGATGGGCCAGTACACGGCTGCGATCACGCGGATCGCGGGGGATGAGCTGTGCTCGAGGGACTCGGTCTCCTTCTCCATCTCGTGCAGCAGGGTGTCGCTCACGTGATCTGCCCAGGCGGCGAAGAACAGGATGAACAGTCCCAGCGCGACCATCGCCAGGGTGATGCAGACCCCCAGCAGCGGGAGCGCCGAGTCCCGCGCGTCGTCGGCGATCAGACCGGTGACCACGACGGGGATCGCGCACAGGATCCACAGCGCGATCGCGGAGGCGACCGCGCCGACGGTGCGGCGCCGGGTCTCCCGGCGCAGGTCCTCGGCGAAGACGCGCACCTGACGGGTGAGGGTGAAGCGATGCTCCTCGATGTCCTCGTAGTCGGCCAGGCGAGCCCCGTGCAGGATCAGAAGCAGTATGCCCAGGCACACCAGGACCAGCAGCAGCACGAGCCCCGTGCCCACGGCCCAGAGGCCGGGATCGGAGTCTGCCGAGGCGGCCTGGGACAGGCCGATGAGGCCCAGCAGCGGCACCGGGGACAGCACGAACAGAGGGATCGCGAGAGCGGGCCTCCACCGGGCGGAGCGGACGGCGGCGACATAGCCGTGGACGCGCTCCATGTCGAGCGCCGGCGGGCGCTCGTCGGCGGGCGGGAAGGGGGCGCCGGCCCCGTCGGACCCGTCGGCCCCTGATCCGGAGTCGGCGCGACCGAGCTCGCGCTCGATGCCGAGCTCACCGGCGACCTCGTCGAGGCTCCCGAAGTCGGCGATCACCCGACCGACGGCCTGGGACTCGGTCAGTCCCTCGCCCATCAGGCCCTGCAGCTGGTCCTCCATGAGGGCGCGCAGCTCCGTGCGGGCCTCGAGCATGCGGGGCGAGGAGGGGTACGGGGAGAACAGCGTGTCGAGGTAGGAGTCGATGACGGTCATGACGGGCCCTGCCCTTTCGCGAAGTGGTCGACGAGATCACGGGTGCTGCGCCATTCGGTGCGCTTGGCCTCGAGCTGCTGCTCGCCGAGGGGGGTGAGGGAGTAGTAGGTGCGGGTCCTACCGGTGTCCGAGACGGCGTCCCTGCTGTCGAGGAGGCGCTGCGTCTGCAGGCGCTTGACCGCCGTGTACAGGGTGGTCTGCTTGATGACGTACTCGCCGCCGGAGCGATCGGCGATGGTCTTGGAGATCTCGTAGGCGTAGGAGGGCCGGGCCTCGAGGATCCCGAGCACGATCAGGTCGATGTGCCCGCGGATCGCGTCGGCTCCGATCATGGGGGTTCTCCTCTCCGCGGGGTGCCGGTGGCGCTGAGGGTCCGGCGGCTCCTCTTCTGCCGAGACCTCTCCCGCACCCCCTCATGCTCTGTTCACCGTACTACGGCAGACGTAGTACGACAAGGGGACCATCCGGTGGTCGGGCCCTAGGTCCCGGAATGCGGGGCCGAGTGAACCCTTCGACCACAATCCCTTGGGGTGTCGGCGTGGCGGGACCCCAACATGTTGTGTCTCGGTCGTAGCGTGGCAAGCCCGCAGTCCCCGTGAGATCAGGAGAAGACCATGACCGCTGCGACCCCCGCGACCGCCTCCGTCGACGCGACGACCCGCACCCTCGTCGACCCCGTCGCCACGATCTCCGAGTACGTCGACCGCTCCGACTGGAGGGTGAACGCGAATGCCAACCAGGGCTACTCCGTCGGCGGCCTCATCCTCAACGCCGCCGGGAAGATGACCGCCACCTACTGGCTCGACGAGGTGTTCAGCCCCGAGGCCGCCCGCGCGCATCGCGAGGGCGACATCCACATCCACGATCTCGACATGCTCGGCGGCTACTGCGCCGGCTGGTCGCTGCGGGCCCTCCTCGAGGAGGGCTTCAACGGCGTGGCGGGGGCGATCGCCGCGCGTCCGCCGCGGCACTTCTCGTCGGCCTGCGGGCAGATCGTCAACTTCCTGGGGACGCTGCAGAACGAGTGGGCGGGCGCCCAGGCCTTCAGCTCCTTCGATACCTATATGGCGCCGTACGTCCGTCTCGACGGCATGGAGTACGCCGAGATCCGCCAGTGCATGCAGGAGCTCATCCACAACCTCAACGTCCCCAGCCGCTGGGGGTCGCAGTGCCCCTTCACCAACCTGACCTTCGACCTCGAGTGCCCCGAGGACCTGCGCGAGCAGCATCCGATGATCGGCGGCGAGCCCTGCGACGTCGCCTACGGCGAGCTGCAGCAGGAGATGGATCTGATCAACCGCGCCTACATGGAGGTGATGACCGAGGGCGACGCCGACGGCCGGGCCTTCACCTTCCCGATCCCCACCTACAACATCACCCGCGAGTTCGACTGGGACTCGGAGACCAGCGAGAGGATGTTCGCGATGACGGCGAAGTACGGTCTGCCGTACTTCCAGAACTTCATCAACTCCGACCTCGACCCCGGCATGATCCGCTCCATGTGCTGCCGCCTGCAGCTGGACCTGCGCGAGCTGCTCAAGCGCGGCAACGGGCTGTTCGGCTCGGCGGAGCTGACCGGCTCGATCGGTGTGGTCACGGTGAACATGGCGCGCCTGGGATACCTCCACGCCGGTGACGAGCAGGCGATGCTCGCCGAGCTCGACCGCCTCCTCGACCTGGGGCGCGACACCCTCGAGCGTCGCCGGGCGACCGTCCAGGAGCTCATGGACGGCGGGCTGTACCCGTACTCGAAGCGGTACATGGGGCACCTCGGCAACCACTTCTCCACCCTCGGCGTGAACGGCATGAACGAGATGGTCCGCAACTTCACCTCCGACGTGCACGACCTGCGCGACGACGAGGGTCAGGCGATGTGCCTGCGGATCCTCGACCATGTGCGCGAGCGGATGGTCGAGTTCCAGGAGGCCACCGGCAACCTCTACAACCTCGAGGCCACGCCCGCCGAGGGCGCCACCTACCGCTTCGCCAAGGAGGACCGCGCCCGCTTCGACCGGATCATCACCGCCGGAACCCCGCAGAACCCCTACTACACGAACTCCTCGCAGATCCCCGTCGGCGCGACCGAGGACCCCTTCGAGGCGCTCGAGCTGCAGGAGGAGCTGCAGGCGAAGTACACGGGCGGCACCGTGCTGCACCTGTACATGAACGAGGCGATGAGCTCGGCCGAGACCTGCAAGGAGCTGGTGCGCAGGGCCCTGACCCGCTTCCGGCTGCCCTACCTCACGGTGACGCCGACCTTCTCGATCTGCCCCACCCACGGATACCTCAAGGGCGAGCAGCTCGAGTGCGAGCACTGCGGTCAGGCCTGCGAGGTGTGGACCCGGGTGATGGGCTACTTCCGTCCGGTCGCGTCGTTCAACATCGGCAAGAAGGGCGAGTATGCCGAGCGCACCTTCTTCACCGAGCAGGCGGCCTTCACCGAGCAGGCGGCGAGCATCGGGGGCGCGCGGTGACGACGCGCTCCGCGGTGCGGCCGACGGGACGGACGCCGTCGGCCGCACCGGCCCGCCCGGGCCCGTCGGCAGGCGCGGATCCGTCGGATCGTCCGGGCCCGTCGGCCGACGATCTGGCGATCGCGGGACTCGTGCCGCTGTCGACCGTGGACTGGCCCGGGAAGCTGGCGGCGACGGTGTTCTGCCAGGGCTGCCCATGGCGCTGCACCTACTGCCACAACACCGCGATCCTGGATCCTGCGGTGCCGGGCGCCGTCCCCTTCTCCCAGCTGGAGGTGCTGCTGGCGCGCCGGCACGGTCTGCTGGACGGCGTCGTGCTCAGCGGGGGAGAGGCCACCAGCCAGCATGCCCTGGTCCCGGCCGCGCGGAGGATCCGAGAGCTCGGCTTCGGCGTCGGACTCCACACGGGCGGTGCCTACCCGTCGCGCCTGCGCACGCTGCTGGGCCTGGACCGGGAGGGCCGGCGCCTCGAGGAGCCGCTGGTGGACTGGATCGGCTTCGATGTGAAGGCCGCTCCCGGGGGCTACGACGCGCTCGTCGGCCGCACCGGCGCGTGGCGGAAGGCCGAGGAGTCCCTGCGGATGCTGATGCGCTCGGGGTCCGACGGGTCGGCGGCGGTCGCCCATGAGCTGCGGATGACGGTCACCCCGGCGCTGCTTCCGCAGGTGCCGCAGGTCGTGCGGCTGGTCAGCGAGGTCGGCGGGGACCATCTGGTGCTGCAGCGCGCCCGGCCCGACGGCGCCGAGGAGTCGTTCGCCGCGCAGCTGGGGGCGGTCGCGGACTGGCCGGAGCGCTTCACGCGCGCGGCCGATGCCGCCGAGGCTCTCGGCCGGGGGCTCGGGATCAGGATCGGCCGACGGACGGGCTGACGCGCTCGCAGGATCCGCTGACGGCCGGCGACCGGCTGACGGCCGGCGACCGGCTGACGGCGAACGGCGACCGGCTGACGGCGAACGGCGAACGGCGACCGACGGACGGGCCGAGGGGCCGACGGGGACGTCCCCGTCGGCCCCTCAGCCCATCCGGTCAGGATCAGAGCTGCAGGTCAGGATCAGAGCTGCAGGTCGATCGCGCGAAGGCCTCGGCGTCCTCGAGGTCGTCGCTGATGGGCTTTTCCACCAGTGGGACGATCCCGCGGGCCATGGCCGCGCGGGCCAGCGGGAGATGCAGATGGTTGGGGGTGACGATGATGACGCCGTCGGGTGCGGCCCGGTCCATCATCTCCGCGGGATCGAGGAAGAAGGGGACCTGATGGGCGTCGGCGACGGCGCGACCGGACTCGACGACGTCGGAGATCGCGACGAGCTCGACCTCCGGCTCCTCGGTGACGAAGCGGATGTGGTTGCGGCCCATGGCGCCGGCGCCGATGACGGCGATGCGTGCTGCGGACATGATGAGGGGACCTCTCTGAGGGATGCGGTGGAACGGCGGTGCTCCGACGGTCCACGACCATCAGGACCACGGTCAGCACGATGCCGATCAGCCCGATCGCGGCGGCGCCGTAGAACGCGTCCTGGTAGGCGTGGCGGCCCGCGCCCTCGTCCTTGAGCATCGAGGCGATCGGGGAGGAGATCCAGGTCGACGCGGCATAGCCGAGGAACGTGATCCCGTAGTTGATGCCCAGGTGGGAGGTGCCGAACGTCTGCGCGGTCAGCGGAGGATAGATGACCAGCAGGGCCCCGAAGCTGAAGCCGAGGACCACCAGGCAGGCGAAGAAGAACGCGGTGCTCGTGGCGATGCTCATCGCCAGCAGCGCCAGGATGGTCGCGCACAGCATGATGATCAGCGCGACATAGCCGCCGAGCTTGTCGAACACGACGCCGAAGGACAGCCGTCCGACGAAGTTCGCCAGCGTGTTCACGGTGACCACGGTGCCGCCGATCGCGAGAGCCGTCGCCGAGGCGGGATCGTCGAACAGCTGGACCTGGGCGATGCTCGCCACCGAGCCCACCAGCATCGTCCCGGCGGTCGCGGCTGCCGCGAAGATGACGAACAGCACCCAGAAGCGCGGGGTGCGGAGCATTCGGGAGGGACCGAGATCGCCGAGGGTGCCGTCCGTGGCCGATGTCCCCTCCGGCGGAGTCCATCCCTCGGGCGTCCAGTCCGGTTCGGGGGAGCGCGTGAACAGGGCGGCCCCGGAGATCGTCACGAGGAACAGACCGCCGAGGATCATCAGGGCCGTGGAGATGCCGAAGCGGGGGATGAGGAAGGATGCGGCGAAGGGGGAGAGGACGGCCGGGCCCAGGGTGGAGCCCGCCAGCAGGATCCCGGAGATCTGTCCGCGGCGATCGGGGAACCAGCGCTGCCCGGTGGTCAGCGCCGGGTTGTAGCCCAGCCCGTTGCCGATGGCGGCGATGAGGCCGAAGGAGATGTATAACAGGGCGACGCTCTCGACGAGCCCGGTGAGGAACCAGCCGGCCCCGTACACGACGCCGGAGAGCAGGATGACGTTGCGGGGACCGATCCTGTCGGTGATGCGGCCGGCGAAGATGCCGGTCAGCGCCATCACGGTCTGGAAGACCGAGTAGGCGAGCATGACCGTCGCCTCGTTCCAGCCGTTCTTCTCGATCAGCGGTCCGCGGATCACGGAGAACAGGGCGATCGAGGAGACGAAGAACAGGACGATGAACGCCGCCGGCACGATCTGCCGACGATCGAAGGCGCGGCCGGAGACCGGGACGCTCGGCGTCGTCGCGGGGGCGGTCATCGATCCGCCCCCGCTTCCGCGGTCGCGGACTCGAATGCGGTCGCGGACTCCGACGCTGCGTCGGCGTCGCCGTCGGCCGCGTCGGACCACAGCGCGACGCCGCGGTCGCGCAGGTGCTTCTCGGCGTACTCGCGCCGGCCGCCCGGCTTCGGGGTGAGGTCGCCATCATGGTGGAGAACCCGCCGTCGACCGCGATCTCGGTTCCGGTCGTGAAATCGGATCGCGGAGAAGCCAGAAATGCGACCGCATTGGCGATGTCGGACACTTCTCCGATGCGTCGCGTCGCGATCAGGCGCGAGCGCCCGGACTCCACCTCCGGATCGGAATAGAAATCGGCGGACATCGGCGTCTTGACGAAGCAGGGATTCACCGTGTTCGACCGGATCCCGAACGGACCCCATTCGGCGGCGAGAATCTTCGACATCAGGTTCACGCCGGCCTTGGACGAGCTGTATGCACCGGAGTACGTCTCCGGGGTGTGGGAGGCGACCGTGGAGATGTGCACGAGGCGCCCCGACCGCTGGCGGATCATCACCCGCCCCACGCGCTGGGACATGAGGAAGGCGCCGGTGAGGTTCAGGTCCAGCACAGCCTTCCAGTCCTCCAGGGGAAGGTCCTCCATCGGAGCGAACCGCAGGATGCCTGCGGTGTTGACCAGCACATCCACCCGTCCGAAGTCCGCCACCACCGCATCGACGAGAGTGTCGACGGAGGCCTCGTCGGTGATGTCGGCGCGATACCCGCGGGCGGTCGTGCCGTGCTCGGCCTCCAGGGTCCGCGCGGCCTCGTCGAGCCGCTCCTGGGGGAGGACCACCAGCGCGAGGCGCGCTCCGTTGCGGGCGAGCTCCCGGCAGATCTCGGACCCCATCCCTCCGAGTGCTCCGGTCACGATGCAGACATCGTCGTCGATTCTCAGCCGGCCGCTCACGGCACGCCTCTTCTCATGGGTTCAGGTGGCGGGCGCGCTTCGCGAGCAGGCTATGGGGAATGCTCGTCCCGAGGAGTTCGGACGACCGCCGCAGTGGGAAAGTGCTTACACGGTATGCGGGTGAGCAATTCCACTTCTGGACCAAGGTTCCGGAATCCTGCGGACATCAACCGTTTCAGCGGCGTCCTCGGCGCCATCCCCGGGAGCGGGTTCAGCGATGGGGCCGGCGCCGCGCCTGCGGATCGTGCCTGCCGTACGTCATCCGACGCAGCAGCACCTCGGCGGGTCCCCGTCGGCCGCGACGGTCGAGCGCGAGGGCGAGCGGGATGGAGACCGCCCATACCGCGAGGGCGAGCGCGAACGCGGCGCTCGGGCTCGCCGTCCCGCCCAGGCCCAGCCCCGTGGTCGACAGCACCAGCGCGAACACGAGCGACTGGAAGAGGTAGAAGCTCAGCGAGGGGGCACCGACCGCGGCGATGCCCTGCTCGAGCACCGAGGGCGTGCTCAGCCGCGGGCCGAACGACCGAGCGGGACGCCCATAGGCGCGCTCCGCAGGGGTCTCCGCCAGCGCCCCTGACGCCGGGGGCGCCGCGGAGGCGGCGGCCGCCGCAGCCGGATCGTGCCGGTCTACCCGGGCGGCCAGGAGCCCGAAGACGCCGACATAGCCGAGCGCACCGGCGACACCGGTGGCCGTGCTGAGGCCGATCAGGGCCCAGAACATCTCGGCGGGCAGCGGGATCACGCCGAGGTTCTCGAGAGCACCGGGGATGGCGCCGACGACGCCGACGGGGATCCCGATCAGCGCCATCCGCCGCAGCAGACGGGTCCGGTCCCAGGGCTCATCGAGCAGGCGGGCCCGCGCGGCCAGCCAGCCCAGGAGCACGGGCAGCAGGATGCCCGGGCTGAGGGCCTGCTGGACCAGGATGACGGCCCAGCTGCCGACGCGCCAGAGCATCCCGGCCAGCAGGCTCGGGTTGCCATGGGAGGCGTCGCGGATCGCCTCCATGGAGAAGCTGCTGGCGGCCATCCCGGCCATCGCCTCCTCCCGGATCTCCGGGGGCGCCAGCAGCAGCGAGGCCGCGCCCACCAGGGAGAAGAGCGCATACAGCACGAGCAGCACCGCGAGGATCCAGCACCAGACGACGAGGGTGCGTCGGCGCCGGCCGAAGAAGATCCAGACGGCGAGCAGGCCGACGACCCCGTAGGCGCCGAGGATGTCGCCCATGAACAGCAGCGTCGCGTGCAGCAGGCCCAGCAGGATCATCGCCCAGTGGCGTCGGCGCAGCATCCGCCGCACCGTCGTCGGCTGCATGCCGCGATCGATCCGCGAGCGGTAGAACTGGACCATGCCGTACCCGAAGAGGAACGCGAACAGGGGATAGCTGCGCTGGTCGGCGAAGAGGATCACGAGGGTCTGGGTGATCCGGTCGAGCAGCGAGCCGTCGGCCAGGTGCGGGGTCTTCGCGGTCATCGGACGACCCCACAGGAACCAGGAGACGTTCGCGAGGGCGATGAAGGCGAGCATGAAGCCGCGTGCGAGATCCGGGGCCAGCGAGCGGTCCGGCGGAGAGGGCGGGACAGGGGAGGAGGCGGGGACGGAGGAGGGCGGGGACGTGGCGCTCATGGCGGGGCCTTCCGCGGCCGGGCGAGTGACGAAGTCCTGCGGTGTCTGAAAGCTAACGACTGCGTCCGGCCAGGTCACCCGACCAAAGTCGATGCGCTGTCACGGTCGGGGCCAGATCACTGCTGCCGGGGCCTGTCGGAGCCCCTTCTCGGGGGCCGAGGATGCCTAGACTGGCGGGGCTGAACCCGCCCCTCTCGCAGGGGCAGACCCCCTTCTTCTGACAGTGAGGCTGCGGTGAACGACCACCTGAAGACGACGGTCCAGGCGATCAACTGGAACCGGATCCCCGATCCCAAGGATCTCGAGGTGTGGGACCGCCTCACCGGGAACTTCTGGCTGCCCGAGAAGGTGCCGCTGTCCAACGACATCCAGTCCTGGGGTCGTCTGCCCGAGCAGGAGCAGACGCTGACGATGCGCGTCTTCACCGGCCTGACGCTGCTGGACACGGTGCAGGGCACCGTGGGCGCCGTGTCGCTGATCCCCGATGCGATCACCCCCCACGAGGAGGCGGTGTACACCAACATCGCCTTCATGGAGTCGGTGCACGCGAAGTCCTACTCGCAGATCTTCTCGACCCTGTCGAACACCAAGCAGATCGACGACGCCTTCCGCTGGAGCGAGCACAACGAGGCCCTCCAGAAGAAGGCCCGCATCGTCATGGACTACTACCAGGGCGACGACCCGGAGAAGCGCAAGGTCGCCTCCACCCTGCTGGAGTCGTTCCTCTTCTACTCGGGCTTCTACCTGCCCATGCACTACTCCAGCCACGGCGAGCTGACCAACACGGCCGACATCATCCGCCTGATCATCCGTGACGAGGCGGTCCACGGCTACTACATCGGCTACAAGTTCCAGAAGGCGATGGAGAAGTCCTCCCCGGAGCGCCAGGCCGAGCTCAAGGACTACACCTTCTCGCTGCTCTACGAGCTGTACGAGAACGAGGAGGAGTACACCGAGGACCTGTACGACCCGGTCGGCTGGACCGAGGACGTCAAGACCTTCCTGCGCTACAACGCCAACAAGGCGCTGATGAACCTCGGCTTCGAGGGCCTGTTCCCGCAGGACCAGACCGAGGTGAACCCCGCGATCCTCGCCTCGCTGTCCCCGAACGCCGACGAGAACCACGACTTCTTCTCGGGCTCCGGCTCGAGCTACGTCATGGGCAAGGCCGTGGACACGCAGGACGACGACTGGGACTTCTAGGGCCCTTGTCCTAGCTCGGCCCCGAAAGGGGCTGGTGAGAGGCCCGGAACTGCGGTTTATCGCAGCTCCGGGCCTCTTTTCGTGCCTTCTCTCACCAGACAGAGGAGGACAGAGATGAACACCAGTAGCCGTTCGATGGGGCACGCCGGGGGGCACGCGCACACCTGATCAGCGGAGGCGAGGCTTCACGCCGACCGGATTTCGGGCTCTTCGCAGTTGAGGGGGTAGGTGAGGGCGCGTCGGTGTCCTGGTAGGGGTCGAGGTCTCCCGAGGATGGAAGTTCTCACACTGCCCGTCCGACGGAAGACCTCGACGTGTCCCACGCTACATTCGCTGCCCCTGATCTGACCGTGTTCTGCCACCTCGACGAGCTCGGACTCGACGCCGTCGGACTGGACTTGCGGCGTGATCGGGCGGTCATCGAGTGTCGCGTCGCGGAGCCCGACTCGTGGTGTCGAGGTTGCGGCAGTCAGGCGCTCTCGCGCGGGACGGTTGCCCGTCGTCTCGCGCACGACCCGTTCGGCCATCGCCCCACCACGCTCTTGGTCCGGGTTCGCCGCTACCGGTGCGCGACCTGCGGGATCTCGTGGCGGGAGGACACGACGCGGGCGGCGGAGCCGAAGGCGAAGCTGTCGCGCGGCGGGGTGAGGTGGGCGCTGGAAGCACTCGTGATCGACCATCTCGCCGTCACCCGGATCGCTGCGGGGCTCGGCGTCGCCTGGCACACCGCCAACAGCGCGGTCCTTGCCGAAGGGCAGCGGGCGCTGATCGATGACCCGGCCCGGTTCGACGGCGTCACCACGACCGGCGTCGACGAGCATGTCTGGCGCCACACGCGCCACGGTGACAACTACGTCACCGTGATCATCGATCTCACCCCGATCCGCACCGGGACGGGGCCCTCCCGGCTGCTCGACATGGTCGAGGGCCGCTCGAAGCAGGTGTTGAAGACCTGGCTCGCCGCACGCCCGAGCAGCTGGCGCGACGGTGTTGACGTGGTCGCGATGGACGGGTTCACGGGCTTCAAGTCCGCCGCGGCCGAGGAGATCCCGACCGCGACGGCGGTGATGGATCCGTTCCACGTCGTCCGCCTCGCCGGCACCGCCCTCGATGACTGCCGCCGCCGTGTTCAACGCGACGTGTTCGGCAGGCGCGGACGGAAGGGCGACCCGCTCTACTCGGCCCGCCGCGCTCTCCATACCGGGACGCGGTTCCTCATTGACGGGCAGAAGGCCCGCCTGGAGGCACTGTTCGCCGCGGAGCAGCATGTCGAGGTCGAGGCGACCTGGGGGATCTACCAGCGCATGATCTCCGCCTACCGCGACCCGGATCGCGCCGCCGGGAGGAAGGCCATGCAGGGCGTGATCGATGCTGTCTCCCGCGGCGTCCCGGCCGCTCTGGTCGAGCTCCGCAGGCTCGGCCGCACGCTGAAGAAGAGAGCCGCTGACGTCCTCGCGTACTTCGACCAGCCCGGCACGAGCAACGGCCCGACCGAGGCGATCAACGGCCGTCTCGAGCACCTCCGCGGCTCCGCGCTCGGCTTCCGCAACATCGCCAACTACATCGCGAGATCGTTGCTCGAGACCGGCGGCTTCAGCCTCGATGCGCCGATCGGGTTTCCAGAGTGATTCTCGGTGGTTTCGGTCGAGCGGTGCGCGTGGGGGACCTCCGCGCGAATCTCGCTCGCTTCCTCTTCCGGGCGGATGCCGTTCATCGCCGGGTGGCCGATCTCTCCGGCGGCGAGCGTTTCCGCGTCGCCCTCGCGACGCTCCTCCTCGCTGAACCCGCGCATCAGCTTCTCGTACTTGACGAACCGACCAACAACCTGGACCTGGGCAGCATGACCCGCCGGGGGATGAGCACCCGAGCGAGGCGGGGAAGGGCGACTCAGCGAAGGGGAGACCTGCGCGGTTCCGTGTGCATGCCGACGTTGATTACCCGGCCGTCTGAGGCGCGGTAGAAGAAGCGTGTGACGCCCCAGGGCTCCTCGGTCAGCGGGTGCACGATCTCCAGCCCCAACGCCTCGGCGCGAGCGAGTGCGGCGCGGACGTCGTCGACGAAGACGGAGACGTCGGGGTTGACAGGCGCGGAGGCGTCGCGCGTCATCAGGCTGAGCTGGTGCCCGTCTTCGTCTCCGAGCGTCACGATCCAGCCGTGGTCCATGAGGATCCGCAGGTCGAGCGCCTCGGAATGCTCGGCGACCGCCTGCCGCAGGTGGGTCACGGTGAGATTCGGAACGACTCGATCCACGCGCATTTTCTCCGCTCCGTCCGCCAGTTCCCGAGCGGCGAGCCCGGATTGTGGCGCGTCGGGATCGCCGTGACCTCGTCCTGCTTCCCGGGCTGTGTCTCCAGAGTGCCCTCGTCGGCGAGCGTCATGGGGCCACGGTAACAGCATTGCCGTGGCTTTCAGATGGCTCGAATCGGATCTCCTGCGGGAGCGGACGGCCGCCGAACGTCGTCCGGTACTCGCTCGGGGTGACGCCGACGGCGCGGCGGAACTGGGCGCGGAAGTTGCTCGGGCTGGAGAAGCCCGTCTGGAGGGCGATGCGGTCGACGCCGTGGTCGGTGGTCTCCAGCAGTTCCTGCGCGTGGCGGATGCGGACGCCTGCGACCCATTCCATCGGGGCCTGGCCGGTCTCCTGATGGAAGCGCCTGGTGAGGGTGCGGACGCTCATGTGCGCAGCATCGGCGACGTCGCTGAGCGTCAGCCGGCGGTGGGCGTTCTCTTCGACCCAGATGAGGACGTCCTCGAGCGAAGCGGTGCGGTAGGTCGGCGGGTTGCGGACGATGAACTGCGCCTGCCCGCCCGTGCGGTGCAGGGGCGCGACGGCGAGTCGGGAGGCGTGGGCGGCGACGGCGGCGCCGAAGTCGCGGCGGATCATGTGCAGGCACAGATCCAGCCCGGCGGCTGCTCCTGCGGAGGTAAGGATGCGCCCGTTGTCGGTGTAGAGCACGTCCGCTTCCACGACGATCCCGGGGTATCGGCGGGCGAGGAGGCCGGTGGCGAGCCAGTGCGTCGTGGCGCGCATGCCATCGAGCAGCCCGGCCGACGCGAGGGTGAACGCGCCGACGCAGATCGACGCGATCCGCGTGCCGTCCTCAGCGGCCGCGCGGAGCGCATCGGCCAGGCCGTCCGGCAGGGGAGCGGCGGCGTCGTTGCGGCCCGGGACGATGATCGTGTCCGCCTGCGTCAGCGCGTCGAGGCCCGCGTTTGTCGTGATCTGCAGCGGACCGGCGTCGACCGTGGGCGAGGTGCCGGCGACGATCACCCGGTAGGCGGGGCGCCCATCGGGCAGGCTCGCACGCCCGAAGACCTCGACCGCAGTGGCCAGATCGAAGGCGATCACATCCGGCAGTGCGAGGGCGGCGACGGTATGCATAGCCCGACCCTACCCAGCTGGCGGCGGTGATCCAGCAGATGGCTAGATTCAGGAGATACCTGGCTCGAAGGCCGCTCGCCAGGAGCGGGAGCGCGCAGAAGACTCGATGAGGGAGCCGGATCGGCTCCGCAGCGACCAGAAGGAGTGCAGATGCGCAGAGGCGTTCAGATCGTGCTGTTCGACGGGTTCGACCCCCTCGACGTGATCGCCCCGTTCGAGGTGCTCGCCGCGGGGAGCGACGCCCTCGGCGGCGGCCTCGATGTGGAGCTCGTGAGCGCCGAGGGGCCGCGCCGGGTCGTGTCCGGCACGCGCGGCCTCGCGCTGGAGGCGACCGCGGCCCTCGACCCGCACCGCCCCGGCATCATCGTCGTGCCCGGCGCCTCCGGGCCCGTCGACGGCGACCCGGACGAGGGCGTCGAGACGATCCCGGTGCTCCTGGCCCGCTTCGCCGCGACGGCGGCGACCGGGATGATCGCGGAGGCGATGGCCGATCCGGACGTCCGCGTCGCGACGGTGTGCGGCGGGTCGCTCGCGCTCGCGATGGGTGGCCTGCTGGAGGGACGGAACGTCGTCACGCACGTGCTCGGGATGGACGTGCTCGAGGCGACCGGCGCGACCCCGGTCCGGGCGCGCGTCGTCGACGACGGCGACCTCGTCACCGCCGGCGGCGTCACCTCCGGGCTCGACCTGGCGCTGTACCTGCTGGAGCGGGAGTTCGGGCCGCGGATCGCGCTCGCGGTGGAGGCGCTGTTCGAGTACGAGCGGCGTGGCACCGTCTGGCGCGCCGCAGGTCGCGACGCGGAGGTCGCCGCATGAGCGTCATCGGGACCTGGGACGTGTCGATGAAGACCCCGATCGGTACGATCACCGCCGTCTACACCTTCACCCGCGACTCGAGCGGCATCCGCAGCGAGGCCCGCAGCAAGGCCGAGACCGTGCCGCTAGAGGACATCGCCGTCGAGATCGGGGAGGAGGGGGCGGAGCGCGTGCGCTGGCGTCAGCGGGTCAGCAAGCCCATGCGCCTGAACCTCGACTTCGACGTCACCATCGCCGGCGACGAGATGACCGGCGTCTCCCGCGCCGGCCGCCTGCCGCGCACGCAGGTCACGGGAACGCGGATCGTGCCCTGACGGGATCCCTCCTCGCCGTGCACGTGCTCGGCGCGATCCTCACCGTTCCCAGCGGCTCGAGCCGGTCTACGCCAGCGGTCGCCTGGCCTCGATCAGGTGGCGGGTCGAATGCGCGATGAAGGGGCCGTTCTGCTGGATGAGGTCGTGGAGGTCCCGGAGCCGGTCGCGGTGCTTCTCCACGGTGAATCCCGGCACCCACCAGATCACCTTCCGCAGCAGGTACACCACGGAGGCGACGTCGTGGATCTCGATCCGCAGCTTCGCGGTGTGCAGGTCGAGGATCTCCAGCCCCGCGGCCTCGGCAGCGGCCGCCTCGTCGTCGGGGTGGCGTCCGCGGCGAGCTTCCGGCTGCGGGCCGAGGAAGAACTCGATCAGCTCGAAGGCGCTCGCCGGGCCTACGTGCTGGGCGAAGTAATGGCCGCCCGGCCGGAGGAGGCGGGCGATCTCCTCCCACCAGATCGTCGCGGGGTGCCGGCTGGTGACCAGGTCGAACGCCTCGTCGGCGAACGGCAGCGGGGGCTGGTCAGGGGCGGCCACGACGACGACACCTCGCGGATGCAACAGCCGAGTGGCCTTCGCGACGTTCGGTGGCCACGACTCCGTGGCCACCGCGGTCGCGGGAAAGACCTCCGCCTCGGCGAGCACCTCTCCGCCGCCGGTCTGGATGTCCAGCGACGCCGATGCCCGCCCGAGTCGATCGGCGAGCTGCCGGGCGTAGCCCCAGGCGGGACGCTCCTCGGTCGCCCGCCCGTCCAGCCAGGAGAAATCCCACCCGGACACGTCGGCGGAGGAACCAGCCTCGATCAACGCTTCAAAATCTGTCACAGCAGACGATTATCCCCGCGAGAGAGCCTCGATAGCGGAAGGTGGCGCGTGCCTGAGGGCGGTTGCGCCCAGGACTCAGCCGCGGCGGCATGCGACCGTTGGTGCCTCCCGGTGAACAGGCGTGAGGGGTGGCGTCGGAACGCTCAGAGGTCGCGGGTCCAGGTCTGCCCGACGAGGTCGTGGCCGAAGCTGTGGTGGGGTTCTTCGTCGACGAGCGTGAACCCGGTTGCCTGGTAGATGCGGCGGGCGGAGGTCAGCACGTCGTTGGTCCAGAGCGTCATCCGCCGGCATCCGACGTCGCGGGCGAAGTCGAGACAGGTGCGGACGAGTCGTGCCCCGAGGCCGTGACCGCTCGCGCTCGGATCGACGAGCAGGATGCGGAGCTTGGCGGTGTCGTCCTCGCCTGCGACGCAGAAGATGCATCCGGCGCGTCGTCCGTCGAGTTCGGCGATCCACGCGGCTTCATGGTCGGGATCGTGACCGCTGGCGAAGTCGGCGACGATCTGCGCGACGAGCGTTTCGAAGCTGGTGTCCCAGCCGTATTCGCGGGCGTAGACCTCGCCATGCGTCTGGATGACCCATCCGAGATCGCCGGGCTGGTCGAGGCGGCGAATGTCCACTCGTCCATGCTCGGACGAAGCGCGCTCGTCCGCCTGCTGCTGCCTGTTCGTCATCGGTCCTCCTCGGTGGTGTCGTAGCGTCGTAGCAATACTCCCGGTCGGCGGGGGTCTCGGAGGGTGAGGTGGCTGGATGGTCCGAGTCGGGTTGACGTTCACCGAGCGTTCGGAGATATCCACGGCGTCGAAGGCGGGCTGGGGTGTACGGAGAATCGCTCGCCACCTGGGGCGATGCCCGTCGGTCATCTCGCGGGAGATTCGCCGGACCTCGACGAAGACCCGCGGCTACCAGGCTGTGACCGCGGACGTGGCCGCGCAGCGTCGCCGGGCGCGCCTCCAGCAGCGGAAGGCCGTGGCAGATCCGGTGCTGCAGGCCAGGCCGCCTCGTCGACGACGGCGAGGTCCCAGCCGTCCAGCGGGAGGCCGATGCGCACGGGCGCGGTGCCGTCGAGCCGCGCCCCGCAGGCGACGACGGTCGCCTCGGTGGGTCCGTAGGTGTTCCAGACCTCGCGGCCGGGCGCCTGCAGGCGGGCGGCGAGCTCGGGCGGGCAGGCCTCGCCACCCATGATCAGCAGGCGCACCCTCTCGAGCGAGGAGTTCGGCCACAGCGACACCAGGGTCGGCACGGTGGAGACGATGGTGATGCCATTGGCCACCAGCCAGGGGCCGACGTCGACGCCGGAGCGGACGAGCGAGCGGGGAGCGGGCACCAGGCAGGCACCATGGGCCCAGGCCAGCCACATCTCCTCGCAGCTCGCATCGAAGGCGACGGACAGCCCGGCCATGACGCGGTCGCCAGGGGCGATGGGCTCGTCCTGGAGGAACAGGCGGGACTCGGCGTCGACGAAGGCGGCGGCGCTGCGATGGGAGACGGCCACGCCCTTGGGCTTCCCGGTGGATCCCGAGGTGAAGATGATCCAGGCGTCGTCGGCGGTCGAGACCGCCTCCCGCTGCCGAGAGGGCCGTCCGGCGCCGACGTCGGTCGCGGTGATCGCGAGGCCGTCCCCGATCACGGCGACCGCCGCGGACTCCTCCATCACCACGCGGGCGCGCTCGTCGGGGTCGTCGGCGTCGACCGGGACGTAGGCGCAGCCGGCGAGGATGATGCCGATGATCCCGACGTACAGGTCGGTGGTGCCGGAGGCGATGCGCACCCCGACGCGGTCGCCCGGAGCGGCGCCGAGCGCGGCGAGCCGGTCGGCGACCTCCTCGGCCGCGGCATGCAGCTGCGCGTAGGTGAGGGAGACGGCACCGGTGTCGAGGGCGGGCGCATCGCCGTGGGCGGCGACGGTGCGCTCGAGGATGTCGACGAGGGTGCGGGGAGCGGGCGCGCGATCGCCCGCGAGGAGGGTGGGGAGAAGGGCCGGCGCGGATGCTGACACGTCGAGTGGGGGTCCGTTCTCGGTGGTGGGACGACCAGCCGGTCGGATGCCGGCCGACGACAGGATGCGCCCGCTCCCGCTCTCCGGCCAGCCGGAGAGCATCGAGTTCATCCGCCGTTCACCTGCGACGAGGGCGGATGCCGGGCGGAATCCCCGAGATCACATCTCCCCACGTCGTCCGCCGGTCAGAGGCCGCGACGCACCGGTCGGCGCCATGCACTGTGATATCCGGCACAACAGGGGCACAATGGGAGATGTCGGATCGGCCGACAGCGCTAGTCAGCACTCGCGGAACGGGGTACGGATCATGGGTCTCCTCTGGGCGATCATCTCCTGGATCATCATCGGCGGCATCATCGGCCTGATCGCCCGCGCGATCATGCCCGGCAAGCAGTCCCTCAGCCTCGGCCTGACCATCGTGCTGGGCGTCGTCGGCGCCCTCGTCGGCGGTCTCATCGGCGGCCTCTTCGGAGGCGACGGCATCAGCGGCATCATGAGCAACCCGTGGAGCCTGGGTACCATCCTGCTCGCCGTCATCGGGGCGCTCATCGTGATGGTCGTCTACGGGCTGGCCACGCGGGGCTCGGGGGACGCGAGAGGACGTGGGTGAGGTGGCTCGAGCTCCGGACGCGGCGGGTCATGGACGGCCCGACCGGCCCGACCTGTCTGACCGGCCCGACATCGACGTCGAGGAGCAGGTGCGTCGACTGCGCGACGACTTCGGGATGATCCTGCGGGAGGACTTCGGCCCGCTCGTGCACCGTCCCGACGAGGACCCCGCCCTCGAGGAGGCGCTGAGGGTCCCGTACTACGCCCTGCTCTACAACGCCAACGTCGTGCCCGAGGGGATCATCGCGCAGCGCGGCCGGCTCGAGGGCTCGCTCGCGATCGACGTGCAGATGCGCCAGGCCGGTCTGCAGCCCGCGCTCGCCCGCAGCCGCATGATCGCCAAGGTGCTGTGCTCGGCCTGGGACGAGGTCGGGGCGATCACCGCCATCCAGCCCCTGGAGTGGGACGACATCGCACTGACCGGGACCTTCGCGATCGAGGTCGCCGAGGGCCAGGCCAGCGGCGACAGCCTGGTCTCCGTGACGGGCGGCGACCTCGGCGCCGTGCTCGAAGCGGTGCTGGAGGTGGTCCGACCGGTAGGGGTCGGCTTCGCGGTCTCCCGGGATCCGGTCGCCCTGCGCGACGATCCCGGCTCAGGATGGCGCTGGGTGCATGCGGTCGACCCGGAGGAGCGCACCGGCGATTTCGCCGAGCTCGCCGGCGAGCTCTCCCTCGAGGTCCTCGCTCTGCTGCTGAAGGCCCCCGAGGGCAGCTGCGGACCGCTGACGATGGTGCCCGACAGCTATCTCGACGTGCCCGGCATCGACGCCGGCGGCGGACGGTAGCACCCAGGCCGACGGCAGTCTCGGTCGGGCCGACGGCCGCCTCGGTCAGGCCGACGGCCGGGTCGATCAGGCGAGGGGGAGATCGGCCGTGCGCGTCCCGTCGGCCCGGACCTCGATGCGCCCGGACGACCACCGGGCGACGTCGGCCTCCAGCCGGGGCAGATCCGCAGGATCCAGCAGCACCGTGAGCGTCGCCAGACGCGAGGAGTACCCCGTCTCCTCGACCTGCCCGCCGTGCCCCGCCGCCCAGATCCGCACCGCGTTCTCCGCCGCACCGATCTCCGCCAGCGGAACCTCCATCCGGGCGACGGCCAGGCCCGTCCTGCGGCGCAGCACCCCCTCGGTGCGGGCGGCCTCGACGGCCTGCTCGACCCCGGCGGTGTAAGCGCGCACGAGCCCTCCCGCACCCAGCTTGATGCCCCCGAAGTAGCGGATCACGATCGCGAGGGTGTCCGTCAAGCCTGCATGCAGCAGCGACTGGAGCATCGGCATGCCGGCGGTCCCGGAAGGCTCCCCGTCATCGTTCGAGCGATGCACGAGCGGGGTCCCGTCGCGCTCGCCGATGACCATCGCCGTGCAATGGTGGCGGGCATCGGGATGCTCACGGCGCGCTGCACGGATCAGCTCGTCGGCCCGGCCGACGTCCTCGACGCGATGCAGACGGGTGAGGAAGCGCGAGCGCCTCTCGACCAGCTCCGTCTCCAGATCGGAGGCGAGGACCAGCGGATCGGGCATGCCAGGAGTCTAGATGCCCCGCCGGATGCCCCGCCGTGCCCGGATGCCCCGCCGTGATGCTGCCCTGCGTTCGTCTGCTCGGCTGCTCAGCTGCTCAGCGTTCGCCTGCTCTGCGTCCAGCTGGTCTGTGTGCAGGTACTCTGTCCGCGGCCGACCGAGCACCACGGAGGAACCGATGAGCAGACCGCAGTCCTCGCCCCTGCAGCCGCAGCCGATGCCGCCGTTCGGCGGCCCTGCGCCAGCCCCGGCTCCTGCACCCCCGCGGAGGTCGAAGGCCCCGAAGGTCCTCATGATCATCGGCGGGATCATCCTGGGGCTCGCCGCGGCGGTGGGCATCACCATCGCGATCGTCAGCATCCTGAGGATCACGGGGGACGCGGAGCAGATCATCGAGCACCCCGAGGGCGCCGCCACGATCACCGCCGAGGAGGGGGAGCTCGTCGTGCTCTATGTGCAGGAGGGCGCCGGCCAGCCGTACTGCACCGTCGGCGGCCCCGCGCCCGACAGCGTCGGCACCGGCACCTCCGTGAACTACAGCTACGAGGGCGGCGGGGACAGATGGGTCTCCTTCGACTCCTTCACCGCCGAGGATGCCGGGGACTACAGCATCGACTGCGGCGGAACGCCCTTCGCGGCCGGACCTCCGGTGTCCATCGGCGCCATCCTCGGCACTGTCGGCGGGATCCTGACGGCCGTGCTCGGCGGAGGGCTCGGACTCCTGCTCCTCATCATCGGGCTGATCCTGTGGCTCGTCGGCCGCAGCAGGAGCTCCGCCGCCTGACGGGCGCCCGACGAGACGGCCCCTGCGCAGCGATCGCTGCGCAGGGGCCCTCCCGTCGTCTCGTCATCCGGCTCCGCCGGTGCGGAGGCGGGGATCAGGCGACGGGCGCCGCCGCGGCGTCAGCCTCCGTCACCAGGGGGTACACGCCGTTCTCGTCGTGGACCTCGCGGCCCGTGACCGGCGGGTTGAACACGCACACACAGCGGATCTCGGTGCGCGGACGCACGATGTGCTTGTCGTGGTCGTTGAGCAGGTAGAGGCTGCCCGGCGCCAGCTGGTGCACCTCACCGGTGGCGACGTCCTCGATCTCGCCCTCGCCGTGGGTGATGAACACCGCCTCGATGTGGTTCGCGTACCAGAACTCGCTCTCGGTCCCGGCGTACAGGGTGGTCTCGTGGACGGAGAAGCCCACGCCCTCCTTCGCCAGGATGATGCGCTTGGAGCGCCAGTTCTCCGACTTGACGTCGGCTTCGGTGTCGGTGATCTCGTCCAGGGTGCGCACGATCATGGGTGCAGGGGTCCTTCCGGTCGCTTGCGGGGGAGAGGCCGACGGGTGCGTCGGCCGGGCCGACGGCGGTGCGTCGGCCGGAGAGTCGGCGGTCGCCGCCTCAGAGACGGCGGTCGCCGTCTCAGGCGGTGAGGGCCTCGTCGATGGCCTGCTCGAGCAGGTCGAGACCGCGGGTGAGCTCGTCGTCGGTGATCGTCAGCGCCGGCAGCAGCTTGACGACCTCGTCGTCGGGCCCGGACGTCTCCACCAGCATGCCCAGCTCGAAGGCGCGGGCGGTGATGCGCCCGGCGATCTCGCCGGAGGGCATGCCGAGGCCGCGCGCGAGGCCGCGACCCTTGACGATCAGCTCATGGGTCTCGCTGTGGCGGGCGGCGATGGAGTTGAAGCGGGACTCGATGTAGGCGCCCTTGGCGACCGTCGACTTCTCCAGCTCGTCGTCGCTCCAGAACAGCTCGATCGCCTTGGTGGCGGTCGCGAAGGCCGGGCCGATGCCGCGGAAGGTGCCGTTGTGCTCCCCGGGCTCCCAGATGTCCAGCTCGGGCTTGATCAGGGTGATCGCCATGGGCAGGCCGTAGCCGCTGATCGACTTCGACAGCGTCACCATGTCGGGGACGATCCCGGCCTCCTCGAAGCTGAAGAAGCCGCCGGTGCGGCCGCAGCCCATCTGGATGTCGTCGACGATCAGCAGGATGCCGTGCTTCGTGCACAGCTCGGAGAGACCGCGCAGCCACTCCGCGCGGGCGGCGTTGATGCCGCCCTCGCCCTGCACCGCCTCCACGATCACCGCGGCAGGCTTGTTCAGCCCGCTGCCGGCATCGGTGAGCAGGCGCTCGAGGTACATGAAGTCGGGCACGACCTGGCCGAAGTAGTCGTCGTACGGCATCGGGGTGGCGTGCACGAGCGGGACGCCGGCGCCGCCGCGCTTGAGCGAGTTGCCGGTGACGGACAGGGCACCGAGGGTCATCCCGTGGAAGGCGTTGGTGAAGTTCACGACCGACTCGCGGCCGGTGACCTTGCGGGCCAGCTTCAGCGCGGCCTCCACGGCGTTCGCGCCGCCGGGACCGGGGAAGACGACCTTGTAGTCGAGACCGCGCGGCTCGAGGATGCCGCTGCGGAAGGTCTCGAGGAAGCGTCGGCGCACGTCGGTGAACATGTCCAGGCCGTGCACGATGCGGTCCTCGAGCAGATGGTCGATGAGGACCTTCTTCAGCTCAGGATGGTTGTGGCCGTAGTTCAGCGCGCCGGCGCCGGAGAAGAAGTCGAGGTACTCCTTGCCGTCGACGTCGGTCATGGTGCTGCCGACGGCGGTCGCGAACTCGGTCGGCCAGGAGCGGGAGTAGCTGCGCACCTGCGACTCGAGGGCGGTGGGGTCCTCGACGGCGGCGGCAGCGGTGGGCTTCGAGGGTGCAGTGATGGTCACGGCAGGGGTCCTTTCGGTCGGCGATCGGTCGGGCGGGGGCGTGCAGGAGCACCGGTGCGTGCAGGGGCAGTCCGGCGGAGCAGGGGTGGTGCGGAGGCGGTGCGGTGGAGCTGAGGCGGTGCCGTGGGTGGGGGCGGGGTGCTGCGACGAGGGTCGACGTGCAGGTCAGGCCATGGGTCTCAGTCGGTCGATGACGTGCACGGGCTCGGCCTCGTGGCCGTCGGGGAAGTCCGCGGCGGTGAACAGCGGGTGCACCTCGTGGCGGGCGCCGCGTCGCTCGGCGAGCGAGGCGAACAGGCGCTTCGAGGCGGTGTTGTCCTCGGAGATCGTGGTCTCGAGGACCTCGACGGGCGGCAGTGCACCGCTCGGGCGGTCAGCAGGAGCGCTGGCCTGGTCGTCGGCCGGAGCGTCCGCCAGATCGGCGAGCAGCGAGTCGAGCATCCGGGCCGCGATCCGTCGGCCGCGCTGGGCGGAGTCCACAGCGACCTGCCAGATGAACAGGCGCTCGGGCGCCTCCGGGCGGCGGTAGCCGGTCACGAACCCGACGACCTCGCCGTCGGAGATCGCCACCCGCGAGGTGGAGGCGAAGTCCCGCGCCAGCAGCAGATAGGCGTAGGACGAGTTGAGATCGAGCGTGCCGCTGTCGCGGGCGATCCGCCACATGGCGGCCCCGTCGCTCGGGACGGGGGAGGTGACGACGAGGTCGTCGGGGGTCGAGCTGTTCTCCTGGATCGATAGGCGGTCGTCGAGCGTTCTCGGTGAATGGCCCATAGCGGTCGACAACGCTAGCGAGAAGCCCGACGAAACCCCAGCGCCACCCCTCTTGACGGCGCGGATCCTCGGAGTGTCGTAACGCGACCGTGATGATCGACAGCGCCGGCCGACGGGCCTGTCCTGCTCCGGATGCTTCGAGATGACCTGCAGTGATGCTCGACGCCGACGGTGTTCGGCTGCGCTCCGCATCGCCGCTATGTGAGGTGGGCCACTATCGAGGGCGCATGAGGGGCTCTGTGAAGGCGTAGGAGGGGCTCTGTGGACGGGCAGGGAGGGGCGCTGCGCTCGCGGCTAGGATGGTGTGGCCCGTTCACCCGTCCCGCGCCCTGTGCCCTGCGGACGGCGCGACGGGCACGGGCCTGTAGCTCAGTCGGTAGAGCATCGGACTTTTAATCCGCGGGTCGAGGGTTCGATCCCCTCCGGGCCCACTGCTGGTCAGAGCAGAGTTCGTGGTTCTGCTCCACATCCCGAAGCGGGCAATGAGGGCAACGCCGCCGCGAGTGCTGGGCTGGACGATGAGGGACGGCATACGATCCTCCGCCACTGCGTCCGCTCCGTCGGGACAGGTCGATCCTGCCGCACTCTCAGTGCTCACCTCTTGGGGCGAGACGTGCGAGCATTCCGAGCATCAGCACCTTAGTCAGGAAGGTTCACGCATGAATGCGGGCGACCGGCCGAGAGTGGTCTGCCTCTGCGGCTCGCTCCGCTTCCAGGGGCTCTTCGAGTCGGAGCGGCGACGTCTGACCGCGCTCGGGATGATCGTGCTCGCGCCCGAAGCGATCGATGAGGAACTGACGCCCGCCCGACGAGAAGCACTCGGTGAGCTGCATCTTCGCCGAATCGACGTGTCGGACGAGGTGCGAGTGGTGAGCGAAGGCGGATACCTCGGATCAGCAGCGCGGCGCGAGATCGCCTACGCACGGGAGAAGGGCAAGAGCATCAGCTCCATGGACCCGGGTCTTGTCCTCTGACGCCCCTGGCGAGCTTCAGCGATCGCATCCGAGGCTCGCGTCGCATCATGCCGACCGCCCTGCTGCGCCACGCACCTGCAGGATCTGTCGGCGCGGCTCGTCCGCGTCGAGTGACTGGCCTCAGCGGCCACGGCGCCGACTCCCCGTCCTGAGCGGTCGGCACCGCGGGGCGCGGGCCATTCGCCGCCCGCGCCCCGGGCGCTCAGCCGATCGAGGCGATGCCGTACAGGATCAGCGAGAGGGCGAAGCCGACGAGTGCCATCGCCGTCTGCACGATGGTCCAGCTGGCCAGGGTCTGCTTCATCGAGAGCCCGAAGAAGCGGGAGACCAGCCAGAAGCCCGAGTCGTTCACGTGCGAGACGCCGACGGACCCCGCGGACATGGCCATCACGATCGCCACGATCTGGAGGGCGCTGAAGTCGCCGGCCGCGACCACGGCCGCCATGAGCGAGGCCGCCGTCGTGAGTGCGACGGTCGCCGAGCCCTGCGCGATGCGCACGATCTGGGCGATCAGGAAGGCCGCGACGATGACCGGCAGGCCGATGCTGTTGAGGGATCCGGCCACTGCGTCGCCGATGCCGGTCAGACGCAGCACGCCGCCGAACATGCCGCCCGCACCGGTCACGACGACCACCGAGCAGATCGGGCCGAGCGACGAGTCCTGGATCTTCTCGATGAGGGTCCCGGACTTCCCGGCGCCCCAGCCGAGCACCACCATCGACACCAGCACGGTGATCAGCAGCGCGATCGGGGTCGCGCCGAGGGCACGCAGCACCTGCACGACCGGCTGCGCGAGGAACGCCTCGGGGTCGGCGGTGGTGAAGGCGATGGTGTTCAGGCCCGTGTTCATGAGGATGAGCACGAGGGGGAGCAGCAGCATCGAGATGATCTTCGGGACCGACGGGCGGGACTCGAAGCCGGTGTCCTCGGTGGTCGAGTCGAGGATCGTGGGGACCGGCACCTGGATGCGGTCGCCGAGGACCCGGCCGGCGAGGGGCGCGACAGCGGCCCAGATGATGAGGGCGAAGACGAGACCGACCAGCAGCACGAGCCCGACGTCGGCCCCCATGATGTTCGAAGCGGCCACGGGTCCCGGATGCGGCGGCGCGAAGATGTGCATCGCCGAGAACGCGATCGCGCTGGGGAAGGCGACGGACAGGAACGAGGCGCCGGTGCGGCGGGCGACGGCGTAGATGATCGGCATCATCACCACGAGACCGGCGTCGAAGAAGATCGGGAAGCCCATGAGCAGGCTCGCGACCGAGAGGGCGATGCCGGCATGTCGGTCGCCGAAGATGCCGATCATCTTCTCGGCGAGCACCTGGGCGCCGCCGGAGGCCTCGATCATGCGCCCCAGCATCGCGCCGAGGCCCACCAGCAGCATCACGTCGCCGAGGGTCGAGTTGAAGCCGAAGCCGATCGCCTCGAGGAGCCGGTCGGCGGGGATGCCGGCGGCGACGGCGGTCAGCAGGCTCGTGATCAGCAGAGCGAGGAAGGCGTGCATCCGCAGCGCCATGATCATCACGAGGAGGGCTGCGATCGAGGCGACGGCGAGGATCAGCAGGCCCCCGGTGCCGAGGTCCCAGTTCAGGACGAGATCATCCATGGGTGGACTCTTTTGTCGGTGAGCTCTGCGCTGAGCTCGCTGTCGGGCGGCGTCGTCTGCGACGCCACGGCCGACGGGGCGGGGCCAGCCTATGCCGGACATCCCGTCGCAGTGGGTGCAGGGTCCTGGACCCGTGCCGTCGTCGATGAGGGGCCGACGAGGGGATAGCGCAGGAACCGATCACCGTTCTGCAACGATGCCGATCCTGCTCTCGCGGTGGACCGCCCGTCGGCGGAACCATGGTCGTGAACGCTCCCCCCTCGGGTCGGGGCCTTGCACGAGGGAGTCGCCGGGATGATCGCACGCATAGCAGCCGTCGCCGCGGCCGTCGGCGCGCTCGCGATCATGATCGCCCCCACCTGGCGGGTCCCCGAGACCGGTCCCGACGGCCTCGAGGCCGTCGGCCGAGCCCGCGAGTACACCCTCGAACCGTGGAGCAGCGCCACCCTGTTCGGTTACGGCGACGTCTTCCCCCTGCTGGCGATGGTCCTGACGCTGTTCGCCCTCATCGCCGGCGCTGTGAGCCTGCGCAGCGGCGGCCGCATGCGCACCATGGGGGCCCTGACCTCGCTGTCGGCGGTCTCCACACTGCTCGGCGGTCTCCTGTTCGACGGCCTCGCGCCCGGGCCGCTGAGCGCGATCGCCCTCCTGCTCGCCTCGTCCCTGCTCGCCCTCACCCTGGGGTCGAGATCGCATGGCGCCACAGAGCCGACGACGACGGCGCCTGCGCCATCGCCAGCAGCCGCGGCAGCACCGGCAGTCCCGGTAACACCGGCAGTCCCGGCAGCACGGCCGTCGGAGGCGGCGGGGGAGAGCTGCCCCGCCGCCCGGAGCGGCCGTCCGCTCAGGGGATGACGACCTCCTCCATCTGCCCGGACTCGGCCGATCGCGCGGCCGCCTCCATCAGCGCCAGGCTGCCGAGGTTCGCACGACCCGAGGTCTCCGGGACGCTCCCGTTCTCGATCGCGTCGGCGAAGATGCGCAGGCCGGCCGACCGGCCCAGCAGCGGCATCGTCTCGAGCTCGATCTCCGTCGGCTCCTCGCCGACGAGACGCAGCACCACGCTGTCCTTCTCCGTCGGGTCCTCGTACGCGCCGCCGCCGCGGCTCGTGAACCGCAGCTCGCCGTCCTCGCCGGAGATCCGCCACTCGCCCGCCCAGGGCGTCGGCTCCCCCCGGTCGAGCCAGCTGCCCCGATAGCTCACGACCAGCCCGTCGGCCATCTCGATCACCATCACCGCCTGCGCCTCCTGGACGTACTTGCTGAAGGAGGGGTCCTTGACCTTCGTGAACACCCGCACGGCCTCCTGCCCGGTGACCTTGCGCAGGAGATCGAAATGGTGGATCGCCATGTCGTAGAGCATCGGATGAGGGAAGCGGTAATGGGGGTGCGCGTCGAACGCCCGGTCGTTGTCCCACTGGCGGAAGTCGATGCTCAGCGAGGCGATCTCCCCGATCGCCCCCTCCGCCAGCAGCCGCTCGGCCGCCCGGGGCGCAGGATAGTTGCGGTAGTTCTGGCTGACCTGCAGCACCAGCCCCAGCTCCTCGGCGCGCGCGGCGACCTCGGCGGCCTCCTCGAGAGTGTTCGCGAAGGGCTTCTCGACGATCACATGCTTGCCGGCCTCGAGGGCTTCGAGGGCGAGCGGCGCATGGGTGACGGCCGGTGCGGTGATCACGACGGCGTCGGCCTCCACGCCGGCCAGTGCTGCGGTCAGCGACGGGAACGCCCTGTCCTCGGGCAGGCCCAGGTCCTTCTGCGCCTTCCTCAGCGTGGGCTCGCTGGGATCGGCGATCGCGGCGACTTCGATCTCGTCGACCGCTGGGATCGCGGTGCGCGCCCAGTCGCCTCCCCAGCCGCCCAGTCCGACGTGGATGATCCTGATCGTCATCGATGCACTCCCTGTTCCTGCTTGCGCCGCGGCTCTGTCCGCGGACGGATGGTCCGAGGACCATGCTTCCACCATCACGCTGATGGTGTGCGCCTCCGCGGGTCGCGGGTCGCAGGCCGCGGGCCGTGAGGTGTCGGGGTCAGCGGGCGTCGTCGAGCAGCGATCGCAGGATCTCGAGCGCCCGGTCGCGAGAGACCCGCTTGCCGAACGGGTGGACGTCGGCGCTGACCACACCCCGGTGCTCGGCGACGTGGTCGCGCACGCGGTCCTCGAGGGCGGCCGACGACGGGGCCCGTACCGACACCGGCGGGTCAAGCACCACGGCCACGCAGACCGGTCCCTCCTCGTAGTGCACGTAGAGCGCACGCTGCGCATCGGTGCCGAACAGGCCGGCCTCGGCGAGTGCGGGGAGCTGCCCGACAGTGGTGAACAGGCGGCTGTGGATCTCGGCCCGCTCGTCGGCGCTGCGGTGCGCCATCCCGGCGGGGATCGTCAGCTCGGCGGACTCTGCCCTCAGCGCGAGGACCTTGCGACGGGAGTCGTCGTCGACCATGATCGCCTCCTTCTGCCTCCAGTATCCCCGGGGGATGACCGGATGTCAGGGGCCCGGCGTCATCCGTCGAGACCCGCCCGACGGAGGGTCCGCTCGAGCTTGTCCTCGAGCAGCGCGATCGATCGCCGATCGTGGCCGCGCACATGCTCGAGGGCGGCGAGGGCCGTCACAGCCACGTCGATCAGCTCCTCCTGCACGTCCAGTGCCGTGTGGGTGACGCCCTTGCGAGGGTTCTGCCCGGTCGCCCCGATCTGTGCGGCGACGACCTCGCCGGCCTCCTCGGTGATCTTCGCCAGCCGCGCCCAGGTCGCCGCCTCAGGGTCTCGGCCCGCATTGCCCGCATCGATCCATTCGCTGAGCCGCGCGATGCCGTCGGCGATCCTGTCGGCGTCCGGAGATCTCTCGTCCATGGGGCCAGTCTCCGTCCTCTGCGCGGAGTCCGTCGTCCGTCGTCCGTCGACCGGATGCGCCGCCGCTGCTTCGCGTCCTCGTCTCGATAACGCCGGGTGCATTGCTCCTCTGCTGACGTCGGGGCCTTGCCCGTGTTCGTGGACACGGGTGAGGCCCCACGGTCGACGACGCGGCCGGCCACTGCTGGCGCTTGAACCTCGTGCTCGAGGAGGGCGGCTGGGAATCCCGACTCGACGGGCCCGACGCGACAGATCCGGAGGAGGCAGACAGCGCCTGAGCGCAGGGCTCAGGCGCTCCCGCTCCTGCGTGCCGCGAACGCGGCGTGATCGGCCTCTGCGCGATCGGCGTACGCGTTGGACCATTCCCACAGCGCCTCTCCGACGCGGCCTCCGCCGCCGAGATAGCCGCTGACGATCGGCACGAGAGGGGACTGACCGTGGGCGCGCGCGAGGGTCAGCGCACAGGCCTGCGCATACAGGGTGAAGGGCTCGTCGTCGAGGGTCTCGGCGTCGATCCCGCCCTTCATGTCGTGATACTGCCGCACATACAGGTCGAGGCCCTGTGCCTGCAGATGCCCCAGCAGCGGATCCGAGACCGCCTGGAGCACCCGCTGCATGCCGACCACTCGGGCGCCCTCTCCGCGGGCGGCGATCAGGTCCGTCAGTGAACGCGGCTGGGAGATCCGCCCGTACTCCTCGAGCACGCTGCGTCCGGCTTCCTTGGACTGCATGATCAGGCCTGCCCCGTCGCCGTCCTGCAGCAGGATCAGGGAGCATCGGGTGCCGACGCTGCCGATCCCGACCGCACGCCGGATCATGTCGGAGACCACGTAGTGCTGCATGAGCACTCGCACCTCCGGCGATGCGGCGTCGAGATAGCGGTGGACCCAGAGGGCCGTGCGGCGCTCCGCGGCCTCGTCCAGGCGCTGCATCGTCGGCGGATCCGGTACGAAGCGCAGCCGACCGTCCGCGTCGGCCTCTGTGAGGCGGCGGACCGCTCGTTCTCCGGTGCGCTTCCGGGCCCGCGAGGTCGCCGTGCGGAGGGCCTTGCGCGCCTCCCACGGCAGCGCGTCCCCCGCGGCATCGGCGTCGAAGTGCGCGTAGAACTTCTCCAGGGGAGCGGTCTCGCCGGCGGCGTCCAGCGCCGTCGCATAGGCGCGCACGGCACCGGTCACCGCCTCATGGAGGATGGCCTCGGTCCTGCCGCTCACGCGCCCCGCGAGGACGACGCTGGTGACCAGGCGCTTGAGGTCCCACTCCCAGGGGGCCCACGCGGCCTCGTCGAAGTCGTCGAGGTCGAACACCAGGGTGCGCTGCGGGGAGGCGTAGAAGCCGAAGTTCGCGACATGCGCGTCACCGCTGGACGGAACGACGACGCCGGTATGGGGCTCCAGGGCGAGATCGGCGGCCATCACCGCCGTGGACCCCCGGTAGAAAGCCAGCGGACTCGCGGCCATGCGCTCCTCGCGCAGAGGCACCAGCTCCGGTACCCGCGTGAGGTTCTGGGAGTCCAGGACCTCGAGCGGATCCCTCGTGCGCGGCCCGAGCACCGCCAGCGCCTTGCGCGGCAGCGACTTGCGCAGACTGCGTCCGGCCTCACGGCCCTCCGCTGCCGACGCGGGCGGCATCCACGGGCCCTCCTGGCCGATGGTCCGCGGATGGTTCGCGGGGGCGCTGGGTGCGTTCATCGGGTGGGATCTCCTCGCCGTCGTCCGCCTGCGCCCGACGCTCGGGGAACGCGCTCGGGATCGGGCAGAGCCATATGCGTCCTCAGGGATTATCCACGGGAGGGAGTCGGATGTGCACGTCCCGATCAGTCGAGGCAGAACTCGTTGCCCTCGGGATCCGCCATGACGATGAACCCTGCGCTCATCGGCGGCTCGGGCTCGACGCGGCGCAGGCGGGAGGCCCCGAGCGCGACCAGGCGCGCGCACTCCGCTTCGAGGGCGGACATGCGAGCCTCGCCCTCGAGCCCCGGTGCGGCACGGAGGTCCAGGTGGACGCGATTCTTGACGGTCTTCTCCTCCGGCACCTGCTGGAAGAACAGGCGCGGTCCGGAGCCGTCGGGGTCCTCGAGGGCGGAGGAGGAGTTGCGCAGCTCGACGGGGATGCCCGACCGCTCGAGCGCCTCATCCCAGGCGACGAGGGGGTCGGCGCCCGCCGGCAGCTCGACGCCGGGCGGACTGGGATGGACGTAGCCCAGTGCGTCGCGCCAGAAGATCGATAGGGACCTCGGATCGCGGGCGTCGATGGTGATCTGGACGGTCGTGCTCATGGTCTCCTCCTGGTGCGGGGGGTCAGCTCATGGGAACGATGGTTCCGCCCCGCGAGGACAGAAGGTGTCCGCTGAAACCGGTGTCGCATGCCGAGCGCATGCCACTCGATGTGCCATGCACCGATATCGGGTTCCGGTTCCGCCCCGCTCGGCCCGGGTGCTTGACGGGGAGCACCATCAGGTGTGAGCGTCATCACAGGGCATGGTCATCGCGGGTTCCGCGGGGACCGGAGAGCAGGAGGCGACCACCCAGCACCGATGACGGCACGACCCCGCAGCAGGGGAGAGCGAGGCAGCAGCATGAACAGCACCACCCGCGGCGACGCCGCAGCCGCACCGATCGACACCAGCATCTTCGACGAGCACGAATCGGAGGTCCGCGGCTACTGCCGCAGCTATCCGACGGTCTTCGCCTCTGCGTCCGGCTCGCGCCAGAGGGCGGAGGACGGCACCGAGTACATCGACTTCTTCGCGGGTGCCGGGGTCCTGAACCTCGGCCACAACGATCCGGCGATGAAGCGGGCGGTCATCGACTTCCTCGAGGCCGATGGCATCGTCCACGGCCTGGACACGCACACGACCGCGAAGCGCGACTTCATCGCGCGCTTCCACGAGGCGGTGCTGGCGCCGCGGGGCATGGATCATCGTCTGCAGTTCATGGGGCCCACGGGCTCCAACGCCGTGGAGGCCGCGCTCAAGCTGGCGCGTCTGACCACGGGGCGGCCCGACGTCGTCGCCTTCAGCCACGGCTTCCACGGGATGACGCTCGGCTCGCTGGCCGCGACCGCCAACCAGGCCTTCCGGCAGTGGGCCGGGGTGCCGCTGCGGAACGTGCACCGCCTGCCCTTCGAGACTGCGCCCGGCGGTCGCACGGCCGTCGCCGAGTACGGCGCGGCGCTGCGGGACCCGTCGAGCGGGCTGACTCCGCCCGCGGCGTTCCTCGTCGAGGCGGTGCAGGCCGAAGGCGGAGTGAACGTCGCCAGCGCCGACTGGCTGCATGAGGTGCAGGCCCTGGCCCGTGAGGTCGGGGCCCTCTTCATCATCGATGACATCCAGGCGGGGATGGGCCGCACCGGCAGCTTCTTCTCCTTCGACGGGATGGGTCTGGATCCTGACATCATCACGCTGGCCAAGGGCCTCGGCGGGATCGGCACTCCGATCGCCGTGAACCTCAACCGGCCCGAGGTCGATGCGCACTGGAGCCCCGGCGCCCATACGGGGACGTTCCGCGGCCAGGGCATCTCCTTCGTGGCCGGGACGGTGGCGCTGGAGCGGCTCACGGACGATGCCTTCCTGCAGGACGTTCTGGACAAGGGCGTCGTGATGCGCGAGCGCCTGGAGGCGATCGCCGCGGCGCGGCCCGGGAGGGGGTGGGAGGTCCGAGGTCGCGGCATGATGCAGGGACTGGACACGGCCGACGGCGCCTTCGCCCAGCAGGTCCAGGCGGAGTGCTTCGCGCGAGGGCTCCTGATCGGTCCCTGCGGCTCGGGCGGGCGCGTCATCAAGCTGATCCCGCCGCTGTCCATCGGGACGGACGATCTGACCGAGGGGCTCGACATCCTCGAGCAGGCGATCGACGCCACCGACGGCACCGTGGCGGCCCCGTCTGAGAGGGAGGCCCGCTGATGCGCCGCCGGGATGACATGACGTTCCCCGCCGAGGAGTACGCGCGGCGGCTGCGGGAGCTGCGCGAGCGGATGGCCGACCGTCGGCTCGACGCCGTGATCATCACCGATCCCGAGAACCTCATGTACCTCACCGACCATCAGACCAGCGGGTACTCGTTCTTCCAGGCGCTGATCGTGCCGCTGGAGGCGGAGCCGGTGATGATCACCCGTGCGATGGAGCTCTCGAACGTCGTCGAGCGCACCTGGGTGGAGGGGGCGCGCGCCTATCCCGACACCGGCGATGCGATCCTCGAGCTGGTCAGCGCGCTGCGCGACATGCGTCTGGCGGACTCGAGGGTGGGCTACGAGCGCAACAGCTACTACTTCCCCGCCTATCAGCAGGACCGCTTCCACGACGCCTTCGGCGAAGGGCTCGTGGACTGCTTCGGCATCGTCGAGGAGGGCAGGATCCGCAAGTCCGACGTCGAGATCGAGGTCATGCGACGCGCGGCCGACGCCGCCGCGGCAGGCATGCAGGCGGGGCTGCGGGCGGCCGTCCCCGGCGTCACCGAGAACGAGGTCGCGGCGGAGATCTCGGCAGCCATGTTCCGCGCTGGAGGGGAGTTCCCGGCGGTCATGCCGTATGTGACCTCCGGGCCCCGCACGATGATCGGCCACGCCACCTGGGAGGGTCGCACCATCATGCCGGGGGATCACGTGTTCCTCGAGGTCGGAGGCTGCTTCCGGCGGTATCACGCGGCCATCATGCGCACCGTGGTCAACGGCCCCCTGGAGGAGTCGATGCGCAGCGCCCAGGACACGATGGAGCGCGCCCTGACGGAGCTGCGGGCCACGATGCGACCGGGGATGACCGTGTCCGAGGTCGATCGGCTGGCCCGGGGGATCATCGAGGACAACGACGTCGGCGCGCATCTGGTCACGCGCGCCGGCTACTCCATCGGGATCGCCTTCCCGCCCAGCTGGGACGAGGGGTACATCCTCTCGCTCATGGAGGGCGACGAGCGGCCCCTGGAGCCGGGCATGACGTTCCATCTGATCCCCTGGATGTGGGGCGTGGACGGCGACAAGACCGTCGGCATCTCCGACACCGTGCGGATCACCGAGGAGGGCTGCGCCTCCTTCTTCACCCTCGACGAGGACTTCACCGTGCACGATGCGCCGTCGGCCTGAGACCGGCGGCGACCGAGAGGAGAACGCCATGGGCATGGAGAGCATGGGCTGGGAGAGCACGACCGTGCTGTCTGCCGTCGACCCGACGACCGGCGATGTGGTGCGGGAGGTGCCCGCGATGGCACCGGATCTCATCACCGCCGCGATCACCCGGGCCGACGACGCCTTCCGGAGCTGGCGGGAGGTCGGCTTCGGTGAGCGCGCCGAGGTGCTGCGGGCCGTCGCAGCCCACCTGCGCGAGCACGTCGACGAGCTCGCCCCGCTGATGACCGAGGAGATGGGCAAGCCCATCACGGAGGCCCGCGGAGAGGTCGGCAAGGCCGCCTGGGCCGCCGAGCACTACGCCGAGCATGCCGAGGAGTATCTCGCCGACCAGCACATCGCCTCGGACGCGACGTCCTCGTACGTCCAGCATCTGCCTCTCGGACCGGTGCTCGGCGTGCTGCCCTGGAACGCCCCGTTCTGGATCGCGTTCCGCTTCTGCGCTCCGGCGCTGATGGCGGGCAACACGTGCCTCATGAAGCACGACCCGCACGTCCCCGGCTGCGCTGCGGCGATCGAGGGCGTGTTCCGGGCGGTCGGAGCACCGGAGGGGCTGCTCCAGAACCTGCTCGCCGCGACCGCCGACGTCGAGGTCGCGATCCGGGATCCTCGGGTGCGGGCGGTGTCCTTCACCGGATCGGACCGTGCGGGTGCGGTCGTGGCCGCGATCGCGGCCTCCGAGGTCAAGCCCGCGGTGCTCGAGCTGGGCGGCTCCGATCCGTGCATCGTCCTGGCGGACGCCGATCTCGAGGAGGCGGCGCGGGTGGCGGCCCTCTCGCGGATCATCAACGCCGGGCAGTCCTGCATCGCCGCGAAGCGGCTGATCGTGGAGGACCCCGTCCATGACGCGTTCGTCGATCTGCTGACCGAGCATCTGCAGGCGCTGACCGTCGGCGACCCCCGGAGGGAGGACGTCCAGGTGGGGCCGATCGCCCGCGGGGACCTCCGCGAGAACCTCCACGCGCAGGTCAGCGCCACCGTTGCGGCCGGTGCGCGCTGCGTGATGGGCGGCGAGGTGCCCGACGGGCCCGGCTTCTTCTACCCGGTGACGCTGCTGACCGGGGTGGAGCCGGGCATGGCGGCCTGCACCGAGGAGACGTTCGGGCCGGTCGCGGCGGTGATGCGGGCCGACGACGCCGAGCATGCCCTCGCACTGGCCAATGCCACCCGCTTCGGCCTCGGGGCGAGCGTGTGGACGAGCGCCGAGAGGGGCGCGGCGATGGCGCGTCGGATCGAGGCGGGGCAGGTGAGCGTCAACGGGATCGTCAAGACCGACCCGCGGCTCCCGTCGGGCGGCATCAAGCGCTCGGGCTACGGCCGGGAGCTGGGACCGCACGGGATCCGCGAGTTCGTCAACGCCCAGCAGGTGTGGGTCGGCCCGGCGAACAGCTGAACGGCCTGAACCGCCTGATCCGCCTGCTCAGGAGAGTGCTGCGGCGGCTGCGCGCTGGTACTCCTGGTCGGTGACGGGCTCGAGCCAGGTCACCTGGGTGCCGTCGGCGTCGTTCTCGTGGATGGCCAGGTGCGCCATGAGCCGATCGGGCAGGGCGCCGTGCCAGTGCTCCTCATCGGCGGGGATCCACACGGTCTCACCGGGGGCGAGGGTGATCGTGTCCCCGGAGCGGGTCGCGACGATCCCGAGGCCGTCGGTGCCCCAGAGGGTCTGGCCGACGGGATGGCTGTGCCAGTGGGTCCGGGCGCCGGGCGCGAAGTGCACATGGGCCATGCCGATGCGCGAGTCGCCGAGCGGTCCGCGGAGCTGCTCCATGAGCACCTCGCCGGTGAACGACGAGGATCCTGCGCGGGCGGAGGTGGGTGCGGGCAGCTTCTCCATGATGGCTCCTTGCTCGTCCTGCGGTGGGAGTTCACCCGGCCTCGCGGCGGCGGACGATCTCCGCGATCCAGGTCGGGGCGAAGGGGGAGGTGCAGTTCGGCGGCGTCGGATAGTCCTTGAGGACCTCGAGCTCCTCGCCGATGGCCAGGGCACGCTCCCGGTGCTCGGAATGCTCGATGCCGATCATCGCGAGGCAGGTGTTCATCTGCCACTGGAGGCGGTCCGGTGCCTCCTGCAGGCGGGTCTCGATGAGGTCGAGGAGTCCGTCGAGGTCGACCCGGTCCGGATGCTTCACGACGGCGTCGGCGGTCAGCGCCCAGCCGGCGGCGGCGACGTCCGGGTCGGTGTCGGCGAACCAGCGGCTGCGCAGCAGCTCGGCGTGCGGCCCCTTCCCGACGACGTAACCGACGAGCCAGTCCTGCAGCTTCGGAGTGCGGGCCTCGCGCAGCATGGCGTCGAGCTCGTCGGCGTCCAGGACCTTCGGACGGCACACCAGGACCGCGAGCAGCCGGGCCGCCGTGTCCCCGGTCGCCCACAGCGGGCGCACGAGGTCGGGGCGGGCCCTGAGGCGCTTGGCGATCGCGCGGAGCGCACTGAGGTTCACGGCATGGTCGTCGCCGTGGCGGCGGTTGACGGCGAGGATCCGCTCGTCCGCGAGCGCGGAGAGCTCCTCGAGCAGCTCCTCGACCTCGGTGTCGATCGTGTCGTCGGGCGTCCTGGCGGTCATGGTCGCCTCCTCGGTGGGGCCCGTGGTTCCGGGCCCAGGATAGCTGTCCCGGGGACGGGCTCGGCCGGCGCCTCAGGCTCGCACGTCGACGACCGTGCGCCCACGGATCCTCCCCTCGAGGATCCGCGGCGCGACCTCGAGGACGCCCTCGAGGCCGACGATCTCGGTCATCGTCTCCAGCGCGGACAGGTCCAGCTCCGCGCCCAGCAGCGCCCAGGCGCGCTCGCGCAGCGCTGTCGGCGCGTCGACCGAGTTGACGCCGACGAGGGAGACGGCGCGCAGGATGAACGGCAGGACGGTGGTGGGCAGGTCCGAGCCCTGGGCGAGGCCGTAGGCGGCGGCGACGCCCCCGTAGCGGGTCTGCGCGAGGGCGTTGGCGAGGGTGCTGGAGCCGACGCCGTCGACCACCGCGGCCCAGCGCGCCGACTGCAGGGGCGCCGACGACGGCTCGGCGAGCTCGCGGCGGTCCAGCAGCTCCGCCGCGCCCAGGCCCCGGAGGTACTCGCCCTCGGCGTCGGCGCGGCCGGTCGAGGCGACGACGCGGTGCCCGCGTCCCGCCAGCAGGCTGATCGCCACGGACCCGACGCCGCCCGCCGCGCCCGTGACCAGCACGTCCCCGTCGTCGGGGGAGATCCCGCGGTCCTCGAGCGCGAGGACGGCGAGGGCCGCGGTGAAGCCGGCGGTGCCGATCGATGCGGCCTGCATGGTGCTCAGCGCGTCGGGGACGTGCACGAGGGAGGCGGCGCGGGCGACCGTGCGCTCGGCGAATCCGCCCGGCCGGGACTCGCCGGCTCCGCCGCCGTTGAGCACCACGCGATCGCCGGGGGCGAAGCGCGCCGAGGTCGATTCGGCGACCGTGCCCACGGCGTCGATGCCGACCGCGAGCGGCCAGGAGCGCACGAAGCCCGGTCGTCCGACGACGGTCGCCCCGTCCTTGTAGTTCACGCTCGAGTGAGAGACCTCGATCAGCACCTCGTCCTCGCCGAGCGGGCCGGGCGGGGCGATCTCGGTGAGGACCGCGGGCTGCTTCTTCTGCTGGGCGACGATGGCGCGCATGGGGACCGTCCTGTTCGTCGGGCGTCGGGCATCGGGTGCATCCCTCGGCATGCCGGATGCACCCACCAGCATGGCAGTCTGCCGGCGGGGGTGCGGGGACGAAGGGGCGCTTCAGCGCTTCAACGGGTCAGGGAGTCCTCGCTGCGGGGCGGCGCGGCGCACGCCTCCCTGGGCGGCGGCGTGCATAGGCTCGATCCCGCCCGAGCGGCACGAACGCGACGACGGAAGGAGCGCCCCGGCATGACCCAGGCACCGCAGCAGAAGGACCAGCACGAGGACCGGCACGAGGACCAGCGCCAGGACCAGCAGGAGAACCGGCCCCGCCGGCTGCGGGCGGGGGTGATCGGGCTGGGGTGGGCCGGCCAGCAGCATCTCGCGGCCTACGCCGCCGATCCGACCGTCGAGCTGGTCGCGCTCACGGCGATGGAGCCCGAGCTTCTCGAGCGCTTCGGGGAGGAGCACGGGGTCGTCGGCCGCTATGCCGATCATCGGGACATGCTCGCCGCCGAGGACCTCGACGTCGTCTCGATCGCCACGCCGACGTTCCTGCACGCCCCGATGGCGATCGATGCGCTCGAGGCCGGGGTCGACGTTCTGTGCGAGAAGCCGATGGCCCAGTCCGCGGAGGCGGCCCGCACCATGGTCGAGGCCGCCGAGCGCACGGGGCGCCTGCTCGAGGTCTCCTTCAACCATCGGCGGCGCGGGGACGTGGCCGCGCTGAAGCGGGCGATCGATGCGGGGCTGCTCGGCCGCGTCTACTACGCCAAGACCGGCTGGATCCGACGTCGGGGGATCCCCGGGCTCGGGACCTGGTTCACGCGCGCCGAGACCGCGGGCGGCGGCGCCCTCGCCGACATCGGCGTCCACATGCTCGACATGACCCTGCACCTGCTGGGGGAGCCGGCCGTGCGGACCGTCTCCGCGACCACGCACGCGGAGTTCGGTCCGCTCGGTCGCGGCGGCAGCGGCTTCGGCATCTCGCCGGTGGCCGAGGGGACCCCCTTCGAGGTCGAGGATCTGGCCAGCGCCTTCCTCCGCCTCCATGACGATCAGGGCGAGGCGACTCTGCTGCTCGAGGCCAGCTGGGCTCAGTGGATCCCCCACGACCGCTGCTACGTCACCCTCTACGGCTCCGAGGGCGGTGCGGAGATCTCCTGGGGCGGGCCCGACGGCGCGGAGATCAGCGTGTGGACCGACGTCGAGGACATGCCTGCGGTGATCACCCCGCCCGTCGGCCCCGACGGGCATCACGCGCAGGCGGTCGGAGACTTCCTCGCCGACGTGCGCTCCGGCCGGGCCGTGGACCGCATGGGCGCCGACGCCCTGCGTCGTGCGCTCGTGCTCGACGCCTGCTACCGCTCGGCCGCCTCCGGAGCGGAGGTCGTGCTCGAGGCGTGAGGTGCGGCGGGGGATCCGCGAGTCCGGGGATCCGGGGATCCGGCGGAGCCCGCAGCGGGGAGCCGGGAGAGCTGGTGCCCGCGGGCCGTGCACGCTCACGGCACGATTGCGTCACGGTCCGCCACAGCGGCCGACGGAGCCTGCGCGGCGGTGTGTCGCGTGTCACCATGGACGGGCGAGCGGCGGGGTCGGACCCGACGAGCCCGCCGCGCGACCTGGAGGTCAGGCGTCCCGCCGGACCATGTTCAAAGGAGAACCTCAGGTGATCACCCGCAGGCACGCACTGATCCTTCCCGGCGCCGCGATCGCCGCCGGCTCCCTGGCCGCATGCGGCGGCTCCGACGACTCCGGCGGCGGAGGCGGCGATGACAGCGAGGTCGAGGTCTTCACCTGGTGGGCGTCCGGCTCGGAGAAGGCCGGCCTCGACGCCCTGGTGGAGGTCTTCGACGAGCAGCATCCGGACACCGAGTTCGTCAACGGCGCGGTGGCCGGCGGTGCCGGCTCCGCCGCCAAGGACATGCTCCAGTCCCGGCTGCAGGCGAACGACCCGCCGGACACCTTCCAGGCGCACGCCGGTGCCGAGCTCAACGACTACATCGACGCCGCGCAGATCCTCGACGTCTCCTATCTGTACGACGACCTGGGCCTGACCGAGGCGTTCCCCGAGGCCCTCATCGAGCGTCTCACCGCCGACGGAGCGATCTACTCGATCCCCTCGAACATCCACCGCTCGAACGTGGTGTGGGGGAGCACGCCGGTGCTCGACGAGGCCGGCATCGACCCGAGCTCGCCGCCGACGACGGTCGACGACTTCCTGGGCCAGCTGGAGACCCTCAAGGGCGCCGGCGTGACGGCGCTGTCGATCGCGACCACCTGGACGCAGGTCAACCTGCTCGAGGCGGTGCTGATGGCGACGCTCGGCGCCACGGCCTACAACGGCCTGTTCGACGGCTCGACCGACTGGTCGGGCTCCGAGGTCACCACCGCGCTCGAGCAGTTCGAGGCGATGATGGGCTACACCAACACCGACCGCGACGGCCTCGACTGGCCCGATGCCACGCAGCAGCTGATCGACGGCACCGCGGGCTACAACGTCATGGGCGACTGGGCGGTCGCGGCCTTCGAGCAGGCCGAGCTCGCGCCCCAGGACGACTACGTGTACTTCGAGCTGGGCGGGGCTGACAGGATCTTCGGATTCCTCGCCGACTCCTTCACCCTGCCCGACGGCGCCCCGCATCCCGGCGGGGCGGAGGCCTGGCTGGACACCATCTCCTCGGTCGACGGCCAGCTCGCCTTCAACCTCGCCAAGGGGTCGATCCCGGCCCGCACGGATGTGGACACCTCCGAGTTCGGGGAGTATCAGCAGACGGCGCTGACCTCGTTCGCGGAGGACCAGATCTGCTCGTCCATCGCCCATGGCGCGGCCACCTCGATCGGCTGGCTGAACGCGATCTCGGACGCGACCAGCCAGTTCACCACCGGGGCCACCGACCTGGCGGGCTACCAGCAGGCGCTCGCGGACGTCGCCGGCCAGAACATGGGCTGACCGGCGGATCGGGCGGGCCTGCTGCGTCGGCCCGCCCGCTCCGTCGTCCCCCCGCTGCTCGTCGATGCCGAGGTGCCCGTGTCCGCCACGAAGTCCCTGTCCTCCCGGGTGCGCCGCTCCGGCCCCGCCCTGCTCCTGATCTCGCCGTCCCTCATCCTCGTGGGCGTGTTCGTCTACGGGCTGATCTTCAAGAACCTGTGGATGTCCGCGACGGACAACCACACCGCGGCACAGGCCAACGGCCGCCAGCCGATCTCCTTCGTATTCCTGCAGAACTACATCGACCTGTTCGCCACCGAGGCGTTCCGCCACTCGATGGCGAACCTGGTGCTGTTCACCGTCGCGTTCCTGGTCGGCGCGATGGCGATCGGCTTCGTCTGGGCATGGCTGCTCGAGCGCCCCCTGCGCGGAGGGCGCATCTTCCAGACCGTCTACCTCTTCCCGATGGCGATCTCCTTCGTCGCCTCGGGCGTGGTCTGGCGGTGGCTGCTGAACTCGAACCAGGGAGAGTCCGCCTCCGGTCTGAACCGCCTGTTCCAGATGGTCGGACTCGGGTTCCTGCAGAACCCCTGGTGGAACAACGTCACCTTCGGCATCCTCGCGATCGCCCTGCCCGCGGTGTGGCAGCTCTCGGGCTATGTGATGGCGCTGTTCCTGGCGGGATTCCGGGGAGTTCCCGACGATCTGCGCGAGGCCGCGCGGGTGGACGGCGCGAGCGAGCTGCAGATGTACCGCCACGTGATCTTCCCGCAGCTGACGCCCGTGCTGATGAGCGCGGTCGTGATCATCGCGCACATGTCGCTGAAGTCCTTCGACCTGATCATGTCGATCTCGAAGCCCGCGAACTACCAGACGAAGGTGCCCGCGGTGGACATGTTCGTGTTCAAGTCCAGCTACGACTACGCGAACGCCGCGGCCGTCGGCACGATCCTGCTGGTCGTCGTCGGCGTGCTGATCGTCCCGTATCTCATCTCCCAGAGCAGGGGGAACCGCCGATGAGCGCCGCGACCTCCCGCACCGACGCCGGACTGCCGGCGCCCGCACCGATCCCCGCCCCCTCGGCATCCGGCTCCCGCGGCCGTCGCAGCGGAGCGATCCTGACGATGCGCTACGTGCTGCTGCTGGCCGGCGTCGTGTTCGTGCTGATCCCCGTGTACGTCCTGCTCATCACGAGCTTCAAAGGAGTGGGCGATGCGAGCCCGGCGCGCGCCTGGCTGCTGCCCTCGAGCTGGACCCTGGAGAACTGGGCGACGGCCTGGGACCAGCTGGCGCCGGGGCTCCTGCGCTCGGCGATGATGGTCGTGCCCTCCACGATCATCTCCTCGGTGCTCGGCTGCATGAACGGCTTCGTCCTCTCGCGATGGCGGTTCCCCGGTGCTGACATCGTCTTCACGCTGATCCTCTTCGGCATGTTCCTGCCGTACCAGGCGGTGATGATCCCGCTGCTGGAGCTGGTGCTCGCGCTGCCGATCCCCAGCGGCATCCCCTCGCTGATCCTGCTGCACGTCGTGTTCGGCATCCCGATCACGACCCTGATCTTCCGCAACTACTTCGAGACCGTTCCCGGCGAGCTCGTCGAGGCCTCGACGATGGACGGGGCGGGCATGCTGCGCACCTTCTGGTCCGTGGCGCTGCCGATCGCGGTGCCCGGCTTCGCCGTCGTGCTGATCTGGCAGTTCACGAGCGCGTGGAACGACTTCCTGTTCGCGGTCTTCTTCTCGACCGCCGTGAACGGGCCGGTCACGCTCGTCCTGAACAACCTCGCCAACGGGGCGCTGCTGACCGACTACGGCGTGTCGATGGCCGGTGCGCTGCTGACCTCGCTGCCCACGCTGCTGGTGTACGTCCTGCTCTCGCGCTACTTCATCGCCGGGCTCATGTCCGGTTCGGTCAAGGGGTGAGCACGGAGCGGAGGAAGCGGGAGGTGCGCTCCCAGGCGTCGTCGGCGGCCTTCGCGTGATGCAGGAGGGGATGCGGATTGTCGAAGGCATGGCCTGCGCCCTCGTGCACCGCGAACTCGACCTGGTCGCGGGAGCCGTGGGCCGTGACCGCCTCGCGGATCCGCTCGACCTGATCGAGAGGGATGAAGGCGTCGGCGGTGCCGAAATGGTGCAGGCTCGGCACGTCGACCGATCCCGCCCGCTCCAGCAGGGTCGGCAGCGCCGAGCCGTAGTAGCTGACCAGCGCCGTGACCGGGTCGCCGTGCTCGGCGGCGGTCGCCGCGGCGGAGAAGGCCAGCCCGCCGCCGTAGCAGAAGCCCAGCAGCGCGACGCGTCCAGGATCCACGGCAGGATGGGAGCGCAGGGCCTCGCGTGCGGCGAGGGCATCGGCCTCTGCCCGCTCCCACGGCAGTCGACTGGTCAGGGTCACGCCCTCGGCGATCCAGGTCTCCCCGTCCGTCTGCTCCTCGAGGCCGACGACGGGTGGGTCCAGCCGCGCGAACAGCTGCGGGGCCAGCACCGCGCAGCCGAGGGCCGCGAGATCGGCGCAGCGTCTCCGCAGGGAGTCGGACAGGCCGAAGATCTCCTGCAGCACCACGATGCCGGGCACCGGATCGGGGCCCGGGCCGGAGGGATCCCCGGACCCCTGAGCCTCCTCAGGCAGCCACAGCAGGCCGGCCAGCTCGCCGGCGTCGGTCGGGATCCTCAGCGTCATCGCGTCCACGCGGCGACCGTAGCCGATCGGGGTGCTCCGGCCCGTCAGCCGACGGCGCGGCTGAAGCGGACCAGCTCCTGCGAGGCATCGCGGACGCATGGCGGCAGACGGTCGTCCTCGGCGACCAGCCGGGCGCGGGTCAGCCAGGAGCTGCTCGCCGGATCGAACATGAATCCCCACAGCGGCACCTGCGGCACCGCGCACGCGACCGCCGCCGTCGCGGCATGCAGGCGGGCCCCGAGATCCGAGGAGGCGTCCAGCAGCTCGGCCGCATGCTCCACCGGCCGCTGGCCGCTCACCGCCGCCGCGGCCAGCAGATGTGCGCGACGGACGCCCGGCCGATGTGCCGGTGCATCGATCTCCGCGCGAAGCCTGGGCAGCAGGTCCGCGGCCTGACCCGGCGCGGATGCTGTCCAGGTCAGCGGAGCATGGGTCGGGATCCAGCGGGGCCGCTCGAGGCGCCAGAACGCTGCGGTCTCGGCGGCGAACGGATGCCCGCTCGCCGCGGCGACGATCGCGAGGGAGACCGCGGGATGGCGCCACTCGGCGTCCGAGGTGTCGCGGACGACGGCGATCTCGCCCTCCCAGCGCGGACGCAGCGCGTCGACGTCCTCGGCGCGCCCGCGCCCGTGGGCGATGAGCACCTCGAGGAACAGCGCGATCTCGGCGAGCGTCGCCGTCGGATCGCCCAGACGCTGGTGGAGGCGCGCCTCCGTGCTCGCCCCGAGCTCGGCGAAGGCATCCAGCAGCGCCCCGCCGTCGGCCCGGGAGCCGTCGGGCCGTGCCCCCTGGATGTCCACCCCGTCCAGCAGATCCCCGTCGAGAACGTCCAGGGGATCGATCTCCCGCACCCGTGCACGGGGCCCGCGCAGGAGGTCGCCGTCGTACAGGGCCATGGTGTCCTCCCGCCCGTCGGAGCCTCGATGCGCCGAAGCATCGCCGATCCGCCCGAACCTCCGGTGACGCCCGGGTGTCCGGGGAGGGACGAGCTGACCAGCGGCGCGGGCGACGGTCAGCCGAGCAGGATGAGCGCGTAGACGCCGAAGAGCCCCAGATGCACCGCGCCGTGGAGCGCTCCGGGGCGGCGGGCGAGCAGCGTCAGCGCGGTCATCGCGAGCGAGGCGCCGAGCAGAGCGAGCATCGTCGGGGACTCCGCGGAGACGACGTGCGCACCGGTCAGCATCGAGATCGCGAGGACGGTCGGGATGGTGAGGCCGACGGTCGAGACCAGCGCCCCATGGCACAGGTTCACCACCCGCTGCATCTCGCCGCCGACGGCGGCGCGAACCGCCGTGATCGATTCTGGCGTGAACACGATCAGCGCGATCAGCACCCCGCCGAGCGCGGCGGGCGCTCCGAGGCGTGCGAGACCGTCGTCGAGCAGGTCGGCCATGCTGTGGGACAGCAGCACGATCGGCAGCGCGGTCGCGATCAGGACTGCCGCGCGCGCGATCAGCTCGCCCCGGTGGGCGACGAGGATCTCCCGGATCGGCCGACGAGCCCCCGCGGGGTCGCCTGAGCTGTCAGGGTCGCCTGTCCCGTCGGGGTCGTCGGCCGCAGCTGCGGCGTCGTCGTCGGGCGGGATCTCCTGGAAGGCCGCGGCACCTCGCCCGGTCTGCAGGATCAGGAACGCCCCGTACGCGAGGATCGTGAGGATCACGATCGGCAGCTCCTGCGCTCGCGAGTAGGCGCCGTCGACGCCGATCAGCGCCGGCAGCGCGAAGGCCGTCGTGCCGAGGACCGCCAGCATCGCCAGGTACACGACGGCGCCGCGCGGGTTCGCGCGCGGCACGTGCGTCGCGCCCGGTCCAGGATCGGTTGCCGAGGTGCGTCGACGTCGGCGCCGTCGCGCGACCGCGGCGGCGATCAGGCACACGCCCATGACCAGGTTCAGGATGATCATCGACACCGCGGAGACGGAGTCGCGGGCGATCGTCGCATGGTCGCCCGGTCCCAGCAGCACAGCCGCGATCAGCACCACCTCGATCGCGACGATCGACAGGGTCAGCACGAGGGTCCCGTAGGGGTCGCCGAGGCGGCGGGCGAGAGCCTCGGCCTGATGCACGACGCCCAGCGCGCACAGCACGATCACCGCGATGATCGCGGCGAGCACGCCGATCAGCACGGCGGAGGGCAGGGGAGAGGCCAGCGGACGCGCGAGCACCGTGGTGAGCAGGACCGATCCCCAGCCGAGGCCGAGGCGGAGACCGTCCTTCACGGTCAGCACGGTCAGCACGGTCTGCACGGTCAGGGGCGATGCGGGGCGCGACGACGGGGCGGGGAGTGACGGCACGGTGATGCTGCCTGTTCCGCGAGGCCGTCCTCGCCCGGGGAGGGGACCGACGGGTCGTCCCGTCGGCCGCGCCGCGACGTCGGGCGCCCGCCCAGGGTATGCGATCCTCCGAGCGGCGAGATCGATCCGGTGGTGCACCTCTCCGGTGGCACACCTCGCCTGCGGGAGGACCCGACGGACAGGACCGGCCTGCGGCGGAGGGGACGCGTAGCATCGTCGGCAGTGGCACGGGGTGCCGACGCGGGGCGTCGGCTGAGATCAGACCCGTCGAACCTGCACCGGTCAGCACCTGCGAAGGGATCGTCACATGGAGAACGTCCGCACGCCTGAGCCCGCGCCCCGACGGCCGGCGACCGCCCTGACGATCGCGGGCTCGGACTCCGGTGGAGGAGCCGGCATCCAGGCGGACCTGAAGACCTTCACCGCGCTCGGCGTCTACGGCGCGTCCGTGATCACGGGACTCACCGCCCAGAACACCCAGGGTGTGCAGGGGATCCTGCCGACTCCCGCCGACTTCGTCGTCGCTCAGCTGATCTCGGTGATCGACGACATCGAGATCGATGCGACGAAGCTGGGGATGCTGACCTCGGTCGAGATCGTCGAGGCGCTCGCCGAGCAGATCGCCGCGCGCCGCTCGGCGTTCGGCATCGTCGTCCTCGATCCGGTCATGATCGCCACCAGCGGCGACGCCCTGCTGCCGGAGAGCGCCGGCGAGGCGCTGCGCGACCGTCTGCTGCCGCTCGCGGACATCGTCACCCCGAACCTGCCCGAGGCCGCCGCTCTCCTGGGCGAACCGGTCGCGCAGGACGTCCAGGGGATGACGCGGCAGGCGCAGCGCCTGCGGGCGCTCGGTCCGCGGGCCGTCGTGCTCAAGGGCGGGCATCAGGACGACGACGAGGTCACCGACGTCGTCGCCCATGAGGGCGGCGTCGAGCTGCTGCGCGCCCCGCGGATCCGCACCCGCGGAACGCACGGCACCGGCTGCACGCTCTCCTCGGCGATCGCCGCCGAGCATGCCCGACGGACGGACAGGAGTCCTGCCCGAGGCGCAGACGCGGGCAGGACGTCAGGAGCCGGGATCGCCGTGGACCTCGCGGCGGTGTCCGCCGCACGCGGCTATCTGCAGCGGGCGCTCGAGGGAGCGAGGGCCTGGGAGCTCTCGCGCACCCCCGAGCGGGGCCACGGCCCGGTCGACCATCTGGTCGACCTCGCCGCCGCGTCGGACGGAGGGAGCCCGCTCAGGCGGAGCGGCGCATGATCGTCGGATAGGTCCTGCCGGCGGTGGAGGCGGCGGCGCTGAGCGCCGCGAAGCGCGCCAGATCCGTCGTCCGACCGGGCGGGAGCGCACCGCCGTCGGACGCCGGAGCGATCATCGCCGGCGATTCCTCATCATCGAGGTAGTCGAAGTGCTGGGCTGCTCGGTCATGCGTGTCGGTGATCTTCACGGAGATCTCCTCCCTGGGGAAGGTCAGGGTGTCTTCTGCCGACGAGGGGCCTCGTCGGTCTCGACAGCATGACACTCGTCACTCCGAATCCGGCGAAAGCAGACTGGTTTGTGGATGAGTGTCGACGGTGGAGGAGTCAGGAAAGCCCTTGTCCGCCTCAGGAACGGGATCTGCGCCTCAGGGACGGCCCGCGGAGGCGTCGTCGTCGGGACCTTCGCCGGGCGAGGACGCACCACCGGACTCGTCGGCGGACCCGCCAGTGCTCCCGGTCTCCGTCTCCTAGGGGTCCCGGCTCTCCGAGGGGTCCCGGCGCCTCGCCTCGCCCTCCTCATAGGCCGTGAGGCGGCGCTCGGCCTCGTCCTGCATCCGCTGCGGGCCGTAGAGGCCGTGCTTGCGGGCGAGATCGTCCTCGATGTCCTCCTCGCTCGGCTCGCCGGCACGGCGACGGGTGCCCATCACGACCCCGATCAGCAGGCCCAGGACCACGCCCAGCACGGCACCGGCCAGGAGGCTGCCGAACCCCGCCATCCCGATCGAGATGCCCAGCACGATGCCGATCGGCATGCCGAAGGGGAGCCAGGTGGCGTCGAAGGAGCGGCGCTTCTCGTCGGACATCGGTCCTCCGTCCGGATGGCCCGGCGCACATCGCCGGGGGAGTGTCGAAGCAGTCCTTCGAGCGTAGTCCCCTGCGGCCGCCGATGCCCGCACGGGATGCGGCGGAGGAGGCGCAGAGCACCCCGTAGGATCCGTGCGTGACATCCCCCCATCCCGTCGCCGAGGCACCCGTGCGCACCGTCGCCGAGGCGATCCGCCGCCCGCGCGCTCTGACCACCGAGATCCTCGCCGGAGCGGTCACCACCCTCGCTCTGATCCCCGAGGTCATCTCCTTCTCCGTGATCGCGGGCGTGGACCCCCAGGTCTCCCTCATCGCCTCCGTGGTGCTGGCGATCTCCATGTCGATCCTCGGCGGGCGGCCCGCGATGATCACCGCCGCCGCGGGAGCCGTCGCCCTCGTCGTCGCACCCCTGGTCGCCGAGCACGGCGTCCAGTACCTGCTGCCGACGGTGATCCTCGCCGGTCTCGTCCAGATCCTCTTCGGGGTGCTGGGCCTCGCACGCATCATGCGGTTCATCCCGCGCTCGGTGATGATCGGGTTCGTCAACTCCCTGGGCATCCTGATCTTCACCGCGCAGCTGCAGCACGTGCTCGACGTGCCCGCCATGGTCTATCCGCTGTTCGCCCTCACCCTCGTGATCGTGATCGGTCTGCCCCGCATCTCGCGGGCCCTCCCCGCCCCGCTGATCGCGATCGTGCTGGTCACGGCGATCACGATGCTCGCAGGTCTCGACGTCCCGGACGTCGGCGACCAGGGGGAGATCGCCAGCGGCCTCCCCGGGATCACCGTGATGCAGGTGCCGCTCAGCATCGAGACCCTGCAGATCATCGCGCCGACCGCGCTGAGCGTCGCGTTCGTCGGACTCATGGAGACCCTGCTGACCGCGAAGCTGGTCGACGACATCACCGGGACGGGATCCTCGAAGTCCCGCGAGTCCTGGGCCCTCGGCATCGCCAACATCCTCGCCGGGTTCTGGGGCGGCATCGCCGGATGCGCCATGATCGGCCAGACCGTCGTCAACGTGAAGCTCGGCCGGGCGCGCACCCGCATCTCCACCTTCGTCGCCGGCACGCTCCTGCTGATCCTCGTCGGCGCGCTGTCGGACGTCATGGCGCGGATCCCCATGGCCGCGCTCGCCGCCGTGATGATGGTCGTCGCGGTCTCCACGGTCGACCTGCACAGCGTGAGGCCGTCGACGCTCAGGCGGATGCCCCTGTCGGAGACCTGCGTGATGGTCGTGACCGTCGTGGTGGTCGTGGCCACCCACAACCTCGCCATCGGCGTCGCCGCCGGTGTGCTCCTGGCGATGGTGCTGTTCGCCCGACGGGTCGCGCACGTGACCACCGTGACGCGGAGCGTCGGCGAGGAGCCCGAGGAGCCCGGTGCGGCCGACGGCGCCGCCGGCCCCACGATCCGGTATGCCGTGCACGGGCCGCTGTTCTTCGGATCCAGCAACGACCTCGTCGAGCAGTTCTCCTATGCGGAGGACGCCGAGGCGGGACAGGTCGTCGTCGACTTCACCGCCGCCCAGATCTGGGACGCCTCGACCGTCGCCGTCCTGGACTCCGTGCAGACGAAGTACGCCGAGCACGACGTCGACGTGCGCTTCACCGGCCTGGACGAGCGCTCGGCAGGCTTCCACGGTCGGCTGACCGGCACGCTGGGCTGAGCAGGACACGGGGCTGAGCAGGACACGGGGCTGAGCGGCGCCCCGGATCGCATCTCATCCTCGAGGACGATGCCGATGGCACCGGCGGGCGATGGTCGGGAGCCGTGGGCCGCCTAGACTCCAGGAGCGGAGACGGACCCGCACGGACCCGCATCGAGCGGAGACGGACCCGCACCGCGGACGGTCCGCCGGAGGGAGCCGGGCAGATGAGCACAGACGCCGACAGCGCCGACAGCGCCCCGGGGGAGCCGCCGCGCAGGCGCCGCCCCCGCACGGCGCGGCGGGTGTCGCGCCGCACGCTGCAGCTGGCCGGGCTCATGCTCCTCTGCCTCGTCCTGTTCTCGGTGCTCGTCCCGATCCAGGCCACCTACTACGGGACGCCCGTGCCCCTGGCCATCCCGCTCGGTGCGCTCCTGTGCGGGGCGCCGCTGATCGCGATCCGTCGACCCCGGGCGGCGGCCGCCGTGTTCTGGGCGGCCGCGATGCTGCTGCCCCTGATCGTGTCCGCGGGGCGGGATCTCGGCTGGCCGTGGCCCTGGTCGGTGCCGGCGATGATCGCGTTCGTCGTGCTCCTCCTCGTCACCACCGTCCTCCACGGCTGGAGGATCGGCGCGGCGGCCTGGGCGGCGACTCTGGCCGGTTCTCTCCTGCTGCCGGTGCTCGCCCCGGCGGTCCCCTCCGGCGTCACCGGCGCAGACCTCATCGTCACGGCATCCCTCACCGGAGCGGCGCTGCTGGTGGCGATCCTCCTGGCCGGTCGGATCCGCGTGGGGGAGCAGCTGACCCGGGAGCGCGAGGCCACGGCCTCGGAGCAGGAGCGTCGGATCCTCGTCGAGGAGCGCGCCCGGATCGCACGGGAGCTGCACGACGTGGTCGCGCACAGCACCTCGCTGATCCAGGTGCAGGCCTCCACCGCCCGCTACCGGATCCCGGGCCTGCCCGAGGAGGCTCTCACCGAGTTCGACGACATCGCCCGCACCGCACGCAGCTCGCTGGTGGAGATGCGGCGGCTGCTCGGGGTGCTGCGCACGGAGCACGACACGGTCCAGCTGGTGCCCCAGCAGTCCATCGCCGACATCCCGAGCCTCGTGGAGGGCATCCGCCGCACCGGCGGGGAGGTCGAGCTCGACTTCGCCCCGCCGGACGAGATGCTGCCCGCATCCGTGCAGATCGCCGCCTTCCGCATCACCCAGGAGGCGCTGAGCAATGCGGTGCGGCACGCGCCGGGCGCCCCCGTCGCCGTCCGGATCGGCAGCACGGGATCTGCCGTCGCCATCGAGGTGCGCAACGGGGCCGCGCCGCCAGTCCCTCCCGGGGCCGACGGCGTCGCCGCCCGCTCGGTGCCGGGCGGCGGGCACGGCCTGCGGGGGATGCAGGAGCGGGTCTCCCTGCTCGGCGGCAGCCTCCTGGTGGGGCCGAGCCCCGACGGTGGCTGGTCGGTCACCGCGCTGCTCCCCTGGGCGGAGACGACGAGCACGACGGGCACGACGGGCACGACGGGCACGACGGGCACGACGGGCACGACGGCCACGCAGGCTCATCGGCCGACGACGGATCAGCCGATGACGGGCACGACGACACCGACGGGGACGTCGGAGGAGGAGACGGCATGAGCATCGAGGTGCTGATCGTCGACGACGCGGCCATGGTCCGCGCGGGCTTCGCGGCCCTGCTGGACGCCCAGGAGGGCATCCGCGTCGTCGGACAGGCGACGACGGGCAGGGAGGCACTGAGCCTCGCGAGCCGTCAGGGCGCCGACGTGATCGTCATGGACGTGCGGATGCCGGAGATGGACGGTATCGAGGCGACCCGGCAGATCCTCGCGCCCGGGTTCCCGGCGCCGAGGACCCCGCGGATCCTCATGCTCACCACGTTCGACATCGACGACTACGTGTACGACGCGCTGCAGGCGGGAGCCAGCGGATTCCTCCTGAAGGACGCGGCCCCGGAGGACCTCGTCCACGCCGTCCGCGTCGTGGCCGCCGGGGATGCGCTGCTCTCCCCGGGCATCACCCGGAAGATGATCGCCCGCTTCGCCGCACAGAAGCCTCAGCCCCCGCGCGCCGCAGGCCTGCTGGGCCGGCTCACCGACCGTGAGCGCGAGGTGCTGGTGCTCATGGGGCAGGGGCGATCGAACAGCGAGATCGCCGCCGAGCTGTTCGTGTCCGAGCACACGGTGAAGACCCATGTCGGCAAGGTCCTCACCAAGCTCGGCCTGCGCGATCGCGTGCAGGCGGTCATCTTCGCCTACGACAGCCGCCTGGTGACGCCGACGTCCTGACCCGACCGTCGGCTCCCGTCGTTCGGCTCCTCACCAGGGCAGGATCTCGGGCACCGGCTCCGCGCCGAGCACGTGCTGGTCGCAGAAGGCCAGCACCGCCTCGTTCCACACGATCGCGTTGGACGGGGTGAGGACCCAGTGGTTCTCGCTGGTCAGCTGCAGGAAGCGATGTGGCATCGTCTCCGGGGCGCCGTCCCATCCGGAGACCAGGTCCCACCACAGCCGCAGCGCCTCGGAGACGGGCACCCGGTAGTCGCGGTTCCCGTGGGTGAGGAGCATCGGCGTGGTGATCCGGGCGGCGCGACGATGCGGTGAGGACTCCTCGTACCAGTCGGGCAGCTGCTCCTCGCTGAGGTGCACGCGCATCTTCGAGGCGGCGGCGTCGGTGGTGCGGTGCTGCTGCGGAAGCGCCCACAGCCCGGCATGGGTGACGATCGCGTCGAAGCGATCCGATCGCCCGGCGATCCAGTTGGTCATGAACCCGCCGAAGGACGCGCCCAGCAGCGCGGTGCGGTCGGCGTCGAGCTCCGGCCGCTCCAGGACGCGGTCCAGCAGGATCTCGCACTCGGCGAAGACGACGTCGGGCCGTCGCGGCCAGCCGCGGTTCAGGCCCGCGTCCCCGTAGCCCGTGGACATCGCCGGATCCGGCAGGAGCACCGCATAGCCGCGGGCGACCGCGAGCCACGGGCACCACCGCCAGCTCCACGCGTTGTACGAGCCGTGGGGTCCGCCGTGGATCCACAGCATCGTCGGCGCAGGCTCCGCGGCCGACGCCGGCGAGGGCACGCACAGCCAGCCGCCGACGATCACCCCGTCGATCTCCGTCTCGACCCGCTCGAGGGTGCCCGGGAGGTCGCCCAGCTCCCCCGGGGCCAGGAGCTCTCGGAAGGCGGCGACCCGACTGCCGGGCGCGTCGGAGCTGCCGGGCTCGTCAGTGCGGTCAGTGCGGTCGGAGCTGTCGATGGAGCCGAGGAGCACGGGGCGCGGCGGGGTCGCGATGTCGCTGCGCAGGGCGAGCAGCGCGCCGTCGGGCGCCGGAGCGAGTGAGGAGAAGACGCCGTCCTCGGCGATCGTGCGGGTCGCACCCGTGGCAGGGTCGACGGCGAGGATCGCCCCGGAGGAGTGCACGGCCCCCGAGATCAGGAGGGTGCCGTCCGAGGCCCAGCAGACCTCGCTGAGGGTCAGGTCCCCGGTGTCGACACGGACCGCCGCCTCCGCATCCCAGGCGGGCGTGCCCGCGGCGGCGCCCTCCTGATCGGTGCGCGGGAGGATCAGCAGACGGCTGTACGAGGTGTGCTCGGGGGAGGAGACCGTGGTCAGCTCGACCGCGAGGTATCGGCCGTCGGGGGAGAAGGAGGGGCTGGACCAGTCGACCTCGCAGTCCCCGGCGGCGGTGCCGGTGCGCGGGCGCAGGCCCGGGGCCAGCAGGGTCGTGCGATCAAGGGTCGCGGTGTCGATCAGGTCGATCGAGGAGCGGGTCTCGCCCCCGCGCACGCGCCGGGTCCAGGTCGTGGCGACCTGGGAGCCGTCGGGGGAGAGATCCGCGGAGAGACGCAGCAGCCCCACGACGCCCGCATCCGGCGTGAGGTCCGTCCGCTCGCCGTCGGGGGCGATCAGCACCAGGCGCGTGTCCTCATCACCGATCTCGTGATCCCACTGGCGCACGGGCATGCCGGTGTGCCAGATCGCCGTGCGGCGGGCGTCCTTCCGCTCCCTGCGGGCCTCGGCGTCGGACTCCAGGGTGTGCCCGCGCAGCACCGACGTGGAGGCGAGCAGCGTGCCGTCGTCGGCGACGGCCAGCAGGGAGAGCCCGCCCGGCGCCGACGCGACGACCTGTGCCTCACCGTGCTCGGGCAGCCGCCAGATCTGGGAGGCCTCGGCGTCGGCCCCGCCCGCGGGATCGGGGCGGGCGGAGGTGAACAGCAGCGAGCCGTCCGGGGCGAAGCGGGGAGCGCTCTCTCCCTTCTCCGAGAAGGTCAGTCGGCGGGCAGGGGCCTCGCCCGAAGCGTCCAGCTCCCACAGCGAGGAGACCATGCGGGCCGCATCGTCGTCGGCCTGCTGGATCGCGAGGACGAGCCGGCCGTCCGGCCCGGCGGCGGCCGACGCCAGGCGCGGAGCGCGCACGAAGGCCTCGACGTCCCGGAAGTCCACAGGAGATGAGGTGCCCGGCGTGCTCGGCGTGCCCGGCGCGTCGGAGGTCCTGCGGGTGTCGCGGGCGGCCTCGGTGCTCGGAGTGCTCTCGGTGCGATCACGGTTCTCAGGCATCCGCCCACGCTATCGCCTCGTGGTTCCGTGGGACTGCGTGCCGGCCGGGGCTGTCGGCGGGATCGGCAGTCGGCCTCGCCCCTGCGCAGCGGTGCCGGCAGGGACATGACTCGCAGCATCCACGACGTATGGGGGCATGACCAGCGCCCTCTTCCATTCCAACGCGCGCAGTGCCCCGGACCTCCCGGTGGAGAGCGCTCAATTCGGTGGACGCTGCTCCTCATTCCTTCAGCGTCGTGCTGCAGAATGCCGCTGGGACTGACGCGCGACACCTCTACACGCAGCGGGGGACAGAGGAACCCAAGCAATTCACGGAAGGTGTCCGAAGACGTGCAGAGACGCAGGTCAGATCAGTGCCCCCGGCGCGATTCGAACGCGCGACACCCGCTTTAGGAGAGCGGTGCTCTATCCCCTGAGCTACGGGGGCTGATCGGTCCGTCAGATGCACGGACCTCGGACATCCTAGCGGTCCGTGGCAGGATCGCCCCATGCCGACCGCCTCCGCTTCTGCCGAACCTCACACCGGAGGGGACCGCCGGCCCCGGATCGCCGCGATCGTCCTCGCCGGTGGTGCCGCCTCCCGTCTCGGCGGTGAGGACAAGACCCGTCGTCCGATCGCCGGGGCGTCGAGCCTCGAACGGGTCCTGCGCAGCACCCCGCTGGGGATGCGCGTGGTCGTCGGCCCCGAGAAGGAGGACGGCGCGAGGATCGCGGCCGAGCACGGCGCCCGGTTCGTGCGTGAGGATCCTCCGCGCTCCGGCCCGCTCGCGGCTCTCGCTCGCGGGGTCCAGGAGGTCGCCGTCGCCGTCGCCGTCGCCGGCGAGGCCGGGCAGGCGAGCGAGGGGGACGTCCGCGTGCTCGTGCTCGGCGGGGACATGCCCCTGCTGCGCGCCGAGACGCTGGAACGCCTCGTCGCGGCCGACGAGACGGGGGAGCAGGTCGTCGCCCTCGCCGCCCCCGACGGTCATCTGCAGTTCCTCTGCGCCAGCTGGCCCCTCGCGCGCCTGCGCAGGGCGCTGGCGGCGGTCGAGCGTCCGGAGGGCGGCTGGGCCGACCTCAGCCTGCGCCGCCTCTACCGGGAGCTGGTCGACGACGAGCTGACGACGATCCCCGCGACCGGGGCCGAGGTCGCCGACCTCGACACCCCTGAGGACGTCGCCGCCGTCGAGCGCGCCGCCGGTCCCCGCATCGCCCTCGCCCAGATCCGTGCGAGCGAGGACGTCGAGGAGAACCTGCGCGCCGTCGAGGCCGCCGCCGCGGAGGCCGCCGCGGCCGGCGCCCACCTGGTGCTGCTGCCGGAGGCGACGCTCACGCCCTTCGGCACCGATCTGCATCGCGCCGCGGTCGCGCACCATGAGCGCTTCGACCGCACGGTCGGGGAGATCGCCGAGAGGCACGGCATCGTCGTCGTCGCCGGATCCTTCGTCGCCTCCGACGACGGGAGGGTGCGCAACACCGTGATCGTCCGCGGCGGAGGCCTGCACGCCGACTACGCGAAGATCCACCTCTACGACGCCTACGGGGCGATGGAGTCCGAGACCGTCGAACCCGGTGCCGAGCTCGTCACCATCGACCTGGAGGGCGCCCGCCTCGGCATCGCCACCTGCTATGACGTGCGCTTCCCCGCCCAGTTCACGGCGCTCGCCCGAGCCGGCGCGCAGGCTGTGCTGCTGCCGCTGGCCTGGGGTGACGGGCCCGGCAAGAGCGATCAGCTGCAGGTGCTCCTGCGGGCGAGAGCTCTGGACGCGACCGTCGTCGTCCTCGCCGCCGATCAGGCTCCCGACTCCGCCTACACGGGCAGCGCCGCGCGGGGCGTCGGCCTCAGCGCCGTCGTCGGGCCCCTCGGCCAGGTGCGTCGGCAGCTGGGACGCGACGAGGGGATGCTTTTCGTCGACCTGGACCTCGACGAGATCGCCCAGGCGCGAGCGGCGCTGCCCGTGCTCGAGCACGGTGCCGCAGACCACCTCCTGCAGCCGCCGCCCGGGAGCTGAGGAGGGCTAGCCTGAGAGGCGTGACCACCATGAACCCCTCCCGGCTCCGTTCCGCCCTGCGCGACTCCGCCGTCGGCCGAACCGCCCCCTCCGTGCTCGTCGCGCTGCTCGGCGCCCTGCTGCTCGCGCTCGCGCTGATGCCCATCTCCGCGAGCGCGCACGACTCGCTGATCTCCTCGGACCCCGAGGACGGTGCCAGCGTGGAGACCTCCCCGGAGGAGCTGACCTTCACCTTCTCCGCGGACATCCTGGACGTCACCCCGGTCGTCCGCATCAGCGACGAATCCGGTGAGGAGATCCTCGAGGCGACCCCGGTGATCGAGGGGCCTGAGGCGGTCGTGGCGCTCGATGAGCCGCTCGCGGCAGGGACCTACACGATCCAGTGGCGCGTGGTCTCCTCCGACGGCCATCCGATCGAGGGCACGCAGACACTGACGGTCGAGCAGGACACGGCCGGCGCCGAGGACTCGTCCGCAGGCTCCGACGACTCCGCAGGTTCCGACGACTCCGCTGCCTCCGACCAGGGCGGAGATGACGCCGACGGCTCCGCAGCCTCCGATGGCACGGCCGCCTCCGATCAGGGCGGGGAGGACGCGGCGACGCAGGATCCGAGCGCGACCGCCGACGGCGCGGACGAGGGAGCTCCCGTCGTGCTCATCGTCGTGATCGCGGTGGTCGTGATCGCCGTCGTCCTCGCGGCGATCCTCACCCTGCGCCGTCGGAAGGACTGAGCGCCCAGCGCGACCCGCGCGGCCCGGACCACGAGGCGCGGGCGACGCGACGGAGCCCCCGACGATGATCGTCGGGGGCTCCGTCCATGCCGGCGCGGCGCACCGGCGTCGGCTCACTTGCCGTCGAGACCCAGCTGGTCGCGAGCGGCATCGGCCGCATCGTCGACCTTGCCGTCGAACTGGTCGGGAGTGCGCTCCTTGACCTGCTCGGTGGCGGCGTCGATGCCCTTCTCCACGGCCTCCTCGTTCTGACCGGCGAGGTCCTTGGCCTTCTTCAGCGCGTCGTCGAAACCCATCTCTCGATGTCCTCTCGTCCTTCGGAGACGCCCCAGTCGGGACGACGCGGTCAATGTAGGGCAGAGGAGACCGAGGACACAATCGAGCGGTGGAGTTCACCCCGTGCATGACCGTTCCTGCGTGGACGCTCGATCGGCGTTCCCGGTTTCGCGCAATACTGGATGCGTGAACGTGAGCACCCCGCCATCGACGCCGAGACCCGCCCCGGACGCGACCGCGACTCCCGACCCGACCGCGACTCCCGACGCGGACAGGAGCGCCGAGCGCCCCTCCGGGCCGTTGGACAAGTCGGCCCGCTGGGACCATGTGCTCACCCTGCTCAGCGAGGCCAAGCGGTTGAGCGTCGCCGAGGTCGCCGCCGATCTCGGGATCAGCGAGTCGACAGTCCGACGGGACTTCGTGGAGATGGAGCGGGCGCAGCTGGCCCGCCGCACCCACGGCGGCATCGTCGCGATCGACGTCGCCTACTCCCTCGCCGCCGGGCCCCGCTCCACCGATCAGGACGGCGCCCACCGCGAGCTCGTCGCCGCCCATGCCGCCACCCTGGTCTCGCCCGGCCAGATCATCGGGTTCAACGGCGGTCGCACGACGACCTCCACCGCTCGTCGCACCGTCTCCCGACCGGACATCGACTCCCGTGACGGGGTGCCCGGGCTGACGGTCGTGTGCGCGGCGCTGAACATCGCCACCGAGGCGGTGCTGCGCCCGGCAGTGCGAACCGTCGTCCTCGGGGGTGTGGCGGAGCCCTACTCCTTCGAGCTCACCGGCCCGCTCGCGACCGCGACCATGCGGGACCTGTGGCTGGACATCATGTTCGTGGGCACCGTCGGGATCGACATCGATGCGGGTCTGACCTGCAACTCCGATGCGGAGGCCGGGGTCACCCGGATCATGATCGGGCATGCCCGCCGGGTCGTCGGCCTGGTGACCGCCGACAAGGTCGGCCACCGCGCGCTCGCCGGCATCTGCCCGGTCTCGGCGCTGACCGACCTCGTGATCGCAGGCCCCGTCGACGACGCCCTGCGCGCCCACCTCGCCGAGACGTCCGTGCGCCTGCACGAGGTCTGAGGGCTCCGGGGGAGCAGGGTCCTCCAGGATCGCCGCGTGATCTGCGGCGGGCACGGCACGCCTGCACCGGTCGACCAGGTCGCGACGGTAGCGTGAGCAACCATGTGGAGACTTCTGCGCGGGAAGAAGCGCCCCGAGGACCCCGCCGGGGAGTCGGAGAGCCAGGACGACGCGCTCGCCGCGACCGCCCGCGGTGCGCGCGAGGACCGAGAGCGCGCGCGACAGTCCGTCGATGACCAGCGTGCTGATGCCAAGCCCGGGGGTGCGCGGCAGACCGACGCGACGTCGGGTGCCGCGTCCCGGGCCGACAGGGCGGACGGCACCGCTGGTGCGAGCGAGGGCGCGCGCCGTCAGGGCGGCGTCGACGTCGTGGTCTCCGGCCATCTCGACGAGGTCGGCGCCGGCATCGCTCCCGAGCAGAGCGAGGACGACTTCGCCCCGCAGCCCCGAGAGGTCGCACCGCTCAGCCGCGAGGACGTCGTCGCCGAGGCCGTCGACGGCTGGATCCACCAGATCACCGGGGGAGTCTCCTCGCCCTCGTTCCTCACCCAGATGCGGGCGGGCGAGACCTTCCTGGATCTCACCCATTCCCACCCCTCGGGGCTCGCGCAGCTGCTCGCCGGCCGTGGTCCCACGCGCCTGTCCTCCCTGGTGCGCGAGGTCGGCGCGCTCGCCGACGCGCGCGCCCATGCCCGCTCCATCCGCGAGACCGCCGAGCGGCATGCGGAGGAGGTGGGACTGACCACCTGCCATCTCGGCATCGGCGAGGCCACCTGGATCCCTGCCGACGGCAGCGAGCCGATCCACGCCCCCGTGCTGGTGCGACCGATCACCCTGCGTCTGCGCGGCAACGCCCGGGAGGATGTCGAGCTCGAGGTCGACGCCACCGCCGATCTCAACCCCGTCCTTCTGCGGTCCCTGCGCGAGGCCGGGGTGGCGATCGATGCCCGCGCGCTGCTCGCCACCACCGACGGGCCCTACGGCTTCGACCCGAACCCGGTGCTCGATGCCTTCCGGGCGCTGGGCCAGCCGCTGCCCGGCTTCCGCGTCTCGCATGCGCTGGTCGTCGGGAACCTCATGGACGCCACCGGGTCCGTCGCGGAGGATCTGGCCTTCGACTCCGCCGACTGGGCCTCGAACGACCTGGTCGCGGCGCTGGCGGGTCACGAGGGCGCCCGCGAGTCGCTGCGCGCCCGACGGGCCGACGGGTCGAGCCCGGCCGACGGGACGGCCCCGGCCGACGGAGCGGACGGCCCGCAGACCGCGGAGATCCCCGAGTCCGAGCTCGTGGCGGCCGTCGATCCTGATCACCGGGCGGTGCTCGAGCGCGTCCTCGCCGGCGGAGACCTGGCGGTCGCCGCCGTGCCGGGGACGACGACGCTCGAGCTCGTCGTCGACCTCGCCGAGGAGCTGAACGCCCGCGGCCGCAGCGTGCTCGTCGTCTCCCAGCGCGCCCGCAACCTCGATGCGCTCGCCGAGATCGCCCGCGAGCGAGGCATCGGGGAGCTGCTCGCGGACCTCTCCCCGGATCCGTCCCTGCAGCGCAAGTCCTCCGCGGCGCTCCTGCGCAGCCTCCGCCGCGCCGGCACCCATGCCCTCGCCGAGACCGAGGCGGGCCCGAGCCCGGCGGACCGGGCGGCCCTGTCGGAGGCGCGGGAGATCCTCACCGGGCACGTCGCCGCGATGCATCGCGAGCAGCAGCCCTGGGGAGCCTCCGCGCATGATGCGATCTCCGCGCTCGCGGCCCTGACCCGTCAGCGGCCCGCGCCCCGGACCGCCGTGCGGCTGGATGCGGAGGTCGCGGCGAGGATGGTCGGCGAGGACCGCGTCCCCTATGCGGAGGCGCTGCAGGAGGCCGCCGAGATCGGCGTGCTCACCACCGGCCCCGAGCAGACCGCCTGGTACGGCGCCCCGATCAGCACCGACACCCAGGCGGCGCGCGCGATCGAGCTCGTCGACGAGCTGCGGGAGGTGCTGCTGCCGCGGCTGCGAGCGGCCCTCGACGCGACCGGCACGGAGCTGGGGCTGACCGAGACCTCCACTCTCGAGCGGCTCATCGAGCGCATCGCCCTGATCGACCGGGTCGCCATGCTGCTGGACACCTTCCAGGCCGCCGTGTTCTCGGCCCCCCTGGAGGATCTCGTCGCCGCGACCGGCGACAAGCGCTGGCGCGCCGAGCACGGCGTGACCCTCGGCTGGGGAGCTCGTCGTCGCCTGCGCAAGGAGGCCTCCGCGCTGCAGCGGCCCGCCTCGCTCGCCCCCGACCTGCACCAGGAGCTCTCGAGCGCTCGGCGTCTGCGCGAGGACTGGCGCCGAGAGGCCGCGGAGGAGGACTCGTCGCCGTCGGTCCCCGAGGGTCTCGAGAAGGCCCGCAGCACGGCGAAGAAGGTCCAGAAGTGCCTCGACGAGCTCGGGGTGCTGCTGGACGGCACGGACGTCGGCTCACGTCTGGCGCGCACGGACATCGACGAGCTCGAGCGGCGCATGGAGGCGCTCGCCGCCGACCGCGACGATCTCGAGACCCTCCCGCACCGCACCGAGCTGCTGCGACGTCTGGCCTTCGACGGGCTCGGGGATCTCGTGGAGGACCTGCGCCTGCGCCGGGTTCCGGCCGCCCAGGTCGCCTCGGAGCTGGAGCTCGCCTGGTGGCGCAGCGTGCTCGAGCTGATCGCGGGCGCCGAGCCGACCATCTCCCAGTACGACGGGACGTCGCTGTCGCAGGTCGCCGAGCGCTTCCGGAGGCTGGACGCCGAGCTGCTGGCCGGAGCCTCCGAGCGCGTGCACCGCGGCGCCGACGAGGTCCGCGTGGAGACGATGAAGGCCTTCCCGGACACCTCCCGGGCGGCGATCGCCGAGCTCGCCCGCTCCTCGACCGTGTCGATCCGCGACCTCGCCGCGAAGTACGAGGACATCCTGTTCCGGGCGCGGCCCACCTGGCTGGCCTCGCCGTACCTCGTCCCGCAGGTGATCCCGCGCGGGCGTCACTTCGATGTGGTGATCGTCGCCGACGGCGGGCGCCTGCCCACCGCCGCGGCGCTCCCGTCGATCGTGCGGGGCGCCCAGACCGTCGTCGTCGGCGATCCGCTCGAGTACGGCGGGGAGACCGCCCCCAGCCTGCTGGACGACATGCTGCGTATCGCCCCGCACATCGAGCTGCACCGGGACCGGCACACGGCGCGGGAGGGTCTGCGGGCGTTCGCTCAGCGCCGCGCTCTGACCGTCGACGTCGTCGCCGTGCCGAGCCCGATCCCCGCCGAGGACGATCGCCTCGTGCTGGTCGAGAACGGGCGGGGACCCGTCACGGAGGGCATGGAGTACGTCGAGTCCACCGAGGCGGAGCTGCGTCGGGTCACCGATCTGGTCATCGAGCACGCCCGCTCCCGCCCGGAGCGCTCCCTGGCGGTGCTCACGCTGACCCCGGAGCATGCGCATCGTGTGATGGAGCGGGTCATGAGCACGGTCTCGGTGATCCCGAACCTGCGCTCCTTCTTCGACCCCGGTGCCCGCGAGTACTTCACCGCGGTCCCGGCCGCGCACGCCTCCTCGATCGTGCGCGATGACGTGATCGTCTCGATCGGCTTCGGCAAGACCCCGCACGGCCGCCTGCTCCACCGCTTCGGTCCGCTCTCCGAGGCCGGCGGCCGCAAGGCCCTCGCCACGGTGATCACGCGAGCCCGCGGCCGCACCACCGTCGTCTCCTCGATAGACGTCGAGGACCTGGATCCCTCGCGTCTGCGCACCGACGGCGCCCGTGACCTGCGGGCCATGCTGTGGGTGCTGCGCGGCGGCCCCGACGTGCCCGTCGTCGCCCATGTCGCCGAGCTGACCGGCCAGGGCGATCTGGTCAACGAGCCGCCGTCGGCCGCGCAGGAGGAGCCCCGCGCGAGCCTCGCCCCGCGCCCGGGGGAGGGGACGGCCGGCTCCCTCGAGGATCGCGGGGCCTCTGCGGATCCCGCGAGGGACGAGGCGGCCGAGGACGGCCGGTCCGACGGCGATCTGTCCGACGACGATCTCGACGCCGCCATCGCCGCGGCGCTCGCCCGCAAGACCGGTGACAGCGCGGAGGAGAGCCCTGCAGGGGCCGGCTCCGCAGCATCGGCCGGATCTGCGGGTTCTGCGGGTTCTGCGGGATCTGCGGGCTCGGCTGAGTCCGCTGTGTCCGCTGAGTCTCCCGATGCGGCGGCGACGCCCTCCTCACCGACCTCGGCCGACGCCTCCGATTCCTCCGGGGCCTCCGGCGACGGCGCTCCAGGATCTCCGAACGCGCCTGTCGACCTCGACGGCACTTCCGGCCTCGACGGCTCCGACGGCTCCGACGGCTCCGACGAGCCGACGGGGGCGCGCGGGCTGGAGACCGACGCTCTGGTGCGCGACCTCGCGGACCGGCTGTGGCGGCTGGGGCTCCTGGTCGAGCGGGACTTCGGCACCACCGAGGATCGCATCGAGCTCGCCCTCGGCCATCCCGACCTCCCCGGCCGCCTGCTGCTCGCCGTCGACACCGACGGCTCCCGCTACGTCGACACCCCCAGCCAGCGTGAGCGCGACCGTCTGCGGGCGGAGAGGCTCGAGGCGGCGGGATGGTCGACCGAGAGGGTGTGGTCCTGGGCGCTGTTCATCGACCCCGACGGCGAGGCCGAACGCATCCGGCGCGCCCTGGACCGGGCGCTGCGGCTCGTGCAGTCGGAGGAGCGCTCGGGCTCCCCGAGCGGCGTCGGCACCATCCGCCATCGTCTGCCGCGCCCGCAGATCGCCGCCGGGCACCCGCTGTCCTTCTACTCCAGCGAGGACTTCGACGCCGTCGTGGAGTACATCTGCTCCGACGGTCGCGCTCGCCTCGAGGAGCACCTGGCCACGGAGGTGCGCAGCTTCCTGGGCTTCGAGCAGCGCTCGGTGCTGCTGGACGTCTCCGTCTCCAGCGCCATCCGCCGCTACCAGGAGCGCCAGTGAGCGGAAGACAGCACCGGATCGTGATCTCCTCCGTCACCGGTGAGCCGATCCCCTGGGACGACGCCGCCGGGGAGGAGGACGGCGGTGCGTCGTCGGCGACCGGTCCCGGAGGATCCGGCGGCTCCGGTGGCGGGAAGATCCTCCCGGACCGGGTCGCCGAGGACCGCCCGGCCCCCGGCGAGGACGAGTCCCACGACGCCCGCATCCTGCGCGATGTGCCACCGCACTGGGGTCGCGGGCAGTGACATGCGGTCGACCGGCCGGGACGCCTACGATCGGTCCATGAGCTCGAACGACGCACAGACCACCGCATCCGCGACCCCCACCGCACAGGACTCCACTGCGCCTGAATCCCCGGCGCGGGATCTGTCCGCGCTGAACATCGCGGTGATCGGGGCGGGGAACATGGGCGGGCCCGTCGTCCGCGCCTTCCTCGCCGCCGGAGCCGATCCGCAGCGGCTCGCGGTCGTCAACTCCACCGACGCCAGCAGCGAGCGCGCCGCCGCCGAGCTCGGGGTCACCGCCCCCGGACGCCGCCCGGCACTCGAGAGCGCCGACGTCGTCGTCCTCGGCGTCAAGCCCTACCAGCTCGTCGCCCAGCTCCGCGAGATCCGCGACCTGCTGCGCGAGGACGCGGTCGTGGTCTCCCTCGCGGCCGGGATCTCCCTGTCCACGATGCAGGAGGTGCTGGGGGAGGCGCGGCCGATCCTGCGGGCGATGCCCAACACCCCGATCTCGATCGGCGAGGGCGCCGTCGGCATCATGCGGGGCAGCGCCGCGGACGACGATCAGACCGAGCTCGTGCATGCGCTGTTCGCGCGCGCCGGCGTCGTCGTCCCGATCACCGAGGACCAGATCCATGCGTTCATCGCCGCCGCCGGATCCCTCTCCGCGATCGTCTTCGCCCTGGTCGAGGCGATGGTCGACGAGGGCGTCCGGCAGGGGCTGACGAGGGACCTCGCCTCCTCGCTCGTGCAGCAGACGATGCGCGGCGCCGCCACCATGCTGCTCGAGGACGGCACCCATCCGGCCGTCGCCCGCAACGCCGTCTCCAGCCCCGGAGGCACCACCGCGGAGGGGCTCGCCGAGTTCGACCGGCAGGGGGTGCGGCCGGGCGTCGCCGCCGCGATGGCCGCCTGCGCCCGTCGCTCCCGGGAGATGACCGGGGACTGACCCGGGGCTCGCCCTGCATCCCGCCCGGACGCACCCACCGGGCGCACACAGCGGCGCCCGCCCTCCGCAGACATCGCGGAGCGCGGGCGCTGTGCTGTGGAGCTGTGGAGCTGTGGAGCTGCACTGCGGAAGGGCGGTCAGCCGCGTCGACGCACCAGGATCGTCGTGCCGACGCCTGCGGCGATCAGGAGGCCGCCGGCCGAGGCGAGCGCGAGGGCCGGGAAGCCGGTGCGAGCGAGCACGCCCTGCGATCCGGCAGCGGTCCCCGCCTGCGTCGTGCCGGAGGGCTGATCCTCCTCGCGGGCGGCGGAGTCCGGGCCCGACGAGCCGGCGTCCGACGAGCCGGCGTCCGACGAGCCGGCGTCCGACGAGTCCGACGCCGAGGGGTCGGACGCCGTCGGGGCGCCCTCGGAGGAGGGGCCGCCGTCCGAGGAGCCGCCGTCCGCGGAGTCGTCCTGCGGCGCACCGCCGGCCTGCTCCCCATCGGTCTGCTCGCCGTCGGTCGGCTGCTCGGCGGGCTCCTCACCCGTCTGCTCACCCGTCCCCGAGTCGGTCCCGTCGCCGTCCGCCGGGGTCTCGGCCCCGGCGGCGGTCAGGACCAGCTGGCCATCGCGCACTTCGAGCTCGGCGTCCACGCCCTCGGCGAGTCCGTCGACCTCGAGCTGCAGGGCCGCGGCGTCGGCCGACATGCTGGCCGCCGAGACCAGCACGATGTCCTGGGCGAGATCCGCGCCCTCGGGCAGGCTCACCCGCACCGTGCCGTCGAGGGAGGCCGCGCCACCGACCCGCAGGATCGCGCCCTGGCCGTCAGCGGATCCGACGGCCAGGTCGAGAGCACCGTCCGCGGCGAGGCCGAGGTCGCCGTCGATGTCCAGCTCCCCGTCGACGGCGAGGGCGCCGCCGTCGACCGCGACATCTCCCGCACCCAGAGCCGAGGAGGTCGCCGCACGCAGCGTGCCGCCCTCGACGACGGTGCCGCCGGTGAACGAGTTCTCCCCGGCCAGGATCAGCTCGCCGTCGCCGCGCAGCGTCAGAGAGCCTGCGCCGTCGATGTCGTTCTGCCAGGCGTCGGCCGCCGAGTATCCGCCGTCGGCCGAGGACATCCGGACGACCACGTCGGTGTCGAAGGAGGCGTAGCCGCCCTGCGCGGCGTACAGGTTCAGGCGGCCCCAGCCCTCCTCATCGTCCAGCAGCGGATATCCGGACTCGAGGCCCGTCGAGTGCAGCACCCAGCGCAGCTGCTCGTCGTCGAGGTACGGGAATCGGGTCTCCAGCAGCACCTCGGCGCCCTTGGGCACGCGCATCGCCTCGCCGGTGTCGCCGGTCTGCTCGAAGCCGTAGGTGAGGGAGGCGGTGTAGGAGGCCAGCTCCGCGTCATAGTCCGGGTCGACCAGCTGCTCGGCATCCTGGACGTCGGAGCCCGCGCCCTCGGACACCTGCTCGGCGAGCCACGCCTGGCCCTCCTCGTACGCCTCGTCCTTGACCGCCTCGAGGTCCTCGTCGTAGAGGGCGCCGGCGGTGATCGCGGTCGAGAGCATGCGCCCGCCCATCACGTCCAGCGGCGAGTGCATGCCCAGCTGGATGCGGCTCGTGCCGATCTCCTGCGCCGTCAGCAGCAGTTCGTCGTACTGCTGCGGGAAGGAGTGCGCGAGGCCGTAGACGGCCATGTATCCGGCGCTCGTGTGGCCGGAGGGGAAGCCGCCGTCCTCCGCGGCCTCCTCGACGGGCTTGCGCAGAGGGTCGGCGTAGGAGGGCATGTCGACCTCGTCCGACCAGCGGTACGGACGCGGGTACTGGTAGGAGAACTTCGCGTTGTTCGAGGTCGCGGCGTGGTTGCGGATATCGTCGACCAGCTGGACGGTCGCCCCGAGCTCGCCGTCGGCGTCAGCCCAGGCGCCGTTCTCGTTGGACTCGTCCGAGTGCTTCACGGTGGACGCGTCGGCCGGGACCCGGTCGGAGATCGTGGTGCCCGCGTTCACCGACTCCCGGTAGGCCTCGGTGTAGAGGCCGAGACCCTCCGTGGCCGTGTAGTTCTGGTGCTGGCGGTCGATGACGTAGGCGCGCTCCTGCTCGGCGTCGGTCGCGGCGCTCGAGATCTCGATCGACTGGGCGATGTTGGAGTCCGTCACCTCGGGCTGCAGGGAGACGCCCGAGTCCCAGGTCTCCCCGGGCTACCAGATCTCCAGCATCCCGTCGAGCACGCCGACGGCGGCATTGGACGCCGGATCCAGCTGCTCGGAGGTGTTGGTGTCCCACTCGTCGACGTAGTAGCCGTACACGGCGGCATGGGGAGCGATCGCCGACTCGTCGAGCACGGCGGAGCCCTCGGGGGCGGCGAGCGCAGCGGTCGGCAGCGCGAGCGTCGAGAGCACGGCCGTGCCGGCGAGGAGGGCGAGCGGGCGGGGAGGACAGGACATGATCACCTCGGAGGGCGGGGGGGGGAAGGGGCCCGCCGAGGGTAGGAACCCGCAGGAAACGCCAGGGTGACGGAGGGTGGACGGGAGGAGGATCGCAGCCCTCCCCCGCATGACCGTCAGGTCACAGGTGGGGCGCGCAGGTCACGATCAGGGTGGCCCGATGCGCCCGGCCCGGTCCGGCGACCGCGTGGACCCTCACTTGGGGCGGGTGGAGAACCGTTCGATCGCCCCGGTCTCCCCGGCGACGATCACCACGTCGTGCGGCTGCACGACCGTCTCGGGTGCGGCATAGGTGAATTCGCGCCCGGGCGACTTGACGCCCACGACGGTGACGCCGAACAGCTTGCGCACGTCCGACTGCGCGAGGGTGAGCCCGTGGATCTCCTTGGGCGGGCGCATCTTCACGATCGCGAAGTCGTCGTCGAACTCGATGAAGTCCATCAGCCGCCCGTTGACCAGGTGCGCGACGCGGTTGCCGGCATCGGCCTCGGGGAAGACGACGTGGTGGGCGCCGATGCGCCGCAGGATCTTGCCGTGCGCGGCGGAGATCGCTTTCGCCCAGATCACCGGGCCGCCGAGGTCCACGAGGTTCGCGGCGACCAGGACGCTCGCCTCCACGGAGGAGCCGACGCCGACGACGGCCACCGAGAAGTCGCGGGCACCGACCTCGTCGAGCACCTCGGCCTGGGTGGCGTCGGCCTGGACGACGTGGGTGAGCTTCGGGGCGTACTCCTGGACGAGATCGGCACGGGCGTCGATCGCCAGCACCCGCGTGCCCAGCTCCTCGAGCGTCAGGGCGAGGGCCGCGCCGAAGCGGCCGAGACCGATCACGAGCACGCCGTCGCCGTGCTGCCTGCCGCCGTTGCTGCGGGCCATGGCTCCTCCTGGATGAGGGTGGGGAGATTCTGAGGGTCGAAGGGGTCGAAGGGGTCGAAGGGGTCGAAGGGGTCGAAGGGGTCGACCGGGTCGGGAGTCGGGCGGGGGAGTGCGCCGGCGTCAGCCGACGATGGGTCGTTCGCGGGGCAGGCGCACCATGCTGGTGCGGTGCTGGAGCGCGAGCGCCGCGCCCACCGTCATCGGTCCCAGACGGCCGACGTACATGCACAGGATCAGCACGACCTTCGCATCCGTCGGCAGGGCGCCCGTGATGCCCGTGGACAGGCCCACGGTGCCGAAGGCGGAGATCACCTCGAACAGCGACTGGTCGAGGGAGAAGGGCGTCATCCGCAGCAGCGCGAAGGTGCCCACCAGCACGATGGTCGCCCCCAGCATCAGCACGCCGATGGCCTGGCGGATGGTGTCCTGGGGGATGCGCCGGCCGAAGACCTCGACGTCCGGATCGCCGCGGACCTCGGCCCAGATCGACAGCACCAGGAGCGCGAAGGTCGTCACCCGGATGCCGCCGGCGGTGGAGCCGGAGCCGCCGCCGATGAACATGAGCACGTCGGTGAACAGGCGCCCCTCGCCGGTCAGCTCCCCGACGTCGAGCATCGCGAACCCGCCGGAGCGGGGCATCACCGCGGTGAAGGCCGCTGCCAGGAGCTTCCCCGGGACGCTCTCCTGGCCGAGGGTCTGCGGGTTCGACCACTCCATCACGAGGAAGCCGACCCAACCGGCCGCCAGCAGCAGCGCCGAGGTCGCGAGCGTCAGCTTCACGTGCACGCTCCAGCGGCGCGGAGTGCGCCACTTCTTGACGAGCACGAGGATGACCGGGAAGCCGAGCGAGCCGATCGCCACCGCGATCGCGATCGGGACCATGAACAGCGGGTCCCCGGCGTACTGCTCGATGCCCGCGGCCTCCGGGACGAAGCCGGCGTTGTTGAAGGCGCTGATCGCGTAGAACATGCCCAGGAACAGCGAGCGGCCGGTGCTGTGCTCGGTAAAGATCATGTACGGCGTCAGGGTGATGAACGTGAGGACCTCGAGCGATGTCGACGTGATCACGATCGTGCGCAGCACCCCGCCGACCTCGGCCAGGCGCTCCGTGCGGGTCTCGGAGGCGGTGCTGATGCGCTGGGCCAGCCCCAGGCGGCGCATCACCGACAGGCTCAGCAGCGAGGCGAGCGTCAGCATGCCCATGCCGCCGAGCTTGATGGCGACCATGATGACCGTCAGCCCGAAGGTCGACCAGTGAGCGCCGGTGTCCACCGTCGTCAGACCGGTCACGCAGATCGCGGAGACTGCCGTGAACAGGGCGTCGACGAAGGGCGTGCGTCCTCCGTCGGACGAGGCCGCAGGCAGCGCCAGCAGGATCGTGAACAGCACGATCAGTCCCGTGAAGGCGGCCAGGGCGAGCCGCACCGGGGTGGGGCGCCGCAGATGGTGGACCACGCGGCGCCAGCCGGCGGGCCGACGCGGCGGCAGGGAGGGCGGGAGCCGTCGGGGCATGAGCCCGCTGCCGTCGTGGAACATCCCGCCGCCCCCTTCCTGCCGCTCCGTCCGGACCCCGTCGGCGGCATCCGCCGGGGAGACCGGGAGGACGCCGTGCGCCCGGAGAGGGGCGCACCCGCTGTGCGCCGGGAAGTCTACGTCGCAGTCGCGGACGCGGCGCCGTGTCGGAGATGGGTACTCTTCGATCCATGCGTGACGAGGCGAAGGACACGGCCGGGTCCGGCTGCGTCGTGGTCTGGGACGAGGCCTTCGCGGCCTACGACTTCGGGCCCTACCACCCCATGTCCCCGGTGCGCCTGACGCTCACCCACGAGCTCGCCCGCAGCGCCGGGCTGCTCGACCGCCCGGGGGTGCGCCTGATCGGGGCACCGGTCGCGACCGACGAGCAGCTGCTCACGGTCCACGAGCCGGAGCTCCTCGCGGCGGTCCGGCGCGCCTCGCGCCCGGAGGACCTCTCCTCTCCCGATGAGCTGATCGCCCTGGGCATCGGCGGCGACGACGTCCCCGCCTTCGACGGGATGCACACCGCGGCCGCGCGCATCGTCGGCGGCTCCCTCGCCGCGGTCGACGAGATCCTCTCCGGGCGCGCCCATCGGGCCGTGAACGTCGCCGGAGGCATGCACCATGCCAAGCCCGGTGCCGCCTCCGGGTTCTGCGTCTACAACGATGCCGCGATCGCGATCCGCCGGGCCCTGGACACCGGAGCCGAGCGGGTGCTGTACGTCGACGTCGACGTCCACCACGGCGACGGCGTCGAGCGCGCCCTGTGGGACGAGCCGCGCGCGATCACCCTGTCGGTCCACGAGACCGGGGAGCGCCTGTTCCCCGGGACCGGCTTCGTGCAGGACTCCGGCGGCCCCGGAGCCCCGGGCAGCGCGATCAACGTCCCCCTGCCGCCGCGCACCGACGCCGCCGGCTGGGTTCGCGCCATCGGGGCCGTCGTCCCGGCGCTCGCCCGGGCGATCCGGCCGACGCTCCTGGTCACCCAGCACGGCGCCGACACCCACCGGGTGGACCCGCTGGCCGACTTCTCGGTGACGCTCGAGGCCCATCGCGCGGTGATGGCGATGCTCTCCGAGGTCGCCGACGAGGTCTGCGAGGGGCGCTGGCTCGCCCTCGGCGGAGGCGGCTACGCGGTCATCGACGTGGTCCCGCGCTCCTGGGCGCAGCTGATCGCCGTGGTCACCGGCGAGGCGGTCGATCCGGCGACGCCGCTGCCCGCGGCCTACCTGGAGGCCGACGCGAGGGCGCGCGCCGAGCACGGCCTGTCCCCGGAGCCGGGCCTGCGCACCTGGGGCGACGGCCGTCCCCTCGCCGTGCGCGACTGGGCCCAGGGCTTCGACCCCGAGGCCGCTCTCGACCGCGCGGTCCAGGCCGCCCGGCGCACCGCCTTCCCCGAATGGGGCCTGGACCCGTTCCTCGACTGACCTGTTCCTCGACTGACCTGTATCGCGATGGAGAGATCCCCGCACCTGCGACAATGACCGCCAGCCGTTCCCGCGGGCGCTCCCGCCCGCGGTCCGTCGGACGATGCGGGGGGTTTCCATGGACAGCACCGACACCGCCGTGCTCGACGACTTCGCCGAGCATCTGCGCGAGCTCGCGCTGCCGCTCCCCGCGGAGGGGGCCGAGCAGGCGCGCGCCGAGGTCGCCCAGGCGCTGTCGCAGCTGGCGGACCATGTCGTCCCTCGCCTGGAGTCGCTGGACGCGCCGCTGCTGGTCGTCGTCGGCGGCTCCACCGGCGCCGGCAAGTCGACACTCGTGAACTCCCTGGTCGGGCAGGAGGTCAGCCGCTCCGGTGCGATCCGACCCACGACCCGTCGGCCCGTCCTGCTCCACCATCCGGCCGATGAGGCGTGGTTCACCGGGCGGCGCATCCTACCCGGCCTCGCGCGCGTCAGGGCAGGGGCCGACGCCGGTTCGCCGGCCGCCCCGTCGCCGGATGTCCCGTCGTCGGCCGTCCCGTCGTCGGCCGAGGAGGGTGACCTGGAGCCCTCGAGCAGCCTCGAGCTGCGCTCCCTGGAGGCGGTCCCGCGCGGGATCGCCCTGCTGGACGCCCCCGACATCGACTCGGTTGCGATCGGCAACCGCGAGCTCGCCCGACAGCTGCTGCGGGCCGCGGACCTCTGGCTGTTCGTCACCACCGCCAACCGGTACGCCGACGCGGTCCCGTGGGAGGTCCTGCGCACCGCCGCCGAGCGCGACGTGACCGTCGACGTCGTCATGAACCGGATCCCGAGCGCTCCCGGTGCGGCCGAGGAGCTCGGCGAGGACCTGCGCGCCATGCTCGAGAAGGAGGGGATCGAGGCGACGCGCCTGATGCTCGTGCCCGAGATCGAGCTCGGCGAGGACCGGCTGCTGCCCGCGGAGGTGATCGCCGAGCTGCGCGGACGACTGGACTCCATCGCCGCGGACACGGCGGGCCGCGGCCGCATCGCCCGGCGCACCCTCGCCGGCGCCGTCGGATCGCTCGCGGTCTCCGCTCGGGGGATCGCCGAGGGGGCGCGCGCCCAGGAGCAGGAGGTCGAGCGTCTGCGGGGCGAGGCGGCGGAGGCGTTCGCGGAGTCCCGAGAGCGGATCGATGAGGCTGTCGGCGACGGCTCCCTGCTGCGCGGCGAGGTGCTCTCCCGCTGGCAGGACGTCGTCGGCACGGGGGATCTCCTGCGCGGGGTCGAGTCGATGGTCTCCCGTCTGCGCGACCGGATCGGCATGGCCCTGACCGGGCGGACCGCACCGGCGATCGCGGCCGAGGAAGCGCTGGGCACGGGGCTCGTGCACGTGCTGATCGACGAGTCGGCGCGCGGGGCCGAGCGCGCCGAGAGCGCCTGGCGGGCCTCGCCCTCAGGCCGCATGCTCGTCGAGGGCCGGGACCTCTCGCGGATACCCGACGGCTTCGGCGAGGAGGCCTCGGCGGCGGTGCGCGCCTGGCAGGGGGATGTGCTGGAGATGGTCCGCTCCGAGGGCGCCGACCGGCGCCAGAGGGCCAGGATCCTCTCCCTCGGGGTCAACGCGGTGGGTGTGGCTCTGATGATCGTCGTGTTCGCCTCCACCGCCTTCATCCCCACAGGGCTCGAGGTCGGCGCCGGGGCCGCGACCGCGGTCGTCGGCCAGAAGCTCCTGGAGACGATCTTCGGCGACGAGGCGGTGCGGCGCATGGCGCGGATCGCCCGCGAGAGGCTCACCGTCCGCCTGGACGCTCTGGTCGGCACCCGTGCCGCCGTCTTCGACGCCCGGCTGGACGAGCTCGCCGTCGCCGGCGACGCCTCCGCGCTCGACGCCGACGCGACCGCCCTCGACGGCCTCGCGGCGCGGATCCGCGGAGGCTCCGAGGAGACCGCGGCCGACGGACTGGGCGCCGATGGGCTGAGCACCGACGGACTGAGCGCCGACGGGCGGAGCGAGGCATGAGCCCGCGCACAGGAGCGCGCCGACGGGGTCGGGACTCCCGTCGCAGCACCGGCCTGCCCCTCGCCGAGCGCATCGCAGCACTCGATCGCGCCGTCGACGTCCTCGACGGCATCGCCCCCGCCGCCGACGTCACCGTTGTGAGGGAGCTGCTCGGGCGGATCGACCGGCGGCGGGCGCTGTCGGCGGAGCACACGATCGTCGGGATCTTCGGAGCCACCGGATCAGGCAAGTCGACACTCGTGAACTCCCTGGTCGGAACCGAGATCTCGCGAGCGGCGGTGCGTCGTCCGACGACGGGCGCGCCCGTCGCCGCGGTCCTCGGGGAGCGGGGGAGCGAAGCGCTGCTGGACTGGCTCGGCGTCGAGGACCGTCATCTGCTCGACGGCACCGGCGTCGCCCTGGAGGCGTCGGCGCTCGCCGACGGCAGCGCGGGCGGGACCGGCGCGGAGCCGCCCGGGATCGTGCTCCTGGATCTGCCGGACTTCGACTCGGTGCAGGCGGACAACCGCGCGGTCGTCGAGCGCATGACCGGGATGGTCGACGTCATCGTGTGGGTCACCGACCCGCAGAAGTACGCCGACGCCGTGCTGCATCGCGACTTCGTGCGGCCCTTCGCCGGCCATGACGCCGTCACCGTCGTGGTCCTGAACCAGATCGATCTGCTGCGCGCGGACGAGCGCGAGGGCGTGCTCGCCTCGCTCGGAGGGATCGTCCGCGAGGACGGTCTGACGGCCGCGCCCGTGCTCGGCGTCTCCGCGACAACCGGCGAGGGCCTGGATGCGCTGCGGGACCGTATCGTCGACCTCGCCCGCGGGCGAGGGGCCTCCGCCGCCCGCCAGAGGGCCGATGTCGTCTCCGGCGCCTCCCGCCTGCTCGCGGTCGCCGATCCTGCCGGGCTGGCGACCGGGACCGACCCCGCCGCGGTCGACGCGCTCGTCGAGGACCTCGCGGTCGCCGCGCGCACGGAGCCCGTGGCCTCCGCCGTCGGCGCCTCTTACCGCTACCGCGCCCAGGGGAAGGTCGGCTGGCCGCCCGTGAGGTGGCTGCGGCGCCTCCGGGCCGATCCGCTGCGGCGCCTGGGCATCGTCGCACGCCCCGAGGGGGAGGGCCCTTCGCGCACCTCGCTGCCCGAGCCCGACGCCGCCTCCCGCGCCCGCGCCTCCGAGGGCGTGCGCCGCTTCGCGGACGCCGCCTCCACCGGGGGCACCGACCCCTGGCGCGCGGCCCTGCGGCGCGCCGCCCGCCGCCGCGAGGAGGAGCTGCCCGACGCCCTCGACCAGGCCGTCGCGGGCGCCGATCTGCGAGCGGGGGAGTCGGCCGGGTGGTGGTTCCTGCTCGACGTGCTGCAGTGGCTCGCGGTGCTCACCTGGGTCGTGGGCCTCGGCTGGCTCGCACTCGACGCGGTCCTCGCCTTCCTCGGCCTCCCCGCTCTGCCGCGGCCGATGCTCGAGGGCCTGGGGATCCCCGTGCCGCTGCCGACGGCGCTCATCGTGCTCGGCATCGCCGTCGGCGTCCTGCTCGGCACCGCCGGCACGGCGGTCGCGGCGATGAGCGGCGCCTGGCATCGCCGACGCGCGCGGAAGGCGCTGCGCGAGAGGGTGCGGCAGACGGCGGAGGAGCTCGTGGTCGCGGAGGTCTCCGCGCGCCTGGAGGACGCCTCCGCGGCTGCGAGCGATCTCGCACACGCCGGAGGGGTGGGACCCGGTTCCCCCGTGTAGAATCGCTGGTCGACCGTGGCGCCGGACCCGCGCACTACCGCTGTGGAGCATCCGCGGGCCGCGCATCGCAATCCGCCGGACCACCCGCAGGCCCCTGGCCTGCAGAACTGAGGCACCCATGGGTTCTGTCGTCAAGAAGCGTCGCAAGCGCATGTCGAAGAAGAAGCACCGCAAGCTCCTTCGCAAGACGCGCCACCAGCGTCGCAACAAGAAGTGAGCTGACGCCCGCGACGCCGCGACACCGCCCACGGGCGGCGCCCGTCAGGGCAGGCTCCCGACCCCCTCGGACCAGATCCGCGGGGGTCGTTCTCTGTGCACTGCGGAATGCTGCGGCGGCCGGCGTGGCCGGTGGTCAGCGTTCAGCGTTCAGCGGCGCAGGATGCGGCGCCACAGGGGCCGGCGCGAGAGAGCGGCGCGCAGCGTCTCCGCGTCGACACGGTACTTCGCATGGACGGAGCCGTCGACGATGATCACCGGTACGTCGTAGTCCCAGTCGGCGCGCAGGGTCTCGTCCTCGTCGATGTCGCGCACCTCGACGGTGCTGCCGGCGCGGTCGGCCTCGGCCCGCACCACGGGAAGGGCCTCCTCGCACAGGTGGCAGCCCTCACGGGTGAGGAAGAGGACCCGGGCGTCCGGGTCGGTCGGAGAGGGGATGCGTGCAGCGGGCATGACGGGAAGCCTAACCATGAGGACGGGCCGCCCGCCGGATGGCGGACGGCCCGTGGGGCGCGGCACCGGCTCGCAGGGAGCCGCTGCCGCAGGATCGTCGTGGAGGAGCGGGATCAGGCGGCGGTCGGCGCCGTGAACTCGGCCTCGATGGCGATCTTGACCTCGTCGGAGACCAGGACGCCGCCGGCCTCGAGGGCGGCGTTCCAGGTCAGACCGAAGTCCTTGCGGGAGATCTTGAGGTCCGCGGTGAAGCCCGCGCGGTAGGTGCCGAAGGGATCGGTGGCGGCGCCCTCGTAGCTGAGGTCGAGCACGACCGGCTTGGTCACGCCGTGGATGGTCAGGTCGCCGTGCAGGTCGTCGCCCTGGACGGAGGTCGAGACGAAGGTGATCTCCGGGAAGTTCTCGGCGTCGAAGAAGTCGGCGCTCTTGAGGTGGCCGTCGCGGTCGGGGTTGCCGGTCGAGACCGAGTCCACCTTGAGGGTGGCCGCGAAGGACAGGTCCTCGCCCCCGTCGCCGACGGTCAGCGTCCCCTCGACCTCGCCGAAGTGGCCGCGGACCTTGGAGATGCCGGCGTGGCGCACGGTGAACGCGGCGGAGGTGTGGGAGGCGTCGAGGGTCCAGGTTCCGGGGGTGAGGTCGCTCATGGGGAGGCTCCTTCTGCGTGGTGGTCGGGTGACGGCCCGAGGGATGCCGTGCGACGGATGCCGCGCGGCCTCGGACCGCTTGTGCTTGAAAGATAAACTAAAATCCGGGATGATGCAAGAGGCTGCTTCGTCCCGGAGTCAGCAAACGTGATGGAGGTCATAATGGCAAGCGATGTGACGGCGACGGGCGGCGCGGAGCGCGAGGAGGAGTCCCGCGCCTCGACGCCCGAGGAGCTCTGGCTCACCCGCACGGAGCAGAAGGCATGGAGGCTCTTCCTCTATGCGACGACCCTGCTGAACGAGGGGCTCTCCGAGGCGCTCGAGTCCGATCCCGAGATCGACCTGACGCTCGGGGAGTACGAGATCATGGTCCGGCTGTCGGAGGCCGACGGCGGCTCGATCCGCATGTCCGACCTCGCCGACCAGGTCGTCCACTCCCGCTCCCGGCTCACCCACACGATCGCCCGCATGGAGAAGCGCGGGATCGTCGAGCGCGTGCGCTGCTCCTCCGACGGTCGGGGGCGCCAGGCCCAGCTGACCGATGCCGGCCATGCGCTGCTGGTCGCCGCCGCCCCCACGCACGTGCGCTCCGTGCGGGAGAGGCTGCTGGATGCCGTCGGCCATGACGACTTCCTCGAGCTCGGACGGATCCTCGCCAAGACCCTGCCGACGGATGCCCCCGTCGAGCTGGGGTGTCCTGCGACTCACGACGGCGCCGCGGACCCAGCGTGAGCGGATGTTCCGTTGGTACCGTGAGGCGGCTCAGTCCCACGGAGGAAACAGCACCCATGACGACCACCACCGTCCACCTCGTCCGCCACGGCGAGGTGCACAACCCCGAGCGCATCCTGTACGGACGCATGCCCGGGTACCGCCTCTCGGAGCGCGGCGAGCAGATGGCGCAGCTCGTCGGCACCCATCTGGCGGACGCCGACGTCGCCCTGGTGCGCTCGTCCCCGCTGCTGCGCGCCCGGCAGACCGCCGCCCCGATCGCCGCACCCCACGGGCTCGAGATCTCCGAGGATGAGCGGCTGATCGAGTCGGACAACCATTTCGAGGGTCAGCGCATGGGCCACGGCGAGGCCAAGCTCACCGACCCCCGCAACTGGCGGTACTTCGTGAACCCGTTCCGGCCCTCCTGGGGTGAGCCCTACCGCGACCAGGTCGCACGCGTCACCGCCGTCATGCACGAGGTGCGCGCCGAGGCCGAGGGGCGCGAGGCCGTGCTGGTCCTCCACCAGCTGCCCATCTGGCTCACCCGACGCAGTGCCGAGGGGCGGCCCCTGGTCCATGATCCGCGACGCCGCCAGTGCGGGCTGTGCTCCGTCACCAGCTTCCGCTTCATCGGGCCCCACCTCGCGGGCGTCGACTATGCCGAGCCCGCGGCCGCGCTCTATGCCGGTGCCGTCGACGCCACCGGAGGGAAGCTCGTATGAGACCGTCCCGCTCGCTCCGCCGCACCGCTGCGGCCTCCCGTCCGGCGGACGCCCGATCGGCGGTCGCGCTCTCCGCGATCCCCAGCCGCCGTGCGCTCCTGACCGGCGCCGGGTCGATCGGTGCCGCTGTGCTGCTGGCAGCCTGCGGCACCGACACCTCCGATCGCTACGCCACCGGGTCCGACGACGACGCCGGCTACGTCTCCGGTGACGGCGTCACCGTGGAGATCGATGCCGCGGATCGCGCCGACCCCATCGACTTCTCCGGCACCACCTACGACGGTGATGCGTTCGCCTCCGCCGACGCGCTCGGCGACGTGCTCGTCCTCAACGTCTGGTACGCCTCGTGCCCGCCCTGCCGCCAGGAGGCCCCCGACCTGCAGGAGATCCACGAGGACTATGCCGACCAGGGAGTCCGCTTCGTCGGCGTCAACGTGCGCGACGAGGCGGGTCCCGCTCTCGCCTTCGAGGAGAAGTACGGGCTGACCTACCCGTCCCTGCCGGACCTCGACGCGACGATCATGTACGCCCTGCGCGGGCAGGTCTCGCCGAACGCCGTGCCGTCGACCCTCGTCATCGACCGCGAGGGCCGTGTGGCCGCTCGCATCTCCGGCGCCGCGGATCCTTCGACGCTGCGCGCCATGATCGACAAGGTCCTCGCCGAATGATCGTCGCCGACATCGGGGAGGCCTTCCAGGCCACGGCGCTGTCCGGTTCGCTGCTGCTGGCGATCGCGGTGTCGGCGGCGGCCGGGCTCGTCGCCTTCCTGTCCCCGTGCGTGCTGCCCGTCGTCCCCGGCTACCTGGGGTACGTCTCCGGGCTCGCCGGTCAGAGCGCCACGGCCGCCCCGAGGGTCGGCGCCCAGACCGGTCGGATGGCCGTGAAGGGTGCCGGCGCTCCGGGGGGACGTGCCGGGACCGGGCGGATGCTCGCCGGCAGTCTGCTGTTCGTGGCCGGCTTCGCCGTCGTCTTCATGATCCTGGGCGGCTTCGCCGGGACGCTGGGCTATCTGCTGCAGGCGCATGCCGTGTGGATCGACCGCATCGCCGGCGTGGTCGTGATCCTCATGGGGCTCGTCTTCATGGGGGCGATCCCCGCCCTGTCCGGCACCGCCCGGATCGGGAGCGGCAGGCCCGATGCGGGCCTCATCGGCGCCCCCCTGATGGGCGTCGTCTTCGGGCTGAGCTGGACACCCTGCATCGGCCCGACCTATGCCGCGATCGTCGCGCTCTCGCTCGACGGGGGCGCCGGAGGCGGTGCCGCCGTGCGCGGGGGAGTGCTCGCGCTCGCCTACTCCCTGGGGCTCGGCATCCCCTTCGTCCTGTTCGCCCTGCTGTTCGACAAGGCCCTCGGGCTGAGCAAGGCCATCGCCCGGCATCGCCGGACGATCGGGCTGCTCTCCGGTGCCCTGCTGATCGCCATCGGCGTCCTGCTCCTGACCGGCCAGTGGTCGGTGTGGATGGCGGGGCTGCAGGGGATGATCGCGACCTACGAACCGGTGGTGTGATGGCCCGCAGTGCGAAGGCTGCCAAGACGGCGACGACGGATGACCCGAGCACGGGTGCCGACTCGTCGGAGACCTGGAGCAGCAAGACCGACAAGGACGGCGTCGTCGTACCGCCCTCGCTGGGGCTGCGAGGCACTCTGCTGTTCCTCTGGCGCCAGCTGACCAGCATGCAGACCGCCCTGATCCTCCTGATGCTGCTCGCGGTCGCCGCCGTCCCCGGATCGCTGTACCCGCAGCGCTCGGTGAACGCGACCCTGACCGAGCAGTTCCTCGAGGAGAACGGGACCTACGGCGAGATCCTCGATGCGCTGGGCTTCTTCGAGGTCTTCAGCTCGCCCTGGTTCTCGGCGATCTACCTGCTGCTGTTCATCTCCCTGATCGGCTGCATCATCCCGCGGGTGCTGGTGCACCTCCGGCAGCTGCGCTCCAAGCCGCCGCGCACGCCATCGCGGCTGCGCCGCTTCGTCGGCTACACGCGGGTCGAGCTCGCGGACGCCGACGCCGATGAGCTGCTGGGGGCGGCGCAGAAGCTGCTGCGCCGGCGCCGCTACCGCACCGACCGGATCCCCGAGAAGGCGTCCGCCTCGATCAGCGCGGAACGGGGACTGCTGCGCGAGACCGGGAACCTCGTCTTCCACATCGCGCTGCTCGGTGTGCTGGTGTGCGTGGCCGGAGGGCAGCTCACCAGCTATCGCGGCCAGGTCACCATCGTCGAGGGCGGCGGCTTCTCGAACTCCCTGACGCAGTACGACTCCTTCGACTCCGGAGCCCTCTTCGACGCCTCCGAGCTGGCCGAGCTCCAGCTCACCCTGGATGACTTCCGCGCCACCTACGACACCTCGCAGACCGACCGGATCGGCACCCCGACCTCCTTCGAGGCCGACGTCACCGTCACCACCCCCGACAGCGACACCTTCACCCAGACCCTGCAGGTCAACAAGCCTTTGAACGTCGACGGCACCTCCGTGTTCCTGCTCGGCAACGGCTATGCGCCGGAGATCACGCTGACCGACTCCGAGGGCACGGTCGTGGCCGAGGGACCCCTCATCACGATCCCCTCGGGCGATACCGGCTACACCTCGCAGCTGGTGCTGAAGGCTCCCGATGCGGCGCCCGAGCAGCTGGCCGTGGTCGGATACTTCCTGCCCACCGCGGAGATCGACGAGACCGGTCCGCACTCGACCTATCCCGATCTGCTGGACCCGGCGATCGTGGTGACCGTCTACCAGGGCGACCTCGGCCTGGACGACGGCATCCCGCAGAACGCCTACTCCATCGACCTGTCGACCCTCAGCCCGCTGACCGACGACGACTCCGACAGTCCGCTGCTGATCCGTCTCGCCCCCGGTGAGGAGTACGCGCTGCCTGACGGCTCCGTGCTCAGCTTCGACGGCGTCAAGCGCTATGCCGCCTTCGACGTCGCCTACGACCCCTTCGAGCGCTGGGTGCTGGGCTTCGCGCTCTCCGCCGCGCTCGGGCTGATCCTGTCCCTGTTCGTGCCGCGTCGCAGGATGTGGGTGCGCGTCGCACCGTCGGCCGACGGGACCGGAGCGGTCCTCGAGGTCGCCGGTCTCGCCCGTAGCGAGGATCCCTCGCTAGAGGACGACGTCCGCGCGTTCGCCCGCCGTCTCGCGGGCGACGGAGATCCGGTCGACGGAGATCCGGTCGACGGGGAGACGCGCGGCGGCGCCTCCGCCGGCGGCGCTCCCGTCGCAGGCGCTGTGACGCAGACGTCGGCGACCTCGCTCACCTCTCTGGATGCTGAGACGGGCTCGGAAGAGGACAATGGCGGGGCCGACTCCGCGTCCGACGGCTCGCGACCCGCGTCCGACGAGGCCGCGCCGCGACCCGGAACGACGGCGGAGGGCGCCCCGCAGACGGGGCGTGCAGGGCAGGACAGCGACCAAGATCCCGGTGAGCCGCGCGCGGAGCACGGGGACGACACCCCCGAAGGGAGCACCCGGTGATCGATCAGCAGCTGGCCGAGGTCTCGAACCTCGCCATCGTGATCGCGATCGTGCTGTACGTGCTGGCACTGATCGGCTTCGCGGCGGACCTCGCCTCGACCTCCCAGCGTCGGAGCGACGAACGCCTGGCCGAGCGCGACCGCGAGGCCTCTCGCGACGAGTCCCTGGTCGGGGCGGGCGTCTCCGCCGGAACGGGCGGGAGCGTCGGATCGGCCCCCGTCGAGGGGGACGGGACGGTGTCCGCATCCGCGGAGGCGGGCGGTGGATCCGCGAGCGCGGCGGACTCCTCGATGTCGCCGCAGCGCTTCGGGTTCCTCCTGGCCTCGGCGGCGGTCGTGCTGCATGTGGCCGGAGTGCTCATGCGCTCGATCGCGACGCAGCGCGTGCCGTGGGCGAACATGTACGAGTTCGCGACCACCAGCTCCGCCGTCGTCATGGTGGCCTTCCTGGTCTTCTCGATCCGTCGCAAGGATCTGCGCGCCCTGGGCACCTTCGTGGTCGGGCCCATCCTGCTGCTGATGCTGCTCGCGCAGACCCTGTGGATCGTCCCGGCCGCCGAGCTCACGCCCAGCCTGCAGAACTCCCACTGGATCTACATCCACATCGGCGTGGCGATCCTCGCCACGGCGCTGTCGATCCTGGGTGCCGTCGTCGCCGGACTGCAGCTGCTCAGCGCCCGTCATGAGAAGGTCCTGGCCGCGCGCGTCGCCGACGGCGAGGAGGATCCCGAGCACTGGGGCCGCGCGGGGCGCATCCTCGACCGGCTCCCTCGCTCGAAGGATCTCGAGGGCCTGAGCTTCCGCATCCACTCCGTCGCCTTCGTCTGCTGGACCTTCACGCTGATCTTCGGCGCCATCTGGGCCCGCGAGGCCTGGGGCCGCTACTGGGGATGGGATCCCAAGGAGGTGTGGACCTTCATCATCTGGGTCGTCTACGCCGCCTACCTGCACGCCCGTGCCACCGGTGGTTTCCGCGGCTCCCGCGCCGCGTGGCTCGCCCTGGCGGGGTTCCTGTGCGTGGTCTTCAACTACACCATCGTCAACACGGTGATCAACGGCCTGCACTCCTACTCCGGCCTGTGACCCGCCCAGGGCTGTGACCCGTCCGGAGCTGTGACCCCGCTGGTCGTGACCTGCCCGGGGCTGTGACGCCGCTGGTCGTGACCTGCCTGGGCCCGTGATCTCCCCGAACCTGTGACCTGGGCGGGGTGCGTCGGGCTGCTCGGTCCCGCGATCCGGGGACGCGTCGCCTCCGGGGCGCCCGGTCGCTCGGGGAGCGGTCTGCTCAGGCTCCAGCCCCGCCCTTGCGCTCGGGGCCGTCACCCGGGCGTTCGCTGTCCTCTGGATCCTCGGGATCCTGATTCTGGCGCGCTCTTTCCTCGCGCTCCCGGGCGCGCTTCTCACGGCGGATGTCCTCGTCGAGCTTGCGCAGGAACTCGGGATCCTCATCAGGGGCCAGCGGTCCGCTGCGGCGCGGGGCGCGGCCGCTGCGGCCCATGCCGGGGCCGCCCGGACCGTCTCCCCATCCGCGCCCACCGGGGCCGCCGTCGCCGCCTCCCGGGCCGCCCCAGCCTCCGCGGGAGCTCCCGCCGGAGCGATCCTTGCCGACCAGCAGCCAGGTCAGGGGACCGGCCCAGGGGATCAGGACGATCAGGATGATCCACGCCCACCGAGGTATTCCGCGCGCGATGCGGTCCTCGGTCTGGATGCAATCCGCCAGGGCGTAGATGGTCAGACCGAGGGAGACGATGGCGATGAGGGCGCGGGCCATGGTCGAAGTCTAGGCATGGTGTGTGTTACTGCGGGCAGGACCTTCTCATGCGACGGTCCTAGGCTGGTGCCATGCGCGATGTGATCGTCTTCGGCCTGATCCGGCTCGCCCTCTGGGCGGTGCTGTGGTGGATCCTCGCCCTCGCGGGCGTCGGGACCATCCTCGCGGGCCTGCTCGCGGTGCTGATCGCGATGATGCTGTCCTTCCTCTTCCTGAGCCGTCAGCGGGATGCGGCGGCGATGAGCTGGAAGGAGGCCGACGACCGTCGGCGCGAGCGCAAGGGTGCGAAGCGCGACGAGGACGCCGAGGCAGAGGACGCCCTCTTCGCATCGCAGGACCGGGACGGGACCGCCGAGGGACCGGCCTCCGCGGAGGGGACCGATCAGAGGACCAGGCCCACCAGCAGCAGCAGCGAGTAGGCCAGCTCGATCTTCCCGGTCGCGCCCAGGACGGGGATCAGCTCCCGGCCCGTGGCGCCGGCGAGCACCGTGCGCACCGGTCCGACCGCGAGGACCAGGGCCAGCAGCGCGATCACCGAGGTCCACTGGAACGCCATCAGAGCGATCGCGAGGGCGAACGGGACGAGGACGACGGCGGCGAACAGCACGCGCGTGCCGCGGTCGCCGAGGCGCACCGCGAGGGTCCGCTTGCCGCTGACGGTGTCCGAGGGGATGTCGCGCAGGTTGTTGGTCAGCATGATCGCGACCGCCAGCAGGCCGATCGCGACGGAGGCGATCAGCGCGACCCAGCTGGGACGCAGCGTGATCGCATAGGCGGTGCCGTTGACGGCCACCAGGCCGAAGAAGTCGAACACGAACAGCTCACCCAGTCCCAGGTAGCCGTAGGGCCGCTTCCCCCCGGTGTAGAGCCAGGCGGCGGCGATGGCGGCCGCTCCGACGGCGAGGGTCCACCAGATGCCCGCGAGGGCGATCAGCACCAGTCCGAACAGGCCGCCCGCTGCGAGCGAGAGCACCGCGGCGCGCTTGACGGCTGCCGGCTCGGCGGCGCGGGATCCGGTGAGGCGGAACGGGCCGACGCGGTCGTCGTCGGTGCCGCGGATCCCGTCCGAGTAGTCGTTGGCGTAGTTCACGCCGATCTGCAGGCTGAGCGCCACCAGCAGCGCCAGGATCGCGCGGGGGACCACCGTGCCGAGGTCCAGCGGGGCATCGTCCAGGCGGAGCTGCCAGACTGCGGCGCCGGTGCCGGCGGCGACGGGCGCGACGGCGGCGGGCCAGGTGCGGGGTCGGGCGCCCTGCACCCATTGGGAGAGGCTGGCCATCGTGCTCCTGTCCGGTCCTTCCGTCCTGTCGGTCCGGGGATGCGCCCGGACCCGGCCGACCGTGCGGAAGGCCCTGACCAGGGTACGTCTCCTGCATCCGCGGAGAGAGCCGGGGGACTGTGATCCGCGGCCGGGGTCAGGGCCGTGCGGCGGCGATCCGGCGGGACGTCGCGCGGTCGATCTTTCCGATCCCCAGCAGCGGGAGCTCCTGGACGACGTGCACGCGCTTGGGCACGGCGTGGCCGGGCATGCCCGCGGTGCGCAGGGCGGCACGGACCAGAGCGGGCAGCTCGTCCTCGGCGAAGCCGCCGCTCGGGACCACCAGCGCTTCGAGGCGCTGGCCCCATTCGGGGTCGTCGACGCCGACGACGACGCTGGCGCCGACGACGTCTCGCAGCAGGGGGGAGTTTCCGATCGCCCGTTCCACGTCCTGCGGCAGGACCTTGCGGCCTCCGGTGACGATCACGTCGTCGGCCCGTCCGAGGATGTGCAGGCGGCCGTCGTCGAGCCGGGCGAGGTCGCTCGTGACCAGGACCCTGTCCGGCCCGGGCGGGCCGTGGAGGCCGCCGTCGACCGCGGACCCGTCCGGACCGAGATGGCCGGTGGCGAGGGTGGGGGAGGAGATCAGCAGGCGCCCCTCCTGGACATCGGCGTCGTCGGCATCTCCGGGCCCGTCGGCACATCCGGCATCTCCGGCGCCTTCGGCATCAGAGCCGTCGGCTGTTCCGACAGGGCGCAGCGACAGGTCGACGCCGGGCAGCGGCAGGCGGTCGTAGACGCATCCGCCGGCGGTCTCGGAGGAGCCGTAGGTGGTGCGCACGGGGATGCCCGCCGACCGTGCTGCGGCGAGGACGTCCGGCCCGGTGGCCGCTCCGCCGACGAGGATCGCCGCGAAGCGCCGGAGGATCGTACGCGCACGCACGTCGTCGGCGCCGGTCCCGGTGACGATGCGGGTGAGCTGCGTGGGCACGAGCGACGTGAAGGCGGGCAGACCCATCTCCTCCGCCTGCTCGAGGGCGGACTCGGCGAGGGTCACGAAGGCGGCGGAGTCGAAGTGGCCGGTCAGGTCCGGCAGAGGATCGGGCAGCGGCGTCCTGCCGAGGCCGAGGGCATCGGCGGCCCGCAGGGCGCGGACGATCACCTGCACGCCGGCGATGTGGGTGGGCGGCAGCAGGGGCAGCCAGAAGCCGTGGCCGCCGGTCGCAGGCGCCGTGCCGTCGGCCGCGAACAGCGCAGCGGTCGCGTCCTGCGAGGCGCGGAGGGATGCCGGAGCATGCGCGACGGCCTTCGGAGCGCCGGTCGACCCGGAGGTGGGGACCACGAGGACCGTGTCCTCGAACCCGGCTGGGAGCTCGGCGGGCGGGTCGAACGGTCCCAGCCACACGCGCGCCGCGCCGGAGCTCATCCGCGAGAGCGCCTCGACGTGCTCGGCCAGCGATGCGGCGCTGCGGTCATAGGGCGCGGGCTGCAGCCAGCCGACGTCGGACCTGCTCATCCGTCCAGCCTCTCCGCTCAGCCCTGCGGGTGGGGGAACGCGGACCAGTCGGGGGAGCGCTTCTCGAGGAAGGCGTCACGGCCCTCAGCGGCCTCGTCGGTCATGTATGCCAGGCGCGTGGCCTCGCCCGCGAAGACCTGCTGGCCCATGAGGCCGTCGTCGGCCAGGTTGAAGGCGAACTTCAGCATCCGGATCGCCTGGGGGGACTTCGTGGCGATGGTCGCTGCCATCTCGAGCGCCGCGTCCTCGAGATCGGCGTGGCCGACGACGCGGTTCACCGCGCCCCAGTCGCAGGCCTCCTGGGCGGAGTACTCCTCGGCGAGGAAGAAGATCTCCCGGGCGCGCTTCTGACCGACCTGCTTGGCGAGATAGGCGGAGCCGTAGCCGCCGTCGAAGGAGCCGACGTCCGCGTCGGTCTGCTTGAAGCGCGCATGCTCCCGGGATGCGATCGAGAGGTCCGAGACCACATGCAGGGAGTGCCCGCCCCCTGCGGCCCATCCGTTGACCACGGAGATGACGACCTTGCCCATGGTGCGGATCAGCCGCTGCACCTCGAGGATGTGCAGGCGGCCCGCGGAGCGCGCGCGCACCGCGGCGGTGTCCGCGAGCTCCTCGGCGTCGGCGTACTCGTAGCCGGAGCGTCCGCGGATCCGCTGGTCCCCGCCCGAGCAGAACGCGCGGCCGCCGTCCTTGGAGGACGGGCCGTTGCCCGTGAGCAGGATGACGCCGACCCCGGGGTCGAGCCGGGCATGATCCAGCGCCCGGTACAGCTCGTCGACGGTGCGCGGGCGGAAGGCGTTGCGCACCTCGGGGCGGTCGAAGGCGATGCGGACGACGGGCAGGTCCCGTGCTCCACGGCTTCTGCCGGCACCGGCGTCCGCGGCGCCGGTGCCGTCTGCGTCATCCGTGCCCCCCGCGCTTGGGCTGCGGTCGACGGCACGGTGGTAGGTGATGTCGGTGAAGACAGGGCCGCCGTGCTCGGAGGCGGGGACCTCCCGCCAGCGGGACGGGTCGAAGGTCTCGGAGACCTGACGGGGCAGGGAGTCGTCGGCGGAGGTCATGGGCTCAGGGTATCGCCGGGACGGCTGCGGACGTCCGCTCGGCACCTCCGTCCGCTCCGTTCGTCCGTTCCGTCCCGCTCAGCCCGTCCCGCTCTGCCCTGCCCCACCTCGCCCCAGCCCGCCCCGCTAGGCTCGAAGGATGCGCATCCCCTCCTCCCTGGCCGATCTCGGCATCGACGAGGCCCATGCCTGGTCGATCCCCATGACCACCCGCTTCCGGGGCATCACAGAGCGGGACGGTGTGCTCCTTCACGGTCCCGAGGGATGGTCGGAGTTCTCCCCGTTCCACGACTACGACGCGACGGAGTCCTCCAGCTGGCTGCGGGCCGCGATCGCCGACGCCACCGTCCCGCGTCCCGCGCCGGTCCGGGCGAGCATCCCGGTGAACGCCACCATCCCCGTCGTCCCCGCCGCGCTCGCCCACCGCATCGCGACCGTCGGCGGTGCGAGCACCGCCAAGGTCAAGGTCGCCGATCCCGGCTCGACCCTCGCCGAGGACATCGAGCGTCTCGAGGCCGTCCGCGACGCGCTCGGCCCCTCCGCCCGCATCCGGGTCGACGCCAACGCCGCCTGGTCCCGCGAGGAGGCGCTCACGGCGCTGCCTCAGCTGGATCGTGCCGCCGACGGGCTCGAGTACGCCGAGCAGCCGTGCGCGAGCATCGAGGATCTCGCCGCCCTCCGCCGAGCCCTCGACATCCCGATCGCGGCCGACGAGTCCGTGCGCCGTGCCGAGGATCCGCTGCGGGTGGCCCGCGCCGAGGCCGCCGACGTGCTGGTGATGAAGGTGCAGCCGCTCGGCGGTGTCACCCGCTGCCTCGAGCTCGCCGAGCGCGCCGGACTGCCCGTGGTGGTGTCCTCGGCGATCGAGTCCAGCATCGGGCTCAGCGCCGGCATCGCCCTCGCCGCCGCCCTCCCGGAGCTCACGCACGCCTGCGGGCTCGCGACCGCGACCCTGCTCACGGGCGACCTCGTCGACGAGCCCCTCCGCGCCTCCGACGGGCTCCTGCCCGTCGAGCGACCGGTACCGCAGGAGACCCTCCTCGAGCGCCACAGCGCTCCCTCGGATCTCGACCTGCTCTGGGAGGAGCGTCTGGAGGCCTGCGCCGCGCTCCTGTGACCTGCTGGAGAACTACCCTTGGAGCATGCCCGAGGCCATCGACACCGCGCCCGTCCTGATCCCTGCTCCCGATCCCACCGGCTCGGGGGCGGTCGACGAGGCGGTGGCGATCTGGCGTGCTCTCGCCGCCCTCGGGGTGCGCGACGCGGTCGCCGCGCCCGGGTCCCGCAGCGCACCGCTCGTCCATGCCCTCGCCCTCGCCCACGCGGGGGAGCAGGGCACGGTCGGAGCCGGAGCCGGAGCCGGGACCGGGGACGGCATCCGCGCCCATGTCCGGATCGACGAGCGGGCCGCGGCCTTCACCGCACTCGGGATCTCCCGGGAGGACCCTTCGCATCCCGCGGCCGTCCTCACCACCTCCGGCACCGCGGTCGCGCATCTGCTCGCCGCCGTGATGGAGGCCCACCATGCGCGGGTCCCGCTGCTCGTGCTGACCGCGGACCGCCCGGCCGAGCTGCGCGGAACGGGCGCCAACCAGACCACCGTGCAGCCGGGCCTGCTGTCGCCGTTCGCCCGCTTCGAGGCGGATCTCCCCGCCCCCGCCGCGGTCGAGGCGACCTCCGTCGAGCTGCGCACCGCCGTCTCCACCGCCGCACGCGCTCTCGCCGCGGCGACCGGCGCGCATCCCGGGCCGGTGCACCTGAACCTCGGCTTCCGCGATCCGCTCACCCCCGCCGCGCAGCCGGTCGTCCCGCAGCCCGCTGCGGCTCGGCCCGCGGACGCCCGTCGGCCCTCCGAGCGGGAGGGGATCGTGCTGACCCGTCGCGCCCCGGCCACCGCTCCTCAGGCTGTCGAGGTGCCGGTCGGTGCGCGGACCGTCGTCGTCGCCGGGGACGGCGCCGGACCGGCGGCCGCCCGCTTCTCCGCCGAGCAGGGTCTGCCGCTGCTGGCGGAGCCCAGCTCGGGATCCCGCGTCGGGGAGCAGCTGGTCCCCGGCTATCCGGAGCTGCTGCCGATCGTGATGGGACGGCCCGGCGGAGCGGACGGCTCCTCGCCCGACGGAGCGGACGCCTCCCCCCATCCGCTCCGCCCCGACCGGGTGATCGTCCTCGGACGCTCGACGCTCTCCCGCGGGGTCGGGCGCCACCTGCTCGGAGCCGACGACGTGGAGATCGTCGTCGTGGACCCGGACCCGTCGGCGAGCTGGGCCGACCCCGTCCGTCGGGCGAGCCTGGTGGTGCCGGCCGTCAGCGCGCCGACGCCGACGGCCGACCAGCTGGCGGAGCGCGCCGAGCATCTCGCGGCCTGGCAGGAGGCCGGACGGCGAGTGCTGGCGGAGCGTCCCGGCAGCTGGCAGGAGCGTGCCGCGCTCGCCGTCTGGGAGGCCACCGGTGGTGAGGACGTGCTGGTCCTGGGATCCTCGTCGCTCGTGCGGGATCTCGAGCAGAGCGCCCCGGCGACCGCTGGGAGGATCCTGGCCAACCGCGGGCTGGCCGGGATCGACGGGACCGCCGCGACCGCCGGCGGCATCGCCCTCTCGCGTCGGGGCGGGCCGGGCCGGGTGCGGCTCCTGATGGGGGACCTCACGGCGCTGCACGACCTCACAGGACTGATCGTCGGCCCGGAGGAGGAGCGTCCCGTGATGGACGTGGTCGTCGTCGACGACGGCGGAGGGCGCATCTTCGGCGGGCTCGAGCACGCTGCTGCCCCTCCCGAGCTGCTGCGGCGCTTCTTCACCACCCCGCACGGGACGGACATCGCCGCCGCAGCCGCCGCGCTCGGGGCCGACGCCCGCACCCTGGCCCCCGACGACCTGCCCACCGCGCTCGCCGAGCCGGCCGCAGGGATCCGGGTGCTGGTCGTGCGGGAGGCGGGCCCGGAGCGTCCGCACGGCATCGCACAGGAGCATCACAGCTCACTGACGAGGAACTCTGGGAATGCGGTGCTGTGATGACAGACATGAACGACGAGAACACCCCTGTGGAACCCGGGCGTCCCGAGGATGCGACGCAGCGCTTCGGTGCGGCGCGCTCCGAGGGCCCCGCAGCCTCCGAGCAGCCGACCGAGCAGTTCTCGGCCTCGGACACGGCAGGGCCTCCCCACCCTGCAGGGCCTCCGAGTCAGTCCGCTGCCCCTGAGCAGTCCGGCGCCCCTGAGCAGTCCGACGGGTCGGCGGTCGCAGGCGACACCTGGTGGTCGCCGGTGGGGTCCGCCGCATCCGCCTCGGCCCCGTCCTCCTACGGCCAGGACTCCTACGGCCAGGACTCCTACGGCCAGGACTCCTACGGCCAGGCCGGCTACGGCTCGGCCGCTTCCGGGCAGTCCGCGCACGACCGCGGAAGCTTCGACGCGTCGGGGTACGACCAGGGGGCCTTCGGCGGGGCTGCTCCGTCGGGTCCGTCGGCCGCGGCCCCGTCCGGGGCGGCTCCTGATCGTCGGCGGGGCGGGCCCGGCTGGGCCGGTGTCTCGACGCTCGTCGTCGGCGGGATGATCCTCTCGAGCGCGCTGACGCTCGGCGGGGTCGTCGCCTACGACCAGCTGCTGGGCGAAGGCTCCGACACCTCGGCGCAGTCCGACGGCGGCACGGGCTCCGGCTCGACCTCCGGGAGCTCCGAGGACTCGGACCAGGACGGGCAGACCCGCACCGTCTCCTCGACCACGGACTCGCCCGACTGGGCGGCCGTCGCCGACTCCGTCTCGCCGAGCTCGGTCGCGATCCAGGTGATCACCTCGGCCGGGACCTCGACGGGCACCGGTATCGTGCTCGACGCCGACGGGAACATCCTCACCAACAACCATGTCGTCTCCGGCGGCACCCAGGTGCAGGTCACCCTCTCCGACGGCCGCGCCTACTCGGCCTCCGTCGTCGGCACCGACTCCTCGAGCGATCTCGCGGTGATCCGCCTGGACAGCCCGCCGGACGACCTGCAGCCGGCGAGCTTCGGCGACTCCGACGCCGTCGAGGTCGGCGAGGGCGTGATGGCGATCGGCACGCCTCTGGGGCTGGAGAACACCGTGACCACCGGGATCGTCTCCGCCGTCGGCCGCCCCGTGACCACGACCGGCGAGTCCGTCGACGGATCGGACGCGACCTACACCTCCGCCATCCAGACCGACGCGGCGATCAACCCCGGCAACTCCGGGGGTCCGCTCGTGGACGGCGACGGGAACGTCATCGGCATCAACTCGTCGATCGCCGCGACCGCCGGCTCGACCTCGGACACCGCCGGCAGCATCGGCCTGGGCTTCGCGATCCCCTCGAACACCGCGGTGATGATCGCCGATCAGCTCATCGCCGACGGCAGCGCCCAGCACGCCTATCTCGGCGTGACCGCGCGCGACGGCCAGGCCACCGTGGGAGACGTCACCTATGCGGGGGCCGAGGTCGTCGACGTCGAGCGGGGGACCCCGGCCGACGAGTCGGGCCTGCAGTCGGGCGACGTCATCACCGCCGTCGACGACACGCCCGTCAGCGGAGCCGCCGCGCTCACCGGCGTCGTGCGCGGGCTGGCCCCGGACTCCGAGCACACCCTGACGATCCTGCGCGACGGCCAGGAGACCGAGGCGACGGTCAGCCTCGCCGCCGACGACTGAGCCGCCCGCCGGGCGACGGACCCGGCGACCGGCTGGCGGAGGGGCGCGGGTCCCGCGGACGGCCCTGCGCTCAGCCGTCCTCGCCGCGCAGCGCCCGCAGCATAGGACGGCACTTCGCGAGGGCCTCGGCATGCTCCGAGACCGGGTCGGAGGCGGCCACCAGGCCGCCTCCCGCCTGGAGGCGCACCGTGCGCTCGTCCACCAGATGCGCCATCCGCAGCGCGATCGCCCACTGGCCGTCGCCCGAGGCGTCCATCCAGCCCACCGGTGCGGCGTATCCACCCCGGTCGCGGGCCTCGAGGCCGGCGATGATCTCGTCGGCCTGCTCACGGGTGGTGCCGGACACCGCCGCCGACGGGTGCAGCCGGGCAGCGAGATCCAGGCTGGTCAGGCCGTTGCGCAGATGTCCCGAGATGTCCGAGGCCAGATGCTCCAGGCCCGGCAGGCGCAGCACGAAGGGCTCCGGGGAGCAGGTGAGGTCCTCGGCGGGACCGTCGGGACCGCCGAGGCGGGAGACCACGGAGTCCACGGCGAAGGCGTGCTCGGAGCGCTCCTTGGCGTCCACGAGGAAGGCGCGGCGGTCGTCGGCCGCGAGCTCCCCGTCGTCGGCGACGGCGCGGGTCCCGGCGAGCACGCGCGAGAACACCCGCCCGCCCTCGGTCTGCGCGAGCATCTCCGGCGTCGCACCGATCACGTCGCCCACGTGGTACACCCAGGTGCTCGGATAGGTCTCGGCGAGACGGGCGAGCAGCGCCGACGGAGACAGAGGCGCCGAGCTGCGCACCGTCGTCGTCTCCGACAGCACGATCTTCTCCGCCCGGCCCGCACGGATCGCCGCGACGGCGTCGTGCACGAGCGCCTGGTACTCGTCGGGGGAGTGGTCGGGCTCGAGCTCCAGGTGCGTCGGGACGGCGGGCGCCGTCGACGGGAACAGGTCGCGCCAGGACCCGGGCAGCACGGGCTCCTCGCCGACGCCGACGACGGTCAGGAACGCCTCCCCGTCATGCGCACCGAGGATCGCGCGCGGAACGATCAGCGTCGAGGCGCGCTCGGAGGACGCCGAGTACGAGAACGTGCCCAGGGCCACGAGCCCGGAGCCTCGGGTGCGGACCTCGTCATCCACGCGAGCGGCGGCGGCCAGGGCCCGGAACGCGGCACTCGCCTCCGAGAAGCGGGTCTCCCCGCAGGTCGAGGACTCCCAGGCACGGCCGACGGCGACCATGCCCTGGCCGTGCCGCAACCAGGCGGCGGAGATCTCTCGGGGCAGATGGGCGGCCAGCTCGACCGGCTCCTCGATGCGGATGGTGCGCACCACCAGGTCCGAGGATTCGGCGGTGGGCGCAGGGTTCAGCTTCGGGGACGACATCCGTGTCATTATGCGACACCGGAGGGTCGCTCCGAGGGTGAGACTGCTCGCCCCGCCGGATGCGACCATGGTGCCCGCGGCCCAGGCCGTCGTCCGCGGGACGGATCCGCTTCCCCACATCGATCAGCCGGACGGAGCAGGCACGTGAGCAGCAACGGCGAGAGCCTCGCCACCCCGCTGGTGCGGGGCGTCCTCGCAGCGGCGACCTCCCTGGGCGCGGCGCTCGCGCTCGCCGTGGTCCCGGCCCTCGCGGCCCAGGTCGCCGGCACGAGCTCCAGCGCGACGGCGCTGGACGCGATCATCATCGCCCTGAACATCCTCGTGCTCGGCCACGGGGGAGGGATCGTCCTGAGCACGGGAGTGATCGAGGGATCGGTGACCATCACCCCCTTCGGCCTGATGGGCCTGCTGGTCCTCCTCGCCGCGCTCGCGATGCGTCGCGTCGGCCGTGCTCTGGAACTCGTGCGCGATGACGGAGTGCTGCGTGTGCGCGCCATCCGCGACGCCGGCAGCGCGCTGGCCGCCTACGGCATCGTCTATGCGCTCGGCATCGCGGTGCTCGCCGCCGTCGGCCGCAGCACGGACGCGGCGCCCGTGGTCCCGTCGGCCTTCGTCTCCGGGGCGCTGGTCGCAGTGCTCGGCGGGCTCGCCGGCGTGCTCTGGTCGCTGCGCCGCGAGGCGACCGACGAGGTGCCGGGCGTGCAGGTGCTCGCGCTGCTCCCCACCCCCTACGACGCGATCGCCCGCTCGTCGCTGGTGGCCGTGCTGGGACTGGTCGGCTCGGGCATGGCGGTGCTGATCGTCCTGCTGGTGATGGGGATACCGCAGCAGGCGGCCCTGTTCGACCAGCTCCAGCCGGGCATCGTGGGCGGCATCGTGCTGACCCTTGTGCAGCTGGCCCTGCTGCCGCTGCTGGCGATGTGGGCGACGGTCGTGCTCTGCGGCGGCACGATCTCCGTGGGCACCAGCACCGGCATCTCCCTCGACGGTGCGGAGACCGGTGTCCTGCCGGCGCTGCCGATCCTGGGCGCTCTGCCGGAGCCGGGGGACTTCGCGAGCTGGGCGTGGGCGCTCATGGTGCTGCCGGCCCTCGCCGTCGGCCTGGGGGCGGTGCGCCTGGTGCGCGACGTCGAGGAGCTGCCGCTGCGGGAGCGCATCGTCGCCTGGGTCGGCTACCCGATCGGAGTGCTCGTCGCGGTCCTGCTGCTCGCAGGGCTCGCCACCGGGGGCATCGGCGATGGACGCCTGGTCCATCTCGGTCCCCTCATGCCCACGCTGATCCTGCCGCTGGCTCTGATCATCGTGGTCTCCTCAGGCGGCGTCATCGGCGTGCTCGCGAGCGGTCTGATCCCCTGGGTGCGCGATCTCATCGGCCGTCTGCGCGAGCGTGTGGAGGGCGAGGAGGCCAAGGAGCGCGGAGAGACGGGCGGGGCGACGGCGGGCACGACCGGCGCGGGATCCGTCGGCGAGGGAGCGGCCGACGCCCGCACGGACCCGCCTTCGGAGGACACCGAGGGCGCAGAGGAGCCGCCGCGCTCGCCGGTCTCGCCGCGCTCCCCGGTCTCGCCGCGGTCGCCCGCGAGGGACGGTGCCGCGCAGCGATCGGCGGGCTCGGCCGAGCGTCCGGAGTGATCAGCCTCCCAGCAGGTCCTCCATCCAGGTGACCACGGAGTTCTGGACCTCCTGCTCGCAGGCGGCCTCGGCCTGCACGGTGAGGGCGCTGTCACGGCACTCCTGCAGCTGATGCATCGGCCCGTAGAACAGTGCCGACATGAGCGCAGAGATCATGATCATGAAGGTGGCGGGCACGCCGACGAACGCCATCAGCAGCGCCGACGAGCGGCGACCCGTGCGGAACATCGTGAGCACCAGAGGGATCAGCAGCACCAGCCCCGCGAGCGCCGTCACCCCCGAGAGCAGGGACAGCGGCAGCGGCGCCAGCATCAGCAGCCAGGAGATCACCAGCACGACCGCCAGCGCGCTCAGCAGCCGGTTCCGCCGACGGGCCTCGTCCTCCTCAGATCGGCCGCGACCTCCCGCCGCGCCCGACGCGCTCCCGTCGGTCCGGCTCCCGCGGCCGCCCCGGCCGTCCTGCTCGTCATGTTCGCCGCTCATCGTGCCCATTGTGCCGTGACGCGGCGCGGCTCGCCTCGCGACTCCCACCGTGGTGCGCATCGGACGCGCGATCGTGACCTCGTTCCGGGCCGGTACTCTGGCGCCATGGCCCGCACCCCCGTCGTCGTCCTCATCTCCGGCACCGGATCCACCCTCGCCGCCCTGCTCGCGGCCGCGGCAGAGCCCGAGTGCAGCTATCGGATCGTGGGCGTCGTCGCCGACCGCGATGCCGAGGGGCTCGACCACGCCCGCCGGGCGGGAGTGCCCACGGCCGTGGTGAGGCTGGGCGAGCATCCCGACCGCTCCTCCTGGGATGCTGCCCTTGCGGGGACAGTGGCAGGGTTCGAGCCCGAGCTGGTGGTGCTCGCCGGCTTCATGAAGCTCGTCGGCCCGCCGCTGCTCGAGGCCTTCGGCGGCCGGATCGTCAACACGCATCCGGCGCTGCTGCCGTCCTTCCCCGGAGCTCACGGAGTGCGCGACGCCCTCGCCCATGGCGTGAAGATCACCGGCGCCAGCGTCATCGAGGTCGATGCCGGGGTGGACACGGGGCGGATCCTCGCCCAGGTCGCCGTCGAGGTCCGCGACGACGACACCGAGGAGACGCTGCACGAGCGCATCAAGGCCGCCGAGCAGCCGCTGCTGGTGGACGTCGTGCGCCGTCTCACGACTGCGGGCTGAGCGGTCGTCCGCTCCGTCCGGCGGGCTACAGTGGGGGCACACGACTGGCGAAGGTGGGGGACCACCGGGGAGTGACGGTTGTGGGCATCGACCGCCTGGGTGCCCGCCGCAGAACCTGATGTGCAGGGACCGATCCGACAGGAGCACGCCACGTGACCACCGCAGAACGCCGCCCGATCCGCCGCGCCCTGGTGTCCGTCTACGACAAGACCGGCATCGTCGACCTCGCCCGCGCCCTCGCCGAGTCCGGTGCGGAGATCGTCTCGACCGGCTCGACCGCCTCCACCATCCGCGAGGCGGGCATCGAGGTCACCGAGGTCGAGTCCGTCACGGGCTTCCCGGAGATCCTCGACGGGCGGGTCAAGACCCTCCACCCGCGCATCCACGGCGGCATCCTCGCCGACCAGCGCCTGGACTCCCACCGGGACCAGCTCTCCGAGCACGGGATCGAGCCCTTCGACCTGGTGGTCGTGAACCTGTACCCCTTCGCGGACACGGTGGCCGCCGGCGGCACCTTCCAGGAGATCATCGAGAAGATCGACATCGGCGGGCCCTCGATGGTCCGGGGCGCCGCGAAGAACTTCGCCTCCCTGGCCGTCGTCGTCGAGCCCGAGGGGTATGCGGAGGCCGCCCGGGCGGCCCGCGCCGGCGGCTTCACGCTGCTCGAGCGCCAGGAGCTCGCCTCTGTCGCCTTCCAGGTCACCGCCTCCTACGACGAGGCGATCGCCGAGTGGATGGTCGCCCAGCTGACCGATGAGGAGCTCGGAGCCGACGAGAGCGACGAGCCGTCGGGCGGCCGCGCCGCGGCCTCGTCCCTGCTGGATCTCTCGGAGGAGGACGCCGCGGCGATGGGCTTCTCGGCCACCCTCCGCTACGGCGAGAACCCCCATCAGCGGGCCCGCCTGGCCGTCGTCGACGATGACGAGCCGGGTCTCGCCGGTGCCGCGCAGCTCGGCGGCAAGGAGATGAGCTACAACAACTACGTCGATGCCGACGCCGCGGCCCGCGCCGCCTACGACCATGATCTGCCGTGCGTGGTCGTCATGAAGCACAACAATCCCTGCGGCATCGCCGTCGCCTCCGAGGGCGAGGACATCGCCCTGGCGCACGCTCGAGCCCACGGCACCGATCCGGTCTCCGCCTACGGCGGGGTGATCGCCGCCAACCGTCCGGTGACGCTCGCCATGGCCCAGCAGGTCAAGCCCGTGTTCACCGAGGTCATCCTGGCCCCGGCGTACGAGGAGGAGGCCCTCGCGCTGCTGCAGACGAAGAAGAACCTGCGCATCCTGCAGATCCCGGACCGCCCCCGCCAGGGGGTGGAGGTCCGCACCATCTGGGGCGGGACGCTCGTGCAGGACGCCGACGCGATCGACGCCTCCGGCGACGACCCGGCGAACTGGACCCTGGCCGCCGGGGAGGCCGCCGACGAGGCGACGCTCGCGGATCTCGCCTTCGCCTGGCGCTCGGTGCGGGCGGCGAAGTCCAACGCGATCCTGCTGGCCAAGGACTCCGCCGCCGTCGGCATCGGCATGGGGCAGGTCAACCGTCTGGACTCATGCCGCCTGGCCGTCTCGCGCGCAAACTCGCTGGGCGAGCATGCCGAGGGCGAGCCCGCGCCCGAGAGGGCCCGCGGCGCGGTCGCCGCGTCCGACGCCTTCTTCCCCTTCGCGGACGGCGCCCAGATCCTCATCGACGCGGGGGTCAGCGCGATCGTGCAGCCCGGCGGGTCGATCCGTGACGAGGAGGTCGTCGAGGCGGCGCGCGCGGCCGGCGTGACCATGTACTTCACCGGAACGCGCCACTTCGCGCACTGAGCGGGCCCGCAGAGCCCTGCATCATCGCGGCACGGGCCGCACCCGGAGCGCCCTGTCCTCGCCGGCAGGGCGCTCCGGCGCACCAGGAGCAGCAGCCGAGGGACGGGAGGGGTCGCAAGGTGACGCAAGTTCACCCCTCGGACATCAGGGCGCTCTAGGGTGTATCCATCCATCGGCGAGGGAAGAAGGAGAGACCGTGAAGATCCCGGACAACCAGAACCTGCGCGAGTACATCGAGCACCTGCGCGAGGAGGGATACACGGTCCAGGACGGGCACACCCCCGACCCCGATCTGATCGACCCCCAGGGCAACCCCGTGTACACGTGGCAGGAGGGCTACCCGTACGACACGCGGATGGACCGCGACGCCTATGAGCTGGAGAAGTACAGGCTGCAGGTCGAGCTGCTGAAGTTCCAGTACTGGCTCGAGGACAACGGCCAGAAGGCGATCATCATCTTCGAGGGGCGCGATGCCGCGGGCAAGGGCGGGACCATCAAGCGCTTCACCGAGCATCTGAACCCTCGCACCGCCCGCGTGGTCGCCCTGAGCAAGCCGAGCGACCGCGAGCAGGGCCAGTGGTACTTCCAGCGGTACATCCAGCATCTGCCCACGGCGGGGGAGATGGTGCTGTTCGACCGCTCCTGGTACAACCGTGCGGGCGTCGAGCGGGTGATGGGCTTCGCCAGCCCCGAGCAGTACGAGACCTTCATGAACCAGGTCCCGCATTTCGAGCGCATGCTCGTGGACTCCGGCATCCATGTCACCAAGCTGTGGTTCTCGGTGTCCCAGAAGGAGCAGCGCACCCGCTTCGCGATCCGGCAGCTGGACCCGGTGCGGCGCTGGAAGCTCTCCCCGATGGACCTCGAGTCCCTCGACCGCTGGGAGGCGTACACGCAGGCCAAGGAGGAGATGTTCCGGCGCACGGACAAGAAGTACGCGCCGTGGACGATCATCCGCTCGAACGACAAGAAGCGCGCCCGCATCAACGCGATGCGCTTCTTCCTCTCGCAGTTCGAGTACGAGGACAAGGACCACGAGGTCGTCGGCACCCCGGATCCGAAGCTCGTCATGCGCGGCAAGATGGAGGAGGCCGACGAGTAGTCAGTCGGCGTCGGCCGCTCGGCGGAGGCCGCTCAGCGGCAGCGGCGGCTGCGGTGTCCGGCCCGGCCGCCGGCTCGTCGGCTCATCGGGGATGTCAGATCCCGTCCCCGTGGACGGGCCCGCGCCAGTAGCTGCGACCGGCTCGCCAGCGCTGCCCGCCCAGCTCCTGGCAGGTCACGAGCGTGAACCCGTCCTCGGCGAGACGCTCCAGGCAGGCGGGGACGGCCTGGACGGACTCCTCGTGGATCTCGTGCATGAGGATGATCGAGCCGCGCTGGGCGCCGTCGGCGATGGCCTGCTCGGTCGCCTCGGGATCCAGCGTCTGCCAGTCCAGGGTGTCCAGATCCCAGGCGACCAGGCATTCGCCGACGTCGGCCGCCGCGGCGAGGACGGCGTCGTCGCTCGCCCCGTAGGGCGGGCGCATCGCCAGCGGCCGACGGCCCGAGGCCTCCAGGAGAGCATCGGCGGTGCTCCCGATCTCCGAGGCCAGTGCATCGGCCCCCACAGCCGTGAGATCCGCATGGTCCCAGCTGTGGCCCGCGAGCTCATGGCCCTCCGCGCAGGTCGCTACCACAGCCTCGGGCGCATCCTGCACGCCGTTGCCGATCATGAAGAAGGTCGCGGCGGCGCCGCCGGCGCGCAGATGCTCGCGCAGCGGTGCGTTGAGCTCCGCGCTGGGGCCGTCGTCGAAGGTCAGGGCCGCAGCCCGCAGTCGTGAGAGGTCCGGGCCGACGTCGGCCGAGGGACGTTCGCCTCCGCCGCTGCGCGGCGCCAGCTGCGTGCGGGGCCCCGGGCCGTCGGCCGTCCGCGGCGGCTGAGGATCCTGGACATCCAGCTCTGGCTCCTCGGAGAGCGCGCCGGGGACGGTCACGAGCGAGGCGTCAAAGGTCGTGCCCTCTGCACCCTCCGTGCCCTCTGCACCCTCGCCATCGGCGGTGATCGCCTCGAGCACGGCCTCTCCCAGCTCGGAGAGCAGGCCGTCGAGCGCCCCGGAGGCCAGAGGAACCAGCAGCGGCGAGTGCTGGTCATGGATCGCGGCGGCGGGGAACAGCGCATCCGCGCCGCCGTCGGCGCGGGGGAGGAGCACCGGTCCGTTGCCGTAGGGGCGCGGCTGCTCCTGCATCTGCACCGCCAGCTGATCGGGATCGGCGCCGTCGACGTCGCTGGCCGCAGCGAGGACGGCATCCACCAGACGGGGCCAGGCGTCGGGGGCGATCAGGCCGGGGGAGAGCTGGCAGCGATCTCCGTCGGCGTCGTACCACAGGAGGATCGGGCAGGGGCCCTCGTCGTCGGACGCATCCAGCAGCACCCCGAGGACTCCGGCGCCGACGAGGATCACCCGCGCGGCGACCGACACCTCGGAGCCGACGTCCGCGCCGCGGAACGCGGCCTCCCGGAACACCTTCGCCGCGCACACGTCCTCCGCTGACTCCACGCCGCGCGCTCCCGGCACGGCGAGCAGCGAGACGGCGACGCCGGACGCCTCCGCCATGTCCGACCAGGCGATCTCCGGGACCCGTGAGGAGAGGTCGGGGAGCGATGCGATCCGTTCGGCGGCGTCCTCGGCGGCCCTCGACAGGGTCCGGGATCGGGACCCCGGCAGGGGCAGGTCCACCACGCCGACACGGTCCAGGACCGCTCCCGCGCCGAGCACCGCCACGGCAGCGGCAGCTCCTCCGGCGATCAGGGTCGCCCGACGGCTCGGCCGCGGCCCGCGCTCGGTGCGAGGGGACGTCCCCGCCGGCGCGCGCATCGACGAGGCGGCGGTCGGCCGACGGACGGGCCGGCGCACGGGCCTCCGCGTCGGCGGCCGCGGTGCGGGATCCTGGTCGGGCACTGAGACCTCCCTCCGCACATCCCCGGCGCGCGATGGCCGTGCTCGGCCGGCGCGCTGACGGCGCACGCGCCGGGCGATCGCAGGGCGCTCGAAGCGCGCTCGCCGGGCTCTCTGCCCGCTCCTCCGAGGCTACGCCTCGGGGGCGGCCTGATCGTCGGGCACCACGCGGGTGACCTCGCCCGAGTCCGTCGCCGGGTCGATCACCGGGATCGTGCCGGTCAGCGTGGGACGGTGAGGGCGGGTCATCGACGCTGGCGACAGCAGGGCGCTGAGCCGCTCGGCATCCATCAGCCCCCGGTCGAGCACGAGCTCGGCGACCGGACGGCCCGTCTCCAGCGCGGTGCGGGCGACATCGGTCGCGGCCGCATAGCCGATCACAGGCACGAGAGCCGTCACCACGCCGATCGAGCGGTGCAGATAGTCCTCGAGCACCTCGGCGTTCACCTCGATGCCGACGATGCAGCGCTCGGTGAGGGTGCGCATCGCCCGGGTCATGATCCGGGTCGACTCGAGGATATTGAAGCAGATCACCGGTTCGAAGGCGTTCAGCTGCAGCTGACCGCCCTCGGCGGCGAAGGTGACCGTGAGGTCGTTGCCGATCACCTCGTAGGCGACCTGGTTCACGACCTCGGGGATCACCGGGTTCACCTTCCCGGGCATGATCGAGCTGCCCGGCTGCACCGACGGCAGGGTGATCTCCGCGAGGCCCGCCCGCGGGCCGGAGCTGAGCAGTCGCAGGTCGTTGCAGATCTTCGAGATCTTCACGGCGATGCGCTTGAGCACTCCGGAGAAGGTCACGAACGCGCCCGTGTCGCTCGTGGCCTCCACCAGATCCTCGGAGACCGCGAACGGCACCCCCGACAGCTCCGCGAGCGCCTGCGTGGCAAGCTGCGCATAGCGGGGGTCGGTGGTGATGCCGGTGCCGATCGCGGTCGCACCCAGGTTGATCTCGCGGAACAGCCGCGCCGTCCGCGTCAGGCGCTCCACATCCTCCTCGATGGTCGTGGCCCAGGCCCGGAACTCCTGGCCCACCGTCATCGGCACCGCATCCTGCATCTGCGTGCGGCCCATCTTCAGGACGTCGGAGAACTCCTCGCCCTTGGCGCGCAGCGCCGTGATCAGATCGTCCATCGCCTCCGCGAGCGCGGGAAAGGACAGCAGGATCGCGAGCCGCACAGCGGTCGGGTACACATCGTTGGTGGACTGGGCCAGATTGACGTGGTTGTTGGGGTGCAGCAGGTCGTAGCGGCCCTTCTCGTGCCCCATGATCTCGAGCGCCCGGTTCGCGATCACCTCGTTGGCGTTCATGTTGGTGCTGGTGCCCGCGCCCCCCTGGATCATGTCCACGACGAACTGCTCGTGGAGGGCGCCCTCGGCGATCTCCGCGCAGGCGCGGTCGATCGCCTCGGCGCGCTCGTCGTCCAGAGCCCCGAGCGTCCGGTTGGCGCGCGCCGCGGCCCGTTTCACGATGGCGAGCGCCTCGATCAGCCGCGGGAAGTGCCGCAGGGGCACCCCGGTGATGTGGAAGTTCTCCTGCGCGCGGAGCGTCTGGATGCCGTAGTAGGCGTCGGCGGGGACGGCGCGCTCGCCGAGCAGGTCGTGCTCCATGCGGGTCTCGTCGGCGGCGCTCTGCGCGGGGGTGCCGGTCGCACCGGGAAGGGTCATCGGACATGTCCTCCAGATCGTGGGTCGACGCCTCGTCGATCCGCCTCCGGCCGGCCTCCTCGCCGACCTCTCGACAGCGTATCCGCGACGGCCGCGTAGCATGGGCCCGTGCCCCGCACCCGCTCCCCCTACACCCGCCGCGCCGCACTGCATCGTCAGATCGTCCTGACCCTGGCCCTGATCGCGCTGGCGGGGATCGTCGTGCTCGGCACCGTCGGGCCGACCCCGATCGCGGGGGCCGCGCTCGCGGCGCTGCTGGGGACGCTGGCGCTGCTGCGGCTCGTGCTGCCGACGCAGGCCGTCGGCGCCCTCGCGGTCCGCTCCCGCGGAGTCGACGTGTGCGTCCTGGCGCTGCTCGCCATCGGCATCGCGGCGCTCTCGAGCGCTCCCAACCTCTGACACGCTCCCGACCTCCGGCGCGCCCCGCTCGCCCATGCGACGCGGCCGCCGACGCGATGCGGGCAGCGAGCCGAGCCGGCGCCACGGGCCGCGATCCTGAGCCGGATCGCGAGCGCCGCAGGCATGTGGCACGATCGGCGGGTGCCCACCGATTCCGCCCGCCTGCACGCCGTGTTCGACCTCGCCATGAGCATCGGTGTGGGGCTGCTGACCAACGGCGCGGCGGCCAGCGAGGTGACCGCGACCGTGCTGCGGGTGACCAGCTCCTCGGGCCTGCGCAACGTGTCCGTGCAGGTCACCTTCGACGAGGTCACCATCTCCTATCTCGCCGACGAGAGCTCCGCGCCGTTCACCCGTATCCGCGGCGCCGCCGAGCGCGTCCAGGACTTCGCGCGCCTCGAGGCCTTCGAGGACGTCACGCACGGGTACATCACCGGCGAGATCAGCCTCGAGGAGGCCCGTCGGCGCGCCCACGCGATCCCGCAGGAGAAGCCGTTCTACCGGCTCGGCCTGGTCATCGCCGGATTCGCCGTCATGGGCGGCGGCGCCGCCATGTCGCTCGGCGCGAAGCCGCTCGTGGTGGTCGCCGCGATGGCGGCCGCGGGCCTGCTCATCCTCACCGACACCCTCCTCGTGCGCCGCCAGATCCCGCGCTTCTACTCGCAGGCCGTCGGCGGCTTCGTCGGCGTGCTCGCGGCGATGCTCGTCAGCCTCATCGACCCGAGCCAGAACTCGTCGATCGTCGTGGTCGCCTGCATCATCGTGCTGCTGGCGGGCCTCACCTCGATCGGCGCCATGCAGGACGCCGTCACCGGCTGGTACGTCACCGCCGCCGGCCGCATCCTCGAGACCCTCATGCTGACCGTCGGGGTCGTCGCCGGGGTGCGCGGAGGCCTGCTCATGACCGACCTCATCGGCGTGGAGGTCTCCGTCAGCGCCTCGATCCCCGTCACCCTGACCACCGTCGTCATGCTCGCCCTCGCGGGCCTCGCCATGGGCCTCGGATTCGGGGTCGGCACCCAGGTCAGGCCGCGCCTGCTGATCTGGAGCGCGCTCATCGCCGCCGCCTCCAGCGTGATCGCCGAGCTGCTCACCGAGTTCGCCCTCGACCGGGTGTACGCGGTCGCAATCGCGTCCTTCATCGTGGGCGCCGCCGCCGTGGTCCTCGGCGACACGCTGCGCGCGCCCGCTCTCATATTCGTGATGTGCGGGATCATCCCGCAGGTCCCCGGCTCCCGGATCTATCGCGGCCTGCTGGGGCTGGGCGACGACATGTCCTCGGGCGCCGCCGAGCTGTTCGGCGCCGCCGAGATCGCCATCGCCATCGCCGCCGGGGCGATCCTCGGCCAGCTCCTCGCCTCCCGCCTGCTCGGACGCCTGAGGCGCACCACCATCGCCTACACGCCGATGATCTCCATGCCGTTCACGACCCTGCGCCGACGCCGCCGCACGCTGGGCCTCGGCCGCTCCCGTCGGCGCGATGCGATCGCGCTCGCCGAGCCGTCTACGATGACGGGAGAGATGACGGCGCTGTCTCCCTCCCTCTTCGAGGACTCCCCGACGGCGGGACCGCCGAACGATGACCGGGAGGTCCCATGAGCACCACGTCCCTGATCGCCGTCGGCGGCTACACCACCGCAGGCACCGGACGGGGCCGCGGCATCGTGCTGCTGTCCCTGGAGGCCGACGACGGGGGCGAGGGGCTCCGCGCCGAGCAGCTCGCCGTCATCGGGGCCGCCGACCCCTCGTTCGTCCTCTGGAGCGCCGACGGCTCCCTGCTGTACGCGGTGCTGGAGACCGCGCCGACGCGCCTGCTGGCGCTCGCCGTCGGCCCCGACGGGCGCGACGCGAGCATCGTGGCGGATCTCGAGCTGCGCGGATCGGGCGGCTGCCATCTCGGGTTCGGCATCCGTCCCGGCACCCTGCTCGTGACCGACTACGGCTCGGGCGCCGTGGAGTCGGTGCGACTGGATGCCGACGGTCTGCCCGTCGAGCTCCTGCATCTCGACGATCATCACGACGGGGCCGATGAGGGCGTCATCCCGCACCCCCATCAGGTCGTCGCGCTCGACGGCACCGACCTGCTGGCGGTCCCCGACCTCGGACTGGACCGGGTGATGATCTATCGCCAGGACCAGCACGGGGAGATCGGGCTCACGGACCAGATCCCCTTCCCCCAGGGCAGCGGTCCCCGGCACCTGGTCGCCGACGGCGGATCCACCCGGCTCTACGTCGCCTGCGAGCGCTCCGGCATGGTCGCCGTCGTCTCCCGGCAGGAGGTGCGGTCGGCCGTCGTCCCGCTGCCGGGGCAGGCCGAGCCCCGGCGCTGGAGCGTGGTCTCGGCAGTCCCTGCGAGCAGCGCCGACGAGACGGGGGAGGCGGCGCTCTCGCACATCGAGCTCTCGGCCGACGGCGATCTCCTGCTCGTCGCGAGCCGCGGTCCGGACACCCTTTCCCTGCTGTCGCTGGCGCAGTCCCGTCCGCAGCGGGTCGCCGAGGTCGCCGTCGGCGCGCATCCCCGCCATTTCGCCCAGCTGGGCGACCATGTGCTCGTCGCAGCCCAGGAGGCGGACCGCATCGACGTGCTGCGCCGCCGCGGCGAGTCCATCGCGCCCGTCGGCGATCCGATCCCGATGCCGTCTGTCGCCTGCATCGCCGTGCGTCCCTGAGCGGAGCCGGCTCGGCACAGGGCATCCCGCACAGGGACCTTCGGAGCATCCTCGCGCCGTCGGCCGCTAGACTTCGAGGCCGTGCCCGGAGCGCCCAGAGCGTCCGGAGCGTCCGGGCTCGCTGCCGGGACGGTCCCGATGCCCGCCCGGGACTGCGGAACTCCACGGGAAGACCACGGAAGGACAACCATGACCACTGCCGCTGCTGCCGGCACCTCCGACGGGGCGGCGGGAGCCGTCGCGCTCTCGTCCGCTCCCGAGCGCTCTGCGGCCGCCGAGCGGGTCGAGGAGCTGTTCGTCGAGTCCTTCGGGTATCGCCCCGATGGCGTGTGGTCGGCCCCTGGCCGGGTCAACATCATCGGCGAGCATGTCGACTACCAGGCCGGGTTCTGCCTCCCGATGGCGATCTCCCATCGCTGCTTCGCCGCCGCGGCGCGCACGCCCACCGATCGGGTGCGTGTGCGCTCGGCGCAGACCGAGACCGTCCTGGACATCGACGCCAAGGAGATCGAGCCGGGTGCGGTCGAGGGCTGGCCCGCGTATGTGGTGGGCGTGCTGTGGGCGCTGAGGCCGTTCATCTCCGGCGCCACCACGCAGGGCATGGACATCATGATCGACGGTCAGGTCCCGCTGGGTGCGGGCCTCTCCAGCTCCGCTGCGCTCGAGTGCGCCGCCGCCGAGGCGATGGAGTCGCTGCTGACGCTGGGCACGACTCCCCTCGAGCGCGTGCGCGCCGCGATCACCGCCGAGACCGACTTCGCGGGCGCCTCCACCGGCGGTCTCGACCAGTCCGCCTCGGTGCTCTCCCGCGCTGGCCATGCCCTGTTCCTGGACTGCCGGGACTTCTCCACCCGGCCGGTGCCGTGGGATCTCGCCGGTCAGGGGCTCGCGCTGCTGATCACCGACACCCGCGCCGAGCACTCCCACGTCGACGGCGAGTACACGGCCCGGCGCGCCGACAGCGAGAAGGCCGCGGAGCTGCTCGGCGTCCCGGCCCTGCGCGACGTCGATCCCGCGGATCTGGAGACGCAGCTCGCCAGGATCGACGATCCGACGGTGCGACGCCGCGCCCATCATGTGATCACCGAGATCCAGCGCGTCGTCGAGTTCGACGCGCTGCTGGCGTCCCACAGCGTCCGTGAGAAGGTCACCGAGCTGGGTGCCCTCCTGAACGCGTCCCATGACTCGCTGCGCGATGACTACGAGGTGACCGTCCCTCAGCTGGACACCGCGGTCGACGCCGCCCGGGCGGCGGGCGCCCATGGCGCTCGGATGACCGGCGGCGGCTTCGGCGGATCGACGATCGCCCTGGTCGAGGCCGATCAGGCGGAGGCTGTGGCGGGCGCGATCGCCGCCGCCTTCGCCGAGAAGGGCTTCACCGCGCCGGAGTTCTTCCTGGCGCTGCCGGAGGAGGGCGCCGGGCAGGACCGCTGAGGTCCGCCGCGGCCCCGTCGTCCGCCTCGGCCCTGTCGTCCGCCGGGAGATCGGCCGACGGCGGGGGATCGGTCGACGGCGGGGCCGCGAGCCAGTCGCGGATCCCGGAGAGGATGCGGTCCCGGGTGGCCGGGTCGGCACTCGAGGTGCGGACCGAGGAGGCGGCGAGCTCGGCGAGCTCGGCATCGTCCAGACCCATGGCGCGCGCGGTCTCGTACTGATCCAGCAGCCGCGATCCGAACAGCAGAGGATCGTCGGCGCCGAGAGCGACCTGCGCCCCGGCATCGATCAGCCGTCGCAGCGGGACGTCCTCGGGGCTCGCGAAGACCCCGAGCGAGGCGTTCGACGCGGGGCACACCTCCAGACCGATCCCCTCCTCGACGATCCTCCCGAGCAGTCGAGGGTCCTCGGCGGCGCGCACGCCGTGCCCGAGCCGATCCGGATGGAGATGGGCGACGACGTCGCGGACATGCTCGGGGCCCAGCAGCTCCCCTCCATGGGGGACCGAGGACAGGCCGGCATCCCGGGCGATCCGGAACGCCGCGGCGAACTCCGCGGTATCGCCCCGGCGCTCGTCGTTCGACAGCCCGAACCCGACGACGCGCCCGGCATGGCGAGCGGCCAGGCGCGCGAGGGTCCGCGCATCCAGCGGATGCCGCGTGCGGGAGGCCGCGACGATGATGCCGAGGCTGACCCCCGTTGCCCGCTCGGTCGCCTCGGCCTCGTCGATCACGATCTCGATGGCCGACGTGATGCCGCCGACGAAGGGCGCGTAGCTGGTGGGGTCCACCTGGAGCTCGAGGCGAGCGGAGCCCTCGGCGGCATCGTCCTCCGCGGCCTCGCGGATGATCCGCCGCATCGCCGCCTCCGAGTCGACCACGGCGCGAGCGGCGTCGTACTGCCTCTGGAAGCGGAACCATCCGCGGCGGGTCGGCTCGACCTGCAGCGCCTGGTCGTCGGTCAGCGACCTGGGGAGACGGATGCGGCGCTCAGCGGCGAGATCGATCAGCGTGGACTGTCGCATCGACCCCGTGAAGTGCAGGTGCAGATGCGCCTTGGGCAGGGCCCTGAGATCGCGCTGCGGATGACCGCGAGGAGCGGACCCGCCGTCGGTCGTGCTCCTGCTCATGCCCGGCGCCCCGGGGTCACTCGGACAGCAGCGCGATGACGCGGTCGATGCCCTCGGCCAGGTCGGCGTCGTTCAGCGCATAGGAGAAGCGCAGATGACCGGGGGCGCCGAAGGCCTCGCCGGGCACCGCCGCCACCTCGGCATGCTCGAGGATGGCCGCGGCGAGCTCGGAGGAGCTCTCCACCCGGGTCCCGCGGATCTCCCGGCCGAGCGCTCCGGAGACGTCGGGGAAGGCGTAGAAGGCGCCCGTCGGCGTGGGCACCGTGAACCCCGGGACCTGCGAGAGCTTCTCGACGATCGTGCGCCGCCGTCGGTCGAAGGCCTCGCGCATCTGCTCGACGGGCTCCACCGGACCGGTCAGGGCCGCGATCGCCGCACGCTGGGCGATGTTGTTGACGTTCGAGGTCAGGTGCGACTGCAGGTTCGACGCCGCCTTGATGATGTCCTCGGGGCCGACCATCCAGCCCACCCGCCAGCCCGTCATCGCGAAGGTCTTGGCGACCCCTCCGAGGATCACCGTGGTCCCGGCGAGCTCGGGCACCTCGGCGAGCACCGAGGTGAAGGGGACGCCGTCGTAGGTGAGGTGCTGGTAGATCTCGTCGGTGATCACCCAGATGCCGTGCTCGAGGGCCCACTGCCCGAACGCACGGATCTGCTCGGCGCTCATGACCGATCCGGTGGGGTTCGAGGGCGAGCACAGCAGGACGGCGCGCGTGGCCTCCGTGCGGGCGGCCTCGAGCTGCTCGATCGTGGGCAGATAGTCCTGATCGGCCCCGGCGAGGACGGGGACCTCGGTGGCGCCGGCGAGACGGATCGCCTCGGGGTAGGTGGTCCAGTACGGCGCCGGGAGGATGACCTCGTCGCCCGGATCCAGGAGCGTCGCGAAGGTCTGGTAGACCGCCTGCTTGCCGCCGTTGGTGATGAGCGTCTGCGAGGGCGAGAGGTCGAGCCCGGTGGACGCGGAGACGCTGTCGGCGACGGCGCGGCGCAGCTCCGGGAGGCCGGCTCCGGGGGAGTAGCGGTGGTTGACCGGATCCTGAGCGGCGGCGACGGCGGCGTCCACGATGTGCGAGGGAGTGGGGAAGTCCGGCTCTCCGGCACCGAAGCCGATGACCGGACGACCCGCGGCCTTCAGCGCCTTCGCGGTGGAGTCCACGGCGAGGGTCGCCGACGGGGCGATAGCGCCGACACGGCGCGAGACTCGGCCGTGGGGAGCGGGGGAGCTGGGGGCGGGGGCGTTGTCCTGGGTCACCCGTCTATCGTGGCAGAGGCCCGCTCCCGGTGCCAGGATCGCCGACAGCTGGGCGCGGACCGCAGGAACTGCGGGCATGCGCTCATGAGCTGCGGTCGGCGCAGGAGTCTCATGATGTGACGTGTTCCGGGCCGATTCGCGCGGGATGCCGAGGACTTGTATGCTGGTCGCCGGCCCGAACCGGAGGCCCCTCGTGGAGGGGCGATGGAGTGGGTCCCACGGGGGAGATGTCCCCGTGAAGGGTAGTGGCGCAATTGGTAGCGCAGCGGTCTCCAAAACCGCAGGTTGCAGGTTCGAGCCCTGTCTACCCTGCCCGTCCGGTCGGGATCGTCCGGCCGGAGCGGATGACCACGAGAGATCGGACAGGCCAGACGTGAATTCCAGCCAGAACGCTCCGACCGCCTCTTCGAGCGAGGACGGTCGGCCCCAGGGGTCCTCGAACCCGTTCGTGGCTATCGGTCTGTTCATCCGCCAGGTCATCGCAGAGCTTCGCAAGGTCGTCGTCCCGACCCGCAAGGAGCTGATCGTCTACTCGATCACCGTCCTCGTGTTCGTCGCTCTCATGATCCTCTTCATCTTCGGTCTCGATGCCGCCTTCTCCTGGCTGGCCCGGGTGACCTTCGCGGTTCCTCAGTAGTCCGCTCAGTACACTGGGCCCCCATCCCCTGCGGTGCGGGGCCGGGGACCGCCGCACCCACCGCACCGTTCCGATTCACAGCCGTCAGGAAGGCAGGTTCACGCACGTGAACGAGCAGACCTCAAACCCGGAGGACTCCTACGAGGACGTCGACGACACCCTGTCGTTCTCGGCGTCCGCCGGGGCGCCCGCCGCGGAGCAGGATGACTCCGCCGATGCCGCCGAGGGCCTCGCCGCTGAGGGCGCCGACGCCGACGAGCCGAGCGAGGCTGCCGGGACCGCGGACGGCTCCGATGCCGACGCCGACTCCACTTCCGCCGACGACGATCCTGCCGCAGAGGATGCTGCTGCCGACGACGAGTCCGCCGATGTCGCCGAGCCCGTCGCGGGCGATGCCGCCGAGGACGAGGAGGAGGATCCTCTGCAGGTCCTCCGTCGTCATCTGCGCGCCGCCCCGGGCGAGTGGTACGTCGTGCACTCCTACTCCGGTCACGAGAACCGCGTGCGCACCCAGCTGACCACGCGCATCGAGACCCAGGACATGGAGGACTACATCTTCCAGGTCGAGGTCCCGATGGAGGATGCGACCGAGATCAAGAACGGTCAGAAGAAGATCGTGCGGCGCGTGCGCGTGCCCGGGTACGTGCTGGTCCGCATGGACCTGACCGACGAGTCCTGGCGAGTCGTCCGCGACACCCCCGGCGTGACCGGCTTCGTGGGCAATGCGACCGACCCGACCCCGCTGTCCTTCGACGAGATCTACTCGCTGCTCGAGCCGTCCGTCGGCCTCCCCGAGAAGAAGCGCTCCTCCGGCTCCGCCGCGAAGGCCGCCGCGGCGAAGAAGATCCCCGCGTTCGAGGTCGGCGAGTCCGTCACCGTCATGGACGGTCCCTTCGAGACCATGCCCGCCACGATCTCCGAGATCCACGGCGAGACGCAGAAGCTGCAGGTCCTCGTCTCCATCTTCGGCCGCGAGACGCCCGTCGAGCTGGGCTTCGACCAGGTCGCCAAGATCTGAGCCAGGATCCGGCCCTCGCGCGGCGGCATGTCGTGGGAGGAGCGGAGAGCTGATCGGCGCCCGGCGGCGCGGAGGATTGACTCCGCGTCGCCGGGCGCTCTCGCGTCCCGTCCCCCAGGTGCCGACCAGGTGCCGACCGGGTGTCGGCGCGCGACCGTCGGGAATCGGATCAAGATCACCCCGCCTGCAGGTCGACGGCATGGTCGACGACGGGTAACGTCAGCGGAGGCTGTCCGCGTTCCCGTTCCGAAGCCCTCGTGGCTCGGGCGATGCGCGGTCGCCGTGTGGGAGGAGCTGTGATGGGCTCCGCCCGAACCACGACAGAGTGAGGAAGAGCAATGGCTCCCAAGAAGAAGATCGCGAGCGTCATCAAGCTCCAGATCCAGGCCGGCCAGGCCACGCCTGCGCCGCCCGTGGGTCCCGCGCTCGGCGCTGCCGGCGTGAACATGATGGAGTTCGTCAAGGCCTACAACGATGCGACCGCCGATCAGCGCGGCAACATCATCCCGGTCGAGATCACGGTGTACGAGGATCGCTCGTTCACCTTCATCACCAAGACCCCTCCGGCCGCTGAGCTCATCAAGAAGGCCGCGGGCCTCCAGAAGGGCTCGTCCACGCCGCACACCGTCAAGGTCGGCAAGATCACCCAGGCGCAGGTCCGCGAGATCGCGGAGACCAAGATGCCTGATCTGAACGCGAACGACATCGAGGCCGCGGCGAAGATCGTCGCCGGCACCGCTCGTTCCATGGGCATCACGGTGGAGGGCTGAGAACGATGGCATTCCGTAGCAAGGCTTACAAGGACGGCGCCGCCAAGATCGAGGCCGGCCGCCTGTACTCCCCGCTCGACGCGGTGCGTCTGGCGCAGAAGACCAGCCCCGCGAAGTTCGACGCCTCCGTCGAGGTCGCGATGCGCCTGGGCGTGGACCCCCGCAAGGCGGACCAGATGGTGCGCGGCACCGTCAACCTGCCCAACGGCACCGGCAAGACCGCGCGCGTGATCGTCTTCGCGACCGGCCCGCAGGCTGAGGCCGCTCGTGAGGCGGGCGCCGACGAGGTCGGCGACGACGAGCTCATCGAGAAGGTCGCCGGCGGCTGGACCGACTTCGACGCCGCCGTGGCGACGCCGAACCTGATGGGCAAGGTCGGCAAGCTCGGCCGCGTCCTCGGCCCCCGCGGCCTCATGCCGAACCCGAAGACCGGCACGGTCACGATGGACACGGCCAAGGCCGTGAACGACATCAAGGGCGGCAAGATCGAGTTCCGCACCGACCGTGCGGCCAACCTGCACTACATCATCGGCAAGACCTCGTTCTCCGATGCGCAGCTGGTCGAGAACTACGTCGCCGCGCTCGAGGAGATCCTCCGACTGAAGCCGTCCTCCGCGAAGGGCCGCTACATCTCGAAGATCACCGTGTCCACCACCATGGGCCCGGGAATCCCGGTCGACGTGAACCGCACCCGCAACCTCACCGAGGACACCGACGAGGCCTGATCCGGCATCGTCGTCCTCGCTGGACGCACGGAAGCGGGGGCATCCACCATCACGGTGGGTGCCCCCGCTTCCGCTTTCCGGGGCGTCTGCGACCTCGTCGCGGCGGCGCCGCAGACGCCCCGGCGATGGCTCAGCTCTTCGCGATGGCCGCCTCCTCCTCGGCCCGGAGCCGGGAGCTGCGGCCGACCTCGCCGGTGAAGGCGTCCTCGATCAGACCCTTGAGCTCGGCGACCAGCGGCTGCTTCGGGTTCGCGGTCGTGCACTGGTCCTCGAAGGCACGGAAGGCGAGCTCGTCGATCGACGCATCCAGATGCTCACGGGTGACGCCGTTGCCCTCGAGGCTCATGGTGATGCCGAGGTCCTCGGCGAGCGAGGCGACGGCGTCGATGAGGGACTGGACGCCCTCCTCGGCGGTCGCGGCGGGCAGGCCCATGGCGCGGGCGAAGTCCGCCAGGTCGGTGTCAGCCCGGAAGGAGTCGTACTTCGGGAAGATCGCGTGCTTCACCGGCTTCTGGGCGTTGTAGGCGATCACGTGGGGGAGGAAGATCGCGTTCATGCGCCCATGGGCCATGCCGAACTCCGCCCCGCACTTGTGCGAGAGGGAGTGGACGATTCCGAGGAAGGCGTTGGCGAAGGCCATGCCGGCCATCGCCGAGGCGTTGTGCACGGCCTCCTTGGCCGCCATGTCGTTCTCGAGCACCGCGGCGCGCAGGTTCGCGAGGATCAGCTGCGCGGCGCGGATCGAGAGCCCGCGGGTGTAGTCGCTGGCCATCACCGAGACGTAGGACTCGATCGCGTGGGTGAGCGCGTCCATGCCGGAGTCCGCGGCGGTCCGAGCAGGGACCGTGTCCACGAACTGGGAGTCCACGATCGCCACCGTCGGGGTGAGCGCGTAGTCGGCCAGCGGGTACTTCACGTGGGTCTCGGCGTCGGTGATCACCGCGAACGGCGTGCACTCGGAACCGGTGCCGGCCGTGGTCGGGATCGCGACGAACTGGGCCTTCCGCCCCATCTCCGGGAACTGGTAGGTGCGCTTGCGGATGTCCAGGAACTTCTGCTTCATGCCGAAGTAGCTGGACTCCGGGTTCTCGTAGAACAGCCACATCCCCTTGGCGGCGTCCATCGCGGAGCCGCCGCCGAGGGCGACGATGCAGTCGGGAGCGAAGTCCGCCATCGCCTGAGCACCCTTGAAGACGGTCGTCGACGAGGGGTTGGGCTCGACGTCGGAGAAGATCGTCCACTGGGTGCCGTCGCCGCGCCTGCGCAGATGGTCGATGACGATGTCGACGAAGCCATGCTGGACCATGCCCGGGTCGGACACGATGAACACGCGCGACACCTTGGGCATCGCCTGCAGGTACTGGGTGGAGTACCGCTCGAAGTAGGTCTTCGGCGGGACCTTGAACCACTGCATGTTTGTGCGCCTCTCCGCGATCCGCTTGACGTTGATGAGGTCCCCGGCGCTGACGTTGTGCGACACGGAGTTGTGGCCGTAGCTGCCGCAGCCGAGGGTCAGCGAGGGGATCAGGCCGTTGTAGAGATCGCCGATGCCGCCCTGAGCACTGGGGGAGTTGGCGATGATGCGGCATGCCTTCATCCGGAGGCCGAACTCGCGCTCGAGCGCCGCATCGGCGGTGTGGATGACGGCGGTGTGGCCGAGCCCGCCGACCTCGAGCATCTGCTCGCAGCGGGCGAAGCCCTCGGCAGCGCTCTCCACGGGGCTGACCGCGAGCACCGGGCACAGCTTCTCGAGCGAGAAGGGCTCCTCGAGCCCGACCTCGTCGATCCGCACCAGGAGCAGCTTCGTGCCCGGGGGGACGTCGATGCCGGCGTGGGCGGCGATCTGAGCAGCGCTCATGCCGACGACGCCAGGGGCGATGGTGCCCTTGGGGGTCACCATGTACGCGCGCAGAGCCTCCTTCTGCTCCTCATCGAGGAGCACGGCGCCGTACTCGGCGAACTCCGCGAGCAGCGCGTCCATGATCGAACTGTCGACGAAGACGGCCTGCTCGGACGCGCAGATCATGCCGTTGTCGAAGGTCTTCGAGAGCAGGAGGTCGTTGACCGTGCGCCGGATCGGCGCAGTGCGGTCGACGTACACCGGCACGTTGCCGGGACCGACGCCGAGGGCGGGCTTCCCGGTCGAGTAGGCCGAGCGGACCATGGCGGCGCCGCCCGTCGCGAGCGTGAGCGCGATGCCGGGATGGTTCAGCAGCGTGTTCGTCGCCTCGAGGGACGGCTGCTCGATCCACTGGATGCAGTCCTCGGGGGCGCCGGCTGCGATGGCGGCATCGCGGACGACGGCCGCCGCCTGCGCCGAGCACTGCTGGGCGCTGGGATGGAAGGCGAAGACGATCGGGTTGCGGGTCTTCATCGCGATGATCGACTTGAACATCACCGTCGAGGTCGGGTTGGTGACCGGGGTGACGCCTGCGACGACGCCCACGGGCTCTGCGATCTCGGTGATGCCGCGCTGGGTGTCCTCGGACAGGACGCCGACGGTGCGATCGGCCTTGATGGAGTTCCAGATGTACTCCGTCGCGAAGATGTTCTTGATGCACTTGTCCTCGAAGAGGCCGCGACCGGTCTCCTCGACGGCGAGCTTCGCGAGCTGCATGTGCTGGTCGACGCCGGCGAGCGCCATGGCGTGGACGATCGCGTCGATCTGCTCCTGGTCGTAGTCCGCGAAGGCCCGGAGGGCCTTCTGCCCGCGCTCGGCGAGCTCGTCGATCATCGTCTCGACGGTGCTCTCGTGCTCGACGCCGGGCTCCGGGCCGACGACACCCTGGGGTCCGGATGCGGTCTCGGGGCCGCCGGACGTCGCCGGGGCGGCATCTGTCGTGGGGGTTGGGGTCGTGGTCTCCGTGGCAGTCATTCCCGTAGTCCTGTCTTCGGTGGGATCTCTTGAATCCGTCAGTTAGACGATAAGAACGGTGCATCCGGTTGTCCATGGCGGCCAGAATCAGCCGAAACCTGTCGGACGAAAGTCCCCAGGAGGATTGAAAGCGCAGGTCATAGGGCATGTTCAGGGATATGACGAAAGGTCAGAAGAAAGGGAGGGGAGGGTGTGCGCTGCGAAGGCGGACCGTGAATCCAGGGGTTCGCGCGGGGCGGTCCCGGGGCCGCCGGGCGGCATGCGGGCGGTTCTGAGGACGATCGCCGCTCGTCGGCCGCAGGACCCTCGTCCCTCGCGGACCTGCGCATTGTGGGCCACCCTGGATGGTGGGGGAGATGGACCTCCCTCCGGGGTCGGGGCGCCGACGCCTCCGCCCCGCGCCGTGCTGTCCGCGAGCGGTGGCGGGATCGCGGGAGCCGTGCGCGGCGGCTGCGGGGGACCTGGGTCCCTGGGAGGCGATCCGATCCCTGCGGATCCGCTCAGCGGCGGTGCAGCACATGATGTGGGCCACTGTCCGGCATCGGTCCCTGGAGACCCGGTGCGTCAGCGGGGTAGTCTGGGGCCACCGAAGACCGCCGGTCGTCGCCCTCGACCCCGAGGACGACCGAAGGAATCCCTCACGGGACGGCCTGCGCAGGTGATATGAAGCGACCGTGCGCGGTCGCGTCCCGAGACCGGGGTCAGTCCTGGTCGGCATGGGGCGCGCGCACCGAGGCCTCGACACCTGCGTGTCGAGGCCTTTTCCGTGTCCCGCACCCGCTGCGGGTGGGCTCCTTCAGCCGGAGGCGAGAGACCTCTGGAAGGAGGGCCATGGCGAATCCCGACAAGGTGACCGCCGTCGCCGAGATCACGGAGCTGTTCCGTGAGTCCGACGCCGCCGTCATCACCGAATACCGCGGTCTCAGCGTCCAGCAGCTCAAGCAGCTGCGTCGTGCGCTGGGTTCCGAGACGACCTACGCCGTGGTGAAGAACACGCTCACGGAGATCGCCGCCCGCGAGGCCGGCATCGACGCCTTCGAGGGCAAGCTCAGCGGTCCGACCGCCATCGCCTTCATCAAGGGTGAGCCTGTGGAGCCTGCGAAGGCTCTGCGTGACTTCGCCAAGGATCACGGCGAGCTCGTGATCAAGTCCGGCTACTTCGAGGGCAAGGAGCTCTCGCAGGAGGACGTCAACAAGCTCGCGGACCTCGAGTCCCGCGAGGTCCTGCTGGCCAAGGCTGCGGGTGCCCTCAAGGGCTCGCTGTCCAAGGCCGCCGCCGTGTTCCAGGCGCCGCTGTCGAAGACGGCGCGCACCGTGGACGCGCTGCGGGCCAAGCAGGAGGCCTGAGCCTCACGGCTCCGACCTCCGAGCAGCACCACAGCCTCAGCGCTGTCCGCCGGTTGCCCCGCCGAGGGGCGTCGGTTCGTATGACCTGGCGCATGCGCGCCGCCCACAACGCAGGGGTCGGGCAATGACCCGGTCCCACCGACAGGAAGGAACGCCATCATGGCGAAGCTCAGCAACGACGAGCTCATCGACGTCTTCAAGGAGATGTCCCTCATCGAGCTGTCCGAGTTCGTGAAGCAGTTCGAGGAGGTCTTCGACGTCACCGCCGCGGCCCCCGTGGCCGTCGCGGCCGCCGGTGCGCCGGCTGCCGGTGGCGAGGCCGCCGCCGAGGAGAAGACCGAGTTCGACGTCATCCTCGAGTCGGCCGGTTCGGCCAAGATCGGCGTCATCAAGGAGGTGCGCGCCCTCACCTCGCTCGGCCTGAAGGAGGCCAAGGAGCTCGTCGACGGCGCTCCCAAGGTCGTCCTCGAGGGCGCGAAGAAGGAGGACGCGGACGCGGCCAAGGAGAAGCTCGAGGCTGCCGGCGCGACCGTCACCGTCAAGTGATCTCCGGCGCCCGCTGAGGGCGCCTCGCATCACGCGCCGAAGGGCCGTCCTGCATGAGCAGGGCGGCCCTTCGCCATGTCTCGCCTAGTCTCGCCATGCCGCGCCATGTCTCCGGGCCGCGAGGCCCTCTGCTCGTCGGGGGGTCCCGGCGGTCCGAAGCGGATCCGGTCGATCGGAGGAGCTCTGGCCGTCCGACGGAGCCTCGCACGACGGGGCAGGAGCGGGCGATCACCAGCTCTCGAGCGGCCCGCTGGATCCTCTCAGGAGCGCTCGCGTGCCGTCTCCGCTCGCCTCCTGCTTGACTCCAGGGAGTTTTTCTTCCATCCTGTCGTGGTCACAGAGCTGTTCCTGCCGCGCGATCCCCGGTCCTCCGGTGCGGGTCGAGTCGAGAGAGACGGGCAGGAAGCACGGTGCACCTCTTCCGCGCCAGGCATATGGCGGCCGCCGCGGATGGACTGGTCCTCGTCGACCCCTTGTGTCCATCCGTGGATTTGTGTATGCTTGTTCTTCGCGCTGTGTGTCGTCCGCGGGGACTGCTGTCACCTTGCCTGCTGCTCCTGCTTCTGCCGCCTGCTTCCGCCGCCCCACGGGTCCACATCGCGCCTGGGATACCGTCATCGGCCTGTGGAAGGACCCCACCCTTGGCTGCCTCGAGCACCGATCGCACCACCGCCATCTCTCTGCGCACCGCTTCTCCGCGAGTCACCTTCGCGAAGCTGGGCGACCCCATCGACGTCCCGGACCTGCTGAGTCTGCAGACCACGTCCTTCGACTGGCTGCTCGGCAACGAGCGCTGGCAGGAGCGGGCCGCCGCCGCTGCCGCCGCCGGTCAGGACGACGTCCCGCAGACCTCAGGTCTGGCAGACATCCTCGAGGAGATCTCCCCGATCGAGGACTTCGCGGGGAACATGTCGCTCTCCTTCCGCGACCACACCTTCGACGACCCGAAGTACACGGTCGACGAGTGCAAGGAGAAGGACCTCACCTACGCCGCTCCGCTGTACGTCATCGCGGAGTTCATGAACAACGAGACCGGTGAGATCAAGACCCAGACGGTCTTCATGGGCGAGTTCCCGCTCATGACGGACAAGGGCACCTTCATCATCAACGGCACCGAGCGAGTCGTTGTCTCCCAGCTGGTCCGCGCCCCCGGCGTGTACTTCGAGGAGAGCATCGACAAGACGAGCGACAAGCACGTCTTCTCGGCCAAGATCATCCCCTCGCGCGGTGCGTGGCTGGAGTTCGAGGTGGACAAGCGCGACCAGGTCGCCGTCCGCATCGATCGCAAGCGCAAGCAGTCCGTCACCACGCTCCTGCAGGCCCTCGGGCTCTCGCACAGCGACATCCTCGAGGAGTTCGGCGAGTTCGAGTCGATGCGCTCGACGCTCGAGAAGGACCGCGTCTCCTCGCAGGACGAGGCGCTCATGGACATCTACCGCAAGCAGCGTCCGGGCGAGCCGCCGACGCGCGATGCGGGCGAGGCCATGCTGAACAACCTCTACTTCAACGCCAAGCGCTACGATCTCGCCAAGGTCGGTCGCTACAAGATCGGCAAGAAGCTCGGCCTGGATGCTCCGCTGTCGGAGTCGACCCTGCGCCTCGAGGACATCGTCGCCGCGATCAAGTACATCGTCGCGCTGCATGACGGCATCTCGGAGTACACCAGCACCGACGGCAAGCCGGTCCGTGTCGAGACCGACGACATCGACCACTTCGGCAACCGCCGGATCCGCGCCGTCGGCGAGCTGATCCAGAACCAGGTCCGCACGGGCCTGTCCCGCATGGAGCGCGTCGTCCGCGAGCGCATGACCACGCAGGACGTCGAGGCGATCACCCCTCTGACCCTGATCAACATCCGTCCGGTCACCGCGGCGATCAAGGAGTTCTTCGGAACCTCCCAGCTCTCGCAGTTCATGGACCAGAACAACCCGCTGTCGGGCCTCACCCACAAGCGTCGCCTCTCGGCGCTCGGCCCCGGCGGCCTCTCCCGCGACCGTGCCGGCATGGAGGTCCGAGACGTCCACCCGTCGCATTACGGCCGCATGTGCCCGATCGAGACTCCCGAGGGCCCGAACATCGGCCTGATCGGCTCGCTCGCGACCTTCGCCCGCATCAACCCCTTCGGCTTCATCGAGACGCCGTACCGCAAGGTCGAGGGCGGCAAGGTCACCGACCAGATCGTCTACCTCACCGCGGACGATGAGGACCGTCACATCATCGCGCAGGCCAACGCGAAGATCGACGAGAGCGGCACCTTCCTCGACGAGGCCGTCCTCTCGCGGACCCCGGGCGGGGAGCCCGAGCTGGTCCCGCCGACGGACGTCGACTACATGGACGTCTCCGCGCGCCAGATGGTGTCCGTCGCGACCGCGATGATCCCCTTCCTCGAGCACGACGACGCCAACCGCGCGCTGATGGGCTCGAACATGCAGCGCCAGGCCGTGCCGCTGCTCCGCGCCGAGATGCCGCTGGTCGGCACCGGCATGGAGCGCCGTGCCGCGGTCGACGCGGGCGACGTGGTCGTGGCGAAGAAGTCCGGCGTCATCGAGGAGCTCTCGGCCGACCTCATCTCGGTCATGGCCGACGACGGCACCCGTCAGACCTACCCGATCGGGAAGTTCCAGCGCTCCAACGCCGGCAACTGCTACAACCCGCGCGTGCTCTTCGACCAGGGCGATCGTGTCGAGGCGGGCTCGATCCTGGCCGACGGCCCCTCCACCGACCAGGGCGAGCTCTCGATGGGCAAGAACCTGCTGGTCGCGTTCATGTCCTGGAACGGCCACAACTACGAGGACGGCATCATCCTGTCCTCCCGCATGGTCCAGGACGACGTCCTCACCTCGATCCACATCGAGGAGCACGAGGTCGATGCCCGCGACACGAAGCTCGGCAAGGAGGAGATCACCCGGGACATCCCCAACGTCGGCGACGACGTCCTGGCAGACCTCGACGAGCGCGGCATCATCCGCATCGGCGCCGAGGTGTCGCCCGGCGACATCCTGGTCGGCAAGGTCACCCCGAAGGGCGAGACCGAGCTCACTCCGGAGGAGCGCCTCCTGCGCGCGATCTTCGGCGAGAAGGCCCGCGAGGTGCGCGACACCTCGCTGCGCGTCCCCCACGGCGAGTCCGGCACCGTCATCGGTGTCCAGGTCTTCAACGACGAGGAGGATGGCGACATCCTCCCCACGGGCGTCAACGAGATGGTCCGGGTCTACGTCGCGCAGAAGCGCAAGATCACTGATGGGGACAAGCTCGCCGGCCGCCACGGCAACAAGGGCGTCATCGCCAAGATCCTGCCGGTCGAGGACATGCCGTTCCTCGAGGACGGAACCCCCGTCGACATCATCCTCAACCCGATGGGCGTGCCCGGCCGCATGAACATCGGTCAGGTGATGGAGACGCATCTGGGCTGGGTGGCGAAGTCCGGCTGGGATCTCGACCCGTCCGATGCGACCGCCGCTGATCTGCCCGAGTCCGCGTTGCACGGCGAGCCCGGCACGCCGGTCGCGGTCCCGGTCTTCGACGGCCTCACGGCCGATGAGGTCACCGGTCTGATCAAGAACCATCGCCCCAACCGCGACGGGGTGCGGATGGTCAAGGAGAACGGCAAGGCGCAGCTGTTCGACGGCCGCTCCGGTGAGCCGTTCCCCGAGCCCATCTCGGTCGGCTACATGTACATCCTGAAGCTGCACCACCTGGTGGACGACAAGCTGCACGCCCGCTCGACCGGCCCCTACTCGATGATCACGCAGCAGCCGCTGGGCGGTAAGGCCCAGTTCGGCGGCCAGCGCTTCGGCGAGATGGAGGTGTGGGCGCTCGAGGCCTACGGCGCCGCCTACGCGCTGCAGGAGCTGCTGACCATCAAGTCCGACGACATCCCCGGCCGCGTGAAGGTCTACGAGGCCATCGTCAAGGGCGAGAACATCCCCGAGCCCGGCATCCCGGAGTCCTTCCGCGTGCTGCTCAAGGAGATGCAGTCGCTGTGCCTGAACGTCGAGGTGCTGTCGAGCGACGGGACCGCCCAGGACGTTCGCGAGGGCGATGAGGAGGTCTTCCGCGCAGCGGAGGAGCTCGGCATCGACCTGTCCCGCCGACCCCATGAGGGCGTCGGCTCCATCGAAGAGGTCTGACGGACGGGCCCGGCGGGGGAGCGGTCAGCGCCGCCCCCGCCGGTGCCGCCCCAGCCCTGATCCCTCAGACACCAGACTTCAGATTCGAGAGAAGGACATCTGTGCTCGACGTCAACACCTTCGACGAGCTGCGTATCGGCCTCGCGACCGCCGACGACATCCGTGCGTGGTCGCACGGCGAGGTCAAGAAGCCCGAGACCATCAACTACCGCACCCTGAAGCCCGAGATGGACGGCCTGTTCTGCGAGCGCATCTTCGGCCCCACCCGGGACTGGGAGTGCTACTGCGGCAAGTACAAGCGCGTGCGCTTCAAGGGCATCGTGTGCGAGCGATGCGGCGTGGAGGTCACCAAGTCCTCCGTGCGCCGTGAGCGCATGGGCCACGTGGAGCTTGCCGCTCCCGTCACCCACATCTGGTACTTCAAGGGCGTTCCCAGCCGCCTCGGCTACCTGCTGGACCTGGCTCCGAAGGACCTCGAGAAGGTCATCTACTTCGCCGCCTACATGGTCACGGCGGTCGACGAGCAGGCTCGCCACGAGGACCTCCCCGATCTGCAGGCGCGCTTCGACCTCGAGGTCAAGGAGCTGGCCTCGGACCGCGATGCGGCCGTGAACCAGCGCGCCGTCGCCGCCGAGAAGGACCTCGCCGAGCTCGAGGCCGAGGGCGCCAAGGCCGATGCCAAGCGCAAGGTCCGCGACTCCGCCGAGCGCGAGCAGGCGCAGATCCGCAAGAAGTACGACGCCGAGATCGATCGTGTGACTCGCGTCTGGGAGCGCTTCAAGGGCCTCAAGGTCGCCGACCTCGAGGGCGATGAGCAGCTCTACCGCGCCATGAAGCTGCGCTACGGCACCTACTTCGAGGGCGGCATGGGCGCCGAGGCGATCCAGCGCCGTCTCCAGGACTTCGACCTGGACGCCGAGGCCGAGGTGCTGCGCGAGATCATCGCCACCGGCAAGGGCCAGAAGAAGGCTCGCGCGCTCAAGCGCCTGAAGGTCGTCTCGGCATTCCGCACCACCACCAACTCGCCCGCGGGCATGGTGCTGGACTGCGTGCCGGTCATCCCGCCGGATCTGCGCCCGATGGTGCAGCTGGACGGCGGACGCTTCGCGACCTCCGACCTCAACGATCTGTACCGTCGCGTGATCAACCGCAACAACCGCCTCAAGCGGCTGCTGGATCTCGGCGCTCCCGAGATCATCGTGAACAACGAGAAGCGCATGCTGCAGGAGTCGGTCGACTCGCTGTTCGACAACGGCCGTCGCGGCCGCCCGGTCACGGGCCCCGGCAACCGTCCGCTGAAGTCGCTCTCCGACATGCTCAAGGGCAAGCAGGGACGCTTCCGCCAGAACCTGCTGGGCAAGCGCGTGGACTACTCGGGCCGCTCGGTCATCGTGAACGGTCCGCAGCTCCACCTGCACCAGTGCGGTCTGCCCAAGGGCATGGCGCTCGAGCTGTTCAAGCCGTTCGTCATGAAGCGCCTGGTCGAGCTGTCCCACGCCCAGAACGTGAAGGCCGCCAAGCGCATGGTCGAGCGGGCCCGTCCCGAGGTCTGGGACGTGCTCGAGGAGGTCATCACCGAGCACCCGGTGCTGCTGAACCGTGCTCCCACCCTGCACCGCCTCGGCATCCAGGCCTTCGAGCCGCAGCTCGTCGAGGGCAAGGCGATCCACCTGCACCCGCTGGTGTGCGCTGCGTTCAACGCGGACTTCGACGGCGACCAGATGGCCGTCCACCTGCCGCTGAGCGCCGAGGCGCAGGCCGAGGCCCGCATCCTCATGCTCTCCAGCAACAACATCCTCAAGCCGTCGGACGGCCGTCCGGTGACCATGCCCGCACAGGACATGATCATCGGCCTCTACCACCTGACGACGGTGCGCGAGGACGTCCCCGGTGTCGGCCGCAGCTTCTCCTCCGTGGCGGAGGCCATCATGGCCCACGACACGGGTGAGCTGCACCTGAACGCCCCGGTGAAGATCCGCTTCACCGACATCGTCCCGCCGCGCGAGTGGGAGGCGCCGGAGGGCTGGACCGAGGGTGATCCGATCATCCTCAGCACGTCGCTGGGCGCCGTCTACTTCAACGAGACGCTCCCGGTGGACTTCCCCTACGTCGAGGGCCAGGTCGGCAAGAAGCGTCTGGGCTCCATCGTCAACGAGCTCGCCGAGCGCTACGACAAGGGCCAGGTGGCCGCGTCCCTGGACGCGCTGAAGTCCTACGGCTTCTCCTGGTCGACCCGTTCTGGCGTGTCCTTCGCGCTGAGCGACGTCGAGGCTCCGCCGAACAAGCAGGAGATCATCGCCAAGTACGAGGCGAAGGCCGCTCAGGTGCAGGAGAACCGCGACCTGGGTCTGGTCTCCGAGGCCGAGCGCAACGTCGAGCTGATCGACATCTGGACCGAGGCGACCAACGAGGTCGACAACGCCATGCGCGAGAACTTCGAGTCCACCAACACCATCTTCCGCATGGTGAACTCCGGTGCTCGAGGCAACTGGATGCAGATCCGCCAGATCGCCGGAATGCGCGGACTGGTGAACAACCCGAAGGGCGAGATCATCCCGCGCCCGATCCTCTCCAACTACAAGGAGGGGCTCTCGGTCCTGGAGTACTTCATCGCCTCGCACGGCTCCCGCAAGGGCCTTGCGGACACGGCGCTGAAGACCGCCCAGTCGGGATACCTGACACGTCGTCTGGTGGACGTCTCCCAGGACGTCATCATCCGCGAGGCGGACTGCGGCACCACCAAGGGCCTGGTCCTGCCGATCGCCGTGGAGGAGGCCGGTGCGCTCGTGCCCTACGAGCACGTCGAGTCGACGGTGTACGGCCGCGTCCTGGCCACCCCGGCGATCGGTGCCGACGGTCAGGAGGCCGCTCCGGCGGGCTCCGAGGTCGGCGACGTGCTGATCGCGCAGCTGGTCTCCGCCGGCGTCCGCGAGGTCAAGATCCGCTCGGTCCTGACCTGCGACTCCGCCTCGGGCACCTGCGCGCAGTGCTACGGCCGTTCCCTCGCGACCGGTCAGCTGGTGGACATCGGCGAGGCCGTCGGGATCATCGCCGCCCAGTCCATCGGCGAGCCCGGCACGCAGCTGACCATGCGCACCTTCCACACCGGTGGTGTGGCGAGCGCCGACGGCGACATCACGCACGGCCTCCCGCGCGTGCAGGAGCTGTTCGAGGCCCGCACCCCTGCCGGCTTCGCACCGATCACCGAGGCCGCCGGCCGCGTCGAGATCGAGGAGAACGACAAGCAGCGTCGCCTCACGATCACGCCCGACGACGGCACCGACCCTGTCACCTACACGGTCTCGAAGCGTGTGACGATGCTGGTGTCCGACGGCGATCACGTCGAGGTCGGTCAGCAGCTCAGCCAGGGCTCCGTCGACCCGAAGCAGGTCCTGCGCATCCTCGGCCCCCGGGCGGTGCAGCAGCACCTCGTGGACGAGGTCCAGAAGGTGTACATCAGCCAGGGTGTGGACATCCATGCCAAGCACATCGAGGTCATCGTCCGGCAGATGCTCCGTCGGGTGACGATCATCGAGTCCGGTGACACGGACCTGCTGCCTGGCGACTTCACCGAGCGGGTGACCTTCGAGCGGGAGAACCGTCGTGTCCTCTCCGAGGGCGGTCAGCCGGCCTCGGGACGACCCGAGCTGATGGGCATCACCAAGGCCTCGCTCGCGACGGACTCGTGGCTGTCGGCCGCCTCCTTCCAGGAGACGACCCGCGTGCTCACCGAGGCCGCCCTGAACCGCAAGAGCGACTCGCTCCTGGGGCTCAAGGAGAACGTCATCATCGGCAAGCTGATCCCTGCCGGCACGGGCCTCTCCCGGTTCCGCCGCATCGTGGTCGAGCCCACCGATGAGGCGAAGGCCCAGATGTACCAGGTGCCCGGATACGACGAGCTGGACTTCTCCGGCTTCGGCGGGAACGGTGCCGTCAACCTCGACGATATCGACTACGCGGATCCGTTCCGGACGGACTTCCGCTGATCGCCTGAGACGGATCAGAGCTGAGGAGCCCTCCGCTCCTCCCGCTGGTCCGCATGCGCCGACGGGGCGGCCCCACCGCAGGTGGGGCCGCCCCGTCGGCGCATCAGCGGCCCCGGCAGCCGAAGGACTGGAAACGTTTCAGCATCGTCCCTGGACAGGAACGCCTTCTGTGGTCCGCCGCGGGTCATAATCGAGCAGTGACGGCAGGAGCTCAGCAGCGCTCGCCCGGCACCCTCTGGGTCCGGGTGGAGGACGCCGTGCTCGGACCGCGGACCATCGATCCGCCGCTGCGCATGGTTCTGCTGATCTTCGCCGCGATGAAGGTGCTCCCCACCACCACTGTCGCCGAGTCGGCTGCGGAACTGGTGCTGAGCGTCGGTGCAGGCGTCCTGTTCGTCCTCGCCATCTGGTTCCCTCGGACGGTGGCGCTGCTGTCCCTGGGCGGTCTCCTCGTCCAGCTCGGCCTGGACAAGGACAGCATGAGCCCGTTGTACGAGCCCGTCGTCGGAGCGGCGGCGGTCGTGCTGAGCTATCGGCAGGGTCTGCGCTTCCTCCTGATCAGCATGGTCCTCGTCGTGATGATCGCTGCCGCCACCCTCGCGGGCGCGGCGGACTCCGGGCTCTCGCTCGTCGGCTCCGTGGGCTTCTCGTGGATCCTCGCCGTCGTCCTGGGATCCAGTGCCGCGCTCCTCGAGTCCCGGGTCGACACCAGGATCGAGAACCGCGAGGAGATCGCACGCGGTGAGGCGAGACGCGCACGGGACCGCGAGCAGTCGAGGGAGGCCAGATCGCTCGGACTGCTGTCCCAGCTGCTCGGGGAGCAGCAGCGTCTGCTTGCGACCGGACGCTCCGCCGAGGCTGCGCTCGTCGGCCAGAGGGCTCTCCTCCATCTCGAAGGCCAGCTCCGCTCCTCCCTCGCCCCGGAGGGCGCCGGGGTGGTGAGATCGGACGACCGGGCGGTCTCGGGCGATGGCGCGGTGGAGCTGGCAGGCCCTCTCGCGAGGACGGCGGACGGCATCCGCCATGGGACGGCGCGGACCGGATGCCCCATCGCGATCAGCGTCGGCACGCTTCCCGTGAGAGCTGACGCGGACTTCGTCGACCAGGTGCGCCTGCTGATGCTCGGGATCGCGCTGTCTGCGATGCGGGATGCGGAGTCCCGTCCGATCCACGGGCCCGCGCACGCCCCTGCTGCCGGCGTCTCCGAGGATGCTGCTCGGGATGTGAGAGGCTGCTCCGTCCAGCTTGCCGTCTCGATCGAAGCGGCGGGAGCTGAAGGGCTGGTTGGAGGAGCGCTGCCGGCGGGGTCGCGGTCAGGAGCGCGTGCCGACCTCGTGGTGCGAGCGTGCACGCTCGTCCCCGACGCCGATGCGACCCGAGACGCCGGGGCAGACGCCAGGGCAGACGATCTCGCCGGGACGACCGATGCCGCGGACCTTCCGAGCTCCGCTGCGGACGATGGCCTGGGCCCCGACCTTGCAGCGCGTGCCCGGGCACTCGGCGGAGCGGTCTGGTCAGGCACAGGGAGCGGAGGCGCGATGGAGACGGTGGTGCGCATACCACTGCAGCAGGCTGAGACCGCATCGTTGCCGAAGAGGGGGAGCGGTGGGAACCCTGAGGGTGTTGACTGACGCCATGCGCAGAAAACTCGCTCTCCTCGTCGCCCCGCTGGCCCTCTCCCTCCTGCTCGCGCCGGCCGCGGGCGCTGCGACGCCCGAGGCCACGGCCTCGAGCAGCGAGGCATCGGTCACCGCGCTCGCGGCCACGAACGTCGCCTCGCAGGCGGTCACTCCGAGCATCTCCTGGTACCAGTGCTGGTGGTGGCGCCAGTACTCGCCGTCGAAGTACGAGAAGTACTGCATGTGAGCTTCGCGGAGGGGATCCCAGGGGGGCGCAACGGAGCGCCCTGAGGTCGTCTCGATGCTGCCTCGTCCTCCGGGTTCGTCTGCGGTCCCGGGTGGACCCTGCGCGGTGGGGCATGTGTCGCAGGCTCGTCGAACGCCGCGCTCCGCGCCTGCCCCCCTGCGCGCCGCACCCTGCGCCCGCTCCCTGCGCTCCTCGCCCGTGCGGTCCGAAGGCGCGTGTGATGCAGCGCCCCTCGAGCCGCCGTCGATCATCTCGGGAATGCCCGAATTCGTGACCTGCTCTACGTGGAGGTTCACGACTGGGTAAAGAGATGCCGGGTGCTCCGCCAAACTCTTCGTGTTCACCTTCCCAGAAGCCGTCTCCCAGGAAACCATGGTGCACGGCGTTACACCGCACGGCCCTTCCCCGCAGCGCCCCGAACCGGGTGCGCGCCCGTGCGACGCCAGGGCCCCGCTCCAGGGGCATTCGTGCTCAGGGAACGACAGCGCCGGCAGGACGCCGGTGACGGGACAGGTGGATGCAGTGAAGAAGACTCCGTGGGTCATCGCGGCCGCGACAGTGTGCGTGCTCGCCGCCGGCGGCGGCGGGACGGCGTATGCCGTGTCCAACGAGGCGGCGGTGACCGTCTACGGCGAGCAGACGTCGGTGCGGACCTTCAGCCCGACGGTCGCCGAGCTGCTCGAGGCGCAGGGCATCGAGGTCAAGGACACCGACCTGGTGATCCCGTCCCTCGACTCCGAGGTCACCGACGGCATCGACGTCCAGGTCATCGAGCGCCGCCCCGTCACTGTCAGCATCGACGGCGTCGAGCAGGATCTCCTCACCACCGGCACCACCGTCCAGGACGTGCTCGACGAGGTCGACTACAAGGCCGAGGGCGCGGCAGTGAGCCCTGCTGCGGACACCGTCCTGTCGGACGACGCCGACGAGATCGACATCGTCACCCGCAAGACGGTGACCTTCGTCGGACAGTACGGTCAGGACACGTTCGACGTGACCGCGCTGACCGTCGGCGAGGCGATGGAGAAGGTCCTCGGGGACATCGAGGACGACGACACCGCCTCGGTGGATCGCGACTCGGTCCTCGAGGACGGCGCGACCATCACTGTCACCCGCACCCGCACGGAGGAGCGCACCGAGACCGAGAAGGTCGACTTCGACACGAAGACGGTCGAGGACGACACCCTCACCCAGGGCACCACCAAGGTCAAGACCGAGGGCAAGAAGGGTGAGATCGAGAAGGTCTACAAGGACACCCTCGTCGACGGCGAGGTGACCGAGTCCGAGCTGCTCTCCGAGGAGACGATCTCCGAGCCCGTCACCCAGGTCGTCCTCAAGGGCACCAAGGAGCCGGAGGTCGAGAAGCCCGCCGAGAGCACCGCCTCCTCGCGCAGCTCCGAGCGCTCGTCGACCTCGAGCGGCTCCTCCGGGTCCGACGACTCCAGCTCCTCGAGCTCCTCCAGCTCTTCGAGCAGCAGCTCCTCCAGCTCCTCCAGCTCGTCGGCCCCCTCCACCGCCTCGGGCTCCGTCTGGGACAGCCTCGCGCAGTGCGAGTCCGGGGGGAACTGGTCGATCAACACCGGCAACGGGTACTACGGCGGACTGCAGTTCAACCAGGGCACCTGGGCCGCCTACGGCGGCACCCAGTACGCCTCCCGCGCTGATCTCGCGACCCGCGATCAGCAGATCGCGATCGCCACGAAGGTCCAGGCCGCGCAGGGCTGGGGCGCATGGCCCTCCTGCACCTCCAAGCTCGGCCTGCGCTGACTCCCGATCAGCCAGCACGTTCCTGCCGGCGGAGCGCCCCGTGCATCGCGCGCGGGGCGCTCCGCCGTCGGAGGCGCTCTCCCGGTCGACGCACGAACGGCGGAGAGATGCACGCCCGAGGTCATCCGGCGTCATGTGATCTGCGTCGGAACGGGAAAGAAGCTTTGACCGCGTCCGGAGGCCCTCAGTAGACTGCAGGTGCGTCCGGAGTGCCCTCTGGTCGTGACTGGGACGAGTTCCGCGCCTTCTCTCGGAGAGGCTCGGAGGGGGTCCCCCGCGAGGAGCGGATCCTCGCGGCGTGCCCGATTACGGATCGTGGGCCATGCCCGGCCTCGATGCGGCGGGTGCCGATCACGGTCCTCGGGACGCCCGTGCGGTGCCATCATCGCGTGGGCGGGTCGGAGCGTCGAGCAGTCCTGGGCATGGGACCGACGAGCCGGGTCGCCGGCCGCTTCAGCGGTCGAAGATTGTGATCCTCCGGTGCCAACAGCGGCGGAGGCCTGACAGAAAGAGAAGCTGTGCCCACTATTCAGCAGCTGGTGCGCAAGGGGCGGAAGGACAAGACATCCGCCTCGAAGACGCCGGCGCTCAAGGGTTCGCCCCAGCGCCGCGGTGTCTGCACGCGCGTCTACACCCAGACTCCGAAGAAGCCGAACTCGGCGCTGCGCAAGATCGCTCGCGTGCGCCTGTCCACCGGCATCGAGGTGACCGCCTACATCCCGGGCGAGAACCACAACCTGCAGGAGCACTCGATCGTGCTCGTGCGCGGCGGCCGTGTGAAGGACCTCCCGGGCGTCCGCTACAAGATCGTGCGCGGCTCCCTCGACACCCAGGGCGTGAAGGGCCGCCAGCAGGCCCGCTCCCGCTACGGCGCGAAGAAGGAGAAGAAGTAATGCCTCGTAAGGGAGCAGCTCCCAAGCGCCAGCTCGTGGTCGACCCGGTCTACGGGTCCCCCCTGGTCACCCAGCTCATCAACAAGATCCTCCTCGACGGCAAGAAGACCGTCGCCGAGAGCATCGTCTACGGCGCCCTCGAGGGCTGCCGTGAGAAGAACGGCCAGGATCCGGTCGTCACGCTCAAGAAGGCTCTCGACAACATCCGTCCCACCCTCGAGGTCCGCTCCCGCCGCGTCGGCGGTGCGACCTACCAGGTGCCGGTCGAGGTCAAGCCCGGTCGTTCCACCACGCTGGCTCTTCGCTGGCTGGTGGGCTACTCTCGCGCCCGCCGCGAGCACACCATGACCGAGCGCCTCATGAACGAGATCCTGGACGCCTCCAACGGCCTCGGCGCCGCGGTCAAGCGTCGCGAGGACACCCACAAGATGGCCGAGTCCAACAAGGCCTTCGCGCACTACCGCTGGTGAGTCGACGCGGGGTCCGCGCAGTTCTGTGCGGACCCCGCTTCGCCCCTCCGAGCAGTCGCCCAGCTTCAGTTCAAAGAAAGGCACAGCCCGTGGCACTCGCAGTGCTCAGCGACCTCACGAAGGTCCGCAACATCGGCATCATGGCGCACATCGATGCCGGTAAGACCACCACGTCGGAGCGCATCCTCTACTACACCGGCGTCAACTACAAGATCGGCGAGACGCACGACGGTGCCGGCACGATGGACTGGATGGAGCAGGAGAAGGAGCGCGGCATCACGATCACGTCCGCCGCGACGACCTGCTACTGGAACGACAACCAGATCAACCTCATCGACACGCCCGGCCACGTGGACTTCACCGTCGAGGTCGAGCGCTCGCTGCGCGTCCTCGACGGCGCCGTCGCCGTGTTCGACGGCAAGGAGGGCGTGGAGCCCCAGTCGGAGACCGTCTGGCGCCAGGCCGACAAGTACGACGTGCCGCGCATCTGCTTCGTCAACAAGATGGACAAGCTCGGTGCGGACTTCTTCTTCACCGTGAAGACCATCATCGACCGCCTCGGTGCCAAGCCGCTGGTCATGCAGGTTCCGATCGGCGCGGAGAACGACTTCCGCGGTGTCGTCGACCTCGTCAGGATGGTCGCCTACGAGTGGCCCGAGACGTTCCCCGAGGACGCCCCGCAGTTCGGCAAGAAGAAGGGTGACGCCACCCTCGGCCAGCTGCAGATCGAGGTCCCGATCCCCGAGGATCTGCAGGACACCGTCGACGAGTACCGCGCCAAGCTGGTCGAGGACGTCGCCGAGAGCTCCGAGGAGCTCATGGACGCCTACCTCGAGAACGGCGACCTGACCTTCGAGCAGCTCCAGGCCGGCATCCGTGAGATCACGGTGAACTCGCAGGCGTACCCCGTCTTCTGCGGCTCCGCGTTCAAGAACAAGGGCGTTCAGCCCATGCTCGACGGTGTGGTCTCCTACCTGCCCTCGCCGCTCGACGTGCCGCCGATGATCGGGCACGACCCCAAGGACGAGTCCGTCGAGATCACTCGCAAGCCCTCGAGCGAGGAGCCCTTCTCGGCCCTCGCGTTCAAGGTCGCCGCGCATCCCTTCTTCGGCGCGCTCACCTACGTGCGCGTCTACTCGGGCCATGTCGCCACCGGCGACCAGGTCCTCAATGCCACCTCGGGCAAGAAGGAGCGCATCGGCAAGCTGTTCCAGATGCACTCGAACCAGGAGAACCCGGTCGATGAGGCCTTCGCCGGCCACATCTACGCGTTCATCGGTCTGAAGGACACCAACACCGGTGACACCCTGACCGACATCTCGAACCCGGTGCAGCTGGAGTCCATGACCTTCCCGGACCCGGTCATCTCCGTGGCCATCGAGCCCAAGACCAAGGGCGACCAGGAGAAGCTGGGCACCGCGATCCAGAAGCTCGCCAAGGAGGACCCGACCTTCCAGGTCGAGCTCGACGAGGAGACGGGCCAGACGGTCATCAAGGGAATGGGCGAGCTCCACCTCGACATCCTGGTGGACCGCATGCGCCGCGAGTTCAAGGTCGAGGCGAACATCGGCAAGCCGCAGGTCGCCTACCGCGAGACCATCAAGCGCACCGTCGAGAAGTTCGATTACACGCACAAGAAGCAGACCGGCGGCTCCGGCCAGTTCGGCAAGGTCCAGATCACCTTCGCGCCCCTCACGGACGCGGAGGAGGGCGTGTTCTACGAGTTCGAGAACAAGGTGACCGGCGGACGCATCCCGCGCGAGTACATCCCGAGCGTGGATGCCGGCATCCAGTCGGCCCTCGAGTCCGGCATCCTGGCCGGCTTCCCGGTCGTGAACGTGAAGGCTTCCCTCATCGACGGCGCTTACCACGACGTCGACTCCTCCGAGATGGCCTTCAAGATCGCCGGATCCATGGCGACCAAGGAGGCCCTCAAGAAGGCGCAGCCCGTGCTCCTCGAGCCGGTGATGAGCGTCGAGGTCCGTACTCCGGAGGAGTACATGGGAGATGTCATCGGCGACCTGAACTCGCGTCGCGGGCAGGTCCAGTCGATGGAGGACGCGAGCGGGGTCAAGATCGTCCGTGCTCTCGTCCCGCTGTCGGAGATGTTCGGATACGTCGGCGACCTGAGGTCCAAGACCCAGGGCCGTGCGATGTACACGATGCAGTTCGACAGCTACGCGGAGGTCCCGAAGACCATTTCGGACGAGATCATCGCGAAGACCCGGGGCGAGTGAGGAGTCGGAGGGAGCAGGTAGGATCCTTCTCCTGCTCCCTCCTCATCCCGTCGGACCCCTCCCGATGGTGGGGGCCGATCCCGAACCGAGTAGTACCCAGAGATAAGAAGTCCTAGGAGGACACCACCATGGCCAAGGCCAAGTTCGAGCGGACCAAGCCGCACGTCAACATCGGCACCATCGGTCACGTCGACCACGGCAAGACCACGCTGACCGCTGCCATCTCGAAGGTTCTGTACGACCAGTACCCGGACCTGAACGAGAAGCGGGACTTCGATCAGATCGACAACGCGCCTGAGGAGAAGCAGCGCGGCATCACGATCAACATCTCGCACATCGAGTACCAGACCGAGAAGCGTCACTACGCCCACGTCGACGCCCCCGGCCACGCCGACTACATCAAGAACATGATCACCGGCGCGGCGCAGATGGACGGCGCCATCCTCGTGGTCGCCGCCACCGACGGCCCGATGGCCCAGACCCGCGAGCACGTTCTGCTCGCCCGCCAGGTGGGCGTCCCCTACCTGCTGGTCGCGCTGAACAAGTCCGACATGGTCGACGACGAGGAGATCCTCGAGCTCGTCGAGATGGAGGTCCGCGAGCTGCTGGGCTCCCAGGAGTTCGACGAGGACGCCCCCGTCGTCCGCGTCTCCGCTCTCAAGGCCCTCGAGGGCGACGAGAAGTGGGTCAAGTCGGTCCAGGAGCTCATGGCCGCTGTCGACGAGAACATCCCCGACCCGGTCCGTGACATGGACAAGCCCTTCCTCATGCCCGTCGAGGACGTCTTCACGATCACCGGTCGTGGCACCGTCGTCACCGGCAAGGTGGAGCGCGGCAAGCTCGCCATCAACTCCGAGGTCGAGATCGTCGGCATCCGCGAGGCGCAGAAGACCACGGTCACCGGCATCGAGATGTTCCACAAGCAGATGGACGAGGCGTGGGCCGGCGAGAACTGCGGTCTGCTGCTCCGCGGCACCAAGCGCGAGGACGTCGAGCGCGGCCAGGTCGTCGTGAAGCCGGGTTCGATCACCCCGCACACCAACTTCGAGGCGCAGGTCTACATCCTGTCCAAGGACGAGGGCGGCCGTCACAACCCGTTCTACTCGAACTACCGTCCGCAGTTCTACTTCCGGACCACGGACGTCACCGGCGTCATCACGCTGCCCGAGGGCACCGAGATGGTCATGCCCGGCGACAACACCGAGATGACGGTGGAGCTCATCCAGCCCATCGCCATGGAGGAGGGCCTCGGCTTCGCCATCCGTGAGGGTGGCCGCACCGTCGGCTCCGGCCGCGTCACCAAGATCACCAAGTGATCATCGCGGGGCCAGCCCCGCAGAGGTGACTCGTCCGCTCGGCGGACGTGCGCACGACGAAGAGCCCCGGACCGGCATCCCGGTCCGGGGCTCGTCCCGTTCTCCTCACTGCTCTCCAGGAGGAGTCCGGTCACTTCGCCAGCAGGGGGCGGCAGGCTGGACCTGTCGTGCAACGGTGCCGATCGGCGGACCGAGGCGCGGGAGGGGGAGGGGGGCGGATCGGCTGCTCCCGGCTGAACCGCTCTCGCCATGACGCGCAGCTGGCTGGGGCGGGTTCTCGATAGCCGCGGTGCTCTGACGAGAGCCATCTGACCGGCTGGGGTGAGGCGCGAAGGGGTCGGGGGAGATCTCCGGAGCACTGCAGACGAGCGGACGCCCTGACGACTGGTGCGTCGTCAGGGCGCCATGACGATCGGGTGCTGGGATCTCCAGGGAGCGCCCGCAGCGCGGAGAGCCCCGCGAGGACCGTCGGGCTCCCGGGGAAGAACCGCTGAGGGATCAGCGGGCGGGCCGCTCGGGGTCCTCGGGCTCCGTCGGGTTCGGGCTCGGAGAGCTCGATCCGGGGGTGCGGCCGTACGGGTAGGGATCCGCAGGGCCGGATCCGCTCGACGGTGCCGACGGAGCTGACGGTGCCGACGGAGCAGGCGCAGCAGAGGCATCGTGGGGACCGGATGCGCTCGTCTGCTCGGCAGGCGCAGGCGCCGGCTGGCCATAGGTGGGACGCCGGGAGGACGGGCTCGGTGAGGCTGCCGGAGGTGCAGGCTGTGCAGGCTGGCCGTAGGTGGGGCGACCTGCGCTCGGCGAGCCTCCCGGATACGCGACCCCAGCCTGGCCAGGGCTCTGAGGTGCCCCGCCCGGGTAGCCGACGGGCGCCGAGGGTGCAGAGGGCGCCCCCGGGCCATGGGAGAACGGAGCGCCAGCCCCGGTGCGACCGAAGGAGGCACCGGTCTCGGTGAGGATCCTCCGAGCCTCCTGGGCGTGGCTGTGCTCGACCATCAGCTCGTACTGCATGGGGATCGTCGCAGTCATCGAGGTGAAGTCCCGCTTCCCTCCGGTCATCGCGTAGCCGATCACCGACCAGACGGTGAAGAACACGATGCCCATGAGGATGCTCGTGATGATCACGGCGATGCTGCCACCGGGGGAGAGCATCATGAGGATCAGCCCGATGAAGAGCCCCATCCAGATGCCCGAGAGCGCCCCCTGGCCGATGACACGTCCCCAGGTCTTGCGTCCCGTCACGCGCTCGATGAGCTTGAGGTCGGTGCCGACGATCATCGTGTTCTGCACGGGGAACTGGTTGTCCGCGAGAGCGTCGACCACGGCCTGCACCTCGGCGTAGGTGCTGTAGACGCCGAGAGAGCGCGGATACTCCAGGTCGTACAGCCTCGCGGTGAGGGGGGAGTTCTGCTGATGCGGTGCGGTCATACAGGAAGACTAGGCCAGTCGGCCGCTATTCAGCAGGGAAGCGCCTGAGTCCAGCCCGTGCGTCGGCCTGTGATCTCGGCAGGCCGCAGATCGTGCGCGATCGTGCTCGGCAATCCTCTCAGGCAGTCATGTTCGTGCCCGAAACGTGACGGTCGGAGGCGTTGTTCCGGGTGTGCGGACGTCGTCGTCGTCCTAGAGTGATCGCAGGGTCGATGGCGACCCTGCGCATATCGTGCGTCGATCTTTCAACGCAGAAAGTGGAGACGATGAGCAACAGCATCGAGGACATGACACCGCTCGAGCGGCTCGGAGCATCGCGCCGCAGCTTCCTGACCATCGCAGGCGCCGGGCTCGGCGCGTCCGCGCTCACTGCGTGCGCCGGAGGCGGTGGAGGATCCGACGACTCGTCGTCGGACGGCGGAGGCTCGATCACCGGCGCGGAGGTCAGTGATGACAACCCGCTGGGGGTGGACGGCGGCCTCCCGATCGAGGCCGTCATCTTCGACGGCGGCTACGGCGACCAGTACGCCCTCGACGCCGGCGACAAGTACCAGGAGATCTATCCCGACGCCGACGTGGACGTCCACTCGACCGTCAACATCCAGCCCGATCTCCAGCCGCGCTTCGCCGGCGGGACGCCGCCCGATCTGTTCGACAACTCCGGAGCGCAGAAGCTGGCCATCGACGGTCTGGTCCCTCAGCTCGCTGATCTCGGTGATCTGCTGGCAGCTCCCATGCTCGACGGGGACGGGACGATCGAGGAGAACCTCCTGCCGGGTGTCACATCGCCGGGCATGTTCAGCGGCACCTTCCTGGGCATGAACTACGTCTACACCGTGTTCGCGCTGTGGTACTCGGCATCGGAGTTCCAGGAGAAGGGCTGGAGCGTGCCGGAGACCTGGGACGACCTCATGGCGCTCGGGGAGACCGTCAAGGGGGAGGGGAGGCACCTCTTCTCCTACGGCGGACAGAACGCCTCGAACTATTACCAGGAGATGGCTCTCTCCATGGCGGCCAAGCTCGGAGGCGCCGAGGTGCTGGCGGCGATCGACCGGCTCGAGGAGGGGGCCTTCTCGCAGGACGCCGTCGTCGCGGCCTACGACGCGATGGGCGAGGCCGTCGAGGCGGGGTACTTCGAGCCGGGAGGCGAGGGCATCAAGCACACCGATGCCCAGACCAACTGGGTCCAGGGCAAGTCGGTGCTGTACCCCTCCGGCTCCTGGATCGAGAACGAGCAGGCCGACGTCACCCCCGAGGGCTATGACATGACGGGAGCCCCTGTGCCCTCGCTGCCCGATGGTGCGCTGCCCCACGAGGCGATCCACGGGACCGCCGCTGAGCAGTACTTCGTACCGTCCGGCGGGAACAATCCGGCGGGCGGCGCCGAGTTCCTCCGCATCATGCTCTCGAAGGAGCAGGCGGCCAACTTCGCGGAGCTGACCAAGGCGCCCTCGGTGGTCAAGGACACCGTCCCGGACGACGGATTCGGATCGACAGCGCTGGCCTCGGTGAACGCCATGATCAGCGCTGCGGGGGACAGCACCTTCACCTACAACTTCTCGGACTGGTACGGGCTGGGCTCGGACTCGATCACCAGCTGGACCAGCTTCCTCAAGGGCGATATCGATGCGGCCACGCTGCGTGAGCAGGAGCAGGCGATGATCGACAAGGTCCGCGAGGACGACTCCATCACGAAGTTCGAGGTCGATTCGTGATCGATCCCGGCGCACTCGGCGCCGGGGGAGCGATGACGGCGCGCGTCCCCCGGGGCGGGCGCCGTCGCCGCCGTCGGCCGCCGACCCTCGAGAGGATGCTCTTCATCCTGCTCTTCCTGGGGCTTCCTCTCGCGGTCTATCTGATGTTCGTGGTCTCCCCTTTCCTCCAGTCGTTCTACTACTCGTTGACGAACTGGTCCGGGCTGAGCCCGTCGATGGACTTCATCGGCCTGGAGAACTACCGGAGGATCTTCGCGGACGACGTCTTCTGGCTGGCGCTGCGGAACAACCTGGTGCTCCTGATCGTGCTGCCCGTCGTGACCATCGCCCTCGCCTTCGCGCTCGCGGTCATGGTCACCATCGGAGGGGACACCCGCGGCGGTGTGCGCGGGGTGCGCGGAGCAAGCTTCTACCGCGTGGTCAGCTTCTTCCCCTACGCGGTTCCGGCCGTCATCACCGGCATCCTGTTCAACTTCGTCTACCACCCTGGCGGCGGGCTCCTGAACGGGTTCCTGAACATCGGCGTCGGCGCGGTCAATGCTGTGACGAGACTGCTCGGCGCGGGGGACGTGCTGGCGCCGGTCAGCATCGCCTGGCTGGGAGATCAGCGGTTCGCCCTCGCGGCGATCATGTTCGCGATCATCTGGACGTTCGTCGGCTTCTACATGGTGCTCTTCGTCGCGGCCATCGCGTCGATCCCGCGGGAGGTCCTCGAAGCGGCACGCATCGACGGAGCCGGACGCCTGCGCACCGCGGTCCAGATCGTCGCACCGATGGTGCGCGACAGCGTCTCCACAGCTCTGGTGTACATGGGCATCTTCGCGCTGGACGCCTTCACCTTCGTCTCGGTGATGACGCCCAACGGCGGCACCGCCAACAGCACCAAGGTCGTCTCCCTGCATCTCTATCAGACCGCATTCCGCGATGGCGACTTCGGCGAGGCCACCGCCATGGGCGTGGTCATGGCAGCGGTGACGATGGTCGTCGCGGTCATCGTCATCGGCGCATCGCGGGCGGGGAGGGAGGGCCGATGAGCACGTCCAGCGCAGCGACGACGGGTCGGATCCCGACGGCCCGCGGACCGAGGCGGGTCGGCTTCTCGGCGCTGCACCACGTGATCCTGGCGGCATGGGCGCTGATCGTGATCCTGCCGCTGCTGTGGACCGTCTACACCTCGCTGAAGACCTCCCAGGAGATCCTCACCGACCCGTTCGGCCTGCCAGCGAGCCTCCAATGGGAGAACTACTCGCTGGCCTGGTCCGAGGCGCGTATCGGGCAGTACTTCCTCAACACCGTGCTCGTCGTCGGGATCGCGCTTGCGGTGGTCATGCTGCTGGGTGCGATGTGCGCCTATGTGCTCGCCCGATTCCCCTTCCCCGGGAACCGGGTCGTGTACTACGGGATGGTCGCGGGTCTGACCTTCCCGATCTTCCTCGCGGTCGTCCCGCTGTTCTTCGTGCTGCGGAACATGGGGCTGCTCGAGGGGCGCTTCGGACTGGTGGGCGTGATCCTCGCCTACGTCGCCTTCGCCCTGCCGTTCACCGTGTTCTTCCTCCATGCCTTCTTCACGGGGCTGCCGGAGGAGATCGCCGAGGCCGCAGCGATCGACGGGGCCGGGGACTTCCGCACCTTCTTCCAGATCATGCTGCCGATGGCGCGACCGGGACTGGTGTCGGTCGCGATCTTCAACTTCCTCGGGCTCTGGAACCAGTACATGCTCCCGCTGGTCCTGAACACCGACAGGCGCAACTATGTGCTCGCGCAGGGGCTCGTCAACCTGCAGGCGCAGCAGGGGTACAAGGTCGAGTGGGGCGCGATGTTCGCCTCCGTGGTGATCACCGTGATCCCGGTCCTGGTGGTGTACGTGATCTTCCAGCGGCAGCTGCAGGCCGGCGTCGGACCCAGCACCGACAAGTGATGGCTGGGTACGGCGTCCGCCGCGCGTGTTCGGGGCCGGGGACCCGTTCTGGGCGAGGCCCATGTTGTCGTAGGCGTCTGCCGCGCGTGTTCGGGGCCGGGCCGCTGCGGACGCGGCGCGCCGCGGATCGGAGTAGTATCGGACGGCTCGTCCCGGACCATCCGGGCGTGCCGCTCGATCTGCCGACGATCCATCGTGCCCTCGTCGCCGCCGGGCATCCTGTGACGGGGTGCACCTGGGGGTGGCCTTGTGGGCGCGGTGTGCTCTCTGGCAGACTGTTCGAGTTGTCTGCGCGGGCCGACATGCCCGGTTCCGTTCTCCGAGGGTTCCCCCACGGCGAATGATCACCGGATGAGGTCCGTCCCCAGGATGCGAACGACGCCATCGCGTCGACCGCGCATCGCCAGGAGGGAAAGGCGCAGACGCAGCCGATATCCGGCGGTCCCGGGCTGGGCTCATGCAGCCTCTCGAGGCCGACACGCCCGACCTCGGGTACCGGGGAGAGGCTGCATCCATGACAGACGAAGAAGAGAGACAGGACGCCATGGCGGGACAGAAGATCCGCATCCGGCTCAAGTCGTACGACCACGAGGTGATCGACAGCTCGGCGCGCAAGATCGTCGACACGGTCACCTCCGCTGGTGCGACGGTCGTGGGCCCGGTGCCGCTGCCGACCGAGAAGAACGTGTTCTGCGTGATCCGTTCTCCCCACAAGTACAAGGACTCCCGCGAGCATTTCGAGATGCGCACGCACAAGCGACTGATCGACATCGTCGATCCCACGCCCAAGGCCGTGGACTCGCTCATGCGTCTCGACCTGCCGGCGGACGTCAACATCGAGATCAAGCTCTGAGGCAGGTCGGAATGAGCAACGAACTGACGGGACAGCGTGCCCGCGCCGTGTCCGGCGTGCTCGGCACCAAGCTCGGCATGACCCAGGTGTGGGACGAGAACGGCAAGCTCGTCCCCGTGACCGTGGTCCAGGCCGGTCCGAACGTCGTCACCCAGATCCGGTCCGTCGAGGCCGACGGGTACGACGCGATCCAGATCGCCTACGGGCAGATCGACCCCCGCAAGGTGTCCAAGCCCCTCAAGGGCCACTTCGAGAAGGCCGGCGTGACCCCGCGCCGTCACCTCGTCGAGCTGCGCACCATCAACGCTGCGGAGTACACCCTCGGCCAGGAGATCGACGCCTCGGTCTTCGAGGCGGGCCAGAAGGTCGACGTCGTCGGCACGTCCAAGGGCAAGGGCACTGCGGGCGTCATGAAGCGCCATGGCTTCGCCGGCGTCTCCGCCTCCCACGGCGCGCACCGCAATCACCGCAAGCCGGGCTCCATCGGCGGCGCCTCGACCCCTGGACGCGTGTTCAAGGGTCTGCGCATGGCCGGCCGCATGGGCAACGCTCGCACCAGTGTCCAGAACCTGACCGTTCACGCGGTCGACGTCGAGAAGGGCCTCGTGCTCGTCAAGGGTGCCGTCCCCGGCCCCAAGGGCGGCATCGTCCTGGTCCGCTCGGCCGTCAAGAGCCCCGCGAAGGAGGCCTGAGCCCGATGGCAGAGAACCTGACCGTCGACGTGCTCGATCCGGCCGGCAAGAAGGCCGGCACCGTCGAGCTTCCTGCGTCGATCTTCGACGTCCAGACGAACGTCCCCCTGATCCACCAGGTGGTCGTGGCCCAGCAGGCCGCCGCTCGTCAGGGCACCCACAAGGCCAAGAGCCGCGGCGAGGTCCGCGGCGGCGGAAAGAAGCCCTACAAGCAGAAGGGCACCGGCCGCGCCCGCCAGGGCTCGCTGCGCGCCCCGCAGTTCGCCGGCGGTGGCGTGGTCCACGGCCCGGTGCCGCGCGACTACAGCCAGCGCACGCCCAAGAAGATGAAGGCCGCCGCACTTCGCGGTGCGCTCTCCGACCGCGCCCGCAACGGCCGTGTGCACGTCGTCTCCGCCCTGCTCGCAGGCGAGGCCGCGTCCACCAAGGCCGCGAAGGCCACCCTGGCGAAGGTCTCCGACCGCCGCCACGTCCTCGTGGTGCTGCACCGCGACGACGACCTGGGTGCGCTGAGCACGCGCAACCTGGCCACCACGCACGTCCTGTACGCGGACCAGCTGAACACCTACGACGTCATGCTCTCCGACGACGTGGTCTTCACCTCCGCCGCCCTCGAGGACTTCGTGGCGACCGCGACCCTGTCGCTCCCGACCTCCGGCTTCGCCAAGGCGAAGGCCGCTGCCGCCGCTCCGGCCGCCGCGGTCGAGGAGGGCCCCTTCGGTGCGGGCTCCGCGGCCCCCCTGGCCGACGGCTCCGCTCCCGAGGGCTTCACGATCAAGGGCAACAAGGGCTCGATGAAGTTCCACACGGAGGACTCCCCGTGGTACGGCCGCACCAAGGCCGAGGTCTGGTTCGCGAACGCGGAGGCCGCCAAGGCCGCCGGTTTCGTGAACGCGGTCAAGGAGTCCGCCGACAAGGCTGACGAGGAGAAGTCGAAGTGACCGCGCTGAACAAGGATCCCCGCGACGTCCTGCTGGCCCCGGTCGTCTCCGAGAAGAGCTACGGGCTGATGGACGAGGGCAAGTACACCTTCCTGGTGGCTGCCGACGCCAACAAGACCGAGATCAAGATCGCCGTCGAGAAGATCTTCGACGTCAAGGTCTCCTCGGTGAACACGATCAACCGTCAGGGCAAGACGCGTCGTACGCGCTTCGGCACCGGCAAGCGCAAGGACACCAAGCGCGCCATCGTCACCCTGACCGACGGAGCCATCGACATCTTCGGAGGGTCGGTCGCCTGAGCGCGATCGATATCCGAGGAGCCGAAGAGAGTCTGAGGGAAACCCACCATGGGAATTCGCAAGCACAAGCCGACCACGCCGGGCCGTCGCGGCTCGAGCGTCGCCGACTTCGTCGAGATCACCCGCGACACGCCTGAGAAGTCGCTGGTCCGTCCGCTGTCCAAGACCGGCGGTCGCAACAACAACGGTCGCATCACATCCCGTCACCGGGGCGGCGGCCACAAGCGCGCCTACCGCGTGATCGACTTCCGTCGTCACGACAAGGACGGCGTGAACGCCAAGGTCGCTCACATCGAGTACGACCCCAACCGCACCGCGCGCATCGCTCTGCTGCACTACGCGGACGGCGAGAAGCGCTACATCCTCGCCCCCGCCAAGCTGCGTCAGGGCGACTGGATCGAGAACGGCCCGGACGCGGACATCAAGCCCGGCAACAACCTGCCTCTGCGGAACATCCCGCTGGGCACGGTCATCCATGCGATCGAGCTCCGCCCCGGCGGCGGCGCGAAGATCGCTCGCAGCGCCGGCGCGTCGGTCCAGCTGGTCGCCAAGGAGGGCCGCTTCGCGCAGCTGCGCATGCCCTCCGGCGAGATCCGCAACGTCGATGCCCGCTGCCGCGCCACCATCGGCGAGGTCGGCAACGCCGAGCAGTCGAACATCAACTGGGGCAAGGCCGGCCGCAACCGCTGGAAGGGCAAGCGCCCGCACGTCCGCGGCGTGGTCATGAACCCGGTCGACCATCCTCATGGCGGTGGCGAGGGCAAGACCTCCGGCGGCCGTCACCCGGTCTCGCCCTGGGGCAAGCCCGAGGGCCGCACCCGTCGTCCGGGCAAGGAGAGCGACAAGCTCATCGTGCGCCGTCGTCGGACCGGCAAGAAGCGCTGATAGGGAGATTCGGAAATGCCTCGCAGTATCGCCAAGGGCCCGTTCGTCGACGACCACCTGCAGAAGAAGGTGGACGCACAGAACGAGAAGGGCACCAAGAACCTGATCAAGACCTGGTCGCGTCGTTCGGTCATCACCCCGGACTTCCTCGGCCACACCTTCGCAGTGCACGACGGTCGCAAGCACGTCACGGTGTTCGTCACCGAGTCGATGGTCGGCCACAAGCTCGGCGAGTTCGCCCCGACGCGGACTTTCAAGGGCCACGAGAAGGACGACAAGAAGGGCCGCCGCCGCTGACCCCGGTCAGCAGCGCAGCACTTCTCGAACTCGAAGAGAAAGCAGGACAGCAATGGAAGCCAAGGCGCAGGTGCGGTACCTCCGCATGTCGCCCATGAAGGCTCGCCGCGTTGTGGACCTGATTCGTGGCAAGAGCACGGCCGAGGCCCTGGACACCCTGCGGTTCGCCCCGCAGGCCGCCAGCGAGCCCGTCCTCAAGCTCGTCCAGTCCGCGATCGCCAACGCGCGCGTCAAGGCAGATCAGGCGGGGGAGCGCTTCGATGAGCGCGAGCTCGTCGTCTCCGCCGCATACGTCGACGAGGGCCCGACCATGAAGCGGTTCCAGCCGCGTGCTCAGGGTCGTGCCTTCCAGATCAAGAAGCGCACCAGCCACGTCACCGTGGTGGTCGCTCCCGTGAACAAGTAAGGAGTCCCGAATGGGCCAGAAGGTCAATCCGAACGGGTTCCGCCTCGGGATCACCACGGAGCACAGCAGCCGGTGGTTCGCCGACTCCACCAAGGAGGGGCAGCGGTACCGCGACTACGTGAAGGAAGACGTCGCGATCCGCAAGCTCATGTCCGAGGGGCTCGAGCGCGCCGGCATCTCCAAGGTCGAGATCGAGCGCACCCGAGATCGCGTCCGCGTCGATCTCCACACCGCCCGCCCGGGCATCGTCATCGGGCGTCGCGGCGCGGAGGCCGAGCGTCTGCGCGGTGAGCTGGAGAAGCTCACCGGCAAGCAGATCCAGTTGAACATCCTCGAGGTCAAGAACCCCGAGGCCGATGCACAGCTGGTCGCACAGGGCATCGCCGAGCAGCTCGCCGCCCGCGTCTCCTTCCGCCGTGCGATGCGCAAGGGCATGCAGTCCGCGCAGCGCGCTGGCGCGAAGGGCATCCGAGTGGCCGTCTCCGGTCGCCTCGGCGGCGCCGAGATGAGCCGCAGCGAGTTCTACCGCGAAGGCCGTGTGCCGCTGCACACCCTCCGCGCGAACATCGACTACGGCTTCTACGAGGCCCGCACCGCCTTCGGCCGCATCGGCGTGAAGGTGTGGATCTACAAGGGCGACGTCACCGCCAAGGAGCTCGCGGCCCAGCAGGCCGCCTCGCAGGGTCCCCGCTCCGGTCGGGGCCCGCGTGCCGAGCGCCCGCGCGGTCGCCGCAACGAGCGCAACGCCAACGCCCGTCGTGAGTCCGCACCGGAGCAGACCGCTCCCGCGGCTCCCGCAGAGCAGGCGGCGCCCGCACAGCAGTCCGGAACGGAGGCCTGAGCGACATGCTGATCCCCCGCAGGACCAAGCACCGCAAGCAGCACCACCCGACCCGCAGCGGCATGGCCAAGGGCGGCACCGAGCTGGCATTCGGCGACTACGGCATCCAGGCGCTCGCGCCGGCCTACGTCACCAACCGCCAGATCGAGGCAGCTCGTATCGCCATGACGCGCTACATGAAGCGCGGCGGCAAGGTGTACATCAACATCTATCCCGACCGACCGCTCACCAAGAAGCCTGCCGAGGTCCGCATGGGCTCCGGCAAGGGCTCCGTGGAGTGGTGGGTCGCCAACATCAAGCCGGGACGGGTCATGTTCGAGATCGCCGGTGTCGACGAGGCTGTCGCACGTGAGGCACTGCGCCTCGCGATGCACAAGCTCCCCATGAAGTGCCGCATTCTGAGCCGAGAGGGTGGTGACATCTGATGGCAGCGACCAAGCTCACCGCCGATGAACTCGACAAGCTGGACGACGTCAAGCTTGCAGAGGAGCTGGCGAAGGCCAAGGACGAGCTGTTCAAGCTCCGTTTCCAGTCCGCCACCGGTCAGCTCGAGAGCTCCGGCCGCCTGCGGTCCGTGAAGAAGGACATCGCACGGATCTACACGATCCTGCGCGAGCGCGAGCTGGGCATCCGTCAGGCCCCCGGCTCCGCCGAGTGACCGCGAAGCGAGGAACTGAGAGATGAACGAGAACACCCCCGAGGTCAAGGACGGCGCCGAGGAGCGTCCGTACCGCAAGACCCTGCGCGGTTACGTGGTGTCCGACAAGATGGACAAGACCATCGTGGTCGAGGTCGAGGAGCGTGTGAAGCACGCCCTCTACGGCAAGGTCCTCACGAAGACCCACAAGTTCAAGGCCCACGACGAGGAGAACACCGCCGGCATCGGCGACCAGGTCCTCCTCATGGAGACCCGACCGCTGTCCGCGACCAAGCGGTGGCGTCTGGTCGAGGTCCTCGAGCGCGCCAAGTGATCCAGCCGCGGTCCCTGTGACCGCGTCAGGCATCTGACGAAGGGCCGCCCCACCCCTGCGGGGGAGGGGCGGCCCTTCGCGCGTCTCCGGGACCGGTGCACGGTTCCCCCGGTGGGGCCGCGGTGCTGCGGCGCTGCGGGCCTCGAGGCTGCGGGGCGCGGGGCTGAGGGGTGGCCTGGGCTGGGGATCGGCCCACCCCGTCGTGGACCGCCTGTGGTCGCGGACACTGGGTGTGATCTTTGTATACCCACTGGTCAGTATGCGTGTCGCTTGACATCCATGCAGGTCATGGCCTGACAACCAGTCGGAAACATGTAACAGTGTTGGGCCGTGCCCAGGAGCCGGGTGCATCTGTGCGACCCCTCGGGCCGTGCCGCATCGGGCTCGCGAGGCAGGAAGCGCCGCTCGTCGGCCCCTCGTGCACGCCGCCTGGCAAAGGCAGGTCCATGTCCTCATCCGAACCCAGCTCCAAGTCCGCTTCGCGCCGACCCCGTCGAGGGCGGCGCGCTCCCGAGCAGCCCCGCCTCGAGGTCGACGACGTCCTCGTGGTCAAAGGCAGACGGATGAGGACCGCCATCGGCGGCACCGTGGTCGGCAATGTCATGGAGTGGTTCGACTTCGGTGTCTACGGCTACATGGCCGTGATGCTCTCGCAGCTGTTCTTCCAGACGGGCAGCGACAGCCTCGACCTCATCCTGAGCCTGCTGGCCTTCGCGGTCAGCTTCCTGGTCCGGCCGCTCGGCGGCCTGGTCCTGGGCCCGCTCGGCGATCGCATCGGTCGGCAGAAGGTCCTCTTCTTCACCATGGCGATGATGGCCCTGGCGACCGCGCTGATCGGCCTGCTGCCGACCTTCGACGACATCGGGGTGTGGGCGGCGTTCCTGCTCTACGCGCTGAAGATGATCCAGGGCTTCTCCACCGGTGGTGAGTACGCGGGCGCGACGACCTACGTCTCGGAGTTCTCTCCGGACCGCAAGCGGGGCTTCTACTCCTCGCTGCTGGACGTCGGCTCGTACTTCGGCTTCGCGATGGGCGCCGGTGCCGTCGCGCTCACCCATCTGATCACCTCGCAGGTGTGGGGACCCGACGCGATGCTCGACTGGGGCTGGCGCGTGCCGTTCCTCCTGGCGATCCCGCTGGGTGCGGTCGCCATCTGGTTCCGCGCACGGATCCCGGAGACCCCCGCCTACGAGGCGACGGAGGCCGAGCAGGAGGCCGAGAGGATCTCCGACAGCGCTGTGGCGCCCGTCGGTCAGGGCGACGATTCGCTGCACGCCGTGAAGGGCCCCCGTGCGATCGTCAGGCATCACTGGCGGGAGCTGCTGATCGCCATCGCCATCGTCGCGGCGACCAACACCGCCGGGTATGCGCTGACCAGCTACATGCCCACCTACCTGGCGAGCGAGTTCGGCTTCGACGAGATGTCGAGCGCGGCGGCGACGATCCCCTCGCTGCTCATCCTGTGCGTGATGATCCCGTTCGTCGGCCTGCTGTCCGACAAGGTGGGACGCCGCACGATGTACTGGGCCGGTTCGCTGTCAGGAGTGCTCCTGCTGCTTCCCGCCTTCTGGCTCATGCACCAGAGCTCCTTCCTGGCGATCCAGGTCGCGATGGTGATCGTGGCGATCCCGGTCGCGCTGTTCATCGGACCGTCGGCCTCTGCGCTCCCGGCCCTGTTCCCGACCGCCGCGCGCTATGGCGCCATGGGCATCGCGTACAACGTGTCGGTCTCCCTGTTCGGGGGCACCACCCCGCTGATCTCGCAGACCCTCATCGAGGTCACAGGCAACAGCTACGCCCCTGCCCTGTGGATCATGGCGTTCGCCGTCATCGCCGGTGTCGCCGTGTTCTTCATGCGGGAGAGCGCGCAGCGCCCGCTCCTGGGATCCTTCCCGGCGGTCGAGAGCGTCGAGGAGGCCGAGGAGCTGGTCGCCACCCAGGACTCGAACCCGCTCATCAACACGTCGGAGATGCCGATCATCGTGCCGGATCAGCTGGCGCGGGAGATCGAGGACGCACTCGACGTGCCCGGCGCCGGCCTTCCGTCGGCCGACGCAGACGCGCAGAGCACGGCGGACACCGAGCGAAGCGTTCGCTGATCCGCCGCCGCGTCGGGCCGCGCGCGAGCTCCTGCTCGGGTGCGACCTGAGCGGAGGCGCCCACCGCTGAGGGAACGGCCCGTCATCCTCGGATGACGGGCCGTTCTTCGTGGAGCCGGTCCTCGAGCAGCCGAACCTCGAGCAGCCGAACCTCGAGCAGCCAATCCTCGGCGGACACGCTCGAATGGCGCTCATCGGCACGGAATCCGCACGCCGGCGGCGACCTTGCGCGACGGGCTCCGAGAACCCGGAGGCGCTGGGGCGCATCCGAGCGTGGGCCCTGGTCCGCTCAGCCCGCGGTGCGGTGGGCAGGGGAGCGCAGAGCGGTGAGCGTCACCAGCAGGGCCCCGGCCAGTGCGTCCTCGGCGCGGGGCGCGCGGATCTCGCGCCTCTCGCGGTCCGACGGGCCGGCTCCGTCGTCGGCTGCATCGTCTCCGGCCCCCTGGCCAGGGCTGTCGTCGAACGGAGGCTCCGACGAGGAGGGCAGGCTCAGCTCGACCGTGTATCCCTCCGGGTCTCGGCGGAGCGCCAGGAAGGAGTCGCCGATGGCCTCGCGCAGCTGGTCCTCCCTGGGTATCCAGACCGCCTCGTGCTGCTCGACGGAGTCGAGCGCCCATTCGGTGGTGCCGTTGAAGCGGAAGACGCGGCCGCCGGTGCGGCTGATCCCTCGCTCGACCACCATGGAGGAGAGCATGAAGGTCTCCTCCCGCATCTGCTCGTTGTCGATGGCGAAGAGATCGCCGTCGGCCGGTTCCCAGACCAGGCCGAGACGCTGGAGACGGAGGGCGACGTCGATGTCGATCATGCAGCGAGTCTACGACCCGCCGGGAGAGCAAGCTAACACCGTTCCCGTGGGTCCAGCGGGGTGACACGGGGCTGTGCCTCGGCGTAGCCTGGGGCGGTTGCCGGATTCCTGCCCTCATGCACCTCCGGGTGCCGAGGAACCAGTGGTCCGCGACAGGATCCGGGCCACCAGATCCGTCCTCGCCGGAGACCTCGCACGAGACAGCGAACGCCATGCGTTCCCCACGCTAGTGCCTGAGTCCGGCCGAGGGTTTTTTGGTGCCCGGCACCCGTCGGCGGTGATGTCCGGAGGTCCCGCTCGAGGGGCCGCCGGGAGGATCCGGGCAGTGGTCCACATTCTGTTCCGCAAGGCTCGGCCGGATCGCGCAGACGATCGGGAAGAGAACCGGCGAGACGATAGGAGAACGAGTGATTCAGCAGGAGTCGCGACTGAAGGTCGCCGACAACACGGGTGCCAAGGAGATTCTGTGCATCCGCGTTCTCGGTGGCTCCGGTCGCCGTTACGCCAGCATCGGGGACACCATCGTGGCGACCGTCAAGGACGCCATCCCCGGTGGCAACGTGAAGAAGGGCGACGTCGTCAAGGCCGTCGTCGTCCGCGCAACCAAGGAGCGTCGCCGCGCCGACGGCTCCTACATCCGCTTCGATGAGAACGCGGCGGTGATCCTCAAGAACGACGGCGAGCCCCGCGGCACCCGCATCTTCGGCCCGGTCGGCCGCGAGCTGCGCGACAAGCGGTTCATGAAGATCATCTCGCTGGCGCCGGAGGTGCTGTGATATGGCAAAGATGAAGATCAAGAAGGGTGATCTCGTCCAGGTCATCACGGGCCGCACGAGCGATGCCGACAAGGCCGCCGCGCGCGGTCTCGAGGCCGGCGACAAGGGCAAGCAGGGCCGCGTGCTCGAGGTCTTCCCCGACACCCAGCGCGTCCTCGTCGAGGGCGTGAACCGTCGCACCCACCACCTCAAGCCGAACCAGGCGGGCGGCGCGGGCGGCATCGAGCAGCGCGAGGCCCCGATCCACGTCTCGAACGTGGCTCTGGTCGACCCCGAGGACAACCGTCCCACCAAGGTCGGCTACCGCGTCGAGACCGTGGAGCTCGAGAACGGCCGCAGCAAGCAGGTTCGCGTGCGGTACGCCAAGCGTTCCGGGAAGGACATCTGATGTCGGAGACCACCGCCACCCAGGCGCCCACCCCGCGTCTGAAGACCACCTACCGCGAGACCATCAAGGGCCAGCTCACCGAGCAGTTCGGCTACGAGAACGTCATGCTGGTCCCGGGCCTGACCAAGATCGTCGTGAACATGGGCGTCGGCGACGCCGCTCGCGACTCGAAGGTCATCGACGGCGCCATCCGCGACCTCGAGGCCATCACCGGCCAGAAGCCGCAGGTCACCAAGGCCCGCAAGTCCATCGCCCAGTTCAAGCTGCGTGAGGGCATGCCGATCGGCGCGCACGTCACGCTGCGCGGCGACCGCATGTGGGAGTTCCTGGATCGTCTGCTGTCCACCGCGCTCCCGCGCATCCGCGACTTCCGCGGCCTGTCGCCGAAGCACTTCGACGGCAACGGCAACTACACCTTCGGTCTCACCGAGCAGGTCATGTTCCACGAGATCGACCAGGACAAGATCGACCGCGTCCGCGGCATGGACATCACGGTCGTGACCACCGCGAAGACCGACGACGAGGGACGCGCGCTGCTCAAGCTGCTCGGCTTCCCCTTCAAGGAGAACTGATATGGCGAAGACAGCCCTGATCAAGAAGTCGGAGCGCAAGCCCAAGTTCGCGGTGCGCGCCTACACCCGTTGCCAGCGGTGCGGCCGTCCGCACTCGGTGTACCGGAAGTTCGGGCTCTGCCGCGTGTGCCTGCGCGAGATGGCTCACCGCGGTGAGCTCCCGGGCGTCACGAAGAGCAGCTGGTAAGGACTATCGCCACAGGTCCTCTCGACGGTCTCGGACCGCTGGGGGAAACCAGGTGAGGAAGAAGCTACAGACATGACCATGACCGATCCGATCGCGGACATGCTCACGCGGATCCGTAACGCCTCCGGGGCGTACCACGAGACCGTGACCATGCCGTATTCGAAGCTGAAGAGCCGCATCGCGGACATCCTGAAGGCCGAGGGGTACATCCTCGGCTGGCGCGAGGAGGAGGCCGAGGTCGGCAAGAACCTCGTTCTCGAGCTCAAGTACTCCGACAGCCGTGAGCGCGCCATCTCCGGTGTGCGCCGCATCTCGAAGCCCGGCCTTCGCGTGTACGCCAAGTCCACCAACCTGCCCAAGGTCCTCGGCGGACTGGGCGTGGCGATCCTGTCCACGTCCTCCGGCCTTCTGACCGACAAGCAGGCAGCCAAGAAGGGTGTGGGTGGGGAAGTCCTCGCCTACATCTGGTGAGCGGGAGAGGAGCACCGATATGTCCCGCATCGGACGCCTGCCGGTCGCAGTGCCGGCCTCTGTCCAGAACGTCACCATCGAGGGCGACACCGTCACGGTGACCGGCCCCAAGGGCGAGCTCAAGCACGTCGTGCCGGCCCCCATCACCGTCGAGCGCGGTGAGGACGGCTCGATCGTGGTGAACCGTCCCGACGACGAGCGCGAGTCCAAGGCCCTGCACGGCCTGACCCGCACCCTCATCAACAACATGGTCCTCGGTGTCACCGAGGGCTACACCAAGAAGCTGGAGATCGTGGGCACGGGCTACCGTGTGACCGCGAAGGGCTCGGACCTCGAGTTCGCGCTCGGCTTCTCCCACCCGGTCGTGGTGAAGGCCCCTGCGGGCATCACCTTCGCGGTCGAGGCCCCGACCAAGTTCTCGGTCAACGGCATCGACAAGCAGCAGGTGGGCGAGGTCGCGGCGAACATCCGCAAGATCCGCAAGCCGGAGCCCTACAAGGGCAAGGGCGTGCGCTACGCGGACGAGACCGTGCTGCGCAAGGCCGGAAAGGCTGGTAAGTGACCATGGGTTACGCACTCAAGCACACCAAGGGCAAGGTCGGCAGCAAGCTGCGCTCGCGCGGCCGTCGTCACCTCCGCGTGCGCCGTCGCGTCGTCGGCACCGCTCAGCGGCCCCGCCTGGTCGTCACCCGCTCGCAGCGCCACGTGTTCGTCCAGGTCGTCGACGACTCCCTGGGCCGCACGCTGGCCTCCGCCTCGAGCATGGAGGCCGACGTGCGCGCCGCGTCCGCCACCAAGTCGGACAAGGCCCGTACGGTCGGCACCCTGGTGGCCGAGCGCGCCAAGGCCGCCGGCATCGAGGCCGTCGTGTTCGACCGCGGCGGCAACAAGTACCACGGCCGTGTGGCCGCCGTCGCCGACGGCGCCCGCGAGGCCGGCCTGGCACTGTGATCGCCCCACGGACACAGGACGAGAAGAGGATCTGAACATGGCTGCACAGCAGCGGAACAACGGTCCCGCGGCCTCCGGCCGACGGGGCGAGAACAGCAATCAGGAGCGAGGCGGCGAGCGCCGCGGCGGTCGTCGCGGCGAGGGCCGCGGCCGCAACCAGGAGCCGGAGAAGTCCGCGTTCCTCGAGCGCGTCGTGAGCATCAACCGCGTCTCCAAGGTCGTCAAGGGCGGCCGCCGCTTCTCCTTCACCGCCCTCGTGGTGGTGGGTGACGGCGACGGCACCGTCGGCGTCGGCTACGGCAAGGCCAAGGAGGTCCCTGCGGCGATCTCCAAGGGCGTCGAGGAGGCGAAGAAGAACTTCTTCCGCGTCCCGCGCGTCCAGGGCACCGTCGTGCACCCGGTCCAGGGCGAGGACGCGGCGGGCATCGTCCTGCTGCGCCCGGCCGCTCCCGGCACGGGCGTGATCGCGGGCGGTCCCGTCCGCGCCGTGCTCGAGTGCGCGGGCGTCCATGACGTCCTGTCGAAGTCGCTCGGGTCGACGAACCAGATCAACATCGTGCGGGCCACCATCGCGGCCCTGAAGCAGCTCGAGGAGCCGGAGGCCGTCGCGGCCCGTCGCGGCCTCCCCGTCGAGGACGTCGCTCCGGCGGCCCTGCTTCGCGCCCAGGCGGAGGGCCGCGCTGCGGCTCGAGCCGAGAAGGTGGGTGCATGATGCAGCTCAAGGTGACCCAGGTCCGTTCCGAAATCGGCGGCACCCAGACCCAGCGTGCGACCCTGCGCGGCCTCGGCCTCAAGCGCATCGGTCACACGGTGGTGAAGGAGGACCGCCCCGAGATCCGCGGCATGATCCGCGCCGTCACCCACCTGGTGACGGTCGAAGAGGTGGACTGATCCCTCATGACCGATAACAACAACGAGAGCCCGCTGAAGCTCCACGACCTGCGCCCCGCGCCCGGTGCCAAGACCGCGCGCACCCGCGTGGGCCGTGGTGAGGGCAGCAAGGGCAAGACCGCAGGACGCGGCACCAAGGGCACCAAGGCCCGCTACCAGGTGCCCGTCGGCTTCGAGGGCGGGCAGATGCCTCTGCACATGCGCCTTCCGAAGCTGCGCGGCTTCACCAACCCGTTCCGCGTCGAGTACCAGGTCGTGAACCTGTCGGCCCTGCAGGAGCTGTTCCCCGAGGGCGGCACTGTCACGGTCGAGGATCTCGTCGCCAAGGGCGCCGTGCGCAAGAACCAGCCCGTCAAGGTGCTGGGCAGCGGCGAGGTCAGCGTGAAGCTCGACGTCACCGCTCAGAAGTTCTCCGCCTCGGCGGAGCAGAAGATCACCGCGGCCGGTGGGTCCGTCACCGTCGCGTGAGTATCTTTTGACGGGGCACCGCGGCGCAGAATACTCTGTGCCGCGGTGCCCCGTCTCTGTGCATCGGGGCCGGTCCGATGGCCGCGCACAGGTCGCGGCGCCGGGACGGACCGCGACGTCCACGGCCTGTCCCCGGACCCCCAGGAGGGAATCTCGTGAACTCGTTCGTGCGCGCACTGCGCACTCCTGAACTGCGCTCGAAGATCTTCTTCACGCTCGGTCTGCTCGCGATCTACCGGTTGGGCGTCTTCATCCCCACCCCCGGGTTCGAGTACACCAACGTGATGATCTGCGCGGACCAGGCCGCGGCGGCCGGGGGGTCGAGCATCCTCGGCATGGTCAGCCTGTTCTCCGGCGGCGCTCTGCTGCAGCTGTCGATCTTCTCGCTGGGCGTGATGCCCTACATCACGGCATCGATCATCATCCAGCTGCTGCGCGTGGTGATCCCGCGCTTCGAGGCCCTCCACAAGGAAGGGCAGTCGGGCACGGCCAAGCTCACGCAGTACACGCGATACCTGACCATCGGCCTCGCGGTCCTGCAGTCGACCACGATCATCACGCTGGTGCGCTCAGGACAGTTCTTCACCGGCTGCAACCTCGAGCTGGTCCCGGACCAGTCCATCCCCGCCCTGCTCCTCATGGTCGTCACCATGACCGTCGGCTGCGTGCTCATCATGTGGATGGGCGAGGTCATCACCGAGCGCGGCATCGGCAACGGCATGTCTCTGCTGATCTTCACCTCGATCGCCGCCTCGTTCCCGAGCGCGCTCGGGCAGATCTTCCAGCTGCAGGGATGGATGACCTTCTCGCTGATCGTCCTGGTCGCGCTGGTCGTCATGATCGGCGTGGTCTTCGTCGAGCAGTCCCAGCGCCGCATCCCCGTCCAGTACGCGAAGCGCATGGTGGGCCGCCGCATGTACGGCGGCACGTCGACCTACATCCCGATCAAGGTCAACCAGGCCGGCGTGATCCCGGTGATCTTCGCGTCATCGATCCTCGCGCTGCCGCAGATGGCGGCATCCTTCGGGGATCCGAGCGCCGGCTGGGTGCAGTGGATCAACGCGCACCTGGTCATGGGCTTCAGCTTCTCCTGGATCTACGCGACCGTGTACGTCGCCCTGATCATCTTCTTCGCCTTCTTCTACACCTCGATCACCTTCAACGCGGAGGAGATCGCCGACAACATGAAGAAGTACGGCGGCTTCGTGCCGAACGTTCGCGCAGGGAAGCCCACCGAGCGCTACCTGCAGTACGTGATCAACCGGATCCAGACCCCTGGATCCATCTATCTCGCGGTGATCTCCCTGATCCCGCTCTTCGCCCTGGTCTACCTCGGGGCGTCCCAGAACTTCCCGCTCGGCGGCGCGTCGCTGCTGATCATCATCGGCGTCGGCCTCGACACGGTGAAGCAGATCGACGCGAAGCTGCAGCAGCACCACTACGAAGGGATCCTCCGGTGACCACCTCCACCGACCAGAACCTCGCCCGCCGTCTGCTGATCGTCGGCCCGCCCGGAGCCGGGAAGGGGACGCAGGCCGTGCGGATCGCCGAGTCGGTCGGCATCCCGGCGATCTCCACGGGCGACATCTTCCGCGCCAACGTCTCCCAGCAGACGGAGCTCGGCGTGCTGGCGAAGTCCTACATGGACAAGGGCGAGTACGTCCCGGACTCGGTCACGAACGACATGGTGCGTGATCGGCTCGGCGAGGACGACGCGAAGGACGGCTTCCTGCTGGACGGGTACCCGCGCACTCTCGCGCAGGTCGAGGCGCTCGACGGGGTGCTGGCGGATCTGGGCACCGGGCTCGATCGGGTGCTGCTTCTCGACGTCGAGCCCGAGATCGTGATCGCGCGCCTCATCGCCCGCGGGGCGGAGCAGGGACGCAGCGACGACAACGAGGAGACCATTCGCCGTCGCATCGAGGTCTACACCGAGCAGACCGCTCCGCTCATCGACGTCTACGAGGAGCGCGGCATCCTGCGCCGTGTGGATGGCACCGCCTCGATCGACGACGTCGCCGCCGCGCTTCAGGAGGCGCTCACCCTGTGAAGGGCATGCGCGAGCGGGTCGAGCTGAAGAGCCCCGAGCAGATCGCCGTGATGCGTCGCAGCGGCGCACTGCTCTCACGGGTGCACGACATGCTCGCCTCCGAGCTGCGACCGGGGATCACCACCGGACGCCTCGACGCGCTCGCGGAGGCGATGATCCGGGACGAGGGTGCGACCCCGAACTTCCTGGGGTACCACGGCTTCCCGGCCACTCTGTGCATCAGCGTCAACGAGGTCGTGGTCCACGGGATCCCGGGGGAGCAGGTCATCGACGAGGGTGATGTCGTCTCCATCGACGGCGGGTGCATCGTCGAGGGCTGGCACTCCGACGCCGCTCGCACCCACATCGTCGGTGCGCCGCGTCGTCAGGCCGACGTCGATCTCGTGCGCATCACCGAGGAGGCGCTCTGGGAGGGGATCGCCGCCCTCGACTCCGCGCAGCGCGTCGGCGAGATCGGGGCCGCGATCGAGGACTTCGTCGCGATCGAGGCCGGGGAGACGCTCTCGCATCTCGAGGACTTCGGCGGGCACGGCATCGGTACGTCCATGCACCAGCCTCCGGATGTGATGAACTACCGCACCCGCTCGAAAGGGCCGAAGATCAGGCCCGGAATGTGCCTGGCCATCGAGCCGATGCTGATCCAGGGGCCCGGCGACTGGTCGATGGACGACGACGAGTGGACCGTGCGGGCCACCGGCGGAGGGCGAGCAGCCCATGCCGAGCACTCCGTCGCGGTCACCGAGCAGGGGCTCCTCGTGCTCACTGCGGCCGACGGCGGAGCTGCCCGGCTCGCGGAGCGTGGCATCGCGACGGCTCCTGACCCGCTGGCGGCCTGAGAGGGCCGGCTCTCCGGTCCTGCGTCGGCCCCTCCCGGATGGGGGAGGCTGGTCGGTCATCCGCCGGCACGCACGGTCCGACTGCCGTGACCGGCGTCATCCTCCCTGGCCCTCGCCGTAGCAGGTGATGGCGTGTAGGCTGACTGATCGGGTGTGCTCCGCTTGCAGGCACGGGCTGTCGTCCGTTCCCGCCCCGTCCCACTTCATCGTCGTCCGCCGTCCCGGCGTCGACGGCGGCGTCGGTCGGTGCCCTGGAGCCTCGCCCCGGTGCTGCCGTGCCGTCCTCGGACGAACGGTGCGCACAGTCAACGATTGCGGAACTCAGCCGGCGGTGCGCCGCCGGCGAGAGATTGGGGAGGCATGGCCAAGAAGGACGGAGTGATCGAGGTCGAGGGCACGGTCACGGAGGCGCTCGCGAACGCGCGCTTCCGGGTCGAGCTCGACAACGGCCACAAGGTGCTCGCACACATCTCCGGGAAGATGCGCCAGCACTACATCCGCATCCTTCCCGAGGACCGCGTGGTCGTCGAGCTGAGCCCCTACGACCTCGACCGGGGTCGCATCGTCTACCGCTACAAGTGATAGTCCCGGGAGAAGGAAGACATGAAGGTCAAGCCGAGCGTCAAGCCGATCTGTGACAACTGCAAGGTGATCCGTCGCCACTCGCGCGTCATGGTGATCTGCTCGAACCCGCGTCACAAGCAGCGCCAGGGCTGAACGGGCTCGTCCCGTCAGCCGCGGCCCTGCCGTGACATCGCCGCAGGATGCGGCCGCCCCATGGGGCACCGCCCGCACAGCGGGCACCACAACAGAAGAGACGACATCACCGGCCTCGGCCGGTCACCCGCAGTCGGAGGCTGCGGCGTCCGCGGGAGCAGCCCGCGGCGGGATGTCGGCTCAGGCCTCCGCAACATGTAGGAGAACTGTACATGGCACGTCTGGTGGGAGTGGATCTTCCGCGCGAGAAGCGCCTCGAAGTCGCCCTGACGTACATCTTCGGCATCGGCCGCACGCGCGCCCTCGAGACCCTGGCTGCGACCGGGGTCGACGGCGACAAGCGCGTCCGGGACCTCAACGACGAGGAGCTCGTGAAGCTCCGCGATCACATCGAGGCGAACTACCAGCACGAGGGCGACCTGCGTCGTGAGGTCGCTGCGAACATCCGCCGCAAGGTCGAGATCGGCAGCTACGAGGGCCTGCGCCACCGCCGCGGCCTTCCCGTGCGCGGTCAGCGCACGAAGACCAACGCGCGCACCCGCAAGGGCCCGAAGCGCACCGTCGCGGGCAAGAAGAAGGCTCGCTGACCTTCCCCGTCGTCCGTCAGCAGCGGCCATGACGGCCTGCTGACCAGCACTCGCAGAGCGCCGACGAGGGATACGGCGCACCAGACCCCCACTCAAGGAGTTCGCCAGCATGGCATCCAAGACCCGCCAGGCCACGGCGCGCAAGCCGCGCCGCAAGGACAAGAAGAACGTCGTCAACGGCCAGGCTCACATCAAGAGCACCTTCAACAACACCATCGTGTCGATCACCGATCCGACCGGTGCTGTCATCTCCTGGGCCTCCGCCGGCCAGGTCGGCTTCAAGGGCTCGCGCAAGTCCACCCCCTACGCCGCGCAGATGGCCGCCGAGGCCGCAGCTCGCCGCGCGCAGGAGCACGGCCTGAAGAAGGTCGACGTCTTCGTCAAGGGACCGGGCTCCGGTCGCGAGACCGCGATCCGCTCGCTCACCGCGACCGGCCTCGAGGTCGGCTCCATCCAGGACGTCACCCCGCAGGCTCACAACGGCACCCGTCCGGCCAAGCGTCGCCGCGTCTGAGTCGTCGTCGGCCGGAGCACGGCTCTGCCGTGCGCTCCGGCCGACCCCGGTGAGCGGTCGCGCATCCGCGCGAGCGATCACCCCCTGGACACCCATCATCCTCAGGCCCACCGCCCCCTTCTGAGCGTCATATGGCGGACGCTCACGGAAAGGACTCACAGTGCTCATTGCACAGCGCCCCACGCTGACCGAAGAGGTCGTGTCCGAGTACCGCTCCCGGTTCGTCATCGAGCCGCTCGAGCCCGGCTTCGGCTACACGCTCGGGAACTCTCTGCGTCGGACCCTGCTCTCCTCCATCCCCGGCGCTGCGGTCACCTCGATCCGCATCGACGGCGTGCTGCACGAGTTCAGCACCGTCCCCGGGGTCAAGGAGGACGTCACCGAGATCATCCTGAACATCAAGAACCTCGTGGTCTCCTCGGAGAACGACGAGCCGGTCGTGATGTACCTGCGCAAGGATGACGAGGGCAAGGTGACCGCGGGGGACATCACTCCTCCTGCGGGCGTGGAGATCCACAACCCCGACCTGCACATCGCGACCCTGAACGACAAGGGCCGCCTGGAGATCGAGCTGATCGTCGAGCGCGGTCGCGGATACGTCTCCGCCGCGCAGAACAAGGGCGTGGACGGCGAGATCGGCCGCGTCCCGGTCGACTCGATCTACTCGCCCGTCCTCAAGGTCACCTACAAGGTCGAGGCCACCCGTGTCGAGCAGCGCACCGACTTCGACAAGCTGATCGTCGACGTCGAGACGAAGCCCGCGATCTCCCCGCGCGACGCCGTCGCCTCCGCAGGCAAGACCCTGGTCGAGCTGTTCGGACTGGCGCACGAGCTGAACCAGGAGGCCGAGGGCATCGACATCGGCCCGTCCCCGACGGACCAGGCCCTGGCCGCGGACCTGGCGCTGCCGATCAACGACCTCAACCTCACGGTGCGGTCGTACAACTGCCTGATGCGCGAGGGCGTCCACACCGTCGGCGAGCTGACTGCCCGCAGCGAGGCCGACCTGCTCGACATCCGCAACTTCGGTCAGAAGTCCATCGACGAGGTCAAGGCGAAGCTCGCCGAGCTCGGCCTGTCGCTGAAGGACTCCCCGGCCGGCTTCGACCCGTCGGCACTGGAGTCCTACTCCGACGACTTCGGCGACCAGTACTGACCTTCATCTGAACTAGGAGAACGACCATGCCTGCTCCCACCAAGGGCGCGCGCCTCGGCGGATCCCCCGCGCACGAGCGGATGATCATCGCCAACCTCGCCACCGAGCTGTTCCGCCACAAGGCGATCACCACCACCGAGACCAAGGCGAAGCGGCTGCGCCCCTACGCCGAGCGTCTCATCACGCAGGCCAAGAAGGGCGACCTGGCGTCGCGCCGTCAGGTCATGCGCACCATCCGTGACAAGGGCGTCGTCTACACGCTCTTCGAGGAGATCGCGCCGACCTTCTCGGAGCGTCCCGGCGGCTACACCCGCATCACCAAGATCGGCCCCCGCAAGGGTGACAACGCCCCCATGGCGGTCATCGAGCTGGTGCAGGAGGAGTACTCCCCGAAGCAGGCCGTCGTGAAGGAGGCCGAGGGCGCCGCGAAGAGCGCCGCCAAGGCCGACGACGCCGCTGAGGCTGTCGAGGAGACGACCGAGGCTCCGGCCGAGGAGACCGCTGAGTCCGAGAAGGCCTGATCCTCCGATCGGAGCCTGACTCGGCAGGGTCCTCACGGACGCTGCATCTCAGGACGAGGGCGGGATGACGGATGCGATCCGTCATCCCGCCCTCGTCCTGTTCCGGTCGATCCTCTGCAGATCCCTGGCGGTCCTCAGCAGGGCTGCGCCAGGGCTGAGCGCAGGAAGCGCTGCGGGGCCCGATGATCATCGTGATCATCGGGCCCCGCAGCGCGTCGCCGGCACGGTGCGTCCCCGGCCGGAGCCGTGTCAGCCGAAGTAGCGCGGCAGCGTCCCCTCGCGAAGATCGCGGAGGTCGGCGGACTCGATGGGCTCGAGACCGTCGATCACGAGAGCGGTGCCTCCGGTGGTGCCGATCCGAGCGGCCGGGACGCCGTGCTCTGCGGCGGAGGCCAGGAGCTGCTCCTCCCGATCCGCGGGGACCGCGACGATGGCGCGCGCCTGGGACTCGGAGAACAGGGCCGTGAAGAGATCCACGCCGTCCCGCTCGAGGACGGTCGCGAGATCTGCGGAGATGCCGATGCCGAAGCGGGTGACCGACTCGACGAGAGCCTGCGCGAGGCCGCCCTCGGAGAGATCGTGGGCTGCGGAGGCGATGCCCTCCGCAGCGGCGCCGATCAGCACCTCGGCGAGGGCGGCCTCGGCAGCGAGGTCGACCTGAGGGGGCAGGCCGCCCAGATGGTCGTGGGCGACCTGGGCCCATGCGGAGCCGGAGAGCTCCTCACGGGTCGTCCCCAGCAGGATCACGCTCTCGCCCTCGGCCTTCCAGCCGGACGCGGTCCGACGGGCCACGTCGTCGAGGACGCCCAGGACGCCGACGACGGGCGTCGGATGGATCGCCGAGTCGATCCTGCCGGGCTCGCCGGTGGAGTTGTACAGGGAGACGTTGCCGCCGGTGACCGGGACGCCGAGGGTCTGGCAGGCTTCGGCGAGACCGCCGATCGCCTCGACCAGCTGCCACATGGGGCCCGGGTCCTCGGGCGAGCCGAAGTTCAGGCAGTCGGTGACCGCGAGCGGACGCGCGCCGGTGGTGGCGACGTTGCGGTAGGCCTCCGCGAGGGCGAGCTGGGCACCGGTGCGGGGGTCGAGCTTGGTGTAGCGGCCGTTGGCGTCGGTCGCGATGGCGACGCCTCGGCCGGTGCTCTCGTCGACCCGCAGCACGCCGGCGTCGTCGGGCATGGCGAGGGCCGTGCTGCCGCCGACGTAGCGGTCGTACTGGTCGGTGACCCAGTGGCTCGAGGCGAGGTTGGGGGAGGCGATCAGCGAGCGCAGGGTCGCGCCGATCTCCTCCGGCGTCGACGGGCGGGGGAGACCCTCGGCGCGGTCGGCCTGGAGCTCGTCCTGCCAGTCGGGGCGGGCGTAGGGACGATCGTAGGTGGGGCCCCCGTGGGCGACGGTCACCGGATCGACGTCGACGATGCGGCGGCCGAAGTGGTCGATGGTGAGACGGCCGTCGCCGGTGACCTCGCCGATGACGGCGGTCTCGACATCCCACTTGCCGGTGATCGCGAGAAACCGCTCGAGGTTCTCGGGCGTCACCACGGCCATCATGCGCTCCTGGGACTCGCTCATGAGGATCTCGCCGGCGGTGAGGGTGGGGTCGCGCAGCAGGACCGTCTCGAGGTCGACATGCATGCCGGAGCCGCCGTTGGAGGCGAGCTCGGAGGTGGCGCAGGAGATCCCCGCGGCGCCGAGGTCCTGGATGCCCTCGACGACGCCGCCGTGGAACAGCTCGAGGCAGCACTCGATGAGGACCTTCTCCATGAAGGGATCGCCGACCTGCACGCTGGGACGCTTGAGCGGGCCGCCCTCCTCGAAGGTCTCGGAGGCGAGGATGGAGGCGCCGCCGATGCCGTCGCCGCCGGTGCGGGCACCGAAGAGGACGACCTTGTTGCCGGCGCCGGTGGCGGAGGCGAGATGGATGTCCTCATGGCGCATCACGCCCACGGCGAGCGCGTTGACCAGCGGGTTGGTCTGATAGGAGGCATCGAAGACCGTCTCGCCGCCGATGTTCGGCAGGCCCAGCGAGTTGCCGTAGCCGCCGACGCCCGAGACCACGCCGTGCACGACGCGGGCGGTGTCAGGATGGTCGATGGCGCCGAAGCGCAGCTGGTCCATCACGGCGACGGGGCGTGCGCCCATGGCGATGATGTCGCGGACGATGCCGCCGACGCCGGTCGCTGCGCCCTGGTGCGGCTCGACGTAGGACGGATGGTTGTGGGACTCGACCTTGAAGGTCACGGCCCAGCCGTCGCCGATGTCGACGACGCCGGCGTTCTCGCCGATGCCCACCAGCAGGTGCTCGCGCATGCGCTCGTCGGTGTGATCGCCGAAGGTGCCGAGGTGGATCTTGGAGGACTTGTAGGAGCAGTGCTCGGACCACATGACCGAGTACATGGCCAGCTCCGCGTTGGTGGGGCGGCGGCCGAGGATCTCGCGGATCTTCGCGTACTCGTCGGCCTTCAGTCCGAGCTCGGCGAAGGGCTGGACCTGGTCCGGCGTCGCCGCCGCATCATCGACGGTGTCGATGTCAGCGCCGCCCTGAGGGGCGGTGGGGGTGGGGGCGGAGGAAGCGGTCATGCGCGGTCGTCATCCGTTTCTCGACGGCAATGGTGGGGGCGGGCCGGGGAGCTCCCGGCCCGCCCATCCTACGTGCCCGGGGCTTCGCGCGAGCGCCCGCCCGAGGCCCGGGATGCGGCCGTGCGAACGGAGCGGGTGCGGCCCTCGGGGCGCGCGCCGCGGTCCGTCGGCCGCTCACCGGGCCCCGTCAGCCCCGCCGTCGGGCGGAGGCCTCGGCGCGCTTCCTCTCCTGATCCCGGAGGACCTTCTCGCTGACCGGGGCGTCGGCGCTCGCGCGCTGGGCACGGAAGTGCGCAGCGGCCTGCTCCTGACGCTCCCTCTCCGCGCCGAGCGCGATCGGTGCGCGGACGTGCCCGGGACGGATGTCGAAGGCCTCGACGAGATCCAGGACATGCGGACGCAGACGCCACAGGAGGCGCTTGACGTCGGAGGAGATCAGGCGCCCTCGCTGCGTCGACACCAGACCGTTGAGCAGGAACCAGGCCAGATCGTCCTGGATGACGGTGAGGCCGAAGAGGTCGCGCACATCGGTGAGCACCGCGCGCGATCCCTCGTCCTCGATGTCGTCGATGCCGGAGGCGAAGGCGCGCCAGCGCACGAGGTCCGCATGAGCGCGCGCGGCGTCGAGCATCTCCACCTGATGCTTGTTGACATGGGCCGCAGCCTCCTCGGGGGACATCCGTGAGGCCGGGCGGAGCGCGAGGGCGACCTCCTCGACCTTCACGCGGGCTCGATCTGCCAGAAGGGACTCCTGGAACTCCGCCTGCCGCATCGAGTCCGAGGCCCGACGGGCGTTGCCGAGATCGCCGATCCCCTGGGCGAGCTCCGTCCAGGGCGTGTGCCGACGTGCGAGGGTCCCGGCCCGCTGGGCGATGAAGCGGCCGATGCCCGCGCGGTCGACGCTCCGGAGCTCGGAGGTGTAGTCGGACAGCAGGCGCTTGGCCACCAGCTGCAGCAGGATGGTGTTGTCGCCTTCGAAGGTTGCGTACACGTCGAGGTCCTGATGGAGCCCGACCAGCTGGTTCTCGGCCATGAACCCGGAGCCTCCGCAGGCCTCCCGGCATTCCTGGATGGTGTCCAGGGCGAGGCGGGTGGAGGTCGGCTTGAGGGCGGCGGCGAGCGTCTCGAGGTCCTCGCGGGCCTCCGGAGTGTCTCCGTGGCCGGAGAAGACGTCGTCGAACGCATGCAGCAGCTGCTCGTGGGCGAAGGCGCCGGCGTAGGTGGCGGCGAGCTTCGGCAGCAGGCGGTGCAGGTGCGACTGGTAGTCCAGCAGCACGGTCTCTTCGGTGGGCGAGGCGGCGGTGAACTGGCGACGCTGGGAGGCGTAGGTGAGAGCGATGTGCAGGGCCAGCTGGCAGGCGCGGTTGGCTGCTCCGTCCAGGGACACTCGCCCCTGCACGAGGGTGCCGATCATGGTGAAGAAGCGGCGCCCGGGGGACTCGATGGGGGAGGTGTAGACGCCGTCGGCGTCGACGGCGCCGTAGCGGTTCAGCAGGTTGGTGCGGGGGATCCGCACGTGGTCGAAGGCGAGGCGGCCGTTGTCGATGCCGTTGAGCCCGCCCTTCTCGCCGTCGTCCTCGCTCGAGACGCCGGGCAGGAGGTTCCCCTCCGCATCGCGCACGGGCACGTAGAAGCAGTGGACGCCGTGGTCCACGCCCCGGGTGATGAGCCGTGCGAAGACGGTCGCCGCGCGGGCATGGATCGCGGCGTTGCCCAGGAAGTCCTTCCATGCCGCACGGATCGGGGTGTGGATCACCCATTCGTCGGACGCAGGATCGTAGGTGGCGGTGGTGGCCAGGGACTGCACATCGGAGCCGTGACCGATCTCGGTCATCGCGAAGGCACCGGGCACCTCGAGGCTCATGGCGTCCGGGACCCAGCGCCTCTGCTGCTCCTCGTCGCCGAGCTGGACGATGGCGGAGGTGAACAGCCCCCACTGGACTCCGGCCTTGATCTGCAGGGACGGATCCGCGACGACGAGCTCCTCGAAGCCTGCGACGTTCGCCCCGTTGTCGTTGGGGCCGCCGAGGTGCTCGGGCAGCATCGGCAGGGAGACCTGCTCGTCGGCGAGAGTCCTCAGCTGCTCGAAGACGTGCTCGCGGTGCTGGGCGACGGTGACGTCGAGAGGCCGGTGCAGCTCGGGACGCCGGGCGCGCTCGCGGGCGACGTCGCGGGTGGCCGCCCAGGAGCCCTTCAGCGCCTCGGCGACGAGGGCCGTGTCCAGTCGCGGTGAGCCCTCTGGCGGGACGGGGATCGGGCCGGTGGGGGTGGAGGTGGCGCGGCCGACGGCGCTGTCGGCCTCAGGGGTCGGGTCGGATGCAGGACGGTGGTCATCGAGCAGTGAGTTCACGGGTGCAGTCCCTTCATGAGCCAGGTGACGAGATGGGAGACGAGCTGATCGGAGGTGATGGGTGCGGGGCGGCCGGGCTCCGTGCTCCGTCGGGCGGGGGCGGCCGGCTCAGCCGGCTGAGGCTGTTCAGCCTGCTCAGCCTGCTCAGCCTGCTCAGCCGGTTCAGCCTGCTCAGCCGGTTCAGCCTGCACGGTCTGCTCGGTCATCCAGGCATCGACGGAGGCCTCCACGAAGCCGACGGCGCCGCGCGCCCACAGCTGCGGGGCGGGGGTGTCGTCGGGGAGGAAGGTGGTGACCAGCCGTGCGACGGAGTCCAGGAAGTGGTTCAGGCCGACGCTCGGTCGCGTGACGAAGCGGTAGACCCCGGGCGACCGGTGGGCGGTCTCGACGTAGGCGCGGATCATGGCGAGCAGGCGCTCGTCGGTGGAGGGGCGGCGTCCGGCGTCGGCCTCGAGGGCGCGCAGCTCGTCGACCAGGCGCTGGTGCATCGTCGAGAGGATGCTGCGCCCGAGCGCGCGCTGCAGCTGGGACTTGTCGGCGAAGTATCGGTACACGATGGACTTCGACGTCCCTGATGCCGCCGCGATGTCCTCCATGGTCACGTCGGGGCCCTGCTCGTGGATCAGGTGACGCGCCACGTCCAGCAGCTCGGCGCGCCGCTGCTCGCGGTGCTGCGCCCAGCGGGAGGACCGCCCGTCGACGGAGGCTTGCGTCGTCGCATTCACGGAACCTAGGGTATCAAGTACTCTCGGTCCTATGTAAAGGGTCACGTCCGGTCGCCCGTCGGCGCCGGGCACCCGCCAGGACCCAGGACCCCGGCAGTGAACACGAAGAGGTGCACAGTGAGCCAGCCCCCCGTCCCCTCCGGGACCGGCCCCCGATCCGACGCTCCGCGATCCGACGCCCCGCCGTCGGACGCCGCCCGAGCATCCGGCATCCCTCGCGACGCCTATGTCCTCGGTGGCAACCGGATCCCCTTCGCCCGCTCGGGCGGCCCGTATGCGGGGATCTCCAACCAGGACCTGCTGACCGCCGCGCTCGACGGGCTCGTCGCCCGCTTCGGGCTGCAGGGGGAGAGGCTCGGCGAGGTCGCCGGCGGTGCCGTCCTGAAGCTCGCCGGCGATCTGAACCTCTCGCGCGAGAGCGCGCTGGGGACTCCGCTGGACCCGCGCACCCCGGCGATCGACCTGTCCAAGGCTTGCGCCACCGGCCTCGAGGCCGTAGTGCACGTCTCCAACCGGATCCGTCTCGGGCAGATCGACTCGGCGATCGCCTGCGGTGTCGACTCGGCCTCGGACTCCCCGATCGAGGTCACCCCGAGGCTGCGGCGCATCCTGCACCGTGCCTTCGCAGCGAAGTCGGCGACGCAGCGGGTCTCCGCGCTCGCCGCGATCCGTCCCAGGGACCTCGCCCCGGTGCCGCCGCGCAACGGCGAGCCCCGCACCGGGCTGTCGATGGGCGAGCACATGGCGCTCACCGCCGCGCAGTGGGGCATCACCCGCCAGGAGCAGGACGAGCTGGCGCTGGCCTCCCATCAGAAGCTGGCGGCCGCGTACGACGCCGGCTTCCTCGACGACCTCGTGACCGGGTACCGCGGTCTCGGGCGCGACCAGAACCTGCGCTCCGACTCGACGCTCGAGAAGCTCGCATCGCTCAAGCCCGTCTTCGGGGTGAGGTCCCCGGAGGTTGCCGATCCCACGATGACGGCGGGCAACTCGACCCCGCTGTCGGACGGCGCCTCCGCGGTGCTCCTTGGCAGCCGCGAGTTCGCTGAGGCGAAGGGTCTGCGTCCGCTCGCCCGCGTCGTGGACGCGCGCACTGCAGCGGTCGACTTCGTCCACGGGGACGAGGGCCTCCTGATGGCTCCTGCCTACGCCGTCCCCGAGCTGCTCGACGCCAACGGCCTGACGCTGCAGGACATCGACCTCTACGAGATCCACGAGGCCTTCGCCGCGACGGTGCTGGCCACGCTGAAGGCGTGGGAGTCGGAGGAGTTCTGCCGAGAGCGGCTCGGCCGCGACGCACCGCTGGGGTCGATCGATCGGGAGCGTCTGAACGTCGCGGGCTCCTCGCTCGCCGCCGGCCACCCCTTCGCCGCGACCGGCGGTCGCATCGTCGCGACGCTCGCCAAGCTCCTGCACGGGCGCGCACAGGAGACCGGGCGGGTCCAGCGCGGGCTGATCTCCATCTGCGCGGCCGCGGGCCAGGGGACCGTCGCCCTGCTCGAGTCCGTCGGAGACTGATCCCGTCCCGGCCGTCACCCCCTCACCCCGTCCCCGCCGAACTCCGGAGGCCTCCATGACCGACGCCTACACCCGTTTCGTCCGCTCCGCGCCCGGGAAGCTCATCGCCCAGCGGACGGGTCTGCCGCGACCAGCCCGTCTGCTGCGCCGCGGCGACCGCCCCGACCCTGTCCTCGGCCCTGTCGTCGTGCTCGGCGCCTCGCCGGGCGCCGACGAGATCGCCTCGCTCCTGCTGCGCTGGGGTGCCGACGTCCGCCGCCGCTTCGAGGAGCTCCGGCAGGTGGGCTCCGTGATCGCCGTCCTCGACGAGATCGGCTCCCCGGCCGAGCTCGGCGAGATCCTGCTGCCCCTGGCTCCGGCGATGCGCTCGCTGGCACCCGGGTCGCGCGTGGTGACGATCTCGCGCCCGGCGACCGGCGCCGACCCCGCGAGGGACGCTGCTCGCGGGGGAGTGGAGGGCTTCGTGCGCTCCCTGGCCCACGAGATGCGCGGCGGCGGCACCGTCGGCGGCATCCAGGTCGCGGACGGCATCGGGCTGGATGCGCCGTCCGTCGTCGGAGCGCTGCGCTTCCTGCTCTCGACACGAAGCGCCTTCGTCACCGGCCAGTTCCTGCAGGTCTCGACGGCCGACGGCTCCGCGACCCCGGACCTCGAGAAGCCCCTGGCCGGGCGCACCGCGCTCGTCACGGGGGCCGCCCGCGGCATCGGCGCGGCGATCGCGCGCACTCTCGCGGCCGACGGCGCCCGTCTCGTGCTGCTGGATGTGGCCGCCTCCGGGACGGAGCTCGCTCGGCTGGCCAACGAGCTGCGGGCGGTGCCGATCCAGCTGGACGTCACCTCCGGCGGCGCGGGCGATCGCCTGGTCGACTTCCTGCGCGAGCGCTCGCTGAGCCTGGACGCCGTGGTGCTCAACGCAGGCATCACCCGCGACAGGATGTTCGCGAACATGGATGCGGGCCGCTGGGACCCGGTGATCGCCGTGAACATCACCAGCCAGATCTCGCTCGCGCAGGCCCTGATCGCTGCGGACGGCGTGCTTGGCGAGCATCCCCGGTTCGTCTCGCTCGCCTCCACGAGCGGCATCGCCGGGAACCGCGGTCAGACGAACTATGCGACCTCCAAGGCCGGGGTGATCGCGTTCGTCGATGCTCTCGCCGCGAACCTCCAGGGGATCGGCGGCACCGCGAACGCCGTCGCGCCCGGCTTCATCGAGACCGAGATGACCGGGAGGATGCCGCCGCTCACCCGTGAGGTCGCCCGGCGCCTGAACTCCCTCCAGCAGGGCGGGATGCCCGTCGACGTCGCCGAGGCGATCTCCTTCCTGGTCTCGGACGAGGCCGGTGGCATCCGCGGCGAGACCCTGCGGGTGTGCGGGCAGAACATGGTGGGGAGGTGAGCCGCACGATGGGCGCAGATGCGACGGCCGCTGACCTGGTGGGCTCCGCTGAGGAGGTCAGGGACCTCTCGGACGTCCCCTCCTTCCCGGCGGTCTACGTGGCGGCGCTGACCCCGCGTCGGCGGAACGGGGGGTCGGCGAGCGGAAGAACAGCCGGGAGCGGGGATCGCGGCAGGCCTCAGCTCCCCTCCGTCGTCCACCGAGTGCGCTCGGTCAGGATCGATGCCGAGCGGGCGCGGGACTTCGACCACCTCATGGGCGGGCCGGCGACCGACCTCGTGCATCCGGGCGTGCTGCATGTGCTGGCGTTCCCGATCTCGCTGTCGCTCATGGCGCGCGGCGACTTCCCGTTCCCGCTGCTGGGCCTGGTGCATCTGCGCAACCGGATCCTCCAGCATCGTCCGGTGCGAGTGGGCGAGCGGGTCGATGCGGAGTGCCGTGTGCGGGAGCTGGAACGGCATCGCAGGGGCTGGACGTTCGAGGCGGTCTCGACGATCCACGGGGAGGACGGCGAGATCATCGCCACCGACGTCTCCACCTATCTCTCCAAGGACCGCTCCGGCGGCCAGGAGCCATCCGCCTCAGGGGCGACCGGGGCGACCGGGACGGCGGGGCCGTCAGGCAGGCGCGCTCGGCAGGGCTTCGAGCCGCCGCGGCCGACGGGCCGATGGAGCCTCGGCGCAGGCACTGGTCGCCGCTACGCAGAGGTCTCCGGAGACGCGAACCCGATCCACATGTCGGCGCTGAGCGCGAGGGCGTTCGGCTTCCCGCGCGCGATCGCGCATGGGATGTACACCGCCTCGCGGGCGTTCACCGAGTCCCGCGTGGACCTCTCGCGCCCGCTGCGCTGGGATGTCAGCTTCGATGCCCCGGTGACGCTGCCGGGAACGGTCCTCGTCGCCTTCGACGAGGACCGGGAGGAGAACGGCTCCGGAAGCGTCCGGTGCGTGGGCTGGCGCCCGGCGCGGGACGACCGGCCGGCGCGGCGGTGCTTCGAGGTCGAGGTGACGACCCTCGGCTGACGCCCGACGGAACGCCGATCCGGTCGCCCGACCCCTCAGCGCCTCAGCCCGCTGCGCAGGGTGTCCAGGAGATGCTCGACCAACGCGTCGGCCTGCACCTCCCGCAGGACGTCGACGTCGGGCCCGCGGCCCCAGCGGCCCAGGACGTCCCCGACGGTCTGGCCGCGAGTGAGGTCCCCCCGCAGCTCGACGTCCACCGGCAGCGAGAGCGTGTCGGCGAAGTCGCCGGTGACGGCGTGGATCGCGACGATCGGGTCGTGCACGTGCGCCATGTACCCGAAGCCGTCGGCCTCGTGGAACTCGTAGTAGAAGCGGAGCGCCTCCACCAGGATCGACGCCACGGGGTGACCGGTGCGCTCGGCGATCGCGCGGATCTCCTCGAGGGTCTCCGGGGTGAAGCGGACCGCCTCGGTGGCCTCCAGCGAGCCGAGCACGGGCCGCTCCTCGGCGACGCGGAACGCGGCGAGCACCCGCTGTGCGGCCTCAGGGTCCACGGCGATGTTCCATTCGGAGGTGGGACCGGTGTTGCCTCGGTGGTTGATCGCTCCGCCCATGATGTGCAGCCGCCGGAGCATGCGCGGCAGCTCGGGCTCGATCTCGAGGGCGAGCGCGAGGTTCGTGTGCGGTCCGAGGACGAGTCCGACGAGCTCTCCCGGATGCGCGCGTGCGAGATCGACCCACAGCTGCGCACCCGTCCGGGGATCGGGCGCGCATGCGGGATCGGGGACGCGGGCGTGTCCCAGTCCCGTCGGGCCGTGGGTGTCCTCGGCGGTCATGAGGGGCTGCGCGAGCGGCTGGGCGGCGCCGCGGGCGACGGGCGCGGAGAGGCCGAGCATGTCGACGAGGGCCAGGTTGTTGCGCAGCACGGCCTCCGGGCCGACGTTCCCGGCGGTGGAGACGATGCCGACGACCTCGACGTCGTCGCGGCAGGCGAGGTAGGTCAGGGCGATCGCATCATCGATGCCGGTGTCGCAGTCGACCAGGACGGGACGTGTCATGGGAGAACACTAGGCCCGCCCCGGGCATCCCGGCCTCACCTGCCGCTCCGCGGGAGGGTAGTCTCACCGGCGGCGCCACCGGCGCCGGCTCCTCCCCATGGTCGGCCGCGTCCCCGCGGCCGCATCGGCATCTCGAAGGACTGATCCCATGCCCCAGACCCCGCACGTCCGGAACTCCGCAGAGGACTCCCGGGAGCCGGATGACGCGAGGCCTGATCAGTCCGACCGCGTGATCATCGCCGCGGCGGAGGAGGAGGGGCTCGGATGCCCCTGCGACGTCGTCGTGGTCGACGACGTCACCGGCGCGCTCACCGAGCATGCCCTCGAGGCGATCACCGATCACCCGGAGGCGATCGTCCTGAGCTGGGCGTCGTCGCGCCGCGCGGCGAGTCGGCTCTCCGACCGCTTCGCCGAGGAGATCGCGGCCGGGCGCCTGGTCGTCCCCGCCGGAGCGCAGCCGGTCCCGCTGGGCACGGCGGCCTTCGAGGTCGATGCGCATCTGGTGCTGATGCGCCTCCCGAAGGCGGTGCGGACCCTCGAGGAGCGGGCGAGGTCGCTCGCGGTCGGCGCAGGGATGGGCGGGCGCGCGCATATGGTCCTGGTCGCGGGCGGCCGCGTGAAGCACATGACCCGGCATCAGAACGATGTGCTGGCGACCGTCTTCGAGGATGTCCGGGCGAGCCGCGGCATCGGCAAGTCCCGGGCGCTGATCGGCAGCGGGGTCCGTCCTGAGCTCGTCGCCGCGGACGCCGCCGCCGATGCCGCGAGTCCCTCCCCGTCCGCCCCGTCGGCGGGCTCCGCCCGTCTCGCCGTCCGCGGCGAGGACGTGGAGATCCCGCTGTGCGGGATCGGCGGGGTGTTCGGCGGGGCGTCCGCCGATCCCGGGAGCCTCCTCCTGCTGGAGGTGCTGGACCGCGCGGTCCTCGCGGGGGAGGTCGGCACGCGGGCCGACGGGTCCGACGCGACATCGGCGGATCGTCCGTTCTCCGCCATCGACCTGGGCTGCGGCAGCGGTCTGCTGACCGCCTATCTCGCTGCGGCCCTGCCCGGTGCGAGCATCCTGGGCAGCGACGACGACGCCGATGCCGTCGCCTCCACGGCGGCGACCCTGGCCGCCGCCGCCCGGTCCTCCTCCGACCAGGCCGCGGAGATCGCCCGGTCGAGCGGCACCGCGGTCCGGCTGACCTGGGACGATGCGGTCTCAGGGGAGCCCGACGAGAGCGCCGACCTGGTGCTGCTCAATCCGCCCTTCCACGACGGCGCCGCCGTCGATCCCACGATGGTGCGATCGCTCCTGGACGCGTCCGCGCGGGTGCTGCGGCCCGGAGGTCAGCTCTGGATGGTGCACAACTCGCACCTGCGCTACCGGAGCGAGGTCGAGCATCGCATCGGCCCGGTCCGGCAGCGGGCGCGCGACCGTCGCTTCACGGTGCTCTCGGCCGTGCGCCGCTGAACGCATCGCCGTCGGTCCCGACGATGAGGGAGCGCCGCCCCGCCGAACGGCGGAGCGGCGCTCCTGAGCGACGTCGGGCGAGCGACGTCGGGTTCGACCCCCGGGGTCGATCGAATTCCGGATCAGCCGACGAGGCTGCGCAGCACCGAGGTGAACATGCCGAGGCCGTCGATGCCCGTGCGGGTGCCCTCGCCGGGCATGTCGGGGCCGAAGCCGACCTCGACCGCGTGCTCGGGGTGCGGCATCAGCCCGACGACGTTGCCGCGCTCATTGGTGATGCCGGCGATGTCGTGCCGCGAGCCGTTGGGGTTCGCCTCGAAGCCGGCCGGCCCGTGGGTGGCACCGGCGACGTAGCGGAAGACCACACGGCCCTCGGCCTCGAGCTGCTCGAGGGTCCGCTCGTCGGCGACGTACTGGCCGTCCTGGTTCTTCAGCGGGACCCGGATGACCTGGCCCTGCTCGTAGTCCGTGGTCCAGGCGGTGCGGTTGTTCTCCACTGCGACAGGCTGGTCGCGGCAGATGAACGAGCGGTGCGCGTTCTTGATCATCGCGCCCGGCAGCAGATGCGTCTCGCACAGGATCTGGAAGCCGTTGCAGATGCCCAGCACGGGCATGCCGCCGTTCGCGGCGTCCACGACCTTCTCCATCACCGGCGCGAAGCGGCTGATGGCCCCCGCCCGCAGGTAGTCGCCGTAGGAGAAGCCTCCGGGCAGCACGACCGCCTCGACGTCCAGCAGGTCGTCCTCGCCGTGCCACAGGGCGACGGGCTCCGCCCCGCCCAGCCGCACTGCGCGCAGAGCATCCCGGTCGTCGAGCGTGCCGGGGAAGGTCACCACTCCGATGCGCATCAGGCCTGAGCCCTTCCGTCCGAGCCCTCGACTCCGTCCGGGCCCTCGACCTCGATCGCGACGACGTCCTCGATCACGGGATTGGACAGCAGCGTGGTGGCGGCCTCGCGGAGCGTGCCGAGCACCTCGTCGGTGACCTCGCCCTCGATCTCCAGCTCGAACCTCTTGCCCTGGCGCACGGAGGCGATCCCCTCGAACCCGAGGCGGGGCAGGGCCGCGGCGACGGCCTTCCCCTGCGGATCGAGGATCTCCGGCTTGGGCATGACATGGACCACGACGCGTGGCATGGGCGCTCTCCTGACGGCGTCTGCCCGTGGCGCAGCGGGTGCGGGCCGGGCGAGGGGTGGGGCTGACGGTGCGGAACCTTCCTGGACCCGGCCAGGGATCCTGCACGCAGCAGGGCCGACGGGACGGGGCGGACGGTGCCGACGCACGACATGCTACCGAGACCGGACGGGTACGCGCGCTCGCGCCCGTCGTCGTGGACTCCCGTGGACTCCCGAGGACTCCCGAAGCGCCCGGGGCTGGGGACATCGCTCGGATGGGGATACATTCGAGGAGTGCCGCATGTGAGGAGCACCGCATGCGGCAGCGCGCGCCGGCCGTCGGTGCGCGCCACCCGACCACGGAGGCTGCGATGAAGATCCGACACCTCGTCCACTCGTGCCTGCTGGTGGAGGTCGCAGGCCGCCGTCTGCTGGTCGATCCCGGCGGCTTCAGCGGCGACGCCGTGCACGCCCTCGGCCCTGAGGTCCTCGGCGCCATCGACGTCGTCGCGATCACCCACCAGCATCCCGATCACGTCGACCGCGCTCTGCTGGCCTCTGTGCTCGCGGCCTCGGAGCGCGCCGTGGTCCTGGCAGAGCCGGAGACCGCCGCCCTGCTGACGGCGGCCGACGGGATCTCCGGAGCCCCGGGCGTCCCGCCGGACCGCCTGCACCCGCTGGCGGCCGGAGAGCACCATGAGCTGCCGTCGGCCGGCGACATGCCCGCGGTCGGGATCGACGCCGTCGGCGGGCGCCACGCGATCATCCACCCCGACATCCCGCGGGTGGGCAATGCGGGCCTGGTCATCAGCGCCGGGGACGGGCCCCGGCTCGGCATCACCGGCGACTCGCTCGAACCGGTGGAGGCCTTCCGCAGCATCGACGTGCTCGCCTTCGCCGTGGTCGCCCCCTGGTCGAAGATGTCCGAGACCATCGACTTCCTGCGGGAGGTCCGGCCGCGCCTGGCGCTGCCCGTGCACGATGCGGTCGCGAGCGACGTCGGCCGCCCCATCTACCTGCGCCAGTCCACGCAGCTCGCCCCGGAGGGCACCGAGGTGCGCGACTGGCCCGAGAGCGGCGAGGTCGAGGTGGCCGCCGCCCCCTGATCCGAGGGTCCGCGACGGAGCATCGTCAGGGCGAAGAGGGCCCGACCGGGCCCACGAGGAGGCTGCGCATGACTGGACGACGAGGCCCGGTGGAGCAGGCGATGCACGCCGTTCCGCGGGTGATGTTCCTGCCGGCGGCCCAGCGCGCGCTCGCCGACGTCGACGAGCCCCTGCCGATCGGTGAGGGACAGACCAACTCCCAGCCCTACACCGTGGCGATGATGCTGCGTCTGCTGGACCTCGCTCAGGGCCAGGCCGTGCTGGACGTGGGGGCCGGGTCGGGCTGGACGACGGCGCTCATCGCGCGCCTCGTCGGCGCCGACGGCCGGGTCATCGGCATCGAGCGGCGCGAGGCGCTCATCGGTCCCGCACGAGAGGCGCTGGCCGCGTCGGCCCCGCAGGGCCCGGCGGAGATCCGGCCCTCGGAGCACGGGGTGCTGGGCGCCCCGGAGGACGGGCCCTTCGACCGCATCCTCGTCTCCGCCGAGGCGCGACGGATCCCCCAGGAGCTCGTCGGGCAGCTCATCGACGGCGGCATCATGGTGATCCCCGTGGACGGGATCATGCACCGCGTCGAGCGCCGTGGCGACGGCATCCTCGACACCGAGCACGGAGCCTTCCGGTTCGTGCCGCTGATCGAGGACCGCTGAGCGCCGAACCTCGCCGAGGGCCGAGCCTCGCCGAGGGCGGAGCCTCGACGAGGTCGGAGCCTCGACGAGGTCGGCAGGACACCGACCTCAGAAGCTCGTGCCGGTGAGCCTCTCGAACGCCTCGACGTAGCGGGCGCGCGTCTGCTCGACGACATCCTGCGGGAGCGCCGGCGGCGTCTCGCCGGAGCCGCGGTGCCACCCCGAGGCTGGTGAGATCAGCCAGTCGCGCAGGTACTGCTTGTCCAGGCTCGGCTGAGGGACGCCCTCGCGATAGGACTGCGCGTCCCAGAAGCGGCTGGAGTCCGGGGTGAGCACCTCATCGCCCAGCAGGAGCTGGCCGTCCGTGCGGGAGCGGCCGAACTCGAGCTTCGTGTCGGCGAGGATGATCCCGCGCTCGCCGGCGACGCGGCGCGCCCTCTCGTACACCGCGAGGGTGAGCTCCTCGAGATCGTCGACCAGGTCGTCCCCGAGCGATTCGCGGGCCTGCGCGACGGTGATGTTCTCGTCGTGCTCCCCCTGCTCGGCCTTCGTCGACGGAGTGAAGATCGCCGGGTCGAGACGAGATGCCTCGACCAGCCCACCGGGCAGCACGTGCCCGCCGACGGAGCCGCCGGCGCGATAGTCCTTCAGACCGGAGCCGGTGAGGTACCCGCGCACCACGCACTCCAGGGGCACCATGTCCAGCCCTCGGCACAGCAGGGCGCGCCCGGAGACGGCCTCGGGGACGTCGGTCGCGGAGAGCACGTGATGGGGGACGATGTCCGCCAGCTGCTCGAACCAGAAGACGCTGATCGCGGTGAGCACCCGCCCCTTGTCGGGAATGCCGGTGCGCAGCACGTGGTCGAAGGCGCTGATGCGGTCGGAGGCGACGACGAGCACCTCGGTCGCGGTGCGCGGATCGGCACCCGCGGGGACGTACAGCTCGCGGACCTTGCCGCTGAAGACATGGTCCCAGCCCTCGAGCTCGGGGACCCCGACGAGCGCCCCGTCGACGAGCGGGCCCGCCCCCGCGGACTCCGTCGATGCGGAGGGGACAGGAGCGGTCGGGGAGGAGGGGGAGGCCGCGGGGGTCATGCGCGCACCGCCTCGTCGTCGGCCGCCTGCTGCGCGATGTCGCGGCGGTGGAAGGAGCCGTCCAGGGTGATCGCGTCGACGCCCTCGAGCGCCTGGGCGCGGGCGGCGGCCAGGTTCCGGCCGGTGCCGACGACGGACAGCACGCGCCCGCCGGCGGAGACCAGGTCTCCAGCCTGGTCGAGCGCGGTGCCGGCGTGGATGACGTGGGCGCCGGCCGCCTCGGCCGCTCCGATCCCGGTGATCGGATCGCCGGTGCGGGACTTCGCCGGGTAGCCGGCGGAGGCGATCACCACGGTCACGGCGGCGTCCTCGGACCAGGAGAGCTCTCCTGCGGCGCTCACGTCGCCCCGCGCGGCGGCGAGCAGCAGCGGCGCGAAGGGAGAGGTCAGACGCTCGAGCACCACCTGGGTCTCGGGGTCGCCGAAGCGTGCGTTGAACTCGACCACGCGGGTGCCTCGGGAGGTGAGCGCCAGACCGCAGTACAGGATCCCGACGAAGGGGATGCCGCGGGAGGCGAGCTCGTCGATCGTCGGCTGGGCGACGTCGCGCACGATCTCGTCGGCCAGGGTCGCGGGCGCCCACGGCAGCGGGGAGTAGGCGCCCATGCCGCCGGTGTTGGGACCCTGATCGCCCTCGTGGGCCCGCTTGAAGTCCTGGGCCGGGGCCAGCGGGACCACCCGCGTGCCGTCGCTGACGCAGAACAGGGAGACCTCGGGGCCGTCGAGGAACTCCTCGACGACGACCTGGCCCCCGGCGCCGATCACGGCGAGGCCGTGCGCGATCGCATGCTCGATGTCGTCGGTGACCACGACGCCCTTGCCGGCGGCGAGGCCGTCCGCCTTCACCACGAAGGGGACGTCCCGCAGCGGGTTCACGCGGTCCAGCGCGGCGAGCACCTCGTCCCCGTCGGTGACGGTGACCGAGGCGGCCGTGGGCACGCCCGCGGCCGTCATGATCTCCTTCGCCCAGGACTTCGAGCCCTCGAGGTTCGCGGCGGCCTGCGACGGCCCGAAGACCGTGAAGCCCGCCTCGCGCAGCCGGTCGGCGCTGCCGGCGACCAGCGGGGCCTCGGGGCCGACGACGACCAGGTCAGGATCGAGGGAGCGTGCCAGGGCGACCTGGCCGTCGAGATCGTCGACGGACACGTCGTGGCAGGCGGCGAGGTCCGCGATGCCGGGGTTCCCGGGCGCGGCGTGCAGTTCAGGGGAGGGCGAGTCGGACGCGAGCCGACGCACGATGGCGTGCTCGCGGCCTCCGGAGCCGATGACGAGGATTCTCACGCGGCCCACAGTAGCCGCGCGCGCACGGGCCCCGTCGAGAGCGCCAGCACTCGGGCGGGGACGTCCCGCACTCCGGTCTCATGCGGTCCGGGATGCGGACGTCCCGCCCGATCGGTGTGCCCGTCCACCGCCCGCCTACCATCGGGGTCATGCCCGATCACGCTGACCCGACCGGCCCTCCCGCCCCCATCCCCGGAGCGCCCGACCCGGCCCGTCGGCTGCGGCTCGACCTCTCCTACGACGGCTCGGGCTTCCACGGCTGGGCGGCGCAGCCGGGTCTGCGCACCGTCCAGGGCGAGCTGGAGCAGGCGCTGGAGCGCGTGACGCGGGTGCCGCTGCAGGTGACGGTCGCGGGCCGCACCGACACCGGCGTGCACGCCCGGGGTCAGGTCTGCCACCTCGACGTGCCGCGCAGCGCGCTCGACGCGCTGCCGGGGCGCTCCGATCGCGATCCCGCCGACGCGCTCGTCGCACGGCTGGCCGGGGTGCTCCCCGTGGACGTCGTCGTGCATGCCGCGAGGATCGTCCCCGACGCCTTCGACGCACGCTTCGGGGCCCTGCGACGCCGCTACCGCTACCGCATCTCCGACGGGCCGGAGCATCACGACCCCCTGCGGCGCGACGTCCTGCGCCATCGTCGGGCACTGGATGCGGACCTCATGTCCCGTGCGGCGGAGCCGCTGCTGGGCGAGCACGACTTCCTCTCCTTCTGCAGACCCCGTGAGGGGGCCACGACGATCCGCACCCTCGAGACCCTGCGCATCGAGCGCCCGGGGGAGGGGCGGGCGGACGCGGGCCTCGTGGTCGTCACGGTGATCGCCGACGCCTTCTGCCACCACATGGTGCGCTCCCTCGTCGGGACCCTGATGCAGGTCGGGGAGGGCCGACGGGCGGAGGACTGGCCCGCCCGCGTGCTCGCCGCCCGCACTCGCGACTCCGCTCCGCGAGGGGGCGTCGGCGCGGCGCCCCTGTGCCCGCCGCAGGGGCTCACCCTGGACGCGGTCGAGTATCCGACCGACGACGAGCTCGCCGCGCAGGCCGCGCGTGCCCGCACGATGCGGGGCTGAGGCGTCGCACCGCCGGCCGCGGGCCCGGACGGAGCGCGACCGGCGGGACGGTGCGAGGCCGGGAGCGGGGCCGGGAGCGCCATGCGGCGCGTGGAATGCGACACATCGGTCCTGACTGCAGGCATCGATGCAGGTCGGAGGCTGGGTGGGTGGAGCGGAGGAGGGGATGGGCGCGTTGACCGGGTTCCTCGCGTCCGACTATCCTGGGCCCTCGTCGTGCCTTGATGCGCGCCCCGATCCGCTGCCGAGTTCTCACCACCGGCGCGAGAGGGGCTCCTCACACGCATCCAGGACCGTGGCCGCAGCGTAGGTGGCACGGGCCGGGCCCGACGAGAGGGTCATGCTTTATCCGAAGGAAGCGTGTCCACGGTCCAATCGAACCGTGCCCTGCGGGCGTCCGCCCATGGGCACTTCCGACGAGAGAAGAAGGCACGAGTGCGTACGTTCACCCCGAAGCCCGGCGATGTCGAGCGTTCCTGGTACGTCATCGACGCAACGGATGTCGTCCTCGGCCGGCTCGCTTCCCAGGCTGCTCAGCTGCTGCGGGGCAAGCACAAGCCGGTCTTCGCACCCCACGTGGATGCAGGCGACTTCGTGATCATCATCAACGCTGACAAGGTCGCGCTGACCGGGAACAAGCGGGAGGCCAAGCTGGCCTACCGCCATTCCGGCTACCCGGGCGGCCTCCGCGGCATCCCCTACTCCGAGCTGCTCGAGAAGCACCCGGAGCGTGCGGTGGAGAAGGCCATCAAGGGCATGCTCCCCAAGAACAAGCTGGCCGAGGCTCAGCTCAAGAAGCTCAAGGTCTACGCGGGCTCCGAGCACCCCCACGCTGCTCAGCAGCCCGTCCCCTTCACCATCGACCAGGTGGCGCAGTAAGCGGGGGCTTCCCTGCCACTCCGCCCTGCCGCACGGAAGAACCAAGGAGAACCGTGACTGAGACCACCCCTGAGGCCCTCGAGACCGTCACCGACGAGTCGGCCCCGTCGAGCTACACCACCGAGTCGACCGGCGAGGCCGCCGTCGGCGCCGGTCAGTCCATCACCGCCCCCGGCTACGGGACCGGCCGCCGCAAGCAGGCCGTCGCCCGCGTCCGTCTGGTCCCCGGCTCCGGCCAGTGGACCGTGAACGGCCGCAGCCTCGAGGCGTACTTCCCCAACAAGGTGCACCAGCAGGAGGTCAACGAGCCGTTCAAGGTCCTCGACCTCCAGGGCCGCTTCGACGTCATCGCCCGCATCGACGGCGGCGGCGTGTCCGGCCAGGCCGGTGCGCTGCGCCTGGGCGTGGCCCGTGCCCTCAACCAGATCGACGAGGAGCACAACCGCCCGACCCTGAAGAAGGCCGGCTTCCTCACTCGTGACGCCCGCGTCATCGAGCGCAAGAAGGCGGGCCTCAAGAAGGCCCGCAAGGCGCCGCAGTACTCCAAGCGCTGATCGGCGCGGGGCACCGCCCCGCTGCGATCCCGCTGTGCGCACGATGCCCTCGACCTCCGGGTCGGGGGCATCGTCGCGTTCCCGGCGCCGGCATCCGTCCGATGACCGGGGTCCGAGACCGGACCGTGATGCCGTGCCTCGTCCGTCGGACCGGGACGATCCCCGAAGTCGTGCTCGACGAGCCTGCTCCCACCATCATGAGAGGACGGGACATGGAGCTGATCGAGAAGCGGAGGGCCGGCGAGATCATCGATGCGCGGCGACGGGAGCGGGGCCTGACCTGGGCGCAGCTCGCTGAGGAGGCAGGTCGGCCGGTCGTGTGGCTGACCTCGGCGGTGCTCGGCGCGCATCCCGTGCCGGAGTCGATCGCCGAGATGCTGCGGGAGCGGCTGGACCTCGAGGAGGAGCTGGTCGACGCGCTGTCCCGTCAGCCCTATCGGACGATCGACCCCGAGTTGCTCTCCGACCCCACGATCTACCGCTTCCAGGAGCTGATCCAGGTCTACGGCCCCGCGCTCAAGGTCCTCATCCACGAGGAGTTCGGCGACGGGATCATGAGTGCGATCAACTGCTCGATCGACCTGCGCCGCGGCACCCACCCCGGTGGGGACCGCGTGGTGCTGACCATCGACGGGAAGTTCCTGCCCTACGACTGGGCGGCCAGCGAGGGGTGAGTCAGGTCGGCGGTCGGCCGTTCAGCCGAGCAGCTCGCGGATGTCGTCGGCGGTGATGACGGAGCGGAAGGCGGCGCCGCCGTCGGTGAGGGCGTCGAAGAGCTCGGCCTTGCGCTGCTGCAGGGCGAGGACCTTCTCCTCGATCGTGTCCTCGGCGATCATCCGGTAGACCATCACCGTGCGGTCCTGGCCGATGCGGTGGGCTCGGTCGACGGCCTGGTTCTCCGCGGCCGGGTTCCACCAGGGGTCCAGCAGGAACACGTAGTCGGCCTCGGTGAGGGTGAGGCCGAAGCCTCCAGCCTTGAGCGAGATCAGGAAGACGGGCGCCTCGCCCTCGCGGAACTCCCGCACCACGGTGTCGCGGTCGCGGGTGGAGCCGTCGAGATAGGCATAGGGGACGCCGCGCCGGTCGAGCTCCTCGGCGACCCGCTGCAGGTATGAGGTGAACTGACTGAACAGCAGCACGCGATGCCGGTCGCCGATCACCTCGTCGAGACGGTCGAACAGGGCCTCCTGCTTGGAGCTGGGGACCCCTGCGTACTCCTCCTCGTCGACGATCGCGGGATGCAGCGCCATCATCCGCAGCAGCGTGAGCGAGCGGAAGACCGTGAAGCGGTGGCGGTCGAGGTCCTCCTCGATGAGGCCGAGCACCTTCTTCCGCTCCCGCTGCAGGACCGAGTCGTACAGCGCCCTGTGCTCCGGGCTGAGGGTCACGGTCAGGACCTGCTCGCGCTTCTCGGGGAGCTCCTCGGCGACCAGCTCCTTGGTGCGCCGGAGCATGAACGGGCGCACCCGCGAGCGCAGCTGCTCGATGCGATCGGGGTGCTCCCCGCTCTCGACGGGCATGGTGTAGCGCTGGCGGAAGCCCGTGGAGCCTCCCAGCAGTCCCGGTGCGGCGAGGTCGAACAGGGACCACAGGTCGTCCAGCGAGTTCTCCATGGGGGTTCCGGTGATCGCGAGCCGGAAGTCCGCGGCGATGCCCTCGGCGGCCTGATGGGTGCGCGAGCGACGGTTCTTCACGAACTGGGCCTCGTCCAGCACGAGCCCCTGGAAGCTCTCGCGGGCGAAGTCCTCGTCGTCCATCCGCAGCACGGTGTAGCTGGTGACCACGACGTCGGCCCCGCGGATCGCGGAGGACAGCGTCCGACCGCGAGAGCGGGAGGTGCGGTCCAGCACGCGGACGTCCAGGCCGGGGGTGAAGCGCTCGGCCTCCTGCTTCCACACGCCGAGCACGGAGGCGGGCGCGACGACCAGGAACGGCGGAGCGGGTGTCGTCGGATCGCCATCGGCCCGCGCCGGCGGCTCCGTCTCCGGCAGCCCCGTCGTCGGCAGCCCCGTCTCCGCCGTCCCCGTGCTCTCGGTCGACGTGCTCGCCTGTGCGGACTCGCGGGCGTGGGCGATGAGCGCGAGGGTCTGGACCGTCTTGCCCAGTCCCATGTCGTCGGCGAGGATCCCGCCGAGCCGATGCTCGAAGAGGAAGGCGAGCCAGGCGAAGCCCTCCCGCTGATAGGGGCGCAGGTCGGCGGTGAGCCCGGCGGGGACGGCGGGCGGCTCGATGGTGACGATCTCGCGGAGGGGCCCGACGCTCCGCTCCCAGGCGGAGACGGTCTCGGCGGACTCGGAGATCTCCTCGAGGTCCTCCCAGACGTCGACCTGGTAGCGGCTGATCGACTGATGCTCGGGGTTCCATTCGCTGAGCGCCTCGCCCTCGCGGATCAGCTCGCGCAGCGCATCGAACGCCGGGTGCTCCAGGGAGAAGTAGGTGCGATCGGGCATGAGCAGCCGGTCCTGGCCCTTGGCCAGAGCGACGAACAGCGTGGGGAACGGGATCTCGCGTCCCTCGATGGTGATCTGGAAGCCCAGGTCGAACCAGTCGCGCTTGCCGGGGGACTGGTGCTGGGAGACCCGCACCTGCGGGGCGCCGTCGAGCTCCCGGTAGGCGTGGCGGGTGCCGACGATCTCGACCTCGACGTCGGCCGTGGCCTGCAGCACGTCGAGCACATGCTCGGTGAAGCGCGCGGTCTCGGTGCCGTCGAGCCGCTCGGGCGCGTCGGAACCGGCCGTGGGCCAGGCCTCGCGGGCGTTCGCGAGCACCTCGTCCTCGTGGTCGGGGTCGCGCCGCTCGCCGCGGCTGCGGTCGATGGGGAGTGTCCGGGGCGGCTCGTGGTAGCGCCACGACCACTCCAGCGTGAGGCGGTCGCCGTCGGTGTAGCGAGCGGTCAGGCGGAGCGTCGCCGGTCGCGGCGCCGGCAGATCGACGCTGCCGTCGGTGCTGGTCACCGGAGAGATCGCGCGGAGCTGGGGGTAGGCCTGGGTGAGGAAGTCGTCGCGGTCCGCGGCGGGGATCCCGAGCGGCCCGGGACGCTGGAGCAGCTTGCGCAGCGTCATCGGCAGCGGGGAGCCGACCGGTGCGATCCGCGCGGCGAAGCCTCCGGTCGCGGTCTCCTCGAGGTCGATGACTCCCGCCGCGCCGAGCGGGCGTCCATGCCGGGCGGGCTCGCCGGCGATCGACACCCGAGGGCGCAGCTCGAGGTCCCTGGCTCCTTCGGGGGAGGCGAGGTCGAGGGAGACGTCGGCCTCGTCGACCAGCTCGATCGACTCCAGGCCGTCGCCCGCCAGGAGCTCGACGCCGACGTCGCGGGCGTGCGCGAGCGACTGCCAGATCAGGGGCGATCCGATGGAGTTGAGCCACAGATGCTCGATGGAGCCGCTGGCGTAGGAGCGCTCCGCGGAGGCCGAGGCGAAGATCCGTGTGAGGGCCTCGGCGTGGTCCCTGCGGTACTCGGTGCCGGACATGCGGTACTCGAAGGTCCGCCATGACAGCGATCCCTTGATCCATCCCCGGTTGCGGCCGCGGGTCATCGGGCGCATGCCCAGCCAGAGGTCCGATCCGGCCTCCAGATGCGCGGGGGTCGCGGTCACCCGGCGATGGCGCGGGGCCCGCGGCTCGAGGGAGGTCGCCTCCAGCTCGAACCGGATCGCCAGGGGCTTCGGCGCGGACTCCTCCTCGCCTCCGGACGCCAGCAGCGGGCGCAGGAGGGTGCGCCATTCGGCCGACGGGCGCTCCTCCTGCGCCGACCGCTCGAGCTCCACGAGCCGGTGCAGGAGCGCGGCGGCATGCTTGCACTCCCGGCCGACGGGGCAGCTGCAGCTCGACGCCCGCGGTCGCCACAGCCCGCCCGGAGCCGGAGCCTGGAAGCGACGGGAGACGGCGTCCTCGTCGTACTCCACGAGCTCGACGAGCGTGCGGTACGGGGCCGCTCCGCGACCGGCGACGGCGCCGCTCAGCGTCGACGTCGACGGCTGCCAGACGAGCTCCATGACCCGACCCTCGCGCTCATAGGCGAGCCCTCGGGCCGCCGCGCGCTCGCCCACGTGCTGGGCGATGGTCGAGGGCAGCAGACGGGGGAGCAGGTCGGGCATGCGGACAACGCTAGCGGCGGGCACCGCCGGACGGGGAGCCGCCGTGCGGGTACTCTCACTGCGTACCCCTTCCCATCCTGTGAGGAGAACCCTGTGGCCCGACTGTTCGGCACCGACGGCGTGCGCGGACGCGCGAACGACGACATCACCGCGGAGCTCGCGGTCGACCTGTCGGTGGGCGCGGCCCATGTGCTCGGCACCTTCGGCGCGTTCGGCGGCGCCCGGCCGCGGGCGATCATCGCTCGCGACACGCGGCCCTCGGGCGACTTCCTCGGCGCCGCCGTGAGCGCCGGCCTCGCCTCCGCGGGCGTCGACGTGCTCGACGCCGGCATCCTCCCCACGCCGGGCCTGGCCTTCCTGGTGCAGTCCACCGGCGCGGACCTGGGCGTGATGATCTCCGCCTCCCACAATCCCGCCCCCGACAACGGCATCAAGTTCTTCGCGCGCGGCGGCACCAAGCTGCCCGACGAGGTCGAGGACGCCATCGAGGCGCACATCGGCGAGCAGTGGGAGCGACCCCAGGGCATCGACGTCGGCTCCATCACCCCCTTCGACGGGGCGATCGAGGCCTATGTCGAGCATCTGGCGGGCACCCTGGACACCTCTCTCGAGGGCCTGACCGTCGTCGCCGACTGCGCCAACGGCGCCGCGTCCATCACCGGACCCGAGGCGCTGCGCCGGGCGGGTGCGACCGTCCACGTGATCGGCGACCGCAGCGACGGCGGGCTGATCAACGACGGCTGCGGCTCCACCCATCTCGAGCCCCTGCAGGCGGCGGTGCGCGAGCACGGCGCCGACCTCGGCGTCGCCTTCGACGGCGATGCCGACCGCTGCCTCGCGGTCGATGCCGCGGGCGAGGTCATCGACGGCGACCAGATCATGGCGATCCTGGCCCTCGACCTCAAGGAGCGGGGCAAGCTCCACGACGACACCCTCGTGGTGACGGTCATGAGCAATCTCGGGCTCAAGCTCGCCATGCGCGAGCACGGCATCACCCTCGGGCAGACGTCCGTGGGCGACCGCTACGTCCTCGAGGAGATGAACCTCGGCGGGTACTCCATCGGCGGCGAGCAGTCCGGCCATGTCATCCTCGCCGAGCATGCCACCACCGGCGACGGCGAGCTCACCGCTCTGCACCTGCTGCAGCGCATGGCCACCACCGGGAGGTCGGCTCGCGAGCTGGCCGATGTCATGACCCGCCTCCCGCAGGCCCTGATCAACGTCAAGGGCGTGGACAAGGCCCGTGCGGGCATCGACCGCGCCGTCGGCGACGCCGTGGCCGCCGCCGAGGCTGAGCTGGGGGAGACCGGGCGCGTCCTCCTGCGGCCCTCGGGGACCGAGCCCGTCGTGCGCGTCATGGTCGAGGCTCCCGACGACGCCGCCGCCACCTCGATCGCCGAGCGCCTCGCGGGTGTCGTCAGCGAGCGCCTCGCCCTCTGAGGCTCTGGCCCTCGGATTCCTCGGACTCTCCCGGACGGTCGTCCCGGGTCAGACCTTCCGCAGCAGGACGGTCTGCACCCGGTGGCGGCCGTCCTTGCGCAGGACCAGGTCGGCGCGGCCCCGGGTGGGCAGGACGTTCTCGGACAGGTTCGGGCCGTTGATCCGGTGCCAGATGTCCAGGGCGGTCTCCCGCGCCTCGTCGTCGGAGAGGCCCGCGTAGCGGCGGAAGTAGGAGCGGGGGTCGGTGAAGGCGGTGCGGCGCAGGGTGAGGAAGCGCTCGACGTACCAGCGCTGGACGTCCTCGGGGCGGGCGTCGACGTAGACGGAGAAGTCGAAGAAGTCGGAGACGGCCATGCCGAGCCTCCCGTCCGAGCGGGGGCGGGCCGGCTGCAGGACGTTCAGGCCCTCGAGGATCAGCACGTCGGGGCTGTCCACGACGACCTTCTCCCCGGGCACGATGTCGTAGGTGAGATGGGAGTAGACGGGCGCCTCGACGCGCTCGACCCCTGCCTTCACGTCCGAGACGAAGCGCAGGAGGCGCCGGCGGTCGTAGCTCTCGGGGAATCCCTTGCGATGCATGATCCCGCGCGCCTCGAGCTCGGCGTTGGGCAGCAGGAAGCCGTCGGTCGTGACCAGCTGCACGCGCGGGGTGTCGGGCCAGCGGGCCAGCAGCTCGCGCAGCACGCGCGCCGTGGTGGACTTCCCGACGGCCACGGAGCCGGCGACCGCGATCACATAGGGGGTGCGGTGCTGCGGCTGGGAGAGGAAGTCCCCTCGCGCGCGCCGCAGCGACTGGGCGGCCGCGACCTGGATGTTCAGCAGCCGCGAGATGGGGCGGTAGACGGCATCGACCTCGCGCAGGTCCAGGCGGTCGCCGAGGCCCTGGAGGTGCGCGATGTCGTCCTCGTCCAGGGGGAGGGGGGTCTGCTGCGACAGCCGCGCCCAGTCGTCGCGAGGGATCTCGGCGAAGGGGGACACGGCGGTCGACACGGCAGCGGGTCTCATGGCGACGATTGTTCCAGCAACGGTGACGGCATCCGCGCATTCCGGGCCGGGTGAGACCGGCGCCGCACCCAGAGGCCTCCGCCGGTGCCCTGCGCGAAGGTGACCGCTAGTGCGCACGATGCGGCAGGTGCGAGCAGGGGGCGCTCCGATCGTGAGCAAGACCTCTCGCTATCAGGCGTCCTGGCGCGATCGGGGGCTGACGGATCGTTAGCGTGGTCGGCATGTGCGGAATCGTCGGATACGTGGGCCAGCGCCCCTCCTCCCCCTCCTCCCGTCCCATCGACGTGGCCCTCCAGGGCCTCGCCCGTCTCGAGTACCGCGGCTACGACTCCGCGGGAGTGGCCGTCCTCGACCAGGACGGTGTGCGGGTCGCCAAGCGAGCCGGCAAGCTCGCGAACCTGCGCGGCGCCGTCGACGGCAGCGAGGCGACCTCGTCGGCCGTCGCGATCGGCCACACTCGCTGGGCGACCCACGGCGCCCCGACGGACGGCAACGCCCACCCGCATGTCGGCGGGAAGGACGATGAGCTGGCGCTCGTCCACAACGGCATCATCGAGAACTTCGCGACCCTCCGCGCCGAGCTGGAGGCCGACGGCTACGCGTTCCGCTCGGAGACGGACTCCGAGGTCGCCGCTCACCTGGTGGCTCGCGAGGTGGAGCGCGCCGGCGGCGATCTGACGGCCGCGATGCGTGCCGCCGTCGCGCACCTCGAGGGCGCCTTCACCCTCCTGGCCGTGCACCGCGACAGCCCCGAGCAGGTCGTCGCCGCACGCCGCAACTCCCCGCTCGTCGTCGGCCTCGGCGACGGGGAGAACTTCCTGGGGTCGGACGTCGCCGCCTTCGTCGACGTCACCCGCGATGCTCTCGAGATCGGGCAGGACCAGGTGGTCACGGTCACCGCCGACGACGTCGTCGTCACCGGCTTCGACGGATCCGAGGTCTCCGAGCCCAAGCGCTACTCCATCGAGTGGGACGTCAGCGCCGCGCAGAAGGGCGGTTACGACTCCTTCATGGCCAAGGAGATCCACGAGCAGGCCACTGCCGTCGCCGACACCCTGCGCGGCCGCATCGAGTCCGGTGCGCTGCATCTGGACGAGATGAGCATCGACGAGTCGGTGCTGCGCAGCGTCGACAAGATCATCGTGGTCGCCTGCGGCACCGCCGCGAACGCCGGCAACGTCGCCAAGTACGCGATCGAGCACTGGTGCCGCATCCCCACCGAGGTCGAGCTCGCCCACGAGTTCCGCTACCGCGACCCGATCGTCACCGAGAAGACCCTGGTGGTCGCGATCTCCCAGTCGGGCGAGACCATGGACACGCTCATGGCGATGCGGCACGCCCAGGAGCAGGGCGCCAAGGTCGTCGCGATCTGCAACACCTACGGATCCACCATCCCGCGCGAGGCCGATGCGGCGCTGTACCTGCATGTCGGCCCCGAGATCGCGGTGGCCTCCACCAAGGCGTACCTGGGCCAGATCACGGCCTGCTATCTGCTGGGCCTGTACCTCGCGCAGGTGCGCGGGAACCTGTTCCCGGACGAGATCGCGGCCCTCATGGAGGACCTCGAGCAGCTTCCCGCGCACGTCCAGACCGTGCTCGACGCCGCCGGCGACGTCGAGGACCTGGCGCAGTCGATGAAGGACGCCACGAGCGTGCTGTTCCTGGGCCGCCACGTCGGCTACCCGACCGCTCTCGAGGGTGCGCTCAAGCTCAAGGAGATCGCCTATATCCATGCGGAGGGCTTCGCCGCCGGCGAGCTCAAGCACGGTCCGATCGCCCTGGTCGAGGAGGGGCAGCCGGTGTTCGTCATCGTCCCCTCGCCCCACGGTCGCGACTCGCTGCACTCCAAGGTCGTCTCGAACATCCAGGAGGTGCGCGCCCGCGGCGCCCGCACCCTGGTGATCGCCGAGGAGGGCGATGAGGCGGTCCTGCCGTACTCCGACGTCGTCATCCGCGTGCCGCAGACCCGCACCCTGTTCGCGCCGCTGCTGACGGTCATCCCGCTGCAGATCTTCTCGTGCGCGCTCGCCGCCGCGAAGGGCCTGGACGTGGACCAGCCGCGCAACCTCGCCAAGTCGGTCACCGTGGAGTGACATCAGCACGCAGCACGCAGCACGCAGCATGCAGGGCAGGGCGTCGGGGGAGCTCCCCCGACGCCCTGCGCCGTCCGCACCGAGGTGTGATACTGCCGAGGTGAGCAATCCCGTCGACCACCACGATCCCGCGGGCTCCGCTGGCCCCGCGGGCCCCGTCGAACCCGCCGCCGCCCGGGCCTTCCCGCCGCGGGACGACGGGACAGTCGTGGGCGTGGGCATCGACGTCGCGGAGATCTCCCGTCTGGCGCGCTCGATCGAGCGCACGCCGGCGCTCGCCGACCGGCTGTTCACCGAGGAGGAGCGTGCTCTGTCCGATGCCTCCCGGGCGGCCCGCGTCGCGGCGAAGGAGGCGGTCGGCAAGGCGCTCGGCGCTCCCGGCGACTTCTCCTGGCAGGACGTGACCGTGCACCGCACAGCCTCCCGTCGCCCCTTCCTGGTCCTGCGCGGTGCGACCCTCGCCGCCGCCGAGGCCCTCGGGGTCGCGCACCTGCATCTCTCGCTCTCGCACGACGGGGACATCGCCACGGCGATCGTCGTCGCCGAGCGGGAGCGCCCCTCGGCTGACGACAGGAGGGCGTCGTGATCTGCGGATACTCGGCCGACGCCGTGCGCGCGGCCGAGGCGCCGCTGCTGGCCGCGGGGGAGCCGCTCATGCTGCGTGCCGCCGCCGCGCTCGCCGAGCACGTCCGCGAGGAGCTCGGCGACGGACCGGCGGCCGATGACGGCATCGCTCCCCGCGTCCTCGTCCTCGCCGGATCCGGGGCGAACGGAGGCGACGGGCTGCACGCCGCGGCGATGCTGCGGGAGGTCGGCATCCCCGCCGACGCGATCGCGACGTCGCCGCGGATCCACGAGGGAGGTGCGCGGGCGCTGCGGGAAGCAGGAGGCACGATCCACCGCCTTCACGCCGATCCTGGAGACGCCGCCTCTGCGGGCTCGGATGCCGAGGCGTCCTCCGCCGTCGGTCGGCTTCTCGGATCCGCCGAGGTCGTCCTCGACGCGATCCTCGGCATCGGCGGCCGTCCCGAGGTGCCCGAGGCGCTGCGTCCGCTCCTGAGGGCGGTCACGGCCTCCGGGACTCCCGTCATCGCCGTGGACCTGCCCAGCTTCGTCGACGCGACCACCGGGCAGGCCGCGCCCCAGGCTCTGAGGGCACGCAGCACCGTCACCTTCGGCGCCGTGAAGGCCGGGACGCTCCTTCCCGGCGGCAGCGGGCTCGTCGGACGGATGCACCTGGTCGACATCGGTCTCGCGGACTCCCGGCTCGGAGCCCCCGCCGTGACGCGGCTGGACGATGCGTCGGCGGCCGAGCTGTGGCCGCAGCCGGACCGCGAGGACAGCAAGTACTCCCGTGGGGTCGTGGCCCTGCTCGCGGGGAGCGAGCGCTACCCGGGCGCGGCCGTCCTGGCGGCCTCCGGGGCGGCGCGCGCGGGCGCGGGCATGGTGCGCCTGGTCGCTCCGGCGGAGGTGATCGCTCTCGTGCTCTGCAGCCGCCCGGAGATCGTCGGCCATCCGATCGCCGCCGGCGGCGGACCGACGGCCGACCCCTCCGAGGGGATCGGCGAGCTGGGTCGCACGGACGCGCTCGTCGTCGGCCCCGGGCTCCCGGCCGACGACCCCCGTGCCCGCGCCGGCATCATCGCGCTCTCCACAGCCCACCGGGCCGACGGACCGGACCGCGGTGTGATCGACGCCGGCGCGCTGGACGCCCTCGAAGCCGGAGACCGCTTCGACGCCGGGGTCGTGCTCACACCGCACCGCGGGGAGGCGGCGAGGCTCGTCGGACGGCTCGGCCTCGACGTCGACGCGCGCCCCTCGGCTCCCGCCGCGCCACTGGCGGAGGCGATCGCGGCCGCGTCCGGCGCCACCGTCCTGCTCAAGGGGGCCGTGACGGTGATCGCTCCTGGCCATCGCAGCGGCGGGGGCAGCGGCGAGCGCGCTGGCGGGAGCGTTGACGGGGGGACCGGCGGGCTCTCCGGGAGCGGAGCGGGGGAGAGCACCTCAGCCCTGCTCGCGCAGGACGACGCCGTGGCGCAGCTCGCGACCGCCGGCACCGGCGATGTCCTGTCCGGGATCCTCGGGACCCTGCTCGCGACGGGCCTTCCCGGCCCCGAGGCGGCGGCCCTCGCGGCACTCCTCCACGGGCGCGCGGGACGCCTCGCCTCCCGCGGCGGGGTCGTGCCCCTCGTCGCCCTGGACGTCGCCGAGCACCTCCCCGCCGCCGTCGGGACTATCCTGACGTGCGCCCAGTGAGCGAAGGAGCACGATGACCATCCCGATCCCCGCAGAGGATCCCCGACACCTCCCCACCCGGGCGGTGATCGATCCGTCCGCGATCACGGAGAACACCCGTGCGCTGACGGGGCTGCTCTCCGAGCACACCGCGCTGATGGCGGTGGTGAAGGCCGACGGCTACGGCCACGGCATGCTCACCGCCGCCCGAGCCGCCCTCGAGGGCGGCGCCACGTGGCTCGGCGTCGCCCATCCGGCGAGCGCCCTCGCCCTCTCCCGCGCGGGCCTGGACGTGCCGATCCTGTGCTGGCTGTACGAGCCGGAGACAGCACGGACGGTGCTCCCCGAGGCGCTGCGCGCAGGCATCCACGTCTCCGTCGGGTCCCTGGAGATGCTCGAACTGGTCTCGCGAGCGGCGCGCGAGGCGGATCGGCGCGCCCGCGTGCATCTGAAGATCGACACCGGCATGGGCCGCAACGGCGTGCTCCCGCATCAGGTGCGGGAGGTCGGAGCGGCCCTCCAGGCCGACGACTTCGTGAGCGTCGGCGCCGCGTGGACCCATCTGACCAGTGCTGATGAGGTCGACGATCCCTCGCTGACGGACCGTCAGGTGGAGGTCTTCGACTCCGCCTGCGAGGCGCTCGCCGAGGAGGTCGGGCCGATCCCGCTGCAGCACCTGGCGAACTCCGCGGCGCTGCTCACCCGCCCCGACCTGCACCGCGACATCGTCCGTCCCGGCATCGCGATCTACGGCTGCCCTCCGGTGCCGACGGACCTGCCGCTGCGGCCCGCGATGACGCTCACCAGCCGGCTCGCGCTGGTCAAGGAGGTGGAGGCCGGGCAGACGGTCGGATACGGCCGCCTGCACACGACGAGCGGGCGCACCCGACTGGGTCTGGTCCCCGCCGGGTACGCCGACGGCCTGCATCGCGCCGCGAGCGGCCGGTCGGAGGTCCTCGTGCGCACCGCCTCCGGCGACCGCCGCGTCCCGCAGGTCGGTCGGATCAGCATGGACCAGATCGTCGTGGACCTCGGTCCCGACAGCGATGCCCGTGCCGGCGACCCGGTCGTGATCTTCGGCGATGCGGGCGGCGAGCCCACCCAGCCCTCCGCGCCGACGGCCGGGGACTGGGGTCGCGCCGCCGGCACCATCCCCTACGAGGTCCTCACCTCCGTCTCCGGTCGCATCGCGCGGGAGGTCCTGGCATGAGCGCCGCCGCAGCGGCCCTCACGGTCCGCACCCGCGACGCGGAGGGCACCCGTGCCGTGTCGCAGGCGCTCGCGTCCGTGCTGCGGGCGGGAGACCTGCTGGTCCTGGACGGTCCGCTCGGTGCGGGCAAGACCACCTTCACGCAGGGCCTCGGCGCCGGTCTCGGAGTGCGCGGGCCGGTCGCCTCCCCGACCTTCGTGATCGAGCGCGTCCACCCGAGCCTCGTCGGCGGGCCCGATCTCGTGCACGTGGACGCCTATCGTCTCGGGGACGGCGGGGACATCGACGACCTCGACCTCGAGGCCGATCTCGACAGCGCCGTCACCGTCATCGAGTGGGGCCGGGACCGGGTCGAGCATCTCGCCGCGTCCTGGCTGCTGGTGGAGCTCGAGCGCCCCGACCAGGTCGTCGACCCCGAGGATCCCGACGAGCCGCGGGTGCTGCGGCTGCACCCCGAGGGCCCGCGCTGGGACGACCGGGCGGTCGCCGCGCTCGCCGCCGCGGTGGATGCCGCGGCGGGCGCCGCAGAGCCCGATCCCTCCGCCGATCCTGCGGCCCCCCTCGCCGATCCCGTCACCCCTGCCCCTGAGGAGAACCGCTGATGCTGCTCGGACTGGACACCTCCGGCGCGGTCAGCGTCGCCGTCGCCCGCGGAGCCCTCGACGGCTCCGCCGACGATCCCGCCCCCGAGATCCTCGCGGTGCGTGCGGACACCCGCTCCCGTCACCATGACGAGGTGCTCCTGGACCTGGTCGACCGGACCCTCGCCGAGGCGGGGAGCTCCCGGTCCGAGCTCTCGGGGGTCGTGGCGGGCCGTGGCCCGGGGCCCTTCACGGGCCTGCGGGTCGGTCTCGTCGTCGCCCGCTCCATCGCCGCGGTGCTGGACATCCCCCTCGTCGGCGTCAGCTCCCTGGATGCGCTCGCCCACCAGGCGCTCGCCGAGGACGAGGCCGCAGGAGGATCCGCCAGCACGGTCGCGGTCGCGCTCGACGCCCGTCGCCGCGAGGTCTACCACGCCCGGTATCGACGTGGGGACGACGGCGCTCTCGTGCGCGTGCAGGACCCCGCCGTCGGCGCCCCTGCGGACGTCGCCGAGCAGCTGCGGGGCGCGGACCTGCTGGTCGGCTCCGGGACTGCGCTGTATCCGCAGCTGCTGCCGGGGACCTCGGAGCTCGAGCACGTCGACGCGGGGCATCTGATCCTCGTCGCCGCTGAGCTCACTGCCCGCGGCGAGGACCTGTCGAGCACGGAGCCGATGTACCTGCGCGAGCCCGACGCCGCCAAGCCCACCGCCCGCAAGAGCGCGCTGGGACGCTGACATGGCGGAGCCCCCGACCCCCAGCGCCCACCACGGCCCGGCTGCCGCCCCCTGGGGCCTGCGTCCGGCGACCCTCGCGGACGTCGAGGAGATCGCCTTCGCGGAGCTCGAGCTGTTCCCCGACGAGGCCTGGAGCGTCTTCCAGCTCGCGGAGGAGATCGACCACCCCTCGCGCCGCTACGTCGTCGTCCGCGAGGGGGAGGACGCCGACGGCGAGCTCCTGGGCTGCGCCGGCATCATGATCGCCGGGGGCGTCGCCGACCTCCACACGATCGGCACCCGTCGTCCCGGCGTCGGCATCGGACGGGCGATGCTCTCCTGGTGCGAGGACCAGGCCCGGGCGGGCGGTGCCCGGCGGATGATGCTCGAGGTCCGCGAGGACAACGAGCGCGCCCGCGCCGTCTACACCCGGGCCGGATACCGGCAGATCGCGCGCCGCGCCGGCTACTACCGGATCCGCGGCCGGGCAGTCGACGCCCTCGTGATGGAGCGCGATCTGCGCGAGGACTGAGCCGGACGGCAGGCGCCGGGGCGCAGCCGGGCCGGACGGCAGGCGCCGGCTCTCACAGGAAGTCGCGCACCTTCTGGAAGAGATCCGGATAGCGCGTCTCGAGCCGGATGGTCCCGATCCGCAGGCCGACGAGGAGCACGATCACGCCGACGACGATCGAGAGCACCCCGGCGAGCAGCTGGATCAGCAGGTCCCCGGTGACCGCTCCCCAGATGCCGAGACCCGCCGCAGGAAGCTGCGGCACGGCCATGATCGCCATCGCGGCGCTCATGGCGAGCATCGCGTTCGCGCTCGAGGCGGACTTGTCCTTCATCGGGTTGGTCCCCGGGGGAGATGTCGGGTAGGGCAGCAGGGTGCCGATGACGACGGAGGCGCCCCAGCCCGTCGCCTGGATGCCGAGCGAGCACAGCACGGTCAGCGGGATCAGCTGCGGAAGGCCGTAGACCACCGGGACCAGGACCGCGAACACGAGCGTCGTCGGGAGCATGATGATCGCCATCGCGGCGATCCGGCCCAGCAGGTTCGCGCGCGCCGGCAGCGAGGCGGTGATGTTCACCCAGCCCGACGGCCCGTCGAATCCGATCTCGTTGGCGAGGGTGATGCCGGTGAAGCCGCACATCACCACGACCATCGCGAGCATCATCGGACGGGACTCCGGCAGCATCAGACCCATGGCCAGGAAGAACACCAGGATCACGGGGTAGATGCCGACGGCGGCGAGATAGCGGGTGTCGCGCCGCCAGTAGCGCAGCGACTTGCCCATCACGGCCCCGAAGCTGTTCGAGGGGGCGAAGCGGGGGACCAGCGAGGTGACCTTCGCCGAGCCCGAGGAGGCGTCCCCGCTGAGCGCCGAGGTCAGCGAGGCGTCCAGCGACCGGCGCCACCAGTGCCACACGAGCACGACGGTCGCCGCGGTCACGAGCGCCCGGACCAGGGCTGTGAGCAGACGTCCCTCGGCGAGGTCCATCGGGATCGAGAAGGGTGCTCCGAAGGGCGTCCACGCGAGCACCTCGATGCCCGTGCGGATCCAGCCCAGGAGCATCCGGGCGTCGATCTCCCCGAGCTTCTGCATCGACAGCGAGAAGCCGTACACGACGACGAGGAACAGCAGCAGGCCGATGATCCCGCCGACCTCGCGGCCGCTGCGGGAGCTGGCCCGGCTCGCAGCGTGGGCGAAGACGGCGCGCGGGAGCAGGAGGCACAGACCGATGCCGACCGCGTTGGCAGGCAGCAGCACGATCAGGGCGAGCACCACCTGCAGCGCGCCGCTGCCGAAGGCCAGCAGCCAGATCACCTCGAAGACCGTGGCGATCCCGACGGCGAGCACCGTCAGCAGGGTCGGCAGGGACACCGCCGCGGCCGCCAGCAGGCCCGGCTGCAGCTCTCGCGCGCTGCGCGGATACGGGGCGAAGGCTCGCGGGTCGAGGGTGTCGTCCATCCCGAAGGCGAGGAGCGGGACCAGCAGCCACGCCAGCACGGCGACGGCCCCGAGCCCGCGGACGATCAGCGGGAACGCCTCGCCCTCGCCGCTCCACACCGTCGCACCCAGCATCGCGAAGGCGAGGGCGGTGAGGCCGCCGGCCCCGTACAGCACGCCGATGATGGTGCCGATCAGCTTGCCGACGTTCTTCCGGTAGGACCGCTTCCACAGGGTCCACTTCAGCCGGACCAGGCCGCGCAGGAGCTCACGCCGGTCAGCGCGGCTGCGAGGTCCGACGGAGCCGCTCCCGACGGCGCCCGACGGGGCGTCGGCGCCCGGTGCGACGGCGGCGACCTGCTCGCTGCTCAGGACTCCAGCCACGACAGGCTCCCCTCCGCGACCCGGCCGCCTCCGACCAGGTCGATGAAGCGCTGCACCAGGCTGCCGCCCTGACGGACCTCGTCGAGGGTGCCGTCGGCCAGCAGGCGTCCGTCACCGATCACGGCGACATGGGTGCACAGGCCCTCGACCAGCTCCATCACATGGCTGGACAGCACCACGGTGCCCCCTCCTTCGACGTATGCGGTCAGGATCGAGCGGATGACCTGGGCGGAGACCGGGTCGACGGCCTCGAGAGGCTCGTCGAGCACGAGCAGCCGCGGAGCATGGACCAGCGCGCAGGCCAGCAGGATCTTCTTGGTCATCCCCGCGGAGTAGTCGACCACCAGCTTGCCGTCCTCCCCGGCGAGGTCGAGCGCATCGAGGAGCGACTGGCTGCGCTCCTCGACGACGTCGCCGTCCATCCCGCGGATGAGACCGACGTAGGTCAGCAGCTCCCGGCCGGTCAGACGGTCGAAGGTGCGCAGGCCGTCGGCGAGGACGCCGAGCCGGGCCTTGGCCCGCTCGGGCTCGCTCCACATGTCGACGCCGAGCACGTGCGAGGTGCCGCCGGTGGGGCGGAGCATGCCGGTGGCCATCGACAGCGTGGTGGTCTTCCCGGCCCCGTTGGGGCCGACGATGCCGTAGAAGGACCCGCGGGGGACATCGAGGGAGAGGCCGTGGACGACCTCGCTGTCGCCGAAGGACTTGGCCAGTCCTCGGATCGAGAGGGCCGCGCCCTCGTCGACGGCGGCGGTGGCGGACAGCGGAGCGTCGGCCGGCAGGGCCGCGGCGGAGGAGGACGGACCACCGGTCTCGGCCGACGTCGCGGGGTGCGTCCCGGAGGACACCCCAGGGCGCGTCGCGGAGGGGCCGGGGGATGAGCCGTGGGGAGGGGCGGGGAGGGGATCGGCGCTGGACATGCTTCCACGGTAGAGGGCCGCGAGCATCGTCCCCACCTCCGACCGGGGGATCCGCGCGTCGACCTTCGTCGGATCCTTCCGCTCCTGCCGTCGCCTTCCGTGTTCCGGGTTCCGTCGACCGCTAGAGTGAGCGGGTCAATCGCCCGGTGCGACGGAAGGAACCCCGATGCCCAAGCTGCGACCACAGCCGCGCGAGCACGTGCATCCTCGCGAGGTCGAGGAGATCCCCATGGGCGTGCGTCGGCTCGCAGCCTGGTCCTGGCGCTTCCTCGTGATCGCCGCCGCCGCCGCGCTCGTGCTCTGGGGCCTCATGCAGGTCTCCACGATCCTCGTCCCGGTGCTGCTGGCAGTGCTGCTCACGGTGCTGCTGATGCCGGTCGTCAAGGCGCTCACCCGCTACACCTTCCTGGGGCGGGGCGCAGCCAGCGGGATCGCCCTGCTGGGGCTGATCCTCATCGTGGCCGGCATGTTCACGCTCGCGGGCCGCCAGCTGATCGCCCAGTGGGCGGACATCCAGGACAAGGCGGTCACCGGCTTCCAGTCACTGCTGAGCTGGGTGACCACGACCTTCGACATCGATGCCCCGATGATCGACGAGGCGATCGACGAGGGGCTCGCGCAGCTGCAGGCGAACGCCGACGCCCTGGTCAGCTCCGCGATGAGCACGGCCGCGGTGCTCGCGAACATCGGCACCGGGATCGTCGTCTGCCTCTTCAGCCTGTTCTTCATGCTCTCGAGCGGGCCGACGATCTGGCGCTGGCTGCTGGGGCTGCTCCCGCCGGCCTCGCGGGTGACGACCAACGAGGCCTTCCGCAGGGGATGGAAGGCGCTGTCGGCGTACGTGCGCACCCAGATCCTGGTGGCCGGCGTCGACGCGACCGGCATCGCGATCGGCATGGTGTGCCTGGGCATGGGCTCCTACGCGGTGCCGATCTGGCTGCTGGTCTTCCTGTTCTCCTTCATCCCGCTGGTCGGCGCCATCATCTCCGGCGCGATCGCCGTTCTCCTGGTGCTCGTCCTCCAGGGGTGGGTGTTCGCGGTGATCATGCTCGCTGTGGTGCTCGCGGTGCAGCAGATCGAGGGGAACGTGCTGCAGCCGTTCCTCATGGGCAAGGCCGTGGAGCTGCATCCGCTGGCGGTCTTCCTGGGCGTGGCCGCCGGCGCGATGGTCGCCGGGATCCCCGGTGCGCTGTTCGCGATCCCGCTGATCGCCTTCATCAACGCCACGCTGCTGTACGTCGTCGGCCGGGATCCCAGTCCCGAGCTCGGGACCGACAGAGCCACCGAAGCGCACTTCGCGGAGCTCGCGCGCCGCAACCGCCGCTTCCGCGCCGCTCGGGCCCGCTGAGGCGCCGCTTGACCGCGCCGCTGGACCGACGGGCGGGACCGACGGGCGGGACATCGACTCCCGATAGTGGAGGAGCCCCGCTCCGGCAGCTGCCGGAGCGGGGCTCCTCCACGAGGGCGGGCTGCGTCGGGAGCGCCCGCGGTGCGGATCAGGGCTTGTAGGGCGTGGCGGCCTTGATCTCGATCGGCAGCGCCTTGCCGTTGGGCGCGGTGTAGTCGATCGTCTGGCCGACGGACGAGCCGTTGATCGCGGTGCCCAGAGGGGAGTCGGTCGAGTACACCTCGATGTCGTTGCCCTCGGCGATCTCGCGATTGCCCAGGAGGAACGTGCGCTCCTTGCCGGCCATGGAGATGGTGACGACCATGCCCGGCTCGACGACGCCGTCGTCCTCCGGCGCGGCACCGACGACGGCCGTCTTCAGCAGATGCTTGAGGTCCGTGATGCGGGCCTCGTTCATGCCCTGCTCCTCGCGAGCCGCGTGGTAGCCGCCGTTCTCCTTCAGATCGCCCTCGTCGCGGGCCGCGGCGATGCGCTCGGCGATCTCCGTGCGGCGCGGGCCCTCGAGCTCGGCGAGCTCCTGGACCAGACGGTCGTATGCGTCCTGGGTGAGCCAGGCGCCATTCGGCTGGCTGCTCATGGGTTCACTCCTGTCGTCGTGGTGGCGCCGAGCGGGCGGATCGCCCCTCAACGCGAATCACGGGGCACATGACACTCATGCGCCCCGTGTGCGGGTGATGAAGTCCGGCTCGGTGCCGGGTGTTCGGGGTAGCTTACACCGCACGATCACTGCGACCTGGGATCCCGGTCACGTCCGCTCCGGTCGAGCCTCTCGGGCAGCCGGCGATGCGGGAGCGGGCTCAGCCGACCTCGCAGTCGATGACCTCGGCGGTGACCGCATCGCCCTGGGTGGCGATCTCGACGTGGTGCGCGGTGCGACGCTCGGACTGAGCCTCGATGTCGACCTCGACGAAGCCCACCTGCGCGCTGCCCTCGTTCAGCGCCTGCAGGGTGCAGGTCGCCGCCGTCCCCGGCGTCATCGTGACCTGGAAGTCGACGCCCACCAGATGCTCGTCGATGTGCTCATAGGAGATGACTTCGGACTTCACAGGCTGATCCGCGAAGCGCAGGCCCACGAACACGACCGCGGCGAGGAACAGGACCGCACCGAGGATCACGAGCAGGCGGGCTGAGCGCGGCGAGACGAGCGGCTTTCCGTACCGGTCGACGTTCCGGGCGGAGGAGCGGGCCGAGGGTGAGGTCATGGCCCTCAGTGTCCCATCCTCCCCTGGATGCTGGAGGACAGCCCTCCCGTCCGCTGCGTCGGAAGGACGAGGGCCTGTGGCGGCGATGACATGTGAGGACCCGGAAGGTCGCGAGGCAGGTGCTGTCCAGGTGCGGTGGCGTACTCTCGAGCGGTGGTGCCTCGGCGCCCGCCGTCCGTCGTCGTCCCCGACCGAGGAGAGTCGTGAGCGTCCAGCTGCCCGCCCCCGATGAGCCCCTGCGCATGATGGCGGTCCACGCGCATCCCGACGACGAGTCGTCCAAGGGCGCCGGCTCGACCGCACGCTACGTGCGCGAGGGCGTCCAGGTCACGGTCATCACCTGCACGGGCGGTGAGCGCGGCGACGTGCTGAACCCCCGGCTGAAGGGCGATCCGGAGCTCGAGCGGAACCTCCCTGCGGTCCGACGCCAGGAGATGGCCAGGGCGCGGGAGATCCTCGGCGTGGACCACGAGTGGCTGGGCTTCGTGGACTCCGGTCTGCCTGAGGGCGATCCCCTCCCGCCGCTGCCGGACGGGTGCTTCGCGTCCCTCCCGGCGGAGGAGGCCGCGCGCCCCCTGGTGGAGGCGGTCCGTCGTCTGCGCCCGCATGTCATGACGACGTACGACGAGAACGGCGGCTACCCGCATCCCGACCACATCCAGGTCAACCGGGTCAGCCTGGCCGCCTTCGCTCTGGCCGCGGATCCCGACTTCGCGCCCGAGCTCGGAGAGCCCTGGGAGATCGCGAAGATCTACTACATCAACGGCTTCCATCGGCAGCGCTTCGCCGCGGTCGCCCGTCACCAGCGCGCGATGGGATCGCCCAACGAGGAGCTCGAGCAGATGCTCCAGCACTACGACGAGGGCCGGGATCGTCTGCTGACCACGCGCATCGATGTGCGCGACTACCTGCAGGTGCGGGACGACGCGCTGCGTGCCCATGCCACCCAGGTGGATCCCGACGGCCCGTTCTTCCGCATCTCCCATGATGTGGAGACCGAGGCCTGGGGCACCGAGGACTACGAGCTGCACATCTCCCGGATCGGGGTGCGGCTGCCGGAGGACGACCTGTTCGCCGGCCTGCGACCTGACACGGAGGAGGCCCGATGACCCCGTTCGGCATCGGCACGCTCGGCTTGCTGCTCGCGGAGGGCGCGACATCCGACGGGGAGGACATGACCGCGGCGACGGTCACCCCCGGCGTCGGAGGGTTCCTGCTCGTGTTCGCGGTGGGCGCCGTGATCATCCTGCTGGTGGTCGACATGAATCGCCGCGTGCGCCGCGTCCAGGCCGACGCCAAGGTCGCCGCGCGCCTCGACGCGGAGGCCGCCGCGGACCGGGCCGACGATGCGGGTGGTTCGGACGACGCCGGCGGCTCGCATGATGCCGGTGGCGCGGAGGACGCAGGCGGCTCCGATGATCCGGATGGGCCCGGTGGGTCCGGTGGGCCCGGTGGGCCGGATGGTTCCGACGGATCCGATGACTCCGACGGGTCGGCTCCTGCGCAGCGCTGAGCCACGAGCGCCGGGCATGTGCGCTCGGCACCCGCGCTGGGGCAGCGCCGCCTCGTCGGGCGTGCTCAGATCACCGCGATCGCGACGGCGATGAAGTGGCAGACGAAGCCGGCGATCGTGCAGGCGTGGAAGATCTCGTGGAACCCGAACCAGGCGAACGACGGGTTGGGCCCCTTGAGTCCGTAGACCACGGCGCCGGCGGTGTAGGCGATGCCCCCGGCGACCAGCAGCCAGACCACGGCCCAGCCGCCGCTGGCCTGGAGCTGCGGCATGTAGAACACGGCGATCCAGCCGAGGGCCACGTATGCGGGGACGTACAGCCAGCGCGGGGCTCCGGTCCAGAACAGGCGGAAGCAGACCCCGATCGCTGCGCCCGCCCAGGCGATCGTCAGCAGGATCGCCGCCTGCCGGGGCTCGAGCAGGGCGACGGCGAGCGGCGTGTACGTGCCGGCGATGATGAGGAAGATGTTGGCGTGGTCGAAGCGGCGCAGCATCATCGTGCGCTCGGGGGACCAGGTCCCCCGGTGGTAGGTCGCGGAGATCCCGAACAGGAGCCCGGCGGTGACCACATAGATGACGCTGGCCAATCGGGTACCTAGGCTGTCCCCGAGGGCGACCAGGAGCAGTCCCGCGATGACTGAGGCGGGGAACGTGATCAGGTGCAGGACTCCCCGCAGGCGCGGCTTGGGGAGCTGGAGGCCGAGCTGCTGGCCCCGGCGGGCCATCGCGCGGGTCAGGGTGCGTGGCGCGAACGGATGCGACGCGGCGGTGGGGATGTCGTCATCGCCGGGCTGGGGGTCTCCATCGGAGGGGAGGAGCGGCTCCTTCGTGCGAGCCTCCTCGGGCAGGGTGCCGGTGTTCATCTTCGAAGCGTAACCTACGGAACCGTAACCAGGGAATGGTGCGGCTGTGTCGATGTCGTGTCGATTCGCGCTCCGACGCAGGGACGTTCGTCCGCGTCTTGGATAATGGGGCACGACGTCGGAACGGCCTGCTCGAGCGCCCGAGGTCGACAGTCCGACAGCGAACACCGGAGAGCCTGTGGAACGGAGGCCCATGGACGACGACGGCCTCCTGTACCGCGTCTACGAGAGACGGCTGGTCAAGGAGCTCGATGAGTTCGATCTGCCGCAGCACCTGGGTGTGATCGTCGACGGGAACCGCCGCTGGGCGAAGTCGACCGGCGCCACCACCGCCGAAGGCCATCGCATGGGGGCCGCGAAGATCCTCGAGTTCCTCTCCTGGTGCCAGGATCTCGAGATCCCCCTGGTCACGGTGTGGCTGCTGTCGACGGACAACGTCCGCCGCCCAGAGGACGAGCTCGCCGCGCTGTACGGGATCATCGGAGCTGCGGTCGAGCAGATCGCCGACGCCGGCTACTGCGTGCGCCTGACGGGGAGCCTCGACTCGCTGCCCGCGGAAGGGCGCAGGGTCCTCGAGAAGGCGATCGAAGGGGCGACGCCGACGTCCTCCCTCACCGTGAACGTCGCCATCGGCTACGGGGGGCGGGAGGAGATCGTCGACGCCGTGCGCGAGCTCGTGCTGGACCTCGGCCGCGAGGGTCGTTCTCCCGAGGAGATCGCCGCGGCGATCAGCACCGAGTCCATCGCGGAGCATCTCTACACGCGAGGTCAGCCCGATCCGGATCTGATCATCCGCACCTCCGGTGAGCAGCGGCTGTCCGGCTTCCTGCTGTGGCAGTCGGTGCACTCGGAGTACTGGTTCTGCGAGACCTACTGGCCGGGGTTCCGTCGCGTCGACCTGCTGCGGGCCCTGCGCGACTTCTGCAAGCGCGAGCGCCGCTTCGGCGCCTGAGCGGGGGCCGCGGTCCGGGGTCGGCGGTCACGGCATCGTCTCGTCGGCGCGGGGATGCGACGTCGGCCGACGACGATGGCAGGATGGCGACATCCGATGCGGATGTGATCCGGCCAACATCGGGTGATGATCGGGTGAACGTCGACCCCGTGCCCCGCGGGGAGCACCCGACGGCCCGCCGGGTCGGGCTTATCGTCCCGGTGAGCACCTGCTGACGGGAGGCACCGATGGACGACATGAGCACTGTGGAGCATGTGACCGCAGAGCGCGGAGCGCAGGCACGAGAGACCGCGGAGGTCGAGGGGGCGATCGGTGGGAACTCGACCGGTGGGGACTCGATCGGTGGGGACTCGATCGGTGGGGACTCGATCGGTGGGGACTCGATCGATGGGACCTGGGCCGAGAACCCGGCGCTCGGAGGCGTCTCCGCTCCGGAGCCCGCACCCGTGGTCCCCTCCTTGCGGCCCAGCGGAGCGCAGGGAGCGCTTCCGGACCTGCACACCGGGACCATCACCTATGTCCTCGACACCTCGGTGCTGCTGTCGGATCCGCTCGCGATGGTGAGGTTCGCCGAGCATGACGTGGTGCTTCCCGTCGTCGTGGTCACCGAGCTCGAAGCCAAGCGTCATCATCCGGATCTGGGCTACTTCGCCCGCCAGGCGCTCAGGATCCTCGACGACCTGCGCGAACAGCACGGGAACCTCTCCCAGCCCCTGCCGATCGGGAAGAGCGGCGGCCACGTCCAGGTGGAGCTGAACCACATGAGCGTCTCCTCCCTGCCCGACGGGTTCCGTCTCGGAGACAACGACACGCGCATCCTCGCGGTCGCCAAGAACCTCCAGCTGGAGGGCAAGCACGTCGTGCTCGTCTCCAAGGACCTGCCGATGCGCATCAAGGCCTCCGCCTCCGGCATCCATGCCGAGGAGTATCGCGCCGAGCTCGCCCGCGACCGCGGGTACACGGGCATGGTCACCGCCGCGACCGACGAGGAGACGATGACCGCGCTCTACGACGGCGACGAGGTCGAGATCCCCGGCGTCGTGCATCTGCCGGTCCACACGGGACTGACGATCACCTCCGCCCGCGGCTCCGCTCTCGGTCGCGTCACCCGTGAGAAGAAGGTTCGACTGGTGCCCGGTGATCAGACGGTCTTCGGCGTCTCCGGCCGCTCCGCTGAGCAGAGGGTCGCGATCGACCTGCTGCTCGACGAATCCATCGGCATCGTCTCCCTCGGCGGACGTGCCGGCACCGGCAAGAGTGCGCTGGCGCTCTGCATGGGGCTCGAGGCTGTCCTCGAGCGTCGCACCCAGCGCAAGATCATGGTGTTCCGGCCCCTGTACGCGGTAGGCGGTCAGGAGCTCGGCTACCTGCCCGGCGACCAGGGAGAGAAGATGGGGCCGTGGGGTCAGGCCGTATTCGACACGCTCGGCTCGATGGTCTCGCAGAACGTGATCGATGAGGTCCTCTCCCGGGGGATGCTCGAGGTGCTGCCGCTGACGCACATCCGTGGCCGCTCCCTCCACGACGCCTTCGTGATCGTCGACGAGGCGCAGTCCCTCGAACGCAACGTCCTTCTGACCATGCTCTCCCGCATCGGTCAGAACTCCCGCGTCGTCCTCACCCACGACATCGCCCAGCGCGACAACCTGCGCATCGGTCGATACGACGGCATCGCCTCCGTGGTCGAGGCCCTCAAGGAGCACGAGCTCTTCGCCCATGTCACGCTGCAGCGCTCCGAGCGCTCCAAGGTGGCTGAGCTCGTCACGCACGTCCTGGACGAGCCGGTGCTCTGATCGCGCACGGACGCAAGGCCCCGCTGGGGCATGGGACGCATGCGCGCACGTGATGGCCTATGGCGATCACATGCGCGCATGCGTCCCGTAACCTCCCCGACCGCCCCCTCCGCCCCGCTTTTCCACATTCCGCGGCGCCCCATGGCGGTGCCACGAGGACGGTGGTCGGATCAGGGGCATGCAGATCCCCGGCATCATCCATCGCACGCGGCTGGCGCAGGTGGTCGCGGAGCGTCCCGAGCTCGAACCGGGACCGCGCGCCTGGGGGCTGCGCCGGGTCGGGCCGTGGTATGTCGCCGAGGACGCGCCACCGGACGTGGTCGCAGTGCTCCGTCAGGGCATGCGTCCCACCTGCGCGGACGGTGCGGCGCTGCACGGCCTGTTCGTCCCGCCTGTCCAGGGGGTGCACCTCTACCGCCCTCGCGTGCTCGTGGTCCCACAGGAGCAGCGCGGGGTGAAGCTCGACCGGATCCGGCGCCGGAACGGGAAGCCGCAGCGCATCGGCGATGCGCAGCCGATCATCCTCCACGGTCCGCAGCTGAGGGCATGGCCCGGAACGGACCCGGTCCCGGACCTGCCGCTGGTCCTCGAGCACGCGGGGCGGTGCCTGCCGACCGTGACGGCCGCCGTGATCCTCGAGTCCGCGGTCCACCGAGGCCGCGTCTCGCTCCTGGAGGCGCAGCGGATAGTGGCCGGGCTCCCGCATGACCCGCGCCGCGCACTGTCCCGGATCCGGGCCGACGCGGAGTCGGGCTCTGAGACGGCGGTGCGCTGGTGGTTCGAGAGCCTCGGCGTCGCCGTTCGCGCGCAGGTGCCCTTCCCGGGTGGGCTCCGGCGGCGCATGGACCTGCTGGTCGGGCTGAGCTGGGTGATCGAATGCGACAGCCGTGCCCATCATGACGACCCCCGCAGCTATGCCGAGGACCGGGAGAGGGACCTCTATCTCCGATCGCGGGGATATCACGTCACCCGCTTGACCTGGGAGCAGGTGTTCCTGCAGTGGCACACGACGGAGGTGCTGCTGCGGAGGATCCTGCGCCGTGGCGAGCACCGGCGCCCACCGAAGGCATGAGTCGGGAGTGCGCACGCGGAGCATTCGGCAGGCGCCGCAAGGCGGGCGAGGCGAGGCACGGCGCGGTGGGAGCGCAGGGAGGCGCGGCGAGCGGGGCGAATGCGCGCATGTGATGGCGTATGGCAATCGCATGCGCGTGTTCGTCCCGTCCTCGCACTCGTCCGCGTGTCCGTCCCCGCCCGGGTGCCCGCACCGGGTCGATGATGCAGCACAGACGGGTCGATGGTTCGGATGGTGCGGGGCGGAAGGGGCCTCGGCGGCGTCAGCCATGCTCGGCGCCGAGGTACAGGAGCACGGCGAGGACGCGTCGATTGACCTCCCTGCCGGCGGGGATGGCGAGCTTCGAGAAGATCGTGTTGATGTGCTTCTCGACGCCGCTGCGGCTGATGCAGAGGCGCTGAGCGATCGAGGTGTTGGAGAGTCCCTGCGCCAGGTGCGCCAGGACGTCCCGCTCCCGGTCCGTGAGCGCGGCGAGACGGGGGGCGAGTCCGTTGCTCGCGGCGAGGAGCTGGCGGATCACCTCGGGGTCGAAGGCGGTGCCGCCGGCGGCGACCGCCTCGATGGCGTCGAGGAAGTGACGGATGTCGGAGACCCGGTCCTTGAGCAGGTAGCCCACGTCGCCGGAGCCGTCCAGCAGCTCACGGGCATAGCGCCGCTCGATGACCTGGGACAGCAGCAGCACGGCGGTCCCGGGGTGGTCGCGGCGGATCCGCAGCGCTGCGTGCACGCCCTCATCCACGAAGTCCGGGGGCATGCGCACATCGATGATCGCGAGAGCCGGTGCGTGCTGGGCGACGGCGCGCAGCAGCTCGGTCGCGTTCGAGGTGCCGTCGACGATCTCGTGTCCCTCGAGGGCGAGGAGCTGGGCGACGCCCTCGCGCAGCAGGAGGGAGTCTTCGGCGAGCACTATGCGCATGGGAAGCGGGCCTCCACGGTCGTCGGGCCCCCGTCGGGGCTGGTCACCTGCATGGTCCCACCGCGGGCAGCGACGCGGGAGCGGATCCCACCGAGCCCCGGCCCGTCGGGATCGGCGCCGCCGCGGCCGTCGTCCAGGACCCTGATGCTCAGCGCGCCGGGTTCACGGGTGAGCCGGATCTCCAGCCGCGTCGCCCCGGAGTGCTTGAGCGCGTTGGAGACGGCCTCGCTCGCCGCATAGAAGGCGGCTGTCTCCGTCACGAGGTCGGTACGGCGCGCGACGTCCGAGTGCCGGTCGATGCCGGGGGCGGAATCAGGACGCGGGTCGATGTGCAGGGCGGTCGGCAGCGTCGTGCGGTCGCGCAGCGCCTCGAGGGCAGCGTCTAGGCCGTCGCGGGCGAGCATCGCCGGATGCAGCCGCCAGGACACCTCGCGCAGATCGTCCAGGACCGTCTGGACCTCGTCCCGGGCGCGGCTCAGGAGGGCGTCCTGCTCCTACCCGGGCACGGTGCGCTCGACGCGTGCGAGGAGCAGCGACAGGGCGACGACCCGCTGCTGGACGCCGTCGTGGATATCGCGCTCGATGCGTCGGCGCTCGCCGTCCACTGCCACGACCACATCGTCCAGGGTGGTGGACAGCGAGCGGACCTGCCGTTCCAGGTCCTCGGCGGCAGGCCGGGAGAAGGCGGCGCGTGCCAGGCGGGACAGCCAGCAGGTCCCGGCGAGCCCGCACAGCGCAAGGAACAGCAGCACCAGCCCGGGCGGCCCGAACCAGAGGACGGACTCCCAGGTCACGGCACCCGCGGGGGCGTCGAACACGGCCACCGGCCCACCGGTGGCGGCGCCGACCAGCATGCTCGCGCCGGTGACCAGGCCCAGCAGGATCAGCGCCCAGATCGCTGCGGCGAGAATGCCGAGCCCGAGCTGCACCCCGAGGAACGCGGTGGGGCGTCGCAGCGGACGCAGCGGCGCTGCGCGGAGCCCATCGGACGCGGTGCGGCCATCCGCCCAGGCATGAAGGCGGTCCACGGCGCCGAGCGCGCTGCGGGAGGAGCGCGCGTTCGCGGGCAGCGTCAGCAGGGCGACGACCAGAAGGGGGACCAGGGCGACGATCGCGGCCGCTTCGACGGTGCGGTGCAGCGCCGCATGCGCGACCTGGGGCGCAGCCATGACCGACCCGGTCCTCCTCATGATCGAGGTGTTCATCGTGCTGGGCGCGCCCGCAGGCCCTGACGGATCCGGATCGTGAGGAACCCGGCGAGAGCTGCCGCGCAGGCGATGATGACCAGCTTCTGCAGGATGTCAGAGTACTGCTTGACCAGATGCCAGTTCTCACCGAGTCCGTAGCCGGCCAGCACGAACACCGTGTTCCACAGGCCGCTGCCGATGCTGGTGAGCAGCGTGAACCGGCCCAGCGGCATCCGTTCGACTCCTGCGGGGATCGAGATGAGGCTGCGGAAGAGGGGGATCATCCGCCCCAGCAGGACGGCCTTCCCGCCGTGGCGGGCGAAACACGCCTCGGCCCGCTCGACATCGGCGACGCGGACCAGCGGCAGCCGACCGGCGACGCGCTTCAGGCGGTCCGCTCCGAGCCAGGCCCCGAGCCCGTACAGCATGAGCGCGCCGACCACGGACCCGGCGGTGGTCCACACGAGCGCCTCGATCAGGCTGAAGCTGCCTCGGCTCGCGGTGAATCCCGCCAGCGGGAGGATGATCTCGCTGGGGAGAGGCGGGAAGAGGTTCTCCAGGGCGATGGCGATGCCGGTGCCGGGCGCGCCGAGGGTCTCCATGAGGTCGACCGCCCAGGCGGCGACGGAGTTCAGGGGGGTGTCGGTGTCATGGTATCGACGCTAGGGCCACGGGCAGCGCGATCCACTCCTGCGTGCCACCCGAACAGGTGCGGAGAACCGCAGCGCTCGGTGTGATCCGGTACGCACGGGACGAATGCGTGCGGGTGATGGCATATGGCGATCACATGCGTGCATGCGTCCCGTCAGCCTCCTTGTCTGCGACCTCGCAGTGCACCGGGATGTCCGGCCACGGCTCCCCGGCGTCGAGCTCAGCACGCCAGGTCTGCAGCTGCTCCCGCGCCTCCGCGAGGGCGCGCTCCCTCTCGTCGAGGAGCTCGCCCAGCCGGTCCAGGCTCGACCGCGCCGCCTCGATCCTTCCGCGTACCGTGCTGTGCTCTGTCTTCGCCGCGAGGAGGTCGCGCACCTGGTCCAGGCCGAACCCGATCCGGCGCAGCGCGCCGACGATGCGCAGCTGGTCGAGGACCGAGGGATCATAGCGTCGCGCCCCGCCGCCCGTGCGCGCCGCCGGTGGGATGATGCCCTCGCGCTCGTAGAAGCGCAGGGCGTCCGGGCTCAGCCCGCTGCGGCGGGACACCTCACCGATGGGAAGCGACATACCAGGAGTAAAGCACGAGGCAGACCGCGACGAGCGCGCCCCGCACCAGATGGTGGCTGAGGTGGAACTCGCCGATCGTCCGCCCCCACAGAAGGGGAGCGGCGCACACCATCACTCCGGCGAGCAGGCCGAAGGCGATGAGCACCTCCCTTGGCGCGGGCTCGCCGAGGCGGGAGGGGAGCGCCGCGAGCGCCACGGCGGAGACGCTCAGCAGCGCGGCCGACGCATAGGCGATCAGGGGTGCCGCGAGGGCGGCGGGGCTCGCCCCGCTCTCGGGCACCGCCTGCGCGAAGGCGACGAGGGCGAGGATCTGGGACAGGGCCAGGAGCGCGAAGGGCGTGAGCAGGAGGATCCACATGCCGCCAGCACACTCCCTGGAGTGCGCTCCAGGTCAAGGGACGACGAGCGCCCCGTCCCTCGCGGGGGCGGGGCGCTCGGTCGCGATGCCGGACAGCGGCGCGCGCCGCCGAGGCGCTCAGGCCTTCGGCGAGGTCATGGAGAGCACGTCGAGGGCCTCATCGAGCTGGGCCTCGGTCAGCTCGCCGCGCTCGACGAACCCGAGAGCGATGGTCGCCTCGCGCACTGAGACCTGCTCCTTGACGGCATGCTTGGCGATCTTCGCGGCCGACTCGTAGCCGATGAGCTTGTTCAGGGGCGTCACGATCGAGGGGGAGGCCTCGGCATAGAAGCGGGCCTTGTCCTCGTTGGCGACGAGCCCGTCGACCGTCTTGTCCGCGAGGACCGTGGAGGCGCTGGCGAGCAGGCGGATCGACTCCAGGAGGCTGGTTCCCATCAGGGGGATCTGCACATTCAGCTCGAAGGCGCCCTGCGCGCCGCCCCAGGCGATGGCCGCGTCGTTGCCGACGACCTTCGCGCACACCTGGAGGACGGCCTCGGGGATGACGGGATTGACCTTGCCGGGCATGATCGAGGAGCCCGGCTGCAGATCGGGGATGGCGATCTCGCCGAGACCCGTGTTGGGGCCGGACCCCATCCAGCGCAGGTCATTGCAGATCTTCGTCAGCGACACCGCGATGGTGCGCAGCGCGCCGGACATCTCGACCAGACCGTCGCGCGCGGACTGCGCCTCGAAATGGTTGCGCGCCTCCGTGAGCGGGAGGGACGTCTGCTCGGCGAGGTTCGCGATGACCTTCTGCGGGAAACCGGCGGGGGTGTTGATGCCGGTGCCGACGGCAGTGCCGCCCTGCGGGACCTCGGCGGTGCGAGGCAGAGCCGCCTCGACGCGCTCGATCCCGTAGCGGATCGCGGCGGCGTAGCCCCCGAACTCCTGGCCGAGGGTCACCGGTGTCGCGTCCATGAGATGGGTCCGACCGGACTTCACGACGCTCTTCCAGGCCTCGGCCTTGGTCTCGAGGGACTCGGCCAGGTGGGCGAGTGCGGGCAGCAGCGTCTCGACGACGCCCGCGGTGACCGCGACGTGCACCGACGTCGGGAAGACGTCGTTGGAGGACTGGGAGGCGTTGACGTGGTCGTTGGGGTGGACCTCGAGACCGTCGTGGGAGGCGAGCGTCGCCAGCACCTCGTTCATGTTCATGTTCGAGCTGGTGCCGGAGCCGGTCTGATAGGTGTCCACGGGAAACTGGTCGTCGTGCGCGCCGGAGATGACCTCGTCGGCTGCGGCGATGATCGCACCGGCAGTGCGCTCGTCGAGCACGCCGAGCTCGAGATTGGCGCGGGCGGCGGCCTTCTTCACCTCGGCGAGAGCGTGGATGTGCGCTGGCTCCAGCCCCTGGCCGGAGATCGGGAAGTTCTCGACGGCGCGCTGCGTCTGGGCGCGGTACAGGGCGGACGCGGGTACGCGGACCTCGCCCATGGTGTCGTGCTCGATGCGGTAGCCGTCGGATTCGGCGGTGGTGTTCTGGGACATGTGCTGCTGCTCCCTGGTGGTGGTACGGAGACGTCGTTGTTCCGAGGAGGTCGGGGCCCGGGGCGCGGGCCCGGCGGCCCGGGCCGGATCAGGCGGGCCCGGGAATCCGGCCCCGCCCATCTTGCGGCGACAGACGGGGCACGGTGGATCGGGGCGGAGCCGGGAGCTCAGGCGAGCTCATGGCTCCACGGGGGATTGGCTCCGGCGCGGGAGACCGTCACCGAGGCCAGACGCGAGGCGCGCCGGAGCACCCCCGCGAGATCGTCGGACGGGGTGCTGGCGAGCTGCTCCCGCGCTCCGGCGCCCACCAGTCCCTTGTCGGCGAGGGCATCGAGGATGCCGGCGGAGAAGGTGTCACCGGCGCCGACGGTGTCGACGGCCTGCACCTTGAACGGGGCGACCTGGACGCGGCCGGCGTCGGAGAATCCGACAGCGCCCTCGCCCCCGCGGGTGAGGAAGGTGAGGCCCGGCCCGAGCCGGCGCCAGGACGCGACGACGTCCTCGACATCGTCCGTGCCGTAGAGCCAGGCGACGTCCTCGTCGGAGGACTTGACCACGTCGCTGAGCGCGATGTTCGCCTCGACCAGCTCACGGGTCGCTGCGGCATCGCCCATCAGGCTCGGCCGGGCGTTGGGGTCATAGCTGATCAGCGCGGTGTCGCGATAGCGGCGCAGCACGTCGACGACGGTCGAGGCGCCCGGTTGCAGCACGGCGGCGATCGAGGAGGTATGCACGGCGGAGACCTGATCGGGCAGTCCCGTCGGGTTCGGATCCCACTGGATGTCGAAGGTGTAGGTCGCAGCACCCGTCTCGTCCAGCACGGCCTGGGCGGTGGAGGTGGGGGCGTCGACGACGCTGCCGGGCGTGAGGGCCACCCGGGACTCCTCCAGGTGGGCGCGGATCGCGTCGCCTCGGGCGTCCTTGCCGATGTGGGTGAGCAGATGGCTGTCGTGGCCGAGGCGTCCGAGGGCCACGGCCACATTCAGGGGGGATCCGCCGGGGTGCTCGGCACGGGGGCCGTCCGCAGGGACGACGATATCCGTGAGGGCTTCACCGACGATGAGGAATGTGGCAGTCACCCGTCGATCATCGCAGGTTTCGCGCCTGGGGGCGAACTGTCCGGCCGCTGATGTGGACGGGTGCGGACCGGTGCGTGGACCAGTGGGGGATCACTCGCCCTGCCCTCAGGCGCGGCAGGGGAGAATGGGGGCATGCACGGTCCCTCCGACGCCTCTTCCTCACCCTCTCCGATGACGGCCGACAGCGCTGCACCCGACCAGGCTCCCACTGACCAGGTCTCGTCGGACCAGGCTCCCACCGACCAGTCCCCGTCGGACCAGTCTCCGTCGGAGCATGCTCCGCACGATCAGGTCCCTGCCTCGGCACCGGCCCCGGCGCCCAGGAAGTCACGCTATGCCGATATGGCGAGGACTCCGCTGCGGAACATGGTGTGGGCGATGAGCCTGACGATGGCGGTCGTCGTGCTCATCGCGATCGCGTTCTTCGGCGTCGGCAGCAAGGATGACCAGGAGACGCCCGAGAACTCGCAGCTGGATCTGTCGGAGACCGCGGAGCGCGCCCGCGGCGCCGTGGACTTCCCGGTCGCCGAGCCGGCCCTGGGTGAGGAGTGGACGGTGCGCACTGCGCGGCTGGATGCGTCGGACGTCGCCAGCTGGGAGATCACCTACACGTCGCCCGACGGAGAGCTGGTGACCCTGACGGAGCAGGAGGAGATCGGCGCCCCCGTCATCGCCGCGGCACTGCCCGGTGCATCGGTCGAGGAGGAGATCGAGGTCGAGGGGGCCCAGTGCCAGGTGCTCGCGACCGGCGGCTCCTCCGAGGAGGAGCTCGCCCGTGGGCTCTCCTGCGCAGGCGACGGCTGGGGGATCCTCGTGCACGGGACGACTGACGACGCCGAGCTGCGTGCGGTGATGGAGGCATCGATCAGCTCGATGAGCTGACACTCCGCTCGTTCTGCGCGACGACCGTCGGACCGGGTTCAGATCGGACGCGAGCACGGTCGGACGTGAGCACGGTCGGACGTGACGACCACCCCACGGGAGGCCGATCCGACCGGAACCGCGAGAGCCTCTCTCACCCCTCGTCGCGACGGGCCGAGACGGCGTCCTCGAGGCGTTCGCGGGCGCCATCGAGCCACTGCTGGCAGCGGCGGGCGAGCATCTCTCCGCGCTCCCACAGCGCGATCGAGTCCTCGAGGCCGCCCTGCCCGGACTCGAGTCGTCGGACCACGTCGACGAGCTGGTCCCGGGCGGCCTCATAGCTGAGCGCTGCGATGTCCTCGGGCAGCGCTTCGGCTGCGTCGGCGTCGGCGGGCTCGGCCGGCTCGATGCTCTCGGTGCGGTGGTCGTCGGCGGCGGTCATGCGGTCTCCTCGCGGGTCGGGGGGATGTAGGGGTCGTGCTCGGTGCGCTGGACGCCGAAGCGGCCGTCGGCGACCCTCACGGTGAGCGGATCGCCGGGAGCCGAGTCGGCGGGGGAGCGCAGGATCGCGCCGTCGGGAGTCTGCACGACGGCGTAGCCGCGCTCGAGGGTGGCCAGGGGGCTGAGCGCTCGGACCTGCCGTCCGAGGTGCGCGACCTCGTCCGCGGCGCGGTCGAGCCGTGCGCCGATGAGGGTGCGGGCGAGCGCCGTGCGAGAGCGGATCTCGTCGGCTCGGCCGGTGAGGATGGTGGTGGGATCCTCCAGCACCGGCCGTGAGCGGATCGCCTCCAGTGCGGACTGCTCGCGCTCGAGGCGGCCGCGGATCGCGGTGCGCAGACGGGTGCGTCCGAGTGTGAGCTGGTCCAGCTCCGCCTGGATGTCGGGGACCACTCGCTTGGCGGCGTCCGTCGGTGTCGAGGCGCGGACGTCGGCGGCGAGGTCGATCAGCGGCGTGTCGACCTCGTGTCCGATGGCCGAGACGATCGGGGTGGAGGCGGAGGCGACCAGGCGCGTGAGCTGCTCGTCGGAGAAGGGCAGCAGGTCCTCGAGCGAGCCCCCTCCTCGGGAGACGATGATGACGTCGACCTCCTCGAGATCGTCGAGCTCCCGCAGTGCTGCCGAGACCTCGCGCACGGCCTTCGCCCCCTGCACCGCGACCTCGCGGATCTCGAAGCGCACCGCGGGCCAGCGGCGCCGGGCGTTGACGACCACATCGCGCTCGGCGGCGGACTCGCGGCCGCAGATGAGCCCGACCGTGCGCGGAAGGAACGGCAGGGGCTTCTTGCGGGCGGGATCGAACAGGCCCTCCGCGGCGAGCACTCGCTTGAGCTGCTCGAGCTGCGCGAGGAGCTCTCCGATGCCGACGGGGCGCATGTCGTCGGCCTCCAGCTGGAGGCTGCCGCGCTTGGTCCAGAAGGTCGGCCTGGCGTGCACGACGACTCGCGCGCCCGCGACCGGCTCCATGGGCAGCGTGCGCAGGACGCGCTCGCGCACCGGGACGGAGAAGGACATGTCCACCTCCGCATCCCGCAGCGTCATGAAGGCCATGCCGGAGCCGGGGCGGCGGTTCAGCTGCACGATCTGGCCCTCGACCCAGATCGGCGACATCCGCTCGACGTACTCGCGGACCTTCACCGCCAGCTGGCGCAGGGGCCAGGGGTTCTCCGCGGTGGTCTGCGCGGCGGTGGGCGCGAGGGCACGGCGGGGTGCGTCGGCCGCGGCGCCCTCTGCTGCGGCGCCGTCGGCCCCGGGCTCCGGCTCGGGGAGGGTCTGGCTCATGGGTCCACTCTGGCATGTCCCGGTGACAGCTCAGCGGTGACGGGCCCGCTGGGGACGAAGGCCGCATGGGGAGGAGCACCGCGCCGTCGGATGTGGGATGCCGGTTGCCGGATGCCCGGGAGCACGGCGCATGTGGAGGGTTGGTGAGCCTCGCCCCACGGACCGCCCCATCGGGCCTGCGGTTTCCTACGATGGAGCGGTGAGCACCGGAACCGTCCTCCTGGCAGAGCCCCGCGGATACTGCGCGGGCGTCGACCGCGCCGTCGTCGCCGTCGAGAGGGCGCTCGAGCACTACGACGAGACCGTGTACGTGCGGCACGAGATCGTGCACAACAAGTACGTCGTCGATCGCCTGAAGGACAAGGGCGCCGTGTTCGTCGACGAGGTCGACGAGATCCCCGAGGGCTCGCTCGTGATCTTCTCCGCGCACGGCATCTCGCCGAAGGTGCGGGAGATGGCGAAGGAGCGCAACCTGCGCACGATCGACGCGACCTGCCCGCTCGTGACCAAGGTCCACAAGGAGGCGGTGCGCTTCGCGCGTCAGGACTACGACATCCTGCTCGTCGGCCACACCGGCCATGAGGAGGTCGAGGGCACCGCGGGGGAGGCGCCGGACCACGTCCAGATCGTGAACTCGCCCGACGACGTCGGCTCGGTCACCGTGCGCGATCCCGAGAAGGTCGTGTGGCTGTCGCAGACCACGCTCAGCGTCGACGAGACCATGGAGACGGTGGACCGGCTCAAGGAGCGCTTCCCGACGCTGCAGGCCCCGCCCAGCGACGACATCTGCTACGCCACGCAGAACCGGCAGGTCGCGATCAAGAAGATCGCTCCGGAGTCGGACCTGGTGCTCGTGGTCGGCTCCCCGAACTCCTCCAACTCGGTGCGTCTCATGGAGGTCGCGCTCGAGGCCGGCGCCAAGGCCTCTCATCGGATCGACTCCGTCGAGGAGCTGCGTGAGGAGTGGTTCGAGGGCGTCGGGACCGTCGGCGTGACCTCGGGCGCCTCGGTCCCGGACATCCTGGTCCAGCAGCTGCTCGCCGAGCTCGCCGAGCGCGGCTACGGCGACGTCAAGCCGGTGCGCACCGCGACCGAGGACCTGATGTTCTCGCTGCCGCGCGAGCTGCGCCAGGAGCTGTCCTCGCGGGGGGACGGCGACCGCCGCACCAAGCCCAGCGGGGACCGCGCCACCGCCGAGTCCTGATCGGCCGGCCGCCTGCCGCTGACGGCCTACCGCTGACGGCCTGCCGCCGACGGTCCGGTGCGCGCGGGTGCGGTCACCCGGCGGTCCGCCGTGGGAAGACGAACGCCGCCACGGCGACGGCGAGGGCTATCGCCGATGCCGAGGGGCTCGCCGCCGTGACGATGCAGGCTGTCGCGGCGTCTCTGGGGTTCACCACCATGTCCCTGTACCGCTACGTCTCCAGCAAGGAGGAGCTGCTGCAGCTCATGCAGGATGCGGCGCTGAGCATCCCCGAGGAGGTGCGGCTTCCTGACGGATGGCGCGAAGGGCTCCGGGCCTGGGCGCTGATGGTGCGCGAGGTCTATCGGTCGCACCCCTGGGCGCTGGAGATCCCGCGGGGCCAGGCCGCCGTGCTGATGCCGAACTCGGTGCGGGCGGCGGATCTGGGCGTCGGCGCGCTGGAGGATCTCGACATCGACGACGAGGCGAAGCTCGGAGTGATCCTGGTGATCTCCCAGCTCGCCGCCTCCATGGTCGAGCTGGAGCGCTCGCTCGCCGATGAGGGGATGCTGGCGGCGACCGCCGACGGAGCCGCGCTGCTCTCCGATGCGGTCACGAGCGAGCGCTTCCCGCACGTCCATCGGCTGTACGCCCTGGAGTCGCGATCACCTGCAGCCGATGCCGCCGTGCCGGTGCTCGAGGGTGCCACCCTCGAGGTCGACGACGAGTTCATGCTGGGTGTCGACCTGCTGCTGGACGGACTCGAGAAGCGACGGTCCCGCAGTCGGCAGGCCCGAGGCGGCGAGGCTCAGCTCGCCGACCGGCCGTCGTCGGCCTCCTCCTTGAGACTGCTGTCCGCAGGGGTGGCGAGATCGGCGATTTCGGACTCGTCGAGGGTGCGGGCTCGGCGCGTCAGCTGATCGACCTCATCGATCCGGGTGGCCGTCAGCCCCAGGTCCTCGAAGCGGCGTGCGGTCACCATCACGCGCGACTGCAGGGAGCCGACGGCGTCGTTGAACGCCGCGACCGAGGAGTCCAGCGAGCGCCCCACCTTGCCCAGGTGCCCGCTGAGGGTCCCGAGCCGATGATGGAGCTCCCGCCCGGTCTCCAGCACGGTGCGGGCATCGCGGTTCAGGGCGTCGGTGCGCCAGGTGTGCGCGACGGTGCGCAGCAGTGCCATCAGCGTGGCGGGGGAGGCGATCACGACGTCCTGGGTGAAGGCGTGCTCGAGCAGGCCCGGATCCGGTTCGAGCGCGGCCGCGAGCACTCCGTCGCTGGGGACGAACAGGACCGTGAACTCCGGGGTGTCGCCCAGCGCCTTCCAGTAGGCCTTCGAGGAGATCACGTCGACGTGGCGGCGCAGCGCCTTCGCATGCGCATGCCGACGACCCGCGGCGCGATCGGGATCGGCCTCCTCGACGGAGTCGAGGTAGGCCTCCATCGGCGCCTTGGCGTCCACCACCACCCGGCGGTCCCCGGCGAGGTGGACCACCAGGTCGGGGCGCTGACCGCCTGCGCCGTCGGCCCGCTTCCCCGGCAGCTGCTCGCTGAAGTCGACGTGCTCGAGCATGCCCGCGGCCTCGACGATCCGCCGCAGCTGCACCTCACCCCATCGCCCCCGCGCTGTGGGGGCGCGGAGGGCGGCCGTGAGGGCATGGGTCCCCGCATCGAGCTGCTCGGTACGTGCGGCGAGCTCCCCGAGGTGCTGGCGCAGCATCCCCTCGGACTCGGCGCGCAGCCGCTCGGTCCTTGCGAGGGCCCGCTCCACCTGGGCGAGGGACTCGCTGATGGGGGCGAGGGTGCGGTGGAGGCTCGCCTCCCGCGCCTGGTCCGCGGCCTCTCGTCGGGCCGTGTCGCGATCGAAGCGCTCACCGGCCAGATCCAGCAGCATGGCGGAGGCTCCCGCCTGCTCCTCGCGGCGGGTCTCGGCGGAGCGCGAGCGCTCGCGCATGATCAGGAACGTCCCGGTCGCACCGAGCGCGATGCCGAGCAGCAGGACCAGGACGAGGGGGAGGGCTTCCATCCCTCCAGCACATCACGCGGTCCCGACATTCCGGCCGCGACATGCGGCGCGGGGCACGTCGGGCCTGGTGGTGACGGCGCGGGTGGGGCATTCTGGGAGCAGTCGGAGCAGTTCCCGGGCGCATCCGGGGTCGGGGCAGGGGGTCGAGCATGGTCACGATGCGCAGGGGCCTGGGCCGACGGATCGGCATCGTCCTCTGCGCGATCGTCCTCGTCGTCGTGCTGATCTGGGGCGTCGCCCTCGTGCAGGTCACCCTGCTCCTGCCCCGGGACGCGCAGCGTGATGCGACGGCCGGCCTGGCGGCAGGGGTCGCGGAGCTGGCCGATCTCGCCGCCGCCGACGCCGCGATCCTGGATGAGGAGTTCGGTGAGCCTGTCGGCGCGGAGCGCAGGCTGCGCTGCGCGATCCACCCGGTCGACAGCGGCTGGTTCACCTCCGATCATCGACAGAGATGCACCCTGATCGAGGTCGAGTACCGCGAGGTCCCCGTCGGCCCGACCGATCAGAGGCGGACTGCGGCCGAGGCCGCGGCCCTGACGCTGCGGTCGGTCGACTCCTGGTCGGAGGGGGATGGCGCGACGGGCGAGCTCCTCGGCGATGACGGGACATGCCAGGAGGTGCTCCGCTCCGAGGTCGACAGCTCGGGCGACGGGCACGGCTTCCCGATCGACGACCCGGAGGCCGACCTGCATGCCGTCCTGGTCACCGATCTCGCTGCGGTCGAGGACTGCGCGCTGCCCTATCTGATCAGCGCCCGTCTGATGGACGAGCGGACGATCACGGATCCGTCCGCCTCCGCACCCGAACTGCCCGACGGCGCGGTCTCCCTGGTGATCGTGCGCAGCATGAAGGTCTCGAGCAGCTCGCTGGGATGCCTGCCGCTGCCGGTCTTCTGCCAGCCGCCGACGACGAGCGTCCGCATGCCCGACTCCTTCTGAACGACCTCGGCGACCGCGCTCAGCCGACCGTGCTCAGCCGGCTGCGCGCACGCGCTCTGGGTCGTCCCCGGGCTCCTGCTCGCCGCCGCTCGCCTCCCGGCGTGCCGCGAGCACCTGCGGCATGTGGGAGCGTGCCCATTCGAACAGGGCGTCGAGGGGTTCGAGGAGCGTGCCGCCCAGCTCGGACAGCTCGTACTCGACATGCGGCGGGACCTCGGCGAAGACGGTCCGCTCGACGAGCCCGTCGGCTTCGAGGGAGCGCAGGGTCTGGGTGAGCATCTTCTGGGAGATGCCGTCGATCCGACGACGGATCTGCGAGAAGCGCAGCGGACCGTCCTGGAGCGTGAGGATCACCAGCACCGTCCAGCGGTCGCCGATGCGGTCGAGCAGGCCGCGCGAGGGGCAGGTGCGGTCGAAGGGGTCGAAGTCGAGGGCCATCTGAGTCCTTCCGGAGCGGCCGGGAACGAGGTGGAGCTGGAGCTCCGGGCACCTCGAGGCAGTTACCTCAAGGTGCCTACTTCCCGACAGTTCCTAGGTTACCTATAGTGACCATCGAGTGCACAGAGGCGATCGGCTGTCGATCGGCTGTCAACCGGTTGTCGATCGGCGCCGTCGTCCCCGCCGCATGGCCGTCTCGGCCGTGCTCACCCATCGTCAGGGCGCATCCCGCCCGGAAGGAGCAGACATGGCTCGCATCATCGTCCTCGGAGGCACCGGCTACGCCGGCTCGCACATCGTCGCGGAGGCCGCTCGTCGCGGTCACGACGTCGTCTCCGTCTCCCGCACCGCCCCCGACTCCCTGCCCGAGGGCGCATCGCACGCGGCCGGCGACCTGCGGGACACGGCATTCGTCGGATCGGTGCTCGAGGGCGCCGACGTCGTCATCGAGGCGGCGTCCCCGCGCGGGGACCTCGCCGAGCCCGGCGCCCTGCGCGCCGTGTACAGCGCCGTGCTGCCGCTGGTCGGCAGTCGGCGGCTGGGCGTCATCGGCGGTGCAGGGTCGCTGCGGGTCTCCGAGGATGGCCCGCTCGTCATCGACACCCCCGAGTTCCCGGACGCGATCAAGGATGAGGCCCGCGAGCTCGGCGGCGTGCTCGAGGACCTCCGGGCGACAGGCGAGGAGCATGACTGGTTCTACGTCAGCCCCGCGGGCGGCTTCGGCGGCTTCGCGCCCGGAGAGGCGACGGGCAGCTACCGCACCGGCGGAGACGTGCTGCTGACCGATGACGAGGGTCAGTCCTTCATCTCCGGAGCGGACCTCGCGCTCGCCGTCGTCGACGAGATCGAGGAGCCCGCGCACCGTCGCGAGCGCTTCACCGTCGCCTACTGACACGGGCGCGCCCTCCGGATGGCACCGTGCTCCGGAGGGCGGCCCCCGCCGGTCAGTCGACCGACGAGGAGTCGATCAGCCAGTCGCCGTCGACCTTGACCAGATGGAAGTCGCCGGACTGCTCGTACTCGTCGCCGTAGTAGGTGTAGGTTTCCTCGACCGACACCGTCGCGGAGTCGCCGCTCCTCGAGGTCTCGACGATCTCGAACTCGAAGTCGGAGATCTCTGAGGCGGCGCTCTCGAAGTCGTCGCAGGTGGCCTCGGCGCGGAAGTCCTCGGTGGTGGTGGCGAAGAACGCCTCGCAGTCGCCGTCGACCCACGCCTGCTCGTACTGCTCGACCGTGCTGCGCGGGCCGCTCGTGGCGTTGATGACGAAGACGAAAATCAGGACCACGGCGACGATCGCCAGGATCAGGAGGCAGCCGCAGCCGCCGATCGCCCAGGGGAGCCAGCGCTTCTTGGACGTCGGCGGCTGGCCGCCGGCGGCCTGGGCGGGTGCTCCCTGGCCGGGTGCTCCCTGACCGGGGGTGCCCAGCCACGGTGACGCCGACGCAGGAGCCGAGGAGTCCGACGACGAGAAGCCGCCGGAGAACGCGGGCTGCTGGCCGTTCTGGGCAGGCTGGAACTCGGGCTGCTGGCCCGACTGGGGCTGGCTGGGCTGGGCGGGCTGGGGCTGGCCGGGCTGGGCGGGCTGGGGCTGGCCGGGCTGGGCGGGCTGGGGCTGGCCGGGCTGGCCCGGCTGGCCCGACGGAACAGCGCCGGGCGCCGCCGACGGAGGCTGCTGGCCGGAGGTCGGCGGCTGTGCGGGACGGCCGGAGGAGGGATCGGGCGCGGCGGGAGGCAGGGGATAGGTCATGCCGGAAGCGTATCGGTTCGCATTCGCGGAGACGCGGAAGAGAGCTTCGCCCCTTCGGCTGGGACGACCGCATCCCGGGCCGTAGACTCTCCTGCCGTGGCTCTCACCATCGGAATCGTCGGACTGCCCAATGTCGGCAAGTCAACCCTGTTCAACGCCCTGACCCGCGCCGAGGTGCTCGCGGCGAACTATCCGTTCGCCACGATCGACCCCAACATCGGCGTCGTCCCGCTGCCCGACCCGCGCCTCAAGGGGCTCGCCGAGGTCTTCGGCAGCGAGAAGCTGGTGCCCGCGACGGTGTCCTTCGTGGACATCGCCGGCATCGTCAAGGGCGCGAGCGAAGGAGAGGGGCTGGGCAACAAGTTCCTCGCGAACATCCGCGAGGCCGACGCGATCTGCCAGGTCACCCGCGCGTTCACCGATCCCGACGTCACCCGTGTCGACGGCTCCACCGATCCCTCCGGGGACATGGAGATCATCACCACCGAGCTCATCCTCGCCGACCTCCAGACCATCGAGAACGCGCTGCCGCGGCTCGAGAAGGAGACCAAGCGCAAGACCATCGAGCCCACCGTGCTCGAGAACGTCACCAAGGCGCAGGCGCTCCTCGAGACCGGCGTGACCCTGTTCCAGGGTGCCGAGGGCGCCGGCATCGACGTCGCCGAGCTGCGCGAGCTGCAGCTCATGACCGCGAAGCCGTTCATCTACGTGTTCAACACCGACGAGGAGGGCCTCGCCGACACCGCCTCCCAGGATGCGCTGCGCAAGCTCGTCGCCCCCGCCGAGGCGATCTTCCTCGACGCGAAGTTCGAGGCCGAGCTCATCGAGCTCGACGACGACGAGGCGAAGGAGATGCTCGAGTCCACTGGCCAGGAGGAGTCCGGCCTGGACCAGCTCGCACGCGTCGGCTTCGACACCCTCGGCCTGCAGACCTACCTCACCGCCGGTCCGAAGGAGTCCCGCGCCTGGACCATCCCCAAGGGCGCGACCGCCCCACAGGCCGCCGGTGTCATCCACACCGACTTCGAGCGCGGCTTCATCAAGGCGGAGATCGTCTCCTACGACCACCTCATCGAGGCCGGCTCCATGAACGAGGCCAAGGCCCATGGCTGGGTCCGCATGGAGGGCAAGGACTACGTCATGCGCGACGGGGATGTTGTTGAGTTTCGGTTTAACGTCTAGCGTTATTGACGCTGGTCGTTGCATCCTGGTTTCGTGATTAGGTCGTTCGGCGACAAGGTGACCGAACGGCTGTGGCGTCGTGAACGCGTGCACTCGATCGATCCTCGGATCCATCGAGTCGCATTGCGAAAGCTGCGTCAGCTGGGATCCGCGAAGATGCTTGACGACCTGCGCGTCCCACCCGGCAATCGGGCCGGCCAGCACAAGCATCAGGATCAACGACCAGTGGCGGGTCTGCTTCGTGTGGACCGACGCCGGACCAGAGGAGGTGGAGATCGTTGACTACCACTGACAAGATCGCGCGCTCCATCCCGGTGAGGTCCTCATGGAGGACTTCATCGAGGGCTTCGGCATCACACAGAACAAGCTGGCAGTGTCGATCGGCGTACCGCCGCGACGCATCAACGAGATCGTCCACGGTAAGCGGCGATCACGGCGGATACCCCGCTGCGCCTCGCGAAGTTCTTCGGCACCTCGGCCGAGTTCTGGATCAACCTCCAGAGTCACTACGAGCTTGACCGTGCAGAGGACCTGGCGGGCGAGCAGATCGCGGCGATCACACCGCTGAGCGTCGCATGAGCGTTGCGTCCCCGGCGCTGCGCCGGCTTCGTCCTGACGATGCTCCCGCCGTGCTTTCGGCTTTCAGGTCCAACCCCGACATGGCGCCCCAGGGCGGCGTGTCGACGCTCGCCGAGGCGGATAGCTACGTGAGCAGGTTGATGGAGCCGGGCTCGCCGCACGAAGCCTGGCCCGTCGTCGCTGAGGATGCGCTCGTCGGCCTGGTGTGCGTGAGCGTCGACGACGAGAACCGTAGCGGCTGGTTCTGATACTGGATGACGGATGCCGCCCGCGGACGCGGCTGGACTGCCGCGGCCGCTGCCACCATCGCGAAGTGGGCGCTGACCACACGTGGGCTGGAGCGCCTAGAGCTCGGTTATCGGGTGAATAACCCCGCATCAGGAGCGGTGGCGAGGCGATCGGGGTTCGTGAAAGAGGGGACCGAGCGTGAGAAGTTCCTCGTGGACGGTCAGCGGATCGACGTGGACACCTACGGACGGCTGGGATCCGATCCTTCACCATCCTTCGATCCCCTCCCGATGATCGACGGGTAGCGGCGGGGCTCCAGATGGTTCTCCGTGCCGGAACTCGGTCAAATTTCGTTTTGCGCTTTAACCTCTGACGGCTCTAGGTCGTGAAGAATTAGTGGCGATCTCGCCAGTTGTGCGAAGCGTCGATCAGTTCCTCAAGCGCGTCACGGGTGCTTGCTAGCGTGGCCCGATCCGGCCGTCGTAAACCAGAAGGTGGTCGACGAGCAATGGTATGGCGCACGGCTCAATTCTGTCGGTGTCATTGTCGGCGTCGCTCACCCCGACGTTGCGATCACATCTGTTGCGCTCGCTGAACTGCTTGCCAGTGTTCTGGGACTACCGGACGGTCGCCGTAAGACTTAACTGGCCAGGCACATCGAATCGGCGCTTGCGCCGTATCGAGGGAGTCGTTCGGTGTTGCCCTTCGATGACGTGGCGGCGGAACGCAAGAACGCTGACGTTCTTGCCGATCGCGAGGCCGCCCGCGAGCCGGTCGGCTAATGCTGTTGGCTCAACTGCCAGATTCTTGAACGGAGGCCGTCGAGTTTGTTGTTCACTGCGTCGACGTCGTCGGAGGCAATCTCGTGACCGTTGGCCGGGTGGATCACGAGATCGTTCAGGCTGCCCATTCCTCCGAACGCGGAGCGTACGTCCCCGGGCACCGCGCGCCCGCTTGCGAGTCTGGCCGCGGCTCGTCGAGCCCACGATGACCACCAGTCGTCGCTCACTTGGTCCAGGAGACTGCTCAGATTCATGAGTTCGACCTGCAGTGCGTCGTACGGCATGAGTTGAGTTTAGGGGCTCTTCGGACATCCGGTGGGGGTCATGGGGTGAGTCCGCCGGCGGCGAGGAGCATGCGGAGCCGGTAGTTGTGCCGGTTGCGGTAGCCGCGGGCGAGGCGGCGGTGGAGCTCGATGATCCCGTTCACGGCCTCGGTGCCACCGTTCGATGACCGCCCCGTCGTGAAGTACGCCAGGAACGCGTCGCGCCAGCGGCGGAGGGTGCGGCCCAGTCGTGCGATCTCGGGGATCGGGCAGGTGTGGAACGTGTCGACGACTTGCTCAGCGATCCGCCGCCCCGCAGCCAGATCGCCCTGGTGGTAGGCGGAGCGGAGTTGCTGCGCGCACTGCCAAGCGACGGACACTTCGTCGTGCGCGGGGTCGGCTTCCATCGCCGCGGTCAGCCTCACCCGCTGCTTCTCGGTGAGGTTCTCGGCCCCGGCGCGCAGGATGGTCTGCACCCCGTAGAGCGGGTCGCCCTTGCGTCCGCGGTGCCCGAGGGTGTCCTGCTGAACGCGACGGCGGACCTCGTCGACCGCGGCGGTGCCGAGCTTCGCAACGTGGAACGCGTCGAGGACGGCGACGGCGTCGTCGAGCTTGTCGTCGATCGCGGTCTTGTATCCGGCGAACGGATCCAACGCGGCGACCTTCACCTGCTTCCGGAACGCGTCGCCGCGCTCACCGAGCCAGGTCGCGTACGCCTTCCCGGATCGACCGGGCACCAGATCCAGCAGCCTGGCCCGCGTCTTCCCTTGGCTGTCGCGGGTGAGGTCGACCATCCCGGTCAGCTCCTTCGGCCCCCGTCGGCGCGGGTCGACGTGATGCCAGACGTGCTCGTCGACGCCGAGGCTGGTGACATTCTCGAACCGGGACTCGTCCGCCGCGAGCTTGACCAGTTCGGGTTCGACGGCCCGCCACACCGTCTTCCACGACGTCCCGAGCTGCCGGGCGAGTCCTTGGATGGTGGCGTGCTCGCGACGCAGCTGCCCGATCGCCCACGCGACGGCGCGCTTCGTGATCGACCCGCGCGGCGCGACCAGCGACGGGACCTGTTCCACGAACGTCTTCCGCGGACAGCCGGACTCGCCGCACCGCCACATCCGCTGCCGCCACACCACCCTCACCCGCGTCACACCCGGCACGTCATGCAGCACCCGAAGGCGCCGACCACGGCTCGTCACGAGCACGCCGCACCCCGGGCAGCCCGTCGGGGACGCCGGAGTCGAAACGGTCACCACAAGAAGTCCGTCGCGACGCTCGACGTGCTCGACATGGACGCCGTCGAGGCCGAGCAGCAGGTCGCAGCGGGCACACGGACAGTCGGCGGGGCGCGCGTCAGCGCACCCCGAAGTAGGGTGAAGCACGTCGAGGTCCTCGGTCGGAATCAGAGAGTTAGCGCTTCTGATCCTCGGGGACCTCGACCCCTACCGCCGAATCACCGCCCGGCCACCCTCACCCCACCGGATGTCCGAAGAGCCAGTTTAGGCCGGGCATCTCACCGATTCCTCCGCCACGGAACGGGCGAACCGTATTCTGGGAACATGCAGATGGAGCCTCGGATGTCGACGACGCGGCGACGCTCCTGGCCCTGTTGCCCAGCACAAAGCATTTCTACGACCTCGGGGCGGTATTGCCGAGCTGAGACATGCTCCAGGCCGATCTGCCCTCTCAGGAACGGCTGAGAACGGCCGCCTCGATCCTCGTCGGTTCGGGCCTCGGAGAGGTAGACACCGTATGGCGGCTGCGTCTCACTGCCGCAGGGGAGGTGGCGCTGTCGACGGTCAGCTGCGGGAGCACAGGGGATGCGAGAGCGCCCCTCGATGCTCGGCAGGGGCCTGCGCGCTCGCGAGCTGAGCCCCGTAGCGCTAAGCCTTCCTGAGGGCGCGTATGTTTCGGCCTTCGACTCCTACACGGATCGGGCGAAGCGTCGTGCCGCACGTCCGGTACGAAGCCGGTGGTGGTGGCCCGCCATGACCGGCAGGCGGTGACGCACCGCCGGATGCCTGAGCGGCAAGTCGCTCCGTCCGATCTGGCTCTGGGCGATGCTCCGCAGACCTGGCGGACTGTGCGTCGCGCCGACGAGACTGCAGAAGCGCTCCCCGCGCGCCTCCCCTTGGGATGAGGCAACGTCGGCGCTGATGGTTCTCCGTGCCGGAACCCGGTGGAGTTCCGCTTCAACGTGTGAGTGGAATGCCGGTTCGGGCGCGATGGTGCCGACCGGCAGTGATGCTAGCCTGAGTCGATGCGAGCGCTGACGTGGGATGGCATCCGCAATGTACGTGATCTGGGCGGGCTGCCGACTCCGCTGGTGGCCGACGGCGTGACCTCGCGCGGGCGGGTCGCTCGTGGCCCCCGGCGTGAGCTCTTGACCGATGAGGGGTGGCGCGACGCCTCGGCGTGGGGCCTTCGGTCGATCGTCGACCTGCGGTGCGACTACGAGGTCGGAGCGAGAGAAACGGATCCGGCAGCGGTGCCACCGCGCGACGTGTCAATCGTGCTCGCGCCCACCGAGGATCAAGGGCATCCGGAGTTCCGCGAGGTCTGCCTTCCGATCCTCGACTCGCCAGAGTATTGGCAACACAATGTGCGGATACTTCCCGAACACATCCGAGTGACGCTCGAGGCCATCGCCAGTTCGGACCCTGGAGTTTTCGTTCACTGCTCGGCGGGACGTGATCGAACGGGGATGATCTCGGCGCTCCTGCTCGCCAATGCCGGGGTGCGGGCGGCCGACATTGTGGCTGACTACGCGGAATCCGTCCGCGTCATGGCCGGAACGGCCGCTCACGGCGGGCCGACCCACGATCGACAGGCTTCATGGTCGCAGGAACAGGCCACGACGTGGCTGTCGGAGGTGACGCCGCATGTGGAGGCGTTCATCGCAGAACCCGACTCGATCATGGACGCCGTCGGTGTGGGTGGCGAGACGAGGGATGCACTCCAGAACCTCTTGACGACGTGATAGATACGCCGCGGGTCACGCACGAGTTCAGGCCGTGCGTGTAACGCCTATCGGTAACGCAACCCGGTGGAGTTCCGGTTCAACGTGTGAGCCGCGGCCGGTTGTTGAGCGAGCGAGCTCTCGCCGTTCGTTGAGCGACCGAGTTCGCCCCGTTCGTTGAGCGAGCGAAGCGAAGACGAAACGCCAACCGGAGCCTGCGGGATTCGATCTGAGTGGAGCTTCGACGGTTCGTCGACAGCGGCATGAGGATCAACGATCAGTGGAGGATCTGCTTCGTGCGGATACACTCTGGACCGGGGGAGATAGAGATCGTTGACTACCACTGACAAGATCGAGCCGATCCATCCCGGTGGGGTCCTGATGGAGGACTTCATCGAGGGCTTCGGGATCACGCAGCACAAGCTGGCCGTGTCCATCGGAGTGCCGCCGCGGCGGATCAACGAGAGCGTGCACCGCAAGCGTGGCATCACGGCAGACACGGCGCTTCGCCTTGCGAAGTACTTCGGCACCTCGGCGGAGTTCTGGATCAGCCTGCAGAGCCACTACGAGCTCGACCGCGCGGAGGATCTCGCGGGTGAGCAGATCGCGGCGATCTCCCGCCGCTGAGGGTCGCGTGACCGTCGGGCCGGACGTGGTGCTTCGCCGACTTCGAGCATCGGATGCGATGGCCGTCCTGACGGCGTTCACCTCAGCTCCCGATATGTCTCGCCAAGGAGACGTGGGGACCCTGGAGGATGCCCAGCGCTACGTCGCGCATCTTTGTGATACGGCCACGGCGCACGGGGCCTGGGGCATCGCTCGTGATGACGTGCTGCAGGGGCTGGTGTGCGTGACCGTCGACGAGGGGAATCGCAGCGGTTGGTTCTGGTACTGGATGACGAACTCCTCGCGGGGCCGTGGATGGACGAGTCGCGCTGCGGCGACCGTGGCGGACTGGGCGCTATCGGAGCGCGGTCTCGAGCGACTCGAGCTCGGACATCGCGTGAACAATCCGGTATCCGGTCGAGTGGCGAGGGCCGCCGGATTCCTCAAGGAAGGGACAGAGCGCGGGAAGTTCCTCGTGGACAGCCCGAGGGGCGATGTCGACACATACGGCCGACTGCGATCGGATCCGTCGCCGCCGTTCGCCTCCATCCCCATGGTTGACGTCGGATGACCGCAGATGGCCTTCCGTGCCGGAACTCGGTGGAGTTCCGATTTAAAGTATAGCGTTATTGACGCTCCGCGTTATACATTGGTCTCGTGATCAGATTGTTCGGCAACAAGGACACCGAGCGTCTGTGGCGTCGTGAGCGCGTGCGGTCCATCGATCCCAGGATCCATCGGGTTGCTCTGCGCAAGCTGCGTCAGGTGGGGTCGGCGGAAGTGCTCAACGACCTTCGCGTCCCGCCGGGCAGCCGGCTCGAAGCACCGAAGGGTGATCGGGTCGGGCAGTACAGCATCAGGATCAACGACCAGTGGCGAATCTGCTTCGTGTGGACGGATGCTGGGCCAGAGGAGGTGGAGATCGTTGACTATCACTGACAGGATCGAGCCGATCCACCCTGGAGAGGTCCTCATGGAGGACTTTATCGAGGGGTTCGGGATCACTCAGAACAAGCTCGCCGTGTCGATCGGGGTGCCGCCGCGTCGGATCAATGAGATCGTGCACGGCAAGCGGGGGATCACCGCGGACACCGCGTTGCGGCTGGCGAAGTACTTCGGCACGTCGGCTGAGTTCTGGATCAACCTGCAAAGCCACTACGAGCTGGATCGCGCAGAGGATGCTGCAGGGGATCAGATCGCGTCGATCACGCCGCTCCAGGTCGCGTGATGTCTGGAGGGATGGACGCCGAGGAGGTCGTCCGCGTCGTCGACTGGCTCGACGAGCGCTCTGTCGTGTACCAGGTGAACGGCGGCTGGGCTGTCGATGCCTTGGTCGGATCCCAGTCCAGAACGCACGGAGACCTGGACCTCTTCGTCGACGCTGGGCAAGTCGACACCCTCATCGAGTGGCTGTCCGGTCGCGGGTACGAGGTCGTCGAGGATTGGCGACCGATTCGTGTGGAGCTGCGATCGGGCGATCGGGCTGTCGACATCCACCCGATGACGCTGGACGCAGCCGGTGACGGTGTGCAGAGGGGGTTCGGGGACGAGACCTTCGCCCATCGTGCGCGCGATCGTGCTGAGGGGATGATTCGTGGTCGCCCAGTGGTCGTAGCGACTCCGGCGAGGCTCGTGGAGTTGAGGTCGGGATATGAGCTCCGGCCTGAGGACCATCACGATCTCGAGTTGCTCCGGGGGCTGGGTGACGGCAGAGGATGAGCGACGTCGACGCGTCTCGACCGAAGATGGTTCTCCGTGCCGGAACTCGGTGGAATTCCGCTTCAACGTCTGACGTGTTCCGGTCGTTGAGCCGGCCGCAGGCGAGACGAAACGTACCTATGCTGGCCTCATGATTGACGAGTGGCGACGCGTGTACAGAGAGTCGACGATGGTGGGCTGGGACTTCTCGACCCTCGACGGGCAGCTTAGCGCCGACGAACCGTGGTGGGACTTCGAACAGGATTGCTTCTCCGCCATTGCTTCTGCACGGCGGATTGCGGACCTTGGGACCGGTGGCGGTGAGAGGCTGCTGGACCTGCTGGGCTCGGACGACATCACGGGCAAGAGCATCATCGCCACTGAGGGTTGGGAACCGAACGTCGCGGTAGCGCACCGCGCTCTTGCCTCGCGGGGCATCGCAGTTGTCAGGTACGACTCTGAGCAGGACACGCGGATGCCGTTTGCCGACAGCAGCTTCGATCTCGTGATGTCCCGCCATGAGTCGATTGATCCGCAGGAGATTGCACGGGTGCTGGCTCCCGGGGGTCGATTGTTGACGCAACAGGTTGACGGGCATGATGCGGAGGAAGTCCACGAATGGTTCGGTCAGCCGTTTGAGTATCCGCATGTGACTTCGCGTCGCTTCGTCGATGACATTGAGACGGCGGGCCTGAATGTTGACGTCGTGGACGATTGGCATGGAACGATGGAGTTCGAGAGCGTGACGGCGCTGGTCACGTATCTTGCCTTGACTCCTTGGGATGCGCCGAACTTCTCCGTATCTGAGCACGAGGCCCAGCTGTTGGCGCTGGACGAAGATCGCCCGATCAAGGTGACTCAGCGGCGTTTCCGCGTGTACGCGACGAAGCCGTAGGCCGATGAAGCTGAGGGTTGGGCCGCACACCGTCAACGCTCAAGCAGCGCGGCGGGGACTGAGGCAGATCGGATCGAGACGATCCACCCGGGAGAGATCCTGATGGAGGACTTCATCGAGGGTTTCGGGATCACGCAAAACAAGCTTGCGGTGTCGATCGGTGTGCCCCCGCGCCGGATCAATGAGATCGTGCACGGCAAGCGCGGGATCAGTGAGGACACAGCTATCCGGCTCGCGCGCTACTTCGGCACGTCCGAGCAGTTTTGGATGAACTTACAGTCGAACCATGAGCTGCGGCTCGAGCGTCGAGCGCTGTGCGACATGGTCGCGGCGATCACGCCACTGCACTTGACGTGATGGACCGCATAGTGCTGCGCCCCGACGGCGTCTGGATCGCGGTCACCGACCTCGGTGGCGATGGCCCCACCGTCGTACTGTTGCACGGCCTCGCGGGGAGTTCACGCGAACTGTTGCCCACGGCGCATGCGCTACCGGGCTATCGTGTGCTGCTCGTAGACCAGCGGGGGCACGGCGCGAGCACGCGGCTTCCCGATGATCTGTCGCGCGATGCCTTCGTCGGAGACGTCGTCGCAGTGATTGAGGAACTCGTCCCTGGGCGGCGGGCGACGCTTGTCGGGCAGTCGATGGGAGCCCACACCGCGTTCCTTGTCGCGGCGGCGAGGCCAGACCTGGTCGAGGGGCTCGTGATGCTGGAAGGGCACGTGGCGGGCAACGGCGATCCGGGAGAGGCTGCCGGACTCGGCAGCTACTTCGAGTCCTGGCCGGTGCCGTTCGAAGACGAAGCTGCCGCGCGCGGGTTCCTCGGTGATGACGCGATCGTCAATGCCTGGGTGGCCGACCTTCTTCAGACCGATGATGGCCTGGTGCCGCGCTTCGATGCCTCGGTCATGCAGCGCACGATCGAGGCCGTCCATGAGCCGCGCTGGCAGGAGTGGGAGGCTCTGCAGGTTCCGACGCTCGCAGTCTTCGCAAAGCATGGGATGTTCAGCGATGCCGACAAGGACGAACTGATCCGGCGCAGACCCGAGACGGAGAGAGTAGATCTGGCCGACGGCAGCCATGACGCCCACCTCGACGCCTTCGACGAGTGGACCGATGTGCTCCATCACTGGCTGTCCCGCGATCAGACCGGGCCGTTGCGACCCAGCGGCCGCTGAGGTTGGTCCGTGCCGGAACTTGGTGGAGTTCCGATTTAACGTCTAGCGTTAATGACGGTGCGCGTTATATACTGATGGCGTGATCAGATCGTTCGGCAGCAAGGACACCGAGCGCATCTGGCATGAGCAGTACGTCAAGCGCGTTGACCGGACGGTGCAGAGGGCGACCCTGCGGAAGCTCGAGCTGATCCATGCGGCGAAGGATGTCGAGGACCTCAGGGTCCCGCCAGGTAACCGCCTGGAGCGTCTTGTCGGTGACCGACGCGGCTAGCACAGCATCCGCGTGAATGCGCAATGGCGTCTCTGCTTCGTCTGGAGAAACGGAGGTGCAGAAGATGTCGAACTCGTCGACTACCACTGAGGCCGACCTGATCGAGCCGATCCATCCGGGGGAGATCCTCCTGGAGGACTTCATCGAGGGCTTCGGGATCACGCAGAACAAGCTCGCCGTGTCCATCGGGGTGCCCCCGCGGCGGATCAACGAGATCGTGCACGGCAAGCGCGGGATCACCGCTGATACGGCGATCCGGCTGGCGCGCTACTTCGGCACATCCGAGGAGTTCTGGATGAACCTGCAGTCCCACTACGAGCTTCGGCTCGAGCGCCGAGCCCTGAGGGACAAGGTCGCCGCTATTACTCCACTGCGGGTCGCGTGACCGGCCGCCTCGTCGTCGTCTCCGGTCTACCCGGAGTCGGCAAGACGAGCATTGCCGAGATTGTCGCCGCGCGCACGAGGTCGGTCCACCTGTCCATCGACGCGATCGAGGAGTCGATCCTCGCCTGCGGTCTGCCGTCAGGGTGGCAGGTTGGTGTCGCGGCGTACGAGGCGGCGCGAGCGATGGCGGAGCAGAATCTGCGACTCGGCCACGATGTCGTAGTCGATGCTGTCAACGACAGTGAAGAGGCTCGCCAGACCTGGCGGACTGCAGCCCTGCGAACAGGCGCGCATGTCGAGTTCGTGCACCTCGTGACCTCCGACGTACAGGAACATGAACGGCGGCTCAGCAGCAGGGATCGCGGTCTCGTCCACGTCGGCGAGCCGACCTGGGCGGAAGTGCAGCGCCGTCGAGCTGACTACGCCGCGTGGTCCGATGAGTTCTTGGAGTTCGACACGACGGCGCGGACTGCGAACGAGGTTGCAGACGCACTCATCGCGCGCCTCGGCGCGGGATGAGGGCACGTCATCGCTGATGGTTCTCCGTGCCGGAACGTGGTCGAGTTCAGGTTTAACGTCTGAGCACTCGACGGACCGCATCCAGGGTGGTCTCGGGCGAATCGTTGAAGCAGAGCGGTGTGCCCGGTTGGAGAGCGATGATCGTGTTGACAACCCGCTCAAAGACCGGGGTGTAGTCGTGGGAGGCTCGAAGTCCCGACCCGATTTCGATCACGTCGTAACGCTGATCCGTCAGGGCCTCGCGCACCGCGCGCTCAGCACCCGTGGGGTCGTTGGGCACCAGACACGGGATCACGGCAAAGCCCTCACGACGCAAGTCCGTTTCGGCTGCGACGATGCGTGAATTCAGCGTGTCCGCGCTCTGACCCGGCCACGCGGAGAAGTCGACGACTGTAGGGTCGATTCCGACTTGGAGAACGCGCTGCGAGTCCATGCCCTCAACATACCCACTGGTGTCGGCATCGGACTGGTGATGCGCAATCCGCTCATGCCTATCCGTAACGTAATGCGGTGGAGTTCCGCTTCAACGTGTGATGCTCCGGTGCCATCGACGCAGGCGCGACCAGCCCCAAGCTGTTCGGCTCCGTCGCGCGGCACCGCGTACTCGGGGTCGGACATCGACATTCTCGTCGAGATGGATCCTGCGGACGGGAACCTGCTGATGCGGGCCTCCGGTCTGATGGAGGAGACGTGAGCACTGTTCGGTCGCGACGATATCGACGTGTTCCCTGTCCAGCTTCTCAAGCGCCCGGTCTCGGACTCGGCTCTCGCGGATGCGGTCGCCCTGTGAGGCGCGACCCTGCTCAGCGGATCACTGACGTTCTGGCAGCGATCGAGCGCTGTGAGCGGTATGTCGCTGCTCTCGGCGGGGCTCCGACTGGGTCGCCGGAGTGTCCGGCACTCCAGATGGCTGTACGTACCGGAACTCGGCGTTCTGCTCTCAGGACGCCCAGTCATGGAGCACGATCTTGCCGAGAGTTCTGCCGCCCTCGATGAGCGCATGCGCCTCTCGGAGCGTTTCAGGCGTGATCGGTGAGAGTGAGCGGGTGACCGTGCTCCGTAGTCGCCCTGTGTCGACGAGGTCGGCAATCGCGTTGAGCAGGCGGTGCTGCTCGATCATGTCGGCGGTGCGCTGGACGGGGCGGGTGAACATGAGCTCCCAGTGCCACGAGATGCTCTTGGCCTTCAGCGGCGACACGTCTCGGGGCCCGTCATCGATGGCGGTGATCTGGCCGAACGGCCGCACGATGTCCGCGTACGTCGGGATCTGCTCGTCCGAGTGCGCGGTGAAGAGCCAGTCGACTCCCTGTGGCGCGATCTCCTGCACCTGCGAGGCGAGATCGAGGCGGTGGTCGATCGTGTGCTCCGCGCCGAGCTCGGTGACCCATGCTGCGCGCTCCGCATCCGACGCGGTCGCGATCACCGAGACACCGGGCAGCAGTGCCTCGGCGAGCTGGGCCACGGCGGAGCCGACTCCGCCGGTGGCTCCGACGACGAGCAGGGTGCCCTTGTTCTCCTGGGTCAGGCGGAACCTGTCGAACAGCGTCTCCCACGCGGTGATCGAGGTGAGCGGAAGTGCAGCAGCTTCGGCGAACGACAGTGACGCCGGCTTGCGTCCGACGATGCGCTCATCGACGGCGTGGAAGCGTTGGTTGGTTCCGGGGCGGTCGATCGACCCGGCGTAGAAGACCTCGTCACCGGGGGAGAAGAGCGTCACCTCGCTGCCGACCGCGACGACGACGCCCGCGGCGTCGAAACCGAGAACGCGGAACCCTTCGGAGGGTGCGCCGGTCCGGAGCTTGACGTCGACCGGGTTCACCGAGACTGCGCGCACCTCGACGATCAGATCATGAGGAGCCGGATCCGGCATGTCGACGTGACGAGAGAGGATGCTGGCGGGATCGGAAGCGGGAAGGTTCTGCTCGTATCCGAGAGCGAAGTTGGTGTCCATACCGCGATAGTTCCCCATGGACCCTAGTTACCCGCAAGGGACGCTGGTTCCTATCGGGTACTGTTGGAGCCATGGCGACGACGACAGACTCCTGCGATCGTAACGACGTGTACGCCGCGATGTGCCCGTGCCGGGACATGCTCGACCTGCTGGCGAGCAAGTGGAGTGCACTCGTGATCGGTGCGCTCGAGGATGGGCCCCGAAGGTTCGGACAGCTCCGGCTGAGATTGGAGGGCGTCAGCCCGAAGGTCCTGTCCCAGACGTTGAAACGCCTGGAGGATCGCGAGCTGATCACCCGCACGGCCTACGCCGAAGTGCCCGTCCGCGTCGAGTACGAGCTGACGGAGCTGGGTGCTGGCGCTGCGGTGCCGTTGAAGCATCTTCGCGACTGGGTGGAGAGCAACGCCGCCTGACTGTCTCCGTCGGTCCCGCCCGCATGGCCTGTGGTGTCACTCGGCGCTCGGATGCGCAGCGTTGGCTGCAGGGTGCGTGGTCGCGGCGCATCGCCGACGAGCGTCGGCTGGTCCACCACGTTGTGGACCATGACCTCGTCATCCTGCAGGCCCGATACCACTATTGACCGGATCGCCCGTCGGGGTCCCGATATCGGTCTGGCTCTCAGAGGTTGGTCTGTCACGGAAGTCGGTCGAGTTCCGGTTTTCGAACTAAACCTTAGAGGGTGAAGCGTCCGGTGGAGGCTCGTGCTGCCGCCGTCGAGAGATTATGCGATCGTCGGTTTAGTTTGGGGCACCGGTCGACGGCGGTGCCGTATCGTGACAACGTGGTGCGCTACGAAAAATCGATGACCGGCTCGCAGAGCTCGCGACTGATAATCATTCGGGGAAACTCAGGAAGCGGAAAGTCGCTCCTTGCCTAATCGATCAGGGCGGCGCGGCCGCGTGGAGTCGCGTTGCTGGGGCAGGATACGTTGCGTCGGGAGATCCTTCACGTTCGGGATCGTCCCCGAGCCCTCAGCGTGGCTTACATTGACATGTCGGCTCGCTTTGCGCTCGACAACGGCCTGGATGTCGTCGTTGAGGGGATTCTTCACTCGGAGATATACGGCGACATGCTCACCCAACTCCAGAAGGATCATCGCGGTGTTACGCGCACGTTCGTTTACGAGCTCGGGTTGGAGGAAACTCTGCGAAGGCATCGCACGAAAACGCTCGCAGATGAAGTGTCGGAGGAACAGGTCTCATCTTGGTATCGCGAGTCCGACAGGATTCCCGAACTGGGTGAGATTGTGTTTGACGCTGAAGCCAGCGCGAACGATGCGCTTGCTCAGGTGCTTACCGAGGTCGGGTGGGGCGAAGCGGAATGACGATCGAGAACATGAGTAGACGTTTGGTCAAGAAGGCAGTTGGGTACGTCGTCCACCAAGGGAAGCTGCTCGTGTTCACCCATGACGATTTCCCGATGGAGATCACCGGTGTGCAAGTGCCCGCTGGATCGATTGTCGAGGGTGAGTCGCCTGCGGATGCCGTCGTGCGCGAGGTAGGCGAGGAGACCGGCCTCACGGCCAGGATCGTCCGTTCGCTCGGCGTCGAAACGTACGACATGTGGCCTGCCAAGCCTGAGGTCCACGAACGACACTTCTTCCAACTCGAGCTAGTAGATCCGAGTGTTCCCGACCGCTGGAAGTGCGGCGAACAGGACCCTTCCGACGGAGGCGAACCCGTTAGCTGGACGTGCTGGTGGATGGCGCTGACGGATGCTCACGTACTCTGCGCAGGCTTTGGCGCGCGCCTCGGAAGCATCGAAACGGATGGTGATCTCTAAGGTTGGTACGTGCCGGAATGCGGTGTAATTCCGGTTTAACCTCGATCTTTCATGGTGTCGGTGAGCGGGTGTGGTCGGCGTCGTTGCCGGTGTTCGCAGGGGGATTCTGGCATGAGGGTGTGACGGAGTGCCGCGTGTCGTCGCGGTGGCCGGGCTTCCAGCGGGCCGGGTCCTTGAGGTCGTGGGCAGTCGGGGGTCCTGAGGGCCTATCCAGCAGGGACGGGCAGAGCGCAGAGACGAGCGTGGCCAGCCTTGACGATCCCGGCCCAGGCTGAGCGGTCCGAGAGGTGCACGGTTCGAGCGCGGGCATGGCGGGCGAAGGTCGCCGGGACCTGGAACAAGCGGTCGCGGAGACGTTTGGGCTCCCACCTCCTGGCAGGCGCTTCGGGGTGGGCGAGCAGCCCCATCCAGGCGGTGAGTTCGCTGGCCAGAGCGACGATCTGGCACCAGATCCGGTTCTGCGCGAACGATGCAAGGGGCAGGTTCGCAAGTCCCATGTCCTTGGCGAGGCGGATCCGGTCCTCGCAGCGTGCCCGGCGGCGGTGGCGTACCTCGAGATCGGCCAGCTGCCCACGGGCGGTGTTGGTCGCGAAGGCGGTCAGCCGATACCCGTTCACGTCTTCGAACCTCAGCTGTGCTCCCGGATGGGGACGCTCGCGGCGGACGATGACCCGCATCCCTTTGGGCCACTGCGCGAGGTCCAAGAGACTGGTCAGCTCCGCGACGTCCGCACCTTCTCGCGGGGTCCCGTCGGGGTCATAGGCAGGCTCCCAGACGTGCTCGGGGATGATCCGGTAGAGCTCCGGGGTGTTGGTGGGCAGGGTGTATCCCACCGAGTAGGACACCCGGCGTTTGACCAGCTCGTCGAGGGTCTTCTTCGTCGATCCGGCACCATCGATCCTGATCAGCACCTTCTTCCCCGGCCGTGGACCAACCCCAGTCTGGTCGAGAGCATCACCGATCACCGTGGCGTGGTCAGCGGCGGTGTTCGAACCGGCGTTGCCCGGACGCAGCAGGCAGGCGAGCATCTCGCCCCCACCAGCACTGCCGTGGTCGGCGAAGGCCAGCAGCGGATGGAACCCGAAGCCCTTCTTGAACGTGGGCCTGGCCTTCTCCTTCTCGCTGTGGGCCGTCACCAGCGTCGCATCGAGATCGATGACCAGCGGATCCGCCGCGGTCGCCCCATGGCCTGGTGCGTGGTCTCCGGCGAGGTCCCACGCCCTTCTCCGCGCGGCTCGGCGTGCCAAGGCGATCGCTCGCTCAGCCTGATCCACGTCTGCGGCCAGGGCTGTCAGCATGCGGGAGATCGTCGGGTCCGAGGCCACCGGGCCATACACCGCCGGCTCGGCCCGCAGGGAGGAGACATCGGCCAAGCACTCGCCTCCGAGGGCGAGCATCAGTGCGAGGTCGAGGAGGATCTTGCCGGGGTCATGGCTGGCCAGAGGCCGCCGCCATGGTGCCAGAGCCCTTACGAGCTGCTGGTCCAGACCGGTGGCGCGCACCGTCTCGGTCAGCAGCACCCCGCCCGCTTTGCCCACCGCGGGCACCTCGGCGACATCAACCTGCACGCGCGGATACAACCCGGTAGTCTTCACCCTGAAGGTGCTCCTTCGACCTCGGCGAACTGGACTCTAGACAAGCCCCATTCTCCCAGGTCAGGAGCACCTTTCTACGTCCTCATCCACCCCTCGGACACCTCACCGATGAAAGCCCGAGGTTAACGCCTAGCCTCGATGTTTCATCGGGATGGCGCGTGGGGGCTTCCGGCGTCGTTGCCGGTGCTCGGTCGCTGATTCTGGCATGAGGGTGTGACGGCTTGTCGCAGTGTCCGTTGCGGGCGGCCCGGGTTCCACTCCTGGGAAGGCGATGTTGCTGGTCGTAGGGACGGATGGGCCTGCCGGGTCAGGTCTGGGCGACGGCAGTGCGGAGCCGGTTGACGCCGGTGAGCACGGTCCGGGCCTCCGGGGCGTGTTCGGCCAGGTGCAGAACCATGCTTCTGGAGCGGCGGGCGAGGGTCGCAGGGACCTCGAACAACCGGGCACGGAGCCTCTTGGGCTCCCATCGTCTCGCATCAGTACTGGTCAGGGCGATGGTCTGCATCCACGCGACCAGGTCAGCGGCGAGCTGGATGGTCTGGCACCAGACCTGATTCTGCGCGAACCCTTGGAACGGGAACCGCAGCAGCCCCATGTCTTTCGCATTGCGGATCCGGTCCTCGCAGCGAGCGCGGCGGCGGTGGCGGAGCTCGAGCGCGGGCAGCTGACCGCGGGCTGTGTTGGTCGCGAACGCCGTGATCCGCATCCCCTCGTGATCGGTGATCCGCAGCTGCGCCCCCGGATGCGGACGCTCTTTGCGCACGATCACCCGCATCCCCTCAGGCCAGCTCGTGAGGTCCAGCAGTCCGGTCAGCTCCGCCACGAACGCCCCGTCCCGGATCCCGTCGTCGGCGCTGTTGTAGGCCGGGGTCCACGCCCCTGCTTCGTCGAGGCGTTTCAGCAGTTCAGGAGTGTGGTCGGGCAGGGTGAACCCGACCGAGTAGGCCAGACGCCGCGCGGTCAGCCACGTCAGGAACTCCTTCGTGCCCCCGGCCCCGTCGGTGCGGATCAGGACCTTCTTCGATCCCCGACCACCCCGACCCAGCAGGCTCGTGGGGAGCTGGGCGAGCGCGTCCCGGCAGACGGCGATGTGATCGGTCGCGGTGTTCGAGCCCGCGTTGCCCGGGCGCAAGCGGATCGCGAGCGGTTCCCCCGTCCCGTCCTGGCCGTGGTCGAGGAACGCGCACAGGGGGTGGTAGCCGAAACCCTTCTTGAAGGTGGGCGTGGCCTGCTCCTTCTCGCTGTGGACGTTCACGAGGGTGGCATCGAGGTCGGTGACCAGCGGGTCCTTCACACTCGCCCGCGCCGAGGGGGACGCGGTCCCGGCCAGCTGCCAGGCCCGTGCCCGCGCGACCCGGCGTGCGTCAGCGATCGCGGAGGTCACCGCCGGGACGTCCTCGGCGAGGGTGGTGAGCATGCGGGAGATCGTCGGGGCCGAGGCGACCTTGCCGAAAAGGCACGGCTCACAGCGCAGCAGGTCCGCGTCGGAGGGATGCTCGCCACCGACGGCGAGGGTGAGCGCGAGATCCAGCAGGACCTTCGCGCCATGATGGTCGGCCAGCGGCTTCGTCCACCGATCCAATGCTCCCCGCAACGCCCCGGCGAGACCCGTCGCTGTGATCGTGTCGGTCAGCAGCACCGCCCCGGCATGCGAGACCGCGGGCACGTTCGCGATGTCCACGCGTGGGCGGGGGTAGAAGAACAAGGTAGGGTGGGACACCTGAAAGGTGCTCCTTCCAACGGACCGATACGAGCTTCAACACCCCGTATCATCCCAGGTCAGGAGCACCTTTCTTCATGTCTTCCACCGGTCGAGACCACCCACACATGAAATCTCGAGGCTAGGGTTGGAAGTAGAGAGCGTGCGGCGGAGGAGTGCCACCTCTCCCCGCCGCTTCTCGTCGGCCGACCAGCATGGATCGAGTCTCGATAGCCTTCCGCTTGGTCAACGATGCGGTTCTCGGGCCCGCGGGCGCAGGCGACGTGGGTGGGAGTCCGGCCGGGGTGGCGGCCAACATCGCGAATCCTCCACTCCCACACTTGACCCAGAGCAGCTCCCTCGACGAGGGTTCCGCGACCCGATCGGAGGGGGCGAGGGATCGAGACACGCACCACAGGCTATTGACTCACGATTGATATCTATCGATGATCGATGCATGAACATCGACCTCCCTCACCCTCCCCGCATCCTCGTAATCGCAACAGAGGCGCTGGTGGGCGTCTTGTTCGCGGTCGGGTTCGGGGTGGCCGTCATGCTCCCCGTCGTCTCCACCGCTGTCGCGGCGGAGCTCCCCGAGTACGCCGATCTCCGAGTGCCGCTCCTCGTTGCCGGATTCGCGTTCTTGACTCTCGGCCTCCTGGCCCTGGGGTCGGTCGCATTACTCGTCCACCGCATCCATCGGGGGTCGATGCTGGTGAGCTCATCGCTGGTCTGGGTCGATCTACTCGCGGGCGCACTGGCGGCAAGCGCTGTCGTGGTCGTCGCGGCGTCCGCTGTGATCAGCAACGGCGAGGCTGGCAGTCCGTTCCTTCTGATCATCGAGGTGATGGCCGTGCTCGCCTTGATGGCCATCGCAGGGGTCACGCTCGTGCTGCGCTCGCTCCTGCGCAGCGCCATCGACATGCGCGCCGAGCTGGAAGAGGTCGTGTGATGACGATTCGCATCACCATCGATCGCATGCTGGTGGAGCGGGGGATGAGCGTCGGCGAGTTCGCCGATGCCATCGGCATCACCCCGGCGAACGTCGCCGTCCTGAAGAACGGACGCGCCAAGGCCGTCCGCCTCTCGACCCTCGACGCGATCTGTCGTGTCCTCGAGTGCCAACCCGGCGACCTCCTCCACCACGAGAATCGAGAAGACGAGCCTGAGCAGTACAGATAGGTTTGACGACATGACCCACGAGTTCGACCTTCCCGCTTTCGCCGTGCAGTTCCAGAAGTTCCTCGACACGATGAGCGACCTCGCCGAGCAGCCGGATCGGGACGTCTTCGAGTCCGAGCTCGGCACGCATCTGGGAGTCAGCCCGCGCTCGCTCGACCCGGTGCGCCAGGAGTTCCCTCGGTGGAGATGGATCGACGTCGACGCCGCTCTGGACGCACTCTCGGCGACGCAGACCCTTCGCGGCGTCGTCCCGGCCGGCGACCCCGACGGCCTCTCCGAGGTGCTGTCGAACCGGTACAGCAACTACGCCTGGGGATCGGTCGAGCGCACGGCTCTGCCCTCCGGGCCGGGCCAGGTCACCCACGTGGCGACCAACGCCATCAGACAGCTGGAGATCGACGGCCAGCCGGTGATCGCGTTCGCGACCGACTCGAGCAGCCAGGACCCGGAAGGTGCCATCGCGGTCGAGGTGCTTTCGGCCGACGCCGCCGTCTCCCGCCGTGTGCTCTCCCGTATCGACGCCCATGTCCGGGAGCAGTCAGCGCTCGGCGGGCAGGTGGTCAGCTTCGTCGCAGGGCAGTACGGCTCGGAGCAGGGCGAGATCAGGTTCCATCCCCGGCCTCAGGTCCCCCGCCGGGATGTCGTCCTGCCGGCCGGGAGCCTGGATCGCATCGAGGAATCAGTGCTCGGGGTGAGTGAGAACGCCGCCGCGCTCCGCGAAGCCGGGCAGCACCTCTCGCGAGGGGTGCTGCTGTTCGGCCCTCCCGGGACCGGCAAGACCCATACCGTGCGATACCTCCTCTCCCGCGCCGCGGACACGACGGCGATCGTGCTGAACGGGGACTCCCTCAGCCACATCAGGCAGGCAGCTGACGCTGCTCGAGATCTGGGCCGAGCCATCATCGTCCTCGAGGACGCCGACCTCGTCGCCGCCGACCGCGACTTCAGCGAGGGAGAACGCTCCGTCCTCTTCGACGTCCTGGACATCCTCGACGGGCTCGCCGACGACGCCGACATCGCCTTCGTGCTGACCACGAACCGCGTGGGAGTGCTCGAAGAAGCTCTCGCCCTGCGGCCCGGACGCATCGACCTCGCCGTGGAGATCCCGCTCCCTGATCTGGCGCTCCGCCGCCAGCTCTTCACCCGGTACGGCCACCACCTCCCCTTCACCGAGCGGGGGATCGATCAGGCGGCCGTCGCCGCCGCAGGCACCACGGGCTCCTTCGCGAAAGAGGCCGTGCGCCGCGCCGTGATGAACTCACTCGCTCTCCGCCAGGACCTCACCGACACGCACCTCATCTCAGCCGTCCATGCGCTCGTCCGCGAAGCCGGCGAGCTCCGGGACGCCATGGCACTCGACGCAGAAGACCACGAGACCAGCGACGACGACTGAAGGTACGGAGAGCGTGACACCGAGCCGGCGTGACCGACCGCCACCACTTCGCCCTCGCGCCCATCGTCATGCCCGACCTCGTCCGACCAACCCACGCCAGCAGCCTCATCGCCATTCACCCCCGGGATTTCACCGGGGTGGGGTCTCGGTCGGCGGATGAGATAGCGAAAGGTGCTCCTGAGCTGGGAAGATACGGGGTGTTCAAGCTCGTATCGGTCCGCAGGAAGGAGCACCTTTCAGGTGTCCCACCCTACCTTGTTCTTCCACCCCCGTCCGCGCGTGGACATCGCCGAGGTCCCCGCCGTCTCGCATGCCGGTGCGGTGCTGCTGACCGACACGGTCGCAGCGACCGGTCTCACCGGGGCGTTGCGGGAGGCGTTGGAGCCGTGGACGAAACCGTTGGCCGAGCACCACGCGGCGAAGGTGCTGCTGGACCTGGCGATGACTCTCGCCGTGGGCGGGGAGAACGCCCGCGATACCGATCTGCTGCGGTGCGAACCGGGACTGTTCGGGGCCGTCGCCTCGAGCCCGACGATCTCCCGCATGCTCACCACGCTGGCCGAGGACGCACCGGCCGTGATGGCTGCGATCTCCCGGGCCCGCCGCACCACGCGTGAACGCGCCTGGGCCCTCGCCGGCGAACACTCTCCAGTCGCGGGGACCAGTGCGAAGGACCCGCTGGTCATCGACCTCGACGCCACGCTGATCACCGCCCACAGCGAGAAGGAGCAGGCCGCACCCACCTTCAAGAAGGGGTTCGGCTACCACCCACTGTGCGCGTTCGTCGACCACGGCAGTGAGGGGACCGGGGAGCCCCTGGCGATCCAGCTCCGGCCCGGCAACGCCGGCTCGAACACGGCCGCTGATCACATCACCGTCACCCAGGCCGCGCTCGCCCAGCTCCCGCCGACCCTGCTGGGAGGGGGTGGTCGTGGCTCGAAGAAGATCTTGATCCGCACCGACGGAGCCGGCGGCACCAAGGACTTCCTCCAGTGGCTGACCGGGCAGCGGTTGGCCTACTCGGTCGGATACACCCTCCCCGCCAACACTCCCGAGCTGCTGACACGCCTCGATGAGGTGAAGGCGTGGACTCCCGCCTACGACTGCGACGAGGACGGGATCCGCGACGGGGCCCGGGTCGCGGAGCTGACCGGGCTGCTGGACCTGACCGACTGGCCTGCGGGGATGCGGGTGATCGTGCGGAAGGAACGCCCCCACCCCGGCGCGCGGCTACGGATCACCGACCACGACGGGATGCGCATCACCGCGTTCGCCACCAACACTCCCCGTGGACAACTGCCAGTCCTGGAGCTGCGGCACCGCCGTCGCGCGCGCTGCGAGGACCGGATCCGCAATGCCAAAGCTCCCCCGCGCGCTTCGCTCTCAAGCGGGAGGTGCCCCCTCTGGGGCTGGCGAAGTTCCCGCTGCAGGGTTTCGCGCGGAACCAGATCTGGACCCAGGTGATCCAGCTCGCCGCAGAGCTCGTCGCCTGGATGCAGACCATCGCCCTGACCAGTACTGACGCGAGACGCTGGGAGCCCAAACGCCTCCGCGCGAGACTGTTCGAGATCCCCGCAACCCTCGTCAGACGTAGCCGAGCGATGGTGCTGCACCTCGCCCAGCACACCCCCGAAGCCCGCACCGTTCTCACCGGCATCAACCGGCTCCGCACCGCCGTCGCCCAGACCTGACCAGGCGGCTCCACCAGTCCCTACGACCAGCAGCAACTTCTTCCCGGGAGTGGAACCCGGCCGCCCGCAACGGACACTGCAACGGTCCGTCACACCCTCATGGCAGAATCACGCCACGAGAACTGGCAACGACGCCGATCGCCCCCACTCACGACCCCGATGAAACATCGAGGCTAGCCTTGATGAGCGCCTCGGCGTCCTCCCTGTGGCGGTCCACACCCAGGCGACGGTTCTCGCGATCCTGGGAGATCCGCAGGTAGACGGCGGCCCGCCGAGGCTCAGCACTCATGGGGTCAGTCTACGTCAAAGGTTATTCGGCTACGGAACGTGGTTGAATTCAGGTTCAATGTCTAATACAGGCTTCTGACCCACCTACCTGCGCATCAGTCCCTGACGCCGGGCACTCCCGTAACATTGCGGGTATGAATGGGGCGCTTTCGAAGGATCGAGCGAAGGTGTCACCGGCACGGACTGGCCGACTTGACTCCACGGACCGCCGGTACGAGCCTTTCGTGCGCCTCGTCCCTGCACCAGTGCGGCGGGTGGCCTCGTCGTGGAGGTGGGATGCGCCGGACGGGGGTGGTTCGTGGGACCTGCACATCGAGCACGTGGGTGCCCCGACGGCTTCGGTCCGAATGCTGCTGGTCCATGGAGCGGGAGGGAACGCGGCGGCGATGTGGCCCTACGCTGCGCACCTGAGTCGCCTGGGCGCTCGGGTTACGGTGGTCGATCTGCCCGGTTACGGGCGAACGATCCGGGTGCGGCGTGGACGCCGCAGCGTCAGTTATGGCGACTGGCAGCAGCTGCTCGTCGATCTCGTGGGTCGCGAGCATGACGAGCGGCCACTTGTCCTCGTCGGGGCGAGCATGGGTGGTGCCCTCGCGGTCGACACCGCTGCAGTGACCGGACTGGCCAAGCGGGTCATCGCGACCTGCCTGCTCGACCCGACTCGGCCGGGCATCGCTGCCGCCATCGTGCGAGCCCCGTGGATAGCGCGGCTGGGATTGCCACTGCTGCAGTTCGCCCGGGGGCCAGCGGCGAATCCACGGATCCCGGTCCGCGTGCTGACCCCTATGTCTGCGATTTCGAACGACCCTGGCCTCAGTCATGCAGTGCTCACCGACCCGTGCGGCGGTGGTGGCGCGATGCCGGCGGGCTGGTACCGCTCGTTCCTCGAGGCAGGTCCGGCTATTCCACCCGAGCAATACCAAGGACCACCGGTCGTGCTGTTGCATCCGGCCGAGGATCGTTGGACTATGCCGAAGCACAGCCTCGACTACCTTGGTCGGCTTCGCGGCAAGACCCGGGTCGTGATGCTTCCTGGCTGCGGCCACTTCCCCCTCGAGGAGCCCGGCTTCCAGGTCCTCCTGGACGAGGTTTCGGATGAGATTGAACAGGTGCTGGATGACCAGCGGAGAGGCAGCTGAGTCGGCCATGCGCGGTGAGAGACCGTAGCCCGGCGGCCGGTCTGGCCTGGTGAGGCGTGCATGCGTTCCCAGTCGTGGCGACGTCCTGGAGTTCGAGCGCCCGCGCTATGGCGGATCGCAGGAGCTCGCGACGATCATCCCCGGGCCCTGCCGGGGCCGGGTCCGCGGGCAGTGCAGCGACCTGGTCATGCCCCGCCATGAGGCGATCGGTCCGCGCGAGATCGCTCGGGTCCTGGCCCCCGGAGACCGTCTGCTCCCCCAGCAGGTCGACGGCGCCGACGCCGAGGAGATCCACGAGTGGTTCGGCACCGATCCCCAGTACCCGGAGGTCTCCTCGGAGCGCATCGTGCGCGATCTCGAGGCCGAGCGCCTGCTCGCGCTCGACGCGGACCGTCCGATCCGTGTCACGCAGAGACGCTTCCGCACCCTCGCCTCCCGCGATGGGGTTCAATAGTCCGATGAGCACCCCTGACCCGGTCCCGCATGTCGTCGTCTGCGGTCCCGCCTCCTGGAACTACCTGATCTCCCTGGACCGCCTTCCCGAACCGGTCCCGCACATGCAGTTCGCCGAGAGCGCCTGGCACACCGTCGGCGGCACGTCGGCCGGCAAGGCGGCGCATCTCGCCGGGCTCGGCGTCCCCACGGTGCTCCATGCGCCGCTCGGCGCCGCCGAGGACGGCGAGCGGATCGCCGCGCTCCTGGCCGGCGCCGGTGTCGATCTGCGCGCGGTCCGGAGCGAGCGCACCGAGAGGCATGTGAACCTCATGGCGCGGGACGGGCGGGTCTCCCTGTACGTCGCGACTCCGTCGGCCCCGTCGGCCGACGACGTCTCCTCCGCCGCCGCGTCGGCGCTCGCGGCCGACGTCGCCGTGCTGGACCTGTCGGAGCTGGGGCTCGCCGTGCTCCGGGATCTCGAGCGCTCCCCGCGCCGCCCCAGCATCTGGACCGACCTGCACGACTACGACGGCACCGCGGCGTTCCACGAGCCCTTCCTGCGGGCCGCCGAGGTCGTGCTGATGAACGCCGATGCGACCGACGACGCCTGGGCGCTGGTCGCCTCCTGCGTCGCACGCGGTCCTCGACTCGCGGTCTGCACCCTCGGCGCGCAGGGCGCGATCGCCCTGGAAGCCGACGGGACGCGGCATGAGGTCGCTGCGGTGCCGGCCGAGGTCGTGGACACCAACGGCGCGGGCGATGCCTTCATGGCCGGTCTGCTGGCGGCGACGCTGCGCGGACAGAGCATCCCCTCCGCGCTCTCCGCCGCGGCCGCGCAGGCGCGGGTCGCGATCGAGGGCGAGCATCTGCATCCCGCGCTCCGAGCCGAGGGCTGAGCTCTCGACCCTCAGAACGTGCTGGTCACAGACATATTACGGCATATTCTGCCATTCGTGACGTATACCTCGGGGGCTGTGGGGTGCCCTCTCCGCGCACCTAGAGTGGTCTGCCGATGGTTGCAGACTCCCGGATATCGCCAGTCGCCGGGCTCGACTCCACCCTCATGCGGGTCCGCCGTCGGACCCTGGCTCAGGGCTGGATCCAGCGTCTGACCTCGACCTGGGCCCTCGGCATCGCCTTCGTGACGGCCTTCGTCATCGCTGCCGGGCCCTTCCAGCAGATCGACCTTCTCCTCGCGAAGCGCTGGCTGCGGCGGATCGAGCCCGATCTGGTGTGGTTCGCGCAGAACGTGCTGGATCGCATCGCGGGTCAGATGATCTGCCTGCCTGTCCTCGCGGCGGTCGCGATCGTGATCGCGCGGCGCCGACGGTCGTGGCGACCGATCATCCTGGCGGCATCCGCGGAGGTCGCCTTCTATCTCGGCGTCGGAGGGCTGAAGCTGCTGACCGCGCGCGGTGTCGCCTATCGTCACGACCCCGCCTTCTTCTCCGCGGGGTTCCTCGCGGAGGGGTCCAAGGGCATCAGCTTCCCCTCCGGGCATGCGGCGGAATCGATCCTCATCTACGGCATGGCCGCGTATCTCATCGCGCGGTACACCGGGGCGTCCCGGCGGGCCGTCCGATGGCTGACCGCCGCCGTCGCCCTGATCGCCGTGAACTCGGTGGTCGTGTCGTTCCTGCTCGGCTGGCATTGGGCCAGCGACCTGGTCGGGGGAGTGCTCGCCGGGGGGTTCTTCCTGCGTCTGATCACGGATCTCGACGGGCGTGCGCTGCGTCGGCAGCTGGACCGGGTGCTGGGTCGGAACGAGGCGCGCCCGTCGTCGCAGGATCAGGTCCCGGCGGTGTGCTCCGACTGCGCGCTGTCCAGGGCCTCGGCCAGCGCCACGATGATGCCCTCCGGCCCTCGCAGATAGCACAGGCGGTACGCCTGGCCGTACTGCGCGATCTCGCCGATCAGGGATGCTCCGTGGTCGCGACGCAGACGGCCGACGACCCCGTCGAGGTCCTCGACCTCGACCATGATGGAGCGCCAGCCCAGCTCCTGAGGCTCATCGCGCGGGGAGTCCGCCCCGGTCGCGGCGGGGGAGAGGAATCGGCAGATCTCGAGGCGACCCGAGCCGTCGGGTGCACGCATCATCACGATCTCGGTGCGCATCCCGTCGATGCCGGTCACCTGCTGCGCCCAGGGGCCGTCGATCGCCGCGCGGCCCTCCTCCTCGAGGCCGAGATCGGCGAAGAAGGCGACAGCCGCCTCGAGGTCCTCGACGACGAGGCCCATGTGGTCCAGCCGAGCAGCGCTCATGGCACCACGGTAGGGGCGAAGGTCAGGGTGCGCCACCGGTGCGCGGATCCTCCTCGCGCAGACGCGGTTCGACCCGTGCCTTGGGCCGGGCGCCGGCCTTATCGGCGTAGAAGGCGCGGATGCGGTCCATGTCTGCGGTGACGTCGCCGGTCAGATCGAAGGTCGGGCCGAGACCGGTGGTCATGGTGGTGCGGTCCACGTATCCCAGCGTCACGGGCATCCCGGTCTCTCGGGCGATGCGGTAGAACCCGGACTTCCAGCGCGTGTTCCCGCTGCGGGTCCCGTCCGGCGTGACGACCAGGGAGAACACCTCGCCGTCGCGGATGCGCCCGACGATGCCGGACACGACGCGACCCGGGTCCGCGCGGTCGACGGGGATCCCGCCGAGGGCGCGCATGAGCGGGCCCCTCCACCCGGAGAACAGCGTGTGCTTCCCTAGCCAGCGGATGTCGATCTGCAGACGCCAGGCGATGGCGAGCATCAGCACGAAGTCCCAGTTGGAGGTGTGGGGTGCACCGATCAGGACGGTGGGGCGCTCCGGCCGGGGCTGCGTGGCCAGACGCCAGCGGCTCAGTGTCCAGAACGCGCGGGAGAGCAGGCGTCGCAGCACAGCTCCAGCCTACGCGCCGTCGTCGGCCTATGCTCCGTCGGTCTGCGGCCGGCGTCGGCCGCGCTTGGTCTCGCTCCGCTGCTTCTTGGCGGTGAGGCGCCGGCGCTGGGATCCCCGGGTGGGCTTCGTGGGTCGTCGTGGTACCGGCGGTGCGATGGCCTCGCGCAGGAGGGCGGCGAGACGCTCGCGTGCGGCGAGCCGATTGCGCCGCTGGGCGCGGTGCTCCGCTGCGGCGACGGTCAGGACCGTCCCGGCGAGCCGCGGGCCGAGTGCGGCGATCGCCCGCGGACGCTGCACCTCGTCGAGGGCGGAGGTCGTCCCGAGGTCGAGGCTGAGCTGCACGCGCGAATCCGCCGTGTTCACGCCCTGCCCGCCGGGACCCGAGGCGTGCGAGAACTGCTCCATGAGCTCCGCCGCGGGGACGACGAGTCCCCGCGGGGCGCCGGGCCCTGCTGCGATGCGCAGATCCTCCATGGGTGCATCATCGCAGAGGGCGCGGAGCGCCTCAGCCGACGTTCTCGCCGAAGGCAGGGTAGAGCCCGTGCCCGCCGTCGTAGGCGTAGGGCCCACCGCCGTTGAAGTACCAGATGCCGTTCTCCCAGCCGCCGACCGGTGTGTCGTACGTGCCGAGGTTCGTGCCGGTCGACGTCGTGGCGGTGATGCTCACTGGGGATCGCCAGTAGATGCGACGGCTGTTGGGGAGGTAGTCGCCAGTGTTCCGGATCCAGTCGAACGGGATGGATGCGTTCAGCGCGAACCAGATGGTGCCGCCGGGCGGGAGGGTGACGTTGCTCAGCGTGAAGTACGCCTGATCCATCCGGAAGTAGACCTCGCTCCAGGCGTTGGTCCCCGTGTTCTGGGTCCAGTCGGTGACCTGGGTGACGGTCCAGCCGGAGGCGCTTCCGACCGATGCGCCGCCGGACTCGCCAAGGTCGACGGTGCTCCAGTTGCTGAAGGCGTCGACATTGTTGCCGGATATCCCCTGGTTCCATGCGCGGGGGAAGGTGAAGTCGATCCTCAGCGTGCCCGTGAACGCGCCCTCGCCGGTGTTCGTGACCGAGAAGGCGCGGCGGAAGTCCGTGTTCGGGGCGACCACGCCGTTGGTGAAGTCGCTGCCCGTCCCGTAGCGCCCTTCGGCGCCGCCGAGGGCGTCGACCTCGAGGTCGCTCTGCGGGTCGAAGGGCGGGCTCGCGGCGACTGCCGGCGCTGCGGTGGCGACGGCGACGACCGGGACTGCCCATGCGGCCGTGGCGAGGGTCGCTCGTCGGCTGACCTTGGTCTCCTGTGCGGATACGTCGCTCTGACGCGCCGAAGTGTCCACTTTCTGCCCTTTCGTGGGGTAATGAGCGGAGTCGCTCCCTGGATGGCCGAAAGTTAGCATGCGGGGCAAGCGGCGGCAATGGCCGTCTCATGAATATGGCATGGTTCGCCATCCGGTGCTGGGACCGTGGTCCCTCAGTCCTCGAGGCCCGGCCACCCGTTCGCGATGCAGCCGTCCAGCGCCATCGACTGCTGGAGCATGACCGGAGCGGTCTCGCCCTCGCCCGGGCAGCCGACGTGGTCGTGGCCGAGGAAGTGACCGACCTCATGGTTGACCATGTAGGCGCGATACTCGTCGAGGTCGTCGTAGGTCGGTGTCTTGAGGAGCCAGCGGTCGGAGTTCAGCACCACGTCGTCCCCGATGCGGCAGTTCCAGGTGCCGCCGGTCCGGGCTGGCGCGCACAGCGAGTCGACCGTCGGCGGAGAGGCCAGGGAGATCGTGAACTCGGCGGACTCGGGATCCTCGACCTGCTGGAAGAAGACGCCGTCGAGCTCCTGCCAGCCGCGCTCGTCGGTGAGGATCGCGGCGATGGTCTCGGCGGTCTCGTCGGCGTCGATGTCGATGCCGTCCTCCACACGCACCGCATAGGTGCGCACGGCTGCGGCCGCATCGGAGGGATCGGAGTCCGCGACGGCGGGGTCGACGGCCGACACGGTCCAGGTGCCCTCGCCGACGGTCCCGGAGCGCTCGATCCCCGCGGACTCGTCCGAGCCCGCCTCTGCGTCCTCCTCGACCGTCGGGGTGGCGGTGGTCCCTCCGCCCTCGGTGCCGAGGTCCATGGTGTCCGATCCGGCCGACGGGGCGAGGGCTCGGATCGCGAGCGTCCCGCCGATCAGGATGCCGAGCAGCGCGAGCAGGACCAGGATCGAGCGCACGAGGCGTCCCCGCCGGGTCAGGACGAGGCGGTGCTGCGGAAGTGTCGTCGGTGGCACGGCCCCACCGTACTGCCCTCGGCACGAACCCGCTCGGCGCAGGCGGCTCGGTTCGCAGGTGATGGTCAGGCTCGCGACGATGTCGAGGTCCTCGAGCTCGACGGCGAGACGATCGTCCAGCTGGTCGCGGAGCTCGTCCTCCTCGGTGATGACCCAGTCGGTGATGCCGCGGCCGCCGTCGGGACCGGCGGGATCGGCAGGCAGCAGGAACCCGACGACGGCGTACAGCCGTCGGCCCAGCTTCGTGGAGCGCACGATCGGCGCAGGGAGGCCACGGGCGGTGCGGACCGTCTCGGCGGCGGCGGCGACCGCTGCGGCGATCGGCTCCGGAGGGGACGCCTCGAGCAGCTCCCGACCGCCCTCGCGCACGAGGCCCAGGGCCATCGGCGCGAGGGCGAAGGAGGCGAGCAGCACGAGCAGGGGTCGAGGTGCCCGGCCATGCTGCTGCGGCCGCTCGCGGCGAGGAGCATCGCCGCGATGCCGCCGGCGCCGACGACTGCGCTGAGCGCGGCGCCCGAGCGCCAGGACACCAGCTCCGCTCGGGAGAGCGCCGAGGTCCCCGCGAAGGATGCCAGCAGCCGTGCGAGGGCGAGGCACGCGAGGGTCGCCGCAGTGCCGTAGATCGCGACGGCGAGGCCCGTCGGCTCGGATCCGCCGGCGAGGATCACGGTCACGGCATCGCTCGCGCCGTAGGCGAGGGCTCCCAGCAGCGCCGCGCCCTGGATCGCGACGGCGAGGGGAGCGGCGGCGTGCCGGCCGTAGGGGTAGTCGGCCGTGGTACGGGAGGAGGCGATCCGTGCGGCGACCACCGAGACGGCCACGAGGACGATCCCCGCGAGGGTGACCACGCCGTCGAACAGGACGATCTGGGATCCCGTGACCGCTCCCCAGGCGACGCCGATCGCGCCGAGCAGGCCGGATCCGGCCATGCTCAGCGCGAGGGCGCGGGACTCGGCGCCGGGCGATGAGGGTGGGACGCCCACGCCCAGATCGTAGAACGCGCCGGTGGATCAGTCCTCGGTGCCGGTGGGGAGTCCGGCGGCGATGCGACGTCGCTCGAGCGTCGCGACGTTCTCGTCGACGCGCTTCTTGGAGAGCGGGTACCAGGTGACCAGGATCAGGCCGGCCAGACCCAGCAGCAGCGCGGGCACCAGGGTCGTCAGCGTGTAGATGCCGTCGAGGACCGACGGGGTCTGCTGCACGGACTCCGTGGAGGAGGACACGTAGCCGATCCAGCCGAGTGCCCAGCCCGAGAGGCCGCCGGCGAGCGCCTGTCCGAGCTTGCGGGCCCACGAGTAGGTCGCGTACACGGTGGCGTCGTTGCGCTCGCCGGTGCGGATCTCCTGGAAGTCGATCACATCGGTGATGAACGCCCAGATCAGCACGTTCAGCGCGGCGAGGCCCAGCTGCAGGAAGGCGTAGCCGACCATGAACACGTAGGGGCTGTCGGTGTGGACGAGGAACAGCAGGACTCCGGAGACGAGTCCCAGGGCCATGCCCACCACGCCGACCTCGCGCTTGCCGAAGCGCTTGGCCAGGGCCGTCCCGAAGGGCACCATCAGCAGGGTGGGCACGATGCCGACGAAGTTCACCAGCGAGAGCAGCTGTCCGTTGTTGAAGTACTCGTTGAAGGCGTAGGAGATCATGCCCATCTGCAGCATCATCCCGATGAGCATGACGAGGGCGGCGGCGACCAGCCCGGTCAGGGCGCGGTTGGTGGCGAGGGTGCCGAGCATGACGCCGATGCTCATCCGCTCGTCCTTCGGCTTCGGCGGGGTCTGCACGCGCTCGACGACGTTCGCGTAGCAGAGCATGTAGCAGACGACGGCGAGGACGCCGCAGCCGATCGCGGCCAGCATCATCCGGTTCGAGGAGAGTCGGGAGACGCCGTCGATCTGCACGTACACGAGCATCGGGAGCGCGACGGAGATGGCCAGGTTGGCGAGGGTCGCGCCGAGGGAGCGGAAGACCGACAGCGAGGCGCGGTCCTCGGGCTTGCCGGAGATGACCGAGGCCATCGAGCCGTAGGGGATGTTCACGAGTGTGTAGGCGACCGAGCCCCACAGCACGTAGGTGATGATCATCCAGGCCAGGCGGGCGCCGTAGTCGGCATCCTGGAAGATCGGCAGGAACATGAGGATCCCGGCGACGGCGACGGGGACGGCGCCGCGGAGGATCCAGGGCTTGAAGCGGCCCGCGCGGCCCGGCTTCAGGACGTCGATGAGGCGGCCGGCGCCGACGTCGGTGAAGGCGTCGAGGATGCGGGCCCCGAACAGCAGCGTGCCGACGTGGGCGGGGCTGATGCCCATCACGTTGGTGTAGAAGATCAGGAAGAACGCGGACTGCAGGATGAACGTGAAGTCGTTCCCGAAGTCCCCGAACATGTACCCGATCTTGTCGCGGAGCCCGAACGGGCGCGGGGTCCGGGTCCCGGTGGTGGGGGCCGGTGCTGCGGCGGTGCTCATGGTGCGCACTCCTGTCTCATCGTTGAGTTCGGGCACACGGGGCTCCGGGTCCTGGGGCGGAGGTGTCCGGGGGCGGTGCCTGCGACCCGGTCGGCGGCGATCCGTGCGGACCAGGTGCATGGAGTCTGCGTCCGGTTTGTCGCGGGCCCCGCCGGTTTGCCGATTGTTGCACCGGGTGTTGCCGTGCCGGCGAGCCTGCCGGTCACTGAAGATAGCGCTGTGACCTCGGTCGACGTCGAAGGTCCGGTGTCGCATCCGTTGCGCTGGTTGCCGTGTGTTGCGCCGTCTCGGCACGGCGGTGGCCGCCTGTTGCCACGGAGGCCGCCGGGAGCGGGCGTCGGAGCGCTCGAGATGCCAGGTCGATGGCGACGGGAGGGCGACATCGCGCTGACCTGCGTCGACGATTCGGGCATAGCGTGACGCCGGTCACCGGGATGTCACCATCGGGCCCCCGGATCGACGTCTGCACGGCACGGGCTCGTCCCCCGGCGTTCCTAGCGTCGGCGGCGGCCATCGCCCCCGACGCTGGAGACATCCCCGTGCCTGTCCGGTTCCCCCGCCGTCCCGCTCCCGCTCTTCCTCGCACCCCCTTCGCCCTTGCGGCAGCCCTCGCCGTCGGCGCCGCCCCGATGCTCACCGCGGCGGCGCCGCTGACGATCGCCGCGCCGTCGGCCCCTGTCGTCGTCCCGAGCGCGCCGACCTCCCGGACCCCTCTGCCGACCCCGGACGTGGAGGCTCCGACGCCCGATGTCCTCTCCGTGGACGTCGAGGCGAGCTCCACCGCGGAGACGGCGCAGGGCCGCGCCGCGACCGTCTTCGGCGCGGAGCCGACGATCGCCGAGGATGAGGCCCTCGGCCGCGACGTCGTCTCCTTCGACGGCACCAACGCGATCCGCTACGACTTCGCCGACGGCTTCGAGAGGACCGAGAAGGCTGTGACGATCGAGTGCACCGTCCGCTTCGACGGAGGCCTCACCGACAGCACCGGAGAGGACACCGGCAACTTCTGCGGCGCCAAGGAGGCCGGCGGGTACTCCCTGACGGTCTACGGCTCGACGCTGAAGATGATGGTCAACGTCGACGGCACCTACTACGGCGCCGGCGCCGAGGTCCGCGAGGGCGTCTGGTATCACGTCACCGGAGTGTGGGACGGCGACACGGTCCGCCTGTACCTGAACGGTGAGAAGGTCGCCGAGGAGCCGACGACCGCCGGCAGCATCCAGCCGCCGAAGGAGCCCGCCCGCCAGTTCTTCCTCGGCGCCGACACCGATGGCAGCGGGAACCCGCAGTTCCACGGCACCGCCTCCGTCTCCGAGGCCGCGATCCATTCGACCGCGCTCAGCGACGAGCAGATCACCGCCCGCTACGTCTCCGCGCTCTCCGATCGCACGGACGCCGAGGTGGCCGTGCAGCCGGTCAGCCCCGCCGCGGACACGACGCTCACCACGGCGACTCCCCTCGCCGTCGACGTCGAGAACGCGCAGCTCCTGGCGGGGCCGCTCGAGCTCGCGGTCGATGGCGAGCCCGTCGAGCCCGTCGAGCTCGGCGACGCCGTCGGCCCGGGCCTCGGGGCGGGGGAGCACACCCTGAGCTGGAGCGGGGTCGACGCCTTCGGCACCGACGTCTCCGGCTCGTCGACGTTCACCACGGCATCGATCCCGACGGCAGAGGGCGTGAGCACGTCGGTCCGCGACCGCACGGCGACCCTCACCGCGGCCGCGACCGATCCCGACGGTGGGGACCTCACCACCACCTTCCTGGAGGCTGATGTCGCGCACGGGACCGGCACCGTGCAGGGCGTCGTCGACCCGGCAGCGATCGCGGCCGACGGCTCGGTCTCCGCCGACGTCGAGATCCGGGACCCTGAGGAGATCGGGGAGATCGGCGAGCCCCTGGAGGCGCGGTCGACCTCGCAGTCCCCGGCGCTGCGGACCTCGATCCCCTTCTCGGAGGAGGGGCAGACGGTGCTGTGGAGCGGGGAGACCGATCCGGCGCGCGAGATCCGTCTGCTGCTGCTGGACTCGTCGACGGGGCGCTTCGAGGTCGTCGACTCCGCCCGCGGCTCGGCCGACGGCAGCATCGAGCTGAGCGCCTCGGCGACCGCGGCCCACGACTCCGACGGCGAGATCGAGGTGCTGGTCCTGGGTGTCGATCCCTTCGCCGACGACCTCGAGAACGAGGTGCGGGACTCCTTCGAGGACCCCGACGACTATGACTTCTCGCTCATGCACATCACCGACACCCAGTACCTCTCGGAGGGCGCCACGCAGCAGGAGACCGCGGAGGAGCGCGCCGAGTGGGCCTCCGCCTACGAGTCCTCGTACTCGTGGCTCGCCGAGCATGCGGAGGAGTACAAGGTCGAGTTCGTCGCCCACACCGGCGATGTCATCGAGTCCTGGAACACGGGGGCGACCGATCGCACCGTCGCCGAGGAGGAGTTCGCGTTCGCCTCCGAGACCCAGAGGCTGCTGGAGGACACCGGCATCCCGCATGCGGTGCTGCCCGGCAACCATGACAACCTCGGCGGCGGCGACGTCGGCCCGGACAGCCTGTTCGACGAGTACTTCGGCGCGGACCGCTACGAGGCGCTCGCGGCCTCGGAGTCCTGGCAGGAGGCGGGCGCCGAGTACCACCCCTGGCAGGAGGGCGACAACCAGAACAGCTATACGCTGTTCACCGCCGGCGGGCTCGAGTTCATCGCCGTGAGCCTCGGCTACGACGTGACCGAGGAGGAGGCCGCCTGGGCGTCGGACGTCCTGGACCGCTACCCGACCCGCAACGCCATCGTCCTCACCCACGCCTACAACAAGCCCTCTGACGCGGCCGACGGACGCGGGGGCTCCTTCTCGGCCGACGGCTCCCTGATCCTCGAGCAGGTCATCACCGGCCATCCGAACGTCGCCCTGGTGCTGTCCGGCCACGAGCACGGTGTGAGCATCAGCGTCCGCAGGGATGTCGGCGACCAGGGCAACAACATCGTCGAGCTGCTCGCCGACTACCAGTTCTACGAGATCAGCGCCGAGGAGCTGGGGCTGACGGAGGCCGGCGGCTACGACCCGGAGGACGGTCTGCGCTTCGGCTCGGCCTACTTCCGCCTGCTGCAGTTCGATCTGGACGCGGGCGAGATGGCGGTGGACACGTACTCCCCGTACCTCGACGACTTCGGCGCCTCGGAGTACGACACCCAGGGACGCTATGACGGCACCGAGGACGACACCCGGCTGCCGATCCAGCTCGAGACCCGCACGACGACCTTCAGCACGGATGCCCTGCTGGGCCTGACCCCGAGCGATCGGCGGATCGGGGAGGTCGACCACCCTTCCGGCGAGGCCGCGAGCATCCGCTGGAAGCACCTGGACCAGGGGGCCGCCTACGGCTGGTTCGCGGTCACCCGCACGGGGGAGGGCGGCGGCGTCATCCAGTTCAGCACCTTCACGACCGGCGAGGGCGGGGACTCCAGCCCCGGGAAGGGGTGAGGCTGCGGGCCCCTGGCCGATCGTCGGCCGGGGCCGTAGGGTCGGGGCATCGGGCGTCGACGGCGGCGTCCCTCGTGCGCAGGAGGCGTCATGCCGGTCCCCGCCCATTTCTCGATCGTCACGCTCGGTGTCGCGGACGTCGCTGCGTCGGCCGCGTTCTACCGCCGCCTGGGCTGGGAGCAGCGAGGTGACGAGTCCGCGGAGTGACGCTCGCGCTGAACTTCGCCGATGAGGCGGGGGTGGACGCCACCCTGCGAGATGCGCTCCATGCCGGGGCGCGCCTGGTGAAGGCACCGACCCGGGCGGACTGGGGAGGGTACTCCGGATACTTCGCCGATCCCGACGGCCACCTGTGGGAGGTCGCCTACGCGCCCATGATGCCGGCGCGCGAGGATGGCACCATCGAGATCCCGACTTCCTGATCCGAGCGGGGCGCAGGGATCAGAACGGCGGGGGTGAGCCGGCCGACGGCGGGGCGCCGGTCGTGACCGGATCGAGGTCCGGTTCTGGTTCTGGTTCTGGTTCCGGTGGGTCGGGGAGCGGATCGTCGAAGTGCTTCTCGAGCAGCCGCAGCCATTCGGACGGTTCGGCGTCGGGGTAGGCATGGCGGACCGCTCGCAGCTCGCGGTCGAAGCGCCGATCGATGAGATCCTCCCAGGAGCGGAGCAGGTCAGCGGCGAGATCCGGTGTCAGCAGGTCCACGGTGTCTTCGACGTCGCAGATGCGGTGGTCGTCGACTGTCCAGGTGGATGTGCCGTCGGCATTGCGCTCCACGTCGATCAGGCCGAACGTCTTGAGCTGGTGGTGGTGACCGCAGAGCCGGTGGAGGTTCTCGATGCTGGTGGGGCCGCCCTGCTCAGGATGTCGATGATCGAACTCCTCGATATGGTCCATCTCGCCGAAGGTGCCGACGCTGCGAGTGCAGCCGGGGACCGCGCACAGGGGGTTCCGGAGCCGCAGGAACTCGGCCATCTGCTTCGTGGGCGTGTACCGGTCGGCGGGCAGCGGCAGGAACTCTCCAGTGACGGGGTCCGTGAGGATGCGGTACCAGGTGGGCTCGTCAGCGGCGATGTCCCGCGCGAGGGAGGCGGGGATCGGGATGGTCCCGTCGATCACGCCGGGGGCGTCGGACAGGCCGAGCATGCTCATCATCGGCACCACCACCTCCATGCGGAAGCGGCTGCCGTCGACCTCCACGCCGGGCGTCTCGAGGACTGTGCCGGTGAGGATCGCGTAGCGGATCTTCGAGAGCGGCATCCGTCTGCCGGTGCGCTCGACGTCGCCGTCGATGTCGAAGGGGATCTGCTCGCCCTCGAGGACTGCCTGGCGCTGCTGGCGCTGCACCGCGCGTGCGGCCAGGTCGAGCCGGCGCGAGAGGCTGAGGATCTCGTGGATCGGGCCGGTGACCGTGAGGCAGGCCGTGCCGTCGTCGTCCGGGTCGATCTCGACGGAGACGTCCCGCTTCTCGAAGGGGGAGGTCTCGCTGCGCTTGCGGAACCAGGCCAGGAGGATGGACAGCTCGCGCATGAAGCGCTTGAAGGAGATGTTGGCGAGGTCCCAGTCGGCGACGTACTCGTCGACGATGTCGATCTCGTCGTCCTCCAGGCCGCGGACCCGACGCAGCAGGTGCTCGAACCACTCGACCGTCAGATGGCCGTGCTCCAGGCGCTCGAGCACCCGATGGAGGAGGCATACGGCGCGATGGGCATCGCGCATCATGCGCGATGCCCGCGGGATGGTGGTCCGGCGGACGTCGGCCAGGAGGATCGCGTTGACATCGCCCTCGCCGTCGGAGGCGGTCTCGTCCCACAGCTGCGCCATGCGGCGCAGACGGACCGCGTAGGAGAGAGCCTCCCCATGGTGGGTCGCGAAGAGGTCCCGAGCGATCAGAGCCTCGTAGCTGCCGGGATCCACCCCGGCGTCCTCGGCGAAGGCCGAGGGGTCCAGGGGACGGCGTGCGCGGACCGTGCGTCGAGGAGGACGGTCGCCGGATGCCGCCTCCGGCTCCGTCTGCTGCTGCTCCTGCTCCCGCTCCTCCTGTCCGCGGAGGATGCGCGCGGCCGCCTCCGCCCGCGCCTGGATCTGATCCAGGACTCCGGGCCCGAAGACAGGCGCGACAGGACCTGTCGGGACTCCGTCCGACGTCGTGAGCATGGCCGTCCCCCTCCCGAGATCCACCGCCGCGCAGAGCGCGCGACGGTGCCGCCATTGCAGTCTCCGCTACCTTCGCTTGGCTTCCCCATATGTTCCCCACCAGCGGATATGCATCGATCCTAGAACATGTGTTCGACGGATGGAAGGGGTGTGGACAGCGGTGATCTCTTCGTGACTCAGGGGTCCGCGGGAGGAGCTGGGGGAGGAGGGGCCGGCGGAGGGGTGACTGATGTCAGCGCTTGCGGCGGACCAGGATGCGCCACCGCTCCGGGCCGCGCTCGCGGTACTCGGTCGAGAAGGAGTCCCCGTGCTTCGCCTGCAGCTGGAGGAGCAGCGGGACCGGATCGTGCGTCGCAGAGAGGATCAGGCCGGCCTCGAGCGCCAGCGACTCGAGCGCCCCGAAGATCGCCGCATGACGGATCGCGTGCGGAATGGTCTGCACGTCGAGCTCGGGAAGGTCCTCGTCGTGCTCGCCGCAGGCGCAGCCCTGCGAGAGCTTCTGGTCGACGGCCTCGTCGCGCGAACGCTGGATCTCGATGTCTGCCATGGCTTCTCCTGGTCGGTGCTGTGGTCGGCGCTCACCGGTCGCTGAGCCGGGGCGACAGCGACGATGCCGCGATGAATATATTACAGTCGACGCCGTGGAAAAGGATCGTCGGCAGAGCCCGCTGCAGAGCCCGCTGCAGAGCCCGCAGTCGAGCCTGAGCCGACGTACCGCGTCGACAGGGAGGCGGCACTCGTCGTCACGGGAGCTCGTCCTGCGCACGATCGAGGCGCAGCAGGCGCCGGTGTCCCTGAGCGCGCTGGTGCGGTCCACCGGGCTGCACGAGAACACCGTGCGAGGGCATCTCGGGCACCTGCTGGAGGACGGCCACGTCACTCGTCGACGTGCCCGCGCTGAGGGCCGGGGGAGGCCGGCCTGGCTGTGGAGGGCCGTGCGGCAGGGCCCGTCGTCGCCGTACGCGGAGCTCGCCGGGGTGCTGGCGGACGCCCTCGCCCATGCCGCCCCCGACCCTTCGGCGACTGCCCGCGCAGCGGGTCGCCGCTGGGGTCAGGAGATCGCCCGGGACTCGGCGGCCTGCGAGGCGCGGGACGACCCTGCTGGGCCGGACGCCCGTGCGCAGCGGGACATCGTCCTGGCCGTCATGGCGGAGCAGGGGTTCGACCCGGAGGGCAGGGGGCAGGAGATCTCCCTGCGCAGATGTCCGCTCCTCGAGGCCGCCTCGCGGCAGACGCAGGTGGTCTGCGCCGTCCATCGCGGCATGGTCGAAGGAGTCCTCGAGCATCTGGGATCCGAGCCCGGGGAGAGCGTCGACCTGCAGCCCTTCGCGGGCTCGGGCCGATGCTCGCTGCACATGCGGTCGTCGGTGTGATCAGCCTTCCGGGACGGCCTCGCTCATCGCGCACAGCTGGAAGGTCGCGCCCTCGGGGTCGGCGACGGTGGTGATGCGGCCGAAGGGGGAGTCGACCGGGCCGTCGAGGACGGAACCACCGAGCTCGCGGAGCCTCGACAGTGCGGCATCGGTCGCCTCGATGCCCAGGTAGATCCGCCATCCGGTGGCATCCTCCGGCATGAATCCGGTGGCATCGCAGAGCCCCCAGCTGGCGTCCTCGCCGGCCCCGTTCGTGGAGTAGCGGGTCCCGTCGTCCATGGGCTCGCCCATGGGGACCAGGTGGGCGTCGACGACGTCCGTGTAGAACGTCGAGGCGTCGTCGAAGCGGTGGGACATGAGCTCGAACCACACCGGGGAGCCCGGAGCGCCCGTGAACTCGAAGCCCTCGAGATCACCGGGCTGCCACAGCCCGATGTCCTTGCCGGTGGAGTCGAGGAGGACGGCCATGCGGCCCTCGTCGCCGACGTCCATCGGCTCGACCAGCACGGTGCCGTCTGCGGCCTTCGCGCGCTCGAGCCGGGCATCGATGTCGTCGACCGCGAGGAAGACGCCCCAGGTGGAGGGCAGCGGTCCGCCGTCCGGACAGGTCATGCCGGCGACGCCCATGGCACCGCCGACGAGCGCGCCCTCGTTGCGGATGAGGTGGTAGTGGCCGAACTGCTCGCCCATGTCGTCGAAGGTCCAGCCGAACAGGCCGGCGTAGAAGGTCTTCGCTGCATCGAGATCCTGGACGGAGAGGTCGATCCAGGTCGTGGTTCCGGTCCTGCGGCTCATGGTTCCTCCAGCGATGTGCGGTCTGCGACCGACGGCCCGACGGGCCTCGTCGTCCCTCCACGCTAGGAGCCCGCGGCCGACGGCGATTGTCCGATCCTGCTCAGGACTCTGCGCGTCAGCCGCCTGCGGAGCGGCAGAGGCTCGGCAGCGCCGAGAGCATCGGCATGCTGCGTTCGGGCGGCTGCGGGGCGAAGCGGAGGACGATCTGCTCCGACTCCGCGAGCGGTGCTGCGAGCGGCACTGCGAGCGGCGCCGTGAGCGGTTCCGGGTGGGCGGCGACGATGGGGGCCTCGGGGAGCAGGTGGTCCTGCGGATCGGCGTGGGCGGGGACGGCGAACCCCAGCAGGAACGGCGCCCCCGGGCACAGCGGGAGTGCCACGGCCTCCTCGCCGCGGACGAGGAGGCCGGCGGTGGGAAGCCCGATCGGTGCGGGCTGCGGGTACCAGCCGACCCACACCGATGCGTCGCCCCGTCGGCCGACGGATGCGGGGAGCTCGAGGCGCACCGTCACCGTGGCCGAGGGGCTCGGGGCCGCGCGCTCGAGGAGGGAGAAGGGGCGGGGAGGATGGTCTGCGACGTCGTCGGCCAGGCGCCTCAGTCCGCCGGGCGGGACCCCGACGGTGCTGCGGAAGCGGCGGGAGAAGCTCGAGAGGGAGTCGAAGCCGACAGCGGTGGCCACGTCGATGACGGGCGAGTCGTCCTCGAGGAGAAGGCGCTTGGCGGCATCGATCTGCAGCATCGTGAGGAAGCGGCCGGGGCTGATGCCCATCCGTGCGCGGAAGAGCCGTGCGAAGTGGAAGGGGCTGTAGCCGGCGGCCGCGGCGAGATCGGGAACATCGAGAGAGGCGGAGTCCTCGCGCGCGAGCGAGAGCATCGAGACCCAGGGGGAGGCCCCAGGAGCCTCGCTCGGCTCGGCGGTCGTTGTGATCGCACTCACCTCTCGGAGTCTACGGAAGGGCCCGGTCGTGCGCCAGGCGCCGGACCCCGGTCCGAGGAACCGGCCCTGGTGGTCATCCGGGCTGGTCCACAATGGGAGCGTGCCTTCGTCCCCGACCGCGTCCCCGTCGACCGCCCCGATGGGCTCCTCGAGCCGTCGTCGGCTCGCGCGCCGCTGCGACGAGGCGATCGCCTCGCTCTCACCCGGCTGCTTCGCGCTGGTGATGGCGACGGGGATCCTCGGGATCGGTCTGCGCGAGGCGGGGGTCCCCGTCCTCTGGCGAGCGATGCTGGCGATCGCGGCGGGAGCGTACGCGGTGCTCGCCGTCCTGTACGTCCTGCGGCAGGTGCGGCATCCGCGGCGCGTGCGGGAGGATCTCCGCAACCCGGCGGCCGCGTTCTCGTACTTCACGATCGTGGCGGGCACCGACGTGCTCGCGGTGGGTCTGCTGGACACCCGCCTGCATGCCGTCGCGCTCGCGCTGCTCGCCGTCGGCGCGTCGGTCTGGTTCGTGCTGGGATACGTGCTGCCATGGCAGGTGCTGATGATGCGCGACGGGCGGCCGATCCTCGCGCGGGCCAACGGCACCTGGTTCATCTGGTCCGTCGCCTCGCAGTCCCTCGCCGTGGGGATGGCAGCCGCCCACCCGCTGATCCCCCGCTGGTCGGCGCTGGTGGGGATCATCGCCGTGATGTCGTGGTCTGTCGGGACGATCCTCTACATCGGGATCGCGGTGCTGGTCATCCTCCGGATCGTGCACTTCGGCATCGCGCCCGAGGAGTTCGAGCCGCCCTACTGGGTGTCGATGGGAGCGCTCGCCATCGCCGTCGTCGCCGGAGCGGGCGTGTTCGCCATGGAGTCCACGCCCATGGTCGATGCGGCCAGATCACTCATCGGCGGAACCGTCGTGATCTTCTGGTGCTTCGCCGCCTGGCTGATCCCGATGCTGGTGGGAGCGGGCTTCTGGCGCCATGTGATCCGGCGCGTGCCCCTGCGGTACACCCCCGCGCTGTGGTCGATGGTGTTCCCGCTGGGGATGTTCTCGGTGGCCTCGATGCGGCTGGGGACCGTCGAGCATCTGCCCGTCATCGAGCGCTTCGGCGTCGGATTCCTCGGGGTCGCCCTCCTCGCCTGGCTGCTGGTCGGAGCGGGCCTCGTCACCGCACTGGTGCGGGGAGCACGCCCTGCCTGAGCCGGGCTGAGCAGGGCAGAGCAGGGCGGGCGGAAGCCGTCAGCCCACCTGCAGCTCGCCCATCGGTCCCCAGCCGTCGGACTCGACCTGCACCGAGACGATCTGCGGGGTCGCGGTCAGGTGCTGGGGGAACTCCTGCTGCATGGTCCGGAAGTGCTCGGACTGCACGTGCGCCTCCCCGGCGTCGTCGTCGAACGCCTCGATGAGCACGTAGGTGCAGGGGTCCTCGATGCTGCGGGACCACTCGAACCAGCGGTTGCCGCTCTCGGCGCGGGTGGCCTCGGTGAACGGTCGGACGATCTCGGGCCAGCGGTCGGCGGCCTCGGGCTTCACAGGGAACTTCACGGTGATCAGGATCAAGGCTCTCTCCTTCGGACGGTCCTGGAGCGGTGGGCGTACCGTGACGGTAGCAAGGCACGAGGCGTCCCCGGCACGAAGAGGTGGCAGCGATGGGACACGCGCACGATGCTGACGACCAGGAGCTGATCGTCGACCTGATCCTGTCCCTCGACGGCTGCGCCGCCGCGGAGGGCTGGCCGGGCTGGTGGGGTCTGCAGAGCCCCGAGTACCTGGCCTGGCTCGACGAGCAGCCCGAGCACATCGCCGTGATGGGGGCGAACACCTTCCGCCTGATGTCGGCGATGGCTCGTGAGGCGCCCGAGCTCGACATCGAGGACGAGGAGAAGGCGAGCTTCGCGCAGATGGCGGCCCAGCCGAAGATCGTCCTCTCCTCGACCCTCGAGGAGCCGCTGGACTGGGGAGACGCTCGCCTGGTCCGCACCCGACCGGTCGACGCCGCGGGGCGGGCGGACGGAGCGGCGGGCGATGCGGCGGGCGATGCAGAGACCGCCGCGGAGGCGATCGTCCGGCTGAAGGCCGAGTCCGACCGGCCGCTCGTGCTGGTCGGCAGCCTCTCGCTCGGGCGCTCGCTGATGGCCTCCGGAGTCGTCGACCGATTCCGGATCGTGCTGTTCCCCGTGATCACGGGGCGCACCGGGCTCGAACGGATCTGGGAGGGGTACACGGACCTCTCCCTCGAGCTGCTGGACTCGCGCACCTTCGGGGGCGGGCTGCAGCTGCTCGAATACCGGCCGACGCCGCTCGAGCACCCGCCGGGCACGGGCTGGGATCGCCGTCGGGACTGACCCGCCCCCCGGCCACCCGCGGCAATCGCGCGACCGCGGCGGCGGGCACCTCCACAGTGGTGCTGTCAGCACCACGGTCCCGGGCTCCCGCCCGGAAGGGAGAGAGCATGTTCGGTCTCGCGAGGAGCGCGAAGAGCGCGAAGAGCTTGAGCAAGGGGCCGGCCGTCGAGGTCCGGTCCCCGGTCGCGGGAGCGCTGCTCCCGCTCTCGGAGGTCCCCGATGAGGTCTTCTCCCGAGGCGATGTCGGGCCCGGCTTCGCGGTGGACCCTGCGGAGGGGGTCATCCTCGCGCCGATCGCCGGGACCGTCGTCCTGCTCCCCGAGGCGACCCGCCACACGGTGGCGGTGCGCGGCGACGAGGACGTCGAGGTGCTCGTGCACGTCGGGATCGGCACGGTCGCACTCGCCGGTGCAGGATTCACCGCGAAGGTCGAGGTCGGTGAACGGGTCGAGGCAGGCCAGCCGCTCCTCGAGGTCGACCTCGACGCGATCCGCACCGGGGTCCCCTCCCTGATCACCCCCGTCGTCGTGACCAGCGCCGGCGCGTTCGGGATCGACGGGCCGCGCCTCGATGCGGAGCTCGGAGAGGCAGTCCCCCGGGTCAGCCGCCGCTGATCGTCGGCGACCCGGCCCGTCGGCCCGCGACGTCCTCGCACAGGATCTGCGGCCAGCGGGCGACCTGCTGCGGCCGCGATGCGATCTCCAGGCGGGCGTCCGGCAGCAGGTCCGCGAGGACCTCCGCCGTGGAGACCGGGTGGCCGGGGTCCTCCGTCCAGGCCAAGATCGACGTCGGAGCACCGAGGGCGGCGATCTGCCCCGGGGCCGGAAGGTCGCTCATCGCCGCACCGCGGTAGGCCGAGGGGAGGAGCGCCTCGGAGACGTCCGGCGCGGTGTCGGGAGTCCCGACGGTGGCGGGCGGGCGCTCGAGACGGCGCGTGGCCGCGATCAGCTGCTCCATGCCGTGCTGCTCGATGAAGTCGGCCAGGCGCAGATAGTCCTGCGCCTGGCCGCGACGCGTCTCCCAGGCCGTCGGCGGGAGCAGCAGCGTGAGGCCGCTGAAGCGATCGGGATCGCGGACGGCCGCGTGCAGGAGGGTCGCGCAGCCCATCGACGGGCCGACGCCGTGGACCTGCTCGCCGGGGAAGCGGTCGTCGAGCAGGGCGAGCAGATCCTCGGCGAGGGTCTCCCACCTGAAGTCCTCGGGGACGGCGCGTCCCGTCGAGCGTCCGTGGCCGCGGGCGTCATAGCGCAGCAGGCGGGTGCCGGAGAGACCCCGGCCCAGGTCCAGATCCAGCATGCGATTGACCTCGCGGCTCGAGGTGAGGCCGTGGAGCTGGACGACCGGACGACCGCCCTCGTCGCTGAGCTCGACGTCCAGCACCGCACCGGGGACGACGAAGCTGGTCATGCGCGCTAGGGTACCGCCATGCGCCTGACGCACGTCGCACATCTGCGGCTCCCCTTCGGCCCCCTGCTCAGCTACGAGGCCGCCGTCGTCCCGACGGGCGCGAGCCTTCCCCCGTCGTTCGATCAGCGGCGCCATGTGGCCGTCGGGGATCGCGCCGGCAGCTGGATGGCCCTGAGCATGCGGCTGCCCGAGCCCGTCCCCGCCGAGCGCCTCGCGAGCGCCTGGCTCGCGGTCATCGCCCGCCACGGCACCCTGCGCACGGTGTTCTCCCGGGCGGAGGACGGCGAGGTGCTGCTCCACGAGGCGGAGGTCTCCGCCGGGCACTGGGTCGAGCATCAGGTCGCCCCCGGCCAGGCGGTCGAGGATGCCCTGCGGCAGGTCCTCGACGCGACCTGCCGTCCCCTCGCACGGCCCTCCCATCGCCTGTGCCTGATCGACTCGGCGACGGAGCCGACGGCGGTGATCGGCTCGGATCATGCGCACATGGACATGTGGTCGCTGCTGGTGATCGCCCGGGACCTGCTCGCGGAGCTGGTCGGGGAGCAGGCCTCGATCCCCCCTGAGCCTCCCGCCTTCGCCGTCCACACCCGGGAGCTGCGTCAGAGGGAGCGCGCGCCCGAGGAGGTGCGCCGTCGATGGCAGGAGGTCATGGCAGCCGGGGGAGAGGTCATGCCCCGCTTCCCGTTCCCGCTGGGTGAGCCGGTGCCCCAGCCCGAACGCGTGGAGGTGCGCGATGTCCTGGACCTCGAGCAGTCCGACGCGTTCGCTGCGCGCGCTCGCCAGCAGGGCGTCTCCTCGCTCGCCCTGACGGTCTCGCTGATGACGGCGGTGACGCAGGAGCTGACCGGTGCCCCGCTCCGGGTCGTCTTCCCCGTGCACAGCAGGTACGACCCGGTCTGGCATGACAGCGTCGGCTGGTTCATCACCAACTCCGTCCTCGAGTCGGATGATCCTGCGCCCCAGGCCGCCGCCGCCGCGGTCAAGGAGGCGATCGCCCTGGGGTCATGGCCGCTCGAGGACGTGCTCGAGCCCTGGGGCGGGATGCCGGAGGCGCCGGGGATGTTCGCGCTGTCCTGGCTCGACCTGAGGCGTCTGCCGGTGAGGATCGACGACGTCGGGCTGCAGGCGCAGTACGTGAGCGCCGCGATCCGCACCGACGGCGTCATGCTCTGGTTCATCCTCGATGGCACCGGTGCGCACCTGCGCTGCCGCTACCCGGACACCGACGAGGCCCGTGACGGCGTCGGGCGATGGCTCGACGCCCTCGTGCTGAGGATGCGCCAGGAGGCCCGGACGGTGCAGGAGGCTCAGGACACCCGCAGCCGGTGATCGCCGTCGGCGGCCGGGATCAGCACCCGGGCGCCATCCCGCTCGAGCTCGGAGCGCTCGCCGTCGACCCGCAGCTCGACATCGAGCTCCTCGGGGATCCACAGCTCGCTGGGCTCGTCCCCCGTGCGCCCCGTCCAGGCGGACTTCCAGCTGCCGCCCGCCGAGGTCCCGCTGCGCAGGTCCCGTCCGGCGATCGCCACGGGCCGCGGCCGACGCAGACGCTCCGCGGCCTCCGTCGTCGAGAAGCCCTCCTCCCAGGATGAGTAGAACCAGCTCCAGGCGGAGCGGTCGAAGAGGTCGAGCTGCGAGTCCGCTGCGGGGGAGATGCCCGTGCGGGTCCCGAACGCACCCCATCCGCTGACGACCACCGGGACACCGAGCCGCGCGCCGGCCTCGGCGGCATGCTCGAAGAGCTCCTCCGCGGAGTCGCTCCCAAGCGCATCGGCGTGCGCTGAGCATGCCTGGGCGCCGGCGTGCAGCGTGACCATCCGGCCATCGGGATCGTCGTCCGCAGGATCACCGGGCGCAGCACAGCCGACGACGGCAGGATGCTCGGCGAGGTCCTGGGCCAGGACATCGCGAGGCGCATGGAGGACGACGGCGAGGTCTGCGGCGTGCAGGCGGTCGAGCAGCTCGCCGAGCGAGGACCGCTGCTCCTCGCGGACCACGTCGAGCCGGACGGCGTCCAGCCCCATCGTCCTCAGATGCTCGAGGTCCGCGTCGCTCGCACGGGGGCTCCCTGCGGCCTCCAGGGTGATGCCGTGCAGGACCCGCTGCCTGCCGTGCTCGTCGACCAGGATCGTTCCCTCGGTGCTCAGCCTCATCGCTGCTCCTGCCCACGGTGCCGTGGCGCGACCGCCGGACGGGTCGCGCGGTGATCGCAACGTAGCAGGGAGCGGGGCCTCCGGGGAGGGGAATGCGCGGGACACGCACGCGGGGGCGGCCCGGCGAGCTGCCGGTCCGCCCCCGCGGAGGGATCATCGGTCGACCGGCCTCGGCGGCCGATCGGGATCGATCAGTACAGGTTCAGGAAGGCCTGCAGCACCTTGGTGCTCTGGGAGTCCAGGTCGTCCGCGCCGTTCTGCGGCGCACCGACCTCGTGCTGGATCCCGGCCACGGTCTCGGGGCCGACGATGCCGTCCTGCTCGGCGCCGACCCAGGCCTGGATCGCGAGCACGGTGGCCTCGTCGAGCTCGCCGGTCTGGTCGATGTCGAGCCAGTCCTGCAGGGCGGTGATGGTCTTCGGGCCGACGACGCCGTCGACGTCGAGGGTCCCGGCCACGGCCATGCCGTCGGACGACGAGCTGGAGGACGAGGAGCCGGTCGACGAGGACTGGCCCTCGGAGGAGGAGCTGCTCTCAGAGGAGGAGCTGCCCTCGGAGGAGGAGGACTCGCTCTCGGAGGAGGACTCGCTCTTGATGGTGAAGCCGTTCTCATCGCAGTTGTCGGCGATGCCGTCACCGTCGCAGCTCCAGTCTCCCTGGGGCTCGGAGCGCTCCTGCGAGCGGGTGGACCCGGTCGACGAGGAGGACGAGGAGTCCGAGCTGCGGGACTCGCTGCTCGAGGACGAGCCGGAGCTGCTCTCGGAGGACGAGCTCGAGTCGTCGGCGGAGGCCGAGGTGTCGGCCCCTCCGCTGAGAGCGGAGCCGCAGTTGGGCCAGGCGCCGGCGCCCTGGCCGGCGAGGACCTTCTCTCCGATGGCGATCTGCTGGGACTTGGTGGCGAGGTCCGCGCGCGAGGCGTACTGGGTGCCGCCGTAGGCCTCCCAGGTGGACTGCGAGAACTGCAGTCCGCCGTAGTAGCCGTTGCCGGTGTTGATGGACCAGTCGCCGCCGGACTCGCACTGGGCGACGGAGTCCCAGCCGCCGGCGGCCTGGGCGGAGGTGGTGGACAGGGCCATCATCCCGGAGGCGACCATCGCGCCGCCCGCGAGCATCAGGGCGGAGCGGCGGATGGCGGAGGACACGGGTGCGGTGCGCGCGCTGCTCGTCAGGTTCTGAGGCGACATGAATGGCGCTCCTTCGTTCGGTCGTGGGGCCCGCAGATCGGACCCGCGGGACGTGCGACGGCCACGCTAGGGGCTCGCCCCGGGGTCGGCTCAAGCCAGAAGGGCAGACCTTGACCGAGGCTTGACCGCGGATGATCCATATGTCACAGAACGGTCACGAGCCTGCGTATGCCCTGGATAGGGGCATGACGTGATCTGGATGCGAGCCGGAAGGAGGGTCCCTCACGCCTCGGCCGGCGGATCGAGCGCCGCCGCAGCCGCCGCCCGATGCTCCGGATCGCCCGTCTGCAGCGCATACAGTCCGTACTCGAGAGCGCTCGCCGAGAACAGGGCTCTGCAGCGCTCGACGACCCGGTCGCCGGCATCCCCTCCGAGCTCCGCATAGTGCCCGAGGAGAGCATCGAAGACCTCCGGCGGGGCGCTCGCGCAGTGGAACTGGAGGTCCCGGGCAGGGTCTCCGACGGACGCCGTGGTCCAGTCGATCACGGCCGTGATGCGGTCGTCCTCGACGAGGGTGTGGGCGGGGTAGATCTCGCCGTGCGTCGGCACGGCGAGATCGGGCCACAGCCCGTCGTCGGCGAGCCAGGCCTCCCAGCCCTCCCGGAGAGGCGCGGAGATCGTGAAGGCCGCGGCCACCTGATCCACCTCGGCACGCCGCCGCTCGCGCTCCTCGGCCGCCGAGCGGCAGGGGACCCCGGTGGCGGCGACCTCCTGGGCATCGAGGCCGTGCAGCTGGGCCAGGAACTCCGCGAGCGAGAGCGCGTAGCGGTGCGAGGAGATGTCCATCCGCCAGACCACCTCACCGTCCGGGCCGACGCTGAGGCCCGGCTCGCCGGGCAGCAGCGGGTAGGCGATCAGGTCTGCGGTCCGGATCCGCCAGTCGGGGACGGCCACGTCCAGGCGCGGGCCGACGACGTCGAGCAGACGCGCCTCCACGTGGGCGCGGTCGGCGGCATCGGGCCTGCGCGGGACGCGCAGCACCCAGTCCGTCCCGTCCGTGTCGCGCCCGAAGGCGATCCGGAAGTCGAGGCCCATCTCCTCGACCCGCAGGGAGTCGGGATCCAGAGCGAGACCGTGCTCGTCGGCGAGGGTCAGCAGAGAGGTGTCCATGGGACCACCCTCCCAGATCGGAGCGCGGGGGTCAGGAGCTCGGGGGAGCTCCCTCGACCGCGGAGGGCGAGGCGGGGGAGAGGCGCTGCGCGCGCGTGCCCCCGGGGGTCGCGATGGTGCCGTCGGCGTTGGTGGCGATCTTCCCGGTCGGCAGCACGGTGAACAGGCCGTCGGGCTGGTCGTCGGTGCGGTGGCCCTGCTCCCGGTCTGCGGAGCGCTTGTCGGCCATCGCATGGGCGTCGGCCAGAAGCTCGCCGAGCGACCTCTCCTCCTCGAGCAGGTCGTGGTACTTGGCCGGGAGCGCCTTGATGACCTCCTCGTTCTCCGCCATGCGACGGTAGACCCGCTCGCGCTCCTCCTCGAAGGAGGTGTAGGTCATCTCCACATAGGAGGCGGCGTCGCGGCGCAGGCTGGCCACCGCGGCCTTGGCGCGGCCCCGCTTGCTCAGCAGCGAGGCGATCACGGTGACCACGAGGACGACGACGATCACGGTAAGGGAGAGCGAGGTGCTCACCTCGACCACGGCCACCGGCTTGCCGCCGTTGATGAAGGGCACGTTGTTCTCGTGCAGGGCGTGCAGGATCAGCTTCACGCCGATGAAGCCGAGGATCGCCGCCAGGCCGTAGGACAGGTACACGAGGCGGTCGAGCAGGCCGTCCAGCAGGAAGTACAGCTGGCGCAGGCCCAGCAGGGAGAACACGGTGGCGGTGAACACGATGTACGTGTTCTGGGTGAGGCCGAAGATCGCGGGGATCGAGTCGAGCGCGAAGAGGACGTCCGTGCCGCCGATGGCCACCATCACCAGGAGCATCGGCGTCATCACGCGCCTGCCGTCGACCTGGGTGAACAGCCTGTCGCCGTCGTACTGGTCGGAGGCGGGGAAGATCCGCCTGGCGATGCGGATGATGATGTTGTCCGCCTCGTCCTTGTCGTCATCGCCCTTGAGCAGGTTCCCGGCCGTCAGCAGCAGGAAGAGCCCGAAGATGTAGAAGGCCCAGGCGAAGTGCTCGAGGACGGTCGCGCCCACGAGGATGAGTGCGGTGCGGGCGATGATCGCGAAGGTGATGCCGAACAGCAGCACCTTCTGCTGGTCCTCGCGAGGGACCTTGAAGGCCGTCATGATCACGAGGAACACGAAGAGGTTGTCGACCGAGAGCGCCTTCTCGGTGATGTATCCGGCGTAGTACTCGGTGCCCAGGTCGACGCCGCCGAACACCATCACGATGAGGCCGAACAGCAGCGCGATGCCGACGTAGATCACCGACCAGACGGTCGCCTCGCGCATCGACGGGATGTGCGCCTTGCGCACGTGGAAGATGTAGTCGAACGCCAGCAGCCCGATGATGGCGATGACGGTCAGGATCCATACCAGGGGAGATTCGGTCACGGTTCCGCTTTCGGGGGTCGTCGAGACGGACCCGGGTCTCTCCGCCCGACCTGACCTCGGTCGGGCCCCTGCGCCCGGAGGACCATCGGCGGTCCTCGTGATGACGTGCGCAGGGCGGACGGATACTCCCCCGTTGTCTGCGGCAGTCTACACGTGCGGGCGCCGGCGGGATCAGGAGCTCTCGGAGCGGTCCTCCAGCGCGTCCTCGAGCTCCTGCCTGCTCATCGTCGAACGGCCCTCGACGTGCTCCCGCTTCGCGTCCTCGTAGAGCTGCTCCTTGGTCCTGCCCTCGGCGCCCGAGTGGGAGCGGCGACCGCCGCGCTCGGACGGGGAGAGGTCGTCGGTGGAGGTGCGTGACGCCTCCTCGGACTCCCCGGCCTGCGCACGGGCCTTGTTGACCGTCCTCGCGGCGATCTCCTCCGCCTCCTCCTGGTCGACGCCTCGGTCCAGCGCCGACTGCTTGACATGCTGATACTGCCGCTCGCGCTTCGCGCTCCATGCATCCGGCACGTCCGTCTCCTCTCCGGCAGAGCGGTCAGGCGGTGACCGCGTCCTCGCGGCGCGCGTCGCCGCTCATGGATCCGACGCGGTTGGACGGTGTGGAGCCGTCCCGCCAGCGCAGCAGGGCGCCGACGCCCTCGGGCACCTCCGCGACGCCGGTCCGCAGAGCGGTGATGCCGGCATCCGTGGACAGCGCCAGACGGATCAGCTCCTCGATCCGGGAGGGCTCGCGATCGGTGACCAGGAGGAGCTCCTCGACCTGGCCGCGAGCCAGCGCGGAGGCGGTCTCGTCGGCCCCTCCCACGGAGGCGCCGTCGCGCAGCTGGCTCTCGCGGAAGCGTTCGGCCAGCTCGCGCTCGCGCCGCTCGACGACCTCCTCGGTCGCTGCGCGCAGCGACTCGCGGAAGGAATCCGACCAGGGTGCGGACCCCCGCACGCCGCCGGGGACCTCGACCAGGCGCTCGCGCGCCTCCTGCCCGAGTGCGGAGCGCAGGAGCCCGACGGCTCGGACGTCGCCGCTCAGAAGCACCACGTCGGGGCAGCGCTCGCGCACCACGCGGTCGACGGTCGCGGCGACCGCATCGGCGTTGCGCTCCCAGGAGTCCTCGACCCGGGCCTCGGCGTTGCTCACGCGCCAGCCGTGCCGCCCTCCGCCGCCGAGGCCGGCCTTGTGCAGCTCGTCGTGGCCGCCGTCGACCGACGCATCCGCGCCCAGCCCGTCGCCGTCTCCGGCCGCCCGGGGGATCGTCGGGTCCTCCGGCGCTCTCAGGCGCAGGTCCGCGCCGGCGCGGTCGACGAGGATGAGCAGCTGGCTGACGGCATGCGCCGTCAGCTGCACGAGCGGCAGCAGCCGGGCATGCTCACCGCGCTCGGCGGACTCGGCGAGCGGGGGCGCCGGCAGCACGCGGTCCACGAGGATCCCGTCGTCGGCGGCGATGATGGTGCGCCCGTGGCGGCCACCGATGCCGGGCGGCGCGAGCACCGACTCCTCGATCTCGTCCAGCAGGGCGGCGGGGGCGCCGTCGGTCGCGAGCGCCGAGCGCAGGAGCGACCAGCGCGTCCCCAGATCGGCGGCGGCCCGGGCGTCCTCCCGGGTGGTGTCCAGATGGACCGTGGTGAGGGGACCGGGATGGTCCAGGACCGGCTTGAGCCAGGGCAGCTTCACGGATTGACCTCCTGCGTGCTCGATGCGGGTCGATCGAGACCGGTGCCGGCCTCGGTGCCGCGGGGTCGCTCCACCATGGCACGCTCCGGTGAGCGACCGCAAGGAGATCGGCGGATCAGGCCGTGCGCACCCGATGCCGACCGATCGGGAGCACCATCGGCAGATCCGAGAGGGGATCGGTGATGATCCGGCTGGCCAGGCCGAACACCTCCTGCACGGAGGCCTCGGTGAGCACGTCTGCGGGGGCGCCGGCGCTGTGCACGGCGCCGTCGGCGATCATGACCAGCTGATCGCAGTAGCGGGCGGCGAGGTTGAGGTCGTGCAGGACCATCACGACGGTGATGCCGCGGGAGGCGTTGAGGTCCGCCAGCAGGTCCAGCACCTCGATCTGATGGGAGACGTCGAGGAAGGTCGTCGGCTCGTCGAGCAGCAGCAGATCCGTGTCCTGGGCGAGCGCCATGGCGATCCAGACCCGCTGCCGCTGCCCCCCGGAGAGCTCGTCGACCGCGCGATCTGTGAGGGCCGCGGTGCGGGTCGCGTCGAGCGCCGCAGCGACGGCCTCGTCGTCGGCGCTGCTCCAGCGTCGCATCAGGCCCTGATGCGGGTGGCGGCCGCGACCGACGAGATCCGCGACGGTGATCCCCTCCGGGGTGATGGGGGACTGGGGGAGCAGGCCCAGCAGTCGGGCCAGGCGCTTGGCAGGCATGCTATGCACCAGCTCGCCGTCCAGGAGCACCCGTCCCTTCTGAGGGGTCAGCAGGCGCGACATGGAGCGCAGCAGCGTGGACTTGCCGCACGCGTTCGCGCCGACGATCGCGGTGACGCGCCCCGGCACGAGCTCCAGATCCAGTCCCCGGATGACGGTGCGGTCTGCGTATCCGACGCTGAGGTCCTCGGCGACGAGAGTGTGGTCGACGGTCACAGGGAGCCCCCTCGGCGGTTCGTGCGGATGATGAGATGGATGAGGTACGGGGCACCGAGCACGCCCGTCACGACGCCCACCGGGTAGCGGGTGCCGGTGGCGTACTGGCCGATCAGGTCCGCGGCGAGCACCAGCACGGCGCCGACGAGTCCCGCCGGCAGCAGCGGCGAGCTGCCCGGGGCGATCAGGCGCGCGGCGATCGGACCGGCCAGGAAGGCGACGAAGGCGATCGGACCGCAGGCCGCGGTCGCGAAGGCGATCAGGGCGACGGCGCAGATCACGAGGATTCCGCGGGAGCGGTCCACGCGCACGCCGAGCGCCTGTGCGGCATCGTCCCCCAGCTGCATGGCCTGCAGCTCCGACGAGCGCGACAGCAGCACCGGCGCGAGGACGAGGAGGGCTCCCGCCACCGGCAGCGTCTGCTCCCAGGAGGTGCTGTTCAGGCTTCCCGTCAGCCAGCGCATCGCCTCCTGCAGGTCCCACTGCCCGGCGCCCTTGAGCACCCAGTCGATCATGCTCTGCAGCATCGCGGAGATGCCGATCCCGACCAGGATCAGCCGGGTGGACGCCGCGCCGCCGCGTCGGGCGAGCAGGAAGATGATCGCCGCGACGACCAGTCCCGCGACGATCGCGACCAGGGAGACGGCGGTGCCGGACATGCCGAGCACCACGATGCAGAACGCCGCCGCCGCGCTCGCGCCCGAGGAGATGCCGATGATGTCCGGGCTCGCCAGCGGATTGCGCAGCATGGTCTGGAAGGTCGCGCCCCCGATGCCGAAGGACAGGCCTGCGAGGACGGCGAGCGTCGCCCGCGGCAGGCGGAGCCTCCCGACGGTGAAGCTCGCCCCGGGCACGTCCTGCCCGCCGATGACGGCGACCAGCTCGGCCGGGGTGTAGAACGTGCGGCCGACCATCAGGGAGAGGCACCACAGGGCGATCACCGAGAGGACCAGCACGGTGACCACCGTCGTGGTGCGCCGGCGTCGGCGCCGTCGGGCCCGGACGACCGCGCGCGCCGTGGCGGAGGCCGCGGAAGGCGCCGACGGAGCATCGGCCGGGGCGAGCGGCGGCGAGCTCGGAGGGGCGGGCGACGATCCTGCCGACGACGTCGGCCGCCGTCAGCAGCGCCGCCCCCGTGATCGCCACCCTCTCGCCGAGGCCCGCGGCCATCTCGACGCCCAGGGCGAGGATGTTCAGGCCGCGGGCGCTCGCGAGGCAGAGGATCGCGCCGACCACCAGGAACGGGGCGATCTGGGCGATCGCCGGGTAGCTTCCTCCGCCGACGCCTCCGATCTGCCACGAGCGGACGCTGTCGCCGATGTCCGAGCGGGGCAGCACCACGGCGGAGATGAACGAGGTCAGCGCCGCGGAGGTGGCGGCTCCGGCCAGGGCCAGCTTGAGCGGCGTGGCGCCGCCCTGGCCGAGGGAGCCCAGCGCGTACACGAGCACGGCTGTCGCGGCGGCGCCGCAGATCGCGGTCCACACGTAGCTGGTGGACATCGTCAGCCCGAAGTGGGCGATGCCGACCACCACGGCCAGGGAGGCCCCGGTGCTGATGCCGAGGATGCCCGGGTCCGCCAGAGGGTTGCGGGTCACGCCCTGCATGACCGCCCCGGAGATCCCCAGGGCCGCCCCGGCGATCACTGCGAGCAGCGTGCGCGGGATGCGCTTGGCGACCGCTGCGGGACCGAAGCCGTCCGTCGAGCCGGAGAGCGCGGCGAGCACGTCCTGCGCGGTGATCTGGCGGGAGCCGACGACGATCGACAGCATCATCAGAGCCGCCAGGACCACGACGCACGCGAGCAGGCGCAGCGATCGCCCCCGGGACGTCCTGCGCAGCAGGGTGACGGTCATGGGCGGCAGGACGCTCAGGCGGAGGCCGAGGCGTCGGCCGCCTCCTCGAGGACGGTCAGGTAGTCCTCGAGGATGTACGGGATCGCCAGCGGCGTCGGGTTCGCCGCGGTGCCGAGCGCGCTGCCGGAGGGCAGGTTCACGACCGCGCCGCTGCTCACCGCCGGCATCTGGGAGAGCAGCGGGTCGGCCTCGAGGGCCGCGATGAGCGACTCGTCGCCGTAGGTCACGATGATCTCGACGTCGTCGAAGGCGTCGGCCTGCTCGGCGCTGACGGTCGCGGAGAACTCCTCGGTCTCCTCGGAGGCGGCGACCACGCTCGGAGCGATGGCCATGCCGAGGTCCTCGAAGAACTGGGTGCGCGTGTCATGGGCGGTGTAGAAGCTGACCTGCGAGAGGTCGGTGGTGCCCACGTGGGTCAGGAACATGACGTTCCTTCCGGCGATCGCGGGGTGCGCCGCGGCGGCCTCGAAGTCGATGCCGTCGGACTCGTCGTAGAGGACCGGGGTCTCCGCGCCGAGCTCCTCGAGCGCGTCGGCGACCCAGGGGAGGAGCCCGTCGCCGTACTCGTCGCCGAAGTTCGCGGCCGCCATGCCTGCGGGCACGACGCCGAGGGCCAGGGGGACCTCGTGGTTCGCCCAGGCGACGGTGGTGATGCGCTCGGGCGAGGCGGGGATCTCGGTGGTGCCGAAGGCGTGCTCGAAGGTCGTCGCGCCGGAGGGCAGGGCCCGACGGTCGACGTCCTGCCACCGTGCCGCTCCGATGCGTGCATAAGGAGTGCCTCACCAAAATAGGGAATCGATCCGTTGTTTGCAATCGAGCGATCGGGACAGCGTCTTGCGCGCAACGGACAGTTGGCTCAGCGGTGCAGCGGGCGGCGCGGCAGCGGTCAGGCGGAGCCGGCGCGCCGGAACTGCCCGGGAGTCAGACCCGTGACGCGGCGGAAGGCCGTGGTGAAGGCGCTCGCCGAGCGGTAGCCGACGGCATCGGCGACCTCGTCGATCGCGGTGCCCGAGGTCATCAGCGTGACGGCGCGCTGCGTGCGGGCGGTCGCGGTCCAGGCGCGGAAGGTCATCCCGGTCTCGGCCTCAAAGGCGCGGGTGAGGGTGCGTGCGCTGACGCCGAGGCGCTCGGCCCAGCTCTCGAGGGATGTGGAGCCTGCGGGATCCTCCCCGAGCGCGTCGACGATCGGGGCGAGGAGCGCGCTCTCGGGGATCGGCAGCAGCAGCGGATGGTCCGAGGGCTCCATGACGTCCAGGATCATCTCCTCGGTCTGAGTCCTCGAGCGCTCGTCCATCTGCTTCGTGATCAGCCGGTCCAGGAGCAGTCGGAGCAGCGCTGAGAGGTCCACGGCGACCGGCCCCGAGGCGAGCGGAGCGGTGCGGGAGGGGGAGAACTGGGCCGAGCGCTGCCAGGTCCCGGCGGGGGTGAAGCCGCTGTGCACGGTCCCGGCGGGGAGCCAGAGCCCGACGGCGGGGGGCGATCGTCCACACCCGGGAGCCGATCGTCGCGATGGACGCGCCGCGCTCGTTCCAGATCAGCTCATGGGTCGGATGGGAGTGCTCCGCCCAGTAGGTGTCGTGGTCGATGACCTCCTGACCGCCGACGATCGTCGAGGCGTCTCGACGCTGCCCGCGGCGAAGGACGGCAGCTCGCGGCGGAGCGCGCCGCGGGAGGAGGCGACCTCCTCGGACCAGCGGGAGGCCGCACGGCGAGGGGGACCGGGGTGTGAGGCGGATGGGGTCACGGGGCCACCGGGTCAGGGGGCGGCGGGTCGGCCGGGTCGGGATCGGGGACGATGCCGGCGTCGGCGGCGACCTCGCGCCAGGTGACGGCGAGGGAGTCGATCGTGGCATGGGCGTTGAGTCCGCTCGGCTGCGGGACCACCCAGAGCACGGAGTCCCCGGGCCACCCCTCGATCGACGACGGGTCCTGGGGGCCGAGGCGCGCGCGGGGCTGCGAGAAGGCGGTGCGGAAGGCTGTGATGCCGGCGATCGCGACGGCCGTCGGCCGCAGCTCCGCCACGCGGCGCGGCAGGAGCGCGCCGGCCTCCCGCAGCTCCTCGCGGGAGAGCTCGTCGGCGCGGGCGGTGGCCCTCCCGATCAGGTTGGTGATCCCCAGGCCGCGCTCGTGGAGATCCGCCTCGTCGGCCGGATCCAGGCCGCGGGAGGCGTCGACGCGGCGGGAGGTCAGGCCCGCGCGATGCAGGGAGGGCCAGAAGCGGTTGGCCGGATGGGCGAAGGGGGCGTTGACCGCGGCGGTCCACAGCCCCGGATTGATGCCCACGATGAGCAGGCGCAGCTGTGGGTCGCCCGGGGAGGGGAGGACATCGTCGATCGCCTCGGGATCGGGGACCGCGAACCGCTGCAGGTCGGCTCGGGAGGGTCGCTGCCCTCCGAGCGGAGAGGGACGGCGAGGAGTCATGGCCGCACTCTACTCAGGGTGCGCGGCGCGACGTCCAGGGCACCCGACGGGACGAGGAGACGCCCGCGGGGGCGCTCAGCGGCCGGTGATCGGGTCCGGCTGCGAAGGGTCGACGAGCTCGACGCCGGCGAGATCCCACTGCCCGTCGGCGCGCTCGACGTAGTAGCGCAGCGGCACGTCGACGGTCTCGCCGCCGTCGCTGTAGGACTCGGTGACGTAGAAGATCGCATAGCCGGAGCGGTTGACGCGATCGGTGACCTCGTAGTCGACATCGGTGACGCCCTCGGTCGCGAGCTCGAAGTCGCCGCAGTCCGTCAGGCCCGTGCTGGAACGGAAGTCCGCGGTGGTGGAGTCCCGGAACAGGGTGCAGTCGCCCTGGGAGAGGGAGTCGTAGAAGTCGTCGAGCGTGTCCTGCGGGTTCCCCCGCACCACGAGCTGCCACACCACGATCGCCCCGACGACCAGCACGATCAGCAGGCCGACGGCCGCCACGCCCGCGACCAGCAGCCACTGCCACAGCGGTCTGCGACGCCTCGGTGCGCCCCGGATGCTCTGCGCCTGCACCATGTCCCCGCCTGCCCCCTCCGGATCGTCGGATGCACGGAAGTATCCCGCACCCGGAGCGGACGCGCATCCGCGCGCGGCAGCCGGTCGATAGCCTTGCCCCATGATCCTCACCGCTTCCCCGGGGCCCGTCGGCTCTCCCACCAGCGCGGACGGGACGGGATTCCTCGCTGCGACCGCTCTGCAGTATCGCTTCCGGGCGGGGGAGCGCAGCCGAGGCTCCCTGCCGGTCCTCGATGGGCTCGAGGACCTCAGGGGGCGCAGGATCGCCTCCGGCGACGTGCTGCGGGTCTACCTCTATCCGCAGCTGGACACGGGGCTGACCTGGGGTGCGACATTCGCCGCCGTGGATCTCCTGCTCGACGACGGCACCTTCCTCTCGGATCGGGATCCCCGCGATCAGCACGGCTCCCTCGCGACGGCCCGTGGGCTCGGCGAGGCGAGGATCCTGCATGCCGACCAGTGGAACGACGTGCAGATCCCGCTGGAGGCCGCCGTCGGCCGCAGCATCGTCGAGGTGCTGCTGGTCGGCGATGCGCCCCTCGCAGGGGAGGCAGAGGAGACAGGAGAAGCTGGAGAAGCTGGGGATGATCTCACCGGCTGGATCGACGGTCCCTACCTCGGCCCTGCGGAGCCCGAGCCGGATCCGGAGGATCTCGTCGCCTGGGTCGACACCCGCCGCGGCACGCACTCGTCGGGGGACCTGTCGCGCGGGAACACCCTGCCGCTGACCGCCTGGCCGAACGGCTTCGCCAAGTTCACGCCGGTCACCGATGCCAGGACGCGCCGCTGGGAGTACGAGTACCACCGCGCCAACAGGGCCGTCGACGGGGCGAGCCGTCCTCGGCTGCAGGGCATCGCCCTGTCCCACCAGCCGAGCCCCTGGATGGGCGATCGCGGCCAGCTGGTCCTGATGCCGCTGCACGGCGAGGATCCCGATGCCTCGCCCGTCGGCCGGGCCGTCCCCTTCGACCATGCGGAGGAGACTGCTCGCCCTGACCTGTATGCCGTGCGTCTGGGTGACGGCACCGTCCTCCGTCTCGCGCCCACCGACCATGGCGCGATCCTCGAGGTCGACTTCCCGGCGGGGACGCGCGCACCGCAGCTGCTGATCGAAGGGGTCGACGAGCACTCCCGCATCGACGCGTCCGGGGCAGTGCTCGACGGCGAGCTCGGAGGCTTCGTCGACTCCGGCGTCGACGAGGGCTTCGGCCGGGCCGACGGGAGCACGCGCCTGTTCGTCCGCGCCCGCGTCGAGCCCTCCCCGTCGCAGGTCGGCGCCGGTGGCGGCGCGACGCCGGGGGCTGCTCTGCTGCGCTTCGCGGACGGCACCGAGCGCGTCACCGTGCGCCTGGCCACGAGCTTCATCGGCGATGCGCAGGCCCGGCGCACCCTCGCCCGGGAGCTCGGCGGGCGCAGCCTCGCCCAGCTGCGAGCGGGCGCTCATCGGGCCTGGGCCGAGCGCCTCGGAGCGGTCCGCGTCGACGGCGCGACCGCACCGCAGCGCCGCACCCTGTACGGGAACCTGTATCGGCTGAACCTCTACCCGAGCTCGCACTGGGAGGACGCCGGGACGGCGCAGCGTCCGGAGCCCGTCCACGCCAGCCCCGTGCTGCCGACGAAGGGGGAGGCCACTCCGACCCGCACGAACGCCCAGGTGAAGCCCGGGCGCATGTATGTCGATCACGGGTTCTGGGACACCTACCGCACCGCCTGGCCGGCCTACGCCCTGCTCTACCCCGAGCTCGCTGCGGAGCTCGCCGACGGTTTCGTCCAGCAGTTCCGGGAGGGCGGGTGGATCGCCCGCTGGTCCGCGCCCGGATACGCCGACTGCATGACCGGCACCAGCAGCGACATCGCCTTCGCCGACCTCCAGGTGATGGGGGTGGACCTGCCGGACCCCCTCTCCGCCTACCTCTCGGGGCTGCGCAACGCCACGACGGCGCCGACGGCGACCGAGATCGGGCGCCGGGGCAACGAGCGTGCCGTGTTCACCGGATACGTCGACACCGAGGTCCACGAGTCCGTCTCCTGGTCCCTCGAGGCGCACATCAACGACGCCGGTCTCGCCACCCAGGCCGAGCTGATCGCCGCGCAGGAGGGCACCGCGGAGGAGCTCCAGGGCCGGCTGCGCGAGGAGGCCGCCTATCTGCGGGCCCGCTCGGCGAACTACGCCCTGCTGTTCGATGCCGAGACGGGTTTCTTCCGCGGCCGACGACGGGACGGCGGCTTCTCCGTGCCCGCCGGGGAGTTCGATCCTCTCGACTGGGGCGGCGACTTCACGGAGACCGACGCCTGGACCTTCGCCTTCCACGCGCCCCACGATCCCGAGGGGCTCGCGTCCCTGCACGGCGGTCGCGAAGGGCTGCTGGCCAGGCTCGAGGAGTACCTGGCGACCCCGGAGCGGGCCGACCATCCGGGCACCTACGGCGGCGTGATCCACGAGATGATCGAGGCGCGGGAGATGCGCATGGGACAGCTCGCGCTGTCCAACCAGCCCGCGCACCACATCCCCTTCCTCCTCCATCATGCAGGTGCCCCGGATCGTGCGTCCCTGCTCGTGCAGGAGGCGCGCCGGCGGCTCTTCACGGGTGAGCAGATCGGGCAGGGCTACCCGGGCGACGAGGACAACGGGGAGATGAGCGCCTGGTGGCTGCTCACGGCGCTCGGCCTCTACCCGCTGCAGCTCGCCACCGGTCGCTATCACCTGGTCGCGCCCCTGTTCCGGCGCGCCGAGGTGCGTCCGCTCGGCGGGGAGGCGTTCACGGTGGTCGCCGAGCGGCCCGAGGACCCCGACGCCTGGTGCATCACCGGCCTCGAGGTCGGCGGCGAGCAGCATCGCAGCTCCGCGATCGACCGGTCCGCGCTGCGCGGAGAGGTGCGATTCCGCCTGGGCTCCGAGCCGGGGGAGTGGGGAGACGTCCCGCCGTCGCCGACCGGCCCGGGGGAGCGGCCGAGCCCGCTGCTCGACCTGCTGCCGCGCGATGAGGCGGATCCGCTGCTCGACGACGACGCCCTGACCGAGCGCACCTGGACGACGCCGACCGCCGTGATCGACCTGCCCGTCCTCGCCGAGCCCGCTCAGGCGCGGTTCCTGACGCTCACGTCCGGGGCCCAGGAGGGCGGAGACCCCGCCTCATGGCGGCTCGAGGGATCGACGGACGGGACCACCTGGACGGTGCTCGACGAGCGCAGCGGCGAGAGGTTCCCCTGGCGGAGGCAGATCCGCCCGTTCGTCCCGGCGGACCCCGCGCCGTGCACGCATCACCGCCTGGTCGTCACCTCCGCGACCGGTCCGCTCCGGCTGGCCGGGATCGAGCTGCTGGCCTGACCGGCCGGAGCGTCCACGGCAGAGTCATGAGCGCCCAGACGACCGCTACCGCGACCATCTCGACCAGCAGGTAGAGCGGCCACGGTCCCATCACGTCCAGCAGGCTCGGGCCGCGCGGCGCACGGTTGAGATAGCCGTAGTTCGCCCCCGTGATCAGGTTCCCCAGGAAGGCGACGACCGACCAGCCGAGCGTCGCCGCATAGGCGAAGCCGTAGGAGCGCCAGGTCGGCCGGAATCCCAGACCCCAGGTCAGGACGATCGCGGCGAGCAGCGCGCCGCCATGGGCGAGCCAGTACTCGGCGAACTCGAGCGGGATCCAGACGAAGTAGTTCAGGTCCGGGGTCAGCACCGACATCATGTTCAGCGTCAGGCCCCAGTAGTGCACGAGCGTCGTGGACCAGCGAGAACGGGTGATCAGCGCGATCGGCACCAGGAAGCGCAGCGCGTCGGAGTAGTGCAGCGGGAGCGACTCGTCGAGGTTCCATGCCCAGGGCGCGAACCCCCACAGCGTCCAGAAGATCGCGTTGGCCAGCAGCAGCCAGCCGACGGTCCTCAGTGCGCGGGAGACCCTGACCGGGTCGCCCCGCCGCGTCCAGCGCAGCAGGACGACCGCGGCCAGGGCGATCACGACCAGCATCGTCAGATGCGCGGCGCCATAGGCGTCCATATGGCCGATCGAGGTCCCCTCCATGGCCAGGAGGGTAGCCCGATCAGGCCTCGACGGTGCGGTGCGCCATGGACTTCAGCGCGGTCACGGCCGCGGCCGCCACCAGGGTGCCGATGACGATCGCCAGCAGATAGCCCCAGATCGGACTGATCGCGAACAGCACGAACACCCCGCCGTGGGGTGCCTGCGAGCCGACGCCGAAGGCCATGATCAGCCCGCCGGTCACCGCGCCGCCCGCCATCATCGAGGGGATCACGCGCAGCGGGTCCGCGGCGGCGAAGGGGATCGCGCCCTCGGAGATGAAGGCTGCGCCGAGCAGCCAGGCCGTGGCGCCGTTCTCCCGCTCCACAGGGGTGTACAGCCGGCGGCGCACCACCGTCGAGAGCGCCATCGCCAGCGGAGGCACCATGCCGGCCGCCATGACCGCGGCCATGATCTGGAAGGACGCCTCCGTGCCCTGGGACAGGCCCGCCGTGGCGAACAGATAGGCCGCCTTGTTGACCGGTCCGCCCAGGTCCACGCACATCATGAGGCCCAGCACGATGCCGAGCACGATCGCCGAGGTGCCGCTCATGCCGCTCAGGGCGTCCTGCAGCGATGTCATCACCCAGGCGAGCGGGCGGCCGAGCACCAGCAGCATCGCGCCGCCCACGACCGCCGAGGTCACCAGCGGGATGATCACCACCGGCATCAGGCCGGCGAGCCAGCGGGGCGGCGAGAACGTCGTCAGCCACAGGGCGATCAGGCCCGCCAGCAGACCGGTGACCAGGCCGCCCAGGAACCCTGCGCCGACGAGGACCGAGATGGCACCGCCGATGAAGCCCGGTGCGATGCCCGGTCGGCCTGCGAGGCCGAAGGCGATGTAGCCCGACAGCGCCGCCACCAGGAAGCCCATGCCCAGGTTCCCGATGGTGAAGGCGACGGCGCCGAGGTACAGCAGAAGGCCCGAGCGCTCGGTGAGCATCTCGCCGCCGCTGCCGTCGTAGGCGATGTGGCCGGGCAGGTTCGTCAGCGAGGAGCCGGTGGCGACGTCCTGGGCGACGAAGGCGACGTCGAACCCGCCCAGCAGGAATCCGAGCGCCATCAGCAGACCGCCCGCGGCGACGAAGGGGATCATGTACGACACGCCGGTCATCACGGCGGCCTGGATCCGCTTGGGCCATGGGGCGGAGGTCCCCGAGGACCCGGAGGCGGCGCTCGCGGAGGATCCGGAGGAGCCGTCGGCGGACGAGGCGTCGGATGCCGCGGGGACGCGCCGCGCGGCCGGATCCTCGACGGCGGCGATCGCCTCGTCGATCATCTCAGGACCATGGGAGATGGCGCGCTTGACGGGGTGCTCGACGAGCGGCAGCCCGGCGAAGCGCTCACGGCCGGAGATGTTCACGTCGGCCGCGACGATCAGCGCCTGCGCACGCGAGATCTGCTCCGGGGTGAACGGGGTGATGCCTCCGGATCCCTGGGTCTCGACGTGGAGCTCGACGCCCTTGTCCTTCGCAGCGTTCTCGAGGGCCTCGGCGGCCATGTAGGTGTGGGCGATCCCGGTGGGGCACGAGGTGATCGCGAGCAGCACCGGCAGATCCGTTCCCTCCCGCGCATGGGCCTGCTCCGACGATCCTGCCTGCTCCGACGATCCGGCCTGCTCCGTCCCCTCGGCCGGGGCGAGTCCGATCTCTGCCGGATCGAGGACCTCCATCACGAGGTCGGCCGCCTCCTGAGCTGTCGTCGCCGCGCGCAGCGAGGAGAGGAACTCGGGACGGATCAGCGCTCGGGAGAGCTGGGCGAGGAGCTTCAGATGCTGGTCGTCGGTCCCGGCGGGGGCCGTGATGCCGATGATGACGTCGGCGGGCCCGTCGGGAGCTCCGAAGTCCACCGGCTCGCTCAGGCGGAGCAGCCCCAGGGCCGCCTCGTGCACGGCCTCGACACGGCAGTGGGGGATCGCGAAGCCGCCGGGCATGCCGGTGGCGAAGGACTCCTCGCGGGCAAGCAGGCCCGCGACCAGGCCGTCCCGTTCCGAGCGTCCGGTGGCCGAGATCAGATCGGCCAGCTGTCCGATGACGGCGCTCTTGTCCCCTGCGGGGGCGACGTCGAGGTGGACGAGGTCCGCCGTGATCAGTGGTGATGACATGGCCAGCTCCTTCACTGGTGATGCGTGGCTCGCACGGCCGCAGGGCGCGGCTCGTGCGGTTCGTGCAGAGGATCGGGGAGGTGGGGGAGTTCGGGGAGGGGAGCGGTCAGAGGGCCCGCACGGCGTCGGGCCTCACGCGCACCTGGTCGGGCGACGGGATGGTGGTGCCGGGCAGGCCGACGGCGGCCGTTCCGTAGGCGACGGCGCGGGCGAGGCGCGCGGGCTCGCTCTCGCCGCGCTCTCGGCCGATGAGATAGCCGGCGGCGGACGAGTCGCCCGCTCCGACGGTCGAGCGCACCGGGCCGCGCTCGGCAGAGCAGACCCATGCGCCGTCGGCGGTGGCCAGCAGCGCACCGGCGCCGCCCAGGGTCACCAGCACGGCACCGACGCCCTGCGCGACGAGCTCGCGGGCCGCGCCGGCGACCTCGGCGAGGTCCCCGTCCGAGGCCGAGCGCTCCAGCGCCGCACCGTCGAGGCCGGTCAGCTGCCCGAGCTCCTCCGCGTTGGGCTTGATCAGATCGGGGGCCGTCCGACGGTCCTCGCGCCATGCCTCGGACAGGGCCAGGAGCGGCGCATCGGAGGTGTCGACGCCGACGACGGCTCCGCGCGCGTGCAGCGCGCCCACCAGGTGCGGATACCAGTCGGGCGGCATGCCGGGTGCGAGGGATCCCGAGGCCATCACCAGGTCTCCGGGGGAGACCGTCTCCAGGAGCCGCTCCTCGAGCCGGCCGAGCTCCTGTGCGCTCATCGGCATTCCGGGCTCGTTGATCTTCGTGGTGGCGCCCGAGGGATCGACCACGGTGAGGTTCGTGCGCACACGGCCGGCCACGTCGCTGGCCAGGTGCGGAGCACCGGTCTGCTCGAGCAGGCCGAGGAAGGGGTCCTCGGGGCCGACGGGCACGACGGCGAGCACGCGCGCTCCTGCGCGGGAGACGCCCAGCGCCACGTTGACGCCCTTGCCGCCGACCTGGAGGACGTCGGACGCGATCCGGTGGACACCGCCGGGGACCAGGTCCGTCGTGAGCTCGACGGTGCGGTCCAGCGAGGGGTTCGGAGTCAGGGTGATGATCATGCCAGCACGACCTCGACGCCGGTTGCGAGGAGCGCCTCGTGCAGATCCGGCGGCAGTCCGTCGTCGGTGACCAGCACATCGACCGCCGCCATGTCGGCGAAGGCGACCAGATGATGGGTGCGCGCCTTGGAGGAGTCCGCGAGCACGATGCGACGGGCGGCGCGCGCCATGATCGCGGACTTCACGGCGCCCTCGTCGGGGTCGGGCGTGTACAGCGACTCCTCATCGAAGCCGTTGCAGCCCAGGAAGGCGACCTCCGGTCGCAGCCTGCGCACCGCATCGACGGCGGCGGCGCCCACGGCCGCACCCGTGCCCGGGCGCAGGCGCCCCGGCAGCAGGTGCACCTCGGGGCCGGAGAGGGCCAGCAGGGCCTGGGCGATGTCGAGGGAGTGGGTGATGACCACCCCATCGCGCTCCGAGAGCCGGGGGGCCAGGGCGCTGACGGTGGAGCCCGCGTCCAGCAGGACGGAGGCCTGGGGGTCGTCCGGCAGCAGAGCTGCGGCGGCGGCTCCGATGCGCTGCTTGACCTCCGGATTGGTCTCGTGCCGGCTGCGCAGATCCGGTTCGAGGACGGCGCTGCGGCGGGCGACCGCGCCGCCGTGGACGCGCACGAGGAGGTCGCGCCTCTGGAGGTCGTCGAGGTCGCGGCGAACGGTCTCGGCGGCCACGCCGAAGCGGTCGGCGAGATCGGAGACCGAGACCCGGTGGGATGCCTCGAGGGAATCGAGGATCTGGCGCTGGCGCTGCTGTGCGTACATGCTCTCGCCCCTGCCTTCGTCATCGGAGGTGGTGTGTCCTGTGCCTGCGTCCGACCACCGTAGACCATGAACCCACAGAAAACAACAGACAGCCACAAAGAACAACATGGGGCACCTGCGGACGGGGACCTGCAGGGACGGGCGGTAGCATCGGTGCTCCCCTCGATCGTCCCGATGCGCACCCAGGAGATGCCATGTCCCAGGCCTTCCATGCTGATTCCTCCGACCTGCAGGTCAAGGAGGTGCTCAGCTGGGACCTGTTCGGAACGGCCTCGCGCGAGCTCGCCCAGACCATCGCCGACTCCCGCTTCGACCCCGAGATCGTGATCGCCGTCGCCCGCGGCGGGCTCCTGCCGGCCGGATCGCTCGCCTACGCGCTCGGGCTCAAGCTCGCCGACGCCATCAACGTCGAGTTCTACACCGACGTCCACGAGACCCTCCCGGATCCCGTGCTGCTGGCCCCGATGCTCGACACCGAGTCGATCCGGGGCAAGCGCCTGCTGGTCGTCGACGACGTCGCCGACTCCGGCCGCACGCTCGCGCTCGTGCTCGATCTCCTGCGCGAGCAGGGCGCCGACGCGCGCAGCGCCGTGCTCTACTCCAAGTCGGCCTCGGTCGTCGAGCCCGACTTCGTCTGGCGGCGCACCGACGAGTGGATCGTCTTCCCCTGGTCGGCGGAGCCGCCGGTCGTCGCTCGCGCCGACGGCTGAAGCGGCCGACGGCGGGATCGGCCGACGGCTGAACCGACGCCCTGCCGGCCGTCGTACGGGAGTGACAGCATGGTCGGCATGGATATCTCAGTCATCGGTGGACATGGCAAGGTCGCGCTGCTCGCGGAGCCGCTGCTCGCGCAGGGAGGACATCGCGTCACCGCGGTGATCCGCAATCCCGAGCACTCCGCAGAGGTCGAGGCGACGGGCGCCCGCGCGCTCGTCGAGGACATCGAGGCGCTGGACGCCGCAGGCTGGGACCGTCTGCTGGAGGGGTCGGACGCCGTCATCTGGGCGGCCGGAGCCGGAGGCGGGAACCCGGCCCGCACCCGCGCCGTGGACCAGGAGGCCGCGATCGCCTCGATCGACGCGGCGGAGAGAGCCGGCGCACGCCGCTACGTCATGGTCAGCTACTTCGGTGCCCGCCCCGATCACGGCGTGGATCCCGCCAGCTCCTTCCACGCCTACGCGGAGGCCAAGGCCGCCGCCGATGCGCATCTGCGCGCGAGCGGTCTGGACTGGACGATCCTCGGCCCCAGCGGTCTCACCCTCGAGGAGGGCTCAGGGCGCATCGAGCTCGTGGACCTCGTCGGCGCGGACGGCTCCCTGGTGGCGCCCGAGCTCGAGTCCGGGACGGTGCCGCGCGCCGACGTCGCCGCAGTGATCGCCGAGGTCGTCGACCGAGCTGATGCGCATGGGCGGTTCCTCGCCTTCAACGCCGGGCCGGTGCCGATCGCCGAGGCGGTCTCGCAGAGCTGATCGCCGCGTCCTGGGTCGGGCCGTCACGGTCGGGGCCGCCGCGCCGAGCGGGTGAGCTCAGGCGGCGTCCGCCGGGCCGGAGGTGCCGGTGGAGTCGGCATGCTCCTTCGCTGCGGCGTGCTCGGTCGCCGGGTGCTCCTTGCGTCCGAACGGCAGCAGGTGGATGACGGCGAGGATGACAGCACCCCAGAGGATGCCCAGCAGGAGTGAGAAGACGGTCTCCACGAGCCAGGCCAGCGCACCGCCGACGACGGCGACGTCCTCGACGAGGTGCGCGAGATGGTGGACGAAGCCGTAGGGCTGGGCGGCGCCGAGCTCATGCATGCCCGAGAGGATGATGTGCCCGCCGACCCACAGCATCGCGACCATGCCGACATAGCTGATCACCGTCATGATCCTCGGCATCGCCCGCACCAGGCCGTCGCCGATGCGCTGCGCGGCGGCCGACTCGCGCCCCGCCATGTGCAGGCCGACGTCGTCCATCTTCACCAGCAGGCCGACGGCGCCGTACACGAGGGCGGTCATGAGCACGCCGACCACCACCAGGATCACGGCGCGCTGCAGGAGGGGCTGATCGGCGACCTCGTTCAAGGAGATCACCATGATCTCCGCCGACAGGATGAGGTCGGTTCGGACCGCCCCGCCGACTATGCGCTTCTCCGCCGCAGGCCCCTTCTCGGCTGCGGGCTCGGTGTCGTCGCCATGGCCCCCGTGCAGCAGCTCCCAGATCTTCTCCGCGCCCTCGAAGCACAGATAGCTCCCGCCGAGCATGAGGATCGGGGTGAGCAGCCATGGGGCGAGCCAGGAGAGCAGCAGGGCGAGAGGCAGGATGATCAGCAGCTTGTTGATCAGCGACCCTCGGGCGATCCGCCAGATGATCGGCAGCTCCCGTGCGGGTTCGATCCCGCGCACGTACTGCGGGGTCACCGCCGCGTCGTCGACGACCACGCCGGTGGCCTTGGCACTGGCCTTCGCGCTCGCTGCGGCCACGTCATCCGCGCTCGCGGCGGCCATGCGCGCTATCGCGGCCACATCATCGAGCAGTGCGGCAAGGCCTCCGGCCATGGGTCCCCCTCCGGGCGATGGAATCGTCGATCACCGAGCACGCTGAGTGCTGAGCACCACGCTGAGTGCCGAGCACACAGAGTACTGGTACGACAGGTCGTCGCCCGCACCTCGCCCGCACCGTGCTCGCACCGTGCCGGGAGAGGGGCAGCGGACACGGCTTCGCCTGTTCGCTCCGGGCCGGCCCGCCCTGGTTCAGAGGATGCGGAAGCCGCTGCGGCCGCGGGGGTCGGCCTCACGGACCTCGAGGTGATCGACGCGGGCGGTGCGCGGCCCCTCGCGGAGCCACGAGACCATCTCCTCGACCGCCGGGGCCGGACCCTCGACATCGGCTTCGACGGTCCCGTCCAGGAGGTTCCGCACGGTGCCCGAGAGTCCCAGCTCCAGAGCCCGTCGCTGCGCGGAGTAGCGGAAGCCGACGCCCTGCACCCGGCCGTGCACGCGCACGGTCCGTCGCAGGACGTCGGCTCCCGGGGTCATCGCGGTGATCTCACGCTCCTCGTCGGATGCTGCTCACACGTTGTCGCCGCCGGTGTCGGCGATCGCGGCGGCAGCCGCCGGATCGGGCTCGTCGCCGCCGTCGCCCCACTGCCAGCCGGCCACCTCGGGGATGTCCTCACCGTGCTGGTAGGCGTAGGCGCGGGCGCGGATCCGCTCGTCGGCCATGCGCTGCCGCAGGCCCGCATAGCGGGTGCCGAGCCCGCCGACCCGGTCGATCACGTCCATCACCAGGTGGAAGCGGTCGGTGTCGTTGCGCATCAGCATGTCGAAGGGCGTCGTGGTGGTGCCCTCCTCCTTGTAGCCGCGCACGTGGATCCGGGAGTTGCGGTCGTGGCGGTAGGCCAGGCGATGGATCAGCCAGGGGTAGCCGTGGTAGGCGAAAACCACCGGGATGTCCTCCCCGAAGATGCCGTCGAAGTCCTTCTCGGACAGGCCGTGGGGATGCTCGGTGTCGTCCTGCAGACGCATCAGGTCCACCACGTTGACCACTCGCACGCGCACGTCCGGGGCCTCGCTGCGCAGGATCTGCGCGGCCGCGAGCACCTCGATGGTGGGGATGTCGCCCGCGCAGGCGAGGACCACATCGGGCTCCTCGCCCTCGACCTCGGTGCCGGCCCAGTCCCAGATGCCGAGGCCGCGCGTGCAGTGGACGATCGCCTCGTCCATCGTCAGCCAGTTCGGGTTGGGCTGCTTGCCGGCGACCACCACATTGACGTACTGCCGCGAGCGCAGGCAGTGGTCGTACACCGACAGCAGGGTGTTGGCGTCCGGCGGCAGGTACACCCTGACGATCTGGGCCTTCTTGTTGACCATGTGGTCGATGAAGCCGGGGTCCTGGTGGCTGAAGCCGTTGTGGTCCTGGCGCCACACGTGCGAGCTGAGCAGGTAGTTCAGTGAGGCGATCGGTCGCCGCCATTCGATCTCGTTGGTGACCTTCAGCCACTTGGCGTGCTGGTTGACCATCGAGTCGACGATGTGGATGAACGCCTCGTAGGAGGAGAACATGCCATGTCGGCCGGTGAGCAGGTAGCCCTCGAGCCAGCCCTCGCACTGATGCTCGGAGAGCATCTCCATCACGCGCCCGGACCGTGCCAGGTGCTCGGTGCGATCGTGGTCCTCGAAGTCGGCGTTCCACTGCTTCGCGGTGACGTCGTACACGGCCTGCAGGCGGTTCGACGCCGTCTCGTCGGGGCCGAAGATCCGGAAGTTCTCGGGATTGTCGTCCACCACGTCCTTCAGCCATGTGCCCAGCACGCGGGTGGCCTCGGAGGCCGAGCCGCCGGGGAAGGGGACGTCGACCGCATAGTCGCGGAAGTCGGGCAGCTTCAGAGCCTTCAGCACCGCACCGCCGTTCGTCGACGGGTTCGCCGACATCCGCAGCTCGCCCTGCGGGGCGGCCGCGGCGATCTCCGGGCGGAGAGCGCCGTGCTCGTCGAACAGCTCCTCGGGACGGTAGGAGCGCAGCCAGGCATCGAGATCGGCGAGGTGCTCATCGGTGTCGCGGGCGCTCGCGAGGGGCACCTGATGCGAGCGCCAGGAGCCCTCGGTGACGTTGCCGTCGATGGTCTTCGGGCCGGTCCAGCCCTTCGGGGTGCGGAAGACGATCATCGGCCAGGCCGGACGCTCGGTCTCGCGGCCCGCCTCGGCGTCCTCGCGAGCCTGCGCCTTGATGTCCGCGATCATGTCGAGCGCCTCGTCGAGGACGCCCGCGAAGCGGCGGTGCGCCTCCATCGGGTCCTCGCCGTCGAAGCCGCCCGTGAAGAACAGCGGCGTGTGGCCGTAGCCGCGCATCAGCGCCGCCAGCTCCTCGTCGCCGATGCGGGCGAGGACGGTCGGGTTGGCGATCTTGTACCCGTTCAGGTGCAGGATCGGCAGCACGACGCCGTCGGTCAGCGGGTTGATGAACTTGTTGGAGTGCCACGAGGTCGCGAGCGGACCGGTCTCCGCCTCGCCGTCGCCCACGACGGTGAAGGCGATCTCGTCGGGCCGATCGAGCATCGCGCCATAGGCGTGCGAGAGCGCATAGCCCAGCTCGCCGCCCTCGTGGATCGACCCTGGGGTCTCCGGCGCGACGTGCGAGGGGATCCCGCCGGGGAACGAGAACTGGGTGAAGAGCTTCTTCAGACCGTCGTCGTCCTGGGTGATCGTCGGATACGTCTCCGTGTACGTGCCCTCGAGATAGCTCGCGGCGACCAGGCCGGGACCGCCGTGACCGGGACCGGTCACGTACATCGCCTTCAGTCCGCGCTGGGAGATCGCCCGGTTGGCGTGCGCATACAGGAACGTCAGACCCGGTGTGGTGCCCCAGTGCCCCAGCAGGCGCGGCTTGACATGGTCGCGCTGCAGGGGCTCGCGCAGCAGCGGGTTCGCCATGAGGTAGATCTGCCCGACGGAGAGGTAGTTCGCGGCGCGCCACCAGGCGTGGATCGCGGAGAGCTCGTCGTCCGTGAGCGAGTGGGAGGGACCGTGGGGCCAGACAGGTACAGAGGTCATGACGCCTTCCTGAAGGTCGACGACACCGGGTGTCGGTGTCACAGGCCACACCGTACGATGGTCCGTCCCTGTTCGGAAGGTCTTTCGGCCCTTCTGCCGTGATCGATCCGTGATCTGGAGGCGGCGGACGCACAGATGCTGGAATCGCGCCCGGCCTGCCGCCTTGTCCTCCGCGCTGGTGGGGGCCAGGATGGGGGCATGGCTTCGATCACCTTCCAGAGCAATCCCGTCACCACCGTCGGCGAGCTGCCCGCGACCGGCTCCTCGCTCCCCGCCTTCGACCTCGTGGGCGCGGACCTGGACCCCGTCACGAGCGGCGCCTTCGCCGGCAGGCGCGTGGTGCTGAACATCTTCCCCTCGCTCGACACGGGCACCTGCGCGATGAGCGTGCGGAAGTTCAACGAGCTGGCCGCCGGGCTCGAGAACACCGTCGTGGTCTGCGTCTCCAAGGACCTGCCCTTCGCCCAGGCCCGGTTCTGCGGTGCCGAGGGCATCGAGAACGTCGTCACCGGCTCCGCCTTCCGCTCCTCCTTCGGTGAGGACTTCGGCGTGACCATGGTCGACGGCCCGCTCCAGGGTCTGCTCTCGCGCGCCGTCGTGATCGCCGACGCCGACGGCACGATCATCCACACCCAGCAGGTCGGCGAGATCGCCGACGAGCCCGACTACGACGCCGCGCAGGCCGCCCTGGCCTGACCCGGCACAGGAGCGTCGGCCCGGGATCCGGCGTCCACCGCTCGCGGCCGGGACAGGCCTCGGCCGCGAGCGGACCGGGAGGATCCGAGCAGAGCCGATCCAGCAGAGCGGACGGGGGCAGAGGGATGAGCGACATCGAGATCACGCTCGAGCGCGTGCACGACGTGCTCGATGACGGCGGCTCGGACAGCACGGAGATGCGAGTGCTCGTGGATCGGCTGTGGCCGCGCGGAGTCAGGAAGGACCGCCTCGCGTACGACGAATGGGACAAGGAGGCGACGCCGTCCCCGGAGCTCCGCCGCGCCTACCACTCCGGCGAGCTGGACTTCGAGGAGTTCGCCGGTCGCTACCGTCGCGAGCTCGACGCCAGCGGCGCCGCCGGGGCGCTGCTCGAGCGGGCGCGGGACGCCGGTGTCTCGCGGATCACCCTCCTGTTCGCGACGAAGGACCTCCAGCAGAACCACGCGCAGGTGCTCCAGAAGGCACTGCAGGACGCCCAGGAGGGCACCGATCATCGCTGAAGGGCACTGACCAGCGTCGATGATGCGGTCCGTCGGGCGGCTCCCGAGCACTCCCGAGCAGCGATCCCTGGACGGGACCAAGGTCCACCGCCCGGGAGCTCGTCCTTCCTACCGTGGATATGTCACGGCGTCACCACGCCGCGGCCCCCCGGAAGAGATCAGGAAGGACCCACCCATGACCGTGGACGTCTCCGCAGCTCGGCCCACCCAGCTCCGACTCGACCCCGACAGCCGTCTGAGCCCCGAGCACGAGGAGATCGTCCGCGCGACGCTCCCCGCCGTGGGCGCGAACATCGGCGAGATCGCCGCGACCTTCTACCGCCGCATGTTCACCGCCCGACCCGAGCTCCTCGCTAACACCTTCAACCGCGGGAACCAGGCGCAGGGCGCGCAGCAGAAGGCGCTCGCGGCCTCGGTCGCGACCTATGCGACGATCCTCGTCGACCCCGACGGGCCGAGCCCGAAGGAGATGCTCGGCCGCATCGGGCACAAGCACGCCTCGCTGGGCATCGTCGAGGACCAGTACGGGATCGTCCATGAGCATCTGATGGCTGCGATCGGGGAGGTCCTCGGCGAAGCCGTCACCGAGCAGGTCGCCGAGGCCTGGTCGGCCGTCTACTGGCACATGGCCTCCACCCTCATCGCCTTCGAGAAGGAGCTGTACGCCGATGCCGGGGTCGAGCCCGGCGACGTCTTCCGCGAGGCCGTCGTCGCCCGACGGGTCGAGGAGAGCAGCGACGTCGTGAGCTTCGAGCTGATCGCGCCGTCGGGCGACGAGCAGCTGCCCGGCTTCGTGCCCGGGCAGTACATCACCGTCGGCGTGCGGCTCCCCGACGGTGCGCGCCAGCTGCGCCAGTACTCCCTCTCCGACGTCTCCGGCGGCGGCCGCTGGCGGATCTCGGTGCGCCGCGTCGACGCCGACGACGAGGACCCGCAGGGAGAGGTCTCCACCTGGCTGCACGAGAACGTCGGGGTCGGGGACCATATCCAGGTGACCCTTCCCTACGGCGACCTCGCCCTGGACACCGCCTCGGAGGCGCCCGTGGTCCTGGTCTCGGCCGGCATCGGCGCCACGCCGATGCTCGGCATGCTGCGCCACATCGCCGTCCACCAGAGCGGACGCCGCGCGGTCGTCCTTCATGCCGACGCCGACGCCCGCGATGCCGCTCTGGTCGATGAGCTCGCTGCGACCGTCGCCGGACTGCCCGCGCACACGAACTCGCAGCTCGACCTGTGGTTCCGCACGACCGATGATGAGCACCTGCCCGGCGGAGCCATCGACCCCCGCATCAGCGTCCACGAAGGGCGGATGGCCCTCGCGGGGATCCCGCTGCCCGATGACGCCGAGATCTACCTCTGCGGCGGCAACGGCTTCCTGCAGGACCTGCGCGACCAGCTTCGGGCGGCAGGAGCCGACGACGAGCACGTGCACTACGAGCTGTTCTCCCCGAACGACTGGCTCCTGCCCGCCTGAGCGCAGCCGTCCCCCAGGGTCACCGCTCGCGGCGCCCGTCCCGGCCCTCGGGGCGGGCGCCGCGACGCGACCGGCCCCCGTTAGTCTGGGCGGTCGGTCCGGGAGGGCCAGGAGCCGGAAGAGCCGGGAGATCCGGGAGATCCGGAAGAGCCGGGAGAGCAGAACGAGGAGGACGCGCGCGTGGAGCTGCATTCGCTGGTGGTGCTGCTGGTGATGGGCATCCTCGCAGGGGCCATCAATGCCGCTGTCGGCTCCGGATCCCTGCTGACCCTGCCCGTGCTGCTCGCGCTCGGAGTGCCTCCGGGCACGGCCGTGCGCACCAACACGATCGGGATCCTCTTCTCGACCATCGGCTCGGTGGTCGGGTACCGCCGCGAGATCGCGGCCGAGGGACGGGACCTGCGTCCGCTGGTGGTCACCACGGTGCTGTTCGCCATGCTCGGCTCGATCCTGCTGCTGCTCTCGCCCTCCGATGCGCTGGACGTCGTCGTCCCCGTGCTGATCGTGTTCGCGCTGGTCATGGTGATCTCGCAGAAGAAGGTCGTCGCGCTCCTTCGCGCTCGCCAGGAGCGCCGCGCCGCGCAGCGCGACGCCGGGCGCATCGAGCCTGACGCCGAGGAGCCCCGTGGTGCTTCGGAGGAGCGCAGCCCGTACCGCTCGCCCGCGCTCATCGGCGCGATGGGCGCGGCGTCTGTCTACGGGGGCTACTTCACCGCTGCCCAGGGGATCCTCTACCTCGGCGTGCTCGGCACCCTCACGGGGAAGCCGATGGGCAAGGTCAACCACGTCAAGAACCTCGCGAGCCTCGTCGTGAACGCGTCCGCGGCGCTCGTCTACCTGGTCGCGCACGTGGTCGTCGGGGCGCAGATCATCTGGGTCGCCACGGCCGCCATCGCCGTGGGCGCTCTCGTGGGCGGCTACTTCGGGGCGCATCTCGCCAAGCGGATGCCCGAATGGCTGCTGCGCGGCGTGATCGTGATCGTGGCGCTCTTCGCACTCGCCCGGCAGATCCTCTGACGAGGAGATCGAGCAGGGCGAGCGGGCCTCGAGGGCCGACCCCGGAGCGCTCCGACGACGGGGATCTACCGGAGGAACGGGAGGACGTGCCGGAGGACCTCGTCGGCCGGCCAGAGGGACCCGCCATGATCACGGCCCGGGAGCGGGACGAAGTCCGCATCGGGCATGAGGGAGGCGGCGCGGCGGGATTCTTCGAAGCGCGAGCCGTCCCGATCGCCGGCCATCCACAGGGAGGGCACCGTGCAGTCCGCGAGTGCGTCGTCATCGATGCCCGACGTGCGATCGGTCGCCTCCAGCAGAGCTGCGACAGCGAGCGGATCCGCGGCGAGGAACGCGGCGCGGGTGGCGCGGTCCCGCTGTGCGACCGCATCCGGTCCGAGGCCCTGGCCGGAGCAGAAGGCCTCCATCCCGCTCTTCCGCACGGTGCCGATCACCCCGGGGAAGAACACCTCGTCCACCGCCCCCTGCTGCGGGGAGGCGGAGCCGCCGATGCTCACCAGACGGCTCACCCGGCCCGGCTGATCGAGTGCGGCGCTCAGGGCGATCCGCGCGCCGAGCGAGTAGCCCATCAGGGCCGCGCGCCCGATCCCCAGCTCGTCGAGCACCGCGAAGAGATCCCTGACGAAGACCTCCTGGGTGTACGCCGCGGCGTCATGGGGCTTCCCGGAGCCGCCATGGCCGCGCAGATCGATGCGGATCACTGTGTGCTCAGCGGTGAGCGGGCCGAGGTATCCCAGGCCGCGCCAGATCGCGCGGGAGAGCACCGAGCCGTGCAGCAGGACGAGAGCGGACCCGCTGCCGGAGAGGTCGGCGCGCAGGGGGACGCCGTCGACGGGGGAGACGATGACAGGCATCGCGGGCATCTCCGAATCTCGCCGGGAGGAGCAGGGCGTCAGGACGATCGGACGGGAGCGAGGACGCCGGTCCGGTCCGTACGCGGACCGGACCGGCGTCCGGAGGAGAGAGGACGTCCTTGCGCTCAGAGCGCGGCGGAGATCTCCTCCAGGATGCGGTTGAAGGTCGCCGACGGGCGCATCACCGCGGCCGCCTTGGCCGGGTCGGGGCGGTAGTAGCCGCCGATGTCGGCAGGGGAGCCCTGCACCGCGAGCAGCTCGCCGGCGATCGTCTCCTCGCCCTCGGTGAGCTCCTTCGCGATCGGGCCGAATGCGGCCTGCAGCTCCGCGTCCTCGCTCTGCGCGGCGAGCTCCTGCGCCCAGTACAGGGCGAGGTAGAAGTGGCTTCCGCGGTTGTCGATGCTGCCGAGACGGCGCTGCGGGGACTTCCCGTTGCTCAGGAGCGTCTCCGTGGCGCGGTCCAGCGCGGCAGCGAGGACCGCGGCGCGCGCGTTGTCCGCCGTGCGGGCGAGGTGGCGCAGCGACTCGGCGAGCGCGAGGAACTCCCCGAGGCTGTCCCAGCGCAGGTAGTCCTCCTCGATGAGCTGCTGGACGTGCTTGGGGGCGGAGCCGCCGGCGCCCGTCTCGAACAGGCCGCCTCCGGCCATCAGCGGGACCACCGAGAGCATCTTGGCGCTCGTGCCCAGCTCCATGATCGGGAACAGGTCCGTCAGGTAGTCGCGCAGCACGTTGCCGGTCACCGAGATGGTGTCCTCGCCGCGGCGCACGCGCTCGAGGGTGTGCTTGGTCGCCTCGACCGGCGAGAGGATGCGCAGGTCGAGCCCCTCGGTGTCCTCCTCGGCGAGATAGGCGTTCACCTTCGCGATGAGGTTGCGGTCATGGGCCCGGGTCTCGTCGAGCCAGAACACGGCCGGCATGCCGGACTCGCGCGAGCGGCGCACGGCCAGCTGCACCCAGTCGCGGATCGGGGCGTCCTTCGCCTGGCAGGCGCGGAAGATGTCGCCGAGGGAGACGTCGTGGGACATGAGCACGGCGCCGGAGCTGTCACGGACCTCCACCCGACCGTCGGCCGGGATCTCGAAGGTCTTGTCGTGGGAGCCGTACTCCTCGGCCTTCTGCGCCATCAGGCCGACGTTCGGGACGGTGCCCATCGTCGTCGGATCGAAGGCGCCGTGGGCCTGGCAGTCCTCGATCGTGGCCTGGTAGACGCCCGCGTAGGACGAGTCCGGGATGACCGCGAGGGTGTCGCGCTCCTCACCGTCGGCGTCCCACATGTGGCCCGAGGTGCGGATCATCGCGGGCATGGAGGCGTCGACGATGACGTCGGAGGGCACGTGCAGGTTCGTGATCCCCTTGTCGGAGTTGACCATGGCGATCGCCGGGCCGTCGGCGAGGTCCTGCTCGACTGCCGCGCGGACGCCCTCGCGGACCGAGTCCTCGAGGTCCTCGACACCGGCGAGGATGCCGCCGAGACCGTTGTTCGGGGACAGGCCCGCTGCGGCCAGGACGTCGCCGAACTGCGTGAACAGGGTGGGGAAGAAGGCGCGCACCGCGTGGCCGAAGATGATCGGGTCGGAGACCTTCATCATGGTGGCCTTCAGATGCAGGGAGAACAGCACTCCCTGCTCCTTCGCCGCGGCGACCTGCGCGCGCAGGAACTCGTCCAGCGCGGCGGCGCGCATGACGGTGGAGTCCACGACCTCGCCCGCGAGCACCGGGATCGAGGCCTTCAGCACCGTCTCGGTGCCGTCGGTCCCCACATGCACGATCGAGAGGTCGTCGTCGGCTGCGAGGACGACGGACTGCTCGCTGGAGCGGAAGTCGTCGGCGCCCATGGTCGCCACGGAGGTCTTCGAGTCGGCGCTCCACTCGCCCATGCGGTGGGGGTGCGCCTTGGCGAAGTTCTTCACCGCGATCGGTGCGCGGCGGTCGGAGTTGCCCTCGCGCAGGACCGGGTTCACGGCGGAGCCCTTGACGGCGTCGTAGCGGGCGCGGACGTCCCGCTCCTCGTCGGTCTCCGGGTTCTCCGGGTAGTCCGGCAGAGCGATTCCGCTGTCCTGCAGCTCCTTGACCGCGGCCTTGAGCTGGGGGACGGAGGCGGAGATGTTGGGAAGCTTGATGATGTTCGCCTCGGGCGTCTTCGCGAGCTCGCCGAGCTCGGCGAGGGCGTCGGCCTCGCGCTGGTCCTCCGGGAGCAGATCGGAGAAGGCCGCGACGATGCGGCCGGCCAGCGAGATGTCGCGCGAGACGACCTCGATCCCGGCGGTGTTCGAGAACGCCTCCAGGATCGGCAGGAACGAGGCGGTGGCCAGCATCGGCGCCTCGTCGGTGTGGGTGTAGATGATGCGCGCCATGTTTCGCGGGGCTCCCTCGGGTCGGTGCGGCATTTGTCTTGACGTCAAGACTATCGGAGGTCGTCGACGACCCCCGGTCAGGTTCCGGACGTCACCACGGTACGGGACGGGCGCTCCTAGACTGGGGGCATGCCGGACACTGATCCCCACCTCGCCGTCATCGACCTGCGCGAGCGCACCCTCGGCCCCGCCGAGCTCGCCGCCGCCCTCCCTCGGGCGGAGATCGACGTGGAGGCCGCCGTCCATGCCGTGCGGCCCGTGGTCGAGGACGTCGCCGCCCGCGGGGCCGACGCCGTGCGCGACGCCTCCGAGCGCTTCGACGGGATCCGGCCCGAGCAGCTGCGCGTGCCCCGCGAGGCCCTGTCCCGCGCGCTCGCCGAGCTCGACCCGGCGATCCGCGGGGCCCTCGAGCAGGCGATCGCGCGCGTGCGCACCGTCGACACCGCCCAGCGCCGCGGCGACGACGCCGTGCAGGTCGTCCCCGGTGGCACCGTCACCCAGCGCTGGGTGCCCGTGCGCAGAGTGGGGCTGTACGTGCCCGGCGGTCGGGCCGTGCTGCCGAGCTCCGTGATCATGAACGTCGTGCCCGCGCAGGTCGCCGGCGTCGGCGAGATCGTCCTGGCGTCCCCGCCGCAGAAGGAGTTCGGCGGTCTGCCGCACCCGACCATCCTGGCCGCCTGCGAGCTGCTGGGGGTGACCGAGGTGGTGGCAGCAGGGGGAGCTCAGGCCATCGCCCTGCTCGCCCATGGTGCCGACGATCTCGGCGACGGGACGGGGCTGGAGCCCGTCGACCTGGTCACCGGGCCCGGCAACGTGTATGTCGTCGCCGCCAAGCGGCTCGTGCGCGGGAGGGTCGGCATCGATGCGGAGGCCGGTCCGACGGAGATCGCGGTGCTCGCCGACGCCACCGCGAACCCGGCCTACGTCGCCGCGGACCTCATCTCGCAGGCCGAGCACGACCCGATGGCCGCGAGCGTCCTGGTCACCGACTCGCCTGCGCTCCTGGACGCCGTCGAGGAGGAGCTGGCCCTCCAGGTGCCCGCCGCCCGCCATGCCGAGCGCATCGCCACCGCGCTGCGCGGCCCGCAGAGCGGCGTCGTGCTCGTGCGGGACCTCGAGCAGGGGCTCTCAGCGGTCGACGCCTACGGGGCCGAGCACCTCGAGATCCAGACGGTCGACGCCGCCGCCGTCGCCGCGCGGGTCACCAACGCGGGCGCCGTCTTCGTCGGCTCGTACGCGCCCGTCAGCCTCGGCGACTACGCAGCGGGCTCGAACCACGTGCTGCCCACGGGAGGGAACTCCCGATTCGACGGAGGTCTCGGCGTGCAGACCTTCCTGCGCGGGATCCACGTCATCGACTACGACCGGGATGCGCTGGAGACCGCCCGCGGCGCCGCGACCGTCCTCGCGGCCGCAGAGGACCTCCCCTCGCACGGTGCCGCGATCGATATCCGCTTCGAGCGCTGAGCTCACTCCGCTCGGTTCGCTCCGCTCGGCTCGGCCGCTCGGTTCACTCCGCGGTCGGGCCGCCGCCGTCGGCAGAGGATCCCGTCCCGACGCTCGACGCGACCCGGCCGGCGGCGGCGTTGCGGCGAGCCTCCTTGGCAGCAGCCCGCTCGGTGCGCTTGCGCGAGCGCGCCTCCCGCCGGGCGGCGACCTCCTCGCGCCGCTCGCCCCTCGTCACCCACAGCGCGACCGCGCGCCAGCCGATCATCAGCACCAGGGTCACCGATGCGGCGACGATCACGAAGGAGGCCTCCGTGCCGGCGCTGAACAGGGTGCGGATCGCCATCGAGGCGCACAGGGTGATGGCCCAGACGAACAGGCCGTGCGGCCAGATGCGGAAGGGGAAGCGCCAGGCTCGGATCGCCAGGTGCCCCAGCAGGACGCCGACGGCGAAGGGCCAGCCCACCAGCACGATGTTCTCGACGGTCAGCTCATAGCCGTGCTGGATGAGGCCGATCGCGACGAACAGCAGCACGGCGAGCAGATCGGCGACGAGTGCGCCCAGGTAGCGGAACATGCTCTCCAGGCTAGCCGGGGACGGCTGGGAGCAGCCGGCGTCGACGACGTGCTGTCCGACGTCACACGGGCCGACGCGCGGCTGCGGGCGAGGACGCTGTCCCGGGGGGCGGGCGCGCAGGCCGCCCCCAGTGCGGACCTCTACGATGGGGGCATGCCCGACCCCAGCATCCTCGCGACCGGAGCGGCACGCCGCGTCGGCCTGCCCGCGCGCCGTCCCGACCTGGTCGGCGTCGAGCCCTATGGCGCCCCGCAGATCGAGGTCCCGCATCTGCTGAACGTCAACGAGAACCCCTTCGGCCCGTCCGCGGCCCTCGCCGAGGACATCGGCCGAGCTGTCGCCGAGGCCGCATCCTCGCTGAACCGCTACCCGGACCGCGAGTTCACCGCCCTGCGCGCCGATCTCGCCGCATTCCTGGCGGAGGAGTCCGGTGTGGAGGCGCCGGCGGTGGAAGCCGTCTGGGCCGCCAACGGATCGAACGAGATCATGCACCAGCTGATGCTGGCGTACGGCGGCCTGGGGCGCACGGCACTCGGGTTCTCGCCGCACTACTCGATGTATCCCGAGTACGCGCGCGACACCTTCACGACCTGGGCCTCGGCCGACCGCGGACCCGCCCCCGAGTTCGCCCTCTCGAAGGACGACCTGCTCGCCGCCATCGCCGAGCACGCCCCCGACATCGTCGTGCTCACGAGCCCGAACAACCCCACCGGCACCGCCCTCGACCCGGCGCTCGTGCGCACCGCCGCCGAGGCGCTCGCGCCGACCGGCGGCATGCTCGTGGTCGACGAGGCCTACGGCGAGTTCCGTCGCGAGGGCGTGCCCAGCGCGCTCGAGCTGCTGGGGGAGTTCCCGAACCTCGTGGTCACCCGCACCATGTCCAAGGCGTTCGCCCTCGCCGGGGGGCGCATCGGGTACCTCGTGGCGGATCCCGAGATCGTCGATGGTCTGCGGGTGGTGCGTCTGCCCTATCATCTGTCGGCCGTCACCCAGGCTGTCGCGCGCACGGCCCTCGCCCATCGGGAGGAGCTGCTCGCGCAGGTCGCCGCGCTCCGCGACGAGCGCGACGCCCTCGTGGCCCATCTGTCCGCGCGCGGACACGTGGTCGCACCGTCGGACGCGAACTTCGTCTACTTCCAGCCGCTGGACACGACCGACCGCCATCGGATCTGGCAGGGGCTGCTCGACCGCGGGGTGCTCATCCGCGAGGTGGGCCCCGCACCGTGGCTGCGGGTGTCCATCGGCACCCCTGAGGACAACTCCGCCTTCCGCTCCGCCCTCCAGGAGGTCGACCCCCGATGACCGACAGCAGCATCGACGCCGCCCCGCCCGCCGACGCCGCCCCGTCCGCCGACGCCGCCGGCCGACGCCGGCGGACGGCGACCATCTCCCGCAGCACGCGGGAGTCCTCCGTCGAGGTCTCCCTCGACGTCGACGGCACCGGCCAGGTGGACGTCTCCACCTCGGTGCCCTTCTTCGACCACATGCTCACGGCACTGGGCACCCACGCCCGGTTCGACCTCACGGTCCGGGCGACCGGTGACATCGAGATCGATGCGCACCACACGGTCGAGGACACCGCCATCGTCCTCGGGCAGGCGCTGCGCGAAGCTCTCGGCGACAAGAAGGGCATCGCCCGCTTCGGAGACGCCCTGGTCCCGCTGGACGAGGCCCTCGCCCAGGCGGTCGTGGACCTGTCCGGCCGCCCCTACTGCGTGCACAGCGGCGAGAGCGAGGCGCAGATCCACCACCTGATCGGCGGCCACTTCACCGGCTCGCTGACGCGTCACGTCTTCGAGTCGATCGCCCATCACGCGGCGATCTGCCTGCACATCCGACTGATCGAGGGTCGCGACCCCCACCATGTGGTCGAGGCGCAGTTCAAGGCGCTCGCCCGCGCCCTGCGGGCCGCCTGCGCCTACGACGAGCGCGTCCTCGACGTCCCCTCCACGAAGGGAGCGCTGTGACCACCGCCGACCGACCCGGGGGCGAGGACCCCCGCGGCGACGACATCGACGCCGAGTTCGCACGCATGATGGAGGGCCTCGAGCTCTCCGACGCGCCGCTCACCGTCGACGACGTCCTGTCCGCCGCATCCGAGGAGGCCGACGGGGAACCGGCCGAGCCGGCCATCGCCGTCGTGGCCACGTCCGTCGACTCAGCCCAGTCGCTCGCCGGAGCGATCCGCCTGGGCGTCGAAGGGCGCACCGACGGTCTCGAGATCCCCTCCGGGACGAGGACCGTCGACACCGACATGGGGGCCATCGCCGTCGGCCCGCTCGCCGAGCAGCTCGCGCACGACCTCGCGGCCATCGCCTCGACCGCCCTCCAGCGCGCCGGCATCGTGCTGTTCTGGCGCCAGGGCGACCGCATGACCGCGACCCGGTACCGCAGCGGAGAGCGGGGAGAGGACGTCTCCCCGGCGATCGTGCTGGGCGCCGTCGACGAGGTCGTCGAGCGCCTGCTGCTCGGCGCGACGACCCTCGAGGAGATCGGCGAGGGATACGATCCGAGCGCGCTGAGCCGCGCCGACGCCCTCAAGTGGGTCTCCCGGAAGAGGAAGCGATGACAGAGAGCCGCGCCCCCTTCGTCGTGGTCCTGGATCACGGCTCCGGCAACGTCCGCTCCGTCGTCCGCGCCCTCGAGGCCGCCGGAGCTCGCGTCGAGCTCACCGCCGATCGCGAGCAGGCCCTCGCGGCCGACGGGCTCGTCGTGCCCGGCGTCGGAGCCTACGAGGCGACCATCCAGCAGGTCCTCGCCGTCGGCGGCGACCGCATCATCGAGCGCCGCCTCGCCGGCGGGCTGCCGGTGCTGGGCATCTGCGTCGGCCTGCAGATCATGTTCGATGCGGGCACCGAGCACGACGTGCGTTCGAAGGGACTGGCGCAATGGCCGGGCGAGGTCACCCGCCTGCAGGCCTCCGTCGTCCCGCACATGGGCTGGAACACCGTCGAGGCCCCTGAAGGGACCCGCCTGCTCGAGGGCATCGAGTCCGAGCGGTTCTACTTCGTGCACTCCTACGGTGCGCGCAGCTGGGAGATGGAGGCCATCGGTCCGATGACCCCGCCCCTGGTCACCTGGGCCGAGCACGGAGGGGACCGGTTCGTCGCCGCCGTGGAGAACGGCGCGCTGACCGCCACCCAGTTCCACCCGGAGAAGTCCGGGGAGGCAGGCGCGCACCTGCTGCGCAACTGGCTCGCCACGCTCCCGCGGCGCGGCGAGCACGGGGGAGACGCGCGATGATCCTCGCCTTCATCCTCCTGTTCGTCGGCTTCATGATGGTCGGGGGTGCCTGGTCGTTCTTCCGGCAGAAGAAGCCGTGGTGGTCGATCATCGCCCTCGCGCTCATCGGCCTCCTCTGCGTCGGCGTCTCGATCTGGCGCATCCAGACCGGCTGATCCGGCTCCCGCATCCTCCCCGCCCCCGACCCGCTGATCCCGCGCCGCACAGCGCGCAGACCACCTGGAGACCTCCCATGACCACCCCCATCCTCGAGCTCCTTCCCGCCGTCGACGTCCAGGGCGGCCAGGCCGTGCGACTCGTCCAGGGCGAGGCGGGCTCCGAGACCGCCTACGGCGCCCCGCTGGACGCCGCCCTCGGATTCCAGGAGGGCGGCGCGAGCTGGCTGCACCTGGTCGACCTCGACGCCGCCTTCGGCCGCGGCTCCAACTCCTCGCTGCTGGCCGAGGTCGTCGCAGCCGTCGACCTGAACGTCGAGCTCTCCGGCGGCATCCGCGACGACGAGTCCCTCGCCGCGGCGCTCGCCACCGGCTGCCGACGCGTCAACCTCGGGACCGCTGCGCTCGAGAACCCCGACTGGACCGCGGAGATCATCGCCGAGCACGGCGATCGCATCGCCGTGGGGCTCGATGTGCGCGGGACGACCCTCGCCGCCCGCGGGTGGACCCGAGACGGCGGGGACCTGTGGGAGACGCTCGAGCGCCTCGACGAGGCCGGCTGCCAGCGCTACGTCGTCACCGACGTGACCAAGGACGGAACGCTCCGCGGACCGAACGTGGACCTGCTGCGCCAGGTGTGCGAGAGGACCGACGCCAAGGTCGTCGCCTCCGGCGGCATCTCTTCCCTCGACGACCTCCGGGCCCTGCGCCAGCTGGTCGCCTCCGGTGTCGAGGGAGCGATCGTCGGCAAGGCCCTGTACGCGGGCGCCTTCACCCTGCCGGAGGCCCTGGACGTCGCCGGGCGGGCGTGACCTGATGAGCGAGGGATCCGCAGGAGGCCCGACGGACGGCTCACCGGAGCAGCCTGCCGCGCACCGGGAGCTGCCCGCGCACTTCCGCGAGAAGTCCCCGCTGACCGATACCGCCGGAGTGCCCTGGAAGGGCCGCGACTACACGGTGAGCCCCTTCCCCGACGACGACGGACAGGCACCGGCGGCTGTCGCCGAGGCCCTGCGGATCCACCGCGGAGGGGGCGACCCCTTCCGGCGCGGCCTGGTCGCCGCGCTCGCCGGATCCCGGCTCCTGGTGCCGATCATGGCGGTCGCGACCGAGACGGGCACGACCGCGCACGGACTCACCGGCGACAACGGCGCCGACATGGCCATGGTCTCGATCACGGGCCCTGACGGATCCCGCACCCTGCCCGTGTTCACCGCCGTCGGTGAGCTCTCCCGCTGGCAGCCCCGGGCGAGGCCCGTTCCCACCCCCGCCGCTCAGGCCGCTCAGGCGGCCGTGCAGGAGGGGATCACCCAGCTGGTGCTCGACCCCGCCTCGGAGGAGGGCGCGATCGTCCTGCAGCGCTCCGCCCTCTGGGCCCTCGCGCAGGGGCGCGACTGGATGCCCCCGCACGAGGACCCGGAGATCGCGGACGAGCTCCGATCGATCGCCGACGGCATCGGCCCCGTGCTCGAGCTCGTCGCCCGCCCGGGCCAGCGCACCGAGGTCGACCTGCTGGTGCGCCTCGCGGACGGACTCGACGCCGGCAGGGTCCAGCAGGTGGTCGGCGATCTGACCGCACGCCTCGGCGCCTCCGTGCTGGTCGCCGATCGCGTCAGCTCGCTGAAGCTCACCCTCGGACGCTGACGCTGACGCTGACGCTGACGCTGACGCTGACGCTGACGCTGACGCTGACGGCGAGCCGGACCAGGCCGGGGCGGGACCGGTTCCGGTGCGCGCGAGAGCCGTCAGCTGACGCGGCCCGTGTACTTCTCCCCGGGCGCCTCGCCGGGAGCATCCGGGAACGGGAGCGCCTCGGCGAAGGCGAGCTGCAGCGAGCGCAGGCCGTCGCGGAGGGAGCGCGCATGCTCATTGCCGATCTCCGGAGCGGCAGCTGACACCAGTCCCGCCAGGGCGGTGATCAGCTTCCGCGCCTCGGCGAGGTCCTGGTACTGCCCCTCGGCCTCGTCCTCGGCGAGTCCTGTCTTGACAGCGGCGGCGCTCATCAGGTGGACGCATGCGCTCGTGATGATCTCGACCGCGGACACGTCGGCGATATCGCGCAGCGCCTCGGATGCGCCCTCGTCGTGCTGATGATCGAGGTCGGCCTCATGCCGATGCTGGTCCTGGACGGAGTCGTTCATGATGGTCCTTCTCTCGTGGTGGGGCGGGGAGCGCAGGGCGCATGGGGTGCAGGATGATCGGCCGCCGCGACGCGCTCGAGGTCCGCAGCGCCGCCGCAGCTCGTGCCCACCCGCGCTCCTCGCAGGTCTCTGCTCGTCGGGGCGACGGAGATCACCTGGACCATCCCGTCGCTCCTGGTAGAGTAGTCGACCGGAACATGTCGAATCGTTCATCGATCCCTCGCCTCGGCTCCTGCCGGCGCAGGCGTCAACCGTTCCTCAAGTGGAGTCCCTCCCACCTCACGGCCCGCAGGCCGTCGGGTCAGTAGCGCAGCCGGACCTCAGGTCCGGGCGGCACCTCGGTGCCTCCTGCCTCAGGGCCTCCGCATGAGCGGGGGCCTTTCGTCATGTGCATGTCGACACCGAGGTGAGGAGCCACCATCAGCGAACAGCGCATCAACGGTCAGATCAGGGTCCCCAAGGTCCTCCTGGTCGGTCCCAACGGCGAGCAGGTCGGGATCGTCCGCGTCGAGGACGCCCTGCGGCTCGCTCAGGAGGCCGATCTCGATCTCGTCGAGGTCGCCCCGGGCGCGAATCCTCCCGTCTGCCGCCTCATGGACTATGGCAAGTACAAGTACGAAGCCAACATGAAGGCCCGTGAAGCGCGGAAGAACCAGGCCAACACCGTCCAGAAGGAAATCCGGATGGGCCTGAAGATCGACAAGCACGACTACGAGACCAAGCGCCGCAACGTCGAGAAGTTCCTCAACGGTGGCGACAAGGTCAAGGTCATCATCCGCTTCCGCGGCCGTGAGCAGTCCCGCCCCGAGATGGGCATCAAGCTGCTCGGCCGCATGGCGGAGGACGTGGCGGAGTTCGGCTTCGTCGAGTCCCACCCTCGCCAGGACGGCCGCAACATGGTGATGGTCCTCGGTCCCCACAAGAAGAAGGCCCAGGCCATGGCCGAGGCGCGCAAGCGTCGGTCGGACGCCGAGAAGGCCGCCTCGAAGTCGGACTCCGCCAAGGCCGCCGAAGCGACCGAGTCCGCTGAGAACGTCGAGACCCCGGCATCCGAGGGCGACCCCCAGTCCTGATCGCCCGTCGCGCCCGTCGCGACGGCCCACGATCCCACTCACGAAGGAGAACAGGCTCATGCCGAAGAACAAGACCCACTCGGGCACCAAGAAGCGCGTCCGGGTGACCGGCTCCGGCAAGCTCATGCGGGAGAAGGCGAACGCCCGCCACCTGCTCGAGCACAAGAGCTCGACCCGCAAGCGCCGCCTCGGCAACGACACCGGTGTGGCCAAGGCCGACACCAAGCGCGTCAAGAAGCTCCTGGGCCGCTGAGCCCCCTCGCGGGATGAGAGTTCCCGCATCACCGAACTCATAACCAGCGAAGGAGAATCACGTGGCACGCGTGAAGCGGGCGGTCAACGCCCAGAAGAAGCGTCGGGAGATCCTCGAGCAGGCCAGCGGCTACCGCGGGCAGCGCTCGCGCCTGTACCGCAAGGCCAAGGAGCAGGTGCTCCACTCGGCGACCTACAACTACCGCGACCGCAAGGTCCGCAAGAGCGACTTCCGTCGCCTGTGGATCCAGCGCATCAACGCCGCCGCTCGCGCCAACGGCATGACCTACAACCGCTTCATCCAGGGCCTCGGCCTCGCGGGTGTCGAGGTCGACCGTCGCATGCTCGCCGAGCTCGCCGTGAACGATGCCGCGGCCTTCGCCGCCCTCGTCGAGGTCGCGAAGAACGCCCTGCCCAAGGACGTCAACGCCCCGGCAGCCTGACATCGCGGCACCAGCGATGCACGAGCGCCCGGACCAGTCTCCGATCACCTCGCCCCGCTCCGAGCGGGTGCGTCGTATCGCCGCACTGTCCGGGCGCTCCGCACGTCGGAAGCAGGGCAGGTTCCGGATCGAGGGGCCGCAGCCTGTGCGCTCCCTCCTCGAACAGCGCGCAGACCTCGTCGATGAGCTGTTCCTGACCGAGCGCGCCGACGCCGACCACCCCGAGCTCGCGCAGCTGGGCGACGTCGCCGGTCTCCGCCCCCGCATGGTCGATGAGGCGATCCTGCGAGCGATGACCCGTGAGGGTGCAGCCGCGGACGGCGGGGAGGCCGTCACCCCGCAGGGAGCCGTCGCCGTCGCGAGGATCCCCCTCCTGGAGGACGACGCGCGGGCCTCTGCCGAAGCCGCGATCGCCCGGCTCGACGCGACGCGTCCGGTCTCGATCCTGGTCCTCCATGAAGTGCGGGACCCCGGGAACGTGGGAACCCTGATCCGCACGGCCGATGCCGCCGGAGCCGACCTCGTGATGCTGACCCGCACCAGCGCCGACCCGTACTCCCCGAAGGCGGTGCGCGCGAGCGCCGGAAGCCTGTTCCACCTCCCTCTCCTCACCGGAGTCGATGCTCCGGACCTCTTGGACGCCCTCGCCTCGCACGAGATCGTCGCGGCAGCCACCAGCGGCTACGCCGACACCGACCTGTTCGAGGCCGACCTGCCCGAGCGCATCGCCTGGATCATGGGCAACGAGGCGCACGGCCTCGATGCGGACACGCTCGCCGCATCACCGCTCGCGGTCCGGATCCCGCTCGCAGGCCGCGCCGAGTCGCTGAACGTGCACACGGCCGCGACAGTCTGCCTGTTCGAGACGATGCGCCGGCGAAGGAGCCCTGCGTGACCACCCGCCACATGGCGGCCCGGACGACTCTCCTCGTCGTCCCCGGGCTGCTGATCCTCAGCGCGCTCACCGCGCTGATCGGCCTCACCGCGAGCGGTGCCGCCGCCCCGAACGCCCTCGTGCCGGCCTCGCCCCTGGTCACCTGGGGCACGCCGGTGGTCCGGGCGCTGCATCACCTGGGCCTGCTCCTCGCCGTCGGCGGCGGAGGGACCGCGGTGCTCCTTCTGCCCGGCCCCTCGCGGCGTGAGGTCACCTCGCTGCAGGGCGGGCGCGGGCGGGCCGTGCGGACGGCTGCGGCCGGAGCCCTGCTGTGGTCGCTCGCCTCCCTCGCGCAGATCCCTCTGAGCGGGCTCGAGGCCACCGGTGCCGGATCCGCGCTGAACCCGTGGGATGTGGCCATGGGTACGGATCTCGGACGGCTCCAGCTGACGATCGCGGTCGTCGCCGCGCTCTCCGCCCTCCTCTCCGCGGTCGCCCGCAGCACCGTCGCCGCGGCCTGGGGCCTCGCCTTCGTGGGCCTCGGGACAGCGATGCTCGGCCTGGAGGGCCACGCCGGGGCGAGCCTCGACCACACCAATGCCGTCAACGCCCTCGCCCTGCACCTGATCGGCGTCACGGTCTGGGCCGGCGGTCTGCTCATGATCGCCCTGCTCGCGCCGCGCCTCTCGGACGACCAGCTGGCCGTGACCGTCCGGCGCTTCTCCCCATGGGCTCTCGCCGCAGTCATCGCCCTCGCTGCCAGCGGCCTGATCAGCGCATCCATCCGACTGTCCTCCTGGACGCAGCTGCTGAGCACCGGGTACGGACGGATCTTGCTGGTCAAGGCGGTCGGCCTCGTCGTCCTGGCTCTCATCGGCTGGTTCCAGCGCCGGCGCCTCGGGGACCGGATCCGCTTCCGCCACCTCGCAGCGACCGAGGGCGTGATCATGGCCGTGGTCATCGGCGCCTCCATCGCGCTCGCTCGAACCGCGCCGCCGGTCGACCAGGAGATCCCCGCCGTCGGCGATCAGAGGACCCTCTCCCTGGTCGGCTACCTCCCACCGGATCGTGCGTTCTCGCCGACCACCATGTTCACCGTCGTCCAGCCCGACTGGGTGGCCCTTCTGATCGCCCTCGCCATGGCCGGGTTCTACATCTCCGGAGTCGTGCGTCTGCGGCGACGCGGGGATGAGTGGCCGATTCTGCGCGCGGTGCTGTGGGTCGCCGGGTGCATCGCCTTCGCCTGGGTGATGAGCGGCGGCGCCGCCGCCTGGGGCAGGTTCCGCTTCGACGCCCACATGGTCCAGCACATGGCGATGATGATGATCGTCCCGCCGCTGTGGGTTCTGGGCGGACCGGTCACCCTGCTCTCGCGTGCCTGCACCCCCCGCACCGACGGTTCCCGGGGACTGCGCGAATGGGTGCTCGCCGCGCTCCACTCCGGATACGCGCGGGTGGTCTCGAGCCCGCCGCTGGCCGGGCTGCTGTTCGCCGGCTCCCTCGTGGTCTTCTACTTCACGCCGCTGTTCGAGCTGTCCATGCGCACCCACGTGGGGCACGTGGCGATGACCGTGCACTTCCTGCTCGCCGGCTACCTCTTCGCCTGGGTGCTCATCGGCGTGGACCCGTCGCAGAAGCCGATCAACCCGGTCCTCAAGCTCATCACCCTGCTCGTCACCCTCGCCTTCCACGCCTTCTTCGGCATCGCCCTGTACTCGGCGACCTGGCTCGTGGCGCAGGACTGGTACCTCGACCTGGGCCTGTACCCGGTGGATCGGCTCGTGCTGATCCAGGCGCGCGGCGCGTCGATCATGTGGGCGGTCTCGGAGATCCCCACCGTGCTCTACGCGGTCCTCATGGTGCTCATGTGGATCCGCTCCGAGGACCGCCGCGCCCGCCAGTACGACCGCAGGGCGGACCGCGACGGCGACGCGGAGCTCACCGCCTACAACGCGTACCTCGCGGGGCTGCGCGGGGAGAGCGGGACCACCGGCGGCGGCGACCCGGCGGGGCCGACGGACGGCTCCGGAACGGGTTCCTCCGATCCGTCCCCCACCCCCACCTCACGGTGAGCCGATCCGGCCGGTAGCGTCGGGACATGGCCTCTCCCTCGTCCGCCCCCGTCGTCCGGCCCGCCCGGATCTCCGACGCCGACGCGATCGGCGCCATGCATCTCGCGTCGTGGGTCGAGACGTACACCGGCCTGGCCGATGCCTCCTTCTGGGAGCGTGCGACCGTCGAGCGCTCCACCGCGAGCTGGCGACGGCTCCTCGACGCAGGACATGGGGCGATCCTCGCCGAGATCGACGGTCAGGTCGTCGGGATCGCCGCCGTCGACGAGTCCTCGGCGCGGGACGGGGTCCCGCCTCTCCGCCGGCGGGAGCTGACGAACCTCTACGTGCTGCAGGCGCTTCACGGCACGGGACTGGGGCAGTCGCTGCTGGACGCCGTCCTCCCGCATCGGGCCGCGGCCCAGCTGTGGGTGGCGCACGGGAATCCTCGTGCCCGGAGGTTCTACGAGCGCAACGGCTTCGCCGCCGACGGCGCGGAGAACGACGGGTCCGTATTCGGAGGCATCGCCGCCCTGCGCATGGTCCGCTGACCGTCGCACGTGCCCTCGCACGGACACGGGGCGGCCCCGGTCGGTCCGTGGGGACCGTCCGGGGCCGTCACCGGTGAAGGGGGGCTCAGAGCCAGTCGCCGCGGGCGCGCTCCTGCTCCTCGCCGATGCTCGTGTCGTCCCCGTGCCCGGTGTGGACCACCGTCGCGGGATCCATGACGAACAGCCGCTCGCGGATCGACTCCTCGATGGTCTCCCGCGAGGAGAAGGAGCGGCCGGTCGCACCCGGGCCGCCCTGGAACAGGGTGTCCCCGGTCATCACGGACTGCAGCTGGTCGAGGTGGTAGCAGGTCGAGCCGGGGGAGTGGCCGGGCGTGTGCACCGCCTCGATGTCCACGCCCGCGACGGTGAACATATCCCCGTCCTCGACGTCGGCGTCCCAGGGCAGGTCGCCGTGGGTGAGCTTCCAGACCTCCCCGTCGAGAGGGTTCAGGAGGATCGGCGCCTCGAGCGCCTCGGAGAGCTCCGGGGCGAAGCGCACGTGGTCGTCGTGCGCGTGGGTGAGCAGGATGCCCACGCACTCGCGCTCGCCCACGAGGCGCACGATCGCCTCGACGTCGTGCGGGGCGTCGAAGACGACGCACTGCTCGTCATCGCCCAGGACCCACACGTTGTTGTCGACGTCGAAGGTCTGCCCGTCGAGGGTGAAGGTGCCGGAGGTGACGGTCTTCTCGAGCCGCGCGGTCATCGGCCCACCACCGCCACGGTGCGCAGCGTGCCGCCCTCGTGGAGCGAGTCCAGCGCCCCGTCCACGCCCGCGAGATCGGTATGGCCGGTGACGAAGCGGTCCAGCGGCAGGCGGCCCTGCAGGAACAGATCGGTGAGGTAGGGGAAGTCCCGCTCGGGCAGGCAGTCGCCGTACCAGGAGGACTTCAGCGCGCCGCCGCGGCCGAACACGTCCAGCAGCGGGAGGGTGAGCTCCACGCCCGGGCGGGGCACACCCACGAGCACCACGCGGCCCGCGAGGTCGCGCGCGTAGAAGGCGGTCTCGTAGGTCTGGGGGATGCCGACGGCGTCGACGACCACGTCCGCGCCGAAGCCGCCGGTGAGCTCCTGGACCTTCTCGGCCACCTCCTGCGGGGAGAGGCCGCCGGTGGCGAGGGTGTGGGTGGCGCCGAGCTCCTCGGCCGCGGCGAGCTTCTTCTCGTCGACGTCGAGGCCGATGATCGTGGTGGCGCCTGCGAGCTTCGCGCCTGCGATCGCCGCGCAGCCCACTCCGCCGAGGCCGATCACGGCCACGGACTCGCCGCGCTGCACCTGGCCGGTGTTCATCGCGGCGCCGAGGCCCGCCATGACGCCGCAGCCCAGCAGGCCGGCGACCTCGGCGGGGGCGTCCTCGGAGACCTTCGTGCACTGGCCCTCGTGGACGAGGGTCTTCTCCGCGAAGGAGCCGATGCCCAGCGCGGCGGTGAGCTCGGTGCCGTCGGGGAGGGTCATCTTCTGCGAGGCGTTGTGGGTCGCGAAGCAGTACTGCGGCACGCCCTTCTTGCACGCGCGGCACTCGCCGCACACGGCGCGCCAGTTCAGCACCACGTAGTCGCCGACCTCGACGTGGGTGACGGCCTCGCCGACCACGGAGACGCGGCCCGCGGACTCGTGGCCCAGCAGGAAGGGGAACTCGTCGTTGATGCCGCCGTCGCGGTAGGCGAGGTCGGTGTGGCAGACGCCGGTGGCCTCCACGTCGACGATCACGTCGTGCGGGCCGGGATCGGGGATGACGATGTCGACGAGCTCGGCCGGCTGGTTCTCGGCGCGGGCGATGACACCCTTCACGGTGGTGGGCATGAGGTGCTCCTTCGTTCCTGAGGGGCGGACCGCACCAGGCTATCGGTGAGCGGGGACGGCCGGGACGGGCCCCGTTCCTTTATCCCCGACACCACGTCCACAACGTCATTACCCGCAACACCTAGAATGGTCCGCGGTGCCCGCCCCGCGGCCGGCGCCCCCTGAACCGACGGATGAGAGCGATACCCGTGTCCGAGACTTCTCCCGCGCCCGACGGGCCGGCGATCGACGAGCAGGCGATCACTGCCGCCGTGGACGCCGCGCTCGCCGCGATCGCCGCGGCCACCGACACCGCGACCCTCAAGCAGGTGCGCATCGACCACGTGGGCGACGCGAGCGTGCTCACCACCGCGAACCGTGCCATCAAGGACCTGCCCAAGGACCAGAAGGCCGCCGCGGGCAAGCTCGTGGGCCAGGGCAAGGGCCGCGTGCAGCAGGCGCTCGCCGCGCGCCAGGGCGAGCTCGCCGCCGCCGAGGAGGAGGCCGCGCTCGCCGCGGAGACCGTGGACATGACCCTGCCCACGGACCGTCGTCCCCGCGGCGCCGCGCACCCGCTGACCACGCTCACCGACCGCATCGAGGACTTCTTCGTCGGCCTCGGCTGGGAGATCGCGGAGGGCCCGGAGGCGGAGTCGTCCTGGCTGAACTTCGACGCCCTCAACGCGGACCCGGAGCACCCCTCGCGCTCGCTGCAGGACACCCTGTACCTCGCGCCCGAGGGCTCCGGCATGCTGCTGCGTACCCAGACCTCGCCGGTGCAGATCCGCGCCATGCTCGAGCGCGGCGCCCCGCTGTACGTCGCCTGTCCCGGCACCGTCTACCGGGCCGACGAGATCGACGCGACCCACTTGCCTGTGTTCCACCAGGTCGAGGGGCTCGCGATCGACAAGGGCCTGACCATGGCGAACCTCGTCGGCACCCTCGACGCGCTCGCCGCGCACCTGTTCGGCGGCGCCCCGGTCACCCGCCTGCGCCCCAACCACTTCCCCTTCACCGAGCCGAGCGCGGAGATGGACTTCCGCTGCTTCTCCTGCGACGCACGCCTCGGCCCGGACCACGACGCCGACCCGGAGTGCCGGGTCTGCGGCGGCACCGGCTGGATCGAGATGGGCGGCTGCGGCATGGTCCACCCGAACGTGCTCCGCGCCGCCGGCGTGGACCCCGAGCAGTACCAGGGCTTCGCCTTCGGCCTGGGCATCGAGCGCATCCTCATGTTGCGCAACAGCGTCGCGGACATGCGCGACATGGAGGAGGGCGACGTCCGCTTCTCCCAGCACTACGGGACGGAGATCTGACATGCCTCGCATTCCCCTGACCTGGCTCGCCGAGCACGTCGCCCTGCCCGCGGGCACCGGCGCCCAGCAGGTCGCCACCGACCTCTCCCGCGTGGGGCTCGAGGAGGAGGCGATCTTCGGCGCCCAGGTGACCGGGCCCCTCGTCGTCGGCCGCGTGCTCGAGCTCGTCAAGGAGCCGCAGAAGAACGGCAAGACCATCAACTGGGTGCGCGTGGACGTCGGCCCCGAGCACAACGAGGACCTCGACGACCCCAAGGACCCGCAGCCCGGCGAGGAGCGCCCCAGCCGCGGCATCATCTGCGGCGCGCATAACTTCGTCGAGGGTGACCTCGTCGTCGTGTCCCTGCCCGGCACCGTGCTGCCCGGCGACTTCGCGATCGCCGCGCGGAAGACCTACGGCCACACCTCCGACGGCATGATCTGCTCCGGCGACGAGCTGGGCCTGGGCCCGGACCCCGACGGCGAGGACGGCATCATCGTCCTCGGCCGCGGGCACGCGAAGGGCCTCACCGGTGAGCCCGGCGACGACGCGATCGCCCTGCTGGGCCTCGCCGACGAGGTCGTCGAGATCAACGTGACCCCGGACCGCGGCTACTGCTTCGCCATGCGCGGCGTGGCCCGCGAGTACTCGCACGCGACCGGCGCCGCCTACACGGACCCCGCGCTCACGGTCGAGGTCCCCGACCTGACCCCCGGCGGCGTGGCCGTCGAGCGGCGCGACGACGCCCCGGTCCGCGGCGAGCAGGGCTGCACCCGCTTCGTGGCCCTCGAGGTCACCGGCGTGGACCCCTCCGCGCAGACCCCGCGCTGGATGGCCCGCCGCCTCACCCTCGCCGGCATGCGCCCGATCTCCCTGATCGTCGACGTCACCAACTACGTGATGCTCGACCTCGGCCAGCCGCTGCACGCCTACGACGCCGCGCTCGTCCAGGCGCCGATCGTGGTGCGCCGCGCCCGGGCGGGGGAGACGCTCACGACGCTCGACGACGTGCAGCGCACCCTCGATCCCGAGGACCTGCTCATCACCGACGGCGAGGACGGCTCCCGCGTGCTCGGCCTCGCCGGCGTCATGGGCGGCGCGGACACCGAGGTCTCCGCGAGCACGACGGACATCGTCCTCGAGGCCGCGACCTTCGACCCCGTCACCGTGGCCCGCACCGCGCGCCGCCACCGCCTGCCCTCCGAGGCGTCCAAGCGCTTCGAGCGCGGCGTGGACCCCGAGCTGCCGCTCGTCGCGGCGACCCGGGCCGCCCAGCTGATCGTCGAGCACGGCGGCGGCACGATCGCCTCCGTCGTCACCGACGACGGCGCCGTCGCGCCCGCCGCGCCGATCCGCATCGCCGTCGACGCGGCCGAGCGGGTCGTGGGCATCCCCTACACCCCCACGCAGGTCCGCGACAGCCTCGAGCAGATCGGCTGCACCGTCGAGCCCGACGGCGAGGACCACCTCGTGGTGACCCCGCCCAGCTGGCGCGGCGACCTCGCCATCGCCGAGGACCTCGTCGAGGAGATCGCGCGCCTCGTCGGCTACGCGGAGATCCCCTCCCAGCTGCCCAGCGCCCCCGCCGGTCGCGGCCTCACCCGCGCCCAGCGCGCCCGCCGCGCCGCCGTCCGGGCGCTCGTCGAGGCCGGCCTCGTCGAGGTGAGCTCCGCGCCCTTCGTCGCCGAGGACGTGCACGACCGTCTCCGCTACGACGCGCAGGACGAGCGCCGTGCCGCGGTGCGGGTCCTGAACCCCCTCGCCGAGGACGAGCCGCTGCTGCGCACCGCGCTGCTGCAGAGCCTGCTGCCCGTCGCGCGCCGCAACCTCGGCCGCGGTGAGGAGTCCGTCGCGATCCTCCAGCGCGGCTCGGTGTTCCGTGCCGCGGCCGGCGGCGCCGCCCCGGTGCCCGCCCCCGCGGCCCGCCCCTCCGAGGCGGAGCTCGCGGCGATCGCCGGTGCGCTGCCCGCGCAGACCGCCGTGCTCGCCGCGGTCGTCGGCGGTGCGTCCGGTCCCGACTCCTGGCAGGGCGAGCCCGAGGCCTGGGGCTGGGCCGACGCCCTGGACCTCGCCCGTCGTGCCGCCGCCGCGGTGGGCGCCGAGCTCGAGGTGCGCCAGCGCGAGATCGCCCCGCTGCACCCCGGCCGCGGTGCGGAGCTGCGCGTGCTCACCGCCGAGGGCGAGAGCTCCGTGGTGGGTCTCGCCGGCGAGCTGCACCCCGCGGTGATCAAGGAGTTCGGCCTCCCTGCCCGGACCGCGGTGCTCGAGCTCGATCTCGAGGCGGTCATCGCCGCCGCCCCCGCCGTGGTCCTCGCCGCGCCGGTGCCGACCTTCCCGCCCGCCAAGGAGGACTTCGCCTTCGTGGTCAAGGAGTCCGTGCCCGCGAGCGCCGTGGAGGCCGCGATCCTGGTGGGCGCGGGCGACCTCGCCGAGCGGGTCCACCTCTTCGACGTCTTCACCGGCGAGCAGATCGGTGAGGGGAGCAAGTCCCTCGCCTTCGCGGTGCGGCTGCGCTCCGCGGAGGGCACCCTCTCGGCGAAGGAGATCGGCGCTGCGCGCGACCGGATCGTCGCGGCGGTCGCGAGCGCGGTGGGCGGTGAGCTGCGGGCCTAAGACAGAGCCGTTGACGACTCCCGCCCTGGAAATCGAGTCAGGTGCGCAGAAGATGAAGCGCGTGGGGCTTAGGTCCGATTCTGATACGAGGAGGATTGGGCGATGCCCGAGCAAGTACCGCCGTCGTTCCGCGAGCGTGCGATACGGATGGTCACCGACGGGATGGAGGCCGCTGACGGCCTGACGCAGTGTCAGGTGATCAAGGAGGTTACTCCGAAGCTGAACGTTTCAAAGGACTCGCTGCGGCATTGGGCCGAGGAAGCCGAGGTCGATGCCGGGACCCGACCTGGTCGCTCCAGCGACGCGGAAGCGGAGATCCGTAGTCTCAAGCGGGTGAGCACTGAGCTGCGCAGAGCCAACAAGATCCTCAAAACTGCCTCGACTTTTTTGCCGCGGAGTTCGATTGCCTCTCGACGAAATGATCGCCTACATCGATTTTTATCGAGATAAATTCGCGGTCGAGTTAATCTGCCGTACCCTCGCGGCGACCGAGGGCGGCTTCATCACCTCACGCGGCTACCGCGCCGGGAAGCCCCGTCCGGCCAGCGACCGCGACCTGCGCGATCAAGCCCAGATCCCAGAGATCTGACGCGTTCACGCCCAGAACTACGTGGTCTTCGGGGCGTGGAGAGTCTGGCACGCGATGTGCCGCGAGGGCTGGGAGACCGGCTGGGACCAGTGCGCCCGGCTCATGCGCCAAGCCTGACTGCACGGTGCGATCCGCGGACGGAAACCCCGGACCACGCGACCGACGGCGGCGCCGGATCACCGTCGGATCTGGTCGGGCAGAACTTCCACGCTCCGGGACTGCCGCATGGATAGGTGACATCTGATCTGGCTTGCCCGCTGGGCGGCCTGGAAGGATGTGCATCATGCCCGCTCTCTACCCCCAGGAGTTCCGCGAAGACGTCGTGCGTGTGGCCCGGTTCCGCGAGGACGGCGTCACTCTCGCGCAGATCGCGAAGGACTTCTGGGGCCACGAGATGACGCTCCATAAGTGGATCCGCCAAGCCGACATTGACGATGGCAACCGTCCCGGCAAGTCCCGGGAGGAGTCGACCGAGTTGCGTGAGGCTCGGAAGCAGATTCGGCTGCTGGAGCAGGAGAACGAGGTCCTTCGCCGGGCTGCTGCCTACCTGTCCCAGGCGAACTTGCCGGGAAATGGTGGTACCCGCTCGTGAGCGAGTTCGCCGCTGATGGGATCCCCGTCGCGGTGTCCCTGCGGGTCCTGAAGCTCTCCCGCCAGCCCTACTACCGCTGGCGGAAACAGCAGATCACCCAGGCCGAACTGATCCAGGCCTATCGCGCCAACGCCTTGCTGGACGCCCACCGCGACGATCCCGAGTACGGGTATCGCTTCCTGGTCGGCGAGGCCGCCGATGCCGGCGAGGTGATGTGCGAGCGGACGGCATGGAAGATCTGCCGCGACAACCAGTGGTGGTCTGCCTTCGGGAAGAAGGGTGGGAAGAACGAGAAGCGTCCGGGACCGCCGGTCCACGATGACCTGGTCCAGCGGGACTTCACCGCCGATGACGTGAACGAGCTGTGGCTGACCGACATCACCGAGCACTGGACCGACGAGGGCAAGCTCCACCTCTGCGCCATCAAGGACGTGTTCTCCGGACGGATCGTCGGCTACTCGATCAGCGACAGTATGAAGGCCCGCCTCGCGGTGAACGCGCTGGACAACGCGGCATCCCGGCGTCGCGACGCTGCCGTCTGCATCGTGCACTCGGACAGCGGATCCCAGTTCAGGTCACGGAAGCTCGTGCACACCCTGAACCGTCACCACCTCATCGGATCGATGGGTAAAGTCGGTGCCACCGGGGACAACGCCGCGATGGAATCGTTCTTCGCGCTGCTCCAGAAGAACGTCCTGGACCGCAAGCGGTGGCGGACCCGAGAAGAGCTCCGCATCGCGATCATCACCTGGATCGAGCGCACTTACCACCGCCGTCGCCGGCAGGCCCACCTGGGCCGATTGACCCCGATCGAGTACGAGACCATCATGAACCCGGTCGCTCACGCGGCCTGACACCCGAACTGTCACCTGAACGTGCGGCAGTCCCCGACGCCCCCACACCACCTGCGTCGATCAGCCTCCAGCCTCACACCTCCACGCCAGCGTCGACAACGTCATGACCATCTACACCTAAGGCGCAGGTCGTGAGGCACAGACGGTCGTGAGTGCGGAGGACCCTCCCAGGAAGCGAGCGCGGAAGCGTGACATCTGTTACGCTCGACGAGGACCGCACGAATCGCGAACAAAGGAGAATCAGCATGAACACCGCCACTCTTGAGCTCAGCGACGACCTCGCTTCTGACGACTTCGCTCTCGATGACGCACTGCTCGAGGGAGTGAACGCGGCCGCAGGGTTCCCCTGCTGCTCGATCGCCTGCGGCCAGGACCCGGACAAGAACTGACCTCATGCTTCGGGGCTGGCGCACACAAATGTGTGCGCCAGCCCTTTTTACTCGCCAAATCACTGAGACATCTAAGGGCATATGACACAAATCAGGGGCGCAAGCTATAGTCTTCTCGAATATTTTTGCATTAGCAAAGAGATTGTGCTTCAAGTGCGCACTTTAAGTGAATGCCGCGATGATATTACGATGCAGCGACTGCGGCTGCAATCCGACATATCCTCATTGATTGGCACACAAGGATATCCGTCAGCGACTCTGACAGCACTAGAGAAAGCCTTATCGAAAGAACGCCTAAAAGGTGGATCCCTCCATTTTTCCGGAGATACCGGCCTACCTGCAGAGATAGCTTCAGCCGTAAGCCACCTAGAAGCCTCCGTAAAAGCTCAGCAGCTCGTCGAGCGGCGCCTAGAAGTGGCCTTAGGCAATACACGTGCCGAGGAGAAGCGATCACTGAAGCGCCTGTTAAGCGACTACCATTCCCAGATCACTAACGAACTCGGGTCGATTCCTCAGAACTCGCCTCATCATCGGACACATGCAATCGTTACACGAATGCTACATAATCTTGAGCGCGAAAATGTAAAGCCATCGCGATACTTTTCGGCAGTAAAGACCGCTCTTCGAATTACGACTAAAACAAATGGTAGTCCAACAAGTGGGTGGAATGGCACTGCTATTGCATTAGCTCGAACACCAGTTGTGTCCGGCCGAGAACGTGGAATCCCCGTATCGCAACGTGTGCGTGAGCCGGATGGGCCGGTATACGAAGACGGTCATGGCCTGCAATCACGGAATACAGGCACTCCTACCAATCTCGAATTGCGGACAACGCCCTGGCCTGCAGAGAGAATCCTACGGGGCCACGAGAACGGAAAGAAACCTCTGACCTCCGAAAGGATGAGTAACGGATCGCGTGACGGTCAGATACAGATCCATTGTGTTTGGCGTGAGGCGAAGAATCCATATGGGCTTAGTGCCACAGAGCTCCCCGATGCCGCGACGCAAGCGCATCTGCGACGAGTTGCTGAAATTGTTCGGAACGCCGATACTCTAAGAGAGTTTCGATTCGTAGTTGCTCACATGTATAAACTTCTATGTCGCAACGAACGAACCCCCTATCTCGAATTCCTACTTGCCCTACAAAATTACGCAGCTATCAATGAGCGAACGCGCTGTACCCCGCTTGCTGCTCTCGTTAGAAGAGCTATTCGAAACCCATCGAATACCCCGATAGGCATCGGGTCCGAACTTTTCACCGACACCTCATCTGGAATGGATAAACCCGCAAGGATCCAATACAGGATGCGTATCCTCAAGGGGGGCGGGGGGCGCTGGGTGCTGAGCGGAGTTTCCGCAAAGCATCATCCTTCTGAAAGTACACACTGTCTTGCATATAGTATTAGTGCGGACTTCGGGTATCCACCAAACGCACGTCGCCCTGAACCTCAAAGGCGTATACTCTATCCGTACACTGAAGATATCTACTCAGAATCGCGAGACGCCGATCTAACACTACAGGACCTCTATCTGCACTACTCTCGAGGCAGCCTGATCCTCTCAGATCCATCTGGAACGCCAATTTTACTGCGCGAGCAGTTGCCTGTGGATTCGCGGATTATACCGTTTGCGGCACGCATTTTGGATGCGCTGTTCTCGCCTTCGGCTTACTATGAGCCTGCAATGCTAAACGGTTTCTCTCAGTGCGAGATTGGCGACGAGATGTCCGGCCTGCAAATCAAAGGTGTTCGCAAGGCAATACAAGAGGGGAATATTACCATCTTGCGAAAAGCTTGGCGACTTGCGGTCCATGGCATTGATAGTGAGGAAAGGTCGCCTCGATCGGTAATTGACGCGTTGGTCGGCTGGGAACGGCTAGGGCTACCGTCTAGCTTTTACTACCGACTCCGGCCGCTTTCGGGTGACGGCCAGATAGCTGACGGGCGGTCTCTGTTCGGTAGCGTAAAACTACTCAGCACGTTTGAGCTATTTTGGCGCCAGCTACAAGCCGATGTCGAAGTGGACATTGAAGCTGCGGATCCGGATCCCACAATGACGCACGACCCGTTGACTGAGATTACTGTAGATGTAGAGGAGTAGCAAAGCATATGACACTTTGGCCCGGCTCTCCCTGGAGAGAATATCACGTACACGACTATGGTCGCTACTATAAAGTCATTAATGAGGTAATTCACCCGTTCTTCGAATCTTGCCGCAGTCCTACGTTTTGGCATTACATCTATCATTGGGCAGGTGGGCCGCATCTCCGTATACGCATCGGCGATTCGCATGGTACCGGTGAAGAATTACTGGCGCGATTGAAAGAATTCACAGAGACATCTGACATTGATATGCCAACGCTTAGCCCAAGTGACTACGAGGAAAGAGCGAGAAAGCTTACCGCCGTTGAAGGGTTAAAGGCCGTGCCCCCTCAGGCGTCGAGGAGTGTCGTCGAGGTTCCCGACACGCACTATGAACCGCTTATCGAGCGCTTCAAGGATACGGCTGAAGGACTCCAGGCTTTCACCGCGTCGAGCCGTATTGCTTTACGACGATCCGCTGGTTGGGGGTCTCGTGTTCAGGTCCTAACCGAAACGCTACTTCTTACATCGGAACGATTCCGTATCTCGTCGGACGATATCGTTAAAAACTATGGGGAGCTAGCAAGTCGACTGAATTTAAAGCCCCGGGCTGACCGTACAGTAGAGCACATCGTGAACACCTACGCTGGCTCTTACACGTCCACCACATTTGCGCACGAGTATGGAGAGTGCCTCCCTCGAGACGGCGCGTTTCGGTCTGATGTGCGGAGGTCAGCCCTACGTTTTTGGCATTTACATTTGAATCGCCTAGGTTTCAGCGTAGATGAAGAGTGCCTTGTTGCACTTTCGGTCGCTGAATCAGTCAAAAGGAGATGATACATGCTGTATTCGCGCCGCGCAGTCGCGGATCTGGCCTTCGAGTATGCGATACTTACGCGACTCTCTAGAACGGCGACAGGGCCTCAAATTGGTAAAATCGTAGATGGCGATCTGGAGGCATCAACGCGACTGCGCGAGCACCTGCACCGCAATCGCTCGGAGGGCGGTATCAGCCGACGTGTAGAGATAATTGAGGACGTGCCGATTAGCCTACGAGATGCGCTCGAGCGGCGTCGCTCCAGGCGGGATATGGGTCGCAGGAATGTTTTGACGTGGGCCCAGCTCGCATCTTTGCTTGGCCTCGCGCTAAGCAAAAGCGAAAAGTCGTTAAACTTGCGGTCATATCCGGCCGCGAGTGGAATCTACGAGATTGAGACATGTGTAGTAGTTCGAGAATGCGAGGGACTCAAGTCTGGCCTTTGGCATTATGAAATCGACGATGGCAAGCTCTTTTTGCTGGATGCGGATCGTGCTTCACTGCGAGAGATCGCGCAGTTAGCGGCCTGGGCCATCGGAAGCGATAAGGTCCCGCCTGCATTAGTTTTATTCTATGCAGATCTCCACTTGATAGACTCTGTCTATTCGGCGCTTGGACTATCGCTTTCGCTAAAACACATTGGAGTGATGACCCAGAATATATATCTGGCATCAGAGGGGCTTGGGTTGGCGGCCTGCGCTCTCGGAACTGGAAGTAGAGATGCGGAGAATATGGCAATACAGGCACCGCTGCAATCTCGTTTCATATGTCTTGGCGGAGTGGCAATTGGCGGGCAAGAGGCAGCCTCATGATTATGGTTGACAACGTTGCGGTCGTCTCCGAAGAGGAATATTCGAGTGGTTCCTGGGCGACGGCACTGGATGCAGAATACGTGACGGTGATGTACCGATCTTCCGAAGGTTACGCATTGGGCCCCTTGGGCTCCCCCGGTTGCGAGAGGAACGAAAGGTGGGGGTGTCAAGCATGTTTTATTGCCAGGGTATCGGCGGCAAATGTGGTGATGGGGCGCGAACAAGAGTCGAGTCTTTCTTTGACTGCAATAGAGGGGGAATCGCTTCCCAAGCATATCCGCGAGCTGGTTGCGTGGCAGAGTCAAATTGAGCTGGAGTATCCAAAACTGTTGGGAGGTCTGGCAGCTACGGTTTGGTATGATGTGCGTGACGGGGTATCTACGTGTCGTCTACTTTTACGCATGTCGGACTGCGAGAAGTGTGGTCGGGTGTGGCTGACGAGCCAAGAGGCTGGCGAAGGCAGTTGCTCGGGTGTTCAAAGTTTTGGCACTCTAGATGAAATGCATGAAGAGCTAAACCGAATATATGTAGACCCCCGAGTCGGACTGATACCAAATCTGGTAGTCGCAAAGCAACATGGACTTCATGTCGCGCGTGCTGCGGTGCTGCTAGGAAGGCCGTCGACATCCGGAAGTACAGTTGTCCACTCTTGGGGGCGAGGAGTATCTCGCGAAGCGGCAGAGAGCTTGGCAGTGTTGGAGGCCCTAGAGCGGTGGTCTGGAGTTCCTCCGGAGCCCACTCGCCTTGGCGCAGAGGCGATACATTGTACGCAGGCGGAGCTTCCCGCTCGAGCGCTCACTCCGAAGGATTTGTGGGTCCATCGTGATGCGGTCTACAACAAGCCCGGAAGTCGGTTTGCTCAGTTGTATGCAGACGAACGTCTTTGGTGGCGGCGTGGCGAAGTGGTGTCATCTGAAGAGGTTGTCTATGTCCCTTTCAGTTCGGCCTACTTTGCCGTAGGGGCTGCGGAACGGGGGTTGAAGAGGTACGTGCAAGAGAATTCGAATGGCATGGCTGTCGGGCAGTCTTTAAGGCACGCAACACTCAATGGGCTGTTGGAGCTGATTGAACGTGATGCTTTCCTCGCAACTTGGTGGCGGCGTGGACCTGCGGCGTGCTGGTTCCAGATTGCACCGGGCTCGTTCCCGATGAGTATGGCTGCGGGTGTCGCTGCTATGAAAGTAACAGAAGCCGGGTTCGACATCTCTGTTGGCGTTGTGCCTTCGAAAGGGTCCACCGTGACAGCGATAGCGGTGGCTACGGGTAGTACCGCTGCTCTTCCCCGTCATGTTGTTGCTGCCGCATGCGGAACATCGAGAGGCGACGCTGTTCGTAAGGCGATAGAGGAAATTGCGTCGACTACCCGTCTGATAATGAGACTGCTTCCTCGCGTTCAACGTAGTGATGTACAGAAGCCGAGTGATGTATTGAACGCCATGCATCATTGGTTGCTGTATGCGCAGGCTGCTGGAGATGCGTTGTGGAATGACAGCGGATTTGTGGTACCCGAGGATATTCCAGTGTGGTCCTGGGACGCGGAACAGCGGAGTGATAGTACCATCGATGATGAGCTTGAGTGTCTGGTTAGCGCGCTTTCAGATGAAGAGCTGGAGCCAATTGTTGTGGATTTGACTCGACCGGAGTTGGCAGGCGTTGGCCTTTCGGCGGCGAAGGTGTTTATGCCGGGGACGCTTCCGCTCACGTTCGGATATGGCATGGAGCGGTTGGATCAGTTCGAGGATGGCGACGAAGGACTGCTTCCGCATCCACTGGGTTAGTGGCATCCATAGGTGAGCCGTGCAGCCAGAATGGAGGACATGACCGTTGGCCGAGAGTCGATGTGATAGGTTGTTGGGAGTGGCGTCTTGCGTTGCTAGGCGCGAGGGGCCTTCCAATGCGGTCTGTTGTAGCTACGCATATACTTTGATTGCAGTTCGGGCGACGAACGACGCGCGCGACGAAGCGCAGATTGGGAGATAGTTCCGTGGACAACCTCTACCCGCGTATCGGTCTTGATGTGGTGACGCAGTTGAACGAAGGGAGTTCATGGCCACCTGTGCCCACGCGACCAGTTCATGTTCGCGGATTCCTCGACCGCGAGTACGCAAAGGAGCTGGCCGAAGAGTTGTTGTCTCGTGACGACTGGGTGCAGTCAAGGTATTTAGTATTTGCGGAAGATGAGCTCGTGCGAAGTGTGAGTGATGCGGAGTATCGTACGGGCGCGGATGGTAAAAAGGTGTGGCGTCACGGCTCATTGGAGACCATCGGCGCCAAGTCGCTCCGTGAGTCTTCCCCGCTATATCAAAGGTTGCGTCGGGAGTTGCTGAAGTCGGAAGTTTTGGATTGCTTCAGTGAGATGATGGGAGTCCGGGTCAGGCCGGCAACGGATGTTAATGCGAGCATGTATGGAAAGGGTGATTTCCTAGCGTCGCATCAAGACACGTTTGAGGATTGGGTCTCCAGCTTTGTGATATATCTTACTGATACCAGCGATTGTGTTGGTGGTGAACTCGAGTTCTTCAATGGCGCAGAGCGACACCGAGTTTCTGTCGAGGCCGGGGATGGAGTGTTCATCCCTATTGATGATCGCTTCAGTCACCAGGTTCTTGCGATGGAGCATGGAAGGCGGTTGAGCCTAAACTACCATCTGAGGAGAGCTTGACGCGGAAGTTTAAACGTGCCGTTAAGTGCACTGTTGGAGAATTGGTTGAGCGCGGCACGCTTTGGTATTAGTCTCCCTTTGTCGGGTTCGGTCATCGGATCGCGTGGGTCGCATGTTGTTGACGTCAGAATTCTTCGCTGGGCTGTTTAGTTCCGTCCTCGAGTGTCGGTTGAGGCGTGCCGCGATCGCCAGTGTATTGCGGGTGACCTCGTATACGTAAAGGCAGAATGCCGTTTTCTAACCAGATGTTTCCGGTCCTCGTGCCTTGAATGTGGTCATCGTGGGTCTAGGTTTAGAGTTTGGCAAGGGTTGCGGTCGTCTAAGCGGACCTCGTCATCGCCGAGGACCTCGTCGAGGAGATCGCGCGCCTCGTCGGCTACGCGGAGATCCCCTCCCAGCTGCCCAGCGCCCCCGCCGGTCGCGGCCTCACCCGCGCCCAGCGCGCCCGCCGCGCCGCCGTCCGGGCGCTCGTCGAGGCCGGCCTCGTCGAGGTGAGCTCCGCGCCCTTCGTCGCCGAGGACGTGCACGACCGTCTCCGCTACGACGCGCAGGACGAGCGCCGTGCCGCGGTGCGGGTCCTGAACCCCCTCGCCGAGGACGAGCCGCTGCTGCGCACCGCGCTGCTGCAGAGCCTGCTGCCCGTCGCGCGCCGCAACCTCGGCCGCGGTGAGGAGTCCGTCGCGATCCTCCAGCGCGGCTCGGTGTTCCGTGCCGCGGCCGGCGGCGCCGCCCCGGTGCCCGCCCCCGCGGCCCGCCCCTCCGAGGCGGAGCTCGCGGCGATCGCCGGTGCGCTGCCCGCGCAGACCGCCGTGCTCGCCGCGGTCGTCGGCGGTGCGTCCGGTCCCGACTCCTGGCAGGGCGAGCCCGAGGCCTGGGGCTGGGCCGACGCCCTGGACCTCGCCCGTCGTGCCGCCGCCGCGGTGGGCGCCGAGCTCGAGGTGCGCCAGCGCGAGATCGCCCCGCTGCACCCCGGCCGCGGTGCGGAGCTGCGCGTGCTCACCGCCGAGGGCGAGAGCTCCGTGGTGGGTCTCGCCGGCGAGCTGCACCCCGCGGTGATCAAGGAGTTCGGCCTCCCTGCCCGGACCGCGGTGCTCGAGCTCGATCTCGAGGCGGTCATCGCCGCCGCCCCCGCCGTGGTCCTCGCCGCGCCGGTGCCGACCTTCCCGCCCGCCAAGGAGGACTTCGCCTTCGTGGTCAAGGAGTCCGTGCCCGCGAGCGCCGTGGAGGCCGCGATCCTGGTGGGCGCGGGCGACCTCGCCGAGCGGGTCCACCTCTTCGACGTCTTCACCGGCGAGCAGATCGGTGAGGGGAGCAAGTCCCTCGCCTTCGCGGTGCGGCTGCGCTCCGCGGAGGGCACCCTCTCGGCGAAGGAGATCGGCGCTGCGCGCGACCGGATCGTCGCGGCGGTCGCGAGCGCGGTGGGCGGTGAGCTGCGGGCCTGAGCGGGTAGCCTCGCGGTCATGACCGTGACGCCGGCTGCGGCCTTCGCCCGCCCCTACGTGGGGCTCAGCCTCGACGCGGCGCGCAGGGCCTTCCGACCGGAGAGCGTCGTGCACCTGATCGGGCGGCTCGGCGAGCTCGGGTTCACGGCCCTGCACCTCCACCTCACCGAGACCCATCGGGTGGGCGTGCGCCTGGCGGGCTTCGAGGAGCTCGCCGCGCCCGACGCCTGGGACGCGGCGGACGTCGCCGCGATCGTCCGCGCCGCGGCCGAGGCGGGTGTCGCGCTGATCCCCGAGATCGACCTGCCCTCCCACGCCGCCGCGCTGCTGCGCGGGCGCGAGCACCTCCGCCTCGTGGACCGTGAGGGCACCGTGCACGAGGACCGCCTCGACGTCACCCACCCCGGCGCCCTGCCCTTCGCCGCCGCGCTGCTCGAGGCGGTGTGCGCCCTGTTCCCGGGCGACGCCGTGCACCTGGGCGGGGACGAGTACCTCGCCGCACCGTGGGAGGACGCGGAGGCCCGGCGCCCGGACCGCTACCCCTCGCTCGTGGAGCACGCCCGCGCTCGTCTGGGCGAGGGGGCGACGGCCCTGGACAGCTTCGCGCTGTTCATGAACGCCCTCGCCGAGCGCGCCCTCGAGCTGGGCCGCACGCCCATGATGTGGAACGACCACGTCGTCCCCTCCCGCGAGCGGCCCCGGGTGCCGATCAGCACCGAGGTGGTGCTGGACGAGTGGATCCGCTGGCGGCGCTGGACGGCGTCGGTCACCGACCATCTCGAGGACGGGTACCGCGTGGTGAACTCCAACGGAGACCTGCTCTACCTGGTGCTCTCTGCGGACGACCCGCCGCAGCCCCACGGCCGCCGCCGCACCGGGCTGCTCGAGGACGTCTTCCGCCCCCGCCGCTTCCTCGGGGAGGCGGCACAGGCGGTGTGGATCGACGTGCCGCCCGCGCCGGCCGGCATGCCCGACCCGGTGCTCGGCGCCTCCCTCTCCCTGTGGTGCGACGCCCCGGACCTGCTCGGCGAGGAGGAGCTGCTCGCCCTGCTGGACACCTGGCTCGTGCCCTTCGCGCGGGTCATGTCCGCCCGCCCCTGACCGGGGCGGAGCGGCGCCTGGGCAGGAGCCCCGGGGCGTGGAAGGATGGCAGCTCAACCGCTTGAGCGACTGCTCCGAGGAGACACCGTGGTCACCAGCCCCCGCCATCGCACCGGACTCCAGATGGCCTACTTCCGCACCTGGCACGACCGGGTCGCGGACCCCACGAAGCCCAACCGCTTCGCCGACGTCCCCGCCGAGGTCGACGTCGTCTTCGTCTTCCCCGACTTCACCCCGCCGGAGAACCCCTTCTGGCGCACCCTACGCGAGGAGTACGTGCCCACACTGCACGAGCAGGACACGACCGTGGTCCGCACCGGCGACATCGGCCTGCTGCTGGACCCCGCCTTCCCCGACACCCCCGCCGGCCACCGGGGCCTCGCCGAGCACCTCGTGGAGGAGCTCGTGCTCGCCCACGACCTCGACGGCCTCGACATCGACATGGAGCGTCGGCTCGAGCCTGCCCTCGCCGCCCGGGCGAGCGCCGTGTTCCACGAGCTGTCGCGGCACCTCGGCCCGGTCTCCGGGACCGAGCGCCTGCTCATGTACGACACGAACCTCGGCGGGGACGAGCCCGTGTTCCGCGAGAGCGCGGAGGTGTTCGACCACGTGCTCGTGCAGTCCTACGGCCGGGACCCGGGCACGCTCCAGGGGACCTGGGAGACCTTCGCCGGGCAGATCGACCCCGCGCAGTACCTCGTGGGCTTCTCCTTCTACGAGGAATTCGACCTCAACCGCTGGGACGACACCTCCGAGCCCTTCGAGGACTCCCGCGCCGTGGCCTTCACGGACTGGCAGATGGAGGGCGGCACCAAGGGCGGCGTCTTCTCCTACGCCGTGGACCGCGACGGGGTGCCCTTCCTGGACGACACGATCACCGTCACGGACTACTCGTGGACCCGGCGGATCGGCGAGCGGCTGCGCTCCCAGCAGGGCTGACCGCTCCCGGACGGCCACGGGGCCGGTCCCCGGAGGGACCGGCCCCGTGGGGCGGAGGGACGTCGGCGATCAGGCGGGCTGGATCGCCATCAGCAGGTTGGTCAGGTTGCCCATGCCGTTCACCCGCGGGAAGTAGTCCACCGTCCCTGGCTCGGGGAAGCCGGTCCAGTTCATGGTGGAGTACATGATGCCGGTGCCGCCGCCCTGGAAGGGGGCGGTCGGGGCCTGCTCGAGGAAGGCCTGCTGGACGCCCTGGACGCCCTCGGCGATCTTGTCCTGGGTCTCGGGGGTGTTGAGGGTGGAGACGAGGATCGCCATCTTCTCCTCGGCCTCCGTGCCCCAGTCCCAGCGGCCCCAGTTGCCGTTGGTGGTCTTCTCGTCGATGGGGAGGATCGGCTGGTCGTACATCGTGTAGTTCGACCACGGCGACCCCGGGTAGCCGAGGCCGGTGCCCACCAGGTCGAAAGTGCCCTCGGACAGGATCGTGTCCATGACGTCCTTGGGCTTGGGGTCGAAGGTGACGGTCACGCCCAGGTTGTCCTTCCAGTTCGCCACGACGATCGGCATGGTCACCATGAAGGTCGCGTTGTCGTTCTGGATCTGGACGCTGAGCTTGTGCTCCTTCCCGTCCTTCCCGAGGTTCCCGGCGCTGTTGACGCTCCAGCCGGAGGCCTCGAGCGACGCCTTCGCCGCCGCGGCGTCCAGGGCGACGGGCTTGGTGAACTCGGGCTGCTCGAGCGACTCGTTGAGCACCGGGTCGACCCCGGCCACGTTGGGCAGCGTGTACCCGATGCCGGAGGCCTCCTTGACCGCCTCGACGTCGATCGCCGCACGGAAGGCCTTGCGCACGTCGACGTCGGCCATCGGCGACTCGGGGCGAGCGGTCATGAACGCGATGCCGGAGGAGGAGCCGTCGGCCACGTAGGCGTAGTTGTTGGTCTCCGCCTTCGTCGCGAAGCCGGTGACGACGCCCGGGGCGCCGCCCTCGGCGAGGTCGATCTCGCCCTGGGTGATCTGGGTCTCGATGTTGCCCGCCTGCCCCGACGGGACGAACTGGACCTCGCCGACCTTCGAGGAGCCGCCCCAGTAGTCCGAGCGCATCTCGTAGGTGACCAGCTGGGTGTCGAAGGACTTCAGGGTCGCCGGGCCGGTGCCGATCGGATCGTCCATGACGTCCTGGGGGAACTCGAGCGTGTCGCCGTCCTGGTACACGTGCGCGGGGACGATCGGGTAGTACAGCGCGAGGTTCACCTCCTGCTGCCGCTGGTCGTCGTTGTACTTGACGACGACGGTGTGGTCGTCCGGGGTCTCGATCGGTGCCGAGAGCCACACGAACTCGTCCTCGGCGGGCTTGGGGTTGGGCTTGCCGTAGATCGAGCCGAGCGTGAACAGCACGTCCTTCGCGGAGAAGGCCTCGCCGTCGGACCACGTCACGTCCTTGCGGAGGTGGTAGGTGACCTCCTTGCCGTCCTCGGAGTGGTCCGCGGACTCGGCGAGCATCGGGATCAGCTGGCCGCCGTCCTGGGAGGAGAGGCGGAACAGCGGCTCGTACACGAGGTCCAGGCCCGGGGCCGTGTCGCCGCCGCCGTAGCGGTTGAAGTTCTTCGCGAACTGGTTGGTGGCCGTGACCGCGGCGCCGATGACGAAGAGGCCGCCGGCGTCGCCGCCGCCGTCGTCGCTGCCGCCTGCGCCGCCGCCGGTGGTGCTCGAGCACGCGGCGGCCACGGCGCCGACGGAGCCGATGCCGAGGGCGCCGAGCACATGACGACGGGAGATGGAGGAGGTGATCATGATGGGTTTCCTTCTTCAGAAGCCGCCTCAGCAGCGGTGGTGGGGAGGGTGGAGAAGTCGGGTCGGTCCTGCGCCAGGACGCACAGCACCTGGCGGCCGTCGGGGGAGACGGAGCGGGGGATCGGGGCGGCGGTGCACTCCGGGCGCGCCATCGGGCACCGGTTCGCGAAGCGGCAGCCGACGACCTCGACGGTCGTGTCCACGGGCGGTGCGGTGGACGCCGCGACGGCGGGGGAGTGGCCGGAGCCCTTGTAGTGCGCCGGGTCCGGTGCCGCCTCGATGAGCAGGCGGGTGTACGGGTGCACCGGGTCGGAGACGATCTGCTCGGTGGGCCCCGACTCGATGATCCGGCCGCCGTACATGACGTCGATCCGGTCGGAGAGGTAGCGGGCGCTGGCGATGTCGTGCGTGATGTAGAGGACGGCGAGGCCCTCGCGGTCCCGCAGGTCGCCCAGCAGGTTGAGGACCTCGAGCCGGATCGACGCGTCGAGCATCGAGGTGGGCTCGTCGGCGAGCAGGACCTGCGGGCCCACCGCGAGCGACTTCGCGATCGCGACGCGCTGGCGCTGGCCGCCCGAGAGGTCCGTCGGATAGCGGTCCAGGTACCGGGTGGCGGGGCTGAGGTTGACCTTCTCGAGCAGCTCCCCTGCCTGCTGGCGTGAGGCGCGGCGCCCGCGGGCGATCCGGTGGATCTGCAGCGGCCGCTCGACGATGTGCCGGATCCGCTTGAGCGCGTTGAGCGAGGCGAAGGGGTCCTGGAAGATCAGCTGGATCTTGCGGTAGTAGGCGCGCTCGTCCTTGCGGGCCTTCGCGAGCGGCACCCCGTCGATCTCCACGTCCCCGCCGGTGGGGGCGTGGATGAGGGAGAAGACGCGGGCCAGGGTGGACTTCCCGGAGCCGGACTCGCCCACCACGGCGACGATCTCCCCCGGGGCGAGGGCGAAGTCCACGCCGTCGAGCGCGCGCACGGTCGCCTTGCCCTGCGGGGTGTCCACCCGGAAGTGGACCTCGAGGCCGCGCGTCGCGATGACCGGGGCGGCACCCTCGCGGGCCCGGCGTCGGGTGGTGGTCGGGGTGGTGCTCATCGGTCCTCCTCCGGGGCCGACGCGGGAGCGGCGACGGCCGGGGAGCCGTCCTCTCCCACGAGGTGGCAGGCGGCCACGCCGCCGGGGATCGACCGCAGCGCGGGCCGCTCCTCGTGGCAGCGGTCGATCGCGAGCGGGCAGCGCGGGGCGAAGGAGCATCCCGACGGCAGGTCCAGCAGATCGGGGGGCGTCCCCGGGATCCCCTCGAGCCGGCGCACGGGCTCGGACAGCGGCGGGAAGGCCGCGCGCAGGCCCCGGGTGTAGGGGTGGCGCGGGGCCGAGTACAGCTGCTCCGGCATGCCGATCTCGACGACGCGACCGGCGTACATGATCGCGATGCGGTCGGAGATCTCCAGCAGCAGCGAGAGGTCGTGCGTGACGAAGACGATCGCGAAGCCGAGCGCGGCCTGCAGCTGCAGGATCTGCGTGAGGATCTGGCGCTGCATGACCACGTCCACCGCGGTGGTCGGCTCGTCCATGAAGACGACCTCGGGGTTCGAGGCGAGGGAGAGGGCGATCAGCGCGCGCTGCTGCATGCCGCCGGAGAGCTGGTACGAGTAGGAGCGCAGGCGGGTCGCTGGGATGCCCACCATCTCCAGCAGCTCGCCGGCGCGCTCCCGCGCCGCGGACTTCGTCATCGACCGGTCGTGCTCCATGATCACGTCGATGAACTGCGTGTCCAGACGCATGACCGGGTTGAGCGAGGCCATGGCGGACTGCATGACGATGGAGAGCGAGTCCCACCGGTAGCGGCGCAGCTGATCCTCTCCGAGCGCGGTGAGGTCCACGACCTCGCCGTCCGCCCGGTGGAAGAGCACCTGCCCGGCGCTCGTGACGGCCGGCGGGCGCTGGAGCCGGGAGAGGGCGTTGAGCAGGGTGGACTTGCCGGAGGCGGACTCGCCGGCGACGCCGAGGATCTCGCCGCGGCGCAGCTCGAGGTCGACGTCGGCGCAGGCAGGCACCTCGCCGGCCTCGGTCACGTAGGTGACCTCGAGCCCGCGGGCCTCGAGCAGCAGCGGTGAGGACGCGAGGCGGCGGGCGATCTGCGCGGTCGTCTCGATCTCGACCTCGGCGGTGCCCGGCAGGTCGTTCGGGTCCAGGGTGCCGGGCGCGGTGTCCGCGCGGTGCTCGCGATCGGTGGCGGCGGGGCTCATGAGGCGGCTCCGGTGGTGGCGACGGGGGCGGTGACGGCGGCCTCGCGACGGCGGCGGGCGAGGAAGCGCCGCATGAGCGTCAGCCGCTTGGAGCTCAGGGTGGGGTTGGTGATCTCGTCGAGGCCGAAGTTCACCATCGTGGTGGCGAAGCCGAGCAGGGCGAGGCACAGGCCCGGCGGCACGAACCACCACCACATGCCGCGGAACAGGGCGTTCTGGCCGAAGGCGTAGTTGATGATCAGCCCCCAGCTCGGCTCCGCCGCGCTGCCCACGCCGAGCATGGCCATGGCGGCCTGCATGCCCACGCCGGCGGCGATGAGCGTGAGGAAGATCGGGGAGACGATGCCGAAGAGGTGGGGCATCACCTCGACGAACACGATCCGGGCCTTGGACTCGCCGATGGTCCGCAGCGCGGTGGTGAAGTCACGGCCGCGCAGGCTCAGCGCCTGGGCCCGGATGCGGCGGGCGCCCCCGGTCCACTCGAAGAGGCCGATGAGCACCGAGACGACGATCAGCGGCATCTCGCGCCAGAAGGTGGCGGCGATGATCAGCACGGGGAACGAGGGGATGTTCTGGAAGACGAGGATGACGCCGTTGAGCAGGCGGTCCACGGTGCCGCCGAGGAAGCCGGCCGCCGTGCCCATCGCGATCGCGATGACCGAGGCGATGATCGCGGAGGCGAAGCCGACGAACATGGAGTTGTAGGTGCCGTGCAACATCCAGGTCAGCACGTCCTGGCCGGAGACCGTGGTGCCCATGGGGTGGGCGAGGCTCGGGGCCTGCCCCATCGCGTCGGCGAAGATCGACTGGGGGGAGCGGCCCAGGACGTGGGTGGAGAAGGGGCGGCCCAGCAGTGCGACGAGCGTGAAGAAGCCGATGATGACCAGGCCGATGACGACCTTGGGGTGGGTGAGGAACCGTCGTGCCATGTCAGCTCCCCTCCCGGGTGCGCGGGTCCAGCAGCACGTAGACGCTGTCGGCGATGAAGTTGAAGACGAGGCTGAGGACGATGACGATCAGCAGCAGCGCCTGCATGAGCGGGTAGTCGCGCACGCCGGTGGCGGCGCCGATGAGCCCGCCGAGGCCGGGGTAGACGAACACGCTCTCGGCGAGGACCACGGACATGAGCACGCCGCCGATCGACATGGCGAGACCGGTGATGTTGGGGAGCATGGCGTTGCGCGCGGCGTAGGCGGTGCGCACCCGTTCGGGGGAGAGGCCCTTCGCCCGGGCGAGGTGGACGTAGTCCTCGTTGACCGTCGTGATCATCATGTTGCGCATGCTGAAGAGCCAGCCGGTGATGCCCACGACGACGAGGGTCGCCAGGGGCAGCGCCGCGTGGAAGAGGACGCTCAGGACCCACTCGGGGTTGCCGATGCCCGGCGGGCGCAGGCGCTGGTTGACCGAGCCCTGCGCGGGGAACCAGCCCTTGGTGTAGGAGAGGTACCAGACCGCCAGCAGGCCCAGCCAGAACGCGGGGATCGAGGCGAAGAACATGGCCGCGGGGGTGATGAGGGAGTCGAGCCGGCCGCCGGGGCGCCAGCCCAGCCGGGCGCCGAGGTAGGTGCCGATCACCCAGCCGATGAGGGTGGAGAGCAGACCGAGGAAGAGGGTCCAGGGCAGCGCCTGGGAGACGAGGTCCGTGACCTCCATCGGGTAGTACATGATCGAGCGGCCCAGGTCGAGGTGGACCAGCTGGACCAGGTAGTTCCAGAACTGCTCCCAGATCGGGGTGTCGGGGTCGCCGTACATGTTGTGGATGACGCGCATCTGGTACTCGGAGGGGCGCTGGCCCGTCTTCTCGTAGATGTCGCGGATCATCGACTGCGCGGGGTCGTTGGGCATGAGTCGGGGCAGCACGAAGTTCAGGACGACGGAGATGAACAGGACCGTCAGGTAGGTGCCGGCGCGCTGCGCGAGGTAGACGAGGTTCGGCGGGACCCGGCGGCGCCTGCGCGCGGCCGGGAGCGCCGTGCCGCGCGGGGAGCCCGGATCGGGCTCCGCCTCCGCGATCGACAGCGGTGTCGTCGTACTCATCGGGCTCTCCTGCCTGGTGACGAGGCTGCGGATGTCGTGTGACGTCGTGGGACGTGGTCCGGGGGCCGGGAGCGCCGCTGCCCCACTTAACCGGTGAATGTGATGAGCTTAACCGCTGAAGCGCGGTGGACGTCAAACCTTTGACGCCGTTGCCGATTCGTGATCGACGGGGGTCGTGTGTGGTGCACCGGACAGCCCGTGACCCGGATTGGCTGTTCATGCAGTGGGGTGTATAGACTTGCCTGCATGATGTCCGCGCCGCTCCCGTCCGTCGTCCCGACCGCCCCCGTCGCGGCGGGCCGACGCCTGCGCGCGGCCGTCGTCGGCGCCTCCGGCTACGCGGGCGGCGAGACCCTTCGGCTGCTCTCCCAGCACCCCGCGGTCGAGGTCGTCACCGTCACCGCCCACAGCAGCGCCGGGCGGCCGCTCGCGGAGCTCGCCCCGCACCTCGACCCCGGCCTCGACCTCGTGCTGCAGGAGACCACCGTGGAGGTCCTCCGCGGCCACGACGTGGTCGTGCTCGCCCTCCCGCACGGCCGCTCCGGGGAGATCAGCGCCGCGCTGCGCGCCGAGGACCCCGACGTGCTCGTGCTCGACCTCGGCGCCGACCACCGGCTCGAGGACCCGCAGGACTGGGCCGACTACTACGGCAGCGAGCACGCCGGCACGTGGACCTACGGCATGCCCGAGCTGCCGCTGGCCGCCGGCCCGAGTCAGCGCGAGCTGCTCGCCGGCGCCCGCGAGATCGCCGTGCCCGGCTGCAACGCGACCGCCGTGAGCCTCGCCCTCGCACCGCTGGTCCGCGCCGGGCTCGTGGACCCCTCCGCCCTGAACGCCGTGCTGCCCGTGGGCTACTCGGGAGCGGGCCGCGCGGCCAAGCAGCACCTGCTGCTCACCGAGGCCGGCGGCGGCGCCCGCCCTTACGGCGTCGGCGGCAGCCACCGGCACATCCCCGAGATCCTCCAGAACCTCCGCCGCGCGGCGGGGGAGGACCCCTCCCGGCGCCTCACCTTCACCCCCGTGCTCGTGCCCATGAGCCGCGGCATCCTCGCCGTGTGCACCGCGCCGCTCGCGGAGGGCGCCGGCACCGCGGACCTCCTCGGCGCCCTCGAGGCGGACTACGGCCAGGAGCACTTCGTGACCCTGCTGCCCGAGGGGCAGGTCCCCGCCACCCAGGAAGTCACCGGCGCGAACACCGTGCGGATCAGCGCCGTGGCGGACCGCCGCAGCGGCCAGGCCACCGTCATCGCCGCGATCGACAACCTCGTCAAGGGCACCGCCGGCGCCGCCGTGCAGTCGATGAACCTCGCCCTGGGCCTGCCCGAGACCACGGGTCTCACCCGCACCGCGCTCGCCCCCTGAGCCGCGCCGCGAGCGCCCCACCCCTCATCCGTCCCGTCCGCTGGAGGACCCCCATGTCGATCACCCGCCCCCAGGGCTTCCGGGCCGCCGGTCTCGCCGCCGGCATCAAGAGCACCGGCAAGCACGACCTCGCCCTCGTCGTCAACGACGGCCCCCGCGACACCGCCGCCGCCGTCTTCACCAGCAACCGCGTGCAGGCCGCGCCCGTGCTCTGGTCCCGCCAGGCCGTGGCCGACGGCCGCGCCCGCGCCGTGGTCCTCAACTCCGGCGGCGCCAACGCCTGCACCGGCCCCGAGGGCTTCGGCGACACGCACGCCACCGCCGAGCACCTCGCCGGCGTCCTCGAGGTCTCCGCCCAGGACGTGCTCGTGTGCTCGACCGGGCTCATCGGCGAGCGCCTGCCCCTGGAGCCGCTGCTCGCCGGCGCCACCGCCGCCGCGGGTGCCCTCGCCGCGGGGGAGCACGCCGATGCCGCCGCCGCCCAGGCGATCATGACCACCGACACCGTCCCCAAGACCGCCGAGGTCGTGCTGCCCTCCGGCGTCGTCGTCGGCGGGATGGCCAAGGGCGCGGGCATGCTCGCCCCGCAGCTGGCCACCATGCTCGTCGTCCTCACCACCGACGCGGACGTCGACGCCGCGACCGCGCAGCAGGCGCTCGCCGAGGCGACCCGCACCACCTTCGACCGCGTCGACTCCGACGCCTGCATGTCCACCAACGACACCGTGATCCTGCTGGCCTCCGGTGCGAGCGGCACCGCCGTGGAGGTCGAGGTGCTCACCGAGGCGGTGCGCGCGGTGAGCGCGGACCTCGCCCGCCAGCTCGTCGCCGACGCCGAGGGCGCGAGCCACGACGTGCACGTGGTGGTCCGCTCCGCGAGCACCGAGCAGGCCGCGCTCGCCGTCGCCCGCGAGATCGCCCGCTCGAACCTCGTCAAGGCCGCGATCTTCGGCAACGACCCCAACTGGGGCCGCATCGTCTCCGCGGCCGGCTGCGTGCCCGAGTCCGTCGCCCCCTTCGCGGTCACGGACCTCTCCGTGAGCGTCAACGGCGTCGAGGTGTGCCGCGCCGGCGGCGCCCACCGCGACCGCTCCGAGGTCGACATGACCCCGCGCGAGACCCTCATCGAGGTCGACCTCGGTGCCGGGAGCGCGAGCGCGGACATCTGGACCAACGACCTCACCCACGACTACGTCGAAGAGAACAGCGCGTACTCCTCATGAGCACCACCGGCAAGAACCCCCTCGCCGCGCTCACGCCCGCCCAGGCGGACGCCCGCGCCAAGTCCGAAATCCTCATCGAGGCGCTGCCCTGGATGCAGCGCTTCGCGGGGAAGATCGTCGTGGTGAAGTACGGCGGCAACGCCATGATCGACGACGAGCTGCGCCGCGCCTTCGCCGCGGACGTGGTCTTCATGCGCCAGGCCGGCATCCACGTCGTCGTCGTCCATGGAGGCGGGCCCCAGATCAGCGCGATGCTCCAGCGTGTGGGCCTGGACAGCGAGTTCCGCGGTGGCCTCCGGGTCACCGACGCCGAGACGATGGACATCGTGCGGATGGTGCTCGTCGGCCAGGTCGGGCGCGAGCTCGTCGGGCTCATCAACGAGCACGGGCCGTACGCGATCGGCATGTCCGGAGAGGACGCGCGGCTGTTCTCCGCGCGCCGCCGCGGCGCGACCGTCGACGGGGAGGAGGTCGACCTCGGCCATGTCGGCGCGGTGACGCAGGTGCGGCCGGAGTCGATCCAGGACCTGCTCGACGCCGGGCGCATACCGGTGGTCTCCTCGATCGCCCCGGAGATCGCGGAGGACGGCCAGCCCACGGGCGCCGTGCTGAACATCAACGCCGACCTCGCGGCGGCAGCGCTCGCCGCCGGCCTCGACGCGGAGAAGCTCGTGGTCCTCACCGACGTCGAGGGTCTGTACCGCGACTGGCCGGATCGCGACTCGCTGATCCCGGAGATCTCAGCCAGCGATCTGCGCGGCATGCTGCCGTCGCTGACCGCGGGGATGATCCCCAAGGCGGAGTCGCTGCTGGATGCGGTGGACTCCGGAGTGCGCACGGCCGCCATGATCGACGGAAGGATCGAGCATGCGGTGCTGCTCGAGGTGTTCACCGCCAAGGGCGTGGGCACCATGGTGAGGAGGGACGACTATGTCTGAGCGGACGACGCCTGCGACCCCCGCGCACTCTGCGCACCCCACGGCCCCGGCGGGCCCGGCGGGCCCGGATGCTCCGCCGACGGGCCCGTCGGTCGCCGACTCCGCCGCGCTCGCGCGCCGCTACGCCGGCTCGATGATCGGCGTGTTCGGCACTCCCCAGCGCGTCCTCGTGCGGGGCGAGGGGACCCGGGTGTGGGACGCCGACGGCAACGAGTACCTCGACCTGCTCGGCGGCATCGCCGTGAACGCGCTCGGTCATGCGCATCCCTCGCTCGTCGCGTCGATCGGCAAGCAGATGGAGACCCTCGGGCACGTCTCCAACTTCTTCGCGACACCGACGCAGATCGAGCTCGCCGAGAGGCTGCTCGAGCTCGCGAAGGCGCCCGAGGGCTCCGGGGTGTTCTTCACGAACTCCGGGACCGAGGCCAACGAGGCGGCCTTCAAGATCGCCCGCCGCACGGGCCGGCCGCGGATCATCGCCCTCGAGCAGTCCTTCCATGGCCGGACCATGGGGGCTCTGGCGCTCACGCACAAGGAGGCGTACCGTGCGCCCTTCGAACCGCTGCCGGGCGGTGTCGAGTTCCTCCCCGCGGAGGACGAGGCGGCTCTCGAGGCGGCCCTCGCCCCGGGCGATGTCGCCGCCGTGTGCGCCGAGCCCATCCAGGGCGAGGCCGGCGTCATCCCGCTGTCGGACGACTACCTGCGCGCTCTGCGGCGCCTCACCCGCGAGCACGGGACGCTGCTGGTCCTCGACGAGGTCCAGACAGGGATCGCGAGGACGGGGGAGTGGTTCGCCCACCAGCGCGTCGAGGGCGTCCTGCCCGACGTCATGACGCTGGCCAAGGGCCTCGGCGGCGGGTTCCCCATCGGTGCCGTGGTCGCGTTCGGCGAGGAGGTCCGCACGCTCCTGCAGCCGGGCCAGCACGGCACCACGTTCGGCGGCAATCCCGTCGGGGCCGCCGTCGCCCTGGCCGTCCTCGGCACCATCGCCGAGGAGGATCTGCTCGCGCACGTGCGCACCGTCGGCGCCGATCTCGCCGCTCGGGTCGCGGCGGTCGCGGAGTCGGATGCGCGGGTCGTCGGCATCCGGGGCGCAGGGCTCCTGCAGGGCATCGAGCTGTCCGCCCCGATCGCACCGCAGGTCGTCGCGGCGGCCCTCGACGCGGGCCTCATCATCAACGCCGCGAACCCGACCACCCTGCGGCTGGCTCCGCCGCTGATCGTCACCGAGGAGGAGCTGTCCGGCTTCGTCGACGCCCTGCCCGGGCTCCTCGATGCCGCCGACGGGTCCGCCGCATCCGACGGCGGATCCGCAGGCCGTACCGAGCATGATCCACGACTGACTGCTGAGCCCGGCCCCGAGCCCGCTCCGGAGCCCGGTCCCGAGCCCCGCCCTGTTCACCTTCCCGAGAAGAGGTCCTGAGATGCCCCGTCACTTCCTGCGCGACGACGATCTGTCCCCGGTCGAGCAGAAGGAGGTCCTTGCGCTCGCCCTCGCGATGACCGAGGACCGCTTCGCGCATCGGCCGTTCGAGGGCCCCCGCACGGTCGCCGTCCTGTTCGACAAGTCTTCCACGCGCACCCGGGTGTCCTTCGCCACCGGCATCGCCGAGCTCGGCGGCAGCCCGCTCGTGATCGAGGCCGGCTCCAGCCAGCTGGGTCGCGGCGAGTCCATCGCCGACACCACCAGGGTGCTCACCCGCATGGTCTCGACCATCGTGTGGCGCACCTTCGGCCAGGACCGGATCGAGGAGATGGCGCGGCACGCCACCGTCCCCGTCGTGAACGCCCTGACGGACGAGTTCCATCCCTGCCAGATCCTCGCGGACCTGCTCACGATCGCCCAGCACACCGGAGGCCTCGGCGGTGACGGCGAGGCCTCGCTGGCAGGCCGCTCCCTGGCGTATCTGGGAGACGGCGCGAACAACATGGCGCACTCCTACCTGCTCGGCGGGGTGACCGCGGGCATGGACGTGCGCATCGCCGCGCCGACCAGTCATCTGCCGACGTCGGCCGTGGTGCGTGCGGCGGAGGTCATCGCCGCGTCGACGGGCGGGTCCGTGACCGTGACCGATGACCCGCAGGCCGCGGTGACAGGCGCGGACGCCGTCGTGACCGACACCTGGGTGTCGATGGGCCAGGAGGGCGAGAAGGGAGCGCGCGGCACCGAGCTGTTCGGCCGCTTCGCCGTGACCGAGGAGCTCATGGAGCGCTCCGGGGGCATCTTCCTGCACTGCCTGCCCGCCTACCGGGGCAAGGAGGTCGCCGCCGAGGTGATCGACGGTCCGCGCTCGGTCGTCTGGGACGAGGCGGAGAACCGGCTGCATGCGCAGAAGGCCCTGATGACCTGGCTCATCGCCCACCCGGACGCGGAGACTGCCGCGCATGCGCTGGCTCTGCCGGCGCAGCGGCCGACGGGGCGCTCATGACCGAGCCCCGACGGGGCCTCGCGCAGACCAAGACGTCCCGTCAGCGCCGGATCGTCGAGCTCCTCGAGCAGCAGGAGGTGGGTTCGCAGTCCCAGCTCGCCCGCCTGCTCTCCGAAGAGGGGTTCGAGGTGACGCAGGCGACCCTGTCGCGGGATCTGGTCGAGCTGCAGGCCGAGAAGGTCCGCGGCGCCCAGGGGGGCCTCGTCTACCGCACGCCGCCGGAGGGGGCGCTGCAGCGGGGCGGGAGCGCCGCCGAGTCGGAGGTGCTCGAGGCCAGGCTCCCGCGCCTGGCCGAGGGTCTGCTGGTCTCCGCGGAGGCGAGCGGGAACCTCGTCGTGGTCCGCACGCCTCCGGGGGCGGCCCAGTACCTCGCCTCCGCGATCGACCGCTCTGTCCTGCCCGACGTCATCGGTACCATCGCGGGGGACGACACCGTGCTGCTGGTGGCCCGCGACGCCGACGGCGGGGACGCTCTCGCCGCGCGACTGCTCGACCTGGCCGACGGGCCCCGCTGACAGCCTCCCGGCACCTATGGGCCCTGCGACGGGTGCCATCTCGGCCGCCGGCTCGGCGCCATCTCCACCGACCCTCATATCGTCAGAACCAGAAGAAGAACCCACTAGGAGCTTTCCCGTGACCGAACGCATCGTCCTCGCCTACTCCGGCGGCCTCGACACCTCCGTCGCCATCGGCTGGATCCACGACGCCACCGGCGCCGACGTCATCGCCTGCGCGGTCGACGTGGGCCAGGGCGGCGAGGACCTCGAGGTCATCCGCCAGCGCGCCCTGGACTGCGGCGCCGTCGAGGCCTACGTCGCCGACGCGCGCGACGAGTTCGCCGACGAGTACTGCATGCCCGCCCTCAAGGCGAACGCGCTGTACATGGACGCCTACCCGGTCGTCTCCGCGATCTCGCGCCCGGTGATCACCAAGCATCTGGTCAAGGCCGCCAAGAAGTACGGCGCCACCACCGTCGCCCACGGCTGCACCGGCAAGGGCAACGACCAGGTCCGCTTCGAGGTCTCGATCACCTCCCTCGCGCCGGAGCTCAAGTGCATCGCCCCGGTGCGGGATCTGGCGCTGACCCGCGATCGCGCGATCGAGTACGCGGAGCGCAAGAACCTGCCGATCGCCACCACCAAGCACAATCCCTTCTCGATCGACCAGAACGTGTGGGGCCGCGCCATCGAGACCGGCTTCCTCGAGGACATCTGGAACGAGCCGACCAAGGACGTCTTCAACTACACCGACGATCCGGCCTTCCCGCCGGTGGCCGACGAGCTGGTCATCAGCTTCGAGCAGGGCGTCCCGGTCGCGATCGACGGCCGCGCCGTCACGCCCCTGCAGGCGATCCAGGAGCTGAACCGTCGGGCGGGCGCCCAGGGCGTCGGCCGCATCGACATCGTCGAGGACCGTCTGGTCGGCATCAAGTCCCGCGAGGTGTACGAGGCGCCCGGGGCGATGGCCCTCATCACCGCGCATCAGGAGCTCGAGCGCGTGACCCTCGAGCGCGAGCAGGCACGGTTCAAGCGCCAGGTCGGAGATCGCTGGACCGAGATGGTCTACGACGGCCAGTGGTTCTCCCCGCTGAAGAAGTCGCTGGACGCGTTCATCGAGGACACGCAGCGCTACGTCTCCGGAGACATCCGCATGGTCCTGCACGGCGGACGGGCGACCGTGACCGGACGTCGCACCGAGACCGGCCTGTACGACTTCAACCTCGCCACCTACGACGAGGGCGACGCCTTCGACCAGTCCCAGGCCCGCGGTTTCATCGAGATCTACGGCCTCGCCGCCAAGCAGGCCGCCGCCCGCGATGTGGCGCTGGGCAACGGTCAGGACCTGACCGTCGAGGACGACGCGTGAGCAGCGCGGCCGGGTCCCCGGCGGAGGGCGGCAGCGCGGCCCTGTGGGGCGGACGCTTCGGCTCCGGTCCCGCGGCGGCGCTCGCGGCGCTGTCGAAGTCGACGCACTTCGACTGGAGGCTCGCGCAGTACGACCTGCGCGGCTCGAAGGCCCATGCCAACGTGCTGCATGCTGCCGGTCTGCTCGACGACGACGAGCGGGACCGGATGCAGGACGCGCTGGACGCTCTCGCCGCCGACGTCGCCTCCGGCGACTTCATCGCCGCGGCCGACGACGAGGACGTGCACACCGCCCTCGAGCGCGGGCTCATGGAGCGAGCCGGCTCGGAGCTCGGCGGCAAGCTGCGCGCCGGACGTTCGCGCAACGACCAGATCGCGACGCTCATCCGCCTGTTCATCCGCGACCAGGCACGGGGGATCGGAGACCGCATCCTCGACCTGGTGCAGGTGCTGCTCGAGCGTGCTCGCGAGGTGCACGGCGTTCCGATGCCGGGCCGCACCCATCTGCAGCACGCCCAGCCGCTGCTGCTGAGCCACCACCTGCTCGCGCATGCCTGGCCGCTGCTGCGGGATGTGGAGCGTCTGCAGGATCTGGACCGTCGCACCGCTGTCTCGCCCTACGGCTCCGGGGCCCTCGCGGGATCGAGCCTCGGACTGGACCCGCAGCGCGTGGCCGCAGAGCTGGGCTTCGAGGACTCGGTGTGGAACTCGATCGACGGGACCGCATCCCGGGACCTGACGGCCGAGTTCGCCTTCGTGCTGGCGATGGTCGCGATCGACCTCTCCCGGCTCGCGGAGGAGGTCATCCTGTGGAACACGAAGGAGTTCTCCTTCATCACCCTGGACGACTCCTTCTCCACGGGGTCGTCGATCATGCCGCAGAAGAAGAACCCGGACATCGCCGAGCTCGCGCGCGGCAAGGCAGGGCGCGTCATCGGTGATCTGGTGGGGCTGCTCGCCACGCTGAAGGCCCTTCCGCTCGCGTACAACCGCGACCTGCAGGAGGACAAGGAGCCGGTCTTCGACCAGGTCGACTCGCTCGAGCTGGTGCTCCCGGCCTTCACCGGGATGATGGCGACCCTCACGTTCCATACCGACAGGATGGCCGCGCTCGCTCCTCAGGGCTTCTCCCTCGCGACGGACATCGCCGATCACCTCGTGCGTCGCGGGGTGCCCTTCCGTCAGGCCCATGAGATCTCGGGCGCCTGCGTGAAGCTCGCCGAGGAGCAGGACAAGGAGCTGTGGGACATCACGGACGAGGAGTTCGCGGGGATCTCGGAGAATCTCGATCCATCCGTGCGCGAGGTGCTGTCCGTGGAGGGCTCCATCGCCTCGCGGGATGCCAAGGGCGGCACGGCCCCGGTGCGTGTGGCAGAGCAGGAGGACGAGGTCGAGCGGAGGATCGCTGCTCTGCGCGGCTTCACTGCGGACCGCTGAGCAGAGAGCGTCCGTGATGAGAGCCGGTGTCCCCGGAGAGCATCCGCGTCAGCGGTGAGAGACGGCTTCCGCGACGAGCTCGAGCAGACGCAGGATCTGCGCACCTCGACCGGTGCTCGACGGGGCCGGCCCTTCGCAGAGGGCCGGCCCCGTCGAGCCGATATCGGATCGCGCTCCCTCCTCGTCTCTGGGAGAATGACCTCCGACCACCATGATCGGCGGATCGCGATGCGCGGAACCGCCCGAACGAGAGGAACCTGATCGATGCAGACCGTCCTGGACGAACTCGCCTGGCGAGGACTCGTCGTGCAGACCACCGGGCGCGAGGCGCTCGGCAGCGCTCTCGCGGACGGACCGATCAGCCTCTATTGCGGTTTCGACCCGACAGCCGCCTCCCTCCACGTCGGCCACCTGACCCAGGTGCTCACCATGCGCCGGTTCCAGCTCGCCGGCCATCGACCCTTCGCCCTGGTGGGCGGTGCGACGGGACTCATCGGCGACCCCCGCATGTCGGGGGAGCGCGTGCTGAACGACGAGGATGTGGTGGCCGGCTGGGTCTCCTCGCTCCGTGATCAGATCTCCCGCTTCCTGGATCTGGACGGCGAGTTCGGCGTGCAGATGGTCAACAACCTCGACTGGATCGGCGGGATGAGCGCCCTGCAGTTCCTGCGGGACATCGGGAAGCACTACCGCATGGGCACGATGCTCGCGAAGGAGACCGTCGCACGTCGGCTGGCGAGCGACGAGGGGATCAGCTACACGGAGTTCAGCTACCAGATCCTGCAGGGCCTGGACTTCCTCGAGCTGCATCGCCGCCATGGCGTCTCTCTGCAGTACGGCGGGAACGACCAGTGGGGGAACCTGCTCTCCGGCGTGGATCTGATCCGCAAGGTGGAGGGGCACGACGCGCATGCGATGACCACACCGCTGGTCACGAAGGCCGACGGCACCAAGTTCGGCAAGAGCGAGGGCGGTGCGGTGTGGCTGGACGCGGAGCTCACCAGCCCCTACGCCTTCCACCAGTTCTGGCTGAATGCGGCCGACGCCGATGTCGTGAACTACCTGCGGTACTTCACCTTCCGCTCCCAGGAGGAGATCGCGGAGCTCGAGACGGCGACGAAGGATGCATCGCATCAGAGGGCCGCGCAGAAGGCCCTCGCCGATGAGCTGACGACGCTCGTCCACGGCCAGCGGGCGACGGATCAGGCCAAGGCAGCCGCGGCCGTGCTGTTCGGCCGCGGGGACGTCCGCGAGCTGGATGAGCAGACGGTCGACGCCATCGCCGGCGAGCTGCCCGGCGCGACGCTGGCGCCGACGGACACGCTCGTCGACGCCTTCGTCGGCACCGGTATCGCGTCGTCGAAGGGAGCTGCACGGCGCGGCGCGGACGAAGGAGGACTGTCGGTCAACGGGGAGAAGATCTCCGCCGACGATCTCGCGGCGGAGCTCGGCACGCTGACGGCCCTGCCCGGTGGGCGGCTCCTGCTCCGGCGCGGCCGGAAGAGCGCTGCCATCGCGACCCTGCGCGGCTGAGCACCGCGCGGCGACCCCACGGGATCACCGCGCGATCGACGTGGAGCCCCGGACCGATGCGGTCCGGGGCTCCACGGCGTCCACGGCCCTTATCACCCGACATGCGTGCCGATGCAAGCCGGGGGAGGCCCCCGGTGACCCCACTCTCAAACGTGGGTCACATCGGGCTCCATTGCGCGGCCGCTAGCCGCAGAAAGTTGGGTTGACCTGCGTGTTCGGAGGTACGGAGGGGTTGCCGCAGGGTGAACGACCGGGTTTGACGGCCGTTGAGCCCGCCCCGTACTGTCTTCCTTGTCAGCACGGACGACGCGAGAGCGAAGACCCGGGACGTTCCACTCGATGGGACCCGGATCGGATGCAGGAGCGGACGATGTGCGGGCCCGGCCGTTCCAGGCCGAGGGCGAGGGCCGACTCACTGATCGCATCGCGATCAGGATGAGACCCGGAACACGTCAAGCAGAGTTGAATCGGACTCGAGGAACTGCTAAGGTAATGACTCGCGCCGGGACGACGAAGCGGAAGCTCGTCGGATGGAGTCTCCACCCGGCACTCGAGCCTCTACGACGGATCGCTGGGCGGTCCCGAGGGATGTGCGCGTGTTGCTTGATATCTCAATAGCGTGTCTGTTTGTTGATGCCAATATTTTTGATTGGCAAGATTTACGGATGATCAGCAGTAGCTGGTTGTTTGTTTCTTTTGCCGGGATTTTTTCATGTTTTCATGGAGAGTTTGATCCTGGCTCAGGACGAACGCTGGCGGCGTGCTTAACACATGCAAGTCGAACGATGACGGTGGTGCTTGCACTGCCTGATTAGTGGCGAACGGGTGAGTAACACGTGAGTAACCTGCCCCCCACTCTGGGATAACCTCGGGAAATCGGGGCTAATACCGGATATGAACTGTCACCGCATGGTGGTGGTTGGAAAGTTTTTCGGTGGGGGATGGGCTCGCGGCCTATCAGTTTGTTGGTGAGGTAGTGGCTCACCAAGGCGATGACGGGTAGCCGGCCTGAGAGGGCGACCGGCCACACTGGGACTGAGACACGGCCCAGACTCCTACGGGAGGCAGCAGTGGGGAATATTGCACAATGGGCGAAAGCCTGATGCAGCGACGCCGCGTGAGGGATGACGGCCTTCGGGTTGTAAACCTCTTTCAGTAGGGAAGAAGCGAAAGTGACGGTACCTGCAGAAGAAGCGCCGGCTAACTACGTGCCAGCAGCCGCGGTAATACGTAGGGCGCAAGCGTTGTCCGGAATTATTGGGCGTAAAGAGCTTGTAGGTGGCTTGTCGCGTCTGCCGTGAAAACCCGAGGCTCAACCTCGGGCGTGCGGTGGGTACGGGCAGGCTAGAGTGTGGTAGGGGAGACTGGAACTCCTGGTGTAGCGGTGAAATGCGCAGATATCAGGAAGAACACCGATGGCGAAGGCAGGTCTCTGGGCCATTACTGACACTGAGAAGCGAAAGCATGGGGAGCGAACAGGATTAGATACCCTGGTAGTCCATGCCGTAAACGTTGGGCACTAGGTGTGGGGAACATTCCACGTTTTCCGCGCCGTAGCTAACGCATTAAGTGCCCCGCCTGGGGAGTACGGCCGCAAGGCTAAAACTCAAAGGAATTGACGGGGGCCCGCACAAGCGGCGGAGCATGCGGATTAATTCGATGCAACGCGAAGAACCTTACCAAGGCTTGACATGCACCGGACGGTCGCAGAGATGTGGCTTCCTTTGGGCTGGTGCACAGGTGGTGCATGGTTGTCGTCAGCTCGTGTCGTGAGATGTTGGGTTAAGTCCCGCAACGAGCGCAACCCTCGTTCCATGTTGCCAGCGCGTTATGGCGGGGACTCATGGGAGACTGCCGGGGTCAACTCGGAGGAAGGTGGGGACGACGTCAAATCATCATGCCCCTTATGTCTTGGGCTTCACGCATGCTACAATGGCCGGTACAATGGGTTGCGATACTGTGAGGTGGAGCGAATCCCAAAAAGCCGGTCTCAGTTCGGATTGGGGTCTGCAACTCGACCCCATGAAGTCGGAGTCGCTAGTAATCGCAGATCAGCAACGCTGCGGTGAATACGTTCCCGGGCCTTGTACACACCGCCCGTCAAGTCACGAAAGTCGGTAACACCCGAAGCCAGTGGCCCATCCTCGTGAGGGAGCTGTCGAAGGTGGGATCGGTGATTGGGACTAAGTCGTAACAAGGTAGCCGTACCGGAAGGTGCGGCTGGATCACCTCCTTTCTAAGGAGCATCACCAAGTATGGTGGCCGTCTGCCTGCCCGCGTGTGGTGGGGATGGTTGCTCATGGGTGGAACATCAACGGATGGGCGCTTCGCTGGTTCGCAGTGATTGTTCTAGTACGCCTCCCTGGTGGGGTGGGAACGGATGGTCGTGGGCTGGTTCGAGGTGGAGACACGCTATTGGGTTGTGAGGCTGCACGCGGCCTGTTCTGGGGTTCTTCCTGTGGGGAGGGGCTCGGGGTGGGTGTGTGGCTGGTCCTCCCTTGCTGGGGCATCGCTGTGGTGGTGTGCTGGTGGGTGTGGGGTTGTTTCTTGAGAACTACATAGTGGACGCGAGCATCTTGTAAGCAATTTTTTGTCTTTGTGTGTTGCCAAGTCTTTAAGGGCGCACGGTGGATGCCTGGGCACAAGGAGCCGATGAAGGACGTGGGAGTCTGCGATAAGCCTCGGGGAGATGACAACCGATCTGTGATCCGAGGATGTCCGAATGGGGAAACCCACCGCAAGTCATGTTGCGGTACCCGCCATTGAATGTATAGGTGGCGTGGAGGGAACGCGGGGAAGTGAAACATCTCAGTACCCGCAGGAAGAGAAAACAAATAGTGATTCCGTGAGTAGTGGCGAGCGAAAGCGGAGGTGGCTAAACCTGGTCTGTGTGATACCCGGCAGGGGTTGCAGGCTGGGGGTTGTGGGGCAGTGCGTGACCTCTCTGCCGGGGGGTCGGCGTGGACGTGTGTTGGTAGTCGAAGTCGTGGTGAGTGCGACGGCGTAGAGGGTGTGACCCCCGTAGACGAAACTGACGTGCGGCGTTGTTGCTGTTCCCGAGTAGCACCGGGCCCGTGAAATCCGGTGTGAATCTGCCAGGACCACCTGGTAAGCCTGAATACTCCCTTGTGACCGATAGCGGACAAGTACCGTGAGGGAAAGGTGAAAAGTACCCCGGGAGGGGAGTGAAATAGTACCTGAAACCGTGTGCTTACAATCCGTCGGAGCCTTTTGGGGTGACGGCGTGCCTTTTGAAGAATGAGCCTGCGAGTTAGTGGTCGGTGGCGAGGTTAACCCGTGTGGGGTAGCCGTAGCGAAAGCGAGTCTGAACGGGGCGTTCAGTCGCCGGCTCTAGACCCGAAGCGAAGTGATCTATCCATGGGCAGTGTGAAGCGCGGGTAAGACCGCGTGGAGGCGCGAACCCACTTCAGTTGAAAATGGAGGGGATGACCTGTGGATAGGGGTGAAAGGCCAATCAAACTTCGTGATAGCTGGTTCTCCCCGAAATGCATTTAGGTGCAGCGTTGCGTGTTTCGTGCCGGAGGTAGAGCACTGGATAGGCGATGGGCCCCACCGGGTTACTGACCTTAGCCAAACTCCGAATGCCGGTACGTGAGAGCGCAGCAGTGAGACTGTGGGGGATAAGCTTCATAGTCGAGAGGGAAACAGCCCAGAACATCAGCTAAGGCCCCTAAGCGTGTGCTAAGTGGAAAAGGATGTGGAGTTGCTGAGACAACCAGGAGGTTGGCTTAGAAGCAGCCACCCTTGAAAGAGTGCGTAATAGCTCACTGGTCAAGTGATTCTGCGCCGACAATGTAGCGGGGCTCAAGTACACCGCCGAAGCTGTGTCATTCCGGTTTTGCCGGGATGGGTAGGGGAGCGTCGAGCAGCCAGCGAAGCCGCGGGGGAACCCAGTGGTGGAGGCTGTTCGAGTGAGAATGCAGGCATGAGTAGCGAAAGACGGGTGAGAAACCCGTCCGCCGATTGATCAAGGGTTCCAGGGCTAGGTTAATCCGCCCTGGGTTAGTCGGGACCTAAGGCGAGGCCGACAGGCGTAGTCGATGGACATCGGGTTGATATTCCCGAACCGATCGTAGGAGGACCCATACCGAGGCGTCTGATGCTAACCACCCGAGCTGCCTGCTCGCCCTTCGGGGTGGGTGTGGTGTGTGAGGCTGGGAACCAGGGATGTAGTAGGTCAGCGTGTGGGATGACGCAGAGAGGTAGCTTCCGCGGACTTAATGGAATAGTCCGTCTAAGCGTGCAGCCCGATCCCGGGTAATGCTGGGGTCGTGTGGGTGAGACGTGATGGGGATCCCGTATGGGCGTAGGTGAGTGATCCTGTACTGCCAAGAAAAGTTCCGGCGTGACGAATACGGTCGCCCGTACCCTAAACCGACTCAGGTGATCAGGTAGAGAATACCGAGGCGTTCGAGAGAATCGTGGTTAAGGAACTCGGCAAAATGCCCCCGTAACTTCGGGAGAAGGGGGGCCCGATCCGTGAGAGCGGGGAGGGCCGCAGAGACCAGGGAGAAGCGACTGTTTACTAAAAACACAGGTCCGTGCGAAGTCGTAAGACGCTGTATACGGACTGACGCCTGCCCGGTGCTGGAAGGTTAAGAGGACTGGTTAGCACTTCGGTGCGAAGCTGAGAATTTAAGCCCCAGTAAACGGCGGTGGTAACTATAACCATCCTAAGGTAGCGAAATTCCTTGTCGGGTAAGTTCCGACCTGCACGAATGGCGTAACGACTTCTCCACTGTCTCAACCGCGAACTCGGCGAAATTGCATTACGAGTAAAGATGCTCGTTACGCGCAGCAGGACGGAAAGACCCCGGGACCTTTACTATAGTTTGGTATTGGTGTTCGGAACGATTTGTGTAGGATAGGTGGGAGACTGGGAAGCGTTCACGCCAGTGGATGTGGAGTCGTTGTTGAAATACCACTCTGGTCGTTCTGGATTCCTAACCTCGGTCCGTGATCCGGATCAGGGACAGTGCCTGATGGGTAGTTTAACTGGGGCGGTTGCCTCCTAAAGAGTAACGGAGGCGCTCAAAGGTTCCCTCAGCCTGGTTGGCAATCAGGTGTTGAGTGTAAGTGCACAAGGGAGCTTGACTGCGAGACAGACATGTCGGGCAGGTGCGAAAGCAGGAACTAGTGATCCGGCACCTCATTGTGGAATGGGTGTCGCTCAACGGATAAAAGGTACCCCGGGGATAACAGGCTGATCTTGCCCAAGAGCTCATATCGACGGCATGGTTTGGCACCTCGATGTCGGCTCGTCGCATCCTGGGGCTGGAGTTGGTCCCAAGGGTTAGGCTGTTCGCCTATTAAAGCGGTACGCGAGCTGGGTTTAGAACGTCGTGAGACAGTTCGGTCCCTATCCGCTGCGCGCGTTGGATATTTGAGAAGACCTGTCCCTAGTACGAGAGGACCGGGATGGACTGACCTCTGGTGTGCCAGTTGTTCTGCCAAGGGCATGGCTGGTTGGCTACGTTGGGAAGGGATAACCGCTGAAAGCATCTAAGCGGGAAGCCTGCTTCAAGATGAGATATCCGTGCACGTTTACGTGTGAGAGGCCCCCAGTAGACCACTGGGTTGATAGGCCAGATGTGGAAGCGCAGTAATGTGTGGAGCTGACTGGTACTAATGGCTGATGACTTATCAACATACTTGTTGTTGTTTGCGTGTGTTCGCGTCCACTGTGTGGTTCTGGAGAAGCAATCCCTGGGGTTCTCCTGCTCGTGTGTCGGGTGGGTGGTCTTGGGGTCCAGGGTCTCGTCGTGTTACGGCGGTCATAGCGTCGGGGAAACGCCCGGTTCCATTCCGAACCCGGTAGCTAAGCTCGATCGCGCCGATGGTACTGCACTCGGGAGGGTGTGGGAGAGTAGGTCGCCGCCGGACATCTTCACCGAGAAGAGGGGTGGGGGAGTCGCTGAGAGGCATCGATCCATGGGGTCGATCGTTTCTCGCCTCCCTCACCCCTCTTTCTCGTGTTTCCCGCCCGCCTCTGCGACCCGCGTCTCCCGTCCGCGGGCCACGGGTTCAGTGCGCGTCCCCCCCCCGGGTTCGGGGGGAGTGTCCGTCTACCACCGTTGAGGGACCGTTCCAGCGACGACAGACGGACACTGCTCGCTCCCAGACCCTGGGACCCGCACCCAGCCCCTCACCCAGCCCCAGCGCTTGGCCCGGGCCCAACGCGGACCCGGACCTGGACCCGGTCTCGGAACCCGGGCTCGGAGGATCAACGCTGGTACCGAGTCGACTCTTAGAGCGTTGTCTCGGGGTCACGGGGCCAGCCAAGGTGAGCAGGCCGCCAGCTCGGTGCAATGTCCGGGCTGATGTCGGGTTCCACCCGTCACCTCGGCAGGCCGGGCCTGCAGGGGAGGGCTCCTGTCCGGGTAGACTCAGATGCCGCGGGCGCGGTGCTCCGAAGTACCTACAGCGCCCCTTGCGGCATCGGATCCCCGATGCCTCAACGCCACCCACACGGCCGCGCCCGATCCGGCTCGGCCCTGCACCTTCCAGGAGAGCCATGGCATCCACGCTGCCGGCCGTTCCCGACATCGACGAGGACCTCGCCGCCTCCGTGGCCGAGCGACTCGTCCTCGTGGAGAGCAAGCTGCGTGACTCCGTCGCCACGAGTGATGACATGGTCCGCTGGACCGGCCGCCATCTGATGGATGCCGGGGGCAAGCGAGTCCGTCCCATGCTCGTGCTGCTGGCCGCTTCTCTCGGAGACGTGGATCGGGATGCCGTGATGGACGCCGCTGTGCTGGTCGAGCTGACCCATCTCGCGAGCCTCTATCACGACGACGTCATGGACTCCGCTCCCACCCGGCGTGGCACTCGCAGCGCTCATTCCGTGTGGGGCAACAATGTCGCGATCCTGACCGGGGACTTCCTCTTCGCGCGGGCGAGCGCGCTGAGCGCGCAGATCGGCGCGGATGCCGTGCGCCTGCATTCCGAGACCTTCGAGCGACTCTGTCTCGGGCAGCTGCATGAGACGGTCGGCCCGAAGGCCGACGAGGACCCCTTCGAGCACTACGTCTCGGTGCTCTCCGACAAGACGGCCTCGCTGCTCGCGCTCGCAGGTCAGCTCGGCGCATCGCTCGGCGGCGCACCTGAGGGCGCGGATGACGTCCTGCGTCGGTACGGGGAGAAGATCGGCGTCGCCTTCCAGCTCGCTGACGATGTCCTCGATCTCGGCAGCGACGCCGCGACGAGCGGGAAGACGCCAGGAATAGACCTCCGTGAGAAGGTGCCCACGATGCCGACTCTGCTCGTCAGACGGCGTGCGTCGGAAGCACCGGATGCTCGCACCCTCGAGATCGTCGCTCGCCTCGATGGTGATCTGAGCTCCGATGAGGAGCTGAGCGCTCTGGTCGAGCTGCTGCGTGATGATCCTTCGCTCGAGGAGACCCGAGCTCTGGCACAGCGGACTGCCGACGAGGCTGTGGAGATCCTCGCGGAGCTCCCTGAGGGAGCCGTCCGCGATTCCCTCGTCACCTTCACGCGCACGCTCGTCGAACGAGGACGCTGACCCGCTCGTCTGCGCGTCTCCTGACATCTCTGCCCGTCCTGACATCTTTGCCCGGTCGTGACCGTCGCCGGATGGCGGTGACGGTGCCCGCCCAGTAGGCTGTCGGGCACGCGCAGCGAACGCCGTCGATGTGGGCCCTTCGGGGGAGGTGCCGTCCATCCGTCGATCGCCTTCCCAGCGCGGTGCATCAGTCCATCGGACGGCGCTCCCGGCGTCGGCCGCCTGAGGGGGAGCTTGCATGACGGATCGCGGGAGCGCGCGCGGAGCTGCTGGAGCAGCGGTTCCGCCGCGCGTGCGTCGCCGTCGTCGAGCTTCTGCGTCAGCTGCGGTCCTGGCCGTGGCATCGCTCGTGATCACGGGATTCGCTCTTCATCATCCGGGGCTGACGTCATCCCGGGTGACCGTCTCGGACGGCGGTGTCTGGGTGAGCAGCGAAGCGGACGGTCTGATGGGCCGGATCAACGTCGATGCCCGGGAGATCGATGGCAAGGTCGACATGATCGGCACCGACCTGGACATCCTCCAGTCGGGGTACGACGTCATCGAGGTCGGTCCCCATGGCTTCACCCCGATCAACACCACGAGCGAGAAGCGCAACGGCCTCGTGGAGCTCGATCAGGGCTTCGAGATCGCTCTCGGAGGGGACCGGGTCGCGATCGCCTACCCGGATGGTCGCGTCTGGGTGCTCAGCCCTGAAGAAGCTGCGGCGTTCACCCCGGAGGCGACTCCGACCGTCGCGGAGGCGCAGGGGAGGATGCCGACGATCGCCGTGACCGATGAGGGCACCCTTCTCGTCCTCGACGGAACGACCCTGACGACGTATCCGCGCAGCGACATCTCCCGGGAGACGCGTCCGCGCAGCAGCGTCGAGCTCGATGGCCTGACCACTGACGTGGAGCAGCGGGAGCTGACCGCTGTCGGCGAGGAGCCGGTGGTGCTGGACCGGGAGAACCGCACGCTGCGGACGGGAGAGGACGGCACTCCCGTCGATCTCGCTGAGCTGGGTGTCGCTGACGGATCCGACGTCGTGCTCCAGCAGACGGGCGAGGATTCCGACGTCGTCGTGCTCGCCACGAGCGACGCCCTCGTGGAGGTGCCGCTGTCGGGCGGGCCTGCTGAAGCGCATTCCGCCGGAGGCAGCGGGACGCCGGTCGCCCCCGCGCAGGTCGCCGGCTGCCTGTACGGCGCGTGGAACGAGTCCGACCAGTATCTGCGCTCGTGCGATGGTCAGGAGGATGAGACGTCCACGGTCCCCGATGTGGACAGCGACTCGGATCTCGTGCTGCGCGTCAATCAGGGACTCGTCGTGCTCAATGATCAGGAGCTCGGGAAGTCCTGGCTCATCTCCGATGAGATGCAGATCGTCGACAACTGGGTCGTCGAGGAGCCGCTGAAGTCGGAGACGGCGACGGAGGACCGGGAGACCCTCACGACCACCATCGAGAATGCGCAGGTCGACCGGACCGAGGAGAACCGCGCTCCGATCGCGGAGGACGACGTCTTCGGGGTGCGTCCCGGGCAGAGCGTCGTGCTGCCGATCACGCGCAATGACACCGATCTCGACGGAGACATCATCACCGCGGCGGTCAGCGGAGAGCAGCCGGGCATCGGCGCGGTGACCGCCATCGAGGACGGCACCCAGCTGCAGATCGATGTCGACGAGGACGCCAGCGGAACCGCATCCTTCACCTATGTCGCCGATGACGGCCGCGGCGGCGAGGACACCGCGACGGTGACGCTCGAGGTCAAGGGCGACGACGAGAACAGCGGTCCGGTCGCCGCCGAGGAGACGGCACTGAAGCTCACGGTGCGGTCCGGGCGCTCGACCACCATCAACGTCCTGCCCTACTGGCAGGATCCGGAGGGGGACAGCTTCTACCTCGCCAACGCGACGGTCCCGCCCGACGACCTGGTCACCTTCCGAGCGGACGGCACGGTCACGTACAACGACGCCGGGCTGGAGACGGGGCTCAAGCAGGTTCAGCTGACCTTCCGGGACGAGCATGGGACGGAGAGCGAGGGCACGCTCGAGGTCGACGTCGTCGACGAGTCCGACATCGCGCCCATCACCTCCGCGGACCATGTGCGCGTCGTCGTGGGGCGGACCGCCACCGTCAGACCCCTCGTCAACGATTTCAACCCCAACGGCGGGGAACTCGAGCTGACCCATGTCTCCAGCGTGGACGGCCTCGAGGTCGACGCCTCTCTCGAGGCGGGCACCCTCACCGTGTCCGGGGAGTCCGAGGGGGAGTTCTACCTGGAGTACACAACGGCCGCCGCGGGGTCCGGCTCCACGTCCACCGGCATCATCCGCGTGGACGTGGAGGAGCCGGGCTCCGAGGACCTCGTCCCCGTGGCCGTGGACGACATGGGGGCGGTCGTCGTCGGCGACAGCACCCTGGTCGATCCGCTCGAGAACGACGTCGACCCGGCCGGAGGGGTGCTCGTCCTCAACGGCATCGCGGTACCGGAGGACAGCGGGCTCGAGGCGACCGTCGTCGAGCACCACCTGGTGCGTCTGACCGCTTCCCCCGATGCGTCGGCCGACGGCGAGCCGGTGGAGGTCACCTATGAGGTCGCAGGCTCCTCCGGATCGGCCACCGGCACTCTGCGGGTGATGCTCGTCAGCTCGGATTCGCAGCTGGCCAATCCGGAGGGCGTCCCGGATGCGGCCACCGTCCGCGCCGGTGACATGACCACTGTCGACGTCCTCGTCAACGACGACTCCCCATCGGGTGCTGATCTCTCGCTCGGTCAGCTCTCCGGCACCGAGGCCGCGGAGGAGCTCGGCCATCTCGAGACGCACGCCGATCAGATCCGCTTCACCGCGGATCCCGATGCCTCCGGCGAGGTGACCGTGACGTATCAGGTCCTCGACGACACGGGCCGCGTCGGCTCATCGCAGCTGACCATCAGCATCGTCCCCGCATCGACGGCGAACACGCCTCCTCGCCCCGAGAACCTCACCGCGCGCACCGTCTCCGGCAGCACGGTGCGCATCCCGGTCCCCACCACCGGCATCGATCCCGAGGGTGACTCCGTCATACTGACCGGCATCACGAGTCCCACTCCGGAGCTCGGCGAGATCACTGCGATCGACGGGGAGTGGATCGAGTACACGCCCTATGAGGGCGCGACCGGAACCGATCGCTTCTCGTACCAGGTCATGGATCGCGCGGGAGCGATCGGCACCGCGGAGGTCCTGGTCGGCATCGCCGAGCCCTCCGACACCAACCAGTACCCCGACGCCGTCGACGATGTCGTCGACGTGCGCCCTGACCGCGAGCTGCAGGTCCAGGCGCTGTCCAACGACACCGACCCCGAGGGCTCCGTGCTCTCGATCGAGCGCACGGCCGTGGAGGCGATCAGCACCGGAGACGGAGTCGGCGTCGAGATCATCGACGGCGAGGGCTCCGCCCCCGGGGTCGTCACGTTCAGGACTCCTGAGCAGGAGGGCACGTACACCGTCGTCTACGGTGCGAGCGACGGGCAGCTGACGGACACGGCGACCATCACGGCTCGAGTGTCCGAGGACGCTCCCCAGCTGAATCCCGTCGCCTACGACGACTTCGTCTCCGCGGCCGACGTCCTCGACCCGGAGAAGGAGACCATCACCGTCGACGTCCTGATCAACGACATCGACCCCGACGGCAGCACCTCCGACCTCACGGTCACGCTCCCGGAGGCCGTCGAGGGAGCAGAGGTCATCGACGGCACCCGGATCGAGGTCACGCCCCAGGACGATCTGGAGAGGATCCGCTACCGCATCGAGGACCTCGACGGCCTCGAGTCGTTCGGATACATCTGGGTCCCCGGTCGGGCGAAGCAGGCACCGACGTGGGTGGGCGGGACGCTCCACGCCGACAGCGGGAAGGAGCTCGAGATCGACCTCTCGGACTCGGAGCTGGTGAGAGTGCGCCCGGGCGCGAAGCCGGCGACGGTGTCCGACCCGTCGACCGTCTCCGCTGCGCACTCGGACGGCTCCGAGCTGGTCGTCGACGCGAGCACGCTCGTGTACCGCTCCGCCGAGGGCTTCTCCGGCGACGACTCCGTGACCGTCGAGGTCACCGACGGCGACGGAGACGGAGACGACGACACCGCGGCGACGGCAGTGATCGTGATCCCGATCGAGGTCTCGGCGGTCGACGAGGAGAATCTTCCCCCGACTCTGCAGAGCACTCCGCTGAAGGCGGAGCAGGGCGGCGCCGCTGCGAGCGTCGACCTCGCCGCCGGGGCCTCCGACCCGGAAGGCGACGATCTCGTCTTCGCCATGGGCGAGTACGTCCGGGATCCGGCCGTCGAGATCTCCCTCGAGGGCTCCGTCCTGACCGCGACAGCATCCGCCGAGGCGTCGAAGGGGACCGTCATCGAGGTCCCTGTGACGGTCGACGACGGCACGAACGAGCCCGTCTCCGCGAGCGTCCAGGTCTCGGTCACGAGATCCGCGCGGCCCCTGATCACCGCCGTCCTCGACAGGGCCGACATCGACGCCGGCTCCAGCAGGACGGTGGATGTCCTCGCCAACGACTCCAACCCCTTCGAGGGCGGGAAGCGGACGATCAGCTCTGCTGAGGTGACGAGTGAGGGCGCTGGCAGCGCCGAGGTCGTCGACGATCAGGTGCTCATCACCGCTGACGAGGACTTCCATGGGGTCCTCCACGCCCGCTACACCGTGCTCGACGACACCGGTGACGTCGAGCGGAAGGCCACGGGGGAGATCGAGGTGACGGTCCGGGGCACCCCGGAAGCGCCGTCGGTCCCGCGCGTCGGCGAGATCGGCGACGGGTTCGTGACGCTCTCCATCACTGCGGGCGCCGACAACGGCGCGCCGATCACCGAGTACCGGATCACCTCACCGGAGCATCCGGCCATCGACACCGTCTGCAGCGCCACCACCTGCACGGTCGACGGGCTGACCAATGATGTCGAATACACCTTCCAGGCGGTCGCCGTGAACGAGGTGGGCCCCTCGGAGAAGTCCGGGGCCTCCGCCGTCGCGCGTCCCGATGTGCGGCCGGGCAGGCCCGCGACGCCGACCGTCGAGCGGGGCGACGGGCAGCTGACGATCAGCTGGAGCGCTCCGGAGAACCACGGCTCGCCGCTGCAGAAGTACGTGCTGCAGAAGCAGGACTCCGCGACCGGCGAGACCGAGAGCGTGGAGCTGGACGCCGGCACCACCACCTACGCGTGGTCGTCGCTGACCAATGGCACCAGCTATCGCTTCAGCGTCCGCGCCTACAACAGAGCGGACGCCCCGTCGGACGCCTCCTCCTGGTCCGCCGAGGAGCACCCTGCCGGTGTGCCCCGGAAGCCCTCCGGCACCATCACCGCGACCCGAGTGGACGATCCGCTCGGCGGGGGAGTGACGGTGTCCTTCCCGGCGATGACAGCCGCCGAGTCCAACGGGGAACCGATCCTGCGATACAGCGTCACCGCCTCCGACGGCAGCACGAGGACTGTCACGGCAGGCTCCGGCGCCAGCACGACGACGTTCCGGGGCCTGGATCCCGACGAGGAGTACACCTTCACCTACACCGGCGAGAACTCCGTCGGCGTCGGTGCCGTCTCCGACGCCTCGGCGGCGGTGACCCCCTTCGCCGAGCCGTCGGCACCGGCGTCGGTGACCGCGAGCCTCCCGGACACCGGCTCAGCCGACGGCCCGGACGGGAAGGCAGACGTCTCCTGGTCCGCAGCGGACGGCAACGGCACGGCCATCGACTCGTACGTCGTCAGCTGGTCCGGCGGTTCGACGACGGTGAAGGCGTCGGAGACCTCGACGCGGGTCACCGGTCTCACGAACGGCAAGGCGTACACGTTCACGGTCACGGCGACCAACCGCTTCGGCGAGGTGAGCAGCGGGACCAGCTCCTCCTCGGTCACGCCGTACACCAGACCCGGTGGCGCCCAGATCACCGCCTCGACGAGCTCCTGCACGAACTCGACGACCTGCCCGATCACCTTCTCGATCGCGGCGACGGGCGACGACGGCGGCGGAGGCGGCAGGACGCTGCGCTACTCCGTGGACGGCGGAGCGACGAAGTCCGTCTCCGGCACCTCGACGACGGTCGAGATCACCTCGGCATCCGGCGCGTCGCACAGCGTGGAGGCCTGGGTCGATAACGGCAAGGGCCTGACCAGCGAGCACACCACGAAGAAGCAGAAGGCGAAGACCTACACGGCACCCGCTCCCCAGGGCGACGTCGTGTTCAAGGGAAAGTCCACGAACGATGCGTGCCGGAACACGGACTTCTGCCGGCTCATCGACGTCCGGTACAGCGATCTCGAGCCGGGCAAGACCTACGAGGTGCGCCTGACCACCCTCGACAGCACCAGTCCCTACGGGTCCTCCGGCGGGGAATGGCCGATCAACGGCACGAAGATCACCGCCTCCTCCTCGGGGACCTGGAGCAGCATCGACGCCGGGTACACCTGGCATTACGGGTACAAGTACAACGACTTCGTGCTGTACATCCATGATCCGGACACCGGTACCACGACGAAGCTGGGCACCTACTCGCTGCCGACCTGACGCGTCGCCGATGCACGCCCGCCCGACACCCGAACCGACCGCACCTCATCGCACCGACGACGAAGGACTGACCGCACCCATGAGCATGACCCCCGAACAGGCGCGCTGGTTCGCCGAGAGCTTCGACAAGCTCGTCCAGAGCATCGGCCAGGCCGTCCTCGGCAAGAACGAGGTCGTCCGACTCGTGCTGATCGCCATGCTCTCGCCCGGGCATGTGCTGCTCGAGGACGCGCCGGGAACCGGCAAGACCTCCCTCGCGCGTGCGATCGCGGCGACGGTCCAGGGCCGCAGCAGCCGCATCCAGTTCACCCCGGACCTGCTGCCGACCGATGTCACCGGTGTGCAGATCTACGACCAGGCCAACGGCGCCTTCAGCTTCCACGAGGGTCCGATCTTCGCCAACATCGTCCTGGCCGACGAGATCAACCGCGCCTCCCCCAAGACGCAGTCGGCGCTGCTCGAGGTGATGGAGGAGGGGCGGGTCAGCGTCGACGGGGAGACTCGTGACGTCGGCACCCCGTTCATGGTCATCGCCACCCAGAACCCCATCGAACAGGCCGGGACCTACCGCCTGCCCGAGGCGCAGCTCGACCGGTTCCTCCTGAAGACTTCGCTGGGATATCCCGACCACGCCTCGACAGTCCAGATCCTGCAGGGGTCCGCTGTGCGGGATCGTGCGGCCGCGCTGACACCGCGGATCTCCCTCAGCGCGGTCGACGACATGAGCCGACTGGCCTCCACCGTGCATGTCGACCCCGCCGTGCTCGAGTACGTCTCGCGACTGATGGAGGAGACCCGTCTCGCACCCGAGGTGCGAGTGGGGGTCTCGATCCGCGGAGCGCTCGCGCTCATGCGCGCGGTGAAGGTGCGTGCAGCATCGCAGGGCCGCCACTATGTCATCCCTGACGACGTGAAGGCGCTGGTGGAGCCGGTGTGGCTCCACCGCTTCGTGCTCGATCCGGAGGCTGAGTTCGCCGGGACGACCGCCGGGACCGTCATGTCCCGGATCCTCAGCGAGGTGGCGCCACCGCAGGCACGTCAGCAGAGCGCATGAGCGTCGACGCCCCTGCACGACGCCGTCGAGCCCGCGGAGGCACGCCGACGGCATCGACCGATGAGCCGCGGAACGGCGGGGTCCCTCAGGACACCGCCGACGTCCGGGCGGCGCGGGCGGCCCGAGCCCGGGGATCGGCCCGAGCCGGGGACGGGGACTCGCCCGACGACGATCTGCCGCTGCTCCGTCGCCTCCGGCGCTCGGTGCGGGAGCTTCGGCGACGGCGGCTGGCACCGGCTCTCGCCGTCGTCACCCCGGTCGGGTGGACGGTGGCCGGAGCCGCGACGGTTTGCTGGGTCGTCGGCCTGTCCCTCCGCATCACCGAGCTGAACGTGCTGGCCCTCGCGCTGTCCGTGCCGCTGCTGCTCGCCGCGCTGTTCGTGCTGGGGAAGGCGAACTACCGGGTCCAGCTGGACCTGCGCGCTCATCGTGTCGTCGTCGGCACGCGCGCCGTCGGCAGGATCGAGGCCTCCAACCCGACCCAGCGGACGATCCTGCCCTCGCGCATCGAGCTGACGGTGGGGGCATCGACGGCGCAGTTCCTGGTTCCGCGGCTGGCGCCGGAGGCTTCGCACGAGGAGCTGTTCGCCGTGCCCACGAGACGCCGAGCGGTGCTCGTGGTGGGGCCCGTGCGATCGGTGCGCGACGACCCCCTGTCCCTCATGCGTCGGCAGGTGACCTGGGCGAGAGCGCAGGAGGTGTTCGTGCATCCGCGCACCGTGCGGCTGGACGAAGCCGCCACCGGCTTCCTGCGCGATCTCGAGGGCACGCCGTCGTCGGACCTCTCCAGCTCGGACATCGCCTTCCACGCCCTGCGGGAGTATGCGCCGGGCGACGATCGGCGCCATGTGCACTGGAAGTCCGTCGCGCGGACGGGGAAGCTGATGGTCCGCCAGTTCGAGGAGACCCGACGCTCCCATGTGGTCGTCGCCCTGGACACCGCGTCCGGCCGCTTCGCGGATGACGACGAGTTCGAGCTCGCCGTCTCCGCGGCCGCCTCGATCGCCGGTCAGACCTTCCGCGAGGAGAAGCAGCTGACCGCCTTCACCCTCGAGGAGCGCCAGCGCACCGGCACCTTCAGAGCGCTCATGGACGACTACACGGTCGTCGCTCCGACGAGGGCGCGCCGGTCCCTCCACGAGCTGGGCCAGAGGGCGGCCGACCTCGCGCCCGGGGCGTCGGCCGTCATGATGGCGGTCGGCTCCCTCACGACCGCGCGCGAGCTCAGCGCGGCGGCGAGCCAGCTGCCTCCGGGGGTGATGGCCGTCGCGATCCGCTGCGCGGAGGGAGCCGAGGCGAGACGCTCCGCGATCGGCAGTCTGCACGTGCTGACCATCGGCGATCTCGACCAGCTGGGCAGGGCGCTGAGGGGAGTGGGACGATGAGCGCGGGCGCCGGAGCGGGCGCGGACGGAGGCGCGGGAGGCATACGGTTCTTCGATCGCGTCAGCGCGACCCGGCGCGGCATCGACCTGGCCGTCCTGGGAGTGCTCCTGCTGCTGGCGATGCTCGGCTTCCAGCCCGTCTACGGCGGAGTGCAGCACATCGTCACCGGGGCGATGGCCATCCTGCTGGGATTCCTGGTCGCCCTGATCGGTGCCCGCTGGTCGTGGGGCCCTCTGCGCATGGCGCTGCTGACGATCGCCGTGCACATCGTGCTGGGTTCGGTGTTCGCCGCTCCATCGCATGCGCTGTGGGGCGTGGTCCCCACCCCTGCATCCCTGTGGGAGGTGCTGCGCGAGCCCATCAGCACCTGGAAGTCGGTCCTGACCGTGGCGCCTCCGGTCGGGACCGCGCAGGGCATGCTGGGAGTGGAGTGGATCAGCATGCTGCTGCTCTCCCTCGGTGCCGGGACCGTGGTGATGCGCACACGGCTGTTCCTCGTCGCCTGGCTGTTCCCGCTCGCGGCGATGGGTGTCACCGTCGTCTTCGGCACCTCTGAGGCGTTCTGGCCCGTTCTGCGCGCGGTCTCCTTCGCGGTGCTCTCGATCGCCTGGCTGACCTGGCGCTTCGAGAGCGACCGCCTGGCAGATGCGCGCTCGAGCATCATCTCGGACACCGTCGGGGCGGGGTCGTGGCGCAATCCGGTGCTGCGGCGGCGGGTCGTCGGCGGTGCCGCGGTCCTCGCCGTCGCCGCCGGGACAGCGGTGTCCGCGCAGGCGCTGCTGGATCCGCCCGAGGGGAGCGCCCGGTTCGCCCTGCGTGACACGATCACTCCGCCCTTCGACGCCGAGCAGTACGTCTCGCCGCTGGCGGACTACCGCGGCTACCGCAAGCACTCCAGGGAGACCGAGCTGTTCACCGTCAGCGGTGTCGCGCCGGGGGAGCTGATCCGACTGGCGACGCTGGATGACTATGACGGTCACGTGTACGAGGTGGCCAGCTCCTCCGACGAGGACTCCGCCTCGGGCGCCTTCCTGCGCACCGTCACCGGTGTCGACCTGCTCGAGGCGAGCGATGATGCGCGCACGGCGACCATCGCGGTCGAGGGCTACTCGGATGTCTGGGTCCCGACGATCGGCACCAGCACCGCCAGGATCGAGCTCGAGTCCGACGACGCCGGGCGCACCGGCGCGCTCGCGGAGAACCTGTATCTCAACCGGGCCTCTCAGACCGCGATCGCCTCCGGAGGGCTCGCCTCCGGAGACAGCATCACGCTGACCTACGAGCCCTACACCGCGCCGACCGAGCAGCAGCAGCGGGACGCGGTCTTCGCCGAGGACGAGCTGCCGCCGTACCTGCCGATGAGCGCGGACCTCGAGGCGTACGCCGAGGAATGGGCGGGAGACTCCGAGTCCGACTACGAGCGCATGCAGAGCCTCCTGCGCGGCATCACCTCCGAGGGGACGTTCTCCCATGGCATCGACGAGGACGAGGCGCCCTCGCTGTCCGGGCACGGTGCGCGCCGTCTGCTGGCGATGCTCGAGGAGACCGGGTACGACGAGCAGGACAGCGATGCGATCCAGCTGGGGATGATCGGGGACGAGGAGCAGTACGCAGCGCTCACGGCGGTGATGGCGCGCTCGCTCGGGATCCCCGCGCGCGTGGTGATGGGCTTCGAGGTGCCCACCGCCTCGAACGGCACCGCCGTGATCACCGGGGACGATGTCACCGCCTGGGTCGAGGTCGGGTTCGAGGACATCGGCTGGGTGCGCTTCGACGTGGTCCCCGAGGACGATGACGCACCGGTGGAGGAGACCCCCAAGGAGGTCGACCAGCCGATGCCGCAGGTCGCGCAGCCTCCGCCGCCGCCCGCTGAACCGCCGACGCAGCCGCCGGGTGCGCTCAGCGAGGACCTGCCCGAGGACCCGGACGATCCGGCCCAGGCTGCGACCTGGGTGCGCTGGGTGCTGGTCGCCTCCTCGCCGGTGCTGCTGCTGGTGCTCGCGCTGATGGGGATCGCGGCGACCAAGGCCCTCCGCCGACGTCGGCGGCGCCTGCGCGGGAGCCCGGTCGAGCGCATGGACGGGGGATGGCAGGAGATCCTCGATCTCCTGGCCGATCTCGGTCGGCGGGCGGATCCGGTGCTCACTCGGCTGGAGGTCGCCTCGCAGCTGGATGCCGACCTCCCGGACGCGCGGACGACTGCGCTCGCCGAGGCGGCCGACCGAGCCGTCTTCGGACCCGATGAGCCCCCGGAGCCGGTCGTCCAGGAGCATTGGCGCGGAGTCGAGGCCGCCCGGAGCGCCATGCTCATGGCGCAGCCGTGGCGGCGCCGGCTGAGAGGACTGCTCTCGCTGCGCTCGCTGCGTCGTCGGACGGCGGACCGGTCCCAGCAGAGAGGGCGCGAACGCCGGCGCACGCGCGACCGCGAGAAGGCGGGACGACGGACGGACGCGCTGCGGCGCCGACGACCGAGGGACGGATCAGGGCAGGCAGCTGCCCGGAGAAAGGGGATCTGAGCGATGACGACGAGATACTGCAGCACCTGCGGCGCACTGCTCTCCCCGGGAGCGGTGATCTGCGGCGAGTGCGGGGCGAGGTACCAGCAGTCGCCCTATGAGCGGCGGGCCACCGACGCGCCGGGCGCCTGGTCGCCGCCGCCGCGGCCGAGGCTGACCGAGGACGAGGCATCGGCCTCCGCCTCCGATCCGGAGGACCCGGGCATCGAACGCATCTCCCGCGACGCCCTGGAGCCGGCCGCGCCGGGGGCCACCACTCTGCGGCCCCCGGGACAGTACGATCGGATGATGGTCACTCAGCCAGGTCCCGGCCCGTCGGCGGACCCAGCCGGTCCCCACCCTCTGCCGCAGGAGTCGGTCGCGGCCGATGCCGTCCGCCTCGACCCGCCGCTCGACGACTGCGTGGCGGCTCCACCGCTGAAGCGCCTGCTCGCGGCGCTCGTCGACGGGATCATCCTCGCCATCCTCGATCTTCCGCTCCTGATCGTCGTGATCGTGCTCCTCGTGACTGAGGAGGCGACGCTGCTGGTGCAGGTCCTGGTGGGCGTCGGTGCGGCCCTCCCGCTCGCCTACCAGCTCGTGATGATCTGGCTGCAGGGGGCCAAGGGCTTCACCCTCGGCAAGCTCGCGCTGGGTCTGCGCACCGTGCGTGAGGGGCAGGGAGGACCGATCGGCGTCCTGCGATCCCTCGGGCGCACCGTGCTGCTGGGCATCTGCGTCCCGATCTTCGCGGCCACGATCTTCATCGATCCGAAGAGGCAGCTCCGCGGTGCCCATGACAGGGCTGTCGGGTCCGTGGTGGCCGATGCGCGCGTCGGCCGGAACCCGATGCAGCCTCGGCCCGATGACTTCGAGCGGGAGAGCGCCGAGCACTACCTGGGTGCCTCGTCGGTGGCGGTGAGCGCGCCCGAGAGCCTCATGGCCTCGCCCGGTGCCGCATGGTCCGCCCCGGAGGCTCCGAGCGCTCCGTCCGCCGCGGAATCGAGGTCCGAGGGACCCGCCGAGGCTGCTGCTGGCCACCCCTCGGCCCCGCCGGCTCCCGGCCCGCAGCCGGTCGCACCTCAGGCGCCTGGATCCGAGGCATCGGGCTGGGGGGCCGCCCCTCCTGCACCCGAAGCGCCCATCGAGTCCACCCCCTGGGCGGCTCCGCCGGCAGTGTCCCCGCCGCCGACAACGCCCCCGCCGCCGGCGGCTCCGGCACCGGAGCCTCCGCACGTTCCGGCATCCGACGCGGGATCCGCCCCGGATCCGATCGCGCAGTGGGCACCGCCGCCATCGCCTGCTCCCGCGCCTGCTTCCGCTCCCGCTCCCTCTCCTTCTGCGGAGCAGCAGAAGCAGTCCGTTCCCGAGCCGTGGGCGCCGCCGGCCCCTGGTGCCGGTGCTCAGGCCGTCTGGCCGGGGGACGACGTCGATGAGGCAACCCGGCTGACCGCTCACGGTCAGGAGCCTGAGGACCTCGAGGCGACCCGCGTGTCGGCGGCTGTGCCGCCCCGCCTGCGCAAGCTGCGGATCACGGCCGACGACGGCACCGCCCGCGTCGTCGAGCGCCCCGTTGTCGTCGGACGCAATCCCTCGGGGGCCGCCGATGAGCTGATGATCGTGCTCAAGGACGAGACGCGATCGGTCTCGAAGACCCATCTGCGCATCGACGGCACCGGCGAGGACCTCGTGCTCACCGACCTGGGATCGACCAACGGGTCGGCGATCGTCCATGCCGACGGCTCGCGCGACGAGCTCGCCGCGGACAGCCCGACGACCGTCCCCGGCCCCTCGGCCGGCATGACGATCGCCATCGGGGATCGGACGCTCACAGTGGAGAGGGAGCAGTGATCGACCGTTCCCTGTCCGATCCCGACGCTCAGGGCAGCATCCGCGCCAGGTGGACCGCGCTGAGCCATGTGGGGCATGTGCGCGCGACCAACGAGGACTCCCTCCTGGCCGATCCTCCGATCTTCATGGTCGCCGACGGCATGGGCGGGCACAACGCCGGCGAGGTCGCCAGCGCTGTCGCCGTCGAGGAGTTCGAGAAGCTCACCGTTCAGCGCAACGTCACCGTCGAGCAGCTCGGCGATCGTCTGCATGCCGCCGCGGAGCGGATCGCGGCGCTCGGCGGCGGTGAGCCGCTCGGAGCCGGCACGACCGTCGCCCTCGTGGCGACGACGGTCCTGGACGGCATCGGGTACTGGATCGTCATGAACCTCGGCGACTCCCGCGTCTACCGGCTCTCCGGAGAGATCTTCGAGCAGGTCAGCGTCGACCATTCGGTCGTGCAGGAGCTCATGGACCGCGGCGATCTGACTGCGGAGGAGGCGAAGGTCCATCCCTACCGGCACATGGTCACGCGAGCGCTCGGCGCGGGACCCGAGTCCGACCCCGACTACTGGCTCATCCCGGCTGAGGTCGGCGACCGCATGCTGGTCTGCTCCGACGGGCTGACCGGCGAGGTCGAGGACGCCGTCATCGAGAGGGTGCTGCGCCGCGAGGACGATGTGCGCTCCGTCGGACAGGACCTCGTCCAGCTCGCCCTCGACGGCGGGGGGCGGGACAACGTGAGCGTCGTGATCGTCGAGGCCGTCGAGGTCCTCGGACTCTCCAGCCCGTCGGAGACGACGGTCCAGTCCCCGCACTCGCCGGCGGAACTCGTGGAGATCGACGAGGACACCCTGCCTCGCTCGGTCGGCGGCGACGGGGACGAGACGCGATGAGCGGGACCGCGATGCTGCTGGGACAGGGCATCTGGGTCCGCAGCGGACCGGCGACCCTGGTGGTGCGCGAGAAGGGCTGGGCGGTGCTGGTTCCCGGCACCCGCAAGGAGGTCATCGAGGCGGCGTGGGATCTCCTCGCCGCGGATCCGGGTGAGGGCGGTTCGGACGGCCCGAGAGGTGAGGGGTTCGTCGAGGAGCTCGCCCGACGGGCGGGTCTGGACGGTGCGGCGGAGATCAGCGATCTGCTGTTCGCCCTCGTGGACGGCACGTCCGCGCGCATCGGCGTGAAGGGCAGCACGCCGCTGGCCGTGCACGGGGCCGACGGCGTCGAGCTGGTCGCCGGGACCGACGGCGAGCCGCTTGCGCTCAAGGATCTGCGGGACGTGCGGCGCATCGCGTTCGGCGATCTGCCGGCGGAGGACCCCCTGGGCGCTCTGCGCGTCGGCACGGGCATCGTGCGGGCCCGCGGATTCGTGCATGCTCTGGCGGATCCCCGGGCGCTGGGAGAGCAGGAGCGCACGGCGCTCGAGGAGGAGGTCGCGGCGCAGGGCCGCTCGATCGAGGATCCCTCGGCCCGCGAGCGCAGGACCGCCGCGCCGAAGCCCGGGAGGGTGACGGAGGGGCGTCCTGACGGTCGACAGGACAGCCGACAGGAGAGGCGACAGGAGAGCAGCCCTGTCCCCGATGCCGAGTCCTCGCTTGCGGGTGCCGCGCAGCCCGGTGCACCCCGGCGGACTGCGGCCGTCGCGACGCGACGGTCCGGCGAGATGCCCGCCGCCTCGAACCGGAGGACGCCGGCGGACGCCCCGGCCACCGTCGGACCGAGCATCTTCGATGGTCTCTTCGGGCCGTCCCCGGCCGACGAGCCCGCTGCCGAGGAACCGGTGCAGACCCCACCGCCGGCGCAACCGTCTTCGCTACCGGCGGCACGGCCGGCGGAGGATGCGTCGTCGGCTCCGGAAGAGCCACCGGAGACGGACAGTGCGCCGGCACCGACGCCGAGACGCCGGAGGCTCGTGAGCACCTCGCTGTTCGACCGTCCGCGACGGGCGCCGCAGGAGAGGCCGAGCACGGAAGGGGCTCCGGTCGCGTTCCTGCCGTCTGCGCCTGTGCCCGCACCTGCACCTGCACCTGTCGCCGAGCCGTCCTCCTCGGAGCGACCGGAGCCGACGGGGGCGCCGGTCCAGCCGATCTCCGAGGCTGCGCCCGAGGAGGCGGACTCATCACCTGTCACGCTGATCGAGCCGGTCGAGGAGTCGTCTGCGGACACGCTGATCGAGCCGCTGGAGGACCCGGCCGCAGCCATCGAGCCGCCCGCGGGAGGGAGCTCTCCCGGAACCGGATCGGCGGGCGCCCCCGGCACCTACGACGACCTCTTCGGCAGGACGATCCACCGCAGCATCGAGGATGCAGCGGTGCGTCGGAAGCCTGACGACGAGCCGTCCGATGCCCACGATCCGCCGGCGCATCCCGGATCCGCTGCGGAGGACGTCCGCCTCGGGCAGCCGGCCCAGCAGGGGCCCGCAGCATCGGGCCTCGCGAACGCGAGCTCCGCTGAGGCGGCCTCCTCGGCGATCGGCGAGGACTTCATCGACTGGGTCCCGGGCGTCGGCCGGACCGCACCGGAGATCGCCAGGAACGATGCGGTGCGCGTCCCCTCGGAGGCGCCCGCTGCTCCCGCTTCGCCCGTCCCATCCGCTCCACCCACCCTGTCCGCTGGTCCCTCTGCACCCGCGCACGGAGCGCCGGCGTCCCGGCATGCCCCCGTCGCCGCGCCGCGCAGCGCCTCTGACGGCGCCGTGCTGCTGCCGGGGCTGCTGTGCCCATCGGGCCATGCCGAGTCTCCCGAGCGCACCGTGTGCCGAGTGTGCCGAGGCCCTCTGCAGGGACCCTCGCGCTCCGTGGTGCGGCCCCCGCTCGGACGCATCGCCGTCTCCACGGGGGGCGGGTTCGTGCTGGATCGCACCGCGATCGTCGGCCGCCGCCCTCGTGCGTCCCGCGTCAGCGGGAACGACCTGCCGCAGCTGATCACGGTGCCGAGCCCCCAGCAGGACATCTCCCGATCGCATGTGGAGCTGAGGCTGGAGGGCTGGCATGTGGTCGCCATCGACCTCGGCACCACCAACGGGACCGCGCTGCTGCGTCCGGGAGCCGATGCCGTCCGTCTGCGACCGCGGGAGGGGACGGTGCTCGTCGACGGGGACCGGCTCGACCTCGGTGACGGGACGATCCTGCAGTATCGGGAGTCGGCATGAGCCGTCGTCCGCCGTCCGCCCCGCCGCGGCTGCCCGGCTACGAGTACGAGGAGCTGCTCGGCTCCGGCGGCTTCGCCGACGTCTTCCTCTATCGGCAGTTCCGCCCGCAGCGTCGGGTGGCGATCAAGGTGCTGCTCGCGGACGTCCTCGACGACAGCGTCCGTCGGCAGTTCGACGCCGAGGCCGATGTCATGGCCTCGATGTCCACGCATCCGTCGATCGTGTCGATCCACGCGGCCGACATCTCCGCCGACGATCGCCCCTACATCGTCATGGAGTACTGCTCGCGGCCGAACTACGGGGTGCGCTTCCGACGCGAGAGGATCACCGTGGCGGAGGCGCTGCGGGTGGGGGTGCAGATCGCCGGGGCCGTCGAGACCGCCCACCGCGCGGGGATCCTCCATCGCGACATCAAGCCTGCCAACATCCTGGTCACCGACTACAGCCGTCCGGCGCTGACCGACTTCGGCATCTCCATGGCGGCCGGGGCGGGAGATGAGCTGGATGATTCACAGGGCATGTCGATCCCCTGGTCGCCGCCGGAGTTCTTCGCGGACCCGCCCCGCGCGGACGTCCGCAGCGACGTCTTCTCCCTGGCGGCGACCGTCTACTCGCTGCTGGCCTCCCGGACTCCTTTCGAGCATCTGGGAGAGCGCAACAGCGCGGCCGACCTCATCCATCGGATCGAGACCGAGCCGCTGCGAGCGCTCGACCGTCCCGATGTCCCGTCGGAGCTGAACCGGGTGCTGTCGATCGCCATGGCGAAGGAGCCGGGCGGCCGCTACGAGACGGCGCTGGCCTTCGGCAGGGGGCTCCAGCAGGTCGAGATGTCGCTGTCCCTGCCCGTCACGCAGATGGACGTCCTCGACGACCGCGAAGGCTCCGACCCTCCGGAGGACGACGACGAGCTGGAGATGCACACGCGGATCCGCAAGGTCGCGACCGTCGACCCGGACGGTCCCGCGGCGTCGTCGCATGCGTCGGCTCCGCGCACGTCCCCTGCTCCGTACGCGCCGGTGACGCCGGAGAGGAGTGCCGGGGCCGACGACCGGGTCGCATCCGACGGACGAGCCGCTCGCGCAGGAGCGTCGGCGAGCGATCGCTTCGCCGGAATCGCCCCGGCGCTCGGCGACCCCGGTCCCGGACACGTCGCTGTGCCGCAGTCTCCCGAGGCAGCCGGTTCCGCCCGCTCCTTCCCCGGATCGCCGGCGGCGTCGGGCCCCGTGACCGAGGGGACCGAGGACAGGACGATGCTGCGTCCGGCATCGTGGAGCGGCACCGCGGACGGAGCGGGCTCCGGGCCGGACGGAGCGCGCGAGGCGCACGGCGCCGACAACGAGGATCGCCGGGGCACCCCGGCCTGGCCGTTCGTGACCCTGGCCGCGGCGATCGTCGTCGGTCTGGGTGCAGGGGCGACCGCGCTCGTGCGCCACGTGTTCGCCGAGCCCGAGCCGGTGATCGCCACCACGCAGGTCAATCCCGTGGATCCCGAGGCGCTCGTGCCGGGCGTCCCCGTCGACCCCGCGATGGCCGTCACCGTCCCGGAGGAGGATGGCGGAGGGTTCGCCTACGCGCGCGTGAGCTGGGATCCGCCCGACGACGCAGCCGCGGGCATCTTCTACCGCGTGCGCTGGACGGGCCTTCCCGAAGGCTACGACGAGTACGAGCAGATCGAGCAGGTGCGGGGGCGCAAGAGCGTCACTCTGAAGGTGCCGCCGGGCATCGAAGCCCCGTGCGCCGAGGTGCAGACGGTCACCGAGGATCCTGTCGCCGCGAGCGACTGGGTCGAGGTGTGCCTGGATGATGAGGAGAAGGTGGGCTGAGGATGGCGCCGACGGTTTCGGTCGAGTTCTGCGGGGAATGGTTCCGCGTCGAGGAGGGGCAGGAGCTCACGATCGGTCGCGACGCCGATCTCGACGTGGATGCGGACAACCCGTTCCTCCACAGGAGGTTCCTGCAGATCGTCCCGGTGGACGCGATGTGGTGGCTGGTCAACATCGGGTCGCGGCTGTCGGCGACGATCACCGACGGCAGCGGATCCATGCAGGCATGGCTGGCACCCGGGGCGAGGATCCCGCTGGTGTTCGACGAGACCAAGGTGGTGTTCACCGCAGGTCCCACCACGTACGACCTCTCGATCCACGCCGAGTCCCCGCAGTTCGAGCGCGCGGTCGGCCCGGACGATCCGGCGGGAGAGACCACCGTCGGCTCCGTGCAGCTGACCGTCAGCCAGAAGCTGCTGATCCTCGCGCTCGCCGAGCCGATGCTGGTCAGGGAGGGCAGCGGCATGAGCGCAGTCCCGACCTCCTCGGAGGCCGCGGCGCGTCTGGGCTGGCCGATCACGAAGTTCAACCGGAAGCTCGACAACGTCTGCGACAAGCTCGACCGCCTGGGGGTGCGGGGCCTGCGCGGCGGACCGGGGAAGCTCGCGAGCAACCGTCGGGCGCGCCTCGTGGAGCACTCGGTGCTCTCGCGCCTGGTCACCGCGCAGGACCTGCCGCTCCTGGACCGCAGCTTCGGCGACGAGGACGAGTAGCACCGCAGCAGATCAGCCGATCAGCCGATCTGCTGGCCGGCCAGCTGGCGCAGAACGGCGCAGTCCGGCGCCGGGCTGCATGGATCACACGGGGACGGGCGTTGATCGCCCGAGCAGGGGAGGACGACGATGCGCATCAGGCTCACGCTGCGCCGGCCCGAGGACCGTCTGACCGATCTCGAGGTCACGGCCGACGCGACGGCGACCGTCGCCGACGTCGCGAGCGCCCTCTATCTCGCGGATCCTCTCCGCAGCGAGGTCGTCCCGCCCGAGGGACTGACCCTGCAGGTGCAGGATCCCGGGGCCGGTCCCGGAGCCTCCGGAGTGCGATCGCTGGACCGGGCCGTCGATCTGATCCAGGCGGGACTGCGATCCGGGAGCGTGGTGTCCCTCGCCCGCTCCTCGACGGAGTACCGCACCCGATCGGAGTCCCGCGGGCCCGCGGTCGCCCTGCTCCGGGTGCTCTCCGGACCCGAGGCCGGACGGGAGTTCCCGCTGCCCAGCGGGTCCAGCACCATCGGTCGGGAGGGCGATCTGGACATCCGCATCGCCGATCCGATGCTCTCCAAGCGCCATGCCCGGATCAACGTCGGCGACAGCATCGAGATCGTCGACCTGCGGTCCTCCAACGGCGTCCTCATCGGCGGCGAACCGGTGGAGAGGTCTGTCATCGGCCCTGCCGACACGGTGCTGATCGGGCAGACGACCTTCGCGGTGGTGCTTCTGCACCGCCTCGGAGGAACAGCGCCCAACTCGCCGGTGGTCGAGTTCAACCGGTCCCCGCGCGTCGTCCCGCGCTTCCCCTACCGTCCCCTCAAGGCGCCGACGCCGCCCAAGGAGCCCTCGCCGCAGTTCTTCCCGATCTTCATGCTGTTCGCCCCGATCCTCATGGGCGGACTCATGTTCGCGGTCACCCACAGCCCCTTCTCGCTCATGTTCGTGCTGATGATGCCGCTCATGGCGACCGCCGGGTACCTCAACCGCAAGCTCCAGCAGAAGAAGATGCTCGAACGTCAGATCCGGCAGTTCGAGGACGGCTTGGCCGCGCTGAGGCGACGGGTCACCGCTGCCCAGGACCTCGAGAGGGCGGTGCGGCTGGTGGAGGCGCCGTCGGCGGCGGACACCGTCGACGCGGCCTTCCGACTGGGACGTCTGCTGTGGACACACCGACCTGAGCACACGGCCTTCGGCACCGTCCGTCTGGGCCTCGGCGTCGCGGAGTCGAGGGTCGGCATCGAGATGCCGGGGGAGAACGATGCGATCCCGCTCTACTACGACATGCTCGACGACATGCATCAGGAGTACCGCCTGATCGCCGGCGTGCCGATCATCGCGGATCTGCGGCAGGCCGGCAGCATCGGCGTCGCCGGCGGGGGAGCGGAGGCCGACGGCGTCGCCCGCGGCCTGGTCACCCAGCTGTTCGCCCTCCATTCCCCGGCGGAGATGGTGATCGCGGCGATCACCTCCCGTTCGAGCCGGAGCATGTGGGAATGGCTCAAGTGGCTGCCCCACACCTCCAGCCCCCATTCCCCCCTGCCCGGAGACCACCTCGCAGACACGCCCGGGCGCGGCAGCTCCCTGGTCTCCCGGATCGAGGAGCTCATCGAGCAGCGCAGCGGAGGCGCTCCCGCGCAGCCGCGCACCCGGCTGACCGTCGACCTCTCCGAGGAGCCCCCGGAGCCTCCGGAGCCGGTCGTGCCGAGTCTGCTGGTCATCATCGAGGACGACGCTCCTGTGGACCGCGCCCGGATGGTGCGGATCGCCGAGCAGGGGCCCGACGTCGGTGTGCACGTCCTGTGGTCCGCCTCCGACGTCGCCTCGCTCCCCGCGGCCTGCCGCACCTATGTCGCGGTCGATGAGTCCGTCGAGGGTGCGAGCGCCGGTCACGTCCGACTCGGGGAGCGCTTCAGCCCGGTCGCTGTGGAGACCGTGTCCGTCGAGGTCGCCACCGGGGTCGCCAGGCATCTCTCCCCGGTCGTCGACGCCGGCGTCCCGGTCGACGACGACTCCGACCTTCCCCGCTCGATCTCCTATCTGAAGCTGGGCGGGATGGCGCTCGCCGAGGACCCCGGGCACATCGTCGAGCGCTGGAAGGAGAACGGCTCGCTCACCCCGCGCGACGGCACGGCTCCGCAGCGCCGCAAGCATGATGCGAACCTCCGCGCCCTCATCGGCCACAGCGGACAGGATGCCTTCCACCTGGACCTGCGCACGAACGGCCCGCACGCGCTGGTCGGAGGCACGACGGGCGCGGGCAAGTCCGAGTTCCTGCAGGCGTGGGTGATGGGCATGGCCACCGCCCACAGCCCTGACCGTGTGACCTTCCTCTTCGTGGACTACAAGGGCGGGGCCGCCTTCGCCGACTGCGTGGACCTCCCGCACACGGTCGGTCTGGTCACCGACCTCTCCCAGCATCTGGTGCGCCGCGCGCTGACCTCCCTGCGCGCGGAGCTGCATCACCGCGAGCATCTGCTGAACAGGAAGAAGGCCAAGGACCTCGTCTCGCTCGAGCGCACCGGGGATCCGGAGGCACCGCCGAGCCTGATCATCATCGTCGACGAGTTCGCGGCGCTGGCCAAGGAGATCCCCGAGTTCGTCGACGGCGTCGTCGACGTCGCCGCCCGTGGGCGCTCGCTGGGCCTGCACCTCATCCTCGCGACCCAGCGACCCGCCGGCGTCATCAAGGACAACCTGCGCGCCAACACGAATCTGCGCATCGCCCTGCGCATGGCCGACGAAGCGGACTCCAAGGACATCCTGGGCGACGCGATGGCCGCCCATTTCGATCCCGGCATCCCCGGACGCGGAGCCGCCAAGACCGGGCCCGGACGCATCACCGCCTTCCAGTCCGGCTACGCCGGCGGCTGGACGACCGGCGAGCCCGAGCGCGCCCGCATCGACATCGTCGAGAAGGACTTCGGCACGGGCGAGCAGTGGGATGTGCCCGCGCCGCCGACCAAGGAGGTCACGGATCCCGGCCCGACGGACATCTCCCGCATGGTCTCCACGATCATCTCCGCCGCCGACCGGGCCGGCGTCCCCGCGCCCCGCAAGCCCTGGCTCTCCGAGCTCGCCGACGCCTACGATCTCTCGCGCCTGCCCACCCGCCGCACCGATGAGGAGCTGCTCCTGGGCGTCATGGACGTCCCCGAGGACCAGGCGCAGCCGACGGTCTCCTACGTCCCGGACCGTGACGGGAACATGGCGATCTACGGCACCGGCGGGTCGGGCAAGTCGACGACGCTGCGCACGCTGGCCATCTCCGCCGCCTCGACCGTCCGCGGCGGGCCCGTGCACGTGTACGGGCTGGACTTCGGAGCCTCGGGCCTCAACATGCTCGAGGAGCTGCCGCATGTGGGATCGATCATCGCCGGCGACGACGAGGAGCGGGTCATCCGGCTGCTGCGCACGCTGCGCCGGATCGTCGACGAGCGCGCGAGGGAGTTCGCCCGGGTGCGCGCCGGATCGGTCTCCGAGTACCGTGAGCTGGCTGACGCCTCCGGCACCCCGCGCATCCTGCTGCTGGTCGACGGCATGGCCGCCTTCCGCGAGGCCTACGACTACACCGGGCTGAGCCGGTGGTTCACCGCCTTCGTGCAGATCGCCACCGACGGCCGCCAGGTCGGCGTCCACGTGATCGTCACCGGTGATCGGCCCAGCGCGATCCCCACCTCGCTCGGCTCCTCCATCCAGCGCCGCCTCATCCATCGCATGGCCAGCGTCGAGGACTATGCGGGGTTCGGAGAGCCGAAGGACGTCCTGGACGCCGCCTCACCCCCGGGACGCGCGATCCTGGAGGGACATGAGGTGCAGGTCGCCGTGCACGGCGGCGACTCGAACGTCGCCATCCAGTCCCGCGAGGTCGCCGAGCTCGCGCGGGCCATGCGCCGCGCGGGCGTTCCGAAGGCTCCGCCGATCGAGCGCCTGCCCGAGCGCGTGGAGCTGTCCATGCTGCGTCCGCTGAAGGACGGTCGCCCGGTGCTCGGCGTCGCAGACGAGACGCTCGAGGAGATCGCTCTCGAGCCGCGGGGCGCGTTCATGGTCACCGGCCCGATGGGCTCCGGCCGCACCACCGCCATGCTCACCATCGCCACCGGACTCAGGTCCATGGAGGAGCCCATGCGCCTCGTGCGCTTCTCCGCGCGGCGGAGCCCGCTGACAGGTCTGGGCGTATGGGACGTGGAGGCCTCCGACCCCGACGCCGTCCAGGAGCTCGCCGGGCAGCTGCGCTCCGCCCTCGAGTCCGGGTCGGTGGGGGAGGGACGCCTCGCCCTGTTCATCGACGGGGTCGCGGACTTCACCGGCACCGGAGTCGAGAGCGACCTGGACAAGCTCATCCGCGCGGCGACGCGCGCAGGGCAGTTCGTCGTCGGCGAGAACGAGTCGGGGACCTGGTCCCAGGCCTACGTCCTGGCCCAGCCCTTCAAGGCCGGCCGACGAGGACTCCTCCTGCAGCCCGGCGAGAGCGACGGCGACACCCTGCTGGGGACGAGCCTGGGGCGCATCCGCCGGACGGACTTCCCCGCTGGACGAGGCTTCCTGATCCACAGCGGCCGCGCCATGAAGCTCCAGGTCGCCCAGGTCACCACTGGATGACACCACGGCAGCCCGGGTGATCGGAGGCGCGGGAGCACCGTCATCCACATGGGTACTCCTCCCCATGGTCGGACCGGCGTCGCACCCCTACAGTGAGCACGTCGTCGGCGCCTCGGGTGTCGATCAGGTGCCGAGCAGGATCGAGAGAAGAGGGGTATCCATGAACACCGCCGCCAAGGGCATGGACGTCGAGGAGGTCCGTCGGATGGCCTCCCAGCTGCGTGAGGCCGCCGAGGAGATCGCTCGGATCGAGCAGGAGCTGACCAGCGGCCTCGAGGAGGTCGACTGGACCGGTCCTGATGCCGACCGCTTCCGAGGACAGTGGACGGGCGAGATGGTGCCGGCGATCCAGCAGGTGAGCGCGGCGGTCGACGATCTCGGCGACACCGCCGATCGCAATGCCTCCGAGCAGGAGGCCATCTCCTCCTGAAGTCGGCAAACGGACAGCGGTCCCGCGTCGCCGCCCTGATATCTTGAGCGGCGTCATAGCCGGGACGGACGGAGCATTCACATGGCGAAGAGCATCTCCTACCCGAGTGCGGACTTCCCCGGACCGCCCCGGGTCCTCCTCGAGGTGCCTGATGAGTGGGAGCCGCTCGTGGTCCCCGGGGTGCAGCTGGCCGTGGCTCAGCCCCGTGAGGAAGGTCGGTTCCGGGCGAACGTCGTGGTCACGGTCCAGCGCTACGGTCCGGAGTTCACGCTCGAGTCGGCGAAGGCCGGGCTCGAGCAGCGGAAGGCCGCGCTCCCGGAGCTCGAGGAGATAGGCACCGGCGACGTCGAGCTGGAGGACCGCACCTGGATCGCGAGCGAGTACGGCTACACCCAGCCGGGGAGACCCACTGTCGTGCAGGCGGCACGCTACGCGGTGATCGCTCGCGGCGAGGTCGCCACCGACGTCATCGAGATCGTCGGCAGCTGCGGTGCCGAGGACGCCGACGCCGAGATCGAGGTGGTCCGTGCGATCCAGGACTCCGTCCGGGTCTACCTGGACTGAGCACCGATCCTCGAGCAGGACTCCTCCTCCGCATCCATCGCCCCGGCCCCCTTCCGAGGGGACCGGGGCGATCTCGTCGTGCCCGGCACGGGTGGGATGCGGATGCGCAGGGGGAGGTTGTCCACATCTTCCGACTCGACGGATATCGGTGGTGACCTGCACGGACAGGGGTCCCATGGGGTGTGGAGGAGTATGGGGAGTTGTCCCCATCGCCAGCGCGGCGATCGTTTCCTAGGGTTGAGCCATCACCTGGGGATCAGGGGTCGCGAGGGCGTCGGATCGGCGTCGGGGGCGGGCCTGTCGGGTGGCACCGGAGAAGACAACGACATGGAGGGAACACCATGAAGAAGGGCATGAACCCTGAGGCCGTCGACCAGATGGCGACGCAGATCGACGACGCGGGCTCGACCGTCCAGCAGCTCTACACCAAGCTTCAGTCGCAGGTGACGGACCTGGACTGGACCGGCGACGATCGCGATCGCTACGTCTCCGACTTCGATGACTCTGTGGGGCAGCTCGTCCAGCAGCTGCTGCAGCGTGCCTCCGATCTCGCCGAGCGGGCACGCTCGAATGCCACCGCGCAGCGCGGCGCGTCGGCCTGATCCCGACTCCGCCACCGACCACCAGCATCACTGAAGAACTGAACGAGGGGAACCACCATGGCTTTCAAGGGAATGAATCCGGATGAGGGGCGCGAGGTCGCCACGGCGCTCTCCGAGGGGGCACGGACCATCCTCGACACCATCGACGGTGTCACCGGCACCGTGAACAGCGTCGAATGGGTGGGTCCGGACTACGACGGCTACCAGCAGGACTGGAACGCGTTCGTCTCCGGTGCCGTGCAGAGCCTGTCGGACGCTCTGGACGCGAAGTCCACCGAACTCAACAACAACGCCGACGAGCAGGACTCCACCTCCGACGCCGGCTGAGTGCCGGGTGCCGGGTGCCGGGTGCCGAGATGCAGTGCACTCCGGAATCGCCGAGGCGCCCCGATCCCTCGAGGGATCGGGGCGCCTCGCCGTCGACCAGCAGCTTCAGCGGTAGTTGATGAACTGCAGCGCGACGTCGAGGTCCTTGCCCTTCAGCAGTGCGATGACGGACTGCAGGTCATCGCGGCTCTTCGAGGAGACCCGCAGCTCGTCGCCCTGGATCTGCGCCTTGACACCCTTGGGGCCCTCGTCACGGATGATCTTCGCGATCTTCTTGGCCTCGTCGGAGGCGATGCCCTCCTTCAGAGCTGCGGACAGGCGCACCTCCTTGCCTGACTGCTTGGGGTCTCCCACCTCGATGGCCTTCAGGGAGATGCCGCGGCGGATGAGCTTGCTCTGGAGCACGTCCAGCACGGCGAGCACACGCTCCTCCGCGTTGGCGGTCATGACGATCTCGTCCCCGCTGAGGGAGAGGGAAGCGCCGGTGTTGCGGAAGTCGTAGCGCTGGCTGACCTCCTTGACCGCCTGGTTGACGGCGTTGTCGACCTCCTGGCGGTCGAGCTTGCTGACGATGTCGAACGACGAATCTGCCATGGGGTTCCTTCCTCGCGATGTCCTCTGACCTAAGCATGATGCCCGCGGTTGACCAAGAATGGCCTGTGACCTGCTGTTTCGAGGCCTGTGGCCATGGTCACGCGGTGGATGGGCCGATCTGGTTCGCGCCATGGTCGAGAAGCACGTATGCTTGTCCAGGTCCGCTTCGGAGGGACGAAGACCGCAGGTCAGAGTCCAACCAGAGCGTTCCATCCCGGCAGGTTACCCGAGTGGCCAAAGGGGGCTGACTGTAAATCAGCTGGCATTGCCTACGGGGGTTCGAATCCCTCACCTGCCACCGCCGAGGATCCTCGTGATCTGAAGCACCGGGACCGCACAGGATTTGCCCGCTGGGCAGGGAATGTGTAAGGTTTACCGGGTGCCCTGATAGCTCAGTCGGCAGAGCATCTCCATGGTAAGGAGAAGGTCAAGGGTTCGATTCCCTTTCAGGGCTCTGATGGATGCCGGCCCGGCCTCGCGTGAGGTCGGGCCGTTGCATCGATCGCGCCGGGGTAGCTCAGACGGTCAGAGCGCACGACTCATAATCGTGAGGTCGCGGGTTCGATCCCCGCCCTCGGTACCACACCGGCGAGTCCGGAGTGCAGATCAGCTCCCCATGCGGGGACCCTCATGGCGTGCGGGTGAGCATGCCACTCGGAATGAAAGAGGCGGCGAGCCATGGCGAGCAAGAGCTCTGACGTGCGTCCCAAGATCACCATGGCCTGCACCGAGTGCAAGGCCCGCAACTACATCACGAAGAAGAACCGTCGCAACACCCCGGATCGGCTGGAGCTCTCGAAGTTCTGCCCGACCTGCGGCAAGCAGACGGCGCACCGCGAGACCCGCTGATCGGGCCGAGCGAAGACATCGAAGGCCACTCGGGTTCCGCCCGGGTGGCCTTCGTCGCATCCTGATGCCCCGTCCGGTCGAGCCGAGTCGGTCGAGCCGACACGGATCCCGCCGGAGGCACCGTCACCAGACCGCTCAACCGCCCGGCCTCCAGCCGGGCACTCGGGAGAAGACATGACCACGACCCCGGACCCCTCCTTCGCCGGCCGCACCTATCCGCCCGGCCCCCTGCACACGGTGTCCGCTGCGAAGATCATCGAGTTCGCCCGTGCGACCGGAGCGTCGTCGCCGCTGCACCACGACGCCGAGGCTGCGCGAGAGGCCGGTCACTCGGGCGTCGTGGCGCCGCCCACGTTCCTCGTCTCGCTCGCCCAGGCCACCGAGGCGCAGTACATCGAGGATCCTGCTGCGGGCGTGGACTTCTCCCGCGTCGTCCACGGCGAGGAGTCCTTCGTCCTCCAGCGCCCTGTGGTGGCAGGCGATCGTCTCGTGCCGACGCTCACCGTCGAGTCTGTCCGCGCGGCGGGCGGCCATGCGATGGTGACCACGCGCGTCGACATGGCCGATCCCGATGGGGAGCCGGTCGCCAGCGTGCGCAGCATGCTCGTCGTCCGCGGCGAGTGACCATCCGCATCGTCGCCGACCCCATCGTCGGCCGCCACGTCGGCCGCCACGTCGGCCGCCACGTCGGCCGCCCTGTCGGCCTCTGACCCATCGGAACCCGAGACGGCGGACCTCGCGCCTCGACACGCACCAGGAGCACATATGAGCATCGCCTCCTCCCTTCCCTTCCCTCTCGAGGCCGGCCAGGAGCTGGCGCGCAGGGAGCATCGGATCACCCGCGACACCCTCGTGCGCTACGCCGGGGCGTCCGGTGACTTCAACCCCATCCACTACAACGACGCCGTCGCCGCCGAGGCCGGGCTGCCGGGCGTGATCGCCCACGGCATGCTCACCATGGGCATCGCCGTGACGGGTCTGCTCGAGGAGATCGGGGACCCGACGCTGGTGCGCGAGTACTCGACCCGGTTCACGAACCCCATCCCGGTGCCGGCGACGGGCGAGGCCGTCCTCGAGACCGTCGCCGTGGTCGGGAAGGTCGACGAGGAGGCCGGGACCGCGCGCGTCGACATCACCGCCACCGTCGACGGCAGCAAGGTGCTCGGCCGCGCGCGCGCCGTCATCGCCCTCCCCGCCCTCCCCTCGCAGGCATCGGCGCAGGCGTGAGCGCTGTGGAGGACGGCAGCGCAGCGCTCCGTACGCACGGGACCGGCCCGCGTCTCGCGGATCTGACGACCCTGCGCATCGGCGGACGGATCGGGAAGCTCGTCGAGGCCCGCACGGAGCAGCAGGTGATCGAGGCGGTCTCCCGGGCCGACGAGGCCGGCGAGCAGCTCCTCGTGCTCGGGGGCGGCTCCAACATCGTCGCCGCCGACGATCCCTTCGAGGGCACCGTCGTGCTGCTCCAGGACCCCGAGGAGCCGCCGCGCCTCGACGCCACCTGCGAGATCGGTCCTTCCGGCGAGCCCGACGGGATCCCCGTCGACCCTGCCGAGCTCACGCCGCTGGATCCCACCTGCGGGGGAGCGATCGTCGAGCACTTCGCCGGCGTCCGCTGGGACCGGGCCGTGCGCTACGCGATCGCGCGCGAGATGATCGGCATCGAAGCACTCTCGGGCATCCCCGGCTCCGTCGGCGCGACCCCGATCCAGAACGTCGGCGCCTACGGGCAGGAGGTCGCCTCGACCATCTCCCGCGTGCGCACCTGGGATCGGGAGGAGCGCGCCGTGAGGACCTTCTTCGCCGCCGACTGCGGCTTCTCCTACCGTGACAGCATCTTCAAGCGCACCCGCTACGGGGGCCCCGTCCCGTCGGCGACGGGACGCTACGTCGTGCTGTCGGTGACCTTCCAGCACACGATCGGGCGGCTGTCCGCACCGATCCGGTACGCCCAGCTCGCCGACGCCCTCGGCGTCGAGGTCGGGCAGCGCGCCCCCATGACCGAGGTGCGTGACGCGGTGCTGCGCATCCGGGGCGCCAAGGGCATGGTGCTGGATCCTGCCGATCACGACACGTGGTCGGCCGGTTCCTTCTTCACCAATCCGATCGTCTCCGCCGAGCGGGCCGCCCTGCTTCCCGAGGACGCCCCGCGCTTCGACGTCGGCGACGGTCGGGTCAAGACCAGCGCCGCGTGGCTGATCAGCCACGCCGGGATCGAGCGCGGCCATGCCCTCGGGCCGACGGCGGCGGTCTCCTCGAAGCACTCCCTGGCGCTCACCAACCGCGGAGGCGCCACGAGCGACGACGTCGTCGAGCTCGCTCGGGACGTGCGCGACCGCGTCCATGATGCGTTCGGCATCACACTCGTCCCGGAACCCGTCCGACTCGGCGTCGATCTCTGATCCCCGCCTAGGATGGTCCGGCGGCCACGACCCCGCTCCACCCCGACTCCGCAGGAGGCCCTGTGAACGTCCTCGATCAGTCCATCGCCGATCTCGATCCCGACATCGCCGGCGTGCTCGATCGCGAGCTCGCGCGACAGCAGCGCACGCTCGAGATGATCGCCAGCGAGAACTTCGTCCCTCGCGCGGTCCTGCAGGCGCAGGGCTCCGTGCTGACGAACAAGTACGCGGAGGGCTACCCCGGTCGCCGCTACTACGGCGGCTGCGAAGAGGTCGACGTGGCCGAGGAGATCGCGATCGCCCGCGCCAAAGAGCTCTTCGGCGCCGAGCATGCGAACGTCCAGCCGCATTCCGGCGCCACCGCCAACGCTGCGGTGATGCATGCCCTGGCGCGCCCGGGGGACACCCTCATGGGTCTCTCGCTCGCGCACGGCGGCCACCTCACGCACGGCATGAAGATCAACTTCTCCGGGCGGCTCTACGACATCGTCGCCTATGAGACCGAGCCCGAGACGGGCCTGATCGACATGGACAAGGTGCGCGCCCTCGCGCTCGAGTCCCAGCCGAAGGTGATCGTCGCCGGCTGGTCGGCCTACACCCGTCATCTCGACTTCGCCCGCTTCCGGGAGATCGCCGACGAGGTCGGCGCCGCCCTCTGGGTCGACATGGCGCACTTCGCCGGACTCGTCGCCGCGGGCCTGCACCCGAGCCCCGTGCCCTACGCGGACGTCGTCTCCACCACGATCCACAAGACCATCGGAGGCCCCCGCTCCGGCATGATCCTGTGCAAGGAGAAGTGGGCGAAGAAGATCGACTCCGCCGTCTTCCCCGGTCAGCAGGGCGGCCCGCTCATGCACGTGGTCGCAGCCAAGGCCGTGGCGCTCAAGGTCGCCGCGTCCGAGGAGTTCAAGGACCGCCAGGCTCGCACCCTCGAGGGCGCGAAGATCATCGCCGAGCGTCTCCAGGCCGAGGACGCGAAGGCCGCAGGTGTGAAGGTCATCTCCGGCGGCACCGACGTCCATCTCGTGCTCGTGGACCTCGTGGACAGCGAGCTCGACGGCCAGCAGGCCGAGGACCTCCTCCACGAGGCCGGCATCACCGTGAACCGCAACGCCGTGCCCAACGACCCCCGTCCCCCGCGGGTCACCTCGGGCCTGCGCATCGGCACCCCGGCGCTCGCCACCCGCGGCTTCGGCAAGGAGGAGTTCACCGAGGTCGCCGAGGTCATCGCTCTGGCGCTGACCGGCGGCGCCGACGTCGAGTCCCTGCGGGCACGCACCGCGGTGCTCGCCGAGAAGAAGCCGCTCTACGCGGATCTCCAGCAGTACTGATCGACCCTGCGGGGCCCGGCGGATGCCGGGCCCCGCCCCTTTCCACCTCACCAGCTCTCCCGGAAGGAGCGCCATGACCGCTCAGATCCTCGACGGCAAGGCCACCGCGAAGGCCATCAAGGCGGAGCTCGCCGAGCGCGTCTCCGCGCTCGTCGACGCCGGCCATCCCCAGCCCGGTCTCGCCACCGTGCTGGTGGGGGAGGACCCCGGCAGTGCCGCCTACGTGCGCGGCAAGCATCGTGACAGCGCCCTCATCGGCCTGAACTCGATCCAGAAGCATCTTCCGGCGGAGACCACCCAGGAGCAGCTCGAGTCCGTCATCGACGAGCTCAACGCCGATCCCGCCTGCACCGGTTACATCGTGCAGCTGCCCCTCCCGGGCCACATCGACACCGACGCGATCCTCGAGCGCATCGACCCTGCCAAGGATGCCGACGGTCTGCACCCCACCAACCTGGGGCGCCTGGTGCTCAACGCCTACCGCCCGATCCTCACCCCTCTGCCCTGCACTCCTCGGGCCGTCATCGAGCTGCTGCTGCGCCACGACATCGACCTCAAGGGCAAGGACGTCGTCGTCGTCGGCCGCGGTGTCACGGTGGGCCGCTCCATCGGCGCACTGCTGACCCGTCGGGAGATCAACGCGACGGTGACCCTCACCCACACCGGCACCACGGACCTGTCCGACCACCTGCGCAGCGCCGATGTGATCGTCGCCGCCGCCGGGGTCGCGCAACTGGTGCGTCCCGAGGACGTGAAGCCGGGAGCGGTCGTGCTGGATGTGGGCGTCTCCCGGGTCGAGGACCCCGAGGGCGGGAAGGCCCAGCTGGTCGGCGATGTCGACCCGGCGGTCGCCGAGGTCGCCTCGTGGATCTCGCCGAACCCCGGTGGCGTCGGACCCATGACCCGTGCGCTGCTGGTGCAGAACGTGGTCGAGATGGCGGAGCACTCCGCGGGAATCGGTCCCGCCGCCTGATCGGCGGACGATCCTCCGACAGGGCCGCTCGGGGTCGCCCCGGGCGGCCCCGAGCGGCGGGCCCTGCGGAGTCAGGACCTCCTGGAATACTGGCGCCCATGACTCTCACCCTCGCCACCGTCAACGTCAACGGCCTGCGCGCCGCCGCCCGCAAGGGCATGGCCGACTGGCTCGCAGCCACCACCGCCGACGTCATCACCCTGCAGGAAGTCCGGGCGCCCGACGAGCTGCTGGCCGGCCTCGTGGGGGAGGGCTGGACCATCGTCGGCGAGGCCTCCGAGCTCAAGGGCCGGGCAGGCGTCGCGATCGCCGCCCGCACCTCCCTCGGGCGGATCGATCTCGAGGGCGTGCGACGCGGTCTGCCGGGCCTCACCGAGCCCGCCCACACCGGGCGCTGGCTAGAGGCGGACCTCGAGGACCCGCTGGGCGACGGCAGGGACCTCACCGTCATCTCCTGCTACATGCATTCGGGCAACCTCGACAAGCCGCAGACGATGGTCGACAAGTACGCCTTCCTGGACGTGGCCATGGAGCGGCTCGGAGCGCTGCGGGCCGACGGCCGGCACGTGGTGCTCACCGGGGATCTGAACATCGCTCACGGCAACAACGACATCAAGAACTGGAAGGGCAACCTGAAGTCCGCCGGCTTCCTCCCCGAGGAGCGCGCCTACCTGGACCGGCTGCTCGTCGAGGGCGACTGGGTGGACGTGCAGCGCCGCCTGGCCGGGGACGTCCCCGGGCCGTACACGTGGTGGTCGCAGCGCGGGAAGGCCTTCGACAACGACTCCGGCTGGCGCATCGACTACCAGCTGACCACCCCGGAGCTGGGGGAGCGAGCGATCTCCGCCCAGGTGGATCGTGCACCGAGCTACGACACCCGCTGGTCCGACCACGCGCCTCTCGTGGTCGCCTACTCCTGATCGGCTCCACGCGCGAACCGCCCGCCGGGAATCTCCCCGGCGGGCGGTTCATGTGCATGCCCGGCACGCTCGGCGCGTTCCCGCGGGAACGCGTCGGCCGTTGCCAGGAGGGTCAGACGCGGCCGCGGATCACGGCCTGCTTGACCTCGGCGATGGCCTTGGTCACCTGGATGCCGCGGGGGCATGCCTCGGTGCAGTTGAAGGTCGTGCGGCAGCGCCAGACGCCCTCCTTGGAGTTGAGGATCTCCAGGCGCTGCTCCCCGGCATCATCGCGCGAGTCGAAGATGAAGCGGTGCGCATTGACGATCGCGGCCGGTCCGAAGTACTGGCCGTCGGTCCAGAAGACCGGGCAGGAAGAGGTGCAGGCGGCGCAGAGGATGCACTTGGTGGTGTCGTCGAAGCGCTCGCGCTCCTCGGCGGACTGCAGGCGCTCCCGGCTCGGCTCCTGGCCGTGGGCGACCAGGAACGGCATGACCTCGCGGTAGGAGTCGAAGAACGGCTCCATGTCGACGATCAGGTCCTTCTCCACCGGCAGTCCCTTGATGGGCTCGACGGTGATGGGCTTGGAGATGTCCAGGTCCTTCAGGAGCGTCTTGCAGGCCAGCCTGTTGCGGCCGTTGATCCGCATCGCGTCGGATCCGCAGACGCCGTGCGCACAGGAGCGGCGGAAGGTCAGCGAGCCGTCCAGATGCCACTTGATCTCGTGCAGGGCGTCCAGCACGCGATCGGTGCCATGCATCGTGACGGTGAAGTCCTCCCAGCGCGGGCCCTGGTCCGATTCCGGATCGAAGCGGTTGATCCGCAGGGTGACCTGGAAGGAGCGGATCTCGCTGGCGGAGGCCTCGGGGGCCGGGCTCTTCTCGGCGACGGCAGTCATCAGAAGGTACGCTCCTTCGGCTCGTAGCGCGTGATCACGACGGGCTTCGCCCCGAGGCGGATCGTGGTGCCCTCGGTGCCCTCCTCACCCTCCAGGGTGCGGTAGTACATCGTGTGGTGGAGGAAGTTGACGTCGTCGCGCTTGTCGTAGTCCTCGCGGAAGTGGCCGCCGCGGGACTCCTTGCGGTAGAGGGCGCCCAGCGCCACGGTCTCCGCGAGATCCAGCAGGAAGCCGAGCTCCACGGCCTCGAGCAGATCGAGGTTGTAGCGCAGGCCCTTGTCCTGCACGGCGACCGTCTCATAGCGCTTCTTGAGCTCGACGATGTCCGCCAGGGCCTTGCGGCAGGTCTCCTCGGTGCGGAACACCTGGACGTTGGCGTCCATGGTCTCCTGCAGATCGCGACGGATGTCGGCGACGCGGTCCTCGGTGGCCGGACGGTCCCGCAGTCGCTGGAGCAGCTCGACGGTCGGTGCCTCGACGCCCTCGGGGAGCTCGGGCAGGTCGACGCCGGCGGCATGCTCGGCGGCGGCGATGCCGGCCCGTCGGCCGAAGACGTTGATGTCCAGCAGCGAGTTCGTGCCCAGCCGGTTGCCGCCGTGGACGGACACGCAGGCGGTCTCGCCGGCGGCGTAGAGGCCGGGGATGGTGTCGGTGGCGCTGCGGAAGACCTCGCCCTCGACATTGGTGGGGATCCCGCCCATCGCGTAGTGCGCGGTGGGGTAGACCGGCACCGGCTCCGTGTAGGGCTCGACTCCCAGGTAGGTGCGGGCGAACTCGGTGATGTCCGGGAGCTTGGCGTCGATGTGCGCGGGCTCGAGATGGGTGAGGTCCAGCAGCACGTAGTCCTTGTTCGGGCCGCAGCCTCGGCCCTCGCGCACCTCGTTGGCCATGGCGCGGGCGACCACGTCGCGCGGGGCGAGGTCCTTGAGCGTCGGCGCGTAGCGCTCCATGAAGCGCTCCATGCTCGAGTTGCGCAGGATCGCGCCCTCGCCGCGCGCGGCCTCCGACAGCAGGATCCCCAGGCCCGCGAGGCCCGTCGGATGGAACTGGAAGAACTCCATGTCCTCGAGCGGGATTCCGCGGCGCAGCGCCATCGCGGGGCCGTCGCCGGTGAGGGTGTGGGCGTTGGACGTGGTCTTGAAGACCTTGCCGAAGCCGCCCGAGGCGAAGACGACCGACTTCGCGCGGAACACGTGGATCTCACCGGTGGCGAGCTCGTAGGTGACCACGCCCGAGGCGCGCACCTCGTCATCGGTGCGCGGATCGCCCGTCATGAGGACGTCGAGCACGTAGTACTCGTTGAAGAACTCCACCTGCTGCTTCACGCAGTTCTGGTAGAGCGTCTGCAGGATCATGTGCCCGGTGCGGTCGGCGGCGTAGCAGGCGCGGCGCACCGGTGCCTCGCCGTGCTCACGGGTGTGCCCGCCGAAGCGGCGCTGATCGATGCGCCCCTCGGGGGTGCGGTTGAAGGGCAGTCCCATCTTCTCCAGGTCGAGCACCGCGTCGATGGCCTCCTTGGCCATGATCTCGGCGGCGTCCTGGTCGACCAGGTAGTCGCCGCCCTTGACGGTGTCATAGGTGTGCCACTCCCAGTTGTCCTCCTCGACGTTGGCGAGGGCGGCGCACATGCCGCCCTGCGCGGCGCCGGTGTGCGAGCGGGTGGGGTAGAGCTTGGTGACGACGGCGGTGCGGGCGCGCTTCGAGGATTCGAGGGCGGCGCGCATGCCGGCGCCGCCTGCTCCGACGATCACCACGTCGTAGGAATGGGTCTGCATATGAGGTCGATGCTCCGTTTCGGGGTGGCCGGGATGGAGAGGCGGGGGCACGGCGTGAGCCGGTGGGCTCGGACGCTCAGCCCGTGCAGATGGACGGCAGGAGGCTCGGCTCCGCGCCCGCAGGGCACGGATCGAAGGTGAAGATCACGAGCGTCCCGAGGACGATCGTGATGACCACGGCGAAGTACAGCAGCGCCTTCAGCGTCAGCCGCAGGCGCGGGCCGCGCGCGTAGTCGTTGATGATGGTGCGCACGCCGTTGCCGCCATGGATGAGGCCCAGCCAGAGCATCAGCAGGTCCCAGACCTGCCAGAAGGGGCTGGCCCACTTGCCGGCGACGAAGGCGAAGTCGATGCCCTTGACGCCCATGCCGAGCCACAGGTTCACGAAGAGGTGGCCGAAGACGAGGATCACCAGCAGGACGCCGGAGGCGCGCATGAACAGCCAGGACAGCATCTCGCTGTTGACTCCGCGCATGCCCGAGCGGCGATAGCGCGAGGTGGGCTCCGGGATGGTGGGGGAGGTCGAGGTCCGCGTGGTCATCATCAGGCTCCGAACATGTGCATGAGCTGGCGGGGCACGAATCCGATCATCAGGACGACCCATACCGCGACGACACCCCAGAAGAGCTTGCGCTGATGGGCGGTGCCCTTGGACCAGAAGTCCACGAGGATGATGCGCAGGCCGTTGAGCGCGTGGAAGCAGATCGCGCCGACCAGGCCGATCTCGCCCAGGCCGAAGACCACGGTCTTGTAGTGGCCGATGACCTCGTTGTACGCCTCGGGGGACACGCGCACGAGCGCGGTGTCCAGGACGTGGACGAGCAGGAACAGGAAGATGAGCATGCCTGAGATGCGGTGGGCGACCCAGGACCACATGCCCTCGCGACCGCGATACAGCGTCCCGGATTGGGCGGATGCCACGGAGTTCCTCCAGAAGCGACGGGATGGCGTCGGCGGGCGGATGAGCGGACGCCGACGCTCTGGCGGCCGGCACCGGGAGCCCGACGCGATCAGCCTCGGGGTCGCGGGTGGGAGGGCCCGCGACAAGGACCGGTTCACGACACGGCGACATCATCATCGCCCCCGACGGGGACCCGGCCAGCGTAGCACCATGACGTGCATGTTCTGTGCACCGCGCGGCGGCCGGCATCGTGCCCTCCAGCCGTGGAGGGCGGTTTCCGAGAGGTCCTCGGGGCAGGTGCTGTCCGCGGAGCGGAGGTCCCTCGGCGGCGTCGCCGGAGGTCGCTACGCTCGCTCGCATGAGCTCCGTGCCCTTCGTCCCCGTGGTTCCCGCCGGCGGCTCCGGCACGCGCCTGTGGCCGCTCTCACGCCGGGACCGGCCCAAGTTCCTCCTGGATCTTCTCGGCACCGGCTCATCGCTGCTCGAGGCGACCCTCGACAGGGTCGCGCCGCTCGCCGACGCCGCACCGATCGTCGTCACGGGAGCCGCTCATGCCCAGGCGGTCAGCTCGCAGGTCGGGGACCGGGCGCGGATCGTCGTCGAGCCGTCGCCGCGCAACTCCATGCCGGCGATCGCCCTCGCCGCGGCGCTCGTCGAGCGCGAGCATCCGGAAGCGGTGATCGGCTCCTTCGCCGCCGACCATCTCATCGCCGATGCGGGGGGCCTGCGCCGCGCCGTGCGGAGCGCGCGAGAAGCGGCCGAGCAGGGGTACCTGGTCACCATCGGCATCGAGCCCTCGCATCCGGCGACCGGCTTCGGATACATCGAGCGTGCGGAGGGCGGGGGCGCGCCCGACGGGTCCGTCGGCGCCCCGGCGGGCGGAGCCCTTCCTGTCGCACGCTTCGTCGAGAAGCCCGACCGTGAGCGCGCGGAGCAGTTCCTGGCCACGGGACGGTTCCTCTGGAACGCGGGGATGTTCGTCGTCCGTGCGCAGGGTCTGCTCGATGCCCTCGGCGAGCAGATCCCGAGCCTCGCGGCAGGGGTGAGGGAGATCGCCGCCGCCGCCGGGACGGCCGAGGAGCAGGCGGTGCTCGAGCGGGTGTGGCCGCATCTGACAGCCATCGCGATCGACCATGCGCTGGCGGAGCCGCTCGCGGCGCAGGGCCGGGTGGCCGTCGTGCCGTCCTCCTTCGACTGGGACGACGTCGGAGACTTCGGCGCTCTCGCCCGCCAGCTGCGCTCCGATGCGGCGGGCGAGCTGGCCGGGCGGGCGACGGCGGTCGGCGACGCTCCCGGGGACGTCCGAGTGCTGGGATCCGCATCGGTCGATGCCGTCGGGGCCCGGGCCACGGTGTACGGTGCGGCTGATCGCCGCATCGCCCTGGTGGGGGTGGAGGGGATCAGCGTGGTGGACACGCCCGAGGTGCTGCTGGTGCTCGCCGACGACGCCGCCCAGGACCTCTCGACCCTCGTCGCATCGCTCGACGAGCGGGGGCTCGGGAACCTTCGCTGATCCCGTCGTCGTCCCCTGCAGCATCTCGCCTCGCGGCGCTCCGCGCGTCGGACCGGCCGACGCGCACGGCAGGGACGGCATCGCGCCCCGCGCGCGAACGGACGCAGGACGGAAGTGGACAGGTGGACCAGGCCCAGCAGGCGACGGTCGGGACGAGGGCGGGCGCGCCGGCAGGCGCCGCACCCCCGGAGGCAGCCGCGGCGGCCGCGATGCTGGGACCCGAGGGACTGATCGTCCGGACCGTGCGCGAGCGTGCCGATGCGCTGCGCGATGTGCGCCGCCATCTCCATCGTCACCCCGAGCTCTCCCACGAGGAGCACAAGACCACCGACTTCATCGCCGATCAGCTCCAGCGCCTGGGACTGACCCCGACGCTCATGCCTCGCACCGGGCTGATCTGCGACATCCCCGGCTCGGATCCGTCGCTCGAGCCCGTGGCCCTGCGTGCGGACATGGATGCGCTGGGGATCCCCGAGCTGACCGCGGTGTCCTTCCGCTCGGCCGTCGAGGGCGTCTCCCATTCGTGCGGGCACGACGTCCACATGAGCACCGTCGTCGGCGCTGCGACCGCGCTCGTGCGGGTCGCCGACGAGGGGGCGCTGCGCCGAGGCGTCCGCCTGGTCTTCCAGCCCTCCGAGGAGCGCCACCCGTGCGGCGCCCTCGAGCTCATCGGGGAGGGGGTGGTCGACGGAGTGGACTCGATCTTCGCCCTCCACTGCGATCCCGGGGTGGACGTCGGGCACGTGGGGCTGAAGGTCGGACCGATCACCTCGGCCACCGATCCCGTGAAGATCCAGGTCCGCGGTGCCGGAGGGCACACCTCGCGCCCGCACCTCTCCCAGGATCTCGTCTATGCCCTGGGCTCCATCGTCACCCAGCTCCCCGCCGCGCTGACCCGGCGCATGGATCCGCGCTCGGGAGTGAACCTCACCTGGGGGAGCATCCATGCCGGCTCCGCCTTCAACGCGATCCCCAGCTCGGGAACGCTCGAGGGGACCCTGCGCTGCCTCGACCACGACGCCTGGGACCAGGCGGAGGAGCTCCTGGAGAGCGTCCTGGCGGACCTCGTGCGGCCCTGGGGCGTCGAGGCCAGGGTGACCCATGAGCGCGGGGTGCCGCCGGTGTCGAACGCGGCGGTCTCGGTCGGCGTCCTGGACGCCGCGGCCTCGAGCGTGCTCGGACGGGAGAACGTCGACCCCACCGCCCAGTCCCTCGGCGGAGAGGACTTCGCCTGGTACCTCGAGAAGGTCCCGGGAGCTCTCGCGCGGCTGGGCACCCGCACGCCCGGTGGTCGCACATACGACCTGCACATGGGCGATCTCATGATCGACGAGCGCGCCATCGGCATCGGTGCGGCGGTGCTCGCCTCCGCATGCCTGCAGCGGGACCTGGTGGCCTGATCCGCAGCCCTCCGGATGCGCCGGACGCCTCGCCGGCGATGCCGCGACGACGGATGTTTCTTCCGAGTTCATAACAGTTCATGAACACCGGTGCCCTGGGTGCTGTCGGGGCCCGCGCGCGGGGCTACAGTCCGATGGACCGCGACCTGTCGGCCCCCGCGATCCGGGGGAGCGCGGTCCCATCGATCCGGAGGAACCCATGAAGAGCATCACGCGTGCCGCCGCCCTCGCCGGCGTCGGCGTCCTCGCCCTCGCCGCCTGCGGCACCGCCCCCGAGGAGGCATCCTCGGGCAGCGACGCCGGCGGCGCCACCTCGGACTTCAAGGCCTGCATGGTCTCGGACTCCGGCGGCTTCGACGACCGATCCTTCAACCAGTCGGGCCATGAGGGACTCGTCGCCGCTCAGGAGGAGCTGGGCATCAAGACGGCGACCGCGCAGTCGACCGACAACTCGGAGTTCATCACCAACATCGACAACCTGGTCTCCCAGGACTGCAACCTGATCTTCACCGTCGGCTTCCTGCTGGCGCCCGCCACCGGGTCCCAGGCCCAGGCCAACCCCGACGTCGAGTTCGCGATCATCGACTCGACCGCGCAGGACGAGGACGGCAACGCCATCGAGGTCGACAACGTCAAGCCGCTGTCCTTCGACACCGCGCAGGCCGCCTACCTCGCCGGGTACCTCGCCGCAGGAACCTCCGAGACCGGCAAGGTCGCCACCTACGGCGGCATCCAGATCCCGACCGTCACCATCTTCATGGACGGCTTCGCCGACGGCGTCGCCGCCTACAACGAGGCGCATGACGCCGACGTCGAGCTGCTCGGCTGGGACAAGGAGGCCCAGACCGGGTCCTTCACCGGTGACTTCGAGGACCAGTCCAAGGGCAAGGCCCTCTCGGACACCTTCTACTCGCAGGGCGCGGACATCGTGATGCCCGTCGCCGGCCCCGTCGGCTCCGGCACCCTCGCCTCCGCCAAGGAGGCCGACGGCCGCTACGTCATCTGGGTCGACTCCGACGGCTACGAGTCGGTCGACGACGACGATGCCACCGGCCTGATCCTCACCTCGGTGATGAAGGGCATCGGCCCGGCCGTCCAGGAGGTGACGACCGCCGCGAACTCCGGAGAGTTCGAGAACGAGCCGTACATCGGCACCCTCGAGAACGGCGGCGTGGATCTCGCGCCGTACCATGATCTCGAGTCGATGGTCTCGGACGACCTGCAGGCCGAGATCGACCAGCTGCGGGCGGACATCATCTCCGGCGACCTGGTCGTCGAGTCCGACGCCTCGCCGCAGAACCTCTGAGATCGGGCGGCCGAGCCGGGCGGGGGAGCATGCCTCCCTCGCCCGGCCGGTTCCGCCACCCGACTGAGATCCATGACCCGACGTAGAGAAGAGCGCGCGTGAAGCTCGAGCTCCGAGGGATCACGAAGGTGTTCGGCACCTTCGTGGCCAACGATGCGATCGACCTGGTGGTCGAGCCCGGAGAGATCCATTCGCTCCTCGGCGAGAACGGTGCCGGGAAGTCCACCCTCATGAACGTGCTGTACGGCCTCTACCGGCCGGACGGCGGCGAGATCCTCCTGGACGACCGGCCGGTGCGGTTCGCCGGTCCCGGTGAAGCCATGCGGGCCGGCATCGGCATGGTCCACCAGCACTTCATGCTGGTGCCGCCCTTCACCGTCGCCGAGAACGTGATGCTCGGCCACGAGCCCAGCAGCTTCGGGTTCCTGGACCTCGGCGCCGCCCGTCGGACCGTGCGGGAGATCTCCGAGCGGTTCGGCTTCGAGCTGGATCCCGACGCCGTCGTCGAGGACCTCCCGGTCGGCGCCCAGCAGCGTGTGGAGATCATCAAGGCGCTCTCCCGCCGAGCCGAGATCCTCGTGCTCGACGAGCCCACCGCCGTGCTCACCCCGCACGAGACCGATGAGCTCATGGAGATCATGCGGCAGCTGCGCGACGAGGGCACCTCCATCGTCTTCATCACCCATAAGCTGCGCGAGGTCAAGGCCGTCGCCGACCGCATCACCGTGATCCGCCGAGGCAGGGTCGTCGGCACGGCGGATCCGACGGCCGATCAGACGGAGCTCGCCTCCCTGATGGTCGGCCGCGCCGTTGCCCTCGACCTGGAGAAGGAGGCCTCCGCACCGGGCGACGTCGCCCTGCAGGTCACGGATCTCAGCGTCGCCGACGACGCCGGGACCGTGCTGCTGGACGGCATCGACCTCGAGGTCCGCCGGGGCGAGGTGCTCGGCGTCGCCGGGGTCCAGGGCAACGGCCAGACCGAGCTCACCGAGGCGCTCCTCGGTCTGCAGGGCGGAGTGAAGGGCTCGATCCGCCTCGAGGGCGAGGAGCTGGTGGGGCGCAGCACGCGTCAGATCCTCGACGCCGGGGTCGGCTTCGTGCCCGAGGACCGCACCCATGACGCGCTGATCCCCGACTTCACCGTCGCCGAGAACCTCGTGCTGGATCAGCATCATCGTCCGCCCTTCGGCTCGGGGATCTCCCTGCATCCCGGCGCGATCCGCCGACGCGCGGAGCAGGACGTCGCCGAGTACGACGTGCGCACCGGGTCGATCGACGATCCCGTCTCCACGCTGTCCGGCGGAAACCAGCAGAAGGTCGTCATGGCGCGAGCCCTCGGCCGCGACCTCTCGCTGCTGATCGCCTCGCAGCCCACCCGCGGGGTCGACGTCGGCTCCATCGAGTTCCTCCATCGCCGGATCATCGCCGAGCGGGACAAGGGGACCCCCGTGGTCATCGTCTCCACCGAGCTCGACGAGGTCGTCCAGCTCTCCGACCGGATCGCGGTGATGTACCGCGGCGCGATCCTCGGGATCGTGCCCGCCGACGAGGACCGCGATGTGCTGGGCCTGATGATGGCCGGATACACCGTCGAGGCGGCCCGGGAGGCCGTCGCCGCCGGTGCCCGCACCACCGACTCCCAGCTCGCCGACGAAGGAGAGATCGTATGAGCGAGACGTCCGACGGAGCGGCGCGCGCCGTCGCCCCCGGCACCGCCGTCCAGCCCGGCGATCCGGGCACAGAGGGCGCTCCGGAGGGCGGTGGCCGCTCACTGGCCGAGCGCATCGCCAGGGGCAATCTCCTGGTCGTGGTCATGGCGTTCGTCTTCGCCTTCATCATCGGCTCGGTGCTGATCCTGGTCTCCGACGCCGAGCTGCGCGCCGCGGCCGGGTACTTCTTCGCCCGGCCCTCCGACACCTTCTCCGCCGGCTACCGCGCGATCGTCGACTCCTATGCGGCGATGTTCCGCGGAGCGATCTTCGACTATCGGGCGGCGGGTTCGGTCGCCGAGGGCGTCCGGGAGCGCGGCGGATCGGGCCTGTACGTCCTCGGTCCGGCGATCGCCCGCGGGATCAAGCCGCTGCTGGAGACTCTGACCGTCGCGACGCCGCTGATCATCGCCTCGGCCGGCATGGCGGTGTCCTTCCGGTCGGGCCTGTTCAACATCGGCGGCGCGGGTCAGCTGATCGTCGGCGCCTCGGTCGCCGGCTACCTGGGCTTCACCCTCGACCTCCCCTACGGGATCCACCTGCTGGTCTGCCTGCTCGGCGCGATCCTCGCCGGCGGCATCTACGGCGGCATCGCCGGCTTCCTCAAGGCGCGCTTCGGGGCCAACGAGGTGATCTCCACGATCATGCTCAACTGGATCGCCACCTACGGCCTGGCCTTCGCCCTGACGACGACGGCGTTCACGGGGGCCAACCAGGCTCAGCCGACCTCTCCCGCGGTCGCTGCGACCGCTCGTCTGCCGCTGCTCGCGGGATCGGGCTACCGCCTGCATGCGGGACTGATCCTGGCGATCGCCTCGGTCGTGTTCCTGTGGTGGCTGATGAACCGCTCCACCCTCGGCTTCCGGTTCCGCGCCGTGGGCTCGAACCCGCGCGCCTCGGAGGTCGCGGGCATCGACCTCGGGCGCAGCACCATCGGCGTCATGTTCGTCGCGGGCGCGCTCGTCGGTCTCGCCGGCGCTGCGCACGTCCTCGGCACCGAGCACCGTCTGACCGGCTCGATCGCCGGATCCATCGGCTTCGACGCGATCACGGTCGCCCTGCTGGGCCGATCCGGACCCATCGGCATCCTCCTGGCGGGCGTGCTCTTCGCGGGCCTGTCCACGGGCGGACGCTTCATGGAGTCCTCTCAGGGCGTGCCCATCGATCTGGTCCAGGTCATCCAGGCTCTCGTGGTGCTGTTCATCGCCGCTCCGCCGCTCGTGCGCACACTGATCGGACTGCGCAGGGTCGACCATCCCGGCGGTCGGGTGCGTCGGACCAAGGCGGCGCAGGCAGGACGGACGGAGCCGACGAGCACGACGGAGCCGAGCGGCCCCTCAGAACGATCCGACGCCGGGAAGGGAACGGGCGCATGAGCACCTCTGTCCAGGAGAACCAGGAGAGGCCTGCCGCCCCGACGCCTGCGGGCAGCGCCTCCGCCCGCACGACCGAGCGGGCTCCCGGCTGGTGGCGGCTGCCCACAGGCCTCGGCGCCCTCGCAGTGCTCGCCCTCGTCGCCTTCGGTCTGCTCGGGCCCAGCGGCACGGACACGACCTTCCGCTTCGCCGAGGACGGCGACCTGAACCCGGGCGGCATCGTCCCCGGGGATGTGCCCGTGCCGTCGGCCGGCACGTCCCTCGTGCTCGCCGTGCTCGCCCTGCTGATCGCCGTCGCGCTGGCGGTCGTCGGGGGACTCGGCATCGCGATCGGCAGGCGCCTGCGCATCACGCTGATCGTCGTGTTCGGCCTGGTGTGGGTGGTCTCCTTCCTGTCCTGGGCCTTCAACGGTGCGGTCATCGACCTCGGGTCCCTGCTGCAGACGATGATGGTGCTCGCCGTCCCGCTCGCCTTCGGCGCTCTCTCCGGCGTGCTCTCCGAGCGAGCAGGCGTCATCAACATCGCGATCGAGGGGCAGCTGCTGTTCGGCGCCTTCGGTGCCGTGCTCGTCGGCTCGATGGTCGGCAGCGCCTGGGCGGGGCTGCTCGCCGCGCCGATCGTGGCGCTCGTCGTCGGCGCACTGCTGGCGCTGTTCGCCATCACCTACCAGGTGCAGCAGATCATCGTCGGCGTCGTGCTGAACGTCTTCGTGATCGGTCTGACCAGCTTCTTCTTCGGCTCCGTGATGAAGCAGAACCCGGACCTGTTCAACCGGCCCCTGCGTCTGCCGACGATCCGCATCCCCGTGCTCGCGGACCTGCCCGTGATCGGCCAGGTGCTGTTCGAGCAGACGGTGCTCGTCTACCTCATGTGGATCATCGTCATCGCGCTGACCATCGCGATGTTCCGCACCCGCTGGGGGCTGCGCGTCCGCGCCGTCGGCGAGCATCCCCGCGCCGCCGACACCGTCGGCATCGACGTCAACCGCACCCGCTGGTCCAACGTGCTGCTGGGTTCCGCCGTCGCGGGCCTCGGCGGGGCGACGCTGACCATCGGCACCGGCGTCGCCTTCGGCGAGGAGATGAGCGCCGGCAAGGGGTACATCGCCCTCGCCGCGATGATCCTCGGGCGCTACCACCCCGTCGGCGCCCTGCTGGCCGCGCTGCTGTTCGCCTTCGCCGACGCGCTCCAGCTGCGGATGGGCACGCTCCCTTCCGGGTCCGGCGCCGACGTCCCGAGCCAGTTCCTGCTGATGCTGCCGTACATCGTCACCCTGTTCGCCGTCGCCGGAGTGGTGGGGCGTGTGCGCGTGCCCGCCGCCGACGGCGTCCCCTACGTGAAGCAGTGAACGGGGGAGAAGCGGTGAGCGGAGGAGGGATGATGGAGGACCACGGGTTCGACGAGCTCCTCGCTGTCGCTCGGGAGGTCGCCGAGCGCGCCTACGCCCCGTACTCGCACTACCTCGTGGGGGCGGCCGGCCTCGTCGACGACGGGCGCATCGTGCGCGGCTGCAATGTCGAGAACGCCGGATACGGTGTCACCCTGTGCGCCGAATGCGGCATGGTCGGCGAGCTCATCGCCGGAGGGGGCGGAAGGCTCCGGCGCTTCGTGTGCGTCGGCGGGGAGGAGTCCCTCGGACGGGGCGAGCGGGACGTCTGCATGCCCTGCGGACGCTGCCGGCAGCTGCTGTCCGAGCACGCCGCCGACGATCTCGTCGTCCTCACCCCCGAGGGACCGCGGACCATGGACCAGGTGCTTCCCCAGGCCTTCGGGCCCGCATCCCTCGGCCTCTGACCGCACGCCGGATCGCCGCCCGATCCGCTCCCCCCCGACCCGCCCCGATCCACACAGACCCGCTCAGACCCGCCCCGACGCCGCTCCCGCGCCCGAGCCCAGGCCCCAGGAGGCCCACGATGAACGCACAGCCCATCCAGGGAACCTCTCCCGCCGTGGAGCCGTTCGACGCCGTCGACGTCATCCGCGCCAAGCGCGACGGCGCGCCGCTGACCGACGACCAGATCGACTGGGTCGTCGACGCCTACACCCGGGGCGTCGTCGCGGAGGAGCAGATGGCCGCGCTCGCCATGGCCATCCTCCTCAACGGCATGGAGCGCCGTGAGATCGCCCGGTGGACCGCCGCGATGATCGCGAGCGGCGAGCGCATGGACTTCGCGGCGCTCACCAGGCCCACCACCGACAAGCATTCCACCGGCGGCGTCGGCGACAAGATCACCCTCCCGCTCGCTCCGCTGGTGGCGAGCTTCGGGGTGGCTGTTCCCCAGCTCTCCGGCCGCGGGCTGGGCCACACCGGAGGCACGCTCGACAAGCTCGAGTCCATACCGGGCTGGCGGGCGTCCCTCACCAATGACCAGATGATGCGGCAGCTCGAGGAGGTCGGTGCCGTGATCTGCGCGGCGGGATCCGGCCTCGCCCCCGCCGACAAGAAGCTCTATGCCCTCCGCGACGTCACCGGGACCGTCGAGGCGATCCCGCTGATCGCCTCCTCGATCATGTCGAAGAAGATCGCCGAGGGCACCGCTGCGCTCACGCTCGACGTGAAGACCGGTGCGGGGGCGTTCATGACCGACGAGGCCGATGCCCGCGAGCTCGCTCGCACCATGGTCGACCTCGGCACCGACGCGGGCGTGCGCACGGTCGCTCTGCTCACGGACATGTCCGCCCCGCTGGGACGGACCGTCGGCAATGCCCTCGAGGTCCGGGAGAGCCTCGAGGTGCTCGCCGGCGGAGGGCCCGACGACGTCGTCGAGCTGACGGTCGCCCTCGCCCGCGAGATGCTCGCGGCGGCCGGCAGGCCCGACGCCGACGTCGAGGCGGCGCTCGCCGACGGACGTGCCATGGACGCCTGGACACGGATGATCGCCGCGCAGGGCGGGGACCCCTCTGCACCGCTGCCGACTGCCCTGCACACCGAGCAGGTGGTGGCGGCCGAGGACGGTGTGGTCACGGGGCTGGACGCGATGAAGGTGGGCGTCGCCGGATGGCGGCTCGGCGCTGGCCGCTCACGTCCCGGTGAGGCCGTGCAGGCCGCTGCCGGCGTCGAGCTGCACAGGGTGATCGGCGACCGGGTGCACCGAGGGGATGTCCTCGCGACCCTGCACACGGACACGCCCGAGCGCTTCGAGCGCTCCCTCGCCGCCATCGACGGAGCCTGGATCCTCGGCGCGGCCGAGATGGACTCCGCACAGGCAGGGCCGCGGCGGATCGTCCTGGACCGCATCGCCTGACGTTCCCGCGGGAACGCCCTCCGAGACGGCAGCCTTGTCCCGTCGGCTGCTCTGTCCCGTCGGCCGCACTGCCGGCCGCACTGCCCGATCAGATGTCCTGCAGTGCGGGCATGATGTGCTCGACCATCAGCGGTGCGAGACGACGACCGGTCCTGCTCTCGGATCGGGTGCTCCCGCTCTCGGCGAGGCCCTCGGGGGCGAGCGGCACTCAGCAGTGGTCGGCGAGCTCCGCGAGGACCTCGAGAGGCTCCGGCAGCTGGCGCCGGGTGCGGAACACGGTCGAGCGGACGATCGTGCCGGGCTCGTTCGCGGCGGCCGCCTCGAAGTCGCCGACGGGGGAGAGGTCCTCCGGCGCCAGGCGGACACCGAGCTCCTCCTCCACCTCCCGGATCGCCGCCTGGAGCGGGGACTCGCCGGGCTCGAGCTTGCCTCCGACCTGCATGTACGAACCTGTGCCGCGCTTGCGCACCGCGAGCAGCTCGGGACCCTCCCGGCCGTCGCGCAGGAAGCACACGGCAGCGATCCTGAGGATGCTGGCGGGGGCTCCGACGGGCCGGACCGCGGCGTCGGCGACGGCATGGGTCGAGAGCGATCGCAGTTCCCGGATACCAGCCCGGAGACCGACGGCCCGCATGCCCGCACGGCACCAGCGGTCGGCGTCGGCGCGCTGATCCCCGGCGAGTCCCAGACCGCGCCGGATCAGAGTCAGCGGCGGCTTGCGACCTTCGCGCAGGTCACGGGCGAGTCGCAGGGAGAACACGAGCGGGACGGGACGCTGCAGGACGATCGCGTCGGCGAGCAGGCCGGCCGCGCGCAGCGGAGCGATCAGCTCGGCGGCGAAGATCCCCTCGGCGATGATCAGCGGAGCCTCTCGAGCGTCGAGCACCGTCGTTCCGATGCGCTGCGACCGGGGTATCGAATAGACGGGAACGTCCGCGACGCCGTCGTGTGCGAGGGCGGTGAGCGACTCGAGCGCGGCTCCGATGTTCCACGATGCAGGATCGTCCCAGTCGATGATCCCGAACCGACGCGGCAGACCGGGATCGTCCTGGTCGCGGTAGAACTCGTCGAGCGCGACGGTGGGCAGACCGGCGCGTCGGCAGAGCTCGCCCTTCCCGCTGCCGGAGGGGCCGGCCAGGAGCACGATGCGTCGCGGCGGGTCGGCCGGACGACCGGTTGCCGAGGCGCGGACGGGCAGGGGGCCGACTCCAGAGCGGGCTGCGGGGGCGGCTTCAGAGCCGGCTGCAGGGGCGGCAGAACGGTCGAGGATCACGGGGATCGATTCTAGATCCGCGCTCGACGTCGCCGATGCCGCTGTGCACCGCGCCTCATGCGGCCTGCGGCACGTCCACGGACTCCTCGATGCCTCCATCGCTGTCGGGCCCGGGAGGATCGGCGAGCGTCAGGGTCGACAGCAGCGCGTCCGCGCAGTCGGCGAGGCGGAAGCCCGGACCCGGCAGGGGCAGCGTCAGGGGCGGAGTCAGAGGCGGAGCCAGGGGCAGAGACGGCTGAGGATCCGGGTGGGCTGCCCTCTGACGGGCGGCTGATCCGTCCGAGGGGCGGATCTCCGGGTCCTCGAGCATGGAGGGCCAGCGCACCCGCACGCTGCAGCCGTTCTCGTCGACGACGTCGAAGCGAGGCAGGTGCGGACGGGCGCCTGCGGACGCCTCGGGCCGATCGATGCGACACAGATGCAGTCCGCCCTCATGGACGATCACGTGATGGCGTCGGCACAGCAGAGCGAGGCCCTCGATATCGGTGGGGCCTCCTTCCGACCAGGGCACGGTGTGGTGCGCATCCAGGTGCCGGGTCTGAGGGCAGCCCGGGAACACGCAGGTGCGGTCGCGCAGCCGCAGCGCCCTGCGCTGGGCACGGGAGGCCAGACGGCGCGCGCGTCCCAGATGCAGCACCTCGCCGTCGTCGGAGCGCACGACCAGGGCGATCCTCCCCGTGCAGGCGAGGCGCTCGGCCGTGCGCGGCTCGACGGGCCCGAGACCGACGATCCCGGCGAGGGGTGGCGTTCCCGCGGGAACGTCCGCGGTGCCCTCGAGAGCTGCGCGGTCGACCTGGACCAGCACGAGATGCCGATCCTCTCCGGTGCGGTCATCCGGCTCGGACTGCAGGTAGCCGCGGGCGACGTCGGCCAGTGCGTCGGCCCGGCGCTGCTCGGGCGTGGGGTCCGTCGTGATCCTCGCGTCCCGCGCGTCGGCGCTCTCCTCCGTCGGCGTGCTGTCGGTCGGTCGGCTGCCCGGCGGCGCCTCGGAGCCGTCCCGGGAGAGAGCCAGCTCGAGAGCGGAGACGATCTCGGCACCGGATTCCGCAGGGAGCAGGGCATGCAGCTCGATCATCCCGTCCTCCCTGACCGACCAGGACGCGCGACGGGATGCATCATGGCTCAACCGAGTCCCGTCGGCGGCCCTGACCGCGGAGACGGTGCGCGCGAGCTGGGCAGCGGTCATCTCCCGGGCCATCTCGACCAGGACGTCCTCGTCGACCTGATCCGCGACTCGGGTCATCTCCCGCACCTTCGAGTACGACAGGCGTCCGGCACCGAACTCCTCGAGCGTCCGCGGCATCGTCTGCAGCGCGCGAGCGACCCGGACGTGCTCCCGCGCCGTCCCGGGAGACATGGAGCATGACCATGCCAGCCAGTGCGCGGTGGACTTCATGCCGACGAAGCGTTCGACCGCCCGTCGCTCATCGAACTCGGAGATCGCGACCAGCAGGGCGCAGGTGGCTTCGGCGATCTGCGACGCCTGCGCGCGGATGCGCTCGCCGAGGCGCTCCGCTTCGTCGCGGTCAGCCCGAGGCGGCGCCCCCTCATCAGGACGCTCCTCACCTGAGGGCTGCGCGTCTCGCTCGTCGGACGACCCATCGCCCTGTGCACCGCTGCCCTTCTCCACCATCGCCCGCTCCGCTCTGCTCGATCCCGGTCCGCTGCCCGTCCACTGTCCTGCCACCGTCGTGCCACCACTGTGCCGCGGCCTGTCACGGCCATGCCCACTGCCCACGTTCACCTCCCAGCCCACCAGCCGCCGGCCACGGAGGGAAGCGACGGCGCCGGACCGTGGACGGCGGTGCGCTGTGGAGGAGTGCTTCGGACCCGGACCCGGACCCGGACCGGTCCGGGGATCGGGACCCTCCCGGTGGATCGCACCCCTGGATCGCACCCGCGGATCGCGCTCACCCGATCTTCAGGACCACCTTGGAGCTGCTGCGGTCCTCGGCGGCGGTCGCGAAGGCGGAGTCGGCGTCGGCCAAGGGGAGGACATGGCTGATCACGGCGTCAGCGGCCTCGGCACGGGACAGCAGATCGACCGCATCGCGGATCTCGGAGACGAAGCGATAGGTGCCCCGGTAGTCGATCTCCTTGGAGACCAGCGGGCCCAGCGCGACGAGGACCGGCCCGATCGGCAGATTCCCGACCTGCACGACCGTCGACGCAGGGCCGACGGCGGCGAGGACTGCGGTGAGTGAGGCGGGCACTCCCGAGGCCTCGAAGGCGACGGTGACGCCCGCGCCCGCGCCCGTGCCAGCACCCGTGTCCGCGTGCTCGCCGAGGGCGGCGTCGGCGCCGACGGCGAGCGCCCGCTCACGTGCCGCCGCAGCAGGGTCGACGGCGGTGATGCGGGAGGCACCGGCCTCCTTCGCCGCGAGGATCACGAGCAGACCGACGGGTCCGCAGCCGCTGACCAGGACGTGCTTGCCGCGGACCTCGCCTGCGCGATGCACGGCGTGCAGCGCGACGCCGAGGGGCTCGGCGAGGACCGCGCGGCGCGTGCCCAGCCCTTCGGGCAGCGGGACGGTCTGCGCGGTGCTGACGACGATCTCCTCGGCGAAGCCGCCGTCGGTGTGAGGGGTGCGGGCGGCGGAGCCGAGGTAGGCGAGGTCGGGGTGGAGGTTGTCGCGTCCGCGGAGACGCTCGGGCAGAGGGCCGCGCGTCGACGCCGGATGGACGGCGACGGCCTGCCCGACCCGCAGGGCGGCTCCTGCGCCCTCGCCGAGTGCGCTGATCGTCCCGGAGACTTCGTGACCGAGCACGAAGGGGTGCGTCATGACGGCGGTCCCGGAGACGCCGCTGCGCCAGTAGGCGAGGTCGGATCCGCAGATCCCTCCGTACTCGACGTGGACGCGCACCTCCCCGGGCCCGGGCTCGCGGGTCTCCCTGGTGATGATGCGGAGGTCGTGGACGGCATGGATCTCGAGGGCGCGCATGCTCCCGAGTATCCCGCTGCCGCCGCTCGCTCCGGGCCGGTGGTCGTCGTCAGCGGGGCGTGGGAGAATCGCGGGCATGACGACCCTCGACAGCGCCCAGCTCGCTCAGCTGATCGACCACACCCTGCTCAAGCCGGAGGCCACCCGTGACGATGTCGACGCCCTGGCCCGCGAGGCGGAGGACCTCGGCGTGTACTCCATCTGCGTCTCGCCCTCGATGCTCCCGGTGGAGACCACGGTGAAGGTCGCGACCGTCTGCGGCTTCCCCTCCGGCCAGCACGCGAGCTCCATCAAGGCCGCCGAGGCCGCGGACTCCGCCGCGAAGGGCGCTGACGAGATCGACATGGTCATCAACGTCGGCCTGGCTCGCGAGGGCCGCTTCGACGCCGTCGAGTCCGACATCCGCGCTGTCCGCGAGGCGGCTCCCGCTCCGGTGCTGCTCAAGGTGATCATCGAGTCCGCCGCGCTGGACGACGAGCAGATCGTCGCCGTCTGCCGGGCGGCGGAGCGCGCCGGTGCCGACTTCGTGAAGACCTCCACCGGTTTCCATCCCGCCGGCGGGGCGAGCGAGCACGCCGTCGCACTCATGCGGGAGACGGTCGGCGATCGGCTCGGGGTGAAGGCCTCCGGCGGCATCCGCACCCGTGAGGCGGCAGAGGCCATGGTCGCCGCCGGTGCGTCCCGTCTGGGGCTGTCGAGCTCCCGCGCTGTGCTCGAGGGCGACGCGGATCAGGCCTGACCGACGGCCGTGAGAAGGTCCTCCTGCAGATCGTCCTTCAGCTGCTGGAGGCGACCGGCGGCGTCGGCGCGCAGGCGCCCGAGCTCTGCATCGTCCGCATCCGGCGCGACCGGGAGGATGACCTCGAGGTAGCACTTGAGCTTCGGCTCCGTCCCCGAGGGGCGCGCGACGACGCGGGTGCCGTCGGCGGCGAGGAGCAGGAGGCCGTCCGTCGGCGGAAGACCGGTGGTCGCGACCGAGCCCTCGGCGAGGTCCTGGACCTCGACGACCGGGGAGCCCGCGAGCGATGCCGGGGGAGCGGCCCGCAGGTGATCCATCATCGCCCCGATCAGCGAGAGGTCCTGGACCCGCAGCGACAGCTGCGAGGCGCAGTGGAGTCCGTGGCGACGGGCGAGGTCGTCCAGACGGCCGACGAGCGTCGTGCCCTCGGACTTCGCGTCGGCGGCCATCTCGGCGACCATCAGCGCTGCGGACAGCCCGTCCTTGTCCCGCACGACGTCGGGGAGGACGCAGTAGCCGATCGCCTCCTCGTAGCCGAAGACGATGCCGGGCGCACGGGTGATCCACTTGAAGCCCGTCAGCGTGGTCGCCGCCTCGCCGCCGCCTGCACGGACGACCTGGTCCAGCCAGCGGCTGGAGACGACCGAGCGGGCGAACACGCCCTCGTAGCCGTGGCGCCTCAGCAGATGCTCGCCCAGCAGGACGCCCAGCTCATCGCCCGTGAGCATGCGCCAGTCTCCGAGATGGGGATCGAGCACGGCGGCGGCGCAGCGATCGGCGTCGGGGTCGTTGGCGATCACGACATCGGCCTCGAGCGTGCGGGCGAGCTCGAGGGCGAGATCGATCGCCCCGGGCTCCTCCGGGTTCGGGAAGGCGACGGTCGGGAAGTCCGGATCGGGATCGGCCTGCTTGGCGACGGGGTGGACATCGGTGAAGCCGGTGCGGTGCAGAGCCGCGATCGCCGTCTCCGTGCCGACGCCGTGCATGCCCGTGTGCACGATCCGCACGTCGCGCGAGGACTCGAGGTCCACCGGCGCGCAGATCGCGTCGAGATAGTGCTCGCGGAGACGATCGCCGAGCATCTCCCAGCCGTCCTCGGCGACCTCGATGGCCCGCACGGGGCCCACGGCGTCGATGCGGGCCGCGATCTGCGCATCCGAGGGCGGCACGATCTGAACACCCTGCCCTTCGGGCTCCGCGGCGCGTCCACCGAGATACACCTTGTATCCGTTGTCCGCCGGCGGATTGTGGGAGGCGGTGACGACGATGCCGGCCTCGGCGCCCAGGTGCCGCACGGCGAAGGCGACCAGCGGGGTCGGCATCGCCCGGTCCAGCAGGGACACCCGGCAGCCGGCCGCGGTCATGATCGCTGCCGAGCGGCGGGCGTACTCGCGGGAGCCGTAGCGCGCGTCATGGCCGATCACGACCAGGGGCTCCTCGAGGCCGAGGTCGTCGAGGAGATGGTCGGCGATGCCGCGGGCGGCGCGGGAGACCACCGAGACGTTCATCCGCTGCGGACCGGGCCCCATGCGGCCGCGGAGGCCGGCGGTGCCGAAGCGCAGGGTGCCGGAGAAGGCGTCTGCGATCTCGTCGACGGCCGCGGCGTCCCCGCCGTCGGCCTGCTCGAGCAGGGACTCGAGGGCGGCACGGGTGCCGACGTCCGGGTCGTCGGCGATCCATTCCTCGACGCGCGCACGCAGCGCCGGATCGAGTGCGGCCGTGGTCATCGCGCTGCCCCGTCGTCGGCCTCGGCGCCGGTGATGCGGCGGACCGTCTCCGCGAGCAGCCGCGAGATCCTCGGCCCTGCGTCCCTGCCCGCCTGGAGGACCTCCTCGTGGCTCAGCGGCTCCGGGCTGATGCCCGCGGCGAGGTTGGTGACCAGCGAGATGCCCAGGACGTCCAGCCCGGCCTCGCGGGCGGCGACCGCCTCGAGAGCGGTGGACATGCCCACGAGCGTCGCACCCACGGCACCGGCCATCCGCACCTCCGCCGGCGTCTCGTAGGACGGCCCCCGGAACTGCATGTACACGCCCTCGTCGAGGCTCGGGTCGACCTCGCGGGCGATGTCCCGCAGCGCCGGGGTGTACACGTCGGTCATGTCCACGAAGGTCGCGCCGCGCAGCGGCGTCTCGCCCGTCCCGTTGATCTGATCGGCGATCAGCACCGGGGTGCCGGGGGCCCAGGAGCGGTCGAGGCCGCCGCAGCCGTTGGTCAGCACGATCGTGCGGCATCCTGCGGCGGCCGCCGTGCGCACGCCGTGGACGACCGGGTCCACGCCCGCGCCCTCGTACAGATGCGTGCGGGCGCCCAGCACCAGGACCCGCGCCCCGGAGCCCTCGACCCGGATCGAGCGCAGGGTGCCGACGTGCCCGGCGACCGCAGGCGCACGGAACCCGGGGATCGTGGTCGCGTCGGCCTGCCAGACGGTCTCCCCGAGCAGGTCGGCGGCGCCGGACCAGCCCGAGCCGAGCACCAGGGCGAGATCATGGGAGGCGACGCCGCTGGCCTCGGCGATCGCGGCGGCGGCATCGCGCGCGAGCAGGTACGGATCGGGAGTCGAATCGCTCATGGACTGAACCTAGCGCAGCGAGCGCCGTCCGTCCTGCCCCCGGAGGTCCCTCCTCGGCGGAACCGGCCCCGGGAGGAGACCGAGACGACACAATGGAGGGACGACGACCGTCCAGGGCCCGGAAGCCCCCATCCGGGAGACACGAAGAGGTGCCGCGCGGCGATGACCGATCCCAGCACCGCCCTGCCCGCGGATCCCGCGCGGCTCCGCCCCGCCGGGGATCGCCCCCGGGTGGTGATCCTCGGCGGAGGGCCGGGAGGGTATGAGGCGGCGCTGACCGCGGCGCGGCTCGGTGCGGAGACCACGCTCGTCGAGGACCGCGGGGTCGGCGGCGCGGCAGTGCTGACGGACGTGGTCCCCTCCAAGACCCTCATCGCGACCGCCGAGGTCCTCGATCAGGTCGAGAGCTCCGGCGGGCTCGGGATCCTCGGGGCCGACGGCGTCTCCGTGGATCTCGCGCGCGTCGACGAGCGCGTGCAGGAGCTCGCCGCCGCCCAGTCGGCCGACATCCGCGCCGCGCTGGTCGACGCCGGAGTCCGGGTGCTGGACGGGCGGGGACGGCTCGCCGGACCGCAGCGGGTCGCCGTCCGGCGGAGCGCCGCCGGTGCGGCCGACGTCGCGGGGCCGGACGAGCAGATCGTGGAGGCCGACGTCGCGCTCCTCTCGGTGGGGGCCCGTCCCAGGGAGCTGGAGGCCGCGCCCTGCGACGGGGAGCGGATCCTGAACTGGACGCAGCTGTATGCCCTCGAGGAGCTGCCCGCGCATCTGATCGTCGTCGGCTCCGGAGTCACCGGGGCGGAGTTCGCGAGCGCGTACCGGGCGCTCGGCAGCAGGGTCACCCTGGTCTCCTCGCGCGACCGCGTCCTGCCGGGCACCGATGCCGATGCCGCCGCGGTGCTCGAGGCGGCATTCGCCCGACGCGGCGTCGACGTGCGCGCCCGGTCCCGCGCCGCAGGGGCGCGCAGGACCGACGACGGGGTCGTGGTGACGCTGGAGAGCGGGGAGGAGATCGTCGGCAGCCACGTGCTCATGGCGCTCGGCGGGATCCCGTCGACCTCCGGTCTCGGACTCGAGGAGGCGGGGGTGCGGCTGCGGCCCACCGGTCACATCGAGACCGATCGGGTGTCGCGGACCAGTGTGCGGGGCATCTACGCGGCGGGGGACTGCACGGGCGTGCACGCGCTCGCCTCGGTCGCCGCGATGCAGGGGCGGATCGCCATGCACCACGCCCTCGGTGAGGCCGTCAGCCCTCTGATCGCCGCCCAGATCTCCTCGGCGATCTTCACCAGCCCCGAGATCGCGACCGTCGGCGCGAGCGAGCAGGAGGTCCGTGACGGGACAGTGCCCGGTGAGATGCTCATGCTGCCCCTCGCGACGAACCCGCGGGCGAAGATGCAGGGCGTCGACGAGGGGTTCGTGAAGCTCATGGTCCGCCCGGGGTCGCACACCGTGATCGGAGCGGTGGTGGTCGCGCCGCGGGCGAGCGAGCTGATCCTCCCGTGCGCGCTCGCGGTCGCCCAGAGGCTCACGGCCGAGCAGCTCGCCGGCACGTTCACCGTCTACCCGTCGCTCACCGGCTCCCTCGCGGAGGTCGCCCGGCAGCTCATCGGCGGCCGCGGCGTCTGAGCGCTCAGTCCTGGATGGTGCAGAGCACGGCGCCGGCGGAGACGGTCGCGCCGATCTCGGCGGACAGGCCGGAGATCACCCCCGAGCGGTGGGCCGTGATGGGCTGCTCCATCTTCATCGCCTCGAGCACGAGGAGCAGATCGCCGTCGGCGACCGTCTGCCCCTCCTCGGCGACGATCTTGACGATGGTGCCCTGCATCGGTGCCGTCACGGCGTTCCCCCCGTCGGCGGCCTGCCCGGCCGCCTTGTGGGAGCGCTTGCGGCGCTGACGGACCGGCGCCTGCGGGGCACGCAGGGAGGCGGGCAGGGAGATCTCGACGCGCCGACCGTCGACCTCGACGACCACCGCCTCGCGGTCCTCCAGCTCCTCGGGCTGAGCGGGAAGCGGGGCCGGAGCGATCTCGCCGGCGAACTCGGTCTCGATCCAGCGGGTGTGGACCTCGAAGGGCTGCTCGGAGTCGGCCGGGGCGAAGGCGGGGTCCTCGACCACGAGACGGTGGAAGGGGAGGACCGTCGGGATGCCTTCGATGCGGAACTCGGCGAGCGCCCGTCGGGACCGCTCGAGGGCCTCCTGGCGCGTCGCTCCGGTGACGATCAGCTTGGCGAGCATCGAGTCGAAGGCTCCGGAGATCTCGTCGCCCGTGCGGACCCCGGACTCCACGCGCACGCCCGGACCGCTCGGGGCGTCGAAGCGCTGCACCCTACCGGGCGCGGGCATGAAGCCGCGGCCCGCATCCTCGCCGTTGATGCGGAACTCGAAGGAATGGCCGCGGGTGACCGGGTCGGTGTCGGGGATGCGCTCGCCGGCGGCGATGCGGAACTGCTCGCGCACCAGGTCCACCCCGGCGACCTCCTCGGTCACCGGATGCTCGACCTGCAGGCGCGTGTTGACCTCGAGGAAGGAGATGGTGCCATCGCGACCCACCAGGAACTCGCAGGTCCCGGCGCCGACATAGCCGGCCTCGCGAAGGATCGCCTTCGAGGAGGAGACCAGCTGGGCGTTCTGCTGAGGGGTGAGGAACGGCGCGGGGGCCTCCTCGACGAGCTTCTGGTGACGTCGCTGGAGGGAGCAGTCCCGGGTGGAGACGACCTGGACGTTGCCGTGCATGTCCGCCAGGCACTGGGTCTCCACATGGCGGGGGGAGTCGAGATACTGCTCGACGAAGCACTCGCCGCGGCCGAAGGAGGCCGTCGCCTCGCGCACCGCGGAATCGAACAGCTCGCGGACCTCGGACTCCTCGCGGGCGACCTTGAGGCCGCGCCCGCCACCGCCGAAGGCCGCCTTGATCGCGATCGGAAGGCCGTGCTTGCGTGCGAACTCCACGACCTCGTCGCTCGACTCGACAGGGTCCTTGGTGCCGGCGACCAGCGGCGCCCCGGCCTTCTGCGCGATGTGGCGGGCGGAGACCTTGTCGCCGAGCTTCTCGATCGCCTCGGGGGGCGGGCCGATCCAGGTCAGTCCTGCGTCGATCACGGCCTGGGCGAAGTCGGCGCGCTCGGAGAGGAAGCCGTAGCCGGGATGGATCGCATCGGCGCCGGAGCGGCGGGCGATGTCGAGGATCTTGTCGACCACCAGGTAGGAGCTCGCGGCGGTGGAGCCGCCGAGCGCGTAGGCCTCGTCCGCGATGGTGGTGTGCAGGGCATCGCGATCGGGGTCCGCATACACCGCGATCGACCGCAGGCCCGCGTCCTTGCAGGCCCGGGCCACCCGCACCGCGATCTCCCCACGGTTGGCGATGAGCACCGTGGACAGGGGGCGGGGCTTGGCGTGGCGAGAGGCCATGGGAGCGGGGTTCCTTCCGAGAGGCAGCAGTGGTCGAGTCTAGTACCGGGCGCGGGTCACCGCGCGGCGGAGTCCGGGACGTCCTCGTCCCACAGGTCGTGGATCGCGATGCCGATCTCCCCGAGCAGCCGGCGCAGCAGCGGCAGCGACAGGCCGACCACGGCGTGCGGGTCCCCGCTGACCGAGGTGATGTACGGTCCGGCCAGGCCGTCGATCGTGAACGCGCCGGCGACCTCGAGCGGCTCACCGGTGGCGACGTACGCCTCGATCTCATCGTCCGAGAGGGCGGCGAAGGTCACCTCGCAGCTGGCCGTCGCACCCAGGGTCGCGCCGGTGCCGCCGTCCTCGGGATCCCGGTCGTCGACGAGCCAGTGGCCGGAGTGCAGCACCGCGGTCCGTCCTCGCATCGCTCGCCAGCGCTCGGCGGCGGCCTCCGCCGTGTGCGGCTTGCCCACGACCTCCCCATCGATCTCGAGCATGGAGTCGCAGCCCAGGACGACATATCCGCCGTCGCTGCGCGCGGTCGCGGCCTCGGCCTTCGCCCGCGCCAGCAGCAGCACCTCCTCGGCCGGAGCGAGCGGCTCGCTCTGCTCGAGAGCGTCCCGGCGGGCGGCGTCGAGGATCGCCGCCTCATCGAGGTCGACGGGCAGGCGCGAATGCGCGATGCGGGCGGACTCGAGGGTCCGACGACGACCCTCGGATGCCGAGGCGAGCAGCAGCAGCGGGTCGAGCTCGGGTTCCGGCTGGGTCATCACAGGGCTCCTTGCAGGACGGAGAGGGGAAGGCTGCCGAGCTCGAGGGCCCGGCGGTGGAAGTCGCGGGTCGCGGCGGGGACGTCGGCGGCGCCCGCGAGGGCCGCATCGCGCAGACGCTCCCATTCGCGCTGTCCGATCTTGTACGACGGGGCCTGGCCCGGCCAGCCCAGGTAGCGATGCAGCTCGAACCGCTGCTCGGCCTCGCTCACGCCCCAGTGCGCGCTCATGAAGTCCCAGGCCTTCTCGTAGGTCCAGTCCCCGCCTGCGGAGCCGGCGAGATCCTCGGGCATGGGCAGCCCGACGTGCAGGCCGATGTCGAGCACCACGCGTCCTGCGCGCAGGCGCTGGGCGTCGAGCATTCCGAGCCGGTCGCCGTCGTCAGAGAGATGGCCGAGGGCGTCCATGAGGCGCTCCGCATACAGAGCCCAGCCCTCGCCGTGCCCGGAGACCCAGCACATCATCGCGCGCCATCTGTTCAGCGCGCCGGCCTGCATGACCTGCGTGCCCACCTGCAGATGGTGGCCGGGGACGCCCTCGTGGTAGACGGTCGTCGTCTCCAGCCAGGTGCGGAACTCCTCGTTCCCCGCGGGGACGTCCCACCACATGCGCCCGGGCCGGGAGAGGTCCTCGCTGGGGCCCGTGTAGTAGATGCCGCCGGAGCCGGTCTGCGCGATCCGGCACTCGAGCCGGTGCAGGGGCTCCGGGATGTCGAAGTGCGTCCCGGCGAGCTCGGAGATCGCCCGGTCGGAGAGCTCTTGCATCCAGTCGCGCAGCGCGTCGGTGCCGTGCAGGACGCGCTCCGGATCCGCGTCCAGGGCCTGCTTGGCGGCTGCGACGGAGCGGCCCCCGCCGGTGCCGTAGCGCTCGTTCAGCCGTGCGGCGACGATCTCCTGCTCGTCGACGATCGATCGCAGCTCCTCGATGCCCCACGCGTAGGTCTCGTCGAGGTCGATCTCGGTGCCGAGATAGGTCCTCGAGGCCAGCTGGTAGGCATCGCGGCCGACGGCGTCGGCCTCCGGTGCGCGCTCGACGAGCGACTCCAGCACATCGGCGATCTCCCGGTAGCCGCGGCGGGCCTCGTCGGCGGCGGCTGCGACGGCCTGCCGCTGCTCGGGTGAGCCGACGGCCTGGCGGGCGAAGGCGGCGAAGAAGCCGTCGTCGGCCGCATAGCCGCGGGCCTGCTCGGCGCCGAGGAGGAGCTGCCGACGGGCCGAGACCGTGCCGGCGCCCGCCGACTCCTCCAGGGACTCGGCCCAGCTGGACAGCGAGCGCGGCAGGGCCGCCATGCGCTCGGCGATCACCTGCCAGTCCTCGGCGGTGTCGGTGGGCATCAGGTCCAGCACGTCGCGCGACTGCAGGACGCTCGCGAGGTTGTTGACCGCAGAGATGTCCAGATGCTGCTCCGCTCGCTCCAGCTGGAGACCCAGACGCTCCTGGAGGGCGGCACGGGTGACGCGGTCGGCCTCGTCGGCGTCGGGGACCTCGCGGATCGCTGCGAGCAGCTCCCGGGCGAGGGCGTCGCGGCCTGCCTCGGCGGCGGGGGAGTAGTCGGTGACCTCGGCATCGTGGCCGGTGATGCCGAGCTGGGTCGCGAGGAAGGGATCGAGGGAGGCGAGGCGGTCGACGTACTCGTCGGCGAGGACGTCCAGAGCGCTCGCGCTGCGCGCGGGGACGGCGGATGCGGGGTGGGTCATGGCGGGGAGTCTAGTGAGCCGGGAGGGGCCGACGGGCGCCTCAGCGATCGCCGAACTGCCAGGCGGTGGAGGAGGCCTGGGCGCGCAGGGCATGGGATCGGGGGTGGGTGCGCAGCGCGTCGGACCAGCCTCCGCCGCCGGTCAGACCCTCCGCGAGGGAGCGCTCCTCGGCCTCGACGCGACTGGTGACGCTCATGGCGGAGACGACCACCGCGATCGCCGCGATCTCGGCGTCCGCCAGATGCCCGCGGACGAGGCGCACGTCCGAGGGGCTGACGGCCGGCCGCTCCGGTGCCGGACCGTCGGCCGGGCCGGCGAGGGGAGCGATCGTCGAGCGGGGACCGGTCGCGCTCACAGCGGGATGTTCCCGTGCTTCTTGGTGGGCAGCGAGTCGCGCTTGGTGCGCAGGGCGCGCAGCGCGCGGGCGATCTCGATGCGAGTGTCCGCGGGCTGGATGACGTTGTCGATCCAGCCCCGCTCGGCCGCCAGGTACGGGGTCGCGAACTTCTCCTCGTACTCCGCCTCCAGGCGCCTGCGCTCGGCACCGACGTCCTCGCCGGCCTCGGAGGCGGCGCGCAGGGTCTGGCGGTGGAGGATGTTCACCGCGCCCTGCGAGCCCATCACCGCGATCTGCGCCGTCGGCCAGGCGAGGTTGATGTCCGCCCCCAGGTCCTTGGAGCCCATGACGATGTACGCACCGCCGTAGGCCTTGCGGGTGATGACCGTGACCAGCGGGACCGTCGCCTCCGCATAGGCGTACAGCAGCTTCGCGCCGCGGCGGATGATGCCGCTGTACTCCTGGTCGGTGCCCGGCAGGAACCCCGGGGTGTCCACGAAGGTCAGCACGGGGATGTTGTAGGCATCGCACATGCGCACGAAGCGCGCTGCCTTCTCGGAGGCCTCGATGTCCAGGGTCCCCGCGAAGTGCGCGGGCTGGTTGGCGATGATGCCGACGCTGTGGCCCTCGACCCGTCCGAAGCCCACCACGACGTTCTGCGCGAACAGCGGCTGGACCTCGAGGAACTCCTCGTCGTCGAGCACGGTGCGCACGACCTGGAGCATGTCGTAGGGCTGGTTGGGGGAGTCCGGGATCAGCGCGTCCAGCGCGGAGTCCGCCGAGGTGCGGGACTCCTCGATGCGCACCGGGAAGGCGGGGGCCGGGGTCAGCGTGTTCGCCGGGAGATAGCTGAGCAGGTCCTTGACGTACTCGATCGCCTCGGACTCGTCCGGTGCCATGTAGTGGGCCACGCCCGAGCGGGTCGAGTGCGTGCGGGCGCCGCCGAGCTCCTCGAAGCCGACGTCCTCGCCGGTGACCGTGCGGATCACGTCCGGGCCGGTGATGAACATGTGGGAGGTCTTCTCGACCATGACGATGACGTCGGTCAGCGCCGGCGAGTACACGGCGCCGCCGGCAGCCGGACCGAGGATCAGGGAGATCTGCGGGACCACGCCGGAGGCCCGAACGTTGCGGCGCATGATCCCGGCGAACATGGCCAGCGACGCGACACCCTCCTGGATGCGGGCGCCGCCGCCGTCGAGGATCCCGATGATCGGCACGCCCGTCGTGAGGGCCATGTCCTGGATCTTCTGGATCTTGCGGCCGTGGGCCTCGCCCAGGGACCCGCCGAACACCGTGAAGTCCTGGGAGTAGACGCAGACCTGACGGCCGTCGATGGTGCCGTACCCGGTGACGATGCCGTCGCCCGCGGGGCGGCGGCGGTCGAGGCCGAAGGCGTGGGACTGGTGCGCGACGAAGCGGTCGGTCTCGACGAACGAGCCCTCGTCGAGGAGATCCGCGATGCGCTCGCGAGCGGTCTTCTTGCCGCGCGCATGCTGCTTCTCGACGGCGACCTCATCGGCGGCTGAGACCGCGGCGGTGTCGCGCTCACGCAGGTCCTCGAGGCGCTGGGCGGTGGTGAGCGGCCGCGGGGCGTCGGTCACGGAGCCTCCAACTGCGGCCCTGGGGGCCGCGACGATCCTGGGGATGAACACGGGGATACTACGCTACTGGTGGCCGCCGAGGGCCGAGCCCCTGGACGCCGCGCGCGGTCGCTCAGCGCCCCGGAGCCATCTCATGACGAGGGACGGAGCAGGGCAGTGGAGCGCGAGGAGAGCACAGGGAGAACTGCGTCACCGCGAGATCCGGCGACCCGGATCGCCCTGCACGAGCGCACCCGCGTCACCTCCACCTTCGATGTCGCCGACGAGCTCCTGCGGCTGGAGGAGCCGACGCCCTTCGCCGTGCTCGCCTCCGAGCAGACGGCGGGGCGCGGGCGGCTCGGGCGCCGCTTCGAGTCCCCCGCGGCCGGCTCCTTCGCCTTCACCCTCGTGCACCGCACGGGGCTGCCGGTGGCCGCGCGCAGCTGGTTCCCGATCGCGGTGGGCGTCGCCGCCCTCCAGACGATCGGGGAGCTCGTGCCGTCGGCGCGGCCCGCACTCGGACTCAAGTGGCCGAACGATCTGCACACCCGGGAAGGGCGCAAGCTCGGCGGGATCCTCGTCGAGGGCCGCGGTCAGGACACGGTCCTGCTCGGCATCGGCATCAACCTCGCGGGACCGGTGCTCGACGGCTCCGGCGCGCCGGTTCCCGGGACGGCCTGGCTGCTGGGCCCCGGCGGTCTGGAGCGCGGGCCGGAGTCGGCGGAGGCCGCGGCGACGAGGCCGACGGCGGACGGGCGCGTGGACGGTCTGAGGATCGCGCTCGCCGAGCGCCTGGGGGACCTCCTGGAGGCTGAGCTCGAGGCGCTCGCGTCCGCGGACGGAGACGGATGCGCCACGGGGCTGCGCGAGCGCTACACTATGATCTGCATCACATTGGGTGCGGTCGTGAGGGTGGATCCTCTCGGCGCCCCTGCAGGCGGGGAGTCGGACGGGCAGGCGGAGGAGAGCGCGATGCTCAGCGGCGTCGCCGAGAGCGTCGATCCCGCAGGGCGGCTCCTGATCCGTCGTGCGAACGGGGAGCTCGTCCCGGTGGATGTCGGCGACGTGCGGCATCTCAGGCCGGGTGGAGGGGGCGGCGGCAGGATGAGCGGCTCCGGAGGGGGAGACGATCAGCAGGACCAGCATGGCGAGCAGGAGGGACGTACGGCGTGACCAGCGGTATCGACGATGTCGAGCGCGAGGCGCTCACGAGGGCTTCCTCGTCCGAGAGGGCGGAGGCGGGTTCCGGCGCGCCGACGGCGTCCGGGTCCGGCCTGTCCGATGGCCTGTCCGATCGCGACCTCCCTGATCCTCCTGATCTTCCTGACCTCGCGGAGGACTCCCCGGACCTCGAGCCGGACTCCCTGGGCGGGGAGGAGGTGCTGGACCTCAACCGGCGCTTCGCCGAGGTGAGGCGGAGCGTGGGCACCCTGGAGCGGGCCCTCCTGCAGGGGCCGCGCAAGTACTCCCGCCGCGACCTCGCCGAGGAGTACGGCATCCCTGAACGTCTGACCAGCGTCTACTGGCGCTCGCTGGGCTTCTCGCCGGTGGATGAGGACACCGTCGTGTTCACCGAGGAGGACGCCTTCGCCATCGGCGACCTCGCCGCGATCGTCGACGAGGGCGTCCTCTCCGAGCGGGCGTTCGCCTCGATCACCCGCGGCCTCGGATTCCATATGGGGCGCCTGGCCATGTGGATCACCGAGGCGCTGGTCGACGAGGCGAAGGTCGCCGACGGCGCGAACGACGCCGAGGCGCGCCAGCAGATGCTCGACGCCGTCCCGGAGCTCCTGGAGACCTTCGAGTCCCAGGTCATGTTCACCTTCCGGCGCCAGCTGGCCGCCTATGCCGCCCGGGCCGGGTCCGAGGTGCTGCATCGCGACACCGATGAGCTCTTCCCCCTGCAGCGGGCGGTCGGGTTCGCGGACCTCGTCCAGTTCACGCGTCTCTCGCAGGATCTCTCGGGTGCCCAGCTGGCCGATGTCGTCGGCCGTTTCGAGGCCATCAGCCGCGACCTGATCTCCGTCGGCGGCGGTCGTGTGGTCAAGACCGTCGGCGACGAGATCATGTTCCTCGCCGACACCCCGGAGGACGGTGCGCAGATCGCGGTCAGCCTCGCCGAGACCATCACCGCAGAGCCCGACCTGCCCGGCGTGCGCGTGGGCCTGTGCTGGGGGTCGATGTTCTCCCGCTACGGCGATGTGTTCGGTCCGACGGTCAACCTCGCCGCCCGTCTGGAGTCCGTCTCCCGGCCGGGATCGGTGGTCGTCGACGAGGCCACCGCCCGGGCCGTGGCCGAGGCGCTGCCCGGGGGCTTCGACGTCGACGGCGGGCACGACGAGGAGCTGCACGGCATCGGCACCGTGCGCGTGCTCGAGCTGCGGCGCGACCGCTCCGCACCGCTCAGCCTGGGTCTGTGAGGTCGGGCGTGGGAGCCGGGGACATGCCGCGCGGGACCAGCGCGCACCGGCTCCGCGGGGGTGCGGCTTAGGATGGCTGACGTGACACGACTGCTTCTCGTCGAGGACGACTCCGCCATCGCTGAACCTCTGTCCCGCGCGCTCGACCGCGAGGGGTACACGGTCATGCGCGCGTCGAGGGGCATGGACGCCCTCGGCATCGCGGCCGGTCCCGAGGGAGTGGACCTGGTCATCCTGGATCTCGGCCTGCCGGACCTGGACGGCCTCGAGGTCGCGCGCCGCCTGCGCAAGGGGGGCCTCGAGTCCCCGATCCTGATCCTCACCGCCCGTGCCGACGAGGTCGACGCCGTGGTGGGCCTGGACGCCGGTGCGGACGACTACGTCACCAAGCCGTTCCGCCTGGGCGAGCTCCAGGCCCGCATCCGTGCGCTCCTGAGGCGCGCCCAGACCGCCGAGGAGTCTGGCGACAGCTTCGACATCAACGGGGTCACTCTGGACGTCGCCGCCCGTCGCGCCTATGCCGACGGGGAGGAGCTGAGCCTCTCGGCCAAGGAGTACGACCTGCTGACCGTGCTGGTCCGGGAGGCCGGCAGCGTGGTCACCCGGGACGATCTCATGCGCGAGGTATGGGGTGCCGAGTGGTGGGGCTCCACCAAGACCCTCGACATGCACATCTCGTGGCTGCGGCGCAAGCTCGGGGACGACGCCACCAATCCGCGTCGGATCACGACGGTGCGCGGGGTGGGATTCCGGTTCGAGACCGGCGACGGGAGCTGACGCGTGCGGCAGCGCGTGCTGCAGGCGACCATGATCACCGTGCTGATGGTCGTCCTGATGCTCGGGATCCCGCTGGTGTACTCGTGGCTGCAGCTGACCCAGGAGTCCCTGCGCTCGCAGGCCAACACGATCCTCGAGGAGGTCCGGACCGACACCGAGCAGCGACGCAGCGACAGCAGGCCCATCGACGAGGCCATGCTCCAGCGTCACGTGGATGCGCAGACCGACCTGAACATCTCGATCTCGGTGACGCTCGACGGTGACACCATCACTGCGGGCGAGGCGCCCGGCGAGAACGCCCTCACGGCCACCGCGCAGGGGACGGACACCTTCATCGTCGTCTCGATCCCGCAGTCCGACGTGCGCGCGCACACGGCCAGCGCGAGCGTCGTGCTGGGCGTCGCGGGCCTGGCCGCCCTGTCCATCGGTGCCTCGATCGCGCTGTGGCAGGCGCAGCGGATCTCCATGCCGCTGGCGCGGCTGAACCGACGGGCCGAGGAGATGGGCAGCGGCCGTGCCCGCGGCCCCTGGATCCCCTCGGGCATCTCCGAGATCGACGACGTCGCCGAGGAGCTGATCCGCTCCGGCGCCATGCTCACCGAACGGCTGGAGGCGGAGAGCCGACTCGCCTCCGACGCCTCCCATCAGCTGCGCACGCCGCTGACGGCGCTGTCGATGCGCCTGGACGAGATCCTCGCGACGAGCTCCGAGGAATGGGTGCGGGAGGAGGCTCGCATCTCCCTCGAGCAGATCGACCGCCTCACCGAGGTCGTCCATGACCTCATCAATGCTCCCCGATCCTCCCAGCGCCGCAGCCCCGGGGTGGTGGACCTGCGCGCGATGCTCACCCAGCAGAGCGAGGAGTGGTCCCCCGCGTATCGCCGTGCCGGGCGCGAACTGCACATCCAGGTGCCGCGCAGCGCCGCGGTCTGGGGCTCCACGGGCCCGCTCACGCAGGTCGTCGCCACTCTCATCGAGAACGCCCTGGTCCATGGTGGGGGACGCACCACGGTGAAGGTGCGTCGCAACGACCACTCGACGGTGATCGAGGTCAGCGACGAGGGAGAGGGCATCGACGCGGAGCTCGGGAAGATGGTGTTCGAGCGCTCCGTCTCCGGCGCCTCGTCGCAGGGCACGGGCGTCGGGCTGGCGCTCGCGCGCACGTTCGTCGAGGACGACGGCGGTCGTCTCGAGCTGCTGACCGAGCGTCCCGCGACCTTCGGGGTCTTCCTCATCTCGGCGCCAGGGGAGGAGCTGCCGGAGTCGGACCCGGAGGCCGACGGCGGGCACCGCGGTCCGGCCGCCCGGGCGTCCGCCGCGCGGGCCGCGATCTCCCGGCGCGCCGACGGGGAGCTCGCGCAGGGATCCGTCGTCCGTCGTCGCCACCGCCACCCCCGGGGCTGAGGCTGCGCCCGCGAGCTGAGACGGCCCCCGCATCCGGACTCGGGAGCGGAGGGCCCGGGGTGCCGCCTAGACTGTCGGCCGTGCCTGACAGCTCCGACACTCCTCGACTCCCCGTCCCGACGAGCTCCGTCCCGACGCGCCCCACCCCGACACGCTCCGGGCCGGAGCCGTCGGGAGCCGCGGCCGCAGCACGCAGGATCGGGGTCGTCGGCGGCGGTCAGCTCGCCCGCATGATGCTCGGCCCGGCGATCGAGCTGGGCATCCCGCTCACCGTGCTGGCGACCGCGTCCGACGAGAGCGCCGCCCAGGTCGCCGGCTCGGTCGTCCTCGGGCGCCATGACGACGAGCAGGCCGTGCGATCGCTCGCCGAGGCGGTCGACGTCCTCACCTTCGACCATGAGCACGTGCCGACGGCGATCCTCGAGGAGCTCGAGGCCGACGGCCTCGCCGCTGTCCGCCCGGGCCCGTCGGCGCTCGTGCACGCGCAGGACAAGCTGACCATGCGCGAGCGCCTCAGCGAGCTGGGTCATCCGTGCCCGCGCTGGTGGCGGGTCCGGGATGCCGGGGAGCTTGACGCCGCGATCGCCGAGGCGGGGGGACGCCTCGTCGTGAAGACCCCTCGCGGTGGCTACGACGGTCACGGCGTGCGGATCATCACCGGGGCGGCCGAGGTCGCCGACTGGTTCGAGGCCCACGAGGAGCTCCTGGCCGAGGAGCTCGTCCCCTTCGTGCGCGAGCTGTCTGCGCAGGTCGCCCGTCGGCCCGGAGGCCAGGCGATCGCCTATCCCGTCGTGCAGTCCACGCAGCGCGACGGAGTCTGCTACGAGGTCGTCGCACCCGCTCCCGGTCTCGATGACGAGGCGCAGCAGCGGATCCAGTCCCTGGCCCTCGCGATCGCCCGGGACCTCGACGTCGTGGGCATGCTCGCCGTCGAGCTCTTCGAGACCGCGGACGGGACCATCAGCGTGAACGAGCTGGCGATGCGTCCGCACAACACCGGGCACTGGTCCATGGACGGGGCGGTCACCGGCCAGTTCGAGCAGCATCTGCGGGCCGTCGCCGATCTGCCCCTGGGATCCGCCGAGCCGCGCGCCGAGGCCGCTGTCATGGTGAACCTGCTCGGCGGCGAGGCCGAGGACCTCCTGCCCGGCGCCGAGGCCGCTCTCGCCGCCGATCCGGAGCTGAAGATCCACCTGTACGGCAAGTCCGTGCGCCCCGGCCGGAAGATCGGCCACGTCACCCTGCTGGGCGACGACCCCCACGACCTCCTCGAGCGAGCACACCGCGCCGAGCAGCTGATCGTCGACGGCCCTGCGGCCGCGACGGGGACGGAGACCCGATGACCGAGCAGACCGCAGGCCAGGCTGCAGAGCAGACCGCCCGCCCCCTCGTGGGAATCGTCATGGGCTCCGACTCCGACTATCCGGTGATGAGGGCGGCCGAGGAGGCGCTCGCCGAGTTCGGCATCGACGTCGAGGTCGATGTCGTCTCCGCGCACCGCATGCCCGAGGACATGGTGGCCTGGGGCCGCAGCGCCGCCCAGCGCGGCCTCCGGGTCGTCATCGCCGGGGCAGGGGGCGCGGCGCATCTGCCGGGCATGCTCGCCTCCCTCACGCCGCTTCCCGTGATCGGCGTGCCCGTGCCGCTGAAGCATCTCGACGGCATGGACTCCCTGCTCTCCATCGTGCAGATGCCCGCCGGGGTGCCCGTCGCGACCGTCTCCATCGGCGGTGCCCGCAACGCGGGCCTCCTGGCCGCGCGAATCCTCGCCGCAGGCGGCGACGAGCGCGCCGCAGAGCTGCGCGAGCGCATGGTCGCCTTCCAGGCGGAGCTGCGCGAGATCGCCGTCCGCAAGGGGGAGGCGCTGCGGGCCTCCCGATGACGCCCGCCCCGACCGCCGGGCGCATCGCCTGGCTCGACCTCGCCCGGGCGATCTCCATCGTGCTCGTGGTGCTCTACCACGTGGCGGTCTCCTCGGGCGCCGTGCTGCTCGGAGAGGGAGCCGCCGCCAGCGCCTGGAGCTGGGCGAACCTCGCTCTGATCCCGCTGCGGATGCCGCTGTTCTTCGTCATCGCCGGCGTGCTGGCGGCCTCGGCGTCCCGCCGTCCTCTCCGGCGGACGGTGCGCCCGCGGATCCTGGATCCGCTGTGGCCGTACCTGCTGTGGAGCCTGCTGTTCGCCGTCCTCGGCTGGCCCCGCTACGCGCCCGGCGACCCAGGGGGCTTCATCGCCGGGGAGATCACCGGGATGCTGGTGCTGGCCTCGCCCTACTGGTTCATCGCCGTGCTCCCGATCTTCTTCCTGCTGGGGCGGTGCGGCTCGGGACATCCGCGCGCCATGCTCCTGATCGCGCTCATCGCCTATCTCGCGGCGCCCTGGGCGCGCGACGGACTGCTGTCCGTCGGTGCATCCGGGGACCTCGCCTACGGGGCGTTCCAGCTGGCCGACAACGCCCTGTGGTACCTGCTCGGCCTGGTGCTCTCCGCGCGGATCCGACAGTGGGGCACGGAGCGGACACCGGAGAGGACCGCGCCGCGCCTCGCCGTCGGTGCCGCCCTGCTCGGGCTGCTCGCCGTGCTCGCGATCCTGGTGATGGAGGCGCCGCTGCCGCATCCGGTGATCCGCGCGGGAGAGCTGGGCGCATCGATCAGCGGCATCGCCGCCTGCGTGCTGCTCCTGCCGGTCCTCGCCCGGATCCCGTCCGTGGCCCGGGCGGGGGAGTACGTCGGCTCGCGCACCCTGGTGATCTATCTGGTCCATCCGATCGTCCTGATCGGTGCGGTGGTGGCGTTCCGCTGGACGGTCCCCGGGGGGATCGGGGGGCCGACGGCGGCGCTGCTGCTGATCCCTGCCGTCGTCGTGATCGCGCTCGCGCTCTCCCTCGCCGTCGATGCCGTGATCGACCGCTGGGGCCCCGACTGGCTGCTCGCCGCCCCGCGCCGACCCCGAGTCCGAGCGGCCCTCTGAAGGACGCGCTGAGGGGATCTCCGAGGGGAGCCTCGTCCCAGGAGGGCCCGAGAGGGCGGGGTATCGTCGTGCGCATGAATGAAACCCCTGCCTACCGGGTGGCCCCCGGGGCCGACATCTCGGCAGAGGCGACCATCGGCGAGGGCAGCTCGGTCTGGCACCTCGCGCAGATCCGGGAGGGCGCGGAGCTGGGACGCGACTGCGTCGTCGGCCGTGGTGCCTACATCGGGTCCGGAGTGCGGATGGGCCGCGGCTGCAAGATCCAGAACTATGCCCTCGTGTACGAGCCGGCGCAGCTCGCCGACGGGGTCTTCGTCGGCCCTGCGGCCGTCTTCACGAACGACCACTTCCCGCGGGCGGTCAACCCCGATCTGACCCCGAAGAGCGCCTCCGACTGGGAGCCCGTGGGCGTGACCTGCGACGAAGGCGCCTCCATCGGGGCGCGCGCGGTCTGCGTGGCACCGGTGAGGATCGGCGCCTGGGCGATGGTCGCCGCCGGCGCGACCGTCGTGAAGGACGTCCCTCCGCACGCGCTCGTGGCGGGCGTGCCCGCCCGGCGCATCGCCTGGGTGGGCCGGTCCGGCGAGAAGCTGCTGGAGGCCTCCGACGGCACGGACGCCTGGGTCTGCCCCACCACCGGTGAGTGGTACATACCCGACGAGACCAGCGGCGGGCTGCAGCTCGCCACCCGCCCCGTGGTGGACGCCCCGCGCCCCGCGGAGCTCCCCGACCTCGACGACCTCGACGAACAGGACGTGACGACTCGATGAACACTTCGAGCAGTGCGCAGCGCGCCTTCATCCCGCCGGCGAAACCGATCATCGGCCAGGAGGAGAGGGACGCGGTCGACCGTGTCCTGGCCTCCGGGATGGTCGCCCAGGGGCCCGAGGTGAAGGCCTTCGAGGAGGAGTTCTCGGCGGCCCTCGTCGCCGGTCGCGAATGCGTGGCCGTGAACTCCGGGACCTCCGGCCAGCACCTCGGCATGCTGGCGCTCGGTCTGAAGGCCGGGGACGAGGTCATCGTCCCGTCGTTCACCTTCGCGGCGACGGCGAACTCGGTGGCGGCGGCGGGAGGCACCCCGGTGTTCGTCGACGTGGACCCCGAGACGTTCTGCGTGGACCCCGAAGCGGTGCGTTCGGCGATCACGGATCGCACCGTGGGCATCCAGCCGGTGCACCTGTACGGGCACCCGGCGCCCATGGACGAGCTGCTGGCGATCGCCGCCGAGCACGGCCTGTGGATCTTCGAGGACGCCGCCCAGGCGCACGGCGCGACCTGGAAGGGCCGCCCGGTGGGCTCCTTCGGCCAGGGCGCCATGTTCTCGCTCTACCCGACGAAGAACATGACCTCCGGCGAGGGCGGCATGGTCGCCTGCGAGGCGCCCGAGCTCGCCCGTCAGGTGCGCCTGCTGCGCAACCAGGGCATGGAGAAGCAGTACGCGAACGAGGTCGTCGGCTTCAACAACCGCATGACCGACATCCACGCGGCCATCGGCCGCGTGCAGCTGACCAAGCTGCCCGGATGGACCGCGACCCGGCAGGCGAACGCCGCCCACCTCGACGCGCACCTCGAGGGCGTCGCGACGCCGGTGGTCCGCGAGGGCGCCGAGCACGTCTACCACCAGTACACGATCCGCGTCGTCGGCGCCTCGGCCGACGAGCGCGACGCCTTCGCGACGGCGCTGCGCGAGGAGCACCAGGTCGGCTGCGGCGTCTACTATCCGACGCCGGTGCACCGCCTGGAGACCTTCCGCGCGGACATCGAGCTGCCGGTCACGGAGGTCCTCGCCCGCGAGGTCCTCTCGCTGCCGGTGCACCCGAGCCTCGTGCAGGAGGACCTCGAGCGCATCGTCGAGGCCGTGAACATCGTGGCGAAGGCGGGGGCGTGAGCATGGGCAGCAGGAGCGCACTGCGAGCGGGCCTGATCGGCCTGGGCATGATGGGACGTCACCACGCGCGCAACCTCATGGGCCTGGACGGCGTGGAGCTGGTCGCGGTCGCCGACGCGTACGGCGACCCCCATGGCGCGGCACCCGGATACGACATCCTCCCGGACGTCGACGCCCTGATCGCCGCGGGCATCGACTACGCGGTCGTCGCGGTGCCCACCCAGTTCCACCGCGACGTGGCGCTCAGCCTCGCCGAGGCCGGCGTGCACACCCTCGTCGAGAAGCCCCTGGCCTTCGACATCGCCGAGGCGGAGGAGATCACCGCGGCGTTCGAGCAGGCGGGGCTGGTCGGCGCCGTCGGATACATCGAGCGATACAACCCCGCCCTGCAGGAGATGCGCCGTCGGATCGCCGACGGACAGCTGGGGGAGATCTACCAGATCGCCACCCGCCGTCAGGGCGGGTTCCCCGCCCGCATCGCCGACGTCGGCGTCGTCAAGGACCTCGCCACCCATGATCTCGATCTGACCGCCTGGGTCGCCCAGTCGCCCTATGCGAGCGTCGGCGCGACCAGCGCCCGCCGCTCGGGCCGCGAGGACGAGGACATGGTCTCGATCGCCGGGCGCCTGGCCGACGGCACGATCACCAACCACATCGTCAACTGGCTCTCCCCGTTCAAGGAGCGGGTCACCGTCGTCACGGGCGAGAAGGGCGCGCTCGTGGGCGACACGATCAACGCCGACCTCACCTTCCACGCCAACGGCGAGAACGCCACCAACCTGTGGGAGTCCATGGCATCGTTCCGCGGCGTCAGCGAAGGCGACTCGATCCGGTACGCCATCCAGCGCAAGGAGCCCCTGCGCACCGAGCACGAGGCCTTCCGCGATGCGGTGCGAGGGGACGGCTCGAACATCGTCACCATGCGCGAGGGACTGCACACCGTGCGCGCCGTCGAGGCGGTCCTCGCTTCCGCGCGGGATGGACGCGTGGTGACCCTCGAGGTCTGACGCGTCTGACGCATCCGATGCGAGGGGCAGGACGCTCTCCGCAGAAGGGGCCTCCGCTCGCCGATGGCGAGCGGAGGCCCCTTCTCCATCTCCGACGATCCTCGTTCTCCGGGGCGCTCAGCGCAGGAGCTGCTCGTAGAACGCCGCGAGGCGATCCGCTCCCGCCTCCACGCTCCGCTCCTCGACGACGAAGGCCCGGGCCGCAGCGCCGATCTGCGAGCGCATCGCGGTGGAGTCCGGCAGCCAGTCGCGGAGCGCCCGTGCCACCTCCGCGGGCTCGGGATCGGCGGGCAGGACCGCGCCGGAGACGCCGTCCTGCACCATCTCGGCCTTGCCATCGCCGCCGGTCACGATCGCGGCGAGACCGCAGGCCTGCGCCTCCAGGAGCACGAGCCCGGCGCCTTCGGCAGAGGAGAGGAGCAGGAGGACGTCGGCCTCCCGCAGGTGGGCGCGCACCCCGTCCCGGTCGGTGGGCCCGGCGAAGCGGATATGCGCATCCTCGGCGGACTGCGCGCGGAGCTCCTGCTCGAGGGGCCCGCTGCCGACGATCACCAGCTCATGCGGCACCTCCCGGGCCAGCTCCTGGGAAGCGCGGATGACGAGGTCGACCCGCTTGCGGGGGATGAGCGCGCCGACGTAGAGGAGGCGGAGGGGGCGTGCGCCCGCGTTCTCGGACCCTGCGGCGGCAGTCGTGTCCGGGGTGAAGAAATCCGTGTCGACGCCCTGGTAGTGCACGTGGAGCCGGTCCGCGGGGGCTCCCGCGGCGAGAGCACGACGCCGTTGATGCTCGCTCACCGCGAGCAGCAGCTGTGAGCTCTCGAAGGCTCCTCGCACCTGCCGCGCGTGCACACGCTGGAGGCCTCGCGGCGCCTCGCGCCCGGCGTGCACCACGTCCGTGCCATGGAGGGTCGTCACGAGCGGCACTCCCAGGTCCGCAGCGGCGCGGACGGCGCCTCCGCTCCAGGTGCCGTGGTGCTGATGGATCAGATCCGGCCGCATCCGCTTCATGAGCGAGATCTGGATCGGCATGGCGAGCTTCGCGAGCGGCTTCTGCACGGAGTAGGGGAGCGGCCCCCTCAGCGCGGGCGTCACGGCGACGTCCGTCGCCCCCGGGGCGACCGACGCGGCCAGCGGCACCGCGTGGAACGCGAATCGGTCGCCCCGCCGCAGGAGCGACTCGGCGTGCGCGGTCACGAAGTATGTGGGCGGAATCGCCAGCAGCGCCGTGGTGAGCGCCACGCGCGAGCTCTCGTTCGTCATATCAGCGCGGTACTCCGTCTCCGAAAGATCACTGGTGCCTCCTGCCGGAGGAGGCCGACCCGAGCCTACCGGGAGGGCCCCTCGGAGAAGCGCCCTCCCGGGTGGCGCTCGTCCACGTCACGCCACGCCATGCCCGGGTCGATGCCGATCCCGCTGCGATGGCGGGTTCATCCGTCGTGCGATGCGAAGAGGTCGCTGCCGGGAACCCACCGGTCGTCGAGGAACAGCTCCGCGTACTCGCCGAGCGGCGTCATCCCCTGCATCGTCCGGCGTGCGATGCGGGAGCGGTCGGCTCCGGTGATCAGCACGTCGAAGCCGAGCGGATGGTCGAGCACGGCGTGGACCCGGCGCGCGCGCGAGCGCAGCTCCGGGATCCCCGTGCGACGAGCGAGGGAGGTCGCCGCCCGACGCGCCCAGGTGCGATCCGCGGATCGGCGGGCCGAGGACGGTGCGGGCACTCCGCTGACCTGCGTGTACAGGGTCTCGGTCAGGTCGCGGTACCAGTCCCGCGAGGCGATCGCCTCGTCGGGCGCGCTCTCGTACGCCTCCCAGACCGGCAGCTCGTGCATGGGCAGCGCCCATTCGAGTCCGACGTGCTCGTAGCCTCGCATCGAGTTCAGGATGTACTTCGCCTGCCGCTCGCGCTGCCAGAACCAGCGCACCGCGTCCATCGTCGACCGCCGGTCTCCCGCGAGGTCGACCTCGCTGAAGAAGGCTCGCAGCTCGCTCACCGCCGAGGGGAGGCGCACGGCCAGACGGGAGCTCGAGCGCAGCGCGAAGTGCCAGGGCTCGAGGCACTCGACCACGGAGGCCGGGGTGACGGGGCGCCCGTACCGCAACGGCTCGTCCTTGGCCGAGCTGACGACGGTGTGCCCCGGGATCACGATGCTCCCCGGAGCGAGCGCGCCCGTGCGGGTGAGCTCGCGCATGGCGAACCAGTCCTGGACATGGGGCAGCGAGGCGCCGCCGGATCCCGTCCGCAGGAAGCCCGCGGTCTCGGCGGAGGCCCAGGCGCTCCGGAGCTGCTCCGCGGTGAACTCCACCTTGGTCCAGGGCAGGCCGAGGCTCTCCGCGATGCGGGAGGAGGCTTCGGCCTCCGGGATCCCGTGCAGTCCGTAGGTGAAGGCGAGGACGTTCGGATAGGCGTCCCGCGCGAGCAGGGAGGCCAGCAGGCGGGAGTCGAGGCCCGCCGACAGCGGGAGCGCGATGGTGCGCCCGTCCGCCCGTGCGTAGAGCTTCTGCATCTCGGCGTCGAGCACCTCGGCGAAGTCCGCGGAGAACTGCGACAGGGACGAGGCGCGCGGCGCGGAGAGCTCGAGCCGTCGCTCGAGGCGGGACGCGACCTCGCCGGTGCGGCGATCGATCGTGACGGTCGTCCCGGAGGGGACCTGGGCGACGCCGTCGAACAGGGTGCGGGCGCCGAGCACGTAGCCGGTATGGAGGAACTCGGCCGCGGCCTCCCGGTCGAGCACCCTTCCGCCGAGGGCGTCGGCGACCGCGAAGGCGTCCTCGCCGATGTGGACCGTCCCGTCCCGGACTCCGTAGAAGAGGGGCCAGGACCGGAGATGGTCCGTCATCAGCAGGATCTCGTCGGGGGTCTCGAGGACCGCGGAGAAGAGCTCGCCGCGGCGGCGGAGGGCGAGCGGATCGATCGACGGTGGCGGTGCGGCGCCCGGGACCAGACGGAGGAAGCCGGACTCAGAGTCTCCCGACCACGGTGCACTAAGATGCGGGACGGCGGTCAGCATGGGCTCCTCGGGGGTCGGCACGCCGGGACGCGGGCCCTGCGGCCTGCTGGCACATCGTACTCACACCCCGCGAGGAGGTCGCTCGTTGGCCTCGCCCTCCAGGTTCCGCGCCGCCATCGACGCGCTGATCACCAAGTACCCGACGCTGCGCCATGTGATGGTTCTGCTCACCGGCACCGCCGTCGCCCAGGTCGTCGTGATGGCCGTCTCGATCGTCACGGCGAGGCTCTTCACGCCGGAGGCCTTCGGCCAGTTCGCGGTGTTCGGCTCGCTCACGGCGATCGCCACCACGATCGCGTCCCTGCGGCTGGACATGACGATCATGCTGCCGGAGAGCGATGACGAGGCCCGGAGGATCGCGCGCGTCGCGACCTGGAGCAATCTGTTCGTCGCCGGGCTGTTCACCGTCGCCGCGCTCGCCCTGCGCCCGCTGATCATCGCCTACTACGACGATCCCGAGCTCGCGAGCTGGCTGGTGCTGGGCGGCCTCACCGTCTTCTTCGTCGCGCAGGCCACGATGATGCAGCTCTGGTTCAACCGGAGGACCGACTACCGGACGATCTCCCTCAACCGCGTGCAGCAGGCGATCGGCGCCGCGGGCGGGCAGCTCGGGTTCGGCCTCGTCGGCCTGCGCACCCTGCCGGGCCTGATCTTCGGGACGCTCATCGGCCAGGCCTACGCCTACGTCAATCTCCGCCGCCGCTCCAAGGATCTCCGGGAGCCGGTGGAAGAGGGGACCGCGAGCGGCCTCGATCTCGTGAAGCGGTACAAGAAGATGCCGCTGCTCAACATGCCCAACGCGCTCATCGACTCGTTGCGGATCAACGGCATCACCCTGCTCATCGGCACCGTCGCGCTCGGCGCCGTGGGCCAGTTCAACCTGGCCTGGAGGATCCTCCAGGTGCCGATCGGACTCATCAACAGCGCGATCTCCCAGGTCTTCTTCCAGAAGCTCGCCCGGGTCCGGCCGGGGGAGATGTACCCGCTGGTGCGCTTCACGATCATCCGGTCGCTCCTCATCTCCGTCGTGCCCTTCGGACTGATCTACCTCGTGGCGCCCTGGCTGTTCACCTTCGTCTTCGGCGAGCAGTGGGACATGGCGGGGGACTTCGCCCGCGCGCTCACCCCGTGGCTCGCGATGCAGCTCGTCACCTCGCCCATCTCCACGGTCTTCGTCGTGACCGACAACCAGCAGTGGATGCTGGCCTTCTCGGTCGTCTTCTGCGCCGCGCCGCTCTCGCTGCTCTACTTCTCGCCTCTCCCGCTCCTCGAGACGGTCGTGTGGCTCGGCCTGCTGATGGGAGCGATGCTGGCGATAATGTTGGTGATGGCGCTGCTCGCTGCTCGCGGCTACGACCGCCGGCGACCGAAGAGCGATGCCGAGGGCGAGTCCGGCCCGGAGGCCGCGGCGCCCGGCACCTGAGCGGAGCACCACCGCTCGATCAGCCCGCGATCACCCGCCCGACCCTCTCCTGGAGCCCTGCATGCGAGTCCTCGTGATCCCGTCCTGGTACCCGACCTCGCAGGAGCCGCTGAACGGCTCCTTCTTCCGCGAGCAGGCGCTGATGGTCGCCGAGGCCGGTCATGACGTGGCCGTCCTCGCGCCCCGCGTCGTCCCCGCGGCCCGGTGGCGCGGATCCTCCGTCGAGAGGGTCGTCGACGGGCCGCTCACCGTCATCCGCTTCGACGTGCCGGCGCTGCCGCGCCCCGTCCAACGGTTCGAGCAGGCGCTGATGGGCTCCCTGGCGGCGGCGGCCTACCGGACGGCGTTCTCCGAGGCGCCCGACGTGCTGCACGCCCACTCGGCCGTTCCCGGACTGCTCATCGCCCAGGACCTCGCCGTGCGGTGGGGTCGCGGGGTGGTGTTCACGGAGCACCGGCCGTCCAGCCTCACGAGCCCCCGGTCCGCGACCCGCTCCGCGCATCTCCTCCATGCGCTGGCCGACGCGTCGGTGCGGGCGACGGTCAGCCGGCCGTTCGCCGAGGCGATCGCCGAGCACTACGGCATCGTCGAGCCCGAGGTGATCCCGCTGCCGGTGCCCGACGAGTTCTTCGCCGCGACGCCCGAGACCGAGTCCTTCGAGGCGGCCTACACCTTCCTGCACGTGTCCAACCTCGTGCGGAACAAGCGGGCGGAGGAGACGATCGATGCCTTCGCGCGGACGCGGGCCGACGTCGCATGCCGTCTCGTGATCGCCGGGGGCGGACCGCAGCGGGTCGAGGAGCTCCGCGCGCACGCCGCGGCGCGCGGGGTGGCGGAGGACGTCGAGGTGCTCGGTCGCGTCGATCGCGCGGAGCTGCCCGCGCTCATGGCGCGCTGCCACTGCCTCGTCCTCGCGAGCGCGATCGAGGCCGGCGGCACCGTCATCGGCGAGGCCCGGGCCGCGGGCCTCACGGTGATCGCGACGGAGACCTGGGCCGGGCGCGCGTGGGTCGACCCCGCGCGCGGAGCGGTGGTCCCCGTCGACGACGTCGCGGCGCTCGGCGAGGCGATGGCCTCGGCCGCGCGGAAGGCCGAGAGCCGCTCCGGCGCGTTCCGCCGGGACGTGCGTCGAGAGGCCCGGGAGATCTTCTCCACCCGGGCGTTCGCCGAGCGGCAGGTGGCGATGTACGAGCGCGCGGCGGAGCGCGAGTCCCGGCCCCGCATGCTCTTCCACGCCCCGTTCCCCATCGATCCCCACCCGAAGGGCGCGAGCCGGCTCCGTCCGCTGCGCATGCTCGAGGCGTTCGACCGGATCGGATACCGGGTCCATCCGCTCGTCGGCTCGCCGCGCCAGCGGGCGGTCGCGTTCCGCGCCGCCCGGCGCCGCCGTCGGGCCGGGCAGACGCTCGACATGCTCTACTCGGAGAACTCGACCCAGCCGAACCTCCTCGCGACCAGCGTGAAGGAGGGTCTCGCTCCCTTCCTGGACGCCCGGATCCTGCTGTGGGCCCGGCGCGCGGGGATCCCGGCCGGCGAGTTCTACCGCGATGTCTACTGGCGATACTCGACCTCCCTGCGCTCCCTGCGCACACCGCGCGCCGCGATGATGAACGTCCTGTACAGGATGGACCTGGCGGCGCTGAAGCTCGCTCGAGCGCATGTCTTCCTGCCCTCCGAGCTGATGGCGCCGATCGTCCCCGTCTCCCCGGCGTCGAGCAGCGCGCTGCCGCCGGGATCCGATGTCGTGGATTCGACGACTCCCGACGGCCTGCACCTGCTGTACGTCGGAGGGATCGGCTCCGAGTACGGGCTGGACGCCTGCCTCGAGGCGGTCGAGAAGACCGAGGACGTCACCCTCACCCTCTGCGTCCGTCCGGCGGACTGGGAGAGGAGCCGGGAACGCTACGAACACTTCCTGAACGAGCGAATCCGTGTGGTCCACGCATCGGGTCCGGAGCTCGAGCCGCTCTATGACGCGGCCTCCGCCTGCGTGCTCTTCGTCGAGCCGGGGGAGTACCGCACGTTCGCAGCCCCCGTGAAGTTCTTCGAGTACATCGGGCATGGCAAGCCCGTCCTGCTCAGCAGCGGGACCCATGCGGCGACGCTCGGGAAGCAGCTCGGGATCGGCCCGGTCATCGACTACTCGGCGGATGCGCTCGCCGCCGAGCTCGAGAGGCTCCTGGAGGATCCCCGTCGGCTCGAGGAGCACGCCGCCAACGCGCGCCGCGCTCGTCCCGACCAGACGTGGACCGCTCGTGCCCGACAGGTCGCGGATCGGCTGCGCAGCGGCGCCCGCCGGGAGCGCTGAGGCCCGATCGCCGCCGACCGGTCCGGCGCCCCCGCGGAGCACCCGCGGAGATCACCCGCCGACGACGCCACGACATCGCCCACAGTCCGGGGCGTGAGCAGGGGAGGCGCGCGCCCCTCCGCTTACGCTGTCCTGGCGGACGGCGGTCCCCGATCGACGCCGCCCGAGGCATGACCGCGCCGCGACAGCGAAGAGAGGGCAAGGGATGGAACATTTCCACGCATGGGCGACGACGGCTCCGATCCTCGTGGCGCTGCTCGTCCTGGTCTATGCGCCCGGTCTCCTCCTGCTGCGCCTCGCCGATGTGAGGTGGGGGCTGTCGATCGGCTTCGCCCCGGCGATCACCTGCGGCCTGGTGGGGGTCGGAGGCATCGGGCTGTCCCTGATCGGCGTGCGCTGGGGCCTGCTCAGCTTCTGCGCCCTCGTGGCCTGCGGCGCCCTGCTCGTCCTCGGATACCGATGGGTGCTCCGTCGCGCCGGCCAGCAGGGGCGTCCTCTGGGCGGCGAGATCGACGGGCCTCCGAGGACCGGGCGCCAGCTCCTGATGGTCGTCGGAGCCGCGGGGATCGCGGTGCTGGTCCACTGGGTGCCGGTGCTCGTCGCCGTGGATCCGTACTTCCCCAGCTCCCTGACCGACCCGATGTTCCACTACAACGGGATCAACGCGGTCCTCACCACCGGCGACGCCTCCATGTTCGGCGCCATGGACTGGAACCACGGGCTGCGGGTCCTCGACGTGACCTACCCGGCGGTCTGGCATGCGCTCGCCGCGCTGGTCGCCGCGCCGACGGCCGTGATCGAGGTCGCCCACGTCCTGAGCTATCTGGTCACCCCGGTCATCTTCCTGGTGGGGATGACGTGCCTGGGAGCCGAGGTCTTCCCCCGTCGCCGACGGATGGTGATCCTGACCCCGCTGGTCGCCGCCGGCTTCGTGGCCTTCCCGGACTACATGGCGGTCGGGAAGAGCTTCTGGCCGAACGCGCTCGCCCTCGCCCTGTTCCCGGGAGTGCTGGCCCTGGGCTACGCCGCCGTGCTGGACATGTCCCGCGGAGGGCTGGCCCGCAACGGGGTGCGATACATCGGGCTGATCCTCCTCCTGCTGGCGGGCACGGCGGGGATGGTCCTCTCCCATCCCACCTTCATCTTCACGCCGCTGTGGGTGCTCGCTCCCGCCTTCGCGGTGATGACGCTGCAGCTCCTGCGGAGGCTGTGGGGCGTCTGGCCCCGCCCGCGATTCGTGGTGGCCTGCGCGGCATCGGTGCTCGCGGCGACCGCGGTCCTGATGGGAGTCCTCAGCCACCCCCAGGTCCAGGCCGCGATGTCGCGCCCGTCCATCGGGGAGTGGGACTCCTTCCTCTCGCGCCTCACGAGCACTCTGATGCTCTGGCCGAGCACGCCCGACCCCGTGATCCTCAGCGCCCTCGCGCTCTTCTACGGACTTCCGACGCTGCTCGGCGTGGTCGCCGCCGCCTGGTCGCGCAGATCACGATGGGTGCTCGCGGCGTGGACGATGCAGACGCTGCTGATCCTCGGGGTGTACTTCCCGCTCCCGATCCTGTCGAGCATCGCGGGCATCTGGTACTCGGACGCCTACCGGCTCTTCGCGATCCAGGTCGTCTTCCTCGCCCTGCTCCTCCCCATGGGCCTGTCGACGCTGTGGGAGACCGTCGGCGACGCCGCCGATCCCGCGGCCCGGTCGCGCTGGTCGACGATGCTGCGGGCCGCCGCAGGACGACCCGCGACGCGAGCGGTGATCGTCGGGTTCCTCATCGCTCATCTGGGCCTGGGGGGATTCCTGTCCTGGAAGGCGGCCTACGCTCCCGCGGCGCCGTCGATCGGGGAACGGGCGATCATCGGCTCGCCCGCGGAGTTCGAGATGCTCGAGGACCTCGACGAGATCCTCCCGGAGAGCGCGGTGATCCTCGGGGATCCGCTGAGCGGCGTGGGCTACGCACCGGTGCTCGCGGACGTCGAGTCCGTGTTCACGCAGGTGTCCGTGCGGTCGCTCGATGAGGACGGCGTGTATCTCGCTCAGCACTTCGCGGACATCCGCTCCGATCCGACCGTCTGCGACATCGTGCGGCACTACGGGATCACCTACTACTACGAGGACGATCCGGTGCTGTATGAGGGCGAGCCGCGGAGCGAGTCGCTGCCCGGGCTCTACGACGTCGACACGTCCGAGGGGTTCACGGAGGTGGCGGCCGCAGGGACCGCGACGCTCTGGAGGATCGACGCCTGCGGCGAGATCGACAGCCGCGAGAACTGGTGGGACCCGAACTGGAGGGGGTACACCGTCGTCGGCGACGGGGTCGACCGCGAGGGGGACGCCCCGGAGGAGGCCGGCGGCGCGGGCTGACCCGGGGGCCGGGGGTCAGCGGGCGACGAGCTCCGCGAGGATCTCCCGTGCGACGTCCGCATCGGTCTCGAACGCGAGCGTGCGCGCCGCCCGATCGGAGGCCTGCTTCCAGCCTCGGATCTCCTCGGCGTCGACGTCCTGCAGGGACTCCACAATCGACTCCAGGCGGAAGTCGGCGGAGACGACGCCCAGGGAATGCTCCTCGACGAGCGCCTCCATCTCCGGCGAGGGGCCCACGGCGATCCCCAGGCGAGCCTGGACGTAGTCGAAGAACTTGTTGGGGAGCGTGAGACGCCCGTTGGTGTGCACGGGCGGGAGCCAGAAGACGCCGACGTCGTAGGCGTTGAGAGTGCTGGGCAGCGCCATCGGAGGGACCGGATCGAGGAATCGGACCCGACCGTCCTCCGGGGCCCGCTCCTCGAGGCTGCGCAGATATCGGCCCCCGTCGTTCGCCGGCACGAGGTACAGATCCAGGGTGAAGCGCTCCGGGAGGGCGCTGACCGCGTCGATGGTGAGCTCGAGGTTCCTCCCCTGCACGGCGGCGCCGGAGTGCACGAGGCGCACGCGGTCGTCGGGGACCTCGGTGACGGCGAGATCCCGGAACGGGGAGGAGTTCCGCATCGTGCGGGCCTCGACGCCGTAGCGGTCGCGGTACAGATCGCCGATGCGATCGCCCACCGTGGTCACCGCCGCGCATCCGGGGAGGTACGTGCGGCAGAGATGGTCCATCAGCGGCGCCACGAGGAGTCGCCAGGAGAGGATGTGGGTGCGTTCTTCGGGTGCCCACTCGTGCATGTCCGCCCAGATCGGGGCGCCGTGCGCGACGGCATCAGCGAGACCCAGGATCCGTGCCTCGTTGGCGACCACGACATCGAACCGGCGTCCCTCGAGGGCGGAGAGCACCCAGCGGAACGCGGGGGCCTCGAGCTCCGCCGAGCGCAGGCGGCGCAGCCCCAGCTTCGCCACGCCGATCGGGGTCTGAGGAAGGGTGCTCAGCCCGTCGGGGACCTGGATGTGCTCGTCCGCATCTTCCGGCGCGGGGCCGAAGCCGACCGTGGTGACATGTCCGAACTCGGCGACGACGGAGAGCTGTCGGAGAACGCGAGCATCGCGATGGATGGGGGACAGGCTGATCACGAGGAGCTGCGGTCTGGGCACGTCGGCCAGTATAGGAGGAGGCGGCGGCCGGTCGGCGCGCGTTGGGCGTCATGTCCTGCGGGCACCGGCAGGGTCCGTACACTGCGGGGGTCGCCTCGATCCGTCCCAGAGGGAGCCCTCATGAAGATCCTGTCCGTCGTGGGCGCGCGCCCGCAGTTCGTCAAGCTCGCGGCCATCGCCGATGCCGCCGCGCAGCGGGACGACGTGGAGCACGTCATCGTCCATACCGGCCAGCACTACGACGCCGCGATGAGCGATGTGTTCTTCGCCGATCTGAGGATCCCCGCGCCGGATGTCAACCTCGCCGTCGGCTCCGGCTCCCACGGGCGTCAGACCGGGGCGATGCTCGCCGGGATGGACGAGGTGCTCGAGGAGCACAGGCCGGATTGGACACTCGTCTACGGCGACACCAACTCCACGCTCGCCGGCACCCTCTCCGCGGTGAAGATGCACCTCAAGGTCGCGCATCTCGAGGCCGGGCTGCGCTCCTTCAACCGGCGCATGCCGGAGGAGCACAACCGCGTGCTCACCGACCACGCCGCGGATCTCCTCCTGGCTCCGACCGAGGTGGCCCGCGGGCATCTCGCGGACGAGGGGCTGGCCGGGCGCACGCTCGTGACCGGAGACGTGATGACCGACGTGTGCCTGCGGGTTGCCGAGTCCGTGAAGGACGTCCCCGTCGCGCTCCCCGGGGGGATCGATCCGGGCGGCGACTACGCGGTGGCGACTATCCACCGCGCCGACAACACCGACGATCCCGAGCGGCTCGCCTCGATCATCTCGTCCCTGCAGGCGCTGGACATGCCGCTCGCGCTGTTCGCGCACCCTCGACTCGTCGCCAAGGCGAAGGAGGCGGGCATCGAGCTGGCGGGAGGCGCGGTGCACGTGGGCGAGCCCGTCGCGTACCCCGACCTGATCAACGCCGTCCAGCACGCGGCCGCGGTCGTCACCGACTCCGGCGGCCTGCAGAAGGAGGCCTATCTCCTCGGCACTCCCACCTCGACGGTGCGCACCGAGACCGAGTGGGTCGAGACCCTCGACAACGACTGGAACCGTCTCGTCGTCGATCCGGCCGAGCTGACCGCCGCGGTGACGCGTCCCCGTCCCACCGCCGACCGTCCCGCCCACTACGGCGACGGACGGGCGTCGCTGCGCAGCGTGGACGCGCTGCGGGAACGGGCCTGAGGGGGCCGGCCGCTCCGCGCGGTCCGGTGTGGAGACCCGGTGCTACTGTGAGGCGCTGGCGAGAAGAACCCCAGGAGAAGTCGGAGGGCCACTGCGTGGCGTCGAAGCAATCCCGTCGGACGCGCGGAACGTATGTGGTCGCGACCCGGCTCTTCGCTCCCGAGCCCACACCGGCCGCCTCGCGCAACGAGGCGCTCGCCCGGGCGATGGAGCGAGCGGGCCATCGGGTCACCGTCATGACGACCAGATCGGTCGATGCTGAGGGGCATGCCGATGAGCTGCGGGACGTGTCCCGCTGGCCCGTGAAGCGGGACCGGCAGGGGCACGTCAAGGGCTATGTCTCCTACCTGAGCTTCGACATCCCGCTCTTCTTCCGGCTCCTCGCCCAGCGCGATCTCGCGGGCGTCATCTCGGAGCCCCCGCCCACCACCGGGCTGGCCGTCATGGCCGCGAGCGCGCTCCGTCGGGTGCCCTACGCCTACTACGCGGCCGACGTCTGGTCCGACGCGACCGAGACCGTCGCAGGAGTGCCGTGGATCGTGCGCACCGTGCTCCGCTGCGCGGAGAAGCTCGTCTGGCGGCGCGCCGAGGTGATCCTCGCGACCTCCCAGGGCGTGCACGACCGGATCGTCGAGCTGATCGGCACGAGACGATCGCTCGCGGTGGTCGGCAACGGCATCAACATCCGGGACTTCACCCTCGAGGGGCCTGTCGCGGAGGAGCCCGGGCCGTACTTCGTGTACACCGGCACCGTCTCCGAATGGCACGGGGCCGGAGTGTTCCTCGAGGCCTTCGAGCGCGTCGTCGCGTCGCATCCGGGGGCACGGCTCCTGTTCTTCTCCGAGGGGGCGCACCGCGACGAGCTCGAACAGCGTGCGAAGGAGCGCGGCCTCGACGGCATCGAGTTCCGCCGACGCCTCCCCGCGCGCGAGGTCGCGACCTACATCCGTGGCGCGGCGGCCGCGCTGAGCTCCGTCACCCCGGGCCAGGGCTACGACTTCGCCGTCGCGACCAAGATGTTCGCGGCCACGGCCTGCGGAACTCCCGTGATCCAGTCCGGGGACGGCTACGGAAACCGGCTCGTGGAGGACAACGGCCTCGGCTGGTCCGTCGCCTACGATCCCGACGAGGTGGCGGAGGCGATGCGCTCGGCCCTCGACGGCGTCGACGTGCCCGACCGGGCGCATCTGCGCGCGTGGACGGAGCGGGACGCCAGCCTGGACGCGAGCGGCGACCGAGGCGTGGAGGCGCTGGCTCCGCTGTTCTGAGCGGTCCCGCGTCGAGCCGGTCGTCGGCCGCGCCGACCTAGCAGTCGATCTCGTAGAGCGCCGAGTGGTCGGTCGCGACGATCGGCACGAGACCCTCGATGCGCGCCTTCTGGAGCGGCGCATAGGCGGCGACCGTGTTGTACGCGTACGCATCGACGTACACGTACTTCACTCCGGCTCGCGCCAGGACGTCGCACGTGCTCGCGTCGGGCGACGCCGCCGCCGCGATGACATCGGGGTCCGGATCGCGCTGCGCATGGCCGTCGGTGAGGAAGCGGACCGACTGCCCGGAGATCGCATAGAGATGGGCCGCCCCGGAGAACGGGCTCGCGATGAGCACCCCGGAGCTGTCGAGGGTCGGGGCGACCTCCTTCAGGAGCTCCCATTCCTCGGTGTCGAAGTACCGGTTCCGGTTCTGCATGTCCAGGTCGAAGTTCAGCGCCGCCTGGTCGGCGCGCGTGGGGATGTTCCAGGCGACGACCAGCGCCGCGAGGACGGCCAGCGCGACGGCGGGCACTGCGGCGCTCCGTCGTCCCCGTCCCCGACGCAGCGTCTGGCGCCGCCACCAGGTCCGCATCGCGGCGAGGCCCGCCACCGCGAGCGGAACGGCGACCAGGGTCAGGAGCATGGACAGGCGATCCTGCCCGCGGTACCAGAGCACCGAGAGCCCCAGCGAGGAGTCCACGGCCGCATCCAGGTACAGCACGGCGACGACCGCGGCGCAGAGGATCGCGCCCCATGCGCGTCGTCGGGCGAGGGCGATGACTCCGACCCAGGCGACCAGCCAGAGCAGCACGCCCTGGGCCATGGGCCAGACCGTCAGGAGCCCGAGCCCCACCTCGCCGATCGCCTGCCACCACGGCACCGCGAGGCCGCCGTTGAAGCCCTGCGCGACGCCGCTGCCGGGCATCGCGATGATCAGCAGGGTCGGGGAGAGGGCGATCAGCGGCAGCACGAGCAGCCTTTGGCGCGCGCGTCCCGCTCGCACCCGGCCCGCGGCGTCGTAGCCCGTCGCGATCGCGGTGAGCAGCGAGAGCGCGATGAGGACGTTCGGATGGAGCAGCGCGATGCCCGCGACGCCTCCGAGGACCAGGACGACCAGCAGCGACCGGCGGCCGAGGCCGGGAAGCCTTGCCGAGGTCAGCGCGTGCCAGGAGGCGACGACGAGCGCCGCGAGACCCGGCAGGACCGCGAATCCGACCAGATTCGACGTGGGGGAGAGATGCACCCATTCGTTCAGCGGTGCGGCCGGCGCTAGCGCGCCGAGGATCGCTGCGGCGGCGGGTCCCCAGGACAGCCGCGGCCACAGCGCCTTCGTGAGCACGGCCAGACCCGTGCACCATGGCAGCGTCGCCAGGGCGATGGCGGCGGCGTTCACGGTGATCGTCGTCGATGCGAAGGGGATCAGCGCGGCGATGTCGTGGAACGCCGCGGGATAGAAGGCCGCGCGCTGGTCCGAGTAGGCGATGCCTCCGAGGGTGAGCGTGGAACCGTCGCCGGTCTGCCGCACGTGCTCGACGGCGCTGAGGTGGAAGAGCGCGTCCCATCGCTGCAGGACCGCGTCCGGCCCCGGCATGGCGTGCAGGACGGGGCCGACGGCGACGGCGACGGCGATCAGCACGAGCACGATCGGCACGATGCGAGCGGCCGGGCTCCTGGGGCGGGGGGCGGCCGGTGCGGGCAGGAGCGGCCCGGCGATCCGGCGGCCCAGGAGCGCGCAGACGGCGGCGGCCGCGAGGACCAGGGCGAGGGCGCTCACGAGCGTCCAGCGGACGCCTGCGGCGGAGAAGAGGACGGCGGCGATGCCGAATCCGCCGGCGGTCAGGGCCGGCGCCGTGCCGACGGCGTAGAGGGCCGGGACCCGGCACAGACGAGCCCACAGATAGCCGGGGCCGAAGATCAGCAGCGCGGCGAAGGCCGCCGCGGCGAGGAAGAGGAGCCATCCGGTCATGCGTGCCGCCCCTCCGCGCGCGGACGAGGCGCGGCGGCTCGCCCCCCGGGGCGGCCGATCCGGCAGGATCGTTCGAGGGCGGCGGTCCGGTCGGTGGCCGGACGTCCGTCGAGACGGCTCACGAAGCTCACAGTGCTGGTCCTCCGGGCAGGTTCAGAAGATGGTTCGCAGTAGGGGGACACGTCGCCCGAGGAGGGCGATGCAGGTCGAGACGGCCACGGTGACCGCCCAGGTGATGGCCATCGGCACCGCATCGTAATCCTGCAGGGCGGGGATCAGCTCCCGGAGGGCGACGAGGATGGCGAAATGCACCAGGAAGATCCCGAAGGTCGCCGCTCCCAGGGTGCGCAGCAGCCTCTCGGTGCGCGCCGAGACCCGCCATCGGCCGCACAGGCTGGACACCGAGGCCATCAGGACCACGGAGTGCACGACGACGGGCAGCGAGCCGTACAGCGGGGCGAGGACGGCGGCCCACGGCTCGACCGGAGCGGTCCCGTCGATCCCACCCGCGCTCCGGAGGTAGATCGCGGTGATCGCGATGATGAGCACCGGGCTGAGGACGAGGCCCGCCATCGCCGCCGGTCGGGGGATCGGTGCGACGAGCACGGCGCGGCCCAGGACGTAGTAGCAGGTGTAGAGCAGGACATAGGTCAGGCTGCTCGCCGTCACGGGGACGACGGAGATGAGCCCGCTGCCGCCGGCCTGGGACAGGGAGACCGCGAGGACCGTCCATGCGGCCGTCGCCAGGCCGAGGATCCAGGTCCGTCGCCCTTCGTCCTGCGCGAGGAAGGGCGTCAGCACGGGCGTGATCAGGTACAGGCCCGCGATCGCGAAGAGGAAGTACAGGTGCGTGTAGGTCTCCCCGGTGCTGATCAGGTCGATCAGCTCGCCGAAGGATGCTACCGGCGCTCCGGAGATGGCGCCGCGGATCACGATGAGGTAGAACGCGGACCAGACGACCAGCGCGGGAAGGATCCTCGTCGCTCGCCGGGCCAGGAACGCCGAGGGTCCGTCGCGCTGCGCGAGCGGATCCAGGTTGAGCGCACCCGACATCATGAAGAAGACGGGGACGGCGGCCTTGAGCGACATCAGGAGGACGACGGTCACGATCCCGACCTCGTGGGCGGCGACGCCCCCGCCCACGACGTGCACCCCGACGACGCCGAGCACGGCGATGATCCGGGTGACGTCGAGGTACGGGAGGTACCGGGGGACGGGGGAGCTCACCCGTTCTCGGACGGGCGCTCCACCTGCCCCCGGTAGGTCGCCGGCTGCACCGCTTCGTCCAGCGCGAGGCGCCGGGCGAGATAGGTGGTGCGCTTCTCGGCGGCCTTCGTCCGCGCCTCCTGGAGCGCCAGGAAGCCGAGCAGGACGAGCACCGTCGCATAGAGCAGCAGGTCGGCGCCGCGACCCACGCCGATCATGTTCGCGACCTTGGTGAGCATGCTCGGGAGGAGCACCGTCAGCACGGCGAAGAGCGCGAAGGCGATGATCAGCAGTCGGCGCACGGCCAGCTGCTTGGCGCCGCGCGTCATGAACAGCCATCCGACGATGAGCACGATCCCGAGCACCAGGACGAGCTGGACGATGAACGTGCGGCCGCCCACCCCGAGCCCGGGGCCGAGGGCGATCAGCTGGTCGAGTCCGGTCATCGGCTCAGGCCTCCTGGGCCTGCTGGTGGGTGGAGGCGGAGCCGTCGCCGAGGACCAGGCGGGGGGTGCCGGTCCAGTTCTCGGCGGTCGTCACGTTGCGGCCGTCCACGAGGAGCTTCACGCCGGGCACGTCGGCCGCGGTGATGTCCTTGTACTCGGGGTGGTCGGTCTGGACGATCACAAGGTCGGCGGCCTCGCCCAGGTGGTACGGGGCCCAGCCGAAGCCTGCGAGCTCCTCGTCGTCGTAGAAGGTGTCATGCACCGCGACCTCCGCGCCGTGCTCGCGCAGCGCCTCGACGACCGGGAAGACGCCCGAGAAGGCCGTCTCCTTCACCCCGGAGCGGTAGGAGGCGCCCAGCACGGCCGCCTTGAGCCCGGTGAGGTCGCCGAGCAGCGACGCGGCGCGCTCCACGAGGCGCGCAGGGACCGAGGCGTTGAGCGTGCGGGCCGTGCGCACGGTCTCCGCATGGGGATCGGTGGAGAGGTACAGCCGCGGGTAGACGGGGATGCAGTGCCCGCCGACGGCGATGCCGGGGCGGTGGATGTGCGAGTACGGCTGCGAGTTGCTGGCTTCGATGACCTTGTAGACGTCGATGCCGTTGTCCTGAGCGAACAGGGCGAACTCGTTGGCCAGGCCGATGTTCACATCGCGGTAGGTGGTCTCGGCGAGCTTGGCGAGCTCGGAGGCCTCCGGGGAGCCGAGGTCCCACACGCCGTTGGGGCGGGCGAGATCGGGGCGCTCGTCGAAGGTCAGGGCGGACTCGTAGAACGCTCGGGCGCGCTCGGCGCCGTCCTCGCTGATCGCGCCGATGAGCTTGGGGTACTTGCGCAGGTCAGCGAAGACGCGGCCGGTCAGGACGCGCTCCGGGGAGAAGACGGCGAAGAAGTCCTGGGACTCCTTCAGCCCGGAGATCTCCTCGATCATCGGCACGAAGCGTCCGCGCAGGGTGCCCACCGGGAGAGTGGTCTCGTAGGACACGAGGGTCCCGGGCGTCAGGTGCTCCGCTAGGGAGCGCGTCGCCTGGTCCATCCAGCCGAAGTCCGGCTGCCAGGTCGCGTCGTCGACGAACAGCGGGACGACGATCACGACGGCGTCGGCCCCCGGGATCGCCTCGGCGTAGTCGGTGGTCGCCCGGAGCCGGCCTGCGGGGACGAGCTCGGAGAGCTTCTCCTGCAGATGCGCCTCGCCGGGGAAGGGCTCGACGGCCTGGTTGATCAGCTCCACCTGGCGGGGGTTCACGTCGACCCCGATCACCTCGTGACCGGCATCGGCGAACTGCACCGCGAGCGGCAGTCCGATCTTCCCCAGGGCGACGACAGCGGTCTTCACGACGAAATCCTCCTCGTCCGGCGACCCCCTCGGGCGCCGGGTGCGCGATGACGACCACCGGCGGCGGTCACCCGGACAGGGTATCGTCCACGGCGTCCGGGATGCTGCTCCCGCGCCCGTCCGCACAGGGACCCCACAGGGCACGGGAACAGCCTGTGAACAGCCCATGAACCCTCCGTGCAGCTCGCATGCACGGCAGGGGACCACGCCTGCGACATGTCGCCCCGCCCCTTCGAGGAGACCCATGAGCACTGCCGACCCCGCGGCCGGTCGCGCATCCGACGAGCACCTGCCCGAGAGCCAGCCCCCGCCCGGTCGGGAGGCTCCCGACGAGCAGGACTCCCCGGCGTCGGACCGCACCTGGTTCGTCGTCCCGCTGTTCAACGAGGGGGAGGTCGTCGGTGACGTGATCCGCGCCCTGCGAACGCGCTATCCGCTGGTGGTGTGCGTGGATGACGGGAGCCGGGACGACTCCGCGCGCGTCGCCGAGGAGGCCGGCGCCGTCGTCGTGCGCCACCCCTACAACATGGGGCAGGGGGCGGCGCTGAAGACCGGCATCGACTACGCGCTGCGGGATCCGGCGATGGCGCAGATCGTGACCTTCGACTCCGACGGCCAGCATCAGGTCGACGACGCCGCATCGATGATCGCTCTGCGCGAGCGGGAGGGCGTGGACGTCGTGCTCGGCTCTCGATTCCTCGACGGTCGCACGAAGCCGGGCCTGCTCAAGCGCGTCGTGCTGCGGGGAGCGGTCTGGTACTCGAACCTCACCAGCGGCGTGAAGCTCACCGACGCCCACAACGGCCTGCGGGTCCTCGGCCGCGAGGCCTGCGAGAAGATCACCATCGAGCAGAACCGGATGGCGCACGCGTCCGAGATCGTCGAGGAGATCGGGCGGCACAGGCTGACCGTGCGCGAGCATCCGGTCCACATCCTGTACACCGACTACTCGCGCTCCAAGGGCCAGTCCGTCCTGAACTCGGTGAACATCGTCATCGACATGCTGTTCCGCTGAGCCCGGCGTCGGCCACCGGCCTCAGGAGCCCTCGGGGACCTCGGCGCTCCCGTCCTCGATGGAGGAGAAGAAGTCGGCGATCTCCTCGTCGTCGACGAGGATCGCGACCCCCGAATGCGTGGTCTGGTAGTTGGGGTCGACGTACGGCATCTGGAGGGTGCCCGAGCCCATGGCGCTGCGCGCCGTCAGGCCCATCCGCGCCAGGGACAGCATGCCGGTCCCCTCGGAGGTGATCAGCGCATCCGACCCGGCGCCGGCGAGTCGAGCCTGCGCCACAGGGTTCAGCAGGACCGACGGGGAGGCGACGCGGTCCATGAGCGCCGAGACGAACTGCTGCTGACGGCCCTGACGCCCGATGTCCGCGGTGGGGTCGAAGTAGCGTGCGCGGACGAAGGCCAGCGCCTGCTCCCCTCCGACGTCGTGGCAGCCCTCGGACATCACCAGGCCGGACTTCTCATCGTCGACGTCCTGGTCGATGCACAGGTTGACGGTCCCCACGGCGTCGACGATCCCCGCGACCCCGTCGAAGCCGACCTCCACGTAATGGTCGATCGTCAGGCCCGTGAACTGCTCGACGGTCTCCACCAGAAGCGATGGTCCGCCGAAGGAGAAGGCGGCGTTGAGCTTGTACTTCCCGTATCCGGGGATGTCGACGAGGGTGTCGCGGGGGAGCGAGACCAGGTAGCTGTTCCCGTTGCGCGCCCTGTGCAGGAGCATGATGGTGTCGGAGCGCGCGCCCTCGGTGCCGTCCGAGGTGACCGCCTCCCCGCCGCGCCGGTCCGATCCGGCGATCAGATAGGTGGTGCCCGGGGTGTCCGCGGCACCGGAGAGCGCGTCGACGTGCTCGATGCGCGAGTTGGCCCACAGCGTCAGACCCGCTCCCCAGCCCACCACGATCACCAGGACCAGCACGAGCAGGGTCGTCGCCAGGCGCAGCGGACGCGGAACGCGGGAGCGGCGTCGCCTGCTCCGTCGGCCGGGGCGGTCGGGGCCCCCGGATGAGGCGGCCGCACCGGGGGAGCCGATCCCTGCGCCGCGGTCCTCGCCGTACAGATGGGCGTCGCCGCCGTGCTCGCCGTAGGCGCGGGCGTCGAAGCCGCGTGCCGGGCGGGCTGAGCGTCCCGAGGGCGGCGGGGCCGAGGCGGGCAGCGCCCGGGTCGGGGTGGGCTCCCGAGCGGGCCGCGCGCTCCCCTCACGGGACGGCGTCGCGCGGGACGGGGAGGCCGGTGGCACGGGACGGGCGCTGCCGCCGGCGCGCGCTCTGCTCCCCGATGGTCGGCGCGGTCCTCCTGCACGCGGGGAGCGCGGAGGCTGTTCGTCGCTCACGGCCGTCTCCTCTCCCTCGTCTCCTGGATGCTGCTCCGGCATGCCGTCGCCGCATGCTCTCCGGCGCGGGGCCGGGACCTGCGCCCGACAGAGTAGCCGCATGAGCGCGCTCCGCCATCGTGCGGAGGCTCGCCCCGGCGGGTCGGAGGACGGCGTCCGACGTCGTGATCCCGAGGCATCTCCGGCGTTCCGGGCTATTCGCAGGCGGCGGCTGTGCGGTGGGGGCCCGCACGCATCCGGCACGCACCCAGGACGTCGACATGACCTCCTCGGGACCTTCACGGAAGGTCCTGGGCGGTGATGGGCGATCCCCCGGCAGCATCCGTACACTGGGGGCTCGCCGCCGACGCGGCCGGAATCCGTGCAGCGAGCGGTCAGCATCATCCAGGAGGCCCAGTGACCCAGACCTCAGCGACCAGCGAGTCCGCACCCCAGTCCGGGCGCTCCGGTCTGGCCGCCGATCAGGCCGCTCGGGCCGATCGCAGCGCGGGCGTCCCCGCGGCCCTCCGCTCCCGCGAGGGCTCCGCGCATGAGGGCGCGGCGACCGAGGCCGTCGTCGTGGCCGTCGTGGTCACCTACAACCGCGAGCAGCTGCTCGCGGACTGCCTGGACGCCCTGGCCGCACAGGACCACCGCCCCGATGCGGTCATCGTGATCGACAACGCCTCGACTGATGCCTCGGGGCGGGTCGCCGACGAGCACCCGATCGGGGCGGACGTCGTCCACCTGCGCCGCAACGTCGGCGGCGCCGGAGGCTTCGCGGCCGGCATCGCCCGCGCCCTCCAGCGCCACGGCGCGGACTGGGTGTGGGTCATGGACGACGACACGATCCCCACGCCCACGGCGCTGTCCGAGCTGCTGCGCACCCTTGAGTCCTCCCCGGTGCGCCTGAGCGTGCTCAGCTCGCGCGCCGTGTGGACCGACGGGCGCCCGCATCCGATGAACAGCCAGCGGGTGCGCCTGGGCGCCTCCGCGCGGGAGAAGCGCGATGCCCAGCGTGCCGGAGGACGGCCGATCCGCACCGCCAGCTACGTCTCCGCCCTGCTGAACGGTCAGGACGTGCGCCGTCTCGGCCTGCCGTACGCCGACTACTTCATCTGGTCCGACGACTTCGAGCACACGGGGCGCCTGCTGCGCCACGGGCGCGGCGTCCACGTGCCCGCCTCCGTGGTCGAGCATCGCACCGCCCGCTTCGGCGACGCCCAGGCGAATCCCGGCTCCCGCTTCTACTACGACGTGCGCAACCGCCTGTGGGCGCTGCTGCGCACCTCGTCGTTCAGCCCGATCGAGAAGGTCCTGTACGGCGGGCGCACGGCCCTGGGCTGGGCGCGGCTGGTGCTGCACCATCCCGCGGATCTGCTGGGCACCGGACTGCGGGGAGTCCTCGCCGCCATCGCGCACGGACCGCGCCCCTCCGACGTCGTGCTCCAGCTCGACGGCGAGGCCGCGGCAGACGTGCGTGCCGTGGAGCGGGCGGCCGGGCGGTGAGGGACGTGCGGACCGAGGGGGCGCCGAGGAGCGGCGGGGCCGAGACGACCGCCCGGGACATTCGGGATGCGCAGGACATGCCGGACGAGCCCGCGACATTCTGCGTCCTGATGCCGCTGTGGGGACGGGACGTCCCGGAGCGGGTCGAGCTCGCGCTCCGCTCCGCCACGATCGACCAGCGTCTGCGTCCGGACCTCCTGATCCTCACGGTCGACGGCCCGCTGCCTCCAGCTCTGGAGACCGTCGTCGACGCGGTCGAGGCGGGGGAGTACGGACCGGCGGAGGTGCTGCGCCATGACGATCACCGCGGCGTGGCCGCATGCCTGCAGGACGGTCTGGAGGCCTCGCCCCACGAGATCGTCGCGCGCGCCGATGCCGACGACATCTGCCGACCCGAGCGGTTCGCGCTCCAGATCCCTCGGATGGCCGGCAATGACGGTCGTGCCCCGCTGGATCTCATGGGCGGCTTCATGCGGGAGTTCTCGGATCGCGTCCCGCCCGGACGGGGCCCTCTGCGCCGACGCCCCCTCGACCACGACGAGATCCGCGACTACCTCCCGTACCACAGCCCGTTCCATCACCCCACCGTGGTGCTGCGGCGATCGGTCGCGCTCGCCGTCGGCGGCTATCGGGACCTGCAGCTGCTGGAGGACTACTGGCTGTGGGAGCGGATGATGCTGGGAGGCGCCCGGATGGGGAACATCCCCGAGGTCGTCGTCGACTACAGGGTCGACGACGAGCTGTTCGCCCGCCGCGGCGGATATCGGCTGTTCGCCTCCGACGTGCGCCTGCAGTGGATCATGCTGCGCGACCATGTGACGAGCCCCCCGGTCTTCGCGCGGAACCTGCTCATGCGCGGCGCCTATCGCTTCGCGCCGGGATGGGCGCGGCGCCTGGGGTACCGCAGCTTCGTCGAGCGCCCCGACGATCAGGCCGCCGACCTGACCGCGAACAGCGCGTGAACTCTTCCCGAACTCCCCGCCGGAGTCCCGTGCACGGGGGCGTCGCCGGGGGCTCGGTCGCGCTTCCCGCGACTCCCGCTCGGCTACTGTGAACGGGTTCCACCGCGAAGACCATCCGCCCGCTGCGAAAGGACCATCTGTGGCGACTCCTGATCTGCTCATCGTCGGCTCCGGCCTGTTCGGCCTGACCGTCGCGGAGAGGGCTGCGACCGAGCACGGCGTCAAGGTCACGATCATCGACCGGCGTCCGCACATCGGCGGCAACGCGTACTCGGAGGTCGACGAGCGCACCGGGATCGAGGTCCATCGGTACGGGGCCCATCTGTTCCACACCTCCAACGAGCGGGTGTGGGAGTACGTGAACCGGTTCACCGACTTCACCGGGTACGTGCACAAGGTGTACACGACCCATCGGGGCGAGGTCTTCCCGATGCCGATCAACCTCGGCACCATCAACCAGTTCTTCCGCTCCGCGCTGAGCCCCGACGAAGCGCGGGCGCTGGTCCAGGAGCAGGCCGGGGAGCTGGCCGGCACCGATCCGGAGAACCTCGACGAGAAGGGCATCTCCCTCATCGGGCGCCCGCTGTACGAGGCGTTCATCAAGAACTACACCGGCAAGCAGTGGCAGACCGACCCCAAGGACCTGCCTGCCGGGATCATCTCCCGCCTGCCCGTGCGCTACGGCTATGACAACCGGTACTTCAACGACACCCATGAGGGCCTCCCGGCCCAGGGGTACACCGCCTGGCTCGAGCGGATGGCCGACCATCCCAACATCGAGGTCCGCCTCGGCGTCGACTACTTCGATGCCGACCAGCCGCTGAACCGGGACGCCGTGCGCGGCAGCCTGCCCGTGGTCTACACCGGGCCCGTCGACCGCTACTTCGACTACGAGCTGGGTGACCTCAGGTGGCGCACGATCGACCTGGAGACCGAGCATCTGGACACCACGGGTGACTTCCAGGGCACCTCGGTGATGAACTACGCCGATGCGGACATCCCGTTCACCCGCATCATCGAGCCCCGCCACTTCCACCCTGAGCGCGACTACCCCAAGGACCGCACGCTCATCCAGCGCGAGTACTCGCGCTTCGCCGAGCGCGGCGACGAGCCGTACTACCCGGTCAACTCGACCACCGACCGCGACACTCTGCTGAAGTACCGCGAGATGGCCGACGCTGAGCCGCGCACCCTGTTCGGCGGCCGACTGGGGACGTATCAGTACCTCGACATGCACATGGCCATCGGCTCGGCCCTGTCGCTGGCCGACAACAAGCTGTCCGACCTGCTGCGGGCCTGACCCGCCCGTCCCCGCACCGCTGGCGGGGCGACCAGAACCGCCGACGAGGAGCATCATGAACGCCACCGCCCCCTCCGCCACCGCCGCCCCCGCGGAGCAGGAGGCCTCCCGGGCGAGCGCGCAGCGTGTGCTGCAGCGCCTGATCCTGCCGCTCGAGGCCTCGCCCGATGTCGTCCCGCTGTACATCGAGGCGGCCGACGCCCGCTCCGGCGTCACCGAGGCCGCCTTCGGCCTGGGCGGCTCCGCGTCCACGGGGCACGGGGAGAACGATCCCCGTCGCTCCCAGCAGGTCGGTGCCCAGGTCGACCTCAGCGAGCTCGATCAGCGCCATGCGGTGCGCATCCCCGCCCACGGCATGCGCTCCTTCGGCACCTACTTCAACGCCTTCCCCGCCGGCTACTGGCGGCGATGGACCCCGGTGCGAGCGATCCGCCTGCGCATCCGCACGGTCGGCACCGGTCATCTGGTCGTCATGCGCTCGACCGCGCGGGGGACGCTCCAGCGCCAGGCGTCGCGCACCGTCGTCGGCTCGGGCGAGCAGGTCTTCGAGCTGCCGCTCACGGCCTTCGGCGACGGAGGATGGTACTGGTTCGACGCCTACGCGGGAGAGGGCGATCTCGCGATCGAGAGCGCCGAGTGGACGGCCGACGCGTCCCTCGCCCGCACCGAGGGCACCTTCTCCATCGCCATGACCACGCTGAACAAGGTCGACTACTGCCTGGACAACATCGCCACCATCGCCGCCGAGCCCGCCCTGCGCGAGCTGCTGGACACGATGTACGTCGTGGACCAGGGCAGCGACCGTCTGCGGGACCATGACGAGCGCCTCGGCCCGCTGGCCGAGACGATGGGCGACCAGCTGCGGATCATCGAGCAGGGGAACATCGGCGGCTCGGGCGGGTTCTCCCGCGGGATGCACGAGGCCGCCACCGCGGGGACCTCCACCTACGTCATCAACTGCGACGACGACATCGTGATGGAGCCGGAGTCGCTGATCCGCCTGGTGACCTTCGCCGACTTCGCGACCCGGCCGACGCTCGTCGGCGCGCACATGTTCGACCTGAACAACCGCTCGGTGCTCCACACCTTCGGCGAGATCGTCGACCCGTGGCGGACCCAGCCGGCCCTGCCGGGCGAGGGCGCCGAGCTCGGGCATGACTTCGCGAGCGGTCCGCTGCGCTCCACGCCGTGGCTGCATCGCCGCGCTGACGTGGACTACAACGGGTGGTGGACCTGTCTGATCCCCACCGAGACCGTGCGCGCCATCGGTCTGAGCCTGCCGGTGTTCATCAAGTGGGACGACGCCGAGTACGGGCTGCGCGCCAAGAAGGCCGGATATCCGACGGTCTCGCTGCCCGGCGCCGGGGTGTGGCACATGAGCTGGGTCGACAAGGACGACCTGGTCGGCTGGCAGGCGTACTTCCATGAGCGCAACCGGATCATCACGGCGCTGCTGCACTCCCCGTACGAGCGCGGGGGCCGCGTGGTCAAGGAGTCGCAGTTCATGGACATCAAGCACCTGATCTCGATGCAGTACTACACGGAGGCCGGGCGCCTGCTCGCCCAGCGCGACGTGCTCGACGGCCCTGACGCCCTGCACCCGGTGATCGGCACCAAGCTTCCGCAGATCCGGCAGATGGCCGCCGAGTTCGACGACGCCGTCGCCGCGAAGGATGCGGATCTCTACCCGCCGGTGCACGTGGACAAGCCCCCGCGCAAGGGACGCGGCTTCTCCCAGCCCAACCCCCTGATGCTCCCCGCCTGGACGGCGAAGACGCTGGCCAAGCAGCTGCTGAAGCCCACCGCCGAGCGCGCCTCGAGGAACCCGCAGGCCGCGATCGCCCACCTCGACGCGAAATGGTGGCGCCTGTCCGCCTACGACAGCGCGCTGGTCTCCAACGCCGAGGGCACCCAGGTCTCGTGGTACAAGCGCGATCCCCGGAAGGTGCGCGAGATGCTCGCCTCCGCCGTCGGCGCCCATGTCGAGCTGCACCGCCGCTGGCCGGAGCTGCAGCGCCGGTACCGCTCGGCGCTCGAGCGCATCACCTCGTTCGAGGAGTGGGAGCGGACCTTCGCGGCGAACCCGGCGCCGGTGCGAGAGCAGGACCGCGCCGAGTGAGCGGGACGGACAGGGCCGTCGGCGGGCCGGCGGCGCGCATGCCGTCGGCCGCCGAGCAGGCCGAGGGGTGGAGGGCGCCCGGGCAGGATGCCGGCTGGCTGAACCCGCTGCGGGAGCGGTTCCTGCTGCGCCTGCTGGTGAAGAAGGAGCTGCGGGTCCGCTACCGGGGCAGTGCGCTCGGCATGCTCTGGAGCTACGTCAAGCCCGCGGTGCAGTTCATCGTCTTCTACATCGCCCTCGGCGTCTTCCTGCAGCTGTCCAAGGGGACACCCGCCTATGCGGTGTACCTGTTCAGCGGCATCATCGTGATCAACCTCTTCGGCGAGGTGTTCGGCAATGCGACCCGCTCGATCACCGGGAACGCGGCCCTGGTCTCGAAGATCTACCTGCCCGGTGAGCTGTTCCCCTGGTCCAGCATGATCGTCGCGGTCGTGCACTTCGTCCCGCAGCTGCTGGTGCTCGTCGTCGGCGCGCTGCTGTTCGGCTGGGTCCCGTCCGCGACATCGGTCGTCGCCTTCGTGCTGGGCATGGCGATCCTGCTGGTGTTCACCATCGGCCTGGGACTGCTCACGGCGGCGCTCAACGCCGCCTTCCGCGACGTCGAGAACTTCGTGGACCTCATCGTTATGGTCGCCACCTGGCTCTCCCCGGTGCTGTACCGGATCTCGATGGTCGAGGAGGCGATCGGAGGGACCTGGATGTGGGTGCTCTATCAGCTGAACCCGCTGACGATCGTCGTGGAGCTCTTCCATGTGGCCTTCTGGAGGTACGCCCCCGATGTCGTCGAGGCGGTCCCAGCGGATCCGACGCTCACGCAGCCCGGAGAACCCTTCGGACTCTGGTGGGCAGGGCTCCTGATCGCCGTGGCCACCTACATCGTCGGGACGCTCGTGTTCGAGCGCGCGAAGCGCCGCTTCGCGCAGGAGCTGTGAGAGGAGAGCGCCGATGACCCCGTCGATCGAGGACGTCCCCGAATCCGCAGCCCTGCCCACCGAGCGGGAGATGGTGCGCGTCGAGCATGTCTCCAAGCGCTTCTCGCTCCGCCACGACCGCTCCCTGAAGGAGCTGGCGTTCTCCGCGCTCCAGCGCAAGAAGCTCGCCGACACCTTCATGGCGCTCGACGGCGTGGACCTCACGGTGCACGCGGGGGAGACCGTCGGACTGATCGGCTTCAACGGATCGGGCAAGTCCACGCTGCTGAAGACGATCTCCGGAGTGCTGTTCCCCGACAGCGGTCGCGTCATGCTGCGCGGGCGCGTCGCCGGCCTGATCGAGGTCGGCGCGGGCTTCCATCCCGATCTCTCCGGTCGCGAGAACGTGTACCTGAACGGCGCCATCCTCGGTATGACCCGCGAGCAGATCGACGAGCGCTTCGACGAGATCGTCGCCTTCTCCGAGATCGAGGAGTTCATCGACACCGAGGTCAAGTACTACTCCTCGGGCATGTTCCTGCGTCTCGCGTTCTCCGTCGCCGTGCACACCGAGCCCGACATCTTCCTCGTCGACGAGATCCTCTCCGTCGGCGACGAGCCGTTCCAGCGCAAGTGCCTCGAGCGGATCAGGCAGCTGCAGGAGGCGGGGCGCACGATGATCATCGTCTCCCACGAGCTGGACATGCTCGAGAAGCTCTGCACCCGCATCGTCGTGCTCCGCAGAGGCGTCATCGTCCACGACGGCGATCCCGTCGAGGCCGTCCGCACCCTCCGCGACAGCTGAGCGGATCAGCCCCTCGAGGTCACTCCCTCGTCCCGGGCCGTCCGCTCGTCGACCGCAGCGGCAGGTCCGACGAACCCTCCGCCGGCCAGCAGCGCCGCGAGCACCTGCGGCGCGTCGGGAAGCCCGTCGTCGGCGACGAGCAGGCGAGGGGAGTCGGGGCCATCGGGCTCGGCATCGGCGGGGGCAGGTCCCGACCAGGCCGGAAGGGGGACGGTCAGCGCGTCGGGATGGGCGCGCACCTCGCTCGCCCAGTCGTGGACGAGCGGCGGCAGCGGACCGGAGAACCGCGGCGCGAGCGAGACCGCATCCAGGGCGAGGACCTCATCGGACTCCTCGGAGAGCGCGGAGTCTGGTCTGTCCGTCGCGAGCACGCGGATCTCCTCCCCGGAGAGCGCGTCGGCGTCGTCGGACTCCTCCGCCGGGGTGACATGGACCCGTGCGCCGAGTGACCAGGCGGCGAGGGCCAGCACGAGCCGCTTCCAGTGCGGCGGCAGGTCGAGGACCACCAGCTCGCCGGGCTCGAGGGCGATCTCGGCGTCGAGATGACCGATCGACTTGGTCACCCAGTTGGCGAGCACGTGTCCGGACAGTTCGATCCGCGCGGCCTCGCCGTGCCAGGCGAGGGCCGGTCGGGGGCCGATCCGCTCGAGGGCCTCCAGCAGGATGGATGCTCGGGGCAGGACGGGAGCGGTCATCGGCGGTCCTCCGGGGCGGTCGGGGCGGACGGTGAGGGGGAGCCGACGACGACCCCCATCTCGGGCAGGCGGCGGGCGATGGACTCCGCTTCGAGGGCGGTGCGCACCCGCTCGGCGAGCTCGCCCGCGGCGATCCAGTCCTCCGGGGCCGTGCCGGCGGGGATGACGACGAGCCGGTCCGGGGAGGACCGCTCGAGGCGCGGGGACCGCGGGGAGGCCGCCCCCGGGGCGCGGGTCGTGCTGTCGGCGCGGCTCGTGCCGTCGGATCCCCGACGGCGGGGGAGCACGGCCACGGCGAGGGCCCGCGCGATGCGCTCCTCCTCGGGCTCGGGGGACATGCGGGCCACGGGCTCGTCCTCGGGAGCGAGCCCGAGAGCCTGCCAGACCGATTCGAGGCTGGGTCGGCGGAACCAGTCGTCCTCACCGGTGCGGGAGAGCGCGCGTGCGGGGACCGCGTCGGCGGCGGTCGGCGCGACGGCCTCCCCGACGCCGCGGATGATCGCCACCGGCACCCGGGTGGCCTTGCCCTTGACGAGGTCGGAGGCGGCGGCGAGCTCGTCCGCGAGGTCGCGCACGGTCACGCCGAGGGGGCGTCCGTCGCCGTCGACGCCCCCGCGCAGGTCCTGGAGCGAGGCGACGCCGGCCGCACCCAGCGCGATGTCGCCGACGCCCACCCGCCAGATCCGCGAGGAGGTGTCCGTCAGAACCACCCCGAGGCCCGGGCCGAAGGCCTCCTCGAGGACACCGTGCAGGACCTCGGCGCAGGCGTCGGGGTCGTCGGGCAGCAGCAGCGGTCCGCCGGGAGCATTGGAGGAGTCGACACCGGCGGCCGCCATCACCGGCCCGGAGGCGATCTCGACGATGGAGGTCACCACACGGGTGTGCCGACGGCGGGCGACGGTGCGCACGGCCGCCGCGGCCACGGCCGCATCCCGCTCGGCGGGGTCGACGACGAGCCCCAGAGCCTTCGAGACGATCTTGGTGGAGATGCATACGACGTCCCCGGGGCGCGCGCCGGCGGCGCGCAGCGGCGGGAGGAGCGCGGCGCCGAGGCGCCGCAGGGCCGCGCGACCGGACTCCGCGTGCTGATCCGCGGGCCCGTCGGCCCGGATCTCGCCGATGCCGCTGACGGGCAGGATCTCGACCGGTGCGACGGAGCGGGGCCCGGACGGCGCCGACGGCGTCGCCGAGGGGACCGGCCGGGGAAGGTCGGCGGAGCCGACGTCGGATGGAGCGGGCATGGGACCTCCGGACCGGGTGCGAGCACCGGGGCGGGAGGCGCCCGGGCGCTCCCGTCCGCTTGACGCCGCGGACTTACACGGGTGTAGTTTAGGTGCGCAACAGACTACAAGGAGTCTTCAGGACGTGAGGGAGGAGCGGTGGAGATGAGCGAGGAGCACGTCGAGGACGACGCGCGCGCGGAGCTGTCCCTGCTGGACTTCGCCGGGAGCGACTCCGAGGAAGAGCTGTCGTGGCAGGAGCGCGCCCTGTGCGCGCAGACGGATCCGGAGGCCTTCTTCCCGGAGAAGGGCGGGTCCACGCGCGAGGCGAAGAAGGTGTGCGTGTCCTGCGAGGTCCGTGCGGAGTGCCTCGAGTACGCGCTGCAGAACGATGAGCGCTTCGGCATCTGGGGCGGGCTCTCCGAGCGCGAGCGCCGCAAGCTCAAGCGCCGGGCGATCTGACCCGACCTCTTGAGCGAACGCCATGTCACCGCTGTCGTCCTGCTGAACGGGACGACGTCCCGCTCCACCCAGGAGGCGACGCTCGCCGCTGTCTCCGCGCAGACCCGTCCGGCCGATCGCGTGCTGGTGGTCGCCCCCTCGTCCCTGGACGAGGAGCTCGAGCGGAGCCTGCGGGCCGCCGCGATCGACGGCGAGGTGGACGACGTCATCACGACCTCCGTCACCGTCGGCCGGTCCGGCGCGGTGCGCGAGGTGATCGATCTGCTCGAGGAGGAGAGCCGAACCCGCGAGGAGCGTGGGGCGCCCGAGGCGGACGTCGAGAGGAGGGCGGAGGCGACCGCCTCCTCGCGCGCCACCGGTCGGCGTGCTGCCCAGATCGATCGTGAGGCCGCCGAGCGGCTGGCCACGCTGGAGGCCGAGTACCTCGCCCGTGTCCCGGAGCGCCTGCGGCGCAGGGAGCGGCGGGCAGGGCGCCGTGTGGCCACATCGAGGGACGAGCAGTGGCTCTGGTTCGTGGTAGACAGCGCTATGCCCGCCGCGGACGCTCTCGAGCGCGAGCTCGAGGTCATCTCGCGCTCCCCGAACACCGCCGTCGTGGGCGCGAAGCGCGTCCGGCACAGCGAGCGCCGACTCGAGCGGGCCTGCGAGCAGGGCGAGGAGACACCTCCTGCGCCGGAGGACGCCGACATCCTCGTCGACGTCGGCCTGACCCTCACCCATTCGGGCGCGATCATCACCGGGGTCGATGCGGGGGAGATCGACCAGGGGCAGTCGGACTGGCGCCACGATGTGCTCGCCGTCGCTCTGCCCGGCATGCTCATCCGCGCGAGCACCCTGATCGACAGCCAGGGCCTGGACCCCGCCCTGCCCGAGCCCTGGGCCGAGATCGACCTGTGCCGCCGGATCTGGCGCTCGGGGGAGCGCGTGGCCGTGCAGTCCTCGGCGAGGGTGGTGTTCCCTCCGCCGGTGCGCCCGCTGCTGGAGCGGCTCCAGGACCAGCGCACGGGACAGATCCTCGTCCTGCTCAAACAGCGCGGGATCGTCGCCTCGCTGCTCCTGCTGCTGGTGCTCCCGCTGCTGACGGTGCTGAGGATGGCGGCCGCCGTGGCCTCCGTCATGCCGCGACGGGCGGGGATGGAGCTGAGGGCCTGGGCGGCCGCCATGCGGCGCGCTCCCGGGGCGATGCGCCGCGGCCTGCGCCCTCGGCCGAAGCCCCGAGTCCCCCGCGGGCGCCTCGCACCGCTGTACCTGCCGCGAGGGGAGAGCATCCGGCGCTCGCTCGAGGATGCGTGGACGCGCCTGGTCGCCGACGACGAGCGCACCCGTCGGATCCGCCGCACCACCTGGGGCGTCGCCGGTACCCGTCACGGTCTCGACGACGCCGACTATGGCCGGCACATCGTGTGGACGATCGTCGTGCTGCTGTCCGCCACGGCGCTGGGTCTCCTGTCGCTGCGCAGCCTCCTGGGCCAGGGGACGCTGGTCGGCCCCGCCCTGCTGCCGCTGCCGGAGGCATGGAGGGACACGGCAGAGGCCGCATGGTCCACATGGATCGCGGGCGGGCTGGGATCCCGGGGTCCCGCCGATCCGCTGGTGCGTCTGCTGGGTCATCTGTCGGTCGACGGGTCGATGCTGATCGAGGCGGTGGTCATGGCCGCGATACCGGCCTCGGCCCTGACGGCATGGTGGGCGGCCGGCGCGATCACCCGAGCTGTCGGCTCACGTCTCGTGCTGACGGTCACCTGGGCGCTGGCACCCGTGGTCATCACCGCGCTGGCCGCGGGGGAGTGGCCGCTGCTCCTCGTGCATGTGCTGCTGCCGGTCCTCGCCCTCGCCGTGGGGCGCGCCGTCGGCCTTCCGCACAAGGTCTCCCAGGCGTCCGTCCCGGCGGCTGCCGCGGGCGGCCTCGTGCTGCTGGTGATCGGGGCGGTGCAGCCGGTGCTGGTGCTGATCGTCGCCCTCGCGCTCCTGCTGCTCGCCCCCGCCGTCCCGGGCCGACGGGTGCGCCTGCTGTGGGTGCTGGTGCCGTCCGTGGCCATGCACATCCCCTACCTCCCCGTCTATCTCGGGCATCCGGAGACCCTGCTGGCCGTGGGCGGGATCCGCTCCCTGCCGTCCTCGGCGAGCGCAGCGGACCTGCTCATGCTGTGGCCCAGCGCTCCCGGCCTCGTCGACGTGCTCTCTGCGCATGTCGGGGCCGACGCCGCCGCGATCCTCCCGGTGCTTCCGCTGCTCCCGGTGATCCTGGGGGCCCTGTGCGCTCCCTTCCTCAGGGGCACCGCAGGTCTCGCAGGGCGGTTCGCCCTGCTGGCCGCGGCCGTGGCGATGGTCGGGGTGCTGCTGTGCTCCCGCACCGTGGTGGCGGTCTCCGGCGGCGAGGTCGTCACCGCGGACGTGCACGGTCCTCTGGACCTGGTGCTGCTGGCGCTTGGTGTCGGCGCCGCCGCGTCCTTCGACGCCCTCGCGCGCCGCGAGACCGGTATGGGGCGCCTCCGTCGAGCGACCACGTCCTTCGTCGCGCTGCTGGCGGCGGCGGTGTGCGCCCTCACCGTGGCGGGCTGGACCCTCCTGCTGCCCGGGACGCTCGAGGTCTCTCGCACCACCAGCGGTGACATCCCTGCGGCCGCCGCCGATCAGAGCCGGTCCGATGCGAGGTCCCGCGTGCTCGTGCTGGAGGAGGCCGAGGACGGCTCCGTCGGCGCGCGGCTGGTGGTGGGCGGCGAGGAGACCGCCCTGCAGCGCTCTGCCATCACCGACGCGCGCGAGGCATCCCTGGTGGCCGCCCAGCTGCCGGTGGATGCCGATGCGGGCTCCGACGCCCTGCGCGAGGCCGTCTCGAGGATGCTCTCCTCCTCGGGCGCCGAGGAGGAGGACGCGACGCTCGCGATCTCCTACGTGCTGGTCGACGGCGATCTGTCGGCCCAGACCGACCTGGTCGCCGCACTGGACGCCTCCACCGGCCTCGAGAAGGTCACGGTGAACGCCTCCGGCGGCATGTGGCGTGTGATCGACGCGCGGGCGCGGGCCGTCGTCCGCGCCGAGGACGGCACGAGCACGGCCCTGGACAGCACGCTCATCGGTGCGACCGGAGAGCTCAGCACCTCGAGCTCCGAGCGCACCATCGTGCTCTCCGAGCGGTTCGACACCGGCTGGCGGGCTGAAGCGGGCGGGCACCGGCTCGAGCCTGTGCTGGTGGACGGCTGGGCACAGGGCTTCGTCGTCCCCGCAGGGGTGTCCGGCGACGTCGACGTGCACCGCGATCAGCCGCTGACCCCGCTGTGGCGCGGCCTGCTGTACGCCGCGACCGCGATGACCGCCCTGATCGCGATCCCCTGGCGGCCCCGCAGCCGCACCTCGGAGGACCTGTATGGCTGACGACGAGCAGACGGACGAGCAGCGGATCGAGAAGGCGGGCGGGTCGACGACCGCGCCTCCGGAGGGCTCCGAGGTGCGGAGCGCGCGGAGGTCCCGCGTCCTGCGTCCGCTGATCGCCGCGCTCTCGCTGCTTCCGCTCGCTGCCGTCGCGGGTGTGATGGTCACCGGTCCGCAGGCTCCGTCGGCGGCTGTGCAGAGGGAGAGCATCGTCTCGGAGGCGGGTGCGAGCTCGGCGGTGTGCGCCGGGCCCGTGCAGGTGCCCGATGCCGTCGTCGAGGCCTCCGAGGCCGCCGACGACGCGCTCGCTGTCCAGATGCCGCTGGACAGGGTCGGGATCAGCGCGGTCGCTCTCGAGACGGACTCCTCTCTGCTGTTCGGCACGGTCAGCGCCTCGCAGACCCGCACCGCGGAGGACGGCTCCGCGCGCGTCCCCGGCATCGTCGCGCTCGACGCGGCAGGGGAGGACATGGGCGGGACCGAGGGAGCCGGCGAGGTCGGTCAGCAGCTGCTCACCCTGCGCAACCGCACCGAAGGGCCCCTGCTGGAGGCGACGGCGACCGACGGCGGTCGCCCCGTCTCCGACGCCGTCCAGTCCACCGTCACCCGGAGCGGCGACTACCGCTCGCTGATCGTCACCCGCTGCGACCAGCCCGCCACGGAGGCCTCGTTCCTGGGCGTGTCCACCTCCACGGGATCGAGCGCGCAGCTCGTGCTGCGCAACGTCTCCAGCCGCCCCGCGACCGCGTCGATCCAGGTCACGACCGCTGACGGTCCCGCATCCATGGAGGGACGCAGCCAGGTGATCGTCCCCGCAGGCGAGGAGCAGACCGTCCTGCTGGAGTCGATCGTCCCGGGCGAGGAGGCGATCGGCGTGGATGTGTCCGTGCTGGGCGCTCCGCTCTCGATGCACCTGCAGACGACCGAGCGCGATGGACTCACCCCCGGTGGTGCCGAGATCCTCAGCCCCCTCGGCGAAGCCTCCGACGAGATCGTCCTGCCGGGTGTCGAGAACTCCGGGGGCCCTGCCGTCGTGGTCCTGAAGAACCCCGGCCGCACGGATGCTACGGCGTCGGTCCGCGTCGTCGGATCAGACGGCGAGATCGCCGATGCGGCTGTCGAGGGCGTGTCCGTCCCGGCCGAGTCGGTCGTGCAGGTGCCGCTCGAGGGCCTCGAGGACGGCGTCCGCACCGTCCTCGTCGATGCCGACGAGGACCTGCAGGCCGTCGCCCGGAGCGTCCAGACGGGCGCCGACCTCGAGGGGGCGACCATCGGCGCGCCGGTCGACTTCACGATCGTCGGCCCGACGGAGCCCATTGCCACGAGCGCGCTGACCGCGCTGCCCGCCGGCGGCGCCTACGGGTACCTCAGCCTCTTCTCGTCCGTCGGCACTGCGGTCACGATCATCCCGCTGGCCGCGGACGGCACCGTCGGCGACCCGATCTCCGTCGACCTCTCCGCCGACGCGCAGCTGCGCATGACGGACGGGTCGCTGAAGGTCGGGGACGCTCCGGCCTCGGCGATGGTGATCGTGCCCGATGAGGCCGGGGCCGTCTCCGCGACCTGGACCCAGCGGGTCAGCGACGGCGCCGGGGGCGTGCTGCTCTCCTCCGTGCCCGTGCGATCCGCATCGGGAGGCGACGACGGGACCGAGGTGTCCCTGGCACCCTGATCCTTCGCGCCGTCAGGCCGGCCAGGCCTCCGGATCGACGTCCTCCGGCGGAAGGTTCAGCAGCGACCCGATCTGCTCGGCCAGCACCTGGCGGACGAGGGCCTCGAGCTCCTCGTCGTCGGCGCATCGGGTCTGCATGGGGCGCCGGTAGACGACCACCTTCGCAGGATGCTCACGCGTGGCCGGATGCGCGCGTCCCAGTACGACGGAGGCGTCCTCCCACGGGGCGGGATCCGTCGACGGGACCTCCTCGACCATCACCTGCAGGTGGGCGAGCCGACGCGGGAAGCGCTCCGCGATGTCCGCGGCGAGATCGGCGACGGTGTCGTCGAAGCGCTCGCGCCGGGTGCGGTGGCCGGGGAGGTGCGGGGGGATCAGATCGAAGCGCCTGCCGCGCCCGTGCCGATCCCTCCGCCGGGGTCCCCGGCGCGGCCCGGGGAGGTCACGAGGTCGGGGCTCGAGGTCCATGATGCGCACTCTAGTCCCCGCGCCGGCATGCGACCCCGACGTGGGGTTCGCCGCTCCCGATCAGGGCGCGCCGCCCCCGCACCATCCGACAACCTGCGTACACTCCATCCTGTGCCTGCTCGTGAATGCTCTCGGACCGCCTGCTCGCACCCTGCGGTCAGCACCCTCACCTTCGTCTACGAGGACTCCACCGCGGTGGTGGGGCCCCTCGCCCGGACCAGCGAGCCCAACACCTACGACCTCTGCCGGATGCATGCGTCGAGGATGACGGCGCCGGTGGGCTGGGAGCTGCTGCGCATCGCCGGCGACTCCTCCGCGAGCGACGACCTGGTCGCCCTCGCCGATGCCGTCCGCGGTGCCCCCGCGGGGCCGACGGCGGGCGCCGACGTTCCCGCGGGGGCACCGCGGGACCGTCGCGGCGCCTCGTCACCCGCCCGCGGCGCCGGATCCGAGCGCGCCGCCGAGCGCCATCTGCATGTGGTCAGGAGTCCCCATGAGTGAGTCGCCCATCGAACCGTCGGACCGCCCGGCGGTCGACCTGAGCGGGATCGTCAGCCGCATCGACGTGCGCGGCGTCGCCGACGAGGACCTCACCGAGGACGTCGCGCGCGCCTTCGGCGCCGCCTTCGCCGATCACCTCGAGGGGGACGCGATGGTCATCGCGCACGACATGCGCGTGTCCTCGCCGCAGCTGGCCGCCGCCTTCGCCGAGGGCGCGGTGCGCCGCGGTGCGACCGTCGCCGAGGCCGGCCTGTCCTCGACGGATCAGCTGTACTGCGCCTCCGGCCTGCATCGGGCCGCCGGCGCCATGATCACCGCGAGCCACAACCCGCCCCAGGACAACGGCTTCAAGCTGTGCCTGCCGGGCGCACGCCCGATCAGTCGGGACGACGGCCTCGACGACATCCGGCGCGGCGCGGAGCGGTATCTCACCGGGGGGATCCCCGAGGTGCCCGGGGGCCGGGCCACGCCTCTCGACACCCTCGTCGACTATGCCGACACCGTGCTGCGCCTGGTCCCGCTGACGGGCAGGCGCCCGCTGCGGGTGGTCGTGGATGCGGCGAACGCCATGGCCGGTCTGACGGTGCCCGAGGTGCTCGGGCGCATCGATGCGATCACCGTGGTGCCGCTGCACTTCGAGCTCGACGGCACGTTCCCGAACCATCCGGCGAACCCGCTGGTCCCCGAGAACCTCGAGGATCTGCGCGCCGCGGTGATCGCCGAGGGCGCCGACCTGGGTCTCGCCTTCGACGGGGACGCCGACCGCTGCGTGGTCCTCGACGAGCAGGGACGGGCCGTGCCGCCGTCGGCGATCACCGCCCTGATCGCGACGCGGGAGATCGCCCGCGCTCGAGCCGCGGGGGAGGAGCGGCCGGTCGTGGTCGCCAACGTCGTCTCCTCCCGGCACGTCGCCGAGGCGGTCGAGGCCGCCGGCGGAGAAGCGCTGCGCTCCCCGGTCGGCCATTCGCTGATCAAGGCGCTGATGGCCGAGCGGGACGCTGTCTTCGGCGGGGAGCATTCCGCTCACTACTACTTCCGCGACTTCTTCCGCGCCGACTCCGGCATGCTCGCCGCGATGCATGTGCTGGCAGCTCTGGAGGAGACGGACGCTCCGCTGTCCGCACTGGTCGCCGAGCATGACCCGTACCCGGCGAGCGGCGAGATCAACACTCGGCCCGACTCCTCCGACGCCGCCCGTGCGGCGATCGACAGGGTCCGCGACCACGTGGCGGCGCTGGGGGCCGAGGTCGATGATCTCGACGGGCTGACGGCCGTGCACTGGACGTCCTCGGCATCGGCCGCCCAGGACAGCGAGGACGGGGACGACTGGTGGCTGTCGCTGCGCTCGTCCAACAGCGAGCCGCTGCTGCGGCTGAACGTCGAGGCTGCGGATGCCGGGACGATGGAGAGGGTCCGCGATCAGGTGCTCGCGCTGATCCGCGCGGACGAGAGCTCCTCCGCGTGGACCGAGCCGGGGCCGGCCGAGCCCGGGCCGACTCCATCAGGCCCGTCCGAGGACGGTCTCCTTCCCGCCGGGGCCAGCGGCGCCGATGTGCCCAGCTGGGTGAGGGCGCGCCTGCGCTGCCCGGACTGCGGCGGGGAGCTGCGCGATGTCGACGGGGCCCTGCAGTGCACCGCCTGCCGACGGGTCCACGCCGTCGAGGGCGGGATCCCGGTGCTGATCGCCGGGCGCGCGTCCTGAGACGTCCTGGCCCCTCCCGCGACCGATGACGGGGGGACTAGCCGCCGAACGGCATCGTGCGGACCTCCGCAGCCAGCTCACGGCGGCGGTCGCGGGCGCGCAGCAGCCGCTCCTCGTCACGGTGCGAGCGCTCGGCGATCACGGCGGCGAGGAACTCCTCGAGGTCGGTGCCGGGCGGGGGTCCGGGGTTCACGTGCGGGAGGACGCGCTGCACGAGGTCCCGGGTCATCGTGCGGCGGGAGACCGGGTTGATGGTCGCCGCGCGCGGCAGGTACGAGCGGACATCCTGCATGAGCTCCGAGGGCAGGCGGCCGACGTCGGCGTCCCGGGCCCACTCCCGCAGCGACGGCGGCACCTCCGCGCGGTCCGGGACGACATCCCGCATGCGCTCCTGGATCACCATCGTCCCGGCCAGCAGGTCTCCCAGCCGACGTGACCGCGCGTCGATCACCGAGCAGGTCAGGGCCAGCGCGCCGGCCGTCGACCAGATCTCGAGCATCGCCATGACAGCCCTCAGCAGGCTCTGGCGGGCGTGCACCGGGCCGCCGTCGCCCCGGACCACGCGGGTCCCCATCACCAGGCGCCCCACGGAGCGCCCACGGCCGAGCACCTCGCACAGCAGCGGGTATCCGACGAAGGAGGCGACCGACACCAGCACCGCGGCCGCTGATGCCATCCCGTCGTCGAGTCCGCGTGCGGACAGCCATGTGGTCAGGACGAGTCCTCCTGTGAGGATCCCCAGCTGGATGACAGCATCGATCGCCGCGGACACCATCCGCACTGCGAACGACGCCGTGCGCAGGTCCAGCAGCACAGCCTCGCCGGTGATCAGGGCGTCGCGCGAGGCCGACGGCGCAGCCGGTGCGGCCGACGGCGCCGTGGGCGCGGGAGCGGAGGAGGTGGCGGACATCGCGGGGGCGGACATCGCAGGCATGCGCCCATCCTCCCAGCCGTGCACCGTCCGCGTGAGGGTCGAGCGTCTGCTTCCGACGGGGAGCGGACCCGACGGAAGTCGGGGGCGGGGGACGAGGAAGCCCGCCTACCCTGGAGCAGTGGACATCGACGCCTTCATCGCCGTGCACCGTGAGGAGTGGGAGCGCCTGCGGGAGCTGACCCGTCGGCGCCGCCTCGACGCGCCGGAGATCGACGAGCTCATCGCGCTCTACCAGGAGACCGCGACCCATCTGTCGACCGTCCGCTCCACCGTCGCGGACCCGGCGCTGACGGCGCGCCTGTCGCTGCTGGTGCATCGTGCTCGCCTGCGGATCACGGGGACCAGGGTCCCGCTGTGGAGCCACCTGCGCCGGTTCTTCTGGGGCGATCTGCCGGCCGCGCTGTACCGGGCGCGCTGGTCGGTGGCCCTGTCCGCGGCACTGCTGCTGGCTTCCGCCGTCGTCTCGGCGCTGTACTTCGGCCTCGACCAGACCGCCCGGGATCTCGCGGTGGATCCCGAGGCGCAGGAGGCCCTGGTCGAGCAGGACTTCGTCGCCTACTACTTCCAGGGTGAGGCGTCGGGCTTCGCCGCCCAGGTGTGGTCCAACAACGCGTGGATCACCGTGCAGGCCGTCGTCCTCGGCGTGACAGGGATCTGGCCCGTGGTGATGCTCCTGCAGAACGGCATGAACATCGGGCTCAGCGCAGGGGTGATGGGAGCCTACGGCGGGCTGGGCACCTTCTTCGAGTTCATCCTCCCGCACGGGCTGCTGGAGCTGACGGCTGTGGTCGTCGGGGCCGGCGCCGGTCTGCAGGTGTTCTGGGCGTGGGTGCGGCCGGGGCCCCTGCCGCGCCTGGAGTCGCTCGCGCGGTCCGCGCGCGCCCTGGTAACCGTCGGGATCGGACTCGTGCCCGTGCTCCTGGTCTCAGGGATCATCGAGGGCTTCGTGACCCCCAGCTCGCTGCCCGCAGGCGTCAGGATCGCCATCGGCGCCCTCGTCTGGATCGCGTTCCTGGTGTACATGCTGGGCCGGGGGCGGCAGGCGCATCGTGAGGGCATCACCGGCGATCTCTCGGAGGAGATGGCCGGCGACTCCGTCGCCGTGGCGGGCTGACCGGGCTGACCGGGCTGACCGGGCCGGTCCGGTCAGGGCTGAAGCCTGGGCCGCGGTCCCGTCGTCGACCGTCGACCCTGCGCCGCCTCCTAGACTCGGCAGATGGTCAGCACTCTGCGGGAGCCGCCGGCGGGGGCGGAGCAGACGCTGCGCCGCGCCTGGCCTGAGCTCCCCTGGGAGCGGATGCGACCCGCCCACGGAGCCTTCCACTGGGTGCTCGTGATCCCGGGCGCCGCCGTCGTCCGGCTGCGCAGCGGGGCCGGCCACCGGGAGACGATCGATCGGGAGATGCTCACGTCCGCCCTGCTCGCCGATGCCGGCCTGGGGGTTCCGGCTCCGCTGGGGGCAGCGGTCAGCGCCGAGGGCTGGTCCGCAGCGATCTGGTCCCACGTCCCGGGGCAGGGGATGGTGGCGCGCAGCTGGGCGGAGGATCGGAGGCTGATCCTCGGGATCCTCGATCGCTGGCGCGACGCCGCGCTCGCGCATCCTCAGCTCGAGCGGGAGCTGCCCCCGGTGCGGACCTGGTGCGGAGGCGAGGAGTGGCCGCGCATCGTCGACGAGATCACGGCCCGCGCACCCGCTCTCCAGCGGCGGGCCCGCGCCGCCGCCGAGGACGTGGCAGCCGATGCCGCGGGCCCGGGGGCCGACGCGGCGACCCTCGTCCACGGTGACTTCGGGCCGCACAACATCCTGCTGCACGGTCGGACGGAGACCGACGACGGCGAGCCGCGCGTGATCGACACCGACCATGCGGCCTGGGCGGATCCGGCGGTGGACCTGTCCACCCTGCTCGCCTTCTACCCGCGATCCGACCTCGCGCGGGATGTGGAGGACGCGGTGCTGGACCGCGCGGTCCGACTGCGCCGCTCGCTGCCTCTGCAGATCGCCGCCGCCGCGCATCTGCGCGGGGACGTCGCGCTGCGCGAGCATGCGCTCGGGCGGGCCGGGCGACGGCTCACAGACGTCCCGCGGCCTTGAGCGCCAGATAGGCGTCGGCGAGGGCCTGCGGGGCACGGCTCGGCGGTGCGTCGACGACATGCGCCCCGGCGCGCTCGAGCGCCAGGCCGATCCCGACGCGCTCGGTGCGGGACTGCTCGGCGGACGCGGCGCGATAGACGCTCTCGACGTCGCCCCGCTCGTCCGCCAGGGAGTCCAGCGCGGGGTCGCTCACCGAGGCGACCACGAGCGGGTGGTCGGCGGCGATCCTCGCGGCGACCGGGAGCAGGCCGGTGTGCAGGACGGACGCCTCGATGGGGGTCAGCAGCACCACCAGGGAGCCGCGGCGGGCGCGGCCCGCGATCGTGGAGGCGGCCAGCTCCCAGTCGGTCTCCACGAGCGCCGGATGCACCGGTGATGTCGCCGCGACCATGTCGTGCAGGACCGTGGTGCGGCTCGTGCCGGATACGGAGACGTGCGGGATGCGGTCGATGCACAGCAGGTCCACGCGGTCCCCGGCCTGCCCGGCGAGCGCCGTCAGCAGCAGCGCGGCGTCGAAGGCGGAGTCCAGGCGGGTGCCCTGGTCGATGCGTGCGGCGGAGGTGCGGGAGGTGTCCACGACGATCAGGATGTGCCGGTCGCGCTCGGGACGCCAGGTGCGCACGACGACGCTGCGACGGCGGGCGGTGGCGCGCCAGTCGATGGAGCGCACGTCGTCGCCGTCGACGAAGTCGCGCAGGGAGTCGAACTCGGTGCCCTGTCCGCGCTGATGGAGGGCGGAGAGCCCTTCGATCTCGCGCAGGCGCCGGACGCGGGAGGGGAGATGGCGACGGGAGCCGAAGGGATGCAGAGCCAGAATGCGTCCGGGGACGCCGACGTCGGCGCTGCGGCGACCCAGTCCGAGGGGCCCGCGGGAGCCGATCACGAGGGCGCGGGAGGAATGCTCGCCGCGCCGCGTCGGCGTGAAGCTCTGGGCGATCGCACGGCGCTCATGCGCGGGGAGGCGCAGACGATGGTACTGATCGTCGAGGCCTGCAGTGGGGTTCCAGGCGTCGCGGATCTCGAGGTCGGCGGTGCGTGCGGCGGGGTTGGTCAGCAGGAGGCGGCCGGAGGCGACGGTGCCGAGGCGGACCTGTCCGGGGGCCTGACGCCGCACGACGAGCGCGCGCGGCGAGGGGGCCAGCAGCGCGTCGGCGACGACGAGGGCGCCCCACGCCGCGATGAGCGCGAGGAGCGTCCACCAGTGCGGCCAGAGCACGACGACGGGCAGGCCGACGAGGGCCGCGAGCGCGGCCCTCGGGGTCGGGCTGATCCTCATGGGCGGTCTCTCAGCGGGGGACGGCCACGGAGGCGAGGGTCGCGGCGAGGACCGCCTCGACCTGGGTCCCCTCGAGCTCGGCCTCGGTGGTCAGGCGGACGCGGTGGGAGAGCGTCGCCGGAGCCATGGTCTTGACGTCGTCGGGCGTGATGAAGTCCCGGCCGGAGAGGTAGGCCCATGCACGGGAGGTGCGCAGCAGCGCGATCGCGCCGCGGGGGGAGACGCCGAGGGAGAGGCTGGGGGATCGCCGCGTCGCGCGGCAGACGTCGACGATGTACTGGACGACGGGGTCCTCGGCGGCGACGCGGGAGACGTCCTGCTGGGCGCTGTGCAGCGACGCGGCGTCGACCACGGCGCGCAGCCCCATGGCGGGGAGGTCGGTGGTGTCGAAGCCGTCGGCGTGGCGGCGCAGCACATCGATCTCGGTCTCGCGCTCGGGCAGCGGCAAGACGGCCTTGAGCAGGAAGCGGTCCAGCTGCGCCTCGGGGAGGGTGTAGGTGCCGTCGAATTCGATGGGGTTCTGCGTGGCGACGACGAGGAAGGGATCGGGGAGCGGCCGGCCGACGCCGTCGACGGTCACCTGCCGCTCCTCCATCGCCTCGAGCAGCGCGGACTGGGTCTTGGGGGGAGTCCGGTTGATCTCGTCGGCCAGGAGGAGGTTGGTGAACACGGGGCCTTCGCGGAAGACGAGGTCGGAGGTCGTGCTGTCGTAGACGAGGGACCCGGTGATGTCTCCCGGCATCATGTCGGGAGTGAACTGGACACGACGCATGCGGACGTCCAGGGCTGCGGCGAGGGAGCGGACGAGGAGGGTCTTGGCGACTCCCGGCACGCCTTCGAGCAGCACATGGCCGCGGCACAGCAGGGCGACGACGAGGCTGGTCACCGCGGCGTCCTGGCCGACGACCCCCTTGTGCACCTCGGCGGCGAGGCTCTGGAGGCGGGTGCGGGCGTCGCCGTCGGCGGGCGCGTCGGTGCTCTGGGTCATCGGTCGATCTCCTTCTCGAGTCTGTCGAGCTGCTCGGCCAGGGCCACGAGGTCCTGGTCGGTGGTGACGGGGGAGGGCCCCAGCAGGTCGCGGAGCTCCTGCGGGGTGCGCGGAGGCGTGCGGTCCGGGGTGCTTCCCGGGGTGCTCTCCGGGGCGGACTGCTCGACGAGGGCCGCGATCAGCGCGTCCAGGGAGGACTCGCGGTGCAGGCCGAGGTGTGCGGCGAGCCGGGAGCAGGCGGCGGCGCGCAGCGCAGCGGCGGCGGCATCGCGCGCGTCGGCCCTGTGCAGGAGTCGGGAGCGTCCGAGCACGAGCTCCTGCGGACGCACGGACACAGGGAGCGGTTCGACCACGACCGGGCCGGTGCGTCGGCCGACGGCGACCAGGGCGATCAGAGCGACCACCAGGAGCCACAGTGCGACCGGCGCCGCCCACCGAGGCAGGTGGGTGAGCAGCGTGGCGGAGCTCGCGGCCAAGGGGTCGGCCGCCGAGGGCAGGTACCAGGTCGCCGCTCCGTCGTCGCCGAGGAGGTTGAGCGCGAGAGCGGAGTTGTCGGACTCTCCGATGCCCTCGTTGGTCAGCAGATCCGCGGAGCCCAGCACGACGACGTCGCCGTCGCGCACGACGAGGGCGCCCGCCTGCCCGGAGCCGGAGGGGTCGTCGTCGGCGAAGCAGCCGGTGGCCTCGCCGCCGGCGCGGTAGAGGCGGGAGGCGCCTGCCGCGCCGTCCTCCCCGAGCACGCGCACGGCGCGGGCGCCGAAGGAGAGGTCTCCGCAGTCCTCGGCGGGGAGGACGGCGGACTCCTCGAGGGCGCCGGCGGGGGAGACGTCGGGTGCGAGGACCGACAGCGCGACGGCGTCGGGACGGACGAGCACGAGCCGGCCCTCGCCCTCGCTCTCGGCGAGCGCCTGGGAGAGCAGATCGAGCTGCTCGGCGCCGAGGCCGGAGGTGGACGTGACCAGGACGGTGCGTCCTGAGCGCAGAGCGTCCGCGGCGTCGGAGGTCCTGCGCGCGACGTCGACGTCGACGTCGAGGTCGCCGAGCACGGTCACGACGGCGCGGGACCCCTGGGGTGTGGGCGCATCATGCTCGAGGAGGCCGTCCCGGTAGTAGCCTCGGGCGACTCCTGCGAGGACGGCGGCGAGCACGGCCAGCACGACGATCACGACGAGGCCGGGGCGGCGGTCGCCGCGACGGGTGTCCCTCTCGCCGCCGGTGGGGGAGCGGTCCGGGATGTCGCCGGCGGAGCCGCTCGGGGCGCCGGCCCCGGTCCTGCCAGCCGTCTGCAGGGGAGGGGCGCTCATGCCGTCCTCCCTGCGGGCTCCTCGAGCGTCCCGGAGAGGTCCGGTGCGGACTCGGCCATGTACTCGGCCAGGCGCAGCAGGTCCTCGGCCTGCTTGCGGCGGACAGTGCGGTGGGAGTAGGCGGCAGTGTCGAAGGCGTCGGCGGCGAGCAGGAGGCGACCGCGCAGGTCGGGGAATGCGGAGGCGGCGTCCCGTGCCGCCTCGTGCGCGGTCATGCCGGTGGTGCCGTCCAGCAGCGTGCGCTCCTCGAGGTCCCGCACGAGTGCGCGCAGCGCCAGGACGGTGCCGTCGTCCAGGAGCCCGCTGTCGATCGCCTCGCGCGAGCGCTCGCGCAGCTCGCTCCCGCTCTGACGGAGCTCCCCGCCGAGCTGGGAGCTCACCCCGAGGGCGGCGCCGCGGCGGATCAGCCCGGTGCGCCGACCCACCCCGACGAGGACCGCGAGCAGGCCGATCACGGCGGCGACGGCGAGTCCGGTGCCGAGCGCGGAGGACCCGTCGACACCGTCGACCAGGCCGACGATCCATTCGTCGATCACTCCGAGCAGCCAGGAGACGAAGCCGTCGGAGCGTCCGTACTCGCCCTTGGACAGCTCGTCGAGGACCCGCGATCGGGCCTCATCGGGGTCGGTGACCACGGGCCCGGCGAGGATCATCGCTGGCTCCGCGCCGCTGTGCGGCCGGTGGAGGGCCCCGCGGCCATCACCCCTGCGGCGGGACCTGCGGGGTCGATGGGCCGGGCGCCGACGGGGAATCCGTCGGCAGGACCTGTGCCGGCAGGATCTGTGCCGACAGGACCGTCGGCTGCGTGATCGCGCAGCGGCGAGCGATGGCGCTGCTCGCGGACGGTGCGGACGAGCTCGATGTCCCATGCCTCATGGCGCATGCGGACGTCGGCGTAGAGGGCGGCGATCGCCGCGGCGTAGAACGGGGTCAGCAGGAAGGTAGCGACGTACGCGCCGATCATGGAGATCACCGTCAGGACCATCACGCCCAGGGTCACGGACTCGAACGAGCTCGCCAGCAGGATCGCGAGATAGAGGACGGTGCCGACGGTGCCGAAGACGCCCGCCACGACCTGGCTGGCGAGGTAGTACAGCACGTAGACGAGGACGCCGATGCCCAGCACCCTCCACACGCGACGGCCCGAGGTGAGCGCGAAGGAGCGGCGCAGAGCTCCCAGCACTCCCGGCCCCTCCACGGCGAGGGCGGGGATCGCCATCAGCAGTCGGCTCCACACCCACACCGCTGCGAGGACGCCGACGACGAGACCCGTGACCAAGGGCACGACGGTCAGGGGCGAGGGCTCGAGCATCAGGACCATCGGGAGGGCGCCGAGCACGACGGGCAGCGCGAAGACCGCCAGGACGAGCAGCGAGGCGATCAGCGAGACGGCGACAGCGGAGATTCCGAAGCGCCGCGTCGTCGCCCAGACCCTCTGATCCTCCTCGCGCCCGCCGGTCGCCGCATCGATCGCGATGCGGGTGAGGGGGACCGTCACGACGGCCGCGGCGACCAGCGTGATCAGCGAGGTGATCAGGGTCGAACCGACGACGGAGGCGAGGTCCCCGACGGAGGTGAAGGACGAGGACTCCGCGGTCGGATCCTCCATCGCAGTCTGGATCTGTCCGATCAGCGGGAGCATGCCGACGCCGGTGGAGACAGTGATCAGGACGAAGGCGACGCCGAAGACGGAGGCGGACAGCGCCAGCGTCGGGCGGGCCCGCAGCCGGTAGATCCGGACCGCAGCACCGAGGATCTCCCCCAGCGAGAGGGGACGCAGCGGGAAGAGCGGCAGCGTCGCGTCGAGCTCCCGCGCGGGACCGCTGCTCGGAGGGGTTCCGGGGGCGCCGCGTCCGGGCGCCCCCGGGACCTGGGCGGCTCCGGGCTCGTGCTCGGCGCCGCTCCGCGGCTCGGGTGACGTGGCCCCCGGGGCTGTCCATCCGGTGCTCATGTCGTGCGCACTCCTCCTCGTCGTCGGCCGACGGCCGCCGCGGCGACCGCAGGGTCCAACCTACGGATCCGCGGGCCGCGGACCGATCCGACGAACGTCGATGCTGCGGGTCCGGTGGTCCACCGTCCAGGGGCGACGCGGCGCGGACGGGCGCACGTGCCGCCGGGCGAGCAGGAAATGGCACAATGAGCCCCATGACGTCGCCTTCACGGATCCTCGTTGTCGATGACGACCAGGCGATAGCCGAGATGGTCGGCATCGTGCTGCGGGGCAAGGGCTTCGAGGTCGCCACCTCGCCCGACGGGGCCTCGGCCCTGGAGACCTTCCCCCGGCTGCGGCCCGACCTGGTCCTGCTGGACCTCATGCTGCCCGGCATGGACGGCATCGAGGTGTGCCGTCGCCTGCGGCGCGACTCCGGGGTCCCCATCATCATGCTCACCGCGCGCTCCGACACCGCGGACGTGGTCGAGGGCCTCGAGGCAGGGGCGGACGACTACCTCACCAAGCCCTTCGAGCCCGATGAGCTGGTCGCCCGCATCAAGGCGCGGGTGCGCCGCGTCGAGGCGCCCACCACCGAGCAGCTCGCCATCGGGGACCTGATGATCGACGTCGACGGCCATGAGGTGCGCCGCGGCGACGAGGTGATCCCGCTGACGCCCCTCGAGTTCGACCTGCTCGCGCAGCTGGCGCGCAAGCCCTGGCAGGTGTTCACGCGCGATGTGCTGCTGCGCGACGTGTGGGGCTACCGGCACAGCGCCGACACGCGTCTGGTCAACGTGCACGTGCAGCGGCTGCGCTCCAAGATCGAGCACGACCCCGAGAACCCGACCATCGTGGTCACCGTGCGCGGCGTCGGATATCGCGCCGGCGGCGGGGCCTGAGGGGAGCGGGACCGGCGGTGGCGGACGGCGAGGGCGCCTCGCGGCTCCGCGAGCACGGGCGCCGCGCACGGGAGGCCATCGATCCGCGACGGTGGTCGCTCGCGCTGCGCGTCGTCGTGGTCACGACGCTGCTGGCGACCTTCGCGATCCTCTCCGTGGGCACCTACCTGTCCTCCGTCATCGCCGACGGGCTCTACGAGCAGCGGCGCGAGCGGGTCCTCGACGAGACGGTCGAGGTGCGCAGCGACCTCATCGACGACCTCTCCTCCCTCTCCGGCGCGACCAGCACCCAGCAGCAGGACGCCGCCTACGCCTTCATCACCTCGGTGGGCGGGCAGAGCGGTGCCGATGCCCGTGAGGTCGCGCTCTTCCCGGCGGATGCCTCCTCGACGGTCCTGCAGGTCGCGTCCGACCAGACCCTCTTCGACACCATCGACGAGGAGTTCGAGGGGTCGGTGGCGGCTTCCCCGGACTCCCTCGTCTGGCGCTCGATCGGGCGCGAGGGGTCCAGCGGCGGCGTCGAGCCCGCACTGCTGGTGGGCACCCGCGTCATCGTCCCCGGCACAGGGTCGTACGACCTGTACCTCGTGTACTCCCTGCAGGAGGAGCAGCAGACGCTGTCCTTCGTCCAGCGGGTGATCCTCGGAGGCGGCGCCGTGCTGCTGGCCCTCGTGGTGGGCATCGCCGTGGTGGTCGCGCGTCTGGTCACCACCCCGCTGAGGAGGGCCGCGCTCGCCGCGGAGAAGATGGCTGCAGGCGACCTCAGCAGCCGCGTCGAGGTCTCCGGCAGCGACGAGCTGGCGAGGGTGGGGGAGTCCTTCAACGACATGGCCACGAGCCTCGCCCAGAAGGTCGACGACCTCACCGAGCTCTCGCGCGTCCAGCAGCGCTTCGTCGCCGACGTCTCCCACGAGCTGCGCACGCCCCTGACGACCATCCGCATGGCGGCCTCCGTGCTCGACGAACGGCGCGACCGCCTGCCCGGTGACCTCGCCCGCACGGCCGAGCTGCTGTCCACGCAGGTCGAGCGGTTCGATGCGCTGCTCGCCGATCTGCTGGAGATCTCCCGGTTCGATGCCGGTGCCGCACGGCTCGAGACCCGGCGCGAGGACATCGACGACCTCGTCGCCATCGCGGTCGAGGACGTGCGCCCGCTCGCGGCCGCCCGCGGCTGCACGCTGGACCTGCGGCTCGCAGGGGAGGACATGGAGGCCATGGTCGACGCTCGCAGAGTCGACCGGATCCTGCGCAACCTGCTCACCAACGCGATCGAGCACGGTGCAGGCAGACCGGTCGTCGTGCAGACCGCGGGCGATGACGCCGGCGTGGCCGTGATCGTCCAGGACTTCGGCCCGGGGATCAGCCCGGAGGATGCCCGGCGCGTGTTCGACCGCTTCTGGCGGGCGGACCCGTCGCGCGCCCGCACCCTCGGCGGCACGGGGCTGGGCCTGTCGATCTCGGTCGAGGATGCGCACCTGCACTCCGGCTGGCTGCAGGCGTGGGGGCAGGTCGGCGAGGGCGCCGTGTTCCGTCTCACGCTGCCGCGCCGTCCGGGCGGTGCGCTCGTGCGCTCCCCGCTGCGTCTGGAGCGCTCCTTCGACCGGAGCTCGCCGGACGTCGAGCCGAGCCCGGAGACAGGCGAGCTCGAGATCTCGCCCGATCTGCTGCCGGACATGCTGACCGATCCTGCCCAGGACCCGTCGGAGCCCGGGAGGGAGCACCCATGAGCCGATCTGATGCGTTCCGTCCGGACTCCGCCGTCGGCCGACGGACGCTGCTGCGCGCCGCCGGCGCCGCCGGGATCCTCGGACTGGCCGGCGCCTGTGCACGGATCCCCACCGACTCGGACATCTCGGTCCGGGAGCTCGGCGAGGAGGCGCAGGCCGGCGCCCCGTACGTGCGAGCGCTCCCGCCGTCCGAGGATGCGACGCCCGCCGAGGTCGTCCTGGGCTTCGTGCAGGCCGGCGTCGGCCCGGAGGACGACTTCGCGGTGGCTCGCGAGTACCTCACCGGAGCACTCGTCTCCTCCTGGGATCCCGCTGCCCAGGTGACGATCTTCTCCGGCAGCCAGGAGCTGCAGGTCGAGGCCGTCGACGAGACCAGTGCGACGCTCGTCGTGCAGGTGGTCGCCTCGGTGAGCGCCGACGGCGTGCGGAGCCTGCTCGCCGGGGTGACACCTCGCGACGTCTCCATCGGGCTCACCCAGGTCGACGGCCAATGGAGGATCTCCGACGCACCCGACGGAATCTTCCTCTCCGAGGCGGCCTTCGACACCCTCTACGCTCCGGCGCGGCTCTACTTCGCCGATCCGCGACGCCTCCACCTGGTCCCCGACCAGCGCTGGTTCTCCCTGCACCGAGGAGCCTCCGCGGTGCTGGCCGCGCTCGCGACCGGGCCCGCGCCCTTCCTCGCTGACGCGGTCGTCTCCGAGGTCCCCGGCAGCTCGGGCGTCGCGGATGCGACCATCACGACGGGGGCCGACGGCGTGGTCCAGGTGACCGTCCCGGCGGCGGTCGGTCGGCTGGACCTGGCCCGACGGAAGGTCGCGATCGCGCAGATCGAGGCATCGCTGCGATCCATGAGCACGCTCAGCGGAGTGCGACTGATCTGGGACGGCGATGACCTGACCCCGACAGGGGACGACACGCTCGAGCGGGCCCTGCCCGGACATCGCCCCATCGCCGCCGCCGCGGAGGGGATCATCTCGCTCGCCGACACCGACATGCAGGGGCTGCCGGTGCAGCTGGTCCCCTCCCTCGCCGGGACGACCGTGAGCTCCCCGGCGATCGCGCAGGACGGCATCATGGCGGCCGCGCTCGCCGAGGACTCGTCGATGGTGCTGGTGACGTCCACGGACGGATCGCTTCCTCTGCGGGAGGCGGCCAGCGGCGGTGTGTTCGTCGGCCCGCGCATCGACGACGCGGGCTATGTGTGGACCAGCGCGCGAACCAGCGCGGGCGCGCTGCTGGCGCTGTCGGGTGCAGGCTCCGACGCCGATGTGAAGGTGGACGCCCCGTTCCTGGGGGACCGTGAGGTGCTCGCCCTCGACATCGCGAACGACGCGACGCGCCTGCTCGTGCTCTCGGCCGACAGCGCAGGATCCCGCCTGGACCTGTGCGCGGTGCGACGCGACGAGGACGGGGCACCGATCTCCCTCACCGAGCCGGTCGTCATCCGGGCCCCCCAGATGAGCGACCTGACCCGTGCCTGCTGGTACGACGAGGTCGCAGTGCTCGTGCTGGGTGAGGACACCAGCGCCCAGGAGCAGCGCGCGCAGGTCCTCGATCTCGCGAACGGGCGCGACCCGCTGCCGGACTTCGGGATAGAGGTCGTCTCCATAGCGGGCACCTCGGTCGCCGAGACGGTGTGGGCGGGGACCGCCGAGGGCACGCTCCTGCGCAGCGACGGCGAGGGCTGGGCGAGCGTCGAGACCACCGCCACCGATCCGAGCTTCTACTGAGCGCTCTCGCCGTCGAGCGCTCCCGTGCTCCTGCTGGGAGTGATCCCGAGCGCGGTGCGCCTTGGGGCGGCGCCTCCCCGATGCGATCCTCCCCAGCGCCCCGCCGTCCACATCCCGAGTGCGGTGGGATGCGCGCGGCGGGGCTCCCTGGTGCGATGGCACCATGGACACGACGGACTCCACGGCCCCGGTTGACGGACGTGACAGACCTGCCGGACGTGACAGACCTGCCGACCCCGACAGACCTGAGAGAGTCGACGGAGCCGACCGCAGGGGAGCGGCAGGCCGGTGCGGGCCGATGCCGACCAGAGCCGCGGCCCGGCTCGCAGCCGTCCTGGTCGAGGTGATCGCGCAGACCTGCTCGCTGATCGCCCCCCGTGAATGCCCCTGCGGAGCGGAGGGAGCGTGGCTCTGCGGACGCTGCGCTCGCCTCCTGCTCTCCGAGCCGATGAGGGTCGATGCGGCCTGCGACTTGCTTCAGGACCTGTCCGCCGCGCGAGTGCGCGAGGAAGGGCCGACGCGTCCGGTGGGGGTGGACCACAGGCCCCTGCTGCCGGTGCTCGCGCTCGGCGAGTACTCGGGGCCGCTCCAGAGCCTCGTGCTGGCGTGGAAGAACGGCGGGATGCTGCACCTGGGGCCCAGGCTCGCCTCGGGACTCGCTCCGGCGGTCGAAGCTCTGACCGCCGGCCTGCCGAGCACGTCGTCGGCCGGACCGGTCCTCCTCGTTCCTGTGCCCTCGCGACGCGGTGCGCGGCTGCGCAGGGGAGAGGACCATGTGGGCGAGCTGGTGCGGGAGCTGGAGCATCACGGCGTCGGCCGGGCGCTGTCCCTCAGCGCTTCCCCGACCACAGGGCAGGAGGGGCGGGGATCCCGTCAGAGGCGTCTGCGCAGGATCCGCCTGGGACCCGGGGCGCTGCGGTCCGTGGAGCCCGGGAGCTGCGCCGTGATCGTCGATGACGTCGTCACCACGGGGGCGACCCTGCGCGGCATGCATGAGGCCCTGACCTCGGAGGGGATCCGGGTGCTCGGGGCGGCGGTGATCGCCTCCGCGCGCATACCGTCCTCGGTGCGCGTGCCTTGAGCCGAGAGCGGATGGGCGGGACCAGCGGTGCGGAAAGCGGATGAGATCCATGGCACACTGTTCTCACTCGCATCGATCGCGAGTCCTCTCCCGTCAGGAGGTGCCCACCCAGCCGAAGAGCCATCGCGGCCGGGCTCAGAGCGGCCGCATCCCGACCTGAGGAGTACCACTCATGGAGATCAATGTCGTCGGACGCCACATGGACGTCCCGGATCGCTTCCGCCGCCACCTCACCGACAAGCTCGACAAGGTCACCCAGCTCGCCCCCGCGGCGATGAGGGTGGACGTGGAGATCTCACAGGAGAAGAACCCCCGCCAGAGCGAGCTCAGCGATCGCGTGGAGCTGACGGTCTACGACAGCGGAGCCGTCATCCGTTCCGAGGCGAGGGCGGATGACCTGTACGGTGCGCTGGACATCGCCTACGGGAAGCTCCTCGAACGTCTGCGGCGCTCGCGCGACCGTCGGAAGGATCGCCGCCGCGGACGCGAGCGCTCCCACCAGGGGGCACCGGCGAGCCTGCGGACGATGGCTGCGGACGGCGAGCTTCCCGCACCGCTCCAGGACCAGGGCGACGAGAACGCGGAATCGCCCGACGAGGGAGGCGAGACGGCGGCGACCGAAGAGTTCAGCCCTGTGGTGATCAGGGAGAAGAAGCATCCTGCCGAACCCATGAGCATCGACGACGCCCTCTATCGGATGGAGCTCGTCGGCCACGACTTCTTCCTCTTCATCGACGAGGGGACGGGCAACCCCAAGGTGGTCTACCGCCGCAAGGGGTGGAGCTACGGAGTGATCGAGCTGGAGGGTGAGCTGCAGCCGTCCTGATCGAGGCATGACCGTCGCGGCGGGCGGTGCGCACGATCTGCGCCCCGCCCGCCGCGTCATGCCCGCGGTGCTCAGCGGCGGCATCGCGGGAAGGGGTTGGGGGGGAGGGAGATCCCAGGATGACGACCGGAACGACGACCGCTGCAGGTCCGACCGATGTGCTCAGCGGGGCGCAGGCCCGCGCGATCGCCCTGCGCTCCCAGGGGATCGGGGGAGCCGACGCACGGCGGTCCCCTCCATCCGTGCCAGCAGGGAGGCGCTGCGGAGCACCGTCGAGCGGATCCATCTGCTCCAGATCGACTCCGTGAGCGTCTTCGCACGCGCCCACCACATGCCCGTGTTCACCCGGTGCGGCAGCTGGGACCTTCGGGTCCTCGACGCCGCCGCACAGCCCGGACAGGAGCGCCTCGTCCGCGAGGCGCTCGCCCACGAGGCGGCGTTCGCGACCGAGGAGGTGCATCGCCACCTCGCCTTCCGACGTCGGCGGGCGCGCCGCGAAGGCTGGCGAGCAGTGCAGGACGCCGCTCGGAGCATGCCCGACGCGCTCGACCGCATCCGGGGCCTGCTGGAGGAGAGGGGTCCCCTGAGCGCTGCAGAGATCTCCCGTGCGCTCGGCGATCACGACCGCGCCGACGGCTGGGGATGGCGACGGACCACCGTCCAATGGGCCGTCGAGCATCATTTCCGCACAGGCGACCTCGAGTGCGTAGGTCGCAGCGCCCAGTTCGAGAGGCTCTATCTGCCGGGAACCAGGCCGTCCCTCGAGGCGAGCGAAGAGGAGGACGTCGCCCGTCTGGTCTCCCTAGCAGCCCGCGCGCTCGGCATCGCCGATGCCGCGTCGATCGCCGACTACTTCCGGCTCAAGGGCGCACTCGCACGACCGGCGATCGAGGCGATGGTGGCCGCCGGAGAGCTCCGGAACGTCGACGTGGACCTGCCGGGCGGTCGCCGCCGCATGCTGCTGCACCGTGAGGCCCCGGAGCCGACCCCCGTCCGGACGAGGGCTCTGGTCAGCCCCTTCGACCCCGTCGTCTTCCACCGCCCGCGCCTGAGAGCGCTGTTCGACGTGGACTACCGGATCGGGATCTACACGCCGGCCGAACGCCGGACGAGCGGCTACTACTCCCTGCTCTTCCTCATGGGCGGGATCTTCCCCGCCCGGGTCGACCTGCGTGCTGACCGTCCCCGCGGCATCCTCGAGGTCCGTGGGGTGTATCGCGAGGCCCTGCCCAACCTGGGCGGTCGGGTGCGTCGGAGCGATGCTGCCGTCGCACGCGCCCTCGCCGGCGAGCTGCGCCGCGCGGCCCGCTGGCAGCATCTCGAGGATGTGCTCATGGCAGATGCTGCCCTCGCCCCGGGCGCGGATGCCCCGCTCACCGCAGCGCTCACGGACGCGCTCGCGGAGGAGCTGATCGCGTCCGCATGAACGGCCGAGGCGGGAGCGACCGCCGGGTCGGCTGGTGCGCTCATGCGCCGGGCTGATCTGCTCCGTCCAGAGGATCGGTGCAGCGATCAGCGCGAGTGGACCCGCGCCGTCTACGATGGGGCAGGCATCGGACGCCCTGGGGGCGCATGAGACAACTTCGGGAGCATGTGTGGTCAACCTCTTCGACAAGATCCTGCGAGCCGGCGAGGGGCGTGAGCTCCGTCGGCTCGAGAGCATCGCCACGCAGGTCGACGACGCGGGCGACGTCTTCGCGGAGCTGAGCGACGACGAGCTCCGGGGGGAGACCGCGCGCTTCCGGGAGAGACTCGAGGACGGCGAGACGCTCGACGACATCATGGTCGAGGCCTTCGCCGCCGTGCGCGAGGCCGCTACCCGCACCCTCGGTCAGCGGCCGTACGCCGTGCAGATCATGGGTGGTGCCGCCCTGCACCGCGGTCGCATCGCCGAGATGAAGACCGGTGAGGGCAAGACGCTGGTCGCGACGCTGCCGGCATACCTCAACGCGCTGGCCGGCAAGGGCGTGCACGTGGTGACCGTCAACGACTACCTGGCGAGCTACCAGAGCGACCTGATGGGGCGAGTCTTCCGCGCCCTGGGGCTGACCACCGGTGTCATCAAGTCCGGTCTGACCCCGGCTGAGCGTCGCGAGGAGTACGCGGCAGACATCACCTACGGCACGAACAACGAGTTCGGCTTCGACTATCTGCGCGACAACATGGCTCTCAAGCCCGAGGACAGGGTCCAGCGGGGCCACTTCTTCGCAGTCGTCGACGAGGTCGACTCGATCCTCATCGACGAGGCGCGGACCCCGCTGATCATCTCCGGTCCGGCCTCGGGCGATGCCAACAAGTGGTACTCGGAGTTCGCGAAGGTCGTGAAGCTGCTGCGCCGCGATCGCGACTACGAGGTCGACGAGAAGAAGCGCACGGTCGGAGTGCTCGAGTCCGGCATCGACAAGGTCGAGGACCATCTGGGCATCGAGAACCTCTATGAGTCGCTGAACACTCCGCTGATCGGCTTCCTGAACAATGCGATCAAGGCCAAGGAGCTGTTCAAGCGCGACAAGGACTATGTCGTGCTCAACGGCGAGGTCCTCATCGTCGACGAGCACACCGGTCGCATCCTCGCCGGGCGCCGCTACAACGAGGGCATGCACCAGGCCATCGAGGCCAAGGAGGGCGTGAAGATCAAGGCGGAGAACCAGACGCTCGCCACGATCACCCTCCAGAACTACTTCAAGCTGTACGACAAGCTCTCGGGGATGACGGGAACGGCTGAGACCGAGGCCGCGGAGTTCATGAACACCTACAAGCTGGGTGTCGTGCCGATCCCGACGCACCGTCCCATGCGGCGTGCTGATCAGGCGGACAGGATCTACCGCACCGAGAAGGCGAAGTTCGATGCGGTCGTGGAGGACATCGTCCGTCGCCACGACAGAGGGCAGCCGGTGCTGGTCGGCACCACCAGCGTCGAGAAGTCCGAGTACCTCTCCAAGATGCTGACTGCCCAGGGTGTCGCGCACGAGGTCCTCAACGCCAAGAACCATGCCAGGGAGGCCAGCATCATCGCGATGGCGGGCGCCAAGGGCGCGGTCACGGTGGCCACCAACATGGCCGGCCGAGGCACGGACATCATGCTCGGCGGCAACGTCGAGTTCATGGCCCATGCGGCCGTGGAGAAGCTCGGGATCGACCCTGAGGAGGACCCTGAGGGCTACGAGGCCGCCTGGGACGAGGAGATGGAGAAGGCGAAGGCCGCCGTCGCCGAGCAGCACGACGAGGTCACCGAGCTCGGCGGGCTGTACGTCCTGGGCACGGAGCGGCACGAGTCCCGTCGCATCGACAACCAGCTGCGTGGCCGCTCGGGTCGCCAGGGCGATCCGGGGGAGTCCCGCTTCTACCTCTCGCTGCAGGACGATCTGATGCGCCTGTTCAACGCGGGGGCCGCGGAGTCCCTGCTGGCTCGCGGCGGTGTCGACGAGTCGGTTCCGCTGACGGGCCGCATGGTGTCCGGTGCCATCCAGCGCGCGCAGAACTCCATCGAGTCGCGGAACGCCGAGATCCGCAAGAACGTCCTGAAGTACGACGACGTCCTGACCAAGCAGCGCAAGAAGCTGTATGAGGAGCGCGCCCGCATCCTCGAGGGCGAGGATCTCGACGAGCACATCGAGCGATTCATCGACGAGGTCATCGGTGGCACCATCGATGCCCATGCCAAGGGCGTCAACGGGGAGGACATCGATCTCGACGAGCTGTGGGGCGCGCTGCGCACCGCCTTCCCGATCTCCATCACGGCCGAGGAGCTCGTCGAGGAGGTCGGCGGCAAGGAGGAGCTGAACGCCGACGTGCTGAAGGAGGAGATCCTCTCCGATGCACGCCTGGCCTACGAGAAGCGTCGTGAGGAGCTCGGTGACGACGGCCTCCATCAGCTGCAGAGGCGCGTCCTGCTCTCGGTGATGGACCGTCGCTGGCGCGAGCACCTCTACGAGATGGACTATCTCAAGGAGGGCATCGGACTGCGGGCGATGGCCCAGCGCGATCCGCTCGTGGAGTACGAGCGCGAGGGTCATCTGATGTTCAACGACATGATCGCAGGCATCAAGGAGGACGCGGTCGGATACGTCTACAACCTCGAGGTCCAGGTCGCCAAGGCGGAGCCCGTGGTGCCGAAGGCCGTCGCCGACCTCCTGTCCTCGACCTCCGGTTCTCTCGGGAAGGCGGCCGCGTCGGCCGTGGCGAGCACGTCGGCCGCACCGAGCGCTCCCGATGGCGCGGCGGATGACTCCGCAGACTCGGCAGCGGGGAGGTCCGACGGTGATCGGGCGCAGGCGACGGAGAGCGACGCCCCCACCACGGACTCCGGTGAGCAGACAGTGGTGCTGAGCGGACGCGGCCTCGAGGAGGGCGTCTCCGCCGCGCAGCTGCGCTACAGCTCAGCCGAGGGCTCGGGAGTCCAGGATCCGGCGAACCTGTCGCGTGCGCAGCGTCGCCGGCTGGAGCGTCAGGGCCGACGGAGCGCCGGTTCGAACCGGCAGGATCCGGACAAGCCCCGCCCGGAGGACCGTTCGCGTCGCGCCTGAGGAGCGTTCTTGAACAGGGCAGCGGACAGCTGAGCGGGATCACGCACGAGGGAGGGGACGGACCCGTGGTCCGTCCCCTCCCTCGTGACGTGTCGGAGATCCTCGACGTTCCCCGGCGCGGTGCGGCGGATCAGCCGATCTCCAGTACCGTCACCTTCCATCCGGTGTGCCGCAGCTCCCAGCGCATGGCGAGGAAGCGCGCTCGATCAGGCTCCCGCAGAACGCAGCTCGCCTCGACTGCCCGCTCGTTGACGATGCATGTCCGCACTCCCGATATCTGCAGCTGCTTCGGCGGCGCATAACCGGTGGCGGCCCGCAGACGTCGAGTGAGGGCGGCGCGCCGGGAGAGCATGAGAGCGACCTCGGGGGTGACGATCCGCGTCAGGGCGTTGTCGGGGCGCATGTCACGGACGATCTCCACTGCGCGTCGGGCGACAGGCTCGATCATCCTCTCGATGGTGCGCGGATCGTTGGGCTGAAGACCTTCCCGACCGTTCGGCATCGGGGCGACGGGCTGCTGGTCAGTGGTGCTCATGACTGCTCCTGTGAGGTCAGATGGCCGGGCACGGTGAGTACCTGGCCGGGGATGAGATGGGAAGGGTCATCGCCGATGACATCGATATTGGCCTCGTGGAGGAGGGGCCAGGAGGTCGCGATGTCGGCGTCGGGGTCGGCCTCAGGGCCGAGGAGGTCGTCGGTGATCGACCAGAGGGTGTCTCCCTGTTCGACGATCACGGTGCTGGCGGGGGCGGACTGGTTCGGGGCGCTGCTCTCGGAGCCGCCCGCCCCGCCGGGCGGAGGCGGAGTGCTCCCGTCGGTCGAACCGGAGGCAGGAGAAGAAGGGTCAGCCTCAGCGGTCTCTGAGTCGGACTCTCCACCCGATCCTGATGCTGAATCCCCCTCGGTCCCGATCGCCGTGTACCGATCGGGTTCCTGCTCAGGGTCGGTATCGGGGACCGGCGTGCCCTCCCAGCCCAGGTCGGGCAGCTCCTGCGAGGGGACGGCTCCCGAGGACGGATCCGGATCGGCGAGTGCTGGCTCCGGCTCGGTCGTGACCGTCGAACCGTCGCCGTCCGTCGGACTGATGCTCTGGGCGATGGCTGTCCCGCCCGCAGAGGGATGGTCCTCGATGGAGCTCTCGACGGATGCCGACGCCGGAAGCAGCATAAGCGATCCGGCGATCGTGGCCGTCGAGGCGCCGACGGCGATGCGACGGGCGAGACGGGGCGCGAGCACCCTCAGCGCGATGAGGAGCGCTCTGCCCATCCCGCTCGCGGGACCGGAGAGCGTGATCAGCGCTGCCAGGAACCACACCACTGCCAGGTAGCCGCACAGCAGGATGCCGAGAGCGGCTGTCAGCACCAGGACCCAGGCGATCAGGGCATCTTCGCCGAGCCCCTGCCGTGCCTGGGGGAGCATCGCTCCGAGCGTCCGCACCATGGCGAGAGCGCCCGCGAGGGCGAGGACCGTGCTGGCGAGATGACGTGCCGGGCCCGGAAGGTGCCCGCGGGGTGGAGGTGGAGCAGCTGCCGCCGAAGCGTGCCCCCGAGCACGCGCAGACGAGGACGACGATGCTCTCTGCGCTCTCTGCGCTCTCTGCGCTCTCTGCGCTCTCGGCGCTCTCGGCGCCGGGCGCGCGGCCGTGCGACGCCGCTGTGATGCGGTCATGTGGTCCACCCCTGTCGTCCTGGCGGCATCTGCACGGTCCCCTGTGTTTGATGCAGTTTGGTGCCGCTTGGTTCCTGTCAGAGAAACTAGTGGGCCGCGACTCGTGGCGCAATTGGCCAAAAGTACCGTGTGGACGGATGCCGTTGGGGAGGAGTGGTACTGAAGTACCGGACGAGTCCCGTGCGGTGGTACGGAGGTACCGGTCCGGTGGAGCACGCGACTCGGCGTCGAACGCCCTCCTAGAGTGACCTCATGCGTTTCGACCGAGTCTTCGAGGATCTCGAGGGGCAGATGGCCCATCTCGAGCAGGAGGAGATCCGTGCGGTCTCCGAGGACCTGACGAGGGCGGAGAGGGCTCAGCTCGCCCTCGCGGACAGGATCCGCGGGGCACTCGGATCGCAGATCGTCGTGCTCCTCGGGGAGTCGGCGCGGGTGCATGGAACAGTCGCGGACAGCGGCTCGGACTGGGTGCTTCTGGAAGGCGCTGGTCAGCGGCGTGCGCTGGTTCCGCTTCATGCGATCTGCGCTCTGCAAGGGCTTCCGCCTCGTGCTCGACCGCCTGCGCCGAGCATTCCCCCGCCCGCGTCGCTGACGGGACGGCTGCGTGCCCTGGCTCGAGACCGTCGTGCGGTCCTCGCCGAGACAGCCGCTGGACGGATGACGGGAAGGATCTCGGCGGTCGGAGCGGACTGGGTGGAGATGCGGATCCTGCCGACGGGAGAGGCCGCGGCCGGGGCCGCCGGATCCGTCGTCACGATTCCTGTGCGTTCGCTGCTGCAGATCGTCGATGGGTGATGTGCAGTCCGAGCGCTCGGACGCGTCGCGGGCAGAACTCCCTGCCGGTGCCCGGACGACCTCGACTAACCGGCGGTGCAGGTCTCGCTCAGCGGTGAGAGAGGCCCTGCGTCGTCTCAGATCCGATGGTTGAGATCGCGCGCAGGAGTCTCATGGTCCGGCCTGTGTGAGGCTGTCATTCACCTCTGGTGCGCGCGCAGGCGCTCCTCGTGCAGCGCCTGCTCCGTCGCTGCGTAGCTGCGTTCTATGTAGGTCTCGAGCTCGGAGGACTCGACCCGCCATTGTCCGCGCCCGCCCACCTTGATCGCCCGGAGCTCACCCGAGCGGACCAGCGCGTATGCCTGGGATGCGGAGATCGCCAGCACCTCGGCGACATCGGTCAGCGGCATGAAGCGGGGTGGCATCGCCCATCCTCCTCGGGTGGTGTCGGCGGACATGTACGGAGACAGTCTTGCAGAGTGCGCCGTGCACCGACGACTGATGTGGACGACGGCAGCCAGCTCTCCGCGCGGCCCGGGGCTGTTCCTGCAGCCCGGTTATCCACAATTCTCCGGCAGGGGAGGAGAGGCCGACGCCGAGCGCATAGCCTCCCGGCGAAGGATCCCCTGTCCGAGGAGGGATCCGCGACCGGGTCTGAGACCAGGAGGCCGATATGACCGCTGATGCTCCCGTGATGAGGCTGCGTCGACCGCGATGGAAGGACCCGAGGCTGATCGTGGGCGTGATCCTCGTGATCGCGAGCGTGCTCATGGGGGCCCTGCTGGTATCGCGCCTGTCGCAGACGGTCCCGGTGCTCGTCGCGCGCACCGACATCGTCCCGGGGAGGACGCTGGACGACTCGGTGCTGACGACCGTCGAGCTCCGTCTCGGGGACCAGCGCGATCTGTACGTGGGCCAGCTCGCAGCGATCCCCGATGGAGCCGTCGCCTCGCAGTCCATCCGGGCAGGGGAGCTGCTCCCCGCCTCGGCCATAGGGCAGCCGGTCGATGTCCCGCTGCGGCCTGTCGTGATCCCGGTGGGCTCTGCCGTCGCGGAGTCGGTGAGCGTGGGAGCCTCCGTCGAGCTGTGGCGAACGCCCGATCCCGACGAGACCGACAGCGGAGCGAGCCTGCTGGTCGAGGACGCTGTCGTACGGCGCATCGACGAGGGCAGCGCACTGGGTATGCAGTCCCGTTCTGTCGAGGTGCTCGTGCCCAGGGACCGTCTGGCTTCCGTCCTCGAGGTCCTCGCGCGTGACGAGAGGCTGGATGTCATCGGCGTCCCCGGGGCCTTCGGAGCTGTCGGATGATCGACGTCGTCCTGTGCGCCTCGGGCGGAGATGAGGTCCGGATCGTCCATGACATCTCGCAGGACCATGCCGGGGACCTGCGTGTCGTTCGCCGTTGCGCCGACCTCGCCGAGACCCTCGCCGTCGTCGCCGCAGGCATCGGTGACGTGGTCCTGATCGATCTCGGCGTGCGCGGACTCGGCCGGGACCCGTTGACCGCTCTGCTGAGCGATGCCGCCGTCGTCGGCCTGCGAGGGGCCTCTGACGCATCACGCACCACCCTCGGGCTCCGTCACGTGATCGATGCGTCCGCGCCCACCGGGGAAGTGGTGGCAGTGATCCGCGATGCTCACGAGGGCGGGGAGGAGCAGGACGCCTGGGTGCAGGAGCCCGAGGTCGAGGACGAGGAGGCCGCGGGACGGCTTCTGGTCGTGTGGGGGCCCGTCGGATCCCCCGGACGCAGCACGGTCGCCGCGAACATCGCGTTCGAGGCCGCACTCGCGGGGCGATCCGCAGTGCTGGTCGATGCCGACACGATCGGTCCCTCGCTGAGCCAGCTGCTCGGGATCCTCGATGAGTCGCCAGGTCTGGTCGCGGCCTGCAGAGCCGACGACCGCGACACGCTGGACGAGGAGATCATGCAGTCCCTGCTCCCTGAGCTGCGACCGGGACTGCGCGTGCTCAGCGGGATCGGGGTGGCGGCCCGATGGCCGGAGCTCCGGCGAACTGCGCTGGACGGAGTATGGCGGGCGCTCCGCAGGCTCGGTGTCCTGGTGGTGGTCGACGTCGCCGCTCTTCTGGAGGAGGACGAGGATCTCAGCTACGACACCGGCGCGCCGCAGCGGAACGCAGCAGCGATCAGTGCGCTGATGCAGGCCGATGCTGTCCTCGCCGTCGCAAGTGCTGACCCGGTCAGCATCACGCGCCTGCTGCGGGAGACCGCACGGCTGAAGGAGCTCGGCGTCGAGCGCCCGCACGTCGCCATCAATCGGATCGGACCCCCCGTCCCCGCGGCCCGCATCCGTGAGCTGGTCGAGAACCGCATGGCGACGGCGAGCGTGACCTCGCTTCCAGACGATCCTGCGGTCTGCCGCAGTGCGCTCTGGGACGGGGCCCTTCTGGCGGAGTCCGCACCCCGTTCCGGGCTGCGCCGTGCCGTCCGCGATCTCGCCGCCGCGATGACCGCACTGTGGTGGGAGCCCGAGGACACCTCCAGGAGACGCACCCGGGCCAGGCCCGCAGCGCCGAAGCGCGCCGGAGAGCAGCAGGAGGACGATAGCCAGCTCGATCCGATCCCCGGGTGAGAGGATGACGGCATGAGGATCTTCCTGCCCCTGATCGCCGAGGATCGTCCCTCGCTGACCGACGATGAGCCGGAGCTGCTGCTCGGGGTCGGTCGAGCGGCATGGGCCGTCACGCCCTCAGCCCGAGCCGACCGCCCGGACGAGGACCCCGAGGACCTCGAGTACGACGCCCTGCAGGACGCTGTGCACGTCGGCCTCGTGACAGGTGCGCGGACCTCCCGCGCCCTCGTCATCGCCGCCGACGTCCCGGACTCCGCACTCGGCGGCGCCGAGGACACGGGCGGCGCCTACGGAGTCGTGACGCTGCGCGAGACCACAGCCCGCGTAGCGGCCCTCCATGTCACCGAGCAGGATGCAGAAGCAGCCGACGCCGACGACACAGACCCCGCGCTGCTGTGGTTCGACGCCTCCGAGGCAGACGAAGCCATCGCCTATCTGGACGCCCGAGCCGGCGGCTGACCCGCGCAGCTCTCAGCCGCACCCCGAGGCTCCTGGCCGAGGCGGGCACGGCCCGCCCTGCGAGGGGCGGGGGCGCGAGGGTCAGGCGCTCTGAGAGTCCCGATACTTCGCCGCAGCCTTCTCCTCCGTGCGGAGCACCTTGGAGACGTAGGGGACCGCCGCCTTCTCCAGGCGCGACCCGATCAGCGGGACCTTCGCCGTGAGGTCGCCGTCGATCAGGACGGTGCAGGAGCCCTCGCCCTTCGGCGTCAGCGTCGTCGACGCGCTCACCCCCGCCGGGGTGCCGGCGACGTCGAGCTTCATCGTGCCCGTCCGGGACCCGTCCGAAGCAGGTGCCGACCAGCTCTGCTCCTCGCGAACCGTCACCGACGATCCGACGAACGGGCGGACGATGTCCGGGACGCGGTCGGTGGGCATCGCCAGCTCAGTGCGCACGACGAACGCTCCCGATGGATCGCCCTGCACGGTGGCAGATGCGCTGGAGGCGCCGAGCGAGGCCCGCCGCACCTCGGCGTACGACTCATCGGCGTACATGGCGGAGGCGGCGCTCGCCGACACAGGCAGGTCGAGGGTCTCTCGCAGCTTCATTCCGTTCCTTCCACGAAGTTCGATCGGCCACAGCCTAAGCCAGTGCGCGGACAGCCCCGGACAGCAGCCGAGCCGTGGGCGGGCGGCGGAGCTCGATGGGGAGGCATCCTGCCTCTCCCACTAGCATGAGCTCATGCCGAGCCTGTCGAAGTTCCTCGCCGACAACCGCCGTTTCACCGAGAAGGGGGCGGACTGGCTGCAGCACCTCGCCGGGGACTGGAGTCTCGTGTCGGATCTGCTGCGCGCCGATCTCGTGCTCTGGGTGAGGAGCGACGAGGGCGCAACAGCCGTCGCCCATTGCCGGCCCGCCACGGGCGCGACCGTCTACTACGAGGACCCGGTGGGCGATGTCGTCGCTGCGGACGAGCACCCGGCACTGATCGCCCTGCTCGACGGCGGTGCCGTGGACCACGAGCCTGTGGAGATCGAGCGAGAGGGCCGAGAGGCCGTCGGCCTGCTGATCCCGGTGCGCAGGAACGGCGAGACCTATGGTGTGCTCGCCGCCGAGAGCCCCAAGCCCACCGGGCAGCCGTCCACCGCCGAGCAGCGGCAGGAGCAGCTGGGGCGGCGTCTGCTGCGCATGGTCGAGGCCGGCGCCTACCCGATCGAAGGCGCTCCCATCCCGCCCCGCCGCGGCGCCCCGCGCGTGGGCGACGGCGTGGTCGAGCTCGATGCGGGGGGAGTCGTGCTGTGGACCTCGCCCAATGCGCTGTCGGCGTTCCATCGCTTCGGGGTCGAGGGCGATATGGAGGGGACGACCCTGGCAGAGCTGTCCACCGGGGTGCTGCAGTCACGAGTGCCGGTCGATGAGTCGCTCCCGCTGGTGCTGATGGGCAGGGCGGCATGGAGATCCGATATGCAGGCACGAGGGGGGACGCTCTCGCTGCGTGCCGTGCCGCTGACCGAACGGGGAACCCGCACCGGTGCGATCGTCCTGGTGCGCGACGTGACCGAGCTGCGCCGACGCGAGCGTGAGCTGATCACGAAGGATGCCACCATCCGGGAGGTCCACCACCGGGTGAAGAACAATCTGCAGACGGTGGCCGCACTTCTGCGCATGCAGTCCCGGCGGATGAAGTCCGAGGAGGCGCTAGACGCGCTCACCGAGGCGATGCGCCGCGTATCGACGATCGCGCTCGTCCACGAGTCGCTCCTGCAGGGTTCGCAGGAGGCGGTCCACTTCGATGACGTGATCGACCGCTGCCTGCGCCTGGCGGTGGACGCCGCCAGTGCGACCGTGCACCGCGAGGGGACCCCGCAGCTGACGGAAGCGCAGGTGGAGGTGCGCACCCAGAAGATCGGACGGGTCGGCTCCATCAACGCGGAGGACGCCACGCCGCTCGCACTGGTGGTGACTGAGCTGGCTACCAACGCGGTAGAGCACGGGCTCTCCGAGACAGGGGGGACGCTCACCGTGCGCAGCGAGCGGACCGGGTCGCACCTGGTCATCGCCATCGAGGACGACGGTGCGGGGATGAAGGGGACCAAGCCGACCGGTCTCGGCACGAACATCGCCCAGACGCTCGTCCAGGGGCAGCTGGGCGGAACACTCACCTGGCAGAACGGACCGGACGGGGGGACGCAGGCGACGATCGACGTCTACCTGGATCCGGTCACCGTGTGACGTCGGGCCCCCGATGGGCGGAGCGGGGGCAGGACGCCCGTGAGGACGGCAGATCGGGGCGATCCGCCGTCCTCACGGATGTCGAAGGCGTCAGCTGGCGCGGCGGGCGCGCGCGTTGCGGCGCTTGAGGGAGCGGCGCTCATCCTCGCTCAGGCCGCCCCAGACGCCCGAGTCCTGACCGGTCTCGAGGGCGAACTTCAGGCAGGCCGTCATGACGTCGCACTTCTGGCACACCGCCTTCGCCTCCTGGATCTGGGTGATCGCCGGTCCGGTGTTCCCGATCGGGAAGAACAGCTCGGGATCATGCTTGAGGCACTCGGCACGGTGGCGCCAGTCCATCGTCACTCTCACTTTCCAGATCGCCACTCATCGCCCGTGGACGATGCGCGGCGAGGGTTGCCCCGGCAAGGGACGTTCTCGGTTCGAAGGCCCCGCACCGAAGCCCCGGAGCATGCTGTCGCCGAGTTCTTCAATGGGGTTTGAGGGCCGTGTTCCATTGTCTGGGCCGGTCGGGGCGTCGACAAGAGTGCTGGGCCACCGGGGTGGGTGGCACTTCCCACATGGCGGACGCTTGCACGCGGGCCAGCTCGATGCGGTCGGACGATCCCGGCAGGGACATCCTCAGGGTGCGCCGGCCATCTGTGCGAAGTGCGGGACCGGCCTGTCAGGGAGCTGTGACTGCAGACGGGCTGCAGACGGGCTGCGGTCGCCGTGCGGGTGGTCGCCTCGCACCGCCCCCACGGCAGCCGCTGACCGGGGACGGCTACAGTTCCCCCATGTCCTCGAACGCCTCCCCCGATCGACGCCGCACCTCCTCGAGCACCCGGAGGAGCGCCGACGGCCGCGACGCAGCCGGCCGGCCCGCGGACGCGCCCGCGGGCCGGCCGGAGACCCTCTCGGACCCCGATCCTCGGATCCGTCCGGCGGCCGCCGCACTGCTCGGCATCGAGGCGATCGCGCTGCTGGCCATCGCCACCTACAGCTTCGTCCTCGTCGCGGGAGGCAGCATCTTCCCGCGGCTCGGGATCGGCCTGGGACTGTTCCTGCTGCTGTTCGCCGTCGGCATCGTCCTCGCCGCCCGGAGCGTCTTCGTGCGAGGACGCTTCGGTCTGGGGTTCGGCATCACCTGGCAGCTGTTCCAGGCGCTCGTCGGCGCCAGCCTCCTGCGGGGCGCGCTCTACTGGCAGGGGGCGCTCGCGCTCGTGCTCGCCATCTCGGTGTTCGTCCTGCTGACGGCGCTGGTGCGCTCGACTCCGCTGCCTGAGCGGGACTGACCTCTCCCCGGTTGGGGGGCGCCGACGATCAGGCGGCCTCTGCCAGCGCCTCCGCCGGTGCGGTGCGAGCGGCGGATCGGCCAGGCAGGATCGAGGCGACCGCGCCCGCGACGACCGCGAGCACGAGCACCACGAGCAGCTCGGTCCAGGGGATCGAGATCGTCACCGGGAACGATGATCCCAGGAGGGAGGCGATCCCGAGAATCCCGTAGACGCTTCCCAGCAGGATGCCGAGCACGGCGCCGACGACGGCCAGCAGCACGCCCTCCCACCCGAGCATCGCGCGCATCTGGCGGCGCGTGGTCCCCAGGGCCCGCAGCAGCGCATTCTCACCGGTGCGCTCGACCACGCCCAGGCTGAGCGTGTTGGCGACGCCCACGAGCGCCACCAGCACGGCCACCGCCAGCAGGCCCACGGTCACCCCGAGCAGGATGTCCAGCACCTGCGCGTAGGACTCGCGCTCGGCACCGCCCATGTCGTAGCCGGCCCCGCTGAACCCGTCTCCTGCCAGCACCTGATCGATCGCGGAGGACACATCGAACACGTCCGTGTCCCCGCGCTCCGCCGTTCCCGGGTCTGCGAAGTCGGCGAGCACCACCGGGGTCGAGGCATCTCCGACGAGCTCCTCCAAGGTGGCAGCGGTGACCAGCGACATCTGCAGGTTCGCATCGACCTGGACGCGCAGATCGTGCTGCTGTCCGTCGGCACCCTCGACGGAGAGAACCTGCCCGTCGACCACGCCGAAGCGCTCAGCCCGTTCCTGGCCGAGCAGCACCACTCCGTCGACGAGGTCGTCGGCGATGCCGGGGCGATGCGAGACCTCGCGGACAGCCTCGGGCGTCGTCCCGTAGAGGGTCATGGGCTCGGAGACGCCCACCTCGACATCGCCCCGCGCGGCGGACTCCACGGCGTCCACGCCGTCGACCGCTGCGATCCGGGCGGCGGCGTCGTCGGGCATCGCATCGGCGGTGATCACCATGTCGATCGGTCGACGGGAGTCGAGCTCCGAGGTCAGCGTGGTCTCCGCCGAGCTCGCGCCGACGGCCATCATCGTCATCAGCGTCGTCCCGATGAGCAGCGCCGCGATGGTGGCGGCGCTGCGGCGCGGATTGCGGGCGACGTTCGCGCTGGCGATCCGGGCAGGGAGTCCGCCGATCGCGCCGAGCGCCCTCCCGACCAGGGACGACAGGGGACGGGTCGCGATCACCAGGGACAGCAGGATTCCGCTGAAGCTGAGGACACCGCCTGCCAGGGCGGGCAGCAGACCGAGGGTGCTGCCGCCGACGGTGCTGAGCACGGCGCCGCCCACCATGGCGGCCGCGCCCAGGACCACCATGGTCAGACCGAGGAGACCGCGCGCTCCGGGACCACGACGGCTGACGGGAACGGCCGGGCGCAGCGCCTGCAGGGGCGCGACGCGGGTGGCCGCGCGCATCGGTGCGAGGCTGGCCAGCAGCGTGATGGCGAGGCCCGCCACCAGCGGCAGCAGCACGGACAGAGCACTCACCCGGACCGGCATCAGATCGTCGACCCAGCCGAAGCCCGCGGCGCATGCCAGCGCGGCCTGCACGAGCAGATGACCGCCGAGGGCGCCCGAGGCCGCACCGATCAGCCCGACGGCGAGGGACTCCCGCAGCACCACGCCGCGGACCTGGTGCCGAGTCGCGCCCAGGGTGCGCAGCAGTGCGAGGCTGCGAGTGCGCTGGGCGAGGGTGACGGCGAAGGTGTTGGCGATGACCACGGCACTGGTGAACAGGGCGATGACGACGAACACGGCGAGGATGGCGCCGAGGGCGCCGAAGCCCTGGAGGTACTCGGCGGTGGCCTGGTCGGCGGCCTCGTCCGCGGTCATCGCGTCGAGACCATCTGCCTGGGCCGAGGCGACGACGTCCGTGGGATCGGTGCCGTCGGGCACGGTGACGAACCAGGTGGACGTATCGGTGCCCTCCATCGGACCGAGGATCGCGGCCGCCTGCCCCTGGCCGATCATGAGCCGCGGAGAGGCACCGAACAGGGACCTCTGACCGGCGGAGATGCCGGAGACGGTGACGTCGGTCGTGGCCTCCTGCGCCGTGCCCTCCCCATCATCGCCGTCGCCGACGAACGGGGACTCGAGGGCGAGGGAGTCGCCGACGCCGACGCCGAGAGCATCCGCGGCCGTCTCGTCCAGGACCACCTGGTCCTCGGCACCCGGCAGGGAGCCGTCGACGAGATCGGGGCCGGGCTCGCCGTCGGGGATCAGCGACGCGCTGAGGTAGGTCGAGCCCTCGTCGGAGGTGGCCTCGAGGTAGGTCTGCACGCTCGGCCAGATGCTGCGGGCGCCGTCGACATGCGGAGCAGGCAGCGGTGCGGTCGCGCTCCAGTCCTCGTCGCTCAGCTCGGTGGTGACGACCGCGTCGACACCGTCGTACGCCGAGGCGGCCTCGGAGCGGATCGAGGACTGCACGAGGTTGCCGGCGAGCACCATGACGGCGACGAAGGCGCAGGACAGCGCGATGGTGATGACGGCCGCGAGATGACGGCGCAGGGGAGTCAGGCGGACTGCGGTGCTGGTGCGGCGGGCCATCACTTGCTCCCTCGCAGGTCCTCGTCGGCGGAGATGCGTCCGTCGGCGAGCGTGATGATGCGATCGGCGCGCTCGGCGGCATCGCGCTCGTGGGTGACCATGACGACGGTCTGGCCGAACTGGTCGACGGACAGTCGGAGGAAGTCCAGGACCTCCTCGGTGGTGCGGGAGTCGAGGTTGCCGGTCGGTTCGTCGGCGAAGACGACGGCGGGCGAGGTGACCAGGGCGCGTGAGATCGCCACGCGCTGGATCTGCCCGCCCGAGAGCTGAGAGGGAAGATGATCCAGACGATCTGTCAGGCCGAACGCCCCGGTGACGGTGTCGAACCAGGAGCGGTCCACGCGCCTGCCCGCGAGCTCGAGCGGCAGCAGCACGTTCTGCTCGGCGTTCAGCATGGGCAGCAGGTTGAACGACTGGAAGACGAAGCCGATGCGATCCCGGCGCAGACGGGTGAGATCGTCGTCGGACAGGCCCGTGATCTCCGTGCCATCGATCTGCACGGAGCCGGAGTCGAGCTCGTCGAGGCCGGCAAGCACGTGCAGCAGCGTGGACTTGCCCGAGCCAGACGGCCCCATGATCGCCGTGAACTCGCCCTTTCGGACGTCCAGATCCACACCGTCCAGCGCTGTCACGGCGCCGGCCCCGGTCCCGAAGACGCGCCGGAGTTCTCGGGCGCGGATGGCGGGGACGGCGTCCTGCGCAGCGGTCCGAGGATCGGTGCGGTGCCCTTCGGCGGCATCGATGGGGATACCAGTGCTGAGGCTGGCGCTGGCGTCGGTGACGCCGGGGCCGGCGGGGGAGGGAGCCGGGGTGCTCATGGGTCTCCTTCAGGTCGGGGCTGAGATGGCAGGAGCCATCCTGCGCGGTCCGCACCCCTCTCCGCGTCCCCCCGCGGTCCGATTCCTCTGCAGGTCAGGAGGCCCCGTGGGCTCCGTGGGACCCCGGATTCCGGGTCCGTGTCATACCGAGGGATGATCTCTGCTGTCGCCCGGTGCGACCAGGCCCGTCTCGAAGGCGATGATCACCGCCTGCACACGATCGCGGGCATGGAGCTTCGCGAGCACCCGGCCCACATGCGTCTTGACCGTCGCCTCGGCGACGAAGAGCTCGGCCCCGATCTCCTGGTTCGACAGGCCCCGACCGATGAGGACGAGCACCTCCCGCTCGCGATCGGTGAGGGCATCGAGCACCGAGGAGTCCGGCTCGGTCGTCTCCGGGACGGCGACGACGCGCTCCAGCAGACGCCGGGTGGCCGACGGCGCGATCACCGCATCGCCCCGGTAGACGGTGCGGATCGCCGCCAGCAGCTCTTCGGGCTGGGCGTCCTTGAGCAGGAACCCGCTGGCCCCAGCACGGATCGCGGAGACCACGTACTCGTCGAGGTCGAAGGTGGTGAGCACGATGACCTTCGGTGCTCGATCGGCAGGAGCCTGCTCGAGGATGCGGGCCGTCGCCTCGATGCCATCCAGGCGCGGCATCCGCACGTCCATCAGCACGACGTCCACGGTCCGCGAGCGCAGGCTGTCCACGGCCTCGATCCCGTCAGAGGCCTGCAGGACGACCTCGAGGTCAGGCTGGGAGTCGATCACCATGGCGAAACCGGCGCGGACCAGCGGCTGGTCGTCGACGAGGGCGATGCGCAGAGGGCGTGCGTCGGTGCCGGGCAGCTCGGAGGCGGCGGTCATCAGGGTGTCCCTTCGGGTCGGGGGATGGAACGGTCGGCAGAGGGCGATCGGGGGGCACCACGGGGCGGCGGAGGAGCATTCGGGATCGGGGTCGGGGTCGGGGTCGGAGCTGGAGTCTGAGCCTGCGCATGAGCCGGGGCTTGCGCATGAGCCGGGGCCTGCTCTTGAGCCAGGGGGAAGACCGCCCGCACTCGGAAACCGCGACCGGGAAGCGGACCTGCCTCCAGGATGCCTCCGAACAGGGCGACGCGCTCGCGCATCCCGGTGATCCCATGGCCCTGGCCGTCCGACGCAGGGTCGATGCCCTGACCGTCGTCGACCACCTCGACCTCGAGCTCGCGGGCATCGCGCCTGATCCGCACCGCGGCACTGGCACCCTCCCCGCCGTGCTTGAGCACATTGGTCAGGGACTCCTGCACCATGCGGAACAGGGACATCCCCAGGGACTGCGGGAGATCGTCGAGCCGGCCGCTGCTCTCGAGCGAGACCTCGAGGCCTGCCGCACGCACCTGCCCGACGAGATCGGCGAGGCGCTCCGGTCCAGGCTGCGGGCCGTACACCGTGTTCTCCTCCTGCCTCAGGACGCCGAGCAGCGATCGCATGTCCGCGAGCGCGGTGCGCCCCGTCTGCGAGATCGTCGTGAGGACGTCGACCGCCTTCTCCGGCTGCTGGGAGGCGATGAAGCGCCCGCCGTCGGCCTGCGCGATGATCACCGACAGCGAGTGCGCGACCACGTCGTGCATCTCGCGGGCGATGCGGGCGCGCTCATCGGCGACGGCGAGAGCCGTGCGCTGCTCGCGCTCGCGCACCGCCTGATCCGCCTTCTCCCTGGCCAGGCGCAGCTGGTCCACACGCACCCGCTGATAGCGGGCGAGGGCCCAGACGCCCAGCACGACGGCGCTCCCCAGTCCGGTGAACACGAGGAAGGAGAGGACCTGCAGGTACCACGGCTGGACGTAGCCGTAGCCGTCCTGGGAGGTCGAGATCGTGAGCAGGCCCGCCTGCATCGCGCAGCCGACGAAGGCCGCCGCGAGAGCGAGGCGCGAGGTCCGGCGCGATCCGTGCACGGTGGCCATGTACAGCGCGTAGAAGATCATCAGATCGCCGAGCACCACGGGCATGGCCAGCGCCCAGTGGGCGACGGCGAGGACGCCGATCGCGAGGGTCGCCCAGCCGGTGTGCGAGCGCAGGAACATGCCCGCGGCGACCATCGGGACCGTGAACAGCAGCCAGCCGCCGCTGCCCGCGATGATCGAGGGGATGATCCCCAGGGCGAGGATCGCCGTCAGCGAGCCGAAGACGATCCTGTCCACCGCAGTGGGGTTCTCGGCGATCCAGCGCAGCGGGCGGTCCAGCCCTCGGGGGAGGGAGGTGCGGTCCGGACGGTCGACGGAGGACATGGCCGAAGCGTATCCAGGTCTGCGGTGTGCGGGCGTCAGACCCGGGGTGGAATCCGGCGTCGGATCCGACATGAGGCGACCCGGGCAGCGGATCCGCACAGGGGAGAGCGTGCAGGGGAGAGCGCGCAGGAGGTCAGAGCAGTGTCGGGCGGGGCTCGATCAGCTCGGGCCCGTCGTTCCCGACCCGTCCGACGGCAGTGGACACCTCGCGCAGCTCCAGCAGGGAGTCATCGAGCAGGTGCTCGTCCTCGAGGATCCACTGCTGCGCCGCATGGCGATCATCCATGCCTGTGTCCAGCCACGCGTCGACGCTGTCGCGCCGCAGCATCACCGGAGTGCGGTCATGGATCTCGGCGAGCTCGCCGGTCGCCTCGCGCGTGATGATCGTGACCGATAGCAGGAACCGTCCGTCGTCGGACGCCGCGGGACCCTCATGGCCTCCGGGTCCCTTCCACCAGGAGACCAGGGCCGCCATGTACAGGGGCGTGCCGTCGGCGGGCGCGATGTAGTACGGCTGCTTGCGGGAGCGTCCCTCGCGGACCCATTCGTAGTAGCCGTCCATGGGGACGATCGCGCGGTATCGGCCGAGGCTGCCGCGGAAGCTGGGCTTCTCGGCGAGGGTCTCCCGGCGGGCGTTGAAGGTCCGGGAGGAGAAGGACTCGTCCTTCGCGAACAGGGGCAGCAGCCCCCAGCGGGCGACGCGCAGCGCTCGCAGCGTCTCACCGGTCTCCGTGTCGACGGACTCGGTGACCACATAGATCGGGACCGTCGGCGGGATGTTCCATCGGGACCGCAGGTGCGGATCGGCCAGGTCGACCGCATCGAGATCGTCGATCAGCGGTTCGATCTCCTGGAAGAAGGCGAAGCGGCCGCACATCTCAGCGATCCTCGTCTGCGGTGGAGTCGGCTCCGTCCGTCCCGCGGGTCCCCTCGGGCTGCCGGGTCGCGTCGGCCTGCCGGGCTCCGTCGGCCGGTCGTCCGTCGTCGGCCGAACCGTCGCCGACGACGGGGATGCCTCCGGTCGGCGTCAGACGATGCTGCGCGTCGAGATAGGCCTCGGCGTCGCGGTGCAGGTTGCGCAGGCGGATGTCGCGCCCCGCATCGACGAGCGCCTCATGCTTGGCCTCGGCCTTCTTCGCGCCCTTGTCCTCCCGCAGCGGCAGCGCGAGACCGCGCTCCGCGGGACGGCCGGACTGCAGCTCCTTGGCGCGCTCGAACTCGGCATCGACCTCCGCGCCCAGCAGGATCACGATGTTGATGACCCACAGGGCGAACAGCACGGCCATGATGCCGCCGATCGCGCCGTAGCTCGAATACCCGGCCACCGTGGCCATGTAGATCGACAGCGCCACGGCGGCGACGGCGATCCCGACGATCGCGAACACACCGCCGGGCGAGACCAGCCGGAAGGGCTTGGCGATGTTCGGCGCCCCCCAGTAGAGCAGCGAGATCAGCACGAAGGCGATCACGAGGATCACCGGCCAGCGCACCCACGCCCAGATCGGAAGGAAGGAGTCCGTGAGGAAGTCCAGCGCCTGCGTCGAGCCCGTGCGCTCGGCGATCGGACCGAACAGCCCCTCGACGATCGTGCGGTTCAGCAGGATCGAGACCAGCACCACCAGGATCCCCACGACGAGGACGACCGTCAGGCCCAGCATGGTCGCGTTCAGGCGGATCGGTCCGCGCCCCTCGGGCACGTCGTAGATGCGGTTCGCGACACGGCCGAACGCCTTGATGAACGCCGAGGCCGACCACAGGGCCGTGGCGATGCCGATGATCAGGGCGACCGTGCCGCCGGTCGCGGAGCCCATGAGGGAGTCGAGCGTGGAGTCGACGGCGGAGTCGACGTCCATGCCGCTGCCGCCCGCGGCATCGGCGATGGCGTCCTTGATGAGGTCGGCGATCTGATCCTTGATCCCCGCGAGCAGCAGGGTCGCGAGCGAGAACAGCGCCAGCAGCGTCGGTGCGATCGACAGCACCATGAAGTAGGTGAGCTTGGCGGCCTGGTCCGTCCCGCCGTCGCGCGAGAACTCCGCGAGAACGCGCTTGGCCATGTAGCGGATGGTGGGACCGCTCAGCCGCGGAGGACGCTCCCCGCGCGCGTCCTTCCCCGCGTCGCTCCTCGAGCCCGGCCGGGGGGAGCCGACCGGGGTTCCCGAGGGCCGCTGGATGTCGGCGGTGTCCTCCATGAGCGCCTCCTGACAGGTCGCCGAGGGTCGTGACGTGGCAGACATCCTGCCACGAACCCGGAGGAGAGGCGGGGCTTCGGCGGCCAGCGGGGCGGGGGAACGGGACCCATGGACGGCGCAGCGCAGCGCGGCATACCGGAGTTATCCACAATCGAGGGTCCTCCCGAGCGGGAGACGATGCTGCCTCCCTACAGTGACCGACGACATCCGCCGAGACCTCGTCCGGGCATGAGGCGCGGCGGCGGATCCGACAGCCGGCAGGAGCAGCGAGGGGGAGCGGATGGACGCGGTCACGACCATCGAGGCGGAGACGAGGGAGCTCATCCGACGGCGCGGGCTGGACGCTCGAGCCGATCAGCTCGAGCCGCTGATCCGCGAGGTCCTCGCGGACTACGACCGCCGCGCCGCGTCCGGTGCCGTGCCCGTCATCCGCGTCCCCGACACCCTCGTCGCCGAGGTCGCCGCCCGCATCGGAGGGTTCGGCGCGCTCCAGGAGCTGCTCGACGATCCCACGATCGAGGAGATCTGGCTGAACTCGCCATCACAGGTGTTCATCGCGAGGGATGGTCGGAGCGAGCTGACGACGATCGTCCTGACGGACGACGAGATCCGGGGGATCGTCGAGCGCATGCTGGTCAGCTCCGGACGACGTCTGGACATGAGCACACCGTTCGTCGACGCGCTGCTGCCCGACGGCTCGCGCCTCCACGTCGTCATCCCCAGCGTCACCCGCCGGCACTGGGCGGTGAACATCCGCAAGTTCGTCGCGCAGGCCTTCGACCTCGACGGCCTCGTCACCCTCGGCTCGCTGACCCCCCAGGCCGCGACCTTCCTCGACGCCGCCGTCGGGGCCGGGCTCAACGTCGTCGCCTCGGGGGCCACGGGTGCAGGGAAGACCACCTTCCTGCGATGCCTCGCTCAGTCGATCGGAGCGAGGGAGCGCGTGGTCACCATCGAGGAGGTCTTCGAGCTCGATCTCGCCCTGCGCGATGTGGTCGCGATGCAGACCCGTCAGGCCAACCTCGAAGGGACCGGTGAGATCCCGTTGAGGAGACTGGTCAAGGAGGCTCTGAGGATGAGACCCAGCCGCATCGTCGTCGGCGAGGTCCGCGAGGCCGAGGCCCTGGACATGCTCATCGCCCTCAACAGCGGCCTGCCCGGCCTGGCGACCATTCACGCCAACTCCGCTCGGGACGCTGTCGTCAAGCTGTGCACCCTGCCGCTGCTGGCCGGGGAGAACGTCTCCAGCCGCTTCGTGGTGCCGACCGTCGCGAGCGCCATCGACCTCGTCGTCCACCTCGACATGCTCGCCGACGGACGCCGACGGGTCCGCGAGATCGTCGGCCTGACGGGTCGTGTCGAGGACGAGACCATCGAGGTGTCCGACCTGTTCGTCCTCGACGGCGAGCGGCTGGTGCGGGGAGACGGCCACCCGCCGCATCCGGATCGTTTCGCTCTCGCCGGGCACGATCTGCGCGGCATGCTCGCACCGCTGGGCGCGGCATGATCGACGGGGCATTCATCGGGCTGGTGCTGGGTCTCGGTCTGCTGGCTGTGTGGTGGTCCCTGTGGGACCAGCAGGGACAGCAGACGCGTCGAGGTCGCCTGGCCGCCGCGATGGACGATCTGCGCGACGACCTGATCACCGTCGGGCTCGGTGCTGTTCCGCCAGCGGCGGTGCCGCTGCTCAGCGCTGGCCTCGGACTCGTCATCGCTGCTGTGCTCTGGGCGATGGCCGGCGGCACGGTGCCGGCGCTCGCCCTGGGCTTCATCAGCGCACTCCTGCCGACGGCGGTGCTGAGGTCAGCCGCGCGGCGCCGCGCGACGGCCCTCAGAGAGGTCTGGCCAGAAGCTGTCGACCACGTCGGCTCCGCGATCCGCGCCGGCCTCTCCCTGCCTGAGGCGCTCGTCCAGCTGGGGCGCAAGGGACCCGACGAGCTGCGCCCCGCTTTCGTCGAGTTCTCCCGGGACTACCAGGCGAGCGGAGATTTCGCCGTCAGCCTGGATCGGCTGAAGCTGCGTCTCGCGGACCCCGTCGGCGACCGCATCGTCGAGGCGCTGCGTATCACCAGAGACGTCGGGGGCACCGATCTCGGTGCACTACTGCGCACCCTGTCCTCCTTCCTCCGGGAGGACGCGCGAACACGCGCCGAGCTCGAGACCCGCCAGTCCTGGACCGTCAATGCAGCGCGCATGGCCCTCGCCGCTCCCTGGGCGGTCCTCGCTCTGATGGCGACCAGGCCGCAGGCCGCCCAGGCCTATGACAGCCCGGCCGGCATGGTCATGATCCTCGCTGGCGGCGTCATCTCCGTGATCGCATATCGCATCATGATCCTGATCGCTCGGCTCCCGCAGGACGAGCGGGTGCTGCGATGAGCGTCACCAGCGCGATCACGACCGGCGCCCTCATCGGCCTCGTCCTCGGCATAGGCCTCGCGCTGCTCTCCGATGCGCTGCCCTGGCTCTGCCACCGGGACCTCTCGGCGCGCGTGGACCCGTACCTGCGACGCTCCCGATCGAACTCCCTGCTGGCGGCGCCGCGCGGCGCCGGGCGGATGAGGACCGTCATCGAGAACCTCTTCGGACCCGTCGCCCAGCGAGCCATCGGCCTGCTCGAGCGCCTCACCGGCGGGTCCGAGCAGCTGGAGCGTCGCCTGCGCCTGGCGGGACGCACCTCGAGCGCCGACTCGTTCCGCATCGAACAGGTCGTCTTCGGAGCCGTCGGAGCGGTGATGGGCATAGGCGCCGCTGTCGCCGCCATCTCCCTGCGCGGAGCGAACCCACTGCTCGGGCTGATGATCGTCCTGCTAGGAGCGCTGCTCGGAGTCCTGCTGAGGGACTATCTGCTCAGCCGCGAGATGGACAGGCGCGCATCCCGCATGGCGCGCGAGTTCCCCACGGTCGCCGACCTGCTCGCCCTCGCCGTCGCAGCCGGAGAGAGCCCGATCGCCGCGATGGAACGGGTGGCGCGATCCTCCACAGGAGCCCTTCCGGACGAGTTCGCCGCCACGGTCTCGGACATACGCGCGGGCACCAGCATCTCGCAGGCTCTGATGTCCCTCGGGGCGCGGACCCCGCTGCAGGCGCTCTCGCGGTTCGGAGAGGGCATCGCCATCGCCATCGAGCGAGGCACCCCGCTCGCCGAGGTCCTGCGCGCTCAGGCCCAGGACGCACGAGAAGCATCCAAGCGCGACCTCATGGAGACAGCCGGACGCCGCGAGGCGATCATGCTCGTCCCCGTGGTGTTCCTGGTGCTGCCGCTCGTGGTCGTCTTCGCCATCTTCCCCGGGATCTCCGTCCTGGAGATCTCGCTGTGATCGGGCATGGCGTCACCCGTCGCCCGCAGATCCACACGATCCGTCCCGTCGAACAGCATCCGAGCCCGTCCCGCAGCACGTGGGGCATCACCAGAGGAGAGAGCATGACCATCCACCGCACGACCATGCACCGCGCATCACTGCACCGCACGACACGACGCGCTGCTGTCGCCGATGGGCGGCGTCACCCCGGGGATGCAGGTCATGACATCCGCAGGGCTGTCCGATCCACGGTCGGAGAGCGGATCCTGCACCGCCTCGCGACCGAACAGGGCGACGTACCGGGGTGGGTGCTGATCACGCTCGTGAATACGCTCCAAAGGAACATTTCATTGTTGCAGGTCAGAGCCTCCCTTGGGGTAGCTCAGTCCTCCGGTGCGGTATCGGGCTCGCCCCACTGACGCGACCACAGCGCAACGGTCGACTCTGCGTTCACGAAGTCGAGGAACTTCTGGGACGCTCGGAAGGTGATCTCGCTGGACGCGATGCCGTCGTGTCCGAAGTGAAGCGTGAGGAGCTCTGGCGATCCGACGTTCGAATCGAAACTGCAGCCGATGAACTCCGGAGGTGCCGATCGGCCCAAGCGGATTGAACCGCTCGAGCGATCGACCTCATACGCCTCACCGGCAGAGAGCGCAGCCAGATGGAACTGGCAGACGCCCGCGCTCATGAACGGACCCTCGGGGTTCAGGTTGAACACGGCCTCGCGCTGCTGGTCGCAGCCATCAACAACACACAGTGCGCTCACGGGCACCCCTCTCATTGGTTGAGGTCAGTATCTTGGGCGGTCGCCTGGCCCACAAGAGGTAAGAGGCGCAGGCGTTACGTCTGTCTGATGCAGACGCAATCATCCGCGCATGGACATGCGGGAAGAGCACGCGATCTGGGTCCGAATAGTGCGGGAGCGGATCGACACGAGACAGCAGACCCTCGACCTCGGCACCCGTCGCGTGCCCCTCGCCGACGACGGCCGGCAGGCTGCCGCGGGGGAGGAGGACCAGGATCCCGGCGGCTGGGAGATCGCATGAGCGACCTGATCCGCACCACTGATGGCTGGACCTATGCGGCGCCGGGGCCGTGCCCGTGCGGCGAGTCGGCGGCGTGGCACGGCTGGGCGTTCTGTCGGTGCGCTGGCGCCGAGGGCGGCGGTCATCCCTCGTGGCGATGCAAGGGATGCGACCGGGTGCGGACGCTGGGCTGTCTTGGGGCGGTGGAGGTCGACATGACCTACCGGGTGTGACCGTGCACACGCGTTTCTGTATAGGGGTAGACAGCGCTACTCCTCAGCTGTATTGTTTTATACAACAGCAGCGGAGAGAAGGAGCAGCAGCCATGGCCACCTACGTCAGGATCCAGGACCGCAAGTACGGCACCGACGAGCTCTTCACCGAGGGCCGCCTCTCCAACGACATGATGGTCCGCGACCACAACGCCCGCCTCGGCGTGTCCGTCTGCTCCGACCTCGAGTCCCTCATGGACTACTACGTGCAGTTCCCCGTCGAGATCGGCGACGACCCCGTCATCATCACCCTCGAGGGCGAGCCCTCCGGCGACACCCCCCTCGACGGCGAGTTCGGCGAGTACCTCATCATCCCCACCCGCGTCGTGAGCATCGAGTCCGCCGAGGATGCCGGCTTCTTCGACGGCATCAACGAGCGCCTCGGCGACATCTGACCCGCCACCCCTTCAAGGAGCACATCATGCATGACGACTACACGGACTGGCTCGGCCCCGCCGCCGACGACCTCACCCCTGACCAGCGCGAGGCCTTCACCACCGCTGCCGACGCCTACTACACCCAGCCCCACATCACGGACCGCGACCCCGACGACTACCTCGCCCACGTGGCCGAGGACGATGCCGCGCTCACCGCGATCCTCCAGAGCATCCTCCACGAGGGCAGCCTCGAGCAGGCGGCCCGTGAGGTCCGGCAGGCTCAGGCCACGCTCACCGGCTGGATCCGTGGGGAAGCCGCCCGCGGCACCTCTGAGGCGGAGATCGCGCGCCGCACCGGGGTTGCCCGTGACACCGTCCGCCGCCACATCGGGAAGCGGAAGTGACCACGCGGTTCAGCCTCGTCACCGACCCGTGGATCCCCGTCGCCACCCTCGACGGGGACACCATCCAGGTCAGCCTCACCGCCTGCTTCGAGCGGGCAGGTGGCCTGGCCGGGGTCCGTGCCGACAGTCTTCTCGAGCAGCGTGCCCTCGAGCGGCTCCTGATCGCCATCACCTACCGGGTCCAAGGCGACCGGTGGGACGTGCTCGACGTCCCTGCGATCCTCGACTATCTCGCCGCCCACGAGGAGCGGTTCATCCTCGGCCGGTTCCTCGCCTACAGCGGGGTCCCGGTCGCGGCGACCCCGGCGGCGGGCCTGGACCGGATCCTGTTCGACACCAGCAGCCGGTCGAGGGTCCCTGATCGGCTCCCGCCCGATCAGGCCGCCCGCGCGCTCCTCACCCGCATTCTCTTCGACCCCTCCGGGCTCCGCACCGGGATGACCGGCGACCCTGCCGGCGACCATCCCCGGTCCGCACCGATCGGCGCCGCATGGCTGTCCCGGATCCCCACCAGCCTCGTCCACCCCGGCACCCTCGCCGACACCATCCGCTGGAACCTCCCGGACGGCGAGTGGGGGGACGATACGCCGGCCTGGGAGGACGACCCTGACCGGCCCCGCACCCTCGACCCCCAGACGGTCAGTCGTGGTCGTCTGCTCATGTGGCCCTCCCGTCGCATCGCCCTCACCCTCGACGATGACGCCTGGGCGACCGGTGCGATCCTCGCGGGCGGCGACCGGCTCGACCCCTACAGCGTGGTCGGGCTCGAGCAGCACGGACTCTGGCGGCCCGTCACCACCCACGGCGGCGCGATCGGCCCCCGCCACGACGCTTACTGTCACGACCCCTGGACGCCGCTGGCCGACGGTCCCCTCCCGATCGGGATCCAGCGGCTCGCCGCACACGGTGACGGGCCCGCGACCATCTCCACCATCATCGTCTCCCTCAACGAGCCCCGGACCACGATCGTCGACGCGTGGGAGCAGCGCCTGTCCGTCGACGGTCGACTCCTGGCGCAGAAGATCCCCCTGGTCCCCGCGTGGATCACCATCATCACCGCCTTCGACTATGCCTGCCAGGCGCTCACGCGTGCCCGCGGCCACGGCCGGATCAGCGACAGGCAGAAGACCCAGATCCGGCGCGAGCTCTCCCAGCGGATCGACCTGCCCTTCCGGAACTGGCTGGCCGGTGGGCGCTGGGTCGAGCAGGTCGACGAGATCCACGCCGACATCCGGGACAGCCTCGACCTCGCGAGTGCCCGCATCGCCTTCCCCGACTATCTCGACGCCCGCACCCTCCTCAATCAGACCTACGGTCGCGGCCGCGACGAGCTGCTCCACCCCATCGGAGACGCCCCCGACCCCGAGGCCGACGACCACCCCTGGCCCCACCCTCGAAGGAGACCCTGATGGCCGACCCGCTACACATGTACGACGACCTGCCTGCCCTCGACGCGATCATCAACGCGTGGACCCGTCCTGGTGTCCGCCCGGACGTGCACCGGGCCTCGCAGCACGAGATCCGTCAGAGGATGCCGCTCCTTGCTCGGGCACTCGACCGGGCCGCCGGCGAGCGGGGGGAGGACGGTCACGTCGAGGTGTCGAACTTGTACGGGGGACGGGCGGGAGAGGCGCGGGGGGAGCCAGGCATCTAGTGAGGTGATCGACCCCGCGTTGGACAGGTGCAGGATCTCGGCTATGCTCTCTGCCATAGCTCCCCACCGTTCCCCGGAACTGGTGGGGCTTTTCTTACCCGAGGAGTGGCGATGACGCTGAGGGCCTTGGTGGTCATGGACTACCAGAATGTTCACCTGACCGGGCACGATCTGTTCGCGCCGAGGGGTTGCGCCAAGCATGAGTCGCTCATCCATCCACTCCACTACGCGAATCAGGTCGTCGGCGTCAGGAACCACCGACTGCTAGGTCCGGGAGGGCCGTCGACGGCCGCCGAGTTCGCAGAGCTCGCCGCAGTCGAGGTGTACCAGGGTCAGCCGAGCAACAAGCATGATCCCAAGCCCTACGCCCGGTCTCTGGCGCACAAGTCCGAGTGGACCCGGGATCGTCGGGTTCGGGTCAACTACCGCCCGCTCCGCTACTACTGGGATTACCAGCTCAACGACCACAGGAAGCAGGAGAAGGGTGTCGACGTGCTCGTCGCGCTGCGCGTCGTGAAGGCCGCCGAGGTTGGTGACTTCGACCTAGTGATCCTCGCTTCGCACGACACGGACCTTGAGCCGGCACTTGAGGATGCGCATGAGCGAGGCTCCATCGCTGTCGAGACTGCTGCGTGGAAGGGTGGCAAGCGGCTCGCACCGAAGCTGGGTATCGGAAGGAACATCCTCGACGGAGGCGCATTTGTCCGGAGCCGCGACCGCAAGGACTACACCTAGTCCCCAGACGCACGAGAGCGCCCCCACCGCAGACCCGGAGGTCCACGATGGGGGCGCTGTGTGTCACTGTAGGTCTGCGGGGTCTCCTCCACCGGCGAGGTATCGCTCTCTCAGGGTGGCGATCTCGTCGGGGATGCGGGCGATGGTCTCGCGGCGGGCTTGCTCGTCGGAGATCGCGCGCCGCCATTCGGTGAGGGCCTCGTCGGTCCATTCGGTCAGGTCTGTCATGCTTCGCTCCCAGGGAGGATGGTCGGCCAGGGGTCATTGGTGTACCAGCGGACGTGTCCCCAGTAGGCGGCACCCGTCGCCGGTCGGACGACCGCGATGCCGCCGCCCGGGCTGCTGGTGACGCGACGCGGCACAGGGGTATCGGCGAGGGAGTGGATGGGTCCCTGGTCGCCGCCCGGTGAAGGCGCGAATCCGGGGAGCACCGCGTACACCACGGACGACGCCGAGTAGGTGACCGCCTCGAAGAAGAGGTCCACGAGGTCCCCGTCCCTACGGATGAGCACCCGACCGCCACTGATCACGGACCAGAGAGAGGTCGCGTCTCGCCAGCCGGTCGTGGGCAGTACTGCGGTGCCAGGATCGCCCTGCTCGCCACGGGGCAGGACGAGGGAGAGGACCTGTGCGGGTGCGGTGCCGGTGATGGTCGCGGACGCGGTCTCACCGGAGACAACAGTGCCGATGGACAGCTGATTGGCGGGGCCGGGGTCCCCCTGGTCGCCGGGAGCACCCTTCAGGTCTGGGCCGGGGACACCGTCAGCGACGATGGTCGTGCCGTCCCACGTGATCACGGGAGAGTGCCCGTCATCGCCAGGAGCGCCCTGCACGGCCTGCACCGTCGTCTCAGTCCCGTCCGTGAACGTGATGGTGACGAGTGAGCCCTCGTCGGGGTCCGAGACGGAGGCAATGCCACGGCCCGCAGGACCGGCCGGGATCGCTACCGGGTCCGTCTCCGTGCCATCCGACAGGAGGAATGTGACGGTCTGGTCGCCATTGTCGCGGGCACCCACCACGGATGCGCCAGCAGGGCCAGCGGGGCCAGGGTCGCCCTTGGCCCACTTCTCCCCATCGACCTCGATCACCGGCGCGAGGCTGGCAAGATCGACAGGCTCAGGCAGGTCCTCCGTGACCTCGATCAGCCACGACGACCACGCCGGACCATGATCCGGACGCACCCGCACCCGCCATACAGCAGGCACCAGCTCCACCGGCTCCATGACCCCGTCGACGATGCGGGCAGTGACAGGGTCGCGGCCACGGAGCGCACCGTCATGCACACCGTGCGTCTCCGGGACCAGCTCCACCACACCGCTCTCAGGCAGGGGCATCTCGTCGGTACCATGCGAGCGGACCGCACGGCCCACCATAGTGATCAGCATTCCCGCTCCCTCCTCCGTCGGCGGGCCTCACGGTCCGCCTCATCATCCGACCAGGCACACCGGGCCGCGGCGTCCTGCGAGGACCAGACGGCACCGCAGGCGTCGCAGATGTGGTCATTCATCGGTGTCGTCCTCGCGGCCGTCGGGGATGACCCGACCGAGCAGGGAGTAGGCGGCGCGGGAGCAGGACGCGACCGCGGCGATGATGATCACCGCCGTGGACACGAACTCGACCAGACTGGCGGGCATCACACCGGTGACGCCGGAGACGATCACCGCCGCCGCACCGAGCACCACGGACACGAGCAGCGCGACAGCCTGCGCGGTCCGGGCGTCCATCGTCTTCTGCTTCAGCAGCTGGGTGAGGATCGTCGCGGCGATGCCAGCGATGATCACGATCGCGCCCAGCGGGGTCAGGTCACCGAGAGTCTCGATGGCTTCGGTCATGGTCCAGTCCTTTCGTCAGGGATGAGTGCCTCGATCTCGGCGAGCATCTCCTCGTCGGTGTGAGGCGGGGGAGGAGCACCACCCGCGGCCCGCCATCGGATGCGGGCACGGAGCTTGTCAGCGATCCGGGAGAGCATCCCGCCCAGCGCCTCGAGCCTCGGCTCGTTCCGGGCCCGCCACGCCTTGAGGTCTTCGACCTCGTCACGGAGATCGAGCATCATCCGCAGCGCCCGCAGATCCGGGGCCTCGGCGTCGTGGACCTGCCGGTCCGTGACCGGCGGCGGGGACTCGCCCCCCTTGCTGCTGCGCACCTGCACGGTGATCGCGGTGCCGAGGAAGACGAACAGGGCGGTGGCGAGAGCGACGAGAGCATCGGTGAGGGTCACGAGGGGCCGTCCTCCCTGTGCACGCGCAGCGCGTTCTCGATCTCCTGCGCGTCAAGGACCTTCCGCCAGATCGCGAAGAACCTCGCGATCAGTAGGAACACGATCGCGGTGATGTCGCCGGCGCGACCCATGTGGGACGGGGCCTCGGTCAGGAACGACGTCCAGGAGATGACCGCGTACAGGGCGACACCGACGGCGAGGAACACCAGTGCCCGCCACTCCCAGATCGGTTTGCGGGCGAGCACGCCGACGAGGGCGACGACCGCGGCGAGCTGGAAGACGCCCCAGCCGGTCAGGAGCACCGACGACAGCTGCGAGTACGAGCGCAGCGGGAAGACGAGGCTGCCGATGCCGGAGAGCAGGATGTAGAGGTAGGCGAGGGCTCGGGCGGCGTCCTCCGCGCGGGCCAGCCACCTATGGCGGCGCGTCGGCATCACTCCACCGGCTCTTCCCACGCGGCCTTCCACGTCTTCGGGCCGATCTTCCCGTCGACCGTCAGGCCCTTGGACTTCTGGAACTGCTTGGCGACCTTCGCGGTCTTGGCGCCGTAGAGGCCGTCGGCGGTGCCGATGCCCTTCCAGCCACGCTCGAGCATCTCCAGCTGCCACTGGCGCAGCCCCTTCGAGTGGTAGGCACCCTTGTAGAGGACGACGTCCGTGGTCGCCGTGTTCTTCACGTGCCCGGACACGGACTGCTTCGGGCCGCTGCGTGGACCGTAGTAGTAGCCCTTCGGGAGCGGGAAGGTCGGCGCGGACTCGCGCACGGTGCTCGTGCTGCTGGACGGCTTCGCGGCGGCCGTGAGAGCCGCCTGGGTCTTCGTGCCCGCGACACCGTCCACCGTCAGCCCCTGCGCCTTCTGGAACGCCTTGACGGCGGTGTAGGTGGCCTTGCCGTAGGAGCCGTCGACACCGTAGGAGCCGAGGTCGTAGCTGAGGGTCTTCAGCTGCGCCTGGATGGTCTTCACTGCGGCCGTGGACAGGCCCTGGATCGTCGCCGACGCCTCCCACGGATCCACCGTCACCGTCGAGGACGAGGTGCTTCCGGCCTTCGACCAGTCCGGGCGGAGGACGTAGCGGACCTGGTCCCAGCGCCGTGTGCGACGGTAGACGCCGCCACCGTTGCCCTGCGACCCCGACGTGCCCGGGCTCGTGTTGAACTCGATCGTCTGCGGGGCGCCGGACTTCGTGCGCTTCTCGAGCAGCCCGACGTGGTTGGTCGACGGGGTCGACCAGTTCCAGTCGAACACCAGAATGTCACCCGGCTCGGCCTTCGACTTCGAGATCCGGCTGCCCTTGCTGGCGCGGTAGTCGGTGTTGTAGGAGGCACCGCCGGGCAGCCCGTCCAGCACGAAGCTCTTCCCGAGTGCCTTCCAGAACGTCCAGGTGATGCCGATGTCGCAGAAGCTGATGCCGTTGGCGAGGAGCCACAGGTCCTTCGGCCAGAACATCGGCTGGGTCTCGCGGGCGTACTTCGTGCCCTGCTTCGGGTCCGTCCAGCGGGAGTAGCCGATCTGAGAGGCGGCGACCGCGAGGACCTTCCGCTGAGGAGTGAGAACGTTCGCCATGGTCAGGCCTCCTCTCCCAGATCGATGCCGGAGAGGTCGACGTCCGTATAGTCGGCCTCCTCCGGAGTCTCGACGTCGTCGGTCATAGAGCCGGACGAGTCGGGGATCTCGACGCCCGTCGGGATCTCCTCCACGTCCTCATGGGTCTGGATGCCGGTCGTCATAGGGGTGCCGCCTTTCTGGGCATGCGAAAGGCCCCCGACCTGGACGGTGCGGGGGCCAGCTCTACGGGGGGTGGGTTCAGGTGGCGCCGTACATAGGGCACCTGGTCAGGTCACGATTCGGTCGCCTTCCGGTCTCGGTACAAGCACGAGAGGTCAACCGGGGTCGGAATGTCGGGAATGGTCGGTATATATGTGGCATGACCAGCGACTTCGAGGCGATGACTGACGACGAGCTCTACGACATCGGCATGTACCGGTGTGCGTGCGGGACACCCGTCTACCCGGCCGGCGACGGGGAGCCGCACTGCGACCTCGACGACGATCGCAGCTAGGCGTACTGCCCGGGATTCGTGGCCTGCCCGTACCGCCACTGCGCACCGACGCGCCATACCGTCCCAGCGGGCACCACAGATCCGATGACGCGAGCCTGCGGGTACAGCTTCACCAGGCCGTTCGAGCGCAACTCGAGACGGAGCGCCGTCTCTGTCGTGTCCTCCTGGGCGTCTCCCCGTGCAAGCGTCGCATCAGGGTCCAGGAGCGCCATGGCCACGAAGGCAGTCGGTGTGCTGGTCGAGGTGAAGAGCGCTGACACTCCTGCATGCCGCTCGGTGATCGGGACGTACTGCGTCGTCGCGGGCGGCGTGGTCGCAACCGTGTAGGTGGAGCCGTCGAGGATGTGCAGCTGATCGAAGGTGCCCGCGGCGACCGGCGTCATCGTGCCGTAGTTGCTGCCGATGGTCGTGTCATCGAGGAAGGTGATGACCGCTTCGGACTGGATCATCCCGTCCGGGGCGACGGTCCGTACCTCATCCACTGCCGCCCAGCGTGTCTCACCCGAGTCAGGGTGGGTGAGGTAGAGCCGCTGGCGGACCTTGAAACCCTGCACGCCGGTCAGGACGTCATCGACGGTCATGCTGTCGATGTCCAGCGGGTTGCCGAGGGCGTCGGTGAAGACCGGCGCCTCGTACTGGGTCGCGCGGGCCGACGTGGACCCATGGTACGGAGCGAACTGCCGGTTCCCGCCCACGTCGATCTGGAAGGCCCATTCGATGTTGGAGCGGGGCAGGATCAGCAGGTCCTTCGAGACGGTCGTGCCTGTATAGGCACCGACCCACGCTTCCTCGAAGCGGCGCTGGTCATCCGTGCTGGACGTTGGCCCCTGCACCCGGTGGGTGACGTGTCGCCCCGTGGCGGTGTTGAGGCACGACACCTCCACCTCGCCCGACGACTCGACCTTCTTCACCTGCATGGTCGAGTAGCCCGCTGCCGTGCCGATCCGACCGACGTAGCCCTCGCCCTTGTAGGTCCACGGGATCCGCTCCACACCATCGGGCCCGGACCACCAGGAGACCGTCCCCTCCGCCGCAGCGAACGCGTCGGGCCGGTAGTCAGACGTCACGCGCTGAGTGCGGACCGCCTGCACAGACCCATCCGACACGGGCGAGGGGGATGGTGTGGAGCTGCCGAGGCGCACCCACTCCGACCACTCGCCGCCGTAGAAGCGGCGCATCGCCTTCCAGTCCCCGTACACCTCGGTCCAGATCTGTGACGTGTACGAGGTCGCCATCCGCACCACGTCCAGGAAGCCATGCTGGGCACCGGTCGGGTAGTGCAGATCGGGGTTCCCGGTGACAGACGATGAGCTTGCCTTCTTGCGTCCCGGCTCCGTGACCGTGTCCAGGTCCTCTGAAGAGCCGAGGGACGGGGGCTCAAGGAACCCGGTGAGTGTGTCGACGCGCGGATCGGCGGACGAGCCGCCGCTGTCGTCACGCGACCACTCGCTCCAAGCGCCGTTGTATAGGCGGCGGCGAGCGATCCACATGTTCCATGTGTCCAGCCAGGTCTGCACCAGATACGGCGGGTCGCTCGTCGTGATCCGCTCCACCGTGAGGATGCCGTGCACCGCCCCCTCGGGGTAGCCCAGCGCCGTGTTCCCCGCGACCGTGGAGGAGATGGTCCGGTACTTCCCTGGTGTGGTGAGGGTGTCGAGGTGCTGGGAGGACCCGATAGCTGCGGGCCACAGCAGCGTCCCGTACTTCGAGTCGGTGATCTCGAGGGCGTGCGTAGCGGCCACGGTCGGAAGCCGTCCCTCGAGTGTGAGCGCGTGAATCTGCGCCATGAGAGCCCCTTTCTGGGCATGACAAAGCCCCCCGACCGGAAAGGGTCTGGGGGGCTCTAGGAGACGGAGAGGGGGTTAGGCGACCTCGTACAGGCCATCACCGAGATAGGTGACGGTCGTAGAGCCACCAGAACCCACAGGAGACGGATCGATCGCGGACGCGAGCGCCGCGTATCCCGCGGTGTTCAGATGGATGCCGTCGGCATCGAACTCGGAGCGGATGGTCTCGTCGTCGTCGGAGATCGCCGCCGCGAACGGGTACACCTCACGGAAGGCGCCCGACCGTTCGAGCCATGTGTTGACCTGGCGGCGCACGGTCTCGAACGTCGATCCCACTGGCTGGTTCGTTCGCGGGAGCAGCGTGCCTGCGAAGACGTTGGGTGTCAGAAAGGACCTGATCAGCGAGGCGTTGTCGGCGATCCGGGCCTGCATCTCGGTCAGCGTGATCGTCGACTCCGACAGATCGTTCGACCCCATCAGGTAGATCACCGCGTCCGGTGCCGCGATGTCCCAGCCGTACAAGCCCCACTTGCTGACGGTCGCGCTGCTCCACCCGCTGGCCTTGTCTCCGGAGTGGGACCAGTGCGCCGGGATGGCGTCGTGCGCTCGTGCCCACTGGTCGATCCAGGAGTCCACGACCGGCCTGGACGAGGACACGCCGGAGGACAGGGAGTCACCGAATGCTGCGACGACAGGAGTTGAGGCCGGGACCTCAACCTCGAGCCACGCGAACAAGACAGGGGTGTCGTTGCGGGTGCCGTTCTCCCAGCCGGTGCCGATGTTCCGCTGGATCGTGCCGGCCGAGGACCAGCTGTACTGCGCGACGATCTCCGCGCCCTTCTGCGCCTCCGGCACGTCGAACCATCCGGACTGATACTCCATGCCCCACGGGTACTCCGTGCCTGTGGAGCCGTTCGGCAGGGTGATCGAGTTGTTGCCTTCGCCGCCGCCCGTGTGGACGCGCAGTCGCACGTTCGTGATCGTCACAGCTGGGCTGTCCGCCATCGCATAGCGGGGATTCCGGTTCCGAAGATGCAGCCGCGCACGCACGGCCTGCTGCGGCATGTACTGAATCACGGACGTCGTCCCGGACCCGGTCGTCTGCGCGCCGCCATAGCCGAGCGTGAGCGCGATGGGCGCAGTCTTGAACCCGACATTCGGGGCGGTACGGAGCATAGGGGCATTATCCCCCGAACCGGACCCGATCTGGGACCACTGTGACCAACCCTGCGAGAGCTCGCTCCGCACCCACACCTGGCTCCCCGACAGCAGGCGCGGGATCCACATCTGCATGCCCGCACCAGTGCCGTACCGGGTCGAGATCAGCGTGCCCAGCGTGCTGTTCGGCAGACCCAGAGCTTCGGCCGTAGACCCCGACCAGATCGAGTAGACCCCGTTCGAGATCGTGTCGAGGTTCGCGGACGATCCCGTCGCAGTCGCGGTCTTGTCGAAGCGCACCCCCTCAATGTCAGTGAATGCCTGATCGATCCGCACGTCGGTCGTCTTCAGTACGGAGTCCGTCTTCACCGCGAGCGCTTCAAGGTCCGTGTGGGTCGCGACCGGGTCGGCACCGTCGGGATAGGGGAGCGCGAAGTTGACGGTCGACTCGCTCATGAAGGAGCTCCTTCCAATGGGTTGGCGACGAAGTCGCTGTAGGTGAGGGCATCCCATACGGCGGCGAGACCCGTGTAGTTCGACGGAGCCCAGGCGGCAGCAAGATCGCTGTAGGTCACATCCCGAGTCGACGTTGCACTGATCACCCGCACCGAGGCCGACTGGGTCGCTCCGCCGCCGATGGACTCGGAAAGCCCCACGATCAGCGCTCGGAGCTCGACACCGATCCACTCGGACCGGATCGTGATGACGTCGCCGAGCTCGCGACGAGGATCGAAGATCAGCCCAAGGTTCGTGATCGTCGGCTGCGGAGCAGCGACCTGGGTCGCCAGGTAGTCACCGATCCGCTGGGCGACAGACCCCCCGGCGAAGTACTCCCCACCCCAGTAGCCGAGGTCATGGGAGAGCACCGGCGCTGCCTGCGGTCCAGCGGACGTCGTATAGGTCGAGTCGACCCACTCACCTCGCCCTCGACCACGCACGACCGGCAGGGCCTCGTTCCGGAGATATTCCTTGAGCGCCGTCGCCTCCGGATGGGTCGACGTGTTGACCTCCAGACCGGACTCCAAGGACACGACGTTCGTGGTGATCTTCAGCGAGTCCGAGTACAGGGTCTCGGCCGTGATGTCCACGTCCGCGTCACCCGTCGCCGGATCGCCGGAGCTGTTGGACAGCCACACGCCGCAGTACGAGCCTGCCCGCAGGTTGTACGCGCCCCAGTTCGAGGCGTTCAGCCGGCGCAGCGTCCGGTCCACGCCGAACCACTCCACGCCGGAGTCAGGGGACGCCCACGCGATCAGAGGATCATCAGCAGCCGTCAGGACATCCTTGGCCGCTCGCCACAGCTCGAGCCGCGACTCCTTGCCCTTGGAGATGAGAGGGTCCTTCCACGTCACCTCGACGCTGGAGCGGACAGCGAGGAGCGAGTCCTCCCACGACAGGGCTGTGATGTCGTCGGCAGTCGTGATGGTCTGAACTACCGTGCCGCCGCGCAGCTGGTCCGAGGGGACGAGACGCAGCACCCCTTCGGTGTCCCACCATGCCGCGGTCAGCGTCGCCTTGAGGATCTCATCGACGAGGTCACCGACCTGTCGGCCTCTGATCGCCGGGGACATGTCCATCGTGGATGCGAGCCCCGACGGTGTGAACCGCATCGAGGGCGTGAACCCGATGGACGCGAACTCCCGCGCAGACGAGGTGGGATGCGAGATCTGCACACCGGCGATGCGGGCCCCGGCGCCTGCGTCGACCTCCACACCGGACATCGGAAGGTTCGTGACGGTGCCGACGGCTCGAGCTGCGGTGAGCTCCGCGCCACCGTCTCCACGGACCGTCCATGTCCCGTTCTTGACGAGCAGGGTGATGACGGTCGATGAGAGCAGGGTGGATCGGGCGAGGGACCCTACGGTGTACCAGCCGGACGATCCGTCGTTGTGGTAGATCACAAGCGAGCGCTGGCTAGTGATCGTCAGCCGGATCCGCTCCGTCCCGTAGTAGACGGTGACCATCGCTGACTCCTGATGGCTGTCTCCGACCACGATCGTGATCTGCGTGGTGGTGCTCGGTGCTTCGGTGAGCCGCGGCGTGTAGAGCGCTGTGAAGCCGCCCGCCGCGTATCCCCACGGTGTGCTGTAGAAGCTCGCGTGCGTCCCGAGCGTGGGGCCCTGCGCGGCCGTCAGCGTGCCACCCTCCGGCCAGACCGTGCCCTGCAGCGGCACCGACACCGCCGAGGGTGCCTCCGCCGGCGGGACATTGCACAGTCCGACGGACCTCAGCGCCGCGACCAGGATCGGCCAGTGCGACAGCCCGATCGACCGGTAGGCACCCCCATCCGTCGACGGTGTCATGTGCCGCAGCAGCGCCTGATGCGTGAACGAGCCCGTGATCTGATCGCGCCGATCGATGATCGTCGACGCGAACCCGCTGGTCGGGTCGCCCGTCGTGTCGTCCACCAGCCCCACAAAGCGCGTCCACCACGTCACCCCGTCCGAGACGCGGATCCGCACCTCGTCGCCCGAGGACGGAGGCCACGCAGCAACCTTCGCCCACGGAGAGGCTGGGCGCTGAGACACCGGGTCCGAGGTCGCCCATTCGATCTTGCCGGACACACCGGAGATGCCACCGCCTGCGATCACCTGATCAGGCAGATCCCCATCGATGCTTCCGTCCCACGAGATGGTTCGCGCCTCCCGTACGACCCCGTTCACGGTCACCTCGACCAGCCATCCCAGGACGCCCTCCGCCAGCTCACCAGACAGCATCAGGACACCTCCTCAGGCGACTTCCAAGACCGTGAAGCTCAGGGACGCATATGAGCCGCGACGGTTGGCCATCAGGACGTTCTCCGACAGCCCATCGATGACCGCGGACCGGCATCCGTGCCCCGGCGCGACCGGGACAGGACCATCGGTCCACGTCGCCTGAGGGCGTGCAGCGACAACCGTCGAGGACCGGACGCCGCCCCATGCGGAGACCGCCCCCGCAGGCGCCGTGACGGTCACAGACACGCGCTGCATGCCCGTCCCCGTCCCCGTCGCAGCCGTCGTCGACAGCTGAGTCCCGGCCGCGTCGTAGAAAGCGACCTGCACCGCCGGGGACGACGAGCCGCCCTGCACATCGGCCGACCACGTGAACGGGGCGCCGGCGAGCACAGGGATCCCGCGGACCAGCGCGACCCACCCAGACGAGAGCGACACCGACACCGACCGTGGAGCCCACACGCCATCAGCACCGCGCACAGGACCCGCATCGGTCAGAGCGGTGCTCGATACCCGATCCAGCAGCACGGCCTCGCGTGGAGTCAGCAGATTCGCGCGATGAGCGAGTACCGGCACCCAGTGCCACGGACCGCCCCCCCAAGCGCCCGAGAAGAAGTCCAGCAGGGGAGTGAGCTGGGTCGACCGACCAACAGCCCAGCTCACATCCCATGCACGCGGCCGCTCCGGGATGACCTGCACCCGTCGACGCCCCTCGACCGTGATCTCAGAGACGTACCGTTCCGCGACATCGATTCTCTCCTGCGAGGAGCACCGGAGTTCCACGAGACGCCCCAGCTGCCCGAGATACTCGGCCATCAGGACCTCCTCGTCACGAACGGTGCGCGTTGCGCCTTGCCAGCGCGGACCATCTCGCCATACAGCGTGCTCGATCCGACCTGCACCATCGGCTGCCATCCCGACATTGCCGACGCGACCGCCGACGCGACCGCAGCCGTGTCGACCGAAGCCGCGACCGTCTGCACCCCTGCGACACTGCTCGCCGGAGCCATAGACGGGACAGCGGCATACCCGCCGCCCTCGATGCCGCCACCATCCGCGAAGCGCAGCGCACCCGTCCGGATCGATGACCGCATCCGATAGATCGCGTCATGCCCACCGGCGAGCGCGACCTCGGCCGCGGTGATCACGTGCTCGCCGTTGGAGAGGTAAGCGGCGATGCTGTCGGAGGTGCCGGTGCCGAGCCCGTGGACAGCGCCGCCGGCGGCCTTCGAGATCGGTGCGGAGCCGGAGAATCCGGAGAAGACCTGCTTCACTCGCTGCGTGATCACGGCGCTGCGAGAGCGGGCTGCGAAGTTCAGCGCCGACTCCGCGGCGCCCGTGACTGCGGATGCGGTGATGGTCGAGGACCGGTCCCGGGCGGTGGAGTTGATGTCGGACTCGGCGCCGCCGGTGTCGGCGTCGACGTTGATCGTGCCCGTCGTCCCATCTGCGTGGGCCTTCGCGGAGTCGGTTGCCGAGTTCGCGCCGGAGTTGTCGCCGTCGATCGTGAGCGTGCCCTCGGAGAGGTTCACCTGCAGGATCGCGGCGGCGAGCGCTTCCTCGGCCGGGTAGGACTGGCCGTTGATGGTGACGGTGCCGTCGCTGGTGTCGATCGTGGTGAGGACGGTGGCGAGGGCTTCTTCGGCGGTGAGCGTCTCTCCGTTGATGGTGACGGTGCCGCCCTGGCCGTCGACCTGGATGAGGAAGGCCTGAACGTCTTCCTCGGCGCCGCCGGTGTCGACCCATGCGTCGATGATGAGCTGCGGGTCCGAGGTGTTGACCGTGGAGACGAGCCCGTCGAACTTGTCCTCGGCGGGGCCCGTGTCCGCGTCGACGTCGACCTCGGCTGTGTCGCCGGTGATGAGGGCGATGAGCTCTGCTGCTGCGGTGGTCGCCCGGTCGGTCTCGAGCTCGACCTGGGTCTGGATGGTCTCGGGGGTGAGACCGATCGACTCGAGGTAGGCGTCAAGCTCCGCCTGCGGGACGTCATAGGCCTCACCCAGTGCGACGATCTCGTCGTAGCGCTGCTGCATGATGCCGGAGGTGACATCGCCGTTGGCGGTCGCGGACTCGAGCTCGCGGAGGTAGGCGCCGGCGACGTCGTCGAGGGCTTCCTCGTAGCGGCGTGCTGCCTCGGTGCCGTCATCCCAGTGGGTGGTGCCGTCGTACTCGTCGAGGAGGGCGTAGGCGTCGTCGAGGGCGTCCTCGTAGTTGCGGGTCGCGTCGCGGGCGGCGAGGAAGGCGTTGCCGACCTCGGTGAGAGCACTGATGTGCTCGTCGATCGCGGCGACCGCCTCGTCCGTCGCGGAGGTCGACTCCTCGACCTCGCCGGTGTACTCGGAGATCGCGCCGCTAGCCTCGTCGACCACAGGTGTGAGCTCGCCCGTCGCGAGCTTCGCGAGGGTCGTGGAGTCCGCCTCGAGACCCATGGCGGTAGCGGTCTGAGTGAGGGCCGTCTGCAGCGTGGGGAGCTGCTCGATCAGGTCCTCGGCCGTATAGCCGTAGGCCTCGGCGGACTCGACGGCCGCGTTGAAGGACTCGTGGAAGGTGTCGTCGAGCCCGGCGTCGTTGAGCGAGGACAGGGCCTTGTCGAGCTCTCCGAGGCGCTCGGCGGCGAGCCCAGCTGTGGTGTCGAATCCAGCGAATCCGGCGGTCACCTGCTCGATGCCCTTGGAGACGCCCCAGCCGTTGACGAGGTCGAGGGCGTCGCCGACGCCCTTGATGGAGAAGCCCGCGTTGGAGGACGACGCGACGAGCTCGTCCATGCTGGCTGCGGTGACGGTGCCGGTGGTCTGCACATTCGCGAGAGACGCGGCGATCTGGTCTGCGGCCGGGACGCCTTCCTTGAAGGCGTCCGTGACCGACGAGACGATGTTCAGGCCGACGAAGGCGGCACCGAGCGCACCAGCCCGCTTCGCGACGGTCCCGAGGCTGCTCGCGAGCCGTGGCGAGCTATCTCGCATCTGCTTGAACGCGGTGACGGTGTCCATCACGCGCGGGAACAGCAGCAGGAATGTGCCGGCGGCGAGTGATGCCGCACCGGTGACGCCGCCGATGCCCGCGATGGATCGCTGCACCGGGTCCGGGAGGTCCGCAAACCATCCGGCGACGCCGGAGACGCCGTCGGCGAGGTCCGCGACTGCCGGCAGGACGACGCCGCCGATGCTGATGCCGAAGTCGATCAGCGAGTTCTTCGCCATCGCGATGCGGGACTCGGCGGTCTCGTACCTCTTGCTGGCCTCCTCGATCAGGGCAGTGCCCCGCTCGAACTCTCCGTTGCCGGTGGCCATGGCATCAGCGAGGACGCCGCTGGCCGAGGACAGGCGCAGCAGTGCGTCCGACTCCCGGATCCCCGTGATGCCGAGCTCGGACAGGACTCCATTCGTGGTCATGCCCTGCGACTCGACGCTGGACAGACCGGTGACAAAGGCGTCCAGAGCAGCAGCAGGATCGGACTGCCACGCCGCCGTGAACTGCTCCGCCGACATGCCGGAGACCTGCGCGAACAGCTCGAGGCTGTCGCCGCCATCGTCGACGGCCTTCCCGATGCGCTTCATGGTCTGCGACATGGCAGTGCCGCCGGCCTCCGCCTCGATGCCGACGGACGACATCGCGGTGGCCATGCCGAGGATCTCGCCCTCGGTGAGCCCGGCCTGCTCGCCGGCGCCCGCGAGCCGCATCGCCATGTCGACGATCTCGGACTCGGTGGTCGCGAAGTTGTTGCCGAGCCCGACGACGGCGGCGCCGAGGCGGCCGATGTCGCCCTGGCTGGTCTGGGTGATGTTCATGAACCGCGCGAGGGCGGTCGCGGCCTCCTCCGCAGACAGGTTCGTCGACTCGCCAAGATCGATCATCGTCCGCGTGAAGGACAGGACATTCGGGGTGGCGATGCCGAGCTGACCCGCAGCTTCCGCGACCGCGGCGATCTCCTCATGCGAGGCAGGGAGCTCGCGGGCCATCGACCGCAGGCCGGACTCGAGCGCATCCATCTGCACGGCAGTGCCGTCGACGGTCTTCGTGACGCCCGCCCACGAGGACTCCCAGTCCATCGCGGCCTTCGTCGCGAGCGCGAGCGCACCCACGGTCGCGGCGCCGAAGCCCGTCAGCGTGCTTCCGGCCGTGCTCCACGCCTCACGGTTCGTCTGCGCAGACTGCACCATCTGGCCAAGCGCAGTGTCAGCCTGCTTGGCAGCGTCCTCAGTGCCCTTCGCAGTCTCCTCGACTGCCTTCGTGGCCTCCGCCATCTCCTTCTTGAATCCGGAGACCTCGGCCCGAAGTCGCACCACGATGCTACGGTCAGCCAATACGCCACCCCCTGGGTCGATCGAAGGAGCGACGGATGCTGACCGTCAGAGATTTCTGGACCCGCATCGCCATCGGCGCGGTGATGATGCTTCTCGGGCTGCTCGCGCTCACCGGGGACGTGATCGTCCTGCGAGTGCTCGGCGTGGCCCTGCTCTTCGCAGGCCTCGGCAACATCGTCTGGGTGGTGATCAGCGCATCGCTGATCGTGCGGAAGGCAAAGCGGATCGAGCGGGACCGCCGCTAGCCGAGCTTCAGCTACACCCGGCATCCACGTCATCACTCCACGCGCTCCAGGGAGCACGCATGAAGATCAGATCCGTCCCCGCTGCCATCGCCCTGCTCGTGCTGCTCTCGGCGTGCGCCGACATGAAGGGCTTCGAGGATTCCGACCCCGAAGCGCACAGCGCGTGCACGAAGTTCCTTGAGGAGGAGCTGCCGGAGGGAAATGCAGAGCTCGATGACCCGCTGGTCGCCCTCGGGACGACGTTGATCGTCGGAGAGCACGCAGCCAATGCCTCCACGCCCGAGATCCAAGCGGTCGCCGAAGAGGTGACAGGGACAGGCCAGTACCTCATCGACGAGGCCGCTCTCATCAGCGTGTGTGAGGACAACGGCTACGAGGTCTCCACGGGGAGCCTTGCTGAGCTCTGGCAGAGCAAGAACGCCTGACCCCTCTATCTGCCGACGCGGGTCTTGTCCTTGAAGCCGACGAGGACGCCCTTCTCGGGCTGCTTGTCCTTCGCCCTCTCCGCCTGCCACTCCTCAGCGGCCACGAGGTAGATGCAGGTCCTCTCGACAGGCACCGGCTCGATCTCCGACGTGTCCCCATCGCACTCGTCGACGTAGTGCAGAGGGCCCGCACCTGACGGGCACACCTCCATGTCATGCTGGCTCAGCGCGAGCACCAGCAGACGATCCCAGTCCGTCCACCCCTCGACCCCGGTCATGAGATGCGACAGCGTCGTCCCCCACGACCGGGCCGTCGACAGGGCCTCACGGATGTGCGGGAACCGCCTCAGCGCTCGCGCGAGGAAGGGACCGACGGCAGCACCGGGCCGACGTCGTTGAGCTCCACCACACCCTTGTCCAGAGCACGCATCGGACCGTCACCGATCTTCTGCCGCATCCGACGAAGCTGCTTCGCGGACATCTTCGAGCTCTTCCGGCCCGTCGCCGGCTCGTACACGCCCACGATCGCCGCCGAGATGACCATGTCGCCGAGCGCGACCTCATCGACCTTCGTCACCGGCTTCCCATCTCGGCCCCGCACCGGCTTCCCCTCGCGATCCAGCACCAGCTTCGTCGGCGCCTTCTCGGCGAGCGCCTTCTGCTCCTCGCGGTTGAGGCGCTCGATGGTGATGAGGAGGCGGGAGTCCTCCATGCGGTCGGCGATCGCGTCGAGCTGCTCCTGGATGGAGACGTCGCCCATGGCCTCGTCGAGAGCGGGGGAGGCGTCATCGGTGGGGAGTTGGGCGGCGAGGCGCTCGTACTCCTCGAGGAGGCCCCAGTCGCGGTAGATGGTGATCTCGCGGCGGGGCCGGGTGCCAGCGTCGATCCAGTCGTCGATCCAGGCGTCGATGTCGAAGTCCTCGGTGGTGGTGCCGAAGTCGGTGCGCTGGTCGTCGTCGAGGGTGAGTTCGCTGTCGGGGGTGGGTTCAGTGGTCATGGGGTTCTCCTGTGCTCCTGTGCTCCTGTACTCCTGGACTCCTGGGGTTTCCCTCGCGGGGAGGGAGCTGGGCGGGGGAGCGCAGGAGTAACGCTCGACCCCGCCCAGCAGCTGAGCGCCTGGGTGATGCGTCAGGCGGCGAGGGTGACGTCCAGGTGGCCTTCCTGGATGGCGAGGTCGATGACCCGCTTGATGAAGCCGTCGCGGTCGGAGGGCTTCTTCGGGTTGTCGAGGAGCGCCCGGTAGACGGAGACCTCGTCTCCGGCTTCCCAGTCGTCGGTGGACATCTTGTAGGAGTCCCGCTCGACGAGCCAGATCTCGACGCCCTTGGTCTTGAGGGCCTGGTAGACCTCGTCGCCGGTGACATCGACCTGGCCGGTCTCGTCGTCGAAGTATCGGAAGGGTGCGATCTGGCCCTCGAAGTTCGACGCCCCGTAGACGGTGGCGTTGACGTCGCGGCACAGCTCGGGGTCGCTGACGGTGTCGGAGGTGGTCGGGCCGAGGGTGTACGGGGTCTTCGCGATCCGGCAGGACAGGTCGATGCCGGCGGTGACCTCGGCGAGAGTGGGTGCGTCGGGATCGGCGGGTGCCGCGGCGAGCAGCTGCAGCTTGATGTGCCCGTTGGCGAGGGAGCGGACGACGGCCATGTCAGGCCTCCTTCTTCGTGCTGGTGGAGGCCCCGGTGGTGCCGCGGGCCTTGGACTTCGGGGTCAGAGACAGGTGGGGGAAGATGTCCAGCCAGGTCTCGGGGACGCGCTGCGGGAGCTTCGCGCCGGTCTTGGTGTCGTACGCCTCGATGAGCTTCGTGGGCATGCGGGCACCGCCTTTCATGACGAAGCCCCCGGCGCGCTGCGCCGAGGGCGGATGGAGGGTGATGGTGGAGCAGGGTCAGGTCGCGTACGGCGTCGACCCGATCCGGTAGATGTCGACCGCGAAGAAGGCGGCCGGAGCAGCGGTGGCCTGGCCGTTGAGGCGGACCTCGCGATCCGCCTCGACGTCCTGGGATGCCTCGAGCCGCATCTCCCAGCCGTCCCGTCCGGGGACGATCAGCTGCTGCCGCTCGAGCACGGCACGGGACAGCTCCACGAGCTCCCGCACCGCCTTGGGGGCGAGGGCGGTGTGCGTGACCCGGATCAGGGCCTGCACGCCGTCCTCGCAGTCGCCGAGGGACTCCGAGAATCCCGTGACGGTCCCCCCGGACAGCACCAGGAACGGGTACTTGTCGGGGTCGGATGCGACCCTCGACGCGTCCGTGTCATGGATCTCCATGTCGGGGAACGCCGGCGCGAGAAGGGCCCGGACGGCGTCGAAGTGCTCGGCGATCACAGGAGACCATCCAGCAGTGCGGCGAGGGCCTGCTCGAAGCGGTCAGCCTCGTTCAGCATCGCGACCGACGGGTCCGGGACGGTCCCGCCGCCGCGGCTGGTGCCGAAGATCGCGATGTTCGCGAGAGCACCGCCGTACTTCGACTTGTCAGGCCCGATCTGGGCCTCGACACCGTCCGCGAGCACTCGCGTGTCGTAGTTGACGGAGAAGGTGATCCCCCGGAACGACGGCGAGGACGCGAGGTCCATCTGGAGCTCTTGCTTGATGTTCAGGGCGCCCTTCTCCACGACGGGGCGGACGCCCTTCTGTACCTTGTCCGGGATCCGGGCGAGGTCGGTGGCGAGGGTGCGCAGCTCCGACACGTCAACGTGGATCTCCGCCACGGAGCACCTCCTGCACGTTCATGCGGACAGCGGTGGTCCACGTCTTGTCCTCGTCGGAGCGCAGACGCATCCACACACCGACCAGGCGAGGGTTCCGCGAGTCGACGAACTCGACGAGGTCGCCGGTCTGCACGTCCGCCGTCCCGTAGGGGAAGTGGACCTGCGCGACACGGGCGGTCACCCGGGCGACCCCTCCGAGATCCGGGGACGACGGGTACGACGCGTCGTTCTGGGCCTTGGCCGGCGCACCGTCGGGGTCGCCATAGACGATCCGGAGCTCGTCGACGGTCTTCCCGCGTCCGTTCGTCGTCTGCTGCCCGGTGGGCCGCCACACCCGGACCGTGTCCTCCATGAGGACGGCCGCCGCAGCGCGACCGCGAGCGGTCATCGCCTCGATCTGCGCCAGGGACCTCATGACGGGATCACCGTCCAGGCGCCACGACCAGATCGGCGCAGCAGACTCAGCATCGCGTCGGTGGGGAGCAGGACTCCCTCGGCGCGCGCAGAGTCGATCGTCAGCTGCTCCGACTCGGAGTAGTCGTCGATCGCCATCGACAGGTTCCGGGTGCGGGCGCCCTCCGGGTTCTTGAGGACGTTCGCGACCATCTCGCCCTGCACCGAGGAGACGACCTCCTGCGGGAGGGACCCATCGTCGATCCGACGGGCGATCCGCAGACCAGGAATCGCGAGGAGCCGCACCCAGGCGACCTGGAGCAGTCTCTCCGCCTGGGCCTCCTGGGCAGGGGCGAGGTCAGGGAAGAACATCTTGACGTCGTCGAGCGTCGCCCTGTTCTCTGCCATGACCCCACCCCCTCCGGTCAGGCGTCGTCGGCCGGCGCATCGGCGTCGCCATCGGCGTCCACCTCCGCGTCGTCCGCACCTTCGGTGTTCTCGTCCTCCGGGGCGTCGGCATCCTCATCGGTCGGCTCACCCTCCGGCGAGCCGACGGTGGCGGGCGCAAAGCCCGCCTCGGCGAGGACCGCGAGGATCGCCGGCTTCGTGCGGGCGTCGCCGAGGACGACATCCTGGGCCTTCGCGAAGAGCTTCAGCTCCTTCACGGTCCAGGACTCGTCCAGCGGCTCGTCAGCGGCCCGCGGGCGAGGCTCCGTCGCCGGAGCCCCGGCCGGGGCCGGCGCGGCAGCGACCGCGTCGACCCAGACCTTGGGGTTCGTGATCCGGGCGGCGATGTCCGCGGGGACCTCGACGCCGGGCCTGAAGGCGACGCCGTCGACGTACACGGTGCGCTTGAGCAGCTTCGTCATCGCCTGCCTCCTCAGAGCACGTCCGCGACCAGCAGCTTGCGCGGGTCGTAGATCACGGGCATGACGACGCCGCCGACCTTCGTCCACGTGTGGACGGGATCGAAGGTCCTCATCACGACGCCGACGAGACCCGGCAGCTGCTCGTAGGTCAGCTCCGGGTTGGACAGGCCAGCGAGCTCGAGCGCCTCCGCCGTGATGCCCCAGACGGTCTCGCCGAGGGACGCACGGTCCTCGGGGCCGAAGATGACCTTGTCCTGAGAGATCACGCGGGTGTCCGTGCCACCGACCTCGACACGGGTGTCGTAGATCGTGATCGGCGGCAGATCGAAGGTCTCCAGCACGCCGGCCAGCTGACCGGGGGCCAGGTTCGGAGGCGTGACGACACCGGGGAACGCGGACGACTTCACCTCCGCACACTGCAGCATGTTCGCTCGCGCCGTGCGGGACATGATGATGTAGCCGGGCGGGACACCGTTCACGTCGGTGTACTGCTCGACCCACTCGGTCAGATCCGAGATCGGCGTCGCGTTCTCGTGGTCCGACCACAGCGTCGTCGGTGCGACCAGGTTGTCACCGGGGACACCGAAGTCCGCCTCCAGGGTGAGCCCGTTCTCGTCGGCGAGGGTGAACGTGCCATCCTCGAGAACGTCACCGCGAGCGACCTCGACGCGGGCCAGGACGGCGCGCGTGTTGATCTCCACGTCGTCGTACACCTGATCGGCGATCGAGGCGAGGGTGCCGCCACCGTTGCGGATCCGCTCGAGCTGCAGACGCTCGAGCTCACCGATGACGGTCTTCTGACCGACCGGGGGCAGCATCACCCGACGGCGCGAGAAGCTGTCCCGCTGTCCGATCGGGGTCTCCGCGTCGTACGAGCGGAAGCTCGCGGCGCGGTTCGTGCGGGTCACCGAGTCGATGGTCGCCTCGATGTCCTGCACGGTGCGGTTGGGAAGGAAGTCCGCGAGGATGTAGTTCGCGGGCGTGGGGACCTCACGCGTGAACGCGGTCAGGGCCCCACCGGGGACGAGATCGTTCAGGATCATCTCGGGCCTCCTCAGCGGTAGCGGATCTGACCAGCGAGGTCAGCCTTGGCGAGCGCATCCAGGCCGGAGTCGGCCGGAAGCTTGGACTCCACGACAGCTCCGTGGTCGAGCAGCGGGGCACCCAGGCGGGTGGCGCCGGTGGCGACCTTGATGCTGTTGAAGAGATGGCCGGCCGCGGTGTCGCGACCGTCCTCGGCGTCCGGGTCGTAGGGCCCGAACAGGCCCGAGGCCGTGATCTCCGCCAGCACGGTGCCGGAGGGGATGTAGCCGTCGGGGTAGTGGGTCGCGGCGGTGAACGCGGCGACGTCGAGGGTGATGGAGCGGTTGCTCTCCGTGCCGTGCTGCGATCCGAGCCACGCCCGGTTCTCGCTGCCGTACACCTCGTCACGGACGGTGAGGTCCATGTCGTCCTCCTTCAGAGGCTGGGGGTTGACGGCCGTCCCGGGCGGGGCGGCCGGTTACTGCTGCTGGGGAGCGCCGTACCGGGCCTTCGCCCGCTCGGCACCCTGCTCGTACGACGACTCCTTGGCGTTGCCGCGCGGACCCTGGCCCGGGTCCGGTGGGGGAGTCGCCGTCCCGGCGCCCGTTCCCCACGTGCTGATCCAGTCGTCGGCGTCCTTCTCGATGTCCTCGCGGGTCGATCCCTTGAGACGCTCAGCAGCCTGCAGGTTCAGCCCCTTCGCCGCGGCGACCCGATAGCGCTCAATGAGCGCGTCCCGGTCAGCGAGGTCACGGGTCAGCTGCGAGTGCTCCGACTGGAGTCGCTCAGCAGCCTCCTGCTGGCGCTGCTCCTCCGACTTCGAGGCGTCCTCGAGCTCCTTGATCCGGGCCTGCGCGACGGCGAGATCGGCCGAGGCCTTCTTCGACGCCGAGCGCTCCGCAGCCAGCGCCGACTTCAGCCCCTTGTCGGGGTCGTCGCCAGCAGACTGACCGTCACCGGCAGGCTGACCCTCCCTATCGGCGTCGCCGGAGCCGGCGTCACCGCCCGGGGGATCCCCGGCGCCGTCGGCGACGCTCATCTGAGCGTCACCGAAGGTCTGCCGGTGGAAGTCGATCAGAGCGTCGATCCCTCCCGGCGCCGTCAGATCGATGCCGTGAGGGAAGGGCTTGCGCGTGGTGGTCATGGTGGTGCTGCTCCTCATCACGAGGTCGCGGCCGCCCGCATCACACGGAACGACCTGGGATGTGAACGGGCCACCCGCATCACGCGGACCAGCCCAGGGACACGGCCACCGGCATCACGCCGACAGCCGCAGGGGATGCCCGCCCACGGCGAGCGCGGCGCCGCCGGTACGGCAGCGCCTAGATTCGGGTCCCCGGTGCGGGGAGGGTGTGCCTGGTGCCGAGAGCGGTGTCGCCGCCGTCGAGTCCGAGGACGTAGCGGCGGTAGGCGGCCTCGGCGCGGGCGCGGTCGGCGTCCGTCGGCGGGCGGGGGAGGGAGCCTCCGCGGGGCGTGCCGCGGCCCTCGGTGAGGAAGCGCCAGCGCTGTGCGGCGCCGGCCTGGTAGGGATTCATACCTGCCCTGACCATCTGCCAGTCCCGGTCGGCGCGGTAGCGGCGCTTCTCGGCCTCGGTCATCGTGCCCATGTTGGTGGGGTCGCGGAGACCGGTGAGCCAGGATTCCTTGGTGGCGCGGGACGCGTTCTTGGAGAGGCGGAAGGGTCCGGCTATCGAGCCGCCGGGCTCCTGACCGCCGGGGAGGATGTAGCCATCCTCCTCGAGCATGCGGAGGGCGCGGGTGCGGGTGCCGGCGGTGCGGTAGATCTCGTCGACGGTGCGGCGGGCTCGGCCGGTGCCGCGGCGGCCGAAGTTGCCGCGCCTCGAGGTGCCCTCCCATGTGGTCCGGGCGCGCTGAGATCCGACTCTGGTCATGCCGCGGCGGGCGTTGACGACCTGGTAGACGTCGGCGCCGTCGCGGATCGCGCGGGCCTCGGACTTCCCGAAGATCTTGGTCTGCTCCTCAGGGGTGAGGGAGTGGAAGTAGGCGTAGGGGTCGGCGAGGAGACCCTCGTCCTGCATCGCCTGGCTGTTCTTCGCGGCCACGTGGATGCAGTCGCAGTTCGGGTGGCGGTCGAAGCCCTTGTTCCATCGGTACCACTTCCCTGCGAGCACGGCGCAACGCGAGCACGACGGCGGGTTCAGCATCCGCGTGTAGCCGATGGCGTCGCGGGAGACGACGTCGACCGACGCGACAGCCCGGCCGGAGTCCCGTACGGCGCCGGCGGCGAGCCGGTCCAGACGGGCCCTGCCGATCTCGAGGGCCTGCCGCATCGTCATCCCGCCCGCCAGGGCCCGCTTCGTGCCGATCACCGGCATGTACAGTGCGCTCGCGAGGTCACCGCCGTCGTCGAGGACGCCGGTGAATGCCGAGGGGTCCGCGAACGCCCGAGGGAACTCGTACTCGTCGCGGTCGGCGAGGGTCTCGGCGTTGTATGCGGCCGCGGCGGACGTCGCGTCGCCCTGCACCTCCGTGATCCCGGCGGTGAGCAGGGGGAGCTGCTCGCGCCAGGATGCGGAGAGGTGACGGGGCTCGATCTGGGCCCAGGCGCGGCGACCGCGACGCACCGCACGCAGCTGCAGGACCTGCATCCACGAGTAGTGCTCGGCGGCAGCGCCGGGAGGGTTCTGCTCAGCGGCCATCAGACCTCCTGGGCGGCGTCCTCACGAGTGATCCGGGAGACGAACGGGTCATTGATGTTCGTGAGGTCCCAGTGCTCCATCTGCTTCCGCTCCTCCTGGGAGTAGCCGAGGTCCTTCCGGGCCTGCTGCGGCGGGATGATGCCCTGGGAGACGAGCTTGACGGCGTAATCCGCCATCTGTCCCTCGGTCGGTGTCGCCACGGGACGGAACTGCGTCTCGATGCGACGCATGTCCGGCTCGTAGCGGCCGAGGATGCGGAGGTTGTTGCGCTGCACCTCGGCGTGCGCGCCGCCGAGGATCGTCACCTTCCGCTCCGCGCGCTTGTTCTTCGTGATCTCCGCGGCCTTGAGAGCCTCGGCGGACGCCGGGTTGTCGCCGCCGAACGCGGTCACGTAGGACGGCAGCGAGGCGAGGATGCTGGCGATCTGGAAGAGCAGCTTGATCGAGGAATGGAAGTTCGTGAGGTCCGCCTCCGGGAACTGGCCGACCTGGACGTCGTTGCCGTTGACCTCGGACGCCCAGATGCCGCCGGCAAGCTTCTTCCAGTCGGAGATCGGGTTGCCGTCCTCGTCCTGGAAGTCCTCCTCGCTGAGGCCGAACGCGTACCGGCGGGGCATGGCATGGAACTCGCCGCTGATCATCAGATCGGTGGCCATCTTGTTGATGGCGTCGGCGATCGGGACCACGTCCTCGAACTCCGAGCGGCCGAACGGCTCGAGCATCCGCGGCTGGTTCGGGAACGGCACGATCAGCGGGGAGCCGAGACCGTGGTCCCAGCGGGAGTCCTCGATCCAGTCCGGGCCGACCCGTCGGAACGTGACCCTCGAGTCCGGGAGGTAGAGGGTGCCCCACTCGATCTTCTCGTCGCCGTCATCCTCGACCCACCGCTTGATGCCATCGCTGATCCGGCGAGTCCGCGGATCCCTCCGGGCGTATGCCTGGAAGGGCGACTCGACAGTCACTACGGGGAGCTCATCGGCGCCGTCGGCGGGACCGGAGATCATGTAGGCATCTCCCAGGCCGATGGACTCGGTGTGCAGGAGGGACGCCTGCTCGTCGAGGTCGTTCTCCTTCCAGATGTCCCACATCAACTCGTCGATCATCTCGCTGGGGCCACCGTTGCCCTTCGACGGGGCCCGGAAGCCCGTCACGTCGAGAACCGACTCGTACTGCTCGGTCACGATCTTCGGCCAGTTGATCACCAGCTGCGTGATCCTGCCGCCGAACTCCTGCTCGAGCGCCGGCGCCATGAACCGCAGCGGCTGCAGCCCCTTGAGGTACAGGTCAGCGGTAGTCAGCGACTCATGGCGGCCGAGCCGAATCCGCTCCAGCTTCATGAACGTCTCGAGCTCGGTCGCCACGAGCCCACCCCCTTTCCGCGGTCACCGCCGGGAGCCGACGATGACCTTCCTGTCACGCGCCTTCGACGCTGTGCGGATCCACCCATCCAGGCCGGTCACGGCCGCCTGGATGCCATCGATACGGGTCAGGGACTTCTCCCGGTCCGGCTTCACCGGCCGCAGGTTGTCCGTCTGGTCGCGCTTCACCTCGACCACCGAGGCCATCCACCGCGTCACCGGATCGTCCGGGACACGGATCAGGCCGGCGCCGAGCAGCCGCTCGAACTCCTTCGCGGGCGCTGACAGCCCGATGAAGCCCTGACCCACCGGGTTCACGTCGACACCGCGGAGCTCTTCATCCAGCTCCTGCACGATCTGCCCCGCGAACATGCGGTCGTACGAGATGCGCTGCATGTCGAAGTGCCGGCAGTCCTCGAGGATCTGCGCCTTGACCGCGGCGTAGTCGATGACGTCGCCGTCGGTCGCCGTCACGTGCCCGTCGGCGACCCACTGCGACAGCGGCACGAGCAGCTGCCGCTCGAGATCCTCGACGCGATCACCGGGGACGAAGTAGCGCACCACAAGATCCAGGTCGAAGCCCGGGCGCTTCGACTGCACCCACACCGCCCATGCGGTGAAGTCCGAGACCGCCGACAGGTCCAGGCCGCCCCACGCGCGCCGACCCCGCAGGGGACCCACGTCGATCGGCGCCCGCACCTCGTCGAACTTGTCGAGGTTCAGCCAGCGCGACTGCGAGCGCGTGCGGAGGTTCAGCGAGAGCCGCAGATAGGTCGGCAGGTACGTCGGCGAGGACTTCGCCTTCGTCGCCTCACCCGCGAGATAGCGCTTCGTCGGCGACTTCCCGAAGCCCGGGTTCGCCTTCCGCTGCGTCTCCTCGGAGAACGGATCGTCCGACGGCTCAGCCGCCCAGATCACCCCGTAGTGCGAGGCGTCCTCGAGGATCCCCAGCGCCAGGTTCCTGGTCAGCTGATGCTTCTCGTCGTAGATCGTGCCCTCTTCGGCCTCGTCAGCCGTCGTGATGAAGACGATCAGCGGCTGATCCCGGGCGCCGACGCCGGTCTCGATCGCCTCGACCAGACCGCGCCGCAGACGCAACGTGTGAACCTCGTCGATGATCGCCCCAGAGACGTTCAGGCCATGCGCGGTCTCCGCGACCCTCGACAGCACCCGCAGGATGCTCCCCGTCTTCGGGACCCGCACCACGTCCTTCAACGGCTCGATCCGCCGGCGAGCGCTCCGCGAGGTCGACAGCATCCGCTTCGCGTCGTCGAACACGCGTCCGGCCTGCATCGTGCTTCCGGCTGCGTTGTACACCTCGGCGCCCGGTTCGGAGTCCGCGAGGAGCAGGACGCCGGAGACGCCGGAGGAGAGGGTGCTCTTCCCGTTCTTGCGAGGGACCTCGATCCACGCTGAGCGGATGACGCGGACGACGCGGTCGATCTCCTCATCGTGGAAGACCCAGCCGAAGATCGGGGCCATCACCCAGACGACCTGCCAGGGGTCCAGGCCCTCGCCGAGACGCATGCGGACGCCCGCCCAGCGGCCCTTGGTGTGTCGGAACATCCCGATCGCCTGGAGCGCCCGCTGCGCGCGGCCGACGTCGAACCAGGCGCCCGGATGGTTCGGGGCCTGGCAGGCGACGACGAGGGGCTTGCGCTGGGCGGCGTCGACGATCTGCTCGTGCGTGAGGCCGAGCTCGATCAGGGAGTCGTAGGGGACCGGCAGCGTCGAGAGGTCGACCTCGTCCACCAGCGCTCACCCCCTGGCCGTGCACGGCGCCGGGGGAGCGCTGGCGGTCAGTCGAAGATCCCGTCGTCGTCCTCGTCGTCGCCGCCGGGCGTCGAGGGCAGACCAGTCCGGGCGCTCGGCGACAGGCCGAGCTCACGGATGTACGTCTTCAGCTGGACGCGGTACTGGCCAGCGACGGTCGTCAGCGGGTTCTTCGCGGCACCACGCTGGCCCATCACGATCAGACCCTGTCGGGCGAGCTCGTGCTCGCACCATTCCAGGCGGGCGATGCACACGCACATGTCCACGACGATCGACCAGTCCGGATCGGACAAGCCGATCGAGTTCCGCAGGATCGGCACGACACGGGCCCACTCCTCGGCGGCGCGCTTGCGGACGAAGCGGGTGCCGTTGATCGCCTGCCGACGAAGCTCGTAGGTCTCGAGCTGCTTCTCCCAGCGATAGACCCGCTGGGTGAAGTGCTCGATCGACTCGTCATCCTCCCGGACGGGCTCCTTCGGCTTCCGCGGGGCCTTCGCCTCCGGGAACTCCCGCGCCCAGTTGGGCTCCGGGAACTCCGACGGCGGCAGCACCACTGGCTCGTCGACCGGTCGATGCGAGGGGTTCCCTTCTCGGAGCACGGCGAGCGCCGGGCGACGTGCCGGACCGGGCATCGGGCACCTCCTGACCGGGCGCTCGGGCCCCTCAGATGGCCCAGGGGGACCCCCTGATCAGAACCCTTCAACCTGCGGCGGTGCGTGTTCTCCTCCCCGGCGGTCCCTGGACCCGCGGGGGGGAGGGGGTCCCCCCACCCATCGCCGCAGGTCAGAGCGTCGGGCATCGTCGGCGCGAGCGACGACCGTGCGAGCAAAACCGCAGGTCAGAGCGTTTCGTCTCGGTCGTCGATCGATCGTCGAAGCGGCCTTCGACGAGCGATCAGGCGACGCTCGCGAGGGACCGAAGCTGGTCCTTCGCGGCGCTGCTCAACGGTCGTTGCCGCGGTGCTTGACCGAACGTCCCGCAGCTGACAGGTTGCATCGCTCATGTGCCGGACCGAGGTAGGCGGTGCGGTCGTCCGTGTGGTCGGGGGACCACCGGGTGCCGGGCACGATGGGGGCACCGCACCGCACACACCGGACCGTGCCGGTGGCGATGATGGGCTCCCACCTCGCCCGCTCCGCATCATGCGCACGCCCATACCCACGCTGCTGCCGGGTGCCACGGGTGCGCTCATACCGGGAGGCATGCTCCGGGCAGTACCGCTCCCGCACACCGACCGTGTCGGGACAGCCCGGAACGGGACAGGGACGACGCAGAGCACGAGGCATCGCCGCACTCCTCTCGCCCGGAGCACACCGGCGACGCCGACCCTGGGGAGTAGCGGGTCCAGGGCCGACGCCGACGGTGGCGGGGTGATGCTCATCCCTGTGCGATCCCGGGGCGGAGCATCCACGCGCCCGGGCAGTGCCATGCCCACACCCGCCCCGGGCATGCGAGAACCCCGGGCGCCAGGGGAGGGCTGCACCGGGGTTCTCGATCTGCGTCAGGGCATGCTGAACACGCACTCGCAGGGTACTACATCCCTGCCGCACGAGGCGACGCAGGTGCTGCCTCCCGGCGTGTCCCCGTCCGCACGTGCCCACGGATCCGATGGAACTCCCCGAGCTCGTCGGCGCCGTAGCGGCCACGCTCGTCGGGCACTGCGAAGAACACCGGCTCGACATCGACCCGCTCGCCAGACTCCTCAGACAGCCGCCTCGACTCCTCCCGGGCACGAGCCTTCGCCCGACGCCGATGCGCCTTGATCCTCTCCGCGATGCCCGGCCAGAAGTGGTCCGCCTCCGCCGGCGTCATCCGCCACGACTCCGGCGACTCATCCAGCAGCTCCCGCATCCTCGCCTCGACATCGTGCAGCTCGATCGTCCTCGGCTCCACCCGCTCGACATCACCGACGAGCGACCGCAGCAGACCGAGCGTCAAACCGAGCTGCTGCTCAACCCATCGCAGAAGCTCCTCGTGCGCCACGATCCACCGCGCCGCCTCATCGAGGAACGCGATCGCCGACGACAACGACTCACCCGCCACCGACCGCTCGCCCTGCCACTCCCGCACCAGATCCGCGACATCCCGCAGGACCGTCACAGGATGCGGCAGGTCATCCGGCACCGACGCATGATCAGCTACCGGACCGAGCACAGCCAGCGCACGCCCACCCGGTAACGGCCGCTCCCTCGACCCCGACGGAGCCATCGAGATCGACTGCCGACCGATCGACAGCATCACCTCCGACACCTCATCGAGCAGCCGAGGAACCTCCGCCAGCTCATTCCTCAGACGGTTCACCCGATTCTCGAACTCCCAACCATCATGCAGGCCCTCGCTCATCGCCCCTCCTTCTCGCACTTCCAGCACGGCCGATCCAGACCATGCCGGGGACACATCGACTGCTCATCCCGATCAACCCACGAACCCACGTGATCCCTGAACGGAGAACCCTCCCGGCCAGGAACCCTCAGGTAGTCCACCGGAGGGACATCCCCAGCCCTACCCCGACCAGCACCAGCACCAGCACCAGCACCAGCAGACCCAGCACCAGGGGAGCCACCAGGAGACCCACCCCGGCGCCGCCGACGGCGGCGCCTACCGGAACCACCACCTTCACCGTCACCAGTACCTGAATCATCACCATCACCAGGACCCCCTACGGGCACGCGCGCGCCCGAGGACAGCTCCTGTTCTCTGATCTGTGCGGGTATCAGAGTCGGCGGGGGACTCTGATCCGGGAGGGCTTCCGTGATCGGGACCTCCTGGAGCCAGGGAGTGGACGGAGAGGGCCGGGGCCCTGCAACCGGAACGGGGGAACCGACACGGCCCTCTGCGTCCACTCGATGGCGACCGGGAGCCTGGACCGGCACCGTGATCCGCGACCCTGCGACCCCGTCGGGGTGCGAGTCCACGCGCGACCCAGCGACCCTCTGTGGGTGCGAGTCCACGCGCGACCCAGCGACCCTCTGTGGGTGCGAGTCCACGCGCGACCCTGCGACCCCGTCCGGGTGCGAGTCCACGACGCGGATCGACGGCGACCCTGCGACCCCATGCGGGTGCGAGTCCACCGGATCCAGCGTGACGGTGTCGGCCTTCTGCGGTGCCGGGCGCAGGGTGAGTCCCGCTTCCTCCGGCGTCCGCTGGCCCTTCTTCTGGTTGCACTCCCTGCACATCATCGCGAGGTTGGCAGCACCGCAGACGATCCACGGATCGATGTGATCCATCGTGGGCGTCTTCGCGGACTTCCGGTCCTGGCGATTCATGAGGTGCCCGCACAGGCGGCAGCGCGCCCGCTCGGGATCCTCCGGTAAGCAGTCCCGCGCCCAGACCTGAGCGCGTAACGCCTTGTTCTGCAGCTCCTTCTTCTTGGCGATGTTCAGCTTCGCCTGGACGCCATGGTCGTAGGCCCGCTGCCACCAGTCGTGGAAGCGGTACTCCGCCGGGCCGAGCGGCCGGCACGTCCGGCAGGACGCGAGGTGCTGCATGCACGTCTCACAGTCCTGTTCCGTCGACGCGTCATGCCACAGGCCGACGTCGACCAGGGCCCGGGCGCCGAGGTCCGCCCAGTCGTGGTTGAGCATGATGCGGACCGTGTCCGCGCGGGTGATCAGCCCGTCCGTGAACGATCCGCGGGACACCGTCCCGGCCATGGTCCAGAGAGTGATCGCGATCGATCCCGACGCGTCATTCTCCAGGCCGCGACCGAGCAGGTCCCGGAACTTCGGATTCGCATTCAGCTCATCCACGAGCGTGAAGAACACGCTGCCTCCTCAACATCAGTCGCTGCATCTGCACTCGCCCGTGACGGGGTTGATCACCCCGCCGCAGGACTCACACAAGGTCGTCGTCGGCATCACGCATCACCTCCTCCCCCTCGGAGCACGGCCCCGCTCCAGCAGCTGCCGGCGAGGGCCGCTGCTGTCACGGGAAGCATGGAGCGCCGCATTGAAGGCGGCGAAGTCGGAGAGCGGGAGGCGGTGGCTCACGGAGTCGAGGGTGACCTCGAGGCGGTAGAGGGCGCGCATGAACGCGTCGGTCTGCATATGGAGCGTGAAGGTGACGGTCTGCTCGCCACTCTGGGCGGCCAGCGATGTGAGCGTGCTGGCACGGCGGGCGTCGCGGCGGACGCGGCGGCGGTGGCGCCGGGCGAGGGTCTTCTGGGACGGGCAGTAGCGGAAGCGGGTCATGATGCGTCCTCCCAGGGGGTGACGAAGCGGCGGACAGCCCGTGCTTGAAGCTTGCTGAGGGGGAAAGCACTGTGCCGTCTCGCGTAGTCGGCTTGCTCCAGGAGCTCGTTGATCATGCTGGGGCTGGGCATCCGCTCCTCCTTGGCCTCGACGGGGACGAGGGCGGTCCAGCCGATCAGGGACTCGTCCCAGCCGACCTCGCTGGCGCCGATGCGCCACGGGACTTGGTGGGAGCTGTCTCCGGCAGCGACCTTGACGGCAACGTGATTCCTGAACCGTGAGGGCTGGTCGGGATCGAGGAGTGCGATCGTGCCGACAGGCAGCGCGGCAGCCTGGGCGGTCGACTCGATGACGACAGGTCGGTAGAGCCTCATGCGATCACCTCGCACGGGTGCTCCCGGCGCAGCGGACCGATGGTGATCGCGCCGATCGTGAGGGTGACCTTGACGTCGACGAGGTAGTGCCGCGTCTCGCCACTCATCTGGTGCTCGGTGACGATCTCCGAGGAGATGTCGAGCGCGGTGAGGAGACCGGAGAGAGTGCTTCCCTCGTGCTGGACGATGATCCGCTTGGCGCCGATGTCGTCGGCGGAGAGCTTGCCGACGGTGCTCATCGAACCTTCCTTCCTTGGGGGCGGCGGGCTGGCCGCGAGTAGCAGGCAGAACACAGGGGATCGGTGTCGACGGCAGCCTGGTCATCCATCAGGACCGGGACCCCGCACAGCGTGTAGCGGACCTCCGCGTCCTCGGCGCCGCCGACAATGTGCGCAACGCGGCCGCGGCGCAGCCGGACCCGGGACCCGGGCCGATGCCGGTTCACGAGCCGACCTTCTCGAGCTCGAACCGGAAGTGCGTGCAGTGCACCCCCTGCACCCGATACCGGGCGCCGTCGAAGAAAATCGCCCCGCCCTCCGGTGGAGCAGGGACCTCGCCCACCGGGAGCAGCTCACCGTCCAGCGGGCCACCCTCGAAGTCGACGATCACGAGCCCACGATCGACCGGGGGCGGCGGCGGGCACCGATGCAGTGCCAGCATCAGCGCCCACATCCCCGCGAGCGTCGCCCAGAGCACGCTGCTCCAGTCCTGGCTCACGACCGCCGTGATCGCACCGGCGAGCGCGCCGCCGGCGCCGATGGCCGGGGCCACCCAGGGCTTCTCGGCGATGGTCAGGAAGCGGCACTGCTCGGTGGTCATCGGGGGTCCTCCCATGTGTCGAGCTGGTGTTCTGTGCCGCATGCGACGTGTGGGCCGTCGTGGTCGACCTTGCGGGTGCAGACGAGGATGGACTCTGCGAAGCACACCGGGTCCAGGGGAGTGGCCTCGGAGCAGTAGGGGCACGTGCTCATCGCTCCTCACCGTCCTTGGTCAGGGCCTCGATCGCCTGGGCCTGATGGGTCGCGATGGCGAGCTGTCGGCCTCCGATGCGAGCGTCATCGACGGGCGCGTTCAGATCGGCCAGCTCCGCCCCACACAGGCAGACGAAGCCGAACGGCAGATGCTCGGCGATCTGGTGCAGGGCGAGAGTGCGGATCTGCTCGGCTGCACGGAGGGGCTTCTGCGCCTTCGCGCGCGCCTCGATCTCCTCGTCGAAGCTGTGGATCATGCCGCACCGTCCTCGGTCAGCGCGGCGGTGAGCATGTCGCGGACGATGCCCGAAGAGAGCGGGTACATGCGCCGCGCCCGCTCGACCATCTTGTCCGTGACCACGGGCTCCATGGGCACGGTAAGTGCGGCGGTGGCACGGACACCCTCGGAAGCGAGCAGGTTGGCGAGTTTGCGCACGTCCTCTGCCCCTGCTGTCCACGCCCCGGCATTGAGGCCGATGACCGCTTCCAGCTCCTCGGCACCCTCCGGGCGTGCGGGCCTCTGGGGCTCGGGTGCGTCCAGGAGGCGACGCTCGTAGCCATCCTCGGAGGCGGAGAGGGGCTTGAAGGCTGGCCCGTCGATGTTGAGGAAGAGTTGCCCGTCGACCTCCCGCTCGATGAACGCCGCGCCCGCCGGGATCACGCCGTCCTCAGGCACATAGGCGGCATCCCACGCGGCGTCCAGCAGCTCGCGGGGAGTCATCTCGTCGTGGCCCTGGAGGATGTGCGAGAAGCGGGCCACCTCGGACAGGGCGTCGTCCAGGAGGACCTGGGTGTCGTCCCGCTCGGCCTCTGCCTTCTCGGCGCGGGCGATGGCATCGTCTCGTTGTATGTGGCACTCGCGATGGGCGCGGCCGAGATAGTCTGCGCGGTACTCCTCACGCCTCGCGTCTGTCCGCCAGTCGTTCCGCTGACGGAGCAGGGCGCGCGCGACCTCCTTCCACAGGTATGCCCGGAGGGCGGCGTCGTCGCGCTGCTTGGCGGCCTCGAGCCAGCGGGCCATCCAGAACGCGGTCCCTTCGGTGTCGACGCGGACGCCGCGCTCGGCCAGGTGGCGGGAGAGGAGCACGGGATCTGTCACGAAGCCGACGCCCTCGATCTCGCGGAGCAGGACCTCGATCCGCTCCGCTGCATCGAGCCACGCGGGCTGCACGGGCTTGCTGTCGGTGTTCTGGTCAGTCGTCTCGGTCATCAGAGGTCTCCTGGTCGAGGGGGTGGTGGCGGTAGCGGATGGTGGTGAAGCGTCCGGGGCCGGCGGTCACGGCCAGGTCCGGGGCGCACGGGCAGATGTGCTGGAGCAGGTCATGGGAGTCCTGCTCACCCGCGGGGACCGTGTGGATCACGCGCATGTCGGCGCCTCCCCAGCCCGACGAGCGGCACGGATCTGCTGGCGGTCCTTGGTAGAGGTCCCGCCCCAGATCCCGTCCTCGACCCGCTCGAGCGCGACCTCCAGGCACTCCGCCCGCACCGGGCACGCCTGACAGATCCGCTTCGCGAGCTTCGTCGGGCCGCCCTTCTCCGGGAAGAACAGCTCCGGGTCGGTCTGCGCGCACAGCGCCTCCCGCTTCCACGGCTCGTAGGGAAGGTCGATCACGCCGCCACCCCCTCGGCCAGGCGGCTGGTCGCCCACGCCGCGAGGTGCGGAAGCCGCTCCTCCTGCTGCGCAGCCCACGTGGACGCAGCCTCAGCGACCTGCGCGGCGGGGCGGACGGTCTGCGCCAGCGCCCACACCACCAGGTGCCGGTCCCGGCCGACCCCATCCACCCGGAACGTCCACTCGCCCGTCACCTTGATGCCCTGCTCGGCCGTCATGTCGAGCAGCTGCACCAGCGCGATCCGCTTCAGACGGGCCGCCGACATCCCCCCATACAGGGGGAACGTCGCCGTGAACACGCCCAGCGTCACGCCAGCCGCGGCAGCCCGTGCACGCGCTTGCCGCTGGCGGAGCTCCCGGCCACGGTCCGCTTGCGCCTTGCGGCAGGCATCGCACCGGCAACCATCCTGGTCATACATGCCCCGCTGCCCATGCTCATGACGGGCCTGCGGGCAGTCGCACGACACCAGTCCCGTGGTCACACCGACCACCCCCTGGTCAGCGCGTCCCACCAGCGCATCGCCCACAGGGCGTCACCCATCGCCGTGTGCACGTCATCGGCCGACGGCGGCTCCGCCCCCGCAGCACGAGACAGGGCATACGACGACGCGCCCTCCAGCGACACCGTCGTGAACGGGGACATCGCCATCGCGGCGATCGTCCACGTCACCAGATCGACCGAGTGATGCCACCAGCCCGGGGTATAGCCGTGCCGGCGGAGCATGCTCGCCAGGATCGGGGCATCGAACTCCCCGACCGCGGAGCCCACCAGGATCACCCGGCCCCGCCCGGGACGCGTCGCCGCCTCCACGCGGGCCGCGGCCTCCGCCTCCGTGAGCCAGCGGGCACGCCCATCATCCACATGCCGATCCCGGAACCGGCCCACCCGCAGCGACCGCGGATCCGCGTCCGTCAGATCCACATCCGAGACCAGGATCGTGGTCCGGATCTCCCGACCATCCGGCATCCGCTCGATCATCCCGATCTCCCACGGCCGCGCAGACCCCGTGTCCAGACTCGTGGTCTCCAGATCCAGGAAGACCAGCTTCGCGTCCCCGTGCATCATGAGAGGACCGCCTCGTCGACGAGGACGTGCAGCCGCTGCCGCCAGTGATCGATCGTGATCTGGTCCTCGAAGGGGCCCTTCGCGTCCGGGCCCGGCGTCGACGCTGTCGTCAGCGCGACGAAGTCCGCCGTCTCCCCACCGACCGTGGCCAGCAGATGCTTCCCCACCGCCCGGAAGAACAGCGGCCCCTCGAGAACCTTCGCCGCGCGGCCCAGGCGCACCAGCTCCGCCGGAGACCACGACACCCCGCGCCGCAGATCCAGCGGAAGGTCCGCCTCCACGAGCGACGCGACCATCCCGGCCGTGCGCATCACCCGGTCAGCATCCGACTCCTGGCCACGCTCCAGCAGCTCCCCATCCGGGACGCTCATCTGGAACTCGTCCCCATCGAACAGGACCGACACGTCAGCGATCCGCAGCGCCAGCGGCGACAGCGTCACCTCCAGGACGTACTCGTCGGCAGAGACCTCCTTCGGCAGCTTCCGACGGAAGATCGCCAGCACCGCCTTCACCTGCGCGGCAGGGATCGAGAACACGCCCACGCCATCCTGCTCAGCGAGCTCCACATGCCCCGCGGCCGCCGACCGCAGATTCAGTGCCAGCAGGGATAACCCATCCGCCGAGACGATGCACCGCACCGCCGCATACGACTCCGTCTCCCGCGGCAGCGCCTGGAACATCGCCACCGCCTCCAGCATCCGGCAGAACTCCAGGCCATACACCCGGAACGACAGCCCCCGGCTCATGCCCGATCACCCGCCACAGCACCCTCGACACCCTCGGCGTCGCCGCCGGTGGGCTCGGTGGGCGCGTCATGGGCCTTGCCGGTCGCCAGGAGGATCGCCTGCTGCTCCACAGGCGTCCACGCATACCCGGTGGCCTCGAGCAGCCTGCGGAGCTCCCCGGACTCACCCCAGTAGGAAGAGCCCGGGCGGCCGGCACCCATGTACTTGTGGTGCGCGTTCAGCTCCCACCAGTGCTCCCTGACCCAGACCAGCACCGACAGCGGCCACCCCTGGAGAGCCCTGGCGACCTTGGTCTTGCCCTCGACACCGGTCAGCGCCTCCAGCAGCTCGCACCCGGCCAGGTCATCGCCATAGCCCCGCCATGCCTGGGCGACGATGCTCTTGACCGTGATGGTCTTCGCCTCAGCGGACACGTCGAAGCAGGGCAGGACAGCGGCGAGGTGGCGAGCACGATGAACCTTCGCCGTCGCGAACTCCTCCGCCGACAGGTCCTCCCACGGATCCCTCACCGGCTCCGGCGGCACAGCCTCCGCGTCCGCGGCGTCGGCCGCGTCCTTGGCTGCGGTCGGGGAGGGATGCTGGGACTCGTGCTGATCGCATCCCACGACCAGCGTCCCCGCCGGGACACTGCCCAGCCCGGGCACCCAGCACGCCTCCCTCAGGACGGTCCCGGCATGTCCCGGGCACGAGGCGTGCTCCGCAGCCAGCAGCTCATACAGGGCCTCCCCGGTCAGGTCGTCCCCAGCCGCCTCGGTCGTCGCCTCGATCTTCTCGCTGGTGAACAGGCCCTCCACGTACAGGTCATCGAGCGAAACGACGGCCTCCACGAGCCGCATCCCCTGCTTCTTCGCCGCCTTCCGCGACGCGGCCGCCCGCTTCCGATCCTCCCGACGGCGAGACGCCTCCGCGACCTTCTGCGGGAACCGCTCCGTACCCGCAGCGAGCTCGAGCTCCGCGACCGACGCCGGATCATCCTGGAACTCCGCGATCAGCAGCGCATCCTCGATACTGATCTGCCCGTCATGGATGCGAGTGCCCGTGTCCTGACCGAGCTTCGAGATCTTCACCCGGTCCGCGACCCACTGCTTCCCCAGACCGGTCTGCTTCGCGACCTCGACCTGGGACATCCCCAGATCCAGTGCCGCCTGCACCGCACGGGACTCCTCCACCGGAGTCAGCCCCGCACGCTGAACGTTCTCCAGGATCATCAGCTTCATCTGCTCAACCGGATCCGTCAGCGACCCATCGACCTGCGCCGGCACCTCGGCCAGCCCGAGACCATGCGCGGCCGCCAGCCGACGATGCCCCGCGATCACCGTGAACTCACCCTCCGCGCCCTCACGCGGTGCAAGGACCAGCGGGACACGGATCCCGTTCTCCCGGATCGACTCCATCAGCTCAGCGACCCTCGCCACATCCAGACGCGGGTTCCTCTCATGCGGGTGCAGCCGCTCGATCTGCACCATCTGGATCTGCTCCATCACTCCTGCTCCTCCTGCTCTCCGCCGGCCTCCAAAGCACGACGTCTGATCTGTGCGGAGATGTCCTCTCCGAGCCCGCGCAGCCTGTGGCCCAACGCGAGCAGGTCCCCGTCCTTCATCACCGGGATCGCCGCCGCGACCTCCCGGACCAGGCCCGTGGTCGCCTCGGTCCGCCAATGCCCGCACGCCGCGTTGTGGTGCACACCCCGCCACGACCCGACCTGCGTGCCCCGGGCACCCGGCTCGAGATAGCGGGCCAACAGCCCGCCATGCGCGTCGGGCCACACCTCGTAGGTGCCCCATCGGCCATCGATCGGAAGCCGCTCCGGAGCCAGCGGGGTCCAGACCTTCCCGTGCAGACCCCACGCCCACCACAGCTCGCCCCCGCAGTCCTCACACACCGGCGAGGGCTTCTGCGGACGCAACGACACCGACCGACGACGACTCACTCGCCCGCCACCCCCTCACCACGAGCAGCAGCGGCCACGCGAGCATCACGAGCCGCCCGCGCCTCCCGACGCTCCTGCGCGATCTGCGCCGTCGGCCCGACCGTCACGTCCCAGATCAGGACCCCGATCACCACGACCCCGAAGACCAGCACCATCGCGAGCAGGGCCCGGACCGCGAAACCCACCAGCATCAACAGCAGACTCATGACCGGTCTCCTTCCGGGCGGGCCTTGCCCGCCGGGTGCGCGGCCTCCGCGCGAGCGTGATCGGCCTGATGCGACCGCCGGAACGCCCGCGCCTCCTCACGCGACCCCAGACGCTTCTGCGCACCGCAGTCACACGCGACCAGCCACCGTTCCGCCGGCGGCAGACCGATCCGCTCGATCACGATCCGCCGCAGCCGTCGCGGCGACCGCGGGAACGGCAACACCCGCCCGCTCACGCCTCCACCCCCTCGGCGCGGCGCCGCTCACGGATCCCCTCCACGAGGACCTCGAACGACGGGCCCGTCGACGACATCGCCGCCCGTGCCGCGTCCTCCACCGAGGAACCGTCGTAGCCGAGCATCCGCCGGTACGCACGTGACAGCGCGATCCCTGCGCCGAGCGGCAGATCCATCTCCACACGGGCATCGACGCCCGCCTGGACCTGCTCCTGGATCGTCTTCGTCGACATCAGTGGGACTCCTTCCGGTGAGACTGGACAGTGGGGGCAGCGAGAGCCGTCAGCAGGTCCCGCAGCAGACGAGGACGGCCACGGCGCGGATGCACCCGTCGGGACGCCGCCGGTGCGGCGCTCATGCCGCGATCCCCGGCAGATCGAGCTGGCCATCGCGGAAGCGACGGAAGAGCATGTCCAGGCCCTTCCCCGTGATCCGGACCTGCGGCGCCGACGACGCACGGGTCTCACCGGTCTTCTGGTCCACGAAGGTCTTGGCCTTCACGACGAACAGCCCCTGCTCGATGAACCTCTGGTAGACGTGCGGGCGGTCCTTCGCATCGCGGTACAGGTAGCCCCACTCGACGAGCCGGGCCACCAGGCGCTTCTGTCCGATCTGCACCACGCCCTGCTCGAAGAGCACCTTCGCGGCCTCCTCGTACGACCACGACCCCTCCGACGACACGATGTGATCCCACGCCGCTGCCTTCGGGCTCGCGATCTCGAGCTCCCGGCTCCTCTGCTCGAGCGTCGCCTGCGCCTCGATCAGCGCGGCCGCCATAAGCTCAGGCCCTGTCAGCTGCGGCGCACGACGAGCACGGAGCTCCTTCTCCGCCTCGATGAAGTACCGACGCACCTGCTGCCCACGCTCCGACCGCTGGAGCATCGCGATCTCCTTCGCGGCGTCCAGGGTGAGAGCCCAATCGCGACGCGGCCTGCCGCCCGAGGGGTTCTCGCCAGATCCGGCGAGAACCTCGGAGTAGTCGGTGCCATCCTCGAAGCCGTAGGCGAACATCTGCTTCGCCCAGTTGGTGAAGTCTCGGCCAACGCCGAGCCCCTCATGCAGGGCACGCATGGAAACGGCGATGCTGCCGTCGGCGTTCTGGTTGATGGGGATAAGCTGGTCCATGAAGCTGGTCCTCTCTGAGGGTCGCGCGCCCCGCCCTGCATGGCGGGGCGCTTTCTTGTTCAGGCAGTGGGGGCGTTCTCAGCAGCCCCGTCGGCGGTCAAGACGCCGAGAGCCTTCTGCGCGGCAGCGAGGGACTCCTCATCGATGAGGTCTCGCGCCGGAGTGTGGGCGATGTCGGCCACGAGGCCGCTCAGTGCGGTCTCGGTCGCGTTACGGAGACCATCCGCGTACCCGGCCGGCGTGGCGGCGGCCGCGATCCGCGTGTACCTCTCGAGCAGGCGGGTCAAGATCCTCAGATTCAGGTTGTAGGCGTTGACCAGGCAGCCGACGGCCTTCTCCGTCTCCCGCGCATCCTGATCCGACCCCACAGAGCCGCCGACCACCGTCTCGGCTCTCACCGGCTCAACCGTCACCAGGTCCTCCTGCACCATTCCGGCGAGCGCGCGGCGTGCCTCGGCGATGCGGGTGCGGGAGGTGGTGGTGGGGGCGGCGTCGAGGAGGCCGCAGAGCATGGCCTCCTGGGTGGCGAGCTCGGCCTTCCGTGCTTCGCGCAACGGGGTCGACTCGTCTGCGTCGGGGTGCCGGAGGGCGTGGAGGGCCGCGGAGACCCTGGCCGTGCGGGTCGCGATCTCGTCGTCCCAGACCCTCGCGGCGAGGTCGCTCGTGATGCTGGTGGTGCTCATGGGCGCTACTCCCGTGTCTGTGGTGTGGTCAGGCGGCGGTGCGGCTGCTTCGGCGGTGTGCTCGCGCGGAAGCCGCATGTGCACGCTCAGAGTCCACTCGAGTTGCGAAGACGTCGTCGACGTCGAGATGGAGGTAGTGGGCGATGCGCAGGGCGGGGTCGGTGTTCAGGGTCTTCGCCTCGCCGGTGATGAGGCGCCGCATGTAGCTGTGCGACTTCCATCCGGCTGCTCGTGCGAGCTCGCGCTGGGAGACGCCGAGGTTCTCCATGCGTCGTACGAGCTTGTCGCGGTTGATGAGCTCCATCCAGATCGCTCCAACGTGCTGGGGGTCGGTGACGAGTTGCACTGTACTTCCTCCGAGTCCGGGTGTCCACTGATGGAGTACATCATGCACCTTCTGGTGTCCACGCGCAAGTGTCGGTGTGTCTGCGACATATCACCGCGTGTACTCGATGGGCGTATGTTCGACTCGCTGATCTGCGACACTCTTGGTGTCCACTGGATTCCGGCGTGTCGGTATCCAGGCCGCTGGCCACCTGCCCCAGTCCATGCCGAGGATGTCCACCGTGAACGCACTCCACCCGCTCGGGAAGCTCATCCAGTCCGTCGAGGACTCGAAGGGCTGGACGCTGCGCGAGATCGCGCGACGCGTCGACGAACGGACGGACAGAACGATCTCCCACGCCTACGTCGCGAAGCTCAAGCGGGAGCCGATCAAGTCGATCAGCTACGAGACCATCCACGCCCTCAGCGTGGGACTCGGCCTGCCCGAGCGCGATGTCGCGACAGCAGCGATGGAGACCATGGGCGTCCACGACATGACCGCCGGAGGCACCGGGGCTGCCGTCGCCATCGCACGCGATCCCGACCTCTCCGACCGCGACCGCAGGATCCTCCTCGCGGCCCTACGGGAGATGCACAGTGGACACGACACAGACGACACCGGGGCAACGTCCCCCGCTGGATCAGCCGATCCTCCGCGCGACAGCAGCCCGCTGGAGCGTGACGCTCAGCCAGATGGGTTTACGGCCAGCCCGACCGACGAGGACCTCGCCGCCCGCGTACGGGCCTACCTCGAGCAGCACCTCATCGCCGCCGGCCGCTGGCCCGACTTCGAGCTCCTCGGCGTCGACGACCGCGAGACCGCCCTCGACGGCATGGTCCACGTCGGCGTCGAGCTCATCCGGACCGGACTCGCCTCAGAACAGCTGGGCATGCCCGCAACGGTCGAGAACGCAACCGACGTCATCGCCCGCGTGGTCGATGCGCTCCCCAGCGCGCGTATCCAGGGGAGTGCCGACCGCCGCTCCGCAGGGGATCCCCCGCCGCGTGACCGGGCCACGGCCGAGGGCGCCGGCGCGCACCCTTGGGAGCAGGGCGAGTACGACCTCGCCGCCAAGCACGGCCGGAACCGCGGCCGCGAGGCGCGGCAGCAGCAGGACCGCGACGCAGAGGACGGTGGGGCGTGACTCAGTACGGTTACAGGATCTTCGCGCTGGAAGCGTGCAACGGGACGGCGCGAACTCCGTTGGATCTCTCAAAGCTCGCGTCTTGGGAGTCGCACGGAGGGATAGCCGCGCTCGACCATCTTCACTCCACGCTGGATCAGCACCGTCAGCAGCGTTACGTGGACGTTCCGGTGCAGATCCCTACCGTGCCGAAGAAGGGCGAGAAGCCGTTCCACATGCAGTTCGACCGGCTGTCGAAACGTCAGGCGCGCCTGGACGGGTCGTTCCACCTTGGGCGAGAGGGGGACTTCCCCGCCCTTTCGGAGCTCGATCCAGCAACCGGAGTCTGGCGGAACGCGCCGATGGGTAAGCGGGCGCCGGTGAGGCCGTACCGAGCTTGGTTCCACCTGCCGCCGAAGGGGACTGCAGGGTTCCTCGTCGCCGAGTCGATTGGACGGGTCAACGCCGGTCAGCACCTGGTCAGAATTCTGAACGCTGTGAGCCACAACGACCTTTGCTACCAACTTGGCGCGGTGGAGAGGCAGCGTGCAGGATGGGTGCGTTGGCGGCTCACGCCTCTGATCGATGATCAGCGGCTCGAGAGCTTCATCAAGGAGATGCACGGTGGAAAGATCCGGCTCACCCGAAACTCTCGAACGGGGGCAGGTGCCCGCAGCACGGGGGCGGTGACGATCGAGCAGGACATCAGTGACACGTCTCCGGACTTCCTTCGATCGCTTGTGCGCTCTTGGGAGCGCAGTAGCAAGAGGCACCACGACAAGTCCGTGCTCAAACGGCTTGGTGCACGGACTGCAGGCGTCTTCTTCGGCGACCTCATCGACTCGGCGGAGTTCGACTCTGCCGAGCTGGTTGCCGAGGAGAACGGACAGAACCAACGCGTGTCTCCTGACGCGCTGGATAGACTCTTCGAGTACCCGCAGGGCGACGCCCGGCCGAGTGACACTGCTCTGATGTCTCACGCGGGGTCTACCATCCGTCGCATGGTCCAGCCGATGGCTTCCCTCAGGATCAACCTGGCAGACCTCAACCTCTAGGGAGGTGGTCCCGGTGTGGTGGCACGACTCGCGATTCAACCCCGCAGCGCTTCTCCGGGGACATGCTAAAGGTCTGGCTGACTACCGCGAGGACGGAGATCCCAAGCCGGATCGAATCTCTCGGTGGGCGATGCGCATCATCGCAGTGGGTTCTGGAGGGCTAGTGGCAGCCTTTGACGTTCCGCTTTCCGCAAGCGCTCCCTTGCTCGCTGCAGTCGCGCTCCTAGCGGGGGGCATGCTCACTGCCTTCACGCATCTCTCTTCGCTTCGCAAGGCGTATACCGACCGCGTGGATGTGTGGGGAGACGCGGAGCGTGTCCAGCGCGACTACCTGGACGAGACCGCCGCTCATCTGCTAACTGGCAGCTACACGGCTGCTTGGTGCGCGGCAAGTCTCGTCGTCGCTATGAACACAGCTACGCCTCAGGTGCCAGGCGGGCCCGCCGTTCCGCACGGTCTCTGCGCTTCGGTTCCTGTTGCACTAGCGACGTACCTCTTCCTGATCTTCATCGTTGCGATTCCCCGAATGTACGTCGCCTACGTAGAGCTGAACGATGTCCGGGACGAACTCTCTGGCACCCACAAGGATGGCCACACCTGACTTCGTATCCCAGCCGAGCATCTGAGTCTGTGAATCTGCTCCGGCGTCAGTGCAGGTGCGTAGCCTCTGGTCATGCGTCCACCGGAGATCATCGATGCCGCGCTGCCCGAGGGACTGCTCGGCTTCACGGACGGCGTCTCGAGGATCTGGCTCGATCAGCAGCTGACCACCGTCGACCGCCGCGTCGTCCTCGAGCACGAGCTGGTCCACTACGCGCGCGGGCATCGCGGCCACTGCATCGCCGTCATCGAGCACGGCATCGACTGTGAAGTCGCCACCGGGCTCGTCCACCTCGACGAGCTCGGTGACGCCGCCGCCTGGTCCCCGCACCCCTACGTCATCGCTGAGGAGCTCGACGTGATGCCCGAGACGATCGAGGACCGCCTCCACGCCCTCACCCCCGCCGAGCGTGCCGTGCTCGAAGAGCGGCTAGCGGATGCGCACTGGGTAGGTTGAGCAAGGGCCCGTCGCGGGGGCGGGGGAGTAGCGAGAAGGAGTAGCTGTGGGGAGAAGGGTGAAGGCGACGCGTGCGGTGATCTACATGCGGCAGTCGACCTACCGGGAGGAGTCGATCTCGCTCGAGCTGCAGGAGACCGCCTGCCGTGCACACGCCGAGCGAGAAGGCTACGCGGTGGTGGCGGTCGAGGCGGACCCGGGGATCACCGGACGCACCTGGGACAGGCCGGCCGTGCAGCGGGTCATGGGGATGGTCGAGCGGGGCGAGGTCGACGTGATCATCCTCTGGAAGTGGTCGCGGCTCTCCCGCTCGCGGAAGGACTGGGCGGTCGCCGCCGACACCGTCGAGAAGGCCGGCGGACGGATCGAGTCCGCGACCGAAGCCATCGACACCTCGACATCGACGGGGCGTCTCGCGCGTGGCGTCATGGTGGAGTTCGCCGCGTTCGAGTCCGAGCGGATCGGTGACGTCTGGCGGGAAGCCCACGCCCGGCGCATCGCCGAGGGCAAACCTGCCAACGGCAAGCCGCGCTTCGGCTACAGCTACGACCGCGACGCGAAGCTGCACGTCCCCGACCCCGTCGCCGGGCCGATCCTCGCCGAGGCCTACCGCCGCTACATCGACGGCGAGAGCTTCTACTCGCTCAACCTCTGGATCCAGAGCACCGGCGTGCCCCCAGCCGCCGGCTACGGCCGCCAGCAGGGCATCTGGTCCGCGCGCACACTCCGCCGGATGCTCGACTCCGGATTCGGCGCCGGGAAGCTCCTCGTCAAGGGCGAGCACCGCGACGGCATCCACGAGCCCGTCATCACCGAGACCGAGTGGGCGCGATACCAACGGCGGCGAGAGGACCGGCAGCAGCGGCCCCGCACCGAGCGATCCCAGCACCTCCTCTCCGGCCTCGTCCGCTGCGGCACCTGCGGCGCATCGATGTCCCACAGCACCAGACCCGAACGCGAGTCCGGCCCGCAGGTCCGCTGCAAGCTCGCGATCGAGTCCCGCACCCACCCGCATGGCGTCGCCCTCGCCAGATACCCCGAGGCCGCCGTTCGGACGTGGCTCCAGGAGACAGCTCCCGCGCACGGCACCCACATCGATGTCGCCCCGCCGACGCCCGCCGTCGACCAGGTCCCGATCCTCGAACGCGAGCGAGAGAAGACCTACGGAGCACTCACCCGCCTCGCAATGCGCCTCGCCGAGGAGACCATCAGCGAAGAGATCCACCAGCGCGCCGCCGCCCAGTACCAGACCAGGCTCGAGCAGCTCGATGCCGAGCTCGCCGACGCCCGCGCCCGCCTCGGCGCCCCCGCACCCTCGCCCGCCAAAGCCCGCCAGCTCCTCGACGACTGGGACTACCTCGGCACCGGCGAGCGCCGCGCCGCTCTCGCTGAGCTCCTCGAGCGGGTCGAGGTCACCCCCGGGGGGCGTGGTGGGCCCACGCTGGTGCGTGTCGTGCCCCGATCCGGCCCCCCACAATCCTTTCGGTACGAGTCACGCTGATGACTGCGGGAATAGTGGTCGCCCTATGGGCCGTGGCGTCCGAGCAGATCGTCCAGATCTTCACGAACGCGATGGCGCCCTTCCTGGGCGGCTCGCTCTGAGACCGGCATCGTGCTAAGCGAGTTCCGATCCCAGCAGAGCCGTGTGAGCCCCTGCGACGCGTCGGACCGCAGGTCCGCCCCGGTGGGAGGCCCCGACGTCGGCCGCCTGCGTCGAGCGATGCGTGACGATACAGGATCGGCCGTCGCCGAGTTCCCGATGGTCGCCGTCCTGGTCATCGTGATCGCGCTCGCGGTGGTGCAGGCCTCGATGATCCTGCATGTCCGCAACACGATGACCGATGCGGCCGTCCGCGGGGCGCATCACGCCGCGCTCATGGGGGCTGGTCCGCAGGACGGCGCGGCTCGCGCCGAGCAGCTCCTGGAAGGGCGCCTCGCCTCGGCACTGGATGCTGAGGCGACCGCGACCCGGGCAGCCGACGGAACCATCACTGTCCGCGTCAGCGCGACGATGCCTATCGTGGGGATCCTCGGGCCAGCGGCCGGGCTCGTCGTCCAGGGGCACGCGATCGACGAGGACAGCTGGGGCGGGGGGAGCTGGTGAGGGTGCTCGGATCGACCCTCACCAGGAGTCTCGGGGCCGAGGAGGGGAACGCACTGGTCGAGTTCGTCGTCCTGGCGGTCGCGCTGCTCATTCCGAGCCTCTACATGGTCCTCACGCTCGGATCGTTGCAGTCGGCCGTGTTCGCGGCCGACGTCATCGCTCGCGACGCCGCACGCATCCATGCGGTCGAGCGGGACCCGAGCACGGCTGCTGCCCGCGCCGAGGAGCACACCGATCTCGTCCTTGCCGACTTCGGTCTGGAGTCGGCCTCCGGCGGTGATGCCGTCCAGATCACCTGCAGCGACGACCCCTGTGCGACACCTGGTGGAACCGTGACGGCGACCGTGCACCTCGCCGTACCGATTCCGGGGCTCGGGCCTGTGCTCGGTCAGGACGGACCGGTCACCGTGTCCTCGACGCGCTCGGCTCCCGTGGATGTGCATCGGGGGCGCGGGGCATGAGCCGGGTGACGGAGGACAGCGGAGGGCGAGGTCTGCAGCATCTGCGGATTGTCACCGCCCGGCTCACGGGCCGGCTCGCCGATCAGGTCGGCTCCATGACAGTGCTGACGACTGGCGTTCTCGTCGTGATCCTCATGGTGATGGCCGTCGGCACCGCTGTGACCGGAGTCCATCTCGAGCGTGCGGCTCTGCAGGACATGGCAGACTCCGCAGCGCTCGCCGGCGCGGAGGCGATGGCGCCGTCACGTCTGTACTCAGGCGGCGGGGGGACCGTCGTGGACGGACCCTCGGCGCGGAAGGCCGCCGAAGGCCATCTCGCGGAGCATCCGTCGACCTCGCAGAGGTCCCGGGGGATCACGGTCACGAGCGTCGACGTGGATCCTGACGGGACCGTTCGCGTGGTCGTGACAGCGAAGGTCGACCCACCGCTGGCAGGATGGTTCACACGAGGAACCGGAACCTCGGTTCCCGTGGCCGTCGAAGGAGAGGCCCGCGCCCGATGAACGCCCCTGCAGCTCCCGCTGCCCCCGATGACCCCGCAGCTCACGCAGACCCCGGAGCACCTGGAGCGCCCGCTGGACCCGCACCATCGTCACGCGCTGTCCATCAGGCACGCAGTGCGGAGCGCCGGAACGCTCCGGCTCTCCTGCTCGCCCCCGACAAGTTCAAGGGCTCGCTGAGCGCCATCGACGTCTGCCGCGCTCTCGCCGAGGGCATCGCGGAGACGGCCCCGCAGGCGACGGTCACGATGTGTCCGATCGCCGACGGCGGTGACGGAACGGTGGATGCGGCGATCGCCGCCGGCTACGAGGCGCACGAGAGCATCGTCGCCGGGCCGACGGGGGAGCGGATCCCCGCCCGCTGGGCGCTGCGCGGGCAGGACGGTGTCCTCGAACTGGCCGAGACGTCGGGCCTGAGGCGGCTTCCCGGTGGCCGCCTCGACCACGGCCGGGCGCACACCGCCGGACTCGGCGAGGCGATCCTCGCCGCGCGTGATGCGGGAGCCCGTCGGCTCCTGATCGGTCTCGGCGGCTCGGCCAGCACCGATGGGGGAGCCGGCCTGCTGGCCGCGCTCGGCGCGCGCCTCCTCGATGCCGACGGGTCCCCGATCGCTCGGGGGCACGACGGTCTCGCGCAGCTGTCCTCGGTCGATCTCCGTCCCGCTCTCGAGGCGCTCGACGGAGTGGAGCTGATCGCCGCCTGTGATGTGACCAGTCCGCTGCTGGGTCCTGCGGGAGCGGCCTCCGTCTTCGGACCACAGAAGGGGCTCTCCGAGGGCCGCGCTCCTGCGGCCGATCTCGTCCTGCGCACGTATGCCGATCTCGTCGAGGCGTCGTCGGGCCCGCACCGGGATCGTCCCGGGGCAGGTGCAGCCGGGGGCACCGGGTTCGCGCTGTACGCGCTGGGCGCACGCTTCGTCTCCGGTGCTGATGCGGTGCTCGATCTGCTCGGCTTCGATGCGCAGCTCGAGCAGGCTGATGTCGTGCTGATCGGTGAGGGGAGGCTCGATGAGCAGACTCTGCAGGGCAAGGGCCCTGCAGAGGTTGCGCGTCGGGCCCGGGCCAGGGGGCGGCGCGTCCTCGCCGCAGCGGGAGCCGTCTCGCTGACGGGCGTCCAGCTCGAGGAGGCCGGGATCGAGAGGGTCTGGGATCTGCTCTCCCGCGCTGAGGACGTCGAGGATGCCATGGCTCGAGGCCGTGATCTGCTCGTGGAGATCGGTCGCGAAGTGGGCCGTGAGATCGGACGTGACCACGTTCGCGGCGATGCCATGCCAGCCCTGCCGTAGACTCACCCCTCGTGGCTGCCATCGACTTCTCCGAAGAACTTCCGAATCTCCGCTCGACGCTCTCGTCGATCGAGCAGGTGACGGACGTCGACGCCCTCGACGTGAAGATCGCCGATCTGGAGAAGCAGGCGTCCGCCCCCGACCTGTGGGACGACGTCGAGAACGCGCAGAAGGTCTCCGCCGCCCTCTCCCACGCGCAGGCCGAGCGTCGGCGCATCAGCGAGCTCGCCTCCCGCATCGAGGACCTCGAGGTCATGGTCGAGCTCGCCGCGGAGGAGGACGACGCCGAGACCCTCAGCGAGGCGGAGGCCGAGCTGACCAGCATCCACAGGACGCTGGATGAGCTTGAGGTGCGCACTCTCCTCTCCGGCGAATACGACGAGCGCGATGCTGTCGTGACGATCCGTGCGGGCGCCGGCGGCGTCGACGCCGCGGACTTCGCCGAGATGCTGCTGCGCATGTACCTGCGCTGGGCCGAGCGTCATGGCTATCCGACGAAGGTCATGGACACCTCGTACGCGGAGGAGGCGGGCCTGAAGTCCGTGACCTTCGAGGTCTCCGCACCGTTCGCCTACGGCACCCTGTCGGTCGAGGGCGGCACCCACCGGCTCGTGCGCATCAGCCCCTTCGACAACCAGGGCCGGCGCCAGACGTCCTTCGCCGCGGTCGAGGTGATCCCGCTGATCGAGTCCACCGACTCCATCGAGATCCCCGAGAACGAGCTGAAGATCGACGTCTTCCGCTCCTCCGGGCCGGGCGGCCAGAGCGTGAACACGACCGACTCGGCCGTCCGCATGACCCACATCCCGACCGGGATCGTCGTCTCCATGCAGGACGAGAAGTCGCAGATCCAGAACCGGGCCGCCGCCCTGCGGGTCATGCAGTCCCGCCTGCTGCTGGTGAAGAAGCAGGAGGAGGACGCCAAGCGCAAGGAGCTCGCCGGCGACATCAAGGCCAGCTGGGGCGACCAGATGCGCTCGTACGTGCTGAACCCGTACCAGATGGTCAAGGACCTGCGCACCGAGCATCAGGAGGGGAACCCTCAGACGGTGTTCGACGGCGAGATCGACGAGTTCATCGACGCCGGCATCCGCTGGCGCGCCGGCCAGGGGCGCGACGAGGACTGAGAGTCCTGCGCACCCGGACGAGGGACCGTCGGTCCGCCGCCGACCAGGTTTGACCAAGTCTTTGACCGTGCCGCCGGGGTCGGTTCCCGACCTTCGGGACGTCCGGGACCTACTCTGGGCTGGCACCGTTCCCCGATGTGACAGGCACCCGTGATCCGATTCGACAACGTCACCAAGACGTATCTGCGTGGCCAGCACCCCGCGGTGGAGGACCTCGACATCGAGTTCGCCCGCGGGGAGTTCGTCTTCCTCGTGGGGGCCTCCGGATCGGGGAAGTCCACTCTCATGCGGATGGTCCTCAAGGAGACCTCCCCGACCCGCGGGACCGTCTACGTGGCAGGCAAGGACCTCTCCCGCATCCCGTCGTGGAAGGTCCCCGCTCTGCGGCGGGACATCGGCATGGTCTTCCAGGACTTCCGTCTGCTGCCCTCGAAGACCGCCTACCAGAACATCGAGTTCGCGCTCGCGGTGATCGGCACGCCCCGCAAGGTCGTGCGTCGCCTTGTTCCGGAGATGCTCGAGATGGTGGGTCTGGAGGACAAGGGCAGGAGGCTTCCGCATGAGCTGTCGGGCGGTGAGCAGCAGCGCGTGGCGATCGCGCGCGCCTATGTGAACCGTCCCTCGATCCTGCTGGCCGACGAGCCCACCGGCAATCTGGATCCGGCGACCGCGGAGGGCATCCTCGACCTGCTCAGCGAGATCAACGAGCGCGGCACCACCGTGGTGATGGCCACCCATGACCGCGCTGCGGTGGATCGCATGCGCCGACGTGTGGTCGAGATGGTCGACGGACATGTCGTGCGCGACGACCGCGAAGGCCTGTACGCCTCGGTCGCGCCGCAGAGCGTGATCTCGGGGAACCTGCCCGACGGCGAGGAGCCGGCAGCGGCCGGGGGACTCTCCCCGGCCGGCGCAGACTCCCCGGCCAGCGGCTCCTCTCCGGCCGGCGGGTCCGCGTCGAGCGCGTCGGCTGACGGTCCGAGCGTCGACACCGGTGCTGGCACCATCGCCAGCGGTGGTGCCAGCAGTCGTTCCGAGGGAGCTGCCGATGTGCTCGACGAGGAGCTGATCGACGAGCGCGAGGCCCGTCTGCTGGACGACGCCTTCTCCGCGGACGACGACGGCTTCGAGGACGACCCCTTCGACAGCACCGGGAGGGATGCTCGATGAGGGCGCGCTACATCCTCGGCGAGATCCTCACCGGCCTGTGGCGGAACATCGCCATGGTCATCTCGGTGGTGATCGTGACCGCCGTCTCCCTGACCTTCGTCGGCACCGGACTGCTGATGCAGAAGCAGATCATGGACATGAAGGCGACGCTCGTCGAGCAGTCGCAGGTGACGATCTACATGTGCTCACCGCACTCGACGTCGGCATCATGCGCGGGGGGCAGTGCGACGGACGCGCAGATCGAGTCGGTCCGCAGCGCGCTGGACGGTGACGTGCTCTCCCCGTACGTCGCGTCCTACGCGGAGCGGAGCCAGGACGAGGCGCTGGAGATCTATCAGGATCAGTTCGCTGGTGAGGGCTTCGTCTCGAACTTCACCGCGGAGGACATGCCGGTTTCCTTCCACATCACGCTCAGCGATGCCGACGACTCGGCGGCCGTGGTCGAGTTCTTCCAGGGACGCGATGGCGTCGACGAGGTGACGGATCTGCTGAGCACCTTCGCACCCTTCATCGACGTGCTCAACCAGTCGACGCTCGGCGCGCTGGGCCTTGCCGTGCTGATGCTGGTCGCAGCCGCCCTCCTGGTGGCCACCACGATCCGGATGTCGGTCGCCAACCGTCGTCGGGAGATCGCGATCATGCGCCTGGTGGGTGCGTCGAACGTGTTCATCCGCGCCCCGTTCCTGCTCGAGGGCGCTGTCGCCGCGATCATCGGCGGCCTGATCGCCTCGGGCATGCTGTGGGTGGGCGTGCACTATCTCGTCGAGGGCTGGCTGACGCCGACCCTGGGCTCGCAGCTGATCACCATCACCACCGGGGATCTGCTGTGGTGCGCACCGATCCTGGTGGCCGCCGGAGCGGTCCTCGCGATCGGCTCCTCCGTCGTCTCGCTGAACCGCTATCTGAAGGTATGAGCATGCCGAACCCCACGGTCAGGACGTCCTCCGGCGCTGCACGGTCCTCTGCCGCGCGGCGCGGCCTGTGCGCCCTCGCGATCGTGTCGATGGTGCTGGTGCCGGTGCTGGCGGGCCCGTCTCCGAGCGCGTTCGCCGACGGCGACAAGGAGCAGAAGATCGCCGAGCGCGATGAGATCGATCAGCAGCTGGAGGACCTGCGCATCGAGCTCGCCGACGTCAACGAGGACCTCTCGCAGACCTACCTCGACCTCGCCGAGACCGAGCTGCTCATCCCGCAGGCCCAGCAGGATCTCGAGGACGCCCAGGCGGAGCTCGAGGAGGCTCGGGAGCAGGATCGCATCGTCGGAGAGCGCCTCGAGAGCGCCCAGGAGGAGGAGGCCGAGCTCTCCGAGGAGGTCGAGACCGGCCAGGACGAGGTCGACCGCTCGGACGAGGAGCTCGCCGAGATCGCGATCTCCGCGTACAAGGGCAGCGGTGCTCCCAGCCCCGTCTCCGTCTACATCGGCTCCGCGAGCCCGCAGGACACAGTCGACCGCACCATGAACTACCGGCTCACGCTCGCCTCCCAGGGGAGCCGGCTGGACGAGCTGCGGGAGGACCAGGCCATCACCGAGAACTCCGCGGACCGGCTCGAGGCGGTCCGCGAGGAGATCGACGACCTCAAGCAGCAGGCCGAGGAGGCCGTCGAGCGCAAGGAGGAGGCCGAGCAGGAGGCGTCCGACGCGAAGCAGGCGCTCGACGATCTCTACGAGCAGCAGCAGTCCCAGCTCGACGACCTGGAGGCGAAGAAGGCCGAGTACGAGGACCAGGAGACGTCGCTCGAGAACCAGGGAGACGAGCTCGACGATGAGATCGAGCGTCTCGCCGAGGAGGAGAGGGCGCGCCTGGAGAAGGAGGCCCAGAGCTCCTCCGGCTCCAGCGGATCGGGCTCCGGCAACAGCGCCGGCACGAAGAGCGGCTGGATCCGACCCGTCGGCGGTGTCATGAACTCGACCTTCGGATGGCGCGTCCACCCGATCTACGGCACCAGGAAGTTCCATGCCGGCGACGACTTCCCGGTGGGATGCGGAACTCCGGTCAAGGCGGCGCACTCCGGCACGATCCTGCAGACGACCTACAACTCCGCCGCGGGCAACAAGCTGATCATGTCCAACGGCATGAACAACGGGCACGTCATCACCACGTCGTACCACCACCTGCAGAGCTTTGCGGTCTCCCCGGGCACGAAGGTCAGCGCGGGCGACGTCATCGCGTACGTCGGCACGACAGGGTCATCGACCGGCTGCCACCTCCACTTCGAGGTTCATGAGGACGGCACCGCCGTCGATCCAGCCGGCTACGTGTGATCGTCGGCTCGTCGGCTCGTCGGCTCGTCGGCTCGTCGGCCCGTCGGCCCGTCGGGCCGTCTGCTCTTCGGCCGACGGCTCCTCCGACGTGCGGGGGCCGTCGCCCTGGGCATAATCGGTGGTCGCGATCGGGGCGACCGCGTAGGCTTGGACGTCGGCCCCGGCAGCGGGGAGCAGGCCCTCGGTGAGGGCACGAGGCGCTCGGGCGCGGACAGGAGGATCCCCATGGCGAAGAAGAAGTCGGCCGCGAGCCAGGCCAAGGACGACGGTCCGCGCAAGCAGCTGATCGCCTCGAACAAGAAGGCCAGGCACGACTATCACATCGACCACACCTGGGAGGCCGGCATCGTGCTGACCGGCACCGAGGTGAAGTCCCTGCGCGATCGCGGTGCGTCCCTGGTGGACGGCTTCTGCTACATCGAGGGCGGCGAGATGTGGATGGAGGCCGTGCACATCGCCCCGTACGTGAAGGGCACCTGGACGAACCACGCCGCTCGGCGCAAGCGCAAGCTCCTGCTGCACAAGCAGGAGATCGCCAAGCTCGCCGGGAAGACCCGCGAGAAGGGGTACACGATCGTCCCGCTCGAGATGTACTTCCTGGGCTCTCACGCGAAGGTCGTCATCGCGCTCGCCCGCGGCAAGAAGGAATGGGACAAGCGTCAGACGCTGCGCGAGCAGCAGGACCTGCGGGAGGCTCAGCGGGCCATGCGTCAGCGCGAGCTCCTCTGAGATCACGACGGTGATCGGGACGCCCGTTCCCGATCACCCCGGCGGAATGGCGCTGGGACTGTCGGCGTCACGCTCCAGTCGAGCCACGGTCTGCTGGATCGCGGCGAGCGCCTCGTCGTCGGCCGACCCCAGGTGCTGGCATATCGCGAGGGCTCGGCGCGCGTCCTCGACGGCGCGGGTGCCGAGCTGCTCGGCGGTGCCGTGCCTTCCCTGGGCGGAGGCTGCCGCCGCATGCTCGAAGCGGCACTTCGCACGATGCTGGAACACCGCCGCCAGCACGGACAGCGAGGAGGGCGAGGTGGGGTCTCCGAGACCGGTCTCCTCAGCAGCCAGGTCGAACTGCTCCTCGGCGGCGACGAAGGCGCCCTGCCAGTGGAGCACCTGCGCATAGCGGGTGCGTCGCACCGCACGCACGAGGGAGGGCAGCTCCGGATCCGCGAGGGAGCGTCGGCCGGCGATGGCGGCCTCATCGAGCCTTCCGAGCATGCGCAGGTGCGCGACGGTGCGCGGATCCTCCGGGTTGTCCTCGCACCAGCGAGAGAGGGCCGACGGGTCCGCGACGATCTCGCGCAGGGTCTCGTCGTCGATGGTGATCTGCACTCCGGCAGCCTGGAACCCGACCATCCCGTCATCCTCGACGCATGCGGCGATGCTGTCCAGACCCGACCCCGGCGGACGGACTTCGCCCACAGCGGAGGACTATTCGCTGGTGGGCCGCGCGGGTCGGCGCTAGACTGGATCCTGTCGGAGAGATCCGGCATCGTGGATGCTTGACAGTGGATGCTTGACAACAGAATCGTGAGCGCGACAGCGACCCCGTGAGGGTCGCCTGCACTGTGCTGCATACCCACGCTCGGGGACGATCGGTTTCGACGGTAGTTGTCCAGCGAGGGGAAGCGGGCCGAGAATCCAGAGTCATCTCGTGAACGTCCTCTGGAAACCAATAAGTGCCGAATCCAAGCGCACTGACTTCGCTCTCGCTGCCTGATCAGCGTTAGCAGTCTGGAACCCCGGGGGTGCTCCTGACCCGGATCGTTCCATCATCAAAGGAGCCACTGCTGCCGTCCCTCGTCATCGGGGCCGGGTGAACACCTCAGAGTGACTGAGTCCGTCGACGACGTGTCCGTGGGATCGTCGGGACTGAGAAGACGCCTTCACGGACTGCGCCCGGAGAAGCCCTGGCTCCGCACTATCGGACGCGGGTTCGATTCCCGCCGTCTCCACTACCGCGCTCACACGAGAGAGCCCCCTCACCTGCACTCGCGTGCGGGGGAGGGGGCTCTGTCATGCCCAACTCAGCCCAGCCCAGCCCAGCCCAGCTCCCTGTCTCCCGATGCCGGCTGGGACTCCCTCGGCGAGCTTCCGGCTCGTCACCGGACGGTGCCGCGTAGGCTGAGCCACCTCCGGTCATCCCCCGACGAAGGAGGCTGTGATGGATCGCGAGCAGCTGCGTCTGGCGGTGGTCCATGCGATCGAGAACCGGCGCTCCGAAGGCCCTGCGGATCCTGCGGCGTTCGATGTCGACGCGATCGTCGGCGACATCATGGACGCCGCCCGCGAAGGCCCCGTGCAGGAGCTCGACGGCGTGGACTACTGGGCGATCATCGCCAGGCATCGTCGGGCATGACCATCTGCTGGACGGCGCCCCAGCGGGAGCATCCTGGAGCGTCAGTGCCCTGCCCCGCCGAGCAGGCGGCAGGGCAGGGTTCCGGGCGTCGGGATCCTCAGGCGTAGGAGAGGCCGTGGCCCAGCTGCCAGCGGTTCCCGTCGGCGTCGACGTACACGTAGGGGCGACCGTCCATGTGCTGCTCCTTGGCGAAGCCGGGGACGTCATTGGGTGAGGCGCAGATGCCGTCCTCATCCACCGCGATCGCCTCCGGGGAGATCGGGAAGGTCAGCGGCAGGCGTCCGCTGGGGGTGAACCCGCCGACGATCGCGTCGAACAGCACCTCGGCGCGCGTGTCGAAGCCGGCGACGAAGGCGTCGGCGAGCGGTTCGAGGGTCCCGGGCAACCAGGCCATCACCACGTTCAGCCCCACGACCAGAGTGCTGACGCTCTCGCGGATGGCGCGGATCTTCGCGAGGTCGACGTGGGAGTGCTCGTCGATCGCCAGGTCCAGCAGTCCGACGGAGCGGAAGTAGTCGCCCGTGAACGGGTTGGCGAGCACGACCGCCACATCGGCGTCCCGGAAGTCGGTCGTGAAGTCGATCTCGGGATGCGCCGCCGCGATCTGGGCGCGCAGGCCGTCGAGCTTCTTCACGGTCACGCCCTGCTCGAACAGCTCGACGTACACGCGCAGCCCGGTGAGCTGCGAGGGCGTCAGAGGGAGGACGGTCCCTCCATCCCGCTCGGAGTTCTTCAGGAGCACGACGGATCGGCGGTGCGCCTCGAGCGCGGCGGCCTCGAACTCAGGGTTCGCGACGACCTCGTCGGCCCTTTCAGGATCGACGTAGGGGTTCTCGAACAGTCCCAGCTGGAACAGCTCGATCAGCAGACGCCGTGCGGCATCGTCCAGGCGCTCGCTCGAGATCAGGCCCTGCATGTAGGCGGCGCGGATCGAGTGCACGTCGTTGGTGTCGGCGATGATGTCGGTCCCCGCCATGATCGCCCGCCCGGCGCGCTCGGGCACGGAGAGGTCCTCGACGCCCCATGCCATCTTGCTGAGGATTCCGGAGTCCGAGTTGATGTAGCCGTCATGGCCCATCGACCGCAGGAGGTCGAGGACCTCCTTGTTGAAGGCGAAGCCTACAGGTTCGAACCCCTCGAGGCGGCCCTGCGGCGTCGACGACTTCTCGGCGGAGGGGATCGCGTAGTAGGGCATGACGGAGGAGGTCCCGGCGTCGACCGCCGCCTGGAACGGGGGCAGGTGGTACTTCTCGAGGGAGCCGGGCGTGGGGTAGACGTTCCACTTGCCCTCTGCGTAGTGCGGGTCGAAGCCGTTCTCGCGGGCCCCTCCGCCGGGGAAGTGCTTCGTGGTGAGCGCGACGCCGTCGGCGCACACGCCGTGCTCGCCCTGGAACCCGCGCACGACGGCGCTGATGGCCCGCGCGTTCATCCCAGGATCCTCGCCGAAGGTGCCGTAGCTGCGGAACCAGCGCGGGTCGGTGACGGTGTCAGCCATGTACATGTAGCCCTTGCGCAGGCCGGAGGCGACCCATTCCTCCCGCGATCGCTCGGCGAAGCCGCGGATGAGCTCCTCGTCCCCGGTGGCCGCGAGGCCCAGGGTGCCGGGCCACTGGGTGAAGTCCTTGTCCTCGGCGGTGGCACCCATCTTGAAGCCGCCGGCCTCGTTCTTGGAATTCGCGGCCACGATGACGGGGATGCCCCATCGCGTGCTCTCCGCGACCTCCTGCATGGCGTTGACCCAGGTGGCGATGCGGGAGCCCGTGGGTGTCTCACGCATGATGAAGTGGCGCATATGGAGCTCGACGATCTGCTGGGTCGTCCCCTCGTAGGGATCGCCCGCGGTGTTGTGCGGGTCGAGCTTCACCGGGTGGTACTGCTCGTCGAGCGCCCCATCGTGGCTGGTCAGCTCCGGATCATGCTGGGAGATCCCCATGGAGCGGGAGTTGATGACCATCAGGCCGATCTTCTCCTCGGGGCTCATGCGCGAGACCAGGTCCTCGGCCCGCTCGGCGGGGGAGAGCCGCCAGTCCTCGTACGGCGTGAGCTCGCCGTCGCCGTCGAGGTCTCGGAAGCGGAGTCCGTCGATCTCGATGATGGGGGCGACGTGGGACGAGATCGGGACCTGATCGGGCATGGAGGACTCCTGGAGGCGAGGACTGCGGGTGTGTGATGCGCGGCCGACGACGGGCGGCTTCGGCCGACGACGTTCGGCTCAGCCGGTGATGAGCTGCTCGTATCCGATCTCCACGAGGTGCGCCCGGCTGATCGCGAGGGCTTCGAAGATGTCCCGGCCGTAGGTCTGATCCTGCTCGATCAGCAGGGCGGAAGCACCGGAGGCGATGCCCTGCTCGATGACGGGCTTCCAGTCCAGAGTGCCCTCGCCGACCTCCGCGAACTGGACGATGTCGGCGTTCCAGTACTGGAAGAAGGGCTTCGGATCGCCGGCGCCCATCGCCTCGAGCATCTCCGCAGGAGGCCAGGCGATGCGGAAGTCCTTCAGATGCACGAGGTCCAGGACGCCGTCGAAGGCGGCCAGGGTGCGCTCCGGGTCGCGTCCGCCGCGGGCCACCCAGTGGCAGTCGATCTCGAAGCGCAGGTGCGGGGCGAGCTCGCGCAGGTGCTCGAGCAGCGTGCGACCCTCGAGCTTCGTGAACTCGATGTGGTGGTTGTGGTAGCTCAGCGAGATGCCCTGCTCGCCGAGGCGCTGGGCGTAGCCGTCGGCCTCCCGGGCGAAGTCGCGGAAGGTCTCGGCGGTGGCCATCGCGGTGAACGGCATCATGCCGATGCGGATCTTGTCGGTGCCCAGACGTCGAGCATGCTCGACGTGGACGTCGAGATGCTTCTCGAGGGTGAGGTCATCGCTGTCGGCGGGGGCGGAGGTCTTGCCGGAGATCGCGGCGTACTCGATGCCGAGGGAGTCCCGCGCGCTCGCCATCGCTGCGACGTTCTCCTCGGTCATGGGGATCTGGGAGACCTCCACCACCGAGAAGCCGGTCTCGCGGACCTTCTCGAGCACCGGCAGCACACCCTGCTCCGCGATGTGGTCCTTGAGCATCATGAGCTGGATGCCGATGCGCGCCATGGAAGTCCTCCTGGGATCGTCGTCTTCGTCGTCGGTGGCGAGGTCGGAGCATGCGGCGCGACGGGGATCAGCCGCGGGAGGCGGGAGCGGCCGAGCCGTCCGCCATGGACCGGCCCGATCGACCTCCGCGAGATGGACCGAGCTCCTCCGGTCCCTCTGGTCTCCCGAGAGCCTCGAGATCGTCTCCGGGTGCTCCCGACAGTAGCCACGAGCACATGCTGTTCCGGACGGTTGCCGCGCATTGCCTGGGGCAACGCCCTGCAACCGGGGTCCTGTTGCGCAAAACTCCCCGCAGTATCGGATCACCGAAGATTCGCGGCGAAGCGGAGTCCACGCCTCGCCCGGCCGCAGCGAACCGGCCGCACTGACCGTGAACCGAAAGGCGCAGACCATGACGACGACGTCCTCCACGACCGCAGGCGAGCAGGAGCGCACGGTGCGCCTCGGCATCATCGGCGTGGGCACGCAGGGATCCGCCTACGCGCGGTTCATCAGCGAGGGCCTGGTCCCGCACATGAGCATCGGCGCGTTCGCCGACACCGACCCCGCCGCCCTCGAGCGAGCGGCGGAGAGGCATCCGGGAGTGCCGACCTACTCGAGCACCGAGGAGCTGCTGGCCTCCGGCGATGTCGACGCCGTCATCACCACGATCCCTCACTACGATCATCCGGCGGCGGCCATCGCCGCCCTCGAGGCAGGGATCCCGACTCTGGTCGAGAAGCCCGCCGCGGTGCACACGCGCCAGGTCAAGCGCATGAACGAGGTCGCTGCGGCGCACCCCGACGTGCCGTTCGCCATCATGTTCAACCAGCGCAACAACCCTCTGTACCAGAGGATCAAGGCGATCGTGGATGCCGGGGAGATCGGAGAGGTGCTCCGGTCGACCTGGATCATCACCACCTGGTGGCGTCCTCAGGGCTACTACGACCAGTCCGACTGGCGCGCCACCTGGGGCGGTGAGGGCGGAGGCGTCCTGGTGAACCAGGCGCCCCACCAGCTGGACCTGTGGCAGTGGATCTGCGGTGCGCCCGAGAAGGTGTTCGCCAAGGCCGCATTCGGCTTCCGCCGCGCGATCGCCGTGGAGGACGAGGTGACCGCTCTGGTCGACTACGGAGACGGGCGCACCGGCACGTTCATCACCGCCACGCACGACATGAACGGGACTGATCGCTTCGAGATCCTCGGCACCGCCGGCAAGATCATCGTGGAGGGCTCGAAGACGGCGACGGTGCACCGTTATGCGAAGCCCGAGAAGGAGGTCTCGGACTCGGTCGACATCGACGGGGCCCGCAGGCTCATGTCGGGGGATGCCTCCGTGCTCGAGGGTCTGGTCACCACTGAGACCATCGAGGACTCCTCCGCCTGGGGCGCTCAGCACTCCGGCGTCCTGGAGAACTTCGCACGCCATGTGCTCTTCGGCGAGAAGCTGCTCGCCCCGGGCTCCGACGGCATCGTCGGTGTCCGCCTGGCCAATGCCATCCATCTGTCGGCCTGGACCGGTCGCGAGGTGCCGCTGGACTTCGACGAGGACGAGTACCTCGCGGAGCTGAACAAGCGGATCGTCGCTGAGGGGAAGTTCCCTCAGCAGAGCTGAGACGGATCCCCGGCCCCGGAGGGTCTGGAGGCGTTCCCGCGGGAACGCCTCCAGACCACCCGACGGTCCGCCGTCGGAGCGAATGCGCCGCCGTCCGGGGCTGTCCGCCAGGCGTCTATCGTGGGGCGATGACCGGGATCCGGGAGCCCATCGAGCCGACTCCGCGCGGCACCCGGTCCCCGGCCCTGCCTGCTGCGGATCTCACCGTCGGCCGAGAACTGGTCCTCAGCCGTCTCGAGCAGCTGGTCCTCGAGCAGGACGCGGATCTGGACGGCATGGACGGCATCGAGTGGGCTGTGGGCGATGCTCCTCTCGGAGAGGGGTGGGACAACCTCATGTGGCCGGTCGGGACGGTGCCGGTCGGAACGGTGCCGGTCGGGACGGGTCGTGAGGAGACCGAGCGGCTGGTAGTGCCGACGGCCACGGCGACCGCGGAGCGCGTGCAGCTGGTGCTGCGGGTGGCTCGCCGTGCTGTCGCGGTGCCCCTGCTCGACCGTGAGCGCACAGTCCTGCGACATCTGGGTCACCATCGCGGAGACCTGACGATGGGCATCCCTCGGATGCTGGGATCGGCCGAGGGCGCGATCCTGATGCCATGGTTGCCCGGGCTGAGCGCCGCCCAGCTCGCTGGCGCCGACGACAGGGCCGACATCGCTCTCCACCTCGCGCGGATGCTGGCCGAGCTCCATTCCCTGCCCGTGCCGGACATCGAGCGCAGCGGAGTGCGAGGAGTGCCGCTGGCCTCCCGGTCCGACGCGTTCGCTGCGGACCTCGAGCGAGCCGGTCTTCCGAGCAGCCTCCGGGAAGCGGCTCTGGGCCTGTGGGAGCGCGGCCTGCAGGCGGAGCGGTGGAGCGGGCGCGGCGTCCTGATCCATGGCGACCCGCATCCGGGCAACGTGGTGATCACCCCCGACAGCGAACCCATCCTGATCGACTGGGGAGATGCCACGGTCGGCGATCCGGCGAGCGACCTCGGAGCTCTCCTGCTCCATGATCCCCGCCCCAGGGTTCTCGCGGAGCACAGGCGCCGTGCTGCAGGGCGCCGGTCCGTTCCGTCGGCCGAGCCGCTCACGGACGGTCCGCTCATGGAGCTGTCGGAAGGATCGTGGGACGCTTTGGCGCTGCGCGGATGGGCGTGGGCGGCGCGGATGGCGGTGGCGATGCTGACCGCCTATCCCGCGAGTCACCCGTCGGGGCGGGCAGCGGAGAGGCTCCTGCGGCGAGCCAGCTGATCGGTCAGCCGGAGATCCCGCCATCCCTGGGCATCACGCGCTCAGGTCCATCGGTGCCCGGAGTCCGTGCCCGGCGTCGAGCAGAGCCGAAAGCCGCTCGCGCACCTCCTCGAGATCCCTCGCATCCAGCATTCTCGCCACCTGATGGAAGCGTGTGAGCTCGTCGTCGAAGGGGACGACCTCGAGGGGATCGATCAGATGCGAGCAGTCGCCGTTGCGCGGGAGGAGCACCCGCTGCTGCTCGCAGACCCTGCGCGTGGCCTCGCATCGTCGCCTGCGCGTCCTGGGTCCGGGGGACGGCTCTCCTGGACTGAGGATCCGGTGGGCATGGAGATCGAACAGCACCATCCCGTGCTCCTCCGCAAGTCGCGCGAGGACATCGATCGCGGCCGGTCGCGGTCCGTCGAGGCGGATCGCCAGCATCTCGTTCCAGCCGGTGATGGGAGCGCGCGGGTTTCGCCAGGGGCAACCAGGGTCCTCAGGATTGCAGGGAAGTCGCAGCAGCGCCTGGACGGCGAAGGCGCGCGAGCTGGGGTCCAGATCGGGGAGCGTCCTGCTGCGATACCAGTCCAGTCCGATCTCGAGCATGCGACGGGTCTGCTCCGCGCAGGCTGCCTCGGCGTCAGCCGGGCGCTCGCCGGGCCAGGCCACGAGGTCGTGCGTCATGCTCGCACCGCCGATCGGTGGGCGGAGCGATGGATGCGGTGGATGCATCGACGGGAGCGAGAGGTCGGTGTGGGGCGGAGGCCCGTGTGCCGTCGGAGGAGGAGTCGTGTCATGCGGTCGATCCTGCCCCCTGGGTGCCGACACGACCATGGTTGTGCACAATGTGCAGGTCGTGGTGCTATGGAGAGCCTCCTCCACAGGGAGCCCGTCCGCTGCGACGGCGTGCTGACGGCCTGACGGACGCGTGGGCGGAGCAGACCAGGCGGGACCGTGCGTCAGGAGGTGCTCTCCGCGCGTGCTGCGACGAACGCCTGGACGGCCGCCTCCACGTCCTCCTCCGAGTGCGCTGCCGTGAGCTGCACGCGGATCCTGGCCCCGCCCTGCGGCACGACCGGATAGGAGAACGCCGTGACGTGCACGCCGTGCGCGAGCATGGCGTCGGCCATGCTCCCCGCCAGCGCCGCGTCGCCCAGCATCACGGGGACGATCGGATGCTCGCCCTCGAGCAGCTCGAAGCCCTCCTCCAGCATCCGGCGACGGAACTGCGCGGTCCTGGCGAACAGCCTCTCGCGCAGCTCGGCGCTGTCGGCGACCAGATCGAGGGCCGTGAGGGTCGCCGCCACGATCGCCGGGGCGAGCGAGTTGGAGAAGAGGTAAGGGCGGCCCCTCTGCCGCAGCACCTCGACGATCTCCCGACGGGCGGAGACATACCCTCCGCTCGCACCGCCGAGCGCCTTCCCGAAGGTGCCGGTGAGGATGTCGACGCGATCGCCGACGCCGAAGTGCTCCGGCGTGCCGGCGCCCGCGGCGCCCAGGACTCCCACCGCATGGGAGTCGTCGACCAGCACCAGGGCGCCGTACTCGTCCGCGAGGTCGCAGATTCCCGGCAGCGGTGCCAGGTGGCCGTCCATGGAGAAGACGCCGTCGGTGACGACGACCATGCGGCGGGCGCCCTCCCCGTCGTGCAGGGAGCGGGCGGCGTCGAGCTGGGCGCGCAGGTCCTCCAGGTCCGCATGGCGATATCGGAATCGGGTGGCTCTGGACAGGCGGATGCCGTCGATCAGGGAGGCATGGTTGAGCTCGTCGGAGATGATCGCGTCCTGCGCACCGAAGAGGGGCTCGAAGACCGCGCCGTTGGCGTCGAAGCAGGAGGAGAACAGGATCGTCCCCTCGGTGCCCAGGAAGTCCGAGAGGCGACGCTCGAGCTCCAGGTGCGTGTCCTGGGTGCCGCAGATGAAGCGCACCGAGGCCATGCCGAAGCCTCGCTCGTCCAGCGCGCGCGCGGCGGACGCGACGAGGGCCGGATGGTCGGCCAGCCCCAGATAGTCGTTGGCGCAGAAGTTCAGCACCTCGTCGCCGCCGACGGTCGCGACGACCGCGCCCTGGGGAGTGGCGAGGGCGCGCTCCTTCTTGTAGGTCCCGCTGCGCCTGATGCTGTCGAGCTCGGCGGCCAGCTGCTCCTTGAGGTGCGTGTACATGGGGTTCCTTCCGCTCGGGATGGTGGTCGCCGCTCAGCCGAGGTGCTCCCAGTCCAGCAGCACCTTGCCGCCGCTGCCGGAGCGCGCGATCTCGAACGCCTCCTCCCAGCGGTCGGCAGGCAGGACGTCGGTGACGGTCGCGAGGATGCGGTCGCGCAGCACCGGGCTGGTGGAGATCATCGCGCTCATCGCGTTCCAGGTCTCGTACATCTCCCGGCCATAGATGCCCTGCAGGGTGAGCATGTGAGTGATGACGGTGGTCCAGTCCAGCTCGAAGTGCCGGGACGGCAGGCCCAGCAACGCGATGCGTCCGCCGTGGTTCATGTTCGCGATCATCTCCTGCAGCGCGCTGGCCTGCCCGGAGATCTCCAGGCCCACGTCGAATCCCTCCTTGAGGCCGAGCTCGCGCTGAGCATCGGCGATCGAGGTGGCTGAGACGTCCAGGGCCAGGTCGGCGCCGCCCCGACGAGCCATCTGCAGACGATGCTCATGCACATCGGTGATCGCGATGTGCCGCGCACCTGCGTGACGGGCCACGGCGGCGGCCATGAGCCCTATCGGCCCGGCCCCGGTGATCAGCACGTCCTCTCCGACGAGCGGGAACCTCAGCGCCGTGTGGACAGCATTCCCGAAGGGGTCGAACAGGGCCCCCAGCTCGGGGGAGATCATCGCGGTGCGTCCGTCGTGCTCGTGGACCCACACGTTCAGATAGGGGATGACGACCTGCTCGGCGAAGGCGCCGTCCCGCTGGACGCCCACGCTGCGGGTGCGGATGCACAGCTGCTTGCGGCCCGCCCGGCAGTTGCGGCACGTCCCGCAGACGACGTGGCCCTCCCCGGAGACCCTGTCGCCGACCCGGATGTCGGGCACCTCGACTCCGACCTCCAGCACCTCGCCGTAGAACTCATGGCCGGGCGTGAACGGGACCGTGTCGCACATCGCGCGCGCCGTCTCGTCCCAGGACCGGATGTGCAGATCGGTCCCGCAGATCCCTGTGCGCAGCACGCGGATGCGCACGTTCCAGGGGCCGCAGCCGGGCTGGGGCAGCTCGATCAGCTCCAGTCCGGGGCTGGGGCCCGTCTTGCGCAGTGCTCGCATCAGGGGCGCAGACATGGTTCCGTCTCCGTCGATCGGAGGCCCGGGATCTCCGGGCCGCGCCTGAAGTCTAGGACCGGCGCCGGGCGCTCCGCGGGCCGTTCGGCGAAGCCCGGCCGACGGTCCTCGAATGCAGGCGACGAGCGCGGCGTGCCCGCGTAGCATGGAGCGGTCATGACCACGCCCTCCTCCGACACCGCAGCCTCTTCGTCCGACGCCGCCGACTCCTCGTCGGACGCCGCAGCCTCCGCCAGCACGGCCTCCTCCGAGAGCGGCACCTCCGGCACCGCCCCGTCGGGCGGTGCGTCGGCGGGACTGCGCATCTCCTATCCGTCGGACCTGCCGGTCTCGCAGCGACGCGAGGACATCCAGGCGGCGATCCGCGAGAACCAGGTCGTCGTGATCGCGGGCGAGACGGGGTCGGGCAAGACCACGCAGATCCCGAAGATGCTGCTGGAGATGGGCTTCGGTGCGAAGGGCCGGCTGATCGGGCACACCCAGCCCCGCCGGATCGCTGCGCGCTCCGTCGCCCAGCGCATCGCCTCAGAGCTGGGGCAGAAGCTCGGTGAGGGAGCAGTCGGCTTCCAGGTCCGATTCACCCGCGAGACCTCGCGGGATGCGCGGCTGAAGCTGATGACCGACGGCATCCTCCTGGCGGAGATCGGCCGGGACCGTCTGCTGAAGCGCTATGACGCGATCATCATCGACGAGGCTCACGAGCGATCGCTGACGATCGACGTCATCCTGGGCTACCTGCGTCAGATCCTGCCCGAGCGGCCGGACCTGAAGGTCATCATCACCTCCGCGACGATCGATCCGGAGCGCTTCGCCGAGCACTTCGGCACTCGTCTGCCGTCCGGGGAGGTCGAGCCGGCGCCGATCATCGAGGTCTCCGGGCGCACCTATCCGGTGGAGATCAGGTATCGGCCCCTCGTGCTCGAGTCCGCTGTCGAGCCCGGCGAGGAGGACGATGAGCTCGAGGACATCCACTCCGTCGAGCGCGATCTCACCCAGGCGATCACCGATGCCGTCGACGAGCTCGCCGCCGAGGGCCCCGGTGACATGCTCGTCTTCCTCCCTGGTGAGAGGGAGATCCGCGAGATCTCCGATGCCCTGTCCGCACATCTCTCCCGCGGGACGACGGGCCGCGGCGCGCTGCCGGTGGAGGTGCTGCCGCTGTTCGGGCGGCTGTCCGCCCAGGACCAGCAGAAGATCTTCTCGCCCCCGCCGTCCGGCACCTACCGTCGGATCATCCTGTCGACCAACGTCGCCGAGACGTCCCTGACGGTCCCCGGCATCACCTATGTGATCGATTCCGGGCTGGCCCGCATCTCGCGATACTCGCAGCGCACGAAGGTGCAGCGCCTGCCCATCGAGCCCATATCGCAGGCGAGTGCGAACCAGCGCTCGGGCCGCTCGGGCCGCACCGCCCCGGGCATCGCGATCCGCCTGTACTCCGAGCAGGACTTCGAGGGCCGCCCCGAGTTCACCGAGCCGGAGATCCTGCGCACCTCGCTGGCCTCCGTGGTGCTGCTGATGACCTCCCTGGGACTCGGCGACGTCGAGTCCTTCCCCTTCGTGGAGCCGCCGGCGAACCGGGCCATCGCCGACGGCGTCCGCCTGCTCGAGGAGCTCGGTGCCATCGAGGATGCTCCGCGATCCCCGGGCAGCCGCCGACTCACCCGCATCGGACGGACTCTCGCACGCTTCCCCCTGGACCCGCGGATGGCCCGCATGCTCATCGAGGCGGACAGGCTCGGGGCGCTGCGCGAGACGCTCATCATCGTCGCCGCGCTGTCGATCCAGGATCCCCGTGAGCGGCCCCTCGGACAGGAGGAGCAGGCCAAGCAGAAGCACAGGCGCTTCGAGGACGAGACCAGCGACTTCCTGACCTACCTGAACCTGTGGAACCACCTCCAGCAGCGGCGCAAGGACCTCTCCTCCTCCGCGTTCCGTCGTGAGGTGCGCGGAGATCACCTGCATTACCTGCGGATCCGCGAGTGGTGGGACCTGCATGCGCAGCTCAAGGACATGGCCAAGGACGTGGGCCTGCATGCGAACGACACCCCGGCGAGCCCGCTCGCGATCCACCAGGCGCTGCTGGCAGGTCTGCTCTCGCACGTCGGTCTCTATGACGAGCGCACTCGCGAGTACGCGGGCGCTCGAGGCGCCCGCTTCGCTCTCTGGCCGGGTTCCGTGCTCGCGAAGAGGCGGCCGGACTACGTGATGACCGCCGAGCTCGTGGAGACCTCCCGTCTGTGGGGCCGCACCGCGGCGCGCATCGATCCGGCCTGGGCGGAGGAGATCGGCGCGCACGTGGTCAAGCGCAGCCACTCCGCTCCGCACTGGTCCTCGAAGCAGGCGTCCGCCATGGCCCACCAGAAGGTGACCCTGTACGGGGTCCCGATCGTGGCCGACCGCGTCGTCGGATACGGCAGGGTCGACCCCGAGGCCGCGCGCGAGATCTTCATCCAGAACGCCCTGATCGAGGGCGACTGGCGCACCCGCCACCACTTCTTCCGCGACAACCGGGCGCTCGTCGAGCGGCTCGAGGAGATGGAGGCCAAGACCCGTCGGCGCGATCTGCTGGTCTCCGACGAGCAGATCTTCCGCTTCTACGACCAGCGGATCCCGCGGAACGTGGTCTCCGGTCGTCACTTCGACACCTGGTGGAAGAAGCAGCGTCACGAGACTCCCGATCTGCTCACCCTCACCGAGCATGACCTGCTGGCTCCCGACGCCGACGTCGCCCACCTCGCGCAGGAGTTCCCCGATGCGTGGGTGCAGGGCGACATCACCCTTCCTCTGAGCTACAGCTTCGGCGAGGTCGGCGGCAGCGGCGCCGACGGCGTCACCGCGACCGTCCCGCTCGCGATCCTGAACCGGCTGCAGCCGCGCGGGTTCGACTGGCTGGTCCCGGGCATGCGCGAGGAGCTGGTCACCGAGCTGATCCGTTCCCTGCCCAAGCCGATCCGCCGCCATCTCGTGCCTGCGCCGGAGCGTGCCAGGGCCGTCGCCTCGACCCTCCACGACGACGACCCCGACAGCGGCGAGGCCTTCGTCGAGGCCGTGGCCGACGAGCTGGTCGCCCTGCCGGGGGTCCCTGAGGACCTCCCGCTGTACGGGCCCGAGTTCGACCTGTCCAAGCTGCCCGGTCATCTGCGCATGCACTTCCGGGTCGTCGACGCCAGAGGCCGGCAGATCGGCGCAGGCGACGACCTCGAGCAGCTGAAGACGAAGCTCAAGCGGCGCGTCGACGCCTCCGTCTCCTCCCAGGGGGACGACCTCGCCCGCAAGGATCTGCCCGGCTTCCCCGAGCAGGGCGTCCCCCGCGTCCACGAGTCCAGGGTCGGAGGGCTGAAGGTCACCGGCTACCCGGCACTGGTGGCGCGCCGAGGGAAGGACGGACGGCTCGAGAGGGTCGATCTCGCGGTTCTCGCGACCGCCGACGAACAGGCCCTCGCACACCGCGAGGGCGTCATCGCGCTGCTGGACCGCGCCCTCGGCACCGACCTGTCCGCGGTCCTGAACGCGCTGCCCAATCCCACCAAGCTCGCCGTGGCGGGCTCCAGCTACGGGTCCACGGCAGCGCTGCTCGCCGACGCCTCGCGCGCCGCGACCGAGCACCTCGCCGGAGAGGCCGACGTGCGCACGCGCGCCGACTTCGACGCCCTGCTGGAGACGGTCCGCGCCCACCACGACGAGCTCGCCGCGCAGGCCGTGAAGGACGCCGCCGCCGCGCTCGCGGTCAGCGCGCGCCTGCACAAGGAGCTCTCCCGAGGCACCTCCCTCGCGGTGCTGTCCCAGCAGACGGCGATCCGCGAGCACGCCGACTCGCTGCTGGGCGACGGCTTCATCTCCCGCACCGGACCCGAGCATCTCGCGGACCTGCGCCGCTACCTCGAGGCCGACCGCATCCGTCTGGACAAGCTCGCCGAGAACCCGTCCCGTGACGCGCAGCTCGCCTGGCAGATCGAGGACCTCACGAGCTACTGGCGCACGCAGCAGGCGAAGCTCACCCCGCGCCAGCGGACCCAGCCGGATGCACGCGAGATCGACTGGCTGCTCGAGGAGCTGCGCGTGAGCCTGTTCGCCCAGACCCTCGGGACACGGCAGACCGTCTCGGACAAGCGCGTGCGCAAGGCGATCGCTGCGCTCACCGCCTGAGCGACGCCTGTCGTCGCATCGGAGACGCAGTCCTCCCGTGCGCGGAGGATGAACAGCGGCGTGGCGTGGCGCACGCCCGCGCTGTGAAGGGCCTGTGGATCCCGAACCTTTACCTGACCTGCACGGCAGCCGTCTGCGGCAGGGTGGTGTCGCTGTGCATCCGCCGCGCAGCGGCAGTGCATTCGCGCATGACCGGCCACGACGTCCCGCCTCCGCCCCTGCGCGGAGCATCCCGATCCGGTCATGTCGAGGAAAAGTCGAGCGGAGGCGGTGCGACGCGGGGTATCGCAGGTCATATGCACTGCGTGATCGTCCCGTTACCTTTGCCGGGCTCGGGGCGCCCTGCGGCGTCCCTCCACGATCCCGCACCATGGAAGACCTTCCGCATGACGCTGTCCTCACCAGCCCGCGCCGATTCGTCGGCCCCCGCCCGCCGCACCACCGGGCCGACCCGCCGCAGGCTGCTCGCCGCCGGCACCGCTTCCCTGGGGGCGCTCGCCGCCGCCGTCATCGGCTCCACGTCTCCCGCCTCCGCCGAGGAGCTCACCGAGCAGGAGCAGTGGGCGCTCGCACGTCGCGCCGCCGCCCAGGAGACGCAGTGGGACGAGGAGTTCATGACGCGCGCGGAGAACCGTGAGGGCTTCGCGGTCGACGAGATGGACGAGTGGCAGATCCAGAACGCCAAGCTCATCCTCGCGGTGTGCAAGGCGAACGGCCTGGGGGAGGCCGGCTCGGTGGTCACCCTCATCACCGCCATCGTCGAGGCCTGGCTGTACAACTATGAGCCGGAGGTCGACGCCGACTCCGGCGGCATGTTCCAGCAGCGCCCCTCGGCCGGCTGGGGCACCTATGAGGAGGTCCGACACAAGCGGAAGGCGATCGAGGCCTTCCTCGGGGTCTCCGAGCACAGCGAGAACGCGGGGCTGACCCAGCTCGTCGGCGACCTCGACGCCTGGGACCCGGGAACGGCCGCGCAGGCCGTACAGGGCTCCGCCTTCCCGGACCGCTACGGCGAGCAGGTCGCCGCCGCTCAGGAGATCTGGCGGCGCTACGCCGAGGAGGTCGTGGCGCTCGCCGCCTGACATGCAGGTGCTCCTGCGAGTGCGAGCGCCCCATGCCCCGACCGCCGGCGGCACCGTCGAGCGGCATCGATCAGCGCCGTGGAATCCGCCCCCAGAGGTCCATGGCTCACGGTCCCACAGGGAGCGTGAGGCGGGCGACTCCGGGATGGGTGCTGCGGATGACCCGGGTCGTGTCGTCCGCCGCGCGCCCTCCGCCTCGCTAGGCTGTGTCCCATGTCACCGTCGCCATCCGTCAGCTACTCCATCACCATCCGCCTGGAGTTCGAGGCCCGCTCCGCCGCGGTCAGCGACATCACCAGTCGCATCGAGAATCGCGGTGCGACCGTCACCGCGCTGGACGTCTCCGCGTCGGGCCCTGAGCGCCTGAGAGCGGACATCACCGTCCTCACCACCGGGCACGACCATGCCATGGAGGTCGTCGAGGATCTCAAGGCGGTCCCCGGGGCCGAGATCGGCAAGGTCTCCGATCGCACGTTCCTCGCCCATCTCGGCGGCAAGCTGACGATCGAGTCGAAGGTCCCCATCCGCCACCGCGATGACCTCTCGATGGTGTACACGCCCGGCGTCGCCCGCGTCGTCAAGGCGATCGCCGAGAACCCCGACGACGCCCGACGGCTGACCATCAAGCGCAACACCATCGCCGTCGTCTCCGACGGATCGGCGATCCTCGGCCTCGGCGATCTCGGCCCGCTCGCGGCGATGCCCGTCATGGAGGGCAAGGCGGCGCTGTTCAAGCGCTTCGCGAACATCGACGCGTTCCCCATCTGCCTGGACGCGCACTCGGTCGACGAGATCGTCGCGCACGTCAAAGCCATCGCCCCCGTCTTCGCGGGCATCAACCTCGAGGACATCTCCGCGCCCCGATGCTTCGAGATCGAGGACCGGCTGCGTGCCGAGCTGGACATCCCCGTCTTCCACGACGACCAGCACGGCACCGCGATCGTCGTCGTCGCCGCGCTGCGCAATGCGCTGCGCGTGGTCGAGAAGGACATCGCCACCGCACGCATCGTGCTGTCCGGCGCAGGCGCGGCGGGGACGGCGATCCTGAGGCTGCTGCGGGCCGCGGGAGCCCGCGACATCGTCGTCACCGACATCGACGGCATCGTCCACGAGGCGCGTCCGCAGCTCGAGGGCCGCCTGCCATGGATCGCCGAGGTCACCAACCCGCGCGGGCTGACCGGCACGCTCCACGACGCGATCGCCGGGGCGGACGTCTTCATCGGCGTCAGCGCCGGCGACATCCTCTCGGCCGACGACGTCGCGACGATGGCGGATCGGTCGGTCGTCTTCGCGATGGCGAACCCGACCCCGGAGATCGACCCGGCCGAGGCGTCGAAGCACGCCGAGGTGGTCGCGACCGGACGCAGCGACTTCGCCAACCAGATCAACAACGTCCTCGCCTTCCCCGGGGTCTTCCGCGGCCTGCTGGATGCGCACGCCACCAAGGTCAGCGACCGCATGCTGCTGGCGGCGGCGAAAGCCCTGGCCGACGTCGTCACCTCCGAGGAGCTGAACCCGACCTACATCGTCCCCTCGGTGTTCAACGAGGCCGCCACCAGGGCCGTGGCGCGGGCCGTCGAGCAGGTCGCCCGCGAGGAGGCGGGGACCGTCGACACCATCACGGGTGCCATGCCGGCCGTGTACGCCGACGAGATCACTCTCGAGAGCTGAGGTCCGCTCCTGCGGTCCCTGCGGCTGATCGAGCGCCGGCCCGGCCGAGCTCGTCGTCGGCGCCGACGGGACCGGGTCCGGGGTCGTCCGGACCGACAGCGTCGTCGACGGCGCCGGGGACGGGTCGCAGGCGCCGCTCGAGCACCCAGGCACCCACGCCGAGGGCGATGCCGAGCGCACCCGCGAGCAGATCGCCGCCGTCGGCCGAGCGCTGCGGCAGGGCGAGTCCCTGGACGGTCTCGACCAGCCCGATGTGCACGAGCCCGACGATCACCACCCAGCCGATCGGGAACCGCCGGACCGGGGCGAGCAGTCGTCCGAAGGTCCAGACCGTCAGCGCCAGCACCAGCAGGTGATAGGCCTTGTCGGATCCCGGGATCCCCGTCCCGGGCACGCCTGCGGGCACGGAGGGCAGATAGAACCCGATGTTCAGCACGAGCGCGACGGCGGCGACGATGAGCCTCGCGGGCAGCGAGCCACCCGCACGACGGACCTCGTCGGGAAGTCGGGACATGTACAGGGCCGCAGCGTCCATGGGCGGCATTGTTGCAGTCCCCGGCCTCGCAGCGGGGGAGGCGTGGCCGCGCGAGGTCGACTACCCTCGGAGCATGCATGTCCATGGGCACCGATCCACCGAGGGAGCCGTCATGTCCTCCACCTCCGACCCGTCGCACACCGACCCGTACCGGGAGCAGCCCGGCTCCGCCCCCGGGTCCACCGCCGTCCTGGACCGCCAGGTCCAGGAGCAGGAGCAGCGCACGGACGACGGCGACCATGACCGCTTCGCGCACTACGTGCGCAAGGACCGGATCACTCAGGCCGCTCTCGACGGCACCCCCGTGATCGCCCTGTGCGGCAAGGTGTGGGTGCCCGGGCGCGACCCGAAGAAGTACCCCGTCTGCCCGGCCTGCAAGGAGATCTACGACGGCATCCGGGAGCCGAACGACGGCGGGGACGGCGACGGGAAGGGCGGCAGGAGCGGTCGGGGCGGCGGCTTCCGGGGTCTGTTCGGCGGGCGCCGCTGAGAAGTCGGCGCGACTTCCTCACATCGGACCTGTCCGCGAGGCGTCGCATCACGGCGGTACGGTGGAGCACGCTGTGAACACCACACCGTCGCTCTTCTCCACCAACGATCCCCGTCAGCCCTCCGAGGCGGCCGCGCGATCGCTGTCTCCCGCATACCCCGAGCGCGCGGCATGGGGGACCGTCCCCAAGCTGCGCGCCTGGCAGGCGGAGGCGCTCGAGCTGTATCGCCGCACCGCGCCCAAGGACTTCCTCGCGGTCGCGACCCCGGGGGCCGGCAAGACCACCTTCGCGCTCCAGATCGCCGCCGGTCTGCTCGCCGAGGGCAGCGTCCGCCGCATCACGGTGGTGGCGCCCACCGAGCATCTGAAGACCCAGTGGGCCGACGCCGCCGCACGCGTGGGCATCTCCCTGGATCCGAACTTCTCGAACGCCCAGGGATCCCACGGCTCCCACTATCAGGGCGTCGCGGTCACCTACGCGCAGATCGGCATGCATCCCGCGCTCCACCGGGCCCGCACCGAGGCCGAGCGGACGCTCGTCATCCTCGACGAGATCCACCATGCCGGTGACGCGCTGACCTGGGGGGACGGGGTTCGTGAAGCCTTCGATCCGGCGACCCGCCGGCTCGCGCTGACAGGAACCCCGTTCCGTTCCGATGACTCGCAGATCCCCTTCGTGACCTACGAGGAGGACGGCGAGGGCTTCCTGCGCTCGAAGGCCGACTACACCTACGGCTACGGCGAGGCGCTGAAGGACCACGTCGTGCGGCCGGTGCTGTTCATGACCTACTCGGGTCGCATGCACTGGCGCACGAAGACCGGTGACGAGGTGTCCGCTCAGCTCGGAGCGCTCGAGACCAAGGACATCACCCAGCAGGCGTGGCGGACCGCGCTCGACCCCGACGGCGAATGGATCCAGTCGGTCCTCGCCGCCGCGGACCGTCGGCTGACCGAGGTCCGCCGTCATGTGCCCGACGCCGGCGGGCTGGTCATTGCGAGCGACCAGAAGGCCGCCCGCGCCTATGCGGCGACGCTCGAGGCGATCTGCGGGCAGAAGCCGACGGTCGTGCTGTCCGACGACGCCGGCGCGGGCCGACGCATCGAGGAGTTCTCCGACTCCCAGGACCGATGGATGGTCGCTGTGCGCATGGTCTCCGAGGGCGTGGACGTCCCGCGCCTCGCGGTCGGCGTGTACGCCACCTCGACGGCGACCCCCATGTTCTTCGCGCAGGCCGTCGGCCGCTTCGTGCGCTCGCGCACCCGCGGCGAGACCGCGAGCGTGTTCCTGCCGTCCGTGCCGATCCTCATGGCGCATGCCGCGGCGATGGAGGCCGAGCGCGACCATGTGCTGGATCGCCGCCCGGATGCGGGCGACGCCGAGACGGGGCTGGACGACGCCCTGATCGAGCAGGCCAACCGCTCCGAGCGCGCCTCGGATCAGCTGGAGATGTCCTTCGAGGCGCTCGAGTCCGAGGCCTCCTTCGACCGGGTGCTCTTCGACGGCGGCGAGTACGGCTCCGGGGGCGTCGTCGGCAGCGATGACGAGCAGGACTTCCTGGGCATCCCGGGCCTGCTGGACGCCGATCAGATGCGCACCGTGCTCCAGCAGCATCAGGCGACCCAGCAGGAGCGGCTGCGTCGTGCGAAGGGGACGTCGGCGGAGGCGTCCGAGCAGCGGCCCTCCGTCGTCGACCACCGCCGGCTGATGGAGCTGCGCAAGGAGCTGTCGACGCTGGTGGCGTCGTGGGCGCGCAAGTCGGGGACGCCGCACGGGTCGGTCCACAGCACGCTGCGATCGCGCTGCGGAGGTCCAGCGGTCGCCCAGGCCAGCGCCGAGCAGATCCAGGCCCGCATCGATATGGTGCGCGGCTGGTTCGTCGGCCGCCGCTGATCGGCCGTCGCTCATCAGCCGCCGGGCCTGCGGGGGTCCGGCCCGACGGGTCGGTCCGGAGCACTCAGCTCAGCACACGGGCGGCCTCGACGCCGTCGGTGACGGTGGCGATCGCGACGGGTCCGTCCGGACCGTCGTCGGCACTGATTCCGAGCTCCGCGAGGGAAGCCGCATGGCGCTCTCGCGCGCGCCGGACGGCCGAGGCGGGATCCAGCGGCTCGAGGCGCTCGCCGCCGGCCATCAGCTGCGCCTGCAGCGGTCGCAGCATGGTGCGCTGCCAGTCGGGGGAGGCGTCCACGCTGGTGAGCTCGGCCAGCAGCTCGCGCTCGAACTCGGCGATCTCCGCCTCGCCGGGCAGCACCAGCTCGGCATGGGCCCGTCCGCCCACGAGCATGCGGAAGGCGCGCTTGCCGGCGCCGAGAGTGGCCTTGTCCTCGGACTGCTTGCCCACCGGATGCATGCGGCCGTCCCCGCCCTCGCGCTCGACGAGCTTGTAGACGAAGCCGGGTGCGGGATGGCCGCCCCCCGTGACCAGACGGGTGCCGATGCCGTAGCCGTCGACCGGTGCGGGGGCGAGCTCCTCGATCCGGTGCTCGTCCAGATCCGAGGTCGCGATGATGCGTGTGGAGGTCGCGCCGAGCGCATCCAGCTGCGCGCGCACCGCACCCGCCTGCTCGAGCAGGTTCCCGGAGTCCAGCCGCACCGCGCCGAGCCGCCCGCCGGACAGCTCCACCCCGGCGGCGACCGCCGCAGGGATGTCGTAGGTGTCCACGAGCAGCGTGGTGCCCTCGCCCTGCGAGGCGAGCTGAGCGCGGAAGGCGCCCTCCTCGGTGTCGAACAGCAGGGTGAAGGCGTGAGCGGCCGTGCCGGCGACGGGGATGCTGTAGCGGGATCCGGCGGCGAGATTGGAGGTGTGCTCGAAGCCGACGACGTAGGCGGCGCGGGCCGCCGCGACCGCCGCCTCCTCATGCACCCGGCGCCCGCCCATCTCGATGCAGGGGCGGCCGCGAGCGGCGGTGATCATGCGGGACCCGGCCGACGCCACGCCGCTGTCATGGTTCAGGATCGACAGCACGACGGTCTCGAGCACGACCGCGTCGGCGAAGGTGCCTTCGATGCGCAGCACGGGGGAGCCGGCGAAGAACAGCTCGCCCTCGGCGTACCCGTGCACGTCCCCCCGGAAGCGGTAGTCGGCGAGATGGTCCAGGGTCTCCTCGTCGAACAGCCCGGTGCCCCGCAGGAAGGCGAGGTCCTGTCCGTCGAAGCGGAAGTCTCCGATCGCGCGGAGCGCCCGGTCCGTCCCGGCGAGCACTCCGTAGCGGCGGCCTGCGGGGAGGGAGCGGGTGAAGACCTCGAAGACGCAGCGGCGATCCGCGATGCCCGCCTCGCGGGAGGCCCGCAGCATCGTCAGCTCGTAGAGATCGGTCAGCAGGGCTGTGGTCACCCGTCCACCGTACTGGGTGGGGGCTCCGTTCCCTGCGCCGCGACCCGTAGAATCGTCGCCACCGCGCCGCGGATCACGATCGTGCGGCCGGAGCCGCACGGGGACCCCGACAGGGCCCGTGCGAGGAGCGTCCACCCGAACCCCACCCCAGGAGCATGCATGTCGGTCGAGCTGTCGCAGGCGGCCCCCGGGACGGGCGGCGCCACCGGCACCTCCCCGAGCGCGCTGGCCACCAGCGAGGCGGTCGGGCCATGGTGCACGGTGGTGCACAACGACCCCGTGAACCTGATGAGCTACGTCGTCTACGTCTTCCGCAGCCACTTCGGCTACTCCCGGGCGGTCGCGGAGCGGCTGATGATGCAGGTGCATCAGGAAGGGCGGGCCGTCGTCTCGCGCGGTTCGCGCGAGCGCATGGAGATCGACGTGCAGGCGATGCACAGCTACGGCCTGCGGGCCACCATCGAGAGAGCGGACGAGGACTGATGGCGCACGCGTTCCGACGTCGGGCGGACGGCACCCTGGCATGCCGCCTGGACGGCGAGGAGAAGGCGATCCTCGCCCAGGTCGCGCAGGAGACCGCGGACCTGATACGCGCGGATCTCGGCATCGAGCAGGGGTCGACGGCGCTGCGCGCGGCCGCCGACAGCGAGGACCCGCTGCGGCGGCTGGAGGCGGAGTTCGCGGCCCGGGAGGCCCGGGAGCCGTCGGACACGGCGGTGCGCAAGCTGTTCCCCGCCGCGAGCGACGACGACCAGGAGGCCCAGGAGATGCGGCGGCTCGGCCAGCAGCAGCTCGCCGACGGCAAGCTCGAGGACCTGCGCCGGGTGATCGCGGTCCTCGACGGCTCGGGCCCCGATCACAGCGAGGTCGTGCTCGAGGACGAGGAGGCGGTGGTCTTCCTCCGCGCGGTCAACGACGTGCGCATCGTGCTGGCGGACCGCCTCGGGCTGCAGCGCGACGGGGACTTCGACACCGTGCGCATGCTCCAGCAGATCGGCGAGCGGGTCGAGGAGGCGGGCCCGGTCGACGACGAGCAGGTGGGCGGTGACATCGTCATCGCGGTCTACGAGCTGCTCAGCTGGCTCCAGGAGAGTCTGCTGCGCGCACTGGACTGATGCCCCAGGACCCGGTCCACCTGGACGCATGCTGTGATGCTCGCCCCAGTGAGCGTGCCGTCACTGCCCGCCCGCGGGTTCGCGTCTAGCCTCAGGGAGATGAACAACGCGCCGATCGGGATCTTCGACTCCGGCGTCGGGGGCCTGACGGTCGCCCGCGCAGTCCTGGACCAGCTTCCGCGCGAGGAGCTCCTCTACATCGGCGACACGGCGCACACGCCGTACGGCCCGCGCCCCATCGCCGAGGTCCGGTCCCTCGCGCTCGACATCATGGACAGCCTGGTCGCGCGCGGCGTCAAGATGCTGGTCATCGCCTGCAACTCGGCGAGCTCCGCGGTCCTCCGCGATGCCCGTGAGCGCTACGACGTGCCCGTGGTCGAGGTCATCCAGCCGGCCGTGCGCCGCGCCGTCGCGGCGACCCGCAACGGGCATATCGGCGTGATCGGCACCGAGGCGACCGTCTCGTCGGGCGCGTACGGGGACGCCTTCGCGGCGGCGCCCTCCCTCGAGATCACCTCCGCCGCATGCCCCCGGTTCGTGGAGTTCGTCGAGCGCGGAGAGATCCAGGGCGACGAGATCATCGAGGTCGCCGAGCGGTATCTCGCGCCGGTGAAGGCGGCGGGCGTGGACACCCTCGTCCTCGGCTGCACCCACTACCCGATGCTCGCCGGCCCGATCAGCTACGTGATGGGGCCCGAGGTCACCCTGGTCTCCTCCGCTGAGGAGACCGCCCTGGACGTGTATCGGATCCTGCGTGCGCGCGGCATCGAGCGCACGGACCCGGAGCCGCCTCGGCACGTCTTCTCCGAGACCTCGCCCCACCTCGGCGAGCCCTCGATGTTCGCCCGCCTCTCGCGCCGGTTCCTCGGCCCGTCGGTGACCATGACCGCGACGCTCCCGGTGGTGACGCCATGAAGCTCCATGTGATCGGCTGCTCCGGCAGCTTCGCGGGCCCACGGGGTGCTGCCTCCAGCTATCTCCTCGAGAAGACCGACGATGCGGGGCGCACCTGGCGCGTCCTCGTCGACCTCGGCAGCGGGGCCTTCGGTCCCCTCCAGTCGGTGATCGATCCGGCGGAGCTCGATGCGGTGATCATCTCCCATCTGCATCCCGATCACTTCCTCGACATCACCGGGCTCGAGGTGTTCTGGGCCTACCACGAGCGCACCGACCTCCCGAAGCTCCCCATCCACGGTCCTGCGGCGCTGCCCTCCCGGATGCGCGCCGTGATGGACCGCGCCGACGACATCCCGGACGGCGTCGCCTGCGCCCCCTTCTCCTTCCACCCGCTGGCCGACGGCGACGTCTTCGAGATCGGTCCGCTGCGCATCGAGGTGGGCGAGGTCGTCCACCCTGTGCAGTCCTTCGGGTTCCGCATCTCCGACGGCGAGAGCGTCATCACCTACTCGGGCGATACCGACGCCTGCGACCGGCTCGTCGAGCTCGCTCGCGATGCCGATCTCTTCCTGTGCGAGGCCGGCTACATCGAGGGTCGGGACGACCGCTTCTCCGGTGTGCATCTCACCGGTCGTCGAGCGGGCGAGGCGGCGGTCGCTGCCGGCGCCCGTCGGGTCGTGCTCACCCATGTCGCCGCCTGGACCGATCCGGCTATCCCGCTCGCCGAGGCGGCCTCCGTCTATGCGGGGCCGCTGGAGCTGGCGGAGCCGTCGGCGACCTATCAGCTGGACCCCTCGGACCTGCTCCGCTGAGCGCCGCGGGCACGCTCCGCCGACCGGGGACGACTATCCTCGATCTGTCCGCTGGAGAGATCTGAGGAGAACCCGCTCGATGAGCAATCCGAACACCGTCCCGGCCGGCGACCGCGTCGACGGCCGCACCCCCGACCAGCTCCGCGAGGTGCGCATCAGCCGTGGCTGGCTCGACCACGCCGAGGGCAGCGCCCTGATCGAGTTCGGCCGCACCCGTGTGCTGTGCGCGGCCTCGTTCACCGAGGGCGTCCCGCGCTGGAAGAAGGGGACCGGCTCCGGCTGGGTCACCGCCGAGTACGCGATGCTGCCGCGCGCGACCTCCACCCGCTCGTCCCGGGAGAGCGTGAAGGGGAGGATCGGCGGCCGCACGCACGAGATCTCCCGTCTGATCGGCCGCTCGCTGCGCGCGGTCGTGGACATGGAGGCGCTGGGCGAGAACACCATCCAGATCGACTGCGACGTCCTGCAGGCCGACGGCGGGACGCGCACTGCGGCGATCACCGGTGCCTATGTAGCCCTCGCCGATGCGATCTCCTGGGGAAAGCGGCACACGGATCTGCCGGTGACCAGGGAGGTCCTGACCGACTCCGTCAGCGCCATCAGCGTCGGGATCGTCGACGGCCGTCCGCTGCTGGACCTCGAGTACCGGGAGGACGTCGTGGCCGAGACCGACATGAACGTCGTCGTCACCGGGTCCGGCTCCTTCGTGGAGGTGCAGGGGACGGCCGAGGGTGCGCCCTTCGACCGTGAGGAGCTCAACTCGCTGCTCGACCTCGCCGTCGGCGGATGCGCGAGCCTGCAGCAGATCCAGCGCGACGTGCTCGCGCAGCAGCGATGAGCGCGGGCGGGCAGATCGAGCGCGTCGAGGTGCCCGAGGGCGCGCGCGTCATCCTCGCCACCCACAATCCCGGCAAGCTCGGCGAGCTGAGGCGGATCCTCATCGACGCGGTCCCCGGGCTGCCGGAGGCGGCGATCATCTCCTCGGCCGGCATCGCTCTGCCGGACGTCGTCGAGGATCAGATCACGTTCGCAGGGAATGCGCTCGTCAAAGCGCGATCGGCGGCCGACGCGACCGGTCTGATCGCCATCGCCGACGACTCAGGACTGGCCGTCGACGTCCTCAACGGTGCGCCGGGGATCTTCTCCGCGCGCTGGTGCGGCCGTCACGGGGACGACGAGGCGAACAACGACCTGCTGCTCGCCCAGCTCTCCGACATCGCCGACGAGCATCGCGGTGCACGCTTCCTGTGCGCGGCGGCGCTCGTGGCACCCGACGGCGCCGAGACGGTCGAGGTGGGTGAGATGACCGGTCGTCTGCTGCGCGAGCGGCGCGGCGACGGCGGCTTCGGCTACGACCCGCTGTTCCTGCCCGACGGGCAGCAGCGGACCTCCGCGGAGCTCACCGCCGAGGAGAAGGACGCCATCTCCCACCGCGGACGGGCCTTCCGCGCGCTCGCCCCGCACGTGGCGGAGCTGCTCGGCTGAACCCCGGCTGAGCCGCCGTCGCTCCTCGGCCGCGACCGCTGCCGGGGAGCGACGGCGCCCGTCCGCTCAGAGCAGTCCGGCGTGGGCGAGGGCGCGGCGCACGATGATGTCGTGCCCGCCCTCCATCTCGTCGAGGATCGTGGAGTCCAGCAGCTCGGCCACGGGCATCCACACCAGTTCGAGGGCATCCTCCTGGGGCGCCGCCTCACCGTCGATCGGCACGATGTACGCCAGCGAGATCGCATGCTGGCGAGCATCGGTGAACAGCGACTGCCCCGGAGTGGGGAAGTACTCGGCGACCGTGAAGGGCTGGGGGGACAGCGGCACCCTCGGCATCGCCATCGGACCGAGATCCTTCTCGATGTGCCGCGTGATCGCCTCGCGCAGGGTCTCGTGCACGAGCACCCGTCCGGAGATGATCGTGCGCACGATCCGACCGACTCCGGAGGCCCGCAGCAGCAGGCCCACCTCGCTGATGGAGCCGTCGACATCGGTGCGCACCGGCACCACGTCGATGTAGGGGATCGGCAGGCGGCGCCGCAGCGCGGCGATCTCGTCGGGCTCGAACCAGGCGCCTTCGGCGTCCACGGCGGTCGGTGTCACAGGGGCCTCCTCGGAGACGGGATCGCGGAACGGGCGGAATCGGGAGCGTGAACGCCGGAAGGTCAGTGCGTGTTCTCGCGCACGGGCACGGCCCGCGGTCGCAGGTGCTCCGGCTCGAAGGCGAACCGCGGGCTGCGGTCGCGGGGGACCGTGACCGCAGGGTCTGCGATCCGCTCGCCGGCCGCCTGGGTCACGGTCCAGGACTCGCCCTCGATCTCCAGGAGGGACAGCGTCCCGTTCGGGATGGAGGGCAGATGCCCGCCGAGGACGCCGGACAAGACGAGGCGGATCAGGGTGCCGTGGGCGACGATGAGCAGGCTGCGCCCGGGGTGGGCGTCCGCCAGGTCCTCGAGGGCGGCACAGGCGCGCTCGACCACGGAGCCGAGGTCCTCACGGCCCGGGAAGGACCTGTCGGGGAAGGCGGCCTCCATCTCGGCGACGGGCCTGCCCTCCGCCTCGCCCCAGTCGATCTCGACCAGGCGCGGCTCGGTTCCCTCGAAGGGGATGCCGTGGTCGGCGGCGATGATCTCGCCGGTCTCCTTGGCGCGCAGCAGCGGGGAGCTGATGACGCCGTCCCAGGCGATCGCCGGTGCGTCGTCGAGCGCATGGTGCGCCTGCTCGCGGCCGGTGTCGTTCAGCGGTATGTCACTGGATCCCTGGAAGAGGTCGTTCAGGTTGTAGTCCGTCTGTCCGTGGCGGACGAGTCCGAACAGGGTCATAGGTGCTCCTCGGGATCGCGGCGCATGTCGGTGCGCAGGTCAGCGACGACCAGATTACAGGTGTCGGACCAAGGCGCCGACGCCGACGGGCCCGCACCGGCGTGACGTGCTGCAGCCTCTTCGGTGGAGGGCCAGCCGAGTCTGCTGCTGGGCCTGCTGCTACGAGCCCTGCTGCGCGGGCGGGGGGAAGTCCGTGAAGACGCCGGTGCTCGAGATGAGGGCCTCGGTGAGGGTCCAGAGCCGTTCAGCGTCCGCCGAGCTCCGAGCGGCGGCGGAGGGCTTCGCGGGCTTGGAGTCCGCCCAGTAGCCGCCGTTGCTGCGGAGGGCGTCGTCCGAGGTCGCGAGGTGCACGGAGGTCTCCGCGCCGCGCTTCGGGGTCTTCGCGGTCAGACGTACGAACGCCTGCAGCGCCCTCGCGGCGATCCCGGTGCCGTCGTAGAAGCTCGAGTTCACTAACCCGGGATGCACGGCATGCGCATGCACTCCGATGCTGCCGCACCGGGAGGCGAGCTCGCGGGTGAACAGGATCTCTGCGAGCTTCGCCTGCCCATAGGCGGTCGCTGCCCCGTACCCCCTGGTGAAGGTGAGGTCGTCCCATCTCATGCCCCGGACGAGCTTGTGCCCGTCGGAGCTGACCGTGATGACCCGCGACGATCCTCGCCGCAGGTTCTGCAGGAGGAGCCGGGTGAGGGCGTAGTGGCCGACATAGTTCACCGCGAACGTCCGCTCGATCCCCTGAGGGGTGAGCTCCCGAGCTGTGAACGTGGCCCCGGCGTTGTTGATGATCGTGTCGATGACGGGAGCCGCCCTCGTGATCGTCTCCGCGCTGTCCCTGACACTGCGCAGATCGGCGAGATCCAGCGGCACCAGGGTCACAGCGCCCGAGGCCGCTGCCGCCGTCACCTGCTGCTCCAGTGCACGGCATGCCGGTGCGGCGGGATCGCGGACGGTGAGGACCAGGGATGCCCCGGTGCGGGCGAGGGCGAGCGCGGTCTGCTTCCCGATGCCCCCGTTCGCACCGGTGATCAGGATCGTGGACCCGGACAAGTCAGCAGTCGTCGTCATGCTGGTGCTCCTCTCGGTCGAGGGACTCGAGGGACTCGGGGGACCCGGCGTCCTCGGCTCGGCATCCTCGATGGCTCATCCGGTCGGTGAGCGGGGTGCGATCGTCGTGACGATGCGGTGGGAGAGGGCTGCGGACGAAGTCCCGCGGGACGACCAGGGTGCGCGAAGGGGGACTCGAACCCCCACGCCCGAAGGCACTGGAACCTAAATCCAGCGCGTCTGCCGATTCCGCCACTCGCGCGCGGCGGCCAGGATATCGGCTCCGGCGGTCAGGCGCCGACGGGTATCCTGTCGGGCGTTCCCGAAGTCGTACCCCCAGGAGTCTCCATGAGCGCCCTCGCAGGCAAGACCGCCGTCGTCACCGGTTCGTCCCGAGGAGTCGGGGCCTCGACCGCGAAGCAGCTGGCGGCGCTCGGTGCGAATGTCGTCGTGAACTACCGCCAGAAGGCTCCGCGGGCCAACAAGGTCGTCACGGAGATCGAGGCGGCGGGCGGCAGGGCGATCGCCGTCGGCGCCGATCTCACCGATCCTGCGGGCGTGCGCAGCCTCATGCAGGCCGCCGTCGACACCTTCGGGAGCCTCGATCTGCTGGTCCTCAACGCCTCCGGCGGTATGGAGTCCGACCTCGGCGATGACTATGCGATGCGCCTGAACCGCGACGCGCAGTCCGATGCCCTGAGCGCCGGCCTCGAGCACCTCTCGGAGGGAGGGCGCGTCGTCTTCGTCACCAGCCACCAGGCCCACTTCATCAACGAGGTGGAGACCATGCCCGAGTACGAGGCGGTCGCACGCTCCAAGCGCGCCGGGGAGGACGCTCTCACCGCTCGCCTTCCCGAGCTCAGCGCCAAGGGAGTCTCCTTCGTCGTCGTCTCGGGCGACATGATCGAGGGGACGGTCACGGCGACGCTCCTCAACCGCGCCCGTCCGGGAGCCCTCGAGGCTCGCCGCGAGGCCGCCGGCCGCCTCTACTCGGTGGACGAGTTCGCCACCGAGATCGTGAGGATGGCCACCGCCGACGTCGTGACCGGCCACATCGAGCTGGTCGGCGGCGCCGACGACTTCCTCGCCGGGGCCGGCGGCGCCGACGCCTGAGCACCTCGGTCGGACCTCCGCGTCGACGACCGTCCTGCTGCGTCGCACCAGCACGGCCGGTCGTCGCCGCGATACGATCGCCCAAGTTCACCCGTACGAGACCCGGAGGCACAGGTGGCCAAGAACAAGAGCCTGGACGAGATGCGCGACGAGGCATATCGCCGGCAGGACAACCTCGCCGCCGACATCGATGAGCTGATCGACCGCGTCAACCCCAAGAACGCGGCGCTGCGCTGGAAGAACGAGCTCGTCGGATCGGTGAAGGGTTTTTCCGACGCCGGTGACGGCAAGAGCTCCGCGACCCTGGCGGTCGCCGGAGGCGTCATCGGCGTGATCGTGCTGGGGGCGGGGGTCGCCGCGGCCGTGCTCCTGTCCGGCGGCTCGGAGGGGAAGAAGCCCTCGAAGTCGGCGAAGAGGTCTGCGAAGGCCTCGTCGGCGAAGACGCCTGCGAAGACCTCGAAGAAGGCTGCGAAGGCCTAGCGGCCCGCGAGGCTGTCGGACACGGCGGAGGGCGAGGCTTCCTCCGTCTCCTGACGGCATCGGGCCACGACGACCGGCCACGACGACGCCGAGTCGAGCCCCGTTCCGGGGCGCCGTTCAAGGTGAGGGGCACGACCTGAGGGTCGTGCCCCTCACCATGAACGGTTCAGTGACGACCGGGCGCGTTGGTGAGTTCGCCGGAGACGTACAGCCAGCTGCCTTCCTCGCGCACGAAGGCCGACAGCTCCCGCAGCTCGCGCCGTCCCTTGTCGGTCCTCGCGATCGCGACGAAGTCGACCGTCCCCTCGGAGTCGAAGGGGCCGCCGCCGGTGGTCGCCTGGATCTGCAGGCGCAGCCAGCGCATGTCCTCGGCGAGCGACTGCGTGAGGTCGCCGAAGCTGGGGCTCGTGCTCGGATGCCAGGAGCGCAGCAGATGGTCGGCGTCCTTCACCGCGTACGCGGTGTAGCGCGAGCGCATGAGCGCCTCCGCGGTCGCCGCCTTCCGCTCGCCGCGCAGCAGCGGCCCGCAGCAGGAGCCGAAGGTGTCGCCGGTGCCGCAGGGGCAGCGCTGGTCGTCCTCGGGATAGGTGGGTTGGATCCGCATCCCCCGATTATCCGTCCCCGACGGCGACTGGCAGAATCGGGGCGTGACCGCGTCCGACGCTCCCGCTCCGCACCCCACCGGTCTGCCGGAGGGGTATCGCCTCCTCCGCGGGGCCCCGGCGGCCCAGGAGTACATGGATCTGCGCGCCGATGCCGGTCTCACGCCCCGCAGTCCCGATCAGGCCGTCGGCGCGCTGCGTGCCAGCTGGGCGTGGACGACGATCCGCTGGACGCCCGACGGCTCCCTCGCCGCGATGGGCCGCGTGATCGGGGACGGCACCTGGTACTTCCATATCGCCGATGTGGCCACAGCCCCGCAGCATCGTCGGCGCGGCCTCGGCCGGACGGTCATGGAGGACCTCGTCTCGCGCATCGATGCGGCAGCCCCTCCGCATCCGTACATCACCCTCATGGCGGACCCGCCAGGACAGAGCCTCTACCGGTCGCTCGGGTTCGTGGACGCGGCGCCCACTCTCGGGATGCGTCTTCCCCGCTGAGGACCGGTCCCCTCGGAGCGCCGCCGCACCACCGGCATCCGTGCTGCGGCGGGTGCACGGCACCGGGGGAGAAGATCACACAGCGTACGAATGTACGCATCGGTCCCTGTCGCTCTACGCTGACATGGTGAAGCCCTTCTCGACAGACCCCGATGACTCCCGCACCGCCCTCGAACGGATGCGAGCGGGGGACTGGTACATCGCCGACGACCCCGGGATCCAGAGTGCCTATCGGGCATGCCTCGAGGCCACGGCCCGATTCGATGCCGCCTACCCGAGTGATCCCGATGGAGCCCAGCAGATCCTGCGGGACCTCCTGGGCGAGCTCGGCGAGGGTGCCCATCTGCGGGCGCCTCTGCGACTGGACTACGGGACGAACCTCTTCGTCGGGCCCGGTACCTTCGCGAACTACGGGCTGACGGCCCTCGACGTCGTCGACATCCGCATCGGGGCGAACTGCCAGATCGGACCGAATGTCCAGCTGCTCACGCCCATCCATCCGATGGAGCCGGAGCCCCGCCGTGCGGGATGGGAGGCCGCTGAGCCCATCACGATCGGCGACAACGTCTGGCTGGGTGGGGGAGCGACCGTCATCGGCGGAGTGAGCATCGGCGAGAACAGCGTGATCGGGGCCGGAGCGGTCGTCTCGCGAGACATCCCCGCGAACAGCGTCGCCGTCGGCAGCCCGGCTCGCGTGATCCGCAGCCTCTGATCCCGGCTCAGCGGCGGGACCAGCCCGGCGTGGACGGGCCGATCGTCGGCCACCAGCCGGTCTCGGACATGAAGCGCACCGAGGAGACCCGCAGCGAACGGCGCTGCACCTCCAGGCGGGTGCCGAGCATCGCCTGGGTGATCTCGGGATAGAACTTCGCGGGCTTGTCGGCACCGGCCTCCATGGCGAGGTCCTTGGCCCAGCGTCCGCGCGTGATCGGCTCCCCGCCGACGTTGTAGAAGCCGCTGCCCGCACGCAGAGCCGCGACGAAGGCGCGACCCGCATCGGTGTGGTGCAGCAGGGTGATGTAGTTCTGCGGCGTGCCCAGGAGGATCGGATCCCCGCTGCGGACGGCCTTGAGAGCATGCGTGGTCTGAGGGTCGCGTCCGAACAGCTGGCCGAGGCGCAGGATCACCGCGCTGCGGCCCGCGGTCGCGAAGTCCACGGCGGCGCGCATCTCCCGCACCCGCGGGCGGAACGCCTGGTTGCGGACGTTCAGGGGGACGTCCTCGCTGATCCAGTCCGAGCCGTTGTCGGGGTAGAGGAAGACGGAGGACTCCTGGATGAGCCTCTTCACGCCGGCCCGCGCGGCCGCGGAGGCGATCGCGACGGAGGCCTCCGAATGCAGCCTGTCGTCCTCGCGCCAGGCCAGAGGACGCAGCCCGGCCATGCCGACGGGAACATGGGCGAGCGCGTTGATGACGACATCATGGCCGCGGAGTGCGCGGGTGAGGTCCTCGACATCGAAGACGTCGGCGATGACCGCGGACGCACCGCGCCCCTCGACGATCGGCACGCCGGAGTCGCGGCGCGTGACGCCCGTGACCTCGTGGCCGGCGGCGACGAGCGCCTCGACGGCCTCCTGTCCGAGCACTCCGGTGGCACCTGTGACGGCGATCCTCACCCTGACCTCCTTCGCCGACGTGCGCGGGCCCATGAGGGAGAGGGGCGGGCCCGGGTGTTCGAGTCTAGGGGATCCGGCGAGCGACCCCTCACGTCGAGGGTCCTCCCCGGCGACGTCCAGGTGTGCAGGTCGTGCGATGGAGGGCGCCCCTGTCTGCTCCCTCACAGCGGGTCCGGACGATTTGGATCGGAGGCGCGAGGTGCATAGAGTTGCTCCTCGTCGGCGCCATTAGCTCAGTTGGTTAGAGCAGCTGACTCTTAATCAGCGGGTCCGGGGTTCGAGTCCCTGATGGCGCACCCGAGATGGAAGCCCCCGTCGCAGTCGCGGCGGGGGCTTCGTCGTGTCTGCGTCTGCGTCCGCATCCGGGGTGACCGCAGATGGCGATCAGGCGAACACCTCTGCCGGGGTCTCGCCAGTGGGGGAGCGCTCTCCCCAGGATGGCGACGCACGTCCGCCCATCCCGGGCGTGCGGCACCGATCCCCGACTCCCAGGAGCGCAGCATGTCCCTCTCCCTCCACCGCCGCACCGTGATGACCGGAATGGTGACCGGGCTCGGCGCGGCCGCCGCAGGCCTCGGGACCGCAGTGCTGGCTGCACCGGCGTCCGCCGACCAGGACCCGGGCGGTCGCCCGCAGCACGGTCGTGACGACGTCCTGATCGGGCGGGCCCCGCAGGAGAGCCTCCATGTCATGAGCTTCAACATCCGTATGGAGAACACGGCGGAGACGGAGCCCGGGGAGGATGACCACTGGCCCGATCGGGAGCCGATCCTGGTCGATCTCCTCGAGCGCGAGCAGCCCACCCTGCTCGGAGTCCAGGAGGCCAAGTACGGTCAGCTCCCCGCGATCGAGAGGGCTCTGCCCGAGCACCGGATGCTCGGCTACGGCCGCCAGGGCGGCAGCGAGGACGAGCACTCGGCCATCTTCTTCGACCCCGGGCGGGTGCTGCCCCTGGCCTGGGATCAGTTCTGGCTCTCGGACACGCCGGACGTCATCGGATCGACCACCTGGGGGAACCGCGTGACCCGCATCGTCGTGTGGGCGAGGTTCCGCGACCAGGGGAGCGGCGCGGAGTTCGCCATGGTCAACACGCACTTCGATCATGAGTCCGAGCGGGCCCGGATCAGCAGTGCCCAGGCGGTGGCGGACCTGGTCGACGGGGGACCCCTCGATGGGCTGCCTGTCATCGTCACCGGTGACTTCAACTCGCCCGCACCCGATGCCGGCGCGTATGAGCACCTGGTGGTCGAGGGGCCGATGATCGATGCCTGGGACGGCGCGCAGGAGCAGCTGACCCCGGCCTGGGGCACGTGCCCCGGGTACGGGGAGCCCGTCGAGGGCGGTGATCGCATCGACTTCGTGCTGAGCACGGAGGGAGTGGACGTCCAGCGGGCCGCGATCAACGGTTTCACGAGCGCCGAGGGTCGCTACCCGTCCGATCACCTGCCGATGCAGGCCCTGCTCCGTCTGCCCTGACGGAGAGGTCGTGGTGCGGGATCCTCGGCGTCGTCGGTGATCCCGCACCCCTTGCAGCGTGGTGATCAGTGGCACCTCGTGTCCGATCATCGCGAGGGGGAGCGCTCCCCCTGTTCTGCGGCTGTTCATCTCCCCCTGCGGTCGGCGACGCTTCGGCGTCACTCTCGACGACGAGAGTCCTTCTGTGAGGGGGAGCGCTCCCCCTCACGGTCGGAGGCCGCGTCGGCACCGACGCCCCACCGACGCCCCGCACCATGCACCGCACGACCATCGCCCTTCCACCGTCCTGGGAGCCGCACCGCGGCTCCGCGCACAGAAAGCGACCTGCCATGCGACAGCTCCTCAAGGCATCCGCGGTCCTCGCCGCAGGCGTCCTCGCCCTGACCGCCTGCGGCAGCGCCGGCGGCTCGTCCGGCTCCGACGACCCCCTGATCGTCTACACGAACTCCAACTCCGACGGCCGCGCCGAATGGCTCACCGAGCAGGCGTCCGAGGCCGGCTTCGAGATCGAGGTCGTCGGCCAGGGAGGCGGCGACACCACCAACAAGATCCTCGCCGAGGCCGGAAATCCGGTGGCCGACGTCGTCTTCGGCCTGAACACGATGTACTTCAACCAGCTCGTCGACGCCGAGACCATCGAGCCCTACACCCCGGAATGGTCGGACGAGATCGACCCTGAGCTCGGAGACTCCTCCGGTGACGGCAACTACTGGCCGATCGTGCAGCAGGCCATCCTGTTCGTCTACGACGCCGACCGCACCTCCGCCGAGGACGCGCCCTCGGACATCATCGACCTGTGGAACGACCCGACCTACGAGGGCCGCTACCAGTCCGAGGTCAGCACCGGGACGGCGACCACGCAGGTCGTCATGGCCGGCATCCTGAGCCGATACCAGGATCCGTCCGGAGAGCTCGGGATCTCCGACGAGGGATGGCAGCAGGTCGAGGCCTACTTCGCGAACGGCAGCCCTGCTGTCGAGGACGTCGACCTCTTCCAGCGTCTGGCCGACGACGAGGTGGACTACGGGCAGATGGCGTCCTCGGGCATCCCCGCCCGTGAGGATTCCTACGGCTTCCAGGCCGGGTACGTGCAGCCGGAGGTCGGAGTGCCGTTCGTCGTCGAGCAGGTCGGCATCATCAAGGGCACCGACCAGCTCGAGGAGTCCCAGGAGTTCGTCGACTGGTTCGGCAGCGACGAGGTGCAGGCCGCCTGGTCCGCGGAGTTCGACTCGATGCCTGTGAACGAGGGAGCGATCGAGCAGGCCGATCCGGAGATCGTCGACTTCCACGAGAGCCTCGTGCGGCAGGACATCGACTGGGAGTTCGTCACCGAGAACCTCGGCAGCTGGGTCGAGAAGATCGAGCTCGAGTACGTCGGCTGACATCCCTCGCACACCACCGTTCCGCCTCGAGGAAGGCAGCTCGATGATCCGCTTCGACGGAATCCGGGTCGACTACGGCGACTTCACCGCGATCCCCCATCTCGACCTCCATGTCCGCGAGGGCGAGTTCTTCACCCTGCTCGGCCCGTCGGGCTGCGGGAAGACGACGGCCCTGCGCACCCTCGCGGGCTTCATCGCTCCGCACTCCGGGGACGTCCACGTCGCCGGGCGCCGCGTCACCCATCTCCCGAGCGACAGGCGTCGCATCGGCATGGTGTTCCAGAACTACGCGCTGTTCCCCTCCCTCGACGTGTACGAGAACATCGCCTTCGGGCTGAGGGTCCGCAAGGAGCCTCGCGCCGTGATCGACCAGAAGGTCCGCGAGATCGCCGAGCAGGTGGATCTGGCGCCATCCCAGCTCTCGAAGAACCTCGCGGACCTCTCGGGCGGGCAGCAGCAGCGGGTGGCGATCGCCCGTGCGCTCGTACTCCGCCCGGAGATCCTGCTGCTCGACGAGCCGCTCTCGAACCTCGATGCGAAGCTCCGGGCGCAGCTGCGCGTCCAGCTCAAGGACCTCCAGGAGCGGTTCGGGATCACCACTGTCTACGTCACCCATGACCAGGACGAGGCGCTGTCGATGAGCGATCGCATCGCCGTGTTCCATGACGGCAGGGTGGAGCAGGTGGGCACTCCCGAGGAGATCTACGACGCCTCGGCCACGGAGTTCGTCTGCCACTTCATCGGTGACGCCAGTCGGCTCGGACCCGAGCTGGTGGGGGAGATCGCCCGACGATCCGGCGCGCCGCTCGACCCGACGCGGGTGGCGTACGTGCGCGAGGAGAAGGTGCATCTGGGCGTCGCCCCGCCGTCGGCCCGCACCGTCGGCCTGCCCGGCATCGTCCGACGTCGGCGCTACCACGGGGTGCGCTCGAGCTACGACGTCGAGGTGCTCGGCAGCCTGGTCAAGGTCATGCAGAGCGAGGACGGCTCCGCGCGCCGTGAGGCGGGCGAGGAGGTCACCGTGCACCTGGATCCGTCGTCCGTGCTCCAGTACGACCGGGAGGTCGAGGCGCCGCGGACCGCGAGCGGCGCCGCAGGGGAGTCCATCGGAGGACCTGCCGCCCTGGGGCGGGCCGCCGGGGATCCTGCAGTCGCAGGTCCAGCCGCAGCGACCGCGATGCCCGCTGCGACCGCGGCACCTGCAGCGTCCGCAGCATCGCCCGCGTCGATCGGGACGGTGCGATGAAGGGTCGTGCCACCTATGCGTCGATGGCGCGATCCCCGCTCGTGTGGGTCGTGGGGATCGTGCTGGCCTGGTTCATCATCGCCTTCCTGATCTGGCCCAACGCCAACCTGCTGGTGCAGACCTTCGCGCCGGACGGCTCCCCGTCCCTGCGGGCGGTGGAGAAGCTGGCCTCCTCCGAGCGCGCCATGACCTCGCTGGCGCACTCCTTCCTGCTGGCCGTCGTGCTGTCGGTGACCGTGAACGTGGTCGGGGTGTTCATCGTCCTGGTGACCCGCTACTACGACATCCGCGGAGCGAGGTTCCTCTACCTCGGCTATGCGACCACCCTCATCTACGGCGGCATCGTGCTCGCCGCAGGCTGGCGCTTCGTCTACGGCTCCGACGGCATCGTCACAGGGATGCTCCAGAGCCTCTTCCCGAGCATCGAGGACGACTGGTTCAGCGGCTTCCCCGCGGTCGTCATCGTCATGACGTTCGCGACGACGACCAACCATCTGCTGTTCGTCTCCGGGGCGCTCGCGAAGGTCGACCATCAGACCATCGAGGCCGCACGCACCATGGGTGCGTCCGAGTGGACGATCCTGCGCCGCATCGTGCTCCCGATGCTGCGCCCGGTGCTGTTCGCCGTCACCATCCTGACCTTCCTCGGCGGCCTCGGCGCCCTCTCGGCCCCGCAGGTGCTGGGCGGTCGCGAGTTCCAGACCATCGCGCCGATGATCCTCACCTTCGCGTCGACCCCGAGCTCCCGCGACATCGCCGCCCTGCTCGCGCTCGTGCTGGGAGTCGCGACCGTCGTGCTGCTGGTGGTCCTGACCCGCGTGGAGAAGGGAGGCACCTACTTCTCGATCTCCAAGGTGTCCTCCGCGCTCGTCAAGCAGCGGATCGCCAACCCGGTCCTGAACGTCGTCGTGCACATCGCCGCCTTCGCCCTGTGCGCGGTCTACCTGGTGCCGGTGATCGTGATCGTGCTGTACTCGTTCGTCGACTCCCGGGCGATCCAGGCCTCCGAGCTGAGCCTCGGTGCGATGAGCCTGGACAACTATGTGCGGGTCCTCGGCGACGGACGCACTCTGCACCCCTTCGTGATCAGTGTGGTCTATGCCGCGCTCACGGCCGTGATCAGCGTCCTCGGCCTGCTGTTCGTGGCGCGCATCCTCACCCGGTTCCGCAGCGCGCTGACCGTCGCGACGGAGTACCTGCTGCACATCCCGTGGATCCTGCCCACCACCCTCATCGCCCTGGGGCTGATCATCAGCTACGACCATCCCAGCCTGCTCGTGGGGCGGCAGGTGCTCACCGGCACCGCGGTGATCCTGCTGATCGCCTACGTGATCGGCGAGATCCCCTTCACGCTCCGCCTGCTGAAGGCCGCGTTCGCCGGGATCGACGACCGCCTCGAGGAGGCCGCCTCGCTGATGGGAGCCCGTTCCCTCTACGTCTTCCGACGGATCCTCCTGCCGGCCGTGGCGCCCACGGCGCTCGCGATCGGAGCTCTGAACTTCAACAGCCTGCTGGACGACTACGACACTGCGGTGTTCCTCGCCCATCCGCTCTACCAGCCGCTGGGACTCGCGATCAAGGCGGCCACGGAGGGGGAGGCGAACCTCGACGGGCGCGCCGACACCTTCGTGTACACGGTCCTGCTGATGATCATCACCGGCACCACCATGTACCTGGTCTACGGCCGAGGCGCCCGCGGGCGATCGAGGAGGCACCGCAAGGAGACGACCGCCCCGTCGGCCTCGTCGGCCCCGTCGGCCTCTTCGGCCGCAGACGCGGAGGAGTCCTCGGCTCCTCTGATCGGGAGCGGACGATGACGGGGGCCGGGGGGCGACGGACGATCGGCAGGCCGCGGACGATCGGCAGGCCCCAGCACGCTGAGATGAACCGGCTGCTCGGCGAGCGGCTCACGGGGCTCGCGCCCCTGGTGGTCGCCCATCGCGGCACTGCGATCGGCTCGATCGCGGAGAACACCCTCGCCGCGGCGCGGGCGGCGATCACCTCCGGCGCGGACGTCGTCGAGATCGATGCGACCATGTCGGCCGACGGACGCTTCTTCGCCTTCCACGACGGCACCGAGCCCGAGAACCTCGGAACCGGCACGAACCTGCGTGGCCTGACGTCCGAGCAGATCGGGTCGCTGCGCTACCGGCGCACCGACCGCCCCGACCGACCGGCCCGCGTCGAGCACCTCCTGCCTCTGCTGGAGCAGCTGCGGGACGCACGCACCGTCTCTGGTGAGGAGGTGCTCGTGAACCTGGATCGCTCGTGGAAGCACTGGGACCGTCTGCTTCCCGCCCTCGACGAGATCGGGATGAGCGGCCGTCTGCTGCTGAAGTGCCCCGCCTCGGCGTCGGACTCCCTCGAGATGCTCCGCGCCCATCCCGTCAAGCATGCCTTCCTGCCGATCTGCACGGAGCCCGGGCAGCTGGACGGCCTCCTCGCGGACCCGGAGATCAACGTGGTGGGCGTCGAGCTGCTCGCCGAGGTCGTCGACCACCCCTTCGTCGACGCCGCTCTGATCGCCGAGCTGCGGACGCGCGGGCTGTGCGTGATGGTCAACGCCGAGGTCCTCACCACCGGGCGGAGGCTGTTCGCCGGATTCGACGACGAGCGGGCGCTCGCCGAGGGGCCCGATGCAGGATGGGGTCCGCTGTTCGACCTGGGGACGGATCTGATCCAGACGGACTGGCCATGGCTGCTGCACGCCTATCGTGAGCAGCGAACGGTCCGCGAGACCCGGGAGCCCGCGATCGGTGCGGCCCACGGCCTTCGACCGGGCGCCCGAGCCGGAGAGAGGAACGCGCCCCAGTGAGCACCGCAGACCGCCCTGCCGCCCGTCGGCCCGAGCTGCGGACGGCCAGCAGGGTCCGACTCGAGGACGTCGCCGCCGCCGCCGGGGTGTCCCGCACCTCCGCCTCCCGGGCCATGCTCGGACAGGGGAAGATCTCCGAGGAGACCCGGCGACGGGTGCTCGCGGCCGCCGAGGAGCTGGGCTACGTCGCCAACGTCGCCGCCAGCGAGCTCGCCTCCGGCGGATCCCGCACGGTGGGCCTGCTCCTGCGCGACGCCTCCAACCCGGCCTACGGACTGCTGTTCACCGAGCTGCAGAAGGCGGCGGCCGAGGCAGGCATCACCCTGGTGTCGATGACGATCCTCCACGACGAGCACGGCCGACGCCAGGTCGCGAGCCTGCACCGGCTGATGGGCATGCGCGTCGCGGGCCTGATCGTCGCGACCGGCGGGGTCACGACCGCGCAGCTCGAGCCGTTCCGCGACCGCATCCCGATCATCCGCGCCGGCCGACCGGAGAGCAGCGGACGCATCCACGCCGTCTCCTACGACGAGGAGGACGCCGCCCGTCGCCTCGCCCAGCACCTCCTGGAGCTCGGACACCGCCGCATCGCCGTGCAGGTCGCCAGACCGGAGGACTCCTATCCCGAGTTCGTCCGCGGCACCGTCACCGCACAGGCCCTCGAAGAGGGCGGAGCCATCGTGCACCGTCAGGAGTACCGGCCCGGCGAGGACAGGATCGATGAGGCGATCGACCTTGTCCGCACCGGCCGCATCAGCGCCATCACCGTCCCCAACGACCTGCGTCAGCTCGCTCTGATCCGCCGCCTGCACGAGGCCGGACTGCGCACCCCGGAGGACGTCTCCACCACCGGCTGCGACGGAATCCTGCCCGGTGTCGACCTGCTTGGCCTGACGACCGTGCGGATCGCGGTGGAGGACGTCGCCGCACGCACCATCGGGCACATCGCCCGCATGATCGGGCTCTCCGACCCCGACCCCGCGTCGCCCGGCGGCTCGCCGGCGGCAGCCGGATCAGCGACCGCCGACGACCCCGCCGGCGGAGACCACCCCGCCGGCGGACCGCTGGTCCACGAACGCATCCCCGGACGCTTCCTGCCGGGCCGCACCGTCGGCCCCGCCCCGACCACCACCGGAAGGACATCCTCATGAGCGACCCTGCTCCCCGGACGCTCCGCGCCGCCGAGCACCCGCGAGCCCACCGCACCCTGGTGCATCTCTCCGACACGCACTTCGTGCCCCCGGGACAGCTGCTCGCCGGCGTCGCACCCGTCCGCGACCACCTCGAGGAGCTGCTCGAGGACCTCGTCGCCACGAACCTCCGGCCCGATGCGCTCATCGTCACCGGCGATCTCGCCGACGCCGGCGAGGCGCTCGCCTACCGTGACCTGCGCGCGCTCGTCGAGCCGGTCGTCGACCGGCTCGGCGCGGAGCTTATCTGGGTGATGGGCAACCACGACCACCGTGCGACCATGCGCACCGAGCTGCTGGACCTTCCCGCCGACGACGCCCCCTACGACCGCGTCGTCCAGCTGGGCGGCCTGCGCATCGTCGTCCTCGACACGACCGTCCCGGGGCGCGCCCACGGAGAGATCCGCGCCTCCCAGTACGCATGGCTGCGGGAGGTGCTCTCCGCACCGGCACCCGAGGGGACGATCCTGGCCCTGCACCATCCGCCCATCCCGTGCGTGCAGGACCTCGCGGTCACCGTCGAGCTGCGCGACCAGGGCCCCTTCGCGGATGTCCTCGAGGGCACCGACGTCCGCGCGATCATCGGCGGGCACTTCCACTACTCGACGTTCGCGACCTTCGCGGGCATCCCCGTCTCGGTGGCCTCCGCGACCTGCTACACCCAGGACCTCCAGACCCCCGACCGCGGCACCCGCGGCAGGGACGAGGCGCAGGCCTTCAACCTGGTGCACGTGCACGAGGACACGATCATGCACACGGTGGTCCCGCGCGGGGGCGGTGCCACCGTGGGACGCCACGTGGACGGACCCACCACGGCCCGCATGCTCGCCGAGGAGGGCCTGTTCATCCCCGATGCGCCGGTCCCCGCACGCTGGTCAGGTCGCCGATGAGCGCCGAGCGCACCACGGACCCCGCACCGATGCTGCAGCTGGATCCCGGCCGACGGATCGTCTTCCTCGACGTCGACGGCACGATCGTCGCCCACGACGGCACGATCCCCGACTCGGCCGTGGACGCGATCCGCACCGCCCGCGCCCTCGGGCATCGGGTGCTCCTGAGCACCGGCCGGTCCCCGCAGGAGCTGGACCCGCGCCTGGACGCCATCGGCTTCGACGGAGCTGTCCTCAGCGCCGGCGCCTTCGTGCAGGTCGACGGCCGATGGCTCACCGAGCGCACCATGCCCGAGCCGATGGTCCGGCGCATGGTCGAGGTCTTCGACGAGTTCGGTCTCGACTACGCGCTGCAGGGGAGGGACGGCGTCCATCCCACGGCGGCTCGACGCGACGAGGTGCGCCAGCTGCTCTCGCTGACGGAGGAGCGGCTGGCAGGCGACGCCGCACAGGCTCCGAAGGACCGGATCGCCAAGGCGGTCTTCCTCGGCCGCGGCCCCGACGCCTTCGAACGGGTCAGCGCCGCGCTCGCCGGAGAGGGGTTCACCGTGATCACCGGCACCATGCCGAGCATCGGCACGGGCGGGGGAGAGGTGTCCCTCAGCGGGGTCAGCAAGGGCGGAGCCATCCTCGACCTCCTCGAGCGGGCCGGGATCGACCGCTCCTGTGCGATCGGCATCGGCGACAACAACAACGACCTCGAGATGCTCGAGGTCTGCGGGGTCGGCATCGCCATGGGGAACGCGACCGAGCAGGCCCGTGCCGCGGCCGACGAGATCACCGGCACCGTGCTGGAGGACGGGATCGCCACCGCCTTCGCCCGGCACGGTCTGCTCGGACAGGACTCTGCCCGCTCGGACAGGAGGCGATCCCAGGCCGAGCCCCGTCCGTGCAGGGTGCGGCAGTAATCTGCGTCATCCCGACTTGGCATCCAGCGGTGGCATCGCCTAGAGTCTTCCCCTGTCGGCGCCATTAGCTCAGTTGGTTAGAGCAGCTGACTCTTAATCAGCGGGTCCGGGGTTCGAGTCCCTGATGGCGCACCCGAGATCGAAGCCCCTGTCGCAGTCGCGGCGGGGGCTTCGACGTGTCTCGGGCAGAGCCTCACGCGGGTTGCCGGTCATGGCCTCATGCGCGATAGCGGACAATAGGCCGGACTATAGGCCGGATCGTGTCTGTGGATCCGGCAGATTCTGCGGTCTGACCAGGAGGTTCACAGGAGGTTCAGTAGTGTTGACACGCTTTGGGGGCATGTCGGGAGCCGCCTGCCCCTGCCCCTGCCCCAAGCAGTCTGCCCCATGCCGTTAGCCCCAAGCCGTCTGCCGTCTGCCGTCTGCCGCATGCCGTCGTCGTGGTGCAGTGTCCGTCTACCGCCGCTTGAACGCGGATTGAACGGCGGTAGACGGACACTGCTCGATGGCGCTCGAGGGCGCTCGATGGCGCTCGAGGGCGCTCGAGGGCGCTCGATGGCGCTCGAAGGCGGGGCTCGGCAGGGGGCGCTTGGCCAGCAGGGAGGTCAGGAATCGGGCCCTCTGCACGCATTCCAGACCAGAACTCTGGTCGGACCGAGATGGGTGTCGGACTGAGCAGTCGGCCTGATCGTGCGCAGGGCGTCGGCATCAAGCTGGTCCCGTGCCCTGGTCAGCACGGTCTGCACCGTCCTCTGCGTCGACGGACACGGTCAGCTCGAACGTCGGAAGCATGCGACCCGGTACGGATCCGCTGGGAGTCGCTCTCGTCGGCTGCGCACCGATGTGGCGATAGAAGCCCGTGGCATGCGGATCGGCCTCGATGAAGAGGCGGAAGAGGCCGAGCCTCCGCGCGCGGGCCTGCGCATCCTCGATCAGCGCCCGTCCCACGCCTCTTCCGATGGAGTCCGTGTCGACGAACAGGTCGGCGAGCTCTCCCTGGGGCGGCGTGCCGGCGAGGCGATGGAATCCCACGACCTCGCCCGCGATCTCGGCCACGATCAGGTGGATGCCGTCGCAGTCGGTCGGATCGAGGGTCAGCGCGTCCTGACAGGCATCCATGAACGCGTCGTCGTACCCCCAGTGACGCTTGCTGCGCATCGCGAGATCAGACAGCTCGGCGGCCTCATCGGGTCGCGCGGGCCGCAGCGAGATGTCCATGGTCACTCTCCTCGAGGTGTGCGGGCGTGAAGGGGCATGGATTCGGAGTGTGCGCTCACCGGACCTCCGCGAACCCTGCCATGAGGACGTCCAGGGCGAAGTCGAACCGTGACGTCGATCCGCCGGCACGGCCGCTCCGGGCGGCCTCGGCGAGGTGCGGATAGGCGTCCACGGGGAGCTCTGAGAGTCGCGTCTCCTGTCCATGCTCGCCATGCGGCGGTCGGGCCCCGCCGACACCGACATCGAGCGCCCCATGGACCAGGACCACCTCATGGACCGTGTACATCATGTCCAGGGCGCGCCTCGCCGAGAACCCCTCGCGGCAGAGGAAGGCGACGAGCTCCTCGAGCATGACGAGGTTCCCGGTGGTCACGGCCGGCCGGGACATGACCAGCTCCACCAGGTGCGGATGTCGGGCGAGGGCGGCAAGCTGGGCGTGCGCATATCTGCGCAGACCGTCCTCCCAGCCCGATCCGACCAGGTCCTCGATCGGCGCAGTCGTCACGATCTCCTCGACGACGGCGTCGAGGAGGGCGGCCTTGCTGGGGAAGTAGTGGTAGAGCGCCATCGCCTCGACCCCGAGCCTCGCGGCGAGCCGCCGCATCGACAGGGCGGACAGCCCGTCCTCGTCGGCGATAGCGATGGCGACCCGGACGACGGACTCGGCGGAGAGTCCAGCATGCCGGCCCCGCGGCCGGCCCGATCCCGCCGATGCCCCGTCCTGACCTGGAGATGCGTCGTCCCCGTCTGCGGATGTGCCATCCGTGTCCGCTGGTGCGGTGTCCGCCCTCTTCGCCGTCATCTCCGCCCTCCCTCTTGACTGTTCTACAGCGTACAGATTAGCGTCGCCGCTCTGATATACGCCGTAAAGCAGCGCCTCGGTGTGATGACTCGGTGGAGGATGCCGGGGCTGCTACAGACTCCAGGAAGGCACCACCATGACCATGACCATGGGCCATTCAGCCCGGACCATGCGCTATTCGCCCTGGGCGACCGGCGCCGTCGCCGTCGGCCTCGCCCTGTCCGCTCTCGCCGCGCTCAGCGCCCACCCCGGCCGCAGCGCGATCGCCTCGCACATCCGCGCCGGATATCCGTCGTACGGCGACGGGGAGATCTCCTCCGCAGCCTCCGTCTACGTCACCTGCCTCTCCGTCCTGGGAGCCCTCGCCGTGCTGGGGTGGTCGGTGACCTGGTGGGCGATGCGACGAGGGCACCCCGGGGCACGCTGGATCGGCAGCGTGCTCTTCCTGGTCGGCACCGCGCTGTCGACGTTCAGCCTGCTCGTGCGTGACACGTCCGGGGATACCGGGCTGTCTCCGCTGATCGGAGGAGCCGGGATGCTTCCGTGCGTCGTCGGCCTCCTGGCGGTCGCCCTGATGTGGACCCGGTCGACCAGCACTCACCGGTCGGGATCAGAGCATCGGCTCACGGACGCACGATGACGCGCGCAGGCACGACGCCGCAGACGCTCCAGGCGGCGATGGAGCGACTCCATCAGTCCGGCATGCCAGGCGTCATCGTCGATGTGGACTGCGTCGATGACGCGCACAGCCGATGGCGAGGCGCCGCAGGGCTGGCGGACCTCGACCGGGGGATCCCGATGGAGGTCGACCTCGACCATCGCGTCGGCAGCATCGCGAAGACCTTCACCGCCGTCGCCCTGCTCCGTCTGGTCGAGATGGGGCAGGTCGACCTCGATGCGGCGATCGGCCGGTACCTGCCGGATCTCGTGACGGGAGCTCGCGGCGATGCGATCACGGTGCGGATGCTGGCCCAGCACACGAGCGGGCTCGCCGAGAACCTGCCGATCATCTACAGCTCGCTGCGGAGCTTCCCCGACCTCTCCAGGACCAGCCCGCACAGCCTGGAGGAGCACCGGCTCACGCACTTCGACCGGCGCTGTCTCATCCGGACGGGGACGGAAGCGCGGGAGACGGGACGACCGGGCTCCCTCCCGGGCGCGTACTCGAACACCAACTACCTGCTGCTCGCGGAGCTCATCGAGAGGATCACCGGCATCGCGGCCGAGGAGTGGATCACGAAGGAGGTCATCGAACGGGCTCAGCTGTCCGGCACGTTCTTCCCTCCGGGCACGAGACTGGAGGTGCCCCATGCGCGGCTGTACGGATCGTGGTTCACGATGCTCGATCCGCCGCGCGACCTGAGCGAGTTCGACATGTCCTGGGTCGGGACGGCGGCGTCGCTCGTCTCGACCGCCGAGGACCTGCAGCGGTTCTTCGGCATGCTGATCGACGGCGAGCTCGTCCGGCCGGAGTCGCTCCGGGCGATGCAGAGCACCGTCCCCGTCATCACCTTCGAGCGCACGAAGATCGAGTACGGTCTGGGGCTGCATCGTCAGAGGACGCCCGACGGCACCGTGTTCTGGGGTCATGACGGGTCAGTGTGGGGCGGGGGTGCTATCACCCTTGTCCGAGCCGATGGTCGGCGCCGCCTGACCGTCCTCACCAATCGGCAGCGATGGAACCGACTGGATGAGCGTGGTCGTCCCGTCCCTCATGCGATCGATGAGGCGATGAGCGGTCTTCTGGACGTGGCCCGGGGATGATCCGCGCCTCGGGGGAGGAGCGCCCGGCGCCCCGGGCCTCGGCGCCCCAGGGTCGATCAGAAGAACCGCTGGATGGCCTGCGGCACCGACTCGGCGAACTCCTTGATCTCCTCGTGCTCGGTGTGCGCGAGGACCTCCTCGAAGGAGCCCGAGGCGAGGATCCGCCCCGAGCCGAGGAAGTGGACGGTCGGGCACATGCGCTGCAGCAGCTCGACGTCGTGCGAGGCGATCAGCACCCCGATGCCGAGCCGGTCGATGGTGGCGCGCAGGGCCAGGGTGATCTCGCCGCGCATGTTCGGGTCCACCGCGGTCAGCGGCTCGTCGAGGACCAGGATCTCGGGACGGGTGGCGAGGGCGGTGGCCAGGGCGACGCGCTGCTTCTCCCCGCCGGAGAGGGTCATCATCCGTCGCGGCAGGAAGTGCTCGGCGAGCCCCACCGTCGCGACCATCTCCTGCGGGGTGACCGAGTGGGTGCGCCCGCCCTTGCGCGCCTCCTTCGCCGCGAGCTTGAGACGGGACTCGACGGTCTCGCGAGGATCGTCGATCGTCATCGCGTACTGGGAGACGAATCGGACGGCCGCGGTGAAGCGCTTCTTGTCCTTGCCGCGCATCCGGGCGACGCTGCGCCCGTCGAAGGTGACCTTTCCCGAGGTCGGGGTGATCCGGCCGGCGAGAGTCCGCACGAGGGTCGTCTTGCCGGTGCCCGAGGGGCCGAGGATGCCGACGGGTGCCTCGCCCGCACGGATCGTCAGGTCGATCCCCTCGAGGATCGGCTCGCCGGGGTACCCGGCGTGCAGGGCGGTGGCGGTCAGGGCGGACGAAGCAGGCATCGGTTCTTCTCTCGGGGCTCGGAGGACAGGGGCACGATATCCGCCCGGGCTGAGGCCCGACTGCGTGCGGTCCCGGTCAGACAGCGTGCGGTCCCGGTCCGGCGGTGCCCGCGCACACTGAACGGGTCTGGTCGTCGCGGAACGTCCTCGCCGGTGCACGGTCGCGAGGCCGATGATGGTCGGTGCCGTGGCTCCGCACGGCGACCCGGACCCAGGAGGAATCTCGAGATGACCGTCGTGAAGATCAACCGACTCGCCGTTCCCGCCGGCCAGGAGGCCGAGCTCGAGAAGCGTTTCGCCGCCCGCAGGCACTCTGTGGACCAGGCGCCCGGGTTCGAGGGCTTCGAGCTGCTGCGCCCGGTCGCGGGGGAGGACCACTACTTCGTCATCACCCGCTGGGCCGACGACGAGAGCTTCCAGGCATGGGCGTCCCAGCGCCAGCCCCGCGACCCCTCGACCACGGTCTCCCGAGCCGAGGGCGTCCTCGAGTTCGAGGTCGTCGAGCTCGACTGATCCGGTCGAAGCGCCGACGCGGCAGACGCGGGCCGGCGTGGGCCGACGGGCGGGCGCGGGGCAACGGGGCAGGCGCGGGCCGACGGGCGGGCGCCGGCCACGGGTCAGGCGCGGATCAGGTGAGGGGCAGGAGGACGACCGGTGCATGGGCCCAGCCGCCGACGGGGGCGATCTCCCGGTCGCCCGGCTCGTCGGCCGCATGCAGATCGCAGCGCTTCAGCAGCGCCTTCAGCAGCACGACGAGCTCCATGGTCGCCAGGCCGCGACCCGGGCAGACATGCTTCCCCGTCCCGTAGACAAGGTTCCGCGGTGCGCTGCCCACCGGATCGACGTCGTCGGGAGCGGGGAACGCCCGCTCATCGCGATTGGCGGAGGTCCAGTGGATCATCACCTTCTCGCCAACGCCGATCTCCTGGCCGCCGAGGACGACCGGGCACGTCGTCACGCGACGGTTGGAGTCGAAGGGGTCGTCGATGCGCAGCAGCTCATCGATGATCGCGCCCGCCTCCGCCGCTGATCCGTCGCGCACGCGAGCGGCGAGGCCGGGCATTCCCGCGAGCGCCGTCAGCAGGACCCCCGTGCACAGGGCGAGGGAGCCGAGGTCCCCGCCGGTCCAGTTGCGCAGGATCGAGACGATCTCCTCATCGGTCAGCGCACGGTCGACGGAGCCCGGGCTGCTGGCATCCGGCAGGGCGACCCGGTCGCGGACCAGGGCGGTGGTGACGTCGTCGGGGGCCTGTTCGCCCGCCTCGCCGCGCGGTCGGACGATCGAGCGGACGATCGCATCGAACCGCTCCGCGACCTCGCTGGTCCGAGCGAGATCCCCGGACCGGGAGGCCTCATGGTTGTCGACCATCCATCGCAGCAGCTCGGACTCCAAGGAGCGAGGCCAGCCCAGCCACTCCGTCTGCGCCCGGACCGCGAACACGGCGCCGATCTCGGCGACGGCGTCGACCTGCACGCCTCCCGCTCCGACGTCGGCGACCAGCTCGTCGATCAGGACCTCGGCGATCCGTCGGACCCGCGGCTCCAGGTCCGCCATCGGCCCAGGACCCAGGTAGCGGTCGATGAGCTCGCGGAAGGCGGTGTGCTCCGCACCGTCGAGGCCATTGGGCACCTGCAGGAACCGCGATACCGCGGAGGAGAAGCGATCATGATCGGAGGCGACCTCGATCGCCTCCGCATGCCCGAGCACGGCCCAGGTCCCGTCGGGAGTGCGGGCGAGCGGACCGCTCGCCCTCTGATCGTCGGTCGCGGAACGGGGCTCGAGGCCGACGGGGTCGAAGACGGGAGTGCTCATGAAGCTCACCCTAGGCATGCTCCGGCGCTGATCGGCAGGACCTTGCGACGATCGGACGGATCTCTGACCGAGCCCCGACGGAGATCCACGGCCTGATCCCGGTCGGTTCTATCTCGGCCCTCTCTCAGCCCTCCGACGGTCCTCGCTCGACCGAGGAGGGGTTCTCGTCCGTGGAGGGGTTCTCTGCACGAGCCGTGTCTGCATGAGCCGAGTCCGCATGAGCCGAGTCTGCACGAGCCTCGTCGTCGGGCGCCTCCTCCGTCGCGTCGGCGGGGGCTCCGCCCTCGTGACCTCCGTCGTCGGAGGCGGCCCAGGGCGCGTTGGCGCTGAACGGGCCCTGACCCGTCCGAGGCATCGGGCGGATCTCCTCCCGCAGACGACCCATGCGCTCGTCGAGCTCGTGGGCGAGGCGAGCGACATCGTCGAGCTCCGCGGACAGGCGCGGGGGCAGGTTCCGGTCGTACTTGTAGGAGAGCTTGTGCTCGGTGCTCGCCCAGAAGTCCATGGCGATCGTGCGGATCTGCAGCTCGACCGGCACGTGCTCGGTGCGGTCCGAGAGGAACACCGGAACCCGCACGATCAGGTGCAGGGAGCGGTAGCCGTTGGGCTTGGGGCGGGCGATGTAGTCCTTGACCTTGAGCACCTCGAGATCCGCCTGCGAGGCCAGCATGTCCGCCACCCAGTAGGCATCCGAGACGAAGCTGCAGGTTATCCGCATACCGGCGATGTCGAGGATGCGGTCCCTGATCGCCTGCACAGTCATCTCGCCACCCGTCCGCAGCGCCTTCTCCACGAGCGACTCCACCGACTTCAGCCGCGAGCGCACATGCTCGATCGGGCTGTACTCATGGATCTGCTCGAACTCCCGGCGCAGGATGTTGACCTTCGTCGTCATCTCCTCGATGGCGAACTGGTAGTGCAGCCGCAGTGCTGTGAACTCGTCGTACACCTGCCTCAGCTGGTCGGCGACCTGTTCAGCATTCGTGCCGAGCTGCATCAGCTCATCCCTGCGGGTGGAGACGATCCCCTGGATGGGATCACCGCCCCCCGCTCCGAGCACAGGACCGCGGGGACTGTCGACCATGGGAGCTCCTCTGCAACCGACAACCGGAGAGAAGGATCTTCTCAGATCGACCTCGACACCGGGTCCAGGTTCCGCGCCGAACGGGGGAGGGCGGGCTCAGGAGCCGGCCGGCCAGCTGTCGCGGACGGGGGCTCCTCCCTCGACGACATGCTCGGGCTCCGTGCTGAGCGACGTCCAGGAGTCGCGGGGGCGATACCCGAGCTCGAGCATCGTGTTGGTCATCGACCAGCGCCGGTTGGGGTTGTCGGAGATCGCGTAGAACAGCCCGAAGCGGGTCTCGGCCTCGATCGCGCAGCGCACCACGCGCACGCAGTCACCCGGGCTCAGCCACATCGCCCGCAGCACGTCCTCTTCCGCCTCCAGAGGATCGTCGGCGACCCAGCCGATGCGCAGGGCGATCACGTCGAGGCCGAACTGGTCGTGATAGAAGCGGCCCAGGGCCTCGCCGAAGATCTTCGAGACGCCGTACAGGGAATCCCCGCGCGGAAGGTCGGACGGATAGACCGGCCACTCCTCCTTGCGGTCGTACATCCCCATCGCATGATTGGAGGACGCGAGCACGACCCGCCGCACCCCCGCCTCCCGCGCCGCCTCGAGGACGTTGCGCTGGCCGACGATGTTCGACCCGAGCACGTCCTCCCAGGTGGACTCCGGGGACGCCGCACCCGCGAGATGCACGACGGTGTCCACCCCCTCCATCAGCGCGAGCACCTCGCCGTAGATCTCGATGTCAGCGCGGCGCAGCACCTCCTCCTGCTCGGGAGTGCGCGGCGTGCGCCCCTGCTGGATCAGCTCGTACTCGTCGCCGAGCCCTGCGACCAGGTGCAGGCCCACGCCGCCGGTCGCTCCCGTGATCAGGACTCTGCGACGCCGCACCGGATCCTGCTGGTCCTGCTGGTGCTGCTTGTGCTTGTCCAACTGGAGCGAGTGCTCCTGCCCCGGCGAGGAGCGAGGGTTGGGTCCCGTCGGGGGAGCGGAGTCGTCGTCGGCGTCCATGTCACGGACGGTACGCCCCGCCGCAGCACACGTCGAGGGCTGCGGTCGAAGGTGCCCACCCCGACGGTGCAACGCGTCTCACACTCCTTGCAGGCCTCTCGAGGAGACGAAACCGCAGGAGAGAGGGTAAGGTTAGTTCTCGTTGCGGTCCCCGGATCGCACATGGTGGTCGTAGCTCAGTTGGTAGAGCTCCTGGTTGTGGTCCAGGCGGTCGCGGGTTCAAATCCCGTCGATCACCCCCTGTGATGTCTCAGGACATCGTTCGCAGATGTCTTGGGACGTCGTTCGCGAGATGAAGGCCCCGGTGAGTGATCACCGGGGCCTTCGTCGTTCGTGCATCCCGACGGTCCTCGGATCGAGAGGCGTCCGTGCGGAGCGATGAGCCTGAGCGTGATCCCGAGGGCCGTCCTCGCTGCAGAAGAGCACCCCGATCGAGAACCATCGACCAGGGACTTGACCCCAGGGCCCGCAGCCTCCTCCGTCATCCGGTAGGGGCAGTGTCCGTGGCATCTGGTAGGGGCAGTGTCCGTCTACCGCCGCTTGAACGCCGTTTGAACGGCGGTAGACGGACACTGCTCCTCAGTGCGGGCACTCAGATGCGGGTTGGCAGGGCATGCCGGGAGCGGCGAGGGCTCGTTCTGCGCCGGAACCGGGGTGGAGATGCGGGGATGCTCCCGTGATGTTGTCGGGAAGCGCGATGGCGGCGCAGGATGTGGGCATGATCGTCGCATTCTCCGTCCAGCCCACCGGTGAGCCCTCCGACCCGAGCATCCGGCGACGCCTCGCCGACGGCTCCGACAGCGCGAGCGTCCACGACGCCGTCGCCGCCGCCGTCAAGGTCGTGCGCGACTCCGGACTGCCCACCCGCACCTCCTCCATGTTCACGGAGGTCGAGGGTGAATGGGATGAGGTGATGGAGGTTGTCAAGCGCGCAAGCTTCGAGGCGGGGCGCTTCGGCTCCCGCCTCTCCCTCGTGCTCAAGGCCGATATCCGGCCCGGTCACGAAGGCGAGCTCCAAGGGAAGATCGAACGGCTCGAGGCGGCGCTCGGCAACGGCAGCGACACCGGCGGAGCGGGAGCGGACGGGCAGGCTGGAGCCGGGGCATGAGCGCCCCGGCGCCGGGCCGAGATCACGGCGGTCAATGGGTCCGGGACCACGATGGTCGACAGGGCCGTGACGCGGATCGGCCGACGGGCGGAGCTCATGACTGGTTGCGCCTGGCCTCCCTGCTCGATGAGGACCCCGAGCTGCAGGCGTCGATCCGTCTCGCACTCGAAGACCCCGGCGCCTACCGCGATCTCCACGCCGATGACCTGCACGTCGGCTCGGCCGGTGAGGAGACCGCCGGTGAGCAGACCACGGGTGAGGAGACCGCCGGCGAGGAGGGCGACATCACCCCGACGCAGGATCTGTGGACCGTGCTTCTCGATGGCCTCGACGAGTCCTCGGCGCTCGCCTATCTCGACGTCGAGGACACCGGTTGCGAGCTGGTCGATGCGCTCGTCGGCGTCCGCAGAGCAGTCGACTGCGGTGCGTGCTTCGAGGATGTCTCTGACGTGGACGACCTGTTCTCAGCGATCCATCGGGCGGAGCAGCTGCTGGGCGAGCACGGTCTGCGTCTGCTGCAGCTCGAGGAGGACGACGACGAGGCGATCCCCCTGGTCGTGGTCCCGCAGGAGTCCGTGCCCGACATCCTCGCCCTCGCGGGGCGACTCGGGCACGACGTGACGGTCTTCGCGTGAGAATCCCGAGGGACCGCCGCTCGCCGTGATGGCCGCTCGCCGTGATGGCCGCTCGCCGTGATGGCCGCTCGCCGAGGGCTCGCGTCCGGACTCAGCTCTCCGTGGTCTCGGCTCAGCTCTCCGCGGTCCCGGCTCAGCCCTCCGTGTCGAGCAGGCCGTCGCGCAGCGCGGCCGCCATCGTCGGGGTCACCGGCAGACGGGGGATGATCGTCGCCTGGAAGGCGTGGTAGATGTCGGGCTTGCCCGGCCAGGTGACCCCCTGGGGCTCGTTGTCGGCATCGAGCTCGTGGAACCAGGATCCGCCGTCGGCATCGAGAAGGTAGGTGGAGATGTACTCCCACCACTGCTCGTAGCGCTCGGCCCACACGCGATCGCCGGTCGCACGGTAGATCACGGCGGCAGCGCCCACGGCCTCGGCCGCGACCCAGTGCATGCGCTCCTGGGCGACCGGCTGGCCGTTCCAGTCGACGGTGTAGACGAACCCGGGCGCGCCATCGATGCCGAAGGTGGCCGCGGACTTCTCCATCAGCGCGGTCGCCGCCTCGAGCATCCACTCCGGTGCCTCGCCGTCGAGGACGATCAGGGCGCCGCGGGCGTGCAGAACGAGGCGCGCCCACTCGATCCAGTGCCCGATCGTCGCGCCGTAGGGCCGGAACGGGTGGTTGGGCTCATCGCGGTTGTACTCGAGCAGGGGAGTCCAGTCGGTGTCGTAGTGCTCGGGCAGCGACCAGTCGTTGGCCCGGGCGAACTCGTCGATCGCCCGGGTGAGGATGCCGACCGCCCGATCCAGCCAGCGGCGCTCACCGGTGACGTCGGCCGCGGCGAGCAGCGCCTCGACCGTGTGCATGTTCGCGTTGATGCCGCGGTACTCCTCGCAGTCGGAGAAGGTGCGGTCGAAGGTGTCCACGCTCATGCGGGAGTCCTCGTCGAAGAACCTCTGGTCGAGGACCGTGAGCGCCTCGTCCAGCAGCTCGGCGGCGCCCGGTCGGCCGGCCGCGGTCGCGGAGGCCGCGGCGAGCACCACGAAGGCGTGGGCGTAGGCCTGCTTGGTGTCGTCGACCGGCTTGCCGTCGGCGACGGAGGCGAACCAGCCGCCGTGCTCGTCGTCGTGGAAGACGCCGCGCAGGGAGGCGATGCCGTGGTCGGCGAAGCGACCGAAGTCGGGTCGGCCCAGGAGATGGCCGAGCGCGAAGCAGTGAGTCATCCGGCAGGTGATCCAGAGCTCCGCGGGGCGGTCGAGGTCGGGCTCGCCCTCCTCGTCGAGCCAGGCGAAGCCGCCGTCCTCGCGGACCGACTCGGAGCCGAACACGAGCAGGTCGTCGCCCTCGCCCTCGAGCCAGGTGCGGTGGGAGGGCAGATCCAGCCAGGCGGTGCGGGATGCGGCGGGCTTCACGGCGGTCACGGGGGCGTCCTCATCGGTGATCTCGTAGGTGCGGGCGGCCGACTGGGCCTCGGCGGTGGTGGGCCCGGGCTCGTCGACCAGGAGCACCTCGCGGTAGTACTTCAGCTCCTGGATGGACTCACGGATGTCCGCGAGGGCGCGGTGGCCGCCATGCTTCGCGGGGATGTTGTAGTAGACCCGCGGGAACCAGCGCTTGGCGAGCTCCTTGAGACTCGAGACGTCGATGGTGCGGTAGGACAGCCAGTCCGCGAACTCGGGGACGTCCCGGTCGAGGAACACGCGATCGGTGCCGACGGAGTTCCCTGCGAGCGGCGCCTTCCCCGGCTCCGGGCAGTAGCGCGTGACATAGGCGAGGCACTCGGCCTCCGCCTCGGCGAGCGTCATCCCGCCGTCGAGCTCGTCGAGGAGCCCGGAGGTGGTGTGCATGGTGACCACGAACGGATCCATGCCCTCGAGGGCCTCGGCCGGGGGCTTGATGACGACGTCGACGCCGTCCCCCAGGATGTTCAGATCGGCGTCGGTCACGAGGACGGCGATCTCGATGAGCGCGTCGCGCTGCTTGTCGAGGCCGGTCATCTCGCAGTCGACCCAGATGATGCGGTCGTTGATCGCGCGGGAGGAGCTGGAAGTCACCGGCACAGACTATCGCGCAGGGAGGGACGCGATCCGGTCCGCGCATCGCTGCCTGCACAGCGCCGCCGCAACGGTCGTCCCCTGAGCCGTTACCATCGGGTCAGTCCGGTCGCCGCCGACCCTTCGGGCGGAGGCTGCTGCGATCGGTCCGATGGTGCGTCGAAGGAGCCCCGCCGTGAACCTGTACCTCCGTCTGCTCCTGCTCATGATCCGTGTGAGATCCGGGCGTCGGCTGAGCCTGTGGGGGACCTCCCGGGTGCGCTTCCGCGTCCATCCCGGGGATCTCGACGTCCTGCGCCACATGAACAACGGCCGATATCTCACCCTCCTCGACCTCGGGCGCATGGACCTGATGCTGCGCTCCGGATTCTGGAAGAGGATCACCGAGGCCGGCTGGTATCCGGTGGTCGCTGGCCAGACGATCACCTACCGGCGCTCCCTAGAGCTGTGGCAGCGCTTCGAGCTGTCCACCCGGGTGCTCGGCTACGACGACCGCTGGATCTACATGGAGCAGATCTTCCGGGTCGGCGAGACCGTCCATGCCGACGCGATCGTCAGGGCCCGGTTCCTGCGACGCGGAGGCGGTTCCGTCGAGATCGACGAGGTGCTCGGCCTCGCCGGCCCGGTGCCCGAGGACCTCGAGGTCCCGGAATGGGTCCTTGCCTGGAATCGGGAGTCCTCCCGCCACAGCCGGGAGCTGTAGTCCGCAGCGTCCTCAGGGGCGCCTCCCCGCTCCCGCGGATCAGTGCCCAGCGAGGTCAGTGCCCAGCGAGGTCAGTGCTCCAGGAGGTCATTGCTCCGGGAGGAGAGCGCGGAGCCCGACGATCAGCGCATCGACTCCGAAGCGGAAGTCGTCCTCGTCCGACGCGGGACGGCCCGGCGCCGCCTCCTCGGCGCGCACTCCCAGCCGCTCGTACTGCAGGCGCTGCTGCTCGAGGGACACGTGGCCGAGCACGAGATGCAGCATGCTCGAGGCCGCGCGGTCCGCGGTGAGGTCGTCGAGGGGGCTGTCCTCCAGCGCGCGCCGGAGACGCGCGAGCGACGGGTTCGCGCCGAGTCCCAGGGCGATGGTGCTCGAGACGACCTCGGCGCTGTCGCGATGGGCGAGGAGGGAGCTGCGCAGTGCGGAGGCCTCCGCACGCAGGCGCTCGTCCCATGCCGGGGCCGCGGAGGGGAGGTCTCCTGCGGCGGGGGCGAGCGGGACGATGAGATCGGCGACGCCCGCCAGCAGCGTCTGCTTGTCGGGGACGTGCCAGTACAGGGCGCTGGGCTGCACCGCGAGCTCGGAGGCCAGGCGTCGCATGGTGAGGTCCGCGAGCCCCAGCTCGTCGAGGATCCTCAGCGCGGTCCGGACGACATCGTCCTGCGAGAGCTTCGCGAGCTTCCTGGGGTGCACCCGGCCGAGTCTAGAGCGTCCGCCTGAACAGGTCCGACGGAGGGCTGCGGGCCGGAATCCCCTCCCTCTGCTACTCTCCTGAACGCCGTTCAATGAACACCGTTCAGGAGGAATCCGATGACCACCTTCGCCCTCGCCCCGGACCGCCCCCGTCCCCATCTCGCCGATGCGCTGCCCGGAGGCATGGCCCGCGACATCGCTCTCGTGCTCACCGGATCCGCACTGATCGCGGTGGCGGCGCGCATCGTCATCCCGCTGCCCTTCACCCCGGTGCCCATCGCTCTGGCCACGCTGGCCGTGCTCATCGTCGGCGCGTCGCTGGGTCCAGTCCGCGGTTCCCTCAGCGCCCTGATCTACCTGCTGGCGGGAGCGGCCGGTGCACCGGTCTTCTCCGACGGTCAGAGCGGCCTCATGCTTCCGACCTTCGGCTACATCGTCGGATACGTGTTCGCCGCGGCGCTCGTCGGTCGGCTGGCCGGGCTGGGTGCTGATCGCAGGTGGTCGACCACGCTCGGGCTCGGTGCGCTGGGCACGATCGCGATGTACGTCTGCGGGGTGCCGTGGCTCGCCCTCTCCCTGGACATCGGCGTCGGCCGTGCGATCCTGCTCGGTGTCATCCCCTTCCTGATCGGCGACTTCCTCAAGCTGCTCATCCTGGGCGCTCTCCTGCCGTCGGCCTGGAAGCTGCTCGGCACCACGGGGATCGCCGCCGCCGACGCCACCGCCGGCTCCGACGACACCACCCGCCCCGACGCCACCGCCTGCCCGGACGATGCGGAGGGCGGGCGCTGATGCGCTGGAGCGCGCTGGTCGACCGGATCGCCGATGGGCATCGGATCCAGGAGGCGGAGGCGCTCGAGGTCCTCCGTGTCCCCGACGAAGAGCTGCTGGACCTGGTCGCAGCCGCCTCGCGCCTGCGCCGGGCCGCCTTCTCGAACCGGGTGAAGCTGAACTATCTGGTCAGCCTCAGGAGCGGGCTGTGCCCCGAGGACTGCGGCTACTGCTCGCAGGCGCTGGGATCCGCGGCGCCGATCCTCAAGTACAGCTGGCTCGACCCTGAGGAGGCTGTCCGTCAGGCGCAGGCAGGCATCGGCGGTGGCGCCGCCCGCGTGTGCCTCGTCGCGAGCGGTCGCGGCCCCATGGATCGCGACGTGGAGCGCGTCGCCGGCATCGCCTCCGCCCTCAAGCGCGAGCATCCCGGGGTCGAGGTCTGCGCCTGTCTCGGACTGCTGGAGGACGGCCAGGCGGAGCGGCTGGTGGATGCCGGCGTGGACGCCTACAACCACAACATCAACACCGCCGAGTCCCACCATGAGCAGATTGTGCGCACCCACACCTATGCCGACCGCATCGCCACGATCGGCAGGGCGAAGCAGGCGGGGGCATCACCCTGCAGCGGTCTGATCGTGGGGATGGGGGAGAGCGACGAGCAGATCGTCGAGGCGCTCATGGCCCTGCGGGAGCTGCAGGTGGAGTCGCTGCCGATCAACTTCCTGGTGCCCTTCGACGGCACGCCGATGCAGGGGCGATGGACGCTGACCCCGGGGCAGTGCCTGAGGATCGTCGCGCTCGCCCGCCTGATGCATCCGCGCACCGAGATCCGGCTCGCGGGCGGACGGGAGATGCATCTGCGCGGGATGCAGGGCCTGGCGCTGCACCTGGCGAACTCGATCTTCCTGGGCGACTATCTCACCGCGGAGGGGCAGGCCGCGTCGGCAGATCTCGAACTGATCCGCGATGCGGGCTTCGTGCCCGAGGAGCCGTCCGCCGCCGACGACGCCGCTTCGCCCGCTATCGGCCCGGAGCGCGGTCCGGGCAGCAGGACGACGGGCAGGGCTGCCGGCAGTGCGGCCAGCGGTGCAGCGGCTGGCAGTGCGGCCGACGGCGGAACGGCAGCAGGTCCGACGGTGCGCCGTCGCGGCGCAGGAACGGACACGGCGGCGAATGCGTGAGCGCTGCTCCCTGGAGGGGCACGGGAGATACGTGGGGATGCGGAAGGACGCGGTGGGATGCCGCGCAGGTGCGCGGCCTCGGAGGTGGTCCGTGCCTCCGGGGTCTGCGTCTTCGGACTCCGCGCCTCTCGGTTCTGCTCCTCCGGGCCTGGCGCCGGATCATCCGTCGCGGGGGCCCGTTCGCGGAAGCGCATGGGAGGCAGGGGCGGTGCCTCCCTCAGGCCGTACGACGCGCGTAGTGTCGCCGCATGGGAGACATTCGGCGAGAGGCACGGGAGTTCCTGAGGTCCCGGCGGGCGCGCATCACGCCTGATCAGGCAGGGTTGCCCGCATACGGAGGCAATCGCCGCGTCCCCGGCCAGCAGGCGGAGCAGACGCGACTTGGCCAGACGCAACGTCGTCCCCGCAGCCTCGATCTCCTCGCCGACCGTTCGGTGGATGAGGACTCCGTTGCGCAGCGTCACCCTGTGCCGCTCGTCCAGATCGACGATGACCAGATCGAGCTCGAGGTCGAGGTCCCACGCCTTCGGTGCCTCGATCGCGATCGCCAGCACATCCAGGATCTGGCTGACGCGGATGTATCGGGAGAGCGAGCTCTTCCCCGTCCTCGTCGGCGTGCCGAAGGCGCCTTCGCGCAGCTCGAGCGCACCGGCGAGGTAGAAGCTGCGCCAGGTCACGTTCTCGCTGCCGAAGCCGAGCTGCTCGAGCACGTCGGCGAGCTGAGCCTTCGCCTCCTCATCGGCATCATCGGCGAACACCGCATGGCCGAGCAGCGTCGCCGCCCAGCACAGGTCGCCGTCCTCGGCCGCGCGGGCCGCGATCTCCCGGACCCGCGGGATGCCTCCGATGACGTCGACGTACCGGGTGGCGAGAGCCTGCGGCGGATGGGCCCAGAGGCTGACGGGATTGCCGTCGAACCAGCCCATGTATCGCTGGTAGATCGCCTTGACGTTGTGGCTCACCGACCCGTAGTTGCCGCGCGTGCTCCACTCCTCCTCGAGCGCCGGGGGGCAGCTGGATCATCTCGGCGATCTCCGACCCCTGGTAGCCGAGGTTGATGTGGCGGAGGGTCTCGTCATGCAGATAGGCGTAGATGTCGCGCTGGCGTCCCAGGAACTCCCGGATGCGCTCACGACCCCAGGTCGGCCAGTGATGGGAGGCGAACAGGACGTCCGAGCGCGACGCATACCTGTCGATCGCCTCGGTCAGGTATCCGGACCATGAGCGGGCGTCCCGCACCGGAGCGCCACGGAGCGTGAGGATGTTGTGCAGCGTGTGGGTCGCGTTCTCCGCGATGCACATCGCCGCGAACTGCGGGAGATGGAAGTGGAACTCCGCCGGGGCCTCCGAGTCCGGAGCCATCTGGCACTCGGAGTCCACGCCGTCGATGCTCAGCCTCTCTCCGGTGGAGGCGATCTCCCTCGTCGGAGGGATGACGCCGACCTCCCCGGTCGAGGTGGTGTGCCCCAGCCCGGCGCCGACGCTTCCGCGCGGTCCCCGGGGAAGAGCGGCGCCGTACATGTACCCGGAGCGGCGAGCCATCGCCACGCCTGCGTACACGTTCTCCGAGACCGCATGGTCGAGGAAGCCTGCCGGCGCGATCACCTCGATATCACCGCGCTCGACTGCCTCCGCTGACGCCACCCCGTGGACGCCGCCGAAATGGTCGACATGCGAGTGGGTGTAGATGACCGCGCGGACCTCCCGCGGTCCGCGATGCTCCCGGTGCAGCGAGAGCGCCGCCGCAGCGGTCTCCGTGGAGATCAGCGGGTCCGCCACGATCACTCCGGTGTCGCTCTCGGTGAAGGTGATGTTCGACAGGTCGAATCCTCGCACCTGGTAGATGCCCTCGACCACCTCGAACTGGCCGTGGACTGCGACGAGCCGACCCTGTCGCCACAGGCTCGGATGGACGGTCTCCGGCGCATCTCCGGTGAGGAACGAGAAGCTGTCGCCATCCCAGACCACCTCCTCGGACGCGTTCCGGATCACGCAGGGTTCGATGGTCCCCAGGAAGCCGCGGGTGGCATCGGCGTCTTCGGAGTGCTCAGGAGGTGAGACGGAGGTGGAGGACATGCGGGCGCCTTTCCCGATGGCCCATGGTGGGGCGAGCCGTTGCTCGGCGGTCATCGTCGAGGGGTTCTCGGAGGGGGTCCTGACGCACGGGGGTGCTCCTGACCTCCGTGATCATCGTCCATGCGGGACGTGCTGCAAGGGGCCGGGATGCACCGTCGGAGGGGAGGCTACCGGAAGGTCTCGGCAGGATCCGCCAGAAGTCTGCAGCAGTCGCCAGAAGTCTGCAGCAGTCGCCCGGAGTCGGCAGGTGTCGGCTGGTGTCGGCAGGAGCGAGGTCGTCGCGGCGCGCGAGGCGGCCGCGACGGCGCGCGGCCGATCGCCATCGACCGGCAGGTGGGTGAGCGCATCCGCGAGTGGGCGCCCCCAGCAGGACTCGAACCTGCAACCTACGGATTAGAAGGCCGTTGCTCTATCCATTGAGCTATGGAGGCATGCGGTCCCCTGCGCGTCCCGGACGAGCCGGTGACGAGGGCGGGGGAGCCGACCGCGGACCAGTCTAGACGGTCCCGTGCCACAGCCCCTCGCGGCCGCTCCCGTGACGATCCGCCTTCTCAGCGACCATGGTGGCGGAGGCTCCGCGGGGAGCGCGAGAAGCCCGCGTCGCTCAGCGCGTCGATCGCAGCTCGCACCGATGCCGGCTGCTCGCGCTGGGATGCGGTCACAGGGATCCCATCGATCCGTTCGATGCTCACGCGTCCGAGCCTGCCGGCGCCTGCTGCGTCGGCGAGGGAGCGGGCCGCGGCGGCGGAGGCGCGCGGGTCCGAGCCGGCCCACCAGGAGAGCGACCGGCCCCCGCGCTCGAGATGGGCCAGGGCGCGACCGTCGCCGATGACCACGTGGGCACCGGCGCGACGCTGCGGGCGCGGTGCCTCCTCGCCCGCCGGGGCGGGCCACGGCAGGACGGTCCCGAAGGGTGAGGCGGGATCGACGGCGGACAGGACCAGGGGCGCCTCCTGCGGGAGTCGGTCGTTCTCTTCCTCCGCCCCGCCAGATCGATCCGGGCGGTCCCCGCGGATACTGCGATCCGGGCGATCCGGGCGATCCGGGCGATCCGGGGTGCTCGAGCGGAGGCGATCGACCGCCGCGGCCTGGGCGAACTGGGAGGCCCCGAGCCCCTCGACGAAGTATCCGCGGCGCACGGACCCGGCATCCTCGAGGTCCGCGAGATCACGGAACACCGAGGACCAGCCGCCCGGAAGCCCTTCCGCCGCGACAGCGCCGCGGGTGAGGAGCCCGTGCCGGTCGACCATCAGCGCGACGCGCGCTGCGCGCCGCACCGCCGGGTCCACCGGCTCGATCCGGACGGCCCGCCAGCGGCCGTTCGCCGTCGGCCCCGCCACCGCGGCGGAGACGTCGCCGGTCTCGTCGGCTCGCAGCAGCGCGGCGGAGAGCCGCGCCGCGCCCCGTCGGCCGCGCCCTGCCCGTGCCGACGAGCGGCGCCGCGGAGCCCGGACCGGTGAGGCGGCTCCGGGTGCCATGAGGACGGAAGCGGTGTCCACGGCGGCGAGGCCAGCCAGAGCCAGCTCAGACAGCGCATCGGCGACCTCGGCGAGGGAGATCTGCCCGCCGGACCCGCGCAGAGCGGCCGCGAGGTCCGTCGGCCTCACCGGCCCGGGCGACTCCCGGAGCAGGGCGAGCACCTCATGCGCGGTGGATCCCGGGTCGAGGCCGGCCGCCGCACCGGACAGCGACTCGGCATCGAGCCCCAGGGCGAGCGCGTCCGCGAGATGCAGACGGACCGCGGCGTCGGAGAGCGCGCTGCCGGGCGATCCGCGCAGGGTCATGAGGACGTCCCCGCGGGAGAGCGCCTCCTCCAGCAGCCGCGGCGCCGTCCTGCCCAGACGCACCGGCAGCAGGTCCTGGAGCCATACGCCGATCGGGGCCTCGATGCCTGTGAGCTGGTCGACGACGTCCGCCAGGGCGTCAAGGTCGGCGTCATCGTCGTCGGCGCCCCGGCTCGCGTCGATCCTGTGAGCCGCGTCGATCCCGTGCCACGACAGCGTGAAGCGGACGAAGGACTCCGCCGGGACCGGCGCGATGTCCTTCCGCGCGGCGGAGAGGGAGACCCGTCGGATGCGGCGCAGCACCTCCGCATCGACCCATTCCTCCTCCTCGCGGCCCGGGAGAAAGGCGCCGCGGGCGAGCACGCGGCGGGCCGACAGCTCGGTCAGCGCCGCGCGGCAGGCCGACGGCGACAGCGGAAGCTCCGCGACGGGCTCCTCGGCGGTGAACGGTCCACGGGATCGGGCCCAGCGGGCGAGGACCTGCAGAGCGGCATCCTCCACCGGCTCCAGCAGCGCCGTGGAGATGGGGGACCCGGGATCGCCGGCACCCGGCGGCAGCACCTGGTCGCCCGCGGCATCGCGCCAGAGCCCCGCCTCCTCGACGAGCGCGAGATGCTCCTCGTCGTGCCAGAGCAGACGCACTACCCGGGCAGTCGTCTCGAGCTGCGCTACGGCGGACCGGGGATCCTCGGCCGACGACGCGGCGAAGCGCGCTCGGATCTGCCCCTCGGTCATCGGCCCGAGCCGGCGCAGCGCATCCGCGAGATCCTCGGCATCCCGGATGCCCCGCTCCGGGCTCAGCAGCTGCGCATCGGCGCAGACGCGGCTGATCGCCTCCGGCAGCAGCAGCTCCCGCAGCGAGACCGTGCCCAGGAGCTCCTGCAGGACGCTCTGGTCGAGGGTCAGCGCCGCGGTGCGGCGCTCGGCGAGCGGCGCGTCGCCGTCATAGATGAAGGTCCCTTCGAAGCCGAACATCACCGCCCGGGCGATCGGGGAGGGCTGGTCGACGTCGACCACCTCCACTCCCGTGCGGCCCTCCGAGAGGTCGGCCATGAGACCGCTCAGCGCCGACAGGTCGTACTCGTCCTGCAGGCATTCGCGGGCGGCCTCGAGCATCATCGGGAAGTCCGGGTGCTCGCGCGCCGCGTCCAGCAGCGTCGCCGCCCGCTGCCGCTGCTGCCACAGCGGAGCCCGCGCGGTGGGGATGCGCCGCGGCAGCAGCAGTGCCCGGGCCGAGCATTCGCGGAATCGTGCCGCGAACAGCGCCGAGGCACCCACCAGCTGCCTCACCTGGTCCTCGATCGCCTCCGGCGCGAACAGCACCAGCGAGGCGTCCGGTGCCTCGCCGCCCTGCGGGACGCGCAGCACGATCCCGTCGTCGGACGCGACCACCTGGACCTGCGCGCCCATGCCCTCGCGCAGCCGGTCCGCGATCGCGAGCGCCCACGGACCGGTCACCCGACGCCCCAGCGGGCAGTGCACCACGATGCGCCAGTCGCCCAGATCGTCGATGAACCGCTCGATGAGCAGACGGGCGGCACCGGGCAGAGCCCCGGTCGCCATCGTCTGGCGTTCGATCAGCAGGTGCACCTGCGCCCGTGCGTTCTCGTCCAGCCCGAGGTCGACCAGGCCCTGCTCGCGCTCGCCGGGCTCCTGGGCGGAGAGCTCGTCGAGATAGCGGGCGATCGCGCGCCCCAGCTCCGCGGGCCGCGCTGCCGAGTCGCCGTGCCAGAAGGGGATGCGGCCGGCGAAGCCGGGAGCAGGGGAGACCGTGACCCTCTCATGGGTGATCTCCTCGATCCGCCAGCTCGAGGTGCCCAGCGTGATCACGTCACCGCGGCGGGACTCGTAGACCATCTCCTCATCGAGCTCGCCGACCCGCCGGGCCTGCTCCTCCCCGGCGGCCAGCATCACCGGGAACATCCCGCGATCGGGGATCGTGCCGGCATTGGTGACCACCAGGCGCTGGACGCCCGGTCGCGCCGACAGCGTCCCGGCGGTCCCGCGGGAGCGGTCCAGCACCAGGCGCGGACGGAGCTCGGCGAAGGACGTCGAGGGGTAGCGGCCGGTGAGCATGTCGATGACGGCGTCGAAGCCGCTGCGGGGGAGGTCCGCGCAGGGGCCGGCGGAGCGCACGAGAGCGAACCACTCCTCGACATCGAGATCCTCGAGGGCCGCCGCCGAGAGCGTGTGCTGGGCCAGCACGTCCAGTGCGTTCGCGGGGATGCGCAGCGGCTCCAGCCGTCCCGCCCGCGCCTCCCGGAGCATGAGAGCGCTGTGCACGACGTCGAGCGGATGCAGCGGATGGATGCGTCCGCGGGAGACATCGCCGACACCGTGGCCCGCGCGCCCCACCCGCTGCAGCAGGGAGGCGATGGTGAAGGGCGCGCTGATCTGCAGCACCTCGTCGACAGCTCCCATGTCGATGCCGAGCTCGAGGGTCGAGGTCGCGACGACGCATCGCAGCTCACCGGCCTTGAGCAGCGCCTCGGTCTCCAGCCGTCGCTCCTTGGACATGGAGCCGTGGTGGACGCGGGCGATGTCGGCGGCCGTCCCGCTGTCGGCGGGGGCGTCGTCGGGCGCATCGCGGATTCCGGCTCGGGCGGAGGGGTCCGTCCCCATGCGGCGGCGATGGAGATGGTTCAGCCGATCCGTCAGCCGCTCCGCCTGCCGACGCGAGTCGGTGAAGACGATCGTGGAGCGGTTGCCCTCGACAGCGTCCAGGACCGCCCGCTCGACATGCGGCCACAGCGCTCCGTCGACCGCCTCCTCATCGATCGCGTCCGACGGCGGGGTGACCTCGTCCATGTCCTCCACCGGCACGGTCACGCCCAGGTCCCAGCGCTTGGTGCCCTCGGGCGCGACGATGCGCGCGTTCGCGCCCGAGGGCACGAGGAACCGGGCGATCTCCTCAGGAGGCTCCACGGTCGCGGACAGGCCCAGCCGCTGCGGACGGTCCGGGCCGACGACCAGCGAGTCCAGACGAGCGAGGGACAGCGCCAGATGGGCTCCGCGCTTCGATCCGGCGATCGCGTGCACCTCGTCGACGATCACCGTGCGGATGTGCGCGAGCGTCTCCCGCGCCGCGGACGTCAGCATCAGGAACAGCGACTCCGGTGTCGTGATCAGCACGTCCGGCGGATGGGCGACGAGGCGGCGACGTTCCGCCGGCGTCGTGTCGCCCGAGCGCACGCCGACGCTCACGGGGCGCACCGCATCGCCCCGCTCCGCGGCCTGCCGCGCGATCCCCTCGAGCGGGAGGCGCAGATTGCGCTCGACGTCCACTCCCAGAGCCTTCATCGGCGAGATGTACAGGACGCTCGTCCGCTCGGCCGGGACGGCTCGCAGCACCTCCGACGGTCCGGCCTCAGGCGGGCCTGCCTCCGACGGGCCTGCCTCCGACGGGCCGGCTTCAGGCGGGCCGGCTTCCGACGGGCCTGCCGCCCCGGAGCCGGTCGTGCCGGATCCGCCGCGGGGGAGGAGCAGTGCATCGATCTCCCGCAGGAACGCGGCGAGAGTCTTTCCGGACCCCGTCGGAGCGATCACGAGGGCGTCCTCGCCGGCCGCGAGCGCCTTCCAGGTCCCCGTCTGCACAGGGGTGGGCTCCCCGAGGTCGCGGGCGAACCACTCCCGCGTCGCCGGGTGCAGGGCGTCGGGCATCGCGACGGCAGGGTCCTCGCTCACTGTCCCATTGTGTCCCGCGCATCCCACGAGCGGGGCGCATCGAGGATCGGGAGCGGATCTCCTGCGCTGGTGCTCGAGCAGGCCCGTGCGCTGCTTCCGGACGCTGGACCGGTCGGTCGCCGACCATGCCGATCCGGGCGAAAGGATGCGAGGATGGGAGCGTTGCGCCTCCCGAGCGGGGCGCACGGACAGAACGCACCGACGAAGGGAATGCCATGGCGGAGTACACGCTTCCGGACCTGGACTACGACTACGGGGCGCTCGCTCCTTCGATCTCGGGTCAGATCATGGAGCTGCATCATTCGAAGCATCATGCGACCTATGTGAAGGGTGCGAACGCGGCGCTGGAGAAGCTGGCGGCGGCGCGTGAGGCCGGGGACTTCGGTTCGATCAATCAGCTGTCGAAGGATCTGGCGTTCAACCTGGGTGGTCATACGAACCATTCGATCTTCTGGAAGAACCTGTCGCCGGAGGGTGGGGACAAGCCCACCGGTGAGCTGGCGGCGGCGATCGATGAGCACTTCGGGTCGTTCGACGGGTTCCGTGCGCATTTCACGGCGGCGGCGCTGGGGATCCAGGGCTCGGGCTGGGCTGTGCTGGCGTATGAGCCGGCGGGTGGGAACCTGGTGATCGAGCAGTTCTACGATCAGCAGAACGGTGTGCCGGTGGCGACGGTTCCGCTGTTCCAGCTGGACATGTGGGAGCACGCGTTCTACCTGGATTACCAGAACGTGAAGGCTGACTATGTGAAGGCGGTCTGGGACATCGTGAACTGGGCGGATGTGCAGGCGCGGTTCGAGAACGCGCGCAGCAATGCGTCCGGTCTGGTGGTCCCGGGTCTGTGAGGCCTCGGCCTGCGCGCCTGTGAGGCTTCGGTGCTGCGTGCGCTGACAGGGCGCGGCTGAGAGGCCGCGACTGAGAGCGGCCGGTCCCCGGTGAAGGGGGCCGGCCGCTCGTGCGTCTGCGGTCTTCGGTCGTCCTCCGGGTGCCGGGGCCGGAGTTCTCCTCCCCAGGAGCCGCCTGTCCCCAATCCGTGCCCGGCGCTGGATCCGGGCTCAGCGGAACCGGACCCTGGTGGACGTCGGCACGGAGCCGACGCCGGGACCGTCCCGGCACCCGAGGAAGGACCTTCACCATGCGCGACATCCGCACCACTCTGATGGGAAATGCCACCGGAGACCCCAGCAGGCGGGACCTCCCCGACGGCACCCCCAGCGCCCTCGTGCGCATCGCCGTCACGGGGCGCTACTTCGACCCGTCCAAGGAGTCCTTCGAGGACCGCAAGACCGAATTCATCACGGTGTTCGCGCGTCGCAACCTGGCGCGCAACCTGACGGCCTCGGTCAAGAAGGGACAGCCCCTGATCGTCACCGGTCGCCTGAGCAGCAGCGAGTGGAAGGACTCCGACGGAACCCAGCACATCTCGCTCGTCATGCAGGCCGAGGCGCTCGGCCACGACCTCAGCTACGGTGCGGCGACCTTCCGCAAGCCCCTTCGCACCCAGGACGTGCCCGAGGTCGATGAGCGCACGGGAGAGATCGTCGGCGGCGGATCGATCCTGGAGGTCTCCGACACAGAGGATCTCGAGGACGATGCGCTGACCGCTTCCGGTCCGTACGGAGGAGCGCTGGCGACAGCCTCATGACCTGGCTGCGGCGGGTTCCGGCCGAGATCGCGGCGGGCAGGACGGGACTGCCGACGTCAGTCGGACTCCTGGAGGGTCTGGAGCAGGGCCGAGGACAGGGCGGGGATCAGCGCTGCGCCGAGCACGTAGCCGTCCCCGTCCGTCCGTCGGAGGGCTGACCAGGTCGTCCCGTCAGCGAGTGCTGCGACGACGATCCGCAGGGGACGGTCGATCGGCAGCGCGTGATCGATGGCGCCCTCCTTCACGCTCCAGCGCTCGGGTGCGAGGTCGCAGGCGAGTGCTCCGCCTGAGGCGAGATCCGGCCAGAGGATCTGTGAGAGGCCGTCGAGCGGATCGCTCGATCCGGGCGTCGGCGTCGGGGCACCGGTGGAATCGTCGAGCTCGATGGGCGTCAGCTGCAGGTCGTCCTCCTCGGTGCCGGTGTCGTCGGAGCCGTCGGCGCCCAGCAGGGAGGCGAGCGCAGGGGAGGAGGCCAGCAGGGCGGAGCTGCGGGCGAGCGCGAACCAGCGCGGTGAGGGCAGGGGAGCTTCCGCGACATGCCGGCAGATGTCGAGCACAGCGGCAGCGAGAGCTGCGGTCGCGGGGTCGAGCGGATCCTGGTCGGGAGTCGTCATCGAAACGAGAGCCTTCTTCCATGCTCGACCTGACAGAATGGGGTATGCCGCCACCTGCGCAGCAGCGCCCCACTGTATCCGGAGCAGGTGCCGGTCCGTCGCATCGGATCCGACGCGACGACGATGCCTGTCCATGATTTGCTGAGGATTCTCGTGAGCTTCTCCTCGCCGTACGGCGACGCCGCCCGTTCTCGACCAGCCCAGGAGGCGCCATCAGGGCGCCGACTCTCCCCGGTGGCGGTGACGGCCCTCGTGCTCGGCGCGCTGGTCGTCGTGCTGCTGATCGCTTCGGAGGTGTGGACGAAGTACCTGTGGTTCGACCAGCTGGACTACACCGAGGTCCTGGCGACCCGATGGATCACGCAGGGGATCCTGTTCGTCCTCGGGTTCCTGCTGTTCGCGGCGCCGCTGTACGTGAGCCTGCGGATCGCCTACAGCCGTCGACCGGTGTACCCGCCGGTCACGCGTGAGCAGGAGGCGCTCGAGCAGTTCCGCTCGGCCGTGGACCCGCTGCGCAAGGGCCTGACCGTCGCCGCTCCGCTGATCATCGGCGCGTTCGGCGGTCTCGCCGCCTCCCGCACCTGGCAGGATGTTCAGCTGTTCCTCCACCCCCAGGACTACGGCGAGGTCGACTCCGTGTTCGGGATCGACATCGGCTTCTACGTCTTCACGCTGCCGCTGATCGACACCGCGCTGTCCTTCGGGCAGTTCGTGTGCCTGGTCGCGATCGTCGGCGCCCTGATCGGTCACTTCGTCTACGGCGGTGTCGCCTGGGGACAGGAGAACGGTCTCGAGATCACCCGGGCGGCTCGCCGTCATCTGGGAACCCTCGCCGCCGTCTACGTGGTGCTGCTGGGCCTGGGGCACTGGTTCCGCCGCTACGACCTGCTCACCACGGAGCACACGCGCTTCTACGGGGCGTCGTATACCGACGAGCACGCGATCCTGCCGGCGCAGACGATCCTGGCGATCGCCGCCGTGGTGGTCGCAGCCCTCTTCGTGGTGTGGATCTTCCGCGCGGACTGGCGCATCCCTGCCGTCGGCGCAGGACTGATGATCCTGTCGACGCTCGTCGTCGGCAGCCTCTATCCGTGGGCGATCCAGCGCTTCCAGGTCAACCCCAACGAGCGCTCCCTCGAGCAGACCTACATCCAGCGGAACATCGATGCGACCCGCTCCGCCTTCGGGCTGGACGCTGTGGAGGAGGTCTCCTACACCCCGACCACGGACGCCGAGGCCGGGGCCCTGCGCGAGGATGCCGAGACCACGGCCCAGATCCGACTGATGGACCCGGCGATCATCTCGCCCACCTTCGAGCAGCGTGAGGCGAACCGCGCCTACTGGGGCTTCGACGACGTCCTCAGCGTGGATCGCTATGCGATCGGCGGAGAGCTCCAGGACACCGTGGTCGGTGTCCGCGAGCTCCGCCCTGACAAGTTCAACCTGAGCTCCCGATCCTGGGTCGACCAGCACATCATCTACACCCACGGCTTCGGCACCGCGGCCGCCTACGGCAATCTGCGCAGCTCCGACGGCGAGCCTGTGTTCATGCAGTCCGGCGTGCCCAGCGACGGCGAGTTCGGGGAGTATGAGGAGCGCGTCTACTTCGGCCGCTACTCGCCGGACTACTCCATCGTCGGCGCCCCCGAGGGCAGCACTCCCGAGGAGTTCGACTACCAGTCCGTGACCGACGGAGAGGACGGCGGCGAGCAGGTCAACAACACCTATCAGGGTGAGGGCGGGCCGAGCATCGGCAGCTGGTTCAACCGGCTGCTCTACGCGATCAAGTTCCGTGACGCGAACATCCTGATCTCCTCCTATGTGAACGAGGAGTCGCAGATCCTCTACGACCGCAGCCCGCAGGAGCGCGTGCGCGAGGTCGCGCCGTTCCTCTCGCTGGACTCGCAGATGTATCCGGCGGTGGTCGACAACGAGCTGGTGTGGGTGGTCGACGGCTACACGACCACCGACCGCTACCCGTACTCGACCTCCGTAGACCTCGACACCGTCATCAACGACTCGCAGACTGATTCGGGCGAGACCGCCCAGTACCGGGACCGGGACGCCAACTACATGCGCAACGCGGTCAAGGCGACGGTCAACGCGTTCGACGGCTCGGTGACGCTGTACTCCTGGGACACCGAGGACCCGATCCTGAAGGCATGGAGCGAGGTCTTCCCCGATGCGGTCCAGCCGGCCTCCGAGATCAGCGATGAGCTGATGAGCCATCTGCGCTACCCGGCCGACTACTTCAAGGCGCAGCGCGAGCTGCTGGCCACCTACCATGTCACCAACGCCGACGACTTCTTCGGCCAGCAGGACTTCTGGCAGACGCCCCCGGATCCCACACAGCAGGCGACCACCAACGCCGACGGCACGACCAACAAGCAGGATCCGCAGCCTCCGATGTACCTGAGCCTGCAGATGCCCGACACCGACGAGCCCAGCTTCTCGCTGTCCTCCAGCTACATCCCTGCAGACGGTCAGAACGTTCTGACCGGCTTCCTCGCCGTGAACTCGGAGACCGGCAACGAGTCCGGGAACCCGGCAGAGGACTACGGGAAGATGACCCTTCTCGTGCTGCCCGCGTCGAACCCGGTCAACGGTCCAGGCCAGGTGCAGGCGACGTTCAACGCGGAGCCCAACGTCTCGCAGGCCCTGAACCTGCTGAAGTCCGGCAACTCCGAGGTCATCAACGGCAACCTGCTGACACTGCCCATCGGCGGCGGACTGCTGTACGTCCAGCCCGTGTATCTGCAGTCCTCCGCCTCGGGCGGCGGCACGCAGTACCCGCTGCTGCAGATGGTGCTGGTCTCCTTCGGCGACAAGATCGGCTTCGCACCGACGCTCGACGAAGCCCTGGATCTGGTCTTCGGCGGAGACTCCGGAGCCAACGCCGGCGATGCATCGGTGACCGACAACAGCGGCGCCAGCGGCACGGCAGACACCGAGACCGGAGAGGGCACCGTCGAGACGCCCGATGACGAGGAGTCCACAGATGACGACTCCTCCGATGAGGGTTCCAGCGCCGGTGCCGCCGGCTCTGCTCAGGATCAGCTCGATCAGGCGCTCACCGATGCCGATCAGGCGATCGCGGACGCAGATCAGGCGATGGCCGATGGTGACTGGGCTGCCTACGGCGACGCCCAGGACCGACTCGCCGATGCTCTGAACCGCGCGGTCGAGGCGAACCAGGAGCTCGAGGGCAGCACGGCCGACACCGGTTCCGAGGCGAGCGACGCCGGCGAGGGGTGAGCACCGGTACGGGGCGGAACCGGGCCGCGCCGCTGGTGAAGGGCAGATGAACGTGTCATGTCGCACGTTCTGCCCGATCCGGTTGGCCCCGGACCTCGCGGCGGCATACAGTGGTCGATGTCGCCGCGGGGTGGAGCAGTTCGGTAGCTCGCCGGGCTCATAACCCGGAGGTCGTAGGTTCAAATCCTGCCCCCGCTACGAGAAGAAGGGTCCTGATCAGCTAGCTGATCAGGACCCTTCGCCATTCCCCGGGTCGGGTGCTGCGACGGTGCCCCCTCACGGCTCAGGCTCCCGAGAGGGGGCAATGCCGAGCGTCGGGCTCCCGAGGGGTGAACCGCCCGGCATATGTGGGGCACGCGACTCCCGGAGCTCTCGCATTGGACCCACGAGCAGGGGTGACGTAGTCTTGACCATGTCGCCGCGGGGTGGAGCAGTTCGGTAGCTCGCCGGGCTCATAACCCGGAGGTCGTAGGTTCAAATCCTGCCCCCGCTACGAAGAGGAGGGCCCTGACCGAGAGATCGGTCAGGGCCCTCATCCGTTCCCGGACACGCGCAGCGTCCGCGGTGCCGCCGCGGACGCGATGCTCCGGCCGGCTCTGGCAGAATCAGCCCATGACCATGGAAGATCTTCCTGAGCCCCGAACGCTGCTGTTCATCGGGGATTCCATCACCGACTGCGGGCGCGCCGAGGATCCCGACGGACTGGGCTATGGATACGTGCGCCTCCTCGCCGAGCACTTCGCCGCCCACGAGCCCACAGCGACCGTTCTGAACCGGGGCATCAGCGGGAACAAGGTGCGAGACCTCGTCGGGCGCTTCGACGTCGACTGCCTGGACCTGGACCCCGATGTCGTCACGATCTACATCGGCGTGAACGACACCTGGCACGCCTTCACCCACGACGACCCGGTGAGCATCGAGGACTTCGAGAAGGGCTACCGCCATCTGCTCGACCAGCTCTCCGCCCGTCGTCCCGCAGCACCCGTCCTCCTGATCATCCCCTTCGTCGCGGATGTCGACGAGGACATGGCTCGCCTCCACGGGGATCTCGACGAGAAGGTCGCCCTGATCCGTCGGCTCGCCAGGGAGTTCCGTCATCCCGTCGTCGACCTCGAGACCGTCCTCGAGCAGGCGTGGGGAGTCGGCCATGCGCCGGCAGGGATCGCCGCGGATGGCGTGCATCCGACCATCGCCGGGCACCGGCTCATCGCCGACGCCTGGCTGGAGACCTTCGCCAAGGCCGATCCCCGCCGCTGACCGCACCCGTCGACCAGCAGGAGGCGCCCGACGGAACAGAGGAGACTGGACAGAGGATCAGCGCAGCGGGCGCGTCACGTCCAGAGACAGGAAGCCGCGGCGGAACGTCCGAGCATCGACGCGGAGGACGCGCGATGGCCTGACCGGGTTCCGCAGCAGCACATGCCCGCTCCTCTCGTCGGCGCCGACGACGGCATACACATGGCTGGGCGCCAGCGGGCCCTGCGCCGTGCGGATGCGGGCGCTGAGGGGATGGGTGGAGGCAGTGATCGCGCGCCCCTCACCGAGCCAGTCGGCCATGACCGCGGCAGAGGGCAGGCGCAGGAGGGTCCGGCCCGTCGATCCCAGCAGCAGCTGCAGGCCGTACCGTGCGACACCTCTCTGCAGGCATCCGTAGCCACCGGCTGCATGCTCAGCGATCGCCTTCTCGAGGACCCCGGCCCAGCCGGGCCCCGCGCCATCGCATCCGGCATACACGAACCGCCCTGAGGCGTCGACCGGCAGCGCCCGCTCCACTCGGATCGGGGAGCGCATCCCGGGGAGCCGGACCTCGACCGCGGTCCTGTCAGCGACGTCCGGCGCCACGTCGTCAGCCCGGTGCGCCGTCTCGTCGTCGGCGCCGAGGACGAGAGTCCGCAGGCGCTCGGGGGCGGTCTCGTGGACGGCGAGCATCGAGGCGATCACCCAGCAGTCCCCGAGCCGGCCCTGCCGGGGCCGACGATCCCAGTCCCAGGGGCCGGTGTCCGCGCGCAGCGCCACACCGTGCGGACCCCATCCGGTCTCGGAACGCGCTGCGCGCGCCCGCCCTCGAAGGGCGAGCGCGCGCAGGGTGCGGCGCCAGGTCCGGGGACGGGGAGCGTGCGACACGGTCATCGACCCATCATCGCGTCTCTCCCGAGGGTCGTCCGCACGACGCCGTCGGCCGATGGGTCAGTGCGCCTCGGCGGGGACGATCTTCTGACCGGTGCGCTCCATGACCTCGGCGAACCAGGGCTGGGAGATGTCGAAGGCCTTGTGCCCGGCGACGCGGGAGAACTCCACGGCGCGCAGGATGTTCCCCTGCTCCTCGTCATGACCGATGAGGCCGGAGCCGCCCTCCAGGGCGACCTGGACGGCCAGGTCGGTCATCGACTTGATCAGGCGCAGGTCGTCGGCGTTCGCCTTCGCGGACCGCGAGAAGTAGCCGGACTTCTGGACCATGACCTTCTCGGCGCCGAGCTTCTCGGAGAACTGCTTGGCGAACCACTGGCCGGGGTTGATCCTGTCGATCTTGACGTGGCCGAAGGGATCCTTCTCCGGCTCCTCGCCGCGGGCCTGCATCTCGGCGATGATCTCGGGGATCCCGGCTCCCTCGGACAGGAAGATGTTCACGCAGCCGGTCTCGTCCATGACCTTCTTCAGGCGCTCGGCCTCGGCGTCGATGTCCAGCGCGAGCTCCGGCAGGAACACGGCGTGGACGTCCCAGCGCTCGGCCTTGTGGCCGATCGACGGAAGCCAGGTCTGCTGGGCGTGCCACTGCTGGTAGTACTCGGCGGCCTGCGCGGTGAGGTAGCCGCAGGCGCGGCCCATGATCTCGTGGATGATGAGCATGCGCGGGTTCGAGCCGTGCTCGGCGATGATGTTCTGCGCGAAGATGCTGGTCTGCTCGGCGGCGGTGCGCGCACCGAGGGACTGGCGGATCGGGACGATGTCGTTGTCGATCGTCTTGGGCAGCCCCACGACCTGGAGGTCGTAGCTGTTGTCGTGGAGGTACTTCGCGAGATCCGCGGCGGTGGTGTTGGTGTCGTCGCCGCCGATGGTGTGCAGGACGTCGACGCCGTCCTCCTTGAGCTTGCTCGCGGCCACCTCGAGGGCGTTCTCGCCCTCCTGGATCAGGCCGCGGGCGACGAGGTCGGCGGTGTTGGTGAGCTTCACGCGCGAGTTGCCGATCGGGGAGCCGCCGTAGTTGTGCAGCACGTGGGCGTTCGCGCGGACCTCGTCGTCGACCACGATCTTCTCGCCCGAGAGCAGGCCCCAGTAGCCGTGCTTGTAGGCGATGATCTCGACATCGGGCACCAGCTCGTTGTACCGCTCGATGAGGCCGCCGACGGCGGAGGACAGGCACGGGGCGTAGCCCCCGGCGGTGAGCAGTGCGACGCGCTTGATCGTCATGGCGTAAAGGTCCCTTCGGGGTTCGGGGTCACGACAGGCCAGAGTCTAGCGACCTCGCATCCGACGGCGTCGGGGCGACCGTCCCTGAGGCCCGCCTCGGCGACGGGGCGACCGGGGAGGAGGCTGAGTCGCGTGCCGATCCGCCGCGCGGAACACCGTCGCCCGGTGCTCCGCCGCGCGGAGCTCAGTCGCGCGGCGTGCGCTCGGCGAGAGCGGAGAGGATCTCCTCATGGAGCAGGCCGTTGGTGGCGACGGCGCTGCCGCCGAAGGGACCGGGCTCGCCCTCGAGGGAGGTGAAGCGTCCGCCGGCTTCGGTGACGATCGGCACCAGCGCGACCATGTCGTGGAGATGCAGCTCGGGTTCGCAGGCGACGTCGACCGCTCCCTCCGCCACGAGCATGTAGGACCAGAAGTCGCCGTAGGCGCGGGTGCGCCAGAAGCGCTGCATGAGGTTGAGCATCTGCGGGAGGCGGTCGGTGTCGGCCCACCCGTCCAGCGAGGCGTACGACAGGCTCGCCTGCTCGATGCTCGAGACGGTGGAGACCTTCAGCGCGCTCGCGCTGGTGATGCGGGTGCCGGTCCATGCGCCGGCACCGGTGCCGCCCCACCAGCGTCGGGACAGCGAGGGCGCGGAGACCAGGCCGACGACGGGCTCGCCGTCCTCGATCAGACCGATGAGGGTCCCCCACACCGGTACCCCGCGCACGAAGTTGCTGGTGCCGTCGATGGGGTCGATGACCCACTGCCGGGGTGAGGAGCCGGTGCTGCCGAACTCCTCGCCGATCACCTGGTCGCGGGAGCGCGAGCGCTTGAGCTGGGCGCGCACGAGCTCCTCCGCCGCACGGTCGGCGTCGGTCACCTCGGTCATGTCCGGCTTCATGGAGACCTGCAGGTCCTGCGCCTTGAAGCGGGACATGGTGAGCTGATCCACGGCATCGGCGAGGACATGGGCGAGGCGCAGATCATCGGCGTAGCGGCTGGACATGCCCCAACTGTATGGCGCGCCGATCCCGGGTCCGGGGAGCGACGCGGGCCTGAGGCGGCCCTGTCAGACCGCCCAGGGGTCGTTGGCACGCAGTGCGACCGCGAGTCGCCGATAGGACGCGAGACGGGCGGGACCGGCGGTGCCGGCGCGTCCGTCCGCGACCAGATCGTCGAGCGCGCAGTCGGGGGCGTCCTCGAGGTGGGTGCATCCGCGCGGGCACTGCTCGGCGAGCTCGGCGAGATCCTCGAAGGCGTCCAGCAGATCGTCGGGGTCGACGTGCCCGAGCCCGAAGGAGCGCACGCCGGGGGTGTCGATCACCCAGGCGTCGCTCTCCGGCAGGCGCATCGCGAGCGCCGAGGAGGAGGTGTGCCGGCCGCGTCCGGTGACGTCGTTGACGCGTCCCGTGGCCCGTTGCGCCCCGGGGACCAGCGCGTTCAGGAGGGTCGACTTGCCGACGCCGGAATGGCCGATGAGAACGCTGATGCGTGAGTCGAGGTGCTGGCGCAGTGCATCGATGCCCTCGATGCCGCCGTCCGCGTCCTGGCGCGTGATCACATGCTGCAGGCCCAGCGGTGCGTAGGCGCGCAGGAACTCGTCGGGATCGCGAAGGTCCGCCTTGGTGAGCACGAGCAGGGTGTCGATGCCTGCGACATAGGCCGCGACCAGGCAGCGGTCGATCATCCCTCCGCGGGGCTCGGGATCGGCGACGGCGGTGACCATCACCATCAGGTCGACGTTCGCGACCAGCGGGCGCTCCGTGGGGTCGTCGTCGTCGGCGCTGCGGCGGAGGAAGGATCGGCGATCCTGGATCCGGACGATCCGGGCCAGGGAGCCGTCGCGCCCGGAGGTGTCTCCGACCAGTCCGACGAGATCGCCGGGGACGACGGGGGAGCGGCCCAGCTCGCGGGCGCGCATCGCGATGACGGTGCGCTCCTGGGGGTCTCCGGCGTCGACGACGGTGCGCCAGCGGCCGCGGTCGACCGAGACCACGCGGGCGACGACGGCGTCCTCATGCTTGGGCCGGTCCTTCGTGCGGGGCCGGGATCCGCGACGGTTCGGCCGGACGCGGACGTCGGACTCGTCGTAGTCGCGGACCGACCGTCTCACGGCTGTCCGCCCTCCGGCAGGCCGGTGTGGAGCATGGACAGCCACATCCCCACGAAGTCGGGGAGGGTCTTCTGGGTGGTTCCGATGTCGACGACCTGGACGTCGGGGACCCGCAGTCCGATGACGGCGCCGGCTGTGGCCATGCGATGGTCCTCATAGGTCTCGAAGACTGCTCCGCACAGAGCTCCCGGTGCGATCGACAGCCCGTCGTCGAGCTCGACGGTGGGAGCGCCGATCTTCGTCAGCTCGGACGCGAGCGCCCTGAGGCGATCGGTCTCATGGCCTCGCAGATGGCCGACCCCGGTGATCCGGCTGGGGGAGTCCGCGAGGGCCGCGAGCGCGGCGATCGTCGGAGTGAGCTCCCCTGTCGCCGAGAGGTCCGCATCGATGCCGCGGATGGCTCCCGTACCGCGAACGCACACCGCATCGTCCTCCCGCCAGACCTCACCGCCCATGCGCTCCAGGAGATCGCGATAGGCGTCCCCGGGCTGCGTGGTGGTCTCCGGCCAGTCGGCCACCGCGATGGTGCCGCCCGTGACCATGGCCGCCGCCAGGAAGGGGCCGGCATTGGAGAGATCCGGTTCGACGACGACGTCGCCGACGCGGATCGATCCGCGCCGGACGATCCAGCGGGGACGTCCGGTCTCGTCGGGCGCATAGCGTGCATCGACGCCGACGTCCTGCAGGGTCTGGACGGTCATCTCGATGTGCGGCATGGAGGGCAGCGACTCGCCGACATGGACGAGCTCGAGGTCCTCCTCGCAGCGGGCGCCGACCAGCAGCACGTTGGAGATGAACTGGCTGGACGCGGAGGCGTCGACCTCGACGCGCCCGCCGCGCAGCCGTCCCGTCGCGTGCACGGTGAAGGGCAGACGCCCCTCCTCCCCATGCTCGGTGACGTCGACGCCCTGCGCGCGGAGCACCTGGATGACTGGACCCATGGGGCGGGCCAGGGCCGTGTCGTCACCGGTGAAGCGGACGTCGCCGTGATGCAGGGCGGCCAGCAGCGGCACGAAGCGCATGACCGTCCCCGCGAGGCCGCAGTGGACCTCGATGGGTTCGGCGGGCGTGCTGGAGGGCGCGGGGATGGGCTCGACGTGCAGGGAGTCGTCCTGCGGGGTCAGCACCGCGCCCAGCCGTTCGAGGGCGTCGCGCATCAGCCGCGTGTCCCGGGAGACCAGCGCGCCGCGCAGGACCGATGGTGCATCTGCGATCGCAGCCAGGAGCATCCAGCGCGCGGTCAGGGACTTCGACCCGGGAACGCGCACCAGCGCGTCGACGGGCGCCTTCGCGACGGGGGCGCTCCACAGGATCTCCGACGTCACGGCCTCAGCCCTGCCGGGCGGTCAGGGACTTCTGAGCGTCCTGGACGGCGCTCTTCGCCTTCTTCTCGACCTTCCCGGCGGTCTTCTCGAGCTCCTTCTGCTTCTGCGCGGCGTTCTTCTGGGCGCGCGCGACGAACTGCTCGAGCTGGTAGCCGAGGGACGGCTTGCCGTCATGGTCGACGACCGCGAGGAGGACGCCCCCGAGCAGGCCGGCGTCGGTGACGATCGACTGCAGCTCCTGGAGCCGCTCCTCCCCGCTGAGCTCCCAGATCTTCCGTCGGCCGGCCCAGCCGACCGTGGTGGTGGCCAGCAGGACGACGGCCGCGGCGCGCGGGGAGCGGCCGGCGGCGTAGGCGATGCCGGCGCCTGCCGCGACAGCGCCCGAGACGCGAAGGATGGTCCGGGAGTCGATCACGGAGGGGACCGGCGAGGAGCCCAGGGCCGAGTCCGCGGCGGCGAACGCCTGCGGGAGGACGTCGAGGCTGCGCTCGGGACGCAGCGCGGTGCGGACCCCCTCGACGATGAAGGGGGCGGCGAGAAGGGGGCGGGCGATGCGGCGGACCAGGGCCATGGTGTCCTCACGTTCGAGAGCGGCTGTCATAGGCCGGCGACCGGGAGACGCCGGTCACCGATCGTCAGCCTACCGTGCAGGAGCACCGGCGCCGGGAACAAGCGGCGGGGTGAGGGCGTTGGATCGACCGGGCCCCGCGGCGGGGCCTCGCGGCATGCCCGGGAGGGCATCGTCCGATGGACCCGGAGACACGGAGGACCCAGCGCGGATGACGACGGCACTCCTCGACGCCGAGCGGCCCTGCTCTGGCGTAGGTTGGGACGCGATGACCCCGACCGACACCGCACCCAGTCCCGGGCCCGAGCGCACCCCGGAGCCCGCTTCCGAGCAGGCCCCGGAGCACTCCGGCGCCCGCCCGCTCCTCGGCGAGGACGGCCCCGCCGAGTTCGACTTCGAGGCCGAGGCCCTCTCGCACCTGGACTCCCTGTACGGCGGCGCCCTGCGCATGACCCGCAACCCGCAGGACGCCGAGGACCTGGTCCAGGAGACCTTCATGAAGGCCTTCCGGGCGGCCGACCGGTTCACCCCCGGCACCAACATGCGCGCCTGGCTGTACCGGATCATGACCAACACCTACATCTCCACGTATCGCCAGAAGCAGCGTCGCCCGAAGGAGTCGTGGAGCGACACCGTCGAGGACTGGCAGCTCGCCGAGGTGGAGTCCCACACCAGTCGCGGACTGCGCTCGGCTGAGACCGAGGCGCTCGAGAAGCTGCCCGACTCCGCGGTCAAGGACGCCCTGGCCGAGCTCCGGGAGGACTATCGGATGGCGGTCTATCTGGCCGACGTCGAGGGCTTCGCGTACAAGGAGATCGCCGAGATCATGGAGACCCCCATCGGCACCGTGATGTCCCGTCTGCATCGTGGGCGGCGTCAGCTGCGCGAGCTGCTGGCCGATCACGCTCAGCGCAGCGGTTACCTGCGAGGGAGCGCATCGGCGGGATCTGCGGAGGAGGAGCGATGAACCAGGAGACGCCGGATCGGATGATGTCGCAGCGCGATGCGGCCGCGCAGGACCGCGACCTGCGCTTCGGCCTCGAGGAGGCCGTCGACGGCGAGCTGCCGCGGGAGCTCGTCGAGAGGATGACGGCGCATGCGGCGGACTGCCCTGAGTGCGCTGACGAGATCGAGCGTCTGCGCCGCATCAAGGAGCTCGTGCGCCGCAGCTGCTGCGAACCGGCGCCCAGCTCTCTGCGCGAACGGATCGCGGTGCAGTGCCGCAGCGTCTCGGTCACCCGTCGCGACGCGGAGGGGACCACGACCGTGCAGGTGACCAGCACTCGATGGAGCAGGCCGATCGAGGGCTGAGAGCGCCGCCTCGCCGGGCGCACCCGCCGTCGGCCGGGTCTCGTCCGTGCCTCCGCCGGGCACTGACCGAGGCATGGATGCACCGAGGAATGGATGCACCGGGGCATGGATGCGACGAGGGCCCCTCCCGATCGGGAGGGGCCCTCGTCTCGCCTCGTCGGCATCACGGATCAGGCGTTGGGGCGCTTGCCGTGATTGGCGCCGCTCTTGCGGCGAGACTTGCGCTTGCGTCCACGCTTGCTCATCACGCTCTCCTTCCTTCGCCAGGGCAACCCGGCAATTCTGCCACATCGCGGACTGCGGTCGCCCGGGTGCCCACCGAGACGGCGCTCACGCGGGTGCCCGGGCGGGCGATCACGCCGACGTGCCGAGCCAGCTGCCGAAGCCGCCGTGGAGGACCAGCCAGGCCATCAGCCCGTAGCCCGTCTGCCCCGGATGGTCGCTGCGGGCGCGGGCGAGATCGCCCTCCCACTGCTCGTGGCCCTCGAGGCCGGCCACCATGTCGACATAGGGGATGCGGCGCCGTGCGCACACGTCCGCATAGGCGCCGGACAGCTCATGCACCGCCGACGTCAGCGCGCGATCGCGGCTGGGAGGAGGGCCGACGACGAAGGCAGGAATCCGCAGCCGCTCGAGGCCGTCGAGGACCTTCGCGAGGTTCAGGCGCGAGCGCGCGAGCGACAGCCCTGCGGTGACATCGGCGCGCCCCAGGGCGAGCACGACCCGATGGTCGATCGCGCCGTCGGCCTGCCCCTCCGCATCCGTGCGCAGTCGCACCTCCTCGTCCCACCGCTCCGAGAGATGGGCGGAGGTCTCCCGGGGCAGAGCAGAGACGAACAGCTCGAGGCGGCAGTCCGCGCCCTGCTCGCTGGCGACGGCTCGGCCGATCCAGCCCATCGCGCGAGCGTCGCCGATCCCGGCGAGGAGCTCGTCACCGAGAGCGATGACACGGATCCGCGGATCGGTGACGGGGCCGGTCGTCGTAGGTGCTGCGGGCACCGGAACCTCCTGGGCAGGGGACAAGGGATTCGACTGTAGCGGCGCGCCCCCGGGAGAGTCCGGGGGCGCGCCGAGCGATCACGCCTCGAAGGCGCGCACCAGCAGGTCCTCCTGCTCCGCCTTGTGCGTGGAGTTCGATCCGGTGGCCGGGGACGCGGAGGCCGGACGGGCCACCACCCGCAGGGTGCGGCCGACCGCCACGGCGAAGTTCATCGCCATGTAGCCCCAGGCTCCCTGGTTCTCCGGCTCCTCCTGGACCCAGGTGAGCGGGACTCCCGGGTACTGGTCGAGTGCGGCATGGAGCTCCTCGACCGGCATCGGGTACAGCTGCTCGAGACGCACGATCGCCACGTCGTCGCGCTCCAGCTTCCGGCGCCGCGCCACGAGGTCCCAGTAGACCTTGCCGGACGCGAGGATCACCTGGCGCACCCGCGAGGCGTCCACCTCGGAGTCCGGGATGACGGGCGCGAAGCCTCCGGTGGTGAAGTCCTCCACGGCGCTGACCGCGGCCTTGTTGCGCAGCATCGACTTGGGGGTGAACACGATCAGCGGACGGCGAGGCTCGGTCCTCGCCTGATGGCGCAGCAGATGGAAGTAGCTGGCCGGCGTCGACGGTGCGGCGACGCGCATGTTGTCCTCGGCGCACAGCTGCAGGAAGCGCTCGATCCGGGCGGAGGAGTGGTCCGGTCCCTGGCCCTCGTAGCCGTGGGGGAGGAGCAGGACCACGCCGGAGTTCTGGCCCCACTTCTGCTCGGAGGCGGAGATGAACTCGTCGATGATCGTCTGGGCGCCGTTGACGAAGTCGCCGAACTGCGCCTCCCACAGCACCAGTGCATCCGGGCTCTCGACCGAGTACCCGTACTCGAAGCCGAGGGCGGCGAACTCGGAGAGCGAGGAGTCGTAGACGTTGAACCGGCCCTGATGCTCGGCGAGGTTCGCCAGCGGCGTCCAGACCTCTCCGTTCTCGTGGTCGATCAGGACGCTGTGGCGCTGGACGAAGGTGCCGCGGCGGGAGTCCTGGCCGGCCAGGCGGACCCGTCGGCCCTCCATCAGCAGCGATCCGAAGGCGAGGAGCTCGCCGTAGCCCCAGTCGATGGAGCCCTCGAAGGACATCTGCCGACGCTTCTGCATCAGCTGGGCCAGCTTCGGGTGGACGGTGAATCCGTCGGGGACGTCCACGTGCGCCTCGCCGATGCGCTCGATCACCGAGGCGTCCACCGCGGTGGCCTCCGCATCGTCGGCCTGGCTCTGCCGCTGTGCGGTGGGCAGCTCGAGTCCCTGCACGGTGGCCGACGAATCCGCCGAGGCGGGCTCGGAGTCGGCGCGCGTCGCCGCGAAGGCGTCGTCCAGATGCTCCTGGAAGTTCCGCACCAGATCCGCGGTCTCGTCCTCGGTGAGGTCGCCGCGCTGGATGAGCGTCTCCATGTACTGCTTGCGGGTGCTCGGCAGATCGCTGATCAGCTTGTACATCTGGGGCTGGGTCATCGACGGGTCGTCGCCCTCGTTGTGCCCGCGCCGCCGGTAGCAGACCATGTCGATCACGACGTCGCGATGGAACTTCTCGCGGTAGCGGAAGGCGATCTCGGCGACGCGCACGCAGGCTTCGGGATCATCGCCGTTGACGTGGAAGATCGGCAGCTGCGTGGACTTGGCGACGTCCGTGGAGTAGAACGACGAGCGGGAGGAGTCCGGCAGCGTCGTGAAGCCGATCTGGTTGTTGATGATCACGTGGATCGTGCCGCCGGTGCGGTACCCGCGCAGCTCCGAGAGGTTGAGGGTCTCGGTGACCACTCCCTGCCCGGCGAAGGCGGCGTCGCCATGGATGAGGATCGGCACGACCGGGAAGTCCTCGGGTCGCTCCAGACGATCCTGCTTGGCGCGGGCGATGCCCTCGAGGACGGGGTTCACCGCCTCCAGGTGCGAGGGGTTCGCCGCGAGGTACACCTTGGTGCTCTCGCCGTCTCGAGCGGTGTAGGTGCCCTCCGTGCCCAGGTGGTACTTGACATCACCGGAGCCGAGGCTCGGCCCCATGTTGCCCTCGAACTCCTGGAAGATCTGTCCGTAGCTCTTGCCCGCGAGGTTCGACAGCACGTTCAGACGACCGCGATGGGCCATGCCGATGCAGACCTCGTCGATGCCCGAGTGCGCCGCTTCGTTCAGGACCGTGTCCAGCAGCGGGATGACCGACTCCCCGCCCTCCAGGGAGAAGCGCTTCTGGCCGACGAACTTCGTCTGGAGGAAGGTCTCGAAGGCCTCCGCCGAGTTCAGGCGGTCCATGATGTGGCGGAGCTCGGCCTTCTCGAAGGGCCGACGGGGCGTCTCCATCTCCCGCTGCAGCCAGAGCCGCTCCTCGGGATCGGAGATGTGCATGTACTCCACGCCGATCGTCCGGCAGTAGGCATCGCGCAGCACGCCGAGGATGTCGCGGAGCGGCATCTCGTCCTTGCCGCCCAGCCCCCGGGTCGGGAAGATCCGGTCGAGATCCCACAGGGTCAGGCCGTAGGTCTCGACGTCGAGATCCGGATGGTGACGGACCCGGTACTGCAGGGGATCGGTGTCGGCCATCAGATGCCCGCGCACCCGGAAGGCGTGGATCAGATCCATCACGCGGGCGAGCCGCTCCGACTTGGAGTCCTTGAACGGATTGTCCGGGACCCAGCGCACGGGCTGGTAGGGGATCCGCAGCGCCGCGAAGATGCGGTCGTAGAACCCGTCCTTGCCGAGCAGCTTGTCGGCCATGACCTTCAGGAACTCGCCGGAGGCGGCGCCCTGGATGATGCGATGGTCGTAGGTCGAGGTCAGGGTCATGACCTTCGAGACCGCGAGGTCGGCGAGCGTCGCAGTGCTCGCGCCCTGGAACTGCGCCGGGTAGTCCATGGCCCCGACGCCGACGATCACGCCCTGCCCCTTCATGAGGCGCGGGATCGAATGGACGGTGCCGATCCCGCCCGGGTTGGTCAGCGTGGCGGTCGTGCCGGTGAAGTCGTCCATCGTGAGCTTGCCGGCCCGGGCCTTCTTCACGACCTCCTCGTAGGCCCTCCAGAACCCGTGGAAGTCGAAGCGCTGGGCCCCCTTGATGTTGGGGACCACGAGGCCGCGCGAGCCGTCGGGACGGGGCATGTCGATGGCGAGGCCGAAGTTCACGTCCTCGCGCACGAGCATGACGGGCTTGCCCTTCTCGTCCACGTCGAAGCCGTTGTTGAGGTCGGGCACCTGCGTCATCGCCTCGACCATCGCCCATCCGATCAGATGGGTGAAGGACACCTTGCCCGCGCGGTGGCGCTTGAGATGGTTGTTGATGACGATCCGGTTGTCGAACATCAGCTTGACCGGCACATCGCGCACCGACGTGGCGGTCGGGACGGTGAGCGACTCGTCCATGTTGCGCACGACCGCGGCGGCCGGGCCGCGCAGCTTGACGACCTCGGGCTCGCGGAGCTCCACGGCAGGGATCTGGGACGTCGTGGTGGGGACCTTCGCGGGACGGTCCGACGTGGTGGAGACGGCGGAGGCCCTCGGAGAGGAGGCCGACGAGGTCGAGGCGTTCACGGGGGTGGGTTCCTTCACGGGCGGGACGGCCTCCGCTGACTTCGCAGGCGCGGAGGAGGGACGGGACGGGGACGGTGCCGGCGTCGTCGCCGGGGTGCTCCCCTTCTTCTGGGTCTGTGCACGGGCCTCGTCGGGAGCGGCGGCCGACGACGGCTCTCCGGCCGCCGACGACGTCGTCGATGGCGCTGTGGAGGCGGGCTTCGCGGACGTCGGTTCGGGCTCCGCAGGCGGGGAAGCAGGTTCGTAGGACCCCGACGTGGCCCGGGAGGGGGAGGGCTGCGCGGAGGCGGCGCCCTGATCGCCGGTCTCGGGGGTCGACGCAGCGGAGTCCCCGCGCGAGGAGGAGAAGTACTCCGCCCAGCTGGGATCGACGCTCGCGGGATCCTGCTGCCACTGCTCGCGGAGCGCGTCCACGAGCCACTGATTGGGACCGAACTCCGGGGTCTCCGGGCTCTGTGTCTTCTGTGACACTCTCAGATCGCCAGCCTTCTCACGGTCGAGTTCTGCGGATGGGGCCAGCCTAACGGAGCGGGGACCCCCTCCGGTGCGGTCCTGGAGGGAGGACCCGGACGGACCCTGATCCTGGTGGGCGGAATCACGTCATGCCTCGGGCGGGGCGTCCGCACACTGCCAGGGGTGGGTCGCCTCCTCCGGGTCCGGGAGCGTCACGCGGATGAGCGAGGATCGACCCTCGCGGGCGAGCTCGCTCCGAGGATCGTCGAGCACCTCGATCGTGCCGCCGTGCAGCCCCACCGCCCAGCGGGCGATCGCCAGGCCCAGGCCGGTTCCGCCCGAGCTGTCGGCCAGGCCCCCGCGCTGGAAGCGCTCGAAGACCCGCGACCGGTCCTCGCGGGCGATGCCGGGACCCTCGTCGTGCACGTCGATGCGCACGCCGCGATCGTCGTCCGCTCGAGCGGCCCGCACGTGGATGCGCCCTCCGCGCGGCGAGTGCCGTGCGGCGTTGTCCAGGAGGTTGTGGATCACCTGGTGGAGCCGTGCGGCATCGGCCGTGGCGCGCAGATCCGGTGGGTCGACCGAGACGCTCCAGCGAACATCCCTGTCGCCGGTGGCGAGGTCCGCGGCGTCGACGACCTCGTGCAGGAAGGGGGTCAGCTCGATCGGTTCGAGGTCCAGCTCGACGACTCCCGCATCGAGACGGGAGAGGTCCAGCAGATGGTCGACGAGGAGGGAGAGGCGCTCCGTCTCGGCCAGCGCGACCGACAGCGCCGCCGGATCGGGCCGGGTGACGCCGTCGACGAGGTTCTCGAGCTGGGCCCGCAGTCCCGCGACCGGGGTGCGCAGCTCGTGCGAGACGTTCGCGACCAGATCTCGGCGCAGGGTGTCCGTCTGCTCGAGCTCGGAGGCCATGGTGGAGAAGGCGTCGGCGAGCTGACCGACCTCGTCACGGCTGGCGGTGTGGATCCGCTGCGTGTAGTCGCCGCGCGCCATCGCCTGCGCCGCCGCGGTCATCTCCCGCAGCGGGGAGGTCATGCCGCGGGCGAGCAGCTGGGTGAACACGAGGGCGACGAGCACCACGAGCGGGATCGCCAGGAGCGGCTGCAGGCCGGCGCTGTTGCCCACCCAGGCGAGCAGCGCGGCGATCGTGACCACCGCGACCACCAGCAGGCCCAGCTTCACCTTGAACGACCGCACCCGGTCCAGGGGGCGCACGTCCAGCGTCTCCCCGACCCGGCGCCGGGCCGACGCGCCCATGCGGACCAGGCGGCGCTCCCCGTCGACCGAGGGGTCTCCCGACGGGGAGGACGGCTCGCGCCGCGAGGTCACGATGCCGATGGGCCGGAGCCCGCCGCGTCGTCGGCGCGATCGGAGCGGTCGGCGGGAGCCGCTTCGTCCTCCGCGTCCGCCGGATCCTCCGGGACCTCGAGCGCGTAGCCCACGCCGTGGACCGTGCGCACCAGGTCCGCGCCGAGCTTGCGGCGCAGCGCCTTGACATGGGAGTCGACGGTGCGGGTCCCGGTCGCGTCGACCCAGTCCCAGACATCGGCCAGCAGCTGCTCACGGGTCAGGACCGTTCCGGGAGCGGAGGCCAGGCACAGCAGCAGGTCGAACTCCGTGGGGGTGAGGTGGGCGGGCGCACCGGCCCGCATCACCCGGCGGCCGGCGCGATCGATGACGAGATCGCCGATCTCGAGAGCGACCTGCGGGTCGGCGGGCCCGGGCTGCTGGGCGGCAGGCGCGCGGCGGACCCGTCGCAGCAGCGCCTTCAGCCGTGCGACCAGCTCGCGCATGGAGAACGGCTTGGTCATGTAGTCGTCGGCGCCGACCCCGAGCCCCACGAGCATGTCGGTCTCGTCATCGCGCGCGGTGAGCATGAGGACCGGGACGGGGTCGGCGGCCTGGATCCGGCGGCACACCTCCAGGCCGTCGAAGCCGGGGAGCATGACATCCAGCACCACCACATCGGGGGAGGTCTCGGCGACGGTCCGCACCCCCGTAGGCCCGTCGAAGGCGGTGTGCACCTCCCAGCCCTCGGCGGTGAGCCGGTCGGCGATCGCGCGCGTGATGGTGGGCTCGTCCTCGATGACGACCACGCGCACGGGCGCGGGAGTGCTGCTGGCAGAGGCGTCTGGGCTCGGCATGGCGCCACTGTAGACCGAGCGCCCGGCGTGACCGTGCGAGATCCGTGGGAAGGGCGCGCCTCACAGGGGCAGGGATCGTCCGTCAAGAGCCCGCCACCCTTTAGGGCATGAGGGCAAAAACTTGGCAATGGAGCTGTTGCTTCCCCCGGTGAGCGCCCTCGTCGCCCTTATGTTGTTCGAGGTTCTTCGGTGACGCGTCCTTCCCATCCGGCGTCACGCATGGCCGGACAGACAGACGACGCAACCGGAAGCAGGTCGATCACGTGGCGAATCATCGCGCCGACGGACGCGCCTCGATGCGCAAGCCGGGGCTGGCAGGCGGCAACCACCGCGGTGCCGCCCTCCCCGCTCAGGCCGTCAAGGTCGGTGTCGTGGGGGCCCTCGCGACCGCGACGATCGCCGCCCCTCTCGCCGCAGCCGCCGCAGGAGTGGACGGGGATGTCCAGGCCGGTGCCGCACCGGTGAACCTGTCCTCCGTCCCGGCCCAGGCCGCCGCGTCGGTGACCACTGCGGCCGCAGCGCCGGTCGCACTTCCGGTCGCGAGCGTCAGCGCCGTCGAGACCCGCTCCGACGACGACTCGAGCCGCTCGGAGGAGCGCGGGTCGAGCGACACGGAGGCTGCCGAGACCGTCGAGACCGTCGAAACCGAGGGTATCGAGATCGAGGCCCCGGATCCGAAGGTCTACGACGAGAACGGCAATGTGCTCGACGAGTCCGCCTCCGGGTATATCTACCCGGTCAAAGCGTCCATCAGCTCGGGCTACGGCTGGCGCAACCACCCGGTGCTCGGCTACGCCAAGCTCCATGCCGGGGTCGACTTCGCCGCATCCTGCGGCGCCGAGGTGCATGCCGCCGCCGCCGGCACCGTGGTCGCCGTCGAGTACAACAGCTCCTCCGGCAACCGGGTCAAGATCGACCACGGCAACGGCGTGATCACCGGCTACTACCACCTCTCGGGCTTCAACACCCAGGTGGGCGCCACCGTGGAGCAGGGCGATGTGGTCGGGTACGTCGGCTCGACCGGCACGTCCACCGGCTGCCACCTGCACTTCGCCAAGATGGACTCCAGCGGCGAGTACTCCAACCCGATGACGCTCCTCCAGTGAGCGGCGCGCCCGTCGTCCTGGGCGTCGAGTCGTCCTGCGACGAGACCGGCTTCGGCATCGTCTCCGAGGGTCGCCTGCTGGGCCAGGGCCTCGCGTCGAGCGCCGCGCAGCATGCGGAGTTCGGGGGCGTGGTCCCCGAGATCGCCGCACGAGCCCATCTCGAGGCGGCGGTGCCGACGCTCCGTCTCGCCCTCGACGACGCCGGTGTCGAGCTGGGCGACATCACGCACGTCGCGGCCACCTCCGGTCCCGGCCTCGCGACGGCCGTCCACGTCGGCCTCGCCGCCGCCAAGTCCATCGCCTGGTCCCTGGACGTCCCGCTGTACGGGGTGCACCATCTCGCCGGGCATGCCGCTGCGGACACCCTCGAGCACGGTCCGCTGCCGGAACGCAGCATCATCCTCATCGTCTCGGGCGGGCACACCTCGATCCTCGCGGTCGGCGACCTCGTCCGGGACCCCATCGAGCACCTCGGCGACACGCTCGACGACGCGGCAGGGGAGGCCTTCGACAAGGTGTCCCGGCTGCTGGGTCTCGGATACCCGGGCGGTCCTGCCATCTCGCGCGCCGCCGTCGACGGAGATCCCGAGGCGTACCGGTTCCCGCGCGCGATGCTGCGTCCCGGGGATGCGCCCTACACGTTCTCCTTCTCCGGCCTCAAGACGGCTGTCGCCCGCACTGTCGAGACGATCGAACGCGCCGGGGAGCAGATCCCCGTCGCCGATGTCGCCGCCTCCTTCGAGCAGGCCGTCGTCGACGTCCTGGTCACGAAGGCGGTGCGTGCCGTGCAGGACCGCGGCCTGGACACGCTCGTGATCGTCGGCGGGGTCGCCGCCAACGCGCGCCTGCGCGCGGTAGCCCAGCAGCGCTGCGATCAGCTCGGGATCGAGCTGCGGATCCCCCCGATCCGCCTGTGCACGGACAACGGCGCGATGATCGCCGCCGTCGGTGACCTCCTCGTGCGCTCCGGAGCCCAGCCCAGCGGTCTGGGCATCGCCGCGGACCCGTCGGCGGTCCTGCATGGTGCGCAGCTGCCGCTCCTGCGGTGAGGTCGGTCTCACTCGAGGCGTGCAGGCCCGCCTGCCTGCTCCGAGCATCCCCCTCCGGTTGCTAGACTTCCGGAGTCCGCCCGCGTAGCTCAGTGGATAGAGCGTCTGCCTCCGGAGCAGAAGGTCGTAGGTTCGAATCCTGTCGCGGGCACCGCAGATGGCCCATCTCCCGGCTCCGCTGGGCGGTGGGCCATCGTCATCCCGTGCCACAGAGGGGTGCTGCGAGCGGTGCGCGTGGCAGAATCCGGCCGTGACCACGATCAGCGACCTGCAGGCCGTCCGTGCATGGTGGAGGACTCTCGGGAGTCCGGACGACGACGCCGGTGTCCCTCCGGCATCGTCCTCTCCAGCGCCGGATGCCGCCGGCACCGCCTTCCTCGCCCTTCCGCTTCCCACCCGTGCCCGGTACACCCAGGCGGACGGGCACGACGACGCCGCGGAGCTGATCGCCGAGCGAGGGCTGGCTCCGGACACCTCCTACGTCTTCTGGCACTGGCAGCGGCACGAGGTCTTCGACGAGGAGGGGATGCTCACCGCCCCCCTGATCCTGCACTGGGGCGGCGACCACGCCGTGGTGCGTGCCGAGCTCGGCGACGGGCCCGACGGGTTCGAGATCCGGGACGGCGGTCCCGCATCGGGCTTCGCGCTCGACCGGGCGACACGTCGCGACGCCGACGGCCTCCCTGATGCTGAGGATGCCGCGGGCGTGCGCCGGTTCCTCGACGAGCTGGGTGAGCCTCTCGATCGCCGCCGCTGGCACGTCGAGCACAGGCCGTTCACCGCGGCGGAGGAGGCCTGGCTGCTCGAGCGCATCGCGGAGGGCCTCTCCGCGGCACTCGAGGATCCCGCCGCGATCGACGACGCCCGCCTGACGGGTCCGCTCGACGTCCTCTCGCTGCGTGATGCGGTGCCGCTCGACGACGCCCGTGCCCTGCTGGGTCCCTGGCGCGTCCGATACGGCGAGGACCTGGGGGAGTGGCCTGCATGGGCCGCCGTCCTGCGCACCCTCGTGCGCGCTGAGGACCCGGAGGGGGCCGTCCTGGCCCGCGAGCTCGGCGGACGTGCTGCGGACGTCCTCGCCGACGTCGACCGTCCCGCTGTGCTGCCGATCCTGCGAGAGCTGGTCGCCGGGGGAGCGGATGCCGGCGCCTGGCTCGAGGCCGTCTCCCGCGTGGAGGGGATCGATGCGCCAGAGGCGCTGCGGCGGGTCGGCGCCGAGATCCTCCTCGAGGAGTCCGGCCTGCCCGACACGCCGCGGACCTGGGACCAGCTCGGCCGCGCTCTGCTGCGGCTCGAGGTCACCGGGGACGGTGCTCCGGAGGACGGGGCGACGGCCCGAGCTGAGCTGGCCTGGGCGCTGGACGACTCCCTCCCACGCCCGTTCCGATCTCGGGCCGCACGTCGGGTCCGAGTCCTGCGCGGTGCTCTCGAGGCCAGCGCTCCCGACGACGCGTCGCTCGGGGCTGGAGCGGGCGCCGACCTGGGGGAGAGGGTCAAGGAGGAGCTGCAGCGCTTCGACGCGCTGGTCGATGACCTGCTCGCAGGGACGGGACCGGATCTCACCGCCTACTACGGCTCCCTGGTCGAGGTATGGCACCGGTACCGGGTGCTGGACGGCCCCACCACGGCATGGCTGCACGAGCAGGTGGCCGATCCCGCCACGGAGATCCAGGGCCTCGCCTTCTGCCTCGAGCTGCTGGTGTCGCACGGCGAGGGCACCTCGGCTGACGTCGATGCCCTCCGGCGCCGGTGGCGGAAGGAGCTCGCGAAGTCCTATGAGACGACCTATGTTCCCTGGCGCCACCCGATGGTCTCCCTCACCTGTCTCGCGGCGGAGCTCGGCGACCCGCTCGCAGAGACGCTGGACAGATGGTGGGAGAGGACTCCGCCGAAGTGGAAGGGTCCTTCCGCGCTGCTGACCCTGCTCGGGGCCCCCGACGAGGAGGGACGCCGGCGCCTCGAGGAGTTCGTCGCCTCCGGGGAGCACGACACCGGCCAGCTGGCCACCCTCGTCCTGCTGAGCGCCCGTCTGGACGGGCGCCGCCCGGTGGACGTCGTCGACACGATGCTGGCCGACGGCCGCCTGCACGGCCTCCAGGCGGTGGATCTGGCCATCGCGGTCGCGGATCCCTCGCAGCCGCTGTGGCGCTATCACGGGGCCTCGGACGGCTGGGGCGGCTGGCAGCGCCTGGTCCTGCTCGTCGACGAACCCGATCTCTCCCCGGCGCTGCGGGAGCAGGTGCTCCGACGCGCGGAGACGCATCGCGCGATCGCGCAGACCGGCACCCTCCGGGACGTGGCCGCGACGGACCTCGATGCCGCTCGCGCCTGGTTCGCTGAGCGGACGTCCTCGCCGAGCCCGGACCGGGATGCGGCTCCGTGACGCCTTCTCCTGCGAAGGGCGGCCGGCGTCCCGTCGCGCGCTTCGACGATGCCGTCGCCGGCACCAGCATCCAGATCGACGAGGTGGCTCGGACCATCATCGCGCGCACACCCGAGCAGGTCCTGCCGGCGCTGCGCGCTGTCCAGAAGGAGGTCGACGGCGGCTGCTGGGCCGTCGGCATGGTGACCTATGAGGCGGCGGCCGGGCTCGACCCGCACGCCGCCGTGCACGAGGATCCCGACGGGCCGCCGCTGGTGTGGTTCGGGATCAGCGACCGGCCCCCGACGACGGATCCCGTCCCGCCGTCGGCCACCACCCCGCCGTCGGATCCCGGGGCCTATCGCGTCGAGAGCTGGCGTCCCGAGTGGACACCCGCCGAGCACGCTGCGGCCGTCGAACGGGTGCGTGCGGCGATCGCCGAGGGAGAGACCTATCAGGTCAACCTCACCACGCGCCTGCACGGACGGATCGAGGGCGATCTGCTGGCCTGCCATCGGGATCTGATCTCCCGGCAGCGTGCGGCGCACAGCGCCTACCTCGACATCGGGCGGTGGGCATTCCTCAGCGCGAGTCCCGAGCTCTTCGTCGAGCGCGTCGGCGACCAGCTCACAGCTCGCCCCATGAAGGGAACCGCCGCGCGCGGCGAGCGTCCCGCCCGCGACGCCCTCGCCCGAGCGGACCTGCTGGGCAGCGAGAAGGAGCGGGCGGAGAACATCATGATCGTGGACCTGATCCGCAATGACCTCGCCCGCGCCGCGGAGACCGGAAGCGTCGAGGTGCCGCGGCTGCTCGAGGCCGAGCCGTATCCGACCCTGTGGCAGATGACCTCGACCGTGACCGCTCAGGCCGCGGCCGGCACGGGACTGCCCGAGCTGTTCGGTGCACTGTTCCCCTGCGGATCGATCACCGGGGCGCCGAAGATCTCCACGATGCGGCTGATCCGTGACCTCGAGCCCCGCGCGCGCGGCATCTACTGCGGGGCGATCGGCCTGCTCGAGCCGGCACGACGGATCACGGGCCGCGACGGGACCGGGAAGGGCGAGGCGGGCGAAGGGCGGGTCCCTGCGCGCTCGCGCTTCAGCGTCGCGATCCGCACGATCCAGGTCGACCGACGGGACGGTCGTGCCGTGTACGGCGTGGGCAGCGGGATCACCTGGGCCTCCCGTGCGGAGGACGAGTGGCAGGAGCTGCTGACGAAGGCGCGCGTCCTCGACGCGATCGCCGGCGCCGACGGTCCCGGCCGCAGCCCCGGGGCGGGTGCGCCGATTCCGGCCGGGGGGACACCCGGAGCAGGCGCGGACGACGAGCCGTTCGGACTGCTCGAGACGCTCGCCGTCGGCGAGGGCGTCCCTCGGCATCTCGACGAGCACCTGGAGCGGCTGCTGCGCTCAGCCGCCGACCTGCGGATCCCCTGCGATCCGCGCGCGGTGCACGATCTTCTGGAGAGGGCCGCCCGCGCACTCCGCCCGGAGCAGGGAAGACTCCAGCTCCTGCGGCTCCACCTCGCCCTCGACGGGACGCTGTCGCTGCGGAACCGCAGCATCCCCGACACCGGACCCGACGCACCGGCGGTGCGGCTCGCGATCGACACCGTGCCCGTCGATCCACAAGCGCCGGAGGTGCGGCACAAGACCACCGACCGCGCTCATCTGGCGGCGGCGCTCTGCCGGGCCGCCGAGAGCGGACTGGACGTCGACGACGTCGTCCTCGTCGGCCGCGGCGGACGCGTCTGCGAGACCACGATCGCGAGCCTCGTCGTGCGGATCGACGGTGAGCTGTGCACGCCGCCCCTCGAGGACGGCTGCCTTCCCGGCGTCGGCCGACGCCGCGCCCTCGAGAGCGGCACCGTCCGGGAACGACCGATCACTGTCGCAGAGCTTCGCGACGCCGAGGAGATCGCGCTGCTGAGCTCCGTGCGGGGCATGCGTCGGGCGGTCCTCATCGGCACCGGCTGAGGCCGCCGCGGACGATGGTCCGCGGCGACCTCCCGCCGCATCAGCTCTCGCGGCCCGAATCAGCTCTCGCGGCGCAGACGGGCCAGGCGCGTCAGCAGCTCGCGCACCTCGTCGGTCCCCGCGATCCGGTGACCGGCGGCGGTGTCCCCCTCGCCGACCTTGATGCCGAGGTCCCCGTCCTCCAGTCGTGCGAAGACGGTCTCGTCGGTGACGTCATCGCCGAGATAGAGCCAGGCGTCGGCGGCCCCGGCTCGGGCGAGCGCCTCGATCGCGATGCCCTTGGAGGCGTCGACGACGGAGAACTCCACGACCTCCTTGCCAGGGGTGACGGTGACGTCCGGCAGCGACAGCGCGTACTCGAGCGCGGCCTCGGTCGCATTGGTCGCGCCGCGCCCCTTGGCGTTCCGGGTGTGGAGCACGGCGGCGGCGGGCTTGGTCTCGACCTCGGTGCCGGGATACTCGCTCGCGAGGCGGCGCAGTCGACGTGTGATCGCCGCCAGCAGCTGCTCCTTCTGCGGGGTCATGGTCAGAGCTGCGGAGTCCAGCACGTCGGCGTGCATCCACGGCGGCAGCGCCCCGACCTCCGCACCATGGCTTCCCACCAGCACGACCGAGCTGGGCATGCGGGTGTGCGAGTCGAGGTCTGCGAGCGAGCGCCCCGAGACGAGGGCGACGGCGACGCCCTGCATCTCGGCGAGCTCCCGCAGCGCTCCCAGCGCCGTGGGATCGGGCTGCACCGCGTCACGATCGGCGACGATCGGCGCGAGCACGCCGTCGAAGTCGCTCGCCACCAGGATCCGGGGGACCCGGGCGAACGCCTCGAGCTCCGCATCGAGCTCCTCGGACGGTCGGGCATCGGAACCGCTGAGGCGCACCCGGGGCCGCTCGTCGACCGGAGCGCCGATGGCCTCGAGCTCCTCGAGGAAGGAGTGGGCCCAGGCCTGCACGTCATGGTCCATGACCTGTCGGCGCAGCGAGGTCATCGCCTCCTCCTGCTCGTCCTCCGGCATGTTCAGCGCCCGCAGGATCGAGGACTTCAGCTCGTCGATGTCGTGAGGGTTCACGAGGACTGCGGCGCGCAGCTCGTCGGCCGCGCCGGCGAACTCCGAGAGCACCAGCACGCCCTGGAGATCCGGCCGTGAGGCGACGTACTCCTTGGCGACCAGGTTCATGCCGTCCCGGAGTGCCGTCACGAGGACCACGTCCGCCGCCATGTACAGAGCGGTCATGTCGCGACGGTCGAAGGAGCGGTGCAGGTAGGAGACGGCGGGGCGACCGATCGGTGCGTGATCGCCGTTGATCCGCCCCACGGTCAGCTCGACCTCGTCCCGCAGCTGCCGATAGGCGTCCACCCGTTCCCTCGAGGGTGTGGCGACCTGCACCATCACCACTTCGTGCGGGTCGATCGAGCCGTCGTTGAGCAGCTCGCCCCAGGCCTTCAGGCGGTGGCGGATGCCCTTGGTGTAGTCCAGGCGGTCCACGCCGAGCACGATCCGTCTCGGCTCACCGAGGTCCTTGCGCAGCTGCTCGGCGCGGGCGCGGACATCGGGGTCCTCGGTGAGCGCCGAGACGGCGGCGGTGTCGATCGAGATGGGGAAGGTGCGGGCCTGGACCTCTCGGCGGGGCGCGTTGCCGAGGCCGGGGACGGTGATCGTCTGACCGTCGACCTGGTAGCCGAGCAGCTTGCGCACGGCGGCCGCGAAGTTCTGGGCGTCGCTCTCGCGCTGGAAGCCGACGAGGTCGGCGCCCAGCAGGCCCCGGAGGATCTGATTGCGCTTGGGCAGCTGCGAGAACAGCTCGACCGGCGGGAAGGGGATGTGGTTGAAGAAGCCGATCCGGACGTCGGCCCGGGCGCCGCGGATCATCTGCGGCACGAGCTGCAGCTGGTAGTCGTGGACCCACACGATGCCCGAGGGTCCGGTGACGGCTGCCGCGGTGCGGGCGAACCGACGGTTCGCCTGGACATAGTGATCCCACCAGGTGCGATGGAACTCCGGGTCGACGATCACATCGTGATAGAGGGGCCACAGCGATCCGTTGGAGAAGCCCTCGTAGTACTTCTCCACGTCTTTGCGGGAGAGCTCCACGGGGTACAGCTGCATCCCGTCGGCCTCGAAGGGGGCGGGGGCGTCGCCGGCGCTCCCGTGCCAGCCCACCCAGGCTCCTGAGTCGACGGTGCGCATGACCGACTCCATCGCGGTGACCAGACCGCCGGGACTGGTCACCCATTCGGTCGCGCCGTCTGGCAGGGTGCGCGACCCCACCGGCAGACGGTTGGCGACCACGACGAGCTCATGATCGGCGACAGGTTGCAGGACGGGCTTGGGCACGGCGACTCCTGAGGTTCATGCGGACGACGGGGGAGAGCCCCGTCACAGGGATCACGGTACCAAGGCGCTGCAGCTCGCTCCGAGCCCCGTCCGAGCCGCCCGATGCCGCCTGCTCGAGGGCTGAGCTGGGCGGACGTGCCCAGCGGCGCGTCATCGCGATAGTGTTCGACGGTCTGCGCCCGCCACGGGACGGACGCGCCGACGAGCGGACCGGCCACCCGCGTAGCGTCCTGCACCGCCGCTCATCACCGGCCCCACCGCAGCACCGGCCCGGCACCGCGCCGTGCAGCCATCCGCATCATCCGCATCACCCGCCCCGATCCCGTCGGATCCGAGCGACGACCTCTCCAGGAGCAGCCATGCGCGCCCACGAAGCCGGAGCCCTCCACGGCAACGATGCCGCCCCCACGTGGCTCCCGTATCCCACCGACGTCAACATGCTGATCCCCGGCCTGTGGTCGGAGACCTCCCACCGCGGGGCCGACGGGGCCGTCGAGGTCGGCGGCGTGGACGTGCGCCGGATCGCCGAGGAGGTCGGGACGCCCGCCTTCGTGCTCGACGAGGACGACTTCCGTGCGCGGGCCCGACGGTTCCGCGACGCCTTCGCACGCGGATTCGCCCCGCACGCCGGCGCGAGCGTGTACTACGCGGGCAAGGCGTTCCTGTGCGGTGCGGTCGCGCGCTGGGTCGACGAGGAGGGCCTGGGGCTCGACGTGTGCAGCGGCGGTGAGCTCGCGGTCGCGCTGCGCGCCGGCTTCCCCGCGGAGCGCATCGCCCTCCACGGCAACAACAAGTCCGATGCCGAGATCTCCCGTGCGCTCGAGGCGGGGGTCGGTCGCGTCGTGGTCGACTCGCTGCCGGAGATCGATCAGGTCGCCGAGATCGCCCGTCGGCTCGGCCTCGTCGCCCCGGTCATGCTGCGCGTGACCACCGGTGTGGAGGCTCACACCCATGAGTTCATCGCGACCGCCCACGAGGACCAGAAGTTCGGCCTCTCGATCACCTCCGGGGATGCGCTCGAGGGCATCCGCCGCGTGCTGCCGCGCGAGGAGCTCGCCCTCATCGGACTGCACTCCCACATCGGCTCGCAGATCTTCGACGTCGGCGGCTTCGAGGTCGCAGCACGGCGCGTGCTCGACCTCGTCGCGCAGGTGCGCGACGAGCTGTCCCACACGATCGACCATCTCGATCTCGGCGGCGGCTTCGGCGTCATGTACAACACGCAGCACACGCCCTCGACGCCCGAGGCGCTGGCCGACGGCATCGCGGGGATCGTCGAGAAGCAGTGCCATGAGCTCGAGCTCGAGGTCCCTCACGTCGCCTTCGAGCCGGGACGTGCGATCGCCGGGCCCTCCACGCAGACCCTCTACACCGTCGGCACCGTGAAGGACGTGCGCCTGGGCGGTCCCCACCACCGGGTGTACGTCTCGGTCGACGGCGGCATGAGCGACAACATCCGCACCGCCCTCTATGACGCGGACTACTCCTGCGTGCTCTCCGGGCGCGTGTCCGATGCCGCGCCCGAGGTGGTGCGCGTGGTGGGGAAGCACTGCGAGAGCGGTGACATCGTCGTCAAGGACGAGTACCTTCCCGCGGACGTGCGGCGCGGCGACCTGGTCTCGGTGCCCGTCACCGGCGCCTACTGCTACTCGCTGGCCTCCAACTACAACCATGTTCCGCGGCCTCCGGTCGTCGCGGTCAAGGACGGGGAGATCCGGGTGGTGGTCCGTCGCGAGACCGAGGACGACCTGCTCGGACTCGACGTCGGCTGACCCCGAGCGGATGCTCCGTCCCATTCATTCACACTCGGACTCACGCGACCGGTCCGCTCGGATACAGTTCCGGGAGCCGCTCCGGCCAGACGTTGGATACCGCGGAAGGACGACACCACCCATGTCCCAGTCCCAGCCCGGCAGCTCCGCTGCCTCCTCGGCCGACGCCGCCGCGCCCCCTGCGCTGCGGGTCGCCGTGCTCGGTGCCGGCACCGTCGGCTCCGAGGTGCTCCGCCTCATCGACGAGCAGGGCGACGATCTCGCGCATCGCATCGGCGCCCGGCTCGAGGTGACAGGCGTGGCCGTGCGCGAGCTCGGCCGGGACCGCGGCCCCCACGTCCCCCGCGAGCTGCTGACGGAGGACGCCTCTGCGCTCGTCCGCGACGCCGATCTCGTGGTCGAGGTCATGGGAGGCATCGAACCGGCCCGCACCCTGCTCCTCGACGCGATGGAGCACGGGGCGAGCGTCGTGACCGCCAACAAGGCGCTGCTCGCCCAGGACGGGGCGGCCCTCTACGAGGCGGCCGACGCCCACGGCGTCGATCTGCACTTCGAGGCCGCCGTCGCGGGAGCGATCCCTCTCGTGCGCCCGGTGCGGGAGTCCCTCGCCGGGGATCGCATCCAGCGCGTGCTCGGCATCGTCAACGGCACCACCAACTACATCCTCGACGCGATGACGCGCACGGGAGCGGACTTCGCCTCCGCCCTGTCCTCGGCGCAGGAGCTCGGCTATGCGGAGGCAGATCCGACGGCCGACGTGCAGGGCCACGATGCAGCGGCCAAGGCCTCGATCCTCGCCTCCCTCGCCTTCCACACCCGCGTGCGCCTCTCGGACGTGCACTGCGAGGGCATCACGGAGGTCTCCGCCCAGGACATCGCAGCCGCGAGCCGCATGGGCCGCACCATCAAGCTGCTCTCGATCGTCGAGCGCGTGGACGACGGCGAGCAGGAGCGCATCTCCGCCCGCGTCTACCCTGCGCTGATCCCGGACACGCATCCGCTGGCCGCCGTCTCCGAGGCGTACAACGCGGTCTTCATCGAGGCCGACGCCGCAGGCTCCCTCATGTTCTACGGGCAGGGAGCCGGCGGGGCCCCCACGGCCTCGGCGGTCCTCGGAGACCTCGTCTCGGCGGCCCGGCACCGGGTCGGCGGGGGAGTGGGCCCGAGGGAGTCCAGCTACGCCGAGCTCGAGATGATCCCGGTCGACGACCTGCGCAGCGCCTTCTACGTCTCGCTCACGGTCCAGGACCGTCCGGGGGTGCTCGCCGAGATCGCCGGCACTCTCTCGGGCCATGGCATCTCCATCTCCACCATCCACCAGGAGCTCCTCGAGGGCTCCTCGGAGGACCCCTCCGCCGACGGCCATCCGCTGGCCCATATCGGCATCACCACCCACAAGGCCGTCGAATCTGCGATGACCGCCTCGCTGGACGTCTTCTCCTCGACGTCCACGGTGCTCGGCATCGACTCGGTTCTGCGCATCGAAGGAGAATGACCCGCATGGCGCATCAGTGGCGCGGCGTGCTCGCCGAATACAGCGAGCACCTGCCGTTCAGCTCGTCGGCCACCCTGCTCACCCTGGGCGAGGGCGGCACCCCTCTGGTCCCCGCCCCGGCGCTCTCGCGCGCCGTCGGCGCGGACGTCCACATCAAGGTCGAGGGCCAGAACCCGACCGGCTCCTTCAAGGACCGAGGCATGGTCTCGGCCATGACGAAGGCCTTCAACGACGGAGCGAGGACCGTCGTGTGCGCCTCCACCGGCAACACCTCCGCCTCCGCCGCCGCGTACGCCGCGGTGGCGGGGATGACCTGCGTGGTCCTCCTGCCCGAAGGGAAGATCGCTGCCGGGAAGCTCGCCCAGGCCGTCGTCCACGGGGCGAAGCTCGTGCAGGTGAAGGGCAACTTCGACGACTGCCTCGAGATCGCTCGGAAGCTGCACGCCGAGCATCCGGTCGAGCTCGTGAACTCCGTCAACCCCTACCGCCTGCAGGGGCAGAAGACCGGTGCCTTCGAGATCTGCGACGCTCTCGGGAAGGCCCCCGACCTGCACCTCCTGCCGGTCGGGAACGCCGGGAACATCTCCGCGTACTGGATGGGGTACACGGAGTACCGGGACAAGGGGATCACCTCGTCGGTGCCGCGGATGTGGGGCTTCCAGGCCGCCGGCGCCGCCCCGTTCGTCGCCGGCCGCCCGATCGCCGATCCGGAGACGGTCGCCACGGCGATCCGCATCGGCGCCCCCGCCTCCTGGGACCTGGCCTCCGCGGCTCGCGACGAGTCCGGCGGCATCATCGACGCCGTCAGCGACGAGCAGATCCTCGCCGCGCAGAGCCTGCTGGCCTCCGACGTCGGCATCTTCGTCGAGCCCGCTTCCGCCGCCGGTGCGGCCGGACTGCTGCAGCAGTCCGAGCGGGGAGAGGTCCCTGCCGGCGCGACCATCGCGATCACCGTGACGGGAAACGGCCTCAAGGACATCGACACCGCGCTGTCGCAGCGCGATCTCACCCCCACGGTCATCCCCGTCGACATCGCCGCCGCGGTCGACGCCATCGGGCTGTGAGGATCGAGCACGCCCGGGCGCGGGTGCACGTCCCCGCGACCTCGGCGAACCTCGGCCCCGGCTTCGACGCCCTGGGGCTGGCGCTGGACCTCTGCGACGACCTCGAGATCGAGGCGACCACCGGTGGGCTCGAGATCATCGCCGAGGGCGAAGGGGCGGACAGCGTTCCGCAGGACGAGAGCCATCTGGTGGTCCGAGCGGTGCGGCGCGGACTCGATCATGCGGGGGCGCCGCAGGTGGGCATGCGTCTGCATGCCGTGAACCGGATCCCCCATGGGCGGGGCATGGGGTCGAGCGCCGCCGCGACGGTCGCCGGGCTGCTGCTCGCCCGTGGACTGATCTCGGATCCCGAGGCCCTCGATGACGACACGATCCTGCAGCTCGCCTCGGAGTTCGAGGGGCACCCGGACAACGCCGCGCCCGCTCTGCTGGGCGGGATCACCCTGGCCTGGATGGAGGGCGGTCGCGCACGGGCGGTGTCCCTGCATCATCGGGCCGACGCGCTGCGGCCCCTCGTGCTGCTGCCGACCTCGACGCTGTCCACGGACCATGCCCGCACCCTGCTGCCCGCGAAGGTCCCGCATGCGGACGCGGCGTTCAACGCGGCCCGGGCCGCCCTCCTCGTCCACGCGCTGTCCGATGAGCCGGGTCTGCTGCTGGAGGCGACCGAGGACCGCCTCCATCAGGAGCAGCGGGCGCCGGGGATGCCCCAGAGCGTGGAGCTGGTGCGCGTGCTGCGCAGCGAGGGCTTCCCCGCGGTGATCTCGGGCGCGGGCCCCTCGGTGCTGGTCCTCGACGGCTCTCGCTCGCAGATCTCGCCGCTGGTGCGCAGGGTCGTGGACGATCCGTCGGGCTGGCGTGTCGCGGAGGTCCCGCTGCGCGAGGACGGCGCCCGCTGTGTGGTAGGTTGACCCTGCGTCCAGACGGCATCGACCGCGGGCGGGTGCTTCTTGATCGCACCCCGCTCCCGATGCAATCGGCTGATCCGCGTCCCGCATGGTCCCTGCGCTCCGCGCATGTCGAGGCCTGCAGGCCCTTGCTCCGGCGCCGACGCAACCCAAGAACCACCCCGGCAGGCGAGCCTGCGGTGCCCCATGCATCGTCGGCTGCGCTCCTGCACGGATGAGCCCCGGCTGCGCACGGGCGATAACGCCACCTCGACGCGCCTCGGCCACCGCCCCAGTACAGGACCGGCATGACCGGTCCGACAGGAAGGACACCGGGTGAACGACTCCACCCCCACCTCCGGCGCCGGCAGCGACCTCGCGTCGAAGAAGCTCACCGAGCTCCAGGGCATCGCCGCCTCCCTCGGCATCAAGGGCGCCCGTCGGCTCCGCAAGAGCGAGCTGATCGCCGCCATCGACGGGGGATCGGCACCCTCGGCTCCGTCTGTCTCCGCCGCCCCCGCGGAGAAGCGCTCGTCGGGCGGACGCACCGCACAGAAGTCCTCGGAGGCCCCGTCGGCGCAGGAGCGGCCGGACCAGAAGTCCGGGTCCGTCGAGAAGTCCGGGTCCGCCGAGAAGGGTGAGCCCGCGCAGAAGGCCGCAAGGTCCGCGGCGAAGGCCGACGAGCCCGTCGAGAGGACCGGGCGTCACGAGCAGCAGGCCGACGAAGCCGGCGAGGACGGCTCGTCGTCGGCCTCCGGGCGCGGCCGCAGCCGGTCCCGTGGCCGATCCGGTGGACGCGAGAACCGCGAGAACCGCGAGAACGGAGCGCCTGCGCTCGAGATCGACCTCCCTGATCGCTCTGCGCCTTCGGATGGTGCCGAGAACGAGGGCCGAGGTGACCGTCGTCCCCGCGAGGGCACCCGCGGTGAGCAGGGCGAGAACCGCGGTGACCAGCGCACGGAGCGGGAGAGCCGCGGCGAACGTGGAGACCGCGGCGATCGTGCTGATCGCGACGGGCGCGGCGGTCAGCGCCGCCCCGCCCGCATCGAGGACATCGAGCTGCCGGACCGCTCGGGAGAGCCCGACGACGATCGTCGCCAGGGAGGCCGCAACGGGGATGACGACGATCGTCGGGGCCGTTCCCGCAGCCGCAACCGCTCTCGCGATCGCAAGCGCCGCGGGCGCGGCGGACAGGACCAGGGGCAGCAGGGCGGCCAGGCCGAGGACACCGAGGTTCGCGAGGGCGAGGAGCTCGTGACTGTCGCGGGCATCCTGGACGTGCGCGACAACAACGCCTACGTCCGCACCACCGGATATCTCCCCGGCCCGAGCGACGTGCACGTGAGCATGAACCAGGTGCGCAAGCACGGCCTGCGCAAGGGCGATGCGATCACGGGCCAGGTGAAGGCTCCCCGCGACGGTGAGGAGCAGGCCTTCGAGCAGCAGCAGTACTCGGGCGGCCGCAATCGCCGAGGGAAGGGTCATCAGGGTAAGTTCGCGGCCCTCGTGCAGGTCGACACGATCAACGGCATGACCCCGGAGCGTGCGCGGCAGCGCGTGGACTTCGGCAAGCTGACGCCGCTGTACCCGGATTCGCGGCTCCGCCTGGAGACCGCCGGCAACAGCGTCTCGCAGCGCGTGATCGACCTGGTCTCGCCGATCGGCAAGGGCCAGCGCGGTCTGATCGTCGCGCCGCCCAAGGCCGGCAAGACGATCATCATGCAGCAGATCGCCAACGCGATCACCGCCAACAACCCCGAGGTCCACCTCATGGTCGTGCTCGTCGACGAGCGCCCCGAGGAGGTCACCGACATGCAGCGCACGGTCAAGGGCGAGGTCATCGCCTCGACCTTCGACCGCCCCGCCTCCGACCACACGATCGTGGCGGAGCTCGCGATCGAGCGGGCCAAGCGCCTGGTCGAGATGGGTCGCGACGTGGTCGTGCTGCTGGACTCGCTCACCCGCCTCTCGCGCGCCTACAACCTGGCCGCTCCCGCGTCCGGGCGCATCCTCTCGGGCGGTGTCGACGCATCGGCGCTGTACCCGCCCAAGCGGTTCTTCGGCGCCGCGCGCAACATCGAGCACGGCGGCTCGCTGACGATCCTCGCCTCGGCGCTGGTGGAGACCGGCTCCAAGATGGACGAGGTCATCTTCGAGGAGTTCAAGGGCACCGGCAACATGGAGCTGCGCCTCTCGCGCAACCTGGCCGACAAGCGCATCTTCCCGGCCGTGGACGTCAACGCCTCCGGCACGCGTCGCGAGGAGGAGCTGATGAGCAAGGAGGAGCTGGCCATCATGTGGAAGCTCCGCCGCGTGCTCGGCTCGCTCGAGCAGCAGCAGGCTCTGGAGATGCTCCTGGAGCGGATCAAGAAGACCCAGTCGAATGCCGAGTTCCTGATGACGGTCCAGAAGAACACGCCGAGCGTGGGGCAGCGCACGAACGACTGAGCGCATCGCGCAGAGGCTCTCGCGAGAGGCCTCCGCCGACGGGGCGCCTCCCTCCGGGGAGGCGCCCCGTCGGCGCTCCCGCGCTCAGGTGCCGGCGCGCGTGCCGACGCATCCGATCCCGGCGCCCTCCGATCACGGATTCGATGCGGGTCAGGCGTTGCCCTCGGGCCGGGACGGAGGTAGCGTCGGACATGGCGTGAACGTTCACTCCGCCAGCTGAGCATCCCGTACTCCCGACAGTGAGGTCTCCATGAGCACCCGTCTGCGCTGGGCCGTCCTCGGTCCCGGCGGCATCGCCCGCCGCTTCGCCACCCAGCTGCCCCGCTCCGAGCACGGAGTCCTCGTGGGCGCCGGCAGCCGCGACCCGGAGCGCGCCCGCGCCTTCGCCGAGGAGTTCGACCTGGGCGCGGACGCCGTCGTCGGCACCTACGAGGAGGTGCTCGCGTCCGACGCCGTCGATGCGGTGTACGTCTCCGTCGTCCACACCGGGCATGCGCGTCTCGCGATCGCCGCTCTCGAGGCGGGCAAGCATGTGCTGTGCGAGAAGCCGCTCGCGGTGAACCACGGCACCGCCATGGCGATGGCGGACGCCGCCCGACGCACCGGCGGGACGCTGCTGGAGGCGTTCATGTACCGCTTCCACCCGCAGACCGTCGCGGTCCTCGAGATGGTCGCCGACGGCACGATCGGGGAGCTCGTCCACATCGACGCATCGTTCTCCTTCGACACGGGGCGTCGGGAGGGTCGTCTGTTCGACCCGGCCGTCGCCGGCGGCGGGATCCTCGACGTCGGCTGCTACCCGCTGTCCTTCGCCCGGCTCGTCGCCGGGGCGGCCGCGGGCACCGACGTCCAGGAGCCGACGTCGCTCGTCGGACGCGGCACCCTCGGCCCCACGGGGGTCGACGAATGGGCCACCGCCCAGCTCGTCTTCCCCGGCGGGGCGACCGCCTCCCTCCGCACCGGAGTCCGCCTCGACGATCCCCAGTCCGCGACCATCACCGGCACCCGGGGGACGATCAGGCTGTCGGAGCCCTGGGCGCTCTCCGCGTCGCAGAGCATCGTGGTCGACGTCGTCGGCGAGCAGCGCCGGGAGGTCCGGTTCGACGGTGCGCATCCCTATGCGCTCGAGGCCGATGCCCTCGCCCGAGCCGCCGGGAGCGGCGACGTGCCCGGCTGGGATCTCGAGGCGAGCCTCGGCCAGGCGAAGCTGCTGGACTCCTGGCGCGACCAGATCGGCCTGCGGTTCGCCTTCGAGGCCGACGACGCCCGCATCCCCGTCGTCTCCGGTGCTCCGCTCCGCGTCTCCGAGGATGCGCCGATGACCTATGGCGAGATCGCCGGGGTCGGAAAACGCATCTCCCGCCTCGTGATGGGCTGCGACAACCAGCCGGACCTCGCCCACGCCTCGGCACTGTTCGACGCGTTCTTCGAGGCCGGCGGGACGGCCTTCGACACCGCCTACATCTACGGCGGCGGGCATCACGAAGAGCTGCTCGGGCAGTGGGTGGCCAATCGCGGCATCCGCGAGGACGTCGTGGTGATCACCAAGGGCGCGCACACTCCGCACTGCGATCCCGAGTCCATCACCCGACAGCTGCTCGAGTCGCTCGAGCGTCAGCAGACCGACTACGCGGACCTCTACATGATGCATCGGGACGATCCCGATGTCCCCGTCGGCGAGTTCGTGGACGTCCTGGACGAGCACGTGCGTGCCGGCCGCATCCGCGCCTTCGGAGGCTCCAACTGGACCCCGGAGCGCATCGACGAGGCCGACGCCTATGCGCGCGAGCACGGCAAGCACGGGTTCAGCCTGTTCAGCGACCACTTCGGGCTCGCAGAGGCGGTCGACGTGCCCTGGAGGGGGTGCGTCCACGTCACGGATCCCTCTTCCAAGAGCTGGCTCGAGGAGCGCCGGCTCCCGCTGTTCCCGTGGTCCTCGCAGGCTCGCGGCTTCTTCGCAGGGAGGGCGCACCCCGAGGATCGCTCCGACGAGGAGCTCGTGCGCTGCTTCTACACCGATGACAATTTCGAGCGCCTCGATCGCGCTCGGGAGCTCGCGGCGGAGTTCGGCGTGCCTCCCACAGCGATCGCGCTCGCCTATGTGCTCGCCCAGCCGTTCCCGACCTTCCCCCTGTTCGGGCCTCGGTCGATCGCCGAGATGCGCTCATCGATGCGGGGCCTGGCGGTGGAGCTGACCCCGGAGCATGTCGCCTGGCTCGATCTGCGAGGAGCACGGCCATGAGCGACGCGGGCATCGCCCGCGGATCCGGAGGCGCCGGATCCGCGAGGGCCGGGGGCGGCGGTGCGCGACCGCGACGCGCGACCATCATCGACGTCGCCGCAGCGGCCGGCGTCTCGCGGCAGACGGTGAGCCGTGCCGTGAACGATCTGCCCGGCATCAGCGCCGAGACCAGGGAGAAGGTGCTCGCAGCGGCGGAGGAGCTCAACTACCGCCCGTCCCGCTCCGGTCGCGGACTGGTCTCGGCGGAGCCGCCGGCGCTCGGTCTGCTGGTCGACGACCTCGCCAACGCCTTCTTCCCGGAGATCGCGCGGGCCGTGGTCCGGGAGGCCGCTCCGAGGGGCTGGAACGTGGTGCTCGCTGAGACCGGAGGCGCGGACGATCCTCAGTCCGTCGCTCTGGACCTCGCACGCCGCTGCGATGCTCTCCTCGGCTACGGACTGCCCGCGGCGACCGGAGCGGACCTTCCCGGCCGGATGCCTCTGGTGCGCCTGGATGCCCCCGCCGACCACGACGCGGCGGGCGTGCGGTTCGACGATGCCGAAGCGCTGTCGGCACTGGCCGACCGGCTCGCCGGCCGTGGCGCGCGGCGTCTCGCGCTCCTGGACGCATCCGCGCAGGAGACGCCGCGCGCCACGCGCCTGAACCTCTCTCTCGCGGAGCTCGGCCTCGAGGTGACTGTCGTGCCGGGCACCGCCGACGGGATCGGGGCGCAGGTCTCCCGCGCGCTCGAGGACGGCGCGGACGTGCTCATGGGATGGAACGACGCCCACGCGCTCGCGGTCCTCAAGGTGCTGCGCGCCCTCGACGTGCAGGTGCCGGAGCAGGTGCGGGTGGTCGGCATCGACGGGCTGAGCATCGGCACGCTGGTGCACCCCGAGCTCACGACGCTCGGCGTGGACCTCGCAGAGGCCGCCCGGGAGGCCGTCGATCTCGTCGACGGCATCTTCGCCGGACGCATTCCTCATCAGGGTCCGCTCGCGCGACGCACCGTCGCCTATCGGCTGATGGGGAGGGAGTCCGCCTGACGACGGGACGTCGAGCCGGCGTCCCAGGGGGAGAGGGTCGTGTAGCGCACGCCGCACCCGTCGCACCTCGCCTCAGGAGGTGCGGCGTGGCAGAATGGTGCGTCGGTTCTGGTTCACGGCACCCGCCGGGCGCCGACCCAGCGACTCGAGCAAGGAGAGAGCGATGAAGGCCGACATCCACCCCGACTACGTCGTCACCGAGGTGTCCTGCACCTGCGGGAACACGTTCACCACCCGCAGCACCAAGAAGGACGGCGTGATCCGCGCCGAGGTGTGCTCCGCGTGCCACCCCTTCTACACCGGCAAGCAGAAGATCCTCGACACCGGCGGCCGCGTGGCCCGCTTCGAGGCTCGCTACGGCAAGAAGAAGGCCTGACCTCGTCTTCCGACGCCGGTGCGCACCCCCGGGTGCGCACCGGCGTCGTCGTGTCCGCCCATTCGGCGGGTGCGATGCGGCCGCGCGGGGCGCGGCCGGTGCGATCGGCCCGATCCGGGGCCGGTCCGATTCGGTGGACTGCAGACCAGCAGGGCTGAGCACAGGGAGACGGGGAGTGCGATGACCTCCGAGAGCGAGGACAGGCTCGCGCCGCTGCGCGCGGAGCACTCCCGCCTGGAGCGGGAGATGGCCGATCCGTCCCTCCACGCCGATGCGGCGCGCGCCCGTGCCGTCGGACGGCGGTATGCCGAGCTCGAGGCCGTGGTCGCGGTCGCGGATCGGCTCGCCGCCGCCAGGGAGGACCTCGCCGCGGCGGTCGAGCTCGGTCGGGACGACCCCGAGATCGCCGCTGAGGCCGAGCAGCTGCGCAGCGATGTCGAGTCCCTCTCCGAGCGTCTCGACGACCTGCTCGCACCGCGCGACCCCGACGACGGACGGGACGTGATCCTCGAGATCAAGGCCGGAGCCGGGGGAGAGGAGTCCGCCCTGTTCGCCGCCGAGCTGCTGCGGATGTACCGCTCCTATGCCGAGCAGAAGGGATGGTCCTTCCAGCTCCTGGACTCCTCGGAGTCCGAGCTCGGGGGGCTGCGGGACGTCACCGCCGCGATCTCCGCCCGCACCGCCTCCTCCGCTTCCGACGGCGTTTTCGCGCATCTCAAGCACGAGGCGGGTGTGCATCGCGTCCAGCGGGTGCCGGTCACGGAGTCCCAGGGCCGCATCCACACCTCGGCTGTCGGCGTCCTGGTCCTTCCCGAGGCGGATGAGGCCGACGAGGAGGAGCTGCTCGCGGAGGAGATGGCGCCCGCGAATCTCCGCATCGACGTCTACCGCTCGAGCGGTCCGGGAGGCCAGAGCGTGAACACGACGGACTCAGCGGTCCGCGTGACGCATGTTCCCACCGGGATCGTCGCCTCCTGCCAGGACGAGAAGAGCCAGCTGCGCAATCGCGAGCAGGCGATGCGCATCCTCCGCACCCGGCTGCTGGACGTCCGTCGGCAGGAGCAGGATGCGCAGGCGTCCGCGACGCGCAGGGCGCAGGTGCGCACCGTCGACCGCTCCGAGCGGATCCGCACCTACAACTTCCCGGAGGCCCGAGTCGCCGACCATCGCACCGGGTACAAGGCCAACAACCTTCCTCAGGTGCTCGCCGGGGATCTCGAGCCGCTGGTCGCATCGGCCCGTGCGGCTGAGCGCGAAGCCCGCCTGGCGGCGGCCGCACAGGGGGAGAGCTGAGAGATGACCGCAGCACCGTCGGCCCCCCGCGCGCCTGAGGATCCCCGTTCGCGTCTGCGTGCTGCTCTGGCGGCCACCACCCAGCGGCTGGGTGCCGCCGGCGTGCCGTCCTCGAGCGTCGACGCGCGGGCGCTGATCGCTGAGGCCGTCGGCACCGATCGCCCGCTGGTCCTCCTGGATGCCCTCCCCGACGACTTCGACGATCGGCTCGAGGCGCTCGTCGCCCGTCGCGAGGCGAGGGAGCCCCTGCAGCTCATCCTCGGTCGCGCGCCCTTCCGGGGACTGATGCTGGCGGTGCATCCTGGAGTGTTCATCCCGCGTCCTGAGACCGAGCTCGCCATCGACCTCATGCAGCAGGAGGCGCCGACCACGCCGACGACGGTGGTCGACCTGTGCACGGGCTCCGGGGCGCTGGCCGCCGCCGCTCTCGACGAGCTGCCCGATGCGCGCGTGCTCGCGGTCGAGGTCGACGGCGAGGCCGTGCGGCTGGCGCGCCGGAACATCGAGGCCGTGGACGCCTCCCGCGGACGCGTCGTGCAGGCGGACCTCATGGACCGGGACGTGCTGGCGCGGTTGGAGCGGGAGGGCGGGGTCGGTCCGGCCGGTGCCGATGCCGTCCTCGCGAACCCGCCCTACGTCCCGCCCGATGCGATCCCGCGCGACCTCGAGGTCCGGGAGCACGATCCCGAGAGGGCGCTCTACGGCGGCGGACCGGACGGCATGGAGGTGCCGCGGCGCGTCATCGAGCTCGCGGCCGGCCTGCTCCGACCGGGCGGCGTGCTCGTGATGGAGCATGCCGACGTGCAGGGCCGTGCCGCACGTGAGGCCGCCCTCGACATGGGCGGGTTCGTCGCCGTCCGCACCGCCCGGGACCTCACCGGGCGCGACCGATTCCTCGTCGCCCTCCGCGACACAGGATCCGACACCCCGGAAGTGAGAGACTGACCCGGTGAGCGTGCACGACACCCAGAACCCTGACACCCGCGAGGATGCTCTGCAGTCGGCCGTCGACGCCGTCCGCGACGGCAGGCTGATCGTCCTGCCGACGGACACCGTCTACGGCATCGGCGCCGACGCCTTCGCCCCGGAGGCCGTCCAGGCGCTGCTCGACGCCAAGGGTCGGGGGCGCGACACTCCGCCGCCGGTGCTCGTGGGCGACCATGCGGTGCTGCTCGCCCTGGCCGTGGACGTCCCCGAGTACGTCGAGCGTCTGGCCGACGAGTTCTGGCCCGGTGCGCTCACCCTGATCCTCACCGCTCAGCCCTCGCTGACCTGGGACCTGGGGGAGACGCGGGGAACGGTCGCGCTGCGCATGCCTGAGGACGACATCGCCCTCGAGCTCCTGCGCCGCACCGGTCCGCTCGCGGTCTCCAGCGCGAACCGGCATGGAAAGCCTGCGGCGCTGAGCGTCCTGGACGCGGCGACCCAGCTGGGCGACAGCGTCGAGGTGTACCTCGACGGGGGACCGGCCCGGATCGGCACCAGCTCCACGATCATCGACACGACCGTCGTCCCCGCCGAGATCGTGCGGGAGGGGGCACTCAGCCGTGAGGAGATCGTCGCCGCCGTCGGGGACATCTTCACCGCACCCGAACCCGAGCCGTCCCCCGACTCCGAGAGCTCTGCCGACGACGGGACCGCCGCCGTGGCCTCGGACGATGAGCAGGTCGCCGAGGAGGGGGCCGAGGCGGCGGGCAGTGCCGAGGCAACAGGCGGCAGCGACGACGGCGCGGGATCCCCGAGCGAGGGGCCTGATGCTGACGGCATCGCCCCGGCGCTGGACCTCCCGGCCGAGCCAGTACCGGGAGTCGCGGCCGAGGTCGAGGCACCGCCGTCCGCCGCCGATGCGGAGCAGCCCGCTCCCGGGACGGAGCCGACGGATGGGGGAGCGCCGGCAGAGGCGGACGGCGCCGACGACTCCTCCCGCCCAGCAGACGGGTGAGGGTCTACCTCTTCGTCCTGCTGGTCGCAGCAGCAGTGACCTACCTGACCACCCCCGCGGTCAGGCTCCTGGCACGTCGTGCGGGGGCGATGACTGCTGTCCGAGAGCGCGACGTCCACGATGCCGTGACACCGCGCTGGGGCGGTCTGGCGATGTTCGCCGGCGTCGCGGCCGCGATGCTGATCGCCTCGAACGTCCCCTTCCTCCAACCGGTCTTCCGCGACAACGCGCAGCCCTGGGCGATCCTCGGGGCGGCAGGCCTGGTGTGCCTGCTCGGAGCCGCCGACGACAAGTGGGACCTTGACTGGGTGACGAAGCTCGCCGGCCAGGTGCTCGCGGCCCTGCTCATGGCGTGGAAGGGAGTGCAGCTGGTCACGCTCCCGATCGGGGGAGTGACCCTGCTGTCCGCGCACACCGCGCTGATCCTCACAGTGCTGGTGGTGGTCGTGAGCATGAACGCCGTCAACTTCGTCGACGGGCTCGACGGCCTGGCCGCCGGCGTCATGGCCATCGGCGGAGCGGCCTTCTTCTTCTACGCGTACACGCTCACCCGCAGCGCATCGGCATCGGACTACTCCTCGCTGGCGGCCCTGCTGACTGCGCTGCTCATCGGCGCCTGCCTCGGCTTCCTTCCGCACAACATGCACCGGGCCCGGATATTCATGGGTGACACCGGATCGATGCTGCTGGGTCTGCTGCTGGCCGCGAGCACCATCGCCGTCACCGGGCAGGTCGATCCTGCGAGGCTCTCGGGTGCCGACTTCTTCGGCCAGTTCCTCCCGATCCTCCTCCCGATCGGGGTCATGATCATCCCGTTCCTCGACTTCGGACTGGCGGTCGTGAGACGGATCGGCTCCGGCAGGTCGCCGTTCCACGCGGACAAGGCGCATCTGCACCACCGCCTGCTGCGGCTGGGACACTCCAAGCGCACCGCCGTGCTCATCATGTACTTCTGGACGGTCGTGATCTGCGTAGGCCTGCTGCTGCCGCTCGTCCTGCCGATACGTCCCGTGCTGATCTTCTGGGCGAGCGGTCTGGCTGTCGCCATCCTGCTGACCCTCGACCCGCTCACCCGCATGCGTCGCCGGCGCGGCCGACGACCCCACCTCCACGAACGCCCCACGCCGGACCCCGAGCACACCGAGGACAGCGATGCCCGAGCATGACAACCCCGATCTCCCGGACGACGCACGGCGTGAGGCTCCGTCGGAGCCCACGGACGCCGACATCGCCCGGGCGCGCGCCCGCAACGACCGCATGATGCTGCGCGCCCTGCTGCTCGCCGTCGCCGTCGGGATCGTGATCGACCTGGTGGTGATCGCCGTCGCCTGGTTCGCCGGGGACGATGGCGCGCTGGCCGGTGCGCTGGTGGGCTCCGGGCTCGCGCTCATCGTGACACTGCCCACTCTCGGCGGTGCACTCCTGTCGCGCTCACTGCCTCCGATGGCGTGGGCGACAGTGCTGATGGGCAGCTGGATGGTCAAGATGTTCGTGCTGATCATCGCACTTCTTCTGCTGCGGGATGCCGAATGGATGGCCCGAGGGTGGCTCGGGATCGCCCTTCTGGCCGGAGCGATCGCGGCAGCGTTCTCGGAGGCCGTCCAGATGGTCCGCAGCAGGCCTCGTCTGGAGGTGGGCGGGCCGGGCCCGCGAGGCTGATGCTCTGATATGCTCCCCGTGTCCTCGCACGACCGGGACGAATGTCTGCATGGTTCCTGATCCCCTGCTCCTCGACGAGACGGATGCGGGTCCGGAGCCTCAGGCCCCTGGCCATCGCGGTTGCGCTCCCTTCCCCCGGGGGGCGGAGCTCCGGCCATCGTGCGGAGCACACCGGAAAACCCACCGGCTGCTGCACGGACGCTGCACGACCATCCAGGCTGACGTGACCCGGGACGGCCGGGCTGGGACCACCATGCGCCCGGTCTGCAGAGCCCCGAGGGAGCAGCGGCCCGGACAACGCCACGACGACCACGGGAGATCGCGCTGAACACCTCCGACGCCACTGTGAGCCTCCTCGCCGAAGGTGACTCGTTCTTCCATGTGCCGAGCATCGCGGAGTTCTTCCCGGATGCGATCCTCTTCGGAGGCACCTGGTTCGAGTTCAACCGGGTCCAGCTCGTCCGCCTCATCGTGATCGCCGTCGTGCTGACGGCGACCTGCATCATCGCCTCCCGCGCCAAGATCGTCCCGGGTCGCGTGCAGAGCATCGTCGAGCTGCTGATGGAGTTCGTGAACAACACGGTCATCCAGAACACGCTGGGCCTGCGCGAGGGCAGGAAGTTCGCCCCGATGCTCATCACGATGTTCTTCTTCATCTTCGCGATGAATCTCGCCGGGGTCGTCCCCGGCCTCAACCTGGCCGGCACCTCGGTGATCGGCATGCCTCTGCTGCTGGCGCTGTGGACGTTCGGCACCTACGTGTTCTTCGGCGTGAAGAAGCACGGGCTGGGCGGGTACCTCAAGCACGAGACCATGCCCCCCGGCGTCCCGAAGCCGATCTACCTGCTGCTCGTCCCGATCGAGTTCCTGCAGGTCGCTCTGATCCGCTGGGCATCGCTGACCATCCGACTGCTGGCCAACATGGTCGCCGGCCACATCATGCTGGTCGTCTTCGTCGGCATGACCCAGGCGCTGCTCTTCTCGGGCTCGGCCCTGATCGCGCTCGCACCGTTCTCCGGTGCGCTGGCGATCGGCATCTACGGCTTCGAGATCTTCGTCGCCGCGCTGCAGGCCTTCATCTTCACGATGCTCTCCGCCGTCTACATCCAGATGGCGACCTCGGACGAGCACTGATCGTCCGACCCCTCTCGTTCCCCTCCGCCCCTGATTCTTGCCGTCCGACCGGTCGGCACAACCGAAAGGAAACCCTGTGGACACCACGCTCCTCGCCGCTCTCGAAGGCAATGTCGCGGCTATCGGCTACGGTCTCGCAGCGATCGGCCCCGGCATCGGCATCGGCATCATCGTCGGCAAGACCGCCGAGGCGATGGCCCGCCAGCCCGAGCTCCGCGGCCAGCTGCAGACCACGATGTTCATCGGTATCGCCTTCACCGAGATCCTGACGCTGCTCGCCATCGTCACCGGCTTCATCTTCTGAGGCATCCCTGATGATTCAGGCTGAAGACACCGTACCGGGGTACAAGCTCCTCATCCCCGAGGTTCCGGAGATCGTCTGGACGTTCATCTTCCTCGTCATCTTCATCGCCATCTTCACCATGTTCGTCCTCCCGCGGCTGAACGCCGTGCTGGACGAGCGCTCGGAGAAGATCCAGGGCGGCATCAAGAAGGCTGAAGAAGTCCAGCAGCAGGCTGACAAGCTCAAGGATCAGCAGGAGCAGGAGCTGGTCGCCGCTCGGCAGGAGGCCGCCGCGATCCGCGAGCAGGCTCGTCACGACGGCGCCCGGATCGTCGAGGAGGCCAAGGCGCGTGCCGAGGCCGAGAGCGAGCGCATCCTCGCCGCCGGACGTCAGCAGCTGTCTGCGGAGCGCACCAGCGCCGCCGCCGAGCTCCGCGGCGAGGTGGGCACGCTCGCCAGCGACCTGGCCTCGAAGATCGTCGGCGAGTCCCTCTCCGACGACGAGCGCTCCCGCCGCGTGATCGACCGGTTCCTGGACGACCTCGAGTCCGCCCAGTCCGCGACCCGATAAGGACCACAGATGCGAGGAACCTCCTCCACCTCCCTCCACGAGGTGACCCAGCGATCCCAGGACCTGTTCCGCGGCGGCGCGCCGCTCGAGCAGACCGCCGGGGACCTCTTCTCCGTCGCCGATGCGATCGACTCCAGCAACCAGCTGGTGCGGATCCTCAGCGACGGCGGCCGTCCTGCCGAGGTCAAGGAGAGCGTCCTGCGGTCGCTCTTCGACGGCCGCGTCTCCCCGGCCGCACTCGATCTCGCTCTCGAGGTCGTCCGTCGCCGCTGGTCCGAGCAGGAGGACGTCCTGGACGCCCTCGAGCAGCTCGGCATCGAGGCTCTGCTCGAGCAGGCCTTCCGCGATGGCGCGCTCGAGCAGGTCGAGGAGGAGCTGTTCCAGATCTCCCGGCTGATCGAGGACAGCTCCGCGCTGAGCGGTGCGCTCGACGACGCCCGTGAGACGCCGTCCGAGCGAGAGGGCATCCTCTCGCGTCTGCTGGAGGGCCGGGCTCATCCGCTGACCGTCGTGCTCGCCCGTCGGGCCGTGGCGCGTCGCAGCGATCTGAAGCCCGCTCGCCGTCTGCTCGGCTTCGCCGAGTTCGCCTCCGCGCGACGCAGCCGCCTGCTCGCCGTGGTCACCAGCGCACGCCCGCTCTCCCCGGAGCAGCAGGCCCGACTCGGCTCCATCCTGACTCGGGTCTACGGGCGCGAGGTGCAGGCCAACTACGACCTGGACGAGGACGTCGTCGGCGGCCTGCGCATCCGGGTCGGCGACGATCTCTATGACGCGACCGTTCTCGCGCGCCTGGCGCAGGCACGCACTCGCCTGGTGGCCTGACGGCCCCGCTCCCGGCGATTCCCAGCATCACGACGACAGCCTTCGCATCGGCGAGGGACGAGAGGAAGCGAAGCACTCCGATGGCTGAGCTCACGATCCGACCGGAGGACATCCGGAACGCCCTGGACACGGCGGTGTCCACCTACCAGGCCGGCACTCCCGACCGCGAGGAGATCGGCCGAGTCACCGAGTCGGCCGACGGCATCGCCCGCATCGAGGGCCTGCCGAACATCATGGCCAACGAGCTGGTCCGCTTCGAGGACGGGACCCTCGGCCTCGCCCTGAACCTCGAGCTGCGAGAGGTCGGCGTCGTCGTCCTCGGCGAGTTCACCGGGATCGAGGAGGGCCAGGAGGTCCGCCGGACCGGCGAGGTGCTCTCCGTCCCCGTCGGCGACGGCTACCTCGGCCGCGTGGTCGACCCCACCGGCGCCCCCATCGACGGCCTCGGCGAGATCGAGACCGTCGGCCGCCGCGCCCTCGAGCTCCAGGCCCCCACTGTCATGCAGCGCAAGAGCGTCAAGGAGCCCATGCAGACGGGCCTCAAGGCCATCGATGCGATGACTCCGATCGGCCGCGGCCAGCGCCAGCTGATCATCGGCGACCGTCAGACCGGCAAGACCACGGTCGCCATCGACACGATCCTCAACCAGAAGGCCAACTGGGAGTCGGGCGATCCGTCGAAGCAGGTCCGCTGCATCTACGTGGCCGTCGGCCAGAAGGGCTCGACGATCGCCTCGGTGCGCGCGACCCTCGAGGAGAACGGCGCGCTGGACTACACCACGATCGTCGCGGCTCCCGCCTCCGATCCCGCCGGCTTCAAGTACATCGCGCCCTACACCGGATCCGCGATCGGCCAGCACTGGATGTACGAGGGCAAGCACGTCCTCATCGTCTTCGACGACCTGTCCAAGCAGGCCGAGGCCTACCGCGCCGTGTCGCTCCTGCTGCGCCGCCCGCCGGGCCGTGAGGCTTACCCGGGTGACGTCTTCTACCTGCACTCCCGTCTGCTCGAGCGCTGCGCGAAGCTCTCGGACGAGATGGGCGGCGGCTCGATGACCGGTCTTCCGATCATCGAGACGAAGGCGAATGACGTGTCGGCGTACATCCCGACCAACGTCATCTCCATCACCGACGGCCAGTGCTTCCTGCAGTCGGACCTGTTCAACGCGAACCAGCGCCCGGCGGTCGACGTCGGCATCTCGGTCTCCCGAGTCGGTGGATCCGCCCAGATCAAGGCGATGAGGTCCGTCTCCGGAACGCTGAAGATCTCGCTCGCCCAGTACCGCGACCTCGAGTCCTTCGCGATGTTCGCCTCGGACCTGGATGCCGCCTCCAAGCAGCAGCTCAGCCGCGGCGCGCGTCTGATGGAGCTGCTCAAGCAGGCGCAGAACTCGCCGTTCCCGGTCGAGGAGCAGGTCATCTCGATCTGGGCCGGCACCACCGGCAAGCTCGACGAGATCGAGGTCGAGGACGTCCGCGACTTCGAGTCCCAGCTGCTCGAGCATCTGCGCCACAACGGCACGGTCCTCGAGGACATCCGGAGCTCGCAGAAGTTCTCGGACGAGACCGAGGCTCAGGCTTCGTCGATCCTCGAGCAGGTCAAGCGTGACTTCCTGGCCGCGAAGGGGCAGGACGCCGCGGTCACCGACGTCCACTCCAGCGCGTCCGATGAGGACATCGACCAGGAGCGCATCGTCCGCGGATGATCCTGACAGCCTCCCGTCCTCGCGGACGGGAGGCGCAGGACGCCGGCAGGATCATCCCCGCGAAGGAGAGACATGGGAGCCCAGCAGAGGGTCTACAAGCAGCGGATCGGCTCCGCCCAGGGCATGAAGAAGATCTTCAAGGCCAAGGAGATGGTGGCCGCCTCGCGCATCTCGAAGGCGCATGCGCGCGTCCTCGCGACGACGCCCTACGCCGAGGCGATCACCCGTGCCATCGGTGCGGTCGCCACGCACTCGACCGACGTCGAGCACACCTTCCTCGATCAGGATCGCGCATCCAGCGGCCGCGTCGGCATCCTGCTGATCACGGCCGACCGCGGGATGACGGGGTCGTACTCCCACAACGTCATCCGCACCGCGGAGGAGCTCGGCAACAAGCTGACCGCTGAGGGCAAGACGCCTGTGCTCTACGTGGTCGGCCGCAAGGGCGAGACCTATTACAGGTTCCGCAACCGCCCGCCGCATGCCGCCTGGGCACCGTACGCGGAGCCGGAGCTGGCCGATCTCGGCCACGACATCGCGCTGCGCGTGACAGCGGATCTCCTCAGCGACGATCCTGCCGAGCACATCGACGAGCTCTACCTGGTGGGCACCCGCTTCCTCAGCCGCTTCCATCAGGTCGCACGGGCCACTCGCCTGGTGCCGATCGAGATCGTGGACAGCCCCGAGGACGAGCAGTCGCCGACCTACCCGCTGTACGAGTTCGCCCCGGACGCCGAGCACGTCATGGACGAGCTGATGCCCCGGTATCTGGAGTCCCGCATCGTCAACATCCTGATGCAGTCGATCGCGTCGGAGCACGCGGCGACGCAGCGCGCGATGAAGACCGCGACGGACAACGCCGAGACCCAGATCCGGAAGTTCACGCGCCTGGCCAACTCGGCCCGCCAGGCGGAGATCACCCAGGAGATCACGGAGATCGTCGGCGGCGCCGACGCCCTCGCGGGATCCGGTCGCAAGGAACGCTGAGCCGCCTCGAAGCGCACCGAGCGCCGGCCTGAACCATTGGAGAGAAGCACATGAGCACCCCCGCCACCACCGCCCCGGCTGCCGAGCAGCAGCAGGGGACCGGTCGTATCGCCCGCGTCACCGGCGCGGTCGTCGACATCGAGTTCCCCCCGGGCAGCATCCCTGACCTCTACAACGCCTTGACCGCCCGCATCGATGCGCAGGGCGCGGGCCTCGAGCCCTCGACCCTGACCCTCGAGGTCGCCCAGCACCTGGGCGACGGCATGGTCCGCGCGATCGCCCTGAAGCCGACCGACGGCCTGGTCCGCGGCCAGGCCGTGGTCGACACGGGCGCCCCGATCTCCGTGCCGGTGGGAGACGCCACCCTCGGCACCGTGTTCGATGTGACGGGCACGGCCCTCAACAAGGACCCGGAGTCCCTCCAGGTCACCGATCGCTGGCCGATCCACCGTCAGGCGCCGAACTTCGATCAGCTGGAGTCCAAGACCCAGATGTTCGAGACCGGCATCAAGTCGATCGACCTCCTCACCCCGTACGTGCAGGGCGGCAAGATCGGCCTGTTCGGCGGCGCGGGCGTCGGCAAGACGGTCCTCATCCAGGAGATGATCTACCGCGTGGCCAACAACCACGACGGCGTCTCCGTGTTCGCCGGCGTCGGCGAGCGCACGCGTGAGGGCTGGGACCTCATCGAGGAGATGACCGAGTCCGGAGTCATCGACAAGACCGCACTGGTCTTCGGCCAGATGGACGAGCCGCCGGGCACCCGTCTCCGGGTGGCCCTGTCGGCGCTGACGATGGCGGAGTACTTCCGCGATGTCCAGGCGCAGGACGTGCTGCTGTTCATCGACAACATCTTCCGCTTCACGCAGGCGGGCTCCGAGGTGTCCACGCTGCTGGGCCGCATGCCCTCTGCTGTGGGCTACCAGCCGAACCTGGCCGATGAGATGGGCGTCCTCCAGGAGCGCATCACCTCGACCCGCGGCCACTCGATCACCTCGATGCAGGCCATCTACGTCCCCGCCGACGACTACACCGATCCGGCTCCGGCGACGACCTTCGCCCACCTGGACGCGACCACCGAGCTCTCGCGCGAGATCGCCTCCCGCGGCCTCTACCCGGCGATCGATCCGCTGTCCTCCACCTCGCGCATCCTCGACCCGCGCTACATCGGTCAGGATCACTACGACACCGCGGTGCGCGTGAAGCAGATCCTGCAGCGCAACAAGGAGCTGCAGGACATCATCGCGATGCTCGGCGTCGACGAGCTGTCCGAGGAGGACAAGGTGATCGTGGCGCGCGCCCGCCGCATCCAGCAGTTCCTCTCCCAGAACACCCACCTCGCCAAGCAGTTCACCGGCGTCGACGGCTCGGACGTCCCGCTGCGAGACACGATCGAAGGCTTCAAGGGCATCTGCGACGGCGAGTTCGACCACATCGCGGAGCAGGCGTTCTTCAACGTCGGCGGCATCGACATGGTGCTCGAGAACTGGCACCGCATCCAGAAGGAGCTCGGTCAGTGAGCTCCCTCGAGGTCACCTTCGTCACCGCGGATCGGACCGTGTGGTCCGGCGGCGCCTCGCAGGTGGTGGTACCCGCGGCCGATGGCTCGATGGGCATCCTGCCGCGCATGCAGCCCACCCTCGCCATCCTCAGCGACGGCGTCGTGCGCATCATCGCGGACAACGGCGAGGTCACCGAGCGCGAGGTCCATGGGGGCTTCGTCTCGATGGACAGCGACGTGGTCACCATCGCCGTCGATCGGGCCAAGCGCCTGACCTCCGCACGCTGACGGGTCCGCACCTTCCATGACGCATGTGAGCATCCCGATCCTCCTCCTGGGGATCGGGGTGCTCATCGTCGTCTGCGCACTTCTCGTGGTCGGCAGGCATCTTTTCGTCTACCGGCGCCCCGGGGCGATCGAATGCGATCTGCGACGGCGCGGTCTGGTCGGGGGCAAGGCCTGGCAGCACGGCGTGGTCCGCTTCGGGACCGAACGCATCCGCTGGTACCACATGGCATCGCTCCGGCCCGGTCCGTCGCTGTCGGTGCGACGCAGCGAGATCTTCGACGTCCGGCGTCGTGAGCTGCCGGTGCGGGTCGAAGGGACCCCGGTCGAGTGCCTGGTGACCCTCACGCTTGCCGACGGCCGGGAGGTCCAGGCGATCGCCGAGCGAGGTGCCACCGCGGCCCTGACCGCATGGCTGGAGTCCGCGCCGACAGGACAGGTCATCGGCGACGCGGACTGAGGGCGCGGCGCCTGCCAGCGGCCCGCCCTGACGGATCGGGCCCGCCCCCTCGGTGCGCGATGGCACCTCGAGGCCGAGAGTCCTGTCGGTCAGACCGGTGCGCCGGAGCGGAGCACCTCCACCGGGCGCAGCTGAGCGTCGACGAGCAGCAGATCCGCCCGCAGGCCCGCACGCAGCGCGCCGATCTCATCCTGCAGTCCGAGCACTGCGGCGGGCACCGACGAGGCTGCACGCACAGCTCTCGTGAGGTCGATCCCTGCCTCCTGCACGGCGAAGCGCACGACGTCCAGCAGGTGCGCCGTGCCGCCGGCGATGGCGCCGCCCTCGGTGAGCGTGGCGACCCCCTTGTCGACAGTGACGTCGAGAGCGCCGAGGCTGTAGCGTCCGTCGGCCATGCCCGCCGCTGCCATCGCGTCGGTCACGAGCACCACGGCGCCGTCGGCCGCGATGGAGAAGACATGGGCGACGGTGCGGGCGTCCAGATGCACCCCGTCGGCGATGAGCTCCACCACGAGCTCGCCGCGCGACGCCGCGTCGAGGGCGGCGAGTGCGGGCCCCGGATCCCGGTGGTGGATGGGCCGCATGCCGTTGAACAGATGGGTGGCGGTCGGCCGGGGACTGCGCCCCCGAGCCCGACGGAGCGCATCGAGGGAGGTCCGCACGGCACCGGTCATGTCCGTGCTCGACCCGTCGGTGTGCCCGAGGGACGGGACCGCCCCGGAGTGCGCGAGCGCGTCGATGACGTCGTCGGCTCCTGCCGACTCCGGGGCCAGGGTCATGGTCGCGAGCGCTCCGTCGGCGATCACGGCGAGCTCGCGCACCAGATCGGCGTCGCCTCCGCGGATGTGCTCGGGGTTCTGAGCGCCCTTCCGCGCGACCGAGATGAAGGGGCCCTCGAGATGGATGCCGGCGATCTCGCCGTCCTGCGCGAGCGCAGAGAGGTCCCGCACACGGGCGCGCAGTGTCGCAGCAGACGCGGTGACCAGGGAAGCCACGAGCGAGGTGGTGCCGTGGCGTCGATGCTCGAGCACGGCCGTGCGCATCTCCTCGGGGCCTTCGGCATCGGGGAAGGACGCGCCGCCCCCGCCGTGGCAGTGGAGGTCCACGAGGCCCGGAAGCAGCAGTCCGTCGTGCTGGCGCGAGGTGAGCACCGTGTGCGGCGGAGCCTGGGCTGCGGGCCCGGCCCAGAGGACGCGGGAGCCGGCGATCAGGACGAGTGCGTCGGGGCACAGCCCGTCAGGGAGCACCGCAGGGCAGCGCAGCCCGAGGTCGGCCTCGAGGAGTCGAGGTCCAGGGGTATCGGCGGGCATGGCTGCTCCTCGGTGGTCGGGGCCTTGATCGCCAAGCACTGTGCGACGGCCCGAGAGCGATGGTCGAGCGGGGGAGGCGGTCAGAAGAGTCGCGCCTCGGAGTCGTCGATGCCGCGCAGCGCGTCGTAGTCCAGGGTGACGCAGTCGATCCCGCGGTCGACGGCCAGTACGCGCGCCTGCGGCTTGATGGCCTGCGCGGCGAAGATCCCGCGCACGGGCGACAGGAGCGGGTCGCGGTTGAGCAGCTCGAGATAGCGGGTGAGCTGCTCGACGCCGTCGATCTCACCGCGGCGCTTGATCTCCACGGCGACGGCCGCTCCGTCGGCATCCCGCGCGAGGATGTCGACCGGGCCGATGGCTGTCGCGTACTCGCGCCGGACCAGGGTCCATCCCTCGCCCAGCGTGGTGATGTTCTGGGCGAGCAGCTCCTGCAGGTGGGCTTCGACGCCGTCCTTCTGGAGGCCCGGATCCTCACCGAGCTCATGCGCGCTGTCCTCGAACACCTCGTGCAGCCGCACGCGCAGGGTGTCCCCGCTCTTGGCGTGGGTGACGTCCCACTGCTCGATCCAGTCGCTGTCGGGGTCGGCCTCGATCTCGGCATCGTCCCGGCGCGTGGTGCGCAGCGTGCACGGCGGGCTCATCCAGTTCAGGGGCTTGTAGCTGCCTCCGTCGGAATGCACCAGCACGCTGCCGTCGGCTTTGACGATCAGCAGGCGGGGAGCCAGGGGAAGATGGGCGGTGAGACGACCGGAGTAGTCGACGGAGCAGCGGGCAACCACGAGACGCACCTCGCCAGGGTACTGGACTCCTGCGCGCTCGTGGCTTCGCTCCAGGTGCTGACGCGACGACGGGCGAGGGCGCGCGGACGGGAGTCAGCGGGGACAGTGACCTCGGATAAAGATGGTGGTGCGATGCTGTCGCGATGCCACGGGCCGCCGTATCGTGGGCAGACCCGTGTCCGGGACCGTCCCGGCGACCCCTGAAGGAGAAGTCCCGTGCAACGACTGCTTGCCGTCCTCCTGGTGCTGGTCGGGCTGATCGGCCTTGCGCTGGGCAGGCTCGGAGAGACCACCTGGGCCCCCGCGACCGAGGTGACCTCCTCCGTCGAGCTCAGCGAGCCCGGGCCAGCCGTCGTGATCGATCCCGGAGTCCTGTACATCGGCGGGACGGAGGGCGAGGTCACCGTCACCGGCGCTTCGTCGGTCTCGATGATCACGGCCTCGAACTCGGACATCGACGCCTATCTCGACGGTGTGCAGTACACGCGGATCACCGGGGCGAGCAGCTGGTCGACGCTGTCGACCGAGACGGTCAACGCCGACGGTGACACCGAGCTCACCGATCCGACGTCCTCGGACCTGTGGCGAACGGTGGAGACGCAGGACAGCCCCCTGACCATCGACGTGGCGGACTTCTACGCCGGAGAGTCCGGAGAGGACGAGCAGGTGTATCGCGCGATCCTGCTGGTCACGGACGGGTCCTCGGCTGGCGCGGACTCCGTCAGCATCACCTGGCCGGTCGACGACACCAACGAGTGGGTGCCCTATGCCTACGCGGGAGGTGCCGCGGTCGCCGTGGTCGGGCTGATCCTGCTCGTGCTCTCCCTCGGCTCCGGTCGCCGTCGGCGCGGTGAGGGCGAGATCGACGAGGTCGAGGCCGCCGAGGACGCCCTGGGTGACGATGCCCTCGACGACGAGGATGTCCCGGAGGTCGAGGCCGCCGACGACGCCGAGGACGCCGAGGACCCCGGGATCATCACCGTCCCGGGCGGTGCAGCGCGCACGCACCGCGCTGACGATGAGGAGCCCGGCGGGGAGGAGTCCGACGAGGCCTCCTCCGAGGAGACGACCGACGCGCTGCCCAGGATCGACGACAGCGATCCGCAGGACAGCGAACCGAAGGACACGGAGGAGCCCCGATGACCCGCAGCCCTCGCCATCAGCCCGGACTCGGCCGACGCGGTCTCCTGCTGGGCGCCGGCGGCATCCTGGTCTCCGGGGTGCTCAGCGCCTGCTCCCAGGAGGAGGACATCCCACCGGCGCCGCCGACGGGTCCTGAGCTCGCGGCGCCCACCCCGATCGCCGACGCCGGCCAGTTCGGCACCTATGTCGAGGAGGTCAACAGCGCCCTCGTCTCGGCCGATGAGGCGCTCGACGCCGATGAGCTCGCACCGCGGGTGACGGGATCCGCGGCCAGCTTCCGCGAGAAGATGTACGCGATGATCAAGGAGGACGACGCGTGGAAGGACTCCGTGTCCACGCCGTCGGCCGAGCTCATCGTCCCGATGACCTCGACCTCCGAGGAGTTCCCCCGCACTGTGCTCGGTCTGGTCTCCGACTCCGCGGAGAGCGGCGTCCCCTTCTTCATGGTCCTGCAGCAGCAGGATGCGAAGTCCCCGTACACCACATGGGGATGGGCTCAGCAGGCGCAGGACGTGGAGATGCCGACCGTGCCCAGCGACCTGGTCGGGTCCGAGCCCGTCGCCCTGGATGCGGACGGCCTGGTCTCCACGCCGTCGGATGCGCTGGCGCTGTATGCGAAGGTCCTCAGCGACGGCGATGCGGCGGATCCCGATGACATCCTCGCCGAGAACCCGTATCAGACCAACGTCCACGCGCAGATCCAGGCGGAGCGCGAGATGCTGAACCAGGTCCAGAACGCCGAGGACGCCGACCGCGACGAGTACGCCACCATCAAGGAGGTGTACACCGTCGGCGAGGAGGAGTTCGCGGGTCTGCGCACCGACGACGGGGGAGCGATCGTGATGGCGACGTTCACCTCCACCCGCACCATGACCCTCCTGAACGAGGCGACGGTGACGCTGGACAGCGACAACGAGTTCTACGGGCGCTACATCGAGCTCATCGGAACATCGACCCTGACGGAGAAGTTCGTCCGCTCCTTCGGGACCACGGTGGCGCTGTTCATCCCCTCCGCCGAGGCCGGCGGACAGATCCAGCCCATCGGCGCGACCCGCGTGCCGCTCGGGGCCAGCGGGTCCTGATCCCAGGGTCTCCCTGCGAGAGCCGTCATCACTAGACTGGTGCGGTCCTGACTCAGACGACAGACCTCGACGAAGGAGCATCTTCGTGACAGATCCCTACGGCATCATCGACCTCGGTTCGCTCAGGCAGCCCGCCGGCGGGGCAGGCGGCTCCACCGGTGCTGGCGGCACAGGAGCTCCGGGCGCCCATGAGGTCACGGTCACCGAGCAGGGCCTCGAGCAGCTGGTCGCGGACTCGCAGAGCGTCGCGACGCTGCTGGTCGTCACGAGCGGGAGAGTGCCCGAGGGCGACGCTTTCCTCCAGGGGCTGCGCGACGGCGTGGACCGACGTGGCGGTGCGGTGAGGCTGGCCGTCGTCGACGCGGACACGCAGCCGAGGGTCGCGGCCGCTCTGCGCGTCCAGCAGCTGCCGACGCTGCTGCTCCTGGTGCTGGGCCAGCTGCAGCCGATCACGCAGTCCGTGCTGCCTGCGGAGGAGATCGAGAACCTGCTCGGTCAGGTCGTCGAGCTCGCCCGCCAGCAGGGCCTGGACGTGAGCGCCGCCGACGGCGCCGACGCCGCAGAGGAGCCCGCCGAGGTCGAGGAGCCGCTGCCGCCGCTCATCGCCGAGGCCTATGAGGCCATCGAGAAGGGCGATCTCGACGCGGCCGTGGACGCCTATCGTCGTCAGCTGCAGCAGAGCCCCGCCGACGCCGAGGCCAAGGCCGGGCTCGCCTCCGTGGAGCTCATGCGGCGCACGGCGGATGCGGATCCGTCGACCGCCCGCACCGCGGCCGCGGAGAACCCGACGGATCTCGGCGCCCAGTTCCTTGTCGCTGATCTCGACATGCTCGGGGGTCACGTCGAGGACGCCTTCGCGCGACTGCTGGACCTCCTGCGCGGCGCCGACCCGGAGACCAAGGACTCAGTCCGGGGACGCCTGCTCGAGCTGTTCGAGGTCGCCGGTCCTGAGGACCCCCGGGTGCCCCCGGCCCGCAAGCGCCTCGCGAACCTCCTCTTCTGAGACGCCCGCCGTCGGTCGACGATCGCCGGGCGGCCCCGTCGAGGATGCGGGCGGCACCCGTCGGGGAGCTCGGCGTCAGTGCTCGCGAAGGCGCTCGGGAATCAGCACGACGGACCCCAGCGGCGGAACGGACAGGCGCACCGAGTGATCGCGTCCGTGACTGGGCAGCGTCTCGGCATGGACCTTCCCGAGGTTGCCGACGCCGCTTCCGCCGTAGACGGTCGCGTCGGAGTTGAGGACCTCGAGCCAGGCACCGCCCTCGGGGAGCGGGATGCGGTAGTCGATCCACGGTTCGGCGGCGAAGTTGATGACCACCACGACGGGGTCGCCTGCGCTGTCGCGTCGGACGAAGGCGATGAGGTTGTGGCCGGCGTCGTCGCCGATCAGCCATTCGAAGCCACCGGGATCCTGGTCGCGCTCGTAGAGGGCGGGGAACTCGGCCTGGAGGGCGTTGAGGTCCTTCACCAGCTGCTGCACACCGCGGTGCAGCGGGTACTCCAGCAGCCACCAGGGCAGTCCCGCCTGCTCGGACCATTCGTTGCCCTGCGCGAACTCGCACCCCATGAACAGCAGCTGCTTGCCGGGGTGGGTCCACTGCAGGGACAGGTAGGCGCGCGTCGACGCCGCCTGCTGCCAGTCGTCCCCGGGGGCCTTGCGCAGCAGCGAGCCCTTGCCGTGGACGACCTCGTCATGGCTGATGGGCAGCACGAAGTTCTCGGAGTACTGGTAGACCATCGAGAAGGTCAGCTCACCATGGTGGTGCTGGCGGTTGATCGGGTCCTCGCCGAGGTACACGAGGGAGTCGTGCATCCAGCCCATGTTCCACTTGAAGCCGAATCCGAGCCCGCCCGCATCGGTGGGCCGGGTCACCCCGGGGAAGGAGGTCGACTCCTCGGCGATCATCACGATGCCGGGGGCGCGCTTGTAGGCGGTGGCGTTGGCCTCCTGCAGGAAGGCGATGGCCTCGAGGTCCTCGCGCCCACCGTCCCGATTGGGGACCCATTGGCCCTCCGCGCGCGAGTAGTCCAGGTACAGCATCGAGGCGACGGCATCCACCCGCAGGCCGTCGACATGGAACTCCTCGAGCCAGTAGCAGGCGTTGGCGACCAGGAAGTTGCGCACCTCGTTGCGTCCGACGTCGAAGACGTAGGTGCCCCAGTCCGGATGCTCTCCGCGGCGCGGATCCGCGTGCTCGTACAGCGGCGTCCCGTCGAAGCGCCCCAGGGCCCACTCGTCCTTGGGGAAGTGGGCGGGCACCCAGTCCATGATCACGCCGATGCCCGCGCGATGCAGGGCATCGATAAGGTGCCGGAGCTGGTCGGGCGTGCCGAGCCGTGAGGTGGGCGCGTAGTAGCCGGTGACCTGATAGCCCCAGGAGCCCCCGAAGGGGTGCTCGGCGAGCGGCATGAACTCCACGTGCGTGAAGCCGGTCTCCCGGACGTAGTCCACGAGCTCGGTCGCGAGCTCCTCATACCCCAGCCCGGGGCGCCAGCTGCCCAGATGCACCTCGTAGATGGACATCCGGGAGGTCACGGGGGAGGTCTGCGCACGCTCGGCCAGCCAGGCGTCGTCGGACCATTCGTAGGTGCTGTCGGTCACGATCGAGCCGGTCGCGGGCGGCACCTCCGCACGGCGGGCCATCGGATCCGCCTTGTCCCGCCAGACGCCGTCGGCGCCCAGGATCCTGAACTTGTAGACGTCGCCCTCCCCGACTCCCGGCAGGAAGATCTCCCAGACCCCCGACGCGCCGAGCGAGCGCAGGGCGCTCCCACGGCCCTCCCATCCGTTGAACGAGCCGACGACCTGCACGGCGCGCGCGTTCGGTGCCCAGACGGCGAACGAGGTGCCGGGGACGCGATCGACGGTGCGCACATGCGCTCCCAGACTGTTCCACAGCTCCTCGTGGCGGCCCTCGCGGATCAGATGCAGGTCGAGCTCGCCGAGAGTGGGCAGGAAGCGGTAGGGCTCCTCGAGATCGACCGGGTCCTGGCCCTCCTGCCAGGTGACGCGGATCCGGTGCCGACGCAGCTCCGGGCGCTCGACGACCGCGACCCAGACGCCGTCGTGCTCGTGCGCCATCGGCTGGGCCGTGCCGTCCTCGAGGACGACCTCCACGGCGTGGGCGAACGGCTTGAGGGTGCGCACCGTGATCGCCCCGTCGTACTCCTGCGCCCCCAGCACCGAGTGAGGATCGTGATAGCTCCCGGTCGCGGTCGCGCCGAGCTCGTGCGCGCCGACGGGCAGTGCGTCGGGCACCGCGGTGTTCTCAGCCATGACGGTCCTCCTCGGGATGGATGATGCGCAGCACGTGCGCCGGCCGGTCCGTGGCGCTGAGGATCACGTACGGATCGCGATCCCAGCTGAAGCGCTCGCCGGTGAGCAGGTCCTCGACCTCGAAGCGGTCGCCGACGCCGAGGGCTCCGGTGTCGAGGTGGATCGTCGTCCAGGCGTCGGCATCGTGCCGGGTCAGGGAGACCACGAGCACGGTGTCGGGCTCGCCGGTGCCGCTGTCTGCCGCATCGAGGTGCTTGGAGTAGACGACCACCTGCGGATCGTCGGCCTGATGGAAGCGGATCGCGGTGAGGGACTGGAGCGCGGGGTGCTCGCGTCGGATCCGGTTGAGATCCGTCAGCAGCGGCTCGAGGCTCTCGCCGCGCGTGAGGGCTCCCGTGTAGTCGCGCGGCCGGTACTCGTACTTCTCGTTGTCGATCTGCTCCTCGGCGCCGGGCCGCGGCACGTCCTCGACCAGCTCGTAGCCGGAGTAGATGCCCCAGGTGGGCACGAGGGTCGCGGCGAGGACGGCCCGCAGGACGAAGGCCCGGCGACCGCCCGAGGACATGAACGGCGTGAGGATGTCGTGGGTCGTGGGCCAGAAGCTCGGCCGCATGTACGGAGCCGCCTCGACCAGCTCCTCCAGGTACTCCTGCAGCTCCTCAGGACTGTGCCGCCAGGTGAAGTAGGTGTAGCTCTGGTGGAAGCCGACCTTGCCGAGCGTGTGCATCATCGTCGGGCGGGTGAACGCCTCGGCCAGGAAGATCACCTCGGGGTGCTTCTCGTCGAACTCGGCGAGGAGCTCCTCCCAGAAGCGCACCGGCTTGGTGTGCGGATTGTCCACGCGGAACAGCGTCACGCCGTGCGACACCCACATCTCGAGCACATCGCGTATCGCCGCGTAGAGGCCCTCGTAGTCGGTGTCGAAGCTGAGGGGATAGATGTCCTGGTACTTCTTGGGCGGGTTCTCGGCATAGGCGATGGTGCCGTCGGGTCGCACGGTGAACCACTCCGGGTGCTCGCTCACCCACGGATGGTCGGGCGAGCACTGGAGGGCGACGTCCATGGCGACCTCGAGCCCCAGCTCCTTCGCGCGACCGACGAAGGCGTCGAAGTCCTCCATGGTGCCCAGGTCCGGATGGATCGCGTCATGGCCGCCGTCGGCCGAGCCGATCGCGTACGGCGAGCCGGGATCCCCGGGACGGGTCTCCAAGGAGTTGTTGCGGCCCTTGCGGAAGGCGGTCCCGATCGGGTGGATGGGCGTCAGGTAGGCGACGTCGAAGCCCATCGCGGCGATCCGGTCGAGGGACTGCGCCGCGGTCGAGAGGGTCCCGGAGACCCAGCCCCGGCCCTCGTCGAAGCGGGCGCCCTCGGAGCGGGGGAAGAACTCGTACCAGGAGCCGTACGAGGCGAGGCGCCGGTGCACGATCAGAGGGTGGGGACCGGAGACGGTGACGCCCTCGCGCAGGGGCCGCTCGTCCAGAAGTCCTCGCAGATCCGCGGCCAGGGCAGGGGCGACGCGTGCCGCGGGGGAGAGCGTGGTCTGGGCCAGGCTCTCGAGCGCTGCGCGCACGACCGGACCGTCGGAGGCGGGGCGTGCGCCCTGCTCGATCTCGGCCAGGACGCGGCCGAGCACCTCGATGCCCTCCGCGCAGACGAGCGCCACGTCCATGTCCACCGGGATCTTCACCTCGGCGGTGTGCGCCCAGGTGTCGTACGGCGAGGAGAACGCCTCCACGCGGAAGGCATGGTGGCCCGTGGCCTGTGGACGGACCCTCGCCTCCCAGAGATCCAGTCCGGGATTCGTCGGGCGCATGCGGGAGACGGTCTCGGTGCCGTCGGGTGCGATCAGCACGACCTGCACTCCCATGGCGTCGTGGCCCTCACGGAAGGCGTTGGCGACCACGGTGATCGTCTCGCCCTCGGCGCACGAGGCGGGGAAGCGGCCTCCGTCGACGACGGGGGAGACCAGCATGATCGGGATGCGGCCGACGCCGGCGTCGAGGCCCGCCGACGGCGCCTCGGCCGACGGCGAGGCAGCAGCCGGCACGACGCCCGACGGCGAGGACGAGGTGCCCGGGAGGTCAGAGGGTGGGGGTGCGGAGGGCGTCTTCGCGGACGGTCCCGGATCTGCGGGGGCTCCGGTGGCCCTGCGGCGCGCGCTCCTGGCGTCGGCGGCGGGGTCGGTGGTCCCTGGCATGGCTACTCCTGCCTGATGTGCGGCGCCCACGGGCGGGGCGTGGTGACGTGGTTCACGATAGTCGGTCCGGGGTGCTGATACCGACCACGATCACGCTCCCGCCGGGCACGGCGACCTCGCCCCCTCGCAGCGGTGACGCGGGCAGGTCCCCCTGCCGCTCCAGGGAGCTGTCGAACAGCAGGCGGGCCGGCCCCTGCGGCCACGGAGCCTCCGGCAGACGCACCGTGCGATCCTCGTCCTCCGCGCTGAGGATGATCAGCAGATGCTCGGTGGTCTCCGCGCCGTCCGGGCCCGATCCCGGCAGCCCCGGCCGCAGCATGGCCAGCAGATGGCGCGTCGGGTCCATCCAGTCCTCATGGGTGAGGCCCCGGCCGTCGGCCCCGAACCAGGCGACCTGCCCCGGGTCCAGCGCCGTGGGATCCGCAGGGCTCAGGAAGTCCGGACAGCGCAGCTGACGATGCGCCCGGCGCAGCGCGATCAGGGTGCGCACGCTGTCGCGCAGGGCGCTCGCATCGTCGTCGACCGTCCAGTCGACCCACGAGATCTCGTTGTCCTGGCAGTAGGCGTTGTTGTTGCCCTGCTGGCTGCGGCCGAGCTCGTCGCCCGCGGTGAGCATCGGAGTGCCGGACGCCAGCAGCAGCGTCGCCAGCACGCTGCGCGCGGTGCGACGCCGCGCCGCACGCACCTCGGCGATCGGCACCGTCGGATCCTGTGCGGCGCTCGCGGGCGCCTCCTCGCCCTCGACCCCATGGTTCCAGGATCGGTTGTCGTCCGTCCCGTCGCGGTTCTCCTCGCCGTTGGCGAGATTGCGCTTGGTCTCGTAGACGGTCAGGTCGTGCAGGGTGAAGCCGTCGTGCGCGGTCACGAAGTTGACCGACGCCCAGGAGGAGCGGAGGCTGCGCCCGGCCGGAAGATGCTCGGGATCCGTCCTCGCGAACAGATCCCGGGACCCGGACAGCCGGGTCGCGAGATCGCGCACGCCGCCGATCGCGGGGTTCCCCGTGCGACGGCGCATCCCCCGATCCGAGAGCCAGAACTCGCGCACGTCGTCGCGGAACGCGTCGTTCCACTCGGCGAAGGGGACCGGGAACCCTCCGGTCTGCCAGCCCCCGGTCCCGACATCCCAGGGCTCGGCGATGAGCTTCACGTCGCGCAGCACCGGATCCGTGCAGATCGCGCGCAGCAGAGGATGGTCGGCGCGGAACCCGCGGTCGTCGCGCCCGATCGTCGTGGCGAGGTCGAAGCGGAAGCCGTCGACATGCACCTCCTGCACCCAGTAGCGCAGGGAGGCGAGCACCAGGTCCACCACATGCACGGAGCGCGGATCGAGAGTGCCGCCCGTGCCGGTCACGTCGAGGATGCTGCCGTGGTCGTTCCAGTAGTACTCGCGGCTGTCGAGCCCCCGAAGGGAGAGGGAGGGGCCGTCGTCGCCGCCCTCGGCGGTGTGGTTGTACACGACGTCGAGGATCACCTCGATGCCCTCGGCATGCAGGGCGCGGACCATCTCCTTGACCTCATCGAGCACAGCCTGCGCGCCCGCCCGCTGGGAGGCGGCTGTCGCCAGCGACGGCTCCGGAGCGAAGTACGACAGGGTCGAGTAGCCCCAGTAGTTCGTCAGCCCCAGCCTCGTGAGGTGGGGCTCGTCCATCCTCGCGTGGATCGGCAGCAGCTCGACCGCGGTCACCCCGAGGTCCCTCAGGTGCCCGGTGACAGCCGGATGCCCCAGGCCCGCGTAGGTGCCGCGCTGTGCGGCCGGGACTCGCGGGTGCCGCGCCGTGAAGCCCTTGACGTGCAGCTCGTACAGCACGGTGGACGCCCAGTCCACCATCGGGCGCAGATCGTCGCGCCAGTCGAAGGTGTCCTCGACGACCACGGACCACACCGCCGAGTCGGCGTCGTCGAGCTCGCTGCGCTCCGGCTGGTCGCCGCGGCGCGCGAGCATCGAGTCCACCTCGAAGGGGAAGAAGGAGCTCAGCAGCGGGGATGCGTGGGAGACGCCGCGCCCCCACGGATCCAGCAGCAGCTTGCGAGGATTGCAGTAGAGGCCCGCGGCGGGATCCCACGGCCCCTCCGCACGCAGGCCGTAGCGCGTCCCCGGGACCATCCCGGTCACATGGTCCCAGTGCAGGCCGGCGTCGACGTGCCGCAGACGGCGGCGGTGCTCGGTGCCGCCCTCGCGCACGCACAGGTCCACGGCCGACGCCCGGGGAGCGGCGACGGCGAAGGTCCCCCTGCCGTGCTCGTCGACCACCAGACCAGGAGCGGTGGGAGCGACCGGCAGGGTCGCGCGATCGATTCGGTCAGCATCCACGCGCGCATTCTTCCACTCCCCGTCCGTGGAGCGTCCACCATCGATGGAGGGACTGCCGCTAGGATCGGCCCGGTGCCCCGGCCGCACCGGGGACGCGACGGGGGAGCGCACGACGGACGGGGCCGATGCCCGAGGCGGACAGGCCGAGCCCGTCGTGGGTGCCCGGCGGGTCCGCCCGCCGTCGACCGCAGCAACCGCACGCCAGACGCACGACGGGGAGACGCAGCACATGAGCCAGCCACCCAGCCCGCAGACCGCACGCCCGGGAGGGCCCGTCGCGGCCGGCTCGCCCGCGGCCCCCGCTCCGGCGCGTCCCGGACCCGGACCGAGCGCGCAGAGCGCAGCCCCGGGGGCAGGTCCGGGCGTCGCGGGTCCCGGGCAGCAGCGCCGCCCGGAGTCCTTCTCGTCCTCAGCGGCCGCGGTCCCTCCGGCGGACATGGAGCGCGCCGCCTCGATCGTGCGGACGATCACCGGGGTGTTCCAGTCCCGCGTCGTCGGCCAGGAGAATCTGCGCCTGACCCTGCTGACGGCGCTCGCCGCGGGCGGCCACGTGCTGCTGGAGTCCGTGCCCGGCCTGGCCAAGACCACGGCGGCGAGCGCCCTCGCCTCCGCGATCACCGGCTCCTTCTCGCGCATCCAGTGCACCCCGGACCTCATGCCGAACGACATCATCGGCACCCAGATCTTCAACTACGGCTCGGGCACCTTCACGACGCAGCTCGGCCCCGTGCACGCGAACGTCGTGCTGCTGGATGAGATCAACCGCTCGAGCGCCAAGACCCAGTCCGCGATGCTCGAGGCGATGCAGGAGCGCCAGACGTCGATCGGCGGCGAGGTATATCCGCTGCCCGAGCCGTTCATGGTGCTCGCCACCCAGAACCCGATCGAGGAGGAGGGCACCTACGTCCTCCCCGAGGCGCAGATGGACCGCTTCCTCATGAAGGAGATCCTGACGTACCCGCGCCCCGGGGAGGAGCATGAGATCCTCGACCGCTCGACCGCGGGCAGCCTCACCGGGCCCCGCCAGGCTCTCGCGGCGGTGTCGCTGGAGGACATCCGCTTCCTGCAGGAGAAGGTCGATGACGTCTACGTCGACCCGGCTGTGAAGCGCTACATCATCGACCTGGTCTTCACCACCCGCGGATCCGGCCCCCGCCCCGTCCCGAACCTGACCCAGTCGGTGCGGGTGGGAGCGAGCCCTCGCGGATCCCTGGCGCTCATGCGCGTGGGCCAGGCCCACGCGCTGATCCACGGCCGCGACTACGTGACGCCGGACGACGTGCGCGCCATGCGGTACGGCGTCCTGCGCCATCGCCTCGTGCTCACCTTCGACGCGCTGGCCAGCGGCATCAAGCCCGAGCAGATCATCGACGCGGTCTTCCACGCCGTGCCGATGCCCTGAGAGCGACCTGGGGGAGACGGATGGCGACCTCGCTGATGACCCGGGTGAAGGCCCGGGTCGACCTGCACACCTCGAACCGGGCTCGCGGTCTGATCCAGGGCCGTGGGAAGTCCCTGTTCAAGGGCAGCGGCGAGGACTTCGACGACCTGAAGTACTACCAGCCCGGGGACAAGATCTCCGACATCGACTGGAAGGCCACCGCCCGTTCCGGGGAACCGCTGATCCGGCAGTTCAACGAGGAGCGGGTGCGGCACCTGTCGATCGTGGCGGACACCTCCTCGGCGATGGCCGCGACCGCCGCGGACGGCACCTCGAAGCGCGATGCGATGGTGATGGCGGCGGGTCTGATCTGCTTCCTCGGCCAGAAGAACGGCGATCTGGTGGGGCTCGTCGGCGGCTCGCAGGAGCGCCCGATCCAGCTCCCCTCGCGCTCGAGCGACGGGCATCTCGAGCTGCTGCTCCGCTCGATCCAGCAGGGGGCGACCACCGCCTCCTCAGCGCCCGACAGCTCCTGGCTCCTCGAGCGCGCCTTCCGGGTGACGACCCGCTCGACGCTGATGACGATCATCACCGACGAGGCGCATCCGAGAGTCGAGGACTTCTCGCTGCTCAGACGCCTCACGACGCGGCATGACGTGCTGATGATCCGCATCGCCGACGCGGATCCGCTCCTCTCCGAGGACCTCGGCCACGAGGTGGTGGACGTGCTGGACCCTCGGGAGATCGCCGAGCTGGCCCGCACCTCCCGGCGCGTCCGGCGCGACGTGGAGGCGTACCGCCGGGCACGCACCGACGGCATCTCCGAGATGCTCGACCGGCTGCACATCTCCCACGTGCTGACACAGGGCGAGTCGACCGTGGTCGAGGACATGGTCTCCATGCTGCGATCGAGGGAGTACCGCCATGCCCATGCCTGAGGCCATGGGGCGGCTGCTCGCCGACCCCTCTCCCGAGCAGATCATCGATCCGCCCCAGTACTCGATCGCCTGGCTGATCCTCGCCCTGCTGTGCGTGCTGGTGATCGTCGCGCTGATCGTGGGGACCCTGCGCATCACGCGTGCGATCGAGAAGCGCGCCGCCTACCGGGGCCGGCCCACGGACGTCGAAGGGCTGAAGGCCGAGTTCCTGCGCGCGGTCAACGACATCGCCGAGCGCCATGACGTCGGGGGGCTCGACGCCCGCGCCGGCCACCACGAGCTCACCGGCGTGATGAGGCGGTTCGTGCGCCGCACCACGGGCCACGACGTCACCAGCCAGGACTTGGCGACGCTCCGCGCCGACGAGCGCACGCGCGAGGTCGGCGACCTCATAGCGACGCTCTACGAGCCCGACTTCGCCCTCTCCTCGGACGCGGAGCTGCGCTCCTCGGTCCGCCGCGCGCGGGAGGTGATCCGCCGATGGTCATGATCCTGTGGTGGGTCGCCGCTCTGCTGCTGCTGGCCGCGATCGCGGTCTGGGGGATCACCTTCTGGAACCGCCGAGCCATGCGGAAGTCCCCGGTGCTGGTGGCGAACACGTCCTACATGAACCGGATCCCGAGCTTCGCCCGAGCTCAGCGGACGGCGAAGGTCCTGCGTGTGCTGCAGGTGGGCCTCGCCGTGGTCGGCGTGGTCGCAGCATCGGTCCTCGCGGGGCGCGTCGCGACCGAGCGGATCGAGACGCCGTCGTTCGCGTCGCGCGACATCGTGCTGTGCCTGGACGTGTCCAGCTCGATGTACCAGTACGACACGGAGATCCTGCAGACCTTCGCCGAGATGGTCGACGACTTCGACGGGGAGCGTGTGGCGCTGTCGATCTTCAACTCCACCAGCCGCACCGTCTTCCCCCTGACGGACGACTACGACCTGGTCCAGCGCGAGCTCGAGGAGGCATCGGAGGCCATCGACTTCGACGAGTACGGGTACCGCCTGGGCAGCACCGACTACTCCGACGAGAAGGTGCGCCAGTACGTCGACTTCGTCGAGGGGACCCAGGGCATCGCCGAGGAGGCGTCCATCGTCCCCGACGGGCTCGCCTCCTGCGGCATGCTCTTCGACCAGGCGGAGCAGGACCGGTCGCGGTCGATCATCTTCGCGACGGACAACGAGGTCAACGGGACCCCGATCTACTCGCTGGACGAGGCCGCCGAGTCGGTCGCAGCCCGTGACATCGCGCTCTACACCTTCTATCCCGGCGCCTTCGAGTGCGAGGCGACCTGTCGGGATGAGCTCGAGACCGCGACAGAGGCGCACGGCGGGAGCATGTTCGAGTCCTCGGACCCGAACGCGATCCCCTCGATCATCCAGCAGATCCAGAAGACGCAGGCCACCGACATGGGAGCGACCCCGAGCGTCATCCGCACCGATCGTCCGCTGCCCGCGTTCGTGATGGTCCTGGTCTCGCTGGTCGCCGTCCTGCTCCTGGGATGGAGGGCACGATGAGGCTCGAGCCCCTGATGTCCCTCTGGGTGATCGTCCCGCTGTTCACGGCGATGGTCGCGCTGTGCGTCGTGCTCCTGGTGCGCCGTCCCCGCCAGAGGGTCGCCTGGCTGCGGCGTACGCTGATGGTCCTGCTGCTGCTGGTCGTCGCCCTGAGGCCGGTCACGCCTCTGGAGGGGGAGCAGACCCAGCGGATGAACGCGAACGTCTTCTTCGTGGTGGACCGCACGGGTTCCATGAACGCCGAGGACTACGACGGCGACCAGCCGCGTCTGGAAGGGGTGAAGGCCGACATGCTGCGGATCATGGACATGACCGAGGGCTCCCGATACGGGGTGATCGCCTTCGACTCCACCGCGACGCAGCAGCTGCCGCTGACGACCGACGCCGGTGCCGCGACGGCATGGATCGACACCCTGACCACTGAGGCCACGGCCTACTCCCAGGGGTCGAACATCGACCGTCCGCTGGTCACCCTGGTCACCGAGATCCAGCAGACCCGGATCGACGACCCCGACTCCTCGATCCTCGTCTACTTCCTCTCCGACGGCGAGAACACCGACGGGGAGGAGTCCGAGTCCTTCGCTCCGGCGGCGTCCCTGATCGACGGAGGCGCGGTGCTCGGCTACGGCACCGAGGAGGGCGGTCCGATGAAGGCCCAGGGAGGCGGCAGCGACGGCGAGTACATCACCGACGGCTCCGGCCAGCAGGGCATCTCGCGGATCGACGAGGACCAGCTGCGGACGATCGCCGGCCAGATGGGCCTGCCGTATCTCCACCGCACCGACCCGGAGGCGGAGATCGAGGGCACCATGGAGGGCATCACCCTCACCCCGGTGCCGATCGAGAGGTCTCGCCGGGTGGCGAGCTTCGAGGACTGGTACTGGATCGCCGCGATCCCGCTCGCGGCCCTGATGATCTGGGAGCTGGGGGAGATGACCTACCGCCTTCCGCGGCGGCTGGACCGCCAAGACATCCGAGGAGCCCAGCGATGAGCGCACCGTCCGCACCGTCGGCGCCACCCGTACCTCCTTCCGGGCCGGGCGGACCAGGATCCCTGTCCGCCGGCGAGGGGTCCTCGAGAGGAGCGTCCGGTCCCTCGGGCGCATCGGGGAGCGCCGACGGATCCGGCGCGCTCGCCCAGGAGATCCCGAGGCGTGCGGGAGACTTCGGGCTGAACGTGAAGCGTCTTCGGCGCGTGCGGATCATCGTCTTCGCGATCCTCGCCCTGCCCATCGCGGTGCTCGCACTGCTCGCCCTCAAGTTCGTGTCGATGCCCCTGACGCAGGCCTGGCACGACGGCGCCTACGACGACGGCCGCTACGACACGGCGATCGAGCGCCTCGAGCCGGTGCAGGTGGCCAACTGGTTCGAGCCCTACCTCCCTCATCTGACGGAGGGCACCGACCTCCTGCAGCAGGGCAAGAACGCCGAGGCCGAGGAGGAGCTGCGCATCTCCCTCCAGGAATGGCAGAGCGGCAGCGACCTCAACCAGCCCCTGCATGCCCAGTGCAAGATCATCAACAACCTCGCCATCTCGATCGAGCGTCAGGCCGATGAGATCGAGGATGCGGGGGAGCGGGCCGATCGTCTCTATGAGGCGGAGGAGCTGATGGCCGCCTGCGCCGGCGGCGGCGGAGAGGGCGAGGGCCAGGGCGGCGGAGGCGGCGAGGGCAACGAGGACGAGGAGACCACGGGGGAGAACGGGGAGCGGATCCAGGAGAAGCGCCGCGAGGCCGACGAGGAGGCTGGGAACGACCCCGACGATCGCGCCACCGAGCAGGGCGGAGGCTCCCCCATGGATCCGGGGGATCCGACCCGGGAGGATCCAGAGGGCGAGGAGGATCCCGAGGAGACGGTCACGGACGGGCCCAGCACGGATCAGTCCAAGGACGACGAGGTCGAGCAGCGGAACAAGGACGCCCAGGGCGGGGACGGAGAGACCGATCCCGGCGGCGAGGACGAGGACCCGGTGCAGCCATGGTGACGGGGCGCGGCCCGGTGCGCCGCGTCTATCTCGACCACGCGGCGACGACCCCGCTGCGCCCGGCCGCCCGCGACGCCTTCCTCGAGGCGGCCGCCGCGACCGGCAACCCCTCGTCGATCCATGCCTCCGGACGTGCCGCGCGCGGCACCCTCGACGACGCCCTCGAGAGGATCGGCGAGCTGCTGGGCGTCCCCTCCTCCTGGCTGATCATGACCTCAGGCGGCACGGAGGCGGACAACATCGCCGTGCGGGGGGCGGCCCTCGGGATCCGCGACTCCGACTCCTCGCGCAGCGCAGCCGCGGTCTCGGCGACCGAGCATCCTGCCGTTCTCGCCACGGCGGGTTCGCTCGCCCGCGGACCGGAGCCTCTGGACGTCCGGGTGCTGCCGGTGGACGGGCAGGGCATGCTGCGCTCGGAAGCGGTCGCCATGGCGCTGGCCGACGGCGCGGTGAGCGTCCTCAGCGCGGCGCTGGTGAACAACGAGACCGGGGCTATGCAGGATCTGGGTGCTCTGCGCGCTCTCGCCCAGGGGCACGGGACCCTCGTGCACACCGATGCCGTGCAGGCGGCCGGGCACGTGCCGCTGCCGGTGCCCGGCGAGGACGTCGACATGATGACCCTGTCGGGCCACAAGATCGGCGCGCCCGTCGGCACGGGTCTGCTGGTGGCCCCTCCCGACATCCCCCTGGCCGCGATCAGCACCGGCGGAGGGCAGCAGCGCGGGGTGCGATCCGGCACGCTCGACGCTCCCGGTGCCGCGGCCTTCGCGGCGGCGCTCGCGGAGGCCCTCTCGGAGCAGGAGAGGGAGGCCGAGCGCCTCGGCAGGCTCTCGGAGCTGCTGCGCGCGGGCATCCGTCGGACGGTCCCGGATGCTCGACTCACGCTGGATGGCACCACTCCTCGCTCGGGGTCGATCGTCCATGCCGTCTTCCCCGGAGCGGACACGGATGCCCTGCTGTTCCTCCTGGACCAGCAGGGCATCGACTGCTCCGCCGGTTCGGCCTGCACCGCTGGCGTCACACAGGACAGCACTGTCCTGGCGGCGATGGGGATCGTCGGCTCCGATGCCCGGGCAGCGCTGCGCATCTCGCTGGGATGGACCAGCACCGAGGATGATGTGGGCTCGCTGCTGGAGGTGCTCCCGTCGGCTCTCGAACGGGCACGTGCGGTCGGCTCCCTGATGGGCTGAGGGCTCTGGCAGCGGCACCGGCGGCGGCACGGGCAGCGGCACGGGTGCCGTCGCGCATGTCACGGTCCGCAGTCACGGCGGGAGAGGCTCGCCTCCGTAGACTGTGCGGGGCGATGACGCGGTCCTGACGATTCGGTGCGGCATCGCCCGGAGTATGCCCGGTGGCAGCTCCCGGAGCCTCCGGGGCGACGACCGGCGTCGACGGAGGTGCAGGCGGAGGAGGTGCCGGGTCATGAAGGTGCTCGCAGCGATGAGCGGCGGAGTCGACTCCGCGGTGGCCGCAGCCCGCGCGGCGGAGGCCGGGCACGAGGTGGTCGGCGTGCACATGGCCCTGTCGAAGGACCGCGACCAGCGGCGCACCGGCTCGCGAGGGTGCTGCACTGTGGAGGACGCCGCGGATGCCCGCCGAGCCGCGGACCGCATCGGCATCCCCTACTACGTGTGGGATCTCTCCGACGACTTCCATGATCTCGTCGTCGAGGACTTCCTGTCCGAGTACGCCGCCGGCCGCACCCCCAACCCGTGCGTGCGCTGCAACGAGCGCATCAAGTTCGCGTCCCTCCTCGACCGGGCGACGATGCTGGGTTTCGATGCCGTGTGCACGGGCCACTACGCCTCGGTGCGGGCCGAGGGCCCAGGCGGTGCCCCGTCGCTGCATCGCTCCCGCGACAGCGCCAAGGACCAGTCCTACGTGCTCGCCGTCATGGGGCCTGAGGCCGCGGCGCGCTCCCTGTTCCCGCTGGGGGACATGGAGGACAAGGCGCAGGTGCGTGCCGAGGCCCGTGCTCGCCGTCTGGGCGTCTCCACCAAGCCGGACAGCTACGACATCTGCTTCATCCCCGACGGCGACACCCGCGGATTCCTCGAGAGGAACCTGGGGGAGGCCCCCGGCGAGGTCGTGGACGCCGACGGCACCGTGCTGGGCAGCCATCGCGGCACCCATGGGTTCACGGTCGGCCAGCGCAGGGGGCTGGGCGTCGAGCGTCCTGCCCCGGACGGGCGCCCCCGCTACGTGGTGGACGTCGATCCCGCCTCCCGTCGCGTGGTGATCGGTGCCTCCGAGCTCCTGTCCACCTCCGAGCTCGTGGCCAGCGATCCGGTCTCCTTCGACGAGCTGGTGCCCGGACGCGCGGTGTCCGCGCAGATCCGCGCCCATGGCGAGGCCATCCCCGCCAGCATCCTCACGACCCCCGGGGGTGAGGATCGGCTGCTGCGCGTCGCGCTCGAGCGACCCGTCCGCGGCGTCGCCCCTGGGCAGACCCTGGTGCTGTACGACGGGGACCGTGTGCTCGCGGCAGCCACCCTGGAGCGGCGCGCATGAGCGCAGCCGCACCCCTGGTCACCGTCGCCGGCGACGGCAGCTTCCGGGTCCCAGCCGGGGACGACGGCGCGGACGGTGCCCTGGATGCTCCGCTGGCCGCGCTCGTCCGCCTGCGTGGCCTGCTGGGGGACGATCTCGACCCGCAGATCGCGACCCGGCTGCCGCTTCCCGCCGCGCTCGGCACCGACCCCACCGATCATCTTCTGCCCGGGACGCTCTCCCTGCTCGCAGGGACCACCGGTGACCTCGCCCCCTACGGCTGGCGGATCGGCCCCGGCCTCGGCCGTGCATGGGCGCATGCGATCGAGACGCGCGAGCTGATCCGGGACGCCGCCCGGATCGCTCTGCTGGGCTACGAGGGCCCGCTGCAGTCCACGGTGCTCGGCCCGGCCTCGCTGGCCGCCGCCACCTACCTGTCCAGCGGGGAGCGCACGCTCAGCGACCCCGGCGCCGTGCGCGACCTGCCCCTGCTGCTCGCAGAGGGCCTCTCCGAGCAGCTCAATGCCCTGCGCGAGAGGATCCCCGGCGCTCGGCACCATCTGCTGGTGCGGGAGGACGCCGTCGCGGCCGTCGTCGGGGGCACGGTGCCGACCCCGTCCGGGAGGCGGCGCTACGACCCGGTGCCGCCGCCGCAGGTGGGGGAGCGCTGGCAGAGCCTGCTGCGGGCGCTGGAGTCGGATGCCGGGCTCCCCGCGGAGCAGGTGACCCTGGGAGTGGGCGCCGATGCGCGCCTGGTCGTCGCCGCCCGTGGGGCCGGTGCCCGTCGGCTCGCCCTGGTCCCGCGTCGTCTGCCCGGCCTCGCCGGGACGGGCCGGGCGCTGTGGGAGCAGTTCGCGGAGGCGCACGACGCCGGCTGCGCGCTCGAACTGGTGGTGGATCCGCGCCCCGGAGGGCGGATGGAGCGGGAGCTCGACGCCGTGCTGCAGATCTGGCAGCAGCTCGGGCACAGCGCATCCGACGCCGCCGGGTTCACCCTCATCGCCCACACGGGGGCCTCCCACCTCGTGCACGCCGGTCAGGTGGATCCTGCCGCGGCGCCGCGAGCCACGGACCTGCTGGACGAGTCGGCGCTCGAGGCGCTGCTGCGTGCGGCCCCGGCCTGGGCGGAGCGGGTCGCCGACTGAGCGTCGTCTCTGCGAGGGGGAGAGGCCCGAGCGTCGGCCCCATGCGGGACAATGGCATGCGTGACGCACGACGACACCCCCACCGCTGCCGAGCTCGACTCCCGGACCCGTGACGCGCAGGAGCGCATCGCGGAGCTCACCGCCCGCATCGAGCGCGCGCGCGAGGAGTACTACGAGCACGATGCCCCGTCCCTCAGCGACGGCGAGTACGACGCGCTCGAGCGTGAGCTGCGGGAGCTCGAGGAGCAGAACCCGCAGCTGGCGAAGGAGGACTCGCCCACCCGCACCGTCGGCGGCCGCGCCGCCGAGGGGCTCGCTGCGATCGATCACGCCGAGCGGATGCAGAGCCTGGACAACGTCTTCTCCGTGCAGGAGCTGCGGGACTGGTGCGCCCATGCGGGTGCCGAGATCGGCAGCGAGGTGCGGTGGCTGACCGAGCTGAAGATCGACGGCCTCGCGATCAACCTGCGCTATGAGCATGGGGAGCTGGTCACCGCCGCGACCCGCGGCGACGGCCGCACCGGCGAGGACATCACCGCCAATGCCCTGCGCATCGAGGGGATCCCTCAGCACCTCGCCGGGGAGGGGCATCCCCCGCTGGTCGAGGTGCGCGGCGAGGTGTACATGCCCACTGCGGACTTCGAGCGTCTGAACGCCTTCCAGGAGGAGCTGCGCGATCGGGCCGTCGCGGAGTCCCGCACCCGATGGGAGTCCCGTCAGTCGACCTCCCGTCCCTTCGACGAGGAGCGCGAGCGCCTGGCCGCCACGCGACGGTTCCCGTCCTTCGCCAACCCCCGCAACACGGCCGCGGGCGGTCTGCGTCAGCAGCTCGACAAGAAGGAGGGGCTGGAGCGCGAGGCCGGCGAGGCACGGCTGGGTGCCCTGAGGCTCACCGTCCACGGCCTGGGCGCCTGGCAGGAGCCGCCGGTCGGCTCCCAGAGCGAGATGTACGACCTGCTCGCCTCATGGGGGCTGCCCACGAGCCGCTACCGGAGCGTGGTCACCTCGATCGATGAGGTCGTCGCCTATGTCGAGCACTATGGCGAGCACCGCCACGACGTGGAGCACGAGATCGACGGGATCGTCGTGAAGGTGGACCACTTCGCCCAGCAGCGCCGCCTCGGGTCCACTTCCCGCGCCCCCCGCTGGGCGATCGCCTACAAGTATCCGCCGGAGGAGGTCACCACCCGTCTGCTCGACATCCAGGTGCAGGTGGGTCGTACTGGACGCGTCACCCCCTTCGGCGTGATGGAGCCTGTCAGGGTCGCGGGCTCCACCGTCGAGAAGGCGACACTGCACAACCAGTTCGAGGTGGAGCGCAAGGGCGTCCTCATCGGTGACATGGTGCTGCTGCGCAAGGCCGGGGACGTGATCCCGGAGATCCTGGGTCCCGTGGATGCGCTGCGCGACGGCTCCGAGCACGCCTTCGTCATGCCCGAGCGCTGCCCTTCGTGCGGCACCGGCATCCGACCCGAGAAGGAGGGGGACAAGGACTGGCGCTGCCCGAACACCCGGGACTGCCCCGCTCAGGTCACCGGCCGCGTGGAGCATGCCGCCTCCCGCGGCGCCTTCGACATCGAGACCCTCGGCGAGGAGAGCGCGATCGCGCTGACGGACCCCGAGGGCCGCCGCGAGGAGGCGCTCGCCGCGCTGCGCGCCGGACACGCGATCTACCTCCCCGTGCGTCGCGAGGAGGAGTTCGATTCCCCGGCCTTCGTCACGGTCCGCGGCGGACAGGAGTCCCAGGGGACCGATGGAGTCCCCATGCTCCGCATCACCGAGCAGACCGCCGGGCTCCTGCCCTCCCCGCAGGAGCCTGTGGTCACCACCGGTGCGAACCTCTTCGACATCACTCCTGAGCAGCTCGAGGAGGTCTCCGTCTGGCAGCCGCTGCGCCGGGACGGGGAGCCGACCGGCAACTGGCAGCTGGTCCCCGTCTTCTGGTCCCGCGCGCAGTGGCGCTACTACAAGTCCCGCAGCAGCTGGACGCTCACCAGGCCCGCGGCTCCCGGCGCCAACACTCTGAAGCTCATGGATGAGCTCGCCAAGGCCAAGGACCAGCCGCTGTGGCGGGTGCTCGTGGCGCTCTCGATCCGTCATGTGGGCCCCACCGCGGCACGATCGCTCGCCACCGCCTACGGCTCGATGGATGCGATCCGCGAGGCGGACCTCGAACAGCTCACCGAGACGGACGGGGTGGGCGGCATCATCGCCGAGTCCGTCCGCGAATGGTTCGCGGTGCAGTGGCATCAGGAGATCGTCGAAGCCTGGGCCGAGTCCGGCGTGCGCATGGCCGACGACGTCGCCGAGGGCTTCGTCAGGACCCTCGAGGGGCTCACCGTGGTGGTCACCGGCGGGCTCGAGGGCTTCACCCGCGACGGCGCCAAGGAGGCGATCATCTCCCGAGGAGGCAAGGCGTCCGGCTCCGTCTCCAGGAAGACCGACTTCGTGGTGGTGGGGGAGAACGCCGGCTCGAAGGAGACGAAGGCTCGGGATCTGGGCCTGCGGATCCTCGACGAGGCCGGCTTCGTGATGCTGCTGGAGGGCGGCCCGGAGGCTGTCGCTCAGCCGGAAGCAGTGGAGGACGACGCCCCCTGAGCGCCCGATGATGCATCGCACCGTGCTCGCTGCCGGGCGCTGGCACTCCCTGGGTCTCCGCGCGGACGGGACGGTGCTCGCGGCAGGAAGCGACCCTGCTGGCGCCTGCCGTGCGGAGGACTGGCGGGAGATCGTGTCGGTCGCCGCCGGAACCGTCCACGCGGCGTCGAACACGGGACGCTCGCACTCCGTGGGCCTGCGGGCGGACGGCACGGTGCTCGCCACCGGCTGGGATGCGCACGGCCAGTGCGCGGTGGAGGGATGGCGCGGCATCGTCGCCGTCGCCGCCGGCTGGCGACGCACGGTCGGACTGCGGGAGGACGGCACCGTCGTCGCCGTCGGCCGCGCCGCTGAGGGGGCCTGCGAGGTCATCGACTGGCGGGACATGACAGCGGTCGCCTGCGGAGACTGGCACACCGTCGGGCTCGCGGCCGACGGCACGGCCCGAGCCGCAGGCAATGATGCGCGCGGTCAGTGCACGGTCGGCGGATGGCGGGATCTGCGCGCTGTCAGCGCGGGGCACCTGCACACCGCTGGTCTCCGGGCCGACGGCCGGGTCCAGCTCGCCGGTCATCTGCCGGGGGCCGCCGAGGTCACCGCCTGGGAGGGCGTGGTGGAGATCGCCTCCGGCAGCGACCACCTCCTGGCGCTGCGTGGTGACGGCCGGGTCCTGCTCGCCGGGGCAGAGGAGCAGCGGCCTGCTGTGGGGAGCTGGGACGAGGTGATCGCCCTCGCCGCCGGCGCACGCCACAGCCTGGCCCTGCACAGGGACGGAAGGGTGCTGGCCGTGGGGGACGGCATCGTCGACCTCGACGGGATCGCCGCTTGGGATCTCGGCCCCCAGGGACTCGATGCGCTTCAAGGGCCGGTGGAATGACACCGGGTCGCGCGCATTGGGCTCCTTCGGGGTCACCCGGGTGCGCAGGAGGCCGAAGACGCAGCGGAGTCGACGGTGCCGCGCCTGCTGAGGTCCGTCAGGGGCACCTCATCCCAGGCCCTGCTGCCCGGACCAGCGCTGCGCGGCCACGTCGGCGGCGCGAGAGATCAGATCGTGGATCTCCGGGTAGATGGCCAGCGCGCTGACCCTGATATCCATGCGTCCTACCCCTCTGTCCCCTCTGTCTCCTCCGTTCGCTCTGCCCGGACCCGCTGCGCCGAGCCCATCCGTCACCGGCACGAGCACGATGAGGCACGCCTCGTGCTGCTGCGGAGCCTCATGCCTGCTGGGCCAGCGCGAGCGGCAGCACCGGTCCGGCACCGACTCGACGCAGGAGCCGCGCGGCGATCGTCATGGTCCAGCGCGTGTCGATCACGTCGTCCACGAGCAGGATCGGCGCCCCGTCCAGGGCCTCGAGCCGTGCCCGCAGCTCCTCGCCCACGGCGAGACGATCCCACAGCGCCGCGACCCGGAATGCGCTGTTGCGAGCACCGCGCAGCGGGGCCGCGTCGGGAGAGAGGTCCAGCGCGCCCAGGTCCTGCAAGCGGCCGATCGAGGCGATGCCCTCGGCGAGCGAGCCGACCAGCTGCGGCCGCGTCGTGGAGGGGACGGCGACGACGGCCTCCGGCCGCTGCTGCCAGTCCCATTCCTTCAGCACCTCGACGATCCGGTCGCCGATGCGGGAGGGCACGGTGGCGTCCACCGGATGGCCGTGCTGGTCGGTGCGCAGGAGATCCCTCAGCGGCACGGCCCACCCGAGGTCGGACATGCGGGCGATGACCCGCCCCTCCTCGGCGCGCTCGCCCGCGGGGATGCGACCCTTGGGAGCGCCTGGTCCCAGCAGACGGTCCAAGCCCGAGGGCCAGGTCCCGCGCGGCTCCACGGGCACACCCACGCGGTCCAGCAGGGCGGAGACCCGAGCGTCCTCGTCGGCGGTCCCGGCACCGTCGCCCGCGGTGCCCGGGCCGGCGCCCTCGCCGACCGCTCCTGGCGCGTCGGGCGCCGGATACCAGGGGCCCGTGCACACGTCGCAGCGACCGCACGGGGCGGCTGTCGTGTCGTCGAGCTGTCGGGCCAGGAACACCATGCGGCACTGCTCGGGGCCTCCGGCGAGCTGCTCGTAGGCGATCATGGCCTGCTGCTCCTCGCGGCGCGCCCGAGCCACGGTCTCGTAGCGTTCGGCGTCGTAGCGCCAGGGGGCTCCGGTGGCGATCCATCCGCCCTTCACGGACTGCACGGCGCCATCCACGGCCAGCACCTTGAGCAGCAGCTCGAGGGCGCCGCGGCGCACGTCCACCCGCGCCTCCAGGGCCGGCGTGCTGAGCGGGCCACCCGATTCGCCGAGCGCGGTGAGCACCTGTGCGGCGGACTCGGGGGAGGGCATGGAGGCGGTCGCGAAGTACTCCCAGATCGCCCGGTCCTCGCGGCCCGGGAGCAGCAGCACGTCGGCTCGGTCGGTCGCGCGGCCGGCACGGCCGACCTGCTGGTAGTAGGCGACGGGGGAGCTGGGGGCACCGAGGTGGACCACGAAGCCCAGGTCCGGCTTGTCGAACCCCATGCCGAGTGCACTGGTCGCGGCGAGCGCCTTCACCTCGTCGGCCTTGAGCGCCTGCTCGAGCTCTGCGCGCTCCTCCGGATCGGTGCGTCCTGTGTAGGCGCGCACGCGCCGACCCGGACGGTCCAGCAGGGTCGCGAGGTCCTCCGCCGCAGAGACCGTGAGGGTATAGATGATCCCTGATCCCTCGAAGGAGTCCAGGTGCCTCACGAGGTAGTCCAGCCGCTGTCGGTCGTCGGACAGGCTCAGGGATCCCAGGCGCAGGGACTCGCGGGTGAGGGCGCCGCGCAGCGTGAGGACCTCTCGCCCCCGGGCGCCGGATCCGTTGTCGGCCCTTCCGCCGTCGGCCGGTCCGCCGTCGGCCGCTGCCCGCGGGCACATCGTCCCCAGCTGCTCGGCGACGTCGGCGACCACTCTCGAGTTCGCGGTGGCCGTGGTGGCGAGCACGGGCACGTCGGGGCCGAGCTGCCCCACCAGATCGCGCAGTCGCCGGTAGTCGGGGCGGAAGTCATGCCCCCAGTCGGAGATGCAGTGCGCCTCGTCGATGACGAGCAGGCCGCAGCGGTCCACCAGGCGCGGCAGCTGCTGCTCCCGGAATCGCGGGTTCACGAGCCTCTCGGGGGAGACCAGCAGCACGTCCACCGCATCCTGAGCGAGCCGCTGCTCGATCTCCTCCCACTCGGTGGGATTCGCGGAGCTGATCGCCTCCGCCCGCACCCCTGCGCGGGATGCTGCGGCCACCTGATCGCGCATGAGGGCTATGAGCGGTGAGACGATGAGCGCAGGTCCTGCTCCGCGCCGCCGCTGCAGGAGGGCGGCCAGGAAGTACACGGCAGACTTGCCCCAGCCGGTGCGCTGGACCACGAGCACCCGGCGCCTGTCGGCCACCAGAGCCCGGATGGCCTCGAACTGGCCGGTGCGGAATGTCGCGTCGGCCCTGCCTGTGAGGGCGCGCAGCGCGTCGAGGGCCTCGGTGTGCAGGGCGTCTGCGGTCGGGGAGGCAGATGCGGCGGTCGTCTCGCTCATGCCTCCAGTGTGACCGTCGGATACGACCGGTGGGCTCCGCTCGCCCCGCTGTGGACGACCAGCAGTGGGGAGGAGCGCATTCCGACGCCCGAGGACCGGGTGAGGCGGGACCCGCAGTCGAGCCGGAGGCGGGCCGGAGCAGAGGCGGGGACGGGCGCGGGGCGGCGCCGTTACCGAGTCGACGCCGGAGCATCCATATGTCGGACACCGCTTCTGTTGCGTAATTCGCTGAGTCTAGCCTCAGCCAGCTCTGACATGGCGGTGAGGGCTCCCGGCTCCGGACCCACCGCCTCCGTCGTCGGGACGGACCGAGCGCGGTGGACCAGGAGGAGCCATGGCACGCACCCACCGCACCGGCACCGGGCTGTACGACGCGACGGCGGAGCACAGCGCCTGCGGCGTCGGATTCATCGCGCGCAAGGACGGCATCCCCTCCCACGACGTCATCCTCCGCGGCGATGCGGCGCTCTGCGCGATCCCCCATCGCGGCGGCATGTCCGCCGAGGGCGTGGGCGATGGTGCGGGCGTGAACATCGATCTCTCCGCCGAGTTCTACTCCGCAGTGGTCGGGCGCGCCCTCGAGCCGGGGCGGTTCGGCGTCGCGAACCTCTTCCTCCCCGACGACCCTGCGGAGGAGGACGCCGCGCTGCGGCTCGTCGGCCGCTCCCTCGAGGAGGCCGGCCTGGCTGTGCTCCTCGACCGCGAGCTGCCGGTCGACGAGAAGGTGCTGCGACCCGCGGCCGTCGCGCTCCAGCTGCCCATCCGTCAGTGGGTGTTCGAGGCGCCCGAGAGCATGGACCGCAGCGACGCGGATCGTGCCGCCTATGCGGCGCTGCTGGCGATCGAGGCAGAGGCGTACTCCGAGCCCTCGCTGCGAGGCCTCTACCCGCTGTCCCTGTCCACCCGCACCCAGGTGCTGAAGGGGCGGCTGAACTCGAACGAGGTCATCCCGTACTTCCGTGATCTGGTGGATCCGCGCCACAGTGTGCGGACCCTCTACTTCCACACCCGCTTCTCCACCAACACCGAGCCGCATCCGACGATGGCGCAGCCCTTCCGGATGATGGCCCACAACGGCGAGCTCAACACGGACCGCAAGAACCGCCTGACCGACGAGACCGTCGCCCGTGCCCGCTCCCGCAGCATCGTGCGCCCGCCCGGCCAGTCCGACTCCAGCCGCCTCGACCAGACCCTGCACAGCCGAGTGCTGGACGACGGGCTGGACATCGTCGAGGCGGTCGTCTCCCTCATGCCGCCGGCCTGGGAGAACGACACGACGCTGCCGCAGGATGTGCGGGACATGCTCGAGTTCTTCTCCCTGTACGAGGAGAAGAACGACGGCCCCGCCGCGGTGATCTTCTCCGACGGCGACGTCGTCGGCGCGCGACTGGACCGGCTCGGCCTCCGCCCCCTGCGCACGATCGAGACCGAGGAGTACCTCATGGTCTCCTCCGAGGCCGGGCAGCTGCACGCTCCCGCTGAGGAGGTCGTCTCCCGCGGCCGCATCGAGGCCGGCGGGATGCTGTTCCTCGACCATCGCACCGGGGAGATCAGGGGAACCCGCGAGACCCTCGAGATGCTGGCTGCGCGCCGCGACTACGCGGAGCTCGTGCGCCGCGCCCGCGTGCGGATCGACGAGATCGACGTCGAGGACGTCCAGCGCGGACGCAGCACGCTCGGCTACGACGGCGATCTCACCGTCGACGGTCGGTTCGTCGCCTACTCCCTGAACCAGGAGAGCTTCCGGTTCATGCTCGACCCGATGCTGTCCACGGGTGCCGAGCGCATCTCCGCGATGGGCTACGGGAACGCGATCAACGCGCTCTCCGACCAGGAAGGAGGGATGGCGAAGTACTTCTCGCAGCGGTTCGCGCAGGTCACGAACCCTCCGCTGGACTCGATCCGCGAGGCCGACGGCATGAGCTTCCGCGTGGCGCTCGGCGCCAAGCCCGATGGTCAGGGCGATCCGGCCGAGCAGGGCACCCGCCAGATCGTCGTCGACTCCCCGATCCTGTCCCACCTGGACATGGTCCGGCTTCGCCACCAGGATGTCGCGCCGCTGCGGCGCATGGACATGCTCTTCGAGCCGCACCCCCATGACACGGCGCGCAACTCCCGCAGCATGCTGAGCGCGCTCGATCGGCTGTGCGACCAGGTCGAGGACTTCGCCCGCGCCGAGGGCGGCATCGCCGTGCTGACCGACCGCGCCGTCGACTCCCGCCGCGCACCTCTCCCGCTGCTGCTGGCCCTGGCCGCGGTCGACCAGCGCCTCATCGAGGCCGGTCTGCGACTGCGGGTCTCCCTCGTGGCGGAGAGCGGCCAGCTCCCCAGCTCCCATCATGTGGCCTCGGCGCTGGGCTTCGGTGCGAGCGCCGTGTACAGCCTCAGCGCACGGCTGCGGGCCGAGCAGAAGCATCCCGTCCCGACCGTCGCCGCCGAGGACCAGACCGAGGCGGACCGCGCTGCGGACCGCTTCCGCAAGGCGGCGCTGAAGTCGCTCGGAAAGACGATGGGACGCGTCGGGCTGTGCACGGTCGAGAGCTATATCGGCGGTGAGTTCTTCGAGCCCAACTATCTCGACACGAACGACCCGGTCCTCGCGCGGTGCTTCCCGCACCTGGACGCCCCCGTGGGCGGCGTCGGCTTCGACCGCATCGCGCTCGCCGCCGCCCAGTGGCATGAGCGGGCGCTCGCGGTGCTCGAGGAGAAGGACGTCCCCCTGATCGGCCTGTTCAAGGAGCGCTCGGAGGGCGCCGGCCACTCCTTCGGGGTGACCGCCGTGCGCGGCTTCGGCACCATGACCGACGAGCCGCTCGCGCTGCCGAAGGCCGACGACGACTCCGAGGGCCTGCGGATGCTCACCCTCGGCCAGCTCGAGGGAGCCTTCGGGCTCGACGACGGCGCGTACACGAACGCGGGCTTCGGAGAGCTGACCGACGAGGAGATCGACACCTTCGAGATCACCCGCGGCTATCGCGAGTTCGTGGACGCCACTCTCGCCGAGCGCGACCAGCGCCCTTCCGCCCTGCGTGATGTCCTCTCCCTGCCGCCGGACCTGACGGGGTCCCTGACTGCGGAGGACTTCGCCGACCGGCTGGACGGCCTCTCCCTCACGGGCAACGCGTCGATCACCGTGCGCGGACTGCGCGTCGAACGGGCGGGTGAGCGGGTCCTGCTCTCGCTCGGCGACGCGGAGCCGGGTCGCCACGAGGCCCTCGGTCACTATCTGACCAGCCGGTTCCCCGGTGAGATCGTCGACATGGAGGCGAGCCCCGAGCATCTGCGCGTCGTCGCTCGCGGCCGCGCACGCGACCTGCTGGAGCTGCTCGAGGCCGCGCCGGCGAGCATCCCGCTCGAGCAGGTCCAGGACGCTCACGAGATCACCCGCACCCTCGCCTCCGGAGCCATGAGCCATGGCGCCCTGGTCGCCACGGCCCACGAGGCCGTCGCCCACGGCACGAACATGGTCGGCGGCATGTCCAACTGCGGCGAGGGCGGGGAGCATCGCACCCGCTACGGGACGATCCGCGGATCCCGGATCAAGCAGTTCGCCTCCGGACGCTTCGGCATCTGGACCGGCTATCTCGCGGATCCGCAGCTGCAGGAGCTCGAGATCAAGATCGGTCAGGGCGCCAAGCCCGGGGAGGGCGGGCAGCTGCCCGCCCCCAAGGTCACGGTCGACATCGCCGCAGCTCGAGGCGGCACCCCTGGCGTCGAGCTCATCTCCCCGCCGCCGCACCACGACACCTACTCGATCGAGGACCTCGCCCAGCTCATCCACGACTGCAAGGCCGCTCGCGTCCGCGTGATCGTCAAGCTGGTGTCCTCTGAGGGCATCGGGACGATCGCCGTCGGCGTCGCCAAGGCCGGAGCCGACGTGATCAACGTGGCCGGCAACACCGGGGGCACCGGTGCCGCAGCGGTCACGAGCCTGAAGTACGCGGGGCGCTCGGCGGAGATCGGCATCGCCGAGGTCCACCAGGCTCTGCAGGTCAACGGTCTGCGCGACAAGGTGGTGCTGCGCTGCTCGGGAGCCCACCAGACGGGTCGCGACGTGGTCGTGTCCGCGCTGCTGGGCGGTGACAGCTTCGAGTTCGGCACGACGGCGCTGATGATGCTGCGCTGCGTGATGGCCAAGAACTGCAACATCAAGTGCCCTGCCGGACTGACCACCAACCCGGAGGCCTTCGACGGCGACCCGCGGGCACTGGCGCAGTACCTGCTGAACATCGCCCACGACGTGCGCGGGATCCTCGCCTCCCTGGGGATGTCCAGCCTGCGCGAGGCCCGCGGCCGCAGCGACCTGCTGCAGCTTCTGGATCATCCGGCGAGCGTCGGCCGCCTCGACGTGCGCTCCATGCTCGAGCGCGTCGACGAGAAGCACGTGACCGATCCGGTCTACCTCGAGAAGGACTTCGCGCTGGACGACTCGCTGCTCGAGCGCGTCCGGGAGGCGCTCATCGAGCAGAGGAGCACCTCCCTCGAGATCGAGGGGGTGCAGCTCGGCAACCGTCACAAGTCCGTCGGCGGGCAGCTGTCCATCGACATCGAGCGTCTGCTGAACAATCAGCTGGCAGGATCCGTCGTCGATGCGCTCCCGGCCGTCCGCCGTGACGACCGAGGTCGCGCGACCCTCGTCGAGGACGCGCTGGTCGTCCGCTCCACGGGCGCCGCCGGACAGTCCTTCGGCGCGTTCTGCAACGATGGCATCCGTCTCGAGCACACGGGCGTGGCCAACGACGGCGTCGGCAAGAGCCAGAGCGGCGGCCGCATCATCGTCCGCAGCCCCGGCGGAGGCTCCGCGGAGCCCGGAGGGAACGTGCTGATCGGGAACTTCGCCCTGTTCGGAGCGACAGGCGGACGCCTCTTCGTGGAGGGTGAGGCCGGAGACCGCTTCGCCGTGCGCAACTCCGGTGCGACCGCCGTCGTCGAGGGCATCGGCGAGTTCGGCTGCGAGTACATGACCAACGGCGCGGTGCTGAACATCGGGGCGTTCGGCAAGGGGCTCGGCAACGGCATGAGCGGTGGCTTCCTCTATCAGTACGATCCCGACGGCGAGCTGGCAGGCAAGGTCAGCCACGACTCCCTGCTGGTGACGCGGCTCAGCGACGCCGGAGACGCCGCCTACCACGAGGACGCGGCGAAGCAGCTGCTCACCTGGCACCTCCAGGCCACCGGGTCGGAGCTCGCCGCGGCGCTGCTCGCCGACTGGGGGACCACCCGAACGCACCTGTACTGCGGCATGCCGCGTGCGCTGCTGCTGTCGCAGGATGCCGAGCGCATCCTCGCCGCCGCCACCCGCAAGGAGCTGCAGGATGAGCTGGTGACCTCCCTCGCCGGAGACCGCCTGCGCGCCCTCAGGTCGACTCTGCGCAGCGGAGGTCTCGTCGCCGATGGCCGTGCCCCCGGGGCGGGTGCCGCGGGGCTGGCCGATCGTGTCGCCCTTCTCGCCGCCTCGGCGGTGATCACGAGCGCCCGCGACGTCGCCCGAGACCGGGACCCGGCGCTCGCCGCAGCCGGTGAGGCGGCCGTCGAGGCCGCCGCCCACCGCCTCATCCTGACCGAGGACTTCTTCGTCATGCAGAAGGTCGCCAAGCATCTGCGCAGCGCGCTCGACGATCTCGACGACCTCGAGCTCGCCACGCTGATCTCGGCCAAGCGTCTGGCGGACTACCGCACCTCGCTCGAGGAGCGCAATGTTCGGGACATCGACGCCCCCGGCACGCGTGCCTGGATCGCCGATCAGGAGCGGCGCAACGCCGAGAGGGTCGATGAATCGCGCTTCGACCGCGCCCTCGCCGACGCCTCGCTCGAGGACCTCGTCCGCACCTGGCGCGAGAGCCAGCAGGAGGTGGACGCGTGAGCACGACCCTGTTCTCCCTCGCCCCGTTCAGCGACGTCCAGCGCGCCTGGCTCGAGGGATACCTCGCCGGCATCGATGCCGGACGCGCCGAGAGCGCCCAGAGCACCGGTGCGACCCTCACGGTCGACGTCCTGTACGGGAGCCAGACCGGCAACAGCGCCGATCTGGCCGAGCAGTTCGCCGCTTCGCTCGGGGACGCAGGCCTCGGAGCCCGTGTCCGCGAGCTGGATGACGCGGGCATCGCAGGACTGACCGACGCCAGCCACGTCGTCGTCTTCACCTCCACCTACGGCGAGGGGGAGATGCCCGACGGCGCCGGCCTGCTGTGGGAGGAGCTCTGCGCCCCGGACGTCGCCCGCCTGGACGGCCTCCAGTACGCCGTCCTCGCCCTCGGGGACAGCGGCTACGACGGCTTCTGCCAGGCCGGTCGGATGCTCGACGAGCGCCTCGCCGAGCTCGGCGGGACCCGCATCGCTCCGCGGGTCGACTGCGATGTCGACTTCGAGGAGCCCGCCGCCGCATGGTCCGAGGAGGTCAAGGCGCTGATCTCGGCGATGGCACCGGCCGCGCCCGTCACACCCGTACCCGTCGAGACTCCCGGTGCGGCCCCGCGGCCCCGCTCGAAGTGGACGCGGAAGAATCCCTTCCCGGCGCGACTGGTCGAGAACCGCCTGCTGTCCGGTCCCGGCAGCGCCAAGGAGATCCGGCACTACGAGATCGACCTCGCGGACAGCGGCATCACCTACAGCGCGGGCGACGCTCTCGCGGTCGTGCCGCGCAACGACCCGGCACTGGTCGCGGCGCTGCTGTCCGAGCTCGCCCTCGACGGTCGTGAGGAGGTGGAGGGCATGACGCTGGAGGAGGCGCTGAGGACGACCCGCGAGATCCGCACCCCCGGGCGCGATCTGCTCGCGCATCTGGCCGCAGGGCATCCCGACGGCGAGCTCTCCGCTCTGCTCGGGAAAGAGGACTCCTCCGACCTCGAGGCCTGGCTGTGGGGCAAGGACCTGCTCGATGTCCTGCGGATATGTCCCACCCCGAGGATCAGCGCCACCGAGCTGCTGGGGCTGCTGCGTCCGCTGCAGCCGCGCTCATACTCGATCTCCTCGAGCCCGCTGAGCAGTCCCGACCGCATCCACCTCACCATCGCGTCCGTGCGCCACGGCGAGGACCGTGAGCGCGGAGGCGTGTGCTCCACCTTCCTCGCGGACCGGATCGGCGCCGACGAGGACCTGGGCATCTTCCTCCAGCCCAACTCCTCCTTCAGCGTGCCCGAGGACCCCTCCGCTCCGGTGATCATGATCGGGCCCGGCACGGGCATCGCACCCTTCCGGGGCTTCCTCCACGAGCGGGCCGCCTCCGGTGCCACCGGCGGGAACTGGCTGTTCTTCGGGGACCAGCACCGCGCGAGCGACCACCTCTACGAGGAGGAGCTCGAGGATCTCGCCGAGCGGGGTGTGCTCACCCGGCTGGACCTCGCCTTCTCCCGGGACCAGGAGGAGAAGGTCTACGTCCAGACCCGCATGCGCGAGAGCTCCGCGGAGATCTTCGCCTGGCTGCAGGACGGCGCATACGTGTACGTCTGCGGCGACGCCTCCCGCATGGCCAGGGACGTCGAGCAGGCGCTGCTGGACGTCCTCGCCGAGCACGGCGGCGGCGAGGACGCGGCCCAGGAGGCCCTCGCCGCGCTGAAGCGGGAGAAGCGCTATGTCCGAGACGTCTACTGAGGAGAGCACGTGCCCTGCGCCGATGATGGCGCCCGTTGCGACTGCGGAGGGAGATGGTCGTCCCGCCCTGTCGGCACCGCGGAGGCCCTCGACGTCCTGCCGCGGCTCGACCTGGCCATGGCCAGCACCGACGTCTCCGCTGTGCGGATCGATCAGGCAGCGCTCTATGCGGACGTCCAGGAGACCGGGACCGCGCTGAGAGCGCCGGCGGGGCGCATCAGCCTGCGGGTGGATCCGTATCTCCTGCCCGGCGGCAGCACCATGGCGACGCGACCCGATGGTCAGCGTGCGCTCCTGCTCGGCACGGGACGGGACCGGCCGCCCCGGCATCGGGTCGGGATCCGGGCCGACGCCTCCGCTGCGATCCTCGACGATCTTCCCGGCGCCACGTCGGCCGTGCGGGGCGTCGTGGGCGATCCCCGGATCCCGTGGCAGGAGGCCGATCAGATCGCGCAGCTCGACACCCTGGTCCGCGGAGGCTCGTTCGAGCGACGGCGCGCGCTGGGAGAGGTCTATCCGGAGCAGGCGGCCTCCGTGGATCTGCGCTGCCTGCCCGAGATCCTGCTGCACCTGTGCGGCATCGGTCTCCCGCTCAGCGTCGCCGTGGTGGGCGAGGGGATCGCGCACCTGACCACGGGCAGGATCGCACTTGTCGAGGAGCGCGTACCGGGAGAGGTCGAGACCGTGCTGGACAACGCGATGGTGGGCATCCGCACCGACCGCCTGCGGGAGATGCTGCTGGTGGTCTCTCACGGACCCTGCGGTCCGACGCCCTCCCTGGAGCTCTACGATCCCCGTGGTGAGGTGGTGCTGGTGCTCACGCAGATCGGAGCGGTCGGGGCCGCCAGGCACTCCGCATGGGCGGACATGGCGCACTCCCTGCCCCCCCCGGCCCGGGGATGACCGCATGACGACGACCGGGGCCCGATGCCATGCGACGGGACCTCTGCCATGCGATGGGGGACCGCGGGGCGGCCTTCAGATGTCGTAGCCGGGGCCGGCCTCGCGCTCCTTCTCGGCGCGCTGCCGCTCCTCCTCGGCATCCTCGGCCGCCTGACGTCGCATGCGCTCCACGGTGGACTCGGCATCGCGCATCGGATCATCCTTCGTCGCGAGTGCCCGGCGCATGCGCCGCTCCAGGAGCTGCGCCTCCCGGATCCGGGGGTCGTCGGAGAGCTCCTCCTCGTCGTGGGGGTCGTGGGAGCCGTAGTCGATGCTGGGGTCGACGGTCATGACGGGCACCTTCCGGTCGAGCTGCAGTGTTCTCCGGGTACGGCAGTCTAGTCCGTCGGCGGCCGCTCCCCGATACGATCCCCTGATGAGCCGCACCAGCCGCACAACCCGCCCCGCCCGGTCCTCCCGCCGCACGGGAGCCGGTTCGGGGACGACAGGTCGGGGGATGGTCCGAGCCGCAGCACCACTGCACGGCAGACGCCTCGTCGAGACGCTGATCGGGGGCTGGCGTCCGCTCGCACGGATGGATGCGGACGGCTTCGCCCTGCTGCGATCGCGCGGGGTCACCCGTCGTGCGAACTCCGTGGTGCTCATCGATCCTCCGGCCGACGACGCAGCGCTCGCGTCCGCCGTCGACCGCATGGAGCAGCTGGTCGCGCTCACAGGAGGGGCTCCGGTCTTCCGCGTCTTCTCCCCGGAGGCGATGGGGTCGACGGGGCCGACGGCTCCGAAGGGTCCGAAGGCTACGACGGGGAAGGCTGATGGCGCGGTCGGCGCGGTCGGCGCGGCCGACGGGCTCGAGGACCACGAGCAGGCATGGTCACCGCTCGAGGCGCTGCTGATCGAGCGCGGTTATACCGCCGAGGGCACGAGCCGCATCATGGAGATCGCGCTGGACACCGGGCGACTCCCTGCCCCGGACGGCAGGGCCCGGACCGAGGTCGGTCCGCCGAGCGCGAATTGGGAGGAGGCAGCCTGGAGGCTCGCTCCACGCTCCGAACCGGGAGCTCGCGAGACCCTCCACGACATCATGGCCGGCACCCCTGCGGTCCATGTCGCGATCGAGGACGAGGAGCACCGGCTCGAGGACGGAAGAGCGCTCGCGGTCGGGCGGGCTGCGATCGTCCCGGTCGGCCGGGGTGCCGCCGCAGTGCTGAACCGCGTGGCCGTCGCCCCCGAGGTTCGTCGGCGCGGGCTCGGGACCTCGGTGTCCCGGAGCCTCCTGGCGGCTGCCGCCGTCCAGGGGGCCGAGCGTGCCCTGCTCGAGGTCGAGGACGACAGCACCGCGGCCATCGCCCTGTACCGCGGCCTGGGCATGGTCCGCACCGGCGAGTACCGCTACCGGGTGAGAGCCTGAGCACTCTCTGGGGCGCTCGCCGGCCGGTGCCATGGTCACGAGGCGGTCGCTGAGCGGCCCGAGCCTCGGCCGGCCCGGCCGTCGGCCTAGAATGACCGCATGCCTACCATCGGACGAGACGACGTCGTGCGCCTCGCCGACCTCGCACGGATCCAGCTCAGCGATGAGGAGGTCGACCGCCTGGCAGGCGAGTTCGACGCCATCATGGACGCTGTCGCCTCCGTGTCCGAGGTCGCGAGCTCCGACGTCCCCGCGACCAGCCACCCGATCCCGATGACGAACGTGTTCCGCGAGGACGTCGTCACCACCACCCTGACGCAGGAGCAGGCGCTCGCCGCCGCGCCCGATGCGCAGGACGGCCGCTTCGCGGTCCCGCAGATCCTGGGGGAGGAGTGACCGCATGAGCGAGAGCACCGAGAGCACCGCGGGGGACGTCATCCGGCTCAGCGCCGCCGCGCAGTCCGCCGCGCTCGCCGCAGGGGAGGTCTCCTCCGAGGATCTCACCCGCGCGCACCTGGACCGCATCGCCGCCGTCGACGGCGACCTGAACGCCTTCCTGCACGTCTCGTCCGACGAGGCGCTCGCGACCGCCCGCGCCGTCGACGCGAGGCGCGCGGCGGGCGAGGAGCTGCACGCCCTCGCCGGCGTGCCCGTCGCCGTCAAGGACGTCATCGTCACCGAGGGCACGCCCACCACCGCGGGCTCGAGGATCCTCGAGGGCTGGATCCCTCCCTACGACGCGACGCTCGTGGAGAAGCTCCGCGCAGCGGGTCTGCCCATCCTCGGCAAGACCAACATGGACGAGTTCGCCATGGGCTCCTCGACGGAGACCAGCGCGTACGGCCCGACCCGGAACCCGTGGGACCGCGAGCGGATCCCCGGCGGCTCGGGCGGCGGCTCGGCCGCGGCGGTGGGCGCCTTCGAGGCGCCGCTCGCGATCGGGACCGACACCGGCGGCTCGATCCGCCAGCCCGCGTCGGTCACCGGGACCGTCGGCGTCAAGCCCACCTACGGATCCGTCTCGCGCTACGGACTGATCGCCATGGCCAGCTCGCTGGACCAGGCCGGCCCCTGCACACGCACCGTCGAGGATGCTGCGCTGCTGCACGAGCTGATCGCCGGTCACGATGCGCGCGACTCGACGTCCCTGCCGGATCCGGTCGGCGCCTTTGCCGCGGCCGCCGGCCGGAAGGACGTGAAGGGCCTGCGGATCGGCGTCATCGAGGAGCTCGAGGGCGAGGGCTTCGCTCCCGAGGTGCAGGCGCGCTTCACCGAGTCGCTCACCCTCCTCGAGCAGGCCGGCGCCGAGATCGTGCGCGTGTCCTGCCCGAACTTCCGTTACGCGCTGGGCGCCTACTACCTGATCATGCCGTCGGAGGCGTCGAGCAACCTCGCGAAGTTCGACGGCATGCGCTTCGGCCTGCGGGTGATCCCCGAGGACCATCCCACCGCCGAGTCCGTCATGAAGGCCACCCGCGGAGCCGGCTTCGGCGCCGAGGTCAAGCGGCGCATCCTGCTGGGCACCTACGCCCTGTCCGCCGGCTACTACGACGCGTACTACGGCAGCGCCCAGAAGGTGCGCACGCTGGTCCAGCGCGACTTCGCCGCCGCCTTCGAGAAGGCCGACGTGCTCGCCTCGCCGACCGCTCCCACCGTCGCGTTCCGCCTCGGCGAGAAGGTCGACGACCCGCTGGCCATGTACATGAACGACATCGCCACCATCCCGGCCAACCTCGCCGGGACGCCCGGCATCTCGCTGCCCAGCGGCCTCGCGGAGGAGGGCATGCCCGCCGGCATCCAGTTCCTCGCCCCGGCCCGCGGCGACGAGCGCCTGTACCAGGTCGGCGGCGCTCTCGAGGCGCTGCTGGAGGACTCCTGGGGCGGCCCGCTGCTGGGCAAGGCTCCCGAACTCGCAGGAGGTGCACGATGACCGCAGCGACCCCGGTCGACTACGACGAGGCGATCGAGCGCTACGACCCGGTGCTCGGCATCGAGGTCCACGTGGAGCTCGGCACCGCCACCAAGATGTTCGACGGCGCGCCGAACGTGTTCGCCGCCGATCCCAACACGGCGATCACTCCGGTGTCCCTGGGGCTGCCCGGCACCCTCCCCGTCGTCAACGGCAGAGCCGTCGAGCATGCGATCCGCATCGGCCTGGCGCTGAACTGCCAGATCGCCGAGACGTGCCGCTTCTCCCGGAAGCAGTACTTCTACCCGGACCTGACGAAGAACTTCCAGACCTCCCAGTACGACGAGCCCATCGCCTTCGACGGCTGGGTCGACGTCGAGCTCGAGGACGGCGAGGTCGTCCGTGTGGAGATCGAGCGCGCTCACATGGAGGAGGACGCCGGCAAGAACACCCACGTCGGCGGCTCCACCGGTCGCATCCAGGGCGCCACCCACTCCCTGGTGGACTACAACCGCGCTGGCGTTCCGCTGGTCGAGATCGTCACCAAGCCGATCCCGGGCACGGGCGCGAGGGCTCCCGAGGTCGCCGCCGCCTATGTCCGCACCCTGCGGGACATCTTCCGGGCGCTGGACGTCTCGGAGGCGAGGATGGAGCGCGGCAACGTCCGGGCCGACGTCAACGTCTCCCTCCGCACCTCCCCGGAGGCGCCGCTCGGCACCCGCACCGAGACCAAGAACGTGAACTCGTTCCGGTCGATCGAGCGCACCGTCCGCTCGGAGATCTCCCGTCAGGCGGGTGTTCTGGACGCCGGTGAGGCGGTCATCCAGGAGACCCGCCACTTCCATGAGGACACGGGCGACACCTCCTCGGGGCGCGTGAAGTCCGACGCCGAGGACTACCGCTACTTCCCCGAGCCCGATCTGGTGCCGGTCGCTGCGAGCCGCGAGTGGGTCGAGGAGATCCGCCGGAGCCTGCCCGAGCTGCCGGCGGCGCGCCGGCGGCGCCTGCTGGGCGAGTGGGGCTTCAGCGACCTCGAGATGCGCGACGTCATCAACGCCGGTGCGCTTGACCTCATCGAGGAGACCGTCAGTGCGGGAGCCTCTGCGCAGTCCGCTCGCAAGTGGTGGATGGGTGAGCTCGCCCGCACCGCCCGCGAGCAGGAGGTCGAGATCGAGGCGCTGGCCGTGACGCCCGCGCAGGTCGCCGAGCTGCAGGGCCTGATCGACGCCAAGAGGATCAACGACAAGATCGCCCGCAAGGTCCTCGCGAAGGTCCTCGAGGGCGCGGGGGAGCCGGCCGCGATCGTGGAGGCCGAGGGTCTCGCCGTCGTGTCGGACGATTCGGTGCTCACCACCGCTGTGGATCAGGCGATCGCCGACAACCCCGACGTCGTCGCCAAGATCCAGGGCGGCAAGGTGCAGGCGATCGGTGCGCTGATCGGTCCGATCATGAAGGCTACCCGCGGCCAGGCCGACGCCGGCAGGGTCCGAGAGATCATCATGGAGAAGCTCGGCGTCCAGGGCTGAGACTCCGCTCGGCCCCACGGCCCTTCGGCCGCTCGGCCGCCTGGCCGACGACGCCCGGTCCCGCGCATCGCGGGGCCGGGCGTCGTCGTCCTCGGGCGTTCTCTCCTCCGATGGTGCGGAGAGCTCGCTTCTCTCACGTTGTACGCTGCATGACCTGGGAGAACGTCGGATCGTTCGAGCCTGTACGATCCCTCCATCGTGCACGCGACCGGGACCGTGCGGTGGATGGGGGAGGTGCTGATGGGCCGCTGGATCGTTCGCCTGCTGCTGCTCGCGACGTCGGCAGTGCTGCTGATCTGGGCGTACGAGGGGCTGACGGGCACTGACCAGTCGACGTCGAAGCTGCCCTTCCTCTCGGGCCCGCATGGAGGCTATGGCGCGATCATCATGGTCGGTGTCGCCTGGGGCTTCCTGCTGATGACTCCGGGGGCCGACCTCTTCGGCCGGAGCCCGTCCTCGCCCTCGGCGGGCGGCCTCGCCGCTCGACGCATGACCGAGGTGGCCGTGGCCACGGTCATCGAGATGAGCCCCACGGGAGTGACGATCAACGACGTCCCGCAGTACGACCTGTTCCTTCGGGTGGCTCCCAGCGGGCAGGAGGAGTTCATCGCCCGGATCCGCACCCTCCTCGGCGTCCTAGAGCTGGAGGCGGTGGGCCCGGGGGCGCCGCTCCCGGTGCGCTATGACCCAGCGTCGAAGGAGGCTGTCGCCCTCGCGGACACGGAGGACCCCCAGGTCCGTGAACGGCTGCTCCGCTGGCGCATCGACGAGGGGCTGATCGAGCCGGCGCTCGTCGGCGCCCGCACCCGGGGCATCTCCTCACCGGCGAGCGTGGTCTCCCTGCGGCCGACGGGCGAGCGTCGGCACGGGCAGGTGCAGCTCGACGTCAACCTGCTCGTCACACCCGATGATCGCAGTACTCCATGGAACGCCTCCACACGGGTGTTCCTGTATCCGCAGGCGCTCTCGCGCGTGCAGGTGGGCTCGCCCGTCGTCGCGATGTACGAGCCCCATGCGCCGCTGCTGGTGGCGCTCACCCTCGAGGCTCCGGAGGTGCATTCCCGATGACGAGCTCCGCTTCTCTTCTGGACATCCTGGTCTGGCTCGCCCACTTCCCTTCCACCCACGGCTTCGTGATGATCTTCATCGCGGCCTTCAGCATCGCCGGCCTCCTCGCCCGCTCCTTCGGCGGGTCAGGCGGCGATGCCCGGCTGCGGGCGCTGCGGGCCGAGGCAGGGCAGGCACCCGCCGGCGGCGACGCAGCGCGTCGGATCCTTCAGGGTGTGCAGAGGCTCTTCTATCGCGCTCTCGCCCTGGTGGTGATCTCCGGTGGCGTCCTCGGCCTGTGCGCGGTCATCTTCGGTCCCCTCACCGGCGGCTACATCCTCGAGCATGGTCTGGAGGCGCAGGGCGTGTACGACGGCGAGGTCGTGCGCTTCACGGCGGAGGACGGCACCGAGTACGTCCTGCCCTTCGACTTCTTCTCGACCCCGATCTCGCCGAGCGACGCCTTCCTCTTCAGCGATCAGCCTGTCGTAGTCCGCTATCTCGAGGGCCATCCGCAGGCGTACATGGTCGACGGCGAGGCCAGCGGCGCCTACTGATCGCTCTCGTCCTGATCGCTCTCGTCATCGGCCGCGGTGCTCGCGAGATGCTCGACGCCCTCGCGGGTGCGATCGTCGAGCGGGAGGTAGGTGATCAGGTTCAGCTCCGGCACATCCTGGGGGACGAGGTTGACCTGCTCGAAGGCGAGGCACCCGACGACGGGATGGGTGAATTCGCGGCGTCGTGAGGTGAAGCGGCGGACCTCTCCGGCATCCCACACCGCAGCGAACTCCGGACTGACGGCACGCAGGTGCCGGAGCAGCCGCACGTGCTGTGCCGTGCTGACGCGGGGGCCCGCCTCCGACCGGTATTCGGCGAGGAACTGGCGGCTGGTGACCTCCCACTGGGGGAGCATGGCGCGCACCCGCGGGTCGGTGAAGACGAACAGCAGCAGATTGCGCTCGGACGGATCGGCGTCGGCGACCCCGGGGAAGAGGCCCTGGTAGGAGCGGTTCCAGGCGGCGATGTCCCAGTGCGGCGCGAGGGCGAAGGCGGGGGAGGGGGACAGGGCGTCCAGCAGGTGCTGGACATGCGCCGGAACGGGCTCCGGCTCGGAGAGCTCCGGACGCGGAGCCGGGGCGAAGCCCGCCAGCCCCAGCACGTAGTCGTGCTCTGCCTCGGTGAGGCGCAGGTTGAGCGCGACCGCGTCGATGACCTGGCGGGAGGGATTGATGTCTCGCCCCTGCTCGAGCCACGTGTACCAGGTGACCGAGACGCCGGAGAGGAAGGCGAGCTCCTCGCGCCGCAGGCCCGTGGTGCGCGCTCGGCCGACGGGCGGGAGGTCGTGGTCAGCACGTGAGGCGGCGTTGCGACGGCTGCGCAGGAAGGCGCCGAGCTCCTTGCGGCGAGCCTCGTCCATCGACATGCGGGAACGCTCCTGAGGGCGGTATGTGCGACGGGCAGAGCCTGCCGTCGGGCTGAAAACTATCACTCTCACCACTAGTAGTGAGACCGTCTTGGTCAGTTTGCTGACGCCGTGGCCTAATAGGAGCATGCCTCAGCTCCGTTCCCGCACCTCGACCCACGGCCGCAACATGGCCGGCGCCCGCGCTCTGTGGCGCGCCACCGGCATGGAGAAGTCAGACTTCGGCAAGCCGATCATCGCCATCGCGAACTCGTACACGCAGTTCGTCCCGGGTCATGTCCACCTCAAGAACCTCGGCGACCTGGTCGCCGGTGCGGTCAAGGAGGCCGGCGGCATCGCTCGCGAGTTCAACACCATCGCGGTGGACGACGGCATCGCCATGGGGCACAGCGGCATGCTCTACTCGCTGCCCTCGCGGGATGTCATCGCCGACAGCGTCGAGTACATGGTCAACGCGCACTGCGCGGACGCGCTGGTGTGCATCTCCAACTGCGACAAGATCACCCCGGGGATGCTCATGGCGGCGATGCGCCTGAACATCCCGGTCGTGTTCGTCTCCGGCGGGCCGATGGAGTCCGGGAAGCCGGTCGAGGGCGTGGTCGAGCACCGTCTCGACCTGGTGGATGCGATCTCGCTCTCCGCCGACGACTCGATCACCGATGTGCAGCTCGCGGAGATCGAGGAGAACGCCTGTCCCACGTGCGGCTCGTGCTCCGGCATGTTCACCGCCAACTCCATGAACTGCCTCACCGAGGCCCTGGGGCTGTCACTGCCGGGCAACGGCACCACCCTCGCCACGCATGCCTTCCGCAAGGAGCTGTTCCTGCGCGCCGGTCGCACCGTCGTGGACCTGTGCCGCCGCTACTACGAGGAGGACGACGAGTCAGTGCTCCCGCGGAACATCGCCACCAAGGCGGCGTTCTCCAACGCCATGAGCCTGGACGTGGCGATGGGCGGCTCCACCAACACCGTGCTCCACATCCTCGCCGCGGCGATCGAGGGCGAGGTGGACTTCGGCCTGGAGGACATCGACCGGCTCTCCCGCTCCGTGCCGTGCCTGGCGAAGGTCGCGCCGAACAGCCAGAAGTTCCACATCGAGGACGTCCACCGCGCCGGCGGCATCCCCGCGATCCTCGGGGAGCTCAGCCGGGCGGGCCTGCTGGACCACTCGGTGCACTCGGTGCATGCCCCGGACCTCGACACCTGGCTGGGGGACTGGGACATCCGCAGCGGCCGCACCACCGAGGAGGCCGAGGCCTTCTTCCACGCCGCCCCGGGCCGGGTGCGCACCACCCAGGCGTTCTCGCAGACCGCCCTCTGGGAGGAGCTCGACTACGACGCCGAGGGCGGGGCCATCCGCGCTGTTCCTCACGCCTACACCAAGGACGGCGGGCTCTGCGTGCTCAAGGGCAACCTCGCGACCGATGGCGCGGTCATCAAGACCGCCGGCATCACCGAGGACCTGTTCCACTTCGAGGGCACCGCGGTGGTCTGCGACTCCCAGGAGGAGGCGGTCCAGAAGATCCTCGACAAGACCGTCTCGGCCGGGGACATCGTCGTGATCCGCTACGAAGGGCCGCAGGGCGGGCCCGGCATGCAGGAGATGCTCTACCCGACGTCCTTCCTCAAGGGGCGCGGACTGGGCAGGACCTGTGCGCTGATCACCGACGGCCGCTTCTCCGGCGGAACCAGCGGCGTGTCCATCGGGCACATCTCCCCGGAGGCCGCGGAGGGCGGTCTCATCGGGCTGGTCGAGGACGGCGACCGCATCATCCTCGACGTCGACAAGCGGCTGCTCGAGCTCGATGTCCCCGATGAGGAGATCGAGCGGCGTCGTGAGAGGAAGGGGCCGCTGCCGTGGCGCCCCGAGAACCGTGACCGCCAGGTCTCGCAGGCGCTGAAGGTCTACGCGCACCTGGTGCGCTCGGCGACCTACGGCGCGACCCGCCGGCCCCTGGACTGACCCGGGCCCGACGGCCGACGACATGCGGAGGGCGGCACCTGCTCGGCAGGTGCCGCCCTCCGTGCCCTCCGGATGCCCGTCAGTGCGGCATGTCCGCCGGCACGATCGGCTGCGACCGCGAGGCCGAGCCGACATCATGAACTCCATGAGCAGATGCCACGAGCTGTGCGTCGACAGCTCGGGCTGGGTGCCGACGGCTCGGGCTGGGCGCTGACGGCTCGGGCTGGGCGCTGACGGCTCGGGCTAGGCGCCGACGGCGGCGCGGAACCGGTCGACGACGATGTCCGCCACCAGGGGATGGTCGCCGAGGGGAGCCGCCACGGCGTCGGCGCCGACCTCGTAGAGGGTCGACTGGAAGTACCCCGGCACCAGCAGATAGCTGGCCACGAGCACGCGACCGCCCTCGGGCAGCTGCGATCGGGCGGCGGCGACGGCCTCGGGAACGGTGGGCGACGCGGCGGCGATGAAGGCCGTGGACACCTCGCGTCCCAGCTCCCTGGCCAGGAGCGCGGCCATCCTGGTGGCCATCTCCTGCCCCGCCCTCTCGCGAGTGCCGGCCACGGCCATGACCACGGCATCGCCGGAGGCGAGTCCGGCTTCCGCGAGGCGCTCCGCCATGACCGTCGCGAGGCGCGGATCCGGGCCCAGCGGGGAGGCCGCGAGAGCGCTGAACCCGTCGATCGCGGCGGCGACGTCGTGGCCGACGTGATAGCCGGTCGACAGCAGCAGCGGCACCACCACCGCCTCCACCTCGTCGTCGCGCCGTGTTCGGGTCGCGTCCCCGAGCGGACGGGCGACCTCGCGCACGACCTCGTCGAGCTCGGGGGACTGCACGTCGACATAGGCCTCGCGGACCTCTGCGTGCGGCAGCAGCTCATCCACCTGCATGAGGAGGGACCGGACCACGTCGCGGCCCTGGCGGCTGCGGGTGCCATGGGCGCATCCGACGAGCACGGGACCCGCCGAGCGGCGGACCGCCGCCGTGCGCTGGACCTCCACGGCCTCGGCGCGGCTCTCCCTCGCTCGCGCCGCCGCCTCGCCGGCGGCGGTGACCTCCTCGGTCGGCACCAGCGCGGACGGCCCTTCGGGACCGGGCTCGCGCAGCGCCTCACGGCCGGAGCCGTGCACCTCGTCCACCGGCTCGGGCGGCACCAGGAACCCTGCTTCGGCAGTGCGGCCGACGACGATGACGGCCGGGAAGCCGATGCCCTCGTCCCGGACGATGCGCTCGATCGTCCCCAGCGTCCCGTGGACCTGGCGCTGCCCCTCCATCGTCGCGTTCTGCACGACCGCGACGGGCACCTCGGGGGAGATCCCGTTCAGCAGGGCCTGCGAGACGAGGCGCGGCAGCCAGCCCACGCCCATCATCAGCACGGTCGTCGTGCCCGGATCGGCGATCGCCGCGAGGTCCGCCGGCCCCAGATCCCCATGGGCGTTGACCACATGCACCGCGACGGCGGTGCCACGATGCGTGACAGGGATGCCGCCCGCGGCGGGCCCGGCGATCGCCGAGGTCACCCCGGGGACGACCTGCACCGGGATCCCCGCGGCCGCGCAGGCCAGGACCTCCTCGCCGCCGCGGCCCAGCAGGAACGGGTCCCCGCCCTTGAGCCGCACCACCCGTCGTCCGGCACGGGCCTGCCGGATCAGGACCTCCTCGATCTCGTGCTGGCGCATCGACGGCCGCCCAGGGGTCTTGCCCACCGGGATCACCTCGACGCCCTCGTCCAGGAGGTCGACGATCGCCGCCGGCCCCAGCCGGTCCACCACCACGACATCGGCCTGCCGCAGCAGGGCGAGGCCGCGCACGGTGATCAGGTCGAGCGCCCCCGGCCCCCCGCCGACGAGGGCGACCGCACCGGGGTCGAGGACGACGTCGGACAGTCCCTCCGCGCTCAGCGCGCCGGCAGACGCCATCAGGAGCCGGCCCCGGCGGTCGCGCCCGTCGTCCCGCTGCCCGTCGTCCCGCCGCCCGCCGTGTCGCGGGCCGACGGGGAGCCCGGGGCGATGCGGCGCGGCCCGGTCGCGACGAGGACGCGGCCGTCGCGGATCTCGACCTCGAAGACATCGAGATCGCGCTCCTCGCCGCCGGCGGCGTCGAGGACCTCGCCGGTGTCGAGGTTCCACACCTGCTTGTACATGGGAGAGGTCAGCGTCGGCACAGCGACCGATCCCGATCCGCCGTCGGTCCCCGCGGCCCCGACCACGTGGCTGCCGACGATCCCGCGCGAGAGCACGTTCGCGTCCGAGTACGGATCATGCTGCTGCACGGCGCGCACGCTCCCGTCCTCGAGCCGGAAGAGCGCCACCTGGCGCTCTCCCAGGATCGCGCCGGCGCCCCGCTCGGGCATCAGCTCATCGAGCGCGCACACGTCGATCATGCGGTCTTCCTCGTTCATCAGTGCTCCTCCTCGTCACCGAGTACCGGGGCATTGTCGCCCATCGGCGTCATCGCGTGCCCTGCCAGCTCACGGACGCGCGCCGGATCGCTGTCCGTGACAGCGTCCTGGGGCGAGGACGGTCGCACCTGTCCGCGCGACGGGGCGAAGGACAGCTCGGGATCGCCCATCGTCGGAGCGTTGATGAAGGTCACGAAGCGACTCATCCGGGACGGGTCCGCGAGGGTCTCGGCCCACTCGTCCACGTAGGTCTCGACGTGGCGCTCCATCGCCGCCTCGAGCTCGTCGCCGATGCCCAGGACATCGTCGACGATCACGCGACGGAGCTCCTCGATCCCGCCCGGTCGCTCCTCGACCCAGCGCGCGGTGCGTTGCAGGCGATCCGCCTCCTGCACGTAGAGCATCAGGAAGCGGTCGATGCACCGCACCAGGGTGTCATCGTCGAGATCCTCCACCAGCAGCTGGGCGTGAGCGGGCTGCGAGCCCCCGTTCCCGCCGACGTACAGGTTCCATCCGCGATGCGTCGCGATCACGCCGACGTCCTTCGCCCGCGCCTCCGCGCACTCGCGCGCGCAACCGGAGACGCCCACCTTGATCTTGTGCGGGGAGCGCAGGCCCCGATAGCGCCTCTCGAGCGAGACCGCCATCGTGGTGGAGTCCTGCACCCCGTAGCGGCACCAGGTCGAGCCCACGCACGACTTCACCATGCGCAGCGACTTGCCGTACGCATGTCCGGACTCGAAGCCCGCGTCGATCAGCCGCCTCCAGATCTCCGGCAGCTGATCCAGGCGCGCTCCGAACATGCCGATGCGCTGGGCGCCGTTCAGCTTGAGGTACAGACCGAAGTCCTTGGCGACCTCCGCGACCACCGCGAGCTGCTCCGGAGTGACCTCCCCGCCAGGCATCCGCGGGATCACGGAGTAGGTGCCGTTCTTCTGGATGTTCGCCATGACATGGTCGTTGGTGTCCTGCAGGGACCCCAGCTGCTCGCCGACCGGGCTGTGCAGCTCGCCGGAGGTCGAGCCGAGCGTCGAGAGGATCGAGGCGACCGTCGGCCGGCAGACCGCGCAGCCGCGGCCCGTGCCATGGGCGGCGACGATCTCGGTGAAGGTCTTCTGCCCGCCGTCCTTGACGAGCCGGTACAGCTCGGCGCGGGACATGGCGAAGTGCTCGCACAGAGCCTTGGAGACGGTGATGCCGTTCTTCTCGAGCTCCTTGTTCAGCAGCTTGGTCAGCGTGGGCACGCACGAACCGCAGACGGTGCCCGCGGTCGTGCACTCCTTGACCTCTCCCACCGTGCGGCAGCTGTGCTCGGTGACGGCTCCGCGGATCGTTCCGGCGTCCACGTTGTTGCACGAGCACACCACCGCGTCGTCGGGCAGCTCCGTGTCCGCCATCGCGCCGGCGCCCTCCGGAGCGATCACCGCCGACGGATCCGCGCCGAGCTTCCGCCCGGTCAGCGGGCGCAGCTGCGAGTACAGGGAGATGTCGCCGACGAAGACGCCGCCCAGCAGGGTCTGCGCGTCGTCGCTCATCACGAGCTTGCGATACTTGCGGTTGACCGGGTCGACGAAGGACACCTCGAGGGCGTCCGGGCTGAGCGCGTTGACGTCGCCGAAGGCCGCCGCGTCCACGCCCACACCTTTGAGCTTGGTGCCGTCCTCGGCACGGCGATGCGTGCGCTCACCGCCGAGCAGACGGTCGACGACCACGTCGGCCATGTCGTTGCCGGGCGCGATCAGGCCCGCGCACACGCCGTCGAACGAGGCGCACTCGCCGACCGCCCAGATGTCCGGGTCGGAGGTCTGGCAGGCCTCCGAGACGACCACGCCGCCGCGCTCGCCGATCGCCAGCCCGGCTTCGCGGGCGAGCCGATCGCGGGGGCGAATGCCGGTCGAGAAGACGACGACGTCGGCCCCGACCTCGCTGCCGTCGGTGAGCTCGGCGGTGGCGACGGCGCCGTCCCCGGCGGGGCGGAACGCGGTCGCACCCACACCGGTGCGCACGGCCACGCCCATGTCCTGGATCAGCAGGCGCAGCATCTCGCCGCCGCCCTGGTCGAGCTGGACCGCCATCAGACGGTCCGCGAACTCGACGACCGTGACCTCGACGCCGAGCTTCTGCAGCGATGCCGCGGCCTCGAGACCGAGCACTCCGCCGCCCACGACGACGCCGCGCAGCGGCCGGTCGAGGGCGCCGCCGCGCAGACGGGTCCACTCCGCCAGGCGCTCGACATCCTCGACGGTGCGGTAGGAGAAGGTGCCGGGGAGGTCCTTGCCCTCCGCCCGCGGCGCCCAGGCCCAGGACCCGGTGGCCAGCACCAGGCGGTCGTAGCTGAGCACCGTGCCGGAGAGCGTGGTGATCGTGCGCCCGGCGCGGTCGATGGACTCGGCCTTGTCACCGGTGCGCAGCCTGATGCGCGGATCGTCCCAGACGCTCGCATCCAGCTCGAGCATCTCGCAGCTGCGGGAGGAGAACCAGTTCGACAGGTGCACGCGGTCGTAGGGGCGCTGCGGCTCCTCGCCGACGACGGTGAGGCTCCAATCGCCCTCGGGATCCTGCGCACGCAGGCGTGCCGCGACGCGATGGCCGGTCATGCCGCCACCGATGACGACGATGCGCGCGCCGTGAGGGAGGGCGCTGCCGGTGGGAGAGGTGAGGGGAGAAGGGCCGGGTGAGGTCATGAGCGGGACTCGCATCCTGTTCCGAGGGACGACGACAGGACCACGGTATGGCCCGATATGGGCTCTCCGCAGGACTTTCGGCGCGCCGGTGCAGGTCCTCGCACCGTGCCCGCAGGCTGCCGACGGGGTCGCGTCCGCCTCCGCACAGCACGAGGCCGGGATCGCCCGGTGGGGCGGTCCCGGCCTCGTGATCGGACGGCTCGGATCAGGTCCTCAGGCGCGCAGCTCGGCGCCGACCATGCCGGCGGCGAGGGTGTTCCCGCCCTGCGGATCGATGACCACGAAGGATCCGCCCTCCCGTGAGGAGCCGTAGGGCTCCAGCGGAAGGGCCTCGGCGAACACCAGGTCCGCCTGGACCAGGTCGTTGAGCTCCGCGCCATCGGTCGGCACGCGCTCGAGCGTCGTGACGTCGAGCTTCTCGTGGATGCCGGTGACGCGGGCCTGGACGGTCCGGGAGCCGTGCTTGACCAGGACTCGGGCGCCCTCGCGCAGCGGGGACTCCGAGAGCCAGCACAGGACCGCCGAGGCGGACTGCGCGGGCACCGGCAGGTCGCCGCCCGCCAGCAGGTCCCCGCGCGAGATGTCGAGCTCGTCGGCCAGTCGGAGGGTCACCGACAGGCCGGCGTCGGCCCGCTCGACGGACACGTCGGCGCGATCGATGCCCACGACCCGGGTGCGGCGCCCGGAGGAGGCCACGCCGATCTCGTCGCCGACCGAGATCGCCCCCGACGTGATCAGCCCCGCATAGCCCCGGTAGTCCACATGGGCCGGGTCGACGGCGCCCTGCTGCGGGCGGATGACCAGCTGCACGGGCAGGCGGAAGGGCCCCTCGCGCAGATCCTGGCCGGGCTCGAGGGTCTCGAGCAGCTCGAGCAGCGTGGGTCCCTCGTACCAGGGGGTCTGGTCGGACGGGGTGACCACGTTGTCCCCGCGCAGGGCGGAGACGGGCACGACCTGCAGGTCGCGCAGGGAGAGCGCGCCGGCGATCTCGTCGAGCTGGGAGACGACGGTCTCGTGCACCGAACGGGGGTCGTCGACCAGGTCGATCTTGTTCAGCGCGACGATCACGTGCGGCACGCGCAGCAGCGCGGCGATCGCGAGATGGCGGCGCGTCTGCTCGACCACGCCGTGGCGGGCGTCGACGAGCATGACGACGACGTCGGCCGTGGAGGAGCCCGTGACCATGTTGCGCGTGTACTGCACGTGACCGGGGGTGTCGGCGAGCACGTAGGAGCGCTCGGCGGTGGCGAAGTAGCGGTACGCCACATCGATGGTGATGCCCTGCTCGCGCTCGGCCCGCAGGCCGTCGGTCAGCAGCGCGAGGTCGGCGAGCTCGCCCTTCCAGCCCCGCTGGCGGCTGGCGGCCTCGACGGAGGCCAGCTGGTCCGCCAGGACGGACTTCGTGTCGTGCAGCAGTCGCCCGATGAGGGTGGACTTGCCGTCGTCCACGCTGCCGGCCGTGGCCAGACGGAGCAGGGTCGGGGCGGTGCGGCCCTCGACGTCCCCGGCAGGGTCGAGGAGGATGTCGGCGGTGGTGCTCATCAGAAGTAGCCCTCCTTCTTGCGATCCTCCATGGCGGCCTCGGAGATGCGGTCGTCGGCGCGGGTGGCCCCGCGCTCGGTGATGGTGCTGGCGGCGACCTCGGCGAGGACCGCCTCGACGTCATAGGCCACCGACTCGACAGCACCGGTGCAGGACATGTCGCCCACGGTCCGGTAGCGGACCGTGCGGACCTCGGGGGTCTCGCCGTCCCGCAGGCCTCCCCATTCCCCGGTCGACAGCCACATGCCGTCACGGCGGACCACCTCGCGCTCGTGCGCGTAGTAGAGGGAGGGGAGCTCGATGCTCTCCCGGGCGATGTACCGCCACACGTCCAGCTCGGTCCAGTTCGACAGCGGGAACACGCGCACGTGCTCCCCCGGGCGGTGACGGGTGTTGTAGGTGTGCCACAGCTCGGGCCGCTGGTTCTTGGGGTCCCAGTGGCCGAAGGCGTTGCGGAGCGAGAAGATCCGCTCCTTCGCGCGCGCCTTGTCCTCGTCGCGGCGGCCTCCGCCGAAGACGGCGTTGTAGCGCCCCGCCTCGATGGCGTCCAGCAGCGGGATCGTCTGCAGCGGGTTGCGGGTGCCGTCGGTGCGCTCCTGCAGGCGACCGTCGTCGATGTAGTCCTGGACCGATGCGACGACGAGCTCGACGCCCTTCTCCGCGACGGCCCGGTCGCGGAACTCGAGCACCTCGGGGAAGTTGTGGCCGGTGTCCACATGCAGCACGGGGAACGGCACCGGGGCGGGCCACATGGCCTTTGCCGCCAGATGCAGCATCACCACCGAGTCCTTGCCGCCGGAGAACAGCATGACCGGGTGCTCGAGCTCGGCCACCACCTCGCGGATGATGTGGATGGCCTCGCTCTCGAGGACGTCCAGGAGGGAGGAGCCGGCATCGCCGGTCCGGACCTCCTGGGTGGGCTGGGCGATGGCGGTCATCGGTCCTCCTTGTCGGTGCGGACGGAGATCAGGTTGAGGACGGTGGGGACGGACGCCGCCGGGGCGTCTCCCGTGCCGTCCGAGCTGGATTCGGCGGTGCTCGAGCTGTCCGCTGCGGCGTCGACGCCCCCGGAGGCGGGGTGCAGGCCGCACTCGGTCTTGGCCGAGCCCGCCCAGCGCCCGGAGCGGGGGTCGTCGCCGGGGGCGACGGGCAGGGTGCAGGGTGCGCAGCCGATCGAGGGGTAGCCCTGGTGGATCAGCGGATTCTCCGGCAGGCCGTGATCGCGCGAGTACGCCATCAGACGGTCGAAGGACCAGGTGACGAGAGGGTTGATCTTCACCAGGCCGAAGTTCTCGTCGAAGGTCACCACAGGGGTGCTGGCCCGGGTCGGCCCCTCGTCGCGGCGCACGCCGGTGACCCAGGCGTCATAGCCGCCGAGGGCCTTCTTGAGCGGCGCCACCTTGCGCATCCCGCAGCAGGAGGCGGGATCGCGATCGTGGAGCTTCGGACCGAACTCGGCGTCCTGCTGGGCGACGGTCCTCTCGGGAAGCACGTCGACGATGGTCACGTCGAGCTCCGCGGCGACGCGGTGCCGGGTCGCGAGGGTCTCCGGGAAGTGGTATCCGGTGTCCAGGAACAGCACGTCCACCCCGGGACGCTCGTCGGCGACGACGGCGGGCAGCACGGCGTCGGCCATCGAGCAGGCGACCGTGAGGCCCGTGCCGAAGGTCTCCGCCGCCCAGGCGGAGGCCGCGGAGGCGAGCTCCTCGGGACCGAGCTCCTTCTCGAGCTCGGCGAAGCGGGCGGCACCCTCCTCGGCGAGGGCCCGAAGACGGGTCGTGCGCTCCTCAGGGGACTCCAGGCGGGCGTCCGCCTGCTCCCGGGCGGTCGGATGATGCGCGGTGGTCATCGCAGCTCCTCGTCATCGGCTCGGTGCGCCCAGGCCGCGAAGCTCTCCCCGTCCTCGCGCGAGTCCACGAACCTGCGGACGACCCGCTCGACATAGTCGGCGAGGTCCGACGCCGCGACCTTGTGCTGGCGGAGGGTGCGTCCCAGCTGAGGCTGCTCCTGAGTGTGGTCCGTGAGTGATCCTCCCAGGTGCACCTGGAAGCCGGGAACCTGCTCGCCGTCCGCGGTCGTGATGATCTGGCCCTTGAGACCGATGTCCGCGGTCTGGATGCGGGCGCACGAGTTCGGGCAGCCGTTGACGTGCAGGCTGATCGGCTCCTCGAGCTTCTCCTGGACGTCGGCCAGGCGTCGTTCGAGCTCGTCGACGGTCCTGGCCGCGGTGTCCTTGGTGTCCACGATCGCGAGCTTGCAGAACTCGATGCCGGTGCAGGCCATCGTCGACCGGCGGAACGGGCCGGGCCTGGTGCTCAGGCCCAGGCCCCCGATGCGCTCGACGGCCTCGTCGAGACGATCGGCGGGCACACCGAGCACCACGAGCTTCTGGAAGGCGGTCAGGCGCACGGCGTCGGCCCCGAGGTCCTCGACGATCTCGGCCAGCCGTGTGAGCAGATCGCCGCCGACCCGACCGACCGTCGGCGAGGCGCCGATGTAGTAGCGGCCGTCCTTCTGCAGATGCGCGCCGACGTGGTCGCCGGGCCCGACGGCCCTCTTCGGCGCAGGGCCATCGGGAAGCGCATAGCCGAGGTACTCGGTCTCGAGCACCTCGCGGAACTTCTCCGTGCCCCAGTCCGCCAGGAGGAACTTCAGACGGGCCTTGTTGCGCAGACGGCGGAAACCGTAGTCGCGGAAGATCCGCACCACGCCGTGCCAGACGTCGGCCGCCTGCTCCTCGGAGACGAAGGCGCCGAGGCGCTCTGCGAGCCGCGGGGTGGTCGACAGGGCGCCGCCCACCCACAGGTCGTAGCCGGGGCCCAGCTCAGGATGCTCGACACCCACCAGCGAGATGTCGTTGATCTCGTGGACGACGTCGAGGCTGGGGTGCCCGGTGATCGCGGTCTTGAACTTCCTCGGCAGGTTCGCCAGCTCGCGGTCTCCGATGTAGCGGCGCTTGATCTCGGCGATGACCGGAGTGGGATCGATGATCTCGTCGGCCGCGATGCCGGCGACCGGGCTCCCGAGGAAGCCGCGCGGGGTGTCTCCGCAGGCGGTCGTGGTCTCGAGCCCCACCGTGTCGAGGCGGCGCCAGATCTCCGGCACGTTCTCGATGTCGATCCAGTGGTACTGGATGTTCTGCCGGTCGGAGATGTCCGCGGTGCCGCGGGCGAAGTCCGTGGAGATGCCGCCGAGCACGCGCAGCGCCTCGGGGGAGAGGGCGGCGCCGTCGGTCCGCACCCGCAGCATGAAGTAGCGGTCCTCGAGCTCCGTCGGGTCGAGCTGGGCCGTGCGCCCGCCGTCGATCCCGGGCTTGCGCTGGGTGTAGAGGCCCCACCAGCGGAACCGGCCGTGGAGATCGTCGTCCGTGATGGAGTCGAACCCCTCGATGGCGTAGGTCTCCTCGATCCGCTGGCGGACATCGATGCCGTTGCCCGCCGCCTTGACCTCCTCATTGCTGTTCAGAGGGGTCGTGCCGTCGACCTTCCACTGCCCCTGCGGCTTGCCCGAGCGCGAAGGACGGACGCGGGCGGGCGCGGGGGCCTCCTGGGTGAGGGTGGCGGCGGACGAGGTCGTCGCGGTGTCGGTGCGATCCATGGGCCCATAGTGGCCCGTTATGGGGGCGAGTACAAACGCTTGGGGGGAAATGTGACGCCGTGAGTCCGTCTCCCCGCACCTCGTGCCCGATCGAGCACCCGAGGGATGTGGCCCACATCGCTGAGGGTGCCCTCACCTGCGCGGATCTCCGCAGTCAGCCATGCCGTGGCCGCCGTCGGCCGATCCTGCCCGGGCCGGCGTCCGCGCCCGCCCGCCGTCTCGGGATCCGGACCGGTCGCGCACGACCCTGTGGAGGGCCTAGGGTGTGGGGCATGCAGACGAACCTTCTCGTAATCGACGCGCGCGGCTGACGCCCGCTCGTTGTTCGAGAACGTCTCCGCGCCCCTCCAGAGCCCCAGGCCGAGGGGCTTTTTCGTGTCCGCATCGCGGGTGCGGACCTGCCGGGGAGGGGCAGACGGGCGGCGGTCCGCCCCATTCCACAGGTCCGAGACGACGAAGGAGTTCCGATGACCGGACAGAAGATGACCGGTGCGCAGTCGCTGGTCGAGTCCCTCGAGCATGCTGGGGCCGAGGTCGTCTTCGGCCTTCCCGGCGGCGCGATCCTGCCGACCTACGATCCGCTGCTGGACGCCAAGCGCCTGCGCCACATCCTCGTGCGGCATGAGCAGGGAGCCGGGCATGCCGCGAGCGGTTATGCGCACGCGACGGGGAAGGTCGGCGTGTGCATGGCGACCTCCGGCCCCGGCGCCACCAACCTCATCACCCCCATAGCGGACGCGCAGATGGACTCGATCCCCATGGTCGCGATCACGGGGCAGGTCGGATCGAGCTTCATCGGCACCGACGCCTTCCAGGAGGCGGACATCGTCGGCATGACGATGCCGGTGACCAAGCACAACTTCCTGGTCAAGGACCCCGCAGAGATCCCGCGCACGATCAAGCAGGCGTTCCACATCGCCTCCACCGGCCGCCCGGGAGTGGTGCTGGTCGACGTCACCAGGGACGCCCAGCAGGCCACCGCCGAGTTCGAGTGGCCCGAGGGCCTGGACCTCCCCGGGTACCGACCCGATGCGCGGCCCCACCACAAGCAGATCCGCGAGGCGGCCTCGCTGATCCTCGAGGCGAAGCGTCCGGTCTTCCTGATCGGCGGCGGCGTCATCCGCGGTGCGGCCTCGAAGGAGGTCACGGAGCTGGTGGACATCTCCGGCGCTCCCTTCGTCACCACCCTCATGGCGCGCGGTGCGCTGCCCGACTCCCATCCCGGCCACCTCGGCATGCCGGGCATGCACGGTGCGGTCGCTGCGGTCTCCGCCCTGCAGCGAGCGGACCTGATCATCGCGATCGGTGCGCGCTTCGACGACCGCGTGACCGGACGTCTGGACTCCTTCGCTCCCGGCGCGAAGATCATCCACGCCGACATCGATCCCGCGGAGATCTCCAAGAACATCGAGGTCGACGTCCCGATCGTCGGCCAGGCGAAGGATGTCGCGACGGCCCTGGCATCAGAGCTGCGCACGCGCCTGGCCGCATCCGATCCACGCGACTACGAGGCCTGGTGGGCCACCCTGTCGATGCTCCGGGAGACCTATCCGCTGGGCTGGACGGAGACCGCCGACGGGCTCACCGCGCCGCAGAAGGTGATCTCCCGCATCGGTGCGATCTCGGGCCCCGAGTCGATCTACGTCGCGGGCGTGGGCCAGCACCAGATGTGGTCCAGCCAGTTCGTGAAGTACGAGCACCCCAACACCTGGATCAACTCCGGGGGCCTGGGCACGATGGGATACTCGGTGCCCGCCGCGATGGGCGCGAAGGTCGGGCAGCCGGACCGCGCGGTCTGGGCGATCGACGGCGACGGCTGCTTCCAGATGACGAACCAGGAGCTCGCGACCTGCGTGATCAACCAGATCCCGATCAAGGTCGCCGTGATCAACAACAGCTCGCTGGGCATGGTCCGCCAGTGGCAGAACCTGTTCTACGAGAAGCGGTACTCGAACACGGACCTGAACACCGGCCACGGTTCGCGGCGCGTGCCCGACTTCGTCAAGCTCGCCGACGCCTACGGAGCCGCGGGCCTGCGCTGCGAGCGCGACGAGGACATCGACGCGACCATCGAGAAGGCGATGGAGATCGACGACCGCCCGGTGGTGGTCGACTTCACGGTGAGCGCCGACGCCATGGTGTGGCCGATGGTGCCCTCCGGCGTCTCCAACGACGAGATTCAGATCGCGCAGGGCATGAGCCCCGAGTGGGAGAGGGACATCTGACCATGACCGCCATCGATTCCGCGGCCTCGCCGAACACCCAGACCCTGTCCGTCCTGGTGGAGAACAAGCCCGGCGTGCTCACGCGCGTCGCCGCCCTCTTCGCCCGGCGCGGGTACAACATCTCCTCCCTCGCCGTCGGACCGACGGAGCATCCGGAGATCTCCCGCATCACGGTCGTCGTCGACGTCGACCAGCATCCGCTCGAGCAGATCACGAAGCAGCTCAACAAGCTGGTGAACGTGCTCAAGATCGTCCAGCTCGATCAGCGCCAGACGGTCCAGCGCGAGCTCATCCTCATCAAGGTCTCGGCCGACAACTCCACCCGCACCTCGGTGCTGGAGATCGTCCAGATGTTCCGCGCCAAGGTGGTCGACGCCGCCTCGGACGCGGTCACGATCGAGGCCACCGGCACCGACGACAAGCTCGCCGCGCTGCTGGGGATGCTCGAGCCCTTCGGCATCCGTGAGATCGTCAAGTCCGGAGCGGTCGCCATCGGCCGCGGCGGGCGGGCGATCACCGATCGCAGCCTGCTCTCCTGACCCCGGGAGAACGGGCCGGACGGCCGGGGCTCATCACGGAGAGCCCCGGCCCGACGAGGGTGTCTCGAATCCGGAGACCCTCTCTCATAACGTAAGACAACTGGCGATAGGATCCTTCCATCGTCGGCACACCGCCGCACATCACGCACGCAAGGAGCACACACGTGGCTGAGATCTTCTATGACGACAACGCAGACCTCTCGATCATCCAGGGCAAGAAGGTCGCCATCATCGGCTTCGGCTCGCAGGGCCACGCCCACGCGCTGAACCTGCGCGACAGCGGCGTCGAGGTCCGTGTCGGCCTCCGCGAGGGTTCGAAGTCGGCAGCGAAGGTGCAGGAGGAGGGGCTCGTCACCGGGACGGTCGCCGAGGTCTCCCAGTGGGCCGACGTCATCATGATCCTGACCCCGGACCAGGACCAGCGGAAGGTCTACGCCGAGTCCATCCAGCCCCACCTGTCCGAGGGCAAGGCGCTCGCCTTCGCGCACGGCTTCAACATCCGCTTCGGCTACATCGAGGTCCCCGCGGGTGTGGACGTGCTGCTCGTCGCCCCGAAGGCGCCCGGCCACACCGTGCGTCGCGAGTTCGTCGCCGGCCGCGGCATCCCGGACATCGTCGCGGTCGAGCAGGATGCCTCCGGCCAGGCCTGGGAGCTCGCGCTCTCGTACGCCAAGGGCATCGGCGGCACCCGCGCGGGAGTCATCAGGACGACCTTCACCGAGGAGACCGAGACCGATCTGTTCGGTGAGCAGGCCGTGCTGTGCGGCGGCGTGAGCCACCTGGTGCAGGCGGGCTTCGAGACCCTCACCGAGGCCGGCTACCAGCCGCAGATCGCCTACTTCGAGGTGCTGCACGAGCTCAAGCTGATCGTCGATCTCATGATCGAGGGCGGCATCACCAAGCAGCGCTGGTCGTGCTCCGACACCGCCGAGTTCGGCGACTACGTCTCCGGCCCGCGCGTGGTGACCGACGAGACCAAGGCCGCCATGAAGGCGATCCTCTCGGACATCCAGGACGGCACCTTCGCCAAGCGCTTCATCGACGACCAGGACAACGGCGCGGTGGAGTTCAAGGAGCTGCGCGAGAAGGAGGCCTCGCACCCGATCGAGTCCGTCGGCAAGGAACTGCGCAAGATGTTCTCGTGGAACCAGGACTCCGTGGACTCCGACTACGTGGAGGGGTCGGCGGCACGCTGATCCCGTCGGCCGGGTTCTGAGCCCGGCCTCGGACGCGGAGGGTCCTGCATCGCCGGTGCGGGACCCTCCAGCGTCAGGAGCGGTCACGACGGGGTGGCCGACCCCAGCTTCCTGCACCACCCCATCCCGGGCACGTCTCGGATCATGACCGCCGTGATCGCATGGCGGACACGGACGTATCCTTTCCTCGGCCCTGCTCGCGCCGCCATCCTTCCGGAGGTAAACCCTGTGACCCGTCCCGTCGTTCTCATCGCCGAAGAGCTCTCACCCGCCACCGTCGACGTGCTCGGCTCCGGCGTCGAGGTGCGCCATGTCGACGGCACCGACCGCGCGGCGCTCCTGTCGGCGGTCGCCGACGCCGATGCTCTCCTCGTGCGCTCCGCCACCAGCGTCGATGCCGAGGTGTACGCAGCGGCGAGCAGACTCAAGGTCGTCGCCCGTGCGGGCGTGGGCCTGGACAACGTGGACGTCCCCGCCGCCACGCAGGCCGGCGTGATGGTCATCAACGCCCCGACCTCCAACATCGTCTCCGCCGCGGAGCTCGCGATCTCGCTGATCCTCGCCTCGCTGCGCAACGTCGCCCGTGCCGACGCCTCCGTGAAGGCCGGCCGCTGGGACCGCAAGAAGCTCAGCGGCATCGAGCTGCTCGGCAAGACGGTCGGCGTCGTCGGCTTCGGGCGCATCGGCCAGCTCGTGGCCGAGCGCCTCGCCCCGTTCGGCGTGACGCTCCTGGCCTACGACCCCTACGTGAACCACACGCGCGCCGCGGAGCTCGGTGCTCGGGTGGTGGAGCTCGATGAGCTCATGCGGGAGGCGGACGTCGTCACGGTGCACATGCCCAAGACTCCGGAGACCACCGGCCTGATCGGCGCCGAGCAGTTCGCCGTCGCCAAGCCCTCCCTGCACGTGGTCAACGCAGCCCGCGGCGGCCTGATCGACGAGGAGGCCCTGTACGAGGCGCTGACCTCCGGGAAGATCGCCGGCGCCGCCCTGGACGTGTACAGCTCGGAGCCCCCGGCGAAGTCGCCGACGGCATCCAAGCTCCTCGAGCTCGACTCCGTCACCCTGACGCCGCACCTGGGCGCCTCCACCGCGGAGGCCCAGGAGAAGGCCGGCATCGCCGTCGCCAACTCCGTCCGCCTGGCCCTGGCCGGCGAGCTCGTCCCCGATGCGGTCAACGTCGCCGGCGGCGCCATCGATGATCTCGTGCGTCCGGGCGTGGCCCTCGCTGATCGTCTCGGTCAGCTGTTCACGGCGATCGCAGGCGGTGCTCCCGAGGTCCTCGACATCATCGTGCGCGGCGAGATCGCCTCGCGCGACGTGACGGCGCTGAAGCTCTCGGCACTGCGGGGGATCTTCCGCAGCGTCGTGACCGAGCAGGTCAGCTACGTCAACGCACCGGTGATGGCCGACGAGCGCGGCATCACCGTCCAGCTGGTGACGGAGGAGGAGTCCGAGCGGTTCCGCAACGTCGTCGCGATCCGGGGCACGCTGCGCGACGGCAGCGTCGTCCATGTGGCCGGCACCCTGAGCGGCACCGAGCAGGCGCAGAAGCTCGTCGGCATCGGCGATCACGCCCTGGACGTGCCGCTCAGCGACCATCTGCTGATCATCCGCTACGAGGATCGGCCGGGCCTGGTCGGCCAGTACGGCGCGAAGCTCGGTGAGGCCCGGGTGAACATCGCCGGCATGCAGGTCTCCCGCCTGGGCGACGTCCCCGGCGCCGAGGCGCTCGTGATCCTCAACCTCGACGAGTCCGCGCCGCGCGAGCTCGCCGACGAGATCGGCGAGGCCATCGGCGCCCGGTCGATCCACGCCGTCGACCTCGTCTACTGACAGCTGCCGAGCAGGCATCCGCATCCCATCGTCGATCCCGCTGACACCAGCATCGCCCGCCCGCGGGCGGAGTACCGGAGGACCCATCCCATGAGCACCACGTCCGCATCCGAAGCCGGCTCCGCGCTGCGCCTCGCCGTCATCGAGGGCGACGGCATCGGCAAGGAGGTCGTCCCCCAGGGGCTGCGGGTCCTGCGGGCCGCTCTCGAGCCGTCCGGCATCGAGGTCGAGACCACGGCCTTCGACCTCGGGGCGGGCCGCTGGCACCGCACGGGCGAGACCCTCACCGATGAGGACATGGCCCGCCTCGCCGAGCACGACGCGATCCTGCTCGGCGCGGTGGGCGACCCCGATGTGCCATCGGGCGTGCTGGAGCGAGGACTGCTGCTCAAGCTCCGCTTCGGCTTCGACCACTTCGTGAACCTGCGCCCGACCCGCCTGTTCCCGGGGGCCTCGACCCCGCTGGCCGATCCTGGCGAGATCGACTTCCTGGTGGTACGCGAGGGCACCGAGGGGCCGTACGTCGGCAACGGCGGGGCCATGCGCGTGGGCACCGAGCTCGAGGTCGCCACCGAGGTGTCCCTGAACACCGCCGTCGGCGTCGAGCGCGTGGTCCGCTACGCCTTCGAGCAGGCGCAGCTGCGCCGCCGCAAGCTGACTCTGGTGCACAAGCACAACGTCCTCGTGCATGCCGGGCACCTGTGGCGCCGCATCGTCGAGTCCGTAGGGGAGGAGTTCCCGGAGGTCTCCGTCGACTACGCCCATGTCGACGCCGCGATGATCTACCTGGTCACCGATCCCTCCCGCTTCGACGTGATCGTCACCGACAACCTCTTCGGCGACATCGTCACCGACCTCGCGGGTGCCGTCGGCGGAGGCATCGGCCTCGCCGCCAGCGGCAACATCAATCCCACGGGGGCCTTCCCCTCGATGTTCGAGCCGGTGCACGGTTCGGCCCCGGACATCGCGGGCAAGGACCTCGCCGATCCCACCGCCACGGTGCTCTCGGTCGCCCTGCTGCTGGACCATCTCGGCCACGCCGAGGCCGCCGCAGGCGTCCGCGCCGCCGTCGAGGCCGATCTCGCCGCCCGCGCGGAGCTCGGTCCCCGGGGCACCATCGCCATCGGCGATGCCCTGGTCGCCGCCGTGTCTGGTCGCTGAACCACCCAGCATCACCCCGTCCCGTCAGGAGTCATCGATGAGCGCGCTCACCTTCACCCCGTCCACGGCCACCCGTCGCGTCGGCGACGACGAGCGCGCCGCCATCCTCGCCGACCCCGGCTTCGGAGACCACTTCACCGACTTCATGGCGCATGCGCGCTGGACCGAGGGATCCGGCTGGTCCGAGGGGGAGATCCTCCCCTACGGCCCCCTCGCGATCTCACCGTCCTCCGCGGTCCTGCATTACGCGCAGGAGATCTTCGAGGGCCTCAAGGCCTTCCGCCATGAGGACGGCTCGGTGTGGACCTTCCGGCCCGAGCGCAACGCCGCGCGCATGCAGCGCTCCGCGCAGCGCCTGGCGCTTCCGGAGCTGAGCGCAGAAGACTTCCTCGCCTCGCTGGAGGCACTGGTCGCGGCCGACGAGCCCTGGGTCCCCGCACCGGCGGGGGAGACCTCGCTGTACCTGCGTCCGTTCATGTTCGCGAACGAGGACTTCCTCGGTGTGCGGGCATCGCGGACCGTCGACTACTACGTGATCGCCTCTCCGGCCGGTGCGTACTTCCCTCGTGGCGTGCAGCCGCTGGTGGTGTGGGTGACCGATGAGTATGCGCGGGCGGGCGCCGGCGGCACGGGAGCGGCGAAGTGCGGCGGCAACTACGCCTCCTCGCTGCTCGCGAAGAAGGAGGCCGGTGCGAACGGAGCCGACGAGGTCATGTTCCTGGACTCCGAGACGCACACCTGCGTCGACGAGCTCTCGGGGATGAACGTCTTCGTCATCACGTCCGACGGGAGGATCCTCACCCCGTCCCTGACCGGATCGATCCTCGAGGGCGTCACCCGCGAGTCGATCCTCCGGCTGGCCGCCGATCGGGGTCTCGAGCCCGTCGAGCAGCGCCTGGTCCTCGCGGACCTGGTCAAGGCCATCGACGCCGGCGAGATCGTCGAGATGTTCGCCGCGGGCACCGCGGCGGTCATCAACCCGATCGGGGAGCTGCGCGCCACGGGCGGCAGCTGGACCATCGGCGACGGCGGATCGGGGGAGGTCACCCTCGCGCTGCGGGACGAGCTCACCGGGATCCAGTACGGGCGGGTCGAGGACCGTCACGGCTGGCTGCACCGACTGGTCTGATCGGGACATGAGCACCATGGCCGACGACGTCCTCGGCGCTCCCGCGCCGCTGGACGGCTTCCATCTGTACGACACCACTCTGCGGGACGGCTCCCAGCAGGAGGGGCTGACCCTCTCCGTCTCCGACAAGCTCGCGGTCGCGCGTCTGCTCGACGAGCTCGGAGTGACCTACATCGAGGGCGGGTGGCCCGGCGCTGTTCCGCGCGACACCGAGTTCTTCGAGCGCGCGCACGACGAGCTGGAGCTGACGAGCGCGCGCCTCGCGGCCTTCGGCGCCACCCGCAAGGCCGGTGTCGACGTCGCGGAGGACCCGCAGGTCGCAGCGCTGCTGGCGTCCGGCGCACCGACCATAACCCTGGTCGCGAAGTCCGACCTCCGCCACGTGACCGGGGCGCTGCGCACCACGGGCGAGGAGAACCTCGCGATGGTGCGCGAGACCGTCGAGCATCTCGTCGGCGCCGGGCGCGAGGTGTTCGTCGACGCCGAGCACTTCTTCGACGGCTTCCTCCACGACCCGGACTACACGACCGCCGTCGTGTCCGCCTCGCTCTCTGCGGGCGCGCGCGTCGCCGTCCTGTGCGACACGAACGGCGGCATGCTCCCGCATCAGGTGACGGAGATCGTCGAGGAGCTGCGCCGACGGCTCGCGGCCGCCGGCATCGTCGACCCGCGCCTGGGCGTGCACACCCACAACGACTCGGGGTGCGCGGTCGCGAACGCTCTGACCTCCGTGCGCGCAGGCGTCAGCCATGTCCAGGGCTGCATCAACGGCTACGGCGAGCGGACCGGCAATGCCGACCTGCTCACGATCCTCGCCGATATCCAGCTGAAGATGGGCGTCGACCTGGTGCCCGAGGAGACCCTGGCCGACATGACGCGGATCGCCCACGCCATCGGCGAGATCGTCAACATGCCCGTCAGCCCGCGCTCCCCGTACGTCGGCCAGAGCGCCTTCGCCCACAAGGCGGGGCTGCATGCGAGCGCCATCCGGGTGGATCCGGACCTCTACCAGCAGATCGATCCGCGCCGAGTGGGCAACGACATGCGCATGATCATCTCCGACATGGCGGGGCGCGCGAGCATCGAGCTGAAGGGCCGGGAGCTCGGATTCGATCTCACGGGCCAGCAGAACCTTCTCACGCGCCTCGCGGCGACGGTGAAGGCGCGCGAGGCCAAGGGATACTCCTACGAGGCCGCCGACGCCTCCTTCGAGCTGCTCCTCCTCGACGAGATGGAGCGCCTCCCGCGCTACTTCGAGGTGGAGTCCTGGCGGGCCATCTCCCATCAGCTTCGCGACGGCTCCCTGGAGACCGAGGCGACGGTCAAGCTCCACGGCGACGGTGCCGGTGCGGCGAGGGCGGTCGAGATCGCCGAGGGGAACGGTCCGGTCAACGCCCTGGACACCGCGCTGCGCCGGGCGCTGAGGGGCCGCTTCCCGATCATCGACGAGCTCGAGCTGCAGGACTTCAAGGTCCGCATCCTCGACTCCCAGCACGGCACCGACGCGACCACCCGTGTTCTCGTGCGCACGGCGGGAGCGGGCCTCGAGTTCCAGACCGTGGGGGTCGGCCCCAACATCATCGAGGCCTCCTGGGAGGCCATCGTCGATGCGTACACCTACGGGTTCCACAAGGCAGGGCTCTGACCGACGCCGTGGGCCGCTTCTCCGCTCTCGCTGCTCGAACCGGGGACAGCCGGGGGCGCACCGGCCTAGCCTGAGACCATGACCACCTATGTGCTCACCGCCATCGGCGTCGACCGCCCCGGCCTCGTCTCCGCCCTCGCCGCCGTCGTCGACGAGCATCGCGGCAACTGGGTCGACAGCCAGATGTCGCTGCTCGCCGGGATGTTCGCCGGCATCGTCGAGGTCGAGCTGCCGCCGCAGAGCGTCCCCGGCCTGCTCGAGTCGCTGACCCGTCTCGAGGAGGAGGTCGGCCTCGCGGTCTCGGCGACGCCGTCGCGAGGACCGAGGGCCGACGAGGACTCCCAGGTCCTGCACCTGCACCTGCTGGGCCAGGACCGCAGCGGCATGGTGCGCGAGGTGTCCACGGCCCTCGCCGTCTCCGGCGCGACGGTCGACGGCCTGCGCAGCTGGACCCGCGCGGCACCCGAAGGGGGCGGGCTGCTCTTCGAGGCGGAGATCGAGGCGCGTCTGATCGCCGGAACCGAGATCGCTGCCGTGCAGGAGGCGCTCGAGCGGATCGCCGCGGAGCTCATGGTGGACATCGAGGTCGACTCGCTCGTGTGAAGGCTTCTGCCCCCGGGGTCCTGCACGTCTGCGGGCTCCAGCGCGCCGTTCGTCCAGGGTGCCGGGGTAGGACGGACGCATTCTGGCGGCGGAGAGCGCGGCTATCCCATGCGATGCGCGTCACAGGGCGTAGGGTGGTTGCTGACACGTTGCCAGGAACCGAGCTCGTGAGGCCGAAGGTCCCGTGAGCGGGGCCGATGGTCGAGCAGGCTTGGTCCGTACCAGTGCCCGAACAGGAACGGCCGGATCCCAGGGTCCGCCGACCGCCCGTCATAGTGGAGGTCCACGGATGTCCGCAGTCCCTTCGCCCAGGCCGAACACCTCGTCACCGACTCGGACCACGACCTCCGGCACCGCCGGCTCGTCCGTCGATGCAGCGTCCTCCATGCATCCCGGCGCCTACCGGGCACTGCTGCTCGCGACCCTGGGCTTCGGCGCCAACTTCTGGGCCTGGGCGCTGCTGAGCCCGCTCGGCCCCATCTTCGTCGAGCGCGGGATCGCCCCCGAGGCGTCCCTGATCGTCGCGATCCCCGTCCTCGTCGGCTCGCTGGGACGCATTCCGATCGGCGCCCTCACCGACCGCTTCGGCGGCAAGGTCCTCTTCCCGCTGGTCACCCTGGTGACCGTGATCCCGGTGCTCTTCATCGGCTTCGTCGGGCAGTACACCTACGCGACGCTGCTGGTCGGCGGGTTCTTCCTCGGGATCGCCGGCACCACCTTCGCGATCGGCGTGCCGTACGTGAACTCCTGGTTCCCGCCCGCGAAGCGGGGCATGGCCACCGGCATCTACGGCGTCGGCATGGGTGGCACCGCCATCGCCGCGTTCACGACCGTCCCGCTCGTGAACGCCGGCGGCAGCGCCACGCCGTTCGTGGTCACCGCGATCGCTCTGGTCGCCTTCGCCGTCGTCGCCTGGTTCCTCATGCCGACCTCTCCGGACTGGGCGCCGTCGAAGCGCAGCATCGTCGCCCAGACGGCCTCGGTCATGAAGATCAAGCTGACCTGGCAGGCCTGCTATCTCTATGCGCTGTCCTTCGGCGGCTACGTCGCGTTCTCGGTCTTCCTGCCGACGATGCTGAGCACCTGGTACGGCCTCGAAGCGTCCGACGCCTCCTTCCGCATGGCCGGCTTCGTGATCGCCGCGGTGGGCATGCGTCCGATGGGAGGCGTGCTCTCGGACCGGATCGGCGCACCGAAGACCCTGCTCATCTCCTACATCGTCGTCGCCGTCTGCGCGCTCGTGCTGATCTTCCGTCCGGCGCTGATGCCGCTGGGGACGATCGACTTCATCCTCATGGCCGCTGGCCTCGGCCTCGGGTCGGGCGCCGTGTTCGCGCTCGTGGCCCGCACCTCCGAGCCCTCGATGGTCGGCTCCGTGACCGGGTTCGTCGGCGCCGCCGGCGGTCTGGGCGGATTCGTCCCGCCGCTGGCGATGGCGGCCGTCCATCGCGCCTCCGGGAGCTACTCGCTCGGCGTCGCCCTGCTGCTGCTGGCGACCCTCGGAGCGATCGCCGTGACGCTCGTCGTCGCCCGACGTCGGAAGTACCCCGCCCCCGATCCCGCCTGAGACGGCGGTCGGCGCTCCGAGAGACGTCGACCGCCCCGTCATCCGGCCGCTCGACCTCCCCCGACACACCACCGCGAAGGAGCACCCCATGACGATCCAGGACCGAGAAGGACGTCAGGACGCCGAGACCTCTGCAGGGTCGGGCTCCGCAGGAGCGGCGCGCGGCGGGGGAGGGGACGTCGGGATCGACAGCCCGGCGTGGGATGCGCTGATCGGTGCGCGCAGGATGTTCAGCCGCTCCGAGAGGATCACGGACGACAACCGCGAGACCCATCGGGTCGGCGGACGCAGCGGGGACTCCTTCTATCGTGAGCGCTGGAGCCACGACAAGGTCGTGCGCTCGACCCACGGGGTCAACTGCACGGGCTCGTGCTCGTGGAAGGTGTACGTCAAGGACGGTGTCATCACCTGGGAGTCGCAGGAGACGGACTATCCCTCGGCGGGTCCCGACAAGCCCGAGTACGAGCCCCGCGGGTGCCCGCGCGGCGCCTCCTTCTCCTGGTACACGTACTCGCCGACGCGCGTGCGCTACCCCTATGTCCGGTCCGAGCTGCTGCGGATGTACCGCGAGGAGAAGGCGAAGGCGCCCGGTCATGATCCGGTCGAGGCCTGGAGGGCGATCGTCTCCGATCCGCAGAAGGCGATGCGCTACAAGCGTGCGCGCGGCAAGGGCGGCCTGGTGCGTGCCGACTGGGACGAGACGATCGAGATGGTCGCGGCCGCATACGTGCACACGGTCAAGGAGTACGGCCCGGATCGGGCCACCGGCTTCTCGCCGATCCCGGCCATGAGCCAGGTGTCCTTCTCCTCCGGCGCCCGCTTCCACCAGCTCATCGGCGGCTCCATGCTGTCCTTCTACGACTGGTACGCGGATCTTCCGCCGGCGTCCCCGCAGGTCTTCGGCGACCAGACCGACGTCCCCGAGTCGGGGGACTGGTGGGACGCCGCATATCTGATCATGTGGGGCTCCAACGTCCCGCAGACCCGCACCCCGGACGCCCACTGGATGACCGAGGCGCGCTATCGGGGCCAGAAGGTGATCTCCGTGGCCCCGGACTACGCGGAGTCCGTGAAGTTCGCCGACGAGTGGCTGGCCCCGAACCCCGGCACCGACGCGGCCCTCGCGATGGCGATGGGCCACACGATCCTGCGCGAGTTCTACGTCGAGAAGGAGACCCCGTACTTCACCGCGTACTCCAAGCAGTACACGGACCTGCCCTTCCTCGTGCAGCTCGAGAAGCGCGACGACGGCGACCTCGTCCCCGGGAAGTTCCTCGTCGCGACCGATCTCGGCAGCGCCTTCACCCCGGAGGCGGACACCGAGCACGGCGACTTCAAGCCCATGGTGCTCGACGCGGTCACCGGCTCGCCCGTCGTCCCCAACGGCACCCTCGGGCATCGGTACTCGGCCGACGGCGAGGGCCGATGGAACCTCGAGCTGGGGGACATCGATCCCGCGCTGAGCCTGCTGGGCCATCACGAGGACGTCGCCGAGGTGCTCATGCCCCGCTTCGACACCGCGGGCCAGGGAGGCCGTGGCGACGTCGTCCGCGGCGTGCCGGTGCGCACGGTCGGCGGGCGCACCGTCACCACCGTCTTCGACCTGCTGCTCGCCGAGTACGGGGTGGGTCGCGAGGGGCTGCCCGGCGAGTGGGCCGCAGGCCCCGAGGACGCCGACGCCCTGTACACCCCCGCCTGGCAGGAGGCCATCACCGGGGTGCCCGGACCGGCCGCGGCCCGCATCGCGCGCGAGTTCGCGCAGAACGCGATCGACTCCGGCGGCCGCTCGATGATCATCATGGGGGCAGGCACCAACCACTGGTTCCATTCCGACACCATCTACCGCTCCTTCCTGACGCTCACGAACCTCTGCGGCACGCAGGGCGTCAACGGCGGCGGCTGGGCGCACTACGTGGGCCAGGAGAAGGTCCGGCCGATCACGGGCTGGCTGCATCTGGCCAACGCCCTCGACTGGTCCCGGCCCCCTCGGCAGATGACCCAGACCACCTACTGGTACATGCACACGGACCAGTGGCGCTATGACGGATTCGGGGCGGACACGCTCACCGCGACCACCGGCGCAGGGCGCTTCGCGGGAACCACCACGGCCGACGCCGTCGCCCTCTCCCAGCGCCTGGGCTGGCAGCCGTTCTTCCCGCAGTTCGACATCTCCTCCCTCGACGTCGCCGATCGGGCGAAGGAGGCCGGGCGCGAGACCATCCCCTATCTCGTGGACTCCCTCAAGGACGGGTCGATCCGGTTCGCGGCGGAGGATCCGGACGCACCGGAGAACTTCCCGCGCATCTGGTCGATCTGGCGGGCCAACACCCTGGGATCCTCCGCCAAGGGTGACCAGTACTTCTTCCGCCACCTGCTGGGGGTGGACTCCTCCGTCACCGACGCGGAGACCCCCGAGCAGTTCCGTCCTCGCGACGTCGTGTGGAGGGAGGAGGCACCGATCGGCAAGGTCGACCTCATGCTCACGCTGGACTTCCGCATGACCAGCCACACCCTCCATTCCGACGTCGTGCTGCCGGCCGCGACCTGGTACGAGAAGCATGATCTCTCGACGACGGACATGCATCCGTTCGTGCATTCGTTCAACCCGGCGATCTCCAACCCCTGGGAGTCCCGGACGGACTGGGAGACCTGGGCCTCCATCGCCGAGAAGTTCTCGGATCTGGCGACGTCCCATCTGGGCACCCGCACGGACGTCGTGGCCTTCCCCCTCCAGCACGACAGCCCCGGGGAGCTCGCGACCCCGCGCGGCGAGGTCAGGGACTGGAAGCGCGGGGAGTGCGAGCCGATCCCCGGCAGGACCATGCCGACGCTGGTCGAGGTGGAGCGCGACTACACGCAGATCCATGCGAAGTTCACCTCGGTGGGACCCCTGCTGGACACGCTCGGCGCGACCACCAAGGGCGTGACCTACGACGTCAGGAAGTACGTCGAGGACCTCGGCCATCTCAACGGCGTGCACCATCACGGTCCCGCCGCCGGGCGCCCGAAGCTCGAGACCGATCTGCAGGCCTGCGAGTTCATCCTCAGCCTGTCGGGCACGACCAACGGGCACATGGCGACGGAGGGGTTCAAGACGCTCGAGAAGCGCACCGGCGTCCACCTGCACGATCTGGCCGGGGAGAACGAGGGCAAGCGGATCCACTTCGCCGACACCAAGGCGGCTCCCGTCCCGGTGATCACGAGCCCGGAGTGGTCGGGCTCGGAGTCCGGCGGACGGCGCTACAGCCCCTTCACCATCAACGTCGAGCGCAAGAAGCCCTGGCACACCCTCACCGGGCGCCAGCACTTCTACCTCGACCACGACTGGATGCTGGAGATCGGCGAGGCGCTGCCGGTGTTCCGTCCCCCGCTGGACATGACCGCGCTGTTCGGGGAGAAGCCCGTCGGTCAGGACGACGGGACCTCGATCTCGGTGCGCTACCTGACGCCCCACAACAAGTGGTCGATCCACTCGATGTACATGGAGAACTTCTTCATGATGAACCTCTCGCGCGGCGGGCAGACGATCTGGATGAGCGTGGAGGATGCCGAGGCCGTCGGGATCACCGACAACGACTGGATCGAGGCCGTCAACCGCAACGGCGTCGTCGCCGCGCGGGCTGTGGTCAGCCACCGCATGCCCCGGGGCACCGCGTACATGTACCACGCGCAGGACCGCACGGTGAACGTGCCGCTGACCGAGCGCGACGGCAAGCGCGGCGGAATCCACAACTCGCTCACCCGCATCATGCTCAAGCCCTCCCACCTGATCGGCGGATACGCGCAGCTGTCCTACGCCTTCAACTACTACGGACCCACCGGGAACCAGCGCGACGAGGTGACGGTCATCCGCCGGCGCACCGCTCCGGTCGAGTATTGAGTCGAGCACCGATCACCCGCTGACGATCCCCCGTCGGAAGGAACCCCGCAATGCGAGTCATGGCCCAGATGTCGATGGTGATGAACCTCGACAAATGCATCGGCTGCCACACGTGCTCCGTCACCTGCAAGCAGGCCTGGACCAACCGAGCCGGCACGGAGTACATCTGGTTCAACAACGTCGAGACCCGTCCCGGTCAGGGATATCCCCGCGGCTACGAGGACCAGGAGAAGTGGAAGGGCGGCTGGGAGCTGGGCTCCAACGGACGCCTGCGGCTCAAGGCCGGCGGACGCATCAAGAAGCTGCTCACCCTGTTCTCCAACCCCCGCCTGCCCGGCATCGAGGACTACTACGAGCCCTGGACGTACGAGTACGACAAGCTGCTCAACGCCCCCGCCCAGCAGGACACCATCCCCACCGCACCGCCGAAGTCGCTGATCACCGGCGAGAAGGTGCAGGTGCAGTGGTCGGGGAACTGGGACGACGATCTCGGCGGCACGTACCTGCACAAGGACAAGGACCCGATGCTCAAGGGCATCGAGGACAAGGTCCAGTTCGAGTTCGACCAGACCTTCATGTTCTACCTGCCCCGCATCTGCGAGCACTGCCTGAACCCGACGTGCGTGGCGTCGTGCCCGTCGGGCGCGATCTACAAGCGCGAGGAGGACGGCATCGTCCTGGTGGACCAGGACGGCTGCAGAGGCTGGCGCATGTGCATCACCGGCTGCCCCTACAAGAAGATCTACTTCAACCACCGCACCGGCAAGGCCGAGAAGTGCACCTTCTGCTACCCCCGCATCGAGCAGGGCGAGCCGACCGTCTGCGCGGAGACCTGCGTGGGACGCCTGCGCTACATCGGCCTGGTCCTGTACGACGCCGACAAGGTCACCGAGGCCGCCTCGACCCCCGATGAGAAGGACCTCTACCGGGCCCAGCGGGACCTGATCCTGGACCCGAACGATCCGGAGGTGATCGCCGGGGCGAAGGCGGCAGGCATCCCGCACGACTGGCTGATCGCCGCGCAGAAGTCGCCGACCTACAGGCTCATCAAGGAGTACGAGGTCGCGCTGCCGCTGCACCCCGAGTACCGGACCATGCCGATGGTCTGGTACATCCCGCCGCTCTCGCCCGTGGTCGACGTCGTCAAGGACACCGGCTACGACGCCGAGGACGCCGACAACCTGTTCGCCGCGATCGACGCGCTGAGGATCCCCGTCGAGTACCTCGCGAACCTCTTCACCGCCGGCGATGTGCCCACGGTCGAGCGGGTCCTGTACCGGATGGCGGCGATGCGCTCCTACATGCGGGACATCAACCTCGGGCGCGAGCCCAAGGAGGGCATCGCCAACGCCGTCGCGATGACGGGCGAGTCCATGGAGGAGATGTACCGTCTGCTGGCGATCGCCAAGTACGAGGACAGGTACGTGATCCCGGTCGGGCACCACGAGTCCGCGCACTCCCTCGAGGGCACCGGCACCGACTGCCCGCTGAACTCTCCCGGCGGCCCGGGCATGGGCATGTCGCTCCCCGAGGAGTCGCTGGGCATGGCCGGCCCCGGATATGTCACCAAGCGGCAGCAGAACGGTCCCGCCGAACGCCCCCACGGCGTGACGGTCAACCTCCTGAACTGGGACGGCAAGGGCAGACCGGACGGTCTGTTCCCGACGCCGTCGCCCTCGGCGGGCGGCGTCTGATGGGTGCGCTGGCCAGGCTCCTCGGCCGACGCGGAGACACCCCCGACGGCACCGATCCGTCGCCGGCGACGCCGTCGGGCCGGTCCCTCGCGACCCTGCCGGCTATGCCGGGGGCACGGGTCAAGGACCTCCTGCACGCCTCCGGCATGTCGACCCCGCAGCTGCGGGCCTGCTGGCTCGCGGTCTCCTGGCTGCTGAGCTACCCCGACGCGGCGACCCGCGAGCGACTGGGGCAGGTGCGCGCGCTCGCCGAGGAGGCTGCCCCCGTCTCTCGAGACCATCTGCTCACGACGATCGACGCTCTGGAGTCCCGGGACGCCCTGGACCTCCAGGAGGAGTACGTGGACACCTTCGACACCCGGCGCCGGGGCTGTCTGTACCTCACGTACTTCAGCCAGGGCGACACCCGTCGGCGGGGGATGGCGCTGCTGCGGATCAAGCAGGACTTCCGGGCGGCCGGAGTCGAGGTCGGCAGCAAGGAGCTTCCCGACCATCTGCCGCTGGTCCTCGAGTTCGCCGCAGTCCATGATCCCGAGCGGGGAGCGAAGATACTCCGCTCCAACCGTCCCGGTGTCGAGCTGCTGCGCCTGCATCTGGCGGATGTCGGCTCGCCCTGGCACGGCGCCCTCGCCGCGCTGTGCGCGACGCTCCCGCCGCTGGACGCCGACGACCGCGCAGCCGTCCTGAAGCTCGCCGAGGAGGGACCCGCGGAGGAGACCGTGGGCCTGGACGGGTACGGGCTCGACGGCGACGCCGCGGACCTCGCCGGACAGACCTTCGCCTCGGCCTGCGGATCCGACGCCGCCGCGCCCGGACCCGTCCCCGTGGACCTGATGAGAGGAAGGCCCTCGTGAATCCCGATTCCGTCGCCGCGACCCTGCTGTGGATCGTCTATCCGTACATGGTGCTGGCCGTGTTCGTGCTGGGGCACGTGTGGCGCTTCCGCGCCGACCGCTTCGGCTGGACCAGCCGCTCCAGCCAGATCTACGAGTCGAAGCTGCTGTCGATCGGCTCGCCGATGTTCCACTTCGGGATCATCGGGATCTTCTTCGGCCATGTCGTGGGCTTGGGCATCCCGAAGTCGTGGACCGAGGCCATCGGCATCTCGAACCACATGTATCACCTGATGGCGGTGACGATCGGCCTGGCCGCGGCGGTCGCCTGCGTCGGCGGTCTGCTGATCCTGCTGTACCGCCGCCGCACCAACTCCAGGGTGTTCGGCGCCACGACGGTGAGCGACAAGATCATGTATCTGCTGCTGAGCCTGGTGATCCTGTTCGGCGTGCTGGCCACGCTCGTGCACTCCACCTTCGGCGTCTATGACTACCGCGAGGGCGTGTCGATCTGGTTCCGCGACTTCTGGACGCTTCGCCCGACGACGGACCTGATGACGCAGGCTCCGATCTTCTTCCAGCTGCACGTGCTGAGCGCGCTGACGCTGTTCGCGGTGTGGCCGTTCACCCGGCTCGTGCATGTGTTCGCCGCACCGATCGGGTACCTGACCCGCCCCTACATCGTCTACCGCAGCAAGGATCCCGCCAAGGAGGCCGAGCGCCGCGGCTGGGAGAAGGTGAGGTTCTGATGGGCGGGCATGCCGATGGCCGTCACGGAGCTGGCCACCACGGAGCTGGCCGTCCTCCGGTCACTGAGCAGGAGGACTGGGAGTCGGTGCTCCTGCCCTGGATCCGGGAGGTCCAGGACGGCCTCGGGATCGCCGACAGCGTGATCGACGTCGACCGTGTGCACGCGATGACCGGTGTGGTCGCCGGGGAGGTGCAGCGCTCGATGGCTCCGATCTCGTCCTTCCTCGTGGGACTGGCGATGGGGCGGGGCGCGGAGCTCGAAGACGCCTGCGCAGCGGTCGAGCGGATCACCCTCGCACCCAGCAGGGCATCGGCCGGGGCCGACGAGCAGGCGACCGGTCGACAGGACGAGCAGCCGGCAGGCCGACCGGACGAGCAGCATGCCGGCCTGCGGAAGGCCGATCGCGTGCGCTGATCGGCTGCGGGTCCGACGGGTGAGGATCGTCCGGAGCCTTCGACGGGGCGCTGCATCTCAGGATGCGGCGCCCCGTCGTCTGCATCCGCGGGTCGGCATGCGCGGGTGCAGGGACAGCGTGTCGTCGACCTGGGCCGGGGGCGAGGCCCGACGTCCCTCGTGACTCTTCCGTGACCATACGTCCTGCGCACGCGCCGGACCCCTCGCCCGACAGCGACGACGGGCGACGCTGTCGGCGACCGCAATCCTCTCGTGGAAGCCGAGGCACGCCCGTGACAGCCGAGACCTCTGAGACCGTGCAGGCAGCCGGAGGTCCGGCCCGGGCTTCCGCCGATGGCGCCGTCGGCACCGTGGATGCCCCGGTCGTCGCTCCTGTCGCAGACCCCGGCGGCGCAGGGCGGAGCTCCGCCCAGGCTGCTGCGGGCGCGACCAGGGCACCCGCGGGCGCGACCAGGGCGCTCGTGCTCGCGACCCTCGGCTTCGCCGTGAACTGCTGGGCGTGGGCCCTGCTCAGCCCGCTCGGACCGGTGGCGGTCGAGCGGGGCATCGCCCCGACGTCGGCCCTCGTCGTCGCGATCCCCGTGCTGGTGGGATCGCTCGGGCGCATACCCGTCGGCGCTCTGACCGACCGCTTCGGCGGCAGCGCCATGTTCAGCGTCGTCTCCCTGCTGGCCGTGGTGCCCGTGCTGTTCCTCGGCCTCATCGGCCAGTACACGTATCCGACCCTCCTGATCGGCGGGTTCCTCCTGGGCGTGGCCGGCACGGTGTTCGCGATCGGGATCCCGTACGTCACCTCCTGGTACCCGCCGGCGCAGCGGGGGAGGGCCCTGGGGATCTTCGGCATGAGCATGGGCGGCACGGCGATCGCCGCCTTCACCACGGTCCCGCTGCTGACATCCGTGGGTGACCGTGCGCCCTTCGTGCTGACCGCCGTCGTCCAGGTCGCCTATGCGGCCGTCGCCTGGCGGTGGATGCCGACCTCGCCGACGTGGTCGCCCAGCGGGGGAGACATGGTCGCGCGGACGGTTCGCGCACTGCGCCACCCGGTCAGCATCCCTGCGGCCTATCTCTACGCGGTGTCCTTCGGCGGATACGTCGCCTTCACGGTGCTGCTGCCGACGATGCTGGGTGTGCGGTACGGCCTGAGCGCGGCCGATGCGTCCTTCCGCATGGCCGGCTTCGTCGTCGTCGCGGTGCTGCTGCGACCGGTCGGCGGGATGCTCGCCGATCGGATCGGTCCGGCCCGGACGCTGTTGATGTCCTATGCGGTGGTCGGCGCGTCCGCCGCCGCACTGGCTCTGCCCCTGCCGCTCATGCCCCTCGGGTCCCTCGCCCATCTCGCGGCCGCCGGAGGTCTCGGGCTCGGCTCGGGCGCGGTGTTCGCCCTGGTCGGCAAGGTCGCCGAACCTTCGGAGGTCGGCGCGATCACCGGTCTCGTCGGGGCCGCCGGAGGCCTGGGCGGGTTCGTCCCGCCCCTCCTGATGGCGGCGATCCTCTCGGCCACGGGAACCTACGCCCCGGGGTTCGTGCTGCTGGCGCTCGGCGCGGCCGCCGCAGCGATCGTCACCGCGCGCCTGGCCCGCAGCTGAGCTCTCAGTCCCCGAAGCCGCCGATCTCGCCGACGCGGGTGATCGCGAGGACCGGCTCGCCCGCCTCGTCGGTCGCCTCGAGGTCGAGCTCCGCCTCGATCGCCCAGTCGTGGTTCCCCTCGGGATCGTCGAGCAGCTGGCGGATGCCCCACAGCCTCGACTCCTCGGTGATCTGCAGCAGCTTCGGCGACCGGGCTGGGCCGTCGATGCCGACCTCGTCGTAGGTGTCGTAGTACTCGTCCATCGCCTCCGCCCACGCCCGGCGGTCCCAGCCTGATCCGGCGTCGAGCTGCCCCAGCCGCTCCTCCCGCTCGAAGGCGAAGTGCTCGACCCTCTGCCACATGGCTGCGCGCACCATCGTGCGCAGGACCTTCGTCTGCGCGGAGAGCCCTCGGGGACTGCTGGGGCGCACCTCGGAGGCGGCGTCGGACTCGGGATCCTCCGGATGCGAGAGGGCCTCCCACTCGTCGAGCAGGGAGGAGTCGATGCCCCGCACCAGCACGCCGAGCCATTCGATGAGGTCCTCCAGCTCATCGGTGCGCAGATCCTGGGGGATGGTACGGCGCATCGCCTGGTAGGCGTCCGAGAGGTAGCGCAGGACGATGCCCTCGGAGCGCTGCAGCCCGTAGCGCTGGACGAACTCGGAGAAGGTCTGCCCCGTCTCGTGGATCTCCCGGACGATCGACTTGGGGGAGAGGTCCGACTCCCGCACCCAGGGATGCGTGCGCCGGTAGATCTCGAGCGCGGCCTCGAGATCCTCCGCGAGCGGCTTGGGCCAGGTGACCTCGTCGAGCCGCGCCATCCGCTCGTTGTACTCGACGCCGTCGGCCTTCAGCTCCGCGAGCAGCTCACCGCGCGCCGCGTTCTGCTGCGCCAGCAGGATCTGGAAGGGGTCCTCGAGGATCGCCTCGACGATCGAGATGGTGTCCATCGTCAGCGTCTCGGACTCCTCATCGAGGGAGTCGATCATCGCGATCGCGAACGGGGCCAGCGGCTGGTTCATCGTGAAGTCCAGCTGCAGGTCCTCGACCAGCACGATGCGTCGGCCCAGGTGATCGGGCTCGGGCAGGATCTCGACGATGTCGGCGTCCCGGAGGCCGCGCAGCAGCTCGATCGCCTCGCGGGCGAGCTTCAGCTTCTGGGTGGGCGTCTGATGACTGGAGAAGATCAGGTGCCGTCCTGCCGCGACTGCGCTGCCGGGCCGGGAGATCAGGGCGAGCAGCATCGAGGCGGTGATGCGCAGATGCGGTCGCAGGGCCTCCGGCTGGTTCTGCACGAGCCGATCGAGGTTCTGCTCCGACCAGGAGACTGCTCCCTCGGGGACCCGCGGCTTCGGCTCCTTCTTGCGCTTCTTGGCGCTGTTGGGGGCCTTCCCGGACTCCTCGCGAGCCCTCTGCTTCGCCCTCTCGCGCTCGAACTCGATGGTCCAGGTCGGTGCCTGCACGACGACATGGCCCACCGTGTCGAAGCCCGCGCGGCCCGCGCGCCCGGCGATCTGGTGGAACTCGCGCGTGTTCAGCAGACGCATCCGCCTGCCGTCGTACTTCGCGAGTCCCGTCAGCAGCACCGTGCGGATCGGCACGTTGATGCCCACCCCGAGCGTGTCGGTGCCGCAGATGATCTTCAGCAGCCCGGACTGCGCGAGCCTCTCGACCAGACGACGGTACTTCGGCAGCATGCCGGCGTGGTGCACGCCGATGCCCTCCCGCACGAGCTTGGAGAGGATCTGCCCGAACCCCTTGGAGAAGCGGAAGTCGCCGATGATCTCCCGGATCCTCTCCTTCTCCTCTCGCGTCAGCACCTTCGTGCCCAGCAGCGCCTGCGCCTGCTCGAGGGCGTCCTTCTGCGTGAAGTGGACGATGTACACGGGAGCGTCGCGGTCCTGCAGGATCGTGGAGATCGTGTCCGGCAGGGGGTCGAGCGACCAGCGGAAGTCCAGCGGAACAGGGCGCGGGGCGTCGGCGATCACGCTCACGTCCCGCTCGGTCCGCTCCTCGAGGTCCTCCACGAACCCGGTCACGTCCCCGAGGGTCGCGCTCATCAGCACGAACTGGCAGCGGGGCAGCTCGATCAGGGGAACCTGCCAGGCCCACCCGCGCTGAGGATCGCCGTAGTAGTGGAACTCGTCCATCACCGCGAGGCCGACGTCGGACGTCGCTCCGTCGCGCAGCGCATGGTTGGCGAGGATCTCTGCGGTGCACACGATGATCGGCGCATCGTGGTTCACCGCCGAGTCGCCCGTCATCATGCCCACCATGTCCGCGCCGAACATCTGCACCAGGTCGAAGAACTTCTCCGACACCAGCGCCTTGATCGGAGCCGTGTAGCAGGCCCGCTCGCCCCGGGCGACCGCCGCGAAGATCGCCGCGTAGGCGATCGTGGTCTTGCCCGATCCGGTGGGCGTCGCCGCGATCACATGATCCCCCGCGGCGATCGCCAGCAGCGCCTCCTCCTGATGGGGATAGAGGGTGCGGCCGACGGACTCCTGGGCCGCGACGAACCCGTCCACGATCGCCTCCTGTCCGGCAGGGGAGGCGGCATCGGGCAGGAACGGGGAGAGGAGGGGCATGGGGCCAAGTCTGCCAGGCGGCCCGCGTGCTCTCGAACTCCCGGCGCTCAGCGCAGCAGCGGTTCGATCTCCGCGAGGATCCGGGTCCGCAGGGCGTCGGCGCCGACCGCCAGCTCCCGCTGGCGCCGCACGTACTCGGCCTTCCCCGCAGCCGTCTCGATCGGGACGACGCCGTAGCCCAGCGGCCTGACGTCGTAGGGGCTCGCCTCCATGTCCAGCACGCGCGTGGACCGGGCGTGCTCGAAGCAGTCCAGCACCAGCGAGGACGGCAGCAGCGGCGTCAGCTTCATCGCCCACTTGTACAGGTCCATCCCCACGTGCAAGCATGCCGGGTTGTCGAGCGCCACCTGCGTGGACCGGTCCGGCTGCAGCGCGTTGCGCGGGGCCGACGACGGTGTGAAGAAGCGGAACGCATCGATATGGGAGCACACCAGGCTCTCCCTCTCGACCACCGCGTCGGTCTCCGCCTGGCCGAGCCGCAGCGGCAGGTCCTCGTGCCGCTGCTCGCCCTCCCGGAGACCGTGCACCATCGCCCACTCATGCAGCCCGAAGCATCCGAACTGCGGCCGACGCGCCTCGAGCGTCGAGGACGAGAGCAGGCGCGCCATGAAGCCCAGTGCGGAGGCCCGCTCGGACAGATAGCGCTCGACGTCGGCCCGGCGCAGCACTCGCCCGCACGACGTGGGGGAGGCGGGGGAGCCGGAGCCCCCGGGGCCCGCTGAGCGCTCGGTGCCGGTCGAGCCCTCGGCGCCGGTTGAGTCTTCGGCGTGATCGATGTACCAGGAGCGGCGGCCAGCATCGTCGACGTCAGCGATGGTGCTCATGCCGTGCTCGTCGACGTCGGCAGCGGCGTCGTAGGCGATCCGCCACCCGGGATGCCAGCGGCGCAGCCGTGCGGGGGAGAACGGATAGTAGGAGAACAGGAAGTCCTCGACGGGGTGCTTCTGCCCGAGCCGGCGCCGCTCGCGATGCCCGGCGGTCAGGGCATCGGCCCTCTCCTCGTGCTCCCGGCGCGCCTGCGCAGCCTCTTCGAGCGACAGGACGCTCGTCGGTGCGGCGAACGGGGCGGCGGTCACGACGGCTCCTGTGATGCAGACGGGTGGGATGGGCGACCCTTCCATCGTACGAGCGGAGCGCCGTGGAGGCGCTGTGCGGTCGACCTCAGCGGTGCTGAGCCGTCGGCCTCGACCCGGGTCAGCTCCTCCCCAGAGGCCCTGCTTCCACATCCGACGACGGGACCGTGCGGAGCGGTGCCGGGTGCGCCTAGCGTGCGGGGACCGGGATGCGCCCCCGGTGCCACCGGATCCGCCGACCGCGAGGAGCAGCCCCCATGACCGACATCGACGACGTCCGCTCCTGTCACGGATCGCAGCGGCGATCCGACATCACTCCCGACGCCCTCTGGCCCGAGATCGGATTCCGTCGCCCGGATGAGCTCCTGCGTCGAGGGCCCGACGGTCCGCCCGCACTCGCCGACGACGAGCTCTGCGTGATCCGTCGTGAGGACGGTGACGACTGCTACCTCCGCGCGACCCTGATCCTTCCGATCGTCGGCGGGAGCGGGTGCATGGTCTACGGGCCCTGGGCCCAGGTGTGCGCCTGCTCCTTCTACGACTACTGCGATCGCTTCGACGATCCCGATCATCGTGTGCGCTATCCCGGGGGACTCGCCACGGCGATACCCGGCTACGACGACGTCCTCGGTCTTCCGCTGCAGGTCGTCACCCAGGGTGCGCAGCGTCCCCGTCTCGTGCCGGAGCCCGACGTCGACCATCCGCTCGTGCGCGACTTCTATGACGGGATCACCGGTGCGGAGGCGGAGCTGCGCCTGCGCTCGCTGCTGCTGATCCGGCAGCGGCCATGACATCACCCGGGCATGCGCACGGGCATGGGGACCTCTCCCCATGGACGCATCGCGCCGAGCGGCGGAGGATGGCCGAAGAGCGCGCGTCGTCGGCGACCTCCGGGATGGCGATGGCGTGCGCCGCGCACCGAACCCTTTCCCCCGAGGAGCACACCATGTCGACCACCCGCACCCGCACCCGCCGCGTCCTGGCCCCTCTCGCCCTCGCAGCCATGGGCGCGCTCGCGCTGAGCGCCTGCAGCTCGAGCGTCTCCGCGGACGACGTCGAGGAGCAGATCAGCACGCAGTACGAGGACCAGATGGGCGCCGCGCCCGATGAGGTCACCTGCGATGAGGACCTCCCTGCCGAGGTGGACTCCCAGATCTCCTGCTCGATGACCGTGGAGGGCCAGGAGGTTCCGCTGACGGTCACGGTCACCTCCGTCGAGGACGGCACTGCCAGCTTCGACATCGAGGTCGCTGAGTGACCCGCGCCTGATCTGCAGGTCCCGACGGCATCGTCCGACGTCGTCGGCACTTCTCGCCGTCGCAGCCCCCGGGGCGGAAGCACCCCCGGAGGGCGGCGTCGCGACGCCCTAGACTTGCGCCCATGCGCATCGCCCGATTCACCACCGGTGAAGACCCCATGTACGGCATCGTCCAGGACCGGGACGGTGAGGACATGGTCTTCGGCATCACCGGCGACCCCCTGTACACCGAGATCCGTCCCACGGGCGCGATCCATCCTCTCGCCGACGTGCGACTGCTCGCCCCCGTCATCCCGCGCTCCAAGGTCGTCTGCGTCGGCCGCAACTACGCCGCCCACGCTGCGGAGCTCGGCAACGCGGTGCCCGAGAGCCCGCTGCTGTTCCTCAAGCCCAACACCGCCGTCATCGGCCCCGGTGATCCCGTCGTGCTGCCGCCCTACAGCAGCGAGGTCAGCCTCGAGGCCGAGCTCGCGGTCGTGATCCAGCGGATGGCCAAGGACGTCGACCCCGAGAGCGTCGCCGACGTCATCCTCGGGTACACGTGCGCCAACGACTTCACCGCGCGCGATGCCCAGCGCGAGGAGAAGCAGTGGTTCCGAGCCAAGGCGTTCGACACGTCCTGCCCGATCGGCCCGTGGATCGAGACCGATCTGGATCCCGCCTCCCTCGCGATCGGATCCTCGGTCGACGGCGAGGTCGCCCAGGAGGGCACCACTGCCGACATGCTCCGCTCCGTGCCGGAGCTCGTCGCCGAGATCTCCCGCGTCGTCACGCTGCTCCCCGGGGACGTGATCCTCACGGGAACACCGGCCGGGGTGCGCACGGTCGAGGCCGGTGCCAGGGTCGACGTGACCATCGAGGGGATCGGCACCCTCACCAACCCCGTCGTGCGGCGCTGAGCACCCTCACCCGCTGAGCCCCCGACCTTCCGCATACTCCGTCCGTCGCCCGATCGCCGCCGGACGCCATCGCCCCTCGTCCCCGGTGACAACCGCCGGGCTGACGAAACCTTCGAAGGAGAGACCCCGCGTGACCCACGCACCTGCCTCCGCACCCACCACCGACGCCACCGGCGCCGAGGTCCGCGTGCGCTTCTGCCCGAGCCCCACCGGCACCCCCCACATGGGGATGGTGCGCACGGCACTGTTCAACTGGGCGCACGCTCGCCACCACGGCGGCACGCTCGTCTTCCGCATCGAGGACACCGACGCCGCCCGCGACAGCGAGGAGTCCTACCACCAGCTGCTCGACGCGATGCGGTGGCTCGGCATCGACTGGGACGAGGGCGTCGAGGTCGGCGGTCCGGACGGCCCCTACCGGCAGTCGCAGCGCGGCGAGATCTACCGCGACGTGATCGAGAAGCTCAAGGCCGGCGGCTTCATCTACGAGTCCTACTCGACCAACGAGGAGATCCGTGCCCGGCATGAGGCCGCCGGACGAGACCCGCAGCTGGGCTACGACGGTCACGACCGCGATCTGACCGACGAGCAGAAGGCCGCCTTCCGCGCCGAGGGCCGGGAGCCCGTGTGGCGTCTGCGCATGCCCGACGAGGACATCGTCTTCGAGGATCTCGTGCGCGGTGAGATCACCTTCAAGGCCGGTTCCACTCCCGACTTCGTCGTGGTGCGGGCGAACGGGCAGCCGCTGTACACGCTCGTGAACCCCGTCGACGATGCGCTCATGCGCATCACCGATGTTCTCCGTGGTGAGGACCTGCTCTCCTCCACGCCTCGCCAGATCGCGCTCTACCGTGCACTCATCGAGATCGGGGTGGCGGAGACGATCCCGCGCTTCGGCCACCTTCCGTACGTGATGGGGGAGGGCAACAGGAAGCTCTCCAAGCGCGACCCGGAGTCCAATCTCTTCCTGTACCGGGAGAAGGGCTTCCTGCCCGAGGGAATGGTCAACTACCTCGCACTGCTCGGCTGGGGCTACAGCGCGGACCAGGACATCTTCAGCCGCGAGCAGATGGTGGAGCGCTTCGACGCCGCCGATGTGAACCCCAACCCGGCGCGGGTGGACTTCAAGAAGGCCACGGCCATCAACGCCGACCACATGCGCCTGCTGGCTCCGGCGGAGTTCACCGAGCGCATGATCCCCTACCTCCAGCAGGACGGGCTCCTGGAGGAGCCGCCGACCGCCGACCAGCTCGCCCTGCTCGAGTCCGCCACCCCCCTGGTGCAGCCGCGGATGAACCTGCTGGGAGAGGCGCCGGACATGCTGCGCTTCCTGTTCGTCTCCGATGCCGACCTGGTCATCGAGGAGGACGCGCTCAAGAAGCTGGGGGAGGACCCGGTCGCGGTGCTCGATCGTGCGATCACCGAGGTCGAGGCGGTCCCGGAGGGTGCCTTCGACGCCTCAGCGCTCGAGGAGCGGCTGCGCGCCGCCATCGTCGAGGACATGGGCATCAAGCCGCGTCTGGCCTTCGGGCCCCTCCGCAGCGCGATCTCCGGCCGCCGCATCTCCCCGCCGCTGTTCGAGTCCATGGAGCTCCTGGGCCGGACCTCGAGCCTGACGCGTCTGCGAGCTCTGCGCGAGAGGCTCGCATCTGCGTGATGACCTCCCCGAACGCTGTGAGGCCGGGTGGTCAGCCTCACAGCGTTCAGGGCCCGTTTCGATTTGTGCGGGCGTCCGCCAGCGGGTAGTGTTCTATCTCGTTGCGGCACGGAAGTGCGAAACAGCAGAGGCTCCGGAGTGTTCAGGGAATCGGCTGGATCGCGTTGTGGAAGTGTTCGCTCACCATGGGGTATGGTGTAATTGGCAACACAACGGTTTCTGGTACCGTCATTCTAGGTTCGAGTCCTGGTACCCCAGCGCTGATCGATTCTTCGGAGTCGAGCAGTCCGCGCCCCGTTCGTCTAGCGGCCTAGGACGTCGCCCTCTCACGGCGGTAACACCGGTTCAAATCCGGTACGGGGTACGACGCAGGATCCTCGGATCCTGCGGGAGCCCCGTTCGTCTAGCGGCCCAGGACGTCGCCCTCTCACGGCGGTAACACCGGTTCAAATCCGGTACGGGGTACGGACAGGAGCCGGTGCCATATGGCACCGGCTCCTTCTCGTCTCCGCGCCTTTCTCCCCATGCACAGGAGATTGCTGGTCAGCGGCTCGGATCTATGGTCAGGCGTCGTCGCGCAGGGTATCGTCGGACTATGACGCCCATCACAAGACCGAGGATCACTGTCGGCGTATTCGACGCCGAGGAGTCGGATCACGCCGTGCGATGGGGCGCGCGCCACGCGCACCGTGTCGGCGGGACCCTGAACCTCGTCCACGCCTTCGTCTGGACCGAGCTCGACGTCAACACCGATCCCGTTCCCGGCCTGACCGGATCGGGGATCCGTGCCGCTGCGAACGGGCTGATGAAGGACGCCGCAGCCATCGCTCGCGCAGAGCATGAGGATCTGGAGATCTCCTCGCAGATCATCGACGGGAACGCTGTCCCGGTCCTCGTCGAGACGAGTGAGGAGTCCGACGTGATCGTCCTGGGCGGGAGAGGGCTGGGTCGCCTGCTCACCCTGATCGTCGGATCCAAGAGTCTCGCCCTGGCCGCACGATCCCACTGTCCGGTGGTGGTCGTTCGCGGAGCCGTCGACGCCGAGGGGCCCATCGGCCTCGTCCACCATGAGACCGCCACCGAGCATGTCCAGCGCGCCGGGGACCTCGCCCTCGCCTATGGCCGGGACATCGCCCTGATCGTGCGCGCCACGACCACCCCGGAGCAGGCCGAGGAGATCCTCGCCGACATCCGCGGACGCCTGAGCGTCACGCATCCGCAGGTCTACGTGCAGGGCGTCCATGCCGCCGCCTCCAACGGCGCCCGCGAACTCGTCCAGGCCAGCCAGGACGCCAGCATCATGGTCGTCGCGGGGGAGCGGACGGCGCCCGATGCGCCGGTCACCGCGCCGCGGCAGCTGGTGACCGTGCTGCGCTACGCCAACACTCCCGTGTGGATCGAGCGCGACTGACTCCTGAGCCCCGCTCGCCGCGCCTTGCGCAGCGAGCTCCGTGCCCGGAGGGCGGGGTCAGCGGTGCACTGCGCCCAGCGGTGAGGCGCAGCGACCGTGATGTCCTCAGGAGCCGGCGCGGCGCAGCAGCTCGGTGAGGTGGTTCGCGCTGCTCATCACCGAGGCGGCGTGGAGGCGACCGGGCTGACGGGTGATGCGTTCGATGGGGCCCGAGACGCTCAGGGCGGCGACGACGCGACCGTTGGGGCCGCGGACAGGTGCCGACACCGATCCCACACCGGGTTCGCGCTCCCCGATGGACTGCGCCCAGCCCCGGCGGCGGACCGCGGAGAGCTGGGTGGCGGTGAAGCGTGCACCGAGCAGGCCCCGGTGGAGTCGGTCGGGCTCCTCCCAGGCCAGGAGGATCTGGGCGGCGGATCCGGCCTTCATGGTCAGGGCCGAGCCCAGCGGCACGGAGTCGCGCAGGCCGATCGGACGCTCCGCGGCGGCCACGCAGATGCGATGGTCGCCCTGGCGCCGATAGAGCTGGGCGGACTCGCCCGTATGGTCGCGGAGGGCGGCGAGCACCGGTCCGGCGGATGCCAGCAGGCGGTCCTCCCCGGCCGCCGCCGCGAGCTCGCCCAGGCGCGGGCCGAGGATGAAGCGGCCCTGCATGTCGCGCGAGACCAGATGGTGGTACTCGAGCGCCACGGCGAGGCGGTGCGCGGTGGGTCGGGCCAGTCCTGTGGACTGGACGAGCTGCGCGAGCGTGGCGGGGCCGGCTTCGAGAGCCCCGAGAACGATCGCGGCCTTGTCGAGCACGCCGACGCCGCTGCCGTTCTCCTCCGGTGGGGTGTTGTCCATGCACCGATATTGACGTCTTATTTTGTGAGACGCAAGTGCATGGCCCTAGGATCCCTCCGACCATTGACCTTGCACCCGCACCACGGGTGCGCAGCGACACCACGTCGGCCCAGCGGAGGGACGGCGACGAGAAGCATCCGCATCACGGGTGCGAGGAGGTAACGATCATGGCGGGCACGCTCGCGGAGAAGGTCTGGGCGGATCATGTGGTCCGCCGCGGTGAGAACGGTGAGCCGGATCTGCTCTACATCGACCTCCAGCTCCTGCACGAGGTCACCAGCCCGCAGGCCTTCGACGGCCTCCGCCAGGAGGGGCGCGCCCCGCGACGCATCGACCAGACGCTCGCGACCGAGGATCACAACACCCCCACGATCGACATCGACAAGCCGATCGCGGATCTGACCTCCCGCACCCAGATCGACACGCTGCGCCGCAATGCCGAGGAGTTCGGCGTGCGCATCCACTCCCTCGGCGACAAGGACCAGGGGATCGTCCACGTGGTCGGTCCGCAGCTGGGACTGACCATGCCGGGGATCACGGTCGTCTGCGGCGACTCGCACACCTCGACGCATGGCGCCTTCGGTGCGCTGGCCTTCGGCATCGGCACGTCCGAGGTCGAGCATGTGCTGGCCACCCAGACGCTCCCCCTGAAGCCGTTCAAGACCATGGCGATCACCGTCGACGGCGATCTCAAGCCGGGCGTGACCGCGAAGGACATCATCCTCGCGGTGATCGCGAAGATCGGCACCGGCGGCGGCGCCGGATATGTGCTCGAGTACCGCGGTGAGGCGATCAGGAAGCTCTCCATGGAGGGCCGCATGACGATCTGCAACATGTCCATCGAGGCGGGCGCCCGCGCCGGCATGATCGCTCCGGACGAGACCACCTTCGAGTACGTCAAGGGTCGCCCTCATGCCCCGACCGGTGCGGACTGGGACGAGGCCGTCGCCTACTGGCGCACGCTGCGCAGCGACGACGACGCCGTCTTCGACGCCGAGGTCCACATCGACGCCGACGCCCTCGAGCCCTTCGTCACCTGGGGCACGAACCCCGGCCAGGGCCTGCCGCTGTCGGCGGCCGTCCCGGCCCCGGAGGACTTCACCGACGACACCGCGCGCGTGGCCGCGGAGAACGCCCTGCGCTACATGGACCTGGTCCCCGGCACCCCGCTGAAGGACATCAAGGTCGACACCGTCTTCATGGGGTCGTGCACGAACGGACGCATCGAGGACCTGCGCGCCTTCGCCTCCATCGTCCAGGGTCGCCGCAAGAGCCCGGACGTCCGCGTGATGGTCGTGCCGGGCTCCGCCCGCGTGCGCCTGCAGGCCGAGCAGGAGGGGCTGGACCGCATCTTCCTCGAGTTCGGTGCGGAGTGGCGTCAGGCCGGCTGCTCGATGTGCCTGGGCATGAACCCCGACCAGCTGAAGCCGGGAGAGCGCGCCGCCTCCACCTCGAACCGCAACTTCGAGGGACGCCAGGGCAAGGGCGGGCGCACCCATCTGGTCTCGCCGGTCGTCGCCGCTGCGACGGCTGTGCGCGGCACGCTGTCCTCGCCGTCGGACCTCGATCCGGTCGACACCCTCTCCGCGGTCGCCTGAGCCCCCGCGCCGGACCCGCACGCAGATTCTCCAGGAGCACCTGATGGAAGCCTTCACCACCCACACCGGCATCGGCGTCCCGCTGCGCCGCAGCAACGTCGACACCGACCAGATCATCCCGGCCGTCTACCTCAAGCGCGTCACCAAGACCGGCTTCGACGACGGACTGTTCAACGCCTGGCGCACCAACGATCCCGACTTCGTGCTCAACCGTCCGGCCTACGCGAAGGGCTCCGTGCTCGTGGCGGGCCCCGACTTCGGCACCGGCTCCTCGCGCGAGCATGCGGTGTGGGCGCTGCGCGACTACGGCTTCAAGGCCGTGCTCTCCTCGCGCTTCGCCGACATCTTCCGGGGCAACTCCGGGAAGCAGGGCCTGGTCGCCGGCGTCCTCGCGCAGGACGACATCGAGCAGCTGTGGAAGATCCTCGAGGAGGCGCCGGGGACCGAGGTGACCGTCGATCTCGTCGAGCGCCAGGTGCACGCGGCGGATGCGACCTTCCGCTTCGACCTCGACGACTACACCCGCTGGCGGATCATGGAGGGGCTGGACGACATCGGTCTGACCCTCCGCCATGAGGAGGACATCACCGCCTTCGAGGCGAAGCGCCCTTCCTGGATGCCCAAGACGCTGCCGGCGCGCACGGCCGACTCGGTCTGACCCCCGTTCACCCGGCTCACCGCGACCCAGGTTCCCGGACCTGGGTCGCGGTGCGTCCGGAGACTGCTCCGGTATGGTGACCTGGTCAGAATCCGGGCGCCCGGGCGCCTGAGCCTCGAAGCAAGGACACCATGACCTCGACATTCCATGTGCGCGGAGGACGGCCGCTCGACGGCGAGATCACTGTCCGCGGTGCCAAGAACCTCGTCTCGAAGGCGATGGTGGCCGCGCTGCTGGGGGAGTCCCCGAGCATCCTCCACTCGGTTCCGGACATCCGCGACGTCCAGATCGTCTCGCAGCTGCTGTCGATCCATGGCGTGAAGGTAGAGCGGGACGTCGCCGGCGGCACCATCCGCATGGATCCCTCGAACGTGGAGCGAGCGCATGCCACGGAGATCGACGCCCACGCCGGCAGCTCGCGCATCCCGATCCTGTTCTGCGGTCCGCTGCTGCACCGGCTGGGGGAGGCGATCATCCCCGACCTCGGAGGGTGCCGCATCGGCGATCGGCCGATCAACTATCACCTCGACGTGCTGCGGAAGTTCGGCGCGGTGGTGGACAAGCGGGAGATGGGCATCTCCATCACCGCGCCGAACGGCCTGACCGGGACCCGAATCCATCTGGAGTACCCGAGCGTCGGCGCGACCGAGCAGGTGCTGCTGACGGCGGTGCGTGCTCAGGGCATCACGGAGCTGTCCAACGCCGCGGTGGAGCCGGAGATCGAGGACCTCATCGCGGTGCTGCAGAAGATGGGGGCGCTCATCACCCTGCAGACCGATCGCACCATCACGATCGAAGGGGTGGAGCGCCTCGGAGGCTACGAGCACGTGGCCATCCCCGACCGGATCGAGGCAGGCTCCTGGGCGTGCGCGGCGCTGGTCACCCGGGGATCGGTGTTCATCCGGGGCGCGCAGCAGAAGCCGATGGCGACGTTCCTGAACACCTTCCGTCGCATCGGCGGGGGCATGGACATCACCGATGCCGGCATCCGCTTCCACCATCCCGGCACGCCGCTGCGCGCGGTCGCCGTGGAGACCGACGTGCATCCGGGCCTGATGACGGACTGGCAGCAGCCCCTGGTCGTCGCGCTCACGCAGGCCGACGGCATCTCCATCGTGCATGAGACCGTGTACGAGAACCGCCTGGGGTTCACCTCGGCGCTGAACGACATGGGCGCACGGATCCAGGTGTACCGCGAGTGCCTGGGCGGCTCCAGCTGCCGGTTCGGGCGGCGCAACTTCAACCACTCCGCGGTGATCTCCGGGCCGACGCCTCTGCGGGGCGCCGAGATCACCGTCCCCGACCTGCGCGGCGGCTTCTCGTACCTGATCGCGGCGCTCGGCGCGGAGGGGGAGTCCACGATCCACGGCATCGACCTGATCGATCGCGGGTACGAGCTGTTCCGCGAGAAGCTCACGGCGCTCGGCGCCGAGTACTGGGAGGACTGATCCGCCGATGAGCCACGACGGCGACACCACCGACCTCGCGGGACACGTCGAGGACGTCGACGGCCAGCTGCTCGAGCCGACATCCAGCATCGAGGGCGCGGCCGTCGGCGGGACGACGTCGGCCGCAGCGTCCTCGATCGCCTTGCGGGACATCCCGATCCCGGACTACTGCGATGTCGTGATCGTGCCGACCGGCGGCGTCGACGAGCAGGATCCGCGGGTGTGGGCGGAGGCGATCTTCTCCCACGAGAACACGCCCCTGACGAAGCGGGGTGTCCGCGCCCTGCGCGACGAGGCTGTGCGTCTGTTCGACATGGTGCCTCCTCCGGAGAAGGAGTACGCCGCCGATGAGGTGGTCGGAGGCGAGGCCCTGATCAAGGACGACGACGACCGGTGGCGCATGCGGATCGGCGTGGCCGTCCTCCCGGGCGGGAAGCTGCTCCAGGTGACCACGGCCGTCCAGTTCCGGTCGATCCGCGGTCGCGTGGCCTTCGCCCCGAGGCGGCTGATGCATGCCGCAGCGGTGAACACCCTCGCCCGTCGGGCGCCGACGACGATCCGGCGGCGTGCCATGGTCGCCGGGCGTTCGCCGGTGCGGTCGGTGGGCGGCCAGGCCGCCCGCAGGGCCCTGGGCCGCGGCCGCGACGCGGTCGCCGACTGATGCGCGGACGCGGGCCGTCGGTCGGTCGCGGACCGTCCGACGGGGTCGTCGATCTGCCGCCGCCGGCGCGCACGCCCCTTCGCCGCAGCTGGGGCCTCGGGGCGGCGCGTCCGCCCGAGCGCAGGGCGGGCGCCGTGATCGGTCTCGCCCAGATCCCCCTGCGACCTCTGCTTGCGGTGATCTCACGACCGCTGTGGCTGGGCGCGGACCGGTTCCCTGCACGCGGAGGTGCAGTGGTCTGCGGAAATCACACGGGGCCGCTGGACGCGCTCGCGTACGGGCACCTGCTGCAGGCCTCCGGCATCGCGCCGCGGTTCCTCGCCAAGGAGGCGATGTTCCGCGTTCCCGTGCTGGGGACGCTGCTGCGGGCCACCGGCCAGGTACCGGTGCATCGCGGTTCGCGTCGCGGGCAGGACGCCCTGGCCAGTGGCCGGGAGGCGCTCGCGCGCGGAGAGATGATGATGATCTTCCCCGAGGGCAGCTACACGCGGGATCCCGAGGTGTGGCCGATGCGCGGGCGCCTCGGCGCGGCGCGCCTGGCGCTGTCGACGGGGGTCCCGCTGGTCCCGGTGGCCTGCTGGGGCTCACGGGCGCTGTGGCCCGTCGGCACTGCGCTCCCCAGACCCGGCCGGGGGCGGCGCATCATCATGAGCGTCGGGGAGCCGATCCGTGCCGAGCGCCGCGAGGGGGAGAGCGAGCATGCGGCCGCCGTCCGCGTGACGGGCGAGGTGATGGCGGCCATCGCCGCGCAGCTCGGCGCCCTGCGCGGGCAGACGCCTCCGACGACCCTGCATGATCCCGCCTCGGACGCTCTGCGACCGGAGAGCGGGCAGAAGCTCAGCCGGGAGGATCTGCACTGCCTGCGCGACGCCGCCGCAGCGGCGCTGGTGCGGGCGCAGACCGCCCTCCCGGAGACTGCCAACGCGCAGGACGGGACCGAGCCGGGCGGCAGCGAGCCGGGCGGCACCGAGCAGGGCGGGACCGAGCCGGACGGCATCGGGAGGCACCGCACCACGGAGGAGACCGGATGAGCAGAACCCGTCTGGCTGTGCTGGGCGCCGGGAGCTGGGGCACCACCTTCGCCCAGGTCCTCGACGACGCCGGCGCCGACGTCGTCCTCTGGGCGCGGCGGGAACAGGTCGCTCGGGAGATCGAGCACGAGCACCGCAACAGCGCCTATCTCGGCGAGCACGAGCTGCCGTCCGCGCTCCGGGCCACCGCGTCGATCGCGGAGGCCCTCGAAGGGGTCGACGGGATCGTCGTGGCCGTCCCCGCGCAGTCGCTGCGCGCCACGCTCGGGAGCTGGAGGGAGGAGCCGGGCCTGGCCGGAGGGCTGCCGCATGTGCCCGTGCTGTCGCTGGTCAAGGGCATCGAGCGGGGGACCGACGCCCGGATGAGCGAGGTCCTCGCCGACGGCGGCGGTGTGCCCTCGGAGCTGGTGGGCGTCCTCTCGGGACCGAACCTGTCCGGGGAGATCGCCGAGCGGCGGCCGTGCGCCTCGGTGGCGGCCGCTCCCGCGCAGGAGCTCGCCGAGACCTTCGCCTCGTGGTGCGACGCACCCTACCTGCGGGTGTACACATCGACGGATGTGGTCGGGGTCGAGATCGCCGGCGCCGTGAAGAACGTCATCGCGATCGCCGTCGGCGCCGCGTCGGGCCTGGGCCACGGGCACAACACGACCGCGAGCCTGATCACCCGGGGGCTCGCCGAGATCACTCGCCTGGGCGTCGCCCTCGGAGGTCGCCGCGAGACCTTCGCAGGGCTCGCGGGCATGGGCGATCTCGTGGCGACCTGCGCCTCCCCGCTCAGCCGCAACCACCGCCTGGGGCTCGCCCTGGGACGCGGGATGGACGTCGCTGCGGCCGCCCGCGAGGTGGGTCAGACAGCGGAGGGCGTGGCCACGGCGCGAGCCGTCGCGGATCTCGCCTCGCGCCTCGGGGTGGACATGCCGATCACCCGTTCGGTCGTCGCCGTGGTGGACCAGGGCGCGGGGATCGAGCAGGTCACAGCGGCCCTGCTGGCGCGATCCGTGCGTCCCGAGTGACTACGCTTCCCCCTATGAGAACGACTGTCGCCCTCCTCTTCGGCGGCCGCAGCGGCGAGCACGGCATCTCGTGCGTCACCGCCGGCGGCATCCTCGGTGCCATCGACCGCGAGCGCTATGACGTGGTCGCCGTCGGCATCACCCGCGAGGGTCGCTGGGTGCGGGTCTCCGAGGATCCCGCCGACTGGGCCCTTGCGGACGGCGAGGCCCCCGAGGTACCCGACGACGGTGCCGAGGTGCTCCTGCCGCCCGGGCGCAAGCTGCCCGGGGAGAGGGCCGTGCTGCGCACGGTCGACGCCGACGGTCGGATCGTGCCGCTGGCAGGCATCGACGTGGTGCTGCCGCTGCTGCACGGGCCCTACGGAGAGGACGGCACCGTCCAGGGGCTGCTGGAGATGCTCGACATCCCCTATGTCGGCAGCGGCGTGCTCGCCTCGGCGACCGGCATGGACAAGGCGGCCACGAAGGCCGTGCTGCAGGCTGCGGGGATCGCCTGCGCTCCCGGCATCGTCGTCCACGAGGACCGTTGGGCCCAGGGCGCCGAGCAGGTGCGAGCGCACCTCGAGGCGCGTCATCCGCTGCCCTGGTTCGTCAAGCCCGCCCGCGCTGGCTCGAGCCTCGGGGTGAGCCGCGTGACCAGCGTCGATGAGCTGGACCAGGCGATGAAGACTGCTTTCGCCGAAGACCCGAAGGTGCTCATCGAGGAGGGCGTGGTCGGTCGGGAGGTCGAATGCGGCGTGCTCCAGGGCCGCGACGGCGCCGAGCCGCGCACCACCGTCCCCGGTGAGGTGCGGGTGGGGGAGGACCTCGACTTCTATGACTACGAGGCGAAGTACTTCGGCAAGGGCACCGTCGTGATCGACGTGCCGGCAGCGCTGCCGGATGCGCAGCTGGAGGAGGTCCGCGACATCGCCGCGCGCGCCTTCGAGGCTCTCGGCCTGGAGGGCCTCTCGAGGGTGGACACCTTCGTGACCCCCGAGGGACGCGTCATCGTCAACGAGGTCAACACCATGCCCGGCTTCACCCCGTTCTCGATGTTCCCGGTGCTGTGGGAGAACATGGGAGTCACCTACTCCGAGCTCATCACCGATCTCCTGGAGCAGGCCCGCACCCGTCGCATCGGCTCGCGCTGAGCGCACCGCATCCGCACCGGCATCGGTGTCCGCACCGGATCTGTGCTGAGGCTGCGGATCCCTGCTCCTAGCCGACGTCCTCGACGCCGACGCATCGGGCGCTGACCGTGGTGGCGGCGTCCACCACGCCTGCGAGGTCCAGGGCCGCGGCCGAGGGCTGGTCCGGCGCGACCGTGCGCGGGACGGAGATGTCGAGCGCAGGGCTGCGACCGAAGGTCGTGTATGTCACGATGCCGTCCTCCTCCTTCACGATCCAGTCCACCTGCACGCCCGAGGCATCCTCGAGGGTCGTGCACATGTCGGTCGTGGGCCCTGGATCCGTGACGCCGCAGCGCAGGGCGATCGTGTCCTCGCCGGTTCCCCAGGCGGCCGTGCCCTGGCTCGTGGTCTCCTGACGCGACTGCCCCAGGAGCGACTCGGGCAGGCCGAGCACGATGTCGGCGCAGGCCGGGTCGGAGGCATCAGCGCCGGCCGGTACGGAGACGGCGCCGCAGGAGGTCAGACCGGCCAGCATGACGAGACCGCCGACCAGGGCGAGACAGCGGGATCGGAGCACGCCGAGAGCCTATCGGGGATCCCTGGACGGGGCCGTCGGGCGGTCGGCGGAGCCGCCGTCGGGCAGACTGTGCTCATGACCGGAACCGCGCACCTCGGGGAGGCCGGGCTGCTCGCCCGGATGCTCCCGCAGCTGGCCGTCGATCCGCGCACCGAGGTGGGACCCGGGGACGACTCCGCGGTGATCGAGCTCGCGTCCTCGCAGCTGGTGATCTCCACCGATGCGGTGGTCGAAGGATACGACTTCCTGCGCACGACGACGACCGCCCGCTGGCTGGGAGCGCGGATCGCGGTGCAGAACCTCGCCGATGTCGCAGCGATGGGGGTGCGCCCTCAGGCGCTCGTCGTCGCGATCTCGGCTCCCCGCGGAGAGGATCCCGCCGTCTTCGTCGGGATCACCGAGGGGTGCGCCCGGCGAGCCGAGGCCGACGGCGCGAGCATCGTCGGCGGGGACCTGGGGCGCTCCGACGCGCTGACCGCGACCGTCACCGCCGTCGGCGCGCTCGAGCCGGGGCAGGAGCCGGTCCGGCGGTCCGGAGCCCGCCCGGGCGACGTCCTCGCGATCGGGAGCGAGCAGCTGGGCCGCTCCGCCGCCGGCCTCGCGCTCGTGCTCTCCGGACGCGTCAGCATGGACTTCGCCTCAGGTGAGGATCCAGACATCCGTATCGACGGGTTCGACGGGTTCGGCGGGGTCGAGGGGGCCGGCGGGGTCGAAGGGTCCGACGGGGCCGACGGACTCGACGGGTTCGCCCGCGGGCTCCTCACCTGGCATGACGCTCCGGATCCCGATCTGTCGCTCGGATGGACCGTCGGCCGGGGCGCGCACGCGATGATCGACCTGTCCGACGGGCTCGTGCGGGACGCCGGCCGGCTCGCTGCGGCGAGCGGTGTGCTGGTCGACCTCGACCGGTCTGCGCTCGAGGCCGATGCCGCGCATCTGGCACCGATGGCGCGGAGCCTGGACGCCGATCCCTGGCAGTGGGTCCTCCACGGCGCCGAGGAGCACGCCATGCTCGCGGCGTTCCCGCCCGAGGCGGTGCCCGAGGGCTTCCGCCCCATCGGCCGGATCCGTCCTGCCGGCACCGCCGTCCCAGGCTCCGGCACCGTCGTCCCTGCCGACGGGCACCCGGGCGTGCTGCTCTCGGGGGCCGCAGTCCCCGTCGGCGGCTTCGATCACTTCTCCTGAGGCGTTCCGGGGCCGACGTTCCAGGGCCGGCGTCTCAGGGGCCTCGACGCTCGGCCCGCGCCCGCGCCCCCGGGCCGAGCGCCGAGGCATCCGACAAGGTGGGAGATGGCGGTGCGGGAGCGGGACTAGGCTGGCCCCCGGCCATCTCCCGATAGCCCCACTCCCAGGAGGAGCATCATGCCGATCGCCGTGAAGGCACTGCAGAAGACCGGGCCCGAGGAGCCCTTCCGCGTCACCGTCATCGAACGGCGCGATCCTCGTCCCGCCGACGTCGTCATCGACATCCGGGCCGCCGGCATCTGCCACAGCGACATCCACACCATCCGCAACGAGTGGGGCCGGGCGAGGTTCCCGCTCACCGTCGGGCACGAGATCGCGGGGGTCGTGTCGGCCGTCGGCGAGGGCGTGACCCGCTGGAAGGTCGGCGACCGCGTCGGAGTGGGCTGCATGGTCGACTCGTGCGGGCACTGCGAGCAGTGCCTGGCGGGGGAGGAGCAGGCCTGCCTGGAGGGGAACGTCGGCACCTACAACGCGATCGACGTCGACGGCACCGTCACCCAGGGCGGGTACGCCGAGAAGGTCGTCGTCGACGAGCGCTTCCTGTGCCGGATCCCCGATGCCCTCAGCTTCGAGGAGGCGGCGCCGCTGCTGTGCGCGGGGATCACCTCGTACTCGCCGCTCGCCCGCTGGGGCTCCGGACCCGGGAAGAAGGTCGCGGTGATGGGGCTGGGCGGCCTCGGCCACATGGGAGTCCGCATCGCCGCCGCGCAGGGCGCCGAGGTCACCGTGCTCTCCCGCTCCCGCAAGAAGGAGCAGCTGGCGATCGATCTCGGGGCGAGCGAGATGCTCTCGACCACCGAGGACGGCTTCTTCGCAGCCAACCGCGGCCGCTTCGATCTGATCCTCAACACGATCAGCGCGGACATCGACGTCGACGCCTACCTCTCCCTGCTCAGGCCCCGCGGGGTCATGGCGGTCGTCGGCCTGCCGCCCGCGCAGCAGAAGCTGAGCTTCGGCACCCTCATCGGCGGCGGGAAGGTGCTCGCCGGATCCAACATCGGCGGCATCGCCGAGACCCAGAAGATGCTGGACTTCTGCGCCGAGCACGGATTCGGCGCCCAGATCGAGACGGTCGGGGTGACCGAGGTCGATGCGGCCTACGACCGTGTGGTCGCCGGAGAGGTGTTCTTCCGCGCCGTCATCGACACCTCGACCTTCGCGGACGTCGACGCCGTCGCCGTCTGAGGCGGCCGGGAGGCTCGGGCGCACGCTCCTCCCGGCAGTCCGTCAGGAGGTCATCGCAGCAGGCGGACCGGCAGGGCGGTCTCGATCGCCCCGCCGGCGCCGTCGGCCTCGATGCGGCAGGCTGTCGCTCCTTCGATCTCCGCGACGGCCTCGACCAGATCGGTGCCGCGGAACAGCAGACCGGCACCGTCGTCGGTGCACAGCGCCGTCGGCAGCGTCCCGTCCGCGACGAGGGTGCGCAGCAGCGGGCGGCGGCCGGGCTCGGAGTCCATGTGCACGCCGTTCGCGCCGGGCAGGAGGCCCAGCCCGTTCGTCACCTGGGCGAGCTGCGGGCCGAAGGAGTCGGTGATGCCGCCCTCGAACCAGCAGATCGAGCCGGCCGAGATGCCTGCGAGCACGACGCCGTCGAGCCAGAGCCGCCGGAGGATCTCCTCGAGGCCGTGGGCGCGCCACACCGCCAGGAGGTTGACGACCGAACCGCCGTTGACCCACAGCACGTCGAAGCCGCGCAGATAGTCTTCGACGTCCTCGACGTTGGGTGCGGAGAACAGGCTCAGATGGTGCAGCTCGATCCCGGCCTCGCGGGCCGCCTCCTCCATGTCCCGCTGGAAGCGGGAGTCATCGCCGCTCGCGGTGGAGATGTTGCAGATCCGGCGGCGTCCTCGGTCCGCAGCGGTGGTGGAGGCCGACGACGGGGCGACCTCGCCCGCGAGCTCGAGGGCGAGGTCGATCATCGGTCCGAAGCGGAAACGCAGCCGCGGATGCGGCAGATAGCCGGCGCTGGTGGCGAGGATGGTCGGCTGCGCGGCGGTCATCGCATCTCCTGGAGGGCCTGAGAGAGGGTATGCAGAAGCCCCCTGCCGGCGGACCGGGAGGGGGCTTCGGGCCGAGCTGAGCGGTGAGGCTCAGGCGCCGAGCTTCTGCACCTTGCCGGCCTTGAGGCAGGAGGTGCAGACGTTCAGGCGCTTCGGGGTGCCGTTGATCACGGTGCGCACGGACTGGATGTTCGGGTTCCAGCGGCGCGAGGTGCGGCGGTGCGAGTGGGACACGCTCTTGCCGAAGCTCGGGCTCTTGGCGCAGATTTCACACGTGGAAGCCACTGTCGTCTCCTGAGGTCGAGGTCTGATCGGATGCCCTACCGCACCCTGCGCCCGCGGCCGGGAGGGCCGATTCTGCAGGAGTCGATGACCTGGGCATCGCGCAGGGACGCAAAGCCCCCGGAAGGTCAGGGCAACCACGGAATCATAACCCAGAAGCGGCGGAGCCCTGAAGGCCGACCGGCGGCGCCGGCCTGTGGATTCGGACACAGGGTCTGCAGGTGATGGCACCATGGTCATCAGACGTCCGGGACATCATCGCAGCAGGAGGCACGCATGGCCAGCAGGTCCCCTCGCGCCCTGGAGCCGATCTCCGCACCCGGGTCGATGCCCCTCGGGGAGCTGCTCGAGAAGAAGGAGCAGAGGGCGCTGGCCTCCTTCGGCGTCCGGGACCTCGACGGCCTGGTCCGCTTCGCTCCTCGCCGCTACAGCATCCCCGCACCCCTGCGATCCCTGCATGACGTGCGCGAGGGCGAGGAGATGAGCGCGCTGGTCGAGGTCCGGAGCATCCGGGACCGCCGCATGCGCAGCCGCCACGGCTTCATCCTCGAGGCGATCGTCTCCGACGGCGCCGACGAGATCACCCTCACCTTCTTCCTCGCCCAGCAGCACCTCGTGGACTGGCATCGTGGCCGCCTCCCGGTGGGGGCGAGGATCCTCGTGCGCGGGACGGTCCGCTGGAACGGCCGCACCCCGCAGCTCGCCCATCCCGACTACGAGCCCTACGAGGACACCCCTGAGGGACGCGCCTTCGCGATGCGGCCCCGGCCCGTGTACCCGCTGCGGAAGAACATCGCCCAGCGCACCATGCGCGAGGCGGCGCTCAAGGGCGTCGAGTACGCGGGGCTCGCGACCCGCGTCGTCCCCGAGCAGATCCTCGAGCGGCGAGGCATCCTCCCTCTCGAGGAGGCCGCCCGGAGGATCCACGATCCGCGCACCGTCGAGGACACCCGCACGGGCCTGGCGCACCTCGTCTACGAGGAGGCATTCGTCCTGCAGGCGATCTTCGCCCGGAGACGTGCTCAGGACACCCGCACCGCCGCCCCCGCGCTGCGGGAGACCGGACCGCTCCAGCAGGCGCTCGACGCGAGACTGCCGTTCTCGCTCACCGACGGCCAGCTCGAGGTCGGCGGGCAGATCGCCTCCCGCCTCGAGCGCGAGCACCCCACCAGCGCCCTGCTGCAGGGCGACGTCGGGTCGGGGAAGACGGTCATCGCGCTGCGGGCGATGCTCCGCGCCGTCGACTCGGGGCACCAGGCCGTGCTGCTGGCACCCACCGAGGTCCTCGCCGAGCAGCACCATCGCACCATCATCGGTCTCCTGGGCGAGCTGGCCCGCGCCGGCCAGCTCGACGGCCATCCCGATGCCACGCGGGTGCGCCTGCTGACCGGCTCGCAGCGCACCGCCGACCGGCGACGCACCCTGCTCGACGTGACCAGCGGCGAGGCCGGGATCGTGATCGGCACCCATGCGCTGCTCACCGAGAGCGTCGAGTTCGCCTCCCTCGCCCTGGTCGTCATCGACGAGCAGCATCGTTTCGGCGTCGACCACCGTCGACGTCTGCGCTCCAAGGGGCCGGGCGGCGCGAGCCCCCATGTCATCGTCATGACGGCGACGCCGATCCCGCGCACCGCGGCCCTCGCCACCGTCGGCGATCTCGACGTGCTCACCCTGCACGACCGGCCCGGCATGCGCGCGGGCGTGTCCAGCTTCGTCGTCCACGAGAGCGATCCCCGCTGGGAGCAGCGCATGTGGGAGCGCGCCGGCGAGGAGATCGCTCAGGGGAGGCAGGTGTTCGTCGTCTGCTCCCGGATCGACGAGGACGAGCCCGACGTCGGACCCCAGGACGGCGCCGCACCTCCACCGCCCGATCTCGGGACGGATGAGGCCGGACCGCCAGCGGACCCGCCGCGCGGGGTCGAGCAGACCGCCCGCCGCCTCGGCGCTCGCCCCGAGCTGCACGGCGCACGCATCGGCGTGCTCCACGGCCGGCTCACGAGCGAGGAGAAGCAGCAGGTCATGGACGACGTCCTCGCCCGCCGCATCGACGTGCTGGTGGCGACCACCGTCATCGAGGTCGGCGTGGACGTGCCCAACGCCTCGGTCATGGTGGTCCTGGATGCTGAGCGCTTCGGCGTCTCCCAGCTGCACCAGCTGCGCGGCCGCGTCGGGCGAGGCGAGCATCCCGGCATCGCCTTCCTCGACACACGCGCCCCGCACGGGTCGCCGACCTCCCAGCATCTCGAGCAGATCGCGGCGGCGGCCGACGGCTTCGCGCTCGCCGAGCTCGACCTGCAGCGGCGCGGCGCCGGGGACCTCGTCGGCGAGGCCCAGTCCGGGCTCGCCCGCACGCTCAAGCACCTGGACGTCATCCGCGATGCCGACGCCATCGCACGCGCCCGCGAGGACGCCCTGGCCGTCGTCGGCGCCGATCCTGACCTCGCCGACCATCCGGCGCTCGCCGCCGCCATCGACCACAGGCTCCGGGACGCCGATCCCGATGTGGAGAGGAGCTGAGATGCCCCGCATCATCGCCGGCGACCTGGGCGGACGCACCGTCCCCGCGACCGTCGCCAAGGGCACCCGCCCCACCTCCGACCGTGTGCGCGAGGCCCTGTTCTCGCGCCTGGCCGGATGGGACGCGATCGCAGGCGCGCGCGTCCTGGACCTCTACGCCGGAACCGGCGCGCTGGCCTTCGAGTCGCTCTCGCGGGGCGCCGCATCAGCGCTGCTGGTCGAGTTGCACGGCGCGACCGCCCGGAACCTGGGGCGGGCAGCTCGCGAGCTGGGCCTGGCCGACCGGGTCGAGGTGCGGTCGGCGAAGGCGGAGACCGTCGCCGCGCAGCTCGCCGCCGAGGGCGGTGCGGACGGGGGAGGGGGCGGCGGGGTCCCGACGCCCTTCGGACTGGTCTTCCTCGATCCTCCCTACGAGGTGCCCACCGAGGTGCTCGAGGCGATGCTCGTGACGCTGCGTCCGGCGCTCACGGACGACGCCCTCGTGGTCATCGAGCGCTCGAGTCGGTCGCGTCCTGTGGAGTGGCCGGCTGGCTGGGGCGATGACGGCACGAAGGCGTACGGCGAGACCGTGCTCCGGTACGGCGGTCCGATCAGCGCCTGAGGAGGGTCCGGGGGAGCAGGACCTCGCCGACCCTCAGGCCTCCCAGCCGCCGTCGAGCTTCACGATCTCCTCGGGGGTGATGACGGCGACCGGGGGATCGGCGACTGCTCCCGGTGTGGTCGACTCGACCATGACGGTGATGTGGTCCGTCTGGATGGTCCAGGTGCTCGGCGGCCAGGGGGTCGCGTTGGTGAAGGTCACGACGTTCTCGTCCTGGTTCCAGTCCATCGTCCAGCGGTATCCGGTCGGGGCCTCCTCGACCTCGGCGAGGGTGATCTGGCTCCCTTCGGGGACCGTGACGGTGACCGTGACGACTCCGCCGGGGATGTCCGTGGTGTTGGGCCAGTTCCCCGTCCGGAAGTTCAACGACCAGTCGAGCGTCCAGATCGTCTGGGCCTCGTTGGAGGTGATGCTGCCGCCGGAGTACACGTCCACGCCGGTGAGATCCGGGGTAGGGCTCGCCGCCATCGCCGGGGCGGCCATCGCGATGATCGCCGTCGGCGCGGTCCACGCGGCTGCAGCCAGGAGGGTTCTCCGTGCGGGCGCGGGCGTGGGTGCTGGCGAGGCGAGTGCGGCTGGGTTCTCGACCGTCCGGGTCATGGGCTGCTCCTGGGGTGCGCAGAGGGCGACTTCGGTAGCAACCCTTCCAGAAGACGCTTAGTTCGGTGTCGAAAGTAAGACAAGGGGTGGTCGTCCCCGGCGCCACACCCCGGACTGGAGACGTGCGCCCAGCCGCGAGTGCGGAGCGGAGATGGGAGGCGTGGGAGGCCTGAGCGCGTGCGCACCTCCCAGACCTCGCGCGCTCGCCGGGCCTGACGGCGGACCTCAGCCCCAGTTCTTCGCATCGGTCAGGCAGAAGGCGTGGCCCTCCGGATCATGCATGACGGTCCAGGTCTCGCCGGGCTGCGGCTCGGCACGAACGGCGCCGAGCTCCTCGCAGCGCCGTGCGGCGGCCTCGATGTCCTCGACGGCGAGATCGAAGTGGAACTGCTTGCGCCCGTCATCGGGCCAGGACGGGCGCTTCCGATCGGGGATCCTCCCGATCCCGAGGATGTGGCTCGGGCCCTGGAGCATGGCGTAGTCCTCGTCGAGATGGAGGATCGGCCATCCCAGGACGGCGCTCCAGAACTGGACCACGGGCCCGGTCCGCTCGGCGTCGAGGGTGATCATCGCCAGGCGTGCGATCGGCGGCCGGTCGTCCAGGGGGCTCTGGGTGCTCTGGTCCTCCTGCGCGGTCCGGGCGTTCTGGTCGTCTGCGGCGGTGCTCTTGTCCGTGCTCATGTGCGTGCTCTGCGTCATGCCTGCCAGACTGGCTCCATGGCACCGCCGCCGGATTGGACGAATGCGACACCGCCGCAGATGCGCGGTCGCGTCCTGCATCCGCGGGAGCTTCTCGCCCGGGTGCGCTACGACAGCGCCGCGCCGGATCCGGCGCTCGCGCCGTTCGTCGAGCGCTACTGGTCCGTGTCCTGGGACCTGCCGGAGCAGGAGGTCCTCGAGCCCTCGACCCTCGACGACCCTGCGGTGAACCTCACCTGGGAGCGTGGCGGCGCTCGCCGGGAAGGAGCCGAGGGGCCCGGCCCATGGATCACCGGACCGATCTCGCATGGACGATTCGACGTCCGCCTCCGGGGCAGGGGCGACGTGGTCGGTGTGCGACTGGCCGTCGGCGGACTCCCCGCCTTCCTCGGACCCGGCCGCACTCCGCGCCGACGGGACCTGCGAGAGCTTCGCGACCGCACCGTGCCCTTGGTGGACTGGCTCGAAGGAGACGTGGAGCCGCCGGCCGGAGCCGCTGCTGCCGCACCGATCCTGGATGCCTGGCTGCTGGGCCTGGAGCCGCAAGAGCCCGAGGGATGGGCCGCCTTCAGCTCGGTGCACAGGCTGCTCCTCGACCCCGATGTCACGTCCTCGGCGGAGCTGCAGGCGAGGTCGGGGATGAGTGCCCGGACCCTGCAGCGCCTGTTCGCCCGCTTCGTCGGCGTGGGCCCGAAGCGGATGCTCCTGCGAGCGCGGGTGATGGACGCGGTCGCCCTGCTCGACGACGGCGATGAGCGCCCTCTCGCAGAGATCTCCGGCGAGCTCGGATGGTTCGACCAGTCCCACTTCGTGCGGGACTTCCGGGCGGTCGTCGGCGTGGCGCCGTCGGACTACGCCAGTCGGCGGTCCGCTCACGGCGGGAGCGTCGCGGACGGAGCGTGAGCGGAGCGGCCTCAGTCCTCAGACGTCGGAGGCGGCGACCCAGCCCTGGTCCCGTTCACAAGGCTTCGCTGACAGCAGGTGACGACGGCCGCTGAGAAGGACCTCAGCCCTCCTTGCTGCGGGTGAAGTCCCAGCCCTGGCCCTCTTTCTGGATCGAGTCAGGGGTCACCGAGATCACCGGCGGGTACTGGAACTGGACGGCGGCGGTGCAGTGGAGATGGACGGTGATGTCGTCCGTCCTCGTCTGCGAGCTCCGCGGCCAGTCGGTCGCGTTGGTGAAGGAGACGGTGCGGTCGGTGAGGCCCATGGTCCACGGATATGAGGTGTCGCCATGGGAGTCCGTGCTGTCCATGTCCACGACATCGCAGTCCGCGAACGTGACGGTGATGGTGACCGTCCCCGCGGGGATGGTCCCACCCTCGAAGAGGTGGGAGTCGTAGTTGGGGGAGAGATCGATGACTCACTGCAGACCGGAGGCGGAGTCACGGATCCCGTTCGACCCGTAGGCGTAGAGCTGCACCGTCGAGAAGTCGTCGACGGGGCTCGCGGCGAGCGCGGGGGCAGCGGTCGCGATGATCGCGACAGGGGCGGCCCAGGCGGCGGCTCGCAGCAGGCTCCTGCGCTGCAGGGGAGTATCCAGAGGGTGGCAGGACGATGTCGCCATGGCGAACTCAGTTCGATGGATGGGTATCGAGATGCTGCATCGATCATCCCGCATCTGCAGGGCCCCGCACGGGGACCTTCGGCGAGCTGCGGAGCCGGATAGGCTCGCACGGTGGGAGCGCAGCTGAACGAGCCTCAGGAGACCGAGGGGACAGCCGGATCCGCGGTCGTCGCCGCCTACGGGAGCCGGGCTGAGGAGTACACGACCCTGCTGGGCGGGATCGACGACGGCGGCGGCCAGGACGCCCGCCGGATCGCGGAATGGGCGAGCGCGGTCGACGGTCCGATCCTGGACCTCGGCTGCGGTCCGGGCCGATGGACCGCTCACCTCGCCGAGCTCGGCCACGACGTGCTCGGCGTCGATCCGACGCCCGAGTTCATCGAGATCGCGCGACGTGACCATCCGGGAGTGCGCTTCGCGAACGGCTCCGTCGCATCGCCCGGTATCGACGACTTCACGCAGGGCGGGGTCCTCGCCTGGTACTCCCTGATCCATCTCGACGAGGCGGAGCTGCACGCCGCGCTGCGGAGCATCCGTCGCATGCTCCGCCGCGGAGGCCGTCTGCTCCTCGGGTTCTTCGACGGGCCCGACGGCGAGCCCTTCGGCCACAAGGTCATCACCGCACGGACCTGGTCGGTGCAGGGGATGACCGGACTGCTCGAAGACGCCAGGTTCACGGTCGTCGCCAGCGAGAGGCGCACCGATCCGGGAGCGCGCCCTCACGCCGCGGTCGAGGCCGTCGCCTCGATCGCCGCCGAGGAGCAGATCGATGCGCTGCTCGAGATGGTGCCGGCCGACGGCGTCCTCGCGCTGGGCGGACCCCGCGTACCGTGGCGTCGTGACCTCTGAGCAGACAGCGCCCGACGCGACGTCCCGACCCGTGGCCGCAGCAGCATCGCGGCTGGACGCGCTCGACTGGCCGCTGCGCACCGAACGCCTCGTCCTGCGCCGACAGCGGATGGAGGATGCCGACGCCGTCTGGCCCTGGTACCGGCTGCCCGAGGTCCAGCAGTGGACCACGGCGCTGCCGGCGGACCTCGACGCGCTCCGCGAGCGCTGGGAGCAGACCCTCGAGCACGGCATCGTCGGCCTCATCGGCGACGAGATCGTCGCCACCGGTGTGATCCGCATCCAGGACGCCTGGGCGCAGACCGACGTGGCCGACCGGGCGAAGGGCACACAGGCCGAGCTCGGCTGGATCATCTCACCGCAGCATCAGGGCAGAGGGATCGGCACCGAGTTCGCCGCCGAGCTGCTCCGCATAGCGATCGAGGAGCTGGGGCTGCGTCGGGTCGAGGCCGCCTGCTTCGCCGCGAACACGGCCTCCTGGCGGATCATGCAGCGGATCGGGATGCGCCAGGAAGGACTGTTCACGGAGGAGTCGCTCCACCGCAGCGGACGCTGGATGGACGGGATGAGCTGGGCGATACTGGCCAGCGAGTACCGGGCTCAGCATCCCTGAGCGCCGACCCCCGACCGAGGAGTCCCCGTGACCGTCAGCGCCGCATTCACCGTCTCCATGACGCCCGCCGAGTCCCTCCAGCCGGGGACCGCCCGCTTCGAGCTGGTCAAGACCTGGACCGGTGGCATGGAAGGGACGAGCACCGGCACCATGATGACCGCCGGTGACCCCGCCACCGGCAGCGCCGGATACATCGCGATGGAGGTCTTCGACGGGACGGTCGACGGCCGTCGCGGCACGCTCGTCCTCCAGCAGCTCGGCGCCATGACCTCCGGCGAGCCCGACCTGACCTGCCTCATCGCCCCGGGGTCGCCCACCGGCGACCTCACCGGCGCGACGGGGACGCTCACCATCGGGAGGATCGACGACGACGGCGTCCATCACGTCGAGCTGGATCTCGACTGAGCACCTCGATCTCGACCTCGGCCGAGCGCAGAGTCCGGGCCGATGCCGTCACGGCAGCGGCCCGGGTGCACGCTCGCACCGCATCGTCGCACTACAGTTGCGTCATGAGCACCGTCGTCCTGCCCGGCTCGTTCGATCCCTTCACCCTCGGCCACCTCGACCTGGCCCGCCGGGCCGCGGCGCTCGCCGACACCGTCATCATCGCGGTCTCCCACAACCCCTCGAAGACGCATCTGCTCGACCTGGATGACCGGCAGAGCGCGATCGCCCATGCGATGGCCGATGAGGGTCTCGCGGGCCGCGTCCATGTCCGCACCCTTCCGCGAGGGCTGCTGGTCGACTTCTGCCGCGAGGTCGGTGCGCGAGCCGTCGTCCGCGGGCTGCGATCCCAGCTCGACCTCGCCTACGAGGAGCCGATGGCGCGGATGAACCAGCACCTCGCGGGCATCGACACGCTCTTCCTCCTCACCGACTCCGCCTACTCGCACATCTCCTCGAGCCTCGTGCGGGAGGTCCATGGTCTCGGGGGCGACGTCTCCGACATGCTTCCCCCGGCCTCCCTCGGAGCGCTCGCCGCTCAGCGCGACGTATCCTGAACGGCCGCCCTCGCACCGCACGACACCACGAACAGGAGCACGCCACGATGTCCACGGTCTCCGACACGCCATTCGGCACCGCCCTGCGCTTCGACGCCGTCGACCTCGTCGGCCGCACCGGCTCGCACCGGCACGTCGAGCGCACGCTGCCCGCCCCCGCCCTCGATGAGCTCGGACCCGCGATGCAGGTCCCCGAGGACGAGGAGATCTCCCTCGAGCTGGAGCTGGAATCGGTGGTCGAGGGCATCTACGCCCATGGCACCCTGACCGCCCACCTCGAGGGCGAATGCTCGCGCTGCCTCGATCCCGTCGAGGAGGATCTCGCCGTGAGCATCGGCGAGCTGTTCATGTATCCCGAGAAGGTCAAGGCCGACGAGCGCGAGGACACCCCCATGCTCGACGGCGACGACGTCGACCTCGCGCCGATCGTCCACGATGCTCTCGCGGTGGAGCCCGAGGAGCGGCCATTGTGCCGCCCCGACTGCCTGGGCCTGTGCCCCCAGTGCGGCTTCCGCATGGAAGACGATCCGGACCATCACCACGACGTCATCGACGACCGCTTCGCCGCCCTCCAGGGACTGTTCGGCACCGAGCCCGGCACGGACTCCTCCCGCGAGGCCTCCGACGAGGACCGCGACGAGCTCGACCGCCCCGAGGCCGGGCGCTGATGGCGCGCAAGCGCCGGGCGGTCGAGGCCGCTGATCCCCGCCGGCTCCTGGACCGGCTGCCTCTGGATGCCGCCCAGCAGCAGGACCTGCTGGGATCGGGACTGCTGGACCTCGCCCTGACCCACCGCTCCTACGCCTATGAGCATGACGGCCTGCCGCACAACGAGCGCCTCGAGTTCCTCGGGGACGCCGTGCTGCAGCTGGCCATCACCGAGCGCCTGTACGCCGCCCATCCGACCCTGCCCGAGGGCGATCTCGCACGTCGCCGAGCGGGCACCGTGAGCGCCCGGGCGCTTGCGGTGATCGCCTCCCGGCTGGACCTCGGCGCCTATGTGAAGCTCGGCCGCGGTGAGGATCTCACCGGCGGCCGTCAGAAGATCTCCATCCTCGCGGACACCACCGAGGCCGTCATCGGATCCGTGCACCTGGCCCTGGGGCAGGACGTGTCGCGACGGTTCGTGCTGGACCTCATGGCACCGCTGCTGGACTCCGACGAGTTTCTCGAGACCAGCTATGACTTCAAGTCCCGACTGCAGGAGATCGCCGCGGAGACCGGGCAGACCGTGCGCTACGACATCAGCGAGTCGGGCGCAGAGCATCGCAAGACGTTCACGGCCACGGCCACGGTCGAGGGCGTCGTCACCGGCTCCGGCGAGGGCGCCTCCAAGAAGGACGCCGAGCTCGCCGCCGCGCAGAACGCGGTGCGCGCGATACTCGCCGAGCGCGGCGAGAGCCTCATCCCGCGCGGCTGAGCCGCGCACCGTCCCGAGGAGGAACAGCCCTCGTGCCCGAGCTGCCTGAGGTCGAGGTCGTCCGTCGCGGTCTTGTACCGCATGCCATCGGACGCACGATCGATGCCGTCGACGTCGTCGACCCCCGCATCATCCGTCGCCAGGGCGGAGGCGCCGACCGTCTGCAGAGCGCGCTCGTGGGCAGCCGCATCACCGCCATCGCCCGACGCGGGAAGTTCCTGTGGTGGCGGCTCGCCGACGAGCACGGCGAGGACACGGGCGAGGCGCTCATGGGCCACCTCGGGATGAGCGGTCAGCTGCGCGTGCGCACCGTCGGGACCGTCAGCATCGAGAGCATCGAGAACATCGGTGCCGTTCCGTCGGAGGGGCCCGCCTCGGACCCGTTGCGTCACCGCCGTCTCTCGCTGCAGCTGGACGACGGCACCGTGATCGACATGATCGACCAGAGGATCTTCGGAGGGCTCTGGACGAGCCCGCTGGAGGAGACTGCGGATCGGAGGATCGCCGGTCAGGGCAGCCCCGACACGCTCCTTCCGGCCGACGCCCGTCGTATCGCCCGGGATCTGCTGGACCCGGCCGTCGACCTTCCCGCGATCGCCAGGACGATCCGCTCCCGGAGAGCACCGGTGAAGGCGCTGCTGCTGGACCAGGGGATCGTCTCGGGCATCGGCAACATCTACGCCGATGAGGGCCTGTGGGCGGCGCGCACCCGCTTCGACACTCCGGGAGAGGCGCTCAGCCAGCGCAAGGCGCTGCAGCTGCTGCGCGCGACCGGCGCCGTGATGGAGCGGGCTCTGGAGGTCGGCGGGACCAGCTTCGATGCGCTGTACGTGAACGTCGACGGCCGCAGCGGGTACTTCGCCCGCTCGCTGAATGCCTATGGCAGAGAAGGCCTTCCGTGCCGGCGCTGCGGATCCCTGCTGCTCCGGGAGCAGTTCATGAACCGGTCGAGCCATCTCTGCCCGCGCTGCCAGCGAAGACGTTAGCCGACCGGTCGTGCCGACGCGACCCCAGTCGGGTCGTCTCCTTGGTGTCAGGCAACCTGGATGCGCTGATCGCCTATGACGTACTCGATCGCGAGTCCGCCGCCGACGGCCTCGAGGTAGCTGCGGATCGTGCCGATCTTCGCGCTGTCGAGGTCGCCGTGCTCGATCTTGGAGACCTGGCGCTGGCCGACGCCGATGCGTTCGGCGAGCTGCGCCTGGGTGAGTCCGGCCTGCTCGCGCAGCTCGCGGAGGCGGTAGGCGCGGACTTCGGCGAGCATCCTCTCCTTGTGGGCCTCGACGCTCTCGCGATCCACGGGGTGTTCGGCGACGAAGTCCTTCAGGGTCATGGTCATCTCGGTCGCTCTCCTCACAATCTGCGCAGGTGGTCGTCGAACAGGTCGTCGGCCAGCGGGATGATCTTCTTGTACCAGCGGATCCAGATGCCCGCCTTGTCGCCGGCGATCAGCATGATGGCCGATCGCGCGGGGTCGAAGGCGAACAGGACCCGGAGTTCGGAGCGTCCGGAGGATCCTGGTCGGAGCTCCTTCATGCTGCGATGCCTGGACGCTGTCACCGTGTCGACGATGAGCCGTCCGAGCTGCGGGCCGCGGTCCTCCAGCAGCTCGATGGCGGCGACCACCTGCTCGCGCGAGTCGTCGTCCAGCGAAGCGAGCCATCCTGCGCTCAGCTCGATGTCCACGCTCTACAGGGCACCAGTGTGGACCTTGCAAGGTCTATGGGTGATGACGGATGGCGATCACCACTGCGTCCGACGTCGGCCCGGTCGGGACCTCGAGTGCCGCCAGGGAGCATCCGGGGCGGCGAGCGTCTCGAGCGTGAGCTGGCACCAGACCTGAGCCGCGCCGACGGCGAGTCTGATGCGTCGCCGACGCTGTTCCTGAGAGTGCGCCGTTCAGCCGCGAGCGGCCAAGTCCCCGGCGACCTCGGAGATCGCGGTCTCGGCGATCGCCCTGTCCTGCTCGCCGCGTCCTCCGCTGATGCCGACCGCTGCGACCGTGGAGCCGTCGACGACGACGGCGACCTGGAGGCCCTGCGCGGTCACCGCCCTCTCGGCGGCGTGGACCAGTGCCAGGGCGGCCACGCGAGTCAGGCGCGGGACGGAGCGGAGGAGGGGTGTCGCGTCGGGGGCGGAGCCATCCTGGTCGCGGCTCATCCGTCCGCGAAGAGGTCTTTGGTGACGCCCATGGCGGCCATGCCCTTGGGTCAGTCGACGTAGAAGGCGACATGGGTGATGGCCTCGATCAGCTCTTCCTGGGAGACGCCGTTCTCGACTGCGCGGCCGAGGTGGAAGCCCAGCTGGCGGTGTCCCCGCCGGCGGCGAGGACAGGGACGGTGATGAGGCTGCGGTCGCGATCGGACTTCTCTCCTGTGAGCTCCCGGGCATGCTCGACTAGCCCGGGGTCCAGATCGACGCTGGCCATGGCCATGGCGTGTCTCTCTCGCCGCCGTCTATGTGGCTGAGTGCATGTCTGCTGCGTTCACGAGGGCGAGCGTGTGGACGAATGGGCCGATCGGCCCCTAGGGCGCCGGTTGAACGCTTCGGGATCAGCAGGGCCGGTCACGAATCGGTCACCGGGCAGACTCCCTCTTCCGGCGGTGTGAGCTGCGGCATACGCTCGAGGAGCCTGCGGGCTCGGGGCCCGCTGCTGACAGCGACGAAGGAGTTCCGTCATGAGCAGATCCCTCCCATCCTCCCATCCCACGCGGCGCACGGCTCTCGCCGCGGGCGGCCTCGCGGCGACAGCGCTCGGTCTGGCCGCCTGCGGCACCTCGGGCGACGACGACTCCTCCGACGGGGGAGGTGCCGCGGCGGCAGACTTCGAGGAGCGCGGCCCGATCACGCTGGTGCGCGGCAAGGACACCACCGGCGCGCTCGCGGAGTTCCTCTCCCGATGGAACGACGACCATCCCGATGAGGAGGTCACCCTCATCGAGCTCCCGGAGAGCGCGGACGACCAGCGCTCCCAGTTCATCGCCAACGCGCAGGCCCAGTCCGACTCCTACACGGTGCTGGGGCTGGACGTGGTGTGGACAGCGGAGTTCGCGGCCAACCAGTGGGTGGTCGAGCTGCCCCGGGAGAGCTTCGACCTGGATGCGCTGATCCCCGCCACGGTCACCACGGGCACCTACTTCGACAAGCTCTACGCCGTTCCGTTCACCACGAACGCCCAGCTGCTCTTCTCCCGCAAGGATCTGCTCGAGGAGGCGGGATACTCAGAGCCTCCCGCGACCTTCGACGAGATGTGGGAGATCGTCGCGAAGGTCCAGGAGAAGCATCCGGACATCAACGGTTTCGGCTCCCAGTTCGCGAAGTACGAGGGACTGACCTGCCAGCTCACCGATGTCGTCGCATCCGCCGGGGGTGCGCTGTTCGATGATGAGGGCCAGCCTCAGGCTGACTCCGCCGAGGCCGCCATCGCACTGCAGACCCTGCGCGACGGGTTCGACGACGGGCACATCCCGCAGGAGGCGCTCACCTACAAGGAGGAGGAGTCCCGGCAGGCCTTCCAGGACGGCAACCTGGTGTTCCTCCAGAACTGGCCGTACGTGTGGGACCACTTCCAGAACGACGACGGCTCCTCGCAGGTCGTGGACAAGGTGATGGTCTCCCTGGTGCCCGCGGTGTCCGGCGAGGGCACTTCCACGATCGGCGGGGCGAACTACGCGATCAGCGCCTTCGCGAAGAACAAGGGCACGGCGGTGGACTTCATCGCCTTCATGACCGCCTTCGATCAGCAGAAGGCATGGATGATCGAGACGGCCACTCCCACGGCCACCGCGGCAGTCTATGAGGACGACGAGGTCGCGGAGACCTTCGAGTTCCTCGATGAGCTCAAGAGCGCGATCGACAACGGCGTCAGCCGCCCGCAGGTCGTCAAGTACGGCGACGTCACCCAGGCGATCCAGGAGGCCGCCTACTCCTGCATCTCCGGGGAGGCGGAGGCGGCGGACGCCCTCGCACAGCTGCAGGAGCAGCTCAGCTCTCTCGTCGAGGGCTGAGGATGAGCGCCGCTCCGCATCCGCGCCGGGCGAAGGGCGACGGGCAGGAGGGCCTCGCCGGCCTCCTGCTGTCTCCCACGCTTCTGCTGCTCGCGCTCGTCGTCGGCTTCCCGCTCGTGCTGTCCGTCTGGCAGTCGCTGTTCCGAGGCGGTGACGAGATCGATCCGGTCACGGGGATCATCCAGCAGGGCGACACCTTCGTCGGCCTTCAGAACTATCTCGACGCCTTCACCTCCGCGGGGGCGGGCGCCGGGTTCTGGAACGCGTTCTGGAACACGACCCTGTTCACCGTGGTCGGCGTCTCCATCGAGACCGTCCTGGGCGTGGCGATGGCGCTGATCATGGCGAGGGCCATGCGGGCCACGGGGCTGATCCGCGCGTCGATCCTGGTGCCCTGGGCGATCCCCACCGTGGTGTCCGCACTCATGTGGCAGCTGATCTTCGACGCCAACGGCATCGCCAACGAGATCATCGGCCAGCAGATCCTGTGGACCACCGAGGGGATCCAGGCGAAGGCCGCGGTCCTCATCGCGGACATCTGGAAGACCGCCCCGTACATCGGCCTGCTCACGCTGGCCGGGCTGCAGACCATCGACGACCAGATCTATGAGGCGGCCAGGGTGGACGGGGCGAATCGCTGGCAGACGCTCTGGCGCATCACGCTGCCGCTGGTGCGTCCGGTGCTCATGGTGGCCGTGCTGTTCCGCCTCCTGGACGCCATGCGCATGTTCGACCTGCCCTACGTGCTGCTGGGGCGCCTGCGCTCCGGCCAGACGCTGTCGATGCTCGCGGCCGATGCGGCCTCGAAGACGGACTTCGGCATGGCATCCGCCTATGCCGTGATCCTGTTCGTCTACATCTGCCTGGTCGCCGTCATCTTCGTGCGCGGGCTGGGGGCCGACGTCATCGGCGATGCCGAGGGCCGTGGCCGGCGCCCCCGTCCGCGCCGACTGCGCACCACTGCTGAAGGAGACCTCCCATGACGACGACCGCCCCCTCCGTCCCGGGCACGGCCCCGGGCGGCTCTGCAGGCTCCGGCGGCTCCGCGGGCTCCGGCCGATCCGCAGCGGTCCGGCGCCGACGACGACTGGCTGCCCTCGGAGTAGGCATCGGCATGGCGGCGATCCTCGTGTACTGCCTGGCCCCCTTCGTCTGGATGATCATCTCCTCGCTGCGACGACCCAGCGACGGACGCTCCACCGCGCTCATCCCCTGGCCGATCAGCGTCGAGAACTACATCGCCGTGTTCGACCCCTCGAACCATTTCGGCCGTGCGCTGGTGAACTCCCTCGTGGTGGCGGGCGGCACGACCGTGCTGGTGCTGTTCCTGGCGACGCTCGGCGCCTATGCGCTGGCACGGCTCAGCTTCCGGGGGAAGATCCTGGTCATGTTCCTCATCGTGGCCACCTCGATGTTCCCCGTGATCATCCTCGTGGTGCCGCTGCTGAAGCTGTTCACCGGAGGGTTCGAGTGGTGGCCGTGGAACTGGATCAACACCTATCAGGCGATGATCCTGCCCTCGATCTCCTTCGCTCTGCCCCTTGCGGTGTGGAACCTGAACGCCTACTTCCGTCAGCTGCCGGTCGAGCTCGAGCAGGCGGCGATGGTCGACGGCACCACCCGCTTCGGTGCCTTCGCGCGGGTGATCCTGCCGCTCGCGACGCCGGGGATGTTCACCACGGCGATCATCACCTTCATCGCCGCCTGGAACGAGTTCCTCATCGCGCTGACGATGGTGAACCGGCCCGAGATGCAGACCGCGAACGTCGCGATCTCGAAGTTCACCGGCATCTCGCAGTTCGACACCCCGTACGGCACGAAGATGGCCGCCGGCGTCATCGTCACGGTGCCGCTCATCATCATGGTGCTCGCCTTCCAGCGCCGGATCATCGGCGGTCTGGCGGCGGGGAGCGTCAAGTAGCCCTGGTCGTCGGCGATCGCGTCCAGGATCATGGTCCCGATTGGGGTAGGTTGGTCCAGGACCGCCCGTCTGGGGCGGAGGAGCCATGTCCGCCCCGGATCTCCAGCGTCCGCCTCCGGCGGAGCCGCGCGACGCAGCGGGGCTGCGAGGGAAGGATGCCTGTGACTGCGAGCGAAGAGCCCACCCCGATCCGGGTGATGCTGGTGGACGACCACGAGGTCGTCCGGCGCGGCATCGTGACCGTCATCGATGCGAGCCCCAAGCTCAGCGTCACCGGTGAGGCCTCCTCCGTCGCCGAGGCGAACCGCCGCCTCCCGGCGATCCGTCCCGAGGTGCTGGTGGTCGACCTGCAGCTGCCCGACGGCACCGGCATCGACGTCATGAGGAAGGCCCGGGAGATCGATCCCGAGCAGAAGATGCTGGTGCTGACCAGCTTCGACGACGACGCGGCGCTGCGTGAGTCGCGCGCCGCGGGCGCCGCGGGCCTGATGCTGAAGTCCGCACGGTCGCGGGAGATCGTCGATGCGATCGTCGCGATCCACGAGGGCGGCCACATGTGGCCCGCCGGCCAGGAGGACGACGAGCCCGATCTGTCGGACACCGACCGTCGGATCGTCGATCTGATCGGTGACGGCCACTCCAACCGGGAGATCGCCGAGGCGCTCGGGATCGCCGAGAAGACGGTCAAGAACCGGGTGACGGTCATCCTGCAGACGCTCGGGATGCAGCGTCGCACGCAGGTCGCGGCGATGGTCGCCGCACGCCGTCGCGCCGGCTGGAAGTGACCCTCCGCGCGTCCGGTCCCGCGGCTGGGATCGCGGAGCGCTGACCGTCAGGGGTCGCTGATCGTCGCTGGCCGCCGGGGGTCGTTTGTCGCCGCCGGGCGATCACTGCGGAGGCAGGGTCACCCGCCACGAGATCATGGTCCCCGGTTCCAGGCTGATCGCGTCGACCCAGCCCGAGTGACGGCGCGCCCGCGAGGACATGTTGGCCAGTCCGCTGCGTCGGCGCACGGTCGGGTCGATCCCGCGTCCGTTGTCCGAGACGTTCACCTGGACCACCTGATCCACCCCCTCGGAGAAGATGCTCACCGATGCTGCGACGGCCGTCGCATGCGCGTGACGGGCGGCGTTGGCGAGGCACTCGCGGACCACCGCGACGACGTCCTCGGCGATCTCTGGCGGGAGGTCCCGGTCCAGCTCGGGGGCGCTGGGGGAGAGGCGCAGGGTGGGCACGAACCCGAGCCCGGAGGTCGCGAGCCCGACCTCGTGGCGCAGCCTCTCGCTGAGCGTCGCCTCGCTGCGCTCCCGGCGCAGCGACTGCACGATCTCGCGGATCTGCGCGACGGCGTTCTCCACGCCCTGCACCGAGCTGGCGACAGTGGTGCGGATCCGGGCGTTGGTGGGCGGCTCTCCGGTGCTGGAGAGCGCCTCGGTGAGCCCTTCGAGCTCCATCCCCACCGCGAACAGCTCCTGGATCGCGAGATCGTGGAGGTCGCGGGCGATGCGGCTGCGCTCGTCGTCGACCTCGGCGGCAGATCCCAGGTCCGGCACCCGCAGGGCGAGTCCGACGACTCCCGCGAGGGCGTCCAGCCGCTCGCGGTCGGCGAGGGTGAACCCCGCCGGTGCACCGTCGACGCGCCCATCGCCGGACCCATCGTCGGACCCATCGTCGTGCGCATCGTCCGGGGCGGCCTCCGGGCCGTCGGCGAGGTCGCCGTGATGGGCGGGGTGATCGCTCACCCGGCAGCGCAGCGCCACGAGCAGGCCCGTGCCGTCGGCACCGGCGTCCACGACGCTCAGCAGCGCCTCAGCCGGAGGCAGGTGCACCGCCAGGGAGCCGGCTTCCGGGTCGAGGATCGCGAGCTCGTCGAGCCCCTCGAGCAGGTCCGTGTCCCCGGCGGCGAGAGCTCGGCCGACGGGGGAGCCCGGGTCGACCTCCTGGCCGAGCAGGTCCCGGGCATCTGCGCCCTCGACGATCTCCACGCCCCAGGATCCGTCCTCGCCCAGCGGCATCACCAGCAGCGCCGAACGGGCTCCGAGATCGCTGCGGGCAGTGCGCAGCATCAGGTCGAGGAGCTCATCGGTGTCGGCTCCGGAGAGGACCGCGCCGACGAGGTCCTGGACGCGAGCGCGGCCTCGACGGACCCGGGCGGGAGCTGAGGCGGGGGCTGGTGTCATGGTCGTCGCTCCTGGGACTGCTGGACACTGGGGATGCCGGCCTCGTCGATCCTCAGCACATCGGTGCCGGCGGGGATCGCCTCGGTGCGGTGCGTGACCACGACCACGGTGGTCGTGCTCGGCACCAGCGTCTCATCCCCGGGGTCCAGCAGGGAGAGCAGAAGGTCATCGCCCCGCGCCGTGTCCAGGTGCTCGGTGGGCTCGTCCAGCAGGAGCACGGGTGCGCTGCTCACCACCGCACGGGCCAGCAGCAGGCGGCGGCGCTCTCCACCGGAGATGGTCGTGCCGTCCGGGCCGAGCATCGTGTCCAGGCCGCGGGGGAGCGTCGCGAGCCAGTCCTCGAGCCCCACGGCACGCAGCGCGGCGAGGACCGTCCCGTCGTCCAGGCCCCCTCGCACGACCTTGAGGTTCTCGCGCACCGTCGTCGCGAAGACATGCGCGTCCTCGGCGAACATGATCGCGTGACGACGCACCTGCTCCTCGCTCATGCCGGCGATGTCGATGCTGTCGAGCTCGACCCTGCCCGCGACAGGGGAGAGGAGCCCCGCGAGCGTCGCCAGCAGCGTGGACTTCCCGATCCCCGAGGGGCCGGTGATCGCCAGACGGGCCCCGGGCGGCAGATCGAGATCGAGCCCGTGCACGCGCACGGCGTCGGCCGACCAGCCGGCATCCAGCCCGCGGGCGCTCAGCCGGACGCTCCCCGGCGTCGACGCGTCGACCGCCCGATCGCTATCGGTCGGCCGGTCGCCCGCCCCGACGGCGGGGCCGACGACCTCGTCGAGCCGAGCGGCGGCGGCGCGTGATCGCGCGTACTGGGCGGCGGCCGCCGGCAGCGCGGAGGCGGCCTCGAAGGAGGACAGCGGGAGCAGGAGCAGGATCCCGATCTGCCCGGCGCTGGCTCCGCCGTCCATCCACACGGCGCCCGCGGCCAGGAGCGAGCCCAGGGTCGCGACGAGGATCGCGACGGGCACCGCCGCGGAGGCGATCGCCCCGGGCAGGGCGGCCCGGTCGATCGCCGCATCGTGCGCGCGCTGGTCCTCCTCGAGCCTGGAGAGGGCCTGGTCGAGCCGGCCGTCCAGCCGCAGCGCGGTGGCGTCGTCGAGGATCTCGAGCGCCGATGCGGTCAGCTGCCCGCGGGTGCCGATGACGGCCTGCTCCCGCAGCGAGGCCGCCCGGAAGCTCGCGAGGGGCGCGAGGATGCTCGCGAACAGCAGCGCCAGGAGCATCGCCGCAGCGGCCGCCGGGGAGATCGGGGCGATCGTCGCGAGCACGACGACGGCCATGACGATCGAGACGAGGCCCGGCACGATCGCCGTGATGACGTGATCGCCGAGCTCTTGGGCGTCGTCGCCGAGGCGAGCGAGCAGGTCCCCGCGCCGCAGACGCGTCAGAGCGTCGTCCGTCCTCGCGGCGAGCGCCGTGAACAGGTTGGTGCGCAGGCGCACCACCCCGCGCAGGGCCACGTCGTGGGCGATCATCCGATCGAGCCAGCGGAAGACGCCGCGGGAGACGCCCAGAGCGCGCACGGCGACGACGGCGACCGTCAGGTCCAGCACGGGCGGCATGGTCCAGGCGCGGGTGACGAGATAGGCGGAGACGGCGGCGAGGGCGAAGGCGGAGCCGAGCGTCGCGGCCGCGGCGAGCACCGCGGCCAGCAGCCGCGAGCGGGGGATCTCCAGCGCGCGCTCGGCCTGTCGCAGCGCCCTCTCGGGGGAGGTGGGCACAGGGGAGGTCGGCGCATGGGAGGCCGGTACAGCGGAGGCCTGTGCGGGCGGGGTCGCTGAACGCTCTGCGCCGGTGGTGCTCACGATGCGCTCCCTTCGATGACAGCGACCTCGTCGGCCGCATCGACCAGGCGGGAGCGGTGGGCGATGACGAGCACGCTGCGACCGTCCTCGCGCATGCGTGCGATCAGGTCGAGGACCACCTGCTCCGTGCCGCCGTCGAGATGGGCGGTGGGCTCGTCGAGCACGACCACGGGAGCGTCGGACAGGAGCGCGCGGGCCAGGGCGAGGCGCTGCCTCTCACCGAGCGAGATGCCGTGCCCGGAGCGACCGAGGTCGGCGTCCCAGCCGCGCTGGGCGATCACGGGGGCGAGGCCGGAAGCGGCCGCTGCGGCTTCGAGCTCGTGATCCGAGACGCCCGGGCGGGAGTCGATCAGGACCTCACGGATCGTCCCCGGGGGCAGCGCAGGGCGCTGGGGGAGATGGACGACCTGGTCCCACAGGCTGCGGCGACGCAGGTTCCGGACGTCGTGCGCGATGCCGTCGGCGCCGATCACCTCGGCGCACCCGGCGTCGGGCTCGACCAGCCCCAGCAGCACCTGAACGGCGGTCGACTTGCCGGCGCCGGAGGGGCCGGTCACGGCGAGCACCCGGCACGGACGCAGCTCGAGCTCGGCGCGGTGAGGGGCGAGGCCGTCGCGCGACCGGACGGAGACGCCGCGCAGGGCGAGGGTCGCAGAACGAAGGTCGGGAGCCTCGACCGTCCCGTCGGCGGGGACCTCCTCGTCGAGGACGGCGAAGGCCCCGCCGACAGCGGCGAGACCGTCGGTCGAGGCGTGGTACTGGGCTCCGACGCTGCGCAGCGGGAGATAGACCTCGGGGGCGAGCACGAGCACTGCGAGCGCGGGAGCGAGCTCCATGTCGCCGTAGACCAGACGCATGCCGATGCTCACGGCGACGAGGGCGACGCAGAGGGTGGCGAGCAGCTCGAGCACCATCGACGAGAGGAACGCGTAGCGCAGCGATCCCATGGCCGATGCCCGGTGGCGGTCCCCGAGCGCGCGGACCGTGCGCTCGGGCCCCTTCTCGCGGCCGAGGGCGCGCAGGGTCGGGAGACCGTCCACCAGGTCCAGCAGCTGCGACCACAGGGTGCGCATATCGGCGATCAGCCGCTCGGAGCGGCCGGCGGTCAGCTTCCCCACGAGGATCATGAAGATCGGGATCAGCGGCAGGGTGACGGCAGCGATGAGGGCGCTGAGAGGGTCGAGCACGGCGATGGTGATCAGGCACAGCGGTGTCACGGTCGCCGTCAGCAGCAGCTGCGGCACATAGCCGACAAGATAGGGGCGGAGCTTCTCCAGACCCGTCGTCGCCAGCGCCGTCACGTCGGCCCCGCGCCCGGCGGAGCTCCGGGGGCCCAGAGACGCGGCATGGGCGACGACCCGGCCGCGCAGATCGGCGATCGCGGCGGTGGCCGCGCGGTGCGCCGTGCGCTGCTCGACGAGCGCGGCCGCCGCGCGCACCCCCAGAGCCAGTGCGAGCACGGCCAGGAGCATCGGCGCGGAGGTCGGCGTCTGATGCTCCGCCAGCAGCCGTGAACCGAGAGCGGCCAGGGCCAGTGCGGTCACGATGACGCAGCCGGCCTGGACGAGCCCGAGCAGGGAGGTCCGCACCACATGCCCGCGTGCGGCGCGGACCTCCCGCACGAGACGCGGGTCCAACGGGGCCCGGGAGGACGTCATTCCTGCTCGAACGCCTCGCGGTACCCGCGGCGCGCCTTCTCGATCAGGCTCGCGCCGGGCGCCGGGGTGCTCTCGTCCTCCGCCACGCGATGCCGGAAGACGCGGTAGGTCCAGATCGTGTAGGCGATGACGACGGGGGTCAGGATCGCGGTGGCGACCAGCATCACGGTCAGGGTGTGCGCCGAGGAGGAGGCGTTGGCGACCGTGAGCGAGAGAGCCGCATCGTTCGTCGCCGGCAGGACGTAGGGGAACAGTCCGCCGAACAGCGTCACCACGGCCATGGCGATCGCTCCGGCGGTGGCGGCGAAGGCGAGCGCCTCGCGCCCCAGCCGGTTCAGCGGCACGACCGCGATCAGGGCGACGGCCGCGACGGCCAGCGGTGCCCAGGTCCATCCGTGATGGGAGTGGGCGAGCTGGAACCACAGCAGGTAGGCGGCCCCGGCGACGATCGTCGGCCACACCAGGATCCCTGCCAGGCGGTTGGCCTCCGCCCGCAGGGCGCCGTCGGTCTTGAGGGTCAGGTAGAGCGTCCCGTGCAGCCAGAACAGCAGGACGAACACGATCCCGCCCAGCAGGGCGAAGGGGTTCAGCAGACCCAGCAGAGAGGTGGTCACCCAGCGGTGCTCGTCGATGCCGACGCCGGCGACGATGTTCGAGAAGGCCACGCCCCACAGCAGCGCCGGGGCGAAGCCCCCGATGACGTGGACGATGTCCCAGCCCCGCTTCCACCGCTCGGAGTCGACCTTGTCGCGCCACTTGAAGGCGCACACGCGCACGATCAGCACCAGCAGCAGGAGCAGCAGAGCCAGGTAGAAGCCGGAGAAGAGGGTCGCGTACCACTCGGGGAAGGCCGCGAACATGAGGGCGCCGCCGGTGATCACCCACACCTCGTTGCCGTCCCAGACGGGTCCGATGGTCCTGAGGATCGTCCCCCGCCGGGCGCTGCCTCCCCTCCAGAAGGCGGCGACGTTCATCTGCACTCCGAAGTCGAAGCCCTCGAGCACGAAGTAGCCCAGGAAGAAGAAGGCGATGATCGCGAACCAGAGGGTCTGGAGTGCGGTCGGATCGAGCATGGCATCCATGGTCGTCTCGTTCCCTTCTCAGTAGTCGAAGGACAGGGTCGGGGTGTCCAGCTGCTGCGTCTCGGCATCCCGCTTCGGCAGGGGTGCGCCCTTGAGCGCGGCCCGGCGCATCATCCCGAACCAGAGGACGGCCAGGACGCCGTAGACGAGGGTGAAGGCGACCAGGGAGGTGATCACCATCCATGCGGGGTGGTCGGATACGCCCTGGAGCGTCATCAGCCGCACCGTGGGATCGTCCGGATTGGGGTGGACGACCCAGGGCTGGCGCCCCATCTCGGTGAACACCCAGCCGGCGGAGTTCGCGAAGAACGGCATGGGGATCGCCAGCACTGCGAACCACTGGAACAGCTTCGACCCGGAGGTCCGGGCCTTCTCGCCCTTGCCGCGGGTGATCCACAGGGCCCAGAGGGCGAGGATGCCGCTGAAGACCGCCAGGCCCATCATCAGGCGGAACGACCAGTAGGTCACGAAGAGGTTCGGGCGGTAGTCCGCGGTGACGGTCTGCCCGTCGGCCGTCTCAGCGGTCTCGCCGAACTCCTCCTTGTACTGCGCGTTCAGGTCGTCGACGCCCTGCAGGGTCGCGTCGAAGGTGTGGGTGGCCAGGAACGCGGTCAGGTACGGGATCTCGATGAGGTGGGTGACGCCGTCGCAGTCGGTGGAGAAGGCGTCGGGGCCGCCGACGGCGAGGATCGAGAAGCTCGAGCCGCTCTCCGTCTCGCACAGAGCCTCGGCGGACGCCATCTTCATGGGCTGCTGCTTGAACATGATCTGCGCCTGGAAGTCGCCGGAGACCACCAGCACCAGCGCGGAGATGAACATGGCCACGACGCCGAAGCGCACCGTGGGCCGATACAGGTCGCGCGCCGCGCGATGCTGCTCCTGGCCCTCCTCGGTCTCCAGTCCCGCGTCACGGGCCGCTCGATGGTGCTTGACCATGTGCCAGGAGGCGATGCCGGTGATGAACGCCGCGGCGACCAGCCAGGCTCCGGCGATGACGTGGGGGAAGGCGGCGAGAGCGGTGACGTTGGTGAGCACGGCGAGGAGCCCGCCCTGATCGGGGTCGAGCTCAGCGCGGCCGGTCTCGGGATTCAGGGTCGCGCCCACCGGATGCTGCATGAAGGAGTTCGCGGCGATGATGAAGTACGCCGAAGCCATCGTGCCGACCGCGACGGCCCAGATGGTCAGCAGATGGATCTTCTCGGGGAGCCGACCCCAGCCGAAGATCCACAGGCCCAGGAAGACGGACTCGAGGAAGAACGCCACGAGGCCCTCGAGGGCGAGCGGGGCCCCGAAGACGTCGCCCACGTAGCGGGCGTACTCGGACCAGTTCATCCCGAACTGGAACTCCTGGACGATGCCGGTGGCGATGCCGATGCCGAAGTTGATGATCAGCATCGACCCGAAGAACTTCGTCATCCGGGTCCAGGCGTCCTTGCGCAGCTCGTCCTTCGACCTCACCGCCATCGTCTGCATGAGGGCGACCATCAGCGACAGACCGATCGTCAGCGGTACGAAGATGAAGTGGTACACGGTGGTGATGCCGAACTGCCACCGTGCCAGATCGAGGGCTTCCATGGGACCTCCCGGAGTACGACACGCTGTCACGAAACTAGAGCTGAGCGGCGGAGGCCGACGGGACCATGGTCCCCGTTCGGCCGTGGTACCGCCAGACCCGGTCCGCGGATGCGACGCGGCGGGACGGCGGATCAGCCGGCAGGGACGACGGAGCCTCGGGCGCCGGGTGGCGGGCGGCGGGTGGCGGGCAGGGGGGGCGCCGACGCGCCGATGCGCTCGTCGCCCCCGCCCTCCCGGCCGACGGGCTGTGCTGTGCCATACTGACCGGAGGCACTCTCCCGGTCCGTACCGGTCGGGAGAACCTCCCGGCGTCGACGCGTCGGAGCGCCGGTGACGCGACCTCCGCGACCGTGCGCGCTCCCTCGATCGGCATCGCTGCGCTCCCACCAGGAGCAGCGCGACGGCGAGGGCTTGAGACTTCCGTCCTCAGGGACGATGACCGCACAGGGCCAGGGTGCGCTGGTCCTGTGATAAGGAGACGGCCTGATGGCTGACAGCACCCATGACCAGACCTCGAAGTCCTCAGAGGGCTCGGAGAGCGCACCCGTCAAGCGGACCCGACGTCGTGCCGTCGCCCCTGCCGGTCCGCCAGCTCCCGTCACGGCACCTGAGCCCTCGAGCTCCGCTCCGCGCACCTTCGTCCCCGCGCAGGATGCCGTCGAGCCCGCCCCCGCTCCCCGCACCCGCCGGCCGCGCCGACGGGTCGTGGCTCCCGCGGGCGCTCCTGTCCTGACGCCGGCCGGCGGCGACGAGGTCGTCGACGACGCTGCGGGCGAGGAGACGGGCACCGCCGAGGTCGAGCGCACCCCGCAGGCGACGTCGGAGAGGTCGGAGAGGACGGAGTCCCCGCTGTCGGACGCCGCCTCCGCCGACGCCGAGGCGCCGCAGACCGACTCCGAGCAGCATGCCGAGGCTGAGGAGGACGCCGACGCCGAGGAGGACGTCGACGCTGAGGACGAGACCGAGGTCGAGCACGGGGAGGACGCCGCCTCGAGCGTCGTCGATGATCTGAAGGTGCTCGCCAGCCGGCGAGGCGCCTCCGCCTCCTCCCATGACGGCGAGGGGGAGAGGTCGCGACGCGAGCAGGTGCAGCTGGACTTCGCCTCGCTCCTGTTCCGGGCTCCCACCGCGCCCGAGCCCCGCAGCGCCGGGGTCGACCGTCAGGACGCGCCCGTCGGCAGCGCCGATCTGGCGTTCGACGCCGGTGACGCGGTCCGAGGGGAGTCCTCCTCCCGACGCGCCGCCCGTCCGTCGTCGGACCGGGACGAGCGCGAGGACGCCGACGGGAGTGCAGAGCGCGATGGGCGCGGCGCAGACGCGGAGAAGTCCTCCGGCGACGGCTCGGCCGAGAGCGGATCCTCCTCCGATGAGCAGCAGGACGAGGGCTCCGGGACCTCCCGCCGTCGCCGGCGCCGTGGGGGCCGCGGCCGCCGAGGTCGCGGACGCGGCGACGACGAGCGCCGCTCCGAGGAGGGGTCCTCTGACGGTGACGAGGAGAGCTCGAGCGCTCATGACGGCCGGGACGGCTCCGCCGGCGACGGCACCGCCTCGGACGCGGAGACCGATGATGCTTCGGCCACGGGCGAGCGAGACGGCGAGCAGCGCTCGGCGTCCGACGAGGGCTCGGGCTCGGGCTCCACGACCTCGCGTCGCCGTCGTCGGCGCCGACGGTCCGGCTCCGACTCCGGTGACGTCTCCTCGCCGGACGATCCGCCCAACACCGTGGTGAAGGTGCGCGAGGCGCGTGACGAGGTCAAGGCCGTCAAGGGCTCCACGCGCCTGGAGGCCAAGAAGCAGCGCCGCCGCGAGGGCCGCGATGCGGGCCGACGCCGCAATGTGATCACCGAGGCCGAGTTCCTCGCCCGCCGCGAGTCGGTCAAGCGCTCGATGATCGTGCGCGAGCGCCCCGGGCGCACCCAGATCGCCGTGCTCGAGGACGACGTCCTGGTCGAGCACTACGTCGCCCAGAAGTCGCAGACCTCGATGGTCGGCAACGTGTACCTGGGGAAGGTGCAGAACGTCCTCCCGTCGATGGAGGCCGCCTTCGTCGACATCGGCAAGGGGCGCAACGCCGTGCTGTACGCCGGCGAGGTGAACTGGGACGCCGCAGGCCTCGAGGGCCAGCCTCGCCGCATCGAGCTCGCGCTCAAGAGCGGCGATCCGGTCCTGGTGCAGGTCACCAAGGACCCGATCGGTCACAAGGGCGCCCGCCTGACCAGCCAGATCTCCCTGCCCGGCCGCTATCTCGTGTTCGTGCCCGGCGGCTCCATGACCGGCATCTCCCGCAAGCTGCCCGACACCGAGCGCGCACGGCTGAAGAAGATCATGCGCCAGATCATCCCCGAGGACGCGGGCGTGATCGTGCGCACCGCCGCGGAGGGCGCGAGCGAGGAGGAGCTGACCCAGGACGTCGAGCGCCTTCGCGCCCAGTGGGAGAAGATCCAGAAGGCGCAGAAGTCGAAGTCCGCACCGGTGGCCCTGTCCCAGGAGCCCGACCTTGCCATCAAGGTGGTGCGCGACGTCTTCAACGAGGACTTCACGAGCCTGATCGTCGAGGGCACCTCGGTGTACGAGGACGTCCACGAGTACGTCGCCTCGGTGGCCCCCGACCTGCTGGAGCGGGTGACCGCCCATGTCGGCCCCAAGGACGTCTTCGCCAAGTACCGGGTGGACGAGCAGCTGCTCAAGGCCATGGACCGCAAGGTGTACCTGCCCTCGGGCGGATCCCTCGTGATCGACCGCACCGAGGCCATGACGGTGGTCGATGTGAACACCGGCAAGTTCACGGGCTCGGGCGGTTCGCTCGAGGAGACCGTCACCAAGAACAACCTCGAGGCGGCCGAGGAGATCGTCCGCCAGCTGAGGCTGCGCGACATCGGCGGCATCATCGTCATCGACTTCATCGACATGGTTCTCGAGGCCAATCGCGACCTGGTGCTGCGGCGCCTGGTCGAGTGCCTGGGGCGCGATCGCACGAAGCATCAGGTCGCCGAGGTGACCTCGCTGGGCCTGGTGCAGATGACCCGCAAGCGCGTGGGCCAGGGTCTCGTGGAGACCTTCTCGACGCCGTGCGAGCACTGCAGCGGTCGCGGCCTCGTCGTGGACATCGACGGCACCCACTCCCATGGAGGGAACGGCTCCGGTCCGTCGTCCTCGGGAGGCGCGCACGGCGGCGAGGAGGGCTCACCCCGCTCGGGCAAGCGGCGACGCGGACGCGGACGCGGAGGCAACGGCTCCTCCAAGGACGCCGAGGCGACCGAGAGCGCCGAGGAGGAGAGCACCGATGTGCATCGCCTCCATGACGACTCCTCCCGCGACAAGGCCAGAGCCACCATCGCCTCCATCGCCGCCGCCGCGTCCTCGCACCACAGCGCGGGCGAGAGCTCGGCGGACGAGCAGGGGACCGGCGGTGCCGATGCGCCGTCAGAGCCCGCGGCGAGCGCATGGGAGCAGGATGCCCCTGCCGAGCCCGCTGAGGAGCAGTCCCAGCAGGGCGAGCGGCCCGAGCAGGACGAGCGGCGCGAGCAGGGCGGCGCGACGGAGGACGGCCCCTCGGGACAGTGACGTGTTCCACAGCGTTCATGCAGGTCGGGACGCTGTCCGTGGTTGACCCCATGGTCCGGGGGAACGTAAGCTGTCCCCTGGCGCAGAACGCGCCGACATCGCGCAGTCCCTCGGGTCCCGCGCGACCGCACCTCCCCTTCACGGTCCCGGTCCCCGGGGCCAGGAGCAGGTCGACGGTCGCAGGTCCGCGGTCCGTTCCGGTGGGGACGCGATGACCAGAGCAATTCCGGTAACAAGATGGAGCAGTGACGTGGTGTACGCAATCGTCCGCGCAGGCGGTCGGCAGGAGAAGGTGTCGGTCGGCGACTCCATCGTGATCAACCGCGTGGCCGGCGAGGCGGGCGACAGCGTCGAGCTCGCTCCCGTCCTGCTGGTCGACGGTGACAAGGTGACCTCGGCTCAGGCCGATCTCGCCAAGGTCAAGGTCACGGCGGAGAAGGTCGAGGACCTGCGCGGTCCGAAGATCCGGATCCTCAAGTACAAGAACAAGACGGGCTACAAGAAGCGCCAGGGCCACCGCCAGGAGCTCACGCGCCTCAAGATCACGGGCATCGCCTGACGATCCGCCTCCCAGGCTGTAACGAGAGAAGGTAACTCCTCATGGCACATAAGAAGGGCGCGAGCTCCTCGAAGAACGGTCGCGACTCGAACGCGCAGCGCCTCGGCGTGAAGCGCTTCGGCGGCCAGGTCGTCGGCGCCGGCGAGATCATCGTGCGCCAGCGCGGCACCCGCATCCACCCGGGCGCCGGCGTCGGCCGCGGCAAGGACGACACCCTGTTCGCCCTCACCGCCGGCACCGTCGAGTTCGGTCGCTCCCGCGACCGTCGCGTGGTCAGCGTCGTCGAGAGCGCCTGACGCGCTCCCCGGGGAACCGGGGAACCCAACGCCTTCGAGGGGCGGAGCCGACTGCTCCGCCCCTCGGTGCGTCTCCGGGACGCGTCTGCGCACGCATCCTCCTGCATCATCCGCTCCCGACCATCGGAGATCCCCCATGGCCACGTTCGTCGACCGCGTCGTGCTGCACGTCGTCGGAGGTTCCGGCGGCCACGGCGCCGCCTCGATCCGCCGCGAGAAGTTCAAGCCGCTGGCCGGACCCGACGGGGCCGACGGCGGCCGCGGCGGCGATGTCGTGCTCGAGGTGGACGCCTCCACCACGACACTCCTGGCCTACCACCACAAGCCCCATCGCAAGGCCACCTCCGGCGGCTTCGGCAAGGGCGACATGCGCCGTGGGGAGAACGGTGAGGATCTTGTCCTCCCCGTCCCCGACGGCACCGTGGTCAGGACCGAGGACGGCACCGTCCTGGCGGACATGGTGGGGATCGGCACCCGCTACATCGCCGCCCAGGGCGGACAGGGAGGCCTCGGCAACGCGACCCTCGCGAACAAGCACCGCAAGGCTCCCGGCTTCGCGCTGCTCGGCGAGCCGGGGCAGGAGCGGCGGCTGGTCCTCGAGCTGAAGTCGGTGGCCGACGTCGCGCTGGTCGGCTACCCCAGCGCCGGCAAGAGCTCCCTCATCGCCGCTATGAGCGCGGCCCGCCCCAAGATCGCCGACTACCCCTTCACCACCCTCGTGCCGAACCTGGGCGTCGTCGAAGCGGGCCAGCACCGCTTCACCATCGCCGACGTGCCCGGCCTGATCCCCGGTGCGAGCGAGGGGAAGGGGCTGGGACTGGACTTCCTGCGGCACATCGAGCGCTGCCATGTGATCGTGCATGTCCTCGACGCCGCCGCCCTCGAGTCGGATCGCGACCCGCTGAGCGATCTCGAGACGATCGAGAACGAGCTCGCGACCTATGCCGCGGGCCTGGACGACGACGGCGAGGGCAGGGTCCCGCTGATGGAACGGCCCACCGTCGTCGTCCTGAACAAGACCGATCTGCCCGACGGCGCCGACATGGCGGACCTCGTGCGCGATCGCCTCAAGGACCGCGGCATCCCGGTGCTCGACGTCTCCGCGGTCTCCCGCAAGGGACTGCGTGAGCTCGGGTTCGTGCTCGCCGAGATCGTCGAGAAGGCGCGCGCCGAGCTGCCCGAGCCCGAGGCCGCACCCATCGTCATCACGCCCCGAGCGGTCGACGAGCGGCCCTTCACCGTCGTCACCGAGGAGTTCGAGGGCTCGACCGCCTACCGGGTCGTCGGTGACAAGCCGGAGCGCTGGGTCCGCCAGACCGACTTCCGCAACGACGAGGCCGTCGGCTATCTCGCGGATCGCCTTGCGAAGCTGGGCGTCGAGGAGTCGCTGTTCAAGGCAGGAGCCGTCGCCGGCTCGACTGTGCTGATCGGGCCGAGCGACGATGCGGTCGTCTTCGACTGGGAGCCGACGATGGTCGGCGGGGCGGAGCTGCTGGGCCGTCGCGGGACCGACAAGCGCATGGAGGACAACCACCGTCCCACCCGCGAGGCGAAGCGCGAGGAGCAGAAGGCCCGCACCGCAGCACGGCTGGACCGGCTGGCGGCGATGGAGGACGAGCGGCGCGCCGGCCACTGGGCCGATCCCGCGGTCGACGACGAGGCCCGCTGACCGTGACGGGAAGCGAGTCCACGGTCCTCCTGCACGGCACCGGCAACGGGGGAGAGCTGCGCCAGCCCTCCCGCATCACCGGTCGCGGTCAGATCCCGGGCGCCGGCCGCATGGTCGTCAAGATCGGCTCCTCGAGCCTGACGGACGAGCGCGGACGCCTCGACGATGCGAAGGTCCGCGCGATCGCCGACGTCGTCGCGGGCATGCGCGAGCACGGCACCGAGGTCGTCGTCGTCTCCTCCGGCGCGATCGCCGCTGCACTCGGTCCGCTGGGACTCGATGAGCGCCCCCGCAGCGTCGCGCTGCAGCAGGCGGCGGCGAGCGTCGGCCAGTCGATCCTCGCGGTCTCCTGGGCCAACGCGCTGCGTGCCCACGGGCTCATCGCCGGCCAGGTGCTGCTCACCGAGGCCGACGTGATCCGCTCCCAGACCTACCGGAACGTCCGCACTGCGCTCGAGTCGCTGCTGGCGCTGGGCACGGTGCCGGTGATCAACGAGAACGACACCACGGCCACCCACGAGATCCGCTTCGGCGACAACGACCGCCTCGCCGCGCTCGTCGCCCAGCTGCTCGGCGCGGATGCGCTCGTGCTGCTCACCGACGTCGACGCGCTGTACACGGCGCCCCCTCGGGAGCCCGGCGCGCGGCGCATCGGCGAGGTGGAGGATGCCGCCCGCCTGCAGGGCGTGTCGATCGGATCGGTCGGCTCGAAGGTCGGCACCGGCGGCATGGTCACCAAGCTGTCGGCCGCTCAGCAGGCCGCGACCCTCGGCACCGCCACCGTCATGACCTCCGCCGCGCAGTTCGCCGCCGCGATCGCCGGTGAGGACGTGGGCACCTTCTTCCCCGCTCACCACGGTCGCCGTCGCTCACGCCTGGTGTGGCTGCGCTTCGCGACCCGCGGCGCAGGAACCCTGCACCTGGATGAGGGCGCCGCGGAGGCGGTCCGCAGCCGCCGTCGCTCGCTCCTGCCGGTCGGGATCATCGAGGTCGAGGGGACGTTCCCGGCGGGAGTGCCCGTCGACATCGCCGATCCTGAGGGCCGCACCATCGCCCGCGGTCTCGTGGGCTTCTCGAGCGAGGAGCTGCGCGTGATGATCGGACGTCCGACGGGCGAGCTGCGCGACGTGCTGGGGGAGCGCTATCGCAAGCCCGCCGTGCACCGGGACCAGCTGGTCGTCCTCTGAACCCGGTCGCTGAGGTCGCTCCGGCCGCTCCGGCGGTCCCGTCGCTCGGCTCCCTTCCGTCAGTGTCCTTCGCCGTCGTGCCGGGCAGGTCCGTCGTCGGACCGGGCGGACTCGTCGTCGTTCCGGGCCGACGGGGGGAGCACCGGCAGCCCGGCCCCGCGCTGGGGATAGCTGCTCTGCGCACCGGGCGCGGTCACCGACGCCGCGGCGAAGCGTGATCCGTGCAGAGCTGCCGCGAGGAGGCCGTCGCCGCGGGCGAGGCGTGCGGCGAGGGCGCCGATGAAGGCGTCACCTGCTCCCGTGGTGTCGACGGCGGCGACCTCGGCCGCGGGGATCGCGCGGACGGTGCCATCGCCGACGAGTGCTCCTTCCCCTCCGAGAGTGAGCACGGCGGAGCGGACTCCGGCCTCGAGCAGCGACCGCAGGAGAGAGCGAGCACCGTCGGCCGGGCGCGGTCCCGGGGCGAGCAGCTGCTCGAGGACGGCTGCGGCCTCGTGCTCGTTGACCACCAGCGGGTCCGCAGCGCGGAGGACGTCGGAGTCCAGCTCGAGCACCGGTGCCGGGTTCAGCACGAGGCGCCCGCGGCACAGCCGTGCGGCCTCCTCGATCCCCGAGCGCGGGATCTCGCCCTGCAGCACGACCACCGCGGCGGAGGAGATCGCCCCCGCGTGCGATCGGACCATCGCGGCGTCGACGGCGCCGTTCGCCCCGGGCACGACGACGATCGTGTTCTCGCCGCTGCGGTCGACGGTCACGACCGCCAGACCCGTCGGCCCTTCGACGCGTGAGACGCCCGAGAGGTCGACGCCGTCGTCGGCCAGGAGGGAGAGGGCGACCTCGGCGTCGCCGGCGCCTGAGGCGTCCGCGCCGACGGCACCGATCATGGCCGTGCGCGCCCCGGCGCGAGAAGCGGCGAGCGCCTGGTTCGCACCCTTCCCTCCGGGGGACCGTGCGGCGTCGCGGCCGACGACCGTCTCCCCGGGCCGCGGGCGACGGTCGACCTGCAGCGAGAGGTCAACGTTGAGGGATCCGACGACCAGCACGTCGGGCGCCGGCACAGTCGTCCGAGGAGTCGTCTGGGGAGTCGTCTGGGAAGTCGTCTGCGGCGACGCGTGCGTCGCCGCCTGCGGGATCGTGGCCGCGGTCGGGCGGGGAGGCGGTGCGGGCATGCGCCCATGCTCCCATCCGCGCCCGTGCCGTGGACACCCCGAGCCGTGGCGCTGACCTGCGACGTATCCTCGGAGCATGACTGCTCAGCACGAGATCGACGACCGCACCGCCGAGCTCACCGACGTGGAGCGCGCCGTCCGCGGCGCCGCCCGCGCGGCCCGTGACGCACAGCCGCGTCTGGCGCGCCTGCACCGGGACACCAAGGATGCGGTGCTGCTGGCCATGGCCGATGCGCTCGTCGCGTCGGCCGAGGAGATCGTGGCCGCGAACGCCGAGGACCTCGAGGCGGCCGATGCTGCGGGCATCGAGCCCGGACTGCGCGACCGTCTCGCCCTGGACGCCGGGCGCGTCGCGAAGATCGCCCAGCAGCTGCGCGACGCCGCCGCGCTCCCGGATCCCGTGGGGGAGGTCATCCGCGGCTCGGTCCTCGCCAACGGTCTCGAGCTGCGCGAGGTGCGGGTTCCCATGGGTGTGGTCGGCATGGTCTACGAGGCGCGGCCGAACGTGACCGTGGACGCCGCGGGCCTCGCCCTGAAGTCCGGCAGCGCGGTCGTCCTGCGCGGAGGATCGGCCGCCCTGCACTCGAACACGGCGCTGATCGCGGTGCTGCGCCGGGTGCTGGCCGAGCAGGGGCTGCCGGAGGACCTGATCGTCGGCATCGATCAGCACGGCCGTGCCGGCGTCGACGCCCTCATGCGGGCCCGCGGTCTCGTGGACGTGCTCATCCCGCGCGGGGGAGCGGGCCTGATCCGCCGGGTCGTGGAGAACTCGATCGTCCCCGTGATCGAGACCGGGACCGGCAACACGCACGTTCTCGTCGACGCGTCGGCCGATCTGGACCAGGCCGTCGAGATCATCGCCAACGCCAAGACCCAGAGGGTGGGCGTGTGCAACGCGCTCGAGACCCTGCTGGTGCACCGCGACATCGCCGAGCGCGCCCTGCCGCTGATCGCCGTGCGGCTCGGAGCGGCGGGCGTGACCCTGCACGTCGACGAGGCGGCCGGGGCGATCCTCTCGCGCGACGATGCGGGCGATGCACCGGCATCGGTCGCCGTGGTCCCCGCCTCCGCCGAGGACTGGGACACCGAGTACCTGTCCCTGGATCTCGCGGTGAAGGTCGTGGACGATCTCGACGAGGCGCTCGCGCACATCCGCGAGCATTCCACGGGCCACACCGAATCGATCCTCACCCGGGACCTGGTGAACCAGCAGAGGTTCCTCGCGGAGGTCGACTCCGCGGTGGTCATGGCCAACGCCTCGACCCGGTTCTCCGACGGCGGGGAGTTCGGCTTCGGCGCCGAGATCGGCATCTCGACCCAGAAGCTGCATGCTCGCGGTCCCATGGGGCTGACCGAGCTGACCACCGCCAAGTGGATCGTGGTCGGTCAGGGCCACGTGCGCCCCTGAGGGGACGCTCCGTCGTGATCACGCTCCCATGCGCGCGTGTGCGTCCAGGTGGGAGGCCCGCGCTGTGGGATGATGGGGCGGTCTCACGTCGAAAGGGCATCAGATAATGATCGACCAGCTCATGATCCTCGCCGAGGCCGGCGCCGAGGGATCCCACGGCATCGCTCCCGGATTCGTGGGCGGCGGCGCCCTCGTGCTCCTGCTGTGCCTGCTGGGGATCACCTTCCTGACCAGCGGCCAGCACCAGCGGGGCGAGGAGAGCTCCTCCGACGACTCCGACCGCTGACCGCATGGAGCAGCAGCGGCGACGCATCGGCGTGATGGGCGGGACCTTCGATCCGATCCATCACGGCCATCTCGTCGCCGCCAGCGAGGTCCAGAGCGTCTTCGCGCTCGACGAGGTCGTCTTCGTGCCCACGGGCAGGCCCTGGCAGAAGGCGGACCGCGACATCTCCGACGCCGAGCATCGCTACCTCATGACCGTCGTCGCGACGGCGGCGAACCCCGTGTTCACGGTCTCACGGGTCGACATCGACCGTCCGGGGGCGACCTACACGATCGACACGCTGCGCGACCTGCTCAGGAAGTACGGTGATGCGGACCTGTTCTTCATCACCGGCGCCGACGCCCTCCAGTCCATCCTGACCTGGAAGGACAACCAGGAGATCTTCGAGCTGGCCCACTTCATCGGCGTCACCCGCCCCGGGCACGAGCTGGACACCTTCGGTCTGCCGGACGACGGCGTCACCCTGATCGAGGTCCCCGCCATGGCGATCAGCTCCACCGACTGCCGCACCCGCGTCGCGGCCGGCGCGCCGGTGTGGTACCTCGTGCCCGACGGAGTGGTCCAATACATCAACAAGTACGCCCTCTACACAGGTGGTGACGCAGATGAGTGAGCCCCAGAGCGGCCGTCGGCACGGCCGTCGTGCGCGGCAGCTGAGCCCCGAAGAGGCCGCGGCCCTGGAGTCGCGCACCGGAGCGGAGCTCAGCGGCGAGATGCCCGTGGTCCCGGGTGCGCGCGGTGCGGTCGCACCTCCCACAGCCGACGCCCCGCTGCCGACGCTGCGCAAGTTCGGGCGTCGCGCCCGGATCATCGAGCTGACCGACGAGCCGATCCCCGCCGACGCACCCGCCGAGGACAGGCTCCACCCGGCCTCGCCGTCGGTCGCGCCGACCTCCCCGCGGTCCGCCGGTTCTGCGTCCTCCGCCGGTTCTGCAGGATCGGCTGGTTCTGCAGAATCGGCGGGTTCGGCAGGTTCGGCGGCGTCGCCCGGGACCATCTCCCCGTCGGAGATCACCGGTTCGCTCGCGCGCGCCGAGGACCCTGACGCCCCGTCGGACGATGCGACCACGCTGGTCTCCTTCCGGACCATCGGCTCGGCCGCGAGCCCCGCCGAGTCGGTCGACGACGATCCCGCTCCCGTGGCATCGGACTCCTCAGACCCCTCGGATGCGGCGGGTCAGGCCTCCGCTGCGTCGACGGCGGCCTCCGCAGCGTCGGCCACCGGCGGAGCACCCATCGACCGGGACTCCGACGGCGCCGAGCTCGGCGAGCTCGCCGTCGGCGATGCCCCGGCCCCGCGCCCTGCGCCCCGCTTCGACGGCAAGGTGCTGCATCGGCCCGAGCGCTCCGGCGGACGCCCGCTGGTGTGGGCGGTGTGGGCGCTCATCGCGCTGGCTCTGATCGTCCTGGTCGCCCTGCTGATCACCGGCGTCCTCGGGCCCGGCAGCACCGACGCACTCGTCCCGGGCTCTGCGCATGAGGCGATCACCGCCGCGGCGTCGGCCCTCACCCCTGATGCCCATCACCTGCTGGAGGTAGTCGCCGCGTGAGCGCTTCCGAAGAATCCCTCGACCTCGCCCGCGTCGCCGCGCAGGCCGCCGCCGACAAGCTGGCCCAGGAGGTGATCGGCCTGGACGTCTCCGAGCAGGTCGTCATCACCGACGTGTTCCTGGTCTGCTCCGGCGACTCCGAGCGCCAGGTGTCGGCGATCGTCGGCGGCGTCGAGGAGGAGCTCCTCAAGGAGCGCCGTCGCAAGCCGATCCGTCGCGAGGGCGAGCGGGACGCCCGCTGGGTGCTCCTGGACTACGGCGACATCGTCGTGCACGTCCAGCATGCCGAGGATCGGGCCTTCTACGCGCTCGAGCGCCTGTGGCGCGACGCGCCCCTGATCGACCTGCAGATCGACGACCGCACGCCCGGGACCGGGCAGGACCGGCCGCAGGCGCAGGCGTGAGGCAGGGCCCCGCCTCGGCGCGAGGCCATGCCCGTACGCGCCTGGTGCTCGTGCGGCACGGCCAGACCGACTACAACCGTGAGGGTCGGCTGCAGGGTCAGGTCGACATCCCGCTCAACGCCCACGGCCTGCGGCAGGCGGCGGCACTCGCTGCGTCGGTCGCACTGGACCCGCCGGACGTGATCGTCGCCTCCCCGCTCCAGCGCGCCCATGAGACGGCGAGGATCATCGGCGAGGCCTGCGGACTGGACGTCTCCACGGACGAGTCCCTCCTCGAGCGCAGCTTCGGGGTCTGGGAGGGGCTGAAGGGCGACGAGATCCGCCGGCGCTGGCCCGAGCAGCATGCCGACTGGCGCAACCATCGTCCGGTGCTCGGCGTCGACGTCGAGGATCGTCCCGAGGTCGGCGCCCGGATCTCCACTGCCTGCCGGGAGCTGGTGGCCGAGCATCCCGGCCGCACCGTCATGGTCGTGGGCCACGGCGCAGCGATCACGCTCGGCATCACCGCGCTCCTGGGGCTGGACACCAACGGCTTCCGCGGCGTCAGCGGTCTGGAGAACTGCCATCGGTCCGTCCTCGAGCCTCTCGCGGCCGACACCAACGGCGAGCTGATGAGGTTGCTGTCACACAACATCCCGCCGGATTTCCCCTGAGGCCTGCAGGGATGTAACCTTGGTGAGTCGCCGCGGCAGGCTCCGGGAACGGATCCGATCGCATCGACACCCACTACGGGGCTATGGCGCAGTTGGTAGCGCGCTTCCATGGCATGGAAGAGGTCAGGGGTTCGAATCCCCTTAGCTCCACTCGAGAAACCGTGAGACAGTGACTCGTTCAGAAGGCCCCCGCCCCGGCGGGGGCCTTCTGCGTTCCCGGTGCGTCCCGACGATGGTGTGCGCGGACGTCGGCAGGGCGGGGGAGCGCTGCTGCGCAGAGCAGCGGCCGACGAACGGCGACGGCGGGCGACCGGCTGGGCCAGACCGATGGACGTGGCGCAGTGCATAGGCGTTCGGGGCGTCCTGGTTTTGGCCCCGGTGCAGGGACGATGTAATGTGGGGGAGTCGCCGCGGCGGGTTCCGGGAACGGATCCGATCGCATTGACACCCACTACGGGGCTATGGCGCAGTTGGTAGCGCGCTTCCATGGCATGGAAGAGGTCAGGGGTTCGAATCCCCTTAGCTCCACCATAAGAGGCTTACTGCAATCGGCGTCCTCGTAAACGCCGCCAGGCAGGTCAAGCCAGAGGTTTGTTAGTTCGGCCAGGCCGCCCTTCGGGGCGGCTTTTGGCGTTTCTGGGTCGCTGTGGCGCGCTGTCGCGGCCTGAGTGGCGGCGCGGGCAGCCTCGGGTGTTGCGCCCGCTGTGAGGGCTTCCCAGCCGCGTTCGGCGGCGAGAAGTTCCCGTAACGGAGAGCGGATGTCGTCGCCGACGACTTCGTCGTGGGCGACGTAGACGTGGGCGAAGACCGCCTGGTTGAGCTTGCGTCGGGTCGCTTCACTGGCGTGGAGATGCAGCTCGTAGGGGTTCTCGAGCAGATCGAGGTGGGCGTCGAGGAACGCTCGGCCGCTGGAGAGGTCGCCGTGTACCTCGCTGAGTTGCTCGGTCACGCGCTGCCGGTCACGGGCGATGTCGCGCAGGCGCTGGCGGATGCGTTCTTGCGGGAGCGAGCTATCGGCGGCGAGGTCGAGGAGGTTGTCTTCTTTGACGGTGAGCTGTGCGAGTTGGTCTTCGAGGTTCTTGCGGAGCAGTTGCTGCGCGGCGACCTGGTCGTTCAGGGCGGTCTCGATGTGGTTGCGGACGGCGGCAACGAACGCGGGGCTGAGTCGGATGGTTTTGTAGTGCTCGGCGACGGCGTCTTCGACGCGGTCGATCGAGGAGTATGGGGCGTCGCAGACGTGGTCTTGTCGCGCGTCAGTCGGTGATCCGGACCAGCATCTTGCCGGTGTTCGCGCCGCGCATCATGGCGAGGAACGCGTCGACGGTGCTCTCGATGCCGTCGACGACGGTCTCGTCGTAGGCGATCTCACCGGAGGCGAAGCGGGGCGCGATGAGCTCCCGGAAAGCAGGCGCACGGTCGAGGTACCCGGCGAGGGTGAAGCCCTTCAGCGTGAGGCCGCGGATGATGATGTTGGCCATGTTGTCGGGGCCGGGGGTGCGCTCCTCCTCGTTGTATCCGGAGATGGCTCCGCACAGGGCGGCGCGGCCTCCGTCCTCGAGGACGTCCAGCGCGGCCTCGAGGTGGTCGCCGCCGACGTTGTCGAAGTACACGTCGATGCCGTCGGGGGCCGCGGCGGCGAGCTGCCCTCGCACATCGCCCTGCTTGTAGTCGAAGGCGGCGTCGTACCCGTACTTGCTCGTCAGCAGCTCCACCTTCTCCGGGCTCCCGGCCGAGCCGATCACGCGACCGGCCCCCAGGATCTTCGCGATCTGGCCGACGGCGGTGCCGACTGCTCCTGCGGCGCCCGAGACGAAGACGTTCTCCCCGGGCTGGAGGTCGGCGATCGCGGTGAGGCCGACGTAGGCGGTCAGGCCGGTCATCCCCAGGATGTGCAGGTGGACCGAGGACGGTGCGCCGGGCACCTCCGGGACGGCGCGGAAGGTGGAGGCGTCGTCCTGGACCAGGTCGCTCCAGCCGTGCTGGTGGAGGACGAGGGTCCCCACCGGCAGGTCGGGCGCCTCGGAGGCGACGACACGGCCGACGGCGCCGCCGGTGATGGTCTCCCCGAGCGCATACGGAGCGACGTAGCTGCGGGCGTCGTTCATCCGGCCGCGCATGTAGGGGTCGACGGAGATGAACTCGTTGCGAACCCGCACCTGTCCCGGAGCGAGCTCGTCGAGGGGCACGCTGACGGTGCGGAAGTCGGTGGGGTCCGGCCAGCCCTGGGGGCGGGAGGCGAGCTGGATGCGGGTGCTGAGGGCGTCGGTCATGAGGGGACTCTCCTTCTGTCGGACGGTGGATCTGAGCAGCGGGTGCCGGCGGGCGAGGCGTGCGGCGGCGGGTGCAGCGGGTCGAGGGATGCGGGCGGGGCTGGGCTCAGAGGGCGAGGCCGAGCGCCAGCAGGATCGTGCCGAGAGCGGGCAGCGTTCCCTGCTTCAGGGCGGCACCGCGCTTGTCCGGGCTGCTGATGAGCAGGACGGTCGCGGCCGCGGTCATGGAGCCGGTGCCGACGAGCACGAGAGCCGCGCCCGCCGCCGAGCTTCCGGCGGCGAGCAGGATGATGCCCACGGTGACCGAGATCGCCAGGAACAGGTTGTAGAAGCCCTGGTTGAAGGCGAGCTCCCGGGTGGCCTCCGCCTCCTCGGGTGTGGTGCCGAACGTCGCTCGGGCCTTCTCTCCCGTCCAGGCGATCGACTCCAGGCAGAAGATGACGACGTGGACCAGCGCTGCCAGGGCGGCGAGCACGAGACCTGCGATGACCATGGGGACCTCCTCGAGTCCTGCACCCATTGTGGAATGTGCACTCCACTATATATGGTCGGCGGTCCGCGGCGGGAGGCGGGAGGCGGGAGCACCAGGATGATGGTGTGAGCGTACGCACGTCGAGCATGAGAAGAACCCTGGGCCGTCACCCCCTCCACGAGGTGACGGCCCAGGGCCGATGAGGGTCCGCGCAGTGCGGACTCAGCTGAGGATGCGAGCGGCTGCGGCTCTCACCTCCAGCTGTCGGAGAGCGTCAGCGTGCCGTCGCTGCCGACGGTCGCGCTGCGGTTCCCGCCGGATTCCCAGGTGACGTTCCCGCTGCCGTCGATCTTCACGTACTTGTACTCGAAGGTCGTGCCGGCGGGCAGGTCGACGCTCGCGGTCCACACGGGATAGGTGTCGGCCGACAGGGCGACGCCTGCGGAGGGGGTCCAGCTGCCGAGTGCGCTGATCGAACCCACCAGGTAGACGTTCTGCCCCCACACGGTGGAGACGTTCGCGCCGACGGAGGTGGTGCCGACGACGGTCTCGCCGGAGCCGTCGTCGGATCCGTCATCGCCCGAGCCGTCGTCGCAGGGGTTGCCCTCGGCGACGGAGCCGCCGGTGACGGTGACCTCCTCACCCTTGAGGGTGTAGTCGTTCGAGCCGTTGTTGTCCCAGGTGCCGCTGCCGTCGTTGAAGGCTGCGGTGAGGGTGTCGGAGCTGTCGACGGTGGTGGAGTACCAGCCCTCGCAGGCCTCGGTCATCTCGGTGCCGGGCGCGGTGGTCCAGGTGCCGGAGCCGGCCTTGTAGTGCATGTAGTAGTCGTCCCAGCCGGCCTCGGTGGAGTAGTACACCGTCGTGGTGTCGTAGTCGCCGGTCGAGCCGTCGTCGCCGCCATCATCGCCGCCATCGTCGCCGCCTCCGTCGGAGTCGGATCCGACGTGGATCGCCAGAGCGCCATAAGCGGGGATGGTCGCGGTGAAGGTGCCGTCGGAGGCGACGGTGATCGTCTCCGAGCAGTCGTCCGAGGCGATGACGTCGCAGTAGGTGCCTTCGGCCATCGAGGTCTGGTACGTGTGCGTCACCGAGGAGCCGGTGTTGTTGATCGCGACGTAGCCCTTGTCACCGCGGCCGTAGCCGATGTTGTTGCTGCCGTCGTCCCACCAGTTCGTGACCGAGGTGCCGTCGACCGCGTTGTGGAAGCCGACCATGCCCTTGATCTCGGTCCAGCGCTGGGTGCAGTTCCACTCGTCGGAGTCGCAGTCGACGTCCGGCACGGAGGTGGCGGTCGCGCCGGGCGCACCGGCGTCGGTGTCGTCGAAGGTGTAGCCCGAGTAGACCGACGGGGAGCCGTACGGCCAGGAGAGCATGAAGGTGTTGGCCAGGATGTACTTGGCGCCCCACTTGTAGTTCATGGTCTCGCCGTTGCGCTCGGTGTCGTGGTTGTCCACGAAGACGCCCGCGACGTCGGAGGAGAGCTTGCCGTCGGCGATGTATCGCAGGTTCTTGATCTGGCCGTCGAAGTCCGACTTCAGCTGGCGACCGTAGTTGAACTCGTGGACGTCGCCGGTGCCGACGTACTCAGAAGGCTGGATCGGCTCGCCCGAGGCGCCGATGACCTCCTGGACCCAGTAGATGTCGGGGTCGGAGAGCTTGGACTTGATCGCCGCGAGGTCCGACGCCGGGATGTGCTTGGCGGCATCGATGCGGAAGCCGGCCACACCCAGGTCGATCAGGTCGTTGAGGTAGCCCGCTATCGTGCTCTGCACGTAGTCGGACCCCGTCCGGAGATCCTGCAGCGAGACCAGGCGGCAGTTCTGGACGTTGTAGCGATCGCCGTAGTTCGAGATGTTCTCGCGGCAGTCGTTGAAGTCGTTCGCGCCGTACAGGCCGGGGAAGTAGTCGATCCCGAACGGCGTGCCGGCCACGCCGGTGCCGCTGCCGTTGTCGGCTCCCGTCATGTGGTTGATGACCGCGTCGGCGATCACCTCGACGCCCGCGGCGTTGCAGGTGTCGACCATGTTCTTGAACTCGGCGCGGGTGCCGAGCTTGCCCTCGATCTTGTAGCTGACCGGCTGGTACGAGGTCCACCACTCGGTGCCCTGGATCTCCTCCTGGGGCGGGGAGACCTGCACGTAGCCGAAGCCCTCGGGGCCGATGGTGCTGGTGCACTCGGCGGCGACGGAGTCCCAGTTCCACTGGAACAGGTTCAGGATCACGTCGCCGTTGCTGCCGTCGGCGGACACCGACGAGTCGGGCGCGGTCGCGGCGGCCGGGACCGGCGCCGAGCTCAGGCCGCCGGCGGCGACCAGGGCCGCGGTCGACAGCGCGAGCGCGATCCGGCCCAGCCCCTTCCCGCGGCGCGATCTCGTGAGGGTGGACTGCATCGTTCTCTCCTCTGCATCGGGGCGGCCCGCCGTCGGACCGCCGTTCCCGGCTGCTCTGCCGGGATGTACTGCAAGAACTGCAAGATCATGCATGGTTCGTGCGGTGAGAGTACAGCGAGCGATCAGGGGAGTCGAGCAGTGTGAGCCTCCCATGGGGTGGCGGGAACGCTCTCACGGCGAGAGCGGATCAGTGCTGCCATCGGTCGTGAGGGCTGGCATCAGGGCGCCTGGCCTGCAGGAACACCTCTACTTCGGCGGCGGCGAACCCGCCCGGGGAGATCTGGCAGGCTTTGCCGAATCTTTATCGGACCCCATCTCGTCGGGTGGGACGATGTCATCGTCGTTGCCGACAGGGCTGGTGGCTTGCGTCATCTTGCATGCAGAGGAGGGCCCCGGTGCCCGCCTCGAGGGAGGCGGGCGCCGGGGCCCTGATGCGGGTGCTCCCGCGGTGAGAGCGGCTCGGCTGCCGCTCAGGCTCCGCTGGGGATCAGCGGGGCCGTCGGATCATCCGTCGGCTCACTCGGAGGCGGAGTCGGCGGTGTGCTCGACATCGATCGCGACAGCGCTCTTGGCGCCCACGGTCGCCTCGAACGAGCCGTCCTCAGAGACGGTCACCGTCTCGGAGCAGTCGGTCCCGGCGGCCACGTTGCAGTAGGTGCCGGCGGGCAGCGAGCTCTGGTAGGTGTTCGTCACCTCGCCCTCGGTGTTGTTCAGGGCCACGAAGCCCTTGTCGCCGCGCCCGAAGGCGATGTTGTTGTCGCCGTCGTCCCACCAGTCGGTGACCTCGGTGCCGGCGACGGCGTTGTGGAAGGCCACCATGCCCTGGATCTCGGGCAGGCGCTGCGTGCAGGTCCACTCGTCGGAGTCGCAGTCGGCGTCCGGCACCTCGGTGGCGGTCGCCCCGGGAGCGCCGGCGTCGGTGTCGTCGAAGGTGTATCCGGTGTAGACGCTGGGCTGGCCGTAGTCGTAGGCGAGCATGAACGCGTTGGCCAGGGTGTAGGTGTCCCCGTCCTTGTAGTTCAGCGTCTCCCCGTTGCGCTCGGTGTCGTGGTTGTCCACGAAGACGCCGGCGTCGTCGGAGTCGAGCTTGCCCTCGGCGATCGAGTCCAGACCCGCGATCGAACCGCCGAACGCCGACTTCAGCTGGCGGCCGTAGTCGAACTCGTGGACGTCGCCGGTGCCGACGTACTCGGAGGGCTGGATCGGCTCGCCGGAGGCGCCGATGACCTCCTGGACCCAGTAGATGTCCGGATCAGAGAGCTTGGACTTGATCGCGGCGAGATCCTCCGCCGGCATGTGCTTGGCGGCATCGATGCGGAAGCCCTCGACGCCGAGGTCGATCAGGTCGTTCATGTAGGCGGCCAGGGTGTCCTGGACCTCCTCGGAGCTCGTCTTGAGGTCCTGCAGCGACACCAGACGGCAGTTCTGCACGTTCTCGCGATCGCTGTAGTCCGAGATGTCCTCGCGGCAGTCGTTGAAGTCGTCGGCGTCGTAGATGCCCGGGAAGTCGTCCTCGGCGTAGCTGCTGCCGGCGGTGCCGGTGCCGGCGCCCTGATCGGCGCCGGTGGTGTGGTTGATGACCGCGTCCGCGATGACGCCGACGCCCGCCTCGTCGCAGGCCTGGACCATGTCCGCGAACTCCTCGCGGCTGCCCATCTTGCCTTCGATCTTGTAGCTGACGGGCTGGTAGGAGGTCCACCACTCGGTGCCCTGGATCTCCTCCTGGGGCGGGGAGACCTGCACGTAGCCGAAGCCGGCAGGGCCGATGGTGCTCGTGCACTCCTCGGCGATCGAGGTCCAGGACCACTGGAACATGTTGAGGATGACGTCGCTGTTGCGTCCGTCGGCCGACGAGGAGTCCTCTGCCGCCGCGGCTGTCGTGGTCGCGTCGGTGTCGGCCGCGTCGGTCTCTGTGTCCGCGGATGCGGTCAAGGAGGCGCCGGACCAGGCGCTCGCCGAGAGCATGACGGCGGCACCGAGCGTCGCGGCTGTCCGGCCGATCACGCTCCTGGAGGTGCGGGTCGTCGTGTCCATGAGCTGCATTGCTTACTCCTGTTCGTCACTGCGAGCCCGGTCTCCCGAGCTCGTCTCCGGACGGCGGTGCCCGGAGAGGGATTGCAAGAACTGCAAGAGGGCTGCGATCCCGGTCCAGGACCGTACTCGTCAGCTCGATGGCGGTCGAGGCCCGGATCACGGTGAGGTCACGACGAGAGAGCGCAATCATCGGACATAGCGGACTCGCGCACTGGCGCGGTCCGCCGGAAAAGCGGCGACATCGTCGGGGCTGCCCTGGGGATTCGGCAGGTACGGCAGAACGCAAGCGGAACGACCCAGATTTGTGACGGATTTTGCCAGAGTTTTGAGGAATCTGGTCGGCGCGTCGGCGGGCCGACGCCGCCGAGCAGCCCCTCAGAGTGCGGAGGTGGAGGCCCGCGGCACGAGGGGCGAGGGTGCCGCCCGGTCGACGGCCCCCGGCTGGACCTCGCCGTGCAGCAGCCCGATCAGCAGCGATCCGGCCATCTGGCCCATCTCGAAGGGGTGCCGGGCGAGAGCCGTCAGCGACGGTGCGCTGACCTCCGCGAGGAGGGAGTCGTCCCAGCTGACCACCCCCATCGAACCGGGCACGTCGATCCGCGCGAGGGTCGCGCCCCGCAGCGCTCCGATCGCCAGCAGATCGCTCGCGGCGATGACGCCCGGCCGCTGCGACAGGTCGTGCTCGAGCTGGCCGAAGCCCTTCAGCCCGCCGTCGATCGTGCCATCGGTCTCGGCATAGCCATGGGGCAGACCGAGCCTCGCGCACAGCCGCTGGACGATCATCAGGCGACGCTGCTCGTGACGGTGCGCGATCGGCCCCGTCAGCTGCAGCACCCCGTCATAGCCGCAGGCGACGAGATGCTCGAGGGCGCACGCGGCATCTGCCTCCTCGTCGCTGGTCACCCGTACGCAGCCCGGCGCGCCGTCGTCTCCGCCGAGCATCGCGAAGGGCATCGACAGATCGGCCAGCAGGGCGGGCCGCGGATCGGACGCCGTCAGGTCCAGGAGCACCACGCCGTCGACCCGCCGACGGTCGCACCAGTCGCGGAGCACGTCGAGCTGCTGCTCGGTCCCGCCGTCGGCGAAGCGGATCACCAGCTCGTAGCCGAGCGAGGAGATCGCGGACTCGATGCCTGCGGTGACCGCGGAGTGGAAGGGCTCGCGGGAGAGCTCGCGCGCATCGCGCGTCAGGACCAGTCCGATGTTCCCGCTGAGACCGCGGCGCAGAGCCTGGGCCCCGGCGTGCGGGGTCCAGCCGACCTCGTCGGCATGGGCGATGATCTTCGCGCGCAGCCTCTCCGAGACGCCGCGCTTGCCGTTGAGGGCGTAGCTCACGGTCGCGGGGGAGATCCCCAGGTCACGTGCGATCGTCGCGACCGTGGGGCGAGAGGAGGAGCGCGCCATCGCCCCATCGTACGAGCGATCGGGCCGCCGACGGCGTCGCCCGGCACGACGCGGCTCCTGCCTCGAGCAGATGCCTCCCGACGACGCTCAGGGCAGCACCAGGATCCTGCCGTGCACCCGGCCCTGCTCGAGCGCGGCATGGGCGTCGGCGGCGTCGGCCAGATGCACCGTCATGCCGACGCGACCGCGCAGCGAGCCCGCGGCGAGCAGCCGGGAGATGTCCTCGGCGGCGACCGCGAGATCGCCCACCGACGCATTGGAGACGGCGAACCCATGCAGCGAGACGTCACGGGTGTACAGGTCTCCGACGGGCAGCGACGCCGTCTCCCCGAGCCCCGCCGTCAGGATGATCCGGCCTCCCGGGGAGACGAGCGACAGCGCGTCGGCGAGTGCCATCCTGCCGCTCGTGTCCCAGAGGAGATCGGCGCCCCCGTCGCCACCCCCGTCAGCGCCTCCGCCGCGCTCGGCCAGCGCGCCCCGTAGCCGCTCGACCAGATGCGGGGCGCGATGATCCAGCATCTCCGCGGCGCCCAGCTCCCGGCACCAGTCGGCGTCCTGCGCGGAGGCCGTCGTGACGACGTGCGCGCCTGCCCCCGCCGCCATCTGGACCGCCGCGGAGCCGACGGCGCCCCCGCCTCCCGCGATCACCGCGGTCCGGCCGGCCTGCAGGCCGCCCTCACGGAACAGACCGAGATGCGCGGTGAGCGCACCGTGGAGCACGACGGCGGCGTCGGCCGGATCCGTGCCGCTCGGCAGAGCGTGCAGGCGTTCGGCGTCCACGAGGACGTACTCGCTGAAGGAGCCCTGGCGGCCGCCGTGCCCCAGGCTCGCGCACCACACGCGCTGACCGGGGGTGAAGTCTCCGGCGCTCTGCCCGACCTCGACGACGGTCCCCACCAGATCTCGGCCGATGATGAAGGGCGAGGGCATCAGGGTCCGGTAGGCGCCCGAGCGGACGAACAGGTCCACGTGGTTCACCTCGCTCGCCTCGAAGCGCACGAGGACCTGGCCCGGGCCGGGTGCGGGGACGGTTAGGGAGAGGATCTCGATAGAGCTCGCCGGTCCGGGCTCGCGGATGCAGGCGGCGAGCATGCTGTCCGGGTGATCGAGGCTCACGGCAGGGGTCGTACGGGGTGCGGTCTCGGAGTCGCTCACCCCACCACTGTGCCACCGGAGCCTGGATCACCGGGATGGGCGGGATCGGTCAGACCGGTGCAGCCTGCGGTCCCGGGCCTCGGCGGCGCGTCGATCGCCCCATGCGGCGACGAGCGCTCCGACGACCGTGCAGCACAGCAGCAGCGCGGTCGAGACCGCGCCCAGAATCGTGGCCGCGGCCGAGCGACCGGCGGCGGAGACCAGCACGGTCGCGATCACGTCCTGGACGACGAGCCCGGCGAGCAGCCCGCCGAGAGCTCCGAGCGCACCGATGCCGACCGTCCGCATCCGGCTCACCTGCGGGTCCCCTCCGGCGGACGATGATGCAGCGCGGACTGCAGACCGGCCGCGATCGCCCCGCACACCAGTCCCCAGAGGAGGTTCGTCAGCAGCATCGGCACGATGGCGAGAGGATTCGCGAGCGGCCCGGACAGCTGCCCCAGGAGGATCGGGGAGAGGACGGCGCTCAGCGTGATCGCGAGCACGGCGTAGACGACGCCCGCCGCCGCGAGCGTCGCCACGGGCGCCGGAGGCGGGGACGTCCGGGCGAGCACGACGGCGCCGATCCAGAACAGTGACACCAGAGCTGTCGCTGCCAGCGGCAGCAGGGGACCGGAAGGGTCGTTCCCGGTCTGCTCCAGCAGGATCCGCATGATCGGCCTGATCAGGGCGAAGGCGCCGAGGACGAGTGCGAGGGGCCAGTGCGGGCGGAAGCGGGAGGCGGTGCTGCGTGAGGCGGTGCTGCGCGGTTCGACGTCCATGCTCCGACGGTAGGGACGGCCGCTCGGATCCCGCGTCCGCCCGGGAGCGCGGGCCTGCGCGTCCCGGAGCGTCCTGCGCCTACGTCGAGGAGCGACATCGGCATCAGACCCCGGTCGCATGCGGGGGAGAGGGTCGCCTCCTAAGCTGATCACGGCCGCCGGCCGCCGGCCGCCGAACGCCGTCCGCCGTCCGCATCCGCAGCTCGTGGCGGCGTGCTCGCATCGGGTCGGATCACGAGGATCTCGGGCAGGAGGGGGAGAGCATGCCGGACCACCCGGGAGGGGTCCTCCGCCGTCTCCGCGACTCGCCGTCGACGATCGACGTGCTCCTCGGCCTCGCCGTGACGATCGTCCTCGTCGTGATCATCGCGCTCGCACCCGTCGGCGACGGCGTCGGCGACGCTCCAGGGGGTGCCACGGTCGGCGGTGCCGGCGACGCATCCGCCGCCCTGGCATACCTCTTCGCGCTCGGCTTCGGTGCCGTGCTGCTGCTGCGTCGTCAGCTCCCGATCGGGGTGCTCGTCCTGAGCGTGCTGGGCACCTTCGCCTACTACAGCCTTCAGCTCCCGACGATCGGCGTGGCGCTGCCCGTCGTCGCCGCGATCGGCTCGGCCGCCGAGCGGGGCTGCACCCGCGCGGCCGGCATCGCCGGAGCGGTCGTGGTCGCCGTCGCCCTGGCCTTCCGCGTGCGCGACGACCCCCAGCCGCTGGGATACCTGCTGGGGACCGACACCGCCATGAACCTCGCGCTGGTCGCCGCAGCCCTGGCCCTGGGGCACGCGATCCGCTCCCGCCGCGAACGGGACCGGCAGCAGCGGGTCATCGACGAGCTCACCGCCGAGCGCGCCGACCGGGAGTCCGAGCAGCGCCTGCGCAGCGAGCGCGAGAGGATCTCCCGCGAGCTCCACGACACCCTCGGCCATGCCCTCTCCGTGATCGCCCTGCACGCCGGCGTCGGGCGCGAGGCGCTGCCGGAGGAGCCCGACGACGCATCCGTCGCCGAGGCCGCGAAGGCTCTCGAGGGCATCCGCGAGCAGTCCGCCTCCTCCCTCCAGGAGCTGCGGGCGATGGTCCGCATGCTCCGCCGGGACGATGCCGCGCGCGAGCGGCACGTCCGCTCCCTCGAGGATCTGCCCGCCCTGGTCGGAAGGATGCGCGACGCCGGGCTCGTGGTCGACCTCCGCATGGGTGCGGGCCTCGACGGCGAGCCCCTCCCGCCCGCCGTCGAGGCTGGCGCCTACCGCATCGTCCAGGAGTCCCTGACCAACGTTCTGCGCCACGCCGACGCCACGCGCGTGCAGCTGCGCATCGACCGCGAGAGCGCCCAGGAGGGCGAGCGGCTGCGGATCCTCGTGCGCGATGACGGACGCGCTCCCCGCATGCCGGGCCGAGCCGCGGCGGCGGACGCCGGTGAGCGCGACGCGGACGGCGGGGGAACCGGCCTCGCCGGGATGGCCGAGCGCGCCCGGCTCCTCGGCGGAGCCCTCGACGCCCGCGACCACCCCGACGGCGGCTTCGTCGTCGACGCCCTCATCCCCATCCCGCCCCCACGGAGGAACCCATGATCCGCACCGTGCTCGTCGACGACCAGGAGATGGTCCGCACCGGCCTGCGCGCGCTCGCCGAGCGCGACGGCGACATCGAGGTCGTCGCCGAGGCGGCCGATGGGGAGGACGGGCTGAGGCGGGTGCGTCTGCTGCGTCCCGACGTGGTCCTCATGGACATCCGCATGCCGCGCCTGGACGGCATCGCGGCGACGCGCCGCATCACGGAGGATCCCTCGCTCGACGGGGTGCGGGTGATCGTGCTGACCACCTTCGACGAGGACGATGACGTGCTCGGCGCGATCGCGGCCGGTGCCTCCGGGTACCTCCTCAAGGACGTCGCGCCGGCGGATCTCCGCGAGGGGGTGCGCACTGTCGCCTCGGGGGACTCCCTGCTGTCTCCCGCCGTCGCGACCACCGTCCTCGCCCACCTCGGCGAGCACCTGTCCTCCCGCACCCGCCCGGAGCTGATCGAGCGGCTCACCGAGCGCGAGCGGGAGGTCCTCGCCCGCGTCGGGCGCGGCGAGTCCAACGAGGAGATCGGACGGAGCCTGCACATCAGCCCGGCGACCGCCCGCACCCACGTCTCGCGCCTGCTGACGAAGCTCGGCGCGCGCGACCGCTCCCGACTGGTCGTCCTCGCCTACGAATCCGGTCTCGTGCGCCCGGGAGAGGGCGGAGCAGGAGGATGACGATGCGGTGACGGGTGCGCCCCGGGCTTCGCGAGGCCCCTGGGCGGTGCAACAATCCCCGCGTGCAGATCATCGAGGCGACCAGCGCGCATCTCCCCGCCATCACCGCCATCCACAACGAGGCGGTCCAGCACACCACCGCCATCTGGAACGACGTCGCCGTGACGGTCGAGGATCGGGCCGCCTGGCTCGCCGCGCACCAGGAGAAGGGCCACCCGGTGCTCGCGGCGGTCGACGCGGAGCCCGGGGCGCCGGCCGGCACCGCACCTCTGCTGGGCTACGCGACCTTCGGGCCGTTCCGCCCGCATGACGGCTACCGGCGCACGATGGAGCACTCCGTCTACGTCGATGCCGCTGCGCGGGGCCGCGGCGTCGGCACCGCTCTCATGCGCGAGCTCATCGAGCGCGCCCGGGAGCTCGGAGTGCACGTGCTGGTCGCCGGGATCGATGCCGACAACGCCGGCTCCCTGCGCATCCACGAGAAGCTCGGCTTCACGAGCGTGGGCCTGATGCCGCAGGTCGGCATGAAGTTCGGGCGCTGGCTCGACCTCGCCCTGCTGCAGCTCGTGCTCGACGACGCGGTCCGGCCCGACGACGCCGTCCGGCCCGACGACCCGCTCAGCGCGGACGCGCCCGAGCGGATCCGATAGCGGCCTTCCCCTCCTCGACGATGAGGCCGTGCAGCTCCGCGAGCTCCGCCGCATCGAAGTCAGCGCGGGCCAGAGCCGGGGCGATCCGGCGTCGGAAGGCGGCGTAGGAGGCAGGGACATCATGGCCGCGCCCTGTCAGCAGACGGCGTGCGTACTCGTCGCACACCAGCACCGGGCGTTCGAAGCAGTACAGGGCGATCGCATCGGCCGTCTCCTGGCCGACGCCCTCGACCCCCAGCAGCGCCGATCGCAGTGCCGCATCGTCCAGGGACCCGACCGCGTCCCCATGCTCATGCATCCAGCGGGCGAGGGCGAGCACCCGTCGGGGCTTGGCGGAGGGGAAGCCCGCCGGGCGGACGAGCCGGCGCACCGTGCTCTCATCGGCGCTGGCGAGAGCGGCGGCCGAGAGCAGGCCCGCGGAGCGCAGACCATCGATGGCGCTCGCGGCCTGCACCCAGCGCGAGCGCTGCACGAGCACTGCGCCGACGGCGATCTCGAAGCGCTCCTGCCCTGGCCACCACCATCCCTGGGGGCCGTGGCGGGCCAGGAGCTCCGCCTGCACCGCGCGCAGATCCGTCTCCTCGAGCGGCACCGCGGGAGCGGCGGGGAGGGCGGGGGCCTCGAGCCCACCGGATGCTGTCGAGGTCACGCAGAGTCCTTCTCGCCCGCGGCCTCTTCCTCTTCCGCCTCCTCGTCCTCGTCCTCGTACCAGTCCGGCAGCGGCTGGGGCGAGAGGTGCTCCTCGGCACCGGGCCGGGACAGCGTGAGCATCGCGCGGCGGACGCTGGGCTGCTGCTCCAGCAGATCCTCGATGGCCTGCACCTTCTCCTGCAGCATGGACTCGCGCATATCGCCCACCAGGTCCACGGAGGCGACCACGAACAGCTGCTCCGCACCCACCCACTCGGTGTGCAGGAAGCTGACGGTCTCGACGTCGGGATGCTCGAGCAGCAGCTCGAGCACCTTCTCGCGGGCGAGCGGCGAGCCGCCCTCCCCGGTGAGGAAGGCGGTGTTGCGGGAGATCAGCATGATCGCCACGAAGCCGAGCAGGATGCCGACGAGGATCGAGCCGATCGCATCCCATACGGGATCCCCGGTCACCTGGTGCATGGCCATGCCGCCGGCGGCGAGCACGAGGCCGATCAGTGCGCAGGAGTCCTCGGAGAACACGGCGCGCAGCATCGGATCCGAGGTGGTGCGGACATATCGCAGCGGGCTGATGCGTCGGGCCCGGGCCCCGCTGCGCGCCTGCCGCAGCGCCTGCAGGAAGCTCGTCCCCTCGAGGACGAAGGAGATCCCCAGGACGAGGTACGCCCATCCGTAGCTGGTCTCTCCGCCCTCTTCGGCGCCCAGGGAGAGGATCCCGTGCCACACGGAGACGGCGGAGCCGAGTGCGAACAGACCGATCGCCGCGAACATCGCCCACACGTAGCCGTCGCGCCCGTAGCCCAGCGGATGGCTGCGGTCGGGCTCGCGACGGGAGCGCCGCTCGCCGATCAGCAGGAAGATCTCGTTGCCGGTGTCGGCCCAGGAGTGCGCCGCCTCGGCGAGCATGGACGCGGATCCGCTGATCGCGGCGACGATCGTCTTGGCGATCGCGACCAGCAGGTTCGCGGTGAAGGCGAGCAGGACCGTCATCGAGCTCTCGCCCGAGCCGGAACCGGAGCTGGGATCGGTGCCGCTGCCGTCTCGGGGGCCTGTGCCGGGAGCGGGCTGCGCGAGGTGTTGGGACGCGGCGGTCATCGATTCTCCGGGGGAACGAGGGGAGCGGGTGAGCACCATTGTGCTCCTGGGCCGTTCCGCCGTCGTGCCCGTTCCGCCGTCGTGCCCGTTCCGCCGTCGTGCCCGGACGTCGGAGGCCTCAGACGGATGCGACGACGGTCTGCACGGGGGAGACGGCGTGCACGGCGACGTGCTGCGGGGAGACGATCGCCTGCACGGCGTCGCCGGGTCGCAGGGAGAGCTCGGCGATCCGCTGCGGTGTCAGATCCGCGACGAGGTCCTCGGTGCGCACCCGCACCAGGTCCCCGTGGGGATCGAGCCGTCGGACCGTCCTGCGCAGCGGGGCGCGGACGGGCCCCGACGGATCGGTGCCGGGGGAGTTCCCGGGAGCGTCCGCGACCTCCTCCCGCGCTTCGCCGTGGGGGAGCAGGTGTACCTCGGAGGGGCGGAAGACGGCTCGGACGCTCGTGCCGTCGGCATGCAGGGAGCCGACGGATCCCAGGGCCCCGACGGAGCCGCCGACGCCGTGCAGGGGGTCTGCGACCGCGAGGCGTGCGCCGTCGGGCAGGCGGACCGCACCGTCCTCCCAGATGCCCTCGAGCATGTTGAGCCCGGCGAACCGGGCCGCGAACGCCGTCGCCGGACGGGAGAGCCTGTCCAGAGTGGGTCCGTGCGAGACGACCCGTCCGGCCTCGATGACGGCGAGCTGGTCGGCCAGTGTGATGACGTCGAGGACGTCATGGGTGACCATCAGGGCGGGCGTGGTGGACAGGACGGCGGCGAGCTGCTCCCGGATGACCGGCGTGACATCGACGTCGAGCGCAGCCATGGGCTCGTCCAGGAGCAGCAGATCGGGGCCGGCAGCGATCGCCCGGGCGATGGCGATCCTCTGCGCCTGGCCTCCGGAGAGCTGGCCCGGTCGGCGTGCGGCGAGATCCTGGAGGCCGAGCTCCGCGAGGAGGGCACGAGCACGGGAGGCGGCCTCACGGCGGCCGACGCCCTGGGAGCGCAGCGCGAACACCACGTTGCCGAGCGCCGTCAGATGCGGCAGCAGGAGCGGATCCTGGGACAGGGAGGCGACGCGACGGGAGTGCACGGGCACCCAGGTCCGCACCCGTCCGTCCACGACGTCCGTCAGGACGCGGCCGTCCAGGACGACCTGTCCGTCCTGGGGGCGCAGCAGACCCGAGACGAGCTGCAGCAGGGTGGACTTGCCGGCCCCGTTCGGGCCGACGATCGCGACGGTGCCGCCGTCGGCGCGTCCTGCGCCGTCGGGACGGAGGTCGATCTCCAGGTCGATGTCCACCCCGCGCTGCGGGACGGAGGCGCGGATCTGCAGGGTCACGGCGACGGCCTCCTCCGGGCCACGGCGATGACCAGCACGGCCACCACGATCAGCAGGAACGACAGGGCGACAGCGGCGTCGGGCTCGACCTCGCGCTGCAGGTAGATCTCCAGGGGGAGGGTCCGGGTGGTGCCCTGCAGGGACCCGGCGAAGGTGATGGTCGCACCGAACTCGCCGAGAGCCCGGGCGAAGCTCAGCACGGTCCCCGAGATCAGGCTCGGCGCGACCAGCGGCAGCGTGACGGTCAGCAGCACGCGGGTCGGCCGCGCGCCGAGCGAGGCCGCGGCCTGCTCGTAGCGGGTGCCCGCGGTGCGCAGGGTCCCTTCGAGGCTCAGCACCAGGAAGGGGAGCGCCACGAAGGTCTGCGCGAGGACCACGGCGGTCGTCGAGAAGGCGATCTGGACCCCCATGATCTGCATCGTCGAGCCCAGCAGCCCCTGCCTGCCGAAGGTGTACAGCAGCGCGAGGCCGCTGACGACGGGCGGCAGCACCAGCGGGATCAGCACCATCGCCCGCAGGATCGCGATGCCCGGGATGGTCGATCGGGCGAGGACCACGGCCATCGGCACACCCAGCAGCACGCACAGCACGGTGCTGACCGCGGCGGTGCGCAGGCTCAGCCCCAGGGCTGCGAGCGAGCTCTCCGAGGTGACCAGGTCCAGGTAGTTCGCCCAGTCCACCCGGGAGGCCATGGCCACCAGCGGCAGGAGCACGAACAGGCCGCCCACCGCCGCGGGCACGAGCGCCCAGCGGGGCAGGGTGCCGGCGGCGGCGCGGGAGGCGGTCCGGCCGGCGGACGCCTCGCGGGCGTCCGCCGACCGGACCGGGGGGAGAGCGGGGGAGGTCACCGCGCTGTCATTCCCCCGGAGCGAGGAAGCCGGCCTCGGAGAGGGCGTCCTGGCCGTCGGCGAGGACGTAGTCGACGAACTCCTGGCCGAGCTCCGGGTTCTCGGAGCCCTCGATGGTGGTGATCGGGTACGTGTTCACCGCTTCGGCCGCCTCGTCGAAGGCGATGCCCTCGACGTCGTCCCCGGCCTTGGCGACGTCGGTGACGTAGACCAGGCCGGCGTCGGCCTCGCCGGAGGTCACCTTCGTCAGCACGTCGGTCACGGACTGCTCCTCGGAGACCGGCGCGAAGTCCAGGCCGGCGGCCTGCTCGACCTTCGCGGTGGCGTTCCCGCACGGCACCTGCTCCGCGCAGACGACCAGCGTGAGATCGGGGTCCTCGAGATCCGCGAGGGTCTCGACCCCGGCGGGGTTGCCGGCAGGCACCGCGATCATGAGCGTGTTCGTCGCGAAGTCGACGGGCTCGGTCGCATCGAGTCCATCGGCGACGAGATCGTCCATGGTGTCGGTGTCGGCGGTGGCGAGCACGTCCGCCGGGGCGCCCTGCTGGATCTGCGCGACCAGGTCCGAGGAACCTGCGAAGCTGAACTCCAAAGAGACCCCCTCGTGGGCGGCCTCGAAGTCCTCGCCGATCTGCTCGAAGGGCACCTGCAGCGACGCCGCCGCGTACACGGTCAGCGTCGTCTCCGACGCGGCTGCGCCGTCGGAGGATCCTGACGAGGAGCCGGAGCCGTCGGCCGACGACGAGCAGGCGGTCGCCGATCCCAGCAGCACCAGGGCTGCGGCGGCGGAGGTGAGGAGTCGCTTCATGCGGTGGGTCCGTTCTCAGGAAGGGGGTGGATGTCCTCGACAGAGGCCGCCTCGATGACGACGTTGGTGGCCTTGACGGAGGCTGTGGCTACGCTGCCGGGCTCGAGCCCCAGCTCCCGCACGGCCTCGCTGGAGATCAGCGAGACCACGCGGTAGGGACCGCACTGCATCTCGACCTGCGCCATCACCGTGTCCGTGAGGACCCGGGTGACCAGACCGGTGAAGCGGTTGCGGGCCGAGCTGCGGGAGGGGTCGCCGATCCCGGGGGCGACGGCGTTCTCGCGCGCGAGGCGGGCCACCTCCGTGCCCTCGAGGACCTTCCGGCCGGCGGCATCCGTGGTGGCAGGGATCGCCCCACGATCGATCCAGCGACGGACCGTGTCCTCGCTGACACCGAGGAACAGGGCCGCCTCGCGTACTCGCAGATGCGTCATGCAGACCATCCTAGGCGCGCGGATGCGCTCACCACGGGGCCATCGGCCCGCAGTTGCCGTCTCGTGATCAGGCGGCGCGGGCGGTGGGCTCCTGGACCCCTGCACCCCTGGACGTCTGGGTGTCTCAGGACGTGACGAGCACGCCGGCGAGGGCGGTGCCGGCGATCAGCAGCGTGGAGAGCGCTGCCAGGGCGAAGGGTCGGGGTCCGACCCGCAGCAGCGTGCGCAGGCGCACTCCGCAGCCGAGGGCGAACATCGCTGCGGCCAGGAGGGTCGTCTGCGCGAGCTGCGCCGCCGAGAGCAGCTCGTCAGGAAGCGGCGCCAGCGACCGCACCAGCACCATGGCCAGGAAGCCCAGCACGAAGAGCGGCACCAGCGGAGGGTGGCGGCCGACGGTCTCCGCATCCTCGAGCGAGGGCAGTCCGGCCGACGGTGCGACGCGGTCGGCGCGGCGCTGCACGATGCCGAGCACGGCCATGACCGGTGCGAGCATCAGGATGCGGGCCAGCTTCACCATCACCGCGACCGACAGAGCACCGCCCCCGATGACGCCGCCGGTGGCGACCACCTGCGCGATCTCATGGATCGATCCGCCCGCCCAGCGCCCGGCGTCGTCGGGGGAGAGGCCCAGCAGGTGCGAGGCCGCCGGGATCGTCGCGATCATGAGCGAGCCGAACAGGACCACCAGGGCGACGGCGGTCACGGTGTCCTGCTCGGCCTCCTCCTCCGGATCGACGACGCCCGCGGCGGCCGCCACGGCGGCCGCTCCGCAGATCGAGAAGCCGCAGGCGATCAGCAGTGTGAGTGTGCGCTCCATCCGCAGCATCCGACCGATCGTGACGGTCCCGAGGATTCCGACGACCACGATCGCCACCACGACCAGCAGGGTCGGAGCGCCGAGGGCGACGATGTCGGAGAGCGCCAGCTGCAGCCCCAGCAGCACGATGCCTGCACGCAGCAGATGCTTCGAGGCGATGCCGAGCCCGGGCGCGGTCGCCGTCGGCAGCGTGATCAGGTTCGCCGCGGCCACGCCGAGGATGATCGCGATCACGAGCGGGCTCAGCAGCGGGACGTGCGGGGAGATGAGCTGGGAGAGCACGGCGACAGCAAGGGCGAGGAGCGCCCCGGGCAGTCGGGCCGCTCGGGTCCCGCCCTGGTCTGCGCCGGAGCCGATGTCGGCCTGTGAGGGGGCGGTCATGCGGTCAGGCTGCAGGGCGGAGCACATGTCATAGAGGTTCATGCAAACGGCTCATATCCGGTAGGCATGACTTCCGGATAGGGGCATATCATCGCGATATGGCTGATCCGCTGCCCGACCTCTCCGCCCTCGAGCTCTTCGTCGCCGTCGTCGACGAGGGAGGTCTCGGCGCCGGTGCCCGGAAGCTCGGCATCCATCAGCCCAACGCCTCCCGCACCCTCGCCCGCCTCGAGGCGCAGGCCGGCATGTCGCTGCTGGACCGCGGGGCACGGGGATCGCGGCCCACCTCCGCCGGACTGCTGTACGCCGCGCACGCGCGCGAGCTGCTGGGATCCGCGCGCGCCTTCTCCTCCTGGCTGCAGCATGCTCGCGGCGAGGACGGCCAGGAGCTCGTCGTCGGCGCGAGCCTCACCATCGCGGAGAACCTCATGCCCGCGTGGCTCGCCCGCCTGCGCCGGGTCGACCCTCAGGTGCGTGTCGAGCCACGGGTGCTGAACTCCTCGCGGGTGCTCGAGCGGGTGAGAGAGGGCGGCCTGTCCCTCGGGTTCATCGAGAGCCTCCACGTCCCCGGCGATGTCAACGCCGTGACCGTGCTCCGCGACGAGCTCGTCGTGGTGGTCTCCCCGGAGCATCCCTGGGCCTCGCTCCGCGCCCCGCTCCCGCGCGCCGAGCTCGCCCGCACCCCGCTGGTCGTCCGCGAGGGCGGATCCGGCACCCGTGACACCTATGAGGAGCTCGTCCCCGGTGCCGGCGATGTCGAGCCCGCGCAGGTGCTCGGCGGCATCGGCGCGGTGAAGGTCGCCGTGGCCGCCGGGATCGCGCCCGCGGTGCTCAGCATCCTCGCGGTGCGGGCCCAGGTCGCCGCGGGAGAGCTCGTCCGCGTGGAGGTCGAGGGCGATCCGCTGCGTCGGCCCCTGACCGCCGTGTGGACGGGCCCGCGGCGCCTGCGCGGACCGGCCGCGGATCTGGTGGCCGTCGCCCTGGAGGGATGAGCCGACGGCGCCCCCGCGCCATGGCCGCGGCGCGCATGGGAGATCATCGGGGGACGTCATCGTGCCCAGGAGGATCCATGACAGACAGCGCCCCGAGACCTCGCGTGATCGCCGACACGGCGGACCTGCCCGAGACCCCCGCGCGCGGCGCGGTCTGGTCCATCGACGACCCCGATCGCGAGCTCGACTCCAATGTGATCCGGCTGCCGGCCGGCGAGGAGATCGAGCTCCATACCGGTGCCGAGGTCGACACCCTCGTCCACATCGTCTCCGGCTCCGGAGTCCTGCTCACGGATGACGGTGATGTGCCTCTGCGACCTGGGCTGGTGCTGCTCCTCCCGCGGCGCAGCCGGCGCGGGTTCCGGGCGGGTCCCGAGGGGCTCGAGCACCTCACCGTGCACCGCCGTCGGCAGTCCCTCCGGATCGGCTCCGCACCGAGCTTCTGAGCGGTGCGGACCGGGACGGGCCGCACCGGGACCGGCTGAGACATCGTGTCACAGGAAGGTCACGGCGACGTCCGGGTGCTCGGGACGAGGGATGGCGCGCATACCTTTGCCGCGTTCCCGCTGCTCGGCGTCGAGCTGGCAGAGCCCCCGACTCCCCGGAGGTCCAGATGTCATACGTCAAGCCCGCCGATCTCGTCACCCGCATGGTCGACGCCGGTGCCCACAAGGTGAACCTCTCCACCAGAGACACGCTCATCCGCTCCTACATGGGCGCGGCGTTCCTGACCCTGGGCGCGGCCTTCGCGGTCACCGTCTCGACGCAGACGGGTGAGCCGCTCCTGGGCGCTCTGCTCTTCCCGATCGGGTTCGTGCTGCTCTACCTTTTCGGCTACGACCTCCTCACCGGAGTGTTCACGCTCGCCCCGCTCGCCCTGCTGGCCAAGCGTCGCGGCGTCACCGTCAAGGCGGTCGCCCGCAACTGGGGCCTGGTGTTCCTCGGGAACTTCGCCGGCGCCTTCACCATCGCGGTCCTGATGGCGATCTACTTCACCTACGGGTTCACCACCGCACCGAGCGAGGTCGGGCAGGCGATCGGCGAGATCGGCCATGGCCGCACGGTCGGCTACTCCGACCATGGCGCAGGCGGCATGCTCACCCTGTTCGTCCGCGCGATGCTGTGCAACTTCATGGTGTCCACCGGCGTCGTCGCCGCGATGATGACCGACGACCTGATCAGCAAGGTCGTGGCGATGTGGCTGCCGATCACCCTGTTCTTCTACATGGGCTTCGAGCACTCCATCGTGAACATGTTCCTGTTCCCCTCCGGCCTGCTCCTGGGCGCTGACTTCACGCTCCTGGACTACCTGCTGTGGAACGAGATCCCGACCGTCGTCGGCAACCTCGTGGGCGGCCTCCTGTTCGTCGGCCTCGCCCTGTACATCACCCACGGCCGCACCGCTCCGTACCGCACGGCGGCGGCCCCGACCCCCGGGAAGGACCCGCTCGTGCCGGTCACCACCATCCCCACCGCGACGCAGACCGAGACCGCGGGGGCGACCCGATGAGCGCCCCGCGCTACCTGGGCGGCGAGCGCATCGTCGTCATCGGCGCCGGCATGGTGGCCCATCGCTTCGTGGAGAGCCTGCTCTCGCGCACCGAGGATGCCGTGCAGCTCACCGTGATCGGCGACGAGCCCCGCACTCCCTACGACCGGGTGAACCTGTCCAAGCTGTTCGGCGGCGCCGCTCCGGAGGAGCTGCACCTGGACGAGTCCGTCTTCGACGATCCCCGGGTGACCCTGGTCCGCAGCGACCAGGCCACCGAGCTGGACCGCTCCCGAAAGATCGTCCGCACCGCGGCCGGCACGGAGCACCCCTACGACCGGCTGGTGCTGGCCACCGGCTCGTACGCGGTCCGTCCCCCGGTCAAGGGCGGGGACCTGCCCGGCTCCTTCGTCTACCGCACGATCGAGGACGTCGAGGACCTCAAGACCGCCGTCGCGCGGCGCGCCGAGGAGCTCGGTCGCCCGGTGCGCGGCGTCGTCATCGGCGGTGGCCTGCTCGGTCTGGAGGCGGCGGGCGCCCTGCAGGGCCTCGGCGCCGAGGCCGTCATCGTCCAGTCCGCCGACCGCCTCATGTCCGCTCAGCTGGATCTGCCCGCGGGCAACGCCCTGCGCCGCCTGATCGAGCAGCGCGGCATCGAGGTGCACACCCTCTCGCGGACCTCCGAGGTCCTCGCAGGACCGGACGGGAGCATCCGCAAGGTCCTCTTCGAGGACGGGCGCTCGACGCTCGCCGACATCGTCGTCTACTCCATCGGCGTGCGCCCCCGCGACGAGCTCGCCCGCGGGAACGCCGCCTCCAAGGGGCGGGCCCGCGTGGAGGGCCTCACCATGGGCACCCGGGGCGGCGTCGAGATCGATGCGGGATGCCGCACCTCCGATCCGTCGATCTGGGCGATCGGCGAGGTCGCGAGCTTCGACGGGATGTGCGTGGGCCTGGTCGCCCCGGGCTACGCGATGGCCGAGGTCGCCGCGGACCGCCTGCTGGGCGGGGACGCCGTCTTCCCCGGCTACGACCTCTCCACCAAGCTCAAGCTCTCGGGTGTGGACGTGGCCAGCTTCGGCGACGCCTTCGCGACCACCCCGGGCGCCCTCGACGTCGTCTACGCGGATCCGGTCCACGGCGTCTACAAGAAGCTCGTCCTGTCCGACGACGCGAAGACGCTCCTGGGCGGCATGCTGGTCGGCGACGCCTCCTCCTACGGTGCGCTGCGCCCCCTGGTCGGCGGCCAGCTCGGCGGCGACCCCGCCGCCTACCTGCTGCCCTCCGACGGTCTCGAGGCGCCCAAGGCCGAGCTGCCCGACGAGGCGGTCGTCTGCTCCTGCGCCTCCGTCACCGCCGGCCGCATCCGCGAGGCGGTCCGCGAGGAGGGCTGCTGCGACGTCGCCTCCATCAAGGCCTGCACCAAGGCCGGCGCGACCTGCGGCTCCTGCGTCGTCATGGTCAAGGGCCTGGTGAACGACGAGCTCGCCAAGACCGGCCAGACCGTCTCCAACGCCCTGTGCGAGCACTTCGACATGTCCCGTCGTCAGCTGTTCGACGCGGTCCAGGTCTCGGGTCTCGACACCTTCAGCGCGATCATCGAGCGCTTCGGCACCGGACGCGGCTGCGACACCTGCAAGCCGGTCATCGCCTCGATCCTCGCGGTCCTCGTGCCCCGCCACGTGCTGGACGGCGGCAACGCCGCGCTGCAGGACACCAACGACCACGTCATGGCCAACATGCAGAAGGACGGCACCTACTCGGTGGTCCCGCGCATGGCCGGCGGCGAGGTCACCCCCGAGGGTCTGATCGTGATCGGCGAGATCGCCCGCGACTACGGCCTCTACACGAAGCTCACCGGCGGCCAGCGCATCGACATGTTCGGAGCTCGCCTCGAGGAGCTCCCGGAGATCTGGAAGCGACTGGTCGACGCCGGCTTCGAGTCGGGGCAGGCGTACGGCAAGTCCCTGCGCACGGTGAAGTCCTGCGTCGGCTCCACCTGGTGCCGCTACGGCGTGCTGGACTCGGTCGGGATGGCCGTGAACCTCGAGCTGCGGTACCGGGGCCTGCGCTCCCCGCACAAGCTCAAGCTCGGCGTCTCCGGCTGCGCCCGCGAGTGCGCGGAGGCCCGCGGCAAGGACGCGGGCGTGATCGCCACCGCGAACGGCTGGAACCTGTACGTCGGCGGCAACGGCGGGGCCACCCCGCGCCACGCCGACCTGCTCGCCGAGGGCCTGAGCGACGAGGAGCTGATCCGCCTCATCGACCGGTTCTTCATGTACTACATCCGCACGGCCGACAAGCTGCAGCGCACCGCCCCCTGGGTCGAGGCGCTCGAGGGCGGCATCGACGAGCTGCGCCGCGTGATCATCGAGGACAGCCTCGGGATCTGCGCCGACCTCGACGAGGCCATGGCCGCGCACGTGGACTCCTACGAGGACGAGTGGGCGGCGACCCTCGCCGATCCGGACAAGCTGCGCCGCTTCGAGTCCTTCGTCAACGCGCCGTCCACTCCCGACCCGGACCTCGCCTACGTGCCCGAGCGCGGTCAGGTCCGTCCCGCAAGCCCCGAGGACCGCCGCACCGGCGGGGTCCTGATCGCCGGCACTCGCCTGGAGGTGCGCTCATGACCACGCCGACCCTCGACAAGACCCTCGCCCCCGGCTCCTCCTGGGTGCGCATCTGCCCGCTCTCCTCGCTGGAGGTCGAGCGCGGTCGGGCGGCCCTGGTCGACGGGACGCAGGTCGCTCTGTTCCTCCTGCACGACGGCGCGGTGAGGGCGGTCTCCAACCATGACCCCTACAGCGGCGCCAACGTGATCTCCCGCGGCATCGTCGGCTCCCGGGGCGAGGTCCCCACCGTCGCGTCGCCGCTGTACAAGCAGATCTTCGACCTGACCACGGGGGAGTGCCTCGACACCCAGGGCAAGGAGCCGAAGGAGGGCGAGGTCGGCCACCTGCGCGCCTGGGACGTGCGGATCGAGGGCGGCGAGGTCGAGCTGCTGTGGACCGCGACGCGTTGACATCGGTTCATCCGCCTTTGGGGGACGGAGCATCGGTGGGGGACCATGCACCCATGGGACATGACGACCGCCCCTCCGCCCCCGCAGCTCCGTCGGCCCCCGCCGAGCCGCGACCCGAGCAGCTCTCCGACCTCCTCGCCGGGCGCACGATCGTGATCGCGGTGGACCGTCGGGCCGACGAGCTCGCTGCAGCCCTCGAGCGCCACGGCGCCGAGGTGCTGCGGGCTCCCGCACTGTCCACGATCCCGCACATCGACGACGCCGCCCTCCTCGAGCGGACGCGCGAGCTGATCGCCGACCCGCCGGAGATCGTCGTGGCGACCACGGGCGTCGGCTTCCGCGGCTGGTTCGAGGCGGCGGAGGCCGCCGGGCTCGCCGACGATCTGCGCGATGCCCTGTTCGGTGCGCGCATCCTCGCCCGCGGCCCCAAGGCGCGCGGTGCCGTGGTCGGGGCCGGGCTGACCACCTCCTTCGTCGCGGCGTCCGAGACCGCGGCGGAGATCGGCGAGCACCTGCGCACCCTCGAGACCGAGGGCCGCCGCATCGCCATCCAGCACCATGGCGCCGGCGCCGACGGGCTCGACGAGCTGGCCGCGGAGCTCGGCGGCCAGGTCACCAGCCTCACCGTCTACCGCTGGGGCCCCTCACCCGACCCCGAGGGGGTGCGCCGCTCCGTCGAGCTCACCGCCGACGGGACGGTCGACGCCCTCGTGTTCACCTCGGCGCCCGGAGCCGCCGGCTGGCTCGGCACCGCGCGGGAGCTCGATCGCCTCGAGGCGATCCGGGAGCGCGCGGACACGGGCGCCCTGCTGGTCGCCGCCGTCGGCCCCGTCACCGCTCTGCCGCTGCAGGAGGAGGAGATCGACGTGCTCATCCCCGATCGCTCCCGCCTCGGAGCGCTGATCCGCGCGGTCGTCCACCACTACGAGAGCCTCGACCCGCGCGCGCACCACGACTCCCCGCAGGAGGATCGCCCATGACCACCTTCGTCGCCTGCTCCCACGGGACCCGGTTCGCCGAGGGACGCGAGACCATCGCGTCGATCATCGCGCGCCTGGCTCAGCATCTGCCGGGCACGCGCGTGGTCCCCGCCGTCGTCGACGTCGAGGACCACGAGATCGCCGGCGTCGTCGAGAGCGTCGCCGCGGACGGACCCGCCGTCGTCGTGCCGCTGCTGCTGTCGACCGGCTACCACACCGGTGTCGACATCGCCCGCGCCGTCGCGCCGTTCGAGCAGATCGTCGCCGCGGACGCGATGGGTCCGCATCCTGCTCTCGTGCGCACCCTGCTGCGTCGGCTCGCGGAGCTGCCCGGCGGCGACGCCGGACGCCGCCCCGGCGACCATGTGGTCCTCGCGGCCGCCGGATCCTCCGACCCGGCGGCCGCCCGCGCGGTCGAGGAGATGCGGGACCTCCTGGCCGAACATCTCGAGGCCCCCGTCACCATCGGATACGGAGCGGGGGCCAGCCCCCGCATCCGCGAGGCCGTCGCCGCCGCCCGCGAGGCGGGCGCCGAGCGCGTCATCGCCTCGAGCTATGTGCTCGCACCCGGCCACTTCGCGAACCTCGTGGTGCGCTCGGGCGCGGATCTCGTGAGCGCACCGCTGGGCGTGGACGACGACGTCGTCGGCGTGCTGTTCGAGCGCTTCCGCGACGCCGCGTCGAGGATCCCTGCGCGCGCCGCCTGACATCGCGCCCGCGACGGTGGATACTGGCAGGCCCCGGGGACGGCTCCCCGGGGCCTGCTCGCCGAAGGAGAGGGACCGATGAACATCCTGCTGTGGATCCTCGCCGGGGCGCTCGCGGTGGTCTTCGTGATCACCGGTGCCTCCAAGCTCGTCTCGAGCAGGGAGCGGCTCGCGCGGCGCACCCCCTTCGTGGAGGACTTCCCGCTGGGCGCCGTGAGGGGGATCGGGGTACTCGAGATCCTCGGCGCCGTCGGACTGATCCTCCCCGGACTGCTCGGCGTCGCCCCGCTCCTCGTGGCCGGCGCCGCCGCCTGCCTCGCCATCATGATGGTCTTCGCCCTGCTGGTGCACGTGCGCCGCGGGGACGGCATCGCCATCATGGCCGGACCGATCGCCCTCGCGATCGCCGCGACCCTGGTCGCCTGGGGCCGCATCGGCCCTTACTCCTTCTGATCCGGCTGATCCGGGAGCCTCAGCCCTCGCGCGGCACGACGCGCAGCCGGGTCGGGGGCCGATCGAGGATCCGCGGCACCGGAGAGGCCCCGGGCAGCAGCGCCCCCAGCACGCTCGCATGCCGGGCCCCTGTCGCCGACGGCGCCGTGCCGGGCATCCCGTTCGCGGTCAGCAGGCCGAGCACCGCGAACGCCAGCGCCTCCTTGGCACCCGAGGGGATGCCCAACTCGTCGCTCGTGCGCACGGGCGTCCCCGCCAGCTGCTCGCGCAGCATCCGCATCATCACCGGGTTGCGGGTCCCGCCGCCGGAGACCACGATCTCGTCGGCCTCGCCCCGGACGGCGTCGGCCACCGTGCGGGCCGTCAGGGCCGTCAGCGTCGCCACCAGGTCCGCAGTGCCCCTGCGCGGCTGTCCGGCGAGGAAGCCCGCCGTGTATCCGGCGTCGAAGAGCTCCTTGCCGGTGGTCCTGGGCGGGGGGAGCGCGTAGTACGGCTCCGCGAGCATCCTCGAGAGCAGCGCCTCGTCGACGGTGCCGAGCGAGGCCATCCGGCCGTCGCGGTCGAAGGCCTGCGCGCCGCCGGTGCGCTCGAGCACCAGCGCATCGATCAGGGCGTTCGCCGGCCCGGTGTCGAAGGCGACCGGTTCGCGCTCCGGGCCGACGAGCGTCGCGTTGGCGATCCCGCCGAGGTTCACCGCGGCGCGGCGCGCGTCTCCGAGCCAGAGCGCATCGACCAGGCTCACCAGGGGAGCGCCCTGCCCGCCGGCGGCGACGTCGCGCGGGCGCAGGTCCGCGACGACCGGGCAGCCGGTGGCCTCGGCGATCCATGCGGGCTGGCCCAGCTGCAGGGTCCCCAGGACCGCGCCGTCCTCGACCCAGTGGTGCAGGGTCTGCCCGTGCGAGACGACGAGATCGGCCTCGCCCTGGCACAGCTCGCCGACCGCCCGTCGAGCGACCTCCGCGAACGCCTGCCCGATGAGCGTGTCCAGGGCGCACACCTGGGCCATGGTCACCTTCGCGGGCGGCAGCGCGTCGCGGATCATCCGGCGCAGGCGCGGGGGATACGGCACGGACACCATCCCCAGCACCTCCATGCAGAGCGTGTCGCCGTCGGCGCGCAGGCGGGCCGCGGCGGCGTCGATCGCGTCGTGCGAGGTCCCCGACATGAGGCCGACGACGGTCGCCCGATCGGCTGCGGGAGCTGGGCAGGAGCCGGGAGCGGAGGGGACGGAGGCGGTGGTGGCCATGCCCAGAAGGTACCGCCGTCTCAGCCCGGGATCTCCTCCTGCTCCCCTCCGCGGGGTCGGTTCGCCCGGGCGACGGTCGTGGCATCCCGGGTGGTGGTCCCGATGCGGTAGAGGCTGGTGGTGGCGGCGATGTAGAGCGTGGTCCCGTCGTCCCCGCCGAAGCAGAGGTTGGCCGTGCGCTCGGGCACCGGCAGGTCCAGGATCCTCTCGCCCTCGGGGGTGAGCACCTGCACGCCGGAGCCGCTCGAGCTCCAGATGCGGCCCTCCGCGTCGACCTTGATCCCGTCGGGCACACCGGGGGAGACCTCTGCGAGCACGCGGCCGTTCTTCGCGTGCTGTCCCTCGACCACGTCGTACACCCGGATCGCATGGCCGCGGGGCCGCGCCGGATTCTCGCGGTGAGGATCCGCGGGGGAGGCCGACGAGTCGGCGACGTACAGCAGGGTCTCGTCGGGGGAGAGCGCGAGCCCGTTGGGCGCCTCGACGTCGATCACCATCGGGCGCACCTCCCCGGTCGACTCGTCGTAGCGGAACACGTAGCGGTCTCCGTACTCCTCCTCGCCGGCGATCCCCTCGTCGGGCCGGTAGATGCCGTAGGAGGGATCGGTGAACCAGATGGAGCCGTCGGAGGCGACGATGACGTCGTTGGGGGAGTTGAACCGCCTGCCGTCCCATCTCTCCACGAGCTCCTGCGGGCGGTGCTCGTCGCCGGGCCGCACCGCGCGGTCGCGCTGGATGGAGCGCTTCCCGTGCGAGCAGGAGATGACCATCCCCTGCAGGTCGAGGGCACGGCCGTTGGCGAACATGACGTCCCGGGCGAACTCGGTCGTCTCACCGGTCTCCTCGGAGAACTCGAGGATGCGGTCGCCGGGGATGTCGCTGAAGCGCACGGCGCGACGGCCGGGGATCCACAGCGGTCCCTCCGCCCATCGCGCGCCGGTGGCGACGCGCTCGAGGCGGGCGCCCTCGGCGAGCAGGGGGGAGGCGGGGGTCTGGCTCACGGGATCTCCTTCGACGACGGGCGAGCGATGCGCCTCATTCTGTCGGAGTCATCCCTGCTCGGCCAGCACCTCGAGCACCGCGTCCCCGTAGGTCGCGAGCTTCTTCGCGCCCAGCCCGCTGACTCCGCCCAGGGCGCCGATCGTCGCGGGCCGGGCTTCGACGATCCCCACCAGGGTCGCATCGGAGAACACCATGTACGGCGGGATCTGCTTCTCCTTGGCGACCTCGGTGCGCCAGCGCCGCAGCGCCTCGAAGACCTCCTGCTGCGCGGGCTCGAGGGACTCCGCGGCCCGCGATCCCGCTCCTGCCGACCCGCCGCCGGAGCCGGACCGGCCGCGGGGCGCGCGCCGGGGCGACCGGTCGACGGCCAGCTCGAGCGGGTGCTCGCCGCGCAGCACCGGCCCGGCGCCCGGACCGGGCACGAGGACGCCGTACTCGCCGACGGCCTCGACGATCCCGCGGGCGATGAGCTGCCGCAGCGCCGAGCGCCACTCGCGCTCGGTGAGCTCCTGGCCGATCCCCCAGACGCTCAGCTCGTCATGCCGGGACTGGCGGGAGCGCTCGTTCTCGCGCCCCAGCAGGACGTCGATCACCTGGGTGGCGCCGAACCTCTGATCGCGCTCGCGATCCAGACGGATCAGAGCCGACAGCAGCTTCTGGGCGGCGACCGTCGCATCCCAGGTGCTCGCGGGGGTGATGCAGGTGTCGCAGTTGCTGCAGCTCTCGCCCTCCATCTCCTGCCCGAAGTAGCGCAGCAGCTGCTTGCGTCGGCAGGTGACGGTCTCGCACAGGGCGAGCATCGCGTCGAGGTGCGAGCGCGCATTGCGCTTGAACGCCTCGTCCCCCTCGCCGGCGTCGATGAACCTCCGCTGGCTGACGACGTCCCCCAGCCCGTAGGCCATCCAGGCGGTCGAGGGCTGGCCGTCGCGGCCGGCCCGTCCGGTCTCCTGGTAGTAGCCCTCGATGGACTTGGGCAGATCCAGATGGGCGACGAAGCGGACGTCGGGCTTGTCGATGCCCATCCCGAAGGCGATGGTCGCGACGATGATCAGCCCGTCGGCCCGCAGGAAGCGCTCCTGGTTGCGCCGGCGCTCCTCGGCCGGCATCCCCGCGTGGTAGGGGAGGGCGGGGATCCCGCGGTCGGCGAGCCACTGCGCGGTCTGCTCGACGCTCTTGCGGGAGAGGCAGTACACGATCCCCGACTCGCCCTCGTGCTCGGCGGCGATGAGCCGCAGCAGCTGCTCCCGCGGCCTGTCCTTCGGCTCGATCCGGTACTGGATGTTGGGGCGGTCGAAGCTGGAGACGAAATGCTGCGCATCCTGCATCCGCAGCCGCTCGGTGAGCTCCTGGTGGGTGGCGCGGGTCGCGGTCGCGGTCAGCGCGATCCGGGGCACGCCCGGGAACGTGTCGGCGAGCATGCTGAGCCCGAGGTAGTCGGGGCGGAAGTCATGCCCCCACTGGGAGACGCAGTGCGCCTCGTCGATCGCGAACAGGGCCAGGCGCGCCCGCTGCAGCAGCTGGATCGTGCGCGGGAGCACCAGGCGCTCCGGAGCCATGTACAGCAGGTCGATCTCGCCGGCGAGCAGCTGCTGCTCGACGGCCTGCGCCTCCTGCGGCGAGAGCGTGGAGTTCAGGAACGCGGCGCGCACCCCGTTGGCCTCGAGGGCGGCGACCTGGTCGCTCATCAGGGCGATCAGGGGGGAGACGACGATGCCCGTGCCCTCCCGCAGCAGCGCGGGGATCTGGTAGCACAGGGACTTGCCTCCACCGGTGGGCATCAGCACGATCGCGTCGCCGCCGGAGGCGACCCGCTCGATGATCGCCGCCTGGTCCCCGCGGAACGCCTCGTACCCGAACACCGTCGAGAGGACCCGCAGCGCCCTCTCGGCGAGGGAGCCGGACGAGCCCTCGCCGGCAGGGGCGGCGAGGAGGGCGGCGGTGTCGGCGGCTCGGGCGGAATCCATGCCGACCACTGTATTCGCCTCTCCCGCCGCCCTGCTCGTCAGGAGCCGGTGGTCGCGGGGACCCTCTCCTCGTCGTGGGCCGCGCCGTCGACGCTGGCCTCGGTGATCGCCGCGGAGGCGACATCGGGGCCGTCCCCGGTGCCGATGACGGAGGACTCGTCGACGCTGCGGTCGATGGTCTCCGAGAGCGCCTTCTCCTTCACGAAGAGCATCACGATGATCACCGCGATCGCGAGCGGGGTCAGCCACTGCACGATCGGCAGCAGCGCCTCGTTGTAGGAGGTGATGATCGGGATGCGGAGGACGTCGGGCAGGTCGAGGACCGCCGACGGCGTCAGCGTGTTCGCATCGATGCCGTCGGCCGCAGCGAGCTCCTCGGGGCTGGCGGAGGCCAGGGCCGAGGTCATGTTCTCGGTGAGCAGGCTGGTCAGACGGGTGGCGAAGACGGCGCCCACGATCGCAGAGCCGACGGTCGCGCCGACCTGCTTGAAGTAGTTGAACGAGGCGGTGGCGGTGCCGACGATGCGGACGGGGAAGGCGTCCTGCACGATCAGCATCAGGATCTGCTGGCCCAGTCCCAGACCGATGCCGAAGATCCCCACGTACGTGCACAGCACCCAGGTGGGCGTGTCGATGGTCATCGTCGAGATCATGTGCAGCCCGACCGCCATGATCGCCGAGCCGATCAGCGGGAAGATCTTGTACCGGCCGGTGCGGGTGACCAGCTGGCCGGAGATGATCGAGGAGACCAGCAGGCCGCCCATCATGGGGATCATCAGCAGCCCGGCGACGGTCGCGGAGACCCCCACGACCATCTGGATGTAGGTCGGCATGTAGGAGAGCACGCCGAACATGGCGATGCCGGTGAGCAGGCCCGAGAAGGTCGCCAGCACGAAGCTGCGGTTCCGGAACAGCGCGAGCGGCATGACCGGCTGCGCGGCACGCGACTCGACCAGCACGAACAGCGCGCCCAGCACGACGGCCGCGGCGATCAGACCGAGGATCTGCGGGGAGATCCAGTCGTACTGGCCGCCGCCCCAGGTGCACACGAGCACGATCGCGACGGTGGCCGCGGCGATGAGGGCCATGCCCAGGTAGTCGATCCTCGCGCGCTCCGTGCGCACGGGCCTCGGCAGATGGAGGAACAGGGCGACGGCGACGATGGCCAGGACGCCGAACGGGATGTTCAGCCAGAAGGCCCAGCGCCAGCCGGGCCCCTCGGTGAGCCAGCCGCCGACGAGCGGGCCGGCGACGGAGGACACCGCGAAGACGGCACCCATGATGCCCATGTACTTCCCGCGCTCGCGAGCGGGCACGACCTCGGCGATCGCGGCCTGGGAGAGGATCATCAGCCCGCCGCCGCCGAGGCCCTGGATGACGCGGGCGACGACGAGGAAGTCGATGGAGTTCGTGGTCGCTCCGAAGACGGAGCCGATCATGAACAGCACGATCGCGGCGATCAGCATGGGCTTGCGGCCCAGGATGTCGCTCATGCGCCCGTAGACGGGCATCATCACGGTCGAGGCGAGGATGTAGCCGGTGATGACCCAGGTCATCTGCTCGACGCCGCCGAGCTGACCGACGATCGTCGGCAGCGCGGTGGACAGGATGGTCTGGGACAGCGATGCCATGAGCATCGTGACCATCAGGCCGACGAAGAGCAGGGCGATGGTCCTGCCGGACGGGGTCGGCTCCTCGCTGGAGCTCGGCCGCGCGATGGTGTCTGCGCGTGAGGTCATCAATCCTCTTTCAGGAGGTTGCGGAAGGTGGAGATGGAGCTGTCGAGGGCGGACAGGTCCTCGTCCTCGAGGATTCGGGGGTCGGTGTCGTACGCGTAGCGCATGACGGCGGCGGCCAGCAGGACGAGGGCACGGGCCCGTTCGATCGAGCCCGCGACGTGGTCGCCCAGCTCGGAGTCGGGGCTGGTGAGCGCCTCGAGGACGAGGTCCTGGATCTGCTGGGTCTGCCGTTTGATGCGGTCGCCGAGCTCCGGCATCTGATCGATCAGCTGGCGCCGACGGGCGGAGCCGCCGACGGTCAGGCGCGAGGCGCGCGCGGTCAGGGTCAGCAGATGGACCGCGCGACGGAGGTCGTCGTCGGACGACCCGGCGTCGGCGGCCTCGTCGAGGATCTCCGAGGGGATGCTCGGACCGATCAGTCCGAGGACCGCGTCCTCCTTGCCGGCGTAGTAGTTGAAGAACGTGCGGCGCGAGACGCCCGCCCGCTCGGCGATCGCGTCGACCGTGGTCGCGGCGAGGCCGTCGGCCTCGGCGAGCTCGGCGGCGGCGACGTGGAGGCGCTCGAGGGTCTCGAGGCGCTGTCGCTCGCGGAGGCTCAGATCAGCTGTTTGCACCCGTGCATTCTTGCACCGGTGCACAGTGTGCATCAAGGCAGACGGCAGTCTCGTCCGTCACGCCGACGCCCTGCCGGGCCGCTCCCGCTCGGGGCCGTCAGCTCCAGGAGACGGGGAGCTCCGGATCCGCCATGTCCACCGACGGCACGGAGATCGAGTTGCCCCACCACAGCGAGCAGGTGCCGCTGACGCCGTCCTGCGTGCACTGCATGGTGGTGTCGACAGTGCCGACCACCTCGCCCTTCACGTAGGTGGGGTCGTCGTACGACGGGGTGGCGGTCATCGTGTCGATCGCGCGCTGGGCGTCGTCGGTGAGGCTGCGCTCGACCGTGCCCTCCTCGGCGATGATCCCGTTGGCGTCCTCCTCCGCGGAGATCGGGTCGAGTCCGCAGCCGGACTCGAGGGTCGTCATGGCGATGCACTCGTCGACCGCGTCCTGCACGGCGCCCCGGAAGACCTCCAGGCCGTCCTCGGTGAGCGCAGGATCCGGCCAGTCCGAGTTCTCGTAGTCGCTGGTCACGGTGAAGGGGTCGGTCGAGGCGAGGGTGAAGTGCTCGGCGCCCACGGCGAGCTCGTAGGCGCCGGGCAGGAGGTGGAGGCTGTCGCCGTCGGCGACCTCCTCGCCCGCGACGGTCAGCCCCAGTCCGCTGAGGCTGTCGGGCACGAGCACCGTCGCGTAGGACTGGTCCAGCTCGAAGACGCCGTCGCCGTCGTAGTCCGAGACGCTGAACTCCTCGGTGGCGGCCGTGCCGCCGACGGTGTACTCGACCGTGATGGTGGCCCCGTAGTCGGAGTCCATGATCGGATCGGAGATCGTGACGTCCGCGATCGGGCCTGCCGCGAGGGCGGCGTCGTAGGCCTCGGTCGACAGCTGGGTGCCGCCGTCGGCCGGGCGCAGCTCGAGCGCGGTCGCCGAGTCGCCGGCCACGAGAGCATCCATGTACTCCGTGACCAGTGCGGTCGCCTGCTCCTGCGGGGAAGCCGCCTGCGTGGTCTCGCTGCCTGCCGAGCCTCCGCCGGCATCCGAGCCGCCGCGCAGGGCGAAGAAGGCGATGAGGGCGATCACCACCACTGCGACGATCACCAGGCCGAGGCAGCCGAGGCCGAGTCCGATGTAGAGGCCCTTGCGGCTCGTCGGCTGCTGCGCCGGATCGGGCGCGGGCGTCCAGGGCCCTGCGCCGGATTGGCCGGACGGGCCGGAGCCGGGTGCGGGCGGGTACGGGCCGGGCGAGCTGGACATGTCGATTCCCCCTCGAGCGTCTCAGGTGCCGCCCAGGATAGCGTCGCCCCGGCGCTCACGCGTCCTTCGCCCAGGCCCCCTTGTCCATGGGCCTGCCGAGGGCGAAGGCAGCGATCAGGCCGACGAGCGACAGCGCCACCGGCAGGAGCATCGCGTCGGCCATGGCGGCGGCGAAGGGAGCCTGCAGCTGGTCCGGCAGCGCCTCGCCCCCGGTCCCGCCGGAGATCTCGGAGACGGAGCCGCCGCCGGCGCTCGCGGCGTCGGGGCCCAGCGCCTCGGTGAACCGTGCGGCGATCCGGTTGCTCATGAGCGTGGTGATCGCCGCGGAGCCGAGCACGGAGCCGATCTGGCGGGTCTCGTTGTAGACGCCGGAGCCGGCGCCCGCCCGGGAGGGCGGGAGGTTGCGGGTCGCCGAGAAGGACAGCGGCCCCCAGATCAGCGCATTGCCGAGACCGATCAGGAAGAACGGCAGCAGGAGCGGGAGCACCCGGGCGTCGGCCGACATGATGCGGGAGAACCAGAACAGGCCGCCGGCCAGGGATGCGAAGCCGCCGACGGCCAGCCAGCGCGGGTTCACGCGCGTCATCTGCCTCCCGACGACGGGAGAGAGGCCGCCGGAGACCAGCGCCATGGGGATGGTCATCAGCGCCGCCTCGGTGGGCGACATCCCGAGCACCCGCTGCAGGTAGAGCGTGATCGGATAGGACTGCGTCAGCACGGTCGCGCCCATCATGGCGATCGCGATGTTCGCGACGGAGAAGCTGCGGTCCCGGAACAGGGAGAGCGGCACGAGCGGCTCGCTGCGGTTGAGCGCCTGCCACACGACGAAGAGGATCATCACGATGACGCCCGCGATGATGAGCGCGGGGACGGTGACCGGCACTCCGGTGTCGAGCGGTCCGATGCGCAGGGAGTCGGTGATCGTGCCCCAGTCGTAGGTGCTGCCCTCCTGGATGCCGAACACCAGCAGGAACAGTCCGACGGCGGACAGCACCACGCCGAGCCAGTCGAAGGAATGCGCTCGGCGCGAGAACCTCGGCACGTTCCGCCAGGCCAGTCCCAGGCCGATGATGCCGACGGGGATGTTGACGAAGAAGATCCACTCCCAGCCCGGTCCGTCGACCAGCAGGCCGCCCGCCAGCGGGCCGACGAGCGTGGCGACCCCCGCGGTCGCTCCCCACAGCGCCATCGCCTGGCCGCGCTGGGCGGGCGGGAACATGCGGGTGATCATCGACATGGTCTGCGGGGTCATCATGCCGGCCCCCAGTCCCTGCACGATCCGCGCGATGATCAGCATCTCGACGCTCCCCGAGAGCCCGCACCACAGGCTCGCCAGGGTGAACACGCCGAGGCCCGCCATGTACATCGTCTTCATGCCGATGCGGTCCCCGAGACGGCCGGTGATCAGCAGCGGCACCGCATAGGCGAGCAGGTAGGCGCTCGTGACCCACATGAGGGAGGACAGGTCGGCGCCGAGCGCGACCTGCATGTGCGGCATCGCGACCGTGACGATGGTGGTGTCCACGAGGATCATGAAGAACCCCAGGACGATGGACCACAGCGCGGGCCAGGGGCGGTCCAGTCGCGGGTCGCGCGAGAGCTCCGACGCGGCGGAGGTCTCGGGGGAGGCGGAGGTCATGCAGTGGTCCTTCGGGGGAGTCGGGGAGAGCTGCGGGGGCCGGAAGCGCCCGGAGCGGTGCGCCGGGAGAAATCTACGCCCGCTCGGCGATCTGGGTAGCCTGCGCATCGTGAACTCGGCGCCAGCGGACGGTGCGGGGCTCGGCGCCTGGCGTCGCGAGCCCCGCACCGTCGTGCTCGAGGCGGAGGGCCTGCCGTCCGACGCGCCGGCGGCCTTCGTGATCCACACGGAGACCCATGAGGCCGCCGCCCCCACCGAGTTCCCCGAGCACACCCACCCGCTGCACGAGCTGGTGTGGGTGCGCGGAGGCACCATGAGCGCGCGCGTCGGGCGGGAGCTGATGACGGTCCCCGAGGGTCGCGGCCTGTGGTTGCCCGCCGGAACGCCCCACGCCGGGCGGCTGACCGCGGGCGTGGAGCTGTGCGACGCATTCTTCGCGGTCGATGCTCCCTCCGTCGGCCTCGACCGGGCGTGCGTGATCGAGATGAGCGCAGTGCTCGAGTCGCTCCTGCTCCGGCTGGTCCGCACCGATCTCGAGCCGGAGCAGAGGGCGCGCACGGAGGCGGTCGTGATGGACGTGCTGGAGCCCTCGGCCGATCCGCTCGCGCTCCGGATGCCGGACGACCCCCGGGTCGCGCCGATCGCCGAGGCGCTGCTGGAGGACCCTGCGGATCCGAGGGACCTCGAGGAATGGGCCCGGGACCTGCGCCTGAGCGAGCGCACGATCACCCGAGCCTTCCGTCAGACGACGGGCCTGTCCTCCGGTCAGTGGCGGCAGGTGCTGCGAGTGCACCAGGCCCTCGAGCTGCTGGGGGAGGGGGAGCGGGTGCAGGAGGTGTCGATGCTGCTCGGATACTGGAGGCCCAGCACCTTCATCGCTGCCTTCTCGCGGGTCATGGGGACCACGCCGGGGGCTTTCGCCGCCCGACAGCGCTGACCGGTTCTCTGCATCTGATGTCCCGACCGCATGGTTGCGGACATTCGCAACGCTTCTTACCCTGAACCAGGCAAGGTTGTCCTTACCTCCTCGGGGGTCCCGCGGCCTCGCGGACCCCGTCCCGCTCTCCGGAAGGACCCCATGTCCGCTCTGCCCCGCATCGCCACCGCGGTCGTCGCCCTGGCCGCTGCATCTCTCGCCCTCAGCTCCTGCGGCACCACCACCGTCGACGAGCCCACCGCCCAGGCCTCCGACGCCGCCTCCGCCATCTCCGAGGACTGCGCCGAGGACACCACGGCCACCTCGACCGACCCCGTCAGCATCGTCGACGGTGTGGGCCGGATGGTCGAGCTCGAAAAGCCCGCCGAGCGCATCGTCGTGCTCGAGTGGCAGCAGATCGAGGACGCCCTGACCCTGTGCGTCGCCCCTGTCGGCGTCTCCGACGCCGAGGGCTTCAGCACCTGGGACAGCGCCGAGGTCCTGCCCGATGACGTCACCGACATCGGCGCCCGCGAGGAGCCCGATCTCGACGCGATCTACGCGCTGGATCCTGACCTGATCGTCGTCGAGGCCTTCACCGCCGACGACGAGATCATCACCCAGCTCGAGGACGGGGGAGTCCCCGTGCTCGCGACACTCGGCGCGGACCCCGACGACCCGATCGGCAACATGCTCTCCGTGTTCACGATGATCGGGGAGGCCACCGGCCGCAGCGAGCGCGCCGACGTCGTCGTCCAGGAGTTCGAGGACCACCTCGCCGAGGCGAAGCAGGAGGTCGAGGGCGCCGACCTGCCCACCACGGACTTCCTCTTCTTCGACGGCTGGATCGAGAGCGGCAACCTCACCATCCGCCCCTACACCGACGGGGCCCTGTTCACGGAGCTCGGCAAGGAGCTTGGCCTCACCCCGGCCTGGGTTGCCGAGATCGAGGCCTCCTACGGCACCGGCGGCGTCTACCCCGACTACGGCCTGACCACGACCGACCTCGAGGGCCTCACCGCCGTCGGGGACGCGAACCTGTTCTATGCCGACGACGACGGCGCCGGCAGCTACGTCGAGGAGATGGAGAAGAACGAGATCTGGACGTCCCTGCCGGCCGTCGAGGAGGGGCGCGTCCACAAGTTCCCGCCGCGGATCTGGGGCGCCGGCGGCCCCCGCTCCTGCGAGCAGGCGATCGACGCCTACGTCGACGCGATCACCGGTGCCTGAGGTCCGGGAGATCGCTCTGGCGGGCGGCGGCTCCGTGCGAGTCGCCGCCCGTCCGCGCACCGCGAGCTGGAGCGTGCTGTCGCTCGACGGCGAGGAGGCGGATCTGCTCGCCGCGGCCCGCGCCGAGGGAATCGTCCGCGTGGTCGGTGACGACCGACGGGATCCGCTGGCTGATCCAGCCCCCCGTCGGCCCCGTTCCCGCGCACCGCCGTCAGAGCACACCCTTCTCCTGCGGTGCCTCGGCCGCGCTCATGGCGCTCTCGATCGACCGGGCCGACGACGCGACCCCGGCCTCCCGGGAGGCGGAGCTGCGCCTGTGGCGGGAGGCGACGAACCATCCGTCGATCGAGCCCTTCGGCCTCGCCGTCGCCCTGCGCCGGGCGCACCCCGAGCTGCCGCTCGAGATCCGTCTGGACACGGAGCGGCCCGTCATGCTCGAGCACCTCGAGGGCGACGAGGTCTCCTGGCGGGCGATCCTCCAGCGGGCCTTCCGCGACGATGCCTGAGCCCTCGGCATCCCCGCGAGCCGTGATCGCCTGACGATCCCCGAGGTCCGCGCCGCCCTCGACGCGGGGAGGCGGGTGCTGCTGCTGGTCTCGCTCCAGGAGTGGATGGGTGTGGAGGTGCCCCACTGGATCCTCTGCCACACGGCGCTGGACGGCGTGATCCTCGTCGAGGATCCCTGGGTCGACGAGGGCACCGATCCCTCGGCCTCCCATCTCCTGCCGATCGCCGACGACGACCTCGACGTCCTCGCGACCCTCCACGACGACGGCTACCGCGGGGGCGTGATCATCGGCTGACGCCCTCTGCGATCCGCAGGGCGTTCGCCAGGATGGTCAGCACGGGGTTCGCTCCGCCGTTGGTCACGTGCACGGAGGCGTCGGCGACGATGATCCCGTCGTGGCCCCACACGCGGCCGTCCGGATCCACGACCGAGCGCGCGGGGTCCTCGCCCATCCGGCAGGTTCCCGCCTGATGCTGTCCGGCGGAGACCGGCGTCGGCCAGCGCATCGGGCCCATCGGCACGATCGCGGATGCGCCGGCCTCGTGGAGCCAGTCGGCGGCCCGCGAGGACAGCAGATCGCGTCCGCGCAGATCCTCCGGGTGCAGGCTCCCGGACAGCCTCACGATCGATCGACCGAAGCGGTCCCGGCGGGAAGGGTCGATGCGCACACGGGAGTCAGCGGTCGTCACCTCCTGGATCGGCCCCATGACACGTCCCAGCCTCAGCATCGCGCGCTCCATCGACGCGGCCCCGACGGCCGCATCCGCGTCGACGAGACCCGTCTCGCGCAGCATCCGCTGGGTGGAGGCCGGCGTGGGGACGAACTCGTCGGCGAGGATCCCGCCACCGATGACCCCGTCGTTCCCATGGCGCAGGTCGGCGGTCGCGATGTCGGGACCCGGCCCGCGGAGGTCCACGACCTGCTCGTCGAACAGCGCGGCCGCTCCGCCGTACGCATGCCCCTGGAGGTGGCGGCCGACCTGGTCGCGGGCGTTGCCGAGGCCGTCGGGGTGGTCTGCGGTCGCGCTGTCCAGCAGCAGGCGGGCCGACTCGATCGCCCCTGCCGCGAGGACCACGAGCTCGGCGGAGACCCGTCGTCGCCAGATCCCCCGCGAGCGGTGGTCAGGATCCTCGCCGACGAGCTCGGCGCCCTCGGCACGACCGCCTGGTCCCACGAGGATCCGAGAGGCCTGCGCGCCGGCCAGCAGCGTGGCCCGCCCGGTCGCGAGAGCGGCAGGGAGCGTGCTGTTGTGACTGCCGGCGCGGGCACCCACCGGGCAGTCGAAGCCCACGCACTGGGAGCAGCGGATGCATGCCGCGCGGCCCCTGTAGGGAGTGCTGTTGACCAGCAGCGGCACGGGCTGGGTGCCCATGCCCATGCGGGCGGCGGCCTCATGGAGGCGCTCGCCGAGGGGCGAGCGCGCGAGGGGACCCATCGGCAGAGGCGCGGAGCGGGCACCTTCCCAGGGATCGTTCGCGGGGCCGCCGCTGACGCCGAGCATCTGCTCGATGCGGGTGTAGTACGGCTCGAGGTCCTCGTAGGAGATCGGCCAGTCGGCGAGGGACGAGCCCTCCGGCACCCCGTATCGGCTGGCCATCAGGAAGTCCGCAGGTCCGAATCGCCAGGCCTGCGCTCCGTAGACACGGGTGCCTCCGCCTATCGTCATGGCGTTCCCGCTCCATGCTCCCTGTCCGGCGACCGCGTCCTGCCATCGTGCATCGGCGTCGTCCGGGCCCTCGGGCCCGACCAGGCTCTCGCGCACCTCGGACCCTGCGAGCGGACCGGACCACGCGAAGAGGCCGAGCCCTGCGCGCGGAGTGCGCAGATGGTCTACGAGCAGGGACCGACGGGCCGGGAGGGTGCCGCGCTCGACGACGAGCACTCTGCGACCGGACTCGGCGAGCACCTTCGCGGCCACCCCGCCGCCGGCCCCCGAGCCGATGACGATCGCGTCATAGCGCTCGCGGAGGTCCTCGGGGCCTGCGAGGTCGGTGCGGTCGATGACCAGCGGCTCGAGCTGCTGCGGATCGGGTGGCGACCAGGCTCCGACATGCGGTGCCAGCACCGGTCCCACCCGGTCCGCGGAGAGTCCCCGCTCGTACAGGACGTCGCCGACGATCGCGCGCACCGCCCGTTCGTCGGCCGGATCGCCGTCCTCCGCACCGAGCAGCCGATCGACCCATCCGACGGGCGCGCTCGCATCGAGCTCGATGATCCGCGTCAGCAGATCGTCGACGAGCGCGGGCGCGGCGAGCGACGGGTCGAGGGCGCGGGCGATGCGTCGGCGGAGACTGCCGGTTTCAGCGAGACGGCGGTCGGCCTCACCGCTCGGCATGCTCGCCCGCGATCCGCTGCCACACCTCGTCGCCGCCCGCGTCCCAGATCTCCCCGGGGTCGCCGACGACGACGAGCAGGGAGCGGGCACGGGACAGCCCGACGTACAGCAGGTGAGGTGCCCGCTCGTCGGAGTGGAAGCCGTTGACGGCGAGGACGACGACGCGCCGTTCGAGGCCCTTGAAGTTCAGCACGTGCCCGTAGAAGACGTCCTCGCCGGAGAAGTACTCGTCCCAGTAGCCGTCGTGCCCGGCGTGCTCGATGCGGGCGATCTGCTCGGGGTGCCGGCTGCGCGTGGTGAGCAGGGCGATGTCCCCGGGCTCCCAGCCCTCGGCGAGGAGCTGCTCGACCGCGTCGTCGGCTGCGGAGATCGCCTCGGACGTCCGGGCGCGGACGTATCGCACGGGCTCTCCCTCGTCGAGGCGGGGCGTCTGCTCGATGGGGGTGAGGGGTGCGAAGGTGCGGGCGATGCGAGCGGTCGAGCGGAGGTTGTCGTCCAGGGGGAACGGGTTCAGGGTGATGGGGGCGACGCCCTCGCGGTCGAACACGCTCTGGTGCTCGTCGGTGAACACGAAGAGCACCCCTGTGGCCTCGTCGCGCAGGCACGGCAGCAGCCCGTCCCACCAGGCGTCGGCGAAGTCCTGGCCCTCGTCGACGACGATCGCGTCGAACAGCTGATCCTCGTTCTGCTCGCGGGCGACGTCGGCGAGCCGCTGGGGAAGATGATGCTCGTAGTAGGTGACGGCGTCGCCGCCGAACTCGTCCACGGCCTCGACGCCCCAGTGGACCGGCAGGTCGTGGAAAAGGCCGACGAACGCGGGCCGCTCCTCCTCCGGCCATGTGGAGGACAGCAGCTGGAAGTAGCGCGCCAGTCCGCGCGAGTAGCACATCAGCGCGGTCCGGAAGCCGTCGCGGGCGAGCGTGCGCGCCTTGATCATCGCCAGATGGGTCTTGCCGGAGCCGGCGCCGCCCATGATCTGAGCCCGGTGCTGGAAGCGCAGCATGCCGATGGCGCGCTCCTGCTCGCGGGTGAGCTGATTGCTGCGGTCCTCGATCTCGCGGCAGGTCAGCCGGACGCTCTCGATGGCCCGGTGGGTGCGGCGCAGCATCGCCACCGCATGGTCGCGCTGGTCGGAGTCCAGCGGGATGTATCCGGCCTTCTCCTGACGGTGGAGGGCCTCGGCGATGCGCTCCGGGAGGCGTGCCATGTCGGTGCTGTCCAGGACGATCTCCCGCGGCGCATCGGGCACGTCCCAGTCCGCGGGCAGCTGCGTGTACGGCAGGGCCACGAGATGGGCGCTGCGTCCGATGACCCGTGAGGAGGTCGCGTTGAGGTAGCGCACGAGCTCGTGCTTGGCCCGCTGGGCCTGCTCGACGGGGGAGGGCTGCAGGGGGTGGGCTCCGTGGCGGTCGGACTGCAGCCATGTGCCGTCCTCGACGCCGACGCGCCCGCCCTTGACCTCGATGACGGCGGTGCCGACGTCCGGCCACAGCACCAGCAGGTCGATCTCGATCTCGTGCCCGTGAGCGGTGATCCGCTGGCCGGCGATGACGGTGGCGTCCTCGGGCAGCTGGTCGCGCAGACGCTCCCAGACGGCCTGCTCCGCGCTGGAGGCGAGGGCGGGGGTTTCGGGGAGCAGGTGCGGCATCGGACGCCTCCTCGAGTGACGACACGCAGCGTCATCGCTGCGGACCCCCAGGCTATCGGGCATTCCGGTCCGGTGGCGGGGTTCCGGCCGTCCGCGCCCGGACTGTCCTGGCCCAGACCTTCACCGGTCGATCCGCTCGACGAGCCCCATGGTGCTGTCCCGGATCCCGGCGATCATGTCCGGCAGGGTGACGGTGGACGTGCCGTCCCTCTGCTGGGCGCCGTAGGACCCGAAGCTCGCATGCGATGCTCCCTCGATCTCCACCATGGTCGCGTCGTCCGGAAGCATGTCGCGGTTCTCGGCGATCTTCTCGGGGGTGGACAGGCCGTCCTCGCTGCCGGAGATGCTGAGGACCGGCAGGTCGGTGCCGGACAGGTCTGTCGAGCAGTAGGAGCCCAGCAGGAGCAGCGCGTCGGCGTCCTCGGCGAGCATGCAGGCGCGCACGCCGCCGAGGGAGTGCCCGCCGACGATCCAGCTGCCGATCGACGGGGCGAGGTCGGTGAAGGTGTCGAGTCCGCGCGGATCCAGGAGCGCGAGATTCAGCCAGGGCTTGGCCACGACGACGGTCATGCCCTCATCGATGACGAGACCGGAGAGGACGCCGGCGTACGCTTCCGCTTCTACCTTCGCTCCCGGCAGGAGCACGAGGCCGACGTCGAGGGCGGGCCCGTCGGCGGGGGAGAGGATGAGCCCCGTGTCCGTCTCGGTGATCGTCATCTCGGGAGAGCTCTGCGCCAGCGACCAGACCGAGTCGTCCGCTGCATGCACCCCGGTCTTCGCCCAGATCACCGTCCCCACTACGGCCACCACGGCGAGAGCGAGCAGGCCGACGAGGATGCGCAGCAGCCAGGTGCGGAGGCGGTGATAGGGGGTGCGGGTGTCCTCGGCTGAGCGGGCGGTCATGACCTCGACGGTAGACCGTACGGGGTCGAGCTCGTCTCTGATGAACGTGAGATTCGTGGCTGAACCCGATCCCGCGACGGCGAGAACCACAACTCTGACACCCCCGCAGAGTAAGCTGCTCGTCAGAGGTCGGCCCTCTGCCTCGGACGTGCTTACGAGATGCTCGCTCCGGCGCACGATAGGCTGCCCTGACAAGGAGCAAGCATCGACGGAGGTGGCCTGGTGCCGAGCTATGTCCTGGGCGAGATGTTCAGCGGTCCGGGCGGGATCGCTCTCGGGGCGGAGCGGGCCAGCCGTCAGATCTCCGGCAAGGAGGGCGGGTCATCGATCCGCCATGGTTGGGCCGTTGAATATCATGCGGACACGGCAGAGACCTATCGGAAGAACATCCCGGGCGCCTCCGAGGAGACGGTCTTCACGGCAGATGTCCGAGGATTCGACCTCCGACAGGTTCCAGAGTTCAACGCCTTCGCCTTCGGCTTCCCATGCAACGATTTCAGCACGGTCGGGGAGCATCGCGGGCTCGAAGGCGATTATGGGGCCCTGTACACCTATGGCGTGCATGCTCTCGCGCTCCATTCGCCGGACTGGTTCGTGGCGGAGAACGTATCCGGTCTCTCCAGGGCCAACGGAGGCAGAGCATTCGGAAAGATCCTCTCTGCTCTGCGCGATCCAGGTGCCGCGGCACTGACGGACCCGAGCTTCGTGGAGTTCTATGGGGAGGACGCCGTCGACACCCGCTCCGAAGTCGGTTACGACCTCGTCGTCCACCTCTACCGATTCGAGGAGTACGGGCTACCTCAGAAGAGGCACCGTTTCCTCATCACGGGCATCCGCCGAGACCTCAGCAGAGACCTGGGTGTTGAGTTCAAGGTCCCCAAGCCGACTACGCCGCACAAGAGTCAGCAGAAGACAGCGCGCGAGGCGATCGAGATGGATCCTATCCACCCTGAGGCGTACAACAACGGCCGCATCAAGCACAAGCAGTCAGTGATCGACCGTCTCATGGCCATTGCGCCGGGAAAGAACGCGTTCAACACCAAGTTCGATGACGATTCCCTCAGGCTCAATGTCAAGGGAGCGACACTCAGCAACATCTACCGTCGACTGAACCCGGACGAGCCGTCGTACACCGTCACCGGATCGGGCGGAGGCGGGACGCACATGTACCACTGGTCCGAGCCGCGCGCTCTCACCAATCGCGAGCGGGCGCGCCTTCAGACCTTCCCGGACAACTATCGGTTCTACGGGACCGGACCGAGCGTCCGCCGCCAGATCGGCATGGCTGTTCCGCCGGAAGGCGCGCAGGTCGTCATCGAGGCGTTGCTCCGGACCATGGACGGCGTCGAGTACGACTCGGTGGCGCCGAGCCTCGACGTCGATGAGCTCATCCGCTCGTATGAGCTCTCGGAGAGTGCGATCGATGTGCAAGGAGCGCTGGAGCTGGATGGGGTGAGTTTGCCGAGGCTGGGGCTCATCCGCGGCGATGGGGAGGCTGACTCCGGCCCATCCGGGGCATCGGAGCCTTCCGAAGCTCGGAGAGCCGTCTCGCTGTGATGACTCCACCGGGATCGCTGGCGATGGTCTAGGACGATGAACCTCACTCCTCCCTTGCCCAGCAGCGACGCTGCGCATCGGACGATGGTGGCGAACCGTCGGAGGGACACCTCTCCCGAGCTGGAGGTCCGTCGTCGCCTTCACGCCGCTGGGCTCAGGTATCGGGTCGACTTCGCCGCAGACCAGACGGACAGGCGCCGCAGGGCGGACATCGTCTTCACCCGCGCTAGGGTCGCGGTCTTCATCGACGGCTGCTTCTGGCACGGATGCCCCGAGCACTATGTGGAACCCAAGAGCAACGCAGACTACTGGCGTCCGAAGATCGCTCGGAACATGGAGCGCGACAAGGAGTCCACAGAGAGGCTCGAGGCGCTCGGGTGGACGGTACTCAGATTCTGGGAGCACGAGGATCCGGAGCGCGTCGCCGCGCTCGTCTCCGCTGCCGTCCGGCCCTGATGACCGAAGTCCGTTCGGATGTCACCGGTGCTGGATACTCTGAAGCAAGAGTTCTGATCCCCATGACAGGAGTGTCCCGATGGCCGATGTTCCGCTTGACGACGAGCTGTTCCGGCAGGCGCTCGGCGCGTACGAAGGGCTGATGAAGGCGAAGGTCGGCAGCATCAATCAGGATGCAGCGCATCAGGAGACGCTGACGCTGGTCGATACCCGGCTCTTCCCAGGGTTCCGCGCCGCATACGAGGCGTACGAGGAGGAGCAGCGCAACAGCGTCCAGCTCATCCATCTCGGCAGCCTGATCCGCAAGGACGGCGGCCGGCCGGCCTGGTACGGGGGAGCGAAGTCCGTGGCAGGGAAGTGGCCCGACTATCGGAGCCGGCTGGAGAGCAGTCTTCCGGAACGGGCGGTTCGTGACATCCACGAGTCCACGGAGCGGATCCTCGACCGCGTCGCCAACCCCAAGGCGGTCGGAGATCGGCGCAAGGGTCTCGTCATCGGCTACGTCCAGTCAGGGAAGACAGCCAACTTCACCGGGGTGATCTCGAAGGCCGTCGATGAGGGCTATCGGATCGTCATCATTCTCGCTGGCATGTACACAAACCTCCGTGTCCAGACTCAGATCCGGCTCGACAAGGACCTCGAGCTCGACAGGGTCGATGACCGCGCAGGTCTCACCTGGTACAAGCTGACCAGCAGGAATGCCGACATAGGCACGGAGAACAGCCCGAGCACGCTGTCAGGAGCGAGCAACGTCGCCGTCATCGTTGTGAAGAAGCACGAGAAGCGGCTGACGAATGTGACCGAGTTCCTGAAGTCCATCCCGGACGACACTCTCAAGCGCCGTCCCGTCCTCATCATCGACGACGAGTCGGACCAGGCGACTCCGAACACCCTCGGATCCAAGGAGCTGGTGTCGACGATCAACCGTCGGATTCGCGATCTCTGGGCGGAGGTCCCGACAGGAACCTATGTGGCGTACACGGCGACTCCCTTCGCCAACGTCTTCATCGACCCGTCCGATGATGGAGATCTCTATCCGGATGACTTCATCTCCGTGCTCCCCAAGCCGCAGGGATACATGGGCTCGGAGCTCTTCTTCGACGTCACCCAGAATGCGGAAGCCGATGAGGACGAGGCGATCCACGAGCTTGCCCATGAGGTGCCGGAGAGCGAGGCTCGTGTCTTCACCCCGCGCCCCAAGGAGATCGAGGACTTCTCGCCGGAGATGACTCCGACACTCGAGACCGCGATCCGCTGGTTCATCCTCGCGACGGCGATCAGGGAGCTGCGGACGGGGGAGCCCAAGGACTCGTCCATGCTGATGCATACCTCGCAGCGGATCGCGGTGCACCAGCGCACCAAGGAGGTCATCTCCACCTTCATCTCCTCGATGGCCTTGGAGGTGGACGGGCAGGAGGAAGCCTTCCGTTCGGTGTTCGAGATGGAGAGGGACCGTGCGGCGTCCCTGCGCGATGGGGAGGAGATGCCAAGCTGGGACGAGGTCTGGCCGAAGGCGATGAAGGTCCTGGAGACAGTCGTCGTCAAGATCGACAACGGCGCCTCCGACGACCGACTGATCTATGAGAAGGACAAGCCGCAGACGGTCATCGCCGTCGGAGGCGGCACGCTGTCCCGGGGGCTCACCCTCGAGGGTCTCGTCGTCTCCTACTTCCTCCGGTCCAGCAACACGTATGACACGCTGCTCCAGATGGGCCGCTGGTTCGGGTTCCGACCGCGATACCGCGATCTCGTGCGAGTATGGATGGGGCCTGGACTTCGCGACGACTATGCGCACCTTGCACGCGTCGAGAAGCAGCTTCGTGACGAGGTCGAGGAGATGGAGAAGGAGGGCCGGACTCCCCGGGACTTCGCGGTCAAGGTCCGGAGCCATCCTGGCCGTCTCGAGATCACGGCGAAGTCCAAGATGAACGCCGCCCAGCTGGTCCGTGCGGGGCTCGGGGGAACCCGTCGACAGACGATCTATCTCGATCGTTCGCCAGAGGGCATCGCGAGGGGCCAGCGCGCGGCCGAGATGCTCGTCCGCCGGGCGGTCGAGCGTGGTGGTGATGTGCTGGAGAGGTCCACCCGATCCTCTAAGGACAGGCCGTCTCTGATGTTCCAAGGGCTTCGGAACAGCGATGTCGTCGAGTTCCTCGAGCAGTACTGGGTCGCGCCCTCTGATCGTTGGCTCCAGGCGCCTGCGATGCAGAGCTGGCTGGACCGGCACGGAGCAGACGCGACATGGAACCTCGTTCTGGTGTCGGGTCCGAAGGACGGCACTCACGAGTACGCGGAGGGTGTCTCCGTAGGCCTGTCCAGCCGTGCTCCGCTCAAGGAGGATTACTGGTCCCAGGAGCGCCTCGACGGCGAGCTTCCGACCGGGGCGAAGGTCGTGAACATCCGGGCGCTCATGTCAGGCGAGGACTACGTCATCGACCTGCGCATCCTCGCCGATCAGGGGCTTCTGAGCGACGATGATCTGAAGGTCCTCGACGGAGTGGACAAGAGCAAGGCGCCACAGATGAAGGCGGCGCGGGCGCTCATCCGTCCCGATGAGGGAACCATCGTGCTGTATGCGGTCGACGGAGCCTCGGAGCCCGATCCGAAGGCCAAGGCGAAGACCCAGACCAGGACTGCCATGAACGCGGAGGGGACTCTGATCGGTCTCGGCGTGGTCTTCCCGAACGCCGCCGCCGAAGATCCTGGCGAGTACTGGGCCGTGCAGCTCGACGACGAGGATGCTGAAGACACCGTCGAGCTCGTCGACGACGAGGCAGACTTCATCAAGGAGGCGGAAGCATGATGAGCGGTTACGCCCGGACTGAGAATGCCTTCGCACAGCTCCGGAACTCGATCGCGACCGAAGGAGCATCGGCGAGCCTCCCGCTCGGTGCTGCCGGGCGCCTGAAGGATGCGATCCTGGTCAAGGACCACCTCGGTCTCTACCACCTCCTCACCAGGCTCCCGGAGGGGCGCAAGCCCTTCGACGTCCCTCTCGGCAGGGTGCTGAAGGCCGCCTGGGTTGAGAGCGACGGGGATGGTGGCGATGGGACGTGGCTCGACGTCACCTGCACAGATGCTCGTCTCCTTCGGACCTTCCTCTCCCTGATCGGCGAGATGCTCGATCGCTCTGACGAGAGCGGCCGTCCCTGCATCGATGAGCTCTCCGAGGTTCTCGAGGACTGGCGAGCTGCCATCTCGCGCGCCCGGCGGGAGATCGCCCGAGCAAGCGCGATCGGTGTGTTTGGCGAGCTCGTGATCCTCGAGAAGCTCGCGATCAGCGATCCGATGGCGGCACTCTCCGCATGGAAGGGCAGGGAGGGTCACCGTCATGATTTCGCCCGGACCAACGCTCTCGAGGTGAAGACGTTCTCCGGGACGGGATCGCCGACCGTCACCATCCATGGACTGCGTCAGCTGGACCCGCCGACCTCGGGCAGGCTGCACCTCGTCGCTATGCGCATCGTCGAGGAGGACGCGGGCGACTCCCTCGGAGATCTGATCGACAGGATCACTGCCCTCGGGATCCCTCGCGAGACACTCGCGAGGAGCCTCGGTGACGACGCTCCGGAGATCGAGGACAGGCGTCGCCGATTCACGCTCGAGGAAGTGCGCCTCCATGCGGTCGGCGATGGATTCCCTGGGATCAGGGAGTCCGCGCTCGATCCTTCAGCACTCTCCGGTGTCGACTCTCTGAGCTATCGGTTGAACCTCGACGCCTGCCCGGGGTCGCTCGATCCGGGACAGCTCGACCGAATCCTTGAGGAGCTCTGAGGCGACCTCATGGAGAAGGCACTGCAGTGGTTCCCCAAGCGCTTCGGTCCCGGGGACATGGACGCTTCCGGTGGCGATCGAATGCTCGGGAAGACCGAGCTCTCGCGCCTTGCGATCGTCGTGCGAGAGACTGCGCAGAACAGCTGGGACGCGAGGCTCCCGGAAGCCCGACCGCTGTATGGCGTCTCGCTTCGCCGCACCAGCTTCCGATATCGGGAGGATCTCGCCTCCCTATTCGATCACGGCGGTCTCGAGGAGATGAGGGCGCTGAAGAAGCAGGCGAACTTCCGTGTGCTCGAGATCTTCGATCGTGGAACCTCAGGTCTCGACGGACCTGCTGATCTCTCCCCTGCTCGCAGGGGCACCGGGGCCCGTTTTCAGGATCTGATCCTGAAGTTCGGCGTCCCGCACAACAACGGGTCGACCGGGGGGACCTATGGCTTCGGGAAGACCGCCGCATACGCATACAGCGGCATAGGAACGGTCATCTACTGGACGCGATGCGTGAATCCCGACGGGGTACTCGAGGATCGGTTCATCGCATCGGCTTTTCGTGACTCCTATGAGGAGAAGGGCGTCCAGTACACGGGCCGTCACTGGTGGGGGATCATCGACGCGGAGGAGGACTCGGTCCTCCCCGTGGTCGGGGAGGAGGCGGCCCGCTTGGGCGAGAAGTTCTTCGAGCGCGGCTTCGGGGAAGGGGAGACCGGCACCTCGCTCCTCGTGCTCGACCCGTTGATCGCGGATGAGGAGGACTCCGAGGAGGCTTCGGAGGAACCGCTCGACAGGTTCTCCTCCGCTCCCGATGCGGTGGAGAGCGACTTCATTAGACGCTCGCGGCACGCCATCAGGGCAAATCTCTGGCCGAAGATGGTTCCGGCGCCGGGCGATACCGAGCCTCCGATGAGGCTCGAGCTCCGGGTCGATGCCCAGGAGATCGACCTCGGAGAGCCGGAGGACGGGGTCCTGCGGCTCTGGGGGACGTGTCTGAACGCCATCCGCAGTGCGAGGTCGGGTGCTGATCCCGTCACGAGGAGCCCGTACGGGCTGCCGGTCGAGGTCACCGAGGTGACTCGCTACCGCAAGGTGATCGGCCACCTCGCGGTGGTGATGCGAGTACCTGAGATCGAACAGCATGTTCCGAATGACGATCTCGATCCTGCCCTGGGCGACGATGCGAGGATCCTTCGGATCGCTCTCATGCGCGGGCAGGCCGAGCTGGTAGTGAACACGGTCGACTGGATCGAACGCGATCCTGGACTCGGGGAGGACTGGCTAGCCGTCTACAAGTCTGCGGATGAGTTCGATCAGCAGTACGCCGAGGCGGAGCCGCCGGCGCATGATGACTGGGTGATGGACGGTTCGAGCTCCGAGTCCTCGAAGATCATCCGCTGGACAAGGAGACAGGTGAAGCGATCCATCAATGATCTCCTGAATCCGCGTGCCGAGGACGTCGAAAGCGCGCCGACTCGTATCTCGCTCTCGACCGGAACGCTGTCACGCCGCCTGGGGACCATGCTCCCGGTGCAGGTGCCGGTACTCGCAGCCGGAGGCTCAGAGGACTCCAGGGCGGGACGGAGACGTGCGAAGTCTGGTCCGAAATGGGCGGTCGACGCAGAGCCTCCGCGACTGGTCGGCACCGGGCCTGATGGGAGACAGATGCAGGAGATCCAGTTCAGGGCGAGCGGTCCGGAACCTGTCGCCCGGGTGAAGCTGAGCGTGAGCCTCCTCGGGGACGAAGGGCTTCATGAAGCTGTGCCTCCGGATCAGCTCGAGACCAGCTGGACTGACGCGAGCGGCATCGGCCAGGACTCTGCCGAGGTGGTGATCGGCAGGACAGCTTCAGTGAGGTTCGTCGGTGCTCCTCGTCGCGCGCTGCGCGTAGAGCTCTCAGCAGGAGCGGTCGATGGCCGTTCTTGAGTCCCGTCCGTTCCTCGCACCCTCCCGGAGCTCCGTCCGGGCGCAGATCGACGTCGTCGAGCCCGATACCTCGATCGAGAGGATCGGCGACGTCTGGGAGCCGGGGCAGAGGATAGTGCTCCGCGTCGATGCAGAGCTCTCTCCGGAGTTCTGGAGCCAGACCGAGATCGATCGGAGCGAGGAGATCCTGCTCGTCGGAATCGCCTCCTGCCTGCCGGCCAGGGAGAGCTGGAGGGGACGCGCCATCTTCACCGAGCGAGAAGGAGCCTGGCGGGCCGAGACGCTCGTGGAGATCGACGGATCGGTCGCTGCCGTCGAGATCTCGGCTGATGCCTGGATCGTCGGTCCAGGCAGGACAGGCAGCCATGATCCCGAGAACGCCGTGCATGCCGGTGCGAAGCTCTGGCAGCTGGACCGTCCGATCAAGCTCGACCTAGAGAGCGACCAGGCGGCGTTCCCGACGACGGCGATCTCCTTCTCCCAGACAGGGAGGAGGGATGTCCCCTGGACGGTGGAGATGAACCCCGATGCTGACCCGCACTGGAACATCAGCTCGGCCATCCGTCTCTACATCAACACCGACTCCGACCTCGCGGAGGAGATCGTGACCGGGACCGCCGCGGAGGACATCTATGCGCTCATCCAGTCGGACATCCATCTCGTCGTGCTCCACCGGCTCGCAGGATGGACCGACACGGTCTCTCCGACAGCCCTGGCCGGCCTTGCGGAGACGGAGATCGAGTCGCTCGCGGCCTTCGGAGCGACGCTAGCGCAGAGCCTCGGGATCCCGCTGGGCGAGGCGCTGAGGCTGGCCGAGGAGGAGCCCCTCAACCTGGCTGCTCGTTCTCGGGAGGCGTTGTCGTTCGGCACCAGGCGGGAGGAAGCATGAGTCTCATCTATCCGGAGCTCAGCGACGAGGATGCTCTGTCGATCCTTGAGGAGCTCGAGGAGACTGTCCGCGCAGGCGGGCAGCCGAAGTCCCTGCCTGATGGATCCCTCGACCCGAGGACTCGGTTCAGCGGATTCGGCGGCGCACCGGTTCATCTCGGACGTCTTCGTGAGATGCACTCCTCGCTGTCGGCAGTCGTCGCAAGGATCACATCGAGCGGGCGCGATGCGGACAGACGCTTCGACATCGAGGTCGGCTCCTTCCTCGTCGACTGGTTCGAGAAGGACGGGCGGAGCCAGGCCTCGAACCCGCGGATCTGGGCGTACCTGGCGATCGTGGTCCTCCCGGACATCGCCCTGCGGAGATTCGGTCTGAACGGGAAGGGCAAGCTCCCCAGGGAGCGCTTCCTCGCAGGGCGGCGCAATGTCTTCTATCGTGCATATCTCCGCAGCTGGATCCTCGGCGACCTGCTGGACGACCCGGACCTCCCACTGTTCGAGGACGAGCTCGTCGGACTCGTCGACCGCAACCTCTCCGCGGATCACCTGGTGGCGCGGCTCATCTCGGAGCAGATCCGCAGCGCACCCGTAGAGGCGAAGCGCCGCGAATGGGTCAGGAACGGTCTGAAGTCTGTCCAGTACGAGCTTCGGGTCACTGACATCTCGTCTATGGGCGAGGATGCCGCACGCGACACCATCGAGAGGGCCTTCGCGTCCTCTTGAGGCGGGTCGGCGGGCACCCGTCATTCCTCCTGCACCAGCGCCCCGTCCTCCACGATGAACGCCGCCTGGCGGACATGCGGCTCGCAGTCCTCCCCGTTGGGGCTGGTCACCTCCGGGACCTTCACCGACTCGGCGGCGAAGGATTCATCCCCGTCGGCGCCGTGCAGGACCACCTCGACGGCGGAGAGCGTCTGCATCTCCTGGGCGGGGACGTCGAGCCAGAACGAGGCATCGCCGTCGGCCGCCGCCCCGTCGACCACCTGCTCGGTCGACGAGGTGTGATCGCCTGCGCGGGCCGCGAGCGTCAGCGACCGGGCACCCTCGAGCAGCTCGGCGGGGACGGTCACCGAGACCCCGTCGGACGCCCCGATCTGCGTGCAGGCGACTGCGTCGCTGTCGCTGGCGCGCATGCCGATGATCGCGGCGAGACCGCCGATCCCGATGCCGACGACGAGCGCGACGACGCAGGCGATCACCAGCACCGTGCGTGCACGGTGCGGGGCGGGCACGTCGGCCTCGTCGTCCATGGCTGCCATCCAAGCCCACGCACGGGCCCGCGTCCAGGGCTCAGCGCTTGTGCCAGAGCCCCTTGCGCTGGAAGACCGGCTCGGAGGTCACCGAGATCCCGAGATTGCGGAAGATGCTCTCGTCGACCTCGCCGAGGATCGTCGTCGTGTGCACGTCGCAGCCGGCGAGGCTCTTCAGCGCCGCGAGCGATCGGCGGGCGGCGTCGTCGTCGGACGCCGAGACGGACAGCGCGATCAGCACCTCATCGGTGTGCAGCCGCGGGTTCCGCGATCCCAGATGCGCGGTCTTCAGCGTCTGGATGGGCTCGATGGAATCGGGGGAGAGCAGCCGCACCTCCGGGTCGATCCCGGCGAGATGCTTGAGCGCGTTCAGGAGCATCGCCGCCGAGCAGCCCAGCAGCGGGGACGTCTTCCCGGTGATGATCGTGCCGTCGGCCAGCTGGATCGCCGATCCCGGCTCTCCGGTCGCCTCCTGCACTGCGAGCGCCGGGCCGACGACCGCGCGGTCCCGGGTCGTGCACCCCGCCCGGCTCATCACCATCGCCACCCGCTGGCTCAGGGTGTCGTCGAGATCGCTGATGCGCTCCTCGACGACCGCCCGGTAGTAGCGGCGGATGATCTCCTGGCGGGCGGCCTCGCGGCAGGCCTCGTCGTCGACGATGCAGTGCCCCGCCATGTTCACGCCCATGTCGGTGGGGGAGGCGTAGGGAGAGAAGCCCGTGAGCTGCTCGAGCAGGGTGCGCAGCAGCGGGAACACCTCGACATCGCGGTTGTAGCTGGTGACCTGCTTGCCGTATGCGGCGAGATGGAACGGGTCGATGAGGTTCAGGTCCGCGAGGTCGACGGTGGCGGCCTCGTAGGCGAGGTTCACCGGATGCTCGAGCGGCAGGTTCCAGATCGGGAAGGTCTCGAACTTCGCATAGCCCGAGCGGATGCCCCGCTGATGGTCGTGGTAGATCTGCGAGAGGCAGGTCGCGAGCTTCCCGGAGCCCGGCCCCGGCGCCGTCACGACGATCAGGTCCCGGGTGGTCTCGGAATGCTCGTTGATCCCCAGGCCCTCCTCGGAGACCACGCGGGCGGTGTCCTGCGGATAGCCGGGGATCACGCGATGCCGGGCGACCTTCAGCCCGAGGCGCTGCAGACGCTCGATGAAGGCGATGGCGACCTGGTTGGAGTCCTCCAGCTGGGTCAGCACGACGTTCTCGACCAGGAACCCCGCCTCGCGGAACACGTCGATCAGGCGCAGCACGTCGTCCTCGTAGGTGATGCCGAGATCCGCGCGGACCTTCTGGCGCTCCAGATCCTTCGCGTTCAGGCACACCAGGATCTCGAGCTCGTCCTTGAGACGGTGGAGCATCGCGATCTTGTTGTCCGGGGTGAAGCCCGGCAGCACGCGGGAGGCGTGCATGTCGTCGAACAGCTTCCCGCCCATCTCCAGGTAGAGCTTCCCGCCGATCTGCCGACGGCGCTCATGGATGTGCTGCGACTGCAGCTCGATGTACTTCTCGCGGTCGAAGCCGACGCGACGGGCAGGAGCAGAGGTATCCGTGGCGGTCACCCCGGCACGCTAGCACCGGGATTCTCAGACTCCCGCGAAGAACGCCCGCGCCACCTGGTCCTCGACGGGCTCCTGCTGATCCGTGGAGCGCTGCACCGACCACAGCTCGCCGTCGCGGTCGAAGGTGCCCGCGATCTCCTCCTCGGTGAGCAGCTCGGAGCCGTCATCGCAGGAGTACCAGCTGAACAGGTCGTTCCAGTGCTGGGAGTGGTCGTGGGAGATCACCTGGCAGCGAGTGCCGTCCAGGAGATCGACGTACAGAGGGATCGCCTCGCCCTCACGGTCGTAGTGCTCGGCGTCGGGATCGACGGCGGTCGGTGAGTCGAAGGCGACACCTCTCTTCGAGGCCGCGTCGGTGATGCAGACGACGGACCCGTCCTCGTCGGCCAGGCAGGCGAGAGCGCTCGCGGCCGTGGGCCCGCAGGTGAAGACGTCCTCCTGCTCGGAGAACGCGCTGGGCGAGATCCCGCCGCCCGCGCACAGGTCCTCCTCGACGCTCTCGACCTCCCATGCCGCATCCGGCCACACCAGGCCGATCGACGTCGCGGCAGACTCCTCCTCGGTCGTCTCCGCAGGCTCCGTCGTGGTCGTGGTCGTCGTCTCCTCCGCAGGAGCCGTCTCCTCAGCTCCGCATCCGGCGAGGGCGAAGGCGAGGGTCGGGACGGCGAGCAGGGCGATGGCGCGGGCGGTCTGACGGTGCATGGCGGGCTCCAGGGGAGAGGGGAGAAGGGAACGGGGAGAGGGCCAGGGGCCGGGCGACATCCATTCCACCGGCCGATCGGCGGACGCGCAACCGGGCCCGTGAGGACATCTGCGGATGCAGACACGTGACCTGCATCTCCTTGCATGGAAGACTCCAGGGCGCGCTCGGGGCCCGCCCCCGGAACCAGCGCCCGCTCCACGCACCCCCGGAGGCCCCTGTGTCCGCAGAACCCTCCCCCTCCCTCCTCTCCAAGCTCGCCGCCGAGGCGCTCGGCACCTTCTGGCTCGTGCTGGGCGGCTGCGGCGCCGCGATCTTCGCCGCGGGCTTCCTCGACGCCGACGGCACGCATCTGGGCATCGGCTTCCTCGGCGTCGCCCTCGCCTTCGGCCTCACGGTCGGGTGGTGTCAATGCGTCGAAGCAACATGGGGCTCGCCGGCCAGTAGTCGGGCGAAGGATTCTGTCGGGGTCAGGAAGCCGAGTCGGCGGCGGGGGCGGTTGTTGATCTCCTCCGCGATGGTGGTGAGGTATGGCTGGTGATCGGGGATCTCGGTGCCCTTGGGGAGGTACTCGCGGTAGAGCCGGTTGGTGTTCTCGTTGCTGGGTCGTTGCCAGGGCGAGTGGGGGTCGGCGAAGTAGACCGGCATCTGCGTGGCCAGGGAGACCTTCGCGTGCTGCGCCATCTCGCTGCCCTGGTCCCAGGCCAGCGACGCCTTCATCATCTCGGGCAGGGCGTTGAAGTACTCGATGACCGCGTCCGCGGTCGGTTCGGCGTGTTTGGAGGGCAGGGCCAGCAGCCCGGTGAACCCGCTCATCCGCTCCACCAGCGTCGCTGCGCACGAGGTGCCGTTCTTCCCGATGATCAGGTCGCCCTCCCAGTGCCCCGGCACGCGCCGCTCGGCGGCGTCCTCGCCCCGCTCAGCGATCGGGACCATGCCCACGATCGGGCCGCCCCTCGTCCGACCTGTCGTGCGGGGTCGGCGCTTGGTCCGCTTGGACTGCAAGAAGATGCCCCGCCGGGCGAGCTCGCCCTTGGGGAGCGCGTAGATGTACTGGTAGATCGCTTCGCCGGAGACGGTCTGGCCGCGTGCGTCGGGAGAGTTCGCCATGCGTTCAACGGTCGGGTCTGCGGCCTCCAGGCGCAAGCGGCCCGCGATCTCGTTCGGCGTCCAGGACGCGGCGAGGTCCGCGTCCACCCTGGCCTGCAGCACCGGGTCCTTGGCAACCTTCCGCTGCTGCGGACGGGCCCGGCGACGCTGCGCGGCCACGTCCGCGGTCACGGCCTGGTAGCCGCGGGTCTTCGTCGAGGTCCGGTGGAGTTCCCTGGAGATCACCGAGGGATATCGCCCCAGGTGACGAGCGATCCTCCGCACGGACCAGCCCGCTTTCGACGCTGTCGAGATCTCCGACCTGTCACTGAACGTCAGCCCCACTCGCGCCACCCGTGCAGCTCACCGATCAGACCCCCGCCGACCGGGAGTGTTGCCTCGACGCTATGACACCGCCCCCGCCTGTCGGTGCCACAAGGTAGCGTGAAGGAACTTCGCGTTCTTGCGGGGTAGCACACAACTAAAAAGGTTTGATATGAAGCATGTTCAGAGGCGTACCGCGTTGGTCGCTCTTACGGGCTTGTCGGTTCTCGGGGCTGCGCCGGCGGCTTTTGCAGAAGGTAACGGGGGCGAGGTTAGCGAGAGTGAACTGGCTCTTCACAGATGACGGTGTAGTTCGGTTCTGAATCCTCCGGTGTCCAGTAGGGCGCGGATGACGTAGTGGGCAAGGTTGCGGAAGCCCAGAGCGGTGCCGCGGAGGTGTTCGAGTCGGCCGTTGATCGCCTCGGTGGGGCCGTTGCTGGTGCCGGGGTGGTCGAAGTAGGCCAGCACGTCCAGGGCCCGCCGTTTCAGGGTCCGGCCGAGGGTAATCAGCTCGGTGAGCTGCTTGGGCACCCCCTCGGTGAGGTCGTCGATCACCGCCTGCAATGCTTTCTTCCCCGCGGCGCGGTCTGGATTGCGGTAGGCGGCGACGATGCGCTGGTAGATACCCCAGGTCGCTTCGACCTCGGCGTGCTCATCACTGGCGAACACGGCCTTCAGGCGGGTGATCTGCTTGTCGGTGAGCAGGTCCGCGCCGGTGTGCAGCACGCGGCGGATCCCGTAGAGCGGGTCCCCGGACCTGCCCCGATGGCCGAGGGTGGCCTGTTGGACGCGTTGGCGGCACTGATCGATCTTCTCGCCGGCCAGGGCGACGACGTGGAACGGGTCCATCACCGATGTCGCCTCGGGCAGCTCCTCGGCGGTGGCGGTCTTGTAGCCGGAGAACCCGTCCATCGCGACGATCTCGACTCCGTCACGGAACTGGGCGGTCTGGCCGTCGAGCCAGGTCTTGAACACTTTCTTCGAGCGTCCCGGGACCATGTCCAGGAGCCTGGAGGGGCCGGTGCCGTCGCGGATCGGAGTCAGGTCGATGATGACGGTGACGTACTTGCTGCCCCGACGGGTGTGGGACCACACGTGCTCGTCCACGCCGATGACGCGGACCCCGTCGAGGCGGGTGGGATCGTTGATCAGCAGCTGCTGGCCGGTGGCCAGAATCGCATCGTTGGCGGTGTTCCAGGCGACTGCGAGCCCGGCGGCGATCCGGGCGACGGACAAGCGATCGATCACCACGCCCTTGAGCGCCCACAGCGCGGCGTGCCGGGAGAGGACAGCGCGGGGCTCGGCCGCGGTCGAGGTGTCCTGACGCCACACGCTACGGCAGTCCGGGCACCGGTAGCGGCGCACCCTGACCTGCAACATCGTGGGCCTCCAGCCCAACGGGACGTGGGCGAGGCGACGGATGACAGTTCCACGGGAGACGCCCTGCTGACCGCACTGGTGGCACCAGTTGTCCGGGTCGAGCACGCGACACTCCAGCACCGATCGGTGCGGCTCGATCCGCTGCCCGGTGGCGGTCAGGCCCAGCCGGTCGAGCTGGCAGAAGGTATCGAGATCGGGCGCGGTGAAGGTAGCGTTGGGCACGTCGAGGTCTTCCAGATGGTGAGCGTAGGAACTTCCATCTTCGGGAGACCTCGACGTCTATCCCCGGACCGACGCGCCCACACCACCACCGACCGCTACACCCTCATCTGTGAAGAGCCAGTGAACTGCAGGACGCTCGTGACTTGATTGCGGAGATCGACAGCGATCTGGCGGCGCAGGGAACCTCTGTGAGCGAGCAGCTAGCGCTCCTCGAGGAGGAGACCGGGGAGACGTTCAGTACAGGCGTTCAGGTTCAGCGTAGGAAGGTTTCCGAGGAAGACCTCCTTCGGGCCGCCGTGGCATCGATCGCAGCCTCGTTCACTGCCCTCAACTACAAGCTGGCAGCTGAGCTCCTGATCCGCTCGACCAAAAAGAGCGGCGCCCTCTATGTTCCAAAGTTCGGAACTCGCGCTAGTAACAGTCCTGTGATCTCGAAGATCAAGAAGGGCGCACCCCTGGCCGGCTCATCGGCTTTCAAGAAGACGAGTGGTGGGTCATATCCGGCCGATCTCTACTATGCCATCCACAAGTTCAACTTCTCGAAGACCGGGGTGAAGAACCCCAAGGTCACCGTGACAGACGTGTATGACTTCGCAACCGAGAAGTACCAGGGCATTCAGGGTAAAGCCGTGGCCACGATGGCTCTCGCGCAGAAGAAGGGAGTGGTGAAGAAGTGCACGCTGAAGATCACCGTGTAGCCAACCGAGGAGGTGGGCCCGACTCTGGGCCCACCTCTCCCGCGTCAGAAGATCTCTTCGAATATGTAGAAGTTACCGTCCACGGGATTGAAGCAGGAAATTAGATAGTTCTGGTCGCGCTCTTCGGGACCTCGGCACCTGATTGACTCAAACAGCTCTCCATCGAGGTCCGCCTCAGAATTCTCGGCGATTGATTCTGGAGAAGTTTCTCCGCGCACCCCTTCGGAAGAAGTGAACGTGTATTCCGATTCATCCCAGTAGCCAGATCGATCAGACTCCGCCATCGATATCACGTAGACATCTTCTCTCCCGCCCTGAAAGTCGGAGTCCGTGCTGTAGTATTCTACAGTTTCGGCACTCTCGGGGGCTTCTATCTCCCAGTTTTCTTCAATGAATGATATATCGCCTTCCGGCTGCGTCGAGTCGGTCGACGAGCAGGAAGAGAGAGTTGCGAGAGAGGCGCCAAGAACAGCCATACTGGCGAGACGTTTGAAATGCTCTCGGATCATGTTTAGTCCTCCCTGGGGTGGCGGCCTTGTGGTATCGATGGGTTTCTTCAGGTGGTCGTGCCGCGGGGTCACTGTGCTTGGCCGACTTCGCCCTGGCTCCTCGGAGGTTGTACTCGTCAACGACCGCACCGAAGCTTAGTCAGTCCCCTGCGGGGATGCGTCGCGTGCCGACGAAGGCGGTGCCGTTGGAGCGGGCGCGGGAGACACGAACGGGACTGGTGCAGCGATAGGTGACAGCTGGGGTTAGGCCGCCAGGCTGACGGTCGGGTTCATGATGGTCTCGTACTCGATGGGGGTCAACCGGCCCAGGCTGTCCTGCCGGCGGCGGCGGTGGTAGGTTTGTTCGATCCAGGTGGTGATCGCGATCCGGAGCTCCTCGCGAGTGCGCCACCGTTTGCGGTTCAGGACGTTCTTCTGCAGCAGCGCGAAGAAGGACTCCTTCGCGGCGTTGTCGCCGGCAGCGCCGACTTGCCCCATCGATCCGATCAGGTGGTGGCGGTGCAGAGCACGCACGAACTTCCTTGATCGAAACTGCGACCCACGATCCGAATGGACGATACAGCCGGCCGTGTCGCCGCGGCGGATCACCGCGTTGTCCAGGGCGTTCACCGCAAGTCGAGACTTCATCCTGGAGTCCATGGAGTAGCCCACGATCCGACCCGAGAAGACGTCCTTGACCGCGCAGAGGTAGAGCTTGCTCTCGTCGGTCGGGTGCTCCGTGATATCTGTCAGCCACAGCTCGTTGACATCGTCAGCGGAGAAGTCGCGCTGGACGAGATCATCGTGGACGGGCGGGCCGGGGCGCTTGCCGTTCCTGCCCTGCTTCTTCCCGAAGGCGGAGAACCACTGGTTGTCCCGGCAGATCCGCCACGCGGTTCGCCGACACATCACCTCCCCGGCGACCGCAGCCTCGTCCGCCAGCAGTCGATAGCCGAAGGTGTCATCGTCGCGGTGCGCGTCGAACAGGGCGTTGGCCCGGTGGGCCTCGACCAGTTCGGCCTCGGTGACCTGCTGTTTCCGCCAGCGGTAGTAGGGCTGGCGGGAGAGCTTCAGGACCCGCAGGGACACCGCGACGGGGATCCCGTCGGCGGCGAGCTCGCTCACGAGCGGGTAGAGCTGTAATGGCCTCTGGCGGGCCTGCGGCCGGCTGGGATGCTGAGCCGTAGCTCGGCCGAGTGACTCCGGGTAGAACCGACTCGTGGAGATTTCACGATGTCTTCAAAAGGACGTGTCCTCGGTTGGGCTTCGGCTCGGTCTCTCCGCGCAGATGCCTTGATCAGAAGCCTGTCCGTCCCCAGGGGCGTGACTCATTACAGATGTGACTCTGAGCGACCCGGGCCAGCCCGCTGAAGTGCTGACGACTGGAGGGGCTCACCATGGCCACCGTTACTGAACGCTACGAGCACGTCGTGGGGATCGATACCCACGCGCGTACTCACACGTATTGCATCATCGAATCTCGGACGGGAGCGGTGGTTGATACTAAATCGTTCCCGACTACTGCTCCAGGGATGCAGCGTGCAGTCTCCTGGATTCGACGAAGGACTCACGGGACGCCGATGCTCGCTGCCGTGGAGGGTACTTCCTCGTATGGTGCCGGCATCACCACCGCCCTTCTGACCGAGGGGATCGAGGTGGCCGAGATCCGAGCTCTCTACCGGCGTTCCCGAGCACGAACAGGCAAGTCGGACCCGCTGGATGCAGAAGCAGCCGCTCGAACTGCGCTTTCCACGGACGCCGAGAAACTTGCTCAGCCACGTCGCTCTGGTGACCGCGCGGCGCTCCGCGTGCTGCTGGCGAGCCGGTCACTAATTGATCAGCAGCGCACGGCCAACAAGAACGCGCTCACAGCACTCCTGCGCACCACCGACGTCGGAATCGATGCGCGAAAACCGCTCACAGATGCGCAGATCGCCACCATCGCGGCCTGGCGGACCGGGCGAGATCAGCCATCGCAACGAGTCTTCCGGGAAGAGGGAAGAAGGCTGGCCAAGTTGATCATCGAGCAGACCAGGTCACTTCAGCAGAATCACCAGGCGCTGTCCGTGCTGGCCGAGGCTCTTGCCCCGGGCCTCCAGAACATTCCGGGGGTCGGCGCGGTCACAGGAGCGATTCTGGTGGCCTCGTACTCACATCACGGGCGGGTGCGCTCTGAAGCGGCTTTCGCCGCGCTCGGCGGCATAGCTCCGTTGCCGGCCTCCTCGGGCAACACCAGTCGACACCGGCTCTCCCGCTCGGGCGACCGGCAACTCAACCGTGCCGTCGATGTCGTCGTCCGCACGCGGATGAGCTACGACCCCGCCACCTGCGAATACGTTGAGCGCCGGCGTGCCGAAGGACTCTCCAAGCGCGAGATTCGACGGTGCCTCAAGCGATACGTCTGCAGGTCTCTGTTCCGAGAACTTCGGACTCGGATGGCTTGACACGGAGGCATAGAAGCGTCCTTTTCCCGGCAGGTTCGCCTGGGAGAGGTAGGCGGCGGCGCGGCGGAGGACCTCGTTCTCCTGCTCGAGCAGCCGGTTCCGGCGACGAAGGTCGCGCAGTTCGCTCGACTCTTCCCGGGTCTTGCCGGGGCGATTGCCGTCCTCGATGTCGGCCTGGCGCATCCAGTTCGTCAGGCACGACTCGGAGATCCCGAAGTCCCGCGCGATCTGAGAGAGCTTCTGGCCAGGTTCACGGTTCCTCGCGACGCGCACGACGTCGTCACGGAACTCCTGGGGATAGGGAGCAGGCATGATGCACATCCTTCCCTGCAACGCTGTCCAGCGCCACAGATGATGTGACACCTACACGTGCACCAGTCCCCGGTTCACAATCGTTATGAGTCCGTTGCGCCTACCACTGGAGGTTTCTGGCGCGGAGGTCTTCAATCTGTGCCACGGGTCAACGAGGACCCCACCACAGGAAGGCATCGCGCCATGACTGCATCCGCATCACGTCGTCCCTCCATCGGAGCCTCCCGCCGCACGTTCCTCGCCGGGGCCGGTGCCGTCGGCGGGACAGCCGCCCTCGCCGCCTGCGGCGGCGCCACCGGAGGCGGCGGTGGGACCAGCGCCGGGACCGGAGAGCTCGCCGGCGTCGGCAACAACGGCCAGGCCGGCTCCGGCCGCAGCGGTGACTCCGCCGACCAGCTGTTCATCGCCGGATTCCAGTGGAGCCCGCCCACGAACTTCAACACCTTCGCGGGCGCCCCCGCCTGGCCGGCCTCCGCGAACGTCGCCCAGTACGTCTACGAGACCCTCCTGCGCTTCCACCTCATCTCCGGCGAGCTGCTGCCGGGCCTCGCCGCGAGCTTCGAGGTCGATGGCAACGAGTCCATCAGCCTCACCCTCCAGGACGGGATCACCTGGCATGACGGCAGCGAGTTCACCGCCGACGACGTGCTCTACACCTTCGAGCTCGGCAGGATCGACCCGACCCTCGGCGTCGCCGCCTTCTGGACCGAGGTCGACGAGATGACCGCCGACGGCTCCACCATCTCCATCGCCGTGAACACCGAGCGCAAGAACGTCGACGCCGTCCTGAACTCCCTCGCCACCCAGTTCATCGTCCCCAAGTCCGTCTTCGAGCCGGTCGCGGAGGAGACCGGGAACAAGATCGCGTCCTGGGAGACGACCGAGGCGATCGGCACCGGACCCTTCACCCTCGAGAGCTCCGACCAGACGCAGATCATCCTCGCCCGTTACGACGACTACTGGGGCCAGGACTTCTACGAGGGCCTCCCGCCGATGACGAAGATCATCCATCCGATCTTCAAGTCCAACGAGGACGGCAACCTGAAGTTCCAGAACGGCGAGCTGGACGTCATGCAGCAGTTCATCCCTCAGATCTCCAAGATGTGGGAGTCGGGCAAGCCGGTCGGCACCTACCTCCAGGAGGAGCCCTACTTCGTCCCCGGCTCGATGCCCATGCTCCTCATCAACACCACCAAGCCGGGCCTCGACGACGCCGCCGTGCGCAGGGCCCTCGCCTTCGCCGTCGACTACGCGTCCATCGCAGAGACCGCCATGTCGGGCTACAGCGCCCAGGTGCTCTCCTCACTGATCATCCCCGACGGCGCCGAGGACCAGTGGATGGACAAGGACGCCGCCGAGGCCGACGGCTGGACCTACGACCCCGATCAGGCCGAGTCCCTCCTGCAGGGGGCCGGCTACGAGAAGGGATCCGACGGGTACTACGCGAAGGACGGCGAGAAGCTCGGCCCCTTCACGCTGATCACCCCGCAGGGCTGGACCGACTGGAACGCTGCGCTCGAGATCGTCGCCGACAACCTCCAGGCGATCGGCGTGGACGCCTCCACGAACTTCCCTCAGCAGGCGCAGACCACGACCTCCATACAGAACGGCGACTTCGACATGGCCTGCTGGTACGTCGCCGGGATCGGCCCGTCGACCCCCTGGCTGCGCTTCAGCGACGTCATGAGCAACGTCGACATGGCCGGCCTCGGCGCCACCGCCTACCGCAACTTCGGGCGCTGGGAGAACGACCAGGTCGACGACCTGCTCGAAGCGGCCTCCTCCGCGGCCGACGACGAGTCGAAGAAGGCCGCCCTGCAGGCGCTCGACGACCTCTACCGCCAGGAGGTCCCGGCGTTCCCGCTCATGTACCGGCCCGACGAGTTCTTCGAGTTCAACGCGACCAACTGGTCGAACTTCCCGACCGAGGAGAACGACTACGCGCCGCCCATGTTCCGCGGCGCCGGCAACGAATGGATCTTCAGGCTGAAGAAGATCGAAGGCTGAGCCCTCCATGAACCTCGGCCGCTACATCGCCCGCAAGACGGTGTGGTACCTGGTCGCGCTGGTGGCAGCGGTGGGCCTGAACTTCCTGCTGCCCCGGCTCGTCCCGGGCAACCCCGTCGACGTCATCGTCTCCAACCTCGCCCGCGGCTCCAACGCCACCGGCGAGCAGCAGAGGCAGATCTACGAAGGCTTCGTCGCCGAGTTCGGGCTGGACAGGCCCCTGTGGGAGCAGTTCCTCACCTACCTGGGCAAGGTCTTCACCGGAGACCTCGGCACCTCCTTCGCCAACTACCCGGCCTCCGTGAACGACCTCGTCGGCCAGGCCCTGCCCTGGTCCATCGCCGTCCAGCTGCCGGCGGTGCTCATCGGCTGGATCATCGGCAACCTGATCGGCGCGATCGCCGCCTTCCGCGGCGGGAACTGGGACCGCAGCGTCTTCACCACCTCGCTGTTCGTCTCCGCGATGCCGTACTACTGCCTCTCGATCCTGCTGCTCTACATCTTCGCCGTCGTCGCCGGGATCTTCCCGACCGGAGGGGCCTACTCCCTCGGCCTCACTCCCGAGCTGAGCATCCCGTTCCTCTGGGACGCGCTGAGCTACTTCTGGCTGCCGTTCCTCTCGCTCGTGGTCGTCTTCATCGGCGGCCAGGCCGTGGGCATGCGCTCGATGGCGATCTACGAGCTCGGCGGCGACTACGTCGGCTACGCCCGCGCCATGGGCATCGGCGACAACCGCATCACCCAGTACATCTTCCGCAACGCCATGCTCCCCCAGGTGACGGGCCTGGCCCTGTCCATCGGCACCCTGGTCGGCGGCGCCCTGATCACCGAGCTGGTCTTCAACTACCCGGGGGTGGGCACCCTGCTGTTCAACGCGATCTCCCAGAACGACTACCCGGTCATCCAGGCGATCACCCTGATCATCACCGTCGCGGTCCTCGTCGCGAACTTCCTGGTGGAGATCGCCTACGGCATCATCGATCCGCGCATCCGCGCCGCGAAGGCAGGGGAGAAGTGATGGCCACCCCCAACGCCCCCGTCACCGACACCACCGTGCGCACGAGCTTCCTGCGCACCGTCAACGTCTCCACCCGCTTCTGGATCGCGCTCGCCCTCATCATCCTCGTGGTGCTGCTGGGCCTGGCCGGCATCGTCTACCCCACGGGCCCCGGAGAGAAGGTCGGCTCCCTCTACGACCCGCCCGGAGGCGGGCTCCTCCTCGGGACCGACAACTTCGGCCATGACGTGCTCGCCGTGCTCATGGCCGGAACCCGCACCTCCCTCATCATCGGACTCGTCGCCGGGAGCATCGCCACCTCCATCGGGGTCGTCATCGGCCTGATGGCCGGCTACGTCGGAGGCTGGGTCGAGGAGCTCCTGATGGGCGTCACCAACGTGGTCCTCGCGATCCCGTCGATCATCGTCCTGATCCTCATCTCGATCTCGCTGCCCGACTCGAGCATCTGGTCCCTCGCCGTCGTCATCGGCATCACCTCCTGGCCCTGGACCGCCCGCGCCGTGCGCGCCCAGGCGTCCTCCGTCGCGACCCGCGAGCACATCGACATCGCGCGCCTCTCCGGCGTCCGGCTCCCGGGGATCCTCCTGCGCGACGTCCTGCCGTACATCCTGTCGTACACAGTGATGGCCTTCGTCCTGCAGGTCTCCGGAGCGATCCTCGCCGAGTCCGCCCTGTCGATGCTGGGCCTCGGCCCCTCCGGCACGGACTCGCTGGGCACCCAGCTGCACTGGGCGCTCGCCTTCCAGGCCGTCGCATCCGGCGCCTGGTGGGCGTTCCTCCCGCCGACGATCGTGCTCACCCTCGTCTCCTTCGGCTTCCTGCTGCTGCAGGCGAGCCTCGACGAGGTGTTCAACCCGCGCCTGCGGCGCGGACGCCGCAAGCAGATCCGACAGGCCGAGGCCCGTCGCGCCGAGGAGGCCCGCCGCCTCGCCGCGGAGATCGAGGAGCAGGGGGAGGCCGCATGAACGACCAGCCCGACGAGACGACGCGGCCGATCCTCGCCCGCGCCCGGGACATCCGCTGCGTCTACGGAGGCGGCGCCGAGGACTTCACCGCCGTCGACGGCGTCTCCCTCGAGCTCGGCGAGGGCGAGATCCTCGGCCTGGCCGGGGAGTCCGGCTGCGGGAAGACCACCCTCGGCAGTGCTCTGGCCATGATCGCCCTGCCGCCCCTGTACGTCCTCTCCGGAACCCTGGAGATCGACGGGCGCACCATCGACCTCGCCACCCTCTCCGCGAAGGACGCCAAGCGCCATCGGCCCTACCGCGGCGGCGTCGTCTCTATGCTCCCGCAGGGCGCGATGAACTCCATCAGCCCCACCCTGCGCATCTCCAGCCTCGTCGTCGACGTCCTGCGCGCCCACGACCCGAAGATCACCAAGGACGAGGCCCTCGACCTCGCCCGGGACCGGCTGACGATGCTCGAGATGCCCGTCCGCGCCCTGCACTCCTACGCCCACCAGCTCTCCGGCGGCATGAAGCAGCGCATGATCGCCGTCATCTCCACCCTCCAGAACCCGCGCCTGCTGATCGCCGACGAGCCCACTTCGGCCCTCGACGTCTCCAGCCAGCGCATGCTCGTGGAGATGCTCCTGGCGATGGTCGAGCAGGACATCATGTCCGGCGTCATCTTCGTGACCCACGACCTGCCCGTCCTCTCGCAGGTCTCCGATCGCCTCGCCATCATGAGCGCCGGCGAGATCGTCGAGCACGGACCCACCCGCCGGCTCGTGGAGGAGCCCCGCCACCCCTACACCAGAACCCTCCTGTCGAGCGTCCTGGACCCCACCCGCGAGACCCGCGCCCGCGGACTCACCCGACAGACGAAGGAGGCATGAGGGCCATGAACCCCATGCTCAGCAGGTCCCTCGCCGAAGGCGAGATCGTCCTCGGCTGTCGCGGCGTCACCAAGGAGTTCTCCGTCGCGGGCCACCGCATCACCGCCGTCGACGACATCAGCCTCGACTTCCCCGCCTCGAGCGCCCTCGCCGTCGTCGGGGAGTCCGGCTCCGGGAAGTCCACCCTCGCCCGCATGCTCCTGCGCCTGATGCCTGTCACCTCCGGCAGCATCGAGTTCCGCGGACAGGACGTCACGCACCTGCGCGGCCGTGCCCTGCGCCAGTACTGGACGGAGGTGCAGGCCGTCTTCCAGGACCCCTTCGCCTCCTTCAACCAATTCTTCACCGTCGGCTCGCTGCTGCGGCGCAGCCTCGCGCTCGCCGGGATCTCCCGCGACGAGGCCGATGCGCTGATCGAGGAGTGCCTCGGCTACGTCGGCCTGACCCCGAAGGAGGCGCTCCACAAGTACCCCCATCAGCTCTCCGGCGGGCAGCGGCAGCGGGTCATGATCGCTCGCGCGCTCATGATGCGCCCGACCGTGCTGCTGGCCGACGAGGCGACGTCGATGCTCGACGCGACCCTCCGGGTGAACGTGCTCAACGTGCTGCACGACCTCAAGCGGGAGCTGGGGATGACGATCCTGTTCATCACCCACGACATCGGTCAGGCCTGCTATCTCGCCGACCGTGTCGCCGTGATGGAGCGGGGGAGGGTCGTCGAGCGCGGCACGACGGAGGAGGTGATCTTCAGCCCGCAGGCCGACTACACCCGTCGTCTGCTCGCCGACGTCCCCGACCTCCGCGGCAGCCTCAAGCAGTAGCGCTCACGCCGTCCCCGGCGTCGTCGGCGCCAGCAGCGCCGCGAACGTCTCGAGGGTGCGCTGGAGCTCGATCGACGGCTCCAGCAGCCACTGGATCTGCAGCCCGTCCGAGGCGGCGACCAGCAGCGCGGCCATGTCCGCGGCATCCACGTCGCCGCGGACCGTCCCCGCCTCCTGCCCGGCCCGGAGCTTCTCGGTGAGCTCCTCGCGGACGCGGGAGAAGCGCGCCGTGAAGAACTCGTGGGCGGGGGACCCGTCGACCGCGAGGGCCGTCGCCACGAGCGTCGTGTACAGCTCGACGAGGCCCGGCACCTCGACGTTGATCATCGCGGCAGTGACGATGACATCGACCGCGGAGGCGCTGTCCGTGTACACCTCGTCCGCGTCGCGCTGCTGCTCTGCATGCTCGTAGACCGCCACCAGCAGCTGCTCGCGCGAGTCGAAGTAGTGCAGCAGCGCCGCGTGGGAGACCCCGATGGCGGTGGCGATGCGCCGGAGGGAGGTCCCGTCGGCACCGCGCTCGCGGAACACCTCGATCGCCCGGTCGAGGATCTCCTGCCGACGGGCGACGCCCTTGGAGTACGAGCCGGCGCGACCGATCACGCGGCGCGGGATGGGGGGAGCTGCATCGCTGTCCATCCCGAGAGGCTACCCCGAAAACCTTCGATCGGAAGGTTTTCGATGCTAGCGTCGGGCCAGCGCCCGAGCGGGCGACGACGACGTCACGAAAGAAGGTCACCCCATGGCCCTGCCCATCGCCTCCGTCCAGCTCTACACCCTGGCCGAGGAGTTCACCGCCGACATGGCCGGCTCCCTCGACCGTCTCGCCGGCATCGGCCTGAAGAACGTCGAGGCCTTCGACTTCGTCCGTCGGCCGAAGGAGATCCGCGCGGCGCTCGACGCCTCCGGCCTCGCCTCGCCGACCGGCCATGCCCCGCTGCTCTCCGACGAGCTGTGGACTCCGGACGGCTCCATCCCCACCCCGAGCCAGGACGTGGTCTTCGAGGCCGCCGCCGAGATCGGCATGAGGACCGTCATCGACCCGATGGTCCCCGCTGAGCGCTGGCTCACGGAGGACGGCGTGAAGGACATCGCCGAGCGCCTCAACGCCGCCGGGGAGAAGGCGAAGGAGTACGGCCTCACCGTCGGCTACCACAACCATGCGCAGGAGTTCGTCGCGAGCTTCGACGGACAGACCGCCTACCAGCGCTTCCTCTCCCTGGTCTCGCCCGACGTCGTGATCGAGCTCGACCTGTTCTGGGCGCTCGTGGGCGGTCAGGACGTCGTCGGCCTCGTGCGCGAGCTCGGCGACCGCCTCGCGGCCGTGCACGTCAAGGACGGCGTGGCGCCGGCCTCGAACCCCTTCGCCCCGGGCGCCCCGGCCTTCAGCTCGGCCGATCTCGATCAGCGCCACGCGGGCAGCGGCGACGTCCCCACCGTCGAGGCCCTCAAGGCCGCGACCGCGGTGCAGTACGCCGTCATCGAGTACGACAACGCCCCCGGCGACGTCTTCGCGGACGTCGAGAACAGCTACCGCTTCCTGATCGACGGCGGGCTCGCCGTCTGACCTCCTCGGCCGTTCCGCGCATCGTCTCAGACCCCGAGAGGCAACGATGAAGTTCTTCCAGTGACTGGGCAGATCCCTGATGCTGCCCGTGGCCGTCCTCCCCGTCGCCGCGATCCTCAGCGGCATCGGGTACTGGATCCTCACAGCGACAGGCAACGACGCCAACATCGTCGGCGTCTTCTTCCAGACGGCCGGCGGCGCTCTCCTGGACAACCTCGCGCTCCTGTTCGCGATCGGCGTGTCCATCGGCATGGCCACCAAGCCGGACGGCACCTCGGCCCTCGCGGGCCTGGTCTCGTGGCTCGTCGTCACGACCCTCCTGGACCCGGCGAACGTCGCCCTCTTCCAGGGCATCGAGGCCGACGCCGTCAACCCCGCCTTCGACAACCTCCAGAACGTGTTCGTCGACATCCTGTGCGGGCTCATCGGCGCCTACGCGTACGACCATTTCAAGGACACCAAGCTCCCCGACGCGCTCTCCTTCTTCTCCGGGCGCCGCTGCGTCGCCATCATCACCGCCGGCATCTCCCTGGTGCTCGCGCTGGTCCTCTTCTTCGTCTGGCCGCTGGTCTACACGGGCCTGGTGAGCTTCGGCGAGTTCATCGTCACGCTCGGCCCGGCGGGCGCCGGGATCTACGGCTTCCTGAACCGCCTGCTCATCCCGCTGGGCCTGCACCACGCCCTGAACTCGGTGTTCTGGTTCGACGTCGCCGGGATCAACGACCTCGGCAACTTCCTCAACAACACGGGCACCTATGGAGTGACCGGCCAGTACATGACCGGATTCTTCCCCGTGATGATGTTCGGCCTGCCCGGTGCGGCGCTCGCGATGTACGTGACCGCGAAGACCTCCCGGCGCAAGGTCGCCGCCGGCGTCCTGCTCTCGAGCGCCGTCGCGTCGTTCTTCGTGGGCGTCACCGAGCCCCTCGAGTTCTCCTTCATGTTCCTCGCCCCCGGGCTGTACGTCGTGCACGCCCTGTTCACGGGCATCTCGATGGCGGTGAGCGCGCTGCTGCCCGTGCGCATGGGCTTCGGCTTCTCCGGCGGCTTCATCGACCTGGTGCTCGGCTGGGTCAACCCGATGGCGCAGAACCCCTGGGGGATCCTCGTCATGGGAGTCTTCTGGTTCGTGGTCTACTTCCTCGTGTTCCGCTTCATCATCCGTCGGTTCGATCTCAAGACCCCGGGGCGCGAGGATGACGAGGGCCTCGAGGGCGGCGTCGCCGCCTCCTCCGGTGCCGCCTCCGGGGCGGGGGCCGACAAGCATGTGGTCGCGGCCTCGGCCTTCATCCCCGCGCTCGGCGGGAAGGAGAACATCCTCGACCTCGAGAACTGCGCGACCCGTCTGCGCATGGAGATCGCCGACCCGTCGCTCGTCGACGACGCAGCCCTCAGGCGGGCGGGCGCCGCGGGCGTCATGAAGCCCGGCGGCAGGTCCGTCCAGGTCGTCTACGGCACCTCCGTCCAGTTCGTGAAGGATGCGATGGATGCACTGATGGCCGGGCGGATCACGCCCGTCGAGGCGCATGAGGCCGCGGACCTCGAGGCCGGGGCCCATCCCGACGGCGGCGTCGCCACCCGCACCTCTCACCTGGTGCGCCTGCGCCAGCCCCTCGCCGGCGTGCCCGTCGACCTCTCGACCGTGCCGGATGCGACCTTCGCCGAGGGGATCATGGGTCCGGGCGTGGCGATCGAGCCGTCCGACGGCGAGGTCGTGGCTCCGGCCGCCGGCACTGTCACCCATGTCTTCGACACCGGTCATGCTGTGGCCCTCACGCTGTCCGACGGCACCGAGCTGCTCATCCATGTCGGCCTGGACACCGTGAAGATGGGCGGTCAGGGCTTCACAGCACATGTCGGCACCGGCGACACGGTGACCGCCGGGGACCCGCTGCTGAGTGTCGATCTCGACGCCGTGCATGCGGCGGGACATCCGGTCATCACCCCGATCATCGTGCTCAACGACAAGGAGGCGAGCATCGAGCTGGTCTGAGGACTGCTCCGGGGACTGCTCCTCCCGCGCGGGCGGTTGTCCACAGTCGGCGCGGAGGGCTGGCGCACCTCGAACATATGTTCTATGCTGGGCTGGTCTTCGCAGGTCAGGGGTAGCTTCTGGGGGCCTGCAGGGGTGCAGTCGCGATGCCTCTGCGCCCCGGTCCGCATCGGTTGAGCAGGGGGAGGGGTCATGGTCCGCAGGAGGGATGCGCGTCCGCGGCGCGGGAGGCGGCGGCATGCAGGTCGCCCTCCCGTGCTTCACTCCCTCCTGCTCCGGCTGCCCTGCCGACAGCACCTAGCACCTGCCCCTGCCGCCGCTCCGCCCGCCGACCGCGGCACTCCGTCGTCGGCCTTCGGTCCTGCCGTCGCCCGCTGCCTCGCCGATCCGGCCGACGGCGCTCGCGCGATCAAGCCCGCCGGGATGGGCCGCGCCCGCAGCGCAGCCTGGAACGACGGCGAGAAGGTGGGGCGCGCACGTGGTGAGGCCTCGGGTGCCGCCCGCGGCTTTCGGGCCGGGAGGAGAGCAGGCCGGAAGGAGCGCGAGGGCGAGCTGCTGCCGCCCTGCCGGCCGGTCCGCGCCCGTCGGCCCCTGGACCCGGAGTCCTTCGCCGAGCGCTCCCAGGTCGAACCCGGATCCTTCGAGGCCCTCGCCTCCCGCGAGCTCTTCGCCATGCGCGCGCGGGTCAATCGCATGCACGCCGAGCAGATGCGCAGCACCGCCATGCTCTGGGACGACGAGGACCCGGACCCCGCCGGGGACTCCTTCGCGCTCCTCGTCGCCGATGCCCGCCGCGTCTCCCTCCCGCGCGCGAAGTCCCTGCTGCGCGACGCGGTCACCGCCGTCTCCGAGATGCACCGGACCTTCGACCGCTTCGAGAAGGGCCACTTCCCGGTCGAGTGGCTCGAGATCATGCTGCGGCGCGTGCGCCGGCTCACCCTCGGGCAGCGGATCCTCGTCGACGCGCGCGTCAGCGAATGGGATCTCGAGAACATCGCCATGGACACCTTCCTCCGGCACCTGTCGCTGCTCATCGCCTGGTTCCGCGATCGCAGCGAGGAGCCCGCGGCGATCGAGCGCCGCCAGGTCGCCCTCGATGTCGACTCCGACGGCGACGGCACCGCCACCCTCACCGTCACGGGCCCCAGTCCCGAGATCCTCGACCTCGCCCGGCGTCTCGACCTCGCCGCCCGCTCCGTGCAGGACGCACAGCGCCGCGCCCTCGAGGACGGCGAGGAGATCCCCTTCGATCTCGACGGCCAGGCGCAGGCCGCCGGTCGGGCCAGCGGTCTCGGCGCCCTCCGCTACGCGATCCTCCAGCGCACCGTGCTCGAGACTCCCGGCGTCGATACCCGGGGCTCCCGCTTCCGGATGCAGGTCGTCGTGCCGATGCTGACCCTCCTCGGCCTCTCCGAGGCGCCCGCCACGATCGACGGCATCCATCCGCTGCCGGCGAGCCTCGCCCGCAGGCTCGCCGCCGACGAACCCACCTGGCACCGCATCCTCACCGATCCCGCCGACGGACGCTTCCTCCCCGTCCCCGCCGCGCAATACCGGCCCACCACCGAGATGGCCGAGCACCTGCGCCTGGTCAACCCCGTGTGCGCCGTCCCCGGATGCACCATCGACGTCGGCGCCATCGGGGAGATGGACCACACCGAGGAGTTCGACCACCGCGACCCCGCCGCCGGGGGCCCCACCGCGATCGAGAACCTCCACCGGCTGTGCCGCCGCCACCATCGGATGAAGACCGACGGGGAGATCGACGTCGTGCGCGAGTCCGACGGGACCTGCACCTGGATCGTGCGCGGGCGGCGCATCGAGTCCGTCGAGGAGAACCGGGACCTCATCACCCCGATCCACGCCGCGATGCTCGAACGGATCGCCCTCGACCACCGGGAGCAGGAGATCTGGGAGTCGATGGTGCGATTCTTCGCCGAGTCCGACAGCATGGACGAGGTGCTCGCCGAGATCTTCGCGGACGACCACCCGCCCGACCCGCTGGCCGATGTGCTCCCGCCGACACCGCCGGACCCGATGCTCCGTCAGCGACCGCCCTTCTGAGCCTGGATCGAGTAAGGTCCTCGGGTCGTCCTCATCGCCCCAGGAGGCCACTCATCTCCGGATTCCTCGCCCACCTGCCCGCGCTCGGCACGGGGGAGTGGCTCCTCGTCGTCCTCGCCGCGCTCATCGTCGGCTTCTCGAAGTCCGCGCTGCCCGGCGCCGGCACCATCGCCGTAGGGCTGTTCGCCATCGCCCTCCCGCCCAAGGAGTCGACCGCCGCGCTGCTGCTCCTGCTGATCCTCGGCGACTGGATCGCCCTGTGGATGTATCGGCGGGAACCCGACTGGCGCACCCTCGTGCGGCTGATCCCCAGCGTGCTCGTCGGACTGATCGTCGGCGCCGCGTTCCTCGCCCTCGCCGACGCCGGCGCCGTGCGCGGAGGCATCGGCGTCATCCTGCTCGTGCTCGTCGGGATCACCGTGTGGCGCCGCCGAGCCGCCCGGACGACGGACGGCGACGGGCCCGCCGTCGGGCGTCTCGCCCGCATCGGCTACGGATCGCTCGGCGGGTTCACCACCATGGTCGCCAACGCCGGCGGACCGCCGATGTCGATGTACTTCTACGCCATGCGGATGCCGGTGCTGACCTTCCTCGGCACCTCCGCCTGGTTCTTCGCGGTCATCAACATCCTCAAGCTGCCCTTCTCGGCATCGCTCGGACTCTTCCGCACCGAGTACCTGCTGATGGATCTGCTGCTGGCGCCGCTCGTGATCGGCGGCGCGCTGATCGGCCGACGCATCGCCCAGCGCGTCCCGCAGAAGGTGTTCGAGAAGGCGATCCTGGTGCTGACCGTCGTCTCCGCCCTCGCGCTGATCGTCGGGGCCTGATCAGGCGGTGACGGAGAACCCGCCGGTCCAGGAGATCTTCTCGCCCGCGGCGAGGGTCAGCTGAAGGAACCCGAGGCTCTCCAGCTCCCGAGCACGCTTGAGCGAACCGGCGTCGATCGCCCCGAGGCCCGCCTTCTCCACGGCCGAGAGCAGCGTCGACTTCGCCTCGGCGTCGTCGCCCGCGACCAGGACGGTCGTGGTCGAGGAGCCGATGGTGCCCGCCGAGAGCGTGCCTGCGAAGTTCGTGTTGAACGCCTTGAGGACCTTCGAAGCGGGCAGCTTCTTCTGGATCTCGGCGGCGGCCGACGAATCCGACGGGACGACGAGCGCGTCGAAGGTCTGGAAGTCCAGCGGGTTGGTGATGTCGACGACGACCTTGCCGGCGAGCTGCTCGCCGTGCTGCGCGATGATCTCGTCGACCGCCGGGTAGGGGACCGCCAGGACGACGATGTCGCCCGTGACCTGCGCGCTGCCGACCTGGTCGTGGGAGATGTGGGCGACGTCCGCGCCGCCCTTGCCCAGCACTCCTGCGATCGCGCTGGCCATGGCCCCGGTCCCGAAGATGGTGGCTGTCGTCATGATGCTTCTCCTTCTGAGGGGTTGATATCTCAACTAGATCCCCGGTCGCGGGAGAAGGCGCCTGTGAGGTGCGAGACGTCGAGCGCTCAGATGTCGCGGAAGGTCTCGATGCGAGCGCCCAGCGCATTCAGGCGCTGCGCGAGGTCCTCATAACCTCGGTTGATGACGTAGACGTTCCGGAGGACCGAGGTCCCCTTCGCCGCGAGCATCGCCAGCAGCACCACGACGGCCGGACGCAGCGCCGGCGGGCAGACGATCTCCGTGCCCGACCAGCGTGTCGGCCCTTCGATCAGCACCCGGTGCGGATCCATCAGCTGCACCTTCGCGCCCAGCTTCGTGAGCTCCGTCAGGTAGATCGCGCGGTTCTCGTAGACCCAGTCGTGCAGCAGAGTCTGACCCTCGGCGGTCGCGGCGATGACCGCGAAGAAGGGCAGGTTGTCGATGTTCAGGCCCGGGAACGGCATCGGGTGGATCTTGTCGATCGGTGCCTTCAGGGTCGACGGGAAGGTCGTGATGTCCACCAGGCGGGTCCGGCCGTTCTCCGCCATGTACTCCTCGGAGCGCTCGTAGCGGAAGCCCATCTCCTCGAGTATCGCCAGCTCGATCTCCATGAACTCGATCGGCACCCGGCGCACCGTGATGCTCGAGTCCGTGACGATCGCGGCGGTGATCAGGCTCATCGCCTCGATCGGATCCTCGCTGGGGGCGTACTCGACATCGGTGCGGATCTCCGAGCGGCCCCGGACGCGCAGAGTGGTGGTGCCGATGCCCTCGATCTGCACGCCCAGCTCCACGAGGAAGAAGCACAGGTCCTGGACCATGTAGTTCGGACTGGCGTTGCGGATGATCGTCTCGCCCTCGTAGCGGGCGGCCGCCAGCAGGGCGTTCTCGGTGACCGTGTCGCCGCGCTCGGTGAGCACGATCGGACGCGTCGGCCCCGCGCCCGGCGTCGCATGGGCCTGGTAATGGCCCTCGGTCGCCACGACGGAGAGGCCGAACGGCCGCAGCGCCGTCATATGCGGCTCGACGGTGCGGGTGCCCAGATCGCAGCCGCCCGCGTACGGGAGCTGGAACTCCTCCTCGCGGTGCATCAGCGGGCCCATGAACATGATGATGCTGCGAGTGCGCCGCGCGGCCGCGGCATCGATCGAGGCGAGGTCGAGGGTCTCGGGTACGACGATCTCGAGGTCGTTGTGCTCGTTGAGCCAGCGTGTACGCACACCGATCGAGGTGAGCACCTCGAGCAGGCGGTTGACCTCCTCGATGCGGGCGACCTTGCGCAGGATCGTCGTGCCCGTGTTCAGCAGCGAGGCGCACAGCAGGGCGACGCCGGCGTTCTTCGAGCTCTTGACGTCGATCGCGCCGGAGAGGGTCGTCTGCCCGTGCACGCGCAGATGGCTGGGGCCGGAGGTGCCCAGACCCACCAGCTCGGTGTCGAGCGCCGAGCCGATGCGCGAGAGCATGTCGAGGGTGAAGTTCTGCTGGCCCTTCTCCATGCGGTTCACGGCGCTCTGACTGGTGCCGAGCTGCTCGGCGAGCTGGGCCTGGGTGAGACCCGTGTGCTGGCGGGCGTCCCGGATGAGGGCGCCGATCCGGGCGCGGTAGGTCAGATCTGACTCGTCGACGGTCTGCGTATCGGTCATGACCTGACGTTATCTCAGACATGAGATATCGGGGAGATTGTGGCGGGAGGTGTCGGTCACCTCGGCCACCCCATAATGGAGCGCATGTCGATCGAAGGTCTCGAGCTGGTGGCAGTGGTCGCGGTGCTGATCATCGTCGCCGTCTCCTACTTCGCCGGCAAGCTCGGCGTCGCCGCACCGATCCTGCTGCTGCTCGTCGGCCTCGGACTCGGCGCGCTGCCGGGCATGCCGCCGATCGAGCCGGAGCCCGAATGGATCCTCGCCGTCGTGCTCCCGCCGCTGCTGTACTCGGCTGCGGTGAACATGCCGGTCATAGACCTCCGGCGTGACCTCGGGACGATCGGGGCGCTGTCCGTGCTCCTCGTGCTCGTCTCCGCCTTCGGCGTCGGACTGCTCCTGTGGTGGATCTTCCCGGACCTCAGCTTCGCGGCCGCCGTGGCCGTCGGCGCCGTCGTCTCCCCGCCCGACGCCGTCGCCGCGACCTCCATCGGCAAGCGGCTGGGTCTGCCGCCGCGACTGCTCACGATCCTCGAGGGTGAAGGCCTCGTCAACGATGCGACCGCCCTCGTGCTGCTGCGCACCGCCGTCGCCGCGACCGCCGGCGCCTTCTCCTTCACCCATGCTCTCGGCGACTTCGCCTACGCCGTGGCGGTCGCGCTGGTGATCGGCGGCGTCGTCGGCATGGTCTCCGTCTGGGTCCGCTCGAAGATCGACCAGCCCGCCCTCAGCACCGCCATCTCCTTCGTCGTCCCGTTCATCGCCTTCCTCCCCGCCGAGTCCCTGGACGCCTCGGGAGTCATCGCCGTCGTCACCGCCGGACTGATCACCGGCGCCACCAGCGCCCGCAAGCTCCGCGCGGCCGACCGCAGCGCAGAGCGCACCAACTGGCTGACCATCCAGCTGCTCCTCGAGAACGGCGTCTTCCTGCTGATGGGCCTCCAGCTGGTGACGCTCGCCGACGCGGTGGAGAACGTGGGGCTCTCGGTCTGGAACGCCGTATGGATCGGTGTGATCGTGACGATCCTGCTCGGAGCGATCCGGGTCGTCTTCGTCGTCCCCCTCGTCTTCCGGCTCAAGCGCCGACGCCACACCAGCGAGCGCATGATCGGCCGCTTCGAGGAGATGCTCGATCACGTCGAGAACGACGAGCGCCTCGCCCAGCACCCCCGCGCCGAGCGCGTGACCCGCTGGCTCCGGCGGGAGCGCGCCGATGCCCGCTTCTACATCGACAACGGGCTCGGCTGGCGCGGCGGAGCGGTCCTCGCCTGGTCCGGCATGCGCGGGGTCGTCACTCTGGCCGCCGCCCAGTCCCTCCCCACCGACTTCCCCTACCGCACCCAGCTGATCCTGCTCGCCTTCGTCGTCGCCCTCATCACCCTCGTCGGTCAGGGCGGCACCCTCCCGCTGCTGATCCGCGTGCTCGGCATCCGCGGCACCGACGAGGAGCATGCGCGCCGCGAGCTCGAGCTCCTCCTCGGCGAGATCTCCGAGGCCGCCACCACCCAGGTGCTCGACAACCCCGACCTCCGCCGCCGTGACGGCAGCGCCTTCGACGACGACGTCGTCGAGGAGGCGCGCGACCGGATCCGGAGGATCGACCAGACAGAGCGCCCCGGCGACCGGATCCGCCGGCAGAACCTCGAGCTGATGCAGGCGATCATGGACGCGCAGCAGGACGCGCTCAACGAGGCCCGCTCCGCCGGCACCTACGACTCCCACACCATCAGCGCCGCGCAGAAGCGTCTCGATCAGGGGATGACACGCATGTCAGAGGGATGACGAGCGCCACGCGGAGATCGCCGTATCGACGAGGTCGACCCGCGGACCGGCGTCGTCCAGCTCATCGAGCGGGATCCACTCGGCGCGGTCAGTCGTCCCGCCGATCTCGAGGGTGCCGAGCTCGCCGCCCGTGATCCGGGCCCGATAGATCGCGCGCACAGACCTCGAGGGGCGACCCGACTCCTCATGTCGGGAGGAGGTCTTCACATCGATCGCCAGCAGCTCGCCGAGCTCGGCCGTGTACCCGGTCTCCTCGAGGACCTCCCGCACTGCGGCCTGCTCGCAGGTCTCCCCGAACTCGACGCCTCCTCCCGGCATCGTCCAGCCGGGAGCGGAGCCGTTGAACCAGCTCAGCAGGATTCGATCCCGCTCGTCGACGATGACGGCGTAGGAGGCCAGGCGGGTGTCGTACTCGGTGAAGTGCATGGGGGAGAGCGTACGGGTCGCGACATCGCCCAGGCCTATTTCACCGCGCCCTGCGTGAGACCCGAGATCACCCAGCGCTGTGTCAGCAGATAGACGATGATCGCCGGCGCCATCGCCATGAGGTAGCTGGCGAAGGCGATGTTGTAGCTGTTGTTGAACTGCGTCTGGAACATGTTCTGCAGCACCGGGAGCGTCTGCAGGGTGGGATCCGAGGTGATCAGGCTCGGCATCATGAAGTCGTTCCATGAGCCCAGGAACGCGAAGATGCCGACGGTCGCCGCCATCGGGCCGAGCAGCGGGAAGATCAGCCGCCAGAACACCTGCCAGGTGGTCGCGCCGTCCACGCGCATCGACTCCTCCAGCGACAGCGGGATCGAGCGCAGGAACGCCGAGAACAGCATCGTGTTGAACGCCAGGGCGAACACGATGTGCAGGATCGCCACACCGATCGGGTTGTCGAGTCCGACCATCCCGGTCAGCTTCACCTGCGGGAGCGCGACGACCGGGAACGGGATGAACATCGCGGCCAGCAGGTAGAAGAACGACCAGCGGAACAGCCGACTGTCCCAGTTCCGCACGATCGCGTATGCGGCGAGCGAGGAGATGACGATCTCGCCGACGACGGCGATGACCGTGATGAACGTCGACATCGCGAGCGAGCGGGGGAAGCTCGTGAGGGTCCAGGCCTCGGCGAACGAGCCGACGCTGAACGGCGAGGGCAGGGTGAAGGCCTCGCCGTCGACCGCCTGGGCATCGGTCTTCAGCGACATGTTGATCGTGACCAGCAGCGGCACGATGACCGCGAGCGAGCAGACCAGCAGGATGATCGTGGCGGGCCAGTTGGGCCGCTCCCTCCCTATGCGGGAGCGGCGGCGGGTGTGCGTCGTGGTGCTCATGCTCCGAAGGTCGCTTTCCCGCGCGTGATCCGCAGCTGGATCAGCGCGATGATGATGCTGATGACGAAGAAGACGGCGGCATTGGCCATCTGGTAGCCGTAGTCGCCGCCCTCGAAGCCCTTGAAGATCGACATGGCGACCGAGCGGGTCGCCGTGCCGGGACCGCCGTCGGTGAGGCCGACGATGATGTCGTAGGCGTTGAGGTAGTTCTTGAAGCCGAGGATCGTGTTGATGACGACATAGCCGGAGACCAGCGGCAGCGTCACGTGCCACAGACGTCCCGCGGGGCCGGCGCCGTCGATCGAGGCGGCCTCGTAGATGTCGCCGGGGATGGTGACCAGGCCGGCGATGTAGATGAGCATCGTCGAGGGGACCGTCGACCAGGCGGTCACGATGACGATCGCGACCCAGGCGAGATCCTCGTTCGCGAGCAGCGACGTCGAGAGGATGTCGATGCCGAGCGCCTGCCCGATCGCCGGGAGGGTGTTGGCGAAGAGGAACTTGAAGACGAAGGCGATGATGATCCCGGAGATCACCATCGGCAGCACGAAGATCGTGCGCAGCGCCGCCTGGAATCGGATCCTCGAGGTGAGTCCCAGCGCGATCGCGAACGCGATGATGTTCACGACGATCACGGTGACCAGCGAGAAGCCGATGGTGAAGCTGTAGGCGCTGAGGATCCCCTCGTCGCGGAACACGGCGATGTAGTTGCGCAGGCCGATGAACTCCCAGTCGCCGAACCCTATGGAGTTCGTGAACGAGTAGAAGAATCCCATCACTGCCGGGAGCGCGATCGCCAGGGTGAAGATCGCCAGCGCCGGGAAGAGGAAGAAGTAGTAGATCGGGTCGGTCCGGTTCGTCTGTCTCATGGGACGGTCCTCGGTCTCTCAGGAGCGGAAGGCCAGGCGCGCCCAGTCGGAGTCCAGGCGTGCGAGCACCTGCTCCGGGTCGGCGCCGAAGATGATCGACTGCAGGTAGTTCTCCCACGGGATCGTCAGAGGGATGAACTGGGACGGGCCGCAGGTCACCATGCCGGCGTCGTAGAACTCCTGCATCGGTGCGATCCGCTCGTCGGTCGCGGGCGGCGCATCCTTGGTGGTGCCCAGGGCCAGCAGCGCCTCGTTGTAGCCGTTCTGGACCTCGGGGGTCATGAAGTACGACAGCAGCTCCCGTGCGCCCTCCTTCTGGTCCGCGGCCTCCGGGATCCACAGCGACAGGTCGACGCTCACGCGGATCTTGCGCTCGTCGGGGTCGTCGGTGGCGGGCAGCGGGAAGGTGGACAGGTCCGGCTCCTCGCCGGTCTTCTCGACCTCCGCGAGCGACCAGGGGCCCTGGAAGAGCATCGCCGCCTCGCCGCGGGCCATGGCGGTGTTGCCGTCGCCGTAGGAGCGGGAGGACGCGTCGTCCTGGTGGTAGGGGAGCAGCTCGAGCATCCGCAGGATCGGCTCGAGCATCGTCGTCCGGAAGGAGACCTCGGAGTCCGGTCCGACGTCCTCCCCGATCTCGTTCATCGTGTCGTAGAACGAGCGCACGTCGATCATCCCGCCGACGGTGTAGTCGAACAGTCCCTGGTTCACGGTCCAGGCGTCGGCGAAGGTGCCGTAGATGGGGGTGACGCCCGCGTCCTGCAGGGTGTCGCACACCTCGATGAACTCGCTCCAGGTGGTCGGCACCTCGAGATCGTGGTCGGCGAAGATCGTGCGGTTGTAGATCACCGCGGCGCCGGCGACGGAGAAGGGGATGACGCTCGTGCGCCCCTCGTAGGTGGGGTACCAGTCGGCGAGGTCCTGGACGTCCTCGCGGATCATGTCCGCCTCCGGCATGTCGGCGAGGTCGCTCAGCGCCCCGCGCTCCATGAACCGGGCCATCTCGAGGTTGTAGTTCTGGCAGGCGATGTCCGGCGGGTTCTGCCGCACGAAGCTCGCCGACAGGTTGGTGGAGATGTCATGGATGACCCGGAGGTCGGGATGCTCTGCGTCGAAGTCGGTGAGCAGGCCGGAGAAGTACTGGATCGCTTCGCGCTTGGACTGGTAGAAGGTCACCGGCGTGCGGCCTGCGCCGCTGCATCCGGTGAGGCCCGCGGCCGCGAGCGCTCCGCCGGCCCGGAGAAGGCCGCGCCGGCTCATCCGCAGGCCTGGAGGGGAGGAGGACATCGTCGTCTCCTTCGGTCTGGTCGGTCAGAACTCCTCGTCGAGTCGTATCGACAAATCACGCACGGAACAACTCGTGACTCCCGTCACGCCCGTGTGCGAGACGGCCAGACTAGAGGGTGGATGCGCTCTGCGGCGACACCCCGCCGGACTCCGGCGCGTCGCGAGGTGCGCTCGGCGATGCGGCACGAGCGCGTCGGGTCGTACGGAAGCATCCGCAGCGGCATCCCCGCCTCCTCGGGCGTGCGGTCGGCCTTCCGGTTGTTGCACTCCTTGCACGCGCACACGAGGTTCAGCCATGAGGACTCTCCGCCCCGCGAGGACGGCAGCACATGGTCCACCGTCGCGAGCAGCGCATCGCACGGCGGGGTCTTCGAGACCGCGCGCCCGCAGTACGTGCAGGTCCAGCCGTCGCGCTCATGGACGGCGCGGTAGGAGAAGCCGACGGAGCGGGAGCCGATCCCCTCGACCCAGGCTCCGCTGAGCTCGCGGGTCAGCTCGAGGACGGTGGGAACGATCCGGTCCTCGAGGAAAGCCAGCTCGACAGGGACCGCGACCCCGCGGCGGATCATCCCGAAGGCGTGGCGGACGCTGGTCGTGTGCAGCATCTCGCCGATCCCGGTCTCGACGTCATAGCCCTTGTTGAACACTCTGACCTGAGCCATCGCCGACACCTCCTCGGATTGCGGGATGCGCTCAGGGATCAGTATGTCGTGCGCAGAATGTGATGCGCACACCATTTTCGGCCGTGTCGGAGGGCGTGGTGCGGAATTCCTCGACCCGTCAGCAGCCGTTCATCCCCGGGATCATCCGACGGCCGCTCCCAGCAGCTGCGCGAGGGCCACGACGACCGGTCCGCCCAGGATGAAGTTGTTCAGGCCGTGCATGAGCAGCACTTGCCAGATGTTGCGCGTCCAGAGGTAGACCAGGTTCATCAGCAGTCCGGCTCCGGCATAGCTGAGAGTCAGCAGCAGATGTCCGCCGAAGTTGTTGTAGTGGACGGCGCCGAACAGCAGGGCGTTGCCGATCACCAGCAGTGCGGCGGTCCGCCAGCGGCCCCAGGCGGGGAAGGTCAGCATGAGGGTGTGCCGGAAGGCGAAGTCCTCGATGAGCGCCGTGACCGTCGGCCCGAAGGACGCCACCAGGAGGATCCCGAGGGCGACCGATGCGCTGGCGTCGGTCGTCGTCGAGTCGGCGGCGGTGTAGCCCGTGGCGCTCCGCAGGAGCGCGCCGAGCACGCTGATCACCACCTGGATCGCGATCATGCCGAGGAGGACCAGTCCGAGGCTGCGCACCGGCGCCCGCCAGAACGCCTTCCAGTGCCGAGCCAGGCGCTCCCGGTTGAGCACCACGACGACGGCGAAGATGATCACCCGCAGCAGGGTGTCGGCGATCGCGCGGACCCCGACGTCCTCGGTGGCCAGCGAGCTCAGCCAGCCGCCGAGGAAGATCGCGGGCACCGAGGCGAGCGCCGCCCATTCCGGAGCGCCCCAGCGCAGCGTCGTGGGCAGCTCCTCCGCCCGGACCCTCTCCAGGAACCCTGCGCCGCCGCTCGTGACCCGCTCTTCGCTCATGGGCCCGTCCTCCTCCGGAGATGAGCGGAGCACGTCATCCCCGGGGATGACCGGGTGATGCTCAGGGAGTGATGCGGGCGACGGCGACCGCGCCGGCGGCGACGGCGAGCTGCTCGCCTCCCTCGACCGCGAGCACGTGGTCCTCCTCGGTGTGGTTGATGCCGATCAGGAAGCGGGTGCCGTCCTCGCCGGCGCGCTCGAGCAGCTCCACGTCGGCCGGGAGGTCCCGGATCGGGATCCCTGCGTCGACGAGCGGCCGCGCGAGGACCGGCGCGAGATCGTCGACGTCGAGGTCCGCGGCGACATACCAGGCCCTGCCCTCGCCGAAGGCGTTGGCGGTCAGCGCGGCTCCGCCGGCGACGGGGCCGTCAGCGAAGCGGGCTCGCACCTCGGCGGTCGTCGGACGCACGTCCTCGGTCCAGATCCTCGCGGTGATCGCCGCACCGTCGAGCTCGGCGTGCGCGCGATCGCCCTCGCGCAGCGGGCAGAACTCGTGGACCTCCGCGCCGAGCACGCTCGCGAGCGCCGCGTTCAGTCCGCCCGCTCGCACACCGTCCTCGGCGTCGACGACGCCGGAGAAGGGGCCGACGACGAGCTGACCGCCGCCGCGGACGTACTCCTCGAGGTTCTCCGCCGCCGCGTCCGTGAGCAGGTACGAGGCGGGAGCGAGGACCAGGCGGTATGCGGAGAGATCGTCCTCGGGATGGGCGAAGTCGACGCTCACATGGTCACGCCACAGCCGCTCGTACCAGGTCTGGATCTGCATGCGGTGGCTGAAGTCGTCCGCGGGGCGCCAGGGGAGGTCCTGCGCCCAGTGCGACTCCCAGTCCCACAGGATCGCGACGTCGGAGCGCACCCGGGATCCGCGCATGTCGGCCAGCTCCCGGAGCGTGCCTCCCAGCTCAACGACCTCCTGCCAGACGCGGCTGCCCGTGCCGGCATGCGGGAGCATCGCCGAGTGGAACTTCTCCGCCCCCTTGCGGGACGCCCGCCACTGGAAGAACATCACGGCGTCCGCACCGCGGCCCGCATGCGAGAGCGAGTTGCGCGCCATCTCCCCGGGTCGCTTCGCGACGTTCCGGCCCTGCCAGTTCACGCCCGAGGTGGAGTGCTCCATGAGCATCCACGGGCGGCCGCGGGAGAGCGAGCGGGTGAGATCGGCGTCCAGCGCGAGCTCGACGTGGTTCCGCGGGTCGGCGGCGATCAGGTAGTGGTCGTTCGCGACGACGTCGACCTCATCGGCCCACTTCCACAGATCGATGTTCGGGCAGGTGTGCGCCATGAAGTTCGTCGTCACCGGGATGTGGGGGGTGACCTCGCGCAGCACGTCCCGCTCGGCGCGGAAGCACTCGAGGATCTGCTCGGAGCTGAAGCGGCGCCAGTCCAGCTCGAGGGAGGGGTTCTGCATCGACGGGGTGGGCAGCGGGGCATGGATGTCGGCCTCCTCGCCCAGGACCTGTCCCCAGAAGCGCGTGCCCCAGGCCTCGTTGACGCCGTCGAGGGATCCGTGGCGCTCGAGTGCCCAGCGGCGGAAGGCGTCCTGGGCGAAGGGGGAGAAGCTCTCGCCGACAGGGGCGCCGTACTCGTTGTGCACATGCCAGAGCGCGAGCGCCGGATGCTGGCCGTAGCGCTCGGCGAGGCGGCGGGCGATGCCCGTCGCCGCCTCCCGGTAGGCCGGGGCCGACGGGCAGGCCATGCCGCGCGATCCCGGGCCCAGGGCGCGACCGTCCCGGTCGACGACGCGCGCCTCGGGGTGCTCGCGGAAGAACCAGGCCGGGGGAGCGGCCGTGGGGGTGCCCAGGTCGATGCGGATCCCGTTGTCGTGGAGGATCGCGAACACCTCGTCCAGCCACTCCCAGCGGAACTCGCCGCGGCGCGGCTCGAGGCTCGCCCAGGAGAAGATCCCGACGCTGACCAGGTTCACGCCGGCCTCTCGCATGAGGCGCGCGTCCTCGGCCCAGGTCTCCCGCGGCCACTGCTCGGGGTTGTAGTCGCCGCCATGGACGGGTCCGTCGACGCCGAGGGGCCAACGGGGACGTTCGGAAGGCTGGAAACGATCACGGTTCATGGAGCGGAACCTTGGCATGTCGGTGGGGAATCCGCAACCGATACCCGGTGTGTTCGGTGCACTTGACTGGAATCGATCACAATTCTACAGTTCCGCGTCTCGCCAACACCTACTGGGCGGTCCTGCTGCCGAGCATCCTGAACCCGTACGGCATCTACCTCGCCCGCATCTACGCCGGCGCCTCGGTGCCCCGGGAGATGATCGAGGCGGCCCGCACCGACGGCGCCGGGGAGATCCGCATCTTCACCCGCTTCGCCGTGCCGATGATGATGCCGGGCCTGGTCACGGTGTTCCTCTTCCAGTTCGTCGGGATCTGGAACAACTACATGCTCCCGTACATCATGCTCGGCGACGACAAGCTGTTCCCGATCACCGTGGGCCTGTCCACGCTCATGAACCAGGGTGCGTCCCAGCCTGCGATGTACACGACCGTCATCACCGGCGCACTGGTGTCGATCATCCCGCTGATCGCCCTGTTCCTGCTGCTGCAGCGGTACTGGCAGAGCGATCTGACCGGCGGCGCCGTCAAGGGCTGAGCGCTCCTGCGGCTCGTCCATACTGGAGGGCGGGCCGCAGGTCGCGTCCCCGGAGGGAGGAACGGCGCGATGGCAGCACGATCGGGAAGACGGCCCACCATCTCCGAGGTCGCCCGGCGGGCCGGCGTGTCCACCGGCACCGTCTCGCGGTACCTCAACGGCGGCCGCTGGGTCTCGGCGGAGTCGTCGGCCGCGGTGGCGCGAGCGATCCGCGAGACCGGATACGTGGCCAGCTCGACCGCGCGATCCCTGCGGACCGGCCGCAGCGGCACCGTCGCCTTCGTCATCGACGAGAGCCCGGCGCGCTTCTTCGAGGACCCGAACTTCGAGGCGCTCGTCGTGAAGGTCGGTGCCGTGCTCGCCGAGCGAGGACGCACCCTGGTGCTCCTGCTCGCCGGGGACGCCTCCGGGGCCGAGCGCGCCGAGGCGTTCGTGAGCACCAGCAGCGTCGACGGCGCCGTCACGGTCTCCGCGCGCCCCGAGCACGGACTCGTGGAGAGGCTGCTCGACGCCGGCATACCGCTCGTGAACATCGGGGCCCCGGCAGGGCTCGACGACCGGGTCTCCTACGTCGCCGCCGACGACAGCGCAGGCGGACGCGCCATGGCCGAGCATCTGCTCGCCCGCGGCGCCCGGCGCCTCGCGGTGGTCGCCGGTCCCGCGGACTCGCCGGGCGGCCTGCTGCGGCCGCAGGCGTTCCGCGCCGCGATTGAGGCCGCCGGGCCCGAGGCCGACGCCCGGGTGGTCGCCGTCGTGCACGGCGACTACACGCAGGAGAGCGGGCGCCTCCTGGGCGCCCGGCTGCTCAAGGAGCATCCCGGGATCGACGCGGTGTTCGCGGGCAGCGACCGCATGGCACGCGGCGTCATCGCGGCCGTGCAGGAGAGCGGACGCACGGTCCCCGACGACATCCTGGTCGGCGGCTTCGACGACTCCGTCGGCGCCGACGTCGAGGAGCCGACCCTCACGACCATCCGCCAGGACTTCGACCGGATCGCCGTCGAGGTCGTCGACGTGCTCGACAAGCAGGCAGCCTCGGGGGTGCGGACGGCCGCCGTCGTGCCCGTCGAGCTCGTGGAGCGGCAGTCGACCCTCGCGCCCCTCAGCCGTCGCTGAGGGACGCCAGATGGGTCCGCTTCGCCTCGACGGCGACGTCGGCCTCTGCGGCGGCCCGCTCCAGATCGGCGCCGCCGGCGGCGACGGCGGCAGCACCTACCAGGCCCTCCACCAGAGGCGCCGGGCTCAGCCGCACACGGCCGGCGAGCTGCGGATCGAGCATCTCGACTGCCATCTCCGCGGACATCAGGGCGCTGCCCAGATCCATCAGCACGAGGACGCCCTGATCGTCGGCCGCCCGCTCGATCGCCTCCTGGATCGCGACCGCGTCGGTGCCCAGCTCCGTGTCCGACAGACCCGCGGCGACCTCGATCCGCGGACCGTCCCCGCCGAGCATCTGGGCGGCGAGCGCGGCCGCCGCCTCGGCGAGCGGGCGCGAGTGCGAGACCACGACGATCCCGGTCATGCCGCACCTCCGAGGGTCTGCTCGGCGGCTCGCCAGATCAGCACCGTCGACTCCGTCCCCGGGTCGACATGGCCGACGGAGCGCTCGCCCAGGTAGGAGGCGCGGCCCTTGGTGGCCTGCATCTCCTTCGCGGCGTCGCGGCCGGCCTCGGCCCCGCGCGCGGCGGCGGCGATCCCGTCGGCCCGCAGCGCCTCGAGGGCCGGGTACCAGGCGTCCAGCATCGTCTTCTCGCCGCGCTCGGCCTTACCGCGCTGGGCGATGCCCTCGACGCCCGCGGCGACGGCGTCGGCGAAGGCTCCCGCATCGAGCTCCTCGGCCCCCGGCTGGGAGGTGCCCAGGCGGAGGAAGAAGGTGCCGTAGAGGGGTCCGGAGGCCCCGCCGACCCGGGAGACGAGCGTCATCCCGACCTTCCTCATCAGAGCGTCGACGGTCGTGAGGTCCTCCGCGTCGAGGACCTCGAGGACGGCCCGGAAGCCCCGGGACATGTTCGCGCCGTGGTCGGCGTCGCCGATCGCGGCGTCGAGCTCGGTCAGATGCGCCGACTCCTGCTCGATCAGCTCGGCGCTGCGGCGCAGCCAGGCCTTCAGATCCTGTGTCGTGATGGTCCCTGCCATGGTGCTCCTCCTCAGATCCCTCGTCGCAGTCCCGGGGTGCGGACCGGGGCGTCCCAGAAGCGGGTCAGCTCCTCGTCCAGCCGCAGCAGCGTCAGCGAGCATCCGGCCATGTCGAGGCTCGTGATGTAGTCGCCGACGAGAGAGCGCGAGACCTGCACCCCCGCGGCGTCCAGCAGCTTCGCGACCTCGGCGTACATGACGTACAGCTCGATGAGCGGCGAGGCTCCCATGCCGTTGAGGAAGCACAGCACCGGTCCGTCGCCGGGGAGCTCCTCGAGGACCGGCTCGACCAGCTGCCGGGCGATCTCCGAGGCCGGGGCGATCGGTTCGCGATGCCGCCCCGGCTCCCCGTGGATGCCGATGCCGATCTCCATCTCGTCCTCCGGCAGGTCGAAGGACGGCCTGCCGTTGGCGGGGACGGTGCAGCTGGTCAGGGCCATCCCCATCGACCGGCCGTAGGAGCTCACCCGAGAGGCGATCTCGGTGACCTCGGTCAGGTCCAGGCCCTCCTCGGCCGCGGCGCCCGCGATCTTCTCCAGAAGCACGGTCACGCCCACGCCGCGGCGACCCGCGGTGAAGGAGGAGTCCTCGACGGCCACGTCGTCATGGGTCACCACGGCGGTGACCTCGATGTCGGACTCGGCGGCGGCGAGCTCGGCGGCCATCTCGAAGTTCATGACGTCGCCGGTGTAGTTCTTGACCACGTGCAGGACGCCCGCACCGCGATCCACGGCGGTGGTGGCAGCGAGGATCTGATCGGGAACGGGGGAGGTGAAGACCTCGCCCGCGCAGGCGGCATCGAGCATCCCGTGGCCCACGAAGCCCCCGTGCAGGGGCTCGTGCCCGGAGCCGCCGCCGGAGACGATCGCGACCTTCCCCCTCTCCTTGGGGTCGGCGCGCAGGACGATGCGGTTCTCCAGGTCGATGTCGAGCTCGTCGGGATGGGCGGCGGCCATCCCGCGCAGGGCGTCGACGACGACGTCGTCGGGGGAGTTGATGAGCTTCTTCATGCTTCCGGAGCCTAGCCTCCCGCTGTGATCCGCGTCTCGTCCTCGGCGCGGCAGGATGGAGCAGTGCCCCGTCCACGCCCCCCTCTGCTCCTCGCGGCGATCGCCCTGCTCTGCGTCTCCTCCGCCGTCTCCTGCGCCTCCGGGCCGCCGTCGGCCTCGGTCGGCTTCGACTACCAGCTCGGCGGGGCCGACGACCTCGCCGGCCTCGACGTCGTCGTGCGCGATGCCGGGGATCCGCCCCTCGAGGGCGCCTACAGCATCTGCTACGTCAACGGCTTCCAGACCCAGCCCGGCCAGGGAGAGCTCTGGGGCGGCGCACCTGAGGCGATCCTGCGCGATGCTGCGGGCCAGGTCGTCGTCGACCCCGACTGGCCCGATGAGCAGATCCTGGATCCCGGCTCCGAGCAGTCGCGGGCGGCGATCCTCGAGCGCATCGGCCCGATCATCGCCGGATGCGCCGACGACGGGTTCGACGCCGTCGAGATCGACAACCTCGACAGCTTCACCCGCGTCGAGGGGATCGAGCAGGATGACGCGCTCGAGCTCGCCCGCTCCTATGCGGAGCTCGCCCATGCCGAGGGGCTCGAGATCGCTCAGAAGAACGCTCCGGAGATCGCCGAGGTCGTCCACGGCGAGCTCGGCTACGACCTCGCGATCGCCGAGGAGTGCGGGAGCTGGCACGAGTGCGACGCCTACGCGGACGCGTACGGGGAGCGGGTGCTGCAGATCGAGTATCCGGACTCCCTCGCGGCCGCGGGGATGGACTTCGAGGAGGTGTGCGCGGACCCGGATCGTGCGGCGATGACGATCCTGCGGGATCGTGATCTCGTGCCCTCCGGGCAGCAGGGCCATCTGCGCGAGAGCTGCTAGCTGCCCAGCTGCCGGCCCCGCCCCGCTCCGCCATGGACAGGATATCGGCGGACCGGGGGCTTGCGGCAAGGGCCCCTCCCGGGAGGAGGATCACGCTCCTGCCCTTCGCCGCACACCCACGGGAGCACGTCATCTCCAGCATCTTCGCCCTGCCCGACCACCGGTCCACCACCTTCGGCCCTGCCCTCCTCGCCAGCGACGAGGAGCACTTCGCACGCGTCGCCCGTGCGCTCGAGCGCCGCATCGCCGACTCCGAGCACGCTCTCGAGGAGGCGCTCGCGGAGGGCGCGGACGACAGCACAGCGCGCGTCGACCGAGAGGCCCGCATCCGCCACCGCCGGGCGCGGCTGCGCGCACTGCGGGCAGTCCGCCTCGACACCTGCCTCGGGCGCATGGACCTCGAGGACGGCCGCAGCGTCCACATCGGCCGGATCGGCGTCCAGGACGACGACGGGAGCATCCTGCTGCTGGACTGGCGCAGCGATGCCGCCGCCCCGTTCTTCTCCGCGACCCGCGCCGCGCCCCAGGGCGTCCGGTCGAGGCGCCGGTACCGCTGGTCCGGCGGCAGGATCCGCGACTGCTGGGACGAGTCCGTCGGCGCCGCCGTACCCGGCGCCGGTCTCGACGAGGACTCCGCGCTGCTGGCGAGCCTCGAGGCGGCCCGCACGCCGCGCATGAGCGACGCCCTGAGCACCCTCGCCGCCGACCAGGACGCGATCATCCGCGCCGACGCCCGCCGAGCACTGGTGGTCGACGGGGGACCCGGCACGGGCAAGACCGTGGTCGCCCTGCACCGCGCCGCCTACCTGCTGCACGCCGATCCCCGGCTGCGGGAGGGACGCGCCGGGGGGATCCTCGTCGTCGGCCCGCACCGGCCCTACCTCGAGCACATCGCCGACGTCCTGCCGAGCCTCGGCGAGGACGTCGCCGTGAGCACCCTCGCCGAACTCGTCCCCGAGGGGGAGCAGGCGGCGGCCGAGGCCGATCCCGCCGTCGCCGCCCTCAAGGCCGACGCCCGCATGGTCCAGGCGATCGGGACCGCCGTCGGCCTCCACGAGCAGCCGCCGACCCTGGCCCTCGAGGTCGAGACCTCCTGGGGCCCGGTGATGCTCGGGCCGGACGAGTGGGAGGAGGCCTTCGACGCCGTCGAGCCCGGAGTCCCGCACGACGGCGCACGCGAGAGGATCCTCGAGGAGCTCGCCGAGATCGCGCTCGCCCGGCTGGAGGGGGCGAGCGCGCAGGAGCTGCGCCGCGAGCTCGGAGCCGACGAGGAGATCGAGGCCGCGCTGCATCGGGCCTGGCCGCAGCTCGACCCTCTCGCCGTCGTCGCCGCCCTCTGGGCCGACCCGGCTCACCTGCAGCGCTGTGCTCCGTGGCTCGCACCGGAGGAGGTCGCTCTGCTGGGACGGAGCGACCCGCGAGCCTGGACCGTCGCCGATCTGCCGCTGCTCGATGCGGCCCGCGACCGGGTCGGCGACCCCGGTGCGGAGGATCGACGCCGCCGCCGCGAGCACGCCCTCGCCGCCGAGGCTGAGCAGATGGACACGATGGTCGACCAGCTCATCGCCTCCGACGCCTCGGAGATGCACGAGATGGCGATGCTGCGCGGCGAGGACCTCCGCCGTCGCCTCGCCGCCGAATCGCTCATGGCCGAGGACCTGACCGGTCCCGGGACCGACGCGCTCGCGGGTCCCTTCGCGCATGTGATCGTCGACGAGGCGCAGGAGCTGACCGATGCCCAGTGGCCGATGGTGCTGCGTCGCTGCCCGAGCCGGCGCCTCACCGTCGTCGGGGACCGTGCCCAGTCCCGATCGGGGTTCCCCGAGAGCTGGACCGAGCGGCTCGAGCGGGTCGGGATCCGCGGGGCCGAGGTGCGCCGCCTGACCCTGAACTATCGCACCCCGGCGGAGATCATGGAGGCCGCCGAGCCCGTCATCCGCACCGTGCTGCCGGACGCGAACGTTCCCGAGTCGATCCGGCGCACCGGTGCGGTCGTGCGCCGCGGACGTCCGGAGGACCTCGCGGCCGTGCTCGAGGAGTGGCTCTCCGTCCACGACGAGGGCACCGTGTGCGTGATCGGCGGGAGCACCCGCGGCATCGGCGGGGACCGGGTGCGGGAGCTCGCCCCTGCCGATGCCAAGGGCCTCGAGTTCGACCTGGTGGTGCTGGTCGAGCCCGAGGCCCTCGATGCGGTCGACCGCTACGTCGCGATGACCCGGTCCACGCGGGATCTGGCGGTGCTCAGCGCACTCCCCGCATCGCCCGGCCGATCGGCTTCGCGATCGCGAGCATGACCAGACCGATGACGATCGTCACCGCGCCGAGGCCGCCGAAGTACGCGACCTCGTTCTCCGCCGAGTAGAACTGCGCGAGGGAGCCCGACAGCGCCGTGCCGAGCGCCGTGGCGAGATAGAACAGGGCCATCATGAGCACCGGGTACGCCTTCGGTGCGAGCTTGGAGGCCAGCGACAGCCCGACGGGCGACAGCGAGAGCTCTCCGAGGGTCGCCACGAGCATGATCAGCGCGATCCACAGCACCGGGACGCTGTCGACCGCCGCCATCGGCAGGAACAGCACGAAGGCGAGGCCGATGAGCATGATGCCGAGGGAGAACTTCACGGGCGTGCCCGGGTTGCGTCGGCCCAGCTTCGTCCACAGCGCCGCGAACACCGGAGCCAGGATGATGATGAAGAAGGGGTTGAAGGACTGCACCCACGAGATCGGCATGGTCCAGCCCAGCAGATCGCGGTCCAGGCGGGTGTCCGAGTACAGGGTGATCACGGTGAACTGCTGCTGGAACAGGGCGAAGAACGCCGCCACGCCGATGAACAGCGGGATGAAGGCGATCACGCGGGACCGCTCGTCGGCGTCGACCTTCGAGGAGGTCAGCAGCAGCGCGAAGATCACCACGGCCGCGACGACCGCGAGGCCTGCGACGATGTCCGCGAGGTTGCCGGGGTTGATGACCCCCGTGAGGACGAGCACCAGGACCAGCGCCACGGCCGCGATCGCGATGCCGGACCACACCGGATAGGCGCGCCGGGGCAGAGGATCCGGGACGCGGTGCACCGAGGCGGGCAGCGAGGACCGGGTCAGCGCGTACTGCACCAGGCCGATCGCCATGCCGATCGCGGCGAGGCCGAAGCCCAGGTGGAAGCCCCACATCTGCTGCGCCAGGCCCGTCACCAGCGGTCCGAGCAGGCCGCCGATGTTCACGCCCATGTAGTAGATCGAGAAGCCGGCGTCCCGACGCGGATCATCGACCGCGTACAGGTCGCCGACGAGGGTCGCGGAGGTCGCCTTGAGACCGCCCGAGCCGATCGCCACCAGCAGCAGGCCGATGATCAGGCCGGGGACGCCCGGCACCAGGGCGAGGGCGATGTGCCCGAGCATGATCATGACCGCCGAGGAGAACATCGTCCTCTCGGGGCCCAGCAGGCGGTCGCCGACGAGCGCGCCGACGATCGAGAAGATGTACACCGAGCCGCCGTAGGCGCCGACGATGCCGGCCGCGACGGCCTCGTCGATGCCGAGACCCCCGCGGGTGGCGGAGAAGTACATGTAGATGGCCAGGATGCCCTGCATCCCGTAGAAGCTGAAGCGCTCCCACATCTCCACGCTGAACAGGTTCGCCAGCGGGCGCGGCTGGCCGAAGAACATCTTCCCGGTGGGGTTGTGCTCGTCGACGGCCGAGGGTGGGGCGGACGGGATGCCGGTCGGCTCGGAGGAAGTCACGGGACGACATTGTCCGCGGCCCGCGGTCTCAGGGCAACGGCCCCGGGGACCACTGTGACATGTCATGCCCGAGCGCCCGCAGGGCCCGTCGAGCGGCGTGCAGTCCGCTCATGCCGTGCACGCCGGGGCCCGGCGGGGTCGCCGCCGAGCACAGGGACCAGCGGGTGTCGGCGTCCTCGAACAGGAGGTACGGGTCGGGGGCCGCCGTCGGCCGGGCGATCATGCGGGCCAGGCTGACCCGTCCGAGCGCGATGTCGCCCCCCACCAGGGACGGATTGTGCTCGGACAGGTCGCGGGCGCTCACGCCCCGTGCGGCGACCACCGTGTCCCGGAAGCCGGGGGCGAAGCGCTCGATCTGCGCGGTGACCGCCTCGACCGGGTCACCGGGATGGTCGCGCGGCACGTGCGCGTAGCTCCACAGGGGGCGCAGCCCTCCGGCGATGCGGGAGGGATCGGCGACCGAGGGGTCCGAGACCAGCACGACGGGACGGTCGGGCATGCGCCCCGCGGCGACCGCGGCCTCCGCCGCGGCCATCTGCGCGCGCGTGCCGCCCAGGTGCTGGGTCCCGGCGCGGCCGACGTCCGGATCGCGCCACGGCACGGGCTCGGAGAGCACGAAGTCGACCTTCGCGGCCCCTCCGCCCGGCGGGAAGCGTCGCAGCGCCCGCTCGCGCCGGCGGGGGAGCCGGGCGCCGAGGATGTCGGCGGCGGCGCGGGCCGGGACGTCCAGGAGGACCAGCCGCGCCGGGGGGACATCCCGCCAGGAGCGGACCCGGCGACCGGTGAGGATCCTCCCGCCGCGGGCGCGGAGCTCGGCGGCGAGGGCGTCGACGATCGCCTGCGAGCCGCCGACAGGTATCGGCCAGCCGCCCGCATGCGCGAGCGGAGCCAGCAGGAGGGAGGTCGCCGCGGTCCCGAGCGAGGGCAGAGGGCCGATCGCATGGGCGGCCACCCCGGTCAGCAGGGCCCGCGCGCGCTCCGTGGCCAGCGGCAGGTCCCAGGCCGGAGTGCCCAGAGCGGCCAGCGCGGTGCCGAACCGCCCCCCGGCGACGAGGCCCCCTGGGGTCCGCGCGGAGGCCGGCAGCGAGCGCTTGTCCGACAGCGCGATGTCGACGACGGCGTCCCGACGGGCGGCGAGCGGACCGAGGAGGCGCCTCCAGGCGGCGGCATCGCGGCCGAGCTCCTCGGCGGTGCGCTCGAGATCGTGCCAGGCGATCGCCGCACGATCGCCGTCCAGGGGCTGCGCGTACGACGCCTCGGGGACCCGCAGGTCCAGGCCGAGGTCCAGGGAGGTCAGGGCCGGGCTCGCGAGGGCGAGCGGATGCACGGCGGAGCAGATGTCGTGCACGACTCCGCTCGCGAGCCCCAGATCGAGGGTGCGCGAGCCCCCGCCGATGGTGCCCTCCGCCTCGAGCACGACGGTCTCGAGCCCCGCGCGGGCCAGCGTCGCCGCGGCGACCAGGCCGTTGGGCCCGCTCCCGACGACGACCGCGTCCAGTCCCGTGCGCATGGTCCGAGCCTAGACGCGACGGTCGCGCACCGGCGCTCTCACGAGCCGGTCATGGCTTTTCGAAACGGCTCGAGCGCGTAATGTGGAGGGATGGACTCTGCGACCCAGACCCCCCGGACCCCCGAGACTCCTGCCCGTCGTCGGCCGAACCGTCCTCAGGCCGTGCTGGAGGTCCTCGCCAAGACCCGCGTCTCCCCGAGCCTGCTGCGCATCCGCCTGGGCGGACAGGAGGGCTTCGCGGCGCTGAACCGCAACGAGCACGCGGACTCCTATGTCAAGCTGCTGATCGCCGATCCCGCCAGCGGCCTGCGTCCGCCCTACGACCTCGACGCCCTGCGCGAGAGCGCCCCCGAATCGCTGCCGGTGCGGCGCACCTACACGGTGCGCCGCTGGGATGACGCCGCCTCGGCCATCGAGATCGACGTCGTCCTGCACGGCGATGCGGACGGCGTCGGAGCGGGCGTCGCCTCCCGCTGGGCCGACGAGGCCCAGCCCGGCGATCTCATCGCCCTCATGGGGGCGGGCGGCGGCTACACCCCGTCGGCGGACTCGGCGCGCCATCTGCTGATCGGAGACCACTCCGCGCTGCCGGCGATCGCCGCCTCGCTCGAGCGGCTCGCCGCCGAGGACCCGTCAGCTGTCGGCCTCGCCCTCGTCCACCTCGACCACGACGAGGACGTCCTGGAGCTCGAGCGGCCCGAGGGCGTGGAGCTGCGGTACGTGATCGGAGAGCGCGAGCAGCTGGTCGAGGAGGTGCGCGCCCTGGACCTGTCCTCGCCCGCGTCCCTGGGCGTCTTCTGCCATGCCGAGCGCGGGCTGACCAAGCAGCTGCGCCGCGTGCTCGTGGCCGAGGCGGGCGTGCCGCGCGAGGCGATCTCCATCTCCGCCTACTGGGCGCTGGGCCGGATCGAGGACCAGTTCCAGGCCGAGAAGCGAGAGCCCATCGGCCAGATCGACGACTGAGGCCGTGGCGCTCGAGGACCCGGTGCCGACGGATCTCGTGGTCGGCCCGGACGGGCTCGCGCGGCCGGTCTGGGCATCGCGGCACGAGGATCTGCGGATCTATTACGACACCGAATGGGGCATGCCGGTGCGCGATGAGCGCGGCGTGTTCGAGCGCCTCGCGCTCGAGGGGTTCCAGTCGGGGCTGAGCTGGGCGACGATCCTGCGCCGTCGGGAGGGCTTCCGTCGCGCCTTCGCCGGGTTCGACGTCGAGGCCGTGGCCGCCTTCGACGAGGCGGACGTGGGGCGGCTGCTCGGCGACGAGGGGATCATCCGCCATCGGGGGAAGATCGAGGCGACTGTCTCCAACGCCCGTGCGGCCCTCGCGCTGCGCGGGCACGCGGGCGAAGGCTCGACCCTGGCCGATCTGGTCTGGGCCCATCGGCCGGAGCGCACTCCGAGGCCGCGCACGGCCACCGAGGTTCCGACGACGAGCCCGGAGTCGGTCGCGCTCGCGAAGGCGCTGAAGGCGCGGGGCTTCCGCTTCGTCGGGCCGACGACGATGTTCGCGCTCATGGAGGCGATCGGGATCGTCGACACCCATCTGCTGGGGTCCCACCGCCGAGGCAGCTCGGGCCTGTGGGCCGAGGACGGCGCACCCCTGCCACCCGTCTGACCTGCGTCGCGTCACAGGACGTCACACATCTCGCGCCGTGGGCGCCCCGCGTCGCAAGCTGGGGCGGAAGAAGAACACGGGCACGGGAGGACGACGTGAGCACTGCTGCGATCCATGCGGGCTGGGATGCCGCGTGCGGGGACCACGGGGCTGTCGCACCGCCCATCTACGCCACCAGCGCCTACGCGCATCCGGATCATGCCTCCCTGAAGGCGCTGTTCGCCCGGAAGGCGGAGGGCTACGCGTACTCCCGCTCGGGCAACCCCACTACGGCCGTGCTCGAGGAGCGCATCACGGCTCTCGAAGGGGGCATCGGCGCCATCGCTGTCGCGAGCGGCCAGGCGGCCGTCACGATCGCCCTGTGCGCCCTGCTGGAGCCCGGCACCCACGTGGTCGCCTCCGAGCGTCTGTACGGGGGGACCACCGAGTTCCTCGACGACACCCTCGCGGACCTCTCGGTGACCACCACCGTCGTGGATCCCTGGGACCTCGATGCCTGGCGCGAGGCCATCCGTCCCGATACCCGCGTCCTCCTGCTCGAGTCGATCGCCAACCCGGGCGCGGAGCTGGTCGACCTCGATGCGATCAGTGCGATCGCCCATGAGGCGGGCGCCGTCGTGGTCGTCGACTCCACCCTCGCGAGCCCCGCGCTGTACCGACCGGGCGAGCACGGCGCCGACGTCGTCGTGCACTCGGCCACCAAGTACCTCGCCGGCCACGGCACCACCATCGCCGGGCTGATCGTGGACACCGGTCGCTTCGATCCGCGCCGATGTCCCGAGCGCTGGAGCCGCATCACCGGCCCCAACAGGCGCTTCCACGTCACCTTCGCCGATGAGTACGAGCGCGGCGGCTCTGGCCTGCTGGCCTATGCCCGCGCCAAGTACATGACCGACTTCGGCGCCACCCTCCCCGCCGCGAGCGCCCAGCAGGTGCTCGTCGGCATCGAGACCCTCGAGCTGCGCATGGCCGCGATCAGCTCCCGCGCCTCCGCGCTCGCCGCCCGCCTCGCCGAGGCTCCCGGGGTGCTGCGTGTGAACCACCCCGACCGTCCTGGCCGACCGGACCACCACCTCGTCGCGCGGGACTTCCCGCGCGGCACCGCGGGCGTGTTCTCCATCGACCTCGAGGGCGGCGAGGCCGCCGCCGCGGCCTTCTGCGACGCCCTGTCCCTGTGGACCATCGCGGTGAACATCGGCGACGTGCGATCGCTGGTCTGCCATCCGGGGTCGACCACCCATTCCCATCTCACCGAGGAGCAGCGCGCGGCCTGCGGCGTGGTCCCGGGCACCGTGCGCCTCAGCGTCGGCCTCGAGGACCTCGAGGACCTGTGGCGAGATCTCGAGTGCGGTATCGCCGCCGTCGCCGCCCTCTCGCCCGTCGCCGAGAGCACGGCGGACCCGGAGAGCGCTCCCGCTGTGGTCTGAGCCTCCGTCCGGAACAGCACCGCTGCGCGGCGGGTTGTGATGGGCATGGAGATGCCGCGCGACCTCGACGTGCTCCTCGTGGGTTCAGGACAGGCCGGACTGTCGGCAGCGCATCATCTGCGCCGCCGCGGTGTCGGATCCTTCGCGGTGCTCGACGCCGAGGACGGTCCGGGCGGCGCCTGGCGGCACCGCTGGGACAGCCTGACCATGGCGACCGTGAAGGGCATCGCCGAGCTGCCCGGCATGCCGCCGATCAGCGCGACCGGGGACGACCCTGCGAACCGCGCGCTGCCCGAGCACTTCGCAGAGTTCGAGCGGCGCGAAGGGCTCGAGGTGGAGCGGCCCGTGTGCGTCCTCGAGGTGCGGGACGAGGCTCCCGGACGGAAGGACGGCCCGCTGCGGGTGCGCTCCGTCGACGCGGACGGTGCCGAGCGCGCACCGATCCGCACCCGCTTCCTGATCAGCGCCACCGGGACCTGGTCGCGACCCTTCGTGCCCGCGATCCCGGGGATCCGCGACTTCCGCGGGATCCAGCTGCGCACCGTCGACTACGTCGCCGCCGAGGATCTCGCCGGGATGCGCGTGGGGATCGTGGGCGGCGGGATCAGCGCCCTGGGGTTCCTGATGGAGCTCGCCGACGTCGCCGAGACCTTCTGGTACACCCGCCGTGAGGTCGAGATCCAGGATCGCCCCTTCACCCCGGAGGCGGGGCGGGAGGCGGTCGCGGGCGTCGCGGAGAGGGTCGCCCAGGGGCTCCCGGTGCGCAGCGTCGTCTCCGCGACGGGGCTGTCCTGGACGCCGGCGCTGCGCGAGGCCGAGCGGCGGGGGATCCTCGCCCGTCGGCCCCTGTTCGACCGCGTCGAGGCCGACGGCGTGGTCGAGGCCGACGGATCCCGCACCCCGCTGGACGCGATCGTCTGGGCGACCGGCTTCCGTCACGAGCTGAGGCATCTGCGGGCGCTGCGGCTGCACGGGCCCGAGGGAGGCATCCGCATGGACGGCACCGCCGTCGCCGCGGACCCCCGGATCCACCTGCTCGGATACGGGCCCAGCGCCTCCACCATCGGGGCCAACCGGGCCGGGCGGGCGGCGGTCGCCGCGATCCTGGAGCGCACGGCGGCGCGGGCCTAGGCTGAGGCGCATGGACGAGACCCAGCCCGCATCGCCGCCCCTGCCGCTTCCGCCGCTGCCCGACGCGGCCGTCGAGAGGGTGCTGTGCGTCGTCGCGCATCCCGACGACATGGAGTACGGGACCTCGGCCGCCGTCGCCGCCTGGACAGCGGCTGGCGTCGAGGTCACCTACCTGCTGATCACCCGCGGTGAGGCGGGCATGGCCGAGCCGCCGGAGGTCGTCGCCCCGCTGAGGGCGCGGGAGCAGGAGGCCGCCTGCCGCTGCGTCGGTGTGCGCGACCTGCGCGTGCTCGACCATCCCGACGGGATGCTCGAGCACGGGCTCGCGCTGCGCCGCGACATCTCCCGGGTGATCCGCCAGGTGCGGCCGGACCTCCTGCTGACGGCCAGCTTCGACCTCGAGGCCTACGGGACGTACAACCAGGCCGATCATCGCGCCGCCGGGCTCGCCGCGGTCGACGCCGCCCGCGATGCCGACAACCCGTGGGTCTTCCGCGAGCTCCTCGAGCAGGAGGGGCTCGAGCCCTGGCACACCCGCGGGCTGCTGATCGCCGGTGCCGCCGAGCCCACCCATGCGAAGGTCGTCGAGCGCGCCCACGTGGAGGCCGCCGTCGCCTCCCTCGAATCGCATGCCGCCTACCTCGAGCACGTGACCGGCCATCCGGTGCCGGGGGAGTTCATCCCCGAGGCGCTCGCAGACGGCGGGAGGGCCGCCGGGAGCGAGTTCGCGGTGCTCCTGCGGGTCGCCGACCTCGGGGGCCTGGAGGGGGCCGACGGGCGGAACGGATAATCCGCTCGCCCCGTCGGCAGGGGAGGGAATAAGGTCCTGGACGGCGTCGTTGACCGATCGGCCGATCCGGTCCGCCCTTCCCCGCTGTCCCCGCAGGAGACCCATGACCACCACCGACCTCCCGACGACCCGTCCGGCCGCGCCGGCACCCGAGATCGACCCGAGCGCGATGCGGGTGATCTGGCTGCTGCTGGTCGCCGCGTTCGTCGCGATCCTCAACGAGACCACGATGGGCATCGCGATCCCGCACCTGAACGTGGACCTCGGGATCCCGCCGGAGCTCGGGCAGTGGCTCACCAGCGCCTTCATGCTGACCATGGCCGTGGTCATCCCCACCACCGGCTTCCTGCTCCAGCGCTTCACCACCCGCCAGGTGTTCCTCGCCGCCTCCGCCTGCTTCACCGCGGGCACCACGACCTGCCTGCTCGCCCCGGGCTTCGTGGTGCTGCTGATCGGGCGCGTCGTGCAGGCCGGCGGCACCGGCGTGATGATGCCGCTGCTGATGACCACCATCATGACCGTCGTCCCCGCCCGCTCCCGCGGGCGCATGATGGGGCGCGTCGGCCTCGTGATCTCCCTCGCCCCCGCCATCGGTCCCACCATGGCGGGGCTCGTGCTCGACTCCCTGGGCTGGCGCTGGCTGTTCGGCATCGTGCTGCCGATCGCCGTGATCTCGCTCCTGCTGGGTGCGAAGTGGATGACCAACCTCGGGGAGACCACCGACGCCCCCGTCGACGTGCTCTCGATCATCCTGTCCGCGTTCGGCTTCGGCGGCGCGGTCTACGGGCTCAGCCTGTTCGGCTCCTCCGAGTCCGAGGGGGCGGCCGCGCTGATCCCGGGGACCTCGCCGCAGACCACCGGTGCCGTCGCGATCGCCGCCGGTCTGGTCATCCTGGTGCTGTTCGCACTGCGCCAGAGGTCCCTGCAGCGCCGCGACGACGCCCTGCTGGATCTGCGCGTCTTCTCCTCCCGCACCTTCGCCGTCGGCGTCGTGATCATGGCGGTGCTGGCCATGGCCATGTTCGGCACCCTCACGCTGCTGCCGCTGTACCTGCAGGACGTGGTCGGCCTCGAGGCGACGATGTCGGGCATCATCCTCATGCCCGGCTCGATCCTGATGGGTGTCCTCGGGCCCTTCATGGGGCGGGTCTACGACGCCCGCGGTCCGCGCATCCTGCTCGTGCCCGGGACGATCATGATCGCCGCCGCGCTGCTGTTCTACTCGACCGTCTCCCAGGACACGGCGTGGCCGCTGCTGATGGGTGTGCAGACCGTCATGTCCGTCGGCCTGGCGATGTCCTTCACCCCGCTGTTCTCCGCCTCGCTCGGGTCCCTGCGACCGGCTCTGTACTCGCACGGCTCGGCGGCGCTGAACACCCTGCAGCAGGTCGCCGGGGCCGCCGGTGTGGCCGTGCTGATCGGGCTGTACTCCTCCGTGCTGCACGCAGGGGAGGCCGAGGGGCTGGCGTCCCCTGCCGCCGGGGCTCCCGGCGCGCGGGCAGCCTTCCTGGTCGCCGCCTGCATCTCGCTGGTCCCGGTGGTCCTCGCCTGGTTCGTGCGCCAGCCCGAGGACGAGGGCGAGGCGGAGGGCGCTGCGGCGGTCGTCGGCCACTGATCGGCCGGGCCGGGGCGCCGCTCGAGACTCAGGGACGTCGGATCGCGGCGGCATAGTCGTCGAGCACCGCGAGGATCCCCGGATGCTGCCACACGCGGTTGCGGCGGGCGCCTGTGCGCTCCACGAGGACGCCGGCGCCCGCCAGCTGGCCTATCGCCCGCAGCGCCGAGGGACGGTGCGCATCCGAGCGCATCGGCGACGTAGGCCGTGTCCACGACCGGTTGCCCGATCAGCAGGGGCAGCAGCCGTCGCCCGCTCGCCTGCGGGCGCAGGCTCCCGAGCTGCTCCCGTGAGGCCTCGAGCTGATCCGAGAGGCGGTCGACGAGCTGGGCGCCCGTGACCGCGGCATAGCGCGCGGCGCGAGCGAACTGCTCGACCACCGGTCGGGCATCTCCCTCGCGGAAGGCGGTGAGGGAGGCCGTGTACGCGTCGATCTCGCGCAGCAGCCCCGCCGAGATGGGCGGCGTGAACGTGCGCAGCAGACCCTTGCCATGGAGCATGGCGTGCACCAGCGCCCTGCCGGTGCGCCCGTTGCCGTCCGTGAAGGGATGGATCGTCTCGAACTGCGCATGGGCGATCGCCGCATGGAGCAGAAGGGGCAGGTCCTCCCGCGAGACGAAGGTCATCAGGTCCGCCATGGCCGCAGGGACGTCGGAGGCTTCGGGCGCCACGTAGGCGGCGCCGACGGGAGAGGCCCCGCTGCGCCCGATCCGCACCAGCTCGCTCCGCAGCGAGCCCGCACCGTCGCCATGCACGACGTCCGTCGCGAGCAGCGCCCTGTGCATGTTCAGGACCGCGCCCAGATCCAGGCGCCCTGCGAGGTCGAGCGCCGCCTCCATGGCGCGCACGTTCGCGACGACCAGACGGGCGTTCGTGCTCGTGGACTCCTGCAGCTCGGCGAGGGCGAGCTGCCGGGCTCCGACGGTGAGGTCCTCGATCTGCGAGGAGGACGCTGACTCGGTGCGCAGGCGGATCGCCGACATCGGACCGAGAGCAGCAGGCGCAGACGCCGCAGGGGATGTGGACAGCCTCGCTGCGGCATCCCGATCCAGTGCCAGCAGGGCGGCTTCGCCGTCGGCGACGTCGGCGGCGAGGTCCGCCGGCAGGGACAGCTCCAGGTCGGCGATGCGCGCGGGGAGCGCCGCGGCATAGGTGCCCGTCGCGGCCGCGCGGGCGCGACGCGAGAGCAGACCGTCGTCGACGACGCTCCATGTGCCCGGACGCCGCGTCAGCGCCGGCACCGCGAGAGGAGCCGCCTCCGATGTCGAGATCGCATCCGACAATGACACCCCTCCTTGTTCGCACTTCTCATGAGAAGTGAAAACAAGGAGGGGGTCAGTGGCCAGATCCGGGTCGTGCCGGAGAGATCAGTCGCCGGGAGCGAGGCGCTCCAGCTCCTCGTCGACGATCTTCGGATCGAGCTTGGTGAAGATCGGGGATGGCTTGTCGACTTTCTGGCCGACGCCGACGTCCCGGTGCGCCCATGCCGGGACCGCCGTGTAGTCGCCGGTGATGATCGGGTAGCCGGGACCCCCGTCGAGGTCGTCGACTTCCCGCAACTGCGGCAGGGGAGCGATCTCCGCGTCACCGCCGAGCGCCCTCTCCACCGCGTTGGCCGAGAACGGCAGGAACGGCGCGAGCAGGGTGTTCAGATCGGTCACGGCCTGCGCGAGCACGTGCAGGATCGTGAGCAGGCGGGGGCGCTGCTCCTCGGACTTGAGCTTGAACGGCTCCGTGTCGGAGACGTAGCGGTTGGCCTCGCCGACCAGTCGCATCGCCTCGGCGATCGCCGCCCGCTGACGGTGCGCCTCGATGAGCTTCCCGACGGAGTCGAAGCCGCCCTCGATCTGCGCGAGCAGCGCGCGATCGACATCCTGGAGCTCTCCGGCGGCCGGGATCTCCCCGACGTTCTTGGCGATCATCGCGGCGGTGCGGTTGACCAGGTTGCCCCACCCGGCGACCAGCTCGTTGTTCGTGCGCGAGACGAACTCCGCCCAGGTGAAGTCCGCATCCTGGTTCTCGGGTCCCGCGGCGCAGATGAAGTAGCGCAGGGCATCCGGCTGGTAGCGGGAGAGCACGTCGCGCACGTAGATGACGATGCCCTTCGAGGAGGAGAACTTCTTGCCCTCCATCGTCAGGAACTCGCTGGAGACGACCTCGGTGGGGAGGTTCAAGTCGCCGAACGCCCCGGGCTCGCCGCCCTTGTCGCCCTCGCCGTTCTGCGCGAGCATCTCGGCGGGCCAGATCTGGGTGTGGAAGACGATGTTGTCCTTGCCCATGAAGTAGTAGGTCAGGGACTCGGGATCGTTCCACCACCGTCGCCACGCCTCGGGATCCCCGCTGCGGCGCGCCCATTCGATGGAGGCGGAGAGGTAGCCGATGACGGCGTCGAACCACACGTACAGCCGCTTCGTCGGCTGGTCCTCCCAGCCCGGCACCGGGATGCCCCAGTCGATGTCGCGCGTCATGGCGCGGGGCTTGATGTCCTTGAGGATGTTCTGGCTGAAGCGGATCACGTTGGGTCGCCACAGGCCGGTCGCCTCGCGCTCGTCGAGCCAGCGGGAGAGCTCCGCGGCCAGCGCCGGCAGGTCCAGGAACCAGTGCGTGGTCTCGATGAACTCCGGGGTCTCGCCGTTGATGCGGGAGACCGGATCGATGAGGTCCGTGGGATCGAGCTGGTTGCCGCAGGCGTCGCACTGGTCGCCGCGGGCGCCCGGCGTGCCGCAGATAGGGCACGTGCCCTCGATGTAGCGGTCCGGGAGGGTGCGGCCGGTCGACGGGGAGATCGCGCCCGAGGTGGTCTGCTCGATCATGTAGCCGTTGTCTCGCACCGCGACGAACATGTCCTGCACCACCTGGTAGTGGTTGCGGGTGGTGGTGCGCGTGAACAGGTCGTAGGAGAGGCCCAGGGCGACCAGGTCCTCGACGATGACGCGGTTGTTGCGGTCGGCGAGCTCGCGGGCGGTCACACCCTCCTTGTCGGCCTCCACCAGGATCGGGGTGCCGTGCTCGTCCGTGCCGGAGACCATGAGCACGTCGTGTCCGGCCATGCGCATGTAGCGCGAGAAGACGTCGGAGGGGACGCCGAAGCCGGCGACATGACCGATGTGGCGGGGACCATTGGCGTACGGCCAGGCGACCGCGGACAGGACTGTGCTCATGGGATCCGATTCTAGGGGAGGCGCGGCGCGGCGCGGTGCGCCCGGCCCAGCGGGTGCGGCACCGGAAGGCAGCCGCAGGATGCCCCGCACCGGTATCAGGGATGCTCGCCGCGGCGCCCGAGGGTGGTCCGGGCGGTCGCGCGGGGGCGGGTCCACTGCGCCGCCGGGCGGCTCGTCGGCCCCCAGGCCGGCCTCCCGTCGACGTCGGCGCGCCAGAACCAGCAGGGGTCGTGACCCGCCGAGCGCCCCTCGGGCATGTCCTGCCAGGCCTCCCGGCGTCCGCAGGCGGTGAGGTCCAGCAGGGCGAGGGTCGGATCGGAGATCTCCGTGCCGCGCCCGGTGATCGCATAGGTGAGGAACACGCGCTCGCCCGCCCGCAGGCAGGTCTGCAGGTAACCCATCTCACCGCCGATCGGCGCCGGGGCGTCTCGGACCGAGAACCAGGGCTCGGTGCAGCTCATGAAGGCCACGAACGGCTCCACCTCCTCCCACGGACCGGTGGTCAGGATCGCGAAGGAGACCCCGGCGGCACGCAGGTAGGCGGCGTCGTGGAGATGCCAGGCGGTCATGGTGCAGCCCTCGCACTGGCGCTGGTGCGGGGCCCCGTCCCACCACATGTGATGGTAGACCAGCAGCTCGTTGCGCCCCGCGAACAGCTCGCGGAAGGGGACCGGGCCGTCGGCCCCGAGCCGAGCACACGCCAGCGGCCGCCGGAAGCCCCTGCACGGGCTCGGAGAAATCGCGTGACATCGCCACCCCGCGAACCTACCGTGGGCCCCATGACGACCTGCTTCCTCGGCGCCTCCGCCGTCGCGCGCCCCCGCGCCCGCCGCTGACGGCGGCGCCCCTCCACCACCCCGCGCTGCCGTCCGGACCTCCACCGGAAGGCGCTCCGCCGTGCCCGGTGACACCCACCACCGGAAGGCACCCGAACCATGTCCCAGCGGACCACCTCCCATCTGCGCGCCCGCGGGCTGCAGCTCTCGCGCGGCGGACGCATCCTCCTGACCGGCATCGATCTCACCCTCGTCCCCGCCACGGTGCTCGCCGTGGTCGGAGAGAACGGACGCGGCAAGACCACCCTCCTCGAGGCGCTGGCCGGCACGCTCGAGCCCGACGCCGGGACGGTGGAGCGCCACGGCTCCACCGGCGTGGTGCGCCAGGAGCTCGCCACCGGGGACGACCACGACCGGCGGACCGTCGGCGACCTGCTCGATGAGCTGCTGGCACGGCCCCTCGCGGCGCTGCGCGAGCACGACGCCGCCGCCGACGCCCTCGTCGACGGCAGTGCCGGGAGCGCCCGACGCTACGACGCGGCACTCGCGCGGGTGAACGCCCTGGACGCCTGGGACGCTCCGCGACGGCTCGAGGTCGCGCTCGAGGAGGTCGGGGCCGTCTCCGACCGCGGCCGCGAGCTGGCCACCCTCTCTGTGGGGCAGCGGTACCGGGTGCGTCTGGCCGGCGTGATCGCAGCCCGCGACGAGATCCTGCTGCTCGACGAGCCCACCAACCATCTCGACGCGCGCGGTCTCGCGCACCTCACGCGGGCGCTGCGCGAGCATCCCGGAGCGGTGGCCCTGGTCTCCCACGACCGGGCGCTGCTGGAGGACGTCGCCACCTCCGTGCTCGATCTCGACCCCACCGAGGACGGTCGCCCGCTGCTGGTCGGCGGCGGACTCGACGTCTGGGAGCAGGTCCGGCGCCGCGCCCGCAGGGCCTGGGAGGAGGCCTACCGCGCCCAGCAGGAGGAGCATCGGCGACTCCACGAGGGCGCCGAGGCGGCCCGCGCTCGGCTGTCGACCGGCTGGCGCCCGGACAAGGGCACCGGCAAGCACCAGCGGCAGTCCCGTGCCCCGAGCACCGTCCGAGCGCTGAACGACCGTCTCGCCCGCATCGAGGGGCACCGCCTGGACGTGCCGCCGCCCCCTCCGCGGCTGCCGCTGCCGGACTCCGCAACCCGGCCCGGGACGCCGCTCCTGCGCGCCGACGGGGTGCGTGTGGACGGCGGCGGCGCGGACGGATCCGGGGCCCCGTCAGCCCCGCCCCGCCTCGTCGGGACCACGCTGCGCCTCGAGGGCGGGGATCGGCTGCTGGTCGTCGGACCCAACGGCGCCGGCAAGACCACGCTGCTGCGGGTGCTCGCGGGCGACCTCCGACCGAGCGCCGGGAGCGTGCGGGTGCTCGGGGGCGCTCGCCTCGCCCTCCTCGCCCAGGAGGACGCCCAGGAGGACCCGAGCGCCGGCAGTCCGGGGGAGCGCAGGCGGCGGGCGCTGACCCGCCTCTTCGCTGACCGGCCCGATGTGCTCCTCCTGGATGAGCCGACCAACCACCTCGGCATCAGCGGAGTCGACGACCTGCTGGATGCGCTCGACCGCACTCCGTCGGCCGTGGTGGTCGCCACCCACGACCGCACCGTGCTGCGCCGCCTCGCGCACTGGCCGCGCCTCGAGCTCGGCGCCGTGACCGCGGATGCGGACGGGAGGCCGGGAGTCGATACGCTGTGACCATGAGCATCGAAGGACTCTCAGCAGCCCAGAGGAAGATGGCCGAGGCGGGCGTCGCGCAGACTGCCGTCGACGTCTTCAGCCACTACTACGGTCAGCTCGAGGAGGGGGTCACCGGATCCATCCCCGAGGAGACCATCGAGCCGTACCTCGATCCGCCGCGCCTGGATGCCGTCGACGTCGACGCCGAGCAGGCGAAGGAGGCGTTCGACAAGCTGGTCATCATCGATCTCAACGGCGGCCTCGGGACCTCGATGGGGCTGGACCGTGCGAAGTCCCTGCTGCCCGTGCGGGACGGCCGCACCTTCCTGGACATCATCGTCGAGCAGGTCCGCGCCGCCCGCGCCGCCACCGGCGCCCGTCTGCCGCTCGTGTTCATGAACTCGTTCCGCACCCGCGAGGACACCCTCGAGCTGCTCGCGAAGTACGAGGACCTGCCCGTCGGGGACCTGCCGCTGGACTTCCTGCAGAACAAGGAGCCCAAGCTCCGCCAGGACGACCTGACCCCCGTCGAGTGGCCAGCGGACCCCGACCTCGAATGGTGCCCGCCCGGCCACGGCGACATCTACACCGCCCTGCAGACCTCCGGCCTGCTCCAGCAGCTGCTCGACGCCGGCTTCCGGTATGCCTCCGTCTCGAACTCGGACAACCTCGGCACCGTCCCCAGCCCCGAGATCGCCGGCTGGTTCGCGTCCACCGGGGCTCCCTATGCCGCGGAGCTGTGCCGCCGCACCATCGCCGATCGGAAGGGAGGCCATCTCGCGGTCCGCAGGTCCGACGGCCGGCTCATCCTGCGCGACACCGCGCAGACCCCGCCCGAGCAGATGGACTTCTTCACCGACGAGCACCGCCATCCGTTCTTCCACACCAACAACCTGTGGTGGGATCTCGAGCAGCTCGACGCGATCCTCAAGGAGCGCGACGGCGTCATGGGTCTGCCGCTGATCCGCAACGAGAAGACCGTCGATCCCTCCGACAAGTCATCCACCCCGGTCTTCCAGATCGAGGCCGCCATGGGGGCGGCGATCGAGGTGTTCGACGGCGCCACCGCCATCGTCGTCGGCCGCGACCGCTTCCTCCCGGTGAAGGCCACCAGCGACCTGCTGCTGGTGCGCTCGGACCTCTACGAGCTCGACGAGCGCTTCGCGCTCGTGCAGAAGGCCGCATCGATCCCCGCGGTGTCCCTGGCCTCCGGCCCCTACAAGCTGATCGGGGACTTCGAGCTGCGCTTCCCGCAGGGCGTGCCCTCCCTGAAGGAGGCGTCGAGCCTCGATGTGCAGGGCGACTGGACCTTCGGGGCCGACGTCACGGTCGTCGGCGATGCGATCCTCGGCGAAGAGGGCGGCGAGGTGCCCGAGGGCGCCCGCGTCGGCACCGCGACCGCGGACTGAGGAGCGATCCGGGGGTCGATCCCCTGCCCGGTCCCCTGATCAGCGGACCGGGCGGGGCGTCTCCTGCGACGCCCTGCCGCGCTCGTCGTCGCGGACCAGGAGATGCCCGATCGGCGGGTCGGTGACCCAGCGCGCTGCCCGGGCGACGACGCTCCGGGAGAGCACCGCCGTGATGCCCAGGCCGATGAGCACCATGAGGAGCGCGCCCCACCAGTGGTCGGCGAAGCCGAACGCCTCCTCCCGATAGCGGATCGGCAGCAGGACCAGCGGATGCAGCAGGTAGACGGTCAGAGATCGTTCTCCCAGCGGGGTCAGGAACCCCCTGCCCAGCGGCGTCACCAGGAGCAGCGCGACCGCTCCGATGACGCCGGCCGCCAGCACCAGCAGGTGCACGACGAGGCTGACGGGCGTGCTGTAGGGACCGTCCTCATAGTTGCTGCGCAGATAGAAGCGCACCACGGAGAAGCGCTCCGAGGTGGTGAAGGCCGTGGCCATCGCGATGGCGAGCACGAGAGCGCCGACGGGCAGGCGCCAGCGCCAGGTCCTGATCACCTCGAGGGTGCGAGGGGTCGCGATCAGACCCAGCACGAAGAACGGCATCATCTGGAAGAAGCGACCCAGGGTGAAGGTCGAGTCCAGACCGGGGTCCAGCGGGGAGATCACCGAGACCGCCAGGGCGAAGATCATCGGATATCGCAGCACCCGCAGCACGGGGGAGATCAGGCGCCACATCATCAGAGCCAGCAGGAACCAGAGCGTCCAGGCCGTGTCGACGAGCTGCAGGTCGAACTCGTCTCCCAGCAGCAGGACCTTCGCCGCCTCGTGGATCAGCTGGAAGATCAGGTAGGGCAGCGCCATCGCCGTGATCAGGCGCCGCACCTGGCGCGGCTCGTTGCGGTACGAGCGCGAGAGATAGCCGGAGATCGCCACGAACGCCGCCATGTGGAAGGAGTAGATCCACGTGTGCAGCGCACTGCCCAGCAGGCTCCTGTCGCCCTCGAAGCACTCGAGAGCATGGCCGACGACGACCAGTGCGATGAGGATCCCCCGTGCATTGTCGAGGAAGGGATCGCGGGCGGCGGGAGCGGAGGGCGCTGCGGCCCCAGCGCTGGACGGTGCGGCATCGGCGGCGGGCATTCGGCTCCTCGCAGAGATCGGGACGGGACCGGCCCACCCTAGGGGTGTCAGCGGGGACCGTGCGCGAAGCCCGCGCCCCCGGTGACGTCGAGAGGATGCGGCAGCGCGGTCCCGTAGCGGTGATCGGTGGCGCTGATCGCCTGTTCGCGCAGGAACGCCATCAGCTCCACCCTCCCGGATGCGACGACCGGATCGGCGAACAGGGCCACCTCCGCGCGTCGGGCGCGGGCCTCGGCGAGCCGGTCGTCGACCGCTCCGATCAGACGGACCCTGCACTGCTCGATGCTGTCGAAGGAGGCGGCGAAGGAGGACGCGTCCTCCATCCGGATGCGGGCGGTGTCCACGCCGGCGGCGAGGGCCGCCTCCCGCAGCTCGGGTGTCGCGACGGAGACCTCGATCGGCGCGGCCGCCGTCGCCGCGGCGTGGAGGACGCGGACGAGATGGGTCGCCGGGGCGTCGTCGGCCGCGCGGACCAGCACAGGCAGCGGGAGATGGCGCAGGACGTCGATCTCGCCGTGGATGTCCTGGACGTCCCGCGGGGCGAGGTCGGCGGCCATGGTCTCCCGGTCGCTGCGGCGGGCGGCGGCCAGCCAGGCCTCCTGGTCGGAGCCCGCGAGCTGCTCCGGGTCCTGCGCGTCCATGAGGTGCAGGAGGTAGCTGGGGCCGCCCGCCTTCGCGGTCTGGCCGACGGAGGACCGCTTCCAGCCGCCGAAGGGCTGGCGCTCGACCACTGCGCCCGTGATCCCTCGGTTGATGTAGAGGTTCCCCGCCTCGACGTTCTGGCTCCACCAGGCGATCTCGTCGGGATCCAGGGAGTGCAGCCCCGCGGTGAGGCCGAAGCCGGTGCCGTTCTGGAGGCGCACCGCATCCTCGAGGGTGCGGGCATGCATGATGCCCAGGACCGGGCCGAAGTGCTCCGTGAGGTGGAACTCAGAGCCCTCTCGCACCCCTTCCCGGACGCCGGGGGAGAACAGGCGCCCGGTGCTGTCCAGCGGCTGCGGTGCCGTCAGCCAGGTCTCGCCCTCTCCGAGCTCCGTCAGTCCCCGTTGCAGCTTCTCCCCGGGCTCCTCGATGACCGGCCCCATCTGGGCCGTGGGATCGGTGGGATGGCCGACGTGCAGGCTGAGGACGGCATCGGCGAGCTGCGCGTTGAAGCGCCGGGAGCGGGATACCGAGCCCACCGTGATCACGAGGCTCGCCGCCGAGCACTTCTGACCCGCATGGCCGAAGGCGCTCGCCACGACGTCCCGGGCCGCCAGGTCGAGATCCGCCGAGGGCGTCACGACGATGGCGTTCTTGCCGCTGGTCTCGGCGAGGATCCTCAGACGTGGCCGCCAGGAGGCGAACATCGCGGCGGTGTCGAAGGCGCCGGTGAGGATCAGCTGGTCGACCCGTTCGTCGGTGATCAGCGACCGGCCGACCTCGTCCTCGGGCAGGTCCACCACCCGCAGCACGTCCTCGGGCACGCCGGCCTCGTGGAGAAGCCGACCCAGCAGGGCACCGCAGCGGCGGGCCTGCGGAGCGGGCTTCAGGACCACGGCGCTCCCTGTGGCGAGCGCCGCCATCGTCCCCCCGGTGGGTATCGCGACGGGGAAGTTCCAGGGCGGTGCCACGACCGTCAGCCTCCTCGCGCGGAAGCGGACGTCGGTGCGCCGTGCGAGGACCTCCGCCTGCTCGGCGTAGTACAGGCAGAAGTCGATCGCCTCGGACACCTCGGGGTCGCCCTGCTCGAGAGCCTTGCCGGTCTCCGACGCCATGACCTCGAGCAGGTCGGCGCGATGGGCGGCGAGGGTGCGGGCGGCGCGGCGGAGCACCGCCCCGCGCCTCTCGGCGCCGAGCGCCTCCCAGTTGCCCTGCGCGGCGAGCGCCGCGGTGATGGTCGCGTCGACCTCCTCCCCGGTGCTGAGGTGCGCGGCGTCGGCCTCGTCGATGCCGATGCGCGAGGTGCGCAGCCGGTGGGTGATGCCGGCGGCCCACTGCTGGTTCGCCGGGACGGAGAGGTCGGTGTCGGGGGTGCTGCGGAACCGGCCGGGGACGGCGGGCAGGACGGAGGAGCCGAGCTCAGGCAGGCCCTCGCGCCTCTCCGCGGTGCGATCCTGGTCGCGGTGCGTGGGCACTGAGCGCTCGGTGAGCGCACGATCCAGGGCGCGGGCGAAGCGGTCGGTCTCCCGGTCGAACAGGTCGGGGCGGTCCTCGAGCTCGAACAGCGCGGACATGAAGTTCTGCGGCGAGGCGCTCTCCTCGAGCCGCCGCACGAGATAGGAGACGGCGACGTCGAAGTGGGCGGGGGCGACCACGGGCACGTACAGGCGCATGCTGCCGGTCGCCTCCCGGACCACGGCCCGGTGGCCGGGCGCCATCCCGGCCAGCATCTCGAACTCGACGCCGCTGCCGGGGCCGGGCCGGATGCCGCGCTCGCGCATGAGCAGATGGGCGAAGGCGATGTCGAAGAGGTTGTGCCCGGCGACGCCCAGATGCACGGACTCCAGGGCATCGGCGTCGAGGGCCTGCATGAGCAGGCGCTTGTACTGGGCGTCGGTCTCCTCCTTCGTCTCCAGCGGCGCCTGGCGCCAGCCGTGGAGCGAGGCCTCCACCTGCTCCATCGGCAGGTTCGCGCCCTTGACCAGCCGCACCTTTATGGGGGCTCCGCCGTCGGCGACGCGACGCTCGGCGAAGGCGCGCAGACGCTCGAGGGCGCGCGGGGCATCGGGCAGATAGGCCTGCAGGACCACGCCGGCGCGATACCCGGCCAGCTCGGGACGGTCCAGGAGGCGCTCGAAGACCTCCAGCGTGAGCTCGAGGTCGCGGTACTCCTCCATGTCCATGTTGATGAAGGTCGGTCGCGGGCCGCGCGACGCGTCGAGGTACAGGGGGAGCAGGGTCTCGACGATGTGGTCAACGGTCTCCGCCGCCGCCCACAGCGGCAGGTGGTCGACGACGGAGGAGACCTTGATGGACACGTAGTCGACGTCGTCGCGGGCCGTGAGCTCGCGGACGCCGCGCAGTCGGCGCGAGGCCTCCTGCGCACCGAGCACCGCCTCGCCCAGGAGATTCAGGTTAAGCCGCGTCCCGTCGGCGGTCAGTCGCGCGATGGCCGAGGTGAGCGGCCCCGGCCGTGCATCGAGGATGAGGTGGGAGACCATCGTCCGCATAGCCCTTCGGGCGGCGGGGACGACCATCTGCGGCGCCAGTGCGGATGCGGTGCCGCCCAGCGCCATCACGCGCCGCAGCGCGGGGGGAAGGAAGCCGGGCGGATCCTGCGCGAGGCGGCGCAGCTCCGCTGCGGCGGCGTGCGGATCCTCGGGACGGATCACCCGGTCGACGAACGCCAGGGCGAAGTCCAGGCCATGGGGGTCGCGTAGCAGGTCGGTCAGCAGCTGGGAGGAGGAGGGGACGGGCCGGGTGGCGGCCGCGGCACTCCACGTGCGCACCTGCTCGGCGACGTCCTCGATGGTCAGATGCGTGGTCAGGCGCGCAGGGTTCTCGGGGTGCGGCATCGGTGCGATCTCCTCCTTCGTCGCCGCGGGTGGCGGCGATCGGTCGGCGGCTCGGAACGGCGGGTCCCTGGGGCCTCGTCGCCCCTGCCTGCGATCGTAGATCCTCCGAGGGGACGGCGAGGGCGGACCGCGGTCCCGCTGCGGCCTCCGCCCGCGCTGCTCGGACATGCATACACGTCGTGATCTGTGACACCATGCTCTCCTCCCCTCGAACTCCGGAGGCACAGATGAAGAAGATCGTCTTCCTGGCAGGACTGGCAGTGGGCGTGGTGATCGGCTCCCGGCTCGGTCGCGGCCCCTACGACTCCCTCGAGCGCACGGCACGGCAGGTCGCCCAGGACCCCGAGGTGCAGCGCCGAGCGGCGGCCGCGAGGGACGCGGCGGGCCGCGCGGCGCACGATGCCGCCACGGGAGCGCGGAGCGCTGTCGCCGAGGCGGCGAGCGCGGCGAAGGACCGGCTTGCGACAGGCGCCGACGACGAGGAGCTGCTGGGACTGCTCGACGAGGAGGACGCGGCCGGCGGATCGGAGACCTCGGAGGGCGCGCAGAGCGCTGCGACCTCGGGAGGCGATGCCGAGGTCGGGGACGAGAAGCCTCTGAGCTCCTGAGGAGGCCGGGCGGGACGGGCGCTCAGGCGCGAGGAGCGCGACCCAGCACGGTCGTGCCCGCCGCGGCCTGCTCCTCGAGGAAGCAGTTGCCGCAGAGGGACTCGTAGGTCACCTCGGTGCCGTCGATCGCGACCTGGTCGCCCTCGAACACATGGCGGCCGTCGACGATCCGGCAGTTGAACTCGGCCTGCGATCCGCAGCGGCACATCGTCGGCAGCTTCTCGACGTTGTCGGCGAGCTCGAGCAGGCGCTGCGCGCCCGGGAACGTGCGGGTGCGGAAGTCCGTGCGCAGCCCGTAGCAGATCACCGAGGTGCCCTCGAGCTTGGCGATGCGGAAGAGGTCGTCGATCTGGTCAGGCTCGAGGAACTGGGCCTCGTCGACGAGCACGCAGTGCAGGGGACGCCTGTCCAGCTCGTCGGCCGCCGCCAGGATGCGCGACCGCAGATCCTCCCCGGACCCGGCGAGCACATCGACCCGCCGGCGGGCGCCGCCTCGGGCGACCACCCAGTCCTCGCCCTTGGTGTCCAGGGCCGGCTTGACCGTGATCGTGGCCAGCCCCCGCTCGTCGTAGTTGTAGGCCGTCTTGATGAGGGTGTCGGACTTCCCGGAGTTCATCGCTCCGTACTTGAAGTGCAGCTTGGCCATGCGCGCGGTGCTCCGTGGGGTGACGAGGCGGGTGGAGGACGACCGACAGGCTACCGGCGGCGATGATCCCGCCCTCTGTCGGTGGGGTCTGCGGCGGGGTCCCTGCGGCATACTGTCAGAGGCCCCGGTGCCGGGGCGGAAGGAGCGGAGATGAGCCGAAGCAAGCCGGTCACCCGGCCCAACACCGCCCACCGCTCGGGTCGGGAGAGCCTCTCGCGGCGCCTCGCGGAGGGCGACCGGCGCAGCGAGCAGCATCCGGTGCGTCACATCCCCGTCGGGCTGTCCACGTCCTCGGTCTTCCCGGCGGGCGTGGAGGAGTGCTTCCGGCTGTCCCGGCGGATCGGGTACGACGGCGTCGAGGTGATGGTGTCCTACCCCAAGGACAGCCAGGATCCCGCTGTGCTCCGTCGGTATGCCGAGAGGTACGAGCAGCCGATCATGTCGCTGCATGCGCCGACGCTGTTCTTCCTTCAGGGGCTGTGGGGCCGGGACGCCTGGGTGAAGATCGAGCGCACCGTCCAGATGGCCGTCGAGCTCGAGGTGCCCACCGTCGTCGCCCATCCGCCCTTCCGCTGGCAGGGCTCCTACGCCAAGGAGTTCGTCGGCGGCGTCGCCGAGCTCGAGGCGCGCTACGGGGTCGCGATCGCAGTGGAGAACATGTACCCGTGGCGGGCGGGCCTGCGCGAGGTCATGGTCTATCTGCCCGACCACGATCCGACCGACGAGGACTACGCCCACGTCACCGTGGACCTCTCGCATGCCGCGACCGCGGGCGATGATCCGCTGGCGATGGTCGACAGGCTGGGGGAGAGGCTCACCCATCTGCATCTGGCCGACGGCTCGGGACGCACCACCAAGGACGAGCACCTGCCGCCGGGCGAGGGGAACCAGCCGTGCGCGGAGGTGCTCAGGCGCCTGGCCAACCGGGGATGGGGCGGATCGGTGCTGCTGGAGGTCAGCACCCGGGGGGCCGGCGGCGACGCCGCTCGCGAGCGGATCCTGCGCCAGTGCCTGCTGTTCGCGCGCCACCATCTTGGCCATCACCTCGATCCGGAGGACGCTCCGCCCTCCCCGGGGAGCCCCGCCGGGGACCCCTGAGGATCCTCCGGCGTGGCATGGGACACCCCCCGAGGGTGTGTTCCGCCACCCGTCCATCCCGCCCCCAGGGCCCGGTGGAACAATGTCCGACGCGAGCCCGCCAGCGGGCCCGCCGCCAGCAGCCGGCCGCCGTCGACCGGCGCCATGGGTCCCGCCACGAACGACGAACGAGGTAGCGCACGCAGATGGGGAACGGCAACACGGCAATCGTCCACAGGAATGCGGCGCTGCTCGCGGTGGAGATGAGCCTTCCGCAGGTGACCGTCACCTCCGACGAGATCGACGAGATGCTCACGCCGGCCCGCAAGCGCCTGCGCCTGCCCAAGGGCGTCCTGCAGCGCGTCGCCGGCGTCTACGAGCGGCGCTGGTGGAAGGACACGGCCAACGGCTGGAAGCAGGGCGTCGTGCTCGCCGCCGAGCGCGCGATGGCCAAGGCGGGCATCATGCGCGACCAGGTGGGGCTGCTGATCAACGCCTCGGTCTGCCGCCAGCATCTCGAGCCTGCGGTCTCCACCCAGATCCATCACTCGCTGGGCATGCCGCGCAGCTGCATGAACTTCGACATCACCAACGCGTGCCTGGGCTTCGTCAACGCCATGACGGTCGCCGCCGGCATGATCGACGCCGGGCAGATCAGGTATGCGCTCGTCGTCGGCGCTGAGGACGTGGAGGAGGTGCAGCGCGGGACCGTCGAGCGCCTGAACTCCAAGAGCGCCACCCGGGCCGACTTCAACAACCAGTTCGCCGCGCTCACCCTGGGCTCCGGGGCCGCTGCGGCCGTGCTGGGTCCGGCCGACGAGCACCCCGAGGGGCATCGCCTCAAGGTCACCCAGGCGCGTGCCGGCACCGAGCACAACGAGCTGTGCATCGGCGACATGGAGGACATGCGCACCGACTCCGCGGGCCTGCTCGAGAACGGCATCTCGCTGATCCTGGACACGTGGAAGGGCGCCAACGACGACGGACTCGACTTCGCCAGCATCGAGCACTTCATCCCGCACCAGGTCTCCATGGTCTACACGCGCAACTTCTCGAAGATCACCGGTGTGGGCATGGAGCGCATCCCCGTGTCCTTCCCCGACTGGGGCAACGTCGCCGCGGAGGCCGTCCCCATGACCCTCGCCCATCATCAGGAGAAGATCGCGCGCGGGGAGAGGGTCCTTCTGATGGGCGTCGGATCGGGACTCAACACCGCCATGATGGAGGTCCAGTGGTGAATGCACCCTCAGCAGGCCGTCGACGCGCGGCGGTCCCCGAGATCCCCGACATGCCGGGCGTGGACCCGCGCATCCACCGCAGCGTCGAGGTGCGCGACCACGCCGGCGAACCGCGCCGATGGCATCTGCTGGACTCCGCCCCGCTGCTCGAGGAGCGTGGGATCGAACCGCGCGGCACCCTCCTCGCGGTCCACGGGAACCCGACGTACTCCCTGCTCTTCCGCTCGCTCGTGCGTGATGACATCCCCTGGCGGCTGATCGCCGTGGACCAGCTCGAGATGGGCTGGTCCGAGCGCACCGGCACTGCGCGCCGTCTGCAGGATCGGATCACCGACCTGTCGCTGCTCACCGACGCCCTGTCGATCCAGGGCCCCGTGGTCACCGTCGGCCATGACTGGGGCGGCATCATCTCCACCGGCTGGGCGCTCGACAACCGGCACGACCTGGTCGGCATGGTGCTGACGAACACCGGCATCCACCAGGAGCTCGGCGAGCAGCTCCCACGGGCGCTGCAGCTGGCGACCGCGCCCGGCCTGCTGCCGGCCTCGACCTCCCTCACCGACGCCTTCCTGCGCACCACCCTCGCCCTCTCCGGCGAGGCCATCGGCAAGGATGTCCGGGAGGCCTATCTCGCCCCCTACCGCACCCGCGCGCGCCGCCGCGGCATCGAGGCGTTCGTCGCGGACATCCCCGACACCGCCGGCCACCCGTCCCGTGCCGCCCTCGAGCGGCTCGCCGAGGGCATCCGGCACCTGGACGTCCCCACGCTCCTCGCGTGGGGCCCCAAGGACGTGACCTTCTCCGACCGCTACCTGCGCGATCTCATCGAACGCGTCCCCCATGCCGATGTGCATCGGTTCGAGGGGACGAGCCACCTCGTGTGGGAGGAGGCCGACGTCGCCGGCACCGTCGCCGAATGGCTCGAGGACACCTTCGGCGAGGATCCCTCGGCCCCCGTCGACGTCCAGGAGCGCCGCCCGGCAGTCTCCTCCTACGCCGAGCAGGTGCCCGTGAAGCACGTCGGCGAGGCTCTCGCGCGGCTCGCCGCCGATCCCGTCCACGCGCACGGCCCCGCCGTCGTCGAGATCGGCACCGGCGACGAGCCCTCGCGCGAGATCACCTGGTCCCTGCTGGGCAAGCGGGTGGACGACATCGCCGCCGGGATGCTCGCCCACGGCATCCTCCCCGGCGAGCGCGTGAGCGTGCTGATCACACCGGGCGCGGACCTCACGGGCGTGCTGTACGCATGCCTGCGCATCGGGGCCGTCGCCGTGATCGCCGACGCGGGCCTCGGCATCGACGGGCTCACCCGCGCTGTCGTCGGCTCCCATCCCGACTGGATCGTCGGGATGCCCAAGGCCCTGGCCGGCGCCCGGGCGCTCGGCTGGCCGGGCAGGCGCATCAGCGTCGAGCAGCTGCCGACGGTCGATCGCCGCGTCCTCGGCGTGGACACCTCGATCGCCCAGCTCGCCGCCACCGGTGCCCAGATGCGCGATCTCGGCGCCCCGCTGGACGTCGAATGGCCCGAGGCCGACGCCGACGCGGCGATCCTGTTCACCTCGGGCTCCACGGGACCCGCGAAGGGCGCCGTCTACACGCATGCGCAGCTGAGCGCGATGTTCGCCGCTGTCGGGGACACGCTGCAGCTGGATCCCGAGCGGGGCCTGGTGGCGGGCTTCGCCCCCTTCGCACTGCTGGGCCCGGCCCTCGGCGCTCCCACCGTCGTGCCCGACATGGACATCACCCGTCCCGGGGAGCTGACCGCGACGGCGCTCGCGGATGCGGTCGCCGCCCTCGGGTCCCCGGCGGTGTTCACCGCCCCCGCGGCGCTGCGCAACATCCTCGACACCGCGAAGGATCTCGATCCGGAGCGCCGGGCCGCGCTCGCACGGTCGGCGAGCTTCTTCTCCGCCGGCGCTCCCATCCCGGCGCACCTGCTGCGAGGCCTGCGGGAGATCATGCCCGAGGCCGCGGCGCTGACCCCCTACGGGATGACCGAGTGCCTGGCCGTCGCCGCGATCGACCTCGAGGGCATCGAGGCCGCGGGCGAGGGGTCCGGCGTGTGCGTGGGCACCCCGGTGCCGCGGGTGGAGATCGCCATCGCCGCGATGGACGCCGACGGGGAGACGACCGGTGAGATCGGCACGGAGCCCGGCGTGACCGGCGAGGTGCTCGTGCGCGCCCCGCACGTGCGCGACCGCTACCTCATGCTGTGGCGCACCACGCGGACCTCGATGCGCTTCGAGGGCTGGCACGCCACCGGTGACGTCGGGCATCTCGACGACGCCGGCCGGCTGTGGATCGAAGGGCGCACCGCGCATGTGCTCGCGACCGCCGACGGCCTGTTCACCCCGGTGCAGGTCGAGGAGGCCGCTGAGACGGTGCCGACGGTGCGTCGTGCCGGCGCCGCCGTCGTCGGCCCCCGCGGAACCCAGCAGATCGTCGTGTTCGTCGAGACCGAGGATGACTACAGACCCGGGAAGGCGACGCGTCCGCATCCTGCTCCGGCTCCGCTGCAGGAGGCCGTCCGGCGCGCCGTGCGGGAGCTCTCCGGGGCCGAGGCGACCGCGGTGTTCGCCACCCGCTCGCTGCCGACGGACATCCGCCACAACTCGAAGATCGACAGGGCTGCGCTCTCGCGCTGGTCCGAGCAGACGCTGCGCGGCGAGAAGGCGGACGCCCTGTGAGCGCCCGCACCGTCCTGGTCACCGGTGCGTCGGGAATGCTCGGCGGCGCCGTCGCCGAGATGCTGCGTGACCGCGGGGACTCCGTGCGCGCCTTCCAGCGACGCCCCGCGGCGATCCCCGGAGTCGAGGACGTCCAGGGGTCGCTGACCTCCGCCGACGACGTCCGCCGCGCCGTCGAGGGGGCCGACGCCGTCGTCCACCTGGCAGCGAAGGTCTCCATCTCCGGTCCGGAGGAGGAGTACCGCCAGGTCAACATCGAGGGCACCCGTCATGTCGTCGACGCCCTGCGCGAGCGCGGAGGAGGGGACCTGGTGAACGTCTCCTCCCCGTCGGTCGCGCACCTGGGCCGCGCGATCGTGGGCGCCGATGCGACGCCCGCCGACCCCGAGCGCGCCCGCGGCCCCTACGCGCGCACCAAGGCCGCCGCCGAGCTGCTGGCGATGGCGGCCGACGGAGCGGACGGGCTGCAGGTGACCTCCGTCCGTCCGCACATCGTCTGGGGTCCCGGCGACACCCAGCTGGTCGGCCGGATCGTCGACCGCGCCAGAAGCGGACGTCTGCCCCTGCTCGATCAGGGCATGGCGCTGATCGACACCACCTACGTCGACAACGCCGGGAGCGCGATCGTCGCCGCGCTGGACCGCATCGACGACGTCCATGGGGAGAGCTTCGTGATCACCAACGGGGAGCCCCGCACCGTGCGCGACGTGTTCACCGGGTTCTGCGACGCCGCCGGCGTCCCCGGTCCGCGGCTGCGGATCCCCGGGGCGCTCGGGCGCGCGGCCGGCCGTCTCGTCGAGCGGGTCTGGGAGATCCGGCCCGGAGAGGACGAGCCGCCGATGACGGAGTTCCTCGCCGAGCAGATGTCCACCGCCCACTGGTTCGACCAGCGCCGCACCCGCGAGCGCCTGCAGTGGCATCCTGAGGTCTCCATGGAGGAGGGCTTCGCCCGCCTCGCCGAGTGGTACCGCATCCACCCCCTGAGCGCCTGAGCCCGTTCCTCAGCTCGCAGGCACGCCGACCCACGGAAGGTCACCGATGAGCGACGACCCACGATCCGACGAACCGACCGAGGCCGAGCTCCTCGCCGAGATCGACGCGGAGATCGCCGCCGAGCGCTCGGCCCGTCCGCGCGCCGGCGCACCGCTGACCGGGGCGGTCCTGCTGATCGCGGGCCTGGTCGCGTGGATCGCGGCGATGACCCTCATGGTCGACAAGCTGTTCCTGCTGGAGAACCCGGGAGCCGTCCTCGGCTGCGACATCAACCCGTTCATCTCCTGCGGGAGCGTGATGATGACATGGCAGTCGAACGCCTTCGGGGTGCCGAACATGGCGATCGGGCTCGCCGGGTACGCGATCATGGGCGTGCTGGGCTCTCTCATGATCAGCGGGGTGCGGCTGCCGACCTGGATGCGCTGGGCGCGGCTGGGCGGGATGACCTTCGCCTTCGGCTTCATCCACTTCCTCGCGTACTCGGCCCTGTACGTGATCAGGGCGCTGTGCCCGTGGTGCATGGTCGTGTGGGCGGCGACCGCGCCGATGTTCTTCGCGACGCTCGCGCACACGATCGAGGACGGCGACCTGCCGCTCCCGCGACCGTTCGCGAACATCCTCCGGCACTGGATCGTGCTGACACTGCTGTGGTACCTGCTCATCGTCGTGCTCATCGCCCTCGCGTTCCTGCCGCAGTGGATGACGATGCTGGGTCTGCGCTGATCCGCTGACCGGCTGCTCCGCCGACGCGCTGATCCTCGGAGGCGGCGGCCCGCCGCGACATCGCAGAGGCCGACCACTCCTCCCCACCCCCGCTCCGTCCCCAGCGCGGCACCAGCCCCCGCGGACAGGACCGACCGCTCCCTAGCCTTCCGGACATGAGAGCAGCATCCAGCCCCCGCCGGGGGCGCCTCGGCGCACCCGGCGGACGCCACCGGCGCCCCGAGCAGGACCCGACACCGGACCTCCTGATCGAGCAGCGCGACCGGACAGCAGCCCCGCACCGTCGGCTGCGCCTCCCGGCGCCCTCTCCCTCCTCCCTCGTGGGCATCGCCGTGCTCGTGCTGATCGGCGTCGGCGTCGTGCACCTGTCCGGCAGCGGTTCCGCGGTGCCGCTCGAGGATGCTTCGCCGACAGTCCAGATCGAGTCCGCGGATGCCGCTGCCCCGTCGGATGCTCCCACCCTCGCCGCGGAGTCCGATGCGCCGTCCTCCGCACCGGCATCCGCGGCCGCGACCGGGCAGGGCGACGTCGTCGTCCACGTCTCCGGACAGGTCGCGGAGCCGGGCGTCGTCACCCTTCCCGTCGGATCCCGGGTCGACGATGCGGTGCGTGCCGCGGGCGGAGCCACCGGGGAGGCGGACCTCGCCGCGCTGAACCTCGCCCGCGTCCTCGTCGACGGCGAGCAGGTGCACGTCCCCGAGCCCGGCGAGGCCGTCCCCACGCCGCCGACGGGCGGATCGGCCACGACCTCCCCGTCGTCGGGCGGCACGGGAGCCGACGACGGCTCCGGCGCGACGGGGACGGTCGACCTGAACGCGGCGAGCGCGGCAGAGCTCGAGGACCTGCCCGGGGTGGGCCCGGCGATCGCTCAGCGCATCGTCGACCATCGCGAGGCCAACGGCCCGTTCCGGAGCGTCGACGACCTGCTCGAGGTCTCCGGCATCGGACCGGCGACCCTCGAGCGGATCCGCCCGGCGGCGTCCGTCTGATGGGCGGCACCCCGGCCGACGCCCCGGCTCCGGCGGCCGCCGCGCCGCGCAGCGGACTCCGACGGGGCGACCTGCGCCTGCTGCCGGGCGCCTGTGCCATCTGGGTGCTCGCCGTGCTCGGAGCGGCCTGGGGGCTGGGCGCCGCCGTGGCCGCCGCGGCGGCTCTGGCATCAGTCGTCCTCACCGCCGTCATCGCGCTCGGACGCCGACAGCGCTCCGCCGTGCTCATGGCGCACCTGGCCCTCGTGCTGCTCGCGTGCATCCTGCTGGTCCCCGCCCTGGAGCGCGCGGACCGTACCCGCTCCCGTCTCGCCGATGCCGCGGAGGACGGCCGGATCCTCGAGGTCTCCCTCGTGCTGCGGTCCGATCCCTCCGCCCCGACCTCCGGCCCCGAGTGGTCCCGGGACGGGCTGAGGGCGAGCGCACGGACCGTCCGCGGTCCCGTGAGGATCGGAGCGGAGACCGCCCATCTGCCCGGGTCCGTGCCCGTCCTGCTGAGCGCGGCCGACGGCGCGTCGGACCAGCTCGCCGACGCCCATGACGGCGAGGCGGTGCGGGTCAGGGGAGTCCTGCGGGATGCGGACGGACTGCTCGTGCTGCAGGCGTACGAGGTGCATGTCGCGCCGCGCACCGGCATCGGGGGCGCGCTCGACCGGGCTCGGCAGACGCTGCGCCAGCGGGCCCGGGCCTCGACCGCCCATCTGAGCGGCGACGAGGGCGCGCTCGTGCGCGGCATGACCACGGGCGACACCCTGGGCCTGTCCGAGCAGGCCGAGGAGATGATGCGCCGCGCGGGCATCTCCCACCTGGTCGCGGTGTCCGGGGCGAACATCGCCCTGGTGATCGCTGCGGTCACGGTCCCGCTGCTGCTGGCAGGCGTGCGGCGCAGACCGCGGATGGCCCTCGCAGCGCTCGCGATGGCGGCCTACGTGTGGCTCGTCGGCGACGAGCCCTCGGTGCAGAGGGCGGCGACGATGGCGACGCCGCTGCTGGTCGCCCGCTTCCTCGGTGTGCGCGCCTCTCCCGTCGCGAGCCTCGCCCTGACCGTCGCCCTCTGGTCCGTCCTGGATCCTGTCACCGCGGCCAGCATCGGGTTCCTGCTCTCGGCGCTCGCGACCGGGGCGATCCTGATCGCCGCCCCGCCGCTGGGCCGCGCCATCGCGGAGATGAGCGGCGGGCGCCTGGGGGAGACCGGGAGCCTCGTGATCGCCGTCCCGCTGGTCGCGCAGCTCGCCTGCACGCCTGTGCTGATTCTGCTGGCTCCTGAGGTGTCGATCTGGGCGGTGGTCGTGAACATGCTGGTGGATCCGCTGGTCGGACCCATGACGGTGATCGGCCTGGTATCCCTGCTCGTCGGTCTCCTCTGGCCCGATGGCGCGGCGGCCCTGATGACCGTCGGCGCCGGGGGAGCGCATCTGGTCCTCCTGATCGCTCGACAGGCCGATGCGCTCCCTCTGTCGAGGATCTCCGTGGCCGAGGGCCTGCCCGGGGTGCTGATCTGCCTGGGTGCGATCCTCGCGCTGACCCTCGCGATCAGGACCCGCCGCAGCCCCGTCACCCGCTGGACCGTCGCTGGGATCGCCGTCGTGGCTCTGGCCTGGTCCCTCGGCCGCACCGGTCCGCTGCGCGAGCGGACGGCATGGATCATCGCCGCCTGCGCGGTCGGCCAGGGCGACGCGCTGCTGCTGCGCACCGGGGAGGACGGCGATGACCGCACGGTGCTGGTGGATACCGGCCCCGATCCGGAGGCGCTCGAGGAGTGCCTCGATCTGCTGGACGTCACCGCCATCGACCTGCTCGTGCTCACCCACCCGCATGCCGACCACACCGGTGGTCGCGACGCCCTCGTGGGGGAGCGCCTGCCGGAGGCGCAATGGATCTGTCCGATGGACCGCGCGGCGGGTTCGGTCGTGCCGGGCTCGCCCGTCGAGATCGCGACCACCGGCACCGCGGAGGAGATCGGAGGCCTCTCGCTCCAGGTGCTGTGGCCACCGACCGCCGAGGCGGCCCGCTCCGCCTCGGCGCGTGAGCAGCCCTCCGGGGAGGTCGACGGTGCCAACGACTGCTCGATCGTCCTCTCCGTCCGCTGGGAGGACGGCCTCGAGCTGGTGGCCCTCGGTGATCTCGAGCCTGCGGCCCAGGGCGATCTGCTCGACCTCGACCCCGGCGGAGCCATCACTGCGGGCGCCGATGTCGTCAAGACGGCTCACCACGGGTCCCGCTTCCAGGACCCGGAGCTCTACGCCGCCCTGTCCCCGCGGATCGCGCTGTTGACCGTCGGGCAGGAGAACACCTTCGGCCATCCCACCGAGCAGACCCTCAGCCTGCTGTCCGACGTCGGCGCCGGGATCGTGCGCACCGACGTCCACGGCACCGTGATCATCCCGGCCGACGATCCCTTCGCGCCCAGGGCCGTCGGCCCCGCCCGATAGGATCGATCCGGCACCGAGCCTGTGAAGGAGACCCCGTGAGCGATGTCGAGTGGCACAGCGTCGCCCTCGCCCCGATCGTCCTGGTGCACGGCACCGAGACCCTCATCGCCGATCGCGCGGTGCAGCGTCTGCGCGCACTCGCGAAGGAGGCGGATCCGCAGGTCGCCGTCCATGAGCTCGCCGGCGATGCGCTCACCGCCGGAGCCCTCTCCCAGGTCGCCAGCCCCTCGCTGTTCGGCGAGCCCCGCTTCGTGCTGGTCCCTCAGCTGCAGGCGGCCCCCGAGTCCCTGATCGCGGAGATCCTCGCCTATCTCCCCGCCCCCGAGGCCGATGTGACCCTGGTGCTCGTGCACCGCGGCGGCAGCCGGGGCAGGAAGCTGCTGGACGCGCTCAAGAAGGCGGGAGTGCCGCGGGTGGATGCGAGCCCCGTCAAGCGGGCCGCCGACAAGCAGGCGTTCGTCGCCGCCGAGTTCGCCCGCGCGAACCGCAGGGTCCAGCCCGACGCCGTCACCGCGCTCGTGGACGCGTTCGGCACCGACCTGGCGGAGCTCGCGGCGATCAGCCGCCAGCTGATCGAGGACACCACGCCGGACCAGGGCGAGCAGCCGCAGCCGGTCGGTGTCCAGGACGTGCACGCGCTCACCGCCGGGAGGGTGGAGTCCACCGCCTTCGCCGTGGCCGATGCGGCCATCGCCGGCCGCGAGATCGAGGCGCTGCAGCTGCTGCAGCAGGCGCAGCTCGCCGGTGCGGATCCTGTTCCGATCGTCGCCGCGATCGCCTCCAAGATGCGGTCGCTCGCCAAGACCACCGCGCCCGGAGCCAGCGCCCGCACCCTCGGCATGCCCGACTGGATGCTCCGCAACCTCTCCCGCGAGGCGAGGGCCTGGAACGACCGATCGCTGGCTCGGGCGATCGAGGCGGTCGCCCTGGCCGACCATGAGGTCAAAGGCGCGGGGCGCGACCCCCGCTGGTCGGTCCAGCGGATGGTGATGGAGATCTGCCGGGCGCGCCGCGCCCGGTGATGGGCCCGTGACGACGGACCGGTGCTGGTGGACCGGTGACGCAGAAGGGCCCCGCACACCGAGGTGTGCGGGGCCCTTCGACGGATGAGCGGAGCTCAGGCCTCGACGGAGGCGACCAGCTTGGCCAGACCCGACTTGCGGTTGGCGGCCTGGTTCTTGTGGATGACGCCCTTGGAGACGGCCTTGTCCAGCTTGCGGGAGGCGACCTGGAGGGCCTCACCGGCAGCGGCGGCGTCGCCGGCGGCGACAGCGGTGCGGACCTTGCGGACGTGGGTCTTGAGCTCGGACTTCACCGCGCGGTTGCGCAGGCGGGCCTTCTCGTTCGTCTTGTTCCGCTTGATCTGGGACTTGATGTTTGCCACGAAGACTCTTCTCTGATGCTGTGGAGGATCTCCCGCGGCTGCTGAGGACCGGCTCCGACGGGGACGGGCGGTGGGGATTCGCCTGGAGACGTCGGCGCCGGGACGCTGCCACGGCTACTCGCTCGGGTCGCACTGACCGCCGCACCCGGACACGGTAGGTCCGACGGGGCGCGCACACCTCGCGGTATGTCACACATACAAGGAAGGACCTTACCAGAGCGGCCCCAGTCGGTCTGCGGCGCACAGGCGTGTCATGCGTCCCATCTGCGCATGCTCAGCGCCAGCCGTGGACCTCCCGCACCGCATCGGCGACGCGCTCGAAGCGATCCCTGCCGAGTCGCCCGCCCTCGCGCCGCACTCCGCCGGGGGCCAGTCGCAGCAGGCGGTCGGCGCGCACCTCGGACTCGCGCCCCTGACGATCCCAGTCCCCGGAGCCGATGTCGACCCAGGTGGCGCCGTGCTCATCGGTGATCGTTCCGCCCGACGGCGTGCGGTCGCGAGAGGTCAGCATGAGGGCGACGAGCACGCTGCCGGTGCCGTCCGTCCCGCCGGCCGAGGCGGGCTCCAGACCGATCACGAGCACCGGACGGTCCTTCCCCTGGGTCATGTCCTCCTCGTAGTGAACCCACGCCCAGACGATCTCACCCGGATCGGCATCGTCGTCGTCGCGAGGGGCGTAGGCGATGGACAGCGGCACCGAGCCGGTGCGGTCGGCGAGGACCGGTGCTCCCTCGCGGCCGGTGCCGCTGCCGGCAGCGCCGTCGGCCGGACTATCAGCCGGACCATCAGCCGGAAGGCCGGTCCTCCGCTGATCGTCGTCCCTCGTGGCTCGGAGGGCGGCCTCGCCGAGGTCCCGGGCGGCGCGTCGCACGGCGGGGGATCGGGTCGCCGAGCGCAGCAGCGAGGACAGGCGGGAGGTCAGGGACATGGTTCTCGCTTCCGCGGGGGGGGGGGGGGGGGGGGGAGTGACGGTGTTAGATGGTAGCCATGTCCGCGAGCTCGCTCCTGCAGGGCGCCGGCGTCGGCTGGGAGGGCGACGAGATGATCGCCCCCGACGGTGCGGCGCGTCCCGTCTACCGCCCCCTGCGCGAGGCGATCTCGGCGCTCGGGGCGGAGGAGTTCCGCCTGCGCTCGGAGTCCCTCGCACGCAGCTATCTGGACCAGGGGATCACCTTCGACTACGCGGGGGAGGAGCGTCCCTTCCCGATCGATGCGATCCCGCGGGTGATCGCCGCCGAGGAATGGGCGGAGGTCTCCGCGGGCATCGGGCAGCGGGTGCGCGCCCTCGAGGCGCTCCTCGACGATCTGAGCGCCGGGTGCCGCGCGGTGGCCGACGGTGTCATCCCTGCCTCCCTGGTGGACCGGTCCCGTCGTGATGTCGGGGTCGGGGCGGTGCACGGATACCGTCCGCCCAACGGGGTGCGGATCCACATCGCCGGGATCGATCTCGTGCGCGATGGGGACGGCGGCCTCCGGGTGCTCGAGGACAACGTCCGCACCCCCAGCGGCGTCAGCTATGTGCTCTCGAACCGTCGAGCGATGGTGCACTCGTTCCCCGAGCTGTTCGCGGAGCGCCGGGTGCGCAGCATCGGCGAGTACCCCGGTCGTCTCCTGCGTGCGCTGCGCGCCGCCGCGCCCGACACTGCGGGCGAGGAGCCCACGGTCGTCGTGCTCACCCCGGGCCGGTACAACAGCGCCTACTTCGAGCATTCGCTGCTGGCGCGGACGATGGGAGTGGAGCTGGTCGAGGCCGGTGACCTCGTGGTGCGCTCGGATCGCGTCTACATGCGCACCACCGCGGGGCTGCGGAGGGTCGACGTGATCCACAAGCGCACCGACGACGCCTTCCTGGACCCGGAGGTGCTCCGCCCCGACTCCCTGCTCGGGGTGCCGGGGCTCGTGCGGGCCGTCCTGGCGGGCAACGTCGTGCTCGCCAACGCGATCGGCAACGGGATCGCCGACGACAAGCTCACCTACACCTACGTCCCCGATCTGGTGCGGTACTACCTCGAGGAGGAGCCGATCCTCGCGAGCGTGGACACCTGGCGCCTCGAGGACCGGGAGGCGCGGGAGGAGGTCCTGGACCGTCTGGACGAGCTGGTGCTCAAGCCGGTCGACGGCTCCGGCGGGAAGGGGGTGGTGATCGGACCTGCTGCGAGCCGCAGCCAGCTCGATGCCCTGCGCAGGAGAGTCCTCGAGGATCCTCGAGGATGGATCGCCCAGCCGCTCGTGCAGCTCTCGACCATCCCCACGCTCGTCGAGGAGGGTCTCGAGCCCCGGCACGTGGACCTGCGCTCCTTCGCGCTGAACGACGGCGAGGACGTGTGGGTGCTCCCGGGAGGGCTGACGCGGGTGGCGCTGCCTCGCGGCGAGATGATCGTGAACTCGTCCCGAGGCGGAGGGTCCAAGGACACCTGGGTGCTGGGGGCCGATCGCCCGGTCCGGATCGAGGTGCCCACCAGCACCGGACAGCTGCGGGTCCTCGAGCACGACGATGTCGGCGCACCTGTGGAGACCGGGCGGGCGGATGATGGGGCCGACGAGCCCCGTGAGGCCGAGCCGCCGCCGATCACGAGCGCGATCGCGATGATCGGGCTCGAGGAGAGGGTCGAGGATGCTCAGTCGGATCGCTGAGTCGATGCTCTGGATCGGGCGCTACGTCGAGCGCGCCGACCAGACAGCCCGCATCCTGGATGTGCGCCTGCAGGCGATCACGGAGGACGTCGGCGGGGACGCGGCGGGGGCCTGCGCGGAGGTCCTCGGCCTGTTCGGGGTCGAGGTCCTGGACCCGGACGGCCTGGACGTCCAGCAGGTGCTCGACATGATGGTCGTCGACCGGGACGCCCCCTCCGCCGTCGCAGGTGCGCTGCGCACCGCCCGGGAGAACGCCCGCGGCGCCCGGGAGGTGCTCCCGACGGAGGTGTGGGAGTCGCTGAACACGACCGTGCTGAACCTGCCGCGGAGCGTGCGGCCGTCCCGCATGCACAGCCTCCTCCGTCAGGCGAAGGATCGCTGCGCCGTCGTCGGAGGTCTCGTGGACTCCACGATGACCCGCGACGAGGCCTGGCTGTTCCTGAGGGTCGGGCGCATGATCGAACGGATCGACATGGTGGCCCGGCTGCTGCAGGCCCACGACCTCGAGGACACCTCCGAGCGCGCCTGCAGCCAGCTGCTGCGATGCGCCGGCGGGTGGGAGGCGTGCATCCGCACCTATCGGGGCCGGGTCCGCTCCTCCGATGCGCTCGCCTTCCTCCTGCTGGACTCGACCTTCCCGCGCTCGGCCGCGCACTGCCTGCACGAGCTCGACGTCGCTCTCGCTCTGCTGGTCCGGCTGCACGGCCGCGCGCTGGATCGTCTCGGCACGGAGGATCCGACCCGGCGGATCGTGGGTCGGGCGCTCGCAAGCCTGCGGCACCGCTCCTTCGAGGAGATCGTCGCGGACTTCGGTGCCGAGATGGAGCAGCTGCAGCGGGTGACCGCCGCGGCGACGCGCTCGCTGGGCAGCACGTACTTCCACGCCGACGTCTGAGGCGCCGACGCCTGACACGGCGAGGCCCGAGGGGCTGTGACGTCGGCCGGGCCGCGGCGGCGCGGGGCGCGGGCGCGAAGCTCGCCGTGAGACGATGGGCGCTGTTCGGTGCGCCCGCAGGGGCGCGCGCCCCCAGTGAGAGGAAGCCGCCGGTGACCCCCAGGATCGCTGCCGATGAGGCCCGGGACATCCAGCCCGCGTCGACGCCCCAGGAGCGCATCCGCAACTTCTGCATCATCGCGCACATCGACCACGGCAAGTCGACATTGGCGGACCGCATGCTGCAGATCACCGGGATCGTCGAGGAGCGCGCCATGCGTGCGCAGTACCTCGACCGGATGGACATCGAGCGCGAGCGCGGCATCACGGTGAAGTCCCAGGCCGTGCGCATGCCCTGGCAGGTCGACGGCGTGAACTACGCGCTGAACATGATCGACACCCCCGGTCACGTCGACTTCACCTACGAGGTCTCCCGCTCCCTGGCCGCCTGCGAGGGCGCGATCCTGCTCGTCGACGCAGCCCAGGGCATCGAGGCGCAGACCCTGGCGAACCTGTACCTGGCGATGGAGAACGACCTCACCATCATCCCTGTCCTGAACAAGATCGACCTCCCCGGTGCGGACCCCGAGAAGTACGCCGCAGAGATCGGCCAGCTCGTCGGCGTCGATCCCGACGAGGTGCTGCGGGTCTCCGGGAAGACCGGTCAGGGGGTCCCCGAGCTGCTCGACCATGTCGTCCGCCAGCTCCCCGCTCCGGAGGGGGACCCGGGGGCCCCCTGCCGCGCGATGATCTTCGACTCCGTCTACGACACCTATCGGGGCGTGGTCACCTACATCCGCGTCGTCGACGGATACCTCCGCTCCCGCGACCGCATCGACATGATGTCCACCGGCGCCCACCACGAGCTGCTGGAGATCGGCGTGAGCTCCCCGGAGCCGTCGCCGACGAAGGGCGTCGGTCCCGGCGAGGTCGGCTACCTGATCACCGGCGTGAAGGACGTGCGCCAGTCGAAGGTCGGCGATACCATCACCACCTCGATCAACGGGGCGAGCGAGCCGCTGGCCGGGTACTCCGACCCCAAGCCCATGGTGTTCTCGGGCCTCTTCCCGATCGACGGCTCCGACTATCCGAACCTCCGCGACGCGCTCGACAAGCTCAAGCTCAACGATGCTGCGCTGAACTACGAGCCGGAGACCTCCACCGCGCTCGGCTTCGGGTTCCGCGTGGGGTTCCTGGGGCTGCTGCACCTGGAGATCATCCGCGAGCGGCTCGAGCGGGAGTTCGACCTGGACCTCATCTCCACGGCACCCAGCGTCGTCTACCACGTGGTGATGGAGGACGGCAGCGAGGTCGAGGTCATGAACCCCTCCGACTTCCCAGCCGGCAAGGTCCGCGAGATCCACGAGCCCGTCACCAAGGCGACGATCCTCGTGCCCAGTGAGTACATCGGCGCCGTCATGGAGCTGTGCCAGTCCAAGCGCGGGATCCTCGGCGGCATGGACTACCTCAGCGAGGACCGCGTCGAGCTGCGGTACACGCTCCCGCTCGCGGAGATCGTCTTCGACTTCTTCGACCAGCTGAAGTCCCGGACCAAGGGCTACGCCTCCCTCGACTACGACGTCTCCGGCTCCCAGACCGCGGACCTCGTCAAGGTCGACATGCTCCTCCAGGGCGAGCCGGTGGACGCCTTCAGCGCGATCGTCCACCGCGACAAGGCCTACCACTACGGCGTCGAGATGGCCGGGAAGCTCAAGAAGCTCATCCCGCGCCAGCAGTTCGAGGTGCCGATCCAGGCGGCCATCGGCTCGCGCATCATCGCTCGCGAGAACATCCGCGCCATGCGCAAGGACGTGCTGTCCAAGTGCTACGGCGGCGACATCTCCCGCAAGCGCAAGCTCCTGGAGAAGCAGAAGGAGGGCAAGAAGCGCATGAAGAACATCGGCTCCGTCGAGGTTCCTCAGGAGGCGTTCATCGCCGCGCTCTCCTCCGATGCGGCCGAGCCCAAGGAGGGGAAGAAGCGGTGAGCCCCGTCCGGCCGCGGCTCGACGTCGCGATCGACACCTCGCGCGGCGGCGCTGTCGCGGCCGTGTGCACGGTCGCTCAGCTGTTCGCCGTGCCCGAGCGCTCCCTCATGAGCGGCATCGACAAGCGACCCTCCGACGCCCCCGTGCAGCTGCTGACCCACGGCGTCCTCGGCGACGTGCAGGGCGACCGCGAGCATCACGGCGGGATCTTCAAGGCCGTCTACGCCTTCTCCCGCGAGGTCCGCGAGGCCTATGCCGCAGAGCGCGGGGAGGAGCTGCCCGACGGCTTCTTCGGGGAGAACCTGGTGACCGTCGGGCAGGACACCGACGAGACCGTCGTCGGAGAGCGCTGGCGCATCGGCACCGCGGTCATCGAGGGCACCTGTCCGCGCCAGCCCTGCGGAACCTTCAGCGCTCGCATGGGCGACCGCCGCTGGGGCCGCCGCTTCACGGAGGAGGGCCGCAGCGGAGCCTACTTCCGCGTCGTCGAGGAGGGCGCCGTCGGTGCCGGCGAGCGCATCCAGGTGCTTCAGCGGCCCGACCACGGCGTCACCATCGGCGATCTCTTCCGCGGGCTCGAGGCTGACCGGGCCCGTCTGCTGCTGGAGTGGGCGCAGGACACCTCCACCGTGCTGTACGACGGGGCCGCCCGCCAGATCGACCAGGTGCTCGGCATCGAGGTCCCTCCCGCGCTGCGCTCGACCGGTCGCGGCTTCGCCGTCGGGACCGGCCGGTGACCGCTTCGGCGCCGAGCATCCGCGCCTCGGGCGCGCCGCGTCCCTCCGGGCGGCCGACGGAGGATCTGTCGGTCTACATCCATGTGCCCTTCTGCGCCGTGCGCTGCGGATACTGCGACTTCAACACCTACACGGCGACCGAGCTCGGCGGGGGAGGCTCGCAGCGGGAGTATCCCGCCAACGCGATGCGGGAGATGGACCTGCAGCGTGCCGATGACCTCGCCGCCGGGTACGCCTACGAGCGCGTCGGCACCGTCTTCTTCGGCGGAGGCACCCCCACCCTGCTGCCCGCCCGGGATCTGGTCTCGATGCTCGACCATCTGCGCTCGCTGATCCCTCTGGCCCCCGGCGCGGAGGTCACCACCGAGGCGAACCCCGATTCGGTCACTCGGGAGTCGCTGCAGCGCCTGGCCGACGGCGGCATCACCCGCGTCTCCTTCGGCATGCAGTCGGCCGTGCGCTCCGTGCTCGCGACCCTGGATCGCACCCACGACCCCGAGCGCGTTCCCCAGGTCGTGGACTGGGCCCGCGAGGCCGGTCTCGACGTCAGCCTCGACCTGATCTACGGGACTCCGGGGGAGACCCTCGCAGACGTCGAGGCCTCCGTCCGCGCGGCGCTCGCCTGCGGCATCGACCATCTCTCGGCCTACTCGCTGATCATCGAGGGCAACACCGCCATGGCGCGGAAGCTGCGTCGGGGCGAGGTCGCCGAGCCCGACGGCGACGACATGGCGGACAAGTACGAGCTCGTCGACGACCTCGCCGCGGCCGACGGGCTCAGCTGGTACGAGGTCTCCAACTGGGCCCGCGCTCCCGAGCACCGCTCCCGTCACAACCTCGCCTACTGGCATGGAGCGGACTGGTGGGGGATCGGTCCCGGTGCCCACCGCCATCGCGACGGCCAGCGGTCCTGGAACGTGAAGCATCCCAGCCGCTATGCCGCGCGCCTGGCCGAGGGGATGCTGCCGGTGCAGGAGAGCGAGCAGCTCTCCGCCGAGGACCGCGCCCTCGAGCGGGTCATGCTCGAGCTGCGGATCGTCGACGGCCTGGAGGTCGAGGCGGTGCCGGCCAGCCGTCGGCACATGGTGGACGTCCACCGCGAGCGCGGTCATCTGGACCCGGAGGCGCTCGCCGACGGTCGTGCGGTGCTCACCCGCCGGGGACGGCTGATGGCCGATGCGGTGATCCGGGACCTCGTGGAGTGAGCTGTGCGCTCCGGAGCGCACGACGATGGGCGAACCACGTCCGGGAGGCGGGCACGAAGGCGAGCAGGACGCTCGTCCCGGACACCAGCAGGAAGAGGGCTCCCACCAGGGGCTCGACCGGCAGCGCGGTGAACGAGCCGCAGACCACGGCGGCGAGCGCGACCCAGCGGGCGCGTCCAGTCCCCCGCAGGACCCGCCACGCGTAGATCCCGAAGACGGCGGTGATGGCGAGTCCGAGGAGCGTGCCGACGAGCATGATCAGACCGGCGATGCCCGAACTGATCGTGTGCACCCATTCCAGGGCGCGGATGCCGGTGTCGTCCGTCAGCCAGGCGATCACGCGCAGCGTCCTCCCCGCGCCGAAGGCGCTGAGCAGGACCGTGAGCGCCATGAGGAATGCTGCCAGCATCGCGGCGACCGCGGAGAAGATCAGTGCACGGGGCATGCGAGGACGCCCGTCGGGGCCGATCCGCAGCTCTCCGGCGCGCCGTCCGGCGTCGGCGGCGCTGCGCACCGCGCCGCCCGCGCGGGTGCGGACGGCGTCGACGGCCTGCGCCCCCGTCGGTGCGGCGGTGCTCCAGGCGCTGGATGCCGCAGAGCGTCCTCTCTGCGCGATCTCCCGGCCGTGCCCGGCGAGCTCCTGTCCGCCCTGGGCGATGCGTGAACGGGTCTCGGCGCGTCGGTCCCAGAGCGCGCGGGTCCCTCGGGAGATTCGCACGGCGTCGTCGCCCAGCATGTCGCGCCAGCCGCCTCCGTTCGAGGGCGCGGCCGAGGGCGGCGGGGCCGAGGGCGGCGGGGCCGAGGGCGGCGGGGCCGAGGGTGGCGGGGGAGATGTCGGCTGGCCCGGCTGGTCGTGGACCGATCCCGGCGAGGGCTGCGCATCCCATGGGGCGCCGGGGGATCGAGGATCGCCGAGATCGGCCGGGGCGGGGTGATGGTGCGGATCGGGGGCCGGAGAGTCCGTCATCGGTGCCTCACTGTGCGACAGCTGAACACAGAGCACGATATCGGCTCACTGCGCTCCTCACGACGGCGCCCGCCTCGTCCAGGACGAGGCGGGCGCCGTGAGGGGGCATGTCTGCGAAGGGGCGGTCACTTCACCAGACGGATGTTGATCGGGTAGTTCCACCAGGTGCCCTGGTTGGTCTTCACCGCGCCGATGATCGCGAACACGCCGTGCAGGATCGCCGGCACCCAGATCAGCGGGAACGCGAAGCCGCCGATCCCGAAGGTGATCAGCGTGAAGATGGTCAGCACGATCACGAGCACGATCTCGATGATGACCGTCGCGATCGCCGCGTTGAGCGCTTCGGCCGCGTTGTAGCGGATGAAGCGGTCGCGGTCCTTGTACATGAGGAAGATGACCAGCGGACCGACCCAGCCGAGGAAGCCGGCGCCGACGATGTAGCCGAGCACCGTCGAGAGGTGGGCGAACATCGACCACATGCGGGAGTCCGAGGGCGTCGTGCCCTGGCCGTTCAACGGACCCTCGTAGAGGCCCGAGAAGCCGGCCGGCAGGGGCGACTCGGCCGGGTGCTGGCCGGCGGGGGCGCCGGCGGCGGGCTGTGCGTAGCCGCCCGCCTGCGGGGCCTGCTGCTGGTGGCCGCCGGCCGGGGGAGCGGCCTGCGCGAACCCCTCCTGCTGCGGGGCCGGCTGCGCGAAGGGATCCGCCGAGGACGCTGCGCCGTACGGCGACTGCGGGGCCGCGGGGGCGGGGCTCGCCTGCGGCGCCTCGGCGGCGGAGGCGGAGACGGCCGGGTCGGCCGACGTGCCCGCGAAGGGGTCGTACGGATGCTGGCCGTCGGGGGTAGGGGCGGGGGTCTGCGTCATGATGGCGCTCCTCGGTACAGGCCGGGCCGTGCATCCGGCGGTGGTCGATGAGGCCAGAATAGAGGCTTCCTGTGTCGGGCGTCTCCGCGGGCGCCCTCCGAGATGGGCGGGGGGTTTCCCCCAGTCGGACGGCTGCTCGAGCACCGTTCGTCGTCAGCCGCCGGCGCCGTCGACCGTCACGAAGTCGATGAGCTCCTCGATGCGCCCGGAGAGCGTCGGCTCGACGTCGGCGTAGGAGCGCACGGTCGCGAGGACCCGCTGCCATCCCCGGGCGATGTCGGCCTGGTCTGCATGCGGCCAGCCCAGCGCCCGCAGCGTGCCGACCTTGATGTCGGTGCCGCGCGGAACATGGGGCCACGCGTCCAGCCCCACCCGCGCCGGCCGGACGGCCTGCCATACGTCGACGTACGGGTGACCGAGCACGAGCACGTTCCCCCGGGCCCCGGGCAGGCGCATGACCTCCTCCGCGATGCGGGTCTCCTTCGAGCCCTTCACCAGATGGTCCACGAGGACGCCGATGCGCCGCTGCGGGGAGGGGGCGAACTCCCGAACCCGTTCGACGAGGTTGTCGGCGCCATCCAGCATCTCGACGACGACGCCCTCGATGCGCAGGTCATGGCCCCAGACCTTCTGGACGAGCTCGGCGTCGTGCTTGCCCTCGACCCAGATCCTCGATGCGCGAGCGGTGCGAGCGCGGGCGCCCTCGACATACACCGAGCCGCTCGCAGAGATCTTCGGAGCGCTGGACCTCTTCGGAGCCGGACGCGTCAGCACGACGGGCTGCCCGTCGATCATGAAGCCTGGGCCGAGCGGGAAGGAACGGCGACGACCGCGGTAGTCCTCGAGCTCGACCACGATCTGCCCGGCGATCTTCTCCAGGCGGGTGACCGCCCCGGTGAAGCCGGTGGAGGCCTCCTCGACGACGAGATCCCGGTGGACGGGGACCTCGCGCGCCACGGGGCGACGGCGATGGTGCGACGGAGGACCGGAGGACAGCACGTCCTGTCCGTACCGGTCGGGGAAGCGATCGGAGGCGGTGGGCACCCCCGCACCGTACACCCGTGGCGAACACCTCCCGGAACGCCGCCGTGCGAGGCGTAGGATTGGCACTCGACGACCTGAAGTGCTAAGCCTCGAGGGTCGCCGACAGACCGCACGAGAGACGCCAGACCAGGAGGTGAGGGGGACGGACACCCGCAAGCTCCAGATCCTCGGCGCCATCGTCGAGGACTACGTGTCCACCCGCGAGCCCGTCGGCTCGAAGTCGCTGCTGGAGCGGCACGAGCTGGGCGTGTCCGCGGCGACCGTCCGCAACGACATGTCGGTGCTCGAGGAGGAGGGGCTGATCCACCAGCCCCACACCTCTGCCGGTCGCATCCCCACCGACAAGGGCTACCGCGCCTTCGTCGACCACGTCGCGACCGTCAAGCCGCTGTCGGCGCCCGAGAGGCGCGCCATCCAGAGTCTGCTCGAGGACGCCGGCGACGTCGAGGAGATGCTCGGTCGCACCGTGCGCCTGCTCGCCCAGCTGACTCAGCAGGTCGCCATGGTCCAGTACCCGGCCCGGCGCCAGGCCCGCGTGCGCCACGTCGAGCTCGTCAAGGTCTCCGACTCGCTCCTGCTGATCGTCCTGATCACGGAGTCCGGCCGCGTGGACCAGCGGACCGTCCCGATCGTCGCCCCGCGCCCCGCCGAGTTCTACATGGACCTGCGCGACCAGCTCCTGCGAGCGGTCGCAGGGCGCGAGGTCACCGATCTCGCCGCCCCGCTGCAGGAGATGCTCGAGAGCGTCCCCGCAGCGGACCTCGCCTCGGCGGCGGAGGTCGCCGAGGCGCTCATCGCGCTCGCCGCGACCCGCGCGGAGGACCGCATCATGCTCGCGGGGACCGCCAACATCGCCCGCTCCGCGCAGGACTTCGCCCGCGACGTCGAGCCGCTGCTGGACGTGCTCGAGGAGCAGCTCGTGCTGCTGCGCCTGTTCACGGAGATGCATGCGTCTCCCGGCGCGGTCGAGGTGCGCATCGGCTCCGAGCTGCGCGACCGGGCGCTGAACCAGGCGGCTGTCGTCGGCGCGGGATACGGGGCAGGATCGCATCTGGCGATCCTCGGGCCCACCCGCATGGACTACGCGGCCGGCATCTCGACGGTCCAGGCGATCGCCCGCTACGTCTCCCGCTATCTCGAGTGAGGCGGGCGGCCTGACCGCCCGCCTCCACCGTCCGGCCGCGTCCTCGCGCCCGACGGACCGCCCACGAACCATCGGCAAGGAACCCCTGCACCGTGAACGACGACTACTACGACCTGCTCGGAGTCTCCCGGGACGCCTCCACCGAGGAGATCAAGAAGGCGTACCGCAAGCTCGCCCGCACACTCCACCCCGACGTCAACCCGGATCCTGAGGCGGCAGAGCGCTACAAGCGGGTCTCGCAGGCCTACCAGACCCTCTCCAACGAGGACAAGCGCCGTCAGTACGACATGGGCGGCGGGCCCGGCATGGGCGCCGGCGGCTTCCCCGGGTTCGGCGGGGGCGGCGGCGGATTCGACGTCAACGACATCTTCGACATGTTCGCCGGGGCGGCGGGCATGCGCGGGCGCGGCCAGGGGCCGGTCCCGCGGCAGCGGCGCGGCGGCGACGTGCTGCGTCGCACGAAGATCGACCTGCGCGAGGTCGTCTTCGGCACCGAGAAGAAGGTGACCTTCCGCACCGCTGAGCTGTGCGAGCGGTGCAGCGGCTCCTGCTGCGAGCCCGGGACGAGCCCCACCCGCTGCACCGCCTGCGACGGCTCCGGCCACGTCCAGCGGGTCGCCCAGTCCCTGCTGGGCCAGATGGTCACCACCGCCCCCTGCCCCACCTGCGAGGGCCACGGCGACGTCATCGAGTCCCCGTGCACCTCGTGCTCCGGCCATGGACGCACGCCCACGGAGCGCACGGTCACCGTGCGCATCCCCTCCGGTGTGGAGAACGGCACCCGCATCCAGCTGCGCGGCGAGGGCGAGGTCGGTGAGGCCGGCGGCCCCTCCGGCGACCTCTTCGTCGAGCTCTCCATCGTCGAGCACGACGTCTTCTCCCGCGAGGGCGACGATCTCGTGACCACGCTCGAGGTCCCGATGACCTCCGCCGCGCTCGGCGCGACCCTCCCGCTGGAGACCTTCGACGGAGTCCAGGACATCGACGTGCGCCCCGGTGCCCAGCCCGGCGACGAGATCACTCTCAAGGGGCTCGGCGTCACTCCGCTGCGCCGCGAGCGCCGGGGCGATGTGCGCGTCGTGCTGAACGTCCTGGTCCCGGAAGGGCTCAGCGACGAGGAGCGGGAGCTGCTCGAGCAGTTCGCGGCGCTCCGCGGCGACGAGACCACCCGCCGCAAGGGCGCGCGTCCCTTCGCCAAGCTGCGCGAGCGCCTGCGCGAGCTGTGACGCCTCCCGGGAAGCGCACCGAGACGCCCGACACCTCCCGGAGACCCTGAGGAGCAGCGATGCCGACCACGCCCCCTGGATTCCTCATCCTCGATGATGCGCTCGAGAGCGCTCGCTCCGGCGACTTCTGCACCCTGGAGGGCGAGGAGGGTCGCCATGCCGCCAAGGTCGCCAGGATCGGCGTCGGCGAGCGCGTGCTCCTGACCGATCCCCCCGGCCGCCAGGTGCTCGCCGAGGTCGTCTCAGCCCGCAAGGAGGCGCTCGAGCTCGAGCTCCTCGGGGATCCCACCCCGCCCGTCGCCCGCGTCCCCCGGCTCGCCCTGCTCCAGGCGCTCGCCGCGGGGGGCCGTGACGAGCAGGCCGTCGAGTCCGCCACCGAGCTCGGGGTCGACCGGGTGATCCCCTGGATCGCCGAGCGGTCGGTGTCCGTCTGGCGCGGTGAGAAGCTCCGCAAGGGCCGCTCACGCTGGGAGGGCACGGTCCGCGCGGCCGTGAAGCAGTGCCGGCGTCCCGGCATCCCCGTCGTCGAGGAGCCCGTGGCGGGCGCGGCCGTCGTCGGCGTCGTGCGAGAGGCGGTCGACGCCGGGGCGCTCGTGCTCGTCCTGCACGAGCAGGAGTCCGTCCCGCTGATGAGCCTCGAGCCGATCCTGCGCTCCGCGGCCTCCGACGGCACGACGGAGATCATGGTCGTCGTCGGCCCTGAGGGCGGCATCAGCGAGCGCGAGCTCGAGGCCCTCCGCGGCGCCGGTGCGCGCAGCGTGCTGCTCGGCCCGGAGGTGCTGCGGTCCTCGACCGCCGGACCGGCGGGCATCGCGGTGATCAGCGCTCTGGTCGGCCGCTGGGATCGGTAGGGGGCGGTCGGATGCAGCGGAATGTCCGGACCGTCCCGGGCGTCTGAGCTGTCCGAGCGATATCCGCTCGAGATCGGAGAGAGGGCCGCTCCTCCGGGGAGCGGCCCTCTCGGTCCCGGTGCCGGGGGTGTCAGGCGACCGGCGAGCCGACCAGTGAGTCGATGCGGTCGAGGGCAGCTGCCAGCCGTGCGGCCTTGTCCTCGGCCACGGAGAGCTCTCCCTCAGGGGAGACGTCCTGGCCGAACGCGAGGCCGACGGAGTCGATGACATCGGCGCCGACGGCCCTCATGAGCTCCTCGAGCTTCTCGAGGACCTTCGCGCCGCCGCCCCAGGAGGTCCCCACCAGCACGGTGGGCAGCTCGGTCCACTCGGTCACGAGATAGTCCACGGCGTTCTTGAGGATGCCCGGGTAGGAGTAGTTGTACTCCGGAGTCACGATCACGACGGCATCGAGGGCGTCGATGCGCTGGGACCAGGAGATGCCGTGCTCGGTGGTCTTGGCGTTGCCGCTGCGCGGAGGGAAGGCCTCGTCATAGGCGGGCAGCGCGACACGGGCGAGATCGATGCGGTCGATCTCGAAGCGGTCTCCGACGGCCTCGGCGACCCACCCTGCCACCTGCGAGGAGACGGCGTTGGGGCGTGCGGAGGCGGTGATGATTCCGATTGACGTCATGGAGACAGGAACTTGTCACAGCCCGCCGGTGTTCCTGCATCGGATGTGTGCTGCGTCGCTCCACTAGACTCGCGGGCATGAGCAGCACCGCCCCCGAGCTCCGCGATCCGGACTGCGTCTTCTGCAGGATCGTCGCCGGAGAGCTCCCCTCCGACCGCGTCCATGAGGACGAGTCCGTCATCGCCTTCCGGGACCTGCACCCGCAGGCGCCCGTCCACGTCCTCGTGGTCCCGCGCGAGCATCGTCGCGACGTGCGCGAGCTCGCCGCCGCCGACCCCGAGGTGCTCGCGCATCTCGCCGAGGTCGCAGGGGAGGTCGCCGCCGATCTCGGCGACGGCGAGTTCCGCCTCGTCTTCAACACCGGCTCCTCCGCCGGCCAGACCGTCTTCCACGTGCATGCGCACGTCCTCGCGGGCGGGAAGCTCGCAGAAGGGAACCTGTGACGCCCGGTGCCTGATGCGCTGACCCCCGTCCCCGGCCGCGCCCCCGAGACGATCGAGCGCCGTCTCGCGATCCCCGATCACCTCAGCCCCTTCCAGGTGCTGGGGGAGAACGATCAGGCGCTCGCGGCGCTCGAGGACGCCGTCCCGGACACCGATGTGCACGTGCGCGGCCACCAGGTCACCCTCCGCGGGACCGAGGACGCACTGCGGCGCTCCGAGCACATCGTGCGGTCGCTGATCGAACTGGCCTCCACCGGCCATCCGGTCACGGCGGAGGCCGTCCAGCGCGCCGCCGGCCTCTACGGCGACGACCGCGCGGAGGGGCAGAAGCTCGAGCAGGTGCTCTCCCGGACCATCCTGTCCTCGCGCGGACGCTCCATCCGCCCCAAGACCCTCGGCCAGAAGAAGTACATCGAGGCGATCGAGTCCTCGACGATCACCTTCGGCATCGGTCCCGCGGGCACCGGCAAGACCTATCTGGCGGTCGCGATGGCGGTCCAGCAGCTGCTGAGCAAGCAGATCAACCGGATCATCCTCACCCGGCCCGCCGTCGAGGCGGGGGAGAGGCTCGGCTTCCTCCCCGGCTCGCTCAACGAGAAGATCGACCCGTATCTGCGGCCCCTGTACGACGCCCTGCACGACATGCTCGATCCCGAGTCGATACCGCGCCTGATGGGCGCCGGGACCATCGAGGTGGCGCCGCTGGCGTACATGCGCGGCCGCACCCTCAACGACGCATTCATCATCCTCGACGAGGCGCAGAACACCACCCCCGAGCAGATGAAGATGTTCCTCACCCGCCTCGGCTTCAACTCGACGATGGTGGTCACCGGGGACGTCACGCAGGTCGACCTGCCCGGGGCTCAGCGCTCCGGCCTTCGCGTGGTCGAACAGGTGCTCTCCGGGGTGGACGACATCTCCTTCTGCCGGCTCTCCCCGCGCGATGTGGTGCGCCACCGCCTGGTGAGCGACATCGTCGAGGCCTACGGGCGCTGGGAGATCGGCCCCGGCGGCAACCGCGACTCCCGTCACCGCACGAGCAAGGGATCCTGACCATGACCATCGAGGTCCGCAATGAGACCGCCTTCGCCGTCGACGAGCTCGAGTTCGTGGAGCTCTCCCGCTACGTGTTCGAGGCGATGCACCTTCATCCGGCGACGGAGATGTCGATCCTGTTCGTCGACGAGCCGGCGATGGAGAAGCTCCACGTCGAATGGCTGGACCTGCCCGGTCCCACGGACGTGATGAGCTTCCCGATGGACGAGCTCACCCCTGGAACGCCCGAGCATCCGGCTCCCGAGGGCCTGCTCGGCGACGTCGTCCTGTGCCCGAGCGTGGCCGCGAAGCAGGCCGCCGAGGCCGGCCACAGCGCCGTCGAGGAGATGCTCCTGCTGACCTGCCACTCGATCCTCCACCTCCTGGGCTACGACCACATGGAGGAGGACGAGCGCAAGGAGATGTTCGACCTCCAGCGCAAGCTCCTGCTGACCTTCCTCGCCTCGAAGCGCGAGGCGTGAGCGTCCCCATCGCACCCTGCAGCCTGCCGTGATGCCTCTCGCCCCGCTCCTGCTCCTCGCGCTCGCCGTCGTCGGCCTGACCGCGGTGCTCCGCCTCTCGATGGCCGATGCCGCTCACCGCGCCGCCTCCCGGCACGCCCTCGAGCGGGCGCTCGAGGACCGGCCTCGGACGGAGCGCCGCACGATCCTCGCGCAGCACGAGGACGCCCAGCGAACCCTCGCCGCGCTCGAGCTCGGGACGGTGCTGGGAGCCTCGCTCGCCGCGGTGTGCGTCTCGGGCGCCGCCGCGACCGCCCTCGGCGTCCTGCAGGACGGATCAGCACCGATGAGGTCGTCCGTGCTCGCCGCGGTGATCGGGATCGTCCTGGGAGCGCTGCTGGTCTTTCTCGCCCGCACGATCGCCGCCCGGCTGGTCGCACGGCGCGGCGCAGAGAGCACGGTGGTCTCGCTGCGCCGCGACACGGCCGTCGCCCGCTCGCTGCTGGGCCCCTTCGCGGCCGCGGCGGTGCGCGGCGGTGCGGCGCTCACCCCCGGCTCCGGCGCCGGGCCCTACGAGGCCGCGGAGCTCGCCCGCCAGGAGATCGACCGGGCTCTCGAGAACGAGCATCTCGAGGCAGACGAGCGCTCGATGATCCACGGTGTCGTCGAGCTCAGCGGCACCATGGTGCGTGAGCTGATGGTGCCGCGCACCGACATGGTCTCCCTCCCCGTCGGATCCACGGCGAGTCAGGCGCTGCGCCTGTTCGTCCGCTCGGGCTTCTCCCGCATGCCCGTGGTCGGGGAGAGCCTCGACGACCTGTGCGGGATGCTGTACGTCAAGGACGTCATCCGCGAGGTCCACTCCCCGTGGGATCCGCGACCGGACCTCGAGGTCGAGCGCATCATGCGCCCGGCCCGCTTCGTCCCGGAGTTCGTGCCGGCGGACGAGGTCCTGCGCCAGATGCAGGCCTCCCGGGTGCACATCGCCGTGGTGGTCGACGAGTACGGCGGCGTCTCCGGCATCGTGACGATCGAGGACGTCGTCGAGGAGATCGTGGGGGACATCGCCGACGAGCACGATCCCTCCGAGCCCGGGATCGTCGACCTCGGCGAGGGGCGCTACAGGGTGCCCGCGCGGGAGGGGCTGTCCGAGGTGGGCGAGCTGTTCGGCCTGACCATCGAGGACCCCGACGTCGACAGCGTCGGCGGACTGCTCGGCAAGGCCATCGGCCGCGTGCCGGTCATCGGATCCCGCGGAGACATCCACGGCCTCCATCTGGAGGCCGAGAAGACCTCGGGCAGGCGCCGTCGCCTGTCCACCCTGATCGTGTCGCGGTCGCTCCGCACCGACGACGACCCCGACGAGCCCGCCCTGGAGGACGACGATGACTGACCCCGCACCCGAGAGCAGCCGCGCAGGATCCGCCGCAGGATCCGCCGACGACGCCGCCGCATCGCACCGCGCCGGGTTCGTGGCCCTGGTGGGCCGCCCCAACGTCGGCAAGTCCACGCTGACCAACGCCCTGGTGGGCGAGAAGGTCGCCATCACCTCCTCGAAGCCGCAGACCACGCGGCGGGCGATCCGCGGCATCGTCACCCGGCCCGATGCGCAGATCATCCTCGTGGACACCCCCGGAGTGCACCGGCCCCGCACCCTGCTGGGGGAGAGGCTGAACGACCTGGTGCGCGAGACCCTCGGCGAGGTGGACGTCGTCGGCTTCTGCCTGCCCGCCGACCAGAGGATCGGCCCGGGCGACCGCTTCATCGCCGAGGACCTCGCCGAGATGCGCAGCGGCCGCCGCGGCCCCCGGGTGGTCGCGATCGTCACCAAGACCGACCTGGTCTCCCGTGACGCCCTCGCCGAGCACCTGCTGAGCGTGCAGGACCTGCTGGACGTCGACGAGATCGTCCCGATCTCCGCGGTGCAGGGCCACCAGATCGACGTGCTCACCGACGTGATCGCCTCCCAGCTCCCCGAGGGGCCGCAGCTGTATCCCGACGACCAGCTGACCGAGGAGTCCCGCGACGACCGGATCGCCGAGCTGATCCGCGAGGCGGCGCTCGAGGGCGTCCGCGATGAGCTGCCCCATTCGATCGCCGTCGTGGTCGAGGAGGTCGTCGAGACGGATCCGGAGGGCGATCCCTTCAAGGAGGTCGCTCCCGGCGAGGGACGCCTGGTGGTGCGGGCGAGCCTGTTCGTCGAGCGAGACAGCCAGAAGGGCATCATCATCGGCCGCGGCGGATCGCGTCTGAAGGAGGTCGGCTCCCGGGCCCGCTCCGAGATCAACTCGCTGCTCGGCCGCAAGGTCCACCTCGACCTCCGGATCAAGGTCGCCAAGGACTGGCAGCGCGATCCCAAGCAGCTCGGGCGCCTCGGATTCTGAGCAGGATCCTCCGTCTCGGATCGCGTCGGCGGCGGGACGGGGCGTGCGACGGTGCTACCGTTGCGGGCGTGAGTGGATCGAACCTCCTGCTTATCCGCCGCGACGGGACCTGATCGCCGGGAACCCGCCGCGGCTGACGCACTGCCCGGCATCCGGCTCATCCCTCGCGAAGGACCCCAGATGAACGACTCCACCATCGTGCGCCCCGCGGCGCAGACCGCCTCGATCCCGGCGGTCGCCGACCCCTCGATCCCTGTCGTCGGCCCCCTCGGCGATGCCCCGCAGCAGCCCTCCGGCATGCCGATCCACCGCTACCGCCCGTTCCACGAGCAGATCGCCGTGGATCTTCCCGACCGCACCTGGCCGACCCGTCGCATCACCCGGGCGCCGCGCTGGTGCGCCGTGGACCTGCGGGACGGCAACCAGGCCCTCATCGATCCCATGAACTCCGAGCGCAAGCTGCGGATGTTCGAGCTGCTGGTCGGCATGGGGTACAAGGAGATCGAGGTCGGCTTCCCCTCGGCCTCGAAGACCGACTTCGACTTCGTGCGCACCCTCATCGAGGAGGACCGCATCCCCGAGGACGTCACGATCCAGGTCCTCACCCAATCGCGCGAGCATCTGATCGAACGCACCTACGAGGCCATCGCCGGTGCGCGCCGTGCGGTGGTCCACCTGTACAACTCCACCTCGATCGTGCAGCGGGACGTCGTCTTCCGCGCCGACGAGGACGCCGTGCTGGACATCGCCGTGCAGGGCGCCCTGCTCTGCAGGAAGTACGAGGAGACGATCCCGGACACCGCGATCACCTACGAGTACTCGCCGGAGTCGTACACGGGCACCGAGCTCGAGTTCGCGCTGCGGGTGTGCAACGCCGTCATCGACGTCGTGAAGCCCACGCCCGAGGCGAAGATGATCATCAACCTGCCCGCGACGGTCGAGATGGCCACGCCCAACGTCTACGCCGACTCCATCGAGTGGATGCATCGGCACCTGGACCGTCGGGACTCGCTCGTGCTCTCGCTGCATCCGCACAACGACCGCGGCACCGGCGTCGCCGCCGCCGAGCTCGGATACATGGCCGGAGCGGACCGCATCGAGGGATGTCTGTTCGGCAACGGCGAGCGCACCGGGAACGTCGATCTCGTGACGCTGGGGCTGAACCTGTTCGGACAGGGCATCGATCCGCAGATCGACTTCAGCGACCTCGACGAGATCCGCCGCACCGTGGAGCACTGCAACCAGATGCCGGTCCCGGAGCGCAGCCCCTACGGCGGGGATCTCGTGTTCACCGCCTTCTCCGGCTCCCATCAGGACGCCATCAAGAAGGGCCTCGAGCGCATGGAGACCGATGCGTCGGCCGCGGGCGTCGATGTCGACGATGCCGAATGGCGCGTCCCGTACCTGCCCGTGGACCCCAAGGACCTGGGTCGGTCCTACGAGGCCGTGATCCGGGTGAACTCGCAGTCCGGCAAGGGCGGGATGGCCTATCTGCTGCGCACCGAGCACGGGCTGGATCTGCCGCGACGTCTGCAGATCGAGTTCTCGGGCATCGTCCAGCACCGCACCGACTCCGAGGGCGGCGAGGTCTCGCCCGAGCAGCTGTGGGACGCGTTCGTCGACGAGTACCTGCCCGCGCCGGACGCCGAGCGGCGCTGGGGACGATTCAGCTTCAACGGGCTGCATCAGGAGTCCACGGGCGAGGGCGACGACAGGATCACGGTCGCACTCGTCGTCGACGGCACCGAGCGCGAGGTGACGGGCATCGGCAACGGGCCGCTCGACGGCTTCGTGAAGGCCCTCGGGGAGAACCAGATCCCGGTCCGGATCCTCGACTACGCCGAGCATGCGCTGACCGAGGGCGACGACTCCCTGGCTGCGGCGTACATCGAGTGCGAGATCGGCGACAGGATCTTCTGGGGCGTCGGCATCGACGGCTCGATCATCCGAGCGTCCCTCGAGGCGATCATCTCCGCGCTGAACCGGGAGTTCCGCGCGCGGGTCTGAGCCTGAGCCGACGCCTCGAGGCGTCCGGGCGATCCAGGTGCCGTCGGCCGGGGGAGACCCGGCCGACGGCGTCGCCGTCCCGGATGCCTCGGACGCGCAGTCGGTATTGCGGTGGCGCGATCGGCTGCCGAGGCGCAGGACGGCGGTCATGGTCGATCAGCAGAAGCTGTGGGACGAGCGCGCCGCCCGGGAGTACGACACCCCGGGGACGGGCATGTTCGCGCCGGAGGTCCTGGGGCCGACGGTGGAGGTGCTCGCCGAGCTGGCCGGCGATGGGCCCGCGCTCGAGCTGGCCGTGGGCACCGGTCGGGTCGCGATCCCGCTGCGGGAGACGGGCGTCGAGGTCCACGGCATCGAGCTGTCCCCGTCGATGATCGCGAGGCTGCGGGAGAAGGTCGGGCCCGACGAGATCCCCGTCGTCCGAGGGGACATGCGCTCCGCGGTCGCCGGGCGAGGCTTCCGTCTCGTCTACCTGGTCTTCAACGGGATCTCGAACCTCCTCACGCAGGATGCCCAGGTGGAGTGCTTCCGCAGCGCCGCACGGCAGCTGGCCCCGGCGGATGCTTCGTCGTCGAGCTCTGGGTGCCGCAGCTGCGGTCGCTCGCGCCGGGGCGCGGCGCGACGGTGGAGGTCAGCGAGCCCGGATATCTGCTGGTCGACACCTATGACCCGCTCGAGCAGCAGGTGATCTCGCACCAAGTGCGCTTCGACGAGGCCGTCGACGGGGATCGCGGGGCGAGGATCGCCCGCACGCCCCACCGCTATGTGTGGCCGGCGGAGCTGGACCTCATGGCGCGACTGGCGGGCATGCGTCTCGAGTCGCGCTGGGCCGACTGGCGGCGCGCACCCTTCACGGCGGACTCGCGCGGCCACGTATCCGTCTACCGGCTCGCGGGAGTCTCCGAGTACTGAGCGGTCCCGGCGGACCGCTCGCCCCCGGCGGACTGCTCGCTCACGTCGGATGCATCGTCCCGAGCGGTCGGGAGCGCGTCGTCCGCGGCGAGCATCATCTCGGTGACGACGGGCATCTCGCCGGTGAGCGCGGCGTGCGAGGGAGCGGGGATCTCCCACCCGGGCTCCTCATCGATCGGCTGCGGCACGTCGGGCCCGGCGGAGCGGGCGGTGAGGGTCACGCCGACGCTCGCCGCGACGACCAGCAGCGCCGCGGCCACGCGAGCGGGGGACACCCCTTGGGAGAGCAGCAGGACGCCCGCGAGCAGGGCGATCACCGGCTCGAGGCTCAGCAGGATCCCGAAGACGTTGCGCGGGAGGCGTCGCAGGGCGGCCATCTCGAGCGTGTAGGGGAGGACCGAGGCGAGGACCGCCGTGGCCAGCGCGAGAGCGAGCAGCCGCGGGTCGGCGAGTCCGACCAGCGCACCCCGGGCCCCGAGCGGGAGGGCGGTCAGAGCACCGACCGCCATGCCGAGCGCGAGCCCGTCCTGTCCCGGCACGAGGCGTCCCACGCGAGCGCTCGCGAGGATGTAGAGCCCCCAGAAGAGCGCCGCGACGAGGGCGAATCCGACGCCGAGGAGGTCCAGGTCGGACGCGCCGAGGAAGGACTCCAGCCCGAACAGGCTCACCCCCAGAAGCGCCAGCAGCACCCACAGCAGGTCGGAGCGCCGCACCGACAGCACGGCGGAGACCGTCAGCGGACCGAGGAACTCCAGGGCGACGGCGGTGCCGATCGGGATCCGGTCGATCGCGGCGTAGAAGCTGCCGTTCATGGCGCCGATGACGATGCCGAAGGCCAGGATCGCGATCCACTGCTCGCGGTCCAGCCGGCGGACATCGGGGCGGACGACCAGCATCAGCACCACGGCGGCCAGGCCGAGGCGCAGCGCTGTCGTGCCCCACGACCCGAGCTCGGGGAAGAGGCCGACCGCGAGTGCCGCACCGAACTGCAGCGAGATGCACGACCCCAGGATCAGCATCACGGGCCCGGCAGGGGAGGCGGAGGAGGCGGGGGAGAAGCGGGAAGCGGTCACGCCTCTACTCTGCGACGCCCAGGACCTTCCGGTCCATCGAGGGTTGGCACAAGATTCCGTGAAGCTGAGCTTCATGATCGCTAGGCTGACGGACGATCGGCGGATCCGATCGTCCCTAGGTGCGCACGACCGCCGCGGAGCCGGTCCGATCAGCCTCCTGACCTGCACACCGTCCCGTCGTACGGCATCCGAGGAAGGAGCATCCCGATGCTCAGCGTCCATCGCCTGCACCTCCTGCGCGAGCTCCACCGGCTGGGGACCGTGTCCGAGGTCGCAGCCGTGAACCGCTACTCGGCGTCGGCCGTCTCCCAGCAGCTCGCGCGTCTCGAGCACGAGACGGGCACACGGCTGGTGGAGAAGGCAGGCCGTCGGCTGCACCTGACCGATGCCGCGCTCGTGCTCGTCGAGCACACGGAGCGCGTCCTGGAGGAGCTCGAGGCCGCCGAGTCCGACCTCGCCCTCTCGCACGGTCCCACCCATGGGACGCTGCGCGTGGCCTCCTTCTCCTCGGTGCTCGCGACGATCATGCCCGAGGCCCTCACCCTGCTCGCCGCCTCCCATCCTCAGCTGCGCGTCGATCTCGCCCAGAGAGAAGTGGGCCCGGCCTTCGAGACGCTCCTCGCTCGGGAGGCCGACGTGATCCTCGGCGAGGACTATCCCGGCATCGCCGAGCCCCTGCGTGAGGGCGCGGACCACGAGGACCTGATCTCGGACCCGCTGCTGCTCGCGGTTCCGCTCGTCGGCGAGCACTCCTCGCCCGCGCGGCTGGCGGACCTGGCCGAAGCCGACTGGGCCCTCGACCCCGCGGACACGCCCACAGGCTCCTGGGCGCTGTCGACCCTGCGTGCCGCGGGCTTCGAACCGCGCGTGCGGTTCGAGACCGCGGACCCGCTGCTGCAGGGGCATCTCGTGCGGTCCGGCCACGCCGCCGCGCTGATCCCCGAGCTCATCGCCGGGCAGCACCTTGGCGGCACCCGCCTGCTCCGCCTGCCCGGGGACCCCCGTCGCGGGATCTACACCGCCGCGCGATCCGGCCGATCCGCCCATCCGGCGATCCGCGCCTTCCGCAGCGCCCTCCAGGAGGCCGCGCGCCGGGAGCGCCCGGCCGTGCGCATCGACCGCCTCGACCGCTGAACGCGGCGCCCGTCGAGGTGCGGGGCGGTGAGGGCGATCATGCTCCGAGCGGGATCTCGGCGAGCACGTCGTGCAGCGGACCTCCGGACCGTCCCGCACCCGGTCGCGAGGAGACCAGCTCGAGAGAGCGCGCCCGCCATGCGGGACCGCGGTACACGCTCAGAGCGCCGACCGCCTCGGCGAGCATGAGCTGGGCCGGATCGGGGAGCTGCTCCTCCCCGCGCCGGCGGCGGGGCGGCCGTGGCGCCCTGGCGGAGACCCGAGCGACCGTCAGATGCGCCCTTCGGCGCTCCTGCTCCCTCGCTGCCCCGGCTCGAGGTCCGGGACGGCCCTGGTCCAGCAGATCCTCGCGCATCAGCGCGCCCAGCGGCGCGGTGTCGCCACCCACGCCCATCCACAGGGTCCGGCTGCTGAAGGCTCCGGCCCCGCTCAGATGGAGGGACGGGCCCTCGTGGAGCGGTGCGAGATGCTCGAGGTCGGCGACGACGTCCTCGAGAGAGCCCTCGGGAACGCTCGGTGAGAAGGCGAGGGTGATGTGCCACTGCTCGGGGTCCGTCCAGCGCAGGGTCAGGCCCGAGCCCGCACGGATCGGGGCGAGGGCGAGGGCGAGATGATCGGCCGCCTCGGGCGAGGGACGCAGAGCGACGAACAGGCGCATGGCTCCAGTGTGTCCCGGTCCGCCGACGAGATATCTTGATCTCGAGACGAACCGGTCCGTCGACGGCGAGGAGCCTGCATCCATGAGCACGCACAGCTGGGACCCCCAGCAGTACCTTCGCTTCGGCGACGAGCGCTCCCGTCCGTTCGACGATCTGCTCGCCCGGGTCGAGCCGCACATGCCGGAGGAGCCCCGGATGATCGTGGACCTCGGGGCCGGACCTGGGACGCTCACGGTGCGGCTCGCCCGCCGCTGGCCCTCGGCCCGGGTCATCGCCGTCGACGCCAGTCCCGAGATGGTCGAGGCCGCCGCCGAGCTGCCGGGCATCGAGGCGCAGCTCGCGGACCTGCGCACATGGGAGGCGCCGGACCCCGTCGACCTGCTGATCGCCCATGCGAGCCTGCAGTGGGTGCCCGAGCATCTCGCGCTGCTCGAGCGCCTGGTGGGGATGCTCGCACCGGGCGGCACGATCGCGCTGCAGGTGCCCGGCAACTTCGCCGAGCCCAGCCATGCGCTTCTGCGCGAGCTCTCCTCCCGGGAGCCCTATGCGAGCGCGGCCGCGGGCGTCGCCCATCCCGATGCCCATGACGCGCTCGACTATCTGCGCGCGCTGCAGGACCTCGGCTGCGCGGCCGACGCCTGGGAGACCACCTACCTGCACGTCCTGCATGGACCCGATCCCGTCTTCGAGTGGATCAGCGGGACCGGTGCCCGTCCGCTCCTGCAGAGGCTCGAGGGCCCGCTGCGGGAGCGCTTCATCGCGGAGTACAAGCAGCTCCTGCGGGAGGCGTATCCCGATGACGGACGCGGCGTGGTGCTTCCCTTCCGCCGGGTCTTCGCCGTCGGCCGTCGGCCGTAGACTCGGAGCACCATGCAGCAGAAGCTCTATCGGGACGACGCGATCGTCCTGCGCACCCATCCGCTCGGCGAGGCGGACCGCATCATCACGCTGCTCACCCGCCGGCACGGCAAGGTGCGGGCCGTCGCCAAGGGCGTCCGTCGCACCGGCAGCCGCTTCGGTGCGCGACTGGAGCCCTTCACCCTCGTCGACGCGCAGCTCCACGCGGGCCGCTCCCTGCACACCGTCACCCAGGTGATGACGATCGAGGCGTTCGCCGCGCCGATCAGCGCCGACTACTCCCGCTTCACCGCCGCCAGCGCGATGCTCGAGACGGCGGACCGGCTCACCGACGAGGTCGTGGACCCCTCGCAGCGGGGGTTCCTGATGCTCGTCGGGGCGCTGCGCACGATGGCCGCCGGAAGGATCAGCCCCGCGCTCGTGCTCGACTCCTACCTCCTGCGCACCCTCGCCCTCTCGGGCTGGGCGCCCGAGCTGCGCGTCTGCGCCTCCTGCGGCGCGCCCGGCCCTCACCACGCCCTCGACATCCGCGCCGGGGGGCTGGTGTGCACGCCCTGCCGTCGGCCGGGCGCGATCGCCGTGCGGCAGAGCGCGATCGAGCACATGATCTTCCTGCTCGCCGGGGACTGGGACAATGTGGTGACCGCCGACGACACCGTGGTGCACGAGGCGGGTCGAATCGTCGCGGACACCGTGACCTGGCATCTCGAGCGCTCAGTGCGCTCGCTGAGCTACGTCGAGCGCTGACCGCCCCACCGCCGCGCCGCGCGCGCCCGATCCCGGAGGACCCCATGCCCGGCGCTCCCGCCCACGGCCATCTCGAGCCCTACGACCACCCCAGCGGACAGCGGCCCCCCTCGCTGCCGGCCGAGCTGGTGCCCGGTCACGTGGCCGTCGTCATGGACGGCAACGGACGCTGGGCCAACCAGCGGGGCCTTCCGCGCACTGCCGGCCACGAGGCCGGTGAGGCCGCCCTGCTGGATGTGGTGGCCGGGGCGCTCCAGATCGGCGTGACGCATCTGTCGGCCTATGCCTTCTCCACCGAGAACTGGAAGCGCTCACCGGAGGAGGTGCGCTTCCTGATGGGCTTCTCCCGCTCCGTGCTGCGCCGACAGCGCGACACCCTGCACTCCTGGGGCGTCCGGATCCGATGGATCGGGCGCGAGCAGCGCCTGTGGGGCTCCGTCATCAAGGAGCTGAAGGAGGCGGAGGAGCTCACCCGGAGCAACACCCGCATGACCCTGTACATGTGCGTCAACCATGGGGGGCGCGCCGAGATCGTCGACGCGGTGCGCGAGATCGCCGAGCTGGCGCGCGCGGGGCGCATCCGGGGCCGCGGCATCACCGAGGCCAGCTTCGCCAGGCACCTCACCGATCCGGACATGCCGGATGTGGACCTGTTCCTGCGCACCAGCGGTGAGCAGCGCACGTCCAACTTCCTGCTCTGGCAGGCGGCCTATGCCGAGCTCGTGTTCGTGCCGGAGCTGTGGCCCGATGTCGATCGGGTGGTCCTGTGGAGAGCGATCACGGAGTATGCCCGCCGTGACCGCCGCTACGGCGGAGCCGTCGACGCGCCGACCGCGGAGTCCTGACACCGGGTCCTGGCACCGACTCCTGGCACAGGGGCCGGCCGACGGCGCGGAGGCGACGGCGCGCGGCCGACGAGCGCACCGCGGGCACGAGCTCAGGCGGTCGTGGGCTCGCCCTCCGTCTGCTCCCTGCTCTCCTCGGCGCGCCGTCGTCCTGCTCTGCGCCGTCGCACCAGCAGGACGATCGCCAGGACGGCCAGCACGGTCACCGCGGCCGCGACCCAGGGCTCGAACAGGAACAGCCTGATCCAGGCCAGAGCGACGGCGAGGCCGACCGTCGCGTGGATCACCGCCCAGGCGAACCCGCCGACGGCCAGGGCCGGAAGATATCGGCGCAGCGGCATCGCGTTCATGCCGGCGGCGGCGTTGACCGCGGTCTGGAAGCCGACGGTCAGGAAGCTCACGGCGACCACCGGCGCACCCCAGCGGTTGACCGTGTCGGTCGCCCGGACGACCCGATCCGAGGACAGGAATGCGGCGATCCGGCTGCGCATCCCCGTGGGCGCATCGCCTCCGTCGACCTGCCCGCCCTGGGCCGCGAGGGCCTCCGGGCCCGTCGCCAGCCGGCGGAATCCGCGGCCGACGGAGTAGGTGCCGCCTGCGCGCATGATGATCACGCCGTAGAAGAAGATCGTCGCGGGGACGAGAGGGAGGGACTGGATCCAGTCGATCATCGTGCGGCATGCTCCGTGCACAGACCGAAGACCTCGAGGGTGTGGTCGAGGTCGGTGAAGCCGTGCTGCCCGGCGATCGCGGTCATCGCCGCCTCCAGCTCGGGAGCCAGGAACTCGACGGTGTGCCCGCATTCGCGGCAGACGAGGTGGTGATGGTGGCCGCTGGCCTCGCACTGCCGGTAGAGGGACTCGCCCTCATCGGTCACCAGCACGTCCAGGCGGTCGTCCTTGGCCAGCGCCTGGAGGTTCCGGTACACGGTGGCCAGGCCCACGGTCTCGCCCACCGCCCGCAGCTGCTCATGGATCTGCTGGGCGCTGCGGAAGTCGTCCTGCTGCGCGAGAGCCTCGAGGATCGCCGAACGCTGCCGTGTGTTCCGTTGCATAGGCCGATTGTCCCCTGACCCGCTCCTGCCCGCCATGATCGACATCTCCTCCCTCCAGGCGCGCCGATGCGCGCTCACCTCTGCGCAGCCGACCCCGTGCCGGTCCTCGCGCCCGCAGTCCCGGACGCCTCTGCGGTCCCGGGAGCATCCGTCGCGAGAGCTCCTCGGGTGCGGACAGCCCTGACGACCATCCCGAGCACGTACGCCGCGATGGTCAGCAGGACGATCACGCCTCCCGGCGGAAGGTCCACGTACACCGTGATGACGAGCCCGGAGATGGCGCACACCACGGCGATCGCCATGGCCGTGCGCATCGTCCGGGCGAAGCCGACGACCATCTGCTGGGCCGCCGCGACGGGCACGATCATCAGCGCCGAGACCATCAGCGCGCCGACGATGCGCATCGACAGCGTCACCGTCAGGGCGGCGATGATCGCGACGAGCACGTTGGCCGCCCGCACCGGCAGGCCGGAGGCGAGGGCGAACTCCTCGTCGCCGGTGACGGCCGACAGGAGGCCGCCGAGGCCGAGGCCGATGCCGAGCACCACCACGGCGAGCACGACGGTGATCGCGAGGTCTGAGCGGGTCACCGTGGACAGCGAGCCGAAGAGGTACCCCATGAGGTTCTGGGAGGTGCCGCCGGCCAGCTTGATGATGACGACGCCGCCGGCGATGCCGCCGTAGAACAGGATGGCCAGGGCGACATCGCGGCTGGTGTGCCCGATCTCCCGCACGTACTCGATGGCCAGCGCACCGATCACCGAGGCGGCGAGGGCGCCGGGGATCGCGAGCAGGTCTGCCGGTGAGGCGCTGATCCAGGCGCCGACGAGCCAGCCGATCGCCACTCCCGTGAGGGCCACGTGCCCGAGGCCGTCGCCCAGCAGAGACAGCCGCTTCTGCACCAGGAAGGTGCCGACGACGGGGGCGGTCAGTCCGATCAGCACCGCGATGATCAGCGGGTATCGGAGAACGTCCGAGGTGAGGAGGTCCAGGGGAGAGATCATGCGGGGTGGATCTCCTGTCCGAGGCACTCGTCGATCTCGTCGACGGGGCCGAGGTGGTCATGGCCGGGGTCCAGGTGCGGTCGCTGCGCGGGCGGACCGTCGTGCACGACCCTCCCGTGGTCGAGGACCACGGCGCGGGTGATGTCGCCGGCCAGCGCGCCGGTCTCGTGGAGTACCACGAGGATGGTCGTCCCCCGGGCGCTGAGCTCCCGGAAGAGGTCGGCGATGAGCTCCTGCGTGATCAGATCGATCCCGGCGAAGGGCTCGTCGAGCACCAGCAGCTCGGGCTCGCGCACGAGCGCGCGGGCGATCATCACCCGTCGGCGCTGCCCGCCGGACATGCGGGTGATGGGACGGTCGGCGAGATCGGCCATGCCCACCGCCTCGAGGGCCCGCAGGATCCGCGGGTCCCTCCTGCGCAGGATCCACGAGCGGGATCCCAGCAGCCCCGTCGCGACGGTCTCGCGTGCGGTGGTGGGGATCGATCCGGGGGCGGGGTTGTCCTGGGGGACGAAGCCCAGACGGTCGTGCGCCGTCAGACGCCTCGAGGGCGAGGAGAACAGCAGCGCGGTGCCCGAGGACAGCGGCAGGATGCCCAGCACGGCGCGGAGCAGGGTCGACTTGCCCGAGCCGTTGGCGCCCATGAGCGCGACCAGCTCCCCGGGGCGCACCGTGAGGTCGACCCCGTGGAGGATCTCGGAGCCTCCGAGATGGACGTGCGCGTCCTCGACGACGATCAGCGGCGTCGGACGGTCGGCGCCGCTCACGACCAGCTCTCCACGAGCTTCTGCGCGTTCTCCCTCATGACCTGGAGGTAGTCCGCGGATTCGTCGAGCTGGGTCTCGAGGTTGTCGAGCTCCTCCGAGGCGACGCCGACGGTGTCGGCGAGGGTCTGGGCGACCTTCGGCGAGGCGGTGGTCTCGAAGAAGATCGTCGTCACCCCTTCCTCTTCGATGATCGCCTCGAGCTGGAGCAGCCGCTGGGGAGAGGGCTCGGTCTCCGGGTCGACGCCCGTGATGCCGACCTGCTCGAGGTCGAAGCGGTCGGCGAGATAGGCGAAGGCCGTGTGGCTGGTGACGAAGGTGCGGCTGCCATCGACTGCGCCGAAGGACTCCTCGAGCTCGGCGCTCAGCGCCTCGAGGTCCGAGCGGAGCTCCGCAGCGGCGGCGGCGAAGTCCTCGGCTCCGTCGGGATCGATCTCGGCGAGCCGGTCGGCGATCGCATCGCCGATCTGCGCCATCCGGTCCGGATCATGCCAGACATGCGGATCGGTGCCGGAGATGCCGTGGTCGTGAACGTCCTCCGAGCCCTCGCCGCCGCCATCGCTCTGCTCGGCGTCGGCCTCCTCGGCGGTGTCCTCGTGATCATGGTCGTGCTCGTCCTCGCCGGAGGAGGCGAGCATCGTGATCACCGCGGAGACATCGAGCACATTGTCGGTTCCGTGGGAGGAGATCGCGTCGTCGACGGCGGTCTGCAGCCCCGGGATCTGGAGGACCAGGTCCGCCTCCTGGACCTCGAGGACCTGCTTGACGGAGAGCTCGAGGCCATGGGCGTCGGCTCCGGGCGTGGAGTAGTCGGTCACGGCGACGCGCTCGCCGCCGATGCGGGAGGCCAGGAAGCTCATGGGATAGCAGGTGGTCACGATGGAGACGCCGTCCGCCCCGGAGCCCCCGGAGCCGGAGCAGGCGGCCAGCAGCCCGGTGCCGGCTCCGAGGCCGATCAGGGTGAGCAGGGTCCGTCGGGTGGGGGAGTGCGGGAGCGACATGACAATCATTCTCACCAGTGTGGTCCTCCGCCGCAAGCGGGCGAGCGTCGGGCGGCGCTGTTCGTGGGGACCGTCACAGGATCGGCGTCGGTATGCTGGTGCAGTTCCGTTCGACCCGTCACCAGGAGAATCCCCGTGGCCAAGGCCCCCGCCAGCACGCTGGACAACGTCATCGCCCTCGCCAAGAAGCGCGGCTTCGTGTTCCCTGCCGGTGAGATCTATGGCGGAACCCGATCGGCATGGGACTACGGGCCGCTCGGCGTGGAGATCAAGGAGAACATCAAGAAGCAGTGGTGGCGCACCTTCGTGCAGTCGCGCGCGGACATGGTGGGCCTGGACTCCTCGATCATCCTCCCCAAGCGCGTGTGGGAGGCCTCCGGTCATGTCGCGACGTTCACCGATCCGCTGGTCGAGTGCCGTCAGTGCCACAACCGCTACCGCGAGGACCACCTCATCGAGGCCTTCACGGAGAAGAAGGGGCGCGCTCCCGAGGGCGGCCTGGCGGAGATCGTCTGCCCCCATTGCGGCACCCGGGGCGAGTTCACCGAGCCGCAGCAGTTCTCGGGCCTGATGAAGACCTTCCTGGGAGCCGTCGACAACGAGGCGGGGCTCCACTACCTGCGTCCGGAGACCGCGCAGGGCATCTTCGTGAACTTCAACAACGTGGTCACGGCGGCGCGGATGAAGCCCCCGTTCGGCATCGGCCAGGTCGGCAAGGCCTTCCGCAACGAGATCACGCCCGGCAACTTCATCTTCCGGACCCGCGAGTTCGAGCAGATGGAGATCGAGTTCTTCACCCCGCCGTCGGAGGCGGACGAGCACTTCAGGACCTGGGTCGAGGACTGCTGGAACTGGTTCGTCGACCTGGGCATCGACCCGGCGAACCTGCGACGCTTCGACGTCCCGGAGGATGAGCGCGCCCACTACAGCGCCGGCACCATCGACCTGGAGTACCGCTTCGGCTTCCAGGGCTCGGAGTGGGGAGAGCTCATGGGCATCGCCAACCGGACGGACTTCGATCTGGGCAGCCACACCGATGCCTCCGGCACGAAGCTCCAGTACTTCGACCAGGCCGCCAACGAGCGCTACACGCCGTACGTCATCGAGCCGAGCTTCGGCCTGACCCGGTCGATGATGGCCTTCCTCGTGGACGCCTACACCGAGGACGAGGCTCCCAACACCAAGGGCGGCGTCGACGTGCGCACGGTCCTCAAGCTCGATCCGCGGCTGGCCCCGGTCAAGGCGGCGGTGCTCCCGCTGTCCAAGAGCGAGGACCTCGTTCCGCGGGCCGAGTCGCTCGCCGCCCGGCTGCGGAAGCACTGGAACGTCGACATGGACGTCTCCCAGGCGATCGGCCGCCGCTACCGCCGCCAGGACGAGATCGGCACCCCGTTCTGCATCACCGTCGACTTCGAGACGCAGGACGATCAGTCCGTGACCATCCGGGAGCGCGACACGATGGCGCAGGAGCGGGTGGCCCTCGACCAGGTCGAGTCGTATCTCGCGTCTCGCCTGATCGGCGCCTGATCCCGCGTCCTCCGCCCTGCGCTGATCAGCGCAGGGCGGAGGACGGCCCGGGGGACGGCCGGGCCGATGATGCTGGATGCATGTCTGCTGAACCCGCCCATCCCGTCGTCGACAACACCGCCGCCCACCTGCTGCACCATCGGACCCTGCTGCTGGATCGGGAGCTCGATCAGGACAACGGCGCTCGCCTCTGGTCCCAGCTGATCCTCCTCGCCGCGGAGGATCCCCGCACGGACATCACCCTCCTGATCAGCTCACCGGGAGGGCTGGTGCCCGCGATGCTCGCGATCAGCGATCTGATGGATCTGATCCCCTGCGATGTGCGCACCGTGGCTCTGGGGATGGCCTACAGCGCCGGACAGTTCCTGCTCACCCACGGCACGCCGGGCAAGCGCCTGATCCTGCCCCACGGGCGTGTGCTCATGCATCAGGGATCGGCCGGCTTCGGGGGCAGCGCCCCAGACATCGAGCTGCAGGCCGAGGACCTTCGTCGGAACCGTGATCTGCTGATCCGCATCACGGCGCAGCGCACAGGGCAGAGCGTGGAGACGATCGCCCGGGACTCCGAGCGGGACCGCATGTGGGATGCGCAGTCGGCGGTCGACTACGGCTTCTGCGACGGGATCGTGACCTCGCTCGAGGAGATCCTCCCGCAGCCTCCGTCGGGGAGCGTCGCGACGTCGATCGGGTACGTCGGTCAAGGGGCCGTCCCTCCGCAGGGGCCTCTCGGATCGCCGACGGGCGGACCGACGAGCGGATCGACGGGCGGGCTGCGATGAGCACCTACACCATCCCCAGCGTGATCGAGCGCACCCGCACGGGCATGGAGCGCAGCTCGGACGTCTACTCGCGGCTGCTCTCGGACCGGATCGTCTACCTCGGCACCCCCGTGGACGACGGCGTCGCGAACACCGTGATCGCCCAGATCCTGCATCTGGAGAACGAGGCCCCGGACGCTCCGATCCACCTGTACCTCAACTCCAGCGGCGGTGACGCGCAGTCCGTGCTCGCCATCTACGACACCCTCGCGTATGTGCGCTCGACCGTCTCGGTGACCTGCGTGGGACAGGCCGTCGCCGCTCCGGTCGTGCTCCTCGCAGCCGGCTCCCCGGGGCTCCGCTCCGTCCTCCCGCACACGCGCATCGTCCTGCACCCGCTCGAGGCGGAGGGCCGCGGCGCGGTGCCGGACCTGATCCTCGCGACCGAGGAGGTCCAGCGGATCCGCCGGGCGCTCGAGACGCTGATCGCCGAGCGCACCGGGCGATCCCTCGACGAGGTCCGTCGGGACCTGGAGAGGGAGCGGGTGCTCGATGCTCAGGAGGCGGTGGCCTACGGGCTCGCCGACGAGGTGCTGATCAGGCGGCCGACAGCAGCGTGAGCCCGGCCTGCACGGAGGCCGACGTCCGACGGCCGCCGCTCAGCTCACGCAGCCTCGCCGGTGCTGGTGCCGTCTCCGACGTCGAGGTCAGCTCGAGCATCGTCGCAGAGGCGATACGCGCGAGCAGCCGCGGGACTGTCGTGCCGAGCGCACCGGCGATCGCGGCCAGCAGCTCCGAGGAGGGATCCTTGCGCCCGCGCTCCACGTCGGACAGGTGCTGCATGCTGACTCCGGCCTGGGCGGCGACCTGAGCGAGGGTCCGCCGCTGTCCCTGCCGCGCCGCCCGCAGCTCGGCGCCGATCAGCTCGCGCAGCAGCGGTTCCAGGTGCTCCGGGTGCTCCGGATATCCTTCCATGTCGGGAGCGTACCGATGTCCTGGCGGGCGCGCGCCGGCCTCTGCTGTGAGCGGAAGGCCGCCGCGCGCCGACGGACAGGGGCGGCGGTCATGCGCCGACGAGCGGATCAGGGGGTGCGGAGCTCCAGGCGATCGCCCGGCTGGACGCGGACGACGGCGACTGCGCCGGCGGCGAGGACGATCCCCCCATCCGTGCGCTGCCCGGAGACCAGATCGAGCCCGTCCCCCTGCACGGTGACGTCGTCCGCGCCGTGGTGGAGCAGGAAGAGATGGTCGGCCGAAGCACTGCGCCGACGCACCGCCTCGACACCGAGCTCCGCCGCCCCGGCGAGGACGGGAGAGACTCCGGCGGCCCTGGCCTCGGCATCGAGGAACGCGTCCTTGGAGGCCTGGTCCAGTCGTGCCGAGAGGTAGATCGCCCGGCCCGACCCACGGGCGGCACCGGTGATCGCGGGCAGTCCCGCCACCGCACCGTCCGCATAGGTGGCGATGACCTCGGCGTCGTCGACGCGGACCCGCTCGATCCACTGGACGGCGATCGAGCCGTCGGAGAGGGCGACGGCCTCGTCGTCGGCGAGGGGGAGGTGCTGGGTCACGCGGATGCCCAGCAGATCACGCAGCGCTGCCGGGTATCCGCCGAGGCCGACGCGCTGATGCTCGTCGACGAGACCGGACAGGTAGGTGACCACGAGCCGCCCGCCCGCCTCGACGTACTCGCGCAGCCAGGAGGCCGTCTCCTCGGTGACGACGATGAGCGCGGGCACCACCAGCAGCGGATACCGGGAGACGTCGGCCAGCGGGCGGACGAAGTCCGTGGCGTAGCCCGCACGCCAGAAGGCGCGGTGAGCGGCCCGCACCTCCTCGCGGTAGGTGAGACCGTCATGCGGCATGGTCGGGGTCTCCATGGTCCACCACGAGTCCGCATGCCACAGGATGCCGATCTCCGCAGGGTTCAGCACTCCGTCGGCCGGGGGAGCGGTCACCTCGGAGATGTCCTCGAGGATGCGTCCGAGCTCGACGACGCTCTCGAACTGCTCGTCGTCGCCGCCGGCATGGGGGACCAGGGCGCCGTGCCACTGCTCCGCGCCGCCGGCGGAGGCCCGCCACTGGAAGAACAGCGCCGACTGCGAGCCGCGGGCGATGTATCCCAGTGCGTTGCGGATCATCCGATCAGCGGTCTTCGCGAAGGTCCGATCGGCGGTGATGATGCCGCGGGCGTTCTGCTCCATCAGCACCCAGGGCCCGCCAGCCCAGGAGCGGGTGAGATCGGAGCCGTAGGCGACATGCGTCTCGCCGTCGGGACCGGGAGTGTCGAGGTAGTGGTCGATGGACACGACGTCGAGCTCCTCGGCCCAGGACCACTGCTCCAGGTGGTTCCAGGTGGGGAGCATGAAGTTCGTGGTGACGGGGGCGGTGGACCCGGAGGCGCGGATCTCCTCTCGCTGCTCTCGCATCGCAGCGAGCATCTCGTCGGAGCTGAAGCGGCGGAAGTCGACGGCCTGGGCGGGGTTGTGCAGGTACTGGGTGTCCCGCGGAGGGAGGATCTGCTCGAAGTCGCTGTAGCGCTGGGACCAGAAGGCGGTCGTCCAGGCATCGTTGAGTGCCTCGATGTCGTGGTAGCGGGCTCGCAGCCAGGTGCGGAAGGCGGCTGCGGCATGAGGGCCGTGGTCGAGGGTCCCGTACTCGTTGTGCACGTGCCAGCCCCGCAGCCCGGGATGGTCCCCGAAATGCTCCGCGAGAGCACGGGCGATGCGGCGCGATGCCTCGCGGTACGACGGGGCGGAGATCGCATAGGTGTCGCGGGAGCCATGGGAGAGGACGGCTCCGTCGGGTCGCACCGGCATGGCATCGGGGTGAGCGAGGGTGAACCATGGCGGCGGGGATGCCGTCGGGGTGGACAGGAGGAATCCGACGCCGGCCTCTGTCAGCATCTCGATGGCCTCGTCGAGCCAGGCGAAGTCGTAGGTCCCCTCGGAGGGCTCGAGCTTCGACCAGGAGAAGACTCCGAGGGTGACGGTGTTGATGCGCGCACGGCGCATCAGCTCCATGTCCTCGGCCCAGATCTCCCGGGGCCACTGCTCGGGGTTGTAGTCGCCGCCGAAGAGCAGCTGCGTCGGGGCGAAGGGCTGGGAGGTCATCGTGGCTCCTGGGATCCGGTGGAAGGACTGGTCGGTCGTCTCTGTGATCATGCCGTCATACCTCGGGGATCACCCCTTGAGACCGCCGCTGACGAGATCGAGCCGCCAGTAGCGCTGGAGCACCAGCATCATGATGATCAGCGGGATCACGGACACCGCGGCGCCGACGATCGCGAGGCTGTAGAGCGAGGGAGTGCCCGAGCCCTTGGAGAGCAGCGTGTACAGGCCCACGGTCAGCGGGTAACGGCTCTCGTCGGAGAGCATGATGAACGGCAGCAGGAAGTTGTTCCAGGTGCCGACGAACTGCAGCAGGAAGATGGTCACCATGCCGGGCACCATCATCGGCAGCACCATGGATCCGAAGATCCGGGCCTCTCCCGCGCCGTCGAGGCGCGCCGCCTCGAGCAGCTGGGTGGGGATGGCGCTCGCGGCGAAGACCCGCGCGAGGAAGATGCCGAAGGGGTTGATCAGCGACGGCAGCAGGACCGACCAGTAGGAGCCCGCGAGACCGATCTTCGCGAGCAGCAGGTACTGGGGGACGGCGAGGATGATCCCGGGAAGGAGGACGCCGGCGAGGATCGCGACCATCCAGATCCGCTGTCCGGGGAACTGGAACATGGCCAGCGCATATCCCGCCATCGTCGAGACCAGCGTGGCGACGACCGACCCCAGTCCGGCGTAGATGACGCTGTTGAGGACCCACATCAGGAACTGGCCGTCGTTGTAGGCGAACAGGTCGCGCAGGTTGTCCAGGAGCGCTGTGCCGGGCGCGAAGGTGAAGGTGCTGAACAGCTCGCTGTTGGACTTCGTGGAGGCGATGACGACCCAGGCGACCGGGACCAGGCAGTAGATGGCGCCGAGCAGCAGGATCCCGCTCGCGACGAGCGGACGGCGTGCGGGTCGGCGCTGTCCGTCCGAGGCGGGGGCACCGGGCGACGGCAGAGGACGCGAGGGCTGTGTCGTGGTCGGGCTGAGGGCGGTCATGCGCGGTCATCTCCTCCGAAGGCGCTGCGCTGGGTGGCGCGCAGCAGGATGACGGACAGGATCAGGGTGCCGACGGCCAGCAGCACCGACGAGGCGGAGGCGAGCCAGATGTCGTCCCGCGCGAAGGCGTCGCGGTAGATCTTCATGAGGGGGACCCAGGTCTGCGAGATCTCGGTGGTCATGGGCCGGAGCGTGGTGGGCTCGCCGTAGAGCTGGAGGGTCCCGATCAGGGAGAACAGCCCCGTCAGCACGAGCGCAGGGGCCACCAGGGGGATCTTGATGCGCCAGGCGATCGTCCGCTCCCCGGCTCCGTCGAGTCGAGCGGCCTCGTAGATCTCGTCCGGGATGCCTCGCAGCGAGGTGTAGATGATGATCATGTTGAACCCGATTCCCGACCAGATCGCGATGTTCGCGATGGCCGGATAGAGCGTTCCCCCAGTCAGGACGGAGACCCCGTCGAGCCCCAGCTGCTCGAGGATCCAGTTCAGAGGACTCGTCGAGGGGAGACAGAGGAAGCCCCAGAGCAGGGAGGCGATGACACCGGGCACCGCGTAGGGGATGAAGATGGCGGTGCGGGAGAACTGCGCCGCCCGCACCCGGGGGAGGTCGAGCAGCAGCGCGAACAGGAGCGCGCCGCCCAGAGTCAGGGGGACGGCGATGACGCCGTAGACGAGCAGACGCCCGAAGCCCGCGAGGAACTCGGCGTCGGTGATCGCCTGGAGGTAGTTGGTCAGGCCCACCCAGGTCTCCGTCTGGAGGCCGAAGGGGCCGACGTCCTCGATGCGCATCCCGCGCACGCTCAGATACAGCGCGTAGACGATCGGGATCGCCAGGAAGGCCAGGAAGAGCAGTCCGGCGGGGAGCAGGAAGAGGTGCGGTGCGAGCCAGCGACGGGAGCTGGCGCGTCCGGAGGTCGCGCGTCGTGACCGTGCGGCTGTCGGCAGTGTGCTCATCGTCCGGTCACCTCGTATCCGTCGTCCTGCATATCGGCGACGACGGCTTCCTGCACCGTCTCCAGCGCATCGGTCAGCGGAGCTCCAGCGGTCACCGCTGCGGACATCGCATCCTCGAAGGCCGTGGAGGCGACGTTGACGTTGGGGCCCCATGTGCTCTCGGGAAGGGTGCTCGCCGCGATCTGCGCCGCGATCTCCCAGTAGTCCTCCTGGTCGGTCATGAAGTCCGGAGGGTCGCCCTCGAGGGCGATCTCCTGTCCGACGGTGGCGGCCGGATAGTTCCCCTCCCGGATCTGGATCCGACAGGCCTCCTCGGCGGTGCCGATCCAGGTCGCGAAGGCTGCGGCCTCGGCCGGATGCTCGCAGTCGGTCGTGACGACCACGGCGGAACCGCCCTGGAAGGCGACATCGGCATCTCCGGGAGTCCACTGCGGGAGCGGTGCGATCGCCCAGTCGCCCGCCATGTCGGCGGCCACTCCCGCGATCACACCGGGTGCCCACATGCCTGCGGGGAAGGAGAGCACCTGGCCCTTGATGAGCTTCGAGTTCCATTCGGGGGTGAGGATGGGCTCCGCGGTCACCAGATCGCGGTCGACCAGGTCGCCCCAGAACTCCGCCACGGCGACGGACTCGGCACCGGCGATGTCGACGTCCCAGGAGATCCCTGAGCCGTCCCACCAGGTCGCTCCGGACTGCTGGGCGAGGCCGGCGAAGGCTCCGAACTCGGCAGGGGCGAAGGTCGCCAGGCGGGTGGTCGGATCGGCGTCCTTCACCTGCTCGGCCGCGTCGGCGAACTCCGTCCAGGTGCTGGGCAGGTCGATGCCGAGCTCGTCGAGGCGGGCGCGGTTGTAGGTGAAGCACTGCGGTCCGGCGTCCTGCGGGATCCCGTAGGTCTGCCCGCCGAACGTCGCCTGGTTCCAGATCCCCTGGCCGTACTCGGCCTCCACCCCTGCCACGTGGTCGCTGATGTCGGCGGCCACACCGGCGACGATGAGCGAGGGGAGGGTGGGGTACTCGACCAGGGCGAGATCGGGCGAGTTGCCGGCACGCGTGGTCGTGATGAGCTTGGCGGCCGAATCGTCGCCGCCGCCGGCATCGGTGTGGACGACCTGGATCTCCGGGTGCGCGGCGTTCCACGCCTCCACCAGGGGCTTCTGCGTGGCCCCCCAGCCCCAGAACTCGAGGGTCACGGGTCCCTCCCCGGTTCCGGTGCCGCAAGCGGCCAATGATGCCGACGCGATCGGCGCTCCCGCGAGGGCAGCGAGCAGCGTCCTGCGCTTCATGGTGCAACTCCTTCGGTGCCGTGCGCGGAGGGTGGACTGGGACCGCGCGGCCGTTCCGGGACGCAGTTTGTAGCAGTATGAAACAAAGTGTCAAGCCGACGGGATCGTCGGGCGTCGGGGAGGGCCCCAGGACGCCTTCCCGACGGGCCGATCAGACAGCGGGCCGGCCAGGAGAGGGGGCGGCCGGATGAGGCGGCGGTCAGATGAGGCTGTGCACCGCTGTCACCGCAGCACCCCATGCGTAGTCGGTGAACTCGAAGTCCGCGCAGACGATCCGGGGGACGACGGAGGCCGGGTCCAGTCGTGCACGGACCGCCTCCTCGACCAGCTCGGGCTGCCAGCGGGCGACGTCCAGCGCCTCCCCGGTGACGACGACGCGCTCGGGGTCGATGAGGTTCGCCAGCGCGGCGATCACGGCGCCGAGCGCGATGCTGGCACGGCGCAGAGCCGAGAGCGCACGCTCATCGCGTGCGGCGGCGGCATCCATCGCGGCCCTGAAGTCCGGCGCACCGGAGTTCCGGAGGATGGCCGGGACAGTCACATAGGAGGAGACGCAGCCGGGATGCCCAGCGTCGCAGAGGGTCTCGTCCAGGCCCATGGGGAGATGCCCGACCTTGCCGGGATGCCCGTTCGCGCCGTCGATCCGCACGTCGCCCAGCACCAGTCCGCAGCCGATGCCGGCACCCATGCCGATGACCGCGAGCGAGCTCGCGCCGTTGCCTGCGCCGAACCAGTGGTGGGCCGCCGTCAGGGCCTGCACATCATTGCTCACGGTCACCGGAAGCCCGGTGGCCTCCTCCAGCAGAGCCTGCAGCGGAGTGTCGTCCCACCCCAGGAAGGCCGACCCGGAGACCACCGCACCGTCACCGGGGACCCGACGCACGTCGCCCGCGAGGCACACCCCGATCGCGGGGAGCCGCTCGAAGCGGGCCTGAAGGCGTCGGGTCGTCGTCGCCATCAGCGCGACGACGTCCGGCACCTCTCTGCTGGGCAGCTCCTCGCCCTCGGTGTGCAGGACGCGCGCCGACAGATCCGTCACCGCGGTGTAGAGCGCGTCCCCGGTCAGCTTGAACCCCAGGAAACGGGCGCCGTCCTCGTCGATCTCCAGCATGTCGGACGGCCTTCCGCGCCCGCCATCGGGCACGGCAGCTCGCTCGCGCACGAGGCCCAGCTCGGTGAGCTCCCGGGTGAGCCGGCTCAGGCTCGCCCGGGACAGTCCGGAGCGCCGACCCAGATCAGCCCGGGAGCGGCTGCCGTGGACGAGGACGTCGAGCAGGATGGTGCGCTGCGCCTCCCGCAGCGTCGGCCACGCCCAGGGTGCGCCGACGCCCGACTCGCTGACCTGCGCGCTCGCCCCCGGTGCGCCGACGCCCGATCCGTCGAGGCCCGGAGTCGTCCCCACTGCGCTCACAGGGCGACGGCCAGATGCGGGACCACGTCCGCGGCGAACGCCTCGAGGACCGAGCACTGCTCCTCGACGCCGGCGCCGAACGGGAGCACCAGCACCAGCTCATCGGCCGCCCGGACCACGGGATCGGCGAGCAGAGAGCGAGCGACCGCCCCGGGGTCGTCGATCACCGCCTGGCCGAACACCGCTCCGCGTCCGCCGATCTCCTGGGCACGGAACTCACCGGTCGTGCCCGGAGAGGCGGAGCGCTCCCGCGGGATCAGTGAGACGTACCGCTCCAGGTCGCTCTCGGTGCGCACCGGGATCGCCTGTCGGCTCACTATCACATGCCCGTCGCCATGGCCCGCGGCGCGCGACGCCTCGCGGTACGCCTCGAGCACCTCGAGCTGGAGCACCTCGAAGGAGCGGCACGAGCCGTCGTCGGGCGCCATGGTCGCCAGCTGCAGCCCAAGCCCCAGCGAGCCCGCGAGCGCCGCGCGCTCGCTGCTGGCCGCGCCGTAGGCGAGGCGGGATCGCAGACCCGGTGACTGCGGCTGCACCCGCAGCGGCGCACCCTGCTCCACGCCCTCGATGTGGACATCCGCCCGGGCCACGATCTCTCCGTCCAGCAGACGGCACAGCTCGTGCAGCACCCTCTCGCTGTGCGCGGACACCTCGCCCTGGACCGCCCCGAAAGTCTCCGCGTAGATCGCGTCCTTGGCCGAGTACCCGGGGGCCACCCCGGGCCGGAGGCGTCCTGACAGGAGCAGGTCCGCTGTCGCGAGGTCCTCGGCCAGCCGTCCGGCGTTCTCGAAGCGCAGGGGGATCACCGCGGTGCCCAGCTCGATGCGCTCGAGGTGCTGCCCCAGTGCGGCGAGGAACACCAGCGGCGAGGACAGCGCGTCCTGGAGGTGCCGTGTGCGGACATATGCGACGTCGTATCCCAGGCTCTCCGCCTGACCGAGGATCTCGCGGCCCGCCTCCAGACCGGAGCTGCGGACCGAGCCGCTCTCGTCGAGGGCCACCCCCGTATGGTCGATCTGCGCCGCGACTCCGATGCGCGGGGGCCCGGGCGCATCGGCAGAGGCGGAGGAGAAGGGGCGGGGACTGGGCGTCGAGGTCATGGTCGTGCTCCTGATGCTGAGGACGGCCCCCGCGAATCCGGGAGCGACTCGCCGTCGGGGCTTCCCTGTCGTGGCTCCAGTGTGCCAGCGCGAACCCTCCCCTGTGACGACGCACGTCCCTCGGACACGCCGTCGGCGACCCCTGCGTCGCTCCTCCCCACTGGGCGAGGATCCACATCACGGTCGCACCTGCTCCCGTGCGAGCTCGTCGGATGGGATGATCGAGGGACGATGACCCTCCTCGACAGCGCACCCCTCGACAGCGCAGCGCAGAACCCCGACCACCCGGCACCGTCCGACCGCGGTGGGGCGGTCGGCGCCGCGCCGCATCGCCGCGGCCTCACCATCGGTCCCTACACGATCGATACTCCCGTCGTGCTGGCTCCCATGGCGGGGATCACCAACATGGCGTTCCGCCTGCTGTGCCGGGAGTTCGGTGCGCTCCACAGCGATGACGACGGCGGCCTCTACGTCTCCGAGATGGTCACCACCCGTGCCCTCGTGGAGGACCACCGCGAATCCTGGCGCCTGGTCACCATGGGGGAGAGGGAGACCCCTCGCTCCGTGCAGCTCTACGGGGTGGACCCGGCGACCGTGCGCCGCGCTGTCGAGATGCTCGTCGAGCGCGACAGGGCCGATCACATCGACCTGAACTTCGGCTGCCCGGTCCCCAAGGTCACCCGCCGCGGAGGCGGCGGCATCCTGCCCTGGAAGACCGAGCTGTTCACGCGCATCGTGTCGGCCGCGGTCGAGGCCGCCGACGGTCGGCCCGTCACGGTCAAGACCCGCATCGGCATCGACGAGGATCACCAGACGTTCCGGGACGCCGGTCTGATCGCCCAGGAGGTCGGCGCAGCTGCGATCGCCCTGCACGGGCGCACCGTCCAGCAGCACTATTCCGGCCAAGCTCGCTGGGACGCCATCGCCGAGCTCAAGCAGCTGGTGACCGGCATCCCTGTGCTCGGCAACGGCGACATCTGGTCCGCGGAGGACGCGATCCGGATGATGGAGGAGACGGGCTGCGACGGCGTCGTCGTCGGGCGCGGATGCCAGGGACGCCCCTGGCTCTTCGCCGATCTCGCCGCAGGCTTCGCCGGCAGGGATGACCGCGTCCGGCCCTCCCTCGGCGATGTCTCGCGCATCCTGCGCCGCCATGCCGAGCTCCTGATCGAGTTCTACGACGACGAGGGCCGCGCCCTGCGGGACCTGCGCAAGCACGTGGCCTGGTACTTCAAGGGGTATCCCGTCGGCGGCGAGATGCGTCACCGGCTGGCCACGATGGAGTCCCTCGCCGACCTCGACGCGAAGCTCGCCGAGCTGGACCCGGACGTCCCCTACCCGGGAGCCGCCGTCGAGGGCCCCCGAGGCCGTGCAGGCACGCCCAAGAAGGCCGTCTGCCCCGAGGGATGGATGGACTCCCGCGACCTGTCCGACGAGCATCGGGCTCGGCTCCATGAGGCCGAGCTCGACACCTCCGGGGGCTGATGGACCCCATGACCTCCTCCCGCACTGCATCGCGCGCCTCGGCCCGCGGAGCCGCACCGTCCGACGCCGACCCCGCACGCCCGCCGGCCGGCTATCGCCGAGAGGATCTCGACCGCTGGGCTCCGGAGCCGCCGAAGTCGCAGTCCCGCACGCCCTTCCAGCGCGATCGCGCGCGGGTCCTGCACTCTTCGGCCCTGCGCCGCCTGGGCGCGAAGACCCAGGTCCTCGGCGCCGGAGCCAACGACTTCGTCCGCACGCGTCTGACCCATTCCCTCGAGGTCGCCCAGGTGGGCCGTGACATCGGCCTCGAGCTCGGCTGCGATCCCGATGTCGTCGACGCAGCCTGCCTCTCCCACGATCTCGGGCACCCTCCCTTCGGCCACAACGGGGAGAAGGTGCTGGACGACATCGCCGCGGACTTCGGAGGCTTCGAGGGCAATGCGCAGACCCTGCGGCTGCTCACCAGGCTCGAGCCGAAGGTGATCGGCGAGGATCGGCCCTTCGGACTGAACCTCACGCGCGCCGTCGTCGACGCCGCGATCAAGTACCCCTGGGCTCGCGGCGAGGGACCGGACCCGTCGTCGCCGAAGTTCGGTGCCTATGCCGACGACCTCGACGTGTACGCCTGGGCCCGCGAGGGCGCCGTGCCCGGGCGGAAGTGCTTCGAGGCGCAGGTCATGGACCTCTCCGACGACATCGCCTACTCAGTGCACGACGTGGAGGATGCGGTCACCGGCGGCACCCTGGACCTGGGTCTGCTCGCCGACCCGATGGAGCGCGCCGCCGCGCTCTACGTCGTCCAGGACTGGTACATGCCGGGGGAGAGCATCGACGCGCTGGACGAGGCCCTGCGACGGCTCGAGGGGGAGCCCTACTGGATGCTCGGCTTCACCGGCACCATGCGCTCCGCCGCGGCGCTCAAGGACATGACCAGTCAGCTCATCGGCCGCTTCACCCGCTCGGTCATCAGCGCGACGCGCGCCGCTCACGGGCAGGATCCGCTCTCCCGCTACAGCGGTGACGCGGTGGTTCCGGAGGAGACCCGCCTCGAGATCGCGGTGCTCAAGGGGCTCGCGGCCGCGTACGTCATGTCCTCCGCGTCCCAGCAGCCGGTCTACGAGCAGCAGGAGGAGATCATCCGCGACCTCTTCGCGCAGCTGTGGAACACCGGCACCACGCACCTCAGCCCTCTGTTCGCCGAGCTGTGGGAGAGCGCCGTCGACGACGACGCCCGGCGACGGGTGGTCGTCGACCAGATCGCCTCCTTCACCGACGTCACCGCCCGGCGACTGCACGAGATGCTCTTCAAGGGCGGCATCACCCATGTCACGGCCGCGGACACCCCCCTGCCGGGGCTCGGATCGGAGCTGTGATCCGATGGCACCGGGTCTGATCCGCCGCGCCGACGTCGACCTGGTGCGCGAGCGCGCGCGCCTGGACGAGGTGGTGGGGGAGCACGTCACCCTGCGCACGGCAGGGATCGGATCGATGAAGGGCCTGTGCCCGTTCCACGACGAGAAGACGCCGTCGTTCCACATCCGTCCCCAGCTCGGTCACTGGCACTGCTTCGGATGCGGCGAAGGCGGGGACGTCATCTCCTTCGTCCAGAAGATCGACCATCTCAGCTTCGTCGAGGCCGTCGAGATGCTCGCCGGACGCTACGGGGTCCAGCTCCACTACGAGGAGGGCGGGCGGGACGCGGACCGGCCGGACTTCGGGACCCGCCGACGCCTGCTGGACGCCCATGCGATCGCCGAGGAGTTCTATCGCGAGCAGCTCGACGGGGCCGAGGCCGAGATCGGTCGACGGTTCCTCATGGAGCGGGGATTCGACCAGGACGCCGCCGAGCGCTTCGGCGTGGGCTACGCGCCCCAGGGCTGGGACGCGATCACCTCGGTCCTCAGGAAGCGCGGCTTCACGGACGAGGAGCTCGTCGCCAGCGGCATCGTCTCGCAGGGGCAGAGGGGGATCTACGACCGCTTCCGCGGCCGTCTGATCTGGCCGATCAGGGACATCACCGGGAACACCATCGGCTTCGGGGCTCGCAAGCTGCTGGAGAGCGACCAGGGTCCGAAGTACCTCAACACCCCCGAGACGGCGATCTACCGCAAGTCCCATGTGCTGTACGGACTGGACCTCGCGCGCAAGGCGATCGCGGCGGAGCACAGAGTGGTCGTCGTCGAGGGGTACACCGACGTGATGGCGGCCCACCTCGCGGGCGTGACGACCGCCGTCGCATCATGCGGCACCGCCTTCGGCTCCGAGCACGTCAAGATCGTCCGCCGGGTCATGGGGGACACCAACCCGTCGGCCGGTCTGCGGCTGAACTCCGACGGCCGAGGACTCGCCGGAGAGGTCGTCTTCACCTTCGACGGCGATGCGGCGGGGCAGAAGGCGGCGCTGCGAGCCTTCGAGGAGGACCAGCGGTTCGTCGCGCAGACCTACGTCGCCGTCGAACCCAGCGGCATGGATCCCTGCGAGCTGCGCATCGCTCGCGGCGACCAGGCGATCGTCGACCTCATCGCCTCCCGTCGCCCCCTGTTCGAGTTCGCCATCCGATCCGCGATCTCCCAGGTCGATCTCGACACCGTCGAAGGACAGGTGACGGCCCTGCGGATGGCGGCGCCGGTGGTCGCTCGCATCCGTGACCGAGCGATGCGTCCCGAGTACGCACGCCGCCTGTCCGGCTGGCTCGGCATGGATGAGCGGACCGTGCTGCGCGCCGTCCACGACGCCGCACGCAGCGCCGGACGCGGGGCTCCCGAGGCCGCGGCCGCGGAGCGCGGCACCCGGCAGCAGGCGGACGGCTCCGGTCCGGAGGGGGCGGATGGCGGGCCCGCGGTGCCCGTCGTGCGGATCGCCGACGTCGTCAGCCCCCGCGACCCCGTCGGCCAGGTCGAGGTCCAGTCGCTCGCCGTCATGATGCAGGCTCCTCAGCTGCTGGATGCCACCAAGGTCGGCGCGCTCCCCGACGACGCCTTCCACGTTCCTGCGCTCCAGGGGGTCTGGGATGTCATGCTCGCCGCCGGCACGCTGCTCGACGCCGTCGAGGGCACGCTGCACCCTGCCCGCTACCTCGACCAGGTCCTCGAGATCGCGGGCGAGACCGTGCGGCCGCTGATCGTCGAGATCGCCAACCTCTCCCTCCCCGCCCGCGACGAGAGCGGACTCGCCCGGCTCGCCGACTCGCTGCTGGACCGCCTCACCGAGCTGTCGATCACCCGCGAGTACTCGGTCCTCAAGCAGCGGCTCCAGCGCACCGACCCCTCCGACCCGGAGCGCTATCAGGAGATCCTCAGCCGCCTCGCGGAGGTTCAGGAGAAGCGGCGCGCTCTGCGTGCGCTGGACGACTGACGGTCCGACGGCGGCGCCGACCGCGCGACGGCCCCGTTGCCCGTGCCTCGTCGCACAGATCTCAGCAGGCTCCGTCGCGGCAGGTCAGCGCCGCTTCCCGTGATAGATTCTGTCGCGCCCTCCCTGCGGAGGACGCGGGCCAGTAGCTCAGCCGGTCAGAGCAGCGGACTCATAATCCGTCGGTCGCGGGTTCAAGCCCCGCCTGGCCTACCCACCAGCACCCGCTCCGAGCGGTGCTCCCGCTCCGCCCGCCGTCGACGGCCGGCCACGAGCGCTCAGCAGCATCCAGCGGCTCTCCGCCGTCGCGCCGGCCGAGGCTCAGGGGCTCCGACCCTCATCGCGACCGTCCTCTCGGCGGACACCCCTGTGACGTCGGCCCCGATTGCGCGATCCTGGTCCCCGCACCTGCGCAGTCCCGTCGACGCACGGGCCCGTGCGATCGTCCGGGGCCGACGGCGACTGACCGCGCAGATTGCTACTGTAACGCTCAAGTCCTTTGATCGCAGGATCGTCGACGGAGAGGCCCGTTCCATGGACAGCACACCGACAGCCGGCACCATCGGGACGCCGCGGGGAACCGGACGCGCCAAGCGCGTGACCATCGCGGACATCGCCCGACAGGCCGGAGTCACCGCTGCCGCCGTGTCCCTCGCGGTGAACGGACGTCCCGGCGTGTCGGACGCGACGCGCGCCAGGATCGTGAAGATCGCCAAGGAGCTGGACTGGGAGCCCTCCCATGCGGCTCGCGCGCTCGCCGGCGCCCCGGTGCTCACCGCGGGCATGGTCCTGGCGCGTCCTGCGGACGTGCTGGGCGCTGAAGCGTTCTTCGGCGCCTTCGTGGCTGGACTCCAGGAGGTCCTGAGCCAGGCCGACTACTCCCTGCAGATGAAGATCGTCGAGTCCACCGACGCAGAGATCGACACGTACCGCAGGTGGTTCGGTCAGCGCCGGGTCGATGGCGTGGTCCTCGTTGATCTGCGGGTCGATGACCCCCGCATCGCCGCGCTCGAGCAGCTCGGCGAGCCGGCACTCGTGATCGGCGGCCCGGGGCATCACGGCTCCCTCCCCGCGGTGTACGTCGACGACGCCCAGGCGACGCGCCTTCTCGTCGAGCACCTCGCCGATCGTGGGCACCGCCGGATCGCGCGCATCGCCGGCAACACCGAGTACCTGCACACCGCTCAGCGCGATGAGGCGTTCGAGGCGCTGTGCGCCGAGCTCGGGGTCGAAGGCAGCATCGAGGGCGCCGGCTTCGCGGCCGACGGCTCCGCGCGCGCGACGGAGGAGCTGCTGGTCCGCTCCGATCGGCCCACTGCGATCATCTACGACAGCGACGAGATGGCTCTCGCCGGTGCCGGAGTGCTGCAGGACCACGGCATCGCCCTGCCCGGCGGCATGGCGATCGCCAGCTTCGAGGACTCTCCGCTCGCCGCTGCGCATCGCCCGGCGATCACCGCCATCGGTCGATCCGCCGTCGAGTACGGACGGGTCGCGGCCGCTCGACTGCTGGAGATCGTCGGTGCGAAGGAGGGCGCGGGACCTTCCGAGGACCGTGTGATCGAGCCTCGTCTCCTGGTTCGCGCATCGACCTCCGAACCGCCCCAGGGGCATGAGGGGAACGACGCCTGAAGGGTTATCTAGGTCATATTCGCCGGTGAGAGCCGGTTTCGGTGTGCGGGGCCCGGGAGTCCTCTGATAGAGTCCTTCTCGTTGATCCCGCGTAGCTCAATCGGCAGAGCATTCGACTGTTAATCGAACGGTTACTGGTTCAAGTCCAGTCGCGGGAGCCCAGCAGGACTCGTCAGCCCCGGGAGAGCTCCCCGGGGCTGACCTGTTTCCCGGGCCGTACCGTCGGCCCTGCCCACCACAGCGCCCGAGGAGCCGGCCATGCCTGTCACGCCCGACGATCGCTTCGAGACCCCGGAGGCCTTCGGCCCCGGCAGCGTCTGGGCGGACCGCACAGGACCTCGCACCCTCATCGGCCGCAACCAGCGCGGCGTGGAGATCCCGATCGGGAAGGGCGAGGGGGAGATCGATCCCGGAGAGCTTCTCAAGCTCGCACTGATCGGATGCGCAGGCATGTCCTCCGATGTGAACCTCGCCCGCCGGCTCGGCGACGACTTCCCTCTGCGGCTCTGGGCCCACGGACAGTCCGACCCCGACCAGAACCGGTACGAGCGGATCGTCGAGCAGGTCCAGCTCGATCTCGAGGGCCTGACCGAGACCGAGGCCGCAGCCGCGGTGAAGGTCTTCTCGCGGGCAGTGGCCGCGGGATGCACCGTCGAGCGGTCCGTCGTCCCCGGCCTCGAGGTGTCCCACGAGATCCTCGGTCAGCCTGCTGCTCCCTCGGCTGCCGGTGCGTCCGAGGAGCCGAGACCCGCCGAGGGCACCGACGGCGCAGCCGGCGCAGAGGCAGAAGGAGCAGAGGCAGAAGAAGCAGAGGCAGAAGAAGCAGAGGCAGAGGGGGACCGTCGATGACCGTCCGTCCGATCCGCATCGTCGGGGATCCGGTGCTCCGGACGCCCTGCGACCCCGTCGGGGAGATCACCGATGCCACGCGCCGACTGGTCCAGGACCTCATCGACACCGTCGACGACGACGGCCGTGCCGGCGTCGCCGCGAACCAGATCGGCGTCACCCGCCGGGCCTTCTCCTGGAACCTCGAGGACCTCGGGGTCGGCTGCATCCTCGATCCGGTCATCGTCGAGCTGTCCGACGAGCTCCAGGAAGGGGAAGAGGGATGCCTGTCCGTCCCCGGTCTCTGGTTCCCGCGGACCCGCGCCGCCTTCGCGCGCTGCGTGGGACGCGATGTGGACGGCCACGAGATCGAGCTCGCGGGGGAGGGGATCACCGCGCGCCTCATCCAGCATGAGGTTGGTCATCTGGACGGCGCCCTGTACATCGACGGCCTCGAGCGCTCGGTCAGGAAGCAGGCGTTGCGCAGGATCAGGGAGAGCCTCTAGGCTCAGCACGCACCCGGTCGAGCATCTCGCGACCGGGCCGGCCACCGTTCGTTGGGGAAGACGCATCGGAGACCGGAAGGAACGAGATGACTCAGGGTGTTCTTCACATCCACTCAGCTCCGCGCGCCCTGACTCCGCACATCGAATGGGCGGCAGGCGGCGTTCTGGGCGTGCCGTGCCGACTGCGCTGGCAGGAGCAGCACGTCGGCCGTGCGCTGCTGCGCGCAGAGACGACCTGGCGCGGCCGGCCGGAGACGGGCGCTCTGCTTGCCAGCGCACTGCGCGGCATGCACGAGGTGCGCTTCGAGATCACCCAGCACGGGACCGCGACCTCCGACGGATCCCGGTGGTGCGGGACCCCGGACCTCGGCATCCACCACGCCGTCATCGACCATGCCGGCAACACCATGCTCACCGAGGATCACGTGCGCGCCTGCATGGACCGCGCAGATGGCGATCCTCGCGATCTGCGCAGGCAGCTCGGCATCGCGCTCGGGGAGCCGTGGGACGATGAGCTCGAGATCTATCGCCATGCTGCGGAGGGCGCTCCGATGCGCTGGCTCCACCGCGTCGGCTGATCGCAGAATGCGGAAGGGCCGCCCCCTGAGAGGCGGCCCTTCCGCAGTGCGGTCGGTGCGGTCGGGGACCGGTCAGGCGCTGGTGAAGACCACCGCGACATCGTGACCGCCGAAGCCGAAGGCGTTGTTCAGCACGGCGATGTCGCCCGTGGGCAGCTCGACCGGGGCATTCTGCGCGATCCTCATCGGCGTCTCCGGATCGAGGGTCTCGATGTTGATCGTCGGAGGTGCGACCCGGTGGTGGGCGGCGAGCACGGCGAACACCGACTCGAGCGCTCCGGCACCGCCGAGGAGATGACCGGTCATGGACTTGGTCGAGGTGACCACCAGCTGGTCGGTCTGGCCGTCGAGCGCCTGCGAGACCGCATTGAGCTCGCCGATGTCCCCGAGCGGGGTGGAGGTTCCATGGGCGTTCACGTGGACGAGGTCCTTCGCTCCGATGCCCGCGTCGTCGACGGCCTCCCGGATGGCGCGCGCCTGCCCGTCCTGGGAAGGCGCCGAGATGTGATGCGCATCCGAGGCCATGCCGCGACCGGAGACGTAGCCGTAGACCCGGGCTCCGCGCGCCTTCGCGTGCTCCTCGGTCTCGAGGACGAGGATCGCCGCTCCCTCGCCGAGCACGAAGCCGTCGCGGTCGACGTCATAGGGACGCGATGCACGCTCAGGATCATCGGTGCGGGTCGACAGCGCGCGGATGTTCGCGAAGCCGGCGAGCGGCAGCGGGTGCACGCAGGACTCCGTGCCGCCCACGACGACGACGTCCGCCCGACCGGCCCGGATCATGTCGAAGCCCTGGGCGACGGCCTCCGCACCGGATGCGCAGGCCGACACGGGGGTGTGGGCTCCCGCCTTCGCCCCCAGCTCGATCTCGATGTGCGCGCTCGAGGAGTTCGCCATGAGCATGGGCACGGTGAAGGGGTTCACACGGCGCGCGCCCTTCTCGCGGACCACGTCCCACTGATCGAGGATCGTCCATACGCCGCCGATGCCGGTGCCGATCACGACGCCCAGACGATCGCCGTCGACCTCCGGGGAACCAGCATCCTTCCACGCCTCGCGCGCGGCGATGAGGGAGAACCGACCCGAAGGGTCCAGCTTCTTGGCCTCGGGCCGGGAGAGCACGTCGAGAGGATCGATGCGGACCTCGCACGCGAAGTCGACGGAGAGGCCGTAGCGGTCCTTCCAGTCATTGTCGAGAGTGCGTGCCGTCGACGTGCCGGCGAGGGCGGCCTCCCATGTGCTGGGGATGTCACCGCCCAGGGGGTTGACGGTGCCGAGGCCGGTCACGGCGACACGGGGACGAGGAGCGGTCATGGCGGACCTCCGGTGCGTCGGGTCAGGGGGAGGAATGCATGACGCCCGGGACGCTGGGTCCCGGGCGCCTGGCGGACTTCAGGACTGGGCGCCCGCGATGAACGAGACGGCGTCGCCGACGGTGGCCAGGTTCTTGACCTCCTCGTCGGGGATGCGCACGTCGAACTTCTCCTCCGCGTTGACGACGATCGTCATCATCGAGATGGAGTCGATGTCCAGGTCGTCGGTGAAGGACTTGTCGAGCTTGACGTCCTCCGTGGCGACACCGGTCTCCTCGTTGACGATCTCGGCGAGGCCCTCGAGGATCTCGTTCTCGGTGTGTGCCATGGGGTTCTCCTTCGTGGAAACGGTGGTGTGGCGGTCACAGACTACCCGCGCCGCCCGGTGCGGCAGGGGAGCATGCCCGGAATGTCCGAGCGAGGTGACGAGGCCTACATGCCCCGTCGTCGTGATCGGTCCTCAGGGGAGCACGATCACCTGACCGGCGTAGGCGAGGCCCGCGCCGAAGCCGAACTGGACGAGGACGTCACCGCTGCGGGCGGCGCCCTCCTCGATCAGACGATGGGTGGCCAGCGGGATGGAGGCCGCCGAGGTGTTCCCCGTCTCGGCGATGTCCCGGGCGATGACCACGTCCTCGCCGAGGCCGAGCTGCTTGGCCAGCTCGTCGACGATGCGCATGTTGGCCTGATGGGGCACGAACACGTCGATGTCCTCGACGGTGAGCCCGGACTGTGCGAGCATCTCGCGGATCTTCTTCGCCGTGTGCCAGACCGCCCAGCGGAATACCGTGCGGCCGTCCTGCTCGAGCGTGGGCCACTCGCCCCTGCCGTCGCGGAAGTCGATGAGCGACCCGGTCATCCGGATGGTGCTCCAGCTGTCGCCGTCGCTGCCCCACACGGTCGGCCCGACGAGGGGCTCATCGCTGGGGCCGACGATCGCGGCACCGGCGCCGTCGCCCAGCAGGAACGAGATAGACCGATCGGTGGGCGAGACGAAGTCGGACAGCTTCTCGGCGCCGATCACGAGCACGTTGCGGGCGCTGCCCGACCGGATGAGGGCGTCGGCCTGGCCGATGCCGTAGCAGAACCCTGCGCAGGCGGCGGAGATGTCGTAGGCGATGACGTCGGGCCGACCGAGCTCCCCGGCGAGCAGCGTCGCGAGGGATGGGGTCGGGTAGGGGAAGGAGATCGTCGAGACGATGATCGCGTCGAGGGTCTCGAGGTCGATGCCGGAGCGCTCCACGGCCTCCCGCCCCGCCGCGAGGGCGAGGTCCTTCACCCCGACGTCCTCGCTCGCGCGGGTGCGCGTGATGATGCCGGTGCGCTGGCGGATCCACTCGTCGGAGGAGTCGATCGGTCCGACGAGATCGTCGTTGGGGACCGAGAGGTCGCCGCGGGCCGCACCGTAGGCGAGGACCTTGGAGCCCGCGACGGTGGGATGCGGACGCAGGGAGATCGCCATGGTCAGTCCTCCTCGACGGTCGGGGCGGCGGAGTCGTCGGAGGAGCCGAGGTGCTCGGTGACCAGTGCTCGGGCGGCCTCGAGATCGTCGGGAGAGTTCAGAGCGAGCGTCGCCACACCCTTGAGTTCGCGCTTGGCCAGACCCGTCAGCGTGCCGGCGGGAGCGAGCTCGATCAGGGCGGTCACGCCCCGGTCGCGGAGCGCTCCCGAGCAAGCCTCCCAGTCGACGGGCGAGGCCACCTGGTCGACGATCAGCTCGAGATACCGCGCACCGGAGCCGATCACCTCGCCACCGGCGTTGGAGATCAGCGGCAGGACGGGATCGACAGGGGAGAGCGAGGGGGCGAAGCCGGCGAGCTCCTCCCGTGCGTCGGCCATGAACGGCGTGTGGAACGCACCCGCGACCTGGAGCGGGATTACGCGGGCGCGGGCCGGCGCATCCTCTCCGAGCGCGGCGAGGGCATCGAGGGAGCCCGCCGCGACGACCTGGGCGGCGGAGTTGATGTTCGCCGGATGGAGGCCATGTCGCTCGATCGCCGAGATGACCTCGTCGCGGACTCCGCCGACGACGGCGGCCATGCCGGTGGGGGTCTCGGCCGCGGCCTTCGCCATCGCCCGCGAGCGGACGGCCACCAGACGCATGGCGTCCTCGTCGGACAGCACCCCGGTCAGGGCCGCTGCGGTGACCTCGCCGACGCTGTGCCCGGCGACGACATCCGCGCGGGGGGCGGAGGCGTCCTCGCGCAGCGCGGCTTCCGCCACGATGCCGGCGGCCACCAGCAGCGGCTGCGCCACGGCGGTGTCGCGGATGGTGTCAGCGTCCGAAGCGGTGCCGTGGCGGAGGAGATCGACGCCCGCGGCGTCGGAGAGGACGGCGAGGGTGTCGGCGACCCCGGGCAGCTCGAGCCACGGGGACAGGAAACCGGGCTTCTGCGAGCCTTGTCCGGGGCAGACGATGGCGAGCACGGGGACCTCCAGGGAGATGGACGGACGGGCGGGCGACCGGACTGCGGTGAGCTGCGGACGTGAGAGCGTCGCACACCCGATGAGGGAATGGGGGGGACGATCCGGCCACCGCGCAGGGTACCGGAACGCCGTCGGGACGCAGCGAGGTCCGCCCGTCCCGCGGGACGGGCGGACCTCGCTGGATCAGGAGTCGCCGCCGAAGGAGCCGGACTCACCGGCGTTGACGTTGGACAGGTCGTACTTGTCGATGGCCTGGCGCACGAGGGACGGATCGACCTTGCCCTCCCGCGCCAGCAGCTGCAGGGTCTTCACGACCATGGAGTGCGCGTCGATCTTCAGGTGGCGGCGGGCGGCCGGACGGGTGTCGGAGAAGCCCCATCCGTCTGCGCCCAGCACGCCGTACTGGCCCGGGATCCACTCGCGGATCATGTCGGGCACCAGGAAGTCGTAGTCGCTGGTCGCGATGAACGGGCCCTGGACGCCCTGCAGGCGCTGGGAGATCCACGGGGTGCGGAGATCCTCCGGGTGCAGGAGGTTGTGCTTCTCCGCCTCCAGGGCCTCCTTGCGCATCTCGGTCCACGAGGTGACGGACCAGACCGCGGCGCGCACGCCCCAGTCCTCGAGCAGCAGCTCGCGAGCATGGCGGGCCCACGGCACGCCGACGCCGGAAGCCAGCAGCTGCGCCTCGGGGCCCTCGCCCTCAGGGGCTGCGTCGAGCTCGTACATGCCCTTGAGCAGGCCCTCGACGTCGAGCCCCTCGGGCTCGGCCGGGTGCACGATCGGCTCGTTGTAGACGGTGATGTAGTAGAAGACCTCCTGGAGGCGGTCATCCTCTCCGTACATGCGCTGGAGGCCGTCACGGATGATGTGGCCGATCTCGTAGCCGTAGGCGGGGTCGTAGATCACGGAGCCCGGGTTGGTGTAGGCCAGGATCGGCGAGTGGCCGTCCATGTGCTGCAGGCCCTCCCCGGCGAGCGTGGTCTTGCCCGCGGTCGCACCGATGACGAAGCCCTTCGCCATCTGGTCGCCGGCGGCCCAGAAGAAGTCGCCGGTGCGCTGAAACCCGAACATCGAGTAGAAGATGTAGAACGGGATCATCGGGAAGTCATGGGTGGAGTACGAGGTGCCCGCGGCGGTGAACGCCGAGGTCGAGCTGATCTCGTTGATGCCCATGTGCTTGATCTGGCCGGAGGTCGACTCCTTGTAGGCCAGCAGCAGATCGCGGTCGACGGACAGATAGTTCTGACCGTCGGGGTTGTAGATCTTCGCCGAGGGGAACAGCGAGTCCATGCCGAAGGTGCGGGCCTCGTCGGGGATGATCGGGACCCATCGGTTCCCCGTCGCCTTGTCGCGCATGAGGTCCTTGACGAGCCGGACGAGCGCCATGGTCGTGGCGATCTCCTGCTTGCCGGAGCCTCGGCGGGCGACCTCGTAGGCCTTCTCGCCCGGGAGCTCGAGGGCCTTGTGGGTCGTGCGGCGGGAGGGCACTCCGCCGCCGAGCTCGCGACGCCGGCGCTTGAGGTACTGCATGACGGGGGCGTCGTCGGCCGGCTTGTACAGCGGGGCGTCGTAGACGCTGCCGGACTCGAGCTGCTCGTCGCTCACGGGGATCTGCAGCGTGTCGCGCAGGTCCTTGAGGTCCTCGAGGGTGAACTTCTTCATCTGGTGGGTCGCGTTGCGGCCCGCGAAGCTCTTGCCCAGACGGTAGCCCTTGATGGTGTGGGCGAGGATCACGGTGGGCTGGCCCTTGTGCTCCATCGCCGCCTTGAACGCCGCGAAGATCTTGCGGGTGTCATGGCCGCCGCGGTTGAGCTTCCACCAGATGTCGTCGTCCGACATGTCCTCGACCATGGCCTTGGTGCGAGGATCGCGGCCGAAGAAGTTGTCGCGGATGAAGCCGCCGGACTCGGCGCGGTAGGTCTGGAAGTCGCCGTCGGGCGTCATGTTCATGAGGTCCACGAGCGCGCCGTCGGAGTCCGCGTCGAACAGCGGATCCCAGCCCGAGCCCCAGATGACCTTGATGACGTTCCAGCCCGCTCCGCGGAACTGCGCCTCGAGCTCCTGGATGATCTTGCCGTTGCCTCGCACCGGTCCGTCCAGGCGCTGGAGGTTGCAGTTGACGACGAAGGTCAGGTTGTCCAGGTGCTCCTTCGCGGCGATGTGCAGCGCGCCGCGCGACTCGACCTCATCCATCTCGCCGTCGCCGAGGAACGCCCAGGTGTGCTGCTGGGAGGTGTCCTTCAGGCCGCGGTTGTGGAGGTACCTGTCGAAGGAGGCCTGCTCGATCGCGTTGACCGGGCCGATGCCCATGGAGACGGTGGGGAACTCCCAGAAGTCCTGCATCGCGCGCGGGTGCGGGTACGACGGCATGCCGCCCTCGTGGGAGAACTCCTGGCGGAACCCGTCCAGACGGGTCTGGTCCAGGCGCCCCATGAGGTAGGCGCGGGCGTAGATGCCGGGGGAGGCATGGCCCTGGAAGAAGACGTGGTCGCCGCCGCCCTCGTGGTCGCGGCCGCGGAAGAAGTGGTTGAAGCCCACCTCGTACATGTTCGCGATCGACGCGTAGCTGGAGAGATGGCCGCCGACGGACACGCCGGGGCGCTGAGCGCGGTGCACGAGCATCGCGGCGTTCCAGCGCAGGAGGTTGCGCAGCTCCCGCTCCATCGCCAGATCGCCGGGGTACTCCGGCTGCTCCTGCGCGGAGATGGTGTTCACGTAGTCCGTGGTGAGGGACTCCGGCAGGTCCAGCTCCTGATGGCGGGCATGCTGGATGAGGTTCTGGACGATCGTCGCTGCGCGCTCATCGCCGCGGTGCTCGACGAGGCCGTCGAACGAATCCAGCCACTCGCGCGTCTCCTCCGGATCAGGGTCCTGCGCATGGCTGGGCAGGTTGATGCCGATGGGACGAGGTGTCTCCTGCGAACTCACTCTGTCCTTCTCTCTATGGGAGGCGACGGACCGGCCCCCGGGGGGAGCAGGTGCACATCGCTGGACGCGCTCCGGGTGCCGTGGTTCCGCCCAGACTACAAGCACAGGAGCACGACCAGCAGGCAGAGGAGGCGTGGTGTGAGTGAGACCCCAGACACGCCCCGACGGCGCCCCGTACGAGGTCGTGACGCCCTCCCGATCCCGATGGTGCTCGTCCTCGGGCATCATCGGGCATCCGCGGGCGCCCGATGACCGGGGCCCTGCGCGCATCCCGCGGCCACGGCACGGCAACGGGATTCCTGCCCGCGGCGGCCCGACGGTGCGCGGCCTGCGGGCGTGGCATACAATCGGCCGCGCGCCGAACCGCTCGGACCCGGGGACCCGACGCCCGATGGGAGCGGCGCCGAAGATCGAGCCCTGCCCCCTTCTGAAGGAGTCCTTTCTTGTCACCGTCGGCCGACGCCCATCCGTCCAGCTCCATCGCGGAGGTGCTGGCTCTCGCCTCGGGTCAGATCGTCCAGGAGCTCGGATACGACGACGACGTCGATCTCGACCTGCGCGACGCCATCGAGGACTCCATCGGCGAGGACCTGGAGGACGAGGACTGCCAGGAGATCGTCGACGCCGTGATCATGTGGTGGCGGGAGGGTGACGGCGACCTCACGGACGCCCTGGTCGACGCTCCCACGACCCTGGCCGCCGGCGGCCCCATCTGGCTGCTGCTGCCCAAGGCCGGTCGCGACGGCCATGTGCCGCCGGGCGAGGTGCAGGAGGCCGCCGACATCGCGGGCCTGCGTGTGATGAGCACGATCAGCCTCGCCGCGGACTGGACGGGCACGCGCCTGTCGACCCGCAGCTGAAACCCGCGGTTCCGCTCCGCGGGCCCGCTCGGGGCGTTAGCTCAGCTGGTCAGAGCGTCTGGTTTACACCCAGAAGGTCGGGGGTTCGAGCCCCTCACGCCCCACTCACTGACACCTGATATCTCTGTGACCTGCATCGATAGGTCGTGGAGGCCCTCCTCGACGGAGACCCGAGCACGTTCTGGGCTCGATCATCCCGGCGTCGGTGGGTCGGTCATCGGGCATCTCCGGGCGGCCTATGGTCCTCCGGTGCTGCTTCGGTGGATCCTAGGATGGACGCGCGCCCTGGCGCGAGCTTCAGCCCGTCGCCCCTAGGAGGACCTCTTGTGGTCACCGATCAGCTCTCCCGCACTGACTTCTCCGCCCACTCCCACCCCGTAGGAGAGGTGCTCGAGCACCTCGACTCGTCGCCGGACGGCCTGAGCGCCGCCCAGGCCGAGGAGCGTCTGCGCCGCCATGGCCGCAACGCTCTTCCCGAGGGGGAGAAGCGGCCGCTCTGGAAGCGGTACCTCTCGCACTTCCAGGACATCCTGATCTACATCCTGCTCGCGGCGGCCGCCCTCAAGGCGATCACCGGCGACTGGGTGGACTTCGCGGTGATCGCCGTCGCAGCGGTCGCGATCGCGACCGTCGGCTTCATCCAGGAGGGCCGCGCCGAGGAGGCGCTCGAGTCCATCCGGTCGATGATGTCCCTGGACGCGCAGGCCCGCCGGGACGGCAACTGGGTCGTCGTGGATGCGGAGGAGCTCGTGCCGGGCGACGTGGTCCGCCTCCGGTCGGGGGATCGGGTGCCTGCGGATCTCCGGGTGCTGCGCGCGACCAACCTGCAGGCAGACGAGGCGGCGCTGACCGGAGAGTCCGTGCCCACGGCGAAGAGCACCCAGGAGGTCGGGGAGGACGCGGGCGTCGGGGATCGCTCCTCGATGCTGTTCTCGGGCACGATCGTCACGGCCGGGAACGGCATCGGAGTGGTCGCGGCGACGGGCGCCGAGACCGAGCTCGGCCACATCACCTCGATGGTCAGCGGCGTCGAGAAGCTCATGACCCCGCTCGCCGTGCAGCTGCAGCAGCTGGCGACCCGCATCTCCATCCTCATCGGCGTCCTCGCCTTCGTCATCATCGTCGTCGGCCGCCTGATCCACGGCTTCCCCCGCGCCGAGCTGCTCTCGGCCGCCATCGGCTTCGCCGTCGCCGCAGTCCCCGAGGGGCTGCCTGCACTGGTGACCATCACCCTCGCGCTCGGTGTGCAGCAGATGGCTCGCCGGCGCGCGATCACGCGGCGCATGAGCGCGGTCGAGACGCTCGGAGCGGTCACCGTGATCTGCTCGGACAAGACGGGCACCCTCACCCAGAACGAGATGACAGCCTCCGTCGTGATGACACGGGAGCGGACCGCTCGTGTCGAGGGCACGGGCTATGCGCCCGAGGGCACGATCAGGGTGGACGGCGATGCCGCGGATCTCTCGACGATTCCCGATCTCCGGGATCTCGTGGTCGCCTCCGCCCTGTGCAACGACGCCCGCCTGGAGCAGGGCGAGCAGGGCTGGGGGATCGTCGGCCAGCCGACGGAGGGCGCTCTCACGGTCCTCGCGGCGAAGGCGGGCCTCGAGCATCCGGGCCGACGCATCGCGCAGGTCCCCTTCGAGTCCGCCCACAAGTTCGCCGTCACGCTCGACGAGACGGACGACGGCACCCGGATGGTCCATGTGGTCGGGGCTCCGGACCGTCTGCTGGATCGCTCCGTCGCGGAGCGGACGGCCGACGGCGGAGAGGTCCCGCTCGACCGGCAGGCCTGGGACCGACGCATCGAGGAGCTCTCCGCACAGGGTCTGCGCGTGCTCGCCGCGGCGGGCCGCCCGAGCAGAGGGCCTCGTGACGGCTCCGTCGTGCTCGATGACGCAGCGGACCTGGTCATGCTGGGCATCGTGGGCATCATCGATCCGCCCCGGCCGGAGGTCTGCGATGCGATCGCCGAGGCGCACGGCGCCGGGATCCGCGTCAAGATGATCACCGGCGACCATGTCGGCACCGCCGTGGCCATCGCCCGTGATCTCGGCATCGCTCCGGCCCAGGGGGAGGTCCGGGCGCTGACCGGGCCCGAGCTCGAGGCCATGTCCCAGGAGGAGCTGCGGGTCGCCGCGCCCGATGTCGACGTCTACGCCCGGACGAGCCCCGAGCACAAGATCCGCATCGTCAAGGCGCTGCAGTCCCGCCGCGAGGTCGTGGCGATGACCGGCGACGGCGTGAACGATGCGCCGTCGATCACCCGCGCAGACGTCGGTGTGGCGATGGGCATCAAGGGCACCGAGGCCACCAAGGAGGCCGCCGACATCGTCCTGGCCGATGACAACTTCGCGACCATCGAGCGCGCGGTCGAGGAGGGGCGACGGATCTACGACAACATCCGCAAGTCCGTCGTCTTCCTGCTGCCGACCAACGGGGCGCAGGCACTGGTCATCCTCGTGGCGGTCATGGCGGGCCTCGCGCTGCCGCTGTCGCCGGTGCAGATCCTGTGGATCAACCTCGTCACCGCGGTCACCCTGTCGCTGCCTCTGGCGACCGAGCCGGTGGAGCCCGGGACGATGAGCCGACCGCCGCGGGATCGCGACGAGCCGGTGCTGGTGGGCCGGTCGTGGGCGCTCATCGCGTTCGCCTCGGTGCTGATCGGCGGGTCCACGCTGCTGCTGTTCCTGCATGAGCGCGGGACCGGGGCCGGCTATGCGCAGGCGCAGACGACGGCGGTGGCGATGCTCGCCTTCGGTCAGCTGGCCTTCCTCTTCTCCTGCCGCATCCTCGGGGGCTCCTCGCTCCGGCTGCGTGCGCTGCGCGGGAACCGGATGGTCTGGATCGCAGCGGGAGCGCTGCTGGTGCTCCAGCTCATCTTCACCTACGCCCCGTTCATGCACGTGTGGTTCGGATCGGCTCCGATCGGGCTGGCCGAATGGGGCAAGGTGCTCGGCTGCGCCGTCGTGGTATTCCTGCTCGCCGAGGTCTGGAAGGCGCTGCTGCGCCTCATCGCTCCTCAGCGCGGTACCGGTGGGGAGTCCGTCCGGGCGGCCGAGCGCACGCCGGAGCTCACTCTCCCGTCCGCGTGAGCAGATAGGTCAGGGCGAGCAGACAGGGGACCGCCAGAGCGGCGACGATCCAGATGAGCGCCGTCCGGGCATCTCGCGTCCGCTCGAGCGAGGTGCGCGGGCGGCGCTGCTGCGCGGCATCCTGGTCCCGGCGCCGCGCGGCGATCATCTGCATCACGGCGACCAGCAGGATCGCGGCGATCGCGAGGGCGAACAGCAGCAGGATCAGCGTGTCGATGTCTCTCACTCCCCAGCGTCACGGTCTGCCCGGACATGTCGGTCGGGGCCATGACAGGGTCTCACGGGCCCTCTGCCGAGCCTGGATGCTTCCTATACTGGCAGGGCCCGGTGCCGCCCGCCCGGCCGCGCCCGTCGAAGGAGGACATCCGCCTGTGAGCACTCCGATCAGCACGTTCGATGTGGAGGCCGTGCGCGCGGACTTCCCGATCCTCTCCCGCCGGCTCGACGAGGACACCCCGCTGGTCTATCTGGACTCCGGTGCCACCTCCCAGCGGCCCCGGCAGGTCATCGATGCCGAGATCGCCTTCCTCACGCACGACAACGCAGCGGTCAAGCGCGGCGCCCATCGCATGGCGGAGGCTGCGACGGACGCGTATGAGGGTGCTCGCGAGACCGTCGCCCGCTTCCTGGGAGCGCCGCGCTCCGAGGAGATCGTCTTCACGCGCAATGCGACCGAGGCGCTGAACATCGTCGCCGGTTCGCTGGGGTACGGGGGCAGGGAGACTCCCGCGCATCTGCGCGTCGGCGAGGGTGACGAGATCCTCGTGACCGAGATGGAGCATCACGCGAACCTGGTGCCCTGGCAGGAGCTCGCCCGTCGCACCGGAGCCACCCTCCGCTGGATCCCGCTCGCCGATGACTTCGCCCTGGACCTCTCCGGTCTCGGCGACCTGCTCACCGAGCGCACCCGGGTCCTGGCCTTCACGCATCAGTCCAACGTGCTGGGGACCGTGAACCCGGTGGAGACGCTGGTCGACGCGGCGCGCTCGGTGGGCGCGCTGACCGTGCTGGACATGGCCCAGTCAGCGCCCCACATGCCGGTCGACCTCGCCGCGCTGGGGATCGACTTCGCCGCGCTGTCCGGGCACAAGATGCTCGGACCCACCGGAATCGGTGTGCTGTGGGGTCGCAGCGAGCTTCTGTCCGCAATGCCGCCGTTCCTCACCGGCGGGTCGATGATCGAGCTGGTCACGATGGAGCGCACCACCTTCGCGGAGCCGCCCGCCCGCTTCGAGGCCGGCACTCCGCCGATCTCGCAGGCCGTCGGGCTCGCCGCGGCCTGCGACTACCTGTCGGCGCTCGGCATGGACGCCGTCGCCGCGCATGAGCGAGCACTCGTGGACCGCGCTCTCGCGGGTCTGGAGGAGATCGAAGGACTGCGGCTCATCGGTCCCGGACGGTCTCCCGAGCGCGCCGGTGCGATCGCCTTCTCCCTCGAGGGCCGCCATCCGCACGACGTCGGGCAGGTCCTCGACTCGCTCGGCATCGAGGTGCGGGTCGGCCACCACTGCGCGTGGCCGCTGCACCGCCGCTACGGCCTCCACGGGACCACGCGCGCCTCCGTCGCCGTCCACACCACCGCCGCCGAGATCGACGCCCTCATCGAGGGCGTCTCCCGCACCGCCGACTTCTTCCGAGGACTCTCGTGACCCCGCTTCCCAGCAATCCGCTCAGCTCGCTGTACACCGAGCTGGTGATGGACCATGACCGCAATCCTCTCCACGCGGGCCTGCGCGAGCCCTTCGACGCGGAGGTCCATCACGTCAACCCCACCTGCGGGGACGAGATCACGCTGCGCCTCTCCCTAGACGGTGCAGGCGAGGGGCTGCGGATCGCGGACGTCTCCTACGACGCCGTCGGCTGCGCCATGAGCCGGGCGTCCGCATCGATCATGGCGGACCTGCTGATCGGGCGGACCGTGGCGGAGGTCGAGCCGGTGCGTGAGCACTTCGAGCAGGTCATGGGATCCCGGGGCCGGATGGAAGGTGATGAGGACCTGATCGGCGACGGCGTCGCGCTGCTGGGTGCCGCGAAGTTCCCGGCGCGTGTGAAGTGCGTCCTGATGCCGTGGAAGGCCTACCGCGCCGCGCTGATCGAAGCGCAGACGCTGGGGGAGCGATGACCGCGGTCGGCGAGGTCCTCTCCGTTCTCGAGGGGGCCTATCCGCTGGGCTGGGCGGAGAGCTGGGACCGCGTCGGCCTCGTGCTGGGGGAGCGGGATGCGTCGGTCGATCGGGTGCTGCTGGCCGTCGACCCGACGGTCGCCGTCGCGCGCGAAGCGGTGAGGAGCGGCGCCGGGCTGCTCATCACCCATCACCCCCTCCTGCTGCGGGGCGCGAGCCTCCTGCCGGCCGACCAGGGCAAGGGCCAGGTGGTCACCTCCCTGCTCCGCTCCGGCATCGCGCTGTGGTGCGGCCACACCAATGCGGACCGCTCCACCCGGGGCACCGTCGGGGCCTGGGTGCGCGCCCTCGCTCTGCGCGATCACCGTCCGCTGGTCCCGCCCGCCCGGGACGCGACCGGCGCGCACGGTTCGACCCTCCATGGGCTGGGCGCCATCGGTGAGCTGGCCGAGCCGACGACCGTCGGCGATCTCACCGCACGGATCGCCGAGATCGTGCCGAGGACCGCGCGCGGGATCCTGCACTCCGGCGATTCCCGTCGGCAGGTCCGCACCGTGGCCGTGTGCCCCGGAGCCGGCGACTCCCTTCTGGAGACCGTCGCCGAGACCGGGGCCGACGTGTACATCACCTCCGATCTCCGCCACCATCCGGCACTCGAGCATCTCGAGTCCGCCGCCGACCCGACGGCGGTCCCGGCGCTCATCGACGTCCCCCATGCCGCGAGCGAGGCGCTGTGGCTGCCGGAGCTGTCGCGGCTGCTCGAGGAGGCACTCCCGCACCTGGAGATTCTGCGGAGCAGCCTGGTGACGGACCCCTGGCGCGGGCGCGCCTGAAGGCGTCCGAGGGGGCGACGGGCGAGATGACGGATGCGATGACGGACCCGCCCGACGGACGGATCCCTCGGCTGGTGCTGATCAACGGCGGAGCACGTGAGCGGGGCCGGAAGCCGGGCGAGGGAGCTGGCCCTCGTGCTCGTCGAGGAGCAGATCGGCCGTCGGGGAGACGTCGTGCTGGGCCAGTACCTCGCGCGGCCGGAGTTCGCGGTCGCGCTCGAAGCGCTCGCGGTCCGCTGCGGGGTGGAGTTCCGGGAGGTGATGCTCGAGACGGAGGCGGGCGTCCTGCGGGAGCGCCTCGCCGCTCGAGCACGGCACCCGGATCGGCCGGAGCACGCGGTCAACAGCGCCCTCGTGGGACCTGAGGACGCGGAGGCGCTGATCGCGTCCCTCGAGCGGGTGCGCCGACGACGTCCGGGAGCACTCGTCGTCGACGCCGACGGGACGGTGGAGCAGACGCTCGCGGCGCTCCTCGATGCCCTCCGCGCGACGTGAGGGGCGCCGTCGCCGTCGGCCGAGCTCAGGCCGTCAGCCGATCCGGTCGACGATCACGAGACGGTCGCCGTCGATCTCGACGCGCAGCCGCTCCTGGCCGCGGGTGCCATGAGGGCCTGCGTCGCGCAGTCCCTCCCGCAGGCTGTCGACGAGCTCATCCGGGTCCGACGGCGGGGTGGGCGCGGCGAGCAGCAGGTCGGTGACGATGCCGCGATAGCGCTTCGCGTCATGGGAGATGACCTTCCGGCGACCGTCCTTCTCCTGCACAGGGGCGACGTCGAGGACGGTCACGTGGCCCCCGCCGCGCACGCGCATCATCGAGCGATAGGAGCCCGAGCGGCAGTCGACGACGACAGGGGAGTCGCCCTCGGCCTGCTCGGCCACCAGGCGCTCCGCATGGGCGGCGAGCCGCGGACCCCACCAGGACCCTGCCCTGCCCAGCCGCGAGACCTCGGAGGTCGCAGAGAGCCGGTAGGCGGGGATGCGATCGGTCGCGGCGTCCACCACGCCGAACAGGGCGCTCTGGACGAGGACCCGGCGATCTGCCGGGATCGGGCGGCCGGGGTCCAGCTGGTCGTAGAGGACTCCGGAGTAGACGCTCAGCGGAGCCGAGGCGGGCTCCTGGTCGATCTCGGCCATCCGGTCGACGAGCTCCGGAGAGGACGGGGGAACCCCGAGACGGGCGGCGCCCTCGGGCGTGCGAGCGGTGCGGATCGCGGCTCGCAGCATGGTGGCGCGGTCGGCACTGAGGGCCGGCTCCGCAAGAGCGTCGAGGTCGAAGCGCTCTGCGGTGTCGGGTCGGGTCTTGGTCTCCGAGGGCGGAAGCAGGATCAGCACGCCCTCATTCTCGGGCGTCGAGCCGGCGGCTCCCGGGACGGACGCAGGAGAGGTTGCGCACGTCACCGCTCAGGTCCCGCCGGACGCGGGCGCTTGGCTCCGCAGCAGCGGCGTCGGCGAGCCATGGCATCGGCGAGGGTAGGATGTGCCAGGACCAGTCGGCCGAGCAGTCGCGTCCTCGGGGCCTGCCCCGAGGCCGAGGAAAGTCCGGGCTCCGTCCGGCACGGTGGTGGGCAACACCCACCCGGAGCGATCCGCGGGACAGTGCCACAGAGAGTAGACCGCCTCCTCGCCCTCGGGCGGGGCGGCAAGGGTGAAAGGGTGGTGCAAGAGACCACCGCGGCCCCGGTGACGGGGTCGGCAGGGCAAACCCCACCGGGAGCAAGGCCAGACAGGGAACGTCCGAGGGTGCCGGCCCGAGTTCCCGGGTAGGCCGCTGGAGGTCGTCGGCGACGGCGATCCGAGATGGATGACTGCTGATCACAGAACCCGGCTTACAGGCCGGCTGGTCCCCGATCGTGAGGACGGGCCCGGGGAGCGCATGCTCCCTGGGCCCGTCGCGGTCGTTCCCGGATCGTCGCGATCAGCCGACCAGCCGATCAGCCCTTGCCCTTCGCGGCGGCCTTGGCCTGGCGCTTGGCCTCGTGACGGGCGAGGGCCGCGGCGCCGATGATGCCTGCCTCGTTGCGCAGCTTGGCCGGCACGATGGGCGCCCGCAGCTCGAGCAGCGGCAGGAACCTCTCATGCTTCTTGGAGACGCCTCCGCCGACGATCATCAGGTCGGGGCTGAAGAGGAACTCGAGGAGGGCGTAGTACTCCTGGAGCCTCTCGGCCCATGCCTCCCAGTCGAGATCGTCGCGCTCGCGTGCGGAGTCGGCGACATGCTTCTCGTAGTCGGAGTCGCCGAAGGGGATATGGCCCAGCTCGGTGTTGGGCACGAGCTCACCGTCGTTGAACAGCGCGCTTCCGACGCCTGTGCCGAGCGTGGTCACGAGCACGACGCCCTTCTGCTTGCGGCCCGCGCCGAACTCCATCTCGGCGATGCCCGCGGCGTCGGCGTCGTTGACCACGAAGACATCGTGTCCGGTCCGCTCGGTGAACAGCGCGTCGGCATCGGTGCCGATCCAGGCGTCGTCGACGTTTGCCGCGGTCTGGGCGATCCCGCCCTGGATGACCGCAGGGAAGGTGACGCCCACGGGCATGCCCTGCTCGATGCCGAAGCTGTCGATGAGGTCGCGGACGGTGTCGGCGACCGCATCCGGCGTGGAGGGCTGAGGGGTGGGGATGCGCAGCCGGTCGTCGGCCAGCTTGCCCTTCCTGAGGTCGACCGGGGCGCCCTTGATGCCGCTGCCACCGATGTCGATGCCGAACGCCAGCTTCTGCTTCGCCTTGCTCATCGCATGTCCTCGTCCCGGTCCGCCGGGTTCGGGGTCGCCCGTACGGCCGACCTGCGCACAGTGTGCCAAAGATCGCGCCTCGGGACTGCAGCGGTTCATCGGAGGGCGCGCGCACGGGCGACCGCCGGTCCCTCTGGATCAGGAGACCGCATCAGGAGGCCGCCGCTCCGGAGGACCGGGAGCGCTCACACGACGGTGAGGATCTCCGGTCCCTCGGCGGTGATGACCATGGTGTGCTCGAACTGGGCCGTGAAGCCGCGGTCCTTGGTGACGACGGTCCAGCCGTCGTCCCACTGCTCCCAGTCCTGGGACCCGATCGTGACCATCGGCTCGATCGTGAAGGTCATCCCCTCGGCGATCACGTCGTCGAACATCGGAGCGGAGTCGTAGTGGGGGATGACCAGCCCGTTGTGGAAGCCCTCGGCGACGCCGTGGCCGGTGTAGTCATGCACCGACTCGTAGCCGTGGCGGGCGAGGAACTTCTCGATGACGCGGCCGATGACGTTGACCTCGCGGCCCGGCTTCGCGGCCCGGATCCCGCGGTGCATCGACTCCTCGGCGCGCTCGACGAGGGCCTGCGCACGGGGATCGACGTCGCCGACCAGGAACGTCGCGTTGCAGTCGCCGTGGACGCCGTGCACGTACGCGGTGACGTCGACGTTCAGGATGTCGCCGTCCTGCATGACGGTGGAGTCGGGGATCCCGTGGCAGATGACCTCGTTCAGGCTCGTGCAGCAGGACTTCTGGAAGCCCAGGTATCCGAGGGTCGAGGGATAGGCGCCGTTGTCGATCAGCACCTCGTGGACGACCTCGTCGATGCGGTCGGTGGTCACCCCCGGTGCCGCCGCCTCGCCCGCCGCCCGGAGAGCGAGCGCAGCGATGCGGGAGGCCTCACGCACCCGCTCGATGATCTCGGGAGTCTGGATGCGGGGTCCGGAGTCGGAGACCGCCTCGTCCTTGTCGACGTACTCGGGCCGCTCGATCCGTGCCGGGACGGCGCGGCGGGGCGAGAGGGTGCCGGGCACCAGCAGCTCGCGGCCTTCAGGACGGATCCACACCTGCTCTACAGTCATACCCACCAGTGTCTCACCGACGAGGGAAGGAGCCCGCCATGAGCGAGCCCACGCAGTTCTTCTACAACCTCGCGACCGGCAGCGTCGAGGAGGGCGCGCAGTCACCGGGCAAGGACCTCATGGGCCCGTATGCCACGCGCGCCGAGGCGGAGAGGGCGCTCGAGAACGCTGCGACCCGCAACGAGGAGTGGGACGAGGAGGACGCAGCCTGGGACGAGTGACAGCGTCCTGTCGGCGGCGATCCGGCCGTCCTGCACCCCTCACTCGAAGGTGTGCTCCGGACCCGGGTAGGTGCGGGCGACGACCTCCTCGCGGTATGCCTCCGCCGCCTGCTGTAGCTCGCGACCGAGGTTCCCGAAGGCCTTGACGAACTTCCCCTCGAACCCCGAGAGGCCCGCCATGTCCTGCCAGACGAGCACCTGCCCGTCGCAGTGCGCACCGGCACCGATGCCGATGGTCGGGATCGCGAGCACCTCGGTGATGCGCTCGGCGACCGGCGCGGAGACCAGCTCGAGGACGATCGCGGAGGCGCCCGCCTCCTGCACGGCCAGGGCCTCCTCCGCCAGATGGTCGGCCGCGGAGGCCTCGCGTCCCTGGACGCGGTGCCCCGAGAGCGCGTTGACCGACTGCGGCGTGAAGCCGAGGTGGCCCATCACCGGGATGCCGGCGTCGACCAGGGCGCGGATCTGCGGGGCGATGGCCCTGCCGCCCTCGAGCTTGACCATCTCGGCTCCTGCGCGGACCAGCTCGACACCGTGGCGGACGGCGTCGACGGGACCGGTCTCGTAGCTTCCGAAGGCCAGGTCGGCGACGATCAGGGGGCGGGTGACGCTGCGGGCCACGGCACCGGTGAAGGTCAGCATGTCCTGATGGGTGGTGGCGGTAGTGCTGGAGTGGCCGAGCACGGTGGTGCCGACGCTGTCGCCGATCAGCAGCGCATCGATGCCGGCGGCCTCGAACGCGCGAGCGGAGTACTGGTCGTATGCGGTGAGCATCGTGAACGGACGGTGGCGCTCCTTGGCGTCCTGCAGATGGCGCAGGCGCACCTTCCTGGTGCCGACGGAGCCGCTGCCGGGGGATGAGGTCACGATGTCCTCCTGGGATGGATCGACGAGGGCGGCCCGTGCCGGACCGCCCGTCCATTGTGGTGCATCAGGGCCTCGTCGGCGCCGACGAGGCGCCGACGAGGCCCTGACGAGGCGTCGACGCGTGCGCGCCGATCGGAGGGCGCACCCAGGGGAGACCTGAGATGATCGAGGGGTGAGCAGCTCTCCTCGACACCTCATCCGGACCGCGGCCCTCGGGCTCGGCTCCCTCGTCCTCGCTGCGGCCGCGGCAGGGTGCAGCACCGACGGCGGCGGAGCGTCGTCCACCGGGAGCTCGTCCGAGAGCGACTCCGCAGCATACGACGGCTCCGCGGCCTCGGACTCCGGATCCGGAGACCCCTCCGCCGACCCGTCGGACCGGACCGAGGACGCAGAGGGTGGCGATCCGGATCTCGCCGCGGCCGAGCAGCAGGTGATCAGCTACTTCCGTGCTCTCGGCGACCAGGATGCCGAGGCGGCCTGCGGGCTCCTCCTGGACGAGTCCACCGGTGAGCCGCTGGCCGGCGACGCGCTGAGCTCCTGCGCGTCGTATCTCGAGGAGAGCGGATCGATGGATGCCTTCACCCCAGAGATCGTCGAGCAGATCACCCCGGAGGCGCTGACCTCCGTGCATCAGGACGATGGCACGATCGCGGTCTCGGTCGAGGGGTCGACCGCACTCGCTCTGGCTCAGGCCGCCGACGGCGAGTGGTACATCGATGCCGAGGACAGCTGACCGATCGGGAGGTCGGGCACAGGAGATGACGGTGACGCCGGAGGCTGTCCCCAAACCCGGGAAGATTCTTTCCTGATTCCGTTTTCGCCCGTTTCCCGCGTTGGTGTGGGGAGACGGCTTATGGCAGGGTCTTCCTCCAGGGGGAAACGCATTCAGCTTTGCCCATGAGAGAAGGAAACGCTCATGAAGACTCGCATCCGCAGGACAGGCCGTGCTCTCGCCGTCGGCCTCGGGGCCCTTGCACTGTCCGTCGGCGCGACGGCCTGCAGCCTCGGCGGCGACGAGGAGTCCAGCACCGACACCGAGGTCGCGTCGGAGGACACCGGCGCCGATGAGGACGAGGCGGCCTCGGACGACGGGGCCGATGACAGCACGGCCGACGACACCGCAGCCGACGACACCGCCGAGGACGATGCCGCGGCCTCCGATGACGGCGCTGATGGTGCGGCGGCGGACGATGCAGCGGCCGATGACGCGGCCGATGACGAGGAATCGTCCGACGGCGCCACGGAGGCCTCCGACGAGGACCTCCAGGCGGCGACGGATCAGGTGATGGGCTTCTTCCAGGCTCTCGGCGATCAGGACCCGGAGGCCGCCTGCGGGTTCATGCTGGACCCGACCACGGGCGAGGCGATGGACGGCCAGATGCTGGACCTCTGCGTCTCCTCGATCGAGGAGTCGGGTCAGCTGGACCAGTTCACGCCCGAGATGATGGACCTGATCACCGAGGACATGATGGAGGCGAAGGACAACGGTGACGGGACCATCACGGTCACCATGGCCGGGGCCTCCTCGGTCACCATGGAGCAGGGCTCCGACGGCGAGTGGTACATCGCCGACAGCTCCATGGGGTGATAGCGGGCTGAGACGGAGAATCGCGTGACGGGCGGTCCTGCTGCGAGCGGGGCCGCCCGTCGCCGTCTGCGTCCCTGAGCGCATCGCAGCTGTGACCGCGCCGTGACGTCTCCGGCGCGCCGGCTCGCTGTGTTGCAGACTGTGCGCATGGAACAACTCCACGACGACGTCATCCGCCGCGTCTCCGATCATGACGTGCGCTTCATCCGCCTGTGGTTCTGCGACATCGCCGGGACGCTGAAGTCCATCGCGATCTCCCCGTCGGACCTGGAGACGGCGTTCACCGAGGGCATCGGCATCGACGGCTCGACGATCGAGGGCCTCACGCGCAGCTACGAGTCGGACATGCTGCTGCGCCCGGACCCGGCGACCTTCGAGATGCTGGGCTGGCGGGGCACCACCAATGCCACCGCCCGCATGATGTGCGACGTGCTCACGCCCGACGGCGAGCCCGCGGCCTCCGATCCGCGCCGGGTGCTGCGCGACGCGCTCGCGAAGGCTGAGGCCAAGGGCCTCGAGCTGTTCGTCCACCCCGAGATCGAGTTCTATCTCTTCCACGAGCCCTACCACGTCGGAGAGCCCCTGCGCCCGATCGATCAGGCGGGCTACTTCGATCACGTCCACCGGGGCAACGGCCAGGACTTCCGGCGCACCGCCATCCAGCACCTGGAGGCGATGAACATCCAAGTCGAGTACTCCCATCACGAGAACGGTCCGGGGCAGAACGAGATCGACCTCCGCTATGCCGATGCGCTCACCACCGCGGACAACATCATCACGCTGCGCACGGTGGTCAAGGAGGTCGCCCTGACGATGGACCAGGTCGCGAGCTTCATGCCGAAGCCGATGATCGAGCAGCCCGGCTCGGGCATGCACACCCATCTCTCTCTGTTCCAGGGCGGGCGCAACGCCTTCCACGAGCCGGGAGCCGAGTTCGGCCTCTCGCGCACCGGTCGGCAGTTCATCGCGGGACTGCTGCGCCATGCTCCCGAGTACTGCGCGGTGACGAACCAGTGGGTGAACTCCTACAAGCGGCTGTGGGGCGCGCAGGAGGCGCCGAGCTACATCTGCTGGGGCCACAACAACCGCTCCGCCCTCGTGCGCGTGCCCTTCCACAAGCCCACCAAGGGCACGAGCTCGCGCGTCGAGTTCCGCGGCGCGGACTCCGCGACCAACCCGTATCTCGCCTTCGCGGTGCTGCTCGCGGCAGGGATGAAGGGCATCGAGGAGGAGTACGAGCTGCCCGAGGGAGCTGAGGACGCCGTCTGGGAGCTGACCGATCGCGAGCGCCAGGCGATGGGGATCGAGCCGCTGCCCACGGACCTCTTCCGTGCGCTCGAGCGCTTCGAGTCCAGCGAGCTGATGGCCGAGACCCTCGGCGAGCAGGTGTTCGAGTTCTTCCTGCGCGACAAGCGGGATGAGTGGTCCCGCTACCGCGAGCAGGTGACCCGCTACGAGCTCGAGTCCACCTTCGGGCGGGTCTGAGCGCCGGCCCGGCACAGCATCAGCCGCGCCGCAGGAACCCGAAGGAACCAGGAAGGCCCTCCCGCATGACCGAACCGCCCACCACCACCGGCTCGCTCGCCCGCCTGGGGTTCAGCCGCACCGACCGCGTCCAGCGCTTCCTGGCCGAGCCCGTCCTGTCGGCGCTCGGGCCGGGCGCCGCCCGCGCGATCGGGGCGACGCCCGACGGCGACGACGCCGTGCTGGGACTGCTGCGCCTGGCGGAGGCCGCCCACGCCTCGGGGCACGGACGGCTCGTCGACGAGTTCCTCGCCGGCGTCGGCACGGATGGCACGCCCGGACAGAGGCTCGTGCGGCTGCTGGGGACTTCGGTCGCGCTCGGCGACTTCCTGACCCGCCATCCCGATCGCCTGTCCGCCCTGCGCACCGGGGACGACGCTCTGACGACACCGGGCGAGCAGGTCCGATCGGATCTGCTCCGGGCCGTCGGCGCAGATCCTTCGGCCGACGTCGCCGTGGCCGCCGTGGTCGGTCGGGAAGGCCGCGACGCTCTGCGCACGGCCTATCACGAGAGGCTCCTGCAGATCGCTGCAGCGGATGTCGCCGCCAGCGATCCGTCATCCCTGCAGCCCCAGGTCTCCGCAGCGATCAGCGATCTCGCCGACGCGTCCCTCGAGGCGGCCGGGGCGATCGCCCGCGCCGCCGTCGACGGGCACGGGGCAGTGCGGTGGTCCGTCATCGCCATGGGCAAGACGGGTGCTCGGGAGCTCAACTACATCTCTGACGTCGATGTCATGCACATCGTCGGACCGGCCGACGAGTCCGACCCCTGCGACGAGACCGAGCTGGTCAGGATCGGATCGGCGCTCGCGCGAGAGCTCGCGCGCGTGTGCTCGGACCGCACCGCGGAGGGCTCCCTGTGGCAGGTGGATGCGAACCTGCGGCCGGAGGGGAAGGACGGGCCCCTGGTCCGCACGATCGACTCCTATCACCGGTACTACGTGAAATGGGCGCTCTCCTGGGAGTTCCAGGCCCTGCTCAAGGCCCGCCCCGCCGCGGGCGACCGGGATCTCGGACGACGCTTCGAGGAGATGGTCCAGCCGTGGGTGTGGCAGGCGTCCACCCGTGAGGGCTTCGTCGAGGACACCCGGGCGATGCGTCGCCGGGTGATCGCCCACATCCCGCGCGGCGAGGCCGATCGCAACATCAAGCTCGGCCCGGGCGGACTCCGCGACGTCGAGTTCACCGTCCAGCTGCTGCAGATGGTCCATGGACGGGTCGATGACCGTCTCCATGCCCGCACCACGCTGGAGGCGCTCGCGCGGCTGGGGGAGGGCGGCTACATCTCCCGCCGGCACGTCGACGAGATGGATGCGGCCTACCGCTTCCTGCGCAGCGTCGAGCATCGCATGCAGCTGCACCGTCTGCGGCGGACCCAGGTGCTGCCGACCTCCGAGACGGATCTGCGCCGGCTCGCGCGCACGATGCGCCTGGGCGAGGAGGAGTTCGAGAGGACCTACCACCGGATCCGACGGCGGGTGCGCCAGCTGCACGAGGAGATCTTCTACCGCCCGCTCCTGGTGACCTCGTCGTCCCTGAGCGACGACGAGATCCGTCTGACCCCCGAGGCCGCCGCGGAGCGGCTCGCGGCGATCGGCTATCGCGACGGGGCGAGGGCCCTCGGGCACATCAGGGCCCTCACCGAGGGGATCTCTCGCCGCGCCGCGATCCAGCGCCAGCTCCTCCCGGCGATGCTGCAGTGGTTCGCCGACGGCACCGACCCCGATCTGGGGCTGCTGATGTTCCGCCGCCTCTCGGACACGATCGGCTCCGCCCACTGGTATCTCGGGATGCTGCGGGACTCCGGGACCGCCGCCAAGCGCCTCACAGCGGTCCTCTCGGGCAGCCGCTTCGCGGGCGAGCAGCTCGAGCAGATCCCCGAGGCGGTGCGCTGGCTCTCGCGCGACGAGGAGCTGCGCCCGCTGACCCGTGAGGTCCTGGGGCGGGAGTTCCTCGCCGTGATCCGTCGCGTGGAGACCGTGGGGACGGCCCGGGACGTGCTGCGCCGCACCCGCGGCCGGGAGCTGCTGCGAGTGGCGCTGGCCCAGCTGACCGGGATGATCACCCCTCGCGAGTGCGCCCGGGCCCTGACCGACATCGCCGAGGCCGTGCTGGAGGCCGGTCTGCTGGTCGCCTACCATGCTGTCGCCCGCGAGCGCGGCGTGATCAGCTCCGGGACCGGCACCCTCGACGGCAGCGATGTGGTCGATCTCGAGACCGCGCACCGCCTGCGCGAGAACCGCTCGGATCCGGCGAGGGCGCTCGGGATCGAGATGGCGATCCTCGCGATGGGGAGCTTCGGCGCCGCCGAGATGGGCTACGCCTCCGACGCCGACGTGCAGTTCCTCGTCATCGACCGCGGAGCGGGGGAGGAGGCCGGCGCGATCGGCGTGGCCGTCGCCACAGAGGTGCAGAAGCTCCTGAACGCACCGGCCTCCGGAACGGACATGAGAGTCAATGCGGACCTCCGGCCCGAAGGGCGCAACGGTCTGCTCGCACGCAGCCTCGAGGGCTGGCGGGACTACTACCGGCGGGATGCCCTGACGTGGGAGCGGCAGGCGCTCCTGCGGGCGCGTCCGGTGGTGGCCTCGGAGGCGGTCGCCGCAGAGCTGATCGCCGAGATGGACAGGCACCGCTATCCCGAGGGCGGTCTCGACCCGACGCAGCGTCGCGAGATCGCGCGCATGAAGGCGCGCGTCGAATCGGAGCGCCTGCCCCGCGGCGCCGATCCCTCTCGCCACCTCAAACTGGGCCGCGGTGCCATGACCGATGTCGAGTGGTGCGCCCAGCTGATCGCGCTGGACCATGGTCATGAGGTCGCCCCGCTGCGCACCACGGGCACTCTGCGGGTGCTCGAGGCCGCTGCGGAGCACGACCTGCTGTCCGACCACCAGGCTCGGGAGCTCGCGGACGCCTGGAGCCTGGCATGGCTCATCCGGCGCGCGACACTGCTGTGGAAGGGCCGGGAGACCGATGTCCTGCCGACGGACCGCACGGATCTTCGGGCCGTCGCGCTGCTGATCGACGGAGAGGAGGCCTCCGCGGCGGAGCTCGAGGAGAGGTACCTGCGGCTGACCCGACGGGCGCGCAACGTCGCCGAGGAGATCATCTTCGGAGACGGCGGCTGATGACCGGCGCCGGGCACGCCGCCCGCCCCCGCCCTGCCCGGAGCGGGTGGCCGGCGCCTCCGGATCCGGTCCGCAGCCGCGCGCAGCGGGCGGTCATCCCCGGTCCGGACCGCGTACCCTGGTCCGCGTGACCACCCCCCGATTGAGCGCGGACACCCCGCGCGGCCGCATGTACCGCCTGGAGCCCGACGGGCCGCTGATGTATCCCTCGATCACGACGGTAGCCGGGGCGCGCGCCAAGGATCACCTGCAGGGGTGGTACGCGACGATGGCCTCGAAGCGCGCACTGGAGATGTACGCCTGGCTGGACCGCAACCCGGACCGCGCGCTGGCGGAGATCTCCCGGGTGTCCCGTGACCGCTGGGGGACCCAGAAGCGGATCGCCGCCGCGGCCGAGGAGTACACGCGGGCCGCCTCGGACTTCGGGACGCTCGTCCATGCCGCCTGCGAGCGCTGGGCGATCGACGGAGCTCGACCCGGGCGGGATGACGTCGGGCAGATCGCCGCCGACATGCGCACATCCCAGGGCGCCTTCGCGAAGGAGGGGGACATGGACGTCCTCCTGGACCGAGCCGCGGTCCGGCTCGACGGGTACGACGCGTTCCTGCAGGACTATCAGCCGGAGTTCGTCGAGATCGAGCAGACGGTCGTCAACCATTCCGTGGGCTATGCCGGCACGACCGACGCGATCGTGCGCATCGGCGGGACGCTGCTCAGCGCCGACATCAAGACCTCCAAGAAGGTCCGCGGCGACTACGCCCTGCAGGGCGTCGCCGTCACCCGAGCCGAGCAGCTGCTCGACGATGACGGGACGATCCGCGAGATGCCTGAGCTCACCGGGGCGTTCATCATCCATCTGCCGGAGGCGGGCGGCTATGCGGTCGTTCCGCTGCGGACCGGCGATGCGGAGTTCGAGGTCTTCCGCTCGCTGCGTGCGGCGTGGGGCTTCGAGCCCGACGAGTGCGCCCTCGCGTCCGCGGACGGCCCCAAGGACCTGCTCGTCTCTCTGCTGCGGGCCAAGGGCGGGCTCGACGGGATCGGCTGACGCGATATCCCGACCGCCGGATCCCGACGGTCGGGCTGGCTGTCGGACGGCGCGACTGTCGGACGGCGCAGCTGTCGGACGTAGCGACGGTCCGGCGGTCCGACGGCGCGACCGTGGACTTCCGTGGGCAGTCGGCCTAGTGTGGGCCTCTCAGAGTGCACAAGCCGATGGCGGCCGACCCCGGCTCCAGGCCCGCGAAGGGGGAGCGCACATGCCAGCATCAGATGATGCCGTGATGGTGCGGAGCCTGACCAAGACCTTCGGAGCGGTCAGGGCACTGGACGGATTCTCTCTCGATGTCCCCACGGGACAGGTCACCGGGTTCCTGGGGCCCAACGGCGCCGGGAAGTCGACGACGCTGAGGATCCTGCTGGGAATGCTGCGGCGCACCTCCGGTGATGTCCGAGTCCTCGGCATGGATCCGTGGCGAGACGCGGTCGCCATCCATCGGCGCCTCGCGTACGTGCCCGGTGACACGACTCTGTGGCCCGGGCTCACCGGCGGCGAAGCCATCGATGTCCTCACCCGCGCTGAGAGCGGAGCACGGGGCGCGTCGCACGGCGGATCGGACGGAAGGCAGGAGCTGCAACGTCGCCGCGATCGTCTCCTGGAGCGCTTCGACCTGGATCCGACCAAGCGCTGCCGCACCTACTCGAAGGGCAACCGGCAGAAGGTCGCGCTCGTGGCGGCGCTGGCGCGGGATGCGGACCTCTATCTCATGGACGAGCCGACCTCCGGCCTGGACCCGCTGATGGAGGAGGTCTTCACCGAGGAGGTCAGGGATCTGCGTCGGAGGGGGCGCACGGTCCTCCTGTCCAGCCACATCCTCGGCGAGGTCGAGAAGCTCTGCGACACCGTCACGATCATCCGCGCCGGCCGTGACGTCGAGAGCGGCACCCTCGCTCAGCTGCGCCATCTGACGCGCTCCGCCGTGACTGCGCTGCTGCCCACCGGTGACCCGAGCGCCACCGGTCGGTCCGAGGCGGGCGCCGACAGTGCCACGGATGAGCCCGCGCGCGCCTTCGAGGAGCTGGCGTCGCTTCCCGGTGTGCACGACCCGTCCTCGGACGGGGCGAGGATCCGTTTCGACATCGACGACGACGCCGTCTCCCATGTCCTGCCGGTCCTCCTGCGTCTCGGAGCGACCGGCATCTCCATCTCCCCGCCGTCCCTCGAGGAGCTCTTCCTGCGCCACTACGGCGATGCCCGCGACTCTGCAGCGAGCACGGCAGGCGGACGACATCGCGCCGACACCCCCGACGCCCCCGATGACTCAGACAGCTCAGACGGCTCCGACGGTCCCTCGACTTCGCGCTCAGCCTCGCTCTCGGCCTCAACTTCAACCTCACGTTCAGATGAAGGGATGTCCGCCCAGCAGCACTCGTCCCTGCCTTCCCGTCGAACCTCAGCCTCAACCACAGCTCGAGGGTCACACCGAGCGGATCGGCCATGAGCACGGCATCGGAAGGTGCCCTGGCAGGGGTGGGGACGGCCATCCGTCTGGGACTGCGGCTGACACGGCGGCAGATCACGATCTGGGCGGTCTGCTTCCTCGCCCTGATCCCCGCGTCGGTGCTCGCCATGGAAGAGGCCTACCCGGATCAGACCGCCCTCGACGCCCGTGCGATGCTGCTGGACAATCCAGCGGCGGTGATGATGACCGGGCCTGCGTTCGCCATGGAGCACTACACCTTCTGGGCGATGGTCGCCAACGAGCTGCTCCTGTACCTGCTGCTCCCGTCGGCCATCATGAGCGTCCTGCTCGCCGTTCGGCTCACTCGCACGGAGGAGGAGTCCGGCCGTCTCGAGCTGCTGCGCTCCCTGCCGATGGGCCGTCTGGCCTCTCCGCTTGCTGCTGTCATCGTGGTCCTGATCGCGGATGCCGGTCTTGCGCTCGCCACCACCGTCGGTGTGCTCGTCGTCGGGGCACCCACGGCCGACGCCGTCGTTCTGGGCCTCGCCGTCGGCATCACAGGGGCGGTCTTCGGAGCGGTCGCGGCCGTCTGGGCCCAGATCACGGAGCACGCGGGAGCAGCTTCGGGCGGAGCCCTCGGCGGCGTGGCGCTCGCCTTCGTGCTGCGCGGCTTCGGTGACGTGATGGATCGGCAGGGGAGCTGGCTGTCGTGGACCTCCCCATTCGCCTGGGCCCAGCAGACCCGCGTCTTCGTGGATCTCCGGACCTGGCCCCTCCTGGTCGGTCTGGGTGCGACCGCCGTCCTGCTCGTGCTGGCTGCCGTCCTCGCACGTCGGCGCGATCTCGGCGCCGGCCTGCGTCCGGCCCGACCCGGACGCTCCCGGGCCCGTGCCGCGCTCCTGTCCCCTCAGGGGGTGGCAGCGCGTCTGCTCGCGCCCGTCATGGTCTCCTGGGGTGCAGGCCTGGCACTGTTCGGCGTCGGCTTCGGGATGCTCGCCTCATCGATCGAGGACATGGTCGAGAGCATCCCGGGGATCGGCGAGTGGGTGCCCCTCGACATGGACGACATAGTCGCGTCCTTCGCCGGGTACGCCCTGGCGATGGTCGCTCTCGGACCTGCCGGGCTCCTCATCGCGGGGATCCTGCGGATGCGCACGGAGGAGACCGCCGGTCGGCTGGCCTGGCTTCTCCTGGGCGGCGGTCCCCGCATCGCTCTCGCACTGCGATGGAGCGCGGTGGTGCTGGTGGCGACTGTCGGGATCCAGCTGCTGCTGGGCCTCGCCGTCGGCCTGGGAGTGCAGGTCGCGACGGGAGACTCGCACTGGGTGGGTGACCTGCTCAAGCTCTCGGCAGCTCAGCTGCCCGGCCTCGCCGTCTACGGCGCTCTCGGTCTCGCCCTGTATGGCGTGCTGCCGCGCTGGACTTCCATGGCCTGGGTGCTGCTGATCTGGAGCGCGGTCGTCCTGTTCCTGGGCGACCTGCTCGGTCTGCCTGAGGGTCTGCGGGCGCTGTCTCCGTTCGACCACGTGCCGGCGAGTCCCGGAGCCGAGATCGAGGTCCTGCCTCTGGCCGTGATGAGCGCCATGGCACTCGTCCTGGCGACAATCGGCCTCGTGAGCCTGCGCCGACGTGATCTCGTCGCCGCGTGAAGCGAGGCGGGCGGATCGGCGGTGTCGCGTCGTATCCTTGACCGGGTGAGGGGACTGCGATGATCTCGATGCGGCAGGTGGCCGAGAGGGCCGGGGTGTCGGTATCGACCGTCTCCAAGGTCATGAACGACTATCCCGACGTCAGCCGTGAGACCCGGGAGCGGGTCAACCGCACCATCCAGGAGCTCGACTACCGCCCGAACGTCGTCGCACGCAGTCTCGTCAAGCGAAGGTCGTGGACGATGGGCCTGTTCCTCCTGGACTCCGTGACCACACCTTTCATCGCTCATCTGGTCGAAGGGCTGCGCCGATCGCTCGAGAGCACCGGGTACGACCTGCTGATCCTCTCCCCGAACCGTGACGACGAGAACTACTCCTTCGCTCGGCACTGCGTCAGCCGCAGCGTCGACGGCGTGGCCGTCTTCGGCATCGACCCCGACGACCCTTCGCTGCGCGAGCTCGTGCAGACGAACATCCCGCTCGTGCTGATCGACAGCGCCGTGCTGGGCCCCCGCACCGGATACGTCACCTCGGACAACCGCCAGGGCACCCACCTCGCAGTCGACCATCTGGTCGCGCTCGGCCACCGCCGGATCGCCTTCCTGTCCGGTGACCAGTCCTATCTGGTGGGCCGCCATCGCACCGAGGGCTATCGGACCGCTATGGCGGAGCACGGCATCGAGCACGACCCCGAGCTCGAGGAGGTCGAGGAGTACGACGATGCCGGAGGATACCGCGCGATGCGGCGCATCCTGCATCGCGGAGGCGAGGTCACCGCCGTCGTCTGCTCGGGAGACTCGATGGCCGCGGGCGCGATCAGCGCGCTGCACCAGGCCGGACTGCGGGTGCCGGAGGACGTCTCCGTGATCGGCTACGACGACACCTTCGTCTCGCAGATGACGGTCCCTCACCTGACCACGATCGATCAGCACGTCTCGACGATCGGCGTGAAGGTGGGCGAGAGCCTCATCCGCATGATCGAGGACCCGCAGGCGAGCCCGCCGCAGGAGACGATCGGCGTCGAGCTGGTAACCCGCGACAGCACGGGCATCGCTCCGCAGATCGGCTGACACCTCAGCGAAGCACGGCGTCGTTCAGAGCCGTGTGCGACAGGAGGATGCCCCGGTGCGGACGAACCAGGGAGTCGCCGTCCCCTTGCACATACCCACGGCCTCTGTGGGCGGACGCAGAAGAGTCCGCACGATCCGCCGTCAGGGACGTTCTCGCGGATCGTGCGGACATTCTGCGGACATCAGAGCAGTGAACTAGCTGTTCACCTGCATAAACGGCTCAGATATCGTAGTAGAGCTCGAACTCGTGCGGGTGAGGACGGAAGCGGAACGGATCGATCTCCGTGCTGCGCTTGAGCTCGATCCAGGTCGAGATCAGGTCCTCGGGGAACACGTCGCCCTCGGTGAGGTAGTCGTGGTCCGCCTCGAGCGCGTCGAGCGCTGCACCGAGGGAGTCGGGCAGCTGCTTGATGAGCGCATGCTCCTCCGGGGGGAGCTCGTAGAGGTCCTTGTCGATCGGCTCCGGCGGCTCGATGCGGTTGCGGATGCCGTCGATGCCGGCCATGAGCTGAGCGGCGAAGGACAGGTACGGGTTCGCCGACGGGTCAGGGGCGCGGAACTCGATGCGCTTCGCCTTGGGGGAGGAGCCGGTCACCGGGATGCGGATGGCCGCGGAGCGGTTGCGAGCCGAGTAGACCATGTTCACCGGGGCCTCGAAGCCCGGCACGAGACGCTTGAACGAGTTCACCGTGGGGTTGGTGAACGCCGTGAGCGAGGGAGCATGCTCGATCAGGCCGCCGATGTACCAGCGGGCGATGTCCGAGAGGCCGCCGTAGCCGCGCTCGTCGAAGAACAGCGGCTCGCCGTCCTTCCACAGCGACTGGTGGGTGTGCATGCCCGAGCCGTTGTCGCCGAACAGGGGCTTGGGCATGAAGGTCGCGGTCTTGCCGGCGTCCCACACGGTGTTCTTGACGACGTACTTGAACTTCATGACGTCGTCGGCCGCCTGCAGGAGCGTGTTGAAGCGGTAGTTGATCTCCTGCTGGCCCGCGGTGCCGACCTCGTGATGCGCACGCTCGACCTCGAGGCCGGTGGCCCCGAGGATCGCGCAGATCTCGTCGCGCAGGTCCGCCATCTGGTCATTCGGCGGGACGGGGAAGTAGCCGCCCTTGACCCGGGTCTTGTAGCCCTGGTTGCCGCCGAACTCGGACTCGTCGCGATCCGTGTTCCAGGATGCCTCGTCCGAATCGATCGCGTAGAAGCCGGAGTTGATGCCGGTCTTGAAGCGGACGTCGTCGAAGATGTAGAACTCCGCCTCCGCCGCGAAGAACGCGGTGTCGGCGATGCCCGTGGAGGTCAGGTACTCCTGGGCCTTCGCGGCCACGGTGCGCGGATCGCGCGAGTAGGGCTCGTCCGTGAACGGATCCACGATCGAGAAGTTGATGATGAGCGTCTTGCGCTCACGGAAGGGGTCGATGTAGGCGGTGTCGAGGTCCGCCACGAGCTTCATGTCGGACTCGTGGATCGCCTGGAAGCCACGGATGGACGAGCCGTCGAACAGCTGGCCGGTCGCGATCGCCTCCTCGTCGAACGAGCTGGCAGGCACGTTGAAGTGCTGCATGACGCCGGGCAGATCGCAGAAGCGGATGTCGATGAACTCGACGCCCTCCTCCTCGATGTACTTCACGACCTCGCTGGGATTGCTGAACACATCTCCTCCATCCGCACCGTGCGGTGCGCCTCGTGCTGTCGTACCCCGTGGGGCCATCGGTCCTCCCGCATCGTCCGGGAGTCGGGCACGGAGTGCCGGTGCGGACAAGCTTAGGGGGCCCGCGGATGACCCCCGTCCGATCGATGCCCGGCGCCGAGCGGACCGTGAAGCCCGCTCGCGCCGTCCCTGCGGGCCCTCCACGGGTGAGGTCCAGCACCGGGAGGCATGCGTCCCGGATCGCTCTCGGGGCCGACGGATAGGCTTCAGCCGTGATCGATCGCAAGGACCTGGGCTCGTGGCTGGAGGGCACCCCCGGCGACCCGGAGTACATCCGGGGCGCTGATCTCGGGCTGCCCGCCGAAGGCAGCGGCTCGGTGGCCGGCTTCGGCCGCAGACTCGTCGGCCTGGCCGTCGACTGGGGCCTCGCGGTGGCGGCTTCGATGTTCTTCTTCTCGTACGACTCCGTGGCCACGCTGTCGATCTTCGCGGCACTGAACCTGCTGTTCCAGACGCTTTTCGGGGCGACACCGGGACAGCTCGCCCTGGGGCTGCGAGTGACGCCCGTCCGGGGTCGCGCACCGATGCTGCTGCGCACCGTCATCCGCACCGCGCTCATGCTCCTGGTGATCCCCGCCGTGGTGTGGAACCGCGACCGCCAGCCCCTGCACGACGTCGCCGCGGGCACGGCCGTCGTCCGCGTCTGACGGGCCCGTCGCGCTCCCAGCACGCGACGGGGGACCGTCGCGGCGCGCTCACCTGACGCCAGGCATCAGCACTCCGCCCTGCGCTCCGGCTCGGCGTCCTCCCTCGCTCCGGATCGGCTCTCCTCGGAGCTGGAACAGTGCTTCAGCTCCCTCCAGATGAGCCCTCCACCATCACTCTGACCTGCGAATCCATTTTTTATCACGGTTTGGTAACGCAGATAACGGAATGATAACGCTCCGGGGCGGCAGGTCGATCCGTCCGAAAGCGCGGACCCCCGGGCGATCGTCGTCGCCCGGGGGTCCGGAAGATGCGCTCGGGGTGAGCGCCTCGATCGGCGGAAGCTCAGCGCCCCCGCATTGCGCGCCGGTTGGGACGCGCGCGCATCGGATCGATCCCCTTGGGCACCGACTGCCGGATCGAGCGCTGCAGAGCAGCAAGACGCTTGGTGACCTGAGAGGCCTCCGCCTGCGTCAGGACCTTCTTCATCCGCATCATGTGGGAGGGGAGCTTGTGGAGGGGCACCTCGCCGTCACCATCGCCGACGACGATCTGGTGCACCGGCACGCTCTCCTGCTGAAGCACGCGACGGATCGATCGGCGCTCCTTCTCCAGCAGCTTCATCGAGATGCTGGAGGAGTCCTCGGCGACCACGACGATCCCGGCACGGCCCGAGGCTCGGAAGAGCATCTTCTGGCTGCGGGGATCGACCTGCACGGGCTCCTCGGAGACGTTCCAGCCGCGACGGATCGACTGCATCGCCGCCAGCGGGGCCCCGGGCTGGCCCTTGATGCGGCTGAACGCCGCACGCTCGGCCTTGCGGGCGAGGATCAGCATCGCCACGAGGATGCCGACCAGGATGCCCATGAAGATGCCGTACCAGGGGCTGGAGAAGATCAGCCAGCTGAGCAGGATGCACACAACGATCGACGCGGCGATCGCACCGAGCATCCGCGGCCCTGTGCTGCGGTCGACCTCCTGGGTGTACTTGAAGACATCGATCATCTGCCGGATGCGACCGGTCTTCTTCGGCGCCGCACCTTCCGTGGTGCTCTTGTCGCGATTGCGGGCCATGGGGTGGATGGTTCCTCTCAGGGAATGGCGGTCAGCGGCTCGGGGATGCTCCGCGGCGGGCGACGACAGCGGCCGCCTCCTGCCGCGCGGGCTGATCCTGGTCGAGGTGCCGCAGGTTCTCGGGGATCTCGCGTCCGAGCTTCCGCATCGCCTGCGCCCAGAGCTTGCCGGCGCGATAGGACGAGCGGACCATCGGCCCAGCCATGACGGCCAGGAAGCCGAGCTCCTCGGCCGCGCGGGAGAGCTCGACGAACTCCTCGGGCTTGACCCATCGGTCGATGGGATGGTGGAGCTTGGACGGACGCAGGTACTGGGTGATCGTGATGATGTCGCAGCCGGAGGCCCTCAGACGCTCGAGGGAGTCGAGGATCTCGTCCGTCGTCTCGCCCATGCCGAGGATGAGGTTCGACTTCGTGATCATGCCCTGCGACTTCGCGAGGGCGATGACATCGAGCGACCGCTCGTAGCGGAAGGCCGGACGGATCTGCTTGAAGATGCGCGGCACAGTCTCCAGGTTGTGCGCGAAGACCTCAGGGCGAGCGTCGAACACCTGCTGGAGAGCCTCGCCGTCGCCCTTGACGTCGTCGATGAGGAGCTCGACCCCGGTGCCCGGGTTCATGGAGTGGATCTGCTCGCAGGTTCGCGCGAACAGGCCCGCAGCACCGTCGGGCAGGTCGTCCCGAGCGACGCCGGTGATGGTGGAGTAGCGCAGTCCCATCTCCTTGACGGACTGCGCGACCTTGAACGGCTCCAGAGGGTCGACGGGCAGCGGCTTGCCAGTGGCGATGTCACAGAAGTCGCAGCGACGGGTGCAGCGGTCGCCGCCGATGAGGAAGGTCGCCTCACGATCCTCCCAGCACTCGAAGATGTTGGGACAGCCCGCCTCCTCGCAGACGGTGTGCAGGCCACGGCCGTGCACCCGCTGCTTCATCGCGGAGTATTCAGAGCCCATCACCGCCCGGGTCTTGATCCAATCGGGCTTGCGCTCGATCGGGACCTCGGCATTGCGTGCTTCCACGCGCAGCATGCGCCGACCTTCGGGAGCGATCGTCACGCTCATGCCTCCTAGCAATCGACTGTCCGGGCAGTCTATCCAGCCAGGCCTCAGGCGCGGGACCTCAGAGCACGCGCTCGGAGGTGCGCTGCGCCACGAGCGCGTCGAGCGCCTCCTCGACCGGTGCGAGCACCTCTGCGACGGGGACCCGGCGCCCGAGCTCGCGGCTGAGGCTGGTGACACCGGCGTCGTCGATGCCGCACGGGATCACGTTGTCCGCCCAGGAGAGATCGTTCGCGCAGTTGAGCGCGAAGCCGTGCATCGTCGTGCGCTTCGACACACGCAGGCCGATGGCGCAGACCTTGCGCTCCTGGCCGGCCTCCCCGACGCCTGGGACGACCCAGACCCCGCTGCGCCCCTCGACGGGGACCGTCGCGACGCCGAGCCCGGTGCACACCTCGATGATCGAGCGCTCCAGCGCTCGCACGAAGCCGACCACGTCGATGGGGGCCGGCAGCCTCACGATCGGGTAGCCCACCAGCTGCTGCGGTCCGTGCCAGGTGATCTTCCCTCCCCGATCGATGTCCACGACCGGGGCGCCGTCGCGCGGGCGCTCGTGATCCTCGGTGAGCCTCCCGGCGGTGTACACAGGACGATGCTCGAGGAGCAGAAGGGTGTCGGGTCGCTCGCCGGCGACGACCTCCGCATGTATGCGTCGCTGGATGTCCCAGGCCGCGTGGTACTCCACAGGGCCCGGAGGGAGGTCGAACTCCTCGTGGCGGTCACCGCCGGGGAGGGGGTCGCTGAAGCCGAGGCGAATCACGTCGAGCACTCCTCCACAGTACGCCGACCTCGCGGTCAGGACCGCTGGTCCTCACGTTGTGGATACTGATGGCGCAGTGCGCCGCAGTGGTGTTCACTGCCTCCATGGACGGGATGGACCGGGAAGGCTTCGAGCTGAGCATGCCGCTTCGCGGCACCCCGCTCCGAGGGCGGCGCTCGGGGGCGACCCGGGAGCGCATCGTGCGGCATGATGCCCGCCGCGAGGAGCGCGAGGTCATCAGCGGCGCCGAGCGCATCCTCCGCGTGCGCGCGCTCTCGGACCAGGGGCTGGAGGAGATCCGTGAGGAGATGCAGCTCCTCGCGGCGCTGGAGATCGATGGTGTGCTCGCCGCACCCACGGTGCTCTCCGTGGAGCAGGACGGCTACGACCGGGAGTCCGCGCCGCCCTTCGAAGCGCTCGGTATGGGGGCCTCGGGCGGACGTCGACGGGCCCTGGGTGCTTCGCCGGGGACGCTGGAGCGCAAGGCGCTGGCCGGGTTCCGGCAGCAGATCGAGGAGTTCCTGGACTCGCTCCACGAGAGGGGCTGGGTGCTCGGTGCACCCAACGGCTCGGGTCTCGGGGTGCGGCGCGACGGCGGAGTCGTCGTCATCGACCTCTCGGGACTGACGCCGTCGACGTCCGCCATAGAGGCGCACGCCGATCATCGATGGACGGACTCCGTCCTGCATGACTCGGACCGCACGCTGCGACGGCGGATGATCGCTCCCGCAGCCCCTCCATCGGCCGCGTCGTCCGGGCCGCCCGCGGGATCCGACGCTGTCGCCGCCGAGGAGCGACCCGTCGTCGGCGCTCCGCCGACGGCCTCCGCCATGCCCATCGTGATGACGGAGGACCCGCCGGCGATGATCTCGCCGCATCCGGATGCGGCCGCGCGCCTGGACCCATGGCTGTCGCCGCCCGAGGCGGAGGATGCGACGAATCCTGCGACGGCTTCGCCGTCCGCACAGACCTCGACGGAGAAGCACACGGTGCCCGGCACCGCGCCGGAGCCAGCCGCCTCGGCGATCGTCGCGCGGATGCCTGGCCCCGCACCAGCGGCGCTGCCCCGAGCCGATACGCGGGCGCAGGGGACGTCGACGAGCTCCGCGCGCCCTGCCGCGTCCCGGATCCAGTCCTCTCCGACGGCACGCACGCCGACGTTCCGCTCGATCGCAGGAGAGGGGGACGAGATGCTCAAGCGGGCAGCTGCTCTGGACCGGCTCGGCGCACGGGAAGGGCTCGGCCGCTCCAAGCGTCGTCGCCGAGCCAGGCTGTTCGGGCTGTGGGCGACAGCGGTCCTCTTCACCGGCGGAACCTTCGGCCTCGGCACCTGGTATGCGACGAGCTCGACGGGGGCTGAGGCGGAGGCCCCGGCGGCGACGGGCTCCTCACGCCCTGACGAGTCCCGGACCGGAGCCGTGGATGATGCCGCTGAGCAGCGCGCTGAGGAGAGTGCCGTCGCGGCCGCTCCTGATCGGGTGGAGGACCCCGTGGCACTCGCGACCCAGCTGGTCGCAGCCCGTTACGACTACATCACCGGCACATCCGACGAGCCTGTCAGCGATGAGGGATCGGCCAGCCGGGACGAGGACGACGCCATCCGCGACGCCTACGCCGACCTCGAGGTGATCGGAGGGATGCCCGTCGTGCACGAGGCGGAGGTGGTCGAGGGTCCGGAGGATGGCGCTCTCCTCCTTCATGTGGTCACCTCGACGCCCGCGCATGAGGTGGTCCTCCAGGACGGTGACGTCCAGCATGTCGAGGCGACCGGTCCCGTCGGCATCGACATCCAGCTTGCCTGGACCGGCACCGACTGGGCCATCGTGCGGACGGATCCCGCCGACCCCGACGACGGCTGAGAGCCGCAGCCGAGCATCGGAGCGTCCGGCCCGATGCGGTGGAGCACAGCAGGAGCCCGGCACCGAGACGGTGCCGGGCTCCGCGATGCTGATCGGCGGGACGTTCAGAGGGTCATGAGCTCACGCGGTCACAGACCGAGCTCTGCCTCGAACGCACCCTCCTCGAGCCGCTTCTTCATGAAGGTGAGGAAGCGGGCGGCGTCACCGCCGTCGACGAGACGGTGATCGTAGGAGAGGAAAAGGTACATCATCGAGCGGATGGCGATGACATCGTCGCCCTCGGCGTTCTGGATGACCGCCGGGCGCTTGACGATGGTGCCGCAGCCGAGGATGCCGACCTGCGGGCTCGGGACGATGGGGGTGTCCCAGAGAGCCCCGCCGGAGCCCGTGTTCGTGATGGTGAACGTCGCCCCCTGCAGATCGTCCGGGGTGAGCTTGTTGCCCTTGGCGCGGCTCCCCAGGTCACCGATCTGACGTGCCAGGCCCGCCAGGTTCAGATCGCCGGCGTTCTTGATCACGGGGACGACGAGCCCGCGCTCGGTGTCCGCGGCCATGCCGATGTTCTCGCTGGCCGCGTACTTGATGATGTCGCCGTCGATGGACGCGTTGATCTTCGGGTAGGTCTTCAGACCCTCCACGGCGGCCTGCATGATGAACGGGAGGAAGGTCAGCTTCGCACCCTCCCGCTGGGCGAAGGCGTCCTTCGCCCTCCCGCGCAGCTTCGCAACGCGCGTCATGTCGACCTCGACGGCGGTGGTGAGCTGAGCCTGCGAGTGCAGGGACTCCATCATGCGCTGAGCCGTGACCTTGCGGATCCGGGTCATCTTCTCCTCGGTACCGCGCAGAGGCGAGACCTCGACAGCAGCAGGTGCCTTCGACGCGGACGGCGCAGGAGCAGATGCTGCAGCGGCAGGGGCCGGAGCCTCGGCAGCGGCCTTCTGCGCGTCGATGACCTGCTGGACGTCCTGCTTGCGGATGCGGCCGCCCAGGCCGGTTCCCTTGACGGAGGACAGATCCACGCCGGACTCTGCAGCGAGCTTGCGGACGAGCGGTGTCACATAGCCGGAGGACTCGGCGCCGGAGACGGAGTCGTCCGCCTTCGGTGCCGGTGCGGCAGCGGAGGCCGATGCTGACGGCGCGGCGGCCTCCGCCTTCGGAGCCTCCTCCTTCGGAGCTTCAGCCTTCGGAGCCTCAGCCTTGGGCGCCTCCTCCTTCGGGGCGGCAGACGGAGCCGGTGCCGACGGCGCCTCGGCTGAGGAGGGAGCCGCATCGCCGGAGCCGATGACGGCGAGGACCGAACCGACCTCGGCATCCTCGTCCTCCTGGACGCGGATCTCCAGGAGGGTTCCGGCGGCGGGCGAGGGGATCTCGGTGTCGACCTTGTCGGTCGAGACCTCGAGCAGCGGCTCGTCGACCTCGACGGTGTCGCCCACGGCCTTCAGCCATCGCGTGATGGTGCCCTCGGTGACGGACTCACCCAGCGCGGGCATGGTGATCTCCTCGCCGGAGGCGGCGCCCGAGGCAGATGCTGCCTCAGCAGCGGGAGCCTCATCGGAGGAAGCGGAGGACTCCTCCTGAGCGGGCTCGGGCGCGGGGGCCTCCTCCTCGGCGGGCTCTGCACCGGAGTCATCGGAGTCGGAGCCGTCGGAGCCGGACCCGTCGCCGATGATCACGAGATCGGCGCCGACCTCGGCGTCCTCGTCCTCCTCGACCAGGATCCTCTCGATCGTGCCGGCCACGGGGGAGGGGATCTCGGTGTCGACCTTGTCGGTCGAGACCTCGAGCAGCGGCTCGTCGACCTCGACGGTGTCGCCCACGGACTTCAGCCACCGGGTGACGGTGCCCTCGGTGACGGACTCACCCAGAGCGGGCATCTTCACGGTTTCGGACATGGGGTTCTCTCCTCCTGGATCAGGCGTGGGCGTGCAGCGGCTTGCCGGCGAGAGCGAGAGCCGCCTCGCCCATGGCCTCATGCTGCGAGGGGTGGCCGTGGATCAGCGAGGCGACATCCTCCGGGTACGCCTCCCAGTTGACGATGAGCTGCGCTTCGCCCATGAGCTCGGAGACGCGCGCACCGATCATGTGCACCCCGACGATCGGACCGTTCTTCTCTCGCACCATCTTGATGAAGCCGGTGGTGCCCAGGATCTGGGACTTGGCATTGCCACCGAGGTTGTACTCGTAGGCCTCCACACCGTCATCGCCGAACTGCTCCTTGGCCTGCTTCTCGGTCAGGCCGACGGAGCCGAGCTGCGGATCGCAGTAGGTGATGCGCGGGATCCCGGACTCGATGATCGGTGCGGGCTTCTGCCCCGCGATCCGCTCAGCGACGAAGATGCCCTGCTGGAAGCCACGGTGGGCGAGCTGGAGGCCGGGGACGATGTCGCCGACGGCGTACACGCCGGGCACGTTCGTCTCGAGGGTCTCCTTGTCCGCGAGCACGAAGCCGCGGTCCATCTCGATGCCCTGCTCCTCGAAGCCGAGACCCTGGGTCACCGGTCCTCGGCCGACGGCGACCAGCAGGTAGTCACCCTCGTAGACCGTGCCGTCGGCGAGGGTGACGGTCACGCCGGAGTCGCTCTGGACGGCCTTCTCGAAGAAGGTCCCGAGGGAGAAGGCGATGCCGCGCTTCCGGTATGCGCGCTCGAGGGCCTTGGACAGGGCCTCGTCCTCGTTGGCAGCGAGGTGCGGCAGGCCCTCGACGATCGTCACGGACTCCGCACCCAGGGACTTCCACACCGAGGCGAACTCGACGCCGATGACTCCGCCGCCGAGGATGATCGGGTTCTTCGGGAGCTCGGGAAGCTGCAGAGCGGCCTCGGAGTCGATGATGCGGTCCCCGAGCTCGAGCCCGGGGAGCGTCTTGGAGAAGGAGCCGGTCGCGAGGATGATGCTCCGGCCCTGGAGCTCGCGGACGCCATCTGATGTCTCCACGCTGATGGTGTTCGGGCCGGTGAGACGGCCGAAGCCCTCGACGTACTCCACCTTGCGGGACTTGACCAGTCCCTGGACGCCCTTGTGGAGGCGCGAGATGATCTTGTCCTTGAACGCGAGCACCTTGGTGGCGTCCACGGAGTTCAGCGAGATGTCCAGGCCGAGCTCGGAGCCCTCGGAGGGCGCGTCGGCGACCTCACCCACGTGGAGCAGGGCCTTGGTGGGGACGCAGCCGCGGTGCAGGCAGGTGCCACCGAGCTTGTCCTTCTCGACGAGGGCGATCTTCTGTCCGAGCTGGGCTCCGCGCAGCGCGGCCGCGTAGCCGCCGCTGCCACCGCCCAGGATCACGACGTCGTACTGGTCAGTGGTTGTATCCGCCACCTGTGTGCTCCTCGGTGAGTGCGATTGGTCGTGCAGCGCGCGCGACCGGAGCCGCGGGCACCACCTGCGCGCCCCATGCTAGGCCACGCACGGGCCCCGACGTCGTCCAGACCCCGGAAGACGCCTCCCGGACGCCGCGCACATCACGCCGGAGGGCGGTGCGGCCCGGGATCCCCGGGGCGCACCGCCCTCCGCACGCCATCCCAGGAGGTCCTCTCTGCGACCTCCTGCGCAGGTGTCTGCACGACCGGAGACGTCAGCCCGCTCGGTTCTCCAGCACCTGGAGGACGGTGCGCACGCTCATCCCGGTCGCCCCCCTGCCCATGTATCCGAGGGGGGAGTCCGTGAAGGCAGGGCCCGCGATGTCCAGGTGCGCCCACTCGGCGTCGCCGACGAACTCGCGCAGGAAGATCCCCGCGGTGAGGGCTCCGCCCCAGCGGCCGGAGCCGATGTTGCGGAGGTCGGCCACACGACCGGTGATGTCCGCCCGCAGCTCGGCGGGGAAGGGGAGCGGCCAGAAGGGCTCCCCAGCCTGCTCGGCGGCCTCCAGGACGATCTCGCGCGCCGACTCTGTGCCCAGGACGGCGGCGGTTCGCTTGCCCAGCGCCACCATCGCGGCGCCGGTGAGGGTCGCTACGTCGAGCACCAGGTCCGGCTCCCCGGCGACCGCATCGACGAGAGCATCGGCCATGACCATGCGCCCCTCCGCGTCGGTGTTGAGCACCTCGACGGTCTTCCCGTCGCGCATGGTCACCACATCGCCGGGGCGCTGGGCCCCGCCGCCGGGCATGTTCTCGGCGATCGCGAGGTAGGCGGTCACGCGGAGCTCGAGGCCGAGTCGCGCAGCTCCGAGGGTCGCCGAGAGGACGGTGGCCGCACCTGTCATGTCGGAGGTCATCTCGTCCATGCCCGCACCGGGCTTGAGGGAGATGCCGCCGGTGTCGAAGGTGATGCCCTTGCCGACGAGAGCCACGGAAGCGGTCGCACCCTCGGGTGCGTACTCGACGCGGACCAGGCGCGGCGGCCGGGAGGAGCCCTGGCCGACGCCGACGATCCCGCCGTACCCGCCGTCGGCGAGGTCCTTCTCGTCGAGCACGGTGACGGTCACCGGGAGCCCCTCGGCGGCCTCCTCGGCTCGGCGCGCGAACTCAGCCGGGTACAGCAGGTTCGGCGGGGTGTTGACGAGGTCGCGGGTGAGGTTCACGACGTCGGCGAGGATCCCCGCGCGCTCGACGGCGGCGGAGACATCGGCATCGGTCAGGACGGTGAGCGTCTCGACGACGACGTCCGGCTCGGACTTCAGCCCGGAGTAGGCGTAGGCGCCGAGGGCCGCGCCCTCTACCGCGGCGGCGAGCTGCTCGGGGGTGCCGCCGGGAAGGGCCACGGCGGCCGAGCGGACCTTCAGCGAGCGGGTCGCGGCGCCGAACGCCAGGCGCAGGTCCTCGTCGGAGATCTCGGAGAGCTCCGTCCCGCCGAGGCCGACCAGGGCCACGGAGCCCGCGGAGGTCAGGTCCCCGGAGGGAAGTCGCAGGAGCTCGCCGCGGCCGGCCGACAGGTCGAGACCGGCGAGCGAGGCGCTGAGGTCAGCCTGTCCGGGCACGGCCGCGGGGGCGTCGTCGGCGCCGGACAGGAGAGGAAGGATGAGGACGTCGGTCGAGACATCGCTCACGGGTGCATCGGAAACGGTGATCAGGGGCATGGTTCTATCGTAGGCACCGGCCGGGAGGACATCCGACGGCCGCGCTCGCCCCTGCCGTCGGGGCCGGCGAGAACCCGGGACCGACGGCTCCGGAGGTCGGATCCTACGATGCTGGTGCTGAGCATCCTGGTCTACGCGGTGAGCTCCCTCGCCGCCGCACTGGCGATCTACTACACGCTCAGGGACTACAGCGCGGATCTGGTGCTGCTGGGCGCCTGCGCGCTGGTCGTCCTGGTCTGGCTGGTGCAGGGCCTCGTCCTGATGGCGAAGGACCTCGGCGGGGGAGTCGTCGACGATCCCGTCACGCTGTACGGCTATCTGCTCACCGCGCTCCTGATGCCTGTCGCCGCCGGCTGGGTGTCCCTGTGGGAGCGCACACGATGGGGGAGCCTGACCATCGCCGTGGCGACGCTCACCTCGCTGGTGCTGCAGATGCGCATCCATGAGATCTGGCCCGGCGGGTTCGCATGATCGACGGACCCCATCATCACCACCACGAGGAGGACTCCGCCGTGACGGACACCATGACCGATGAGAGCAGGCGCAGAGGCGGGGGGAGAGCCTCACGGGGGTTCACCGCCGTCCTGCTCATGGTCTACGGCCTCTTCGCCCTCGCGTCCACGGCGCGCAGCGCGGTGCAGATCCTGCGGGACTTCGACAGGGCGCCGGTGGCGTATCTGCTCTCGCTGGTCTCCGCGATCACCTACATCGCCGTCACGGTCGTCCTCGCACGTCGGGGCCGTGACTCCGTCGCCGCCCTCGTGCTCGTGATCGTGGAGCTGGCGGGAGTGCTCGTCGTGGGGACGCTGACGATCGTCGATCCGCAGCTGTTCCCCGAGGCGACGGTCTGGTCGCAGTTCGGCAGCGGCTACGGCTACGTCCCGCTCGCCCTGCCCGTGATCGCCCTCACCTACATCCTGCTGGGCCGCCGCCGCTCCGTCGTCTGATGCTCGTCCGCTCCCGTGAGGGGAGGCTCGGCCGCCCCTCACGCCCGGTCCGAGCTCCCGACCACATGGACGCCGGTCCCGGCGGAACGCCGCTGCGACCGCGTACGGTAGGCGCGTGAGCACGAACGACACCCCCTCGAGCCGGCTGTACGCGGCACTGTTCCACCACGTCCTGCGGCGTACGGACCCGGAGGTCGCGCATCGTCTGACGGTGCGCGCCCTCGGTGCCGCCCACCGCCTGCCCGGCGGGCCTGCTCTCCTGCGCACCATGTTCGGCGTCCCGCACCCCATGGGCTCCGGTCCGGCGACGTTCTCCGCTCTCGGGCATCAGCACCGCAGCCCGCTGGGGCTCGCAGCAGGCTTCGACAAGGACGGAGAGGTGCCGCTGGCCCTCCTCGACCTCGGCTTCGGGCATGTCGAGGTCGGCACCGTCACCGCACGGCCGCAGCCGGGCAATCCCAAGCCGCGCAGCTTCCGTCTGGTCGAGGACCGGGCTCTCATCAACCGCATGGGCTTCAACAACCATGGTGCCGCGGCCCTCGCGAAGTCGCTCGCGGCCGCCCGCCGCACTGAGCGCGGACAGCGGGCCGTGATCGGTGTCAACATCGGCAAGACGAAGGCGACCGCCCTCGAGGATGCCGCCGACGACTACCGCTTCTCCGCGCAGCTGCTCGCTCCCTATGCGAGCTACCTCGCGATCAACGTCTCGAGCCCCAACACCCCCGGACTCCGCGACCTGCAGTCCACGGAGTCGCTGCGACCCGTGCTCGAGGCGGTGATGGAGGAGGCGGCATCCGCCGAGCGTCGTCTGCGTCGGGACGTCCCGGTGCTCGTCAAGATCGCCCCCGACCTCCATGACGAGGACGTGGTCGAGATCGCGCACCTGGCTGCGGAGGTCGGGCTGGCGGGAGTGATCGCGACGAACACCACGATCGCGCGGCCGTCGTCACTGCGCACGGACCGTTCTCGCATCGAGCAGATCGGTGCCGGAGGGCTCTCGGGCCCGGTCCTCGCCGACCGCTCCCTCGAGGTGCTGAGGCTGCTGCGCGCCGAGCTGCCCGCGGGCTCGGTGATCATCAGCTGCGGCGGTGTGACCACGGCCGAGGACGTGCGTGAGCGCATCGCCGCCGGTGCGGATCTGGTCCAGGGATTCACGGCCATGATCTATGAGGGCCCGTCATGGCCGGGCCGGATCGCGCGAGAGCTCGCGCGCGGCTGACCCGTCGCTCGCCCCGCCGCAGATCTGGGCTGGGGCTGCGGCGGGGCGATCCGTGCTGTCGTGCCCGCCCTCCGTCGCGGCGCCTACCCTGGATGCATGGACGAGGACCTCTTCTCGCTGGGCGGCGATGCGCCCGCCCCGCGCACGCTCAGCGAGGGCAACCGGGACCACCGGGCCCCGCTCGCGGTGCGGATGCGCCCGCGCGGGCTCGAGGAGGTCGTCGGCCAGCATGCGGCGCTCGAGCCCGGAAGCCCGCTGCGGCGTCTGGTCTCGGCCGACGACTCCCGGACCGCACCGGCCTCGGTGATCATGTGGGGCCCGCCCGGGACGGGGAAGACCACCCTCGCCTACGTGGTCGCGCAGTCGGGGGACCGCGAGTTCGTCGAGGTGTCGGCCGTGCTCGCCGGGGTGAAGGACATCCGCGACGTGGTCGATCGGGCACGCTCGCGCCTGCGCACCACAGGTCGTGAGACCGTGCTGTTCGTCGACGAGGTCCACCGCTTCTCGAAGTCGCAGCAGGACGCCCTCCTGCCGAGCGTCGAGAACCGCTGGGTGACGCTGATCGCCGCCACCACCGAGAACCCGCACTTCTCGGTGATCTCCCCGCTGCTGTCGCGATCGATCGTGCTGACCCTGGAGCCGCTCTCGCGCCGCGATCTGGACACGCTCGTGGACAGGGCGCTCACCTCCGAGGTCGGACTCGCAGGGGCTGTCTCCCTGGCGGACGACGCCCGCGAGGCCCTGCTGCGGCTGGGCGGCGGCGACGCCCGGAAGATCCTCACCTCCCTGGAGGCCGCGGCTGCCGCCGCGCTCATGAAGGGCTCCCAGGAGATCGATGCCGCGACCCTCGCCCAGGCGGTCAACCGAGCCGCGATCCGCTACGACCGTGCCGGGGACCAGCACTACGACGTCACCAGCGCCTTCATCAAGTCCATGCGAGGCAGCGACGTCGATGCCGCGCTGCACTACCTCGCACGCATGATCGAGGCGGGGGAGGATCCGCGCTTCATCGCACGCAGAGTCGTCATCGCGGCGAGCGAGGAGGTCGGCATGGCGGATCCGTCCGCTCTGCAGGTCGCCGTGGCCGCGATGCAGGCGGTGCAGATGCTCGGCATGCCCGAGGGGCGGATCCCGCTCGCGCAGGCGGTCGTCCACATCGCGACCGCGCCCAAGTCGAACGCCTCCTACAGGGCGCTCGATGCCGCGATCGCCGATGTGCGGGCGGGGCGCGGACAGGGGGTGCCCGCGCATCTGCGCGATGCGCACTACTCGGGGGCGGAGTCCCTCGGGCATGGCGCCGACTACGTCTATGCGCACGACGCGCCGCACGGGGTCGCCGCCCAGCAGTACCCTCCCGATGATCTCGTCGGCGTCGACTACTACCGCCCGGGCCAGCACGGTGCGGAGGCTGAGACCTCACGTCGGGTGGAGGCCCTGCGCCGCATCGTGCGCTCGCACCCGCGCGACGACGACGGTGCCCGCGGCGGGACGGACCGCTCCTGACCCGGCGCGCGATCTACGGCGTGGGGACCCGCATCGCTGGTGATCGCCCCGGACCGGGGTGAGCGACTCCACAGGACATCCGCGACGACCTGCGCTGTCGGGCGTTGAGCGGGATGGGTGGCTGCGGTAGAGTCGGACGCTGAATCCGCGGCTGCTTCATTGGATTCACACCCCCGTCGAAACACAGAGGTAGACCTCGTGACCAACGTCACCCGTGCGCGCCGTCAGGCGCGACTCTCCCGAGCCCTCGGGCTCCCGCTGACCCCGAAGTCGGTCAAGTACTTCGAGAAGCGTCCGTACCCCCCGGGCGAGCACGGCCGCGCCCGCCGCCGGACCGAGTCGGACTACGCCGTCCGTCTGCGCGAGAAGCAGCGCCTGCGCGCCCAGTACGCGCTGCGCGAGAAGCAGCTGCACCGCATCTACCTGGATGCCCGCAAGGAGTCCGGCCTGACCGGCGAGAGCATGGTCGAGCTGCTGGAGATGCGCCTGGACGCGCTCGTCCTGCGCTCCGGCTTCGCCCGCACGATCCTGCAGGCCCGCCAGGCTGTCGTGCACCGTCACGTCCTGGTCGACGGCAAGCTTGTGGACCGTCCCTCCTTCCGCGTGAAGCCGGGCCAGACCATCCAGATCAAGCCCAAGTCCCAGGCCATGGAGCCCTTCCAGGTCGCAGCCGAGGGCGGCAACGCCGATGTGCTCGCTGCCACCCCCGGCTACCTGTCGGTCGAGCTGTCCGATCTGAAGGCCAAGCTCGTCTCGCGCCCGAAGCGCGCCGAGGTCCCCGTGACCTGCGACGTCCAGATGGTCGTCGAGTACTACGCGCGCTGAGCCTCCTGCTCACGACGCTCGAAGGCCCCGGCAGGAGTACTCCGGTACTCTGACCGGGGCCTTCGCGTCCCCACACCTCCGCACGCGGCGCGACCGCGCCGCCCGCGCCCCAGGAAGGACCCTCCCGACCATGCGCACCTCCGAGATCCATCGCCGCTGGCTCGACTACTTCGGTTCGAAGCAGCACGAGATCGTGCCCAGCGCCTCGCTGGTCTCCTCCGACCCGTCGATCCTCTTCACGGTCGCCGGCATGGTCCCCTTCATCCCGTACATCGTGGGGACCGAGAAGGCTCCGTATCCGCGTGCGGCCAGCGTGCAGAAGTGCATCCGCACCAATGACATCGAGAACGTCGGTCGCACCACCCGCCATGGCACGTTCTTCCAGATGGCCGGGAACTTCTCCTTCGGCGACTACTTCAAGGAGGGGGCGATCGACCTCGCGTGGGAGCTGATCACCTCCTCGCAGGACCAGGGCGGCTTCGGCCTCGAGGGCGACCGGCTGTGGGTCACGCTCTGGGAGGAGGACGCGGAGTCCTTCGACGTGCTCACCCGCAAGATCGGGATGGACCCGAAGCACATCGTCCGTCTGCCCAAGGAGGAGAACTTCTGGTCCACCGGCCAGCCCGGGCCGGCCGGGCCCTGTGCCGAGTGGCACTACGACCGCGGGCCCGAGTTCGGGCCCGAGGCGGTCGGTGGGAACGTCGATCCCGGCGGAGATCGCTACCTCGAGTTCTGGAACCTCGTGTTCGACCAGTTCCTGCGGGGCGAGAGCGACAACGGCGACTACCCGCTGCTGGGCGAGCTCGATCAGAAGGCGATCGACACCGGACTGGGCGTGGAGCGCGTCGCCTACCTGCTGCAGGGCAAGGCGAACATGTACGAGACGGACCAGGTCTTCCCTGTCATCGAACGGGCCCAGGAGCTCACCGGACGCGTATACGGGGCGGACGAGGAGGACGACGTCCGTCTTCGCGTCATCGCCGACCATGTGCGCAGCGCCATGATGCTCGTGGGCGACGGCGTGCGGCCGGGCAACGAGGGGCGAGGCTATGTCCTGCGCCGGCTGATCCGTCGCGCGGTGCGCTCCGTCCGGCTCCTGGGGTACGACAAGCCGGCCATGCCGGAGCTGCTGCCGGTCTCTCAGTCGGTCATGAAGGAGTCCTACGCGAATCTCGAGAGCGACTTCGAGCGCATCAGCGACGTCGTCTACTCCGAGGAGGACGCGTTCCGGCGCACCCTCGTCACCGGAACGGCGATCTTCGACCAGGTCGTCGGCGAGGTGAAGAAGCAGGGCGGTGCGAAGCTCGCCGGAGGAGACGCCTTCCGCCTCCACGACACCTACGGCTTCCCGATCGACCTGACCCTCGAGATGGCGCAGGAGGTGGGCCTGTCCGTCGACGAGGAGGGCTTCCGCACCGCCATGTCCGAGCAGCGAGAGCGCGCCCGGGCCGACGCCGCCTCCAAGAAGACCGGTCACACCGACACCGCGCTGTACAACCGCCTCCTGGGCGAGCGCGGCGAGGCGGTTCCGTTCCTCGGATACACCGACTCCACTGCGGCGACCACCGTCGAGTCCGTGCTCGTGGACGGGCAGCTGGTCGACTCCGTGCAGGCCCCGGCCGACGTCGAGGTCATCCTGTCCTCGACGCCCTTCTACGCGGAGATGGGCGGCCAGCTGGCGGATCAGGGCCGCATCGCCCTCGCCAGCGGCGGCATCATCGAGGTCGACGATGTCCAGGCCCCGGTCAAGGGTCTGCCCGTCCACCGCGGTCGCCTCGTCGAGGGCGAGCTCCGGCCCGGCTCCGCCGCGGTCGCCACGATCGACGTCGAGCGCCGAGGTGCGATCGCCCGCGCCCACACCGCCACCCACATGGTCCACCAGGCGCTGCACGAGGAGCTGGGGGAGAACGCCACCCAGGCAGGATCGGAGAACTCTCCCGGCCGGATGCGCTTCGACTTCCGCTATGGCCAGGCCGTCCCGCGCTCGGCGCTCGAGCAGATCGAAGGTCGCGTGAACTCGATGCTCCAGCAGGAGCTCGAGGTGACCGATCGTCAGATGCCGATCGACGAGGCCCGGGCGATGGGCGCGATGGCGCTGTTCGGCGAGAAGTACGGCGACATCGTCCGAGTCGTCTCCATCGGCGGCGACTGGTCGAGGGAGCTGTGCGCCGGCACCCATGTGGCCTCGACGGGTGCCATCGGTTCCGTCCAGCTCATGGGGGAGTCCTCCATCGGCTCGGGTGTGCGCCGCGTGGATGCGCTGGTGGGCTTGTCCGCCTACCGGCACCAGGCCAAGGAGCGGGCCCTGGTCTCGCAGCTGACCGATCTGCTCAAGGTGGGATCCACCGAGGAGATCCCGGAGCGGGTCAGGGCGATGGCCCAGCGCCTGAAGGACATGGAGAAGCAGCTGGCGTCCCTGCGGGGCCAGCAGCTGCAGGCTCAGGCAGGCCGCCTGGTCGAGCAGACCGACGACATCTCGGGCGTCCGTGTGCTGACGCATGACGCAGGGGAGGGGATCTCCGCGGGCGATCTCCGCACGCTGGTCCAGGACCTGCGCGCCCGCCTCGGCGAGGATGTGCCCGCAGTGGTCGCTGTCGCCGGGCACGATGGCGGACGCGCGGCGCTCGTCGTCGCCACCAACGGCTCCGCCCGTGATCGGGGCCTCGCCGCCGGCGCCCTGCTGCGCACCGGCGCCGAGGTCATGGGCGGCCGCGGCGGCGGCAAGGACGACATGGCGCAGGGCGGAGGCGGGGAGCCCGCCCGCATCGGGGAGGCTCTCGCAGCCGTCCGCAGCTCGGTCGAGGCGATCGTCCCGGCATGAGCGATGGCGAGATGGGTCTGCCTCGTGGCGTCAGGCTCGGCGTGGATGTCGGCGACGTCCGCGTCGGCCTGGCGCGAAGCGACATGGACGGTCTGATCGCCACACCGGTCGAGACCGTCCCACGGGACGGGGCCGTGGCCCGCATCGCCGGCGAGGTCCGCGAGAGCGGAGCCGCGGTCGTGATGGTGGGCCTGCCCCGGTCCCTCAGCGGGGTCGAGGGACCTGCGGCGGCGAAGGCTCGCGACGTCGCCGAGCAGCTCGCCGCAGCGCTCGCCTCCGACGCGGAGCCCGCAGAGGTCCGTATGATCGACGAGCGGCTGACGACCGTGTCCGCCCACAAGGCCCTGCACAGCTCGGGCCGCAAAGGCCGGAAGCATCGCCAGGTCGTCGACCAGGTCGCCGCCGTCATGATCCTCCAGCAGGCGCTGGACATGGAACGTGCCACCGGGCGTCGCGCCGGAGAGCTCGTCGAGTCCTCCGACCTCGTGCCCGACGCCGACGACGCCGCAGAACCGCAGGAGAACTGTTGAACGACGAGGACGTCAGCTTCGAGGAGATCGCAGCGGACCAGACCGACGCGAAGGGCGAGGGGCGGGGCCCCCGCTCCGTCGGCGACCGTCGGCATGGTCGGCGCCGCTCCACGCGCCGCCGATCGCCGCTGAGGGGACTGCTCCCGATCCTGCTCGTCCTCCTCGTCGTCGGAGGTCTCGGCGTCGGCGGCGTCTACGGCTACCAGTGGCTCACCTCCAACGTGAGCGTCGAGGCCGAGGAGAGGGACTATCCGGGCCCCGGCAGCGGCGAGGTCGTGGTGGAGGTCTCCTCCGGCGACACCGGCACCGACATCGCCGCCACGCTCGTCGAGTCCGGAGTCATCAAGTCGCCCGGCCCGTTCATCACCGCGTTCTCCAACTCGCCCGACGCCTCCGGGATCGAACCCGGGCTCTACCGGCTCAAGAAGGAGATGAAGTCCAGCGACGCCCTCTCGCTCCTGCTCGACCCCTCCAGCCTCGCCGCCCATCGCGTGATCGTCCCCGAAGGGCTGCGTGCCTCGCAGATCTGGACCGTGCTGTCGGAGGCCACCGGAGTCCCTGAGGAGGACTTCGAGGCCGCGGCGGAGGACTACACCGCACTCGGGATCCCCGAGAACCCGGCGGAGAGCCTCGAGGGATACCTGTGGCCGGGCCGCTACGACTTCGCGGAGGACGCCACCGCATCCGACATGATCACCCAGATGTGGGAGCGCATGGAGGGACAGCTCCAGGACCTGGGAGTCGAACCGGATGACTACCACGAGGTCCTCACGATCGCCTCGATCGTCGAGAAGGAGGCGAGCAGCTCCGAGGACTACGGCAAGGTCGCCCGGGTGATCGAGAACCGTCTCGCCGGCGTCGGGGAGGCCGACGGAACCCCGATGAAGCTCCAGCTCGACTCGACGATCACCTACTTCACCGGCAGCGAGACCGTCTCCACCACCGATGAGGAGCGGGCCACGGACAGCCCGTACAACACCTATCTTCACCAGGGCCTGCCGATCGGGCCGATCTCCAATCCGGGCCTGGCCACCCTCCAGGCCGCCCTCGATCCTCCGGAGGGCGACTGGCTGTACTGGGTGACCGTCAACACGGAGACCGGCGAGACGAAGTTCGCGACCACCTACGCGGAGCATCAGGAGTACGTCAAGGAGTGGCAGGACTGGGCTGCGGCCAGGGACGAGGAGGGATGATCCGATGAGCGCTCCGTCCGAGTCCGAGGACCAGCGATCGGTGCGGCGCCGCTTCGCGGTCGTCGGGTCTCCCATCGCCCATTCCCTGTCCCCGCTCCTGCACGCCACGGCCTACCGCGCGCTGGGAGTCGAGGACGCCGAGTACGAGCGCTACGAGGTGCCCGCCGGAGAGCTCGCCTCGTTCCTGGCCGACGGACCCGGTGCAGCGCTCGACGGTCTCAGCGTGACCATGCCCGGCAAGCGCGAGGCCTTCGAGGTCGCCTCGCTGCGGGATGCGACGGCACAGCGCCTCGGCATCGCGAACACGCTCGTCCGGCTGCCCGACGGCACCTGGCGCGCCGAGAACCACGACGTCCACGGCATCGCAGCCGCACTGCGCGATCACGGCGCGGAAGGCGTCCGCCGCACAGGGGTCCTCGGCTCCGGTGCCACGGCGATGAGCGCCGTCGCCGCACTCGCCGAGCTCGGTGCGGAGGAGGTGCTCCTGAGCGCGCGGAGCACCGAGAAGCTCGATCCCTTGGCCGAGCTCGCGCGCTCCTGCGGTCTTCAGCCCCGAGCGGTCGACTGGGAGCGATCGGAGGAGCTCCTCGGGACGGAGGTGCTCGTGAGCGCCCTCGCCCTTCCCGGCGCCGGCGCCCTTGCCGAGGACTGGCGAACCCGGCGTCTCGCCGAGCATCCGCAGACGTTCCTGGACGTCCTCTACCACCCCTGGCCGGCTCCGCTCGCCGAGGTCGTCGGGCAGCTCGGGTCCGAGGTCGCCGATGGGCTGGAGATGCTTGCCCACCAAGCGGATATGCAGGTCAGATCGATGCTCGGAGTGCCCAGCGCCCCTGTCGGGACGATGCTCTCAGCCGCGAGGTCCCATCTCGAGAGGCATGGCTGACAACCGTCCGGAAGTCCTTGTCGTCGTCGGTAAAGCGGATGTAAAGTCGCTTCAGGCGCGGACGCCTCCGCGCTCAGCTGCGACCACGAGGACGTGACCCATGGATCTGGATCGAGCGCACGAGTCGAAGCCCTTAGGCATCGTCGGCCGCCGACCCGACCATCCGCTGCTCTCCGCTCCCGGCCTGTCCGCACCGCCCGGCACCGATGCCGGGCCCCTGGTGCCCGAGACCACCACACCGCTGCTGCGCCGCTGCACGGCACTCGCGGCCAAGGCCCGGGTCGAGCTGCTCTCGCACTCCCGCCACGCCGCTGCGGACGAGCTCGTCGAGGTGCTCGAGCAGATCGGAGACTGGTCGCCCGAGCGGCTCGTCGATCCCGATCCGACGATGCTCGTGCTGTGCGCAGCATCGCTCCAGGACCTCGCCGAGCGGCTGCCGGGCGCCGTCACCGCCTCGCTCGGGGAGCAGGTCGGGACGGTCCTGGATCTCCTGCATCGGGTGATGGCAGGGGAGCGCGCTCGCGCCTCGGCGTGATCGTCCCCACTTCCGGCCCATTCCCCCCGATTCCGGTTGGGACCAGCGCTGATGCCGTGCTACTGTTCTTTCTGTCGCCGCGAGCGATCACCTGTCCGGGTGGCGGAATTGGTAGACGCGCTAGCTTGAGGTGCTAGTGGCCGTATTAGGTCGTGGGGGTTCAAGTCCCCCCTCGGACACCATGGGACGAGGCCGGATCCCTCCTTCGGGAGGGACCCGGCCTCTTCTGTTTCCCCGTCATTCCTTCTCCTCCCTGCCGCGCTCTCCCCGTCACGTTCGCCCTGCCGCGAGGGGGTCCGGCCTGGCAGCATCGGAGGCCATCGTCGCGGAGCAGTGTCCGTCTACCGCCGTTCAAAGGGCGTTCAAGCGGCGGTAGACGGACACTTCTCGTTGGCGGGGCTGGCGGGGCTGGCGGCTGCCGCCTGTGAGCTGAGCAGGGATACCATCAGTCAGGCCCCGGTGCGTGACTGAGCACAGCCGCGCACGGCGCGTGTCGTCGTCACTAGGGGCGAAGTCGCAGCGGGGCACCGAGCAGGGCCCCAGAGCAGGGCCCCAGAGCATGTTCGCGGCCACATCACCCCAGCTCAGAGCCTGAAATCATGCGCCTCAGCACACACTGTCCCGCCTGGAGCCCATGGCGCTGGGCGTCATGCCATGATCAGCCGTATGGTCCATGTCTTCTTCCACGAGCCGGCGATCGCCGGCAACACGGGCAACGCGATCCGGCTCGCAGCCGTCACCGGGGCCCGCCTCCATCTCATCGAGCCGCTCGGCTTCGACTTCGAGGATGCCAAGCTGCGGCGCGCCGGCCTCGACTACCACGACCTGGCGGACCTCAGCATCCACCCCGACCTGGAGCACGGCTTCGCCGCGGTGCCGTCGTCGCGGGTGTTCGCGTTCACCGCACACACCGATGTGACCTTCGAGAGCATCGACTACCGCGAGGATGACGTGCTGCTGTTCGGCACGGAGCCGACGGGGCTGCCGGAGGACGTCATGGGCCATCCCCGGATCACCGAGAGGGTGCGGATCCCGATGCTTCCCGCGCGTCGCTCCCTGAACCTCGCCAACGCCGCATCGATCGCGGTGTACGAGGCGTGGCGCCAGCTCGGCTATGCCGGTGCGGGGGAGGGATCTCCGGAATGAGTCGCCTGCCCACCCGGATCGATCGCCGCAACGCCCGCTTCCAGCAGTGGGAGGCCCTGCTGCGCAGCCGCACCAAGCGCACCCGCAGCGGCGAGATGATCATCCAGGGGGTCCGACCGATCACGCAGGCCGTGGCGCATGGCATCGACATCCGCACGTTCCTGGTCGACCGGCGAGAGAAGCGCTCCCGGTGGGCGGAGGAACTGCTCTCCTCAGCGTCCGTCCCTGTGGTCGAGCTCGCAGCAGAGCTCATGGCGGAGCTCGGCGAGCGGGAGGAAGGAGCCCCGGAGCTCCTCGCGGTCGCAGGCATCCCGTCGGACGGGCTGGAACGGCTGCCGACAGCTCAGGGGACCGTGATCGTCGCCTTCGACCGGCCTTCGAGCCCCGGCAACATCGGGTCCCTCGTCCGCACGGCCGACGCCTTGGGCGCCGATGCTCTCGTGACCACCGGTCACAGCGCCGACGTGTGGGATCCCGCGGCGATCCGGGCCAGCACCGGCTCGATCTTCTCGCTTCCGGTGCTGCGCCTGCCCTCGCATCGTGAGCTGGTCGAGCACATCGACGGACTGCGCGCGTCCGGTCAGCAGTGGAGCATCATCGGCCTGGACGAGGCCGGTGGGCGCCTCCTCTCGAGCAGCGATCTCACGGGATCGGTCGTGATCGTCGTGGGCAACGAGACTGTCGGGATGAGCGCGGGATGGCGGGAGTCCTGCGACGAGGTCGCGGAGATCCCGATGGGCGGCAGCGCAAGCTCCCTGAACGCATCCGTCGCCGGCTCCATCGCGCTGTACGAGATGCGTCGGCAGCGCGGAGTCTGATCTCCGCTTCCGCCGATGCTGCCGGAGACCGCGGGGGCCTTCGGGGGCCTTCGGGGGCCTTCGGGGGCGAGAGGCTCATGTCCCGAGGGCGGTCGAGACGAGAGGCGCACCGAGGAGGCCCAGGAACGGACCTGCCAGCAGGATCGGTCCCACGGCGAAGCGGGTCGTGGCACTTCGGCTGAGCGCCATCACGACGGTGCCGACGAGTCCGGCCAGCAGCGCCATGCCCAGCGCGGCCGCGATCAGCGCCGGACCCCCGAGCGCCGCGGAGGCCAGGACGACGACCGGCACGGTCTTCGCATCGCCCATTCCCAGGAGCCGAGGCGCGGCGAGCGCGATCAGGACCGCCCCGGTCCCCGCGACGACCGCGAGCACCAGCGCGGAGCGCAGGCCGGGTCGTGCGGCGGGCTGCACGAGGGCGATGATGCCGAGCCCCAGGCAGGTCGAGGCGGTGAGTGCGAGCACCCAGCGGTTGGGCAGGCGGTGCTCGAGCACATCGGTGCGGGAGAGCACCACCGCGGGCGGGAGGTATGCGAGAGCCAGGACGGTGAGGAGCTGGAGGTCGTTGTCGGGCACGGGCTCATCTGAGCAGAGTCGGGAGCCTCTCCGCTGGGGGAGGAGCACGATTGTGGATGACCGCGCCGTCGGCCTCCGCGCCCCCGACCTCCCCGGGGTCACGCGTCGGGCATGCCGACCTGCCCGAGCGTGGAGCGGACGCGGATGATGCGACGACGCATCCACACCTTCTTGCCTCCGCCGATGTACTTGCGGGTGCGCGCAAGCTCCCAGCGGCCGTACTCCGCCTCATCGGTCAGGGACGCGCGCACCGCCGAGAGCGAGGTCCGGGGTGGGACGGTGATGATCTGGAACTCGTAGTCCTCAGGACGTCGGCCCGACTCGAGCGGCAGGTCGGGGATCCCCCGCGGATCGCGCACGTGGACGATGCGACCGATGGGCGGACGGACTCCGGGGCGTCGGGCTGCTGGCACGGGATGGGCCCTCCTCCTGGCATCCATCGCTCCGGATCGGTCTCCGCTGGGACGATGGCATCGAACCTTGCTCCTGCGCTGTCCATTGTGCCCATTCAGGTAGTACCGTCCAAGCATGAACACGGATCCTCGCTCAGCTCTCGCTGCGCTGATCGCTGCCCTGGAACGTCACTACGAGGCCGCCTCCGCTTCGCGAGGGGACGACGATCCCGCCCTGGAAGCCGCGACCGAGCAGCTCACCACGGCCTTCGACACCTACGACGACGCCCTCTTCGATGCCTACGACGTGGCCACCCCGCTGATCGTCTTCGACGGGGACGACGAAGACGACGACTTCGACGATCTGGACGACCTCGACGACTTCGACGACGAGGACGAGGACGACGACTTCGACGACTTCGACGATGAGGAGGGCGAGGAGAGCGAGGACGACCGCTGAGGCGGAGCGCCCCGGCGCGCTGTCCTCACCGGATCTTCACCATCATCACCCACGCGGCGTCGGGCCAGGAGCCCGGCGCCGCGTACTCTGTCTGAGGCCGCAGAGCCCTGCGACCTGCATGACGGCGCGTCCGCCCGCCGTCTCTCGTCCCGCCCGCCGCCGGTTCCGAGCACCCGGCGCCGACAAGGAGTGCCTGTGTCCTTCCTCGACGCGATCATCCTGGGCATCGTCCAGGGTCTGACCGAGTTCCTGCCGATCTCCTCGAGCGCCCATCTGCGGGTCGTCGGCGAGCTCCTCGAGCCCGGCAGCGATCCGGGTGCGGCGTTCACCGCGATCGTCCAGCTCGGCACGGAGACCGCGGTGCTGATCTACTTCTGGAAGGACATCACACGCATCATCGGTCGATGGTTCCGCGCGATCGCCGGGAAGCTCCCTCATTCGGACCCCGACGTCAGGATGGGCTGGCTGGTGATCATCGGATCGATCCCGATCGGTGTGCTCGGCCTGCTGTTCGAGGACCAGATCGACTTCACCCTGCGGAACCTCTACATCACCGCGACGATGCTCATCGTCTTCGGCGTGCTGCTGGGGCTGGCCGATCGGTTCGCGCCCCAGTACAAGGAGCTCGACGAGCTCAGCGTCAAGGACGGCATCACCTTCGGCTTCGCACAGGCGCTGGCGCTGATCCCCGGCGTCTCCCGCTCCGGCGGCACCATCACAGCCGGCCTCCTGATGGGGTACACCCGCAAGGCGGCGGCACGGTACGCCTTCCTCCTGGCCGTGCCGGCGGTGTTCGCCTCAGGATTGTACAAGGCCGTCCAGGAGGTGCCTCCGCTGTTCACCGCCGAGGGCAGCGCCGCCGCAGCCGCTGCGGGCGCGCCGAGCCTCGCGGCGATCATCGTCGCGACTCTGGTCTCCTTCGGGGTGGGCTATGCGGTGATCGTCTGGTTCATGCGCCTGATCGAGACCCGCTCCTACATGCCTTTCGTGATCTATCGCATCGTCGCGGGCGTCGTCCTGCTGGGTCTGCTGGTCAGCGGCGTGGTCGATCCCCTGGGTGGTGCCTGAGAGCAGCCCGTCGGCGCCCGTGGCCAGACCGTATGATCGTCGGGTGCGCTCCTGGACCTCCCCTTCTCTGACTCCGCTTCCCCCGTCGTCGCACCCGCTGCGGCTGCACGACACGAGGACGGGCCGCATCACCCCGGTGCTCCCCATCACTCCCGGGACCGCACGTCTGTACGTCTGCGGCATCACCCCGTACGACTCGACGCACCTGGGCCATGCCGCGACCTACCATGCCGCTGATCTGATGCGCCGAGTGCTGATCGACACCGGACTCGAGGTCGAGACCGCGCAGAACGTCACCGATGTCGACGATCCCCTCCTCGAGCGCGCCGAGCGCGACGGCGTCGACTGGCGCGATCTCGCCGCCGAGCAGACGGATCTGTTCTCCGAGGACATGGAGGCTCTGCGCATCCTCGCGCCGAGCACCTATCTCTCGGTCAGCGAGGCGATGGATCGCATCATCGCGACCGTGGACGCGCTGCGACGGCGCGGCCGCGCCTACCAGGTGCCCACGCCTGATGCCCAGGGCGAGGACTGGTACCTCGATCTCGCGATCGACGGCGCCCTGGGCGACGTCTCCGGCTGGACGCCGGAGCAGATGCTCGAGGTGTTCGCCGAGCGCGGGGGAGACCCCGACCGATCCGGGAAGCGGGGCCGCTTCGATCCGCTCCTGTGGCGAGCCGAGCGCGCTGGGGAGCCCGCCTGGGATGCCGGTGAGCTCGGTCGCGGTCGGCCGGGCTGGCATGTCGAGTGCGTCTGCATCGCCTCCGACGGTCTGGGGCTGCCCTTCGACATCCAGACCGGTGGGAGCGATCTGATCTTCCCCCATCACGATCTGAGCGCCGCCCACGCGGTCGCGCTGGGTCGAGGCTTCGCGAGCGTCTACCCGCATGTGGGCATGGTCGCGCACGAGGGGGAGAAGATGAGCAAGTCGCTGGGGAACCTCGTGTTCGTCCACCGGCTCGTGCGCCAGGGCGTGGACCCCGCAGCGATCCGTCTGGTGCTCGCCGCCCACCACTACCGCACGGACTGGGAGTGGTCGGACGCCGAGCTCGATCGGGCAGTGGAGCGTCTGGCCGCCTACCGGGCCGCCGCGGCTCGCGGCGGCTCCAGCCCGGCCGTCGTCTCGGCGGTGCGATCGGCGCTTCGCGAGGACCTCGACACACCGACGGCGCTCGAGGTGCTGGACGCCTGGGCCGACGGGCGGGAGCTCCGCCCGGAGGAGGCCGGGCTCCGCTCGGAGGCCGACGACGCGCAGGGCTTCGATGATGTGCCTCGCACGGTGGACGCCCTGCTGGGCATCGATCTGACCGCCTGACCGCCTGCTGGCTCGCACGCCCGAGCCGCTGGGCGCCAGCACGCCCGACGAGCCGAGCACGTGCGCCCAGAGCTCGCTCTCAGCCCTCCTCGCGACGGCGGCGCAGGAACTTCTCGAACTCCCGGGCGATCGCGTCGCCGCTCGCCTCGGGAAGATCTGCGGCGTCCTGGGCACGCTCGAGGCGACGCACGTAGTCGGCGATGTCCTCGTCGGTCCGGGCGAGGTCGTCCACGCCGCGCTCCCATGCCTCGGCGTCCTCGGTCAGCTCCTCGAGCGGGATCCGTGCGCTGACCGAGTCCTGCACCTCGCGCAGCAGCGCGAGAACGGCCTTCGGGGAGGCGTTCTGCGAGACGTAGTGGGGCACCTGCACCCAGATGCTGATGGTGCGCATCCCGGCGCTCGTGGTGCGCCGGGCCAGGATCGTGGGAACCCCGATCGGGCCCTCGTACAGCGAAGCGTCCAGCACGACCTCCGCCGCGCCCGGTTCGACCTGCGCGGTCACCGGCAGCGGGCGCGTGTGCGGGGCGTCGGCGAGCAGCGCGCCGAGCGAGATGACGGCATGGACGTCCAGCAGCTGGAGCTGCTCGAGGACCTCGTCGCAGAAGCGCTTCCAGTGGAGCGACGGCTCCGGTCCCAGGACGACGACTAGCTCGGGCCCCTGCGGTGGAGTGACGATGCGCAGCTCGGTGTCCGGCCAGTCGACCACCCGCAGCCCCTCGTCCGTGGTGCGGATCTCGGGGCGATTGACCTGGAAGTCGATGAAGTCCTCAGCATCGACCGCACCGGCGGGGCGGGACGGCCACACCTCCAGCAGGTGCTCGACGGCCCCGGTCGCGGCCTCTCCCGCGTCGTTCCATCCGCCGAAGGCGGTGATGGCGATGCGACTCATGCATCGATCATAGGTCCGATGGATGCTCGGGGGTGCTCCGCCGAGGGCAGGCAGGCGCTCGGCGGAGTGGTCCGCAGGCGAGGTGCAGGCTCGGCGGCTATCCTCCCCGGGACCCCGCGCGCACCGGACGGTGCGCGCCCATGCACATCACAGGGCATGCCGCCCGCGTGCCACGACGCATCGATCGGGCGCCGCTCCGGGCCGCCCCGGGAGGAGCCAGCGGATGAAGAGCCCCGAGCTGAGGCTGGGCGGCCTGCCCCCGGTGCGGATCAGTCCCGGAACGGTGCTGACCGTGCTGGTGCTCGCGCTGGTCGTCCATCCGGTGCTCGCACGATCCGGTGTCGGTGCGGGCACGGCGGTTCTGCTGTCCCTGGGCATCGCTCTGTTCATGATCCTGTCCGTCCTCCTCCATGAGCTCGCCCATGCGCTCGCGGCCCGTGCCTTCGGAGGGACCGTCGACCACATAGCGCTGACCCTCTGGGGAGGTCACACGCAGTACCGCGGGGATCGGGTCGGGGCAGCCGGCTCCGTGGCGATCTCCCTCGCCGGGCCGTTCGCGAACCTCCTCCTGGCGGGGGCATCGGCTCTCGCCGCCCAGCTCTCGCACGCCGAGGGTGGGGGAGCAGCCCTCCTGTTCTGGACCTTCTGCGCCTATCTGAACACCGCCCTGGCCGCCTTCAACCTCCTCCCGGGCCTGCCGATGGACGGCGGTCGAGCGGTCGAGTCGCTGCTCGGCGCCGTGCTGCGGAACCGTCCTCTGGGCACGCGCATCACCGCCTGGGCGGGTCGCGGGATCGCCGCGCTGGTGATCCTCGTGCCGCTGTGGCAGATCGCCCGCTCCGACTCCATCGGCAGCACGGGGATGCTCACCGTCGTCTGGGCGGCCGTGATCGCGATGATGCTGTGGCAGGGCGCCACCCAGGCGCTGCACGGTGCCGCTGTCGCGCAGCGCGTGGCCGGACTGGATGCGCGGGCCCTCGCACGACGTCCGCCCCTGCTGGACGCTCGCCAACCGGTCTCGACGATCGTCGGATTTCCCGACGCCGAGCAGACCCTCGTGATCCTGCCCCCCGCCGGTGCCGGTCAGCCCTCGATCGCGCAGAGCGTGGACGGCCCGGCCCTCGCCGCGGTGCCGGCGCCCGAGCGCGAGCACACCCCTCTGAGCGCCGTCTCCAGGCCGCTGGGGCCGGTCGGGGAGCTCTCCGCGGACCTTCGGGGGGATGCTCTGATCAGCGCCATGCTGGACGCTCCGCGGGCCGTGTACCTCGTGCGCGAGGAGAACGGCGCCATCACCGGTGTGATCCTGTCCTCGCAGGTGAACTCGCTGCTGCGCGGACGGTGAACCGCCCGGTCATGGCACCCGCGATCCGCCTATGCTGGCGGGCATGACCGACGCGCCCGAGCACACCGACGTCCCTGCCCCCGGGCAGGATCCTGCCCCGCGCGCCCCGCGCCGCGGGCTGGATCGCACCGGCCCCTTCGAGCTGGGCGACAAGGTGCAGCTGGCGGACTCCAAGAACCGGCTGCACACCATCACGCTCAAGCCGGGCGGCGAGTTCCACACCCACCGGGGCGTGCTGCGCCACGACTCCCTGATCGGCTCCGAGGACGGGACCGTCGTGGAGGACTCGGCGGGCAACCGCTATCAGGCGCTGCGTCCGCTCTACGCGGACTACATGCTCTCGATGCCGCGCGGCGCCGCGATCATCTATCCCAAGGACTCCGCCCAGATCCTCATGTGGGGCGACATCTTCCCGGGCGCCCGCGTGCTCGAGGCGGGGGTGGGGTCCGGTGGACTGACCACTGCTCTGCTGCGCGCCGTCGGCCCTGAGGGCTCCGTGCACTCGATCGAGCGGCGCGAGGACTTCGCCGGAGTCGCCCGCGAGAACGTGGAGACCTACTTCGGCGGCCCGCATCCGGCATGGCAGCTCTCCGTCGGCGACTTCCAGGACGTCGCTCCGACCCTCGCCCCCGAGGGGCCGGCCGTCGACCGCGTCGTGCTGGACATGCTCGCTCCCTGGGAGTGCGTGGACGCCGCCGCCGAGGTGCTCGTCTCCGGCGGGGTGTTCCTGGCCTACGTGGCCACCGTCACCCAGCTGTCGCGCACGGCGGAGGCACTGCGCGATCACGGACAGTTCACCGAGCCCTACGCCTGGGAGTCCTTCGTGCGGCCGTGGCACCTGGAGGGCCTGGCCGTGCGGCCGGAGCACAGGATGAACGCCCACACCGGCTTCCTGCTCACCGCGCGCCGGACCGCGCACGGCACCGCGGCCCTGCGTCGCGTGACCCGCCCCGCCCCGGGATCCCGCGACGAGGCCGAGCTGAACCACCCGGACAACGACGGCTTCGGGGGCAGCGAGAGCGAGTGGAGCGCCCAGGACCTCGGGGAGCGGGGCGTCGCTCCGCGCAAGATCAAGCGCGCCCTGCGGGACATCCGCCAGGGCCGCGACCGCTGAGGACGGTCCCAGGGCGGACGCCCGACCCGTCGGCGGCCCGGACGGCCGCCGCACCGTGCAGGAGGAGGACAGGCGCGATCATGAAGACCTACGCCGAGATGAGCGCCGAGCTCGAGCGCTTCGCCGCGCAGAACGACCGGCTGACTGCGAGCCTGCGCTCCGCCCGTGCCCAGATCGTCGAGCTCAAGGCAGATCTGGAGCGTGTGGGCGAGCCGCCGAACTCGTACGCCACCTTCCTGCGGCGCGCCGAGGGTACCACCGTCGACGTCCTGCACAACGGGCGGCGGCTGCGGGTGGCGACAGCCGCGTCCCTGGACCTGGACGCGCTGGCACCCGGGACCGAGCTGCGGCTGAACGAGTCGCTGGCCGCCGTCGAGGCGGTCCCTCCGGCGGATGCGGGCAACGTGGTCACGGTCCTCGAGGCGCTCCCGGACTCCCGCGTGCTCGTCGCCGTCGCCCCCGACGACAACCGGGTCCTGCGCCGCTCCGGCGCTCTGGGCGATACGGTCCTGCATCATGGCGACCACGTGCTCGTGGACCTCAAGGCGCAGCTGGTGATCGAGCAGATCGACCGCGCCGAGATCACCGATCTCGTCCTCGAGCAGGTCCCCGACGTCTCCTTCGACCAGATCGGCGGCCTGTCCGAGCAGATCGAGACCATCCGCGACGCCGTCGAGCTGCCGTTCCTCCAGCAGGATCTCTACCGCACCTACGGTCTGCGCCCGCCCAAGGGAGTGCTGCTCTACGGCCCGCCCGGCTGCGGCAAGACGATGATCGCCAAGGCCGTCGCCCATGAGCTCGTGCTGCGCAGCGCCGAGGTGCGCGGGGTGTCCGTCGCCGAGGCGCTCGCGAACTCGGCCTTCCTGAACGTGAAGGGACCGGAGCTGCTGAACAAGTACGTCGGCGAGACGGAGCGCTCCATCCGCCTGGTCTTCGAACGGGCACGGGAGAAGGCGGCGGCCGATCATCCCGTCGTCGTCTTCTTCGACGAGATGGAGGCGCTGTTCCGGACCCGCGGCAGCGGTCTGTCCAGCGATGTGGAGACCACGATCGTGCCTCAGCTGCTTGCGGAGATCGACGGGGTGGAGGGCCTGGACAACGTCATCGTCATCGGTGCGTCCAACCGTGAGGACATGATCGATCCCGCGATCCTGCGGCCGGGCCGGCTGGACGTCAAGATCCGGGTGCGCCGGCCCGACGAGCGATCCGGCCGCGAGATCCTCGGGCTGTACCTGGGCGGGGACGTCCCCCTGAGGGACGACCGCGAGACGCTGCTGGATGCCGCCGTCAACCGCATCTACGACTCCGGCCCCGCCTCGGCGTTCGTGCGGGTCGAGTACGCCGACGGAGGCGCGGAGACCCTGCACTTCCGCGATCTCGTGTCCGGGGCGACGCTGCGCAACATCGTCGACCGGGCCAAGAAGAACGCCGTCAAGCAGCAGATCTCGAGCGGCGAGGTCGGCATCTCCCTCGACCATCTGCGCGAGGCGATCACGACCGAGTTCGCGGAGAACGAGGACATGCCGTCGGCCGAGAACCCCGACCAGTGGTCGCGGGTCTCCGGCCGCCGGGGGCGGAAGGTCGAGGCGATCATCCCGCTGCGCCGTCACGAGGAGGACAGAGCATGACGAGCAGGAGAGCACGGCTCACCACCGAGCGCCCGATGGGCATCGAGACCGAGTTCGGCGTCCTGCACGCCGATCTCGACGACCGCGCGAAGGCGGGGGCCGGCAGCGCCATCCTCCTCTCCCATCTGGTCGTCGGCGCCTACGCCCTGCTCGCCGAGGAGGAGGGGGAGCGGGGCCGACGCGTGCGCTGGGACTACGGCGACGAGTCCCCGCTCCGGGATGCCCGCGGCTTCGAGATCGAGCGCGCTGCCGCGCACCCCACCCAGCTGACCGACGAGGTGCACGACGCGCACCTGCCGTCGGTCGAGCTCGACGGGCCCGTCCTCGGCTCCGACGTCGCTCCGGAAGGGCCCGACGACGAGGTGCTCTCCTGGGCCGTGCACCGCTCCGTCGGCAACGCGGTGCTGGTCAACGGCGCTCGCTGGTACGTGGACCACGCCCATCCGGAGTACTCCGCACCCGAGGTGATGCGCGCCCGGGAGGCGGTGGTCGCGGACCGCGCCGGCGAGCTCGTCGCCCGCCGCGCGATGGAGATCCTCCAGGGCGCCGACGGCATCCCCGACGTGGCCCTGTACAAGAACAACACCGACGGCAAGGGCGCCTCCTACGGCACCCACGAGAACTATCTGCTGGACCGCTCCGTCCCCTTCGAGGAGGTCTGCGCCGCGCTCCTGCCCTTCCTCGCCACACGCCAGGTGCTGGTGGGAGCCGGCCGCGTGGGTCTCGGCACCCGCGGGACCGAGCCGGGCTTCCAGATCTCCTCCCGGGCCGACTTCATGGAGGCCGAGATCGGCCTCGAGACCACGCTGAACCGGCCGATCGTGAACACCCGCGACGAGCCGCATGCGGACGCCTCCCGGTTTCGCCGGCTGCACGTGATCATCGGCGACGCGAACCTCCTGGAGGAGTCCACCTTCCTCAAGCTCGGCATCACCTCCCTCGTGCTCGCCGCGCTGGAGGCCGGTCACCGGGAGGGCGATCCGATCCTGCCGGACCTGACGCTCGCCGATCCGGTCTCCGCGGTGCATGCGATCAGCCACGATCCGAGCCTGCGCACGAGCGTGCCTCTGAAGGACGGCCGCGAGATGACCGCCCTCCAGATCCAGCGCGCGCACCTCGAGGCCGTCGCCGCCCGCGCCGACCTCTCCGATCCGGAGACCGCTCAGGTCGTCACGGCGTGGCAGGAGATCCTCGACCTGCTGGAGCGGGACCCGATGCTCGCCTCCTCCCGCGTCGAATGGGTCGCCAAGCTCCAGCTGCTCGAGCGCTATCGCGCCCGCCACGGGCTGGACTGGTCGGATCCTCGCCTGCACGCGATCGACCTGCAGTACTCGGATCTCCGCCCTGCCCACGGGCTCTTCGGCAAGCTGCGGGCCGCCGGCGCCGTGCCCTCGCTGGTCGACGAGCAGGAGGTCCTCTCCGCCGTCACGACCCCGCCCGCCTCGACGCGCGCCCATCTGCGCGGCCGGCTCATCGGTGCCCACCGCGAGTCCGTGCCGTCGGCCGGCTGGGACGTCATCACCCTGGCCGGTTCCGAGGGCGGGATGAGACTGCGGCTCGCAGATCCGCGTCTGGGATCCGCCCGCTGGTGCGAGGACAATGGCATCGACCCCGCGGCCGACGTCGAGACCCTCGCCGCCGCCCTGCGCGGGGCCGTGAACCGCACCTGACGCCGCCACCCCGGCGACAGCAGACCGACCGCCAGACAGCCAGACGACCGACGACGAACGGAGCATCATGTCCCAGCAGTCCCTGAACGCACCCGGAGCCGGTGACGGCGACGAGACCCTCGACGACGCCCTGACCGGCGGGCAGACCTTCACCTCCGCCCAGGCCGCCGAGGACGTCCTCGACGAGATCGACGCCGTCCTCGAGTCCAATGCCGAGTCCTTCGTCCGTTCCTTCGTCCAGAAGGGCGGCCAGTGACCACGGCGCCCGCGGCCATCGGGCTCTCCGGGGGCGCCGGGGCCGTCGACACCGCGCGGACGCGCACCGTGGACGCGGGAGTCCGCTGATGCGGCGCCGCGTCGGTGGTCTGGAGACCGAGTACGGGCTCGTCTGCGTGGGCTCGGACGGCACCCGCGCCCTGGAGCCGGAGGCGGCCGCCCGCGAGCTGTTCCGTCCGGTGGTGGCGCTGGGCCGCTCCTCCAACGTGTTCCTCCGCAACGCTGCGCGCCTCTACCTCGACGTCGGCTCGCATCCGGAGTACGCGACCGCGGAGTGCGACGACTGGTGGGACCTGGTCGCGCAGGACCGCGCCGGCGAGCGCATCCTCGCGGACCTCGCCGCGGGTGCCAACGCCCGCCTCGCCGAGGCCGGCGAGGACGCCACGATCCACCTGCTGAAGAACAACGTCGACTCCGCGGGGAACGCCTTCGGATCGCATGAGAACTATCTGGTGGACCGGCGCGGGGAGTTCACGCGCCTGCCGGCGTTCCTGCTGCCGTTCCTGGTGACCCGCCAGATCGTCACGGGCGCGGGCGGCGTGGTGCGGGAGGCCGACGGCACGGGGACCTTCGTGTTCTCGCGCCGGAGCGACCACATGTGGGAGGCCGTGTCCTCGGCGACCACCCGCACCCGCCCGATCATCAACACCCGTGACGAGCCGCACGGCGATCCGACCCGCTTCCGGCGGCTGCACGTGATCGTCGGCGACTCGACCATGAGCGAGGTGTCCACCCGCCTGCGCTTCGCCACCACGGATCTGGTGCTGCGGCTGATCGAGTCCGGCAGGACCCTGCCGGACCTCGCACTGGCCGACGACATCTCCGCGATCCGCAGCGTGGCGCGGGACCTGACCGGCTCGGCACCGCTCCCCACCGCGGCCGGCGGCACCGTCACCGCCCTGGAGATCCAGCAGCGATGGCTCGACCTCGCCGCGACCGTCGCCGAGGAGGCTGAGGCGCCGGTGCTCGAGGACTGGCAGCGGGCGCTGGACGCAGTGCGCACAGGAGATCGCTCCTGGGCGGAGCGCACCCTGGACTGGGCGATCAAGGAGAAGCTGATCGGCCAGGTTCGCGAGCGCCGCGGCGTGGACCTGGCCGATGCGTCGATCGAGCGCCTGGATCTCGCCTACCACGACATCTCTCCTGACCAGAGCGTCTTCCAGGCGCTTCAGCGGCGCGGACTCGCACCTCGCGTGCTCGACGACGCGCGGATCGAGAGGGCTCGCACCGTCGCACCGGCCACCACTCGTGCGCATCTGCGGGGGCAGGTCGTCACGCTCGCGCAGGAGCTCGGCGTCGACCACGTCGTCGATTGGACGACGCTGCGGATGACGAGGCCGGGCGCCATGCCGGTGCAGGTGCTGGATCCCTTCGCCACGAGCGCGCCGGAGGTGGATGCCCTGCTCGCGGAGATCCGCGAGGCGGGGAGGGCGCGCGCCGACGGAGCACCCCCTGCATGATGCCGGCGGCAGCACGCCTGCGAGCTCATCGGGCCGCTCGATCCTCGCGGGCCATCGTGCCCTCCCAGCTGGGCCCGAGGCTGCTCACGGCTCCAGCCCGTACCCTTGACCCCGCCTCCCCGCCCGGGACCCCCTGATCCGAAAGGCTCGCCCTTGATCCGCCGCCGCACCCTGCTGACCACCGCCCTCGCCGCCACCGCCGCCATCGGGCTCGCCGCCTGCAGCGACGACACCGACGGCACCGGGTCCACCGCCTCCGACGGGGGCACCGGCCTCACCGGCACCTCGCTGGACGGCGTCACCGTCAGCGATGACCTCGGGGCCGAGCCGACGGTGGAGTTCACCCCGCCGCTGACCGTCGACGCGGCCGACGCGGCAGTGATCGTCGCGGGCGACGGGGCGGCCCTCGCCGCGGGCGACGTGGCGGTCCTGCGCAGCATGTACGTCGACGCCTCCACCGGGGAGACCCTGCAGTCGTGGTGGCAGGGCGCCTCGGCGAACACGCTCACGATGAACGCCGACTCGATCGGCGACTCCGCGCTGGAGTTCTTCCAGACGGTGACGGTGGGCTCGCGCTTCGCCATGGCGGGCTGGCAGACGGACACCTCCGGCACCACCTACTCGCTGGTCCAGGTGGCGGACGTCGACCACGTCATCCCGTCCCTGCGCGCGGAGGGGGAAGCGCAGGAGGTCTCCGGCGACTTCCCGACCGTGACCCTCGCGGAGGACGGCGCGCCGTCGCTGGACTCGACGCCGACCGGCGACGCCCCGACCGAGACCGTCCGCGAGGTCCTCATCCAGGGCACCGGCGACATGACCCAGGCCGGCGACTACCTGACGATGGCGTACACCGGCTGGCAGTGGTCCGACGGCTCCCAGTTCGACTCCTCGTGGGACGCCGGCACCACCTTCTCGTTCACGCAGGGTCTCGGCCAGGTCATCCCCGGCTGGGACGATCACCTGCTGGACCTCTCCGTCGGCAGCCAGGTCATGCTCGTGATCCCGCCGGCCGACGCCTACGGCACCACGGAGGAGGGCAGCACCAGCGCACTCGCCGACCAGACCCTCATCTTCGTGATCGACGTCCTCGACGCCACGCGCCCCTACAGCGCGTGACACGGAGCCGGCGCCTCCCGGCGCCGACTCCATCGGCCGCACAGGCCCCGCTGATCCGTCCGCTCCCATCCCGACCCCAGGAGGACACATGACCCGCAGCAAGCCCGAGATCGACTTCCCCGAGGGCGAGGCGCCCACCGAGCTGATCGTCACCGACGAGATCGTCGGCGAGGGCGAGGAGGCCGGACGCGGCGATGTCGTGGACGTCCACTACGTCGGCGTCTCCCACTCCAGCGGCGAGCAGTTCGACGCGTCGTGGGACCGCGGTGAGCCGCTGCGCTTCCAGCTCGGCGTCGGCCAGGTCATCAGCGGCTGGGACCAGGGCGTCCAGGGCATGAGGGTCGGTGGCCGTCGGCGCCTGGACATCCCTGCTCACCTGGCCTACGGCGAGCACGGCGCCCCGCCGGTCATCGGTGCGAACGAGACCCTGATCTTCGTGTGCGACCTGGTGGCGGTGCACAAGCGCTGAACGCCCAGACCACCGGCGCGGCGGGGGAGCAGGAGGGACTCTTCGAGGCCCCCGCCCCCGCCGCGGTCGTCCCCGATGCTCCCGACCCGGCTCGCACCGATGCGAGCCGGGCCGTCGGGCTGCGCACCACGGCGGGCTTCGAGGTCGTCGACGAGCTGCCGGTCGCCAGCGTGCGACTGATCGGGGTGCTGCCCCACCTCGACAGGCCCTTCGAGTACGCGGTCACTCCCGCGACGGCCGACGCCGGCCCCGGGATGCGGGTGCGCGTCCGCTTCTCGGGGCGCGACACCGAGGGGATCGTCCTGGAGCGGCGCGAGCATCCCACGACGGACCGTCCGCTCGCGGCGCTGGGCCGTCTGGTGTCCGACGACGTGGTGATGCCGCCTTCGCTGATGCGAGTCTGCGAGGAGGTCGCCGATAGCTGTGCCGGCTCTGTCGGCGATGTGCTGCGCCTCGCGCTGCCACCGCGCCATGCGCGCGCCGAGCGAGCGGACCGCGCCGCCGCCGAGAAGGAGGCGGCGGAGGGGGCCGCGTCAGTGGGACCGGAGGAGACGGAGGGACCGGAGGAGACGGAGGCGGGCGCTCCGCGCGCGCCCCGCCCCGGGGACCGCTACACGGGCCTCTCGGCGCTCGTCGCCCGTGCGGGCGGAGCCGAGGGGCCCGTGCCGCGCGCCGCTCTGACCCTGGACGCCGCCGACCCCTGGACGACGGTGGTCGCCGACGCGATCGCCGATGTAGCTCCGGGTGTCGGCGTCCTCGTCGTCGCCCCCGATCAGCGCGACGTCTCCCGGCTCTCCCGAGAGCTCGACGAACGGGCACTCCACCATGAGGTCCTCGCCGGCACGGAGGGGCCGGAGAAGCGCTATCGGACCTACCGACGGATCCTGCGCGGCGCGACGCGGATCGTGCTGGGCAACCGCTCGGCCGCGTTCGCCCCCGTGCAGGATCTCGGGCTGATCGTCTGCCTGGACGAGTCCGACGACCTCCTGATCGAGCCGCGCGCCCCGTACCCGCGCACGCGCATGATCCTGCAGCGGCGCTCGCACGAGGAGCGTGCGGCGCTGCTGCTGGTCTCGAGCTCCGAGTCGGTGGCCGTGCGTTCGCTGGTGGATGCCGGGCACCTGGTGGACCTTCGACCGGTGCCCGCTCCCATGCCTCTGGTGCGTCCGAGGATCGTCGCCATGGACCGCTATCTGCGTGACCGTGAGGGCCCGGGAGGTCGCACGCGCCTGCCCGGAGAGGCGCTGCGGGTGATCCGACGAGGCATGACGAGGGGTCCCGTCCTGGTCCAGGTGCCGCGCTCCGGATACGCTCCGGCGATCGCGTGCACCTTCTGCGGCACAAGGGCCCGCTGCCCCGAGTGCTCGGCACCGCTGTCGATGCGCGGCCGCTCCGGCCCCCTGCACTGCGGAGTGTGCGGTCGGCGGGAGGACGCGTACCGATGCCCGGAGTGCGACCGCACCGGCATGCGCGCGATGGTCGTCGGCTCCGCCCGCACCGCCGAGGAGCTGGGACGCACCTTCCCCGATGCCGTCCTCCAGATCGCCGGGGGAGCGCACGGCCCCCTCGAGGACGATGCCGTCGAGGACGGCGCGATCGTCGTGTCCACCCCCGGCGCGGAGCCGGCCCCACCCGGACGCTATGCGGCCGCCGTGCTGCTGGACGCCGACGCCATGCTGGGCCGGGCGGCCTACGACGCCGACGTCGAGGCTGTCAGGCGCTGGCGCAGCGCCATCGCGCTCGTCAGGCCCGGTGCCGAGGACGGCGAGGTGCTCGTGGTGGGCACCGAGACCCTCCCAGCCATCCGCGATCTGGTCGCCCACCGCTCCGCGCTGTTCCTGGACCGGGTGCTCGAGGACCGCCGAGAGCTCGACCTGCCACCGTTCTCCCGGGTCGCTGAGATCGTCGGCGACCGTGAGGCCTGTCGGCTCTTCCTCGAGACCGTCGATCTCCCCGACGGCGTCTCCGTGTTCGGCCCCGTCGGCCTCGAGGACGGGGACGACCGCGGGCGCGCCCGCGCTGTTCTGCGCATCGACCCGCGACGTTCCCAGGAGCTCGCCGATGCGCTGCGCGCCGGCGTCGCCGCGCGCTCCGCCCGCAAGCAGCGCGGATCCCTGCGGGTGCGGATGGACCCGTCGGACGTCTTCTGACCTGGCCCTGGCCCGTAGACTGAGGGCATCATGCGTCTGCTCTTCGCCGGCACCCCCGAGGCCGCCCTCCCGTCCCTGCGCGCGCTGCTGGACTCCGACCACGAGGTGGTCGGGGTGCTCACCCGCGCCGATGCCCCTTCCGGCCGCGGCCGGAAGCTCCGACCCAGCCCCGTGCGCTCCCTCGCCGACGAGGCGGGAGTGCCGGTGCTGACACCGCGCACCCTGCGCGACGCCGATGTCCAGCGGACCCTGCGCGATCTCGCCCCGGATGCCGCGCCCGTGGTCGCCTACGGGAACCTGATCCCCTGGCCTGCGCTCGACATCCCCGCCCATGGCTGGATCAATCTGCACTTCTCCCTCCTGCCTGCATGGCGAGGCGCCGCGCCCGCCCAGCGGGCCGTGCTCTCCGGAGCCGACGCGACCGGCCTCAGCATCTTCCGGATCGAGGAGGGGCTGGACACCGGCGACGTCCTCGCCACCGCCCCCACTCCGATCGGTGCGCTCGAGACGGCGGGCGAGCTTCTCGAGAGGATGGCGGACCAGGGAGCACATCTGCTGCTGGAGACGCTCGATGCGATCGACGCCGGCACCGCGGTCGCCGTACCGCAGGATCACGCGCTCGCCACCCACGCCGCCAAGCTCACACCTGCTGAGGCCCGCATCGACTGGACGCTGCCTGCGGAACAGGTCAGCGCCCATATCCGGGGCATGAGTCCCGAGCCCGGAGCCTGGACCGAGCTCGACGGCTCCCGGTTCAAGATCCTCGGCCTGGAGCAGGTCCCGCCGGACGCGCCGTCTCCGGCTCCCGGCGTCCTCGTCGCAGGCAAGCGGCATCTCATGGTCGGCACCGGGACCTCGCCCCTGGCCCTCGGGACCGTGGCTCCCGCCGGGAAGCGGGCCATGCGCGGCGCCGACTGGGCCCGGGGGGCCTCCCTCGCCGCCGGCGCGTCATTCGACGCGGCCCAGGACGATGATCGACACTCCGCGCAGCACAGCGGTCAGGATTCCGAGCAGAACCCCGAGGAGCGCGCATGAGCCGCGACGACGATCGGCATGGCGGCCAGCGCCGCTCCGGGCGCGGCGAGCGCGATGACCGACGGGGCGGTGAGCGCCGTCGGGACGCGAAGGGCCGCGAGCGCTCCGGCTCGCGCGGCCAGGGAGGGCCGCGTCGCGGCTGGTCCGAGAAGCGTCCCTCCGAGCGCGGACGCCGCACGACGCCTGCTCGTCAGGTGGCCTACGAGGGGCTGCGGGCCGTGCGGGAGGACGACGCGTATGCGAACCTCGTGCTGCCTCGCCTGCTCCGCCGCCACCGCGTCTCGGGACGCGATGCAGCCTTCACCACCGAGCTCTTCTACGGCTCGCTGCGCGCCCAGGGCCGCCTGGATGCGGTGATCGCCGCCTGCACCGACCGTCCGCTGGACCAGATCGACCCGGGCCTCCTCGACGTGCTCCGCCTGGGCGTCTACCAGCTGCTCGACATGTCCGTCGCACCGCACGCCGCCACCTCCGAGACGGTCGCCCTCGCGCGCCAGGAGGTGGGAGCGGGTGCCGCCGGCTTCACCAACGCGATCCTGCGACGCGCGGGCGAGAGGACGCTCGAGGAGTGGATCGAGGAGGTCGCACCGGATCGCACGACCGACCCCGCAGGCCATCTCGCTGTCGTCCATTCCCATCCGCGCTGGGTCGTGCGAGCGCTGACCGAGGCGCTGGCAGCGCACGGCCGCGACCCCGCGGAGATCGACGACCTGCTCGCCGCGCAGAACGCCGCGCCTGCGGTCTCACTCGTCATGCGACCGGGCCTGACCGATCTCGACGAGCTGATCGACTCCGGTGCGAGCCGGGGGCGTCTGTCCATCTTCGCGGCCTCCTGGCCCTCGGGGGATCCCGGCGGCATGGAGGCCGTGCGCGAGGGCCGTGCGGCGGTCCAGGACGAGGGGAGCCAGCTGATGGCCCTCGCACTCGCCGTCGGAGCCGACGACGACGTCCTCGCCGAGGACGCGCACTGGTTGGACCTGTGCTCCGGTCCCGGCGGCAAGACCGCGCTGCTGGGCGGGCTCACGATCGACCATGATGCCGACCTGCTGGCCGTCGAGCTGCAGGAGCATCGCACCGAGCTGGTCGACCGGGCTGTCGCCACGCTGCGCGAAGCCGGCTGCGAGATCGAGACGCGGACCGCCGACGGGACGACGATCGGCGAAGAGCTGCCCGAACGCTTCTCCCGCGTCCTCGCCGACGTGCCGTGCTCGGGCCTGGGCGCTCTGCGCCGCCGGCCCGAGTCCCGCTGGCGCCGGACCCCCGGAGACATCGGGCATCTCGGGGTCATCCAGCGCGATCTCCTGCGCTCGGCCCTGGATGCGACTGCGCCCGGCGGCGTGGTCGCCTATGTGACCTGCTCCCCGCATGCGGCCGAGACCCGTCTCGTGGTCTCGGACGTGCTGCGTCGGCGCGACGACGTCGAGCAGCTGGACGCGCGGTCCGCGGTGCGCGCCGGGATCCTCCCCGACGTCCGCGACGACGTCGAGCTGGGGGAGGGACCATCCGTCCAGCTGTGGCCGCACGTCCATGGCACCGATGCGATGTTCATCGCCCTGCTGCGCCGCCTGCCCGAGGCGCCGAGCGCCCCCACCGAGGAAGGACCCCGTCCCTGATGAGCCCCGCCTACTCCACCGACGGCCTCTACATCCACCCCAGCATCCTCAACGCCGACTTCATGCGCATCGGCGAGGAGCTCGATCGGATCTCCGCCGCCGACAGCGTCCATGTGGATGTGATGGACAACCGCTTCGTCCCCAACCTCACCTTCGGGACGTCGATGGTCGAGCAGATCGTCGAGCGCAGCCCCATCCCGGTCGATGCGCATCTGATGATCGCCGACGCCGATCGCGAGGCTCCGGCGTTCGCAGAGGCCGGGGCCTCCTCGGTGACCTTCCACCTGGAGGCCGCAGCCGCACCGATCCGCCTGGCCCGGGAGCTGCGCCGGAAGAACGCCGCGGTCGGCGTCGCGCTCCGACCGGCCACGCCGGTCGAGCCCCTGCTGGACGTCATCGGCGAGTTCGACATGCTGCTGATCATGACGGTCGAGCCCGGATTCGGCGGGCAGAGCTTCCTGGAGACGATGCTTCCGAAGATCCGTCGGGCGCGCCGCGCGATCTCGGAGGCGAACCTGGAGGTGTCGGTCCAGGTCGACGGCGGCGTGAGCCGCGAGACCATCGAGCGCTGCGCGGAAGCCGGGGCGAACGTCTTCGTCGCAGGATCGGCGATCTACCGGGCGCAGGACGCCACCGAGGAGATCGCCGCGCTGCGAGCGCTCGCCTCGACCCACGCCGCGCACTGACAGGGCGGGACGGCGGGGCGGGACGGCGCCGCGCCGCGCCGCACGGTTCTGCCATCTGTCGTCACCGTCACGGCGGAGCCGCTCCGACCAGGTATATCGTGGGGCGGTCACATCCTGTGACGTGCTCCGGGGTCGGTGAGAATCCGAGCCGGCGGTGACAGTCCGCGACCCGCGCCAGCGGTGGAGCCGGTGGAACTCCGGCACCGACAGTGAAAGCCTGGATGAGAGGCGCACGTCCTGCATGCCCTCGAGCACGTTCCGTGCGCGCTGCGAGCAGCATGCTGGATCCCTTTTCCCCCGGAGCCACTGCATCCGACGGGAGAGAGGACCCTCATGGATCTGCTGCAGTGGCTCTTCGACGCGAAGCTCGAGCTCGCGGGCGGACAGTTCATCCTCTGGCGCGAGGTGCTCGGCAACGTCTTCGGCCTGCTGAGCGCGCTGGGAGGCATGCGGCGCAAGGTGTGGGCGTGGCCCATCGGGATCGTGGGCAACCTCCTGCTGCTCACCGTGTTCCTCGGCACCGTCTTCGGCAGCCCCGCCAGCATCGACCTCTACGGCCAGGCCGGGCGGCAGGTGATGTTCATCGCCACCAGCGTGTACGGATGGGTGCGCTGGAAGCAGGCGAAGGATGCCGGCGGCACCGCCGTCGAGCCGCAATGGGCCTCCTGGGGAACCCGGGCTCTGCTGGTCGTGGTCATGGTGGGCGGCACCGCCCTGCTCACGCCCCTCTTCCGTGCGCTCGGCTCCTATGAGCCGGTCTGGGCCGACGCCTGGATCTTCATGGGCTCGCTGCTGGCGACCTTCGGCATGGCCAAGGGCTGGGTGGAGTTCTGGCTGATCTGGGTGGCGGTCGACATCGTCGGCGTCCCGCTCCTGATCAGTGCCGGGTACTACGCCAGTGCGCTCATGTACGTCTTCTACGGCTGCTTCACGCTCACGGGCTTCTTCGTCTGGTGGAGGGTCCGTCGAGGAGAGGACCGCCACCGGTCGGTCGAGGTCGAGACGGCGCACCTGGATCCGACGGTCCGCCGCCGCTGAGGCCGTGGCAGCCGCTGGGCCCGACGGATCCGCTGCGGTCGACGGATCCTCTGAGGTCGACGGATCCGAGGAGCGGTCCGTGGCGCGGTCCGACCGTCGGGACCAGTACCCTGGCACGGTGAAGGATTTCGAAGCGCTGTTCGCCGAGCTGACCGAGAAGGCCCGCACCCGCCCCGAGGGATCGGGGACCGTGCGGGAGCTGGACGGCGGCGTCCATCAGATCGGCAAGAAGATCGTCGAGGAGGCTGCGGAGGTCTGGATGGCCTGCGAGCACGAGACTCTCGACGACGCCGCCCTGGAGATCAGCCAGCTCCTCTACCACGTGCAGGTCATGATGGTGGCCAAAGGGCTCTCCCTCGAGGACGTCTACCGCAGGCTCTGAGCGTCCCGTCGGCCGCTCGCCAGATGCTCGGCGCGACGCGTCGCAGCCCCGCCCCGACCCATCAGCTCTGCCATCAGCTCTGAGCGCCGCCGCTGCGGCGAAGGAGGAAACCGTGCTGCGCATCGCAGTCCCCAACAAGGGCGCTCTGTCCGAGCCCGCCGCCGCGCTGCTGCAGGAGGCGGGATACCGCCGCCGCGGTATGGCCAAGGAGCTCGTCGTCGTCGACCATGAGAACGACGTGGAGTTCTTCTACCTGCGTCCGCGCGACATCGCCGTGTACGTCGGCTCCGGCACCGTGGACGTCGGCATCACCGGCCAGGACATGCTGATCGACTCCCGCACTCCGGCCGAGGAGATCCTCGCCCTGGGATTCGCCCGCTCCACCTTCCGCTTCGCGGCGCCCGTCGGCGAGCACGAGGACGTCTCGGAGCTCGGCGGCGCCCGCATCGCCACGAGCTACGAGAACCTCGTCCAGGACCACCTGGCCGAGCACGGCGTCAGCGCCGAGGTCGTGCACCTCGACGGCGCGGTGGAGTCCTCCATCCGCCTCGGCGTCGCCGACGTCATCGCCGACGTCGTCGAGACCGGCACGACGCTGCGCCAGGCTGGGCTGGAGCCCTTCGGCGAGGCGATCATGACGTCGGAGGCCGTGCTGTTCTCACGTCCGGGCCTCGAGCTCGACGACGCCGCCCAGCATTCTCTCGAGGTCCTCGAGCGGCGCATCCGCGGCGTGCTCGTGGCTCGCGAGTACGTGATGCTCGACTACGACATCCCGAGCGAGCTCCTCGAGCGCGCCGTCGCGATCTCGCCCGGATACCAGTCGCCCACGGTCTCGCCCCTGCGCGACGGGGAATGGTCCGCGGTGCGGGTGATGGTCGAGCGCCGCCAGTCCCACCGCATGATGGACGAGCTGTACGACGTGGGCGCCCGCGCCATCCTCGTCACCGCGATCCAGGCCTGCCGGATCTGAGGCTCCGGCGCGATCCCATGCCCCTGCGCGGAGGTTCCTCCGTCCCGTCGGTCCCCTCAGGGCCGACGGCTGGGGAGGGGCCGGCCGAGGTGGTCGTCCTCCGGCCGCTCATGGTCCGTCTGGTCGGCTACCCGACGGGCGCGGTGATGCTCTCCGGCACGGTCTGGTGGGCTCTGAATATCCCCGGGTTCTCCGTCGGCGGCCGCATCGCCCTGATGCTCCTGGGACTCCTGGGGCTGCTGGTGTGCCATCTCGAGGGCCGGGTGAGGATCGTCGCCCGCGAGCGCACCCTCGAGGTGCGCAACCATCTCTCCTCCCGCACCCTCGAGTGGGCCGAGATCATCGGAGTGGGGTATCCGATGGGAGACCCCTGGGCGCACCTGGATCTGGCCGACGGAACGACGCTCGCGACCATGGCGATCTCCAGCGCCGACGGCCGGAGGGCCGTGTCCGCCGCCCATCGCCTCCAGCGTCTCATCCAGGAGCGCGGGGAGGCGTCCCCCGAGACGTTCAGCGGGCGGGGATGAGGTCGGCGGCGAGCCGCCCGGCGAGGGCCGGATAGAGGAACGGGGACTCGTCCTCCTCGATGCCTCGGCCCATGCTCGCCAGGCGCACCGGCAGCGCCTCGAGCGCCGCGCGCAGACCCCCCGCGGGCATCTCATGGATCCTGTGCTCGAGTCCGCGAGCACGTCCGGGGTCGATGATCGTCGATCGCACCTGTTCCGTCACTGACGCATGGAAGCGGCTGTAGTCAGGATCGGCAGCGGAGAGCACCGGCAGGTGCAGGGGAGTCAGAGCGGCACGGCCGCAGACCGTCGAGGTGTGGTGGGACAGCCCCTGATGGCGATCGCGCGCATCAGCTCCCGACACGCGCAGCACGGCGATCGGCACCCCGCCCAGCACGCTCGCCGCATGGAGCGCCTCGACGGCCTGCACGCCGGAGAATCCCCAGGCGGTGCCGGTGCCGAGATTGCCCGGCCCCTGGACGACCACGGCGACGTCGGCACCGAGCACGATCCTCGCACCCAGCAGCGCGGAATGGACGGTCACGGCCTCATGGTCGCCGCCGAAGGCCTGCCCGGCGCTGATCGTCGCCGAGATCAGCCCCTCCTCCCGCAGCGCCGCAGCGGTGCGGGAGTACGCGGCGGGAAGCGCCGCGCCATCGGTGTGCACGTGCACGATCCGGGCCGACGGCGCGAAGGCCCGGATGCCCGCGACGACCGCCGGGAGCGCGGAATGGAGGTCCGCGACCACTACCGGCATGCCCGAGAGGTCATCGGCCTCCCGGAGCGCGTCATGGTGCTCGCCGGAGGGGTCGTCGATCGCATCGACCATGGTCTGCATGGGCGTGTACCGCGCCTTGACCATGTGCCCCTTCGGCTCGACCGGAGCGGGAAGAGCATCGGGCCGGGCGACGACGAGCGCCTCACCGCCGGTGCCCAGACCCCTGCGCAGGGCGTTCGTGTTCAGAAGCACCCGCTCGCCGATCCGCGGGCTGCCGGTGAGCTCCGGGTAAGCCAGCGCCCGGACGACCTCCCCTGCGGGGCCGTCGGCCGCCCCGGCGGGATCGTCCGCGTCCTCGGTTCGACGGGTCCGCTCGAGCTCGACCAGCAGCCGGACCGCACCGGACCATGACGTGCGCTCCCCGACGACGGTCCCTCGTTCCCAACGCAGCATGAGTATCAGGGTAGGCGCAGCCGGGCAGGTGGGGCGCCGCCGGACATCGGCCGGGCGCCGGCCGGGCGTCGGTCGCAGGTCAGCCGTGCCGAACCGCCCTCCGCGCCCTCATCACGGCCGGTACCCTGGTCGGGTGGCTGCCAAGAGCACGGAGAGACTCCTCAACGTCATCATGACGATCGGCTCGCGCCGGCGCATCGACCGCGCCCGCCTGTTCGCCGCGATCCCCGAGTACCGCGAGGGGAACGCGGCCGCAGAGCGCATGTTCGAGCGCGACAAGGCCCAGATCCTCGATCTCGGCCTCCCGCTGAGCACCGAGACGGACATGTTCGACGAGAACACCGTCTACTACCGCATCGACACTGCCGCCGGCGACGCCGTCCTCGATCTCAGCCAGGAGGAGTACACGGTCCTCCTGGCGGCGAGCCGCGCCTGGGACGACGCCGCCGCCGGGGGAGCTGCACGTCGGGTCCGGGCGAAGCTGCTGAGCCTCGGGCACGACGCCGACCCCGACCTGCTGCGCCGCACTCCGCGCGGGGCGGTCGAGTCCCTGCCCGTCCTGACACCGCTGCTCGAGGCGGTCACCACCGGACGGCGCGTGCGCTTCGACTACCGGGGCACCGACAACCGCCGCGCCGCCCGCCGGGTCGAGCCGTGGGTCGTCGGAGTCCACGACGGGCACTGGTACGTGCACGGCTGGGATCTGGACCGGGAGGCCACCCGCATCTTCCGCGCCTCGCGCATCGAGTCGTACCCCGAGGTCTCCACACTTGCGACCCGTCCGCGGCCGAAGGACGTCTCCCTGGCCAGCGCCCTCGAAGCGGCGCTGGGAGGCATGCACGGCGGACCGGAGAGCGCTCGTCCCATGCGCCTGCGCGCCGCGCCGTACAAGGCGCTCGCCCTGCGCGACCTCGCCGGCGCCGATCTCGACCAGGAGGAGTTCACGCTCCCGCCGATGCCCCGGTCGGCGGCGCGGCGCCTGGCTCTTGCGGAGACCCGCTGGATCGAGGTCCTCGACCCGACCGAATGGCGCGACGAGATCGCTGCGGTCCTCGAGGACATCGCCGAGGCGCACCAGGGGCCTGCGGATGCCAGCGCGCTCGAGCAGGCGCTCCCGCGAGATGCTCGACGCATCCGCACCCCCATGGGCAACGGCGACCATCTGTCCCGTCTGATCAGCGAGGCCTCCTATGTCATGAGCCGTGGCGAGGTGGCCACCTCCGATCTCGCCGCCGCCCTCGGCATCACCGAGAAGCAGCTCATCGACGATCTCCAGGTGCTGTTCCTGTGCGGGGACCTCGGGACCGGCTGGGAGCAGGACCTCATCGAGGCCGAGTGGGAGCACGGGGTGGTGCGCGTGCGCAATGCGGAGCCCCTCCACCGTCCGCTGCGGCTGAGCCGGGTGGAGATCACGGCGCTCCTCGCGGGGCTCTCCGTCCTCGAACCCTCCGCCGGAGCGACCGCGGACCTGGTCGCGAGCGCCACCGCGAAGCTCCGCGCCGAGCTCGGCGACGCCGATGCCGACACCGACGACGGCATGGACGGCTCCTCGGGCGCCTCGCGCACCGAGGGGGCCGACGGTGCCGCGGATGCGACGCAGAGGGCGAGCTCGCGCACCGCGACGCGTGCCGAGGCTGTGCTCGACGCCGTCGGCGAGGCGCTGCGCACAGAGGACGGGGCCCTCACGATCCGCTACTCGGCCCCTGACACCCCGGGCACCAGCGTGCGGCGGATCCGTCCGCTCGCCATCGAGACCGACGGATCCCGGTCGTACCTGCGTGCGCACTGCGAGCTCAAGGGCGACGAGCGCCAGTTCCGTCTGGACCGGATCGTCGAGGTGCTCTCCGACGATGCGCTCCCGCATCCGGCGGAGGAGAGCTCCGGCCCGGACCTCTCGGGCACCATCGAAGGGGACGTCTGGCTGAAGCTCGATGCACCAGGTCGCTGGGTGGCCGAGTCCTTCGGAGCCGACGAGCTCCGCGACGGCGAGGGGCCGATCGTCTTCGCACGCCTGAGCTCGCCCGTGCGGGCCGCGCTGGTCGATGCGGTCCTGGAGTCCGCTGGAGCCGCGGAGGTGCTCTCACCGAGTGATCTGAGAGACACGATCGTGATGGTGGCGCAGGACTCGTCCCGTCCGCCGTACAGGAACTAGGCGCTACGCTTATATGGCCCATCACACGGTGGGACGACATCACACGGTGGGACGAGTCGCCGTCTCCACGGCACGGCGATGCACGGGTCCGCTGTGGGACCATGGACTGAGCCGTGCTCGATGACGGCGCTGTTGAAAGGTACTTCCATGAATCTGTTCCGCAACCCTGCGGCTCTCATCATCCTGCTCCTGGTCGTGGTCCTGCTCTTCGGCGCCGGGAAGCTCCCGGGGCTCGCCCGCAACCTCGGCAAGTCGATGCGCATCTTCAAGAGCGAGGTCGAGGAGCTGCGCGGGGACGAGCGCCCCAGCGATGGCGAGGACGACGAGGACGACGAGGACGACCGCCGCGAGCGCCGCTCCTCCTCCAGCTCGAGCTCCCGCGATCGCGATCGTGACCGCGATGCCGACTCCGCCCGCGACCGCGAGTACGATCCGCGCGATGAGGAGACCCCCAGGCCGGTTCGCTCTCGCGACGACGACGACAACACCTACCGTCGCGACTGAGACGCATCCCGCCTCCGGGCGGGCATGACGGGTCCGGGCCGTCGACGGTCCGGACCCACAACTCTTGAGGAGCACATCCGTGGCGAGCACAACGGACGCGAAGGGTGAGGCCGGGAAGAAGCGGCCGAAGAAGGATCCCGAGGGGAGGATGTCCCTCGGGTCGCATCTGGTCGAGCTGCGCAACCGACTGGTGATCAGCGCTGTCACGGTCGTGCTGCTCTCGGTCGTCGGCTGGTTCCTCTTCGACTGGGTGTACGACACGATCGCCGCACCCATCCTGGCCGCCAACGGGGACTCCGACCTGCAGGCGATGATCAACTTCCAGGGCGTGGCCAAGGGCTTCAACGTCCGGCTCCAGATGGCCGCGTACGTCGGCCTGATCCTGGCGTCGCCGATGATCATCCTGCAGACCTGGCTGTTCATCATGCCGGGCCTGCACAAGAACGAGCGCCGATACGCGCTGGGCTTCTTCGGCGCGGCGATCCCGCTGTTCTTCATCGGCTGCTTCGCCGGCTACTGGGCGGTCTCCAACCTGGTCCCGGTCCTCATGAGCTTCACGCCCTCCGCTGAAGGCACCTCGCAGATCATCCCCTACGACGAGTACCTGTCCCTCGTCGTCAAGACCATGCTCGCCTTCGGCATCGCCTTCGTCATGCCGGTCGTCCTGGTCCTGCTGAACTTCATGGGCCTGATCCGCGGCAAGTCCATGCTGAAGGCCTGGCGCTGGGTCATCTTCCTGTGCTTCGGCTTCACCGCGGTCATGGTCCCGACGCCGGACCCGGTCACGCTGATCGGCATGTCCTCGGCGATCTCCTCGCTGTTCTTCGCCGCCGTCGTGATCTCGATCATCCACGACAAGCGGCATCCGCGACCTGGCGAGGACGATGACCTCGACGACGAGACGGCGAGCAGCATCGACGACGATGTCGAGCCGATCGACGCCCCCGACCGGCTGGACGATCCGGAGGACCGGTGAGCAGACTGCGCGTCGGGTTGCTGTCGAACCCGACCGCCGCCCTGGGAGCGGCGCACCGTGTCGGTCGCCAGGTGAGCCAGCTCCTGCGCCTCGCCGGCATCTCCGTCGTCGACCTCTCGGCCCCCACGGCGAGCACCGCCCGTGCCCGTGCTCACGAGATCCGTGACACGCTGACTGCGCTCGTCGTGGTCGGGGGCGACGGCACCGTGGCGCTCGGTGCGGACATCGTCGCGGGGACGCCGGTCCGTCTCGGGGTCATCCCCGCCGGCAGCGGCAACGACCTCGCGCGCACCCTCGGCCTGCCGCTCGACGATCCCGAGGCCGCCACCCGGGTCCTCCTGAGCGCGCTCTCCCGTCCCGTCGTCACCATCGACGCCATCGAGATCACCTCGGCGGGGGATTCGGGGCCCGCACATCGCTCGCTCGCTCTCGGCAACGTCAACCTGGGCTTCGACGCGCTGGTCAATGCTCGGGCGAACCGTGCAGGCCGCGGCCATGCGGTGCGGTACACGGCCGCGATGCTCAGGGAGCTCGCCTCCTTCCGCCCGCTGCCCTACTGGATCGAGATCGACGGGGGAGAGCGCGTCGACATCGACGCGACCCTCGTGTCGGTCTGCAGCTCCGGGGTCTACGGGGGAGGCATGCGCGTCTCGCCGGACTCCCGCGTCGACGACGGCACGCTCGAGCTCGTGACCCTCACGGGTCTCGGGCGAGCTGGTCTGATGCGCTTCTTCCCGAAGGTCTTCTCCGGCGCCCACCTCGGCGTCGACGGCTTCGAGGTGACCCCGGTCCACGAGGTGACCGTGGGCCTGCGCGAGGGCCGCGCGCTGCGCGCCTACGCCGACGGGGAGGCCTCCGCGCTGCTTCCGCTGACCGCACGCATCCTTCCCGGTGCCGTCCGCCTGCTCGCCGACATCGGGGAGCCCGCCGCTGCCGAGCCGGGGGCCGCATGAGCTCCCCGTCCGAGCAGTACGCAGCCTGGCGCGCCCAGCAGCGGCTCGAGAGGTCCGAGCTCGGCCGGTTCACCGGCCGCTACGACTTCGCCCTGGACGACTTCCAGCTGGAGGGGTGCCGCGCGCTCGAATCGGGCCGGTCGGTGCTGGTGGCCGCGCCCACCGGCGCAGGCAAGACGGTCGTGGGGGAGTTCGCCGTCCATCTCGCGCTCGCTCAGGGCCGGAAGGTCTTCTACACCGCGCCCATCAAGGCGCTGTCCAACCAGAAGCACGGCGAGCTGGCAGAGTGGCTCGGTCATGACCGGGTCGGGCTGCTGACCGGGGACACCTCCATCCGTCCCGAGGCCGACGTGGTCGTCATGACCACCGAGGTGCTCCGCAACATGCTCTACGCCGACTCGGAGCTCCTGGACGGCCTCGGCTACGTGGTCATGGACGAGGTCCACTACCTCGCCGACCGTCTGCGCGGCCCGGTGTGGGAAGAGGTCATCATCCACCTCGACGCCGACGTGCAGCTGGTGTCGCTCTCGGCGACGGTCTCCAATGCCGAGGAGTTCGGCGCGTGGCTCCAGGAGGTCCGCGGCGACACCGAGGTGGTGCTCTCCGAGACGCGCCCCGTCCCGCTGTGGCAGCACGTCGTGGTCGGGGATCAGCTGCTGGACCTGTTCGTCGACGACGACGGCCTGCCTGTGGTCTCCCATGGGCCGGGCGCGCGCGCCGATCGGGAGGTCAATCCCGAGCTCGAGCGCATGACCTCGCACAGCATGCTGATCGACGACTCCCGTCGGCGGGGCGGAGGCTCCCGCAGCGGCGATCGCGGAGGACGGGGCCGCGGAGGCCGCGGCCGACGGGGGACGCGGGGGCGCCACCGGCCGCGGCACGATCCTTACCGGCGTGACCACCGTGATCAGCGGGAGGCGGGCCGGTCCGATCGGGGCCCGCGCGGCGACGACTCTCCGCGCGGACGCGGCGTCCCTCGCGCCGCACGACGCACCGATCTCGTCGAGATGCTCGACCAGGCCGCCCTGCTGCCTGCCATCGTCTTCATCTTCTCCCGCGCGGGCTGCGAGGCCGCGGTGCGGCAGTGCTCCCAGGCCCGGCTGCATCTGACGGATGAGGAGGAGCGTCGGAGGATCCGTCGCGTCCTCGACGAGCGCCTGGCACCGATCGGCGTCGAGGACGAGGAGGTGCTCGGGATCGCCGGCTTCCGCCGTGCGATGCTGGACGGCTATGCGGCTCATCACGCGGGCATCCTGCCGCTGCTGAAGTCCGTCGTGGAGGAGCTCTTCGCCCTCGGACTGGTGAAGGTCGTGTTCGCCACCGAGACCCTCGCGCTCGGCATCAACATGCCTGCCCGCTCGGTCGTCCTCGAGAAGCTCGTCAAGTTCAACGGGGTCGAGCACGCCGATCTGACCCCGGGGGAGTACACGCAGCTCACCGGCCGCGCCGGTCGGCGGGGCATCGACACCGAGGGCCATGCCGTGGTCGTCGCCGGCCACGGCTTCGACGCCGAGGCGGTCGCCTCGCTCGCCTCCCGGCGCACCTATCCTCTGCGCTCGGCCTTCCGCCCCACGGCGAACATGGCCGTGAACCTCTTGGAGCGCTTCGATCTCTCGCGTGCCCGGGAGACGCTCGAGACGAGCTTCGCGCAGTTCCAGGCGGACCGGTCCGTCGTCGGCCTCGCCCGCCGAGCGCGCGAGCTCGAGGATGCCGCCGCCTCCTATCGGGACGCCGTGAGCTGCGAGCGCGGTGACATGCTCGAGTACGCCGCGATCGCCGACCGGATCACCGACCGCGAGCGCGTCCTCTCCCGGGAGCGCGCCGCGAAGGACCGGGATCGCACCCGGTCCTCGCTCTCCTCCCTGCAGCGAGGGGAGATCCTCGCCCTCCCCGGAGGGAAGCGCCGCGGATACGCAGTCGTCCTCGGCGTCGACCGGCAGGTGCTCGGCGGGCCCCAGGTCGATCTGCTGGACTCCGAGGGGCGCCGACGGACCCTGCGCCCCGGAGACGTCCCCTCACCGCCGGCGGTCATCGACTCGATGAAGCTCCCGCGGCAGGACCGCATGGGAACCGCGAAGGTGCGGCGAGACACCGCCGCGGCGCTGCGGCAGCGCCTCTCGGGGCACGACGACGGCGCCCGAGCCGAGGTCAGGCGCCGTGCTCAGCGGACCCCGTCCACCGCCGCGAACGACCCGCAGCTGCGGAGCCTGCGCGACGAGCTGGCCGCGCATCCCTGCGCGGAGTGCCCCGACCTCGCATCCCACCTCCGGTGGGTGGGTCGATGGCGGGGAGCCCGCAAGGAGCTCGCCGGCGTCCAGCGTCGCATCGAGGGCCGCACCAGCTCTCTCGCCCGCGAGTTCGACCGCCTGGCCGACCTGCTCGTCGAGCTCGGCTATCTCCAGCGCGAGGACTCCTCGGAGCTGCGGCCGACGGAGCGGGGACTGCGGCTGCGGCGCATCTTCAGCGACCGCGATCTGCTGATCGCCGAGTGCATCGAGCACGGCGCCTGGTCGGGCCTGGATCCGGCAGGTCTCGCCGCTGTGGTCTCCGCCGCCGTCCACGAGTCCCGTCGCGATGAGGGCCGCGCCCCCGAGATGGTCGATGATCTCGCCGCGATGGCCGCGATCGATGCCTCGACCCGCCTCGCGACGCGGCTGCAGGCCGCCCAGACCCGGCACGGAGTGGATCCGACACCGCCGCCGGACCCGTCGGTCGCCGCGATCGTGCACCGGTGGGCGCGCGGCGCCCATCTGGCAGCGGCCCTCGGAGACGCAGACCTGCCTCCCGGCGACTTCGTGCGCCACTGCCGTCAGGTGATCGACCTGCTGGACCAGCTGACCGCCGACGAGGACCTCGGACCGACCGCCCGCGCGGCCATCGCGGGCGTGCGCCGCGGACTGGTCGCCCAGGAGATGGACCGATGACCCCGATATCGACCCAGGAGATCCGACGATGACGACGTCCCAGCCCCCGGTGCTCTACACCGGGGTCGTCCTGTACAGCACCGCAGACCCGGAGGCGGACGCAGTGCTGGTGGCCGACGGCATGATCGCCTGGATCGGACGTGAGGACACCGCCGCGGTGATCCATGCCGATGCCGAGCGCATCGAGGCCACCGGCTGCCTTATGGCACCGGGGTTCGTCGATGCGGCCGCCACTCCCGACGGCACGCTCCCGGATCCCTCCGGGGACGCCGCGGCCGCCGCGCTCGGCATCGTCCGCCGCCTTCCCGGGCCGACGGGCCTGCGGGAGGGCGTGCAGGTGGTCGCTCCCGTCACCGAGACCGCCCCGTACCTCGACCTGCTCGGTGAGGGGACTCCGCTCGCCTTCGCCTCCGCAGGCTCCGCGGAGGCCGCGGACCCCTGGAGCTGGGTGCGCCACGCCGCTCACCTGGGCGATGAGGACCAGCGCATCAGCGATCGTGCAGCCTTCCTGGCCGCCACCCGAGGTGGCCAGCGCGTCGCCGGCCATCGCCATCCCGGTGATCTCCGCACCGGCATCGAGGCGACGTTCGTCCTGTGGGAGCCCTGGGATCTGACTGTCCGCGGGCACGGCGACCGCATCGAGACCTGGTCCACCGATCCGCGTTCGCGCACCCCGCTGCTGCCTGATCTCGACCAGGGCGCCCCCCGTGCACTGCGAACCGTCGTGGAGGGGCGCATCGTCCACGACGCCGACGGTCCTCACCCGGACGGCCCTCACCGGGACGGCCCTCACCGGGGAGCCTCCGCATGAGGGCACTCGACCGAGCATCGGAGGAGGACCAGTTCGATCCGACGCCCTGGCCGCTGGCTCTGCTGTGCGCGGCGCTGGGCGGCCTCGCGTTCCTCGCGGCGTTCCCGCCCTACGACCTGTGGATGCTGCTGCCGGTGGCGCTCGCACTGCTCGGTGCAGGACTCCTGGTGCGCTCCTTCTGGATGTCGGTGCTAGTCGCCCTGGTCTGGGGACTCGCGTTCTTCGTCCCGTTGACGACCTGGGCGAACACCTATGCCGGCACCGCCCCCTGGCTGGCGCTCGGGATCTTCGAGGCCCTGTACATCGTGCTGTTCGGGATCCTCGCCCGCACGGTCATGGTCCGACGCGGACTGCGGTGGACGACCGCCATCGTCGTCTCCGCCCTGTGGGTGGGGGTGGAGACGCTGCGCGGCACCTATCCGTGGGGCGGACTGTCGTGGGGATCGACAGCCTTCGCCCTGTCCGACTCGCCCCTGCTTAACCTGGGTCCCTGGATCGGCATCGCGGGACTGTCCTTCGTCGTCGCCATGATCGGCCAGCTCCTGCTGCACGGGATGATGTCGCTCCTGAACCGTCGTCGTCGCGGGCTGGTGGGCATCGCCGGCGTGTGGCCGCTGGCCCTCGCGGTCGGCCTCGTGCTCTCGACCGTCGTGGTCCCGCTCCCCGTCAACCGGGCGCCCGAGGACCGTCCGAGCATGACCGTCGCGGCGATCCAGGGGAACATGGATCCCGTCGATCCGGCGACGATGATCATGCCCGACGGCGTGTTCGACAATCACATGGAGGAGACCTGGCGGGTGATCGACGCGGCCGTCGAGGACGGCACGGACATCGACCTGGTGGCCTGGCCGGAGGACTCCACAGAGTACGACCCTCGGGAGGACCTCTACCGGTCGTCGGCCCTCGCCCAGGCCGCTGAGGCTGTCGACGCACCGGTGCTGGTGGGCACGCAGTACGCGGTCGGCGAGGACCAGCGCATCAATGCCTCGATGCTGTTCACCGAGGACGGCGAGGCGGTCTACGAGTACGCCAAGCGCCATCCGGTGCCCTTCGGCGAGTACGTCCCCTACCGCGACTTCTTCCGCCAGTTCAGCGACAAGGTCGACCTGGTCGGCCGTGACATGATCGCCGGCGACGAGATCGGTCTCATGGATCTCGGGGAGCTCGGTCTCGGCGAGGCGAAGGTCGGCGTGCTGATCTGCTTCGAGATCGCCTACGACTCCCTGGTCTACGACACGGTGCGCGAGGGCGCCGAGGTCCTCGTCGTGCAGTCGAACAACGCTCTGTTCGGCGACTCCGACGAGGCTGTCCAGCAGATGGCCGAGGCGAAGGTCTTCGCCGTGGTCTCCGGACGCAGCGTCGTGCACCTGTCCACCGTCGGCGACTCCGCGATCTTCGCCCCCGACGGCCGCCAGCTCTCCTCCGTGGGGCATTGGGAGCAGGGATCGATGGTGGCGGATGTTCCGCTGCGCACCGGCATCACGCCGGCCGTCGCCGCGGGTTCATGGATCGCCATCGGCCTGAGTGCTCTCGGAGTCGTCGGATGGATCGGTGCACTGACCGGTCGCCGCCGCGCCCTGCGCACCGTCTCCGCCGTCCGAGCGGAGCAGTCAGGTCGGGACGCCCGCTCGAGGAGGACCCGCTGATGCCGGAGCAGAATCGACCCCATGCTCTCGACGGACGGCTGCCGCTCTCGCGTCCGTCGACGGCGCCCGCCCCGGCGACTCTCGTCGTGATCCCCACCTATGACGAGCGCGACGCTCTCCCGGGAACCCTGGCCCGGCTGCGCGCGGCCGTCCCGCACGCGCACGTCCTCGTCGCCGACGACGCCTCGCCCGATGGCACGGGCGAGTGGGCGGATGAGCGAGCTGCCGAGGACGACCACGTGCACGTCCTGCATCGCAGCGGCAAGCAGGGCCTCGGACCCGCCTATCTCGCCGGGTTCGCCTGGGGTCTCGAGCACGGCTATGAGGTGCTCGTGGAGATGGATGCCGATGCCTCCCATCGTCCTGAGCAGCTGCCCGCGCTGCTCGAGGCCGTCCGCCGCGGGGCCGACCTCGCGATCGGATCGCGCTGGATCCCCGGCGGCCGCGTCCACGACTGGCCCCTGGGCCGTCAGGTGCTCTCCCGCGGCGCGAACCTGTATGTCCGAGGGATGCTCGGCCTCGGCGTCTCCGACGCGACCGCCGGGTTCCGCGCCTTCCGGGCGGATCTTCTGCGCACGCTCACCGCTGGCGCCGTCGCGTCGCAGGGCTACTGCTTCCAGGTCGACATGACACGACGCGCTCGCGAGGCCGGGGCCGTCATCGCCGAGGTCCCCATCGACTTCGACGAGCGGGTCGAAGGCGTGAGCAAGATGAGCTCCGAGATCGTCCGGGAGGCCCTCGTGATGGTGACCCTGTGGGGTCTCGAGCATCGCGCCCAGCAGATCCTCGGACTGCTGGGCTACGCTGGAGGACGCTGACGAAGGGGGATCACCCATGAGCACCGCATCCCGGTCGTCCTCGACCGGATCCACGTCGTCCCCGTCCGGATCCGAGAAGCGCGCCTCGGGCGGCTCCCGCTGGGGGTCGCTGGTGCCTGCCGGCATCGTCGTGCTCGGGGTCCTCGAGATCGCGTTGCTGATCATCATCGGCGTGCGCTGGAGCCTGTGGTGGTCGGTGCTGATCGTCGTCCTCGGCTGGGTGGTCGGCGTGGCGCTGATCGTCGCCGCCGGCCAGCAGTCGTTCGTGCGCCTGCGCTCGGTGATGAGGGCGGTCAGCGGGCGCGGTGACGTGCAGGAGCACCTGTCCCGGCCGGCGTTCACGATGCTCGCCGCCGTGTTCTTCTTCTTCCCCGGCCTGCTCACCGACATCATCGGCGTCATCCTGCTGATCGTCCCCGTGCAGCGCCGCACCGTGAAGGCCATGGGCCTCGGCGGCGATGCGGAGCGGACGCGCAGCGTCCTGTACCGGCGCAGCGGCGGGGGAGTGATCGACGGCGAGATCATCGTCGAGTCGAGCACTTCGCGGCGCCCTGCCTCGGGTCGCGATGGGGCCGGCGGGCCCGATGGATCCGGCGGTTCCGCAGACAGTCCGCCCACGATCACCCAGGGCTGACTGCGAGGACCGCGTCATCGGCCTCGCTCTCGTCGTCTCCTGTCCCGCGACCGCCTGCACTGCGCAGCAGCATGACGCGACCGTCTGAGCATGTGACTGCGCCCCCGCACTTCGCCTGGCGGCGGTGCGGGGGCGCAGTGTCGGGGCCATGAGCGATGGCCCACCGGCGGGATGGGCCGACGGCGACGTGCTGGTCGCCGACGCGACTCCCGTAATCCTCAGAAGTGACGGCGCTGGTGGAGCTTTCCTGCACGCAGCAGCTCCAGGCGCTGGTCCAGGAGGACCTGGAGGTCCTCCTCGCTGCGACGCTCCAGGAGCATGTCCCAGTGGGTGCGCTGGGGCTTGCCGGGCTTCTCCTCCGGCTTCTCGCGATCGCGCTGCACCGCGGTGGCGCCGCAGCGGCACTCCCAGACGGCGGGGACCTCGGCCTCGACCGAGAACGGCAGGACGATGGTGTGGCCGTTGGGGCAGTCGTACACGGCCTCCTGGCGCGGGGCCGCCAGGACGCCCTCGTCGGTCTCCATGGAGAGGGAGCCCAGTCGGGTTCCTCGCAGGCTTCGGCTGTTCATGCGGTTCTCGCTTCCTGCCGGTGATTCGGGTGGGGCGGCGGCACGCCCGCAGAGGTCTGCCCGGTTCCAACGCCCCTGGACCAGGAGCTATTCCCCTCGGGGCACAGCGAGGGCGCGGCGCGCAGCACCGCTGGGTCAGTTGGCGTCCACGAGCTCGGAGAGCAGATCGACGCGGTTGGTGATGATACCATCCGCGCCTGCTGCCAGCAGCTCCAGCATCTCTGTCGGCTCGTCGATCGTCCACACATGGACCTCGCAGCCCGCCCGATGGGCGGCGGCGATGTTCGCGGGGGTGACGACGGGCACGCCCTGGTGCTGGACCGGCACCTGGAGCGCTCCGTAGGGGGCGAGGAAGCGATCGATCATCCGCTGAGGCGCCTCGATCGCACGGGCGGCGACGAAGGCGGCCATCGCTCCGCGGGAGGGGCTGCGCATCGGCACGACCCCCGTGACGCGCTTGACCTCGTTCGCAGCCCGTCGTGCGATCCCTCCGTCGAAGCTCGTCAGGCAGACCCGTCGGGCGCTCATGGTGCGCACGATCGCCGCGACGGCGGGTCCGATCGCATCGGTGCTCTTGACATCGATGTTCACGGGCACGTCGGTGAATGTGCCCAGCACGTCCTCCAGAAGGGCGAGGGGCTCCCCGCCGGCCAGTCGCACGGCACCGGCATCGGCGCCTCCGAGCTGGTCGATCCGCCGGGAGTCGTCGGCGATGCGCGTGAGGGTGGCGTCGTGCACGGCGAGCGCGAGCCCGTCCCGGGTGGCCCGGGTGTCGGTCTCGAGCATCGTCGCGCCGGCGGAGAGGGCGTCCTGGAAGGCGCGCATCGTGTTCTCGGCCCCGTCCAGCGCGAGACCGCGGTGGGCGATCCGGCGCGGGCGCCGACCGGGCAGGAACCGCGAGCTGGTGCCTGCGGGCCTCTCACCGCTGAGTCTGGTCGATGATGGCATCCTCTTCCTCCTCGTCGATGCCGCGCGCACGCGCGGCGGGGCGTCGGCGCGGGCGTCCGCTGCGGTCATGGCGGGGGCGGGGTCCCGGAGCTGCGCCCTCAGCGGTGCCCGTTCCCCTGGACGGGTCTCCGCCGTCGGTGCGGGCGTTCTCCTGCGACGGCTCCTCCGTCCCCTCCGATCGCTCTGCCCCATCCGGGCCCTGCGGCATGCCGCTCGCGACGGGGCCGCTCCGGGCGGTGCGGTCCCGTGCTCCGCCGTCTCCGGGGCTGTTCCCGAGATCGCCTGATGCTCCGCGATCGCGGGCGGCCGCGTCCAGCGCATCCTCCTGCGCATCCTGGATCGCCCGGCGGGTGCGATAGATCAGAGCACCGGGGAAGAATAGGGCGAAGATCCACCACTGGAAGGTGTAGGAGAGGTGGTTGCCCAGTGATGTGTCGGGAGCGGACAGAGGAGTGGGACGTTCTCCGGCCGGGTCCTCCGTCGCGAGCTCGCCGTAGGCGTTCGTCACCAGCTGGTCCCCGAGCCCCGGGACCAGGTCCGCGACCTCGGTCGGGGTGATCGTCTGCACCTGGCCGTCCGGATTGGATCGCTGGGAGAGGACCGCCTCCGCCGGACGCATCCGCACGGTCACGGTGATCTCCCCGTCCGGAACGGCTGGAGGATCGGTGGGCACCCCGCCCGCCTCGTCGGAGGCGACCCAGCCGCGCACTACCAGGATCTGAGCGCTGTCGTCGGCGGTGAACGGAACCAGCTGGAGGAACCCGACGGTGCTGTTGTACGTGCGGTTGCGCACGTACAGCACGCAGGAAGGATCGGAGCAGTAGCTGCCGTGCAGCTCGACGACCTTCCACTCGTCGTCCGCGGAGAGAGGAGCGTCGCTGCTGGAGAGCACGTCACCGAGGGCGACGGGATCGGCGTCATAGTTCGCCTGGACGATCGCTGCCGTCTCGCGCTTCTCCTCGAAGCGGCCGTACTGCCACCTGCCGAGGCCCACGCAGACCGCTGCGCACACCAGGACGGCGACGAGGCCGATCGCCGTCTCTCGGCTGAGGATGATGCGTCGGCGGATCTCTCGGCGGGTCTCCTCCGGAAGCGCAGACGCCGGGTCGGCCGCGGAGGTGCTCTCGGTTCGATGCGGGTCGTGCTGCTGCGTCATGACCGGCTCGCAGCGCCCCCGGCGCCTGCGAGATGGGAACCGGCCCCGGTGACCATGCCTGGCAGGTCCTCGACGGCGAAGTCTGTCAGCTGCACGAAGCCGAAGGCGACCGCACCGGCCACGGCGAAGCCGAGGACGGTCGCGGTGATGGTCATGGCGAGGCGGAGACGCGGTCGATCGCGCCTCGGGATCGCGGGACCGAACCCGTAGTCCTCGTCCTCGAGATGGTTCTGGGACCACATTCCGGGGTTGATCACCGAGACAGGGTACGTCTCGATCCTCTGACGGGGCCGAGCGCCGCTGGCAGGGACGTCCTCGGATCTCTGCAGCGGTGCTCCGGGGGTGCCCGCCGGCTCATCGCCGCTCTCATCCTCGACCCACAGCCGCCATCCGGACGGGACCGGCCCCCAGGTGTACGGGGGACGGAACCCTTCCGGCGGAACCCACTCGTCAGAAGGGGGCTCCGGCCAGTTCGGCGGGGGGTTGAAGCGAGCGCTCACGATGCCGCGATGTCCCAGGAGTAGACGTCGGAGTAGCTGTCGAACTCCAGCACCATGCCTCCTGCCTTGGAGGGGTCGAAGAGGATCTGGATCGTGTACTCGTCGCCTGCCGCGAAGGAGCTCGGCGCGTCGTAGTCCAGTCCGGAGCCCTCGAGCTCGTAGGTGGAGGTGGCCGGCGACAGGGTGCCGCCATAGGGCGTGACCACCTCGAACTGGTACGAGTTCAGGTCGATCGTGCCGTCCTCGACGATGAGCCGGGCCGTGACCACCAGGAACTCGTCGCCGTTGTCGGACGGCGTGACCGTGCCGCCGTAGGTGCTCGGAAGATCCTCGTCGGCGACCCACGCCATGGAGACCGTCATGGTGCCCGAGCCGTCGGTGCTGACGATGTCCACAGGCTCGGCGGCGGCGTCGACGGTGGCGAGGTTCGTCGGCGTGACGACCTCCATGGACTCCTCGTCGACGGTCTCCTCGGCGGAGCCCGACTCCTCGGCGGACTGCTCCTGAGTGGTGGCTCCCTCGGCCCGTTCCTCACCGGAGTCCCGGTTGAGCAGGAGGACGCCGCCGCCGATGACGGCGATCAGCAGGACGATCAGCACCAGCACGATGCAGCCGACCCACCAGAACCTCGCGATCACGCCCTTCTTCGGCGCGTCCCCGGGCGCCGTGCTGGCGGTCCAGGTGGCGCTGTCGGCCGAAGGGGATCCCGTGTAGCTCGGCGGCTGAGCGGCGGGTGATCCCGGACCGTACGAGGGCGCCTGGCCATACGGCTGGGCAGGTGACGCCTGCCCGTACTGCTGAGCGGGTGACGCCTGCCCGTACTGCTGGGCGGAAGCGGCCTGGTCGTGGGAGGGCGCCTGGCCATAGCCCGGGGCGGTCGGCGGAGCAGCCTGTCCGTATCCCTGCTCGGGGGAGGGATGGCCCTGCTGGTCCGCCGGAGTCGGCTGGTCTTCGGCCGCTGGCTGCTGTCCGGGGCCGATCGGCTGGCTCTGGAACGGCTCCTGCGTCCCCGGCGCCTCTGCGGCGGGGTCCGCAGCGGATGACTCATAGGGCGTGCGCTGGGCGAGATCGGCGTCGAGTTCCGGACCTGCGTACTCTGCGGTCTCCGCCGAGGTGCTCGCCGGCTGCGTCGGTTCGGGCTCCTCCACCTCGAAGCGCTCGCCCGGTGCAGCGTTCTCGCCTGGCGTGAGCTCCTCTCCTGCCGTGGACCCGTCGGCGGCGGCGACCGGCGCCTCGGCGACGACCGGCGCCTCGGCGTCGGTGGAGGCGGGAGCGGGCTCGGGAGCATCGGTCCCGAGCTCCTGGGGCCCGGAGCCGGCAGGCTCCGGCGAGCTCGGTTCCGAGCCGACGTGCACGGCGTCAGCTCCGGAGACATGGGTGGGATCCTCGTCCGGAGCAGGCGACTCCGGCTGGCCGGAATCCGCGACCCGGGTGGCGTCGTCGTCGACGCGATCCGCAGGAGGCTGCTCCTCCGGCGCCACAGCGGTGGGCTCCGGCTCTGCAGCGGTGGGCTCCGGCTCTGCAGCGGTGGGCTCCGGCTCTGCAGCGGGCTCCGGCTCGACGGCAGCATCGGCATCGATCCAGAAGTTCCAGCCGTCGGGAGCAGGACCCCAGGCCGGATCAGGCTGCCATCCCGGGGGCGGGGACCACTGCGGATCCTCGATCGGCCAGTTCGGCGGCGGGTTGAAGCGATAGGCCATGAACATGCCCTTTCCGAAGGGAAGACGCTGTGCGGACGGGATCCCCCCTAGGCTCCCGACACGGTGATGCCACGTATCGTAGAGCACAGAGCTTTTCCCGCCCCGTACAGAGACGAGGAGTCCCGATGACCGAGACCACCACCGAATCCCGCAGCGTGCTCATCACCGGCGGAAACCGCGGCATCGGCCGCGCCATCGCCGAGGAGTTCCTGCGCCGCGGCGACAAGGTGGCCGTGACCAGCCGGTCGGGCCAGGGCGGGCCGGAGGGTGCTCTCACGCTCGCCGCCGATGTCACCGACGGCGGGAGCCTCGACGAGGCGATCGCGGCGGCGGAGGCGGCGCACGGTCCGATCGAGGTGCTCGTCGCCAATGCCGGCATCACCGACGATCAGCTGCTGCTGCGCATGAGCGACGACTCCTTCGAGACGGTCCTGGATACGAACCTCACCGGCTCGTTCCGCACGGTCAAGCGCGTGATCAGGAGCATGATCCGCAAGAAGAAGGGCCGCATCATCCTGATCTCCTCGGTGGTGGGCCTGTACGGCTCGCCCGGTCAGGTGAACTATGCGGCCTCGAAGTCCGGTCTGATCGGCATCGCCCGTGCCCTCACCCGTGAGCTGGGGTCCCGAGGCATCACCGCGAACGTCGTCGCCCCCGGGTACATCGACACGGAGATGACCCAGGCGCTGGCCGAGGACGTGCAGGCGACCTACCGGAAGTCGATCCCCGCCGGGCGCTTCGCCGATCCGACGGAGGTCGCCAAGGTGGTCACGTTCCTCTCGAGCGACGATGCGTCCTACATCTCCGGCGCCGTCATCCCGGTCGACGGCGGCCTGGGCATGGGACACTGAACCGACCTCGGAGACCGCACGGACTCTCCGCCCCACCACGGAACGAAGGTGTGATCGCACCACCATGTCCTCCCAAGACCCCGACAGTCGTCTTCTCCTGCTGATGCGCCACGGCAAGGCCGAGGGAGGCGGTGGACAGCTCGACCAGGAGCGCCGTCTCGCCGATCGCGGCGAGACGCAGGCCCGTCTGATCGGGGAGTACCTCGAGTCCCAGGGCGTGCATCCCACGCGGGTCCTCGTCTCGGAGTCGGTCCGCACCCGTGAGACCTGGGAGGCGCTGCGGTCGGTGATGCCCGGCTTCGACGGCAAGGTCACCTTCCACGAGGACATCTATGCCGGTGGACCTCTCGAGGTGCTTCACCGCCTCCAGGGCGTCAAGGACTCCCACGGTGTCGTGATGGTGATCGGGCATGAGCCGACCATGGCGACCCTGGTCTCCCACCTCGCCGACGACGACTCGGACCCCGGAGCCATGGCGCAGGCCCGCATCGGGATGCCCACGGGCGCCCTCGGAGTGCTCTCCGGCGCTCTGCCGCATTGGGGCGACCTGGGGGACGGCAGCCTCACGCTGCACACCATCGTGCGCCCCTGAGCAGCGACGATCGATGAGGCGGCCCGGTCCCGGAGGGATCGGGCCGCCTCATCGCATGCGCTGCCCGAGCCCGACCCAAGCGCGGGCTCAGCGACGAGCGGCGGCCTCCAGATAGGGCCAGGCCTCCATCTGGGAAGGCCCTTCGAGGATCACATCGGCGATCTCTCGCAGCGCGGGCTTGGCCCTCCAGGCGATGCCCGTGCCGGCGGCCTCGATCATCGCGCGGTCGTTGGCGCCGTCGCCCAGGGCGACGATCCGCTCGGCCGGCACGCCATGGCTCGCTGACAGCTCGCGCAGCGCGGCGAGCTTCGCGGTGCCGTCGACGATCGGCCCCTCGACCTCGCCCGTGAAGCGTCCCTCGCTCATCCCGAAGCGGTTGGCGATGACGTGATCGATGCCGACCTCGGCGGCGAGCTCGTCGATGACCTCGTGGAAGCCGCCTGAGACCAGAGCTGTCACCCATCCGGCGGCCTTCGCGCGGCGCATCAGCTCAACGGCTCCGTCGGTCGGCACCAGCACGGAGCGCACCTGGGCGAGGACCGACTCGTCCAGCCCCTCGAGGAGCTTCACACGAGCCCTCAGGGACTGCGAGAAGTCCAGCTCCCCACGCATCGCGGCGGTGGTGATCCGTTCGACCTCGTCGCGGACGCCGGCGTGCTCGGCGACGAGCTCGATCACCTCCTGGGTGAGGAACGTCGAGTCGACGTCGGAGATCAGCAGTCCGGTGGCGGTGCTCGTGGGGGTGCTGAGGTTGCTGGGGGTGCTCATGCTGGGTTCGGCGCTCGCGTTCGTCCTCGAGCCGGCGCGGTCTGCGCCGACGATCATCCTGGTGGATCCGATCATGCCGGACCTCGTCCCCTCCGTGCCGCCGCATCTCGCAGCGAGGGCATCAGAGGGTCAGTGCTCGATGACCGTGCCCTTGCCGATCACGGTGATGCCCGACTCCGTGACGACCCAGCCGCGCTCGCGATCCTCATCCGGGTCCAGGCCGATCTGGGTGCGCGGCGGGATCACCACGCCCTTGTCGATGATCGCCCGATGGATCTGGCAGTGACGGCCGACGGTGACGTCGTCCATCAGCACCGAGTCCGACACGCTGGACCACGAGTTGATGCGGACCCCGGGAGAGAGCACCGAGCTGGAGACCTGGGCCCCCGAGACGACCACGCCGGGAGAGATCACGGAGTCGACGGCGGAGCCGACGCGACCGGGACCTGCGTGGACGAACTTGGCCGGGGGAGCGTTGCGGTGGCCGGTGAAGGTCGGCCACTGGTCGTTGTAGAGGTTGAAGACGGGATGCACGGAGATGAGGTCCATGTGCGCCTCGTAGAAGGCGTCCAGGGTGCCGACGTCGCGCCAGTAGTCCCGGTCGCGGTCCGTGGATCCGGGGACGTCGTTGCGGATGAAGTCGTACACGGCGGCGTCGCCCGCGGCCACGAACGAGGGGACGATGTCCCCGCCCATGTCATGCGCGGAGCCGTCATCCCCGGCATCGCGGGTGACGGACTCGACGAGGGCGTCGGCGGTGAAGATGTAGTTGCCCATAGAGGCGAGGATCGAGGATGGGTCGTCGGCGAGCCCCTCCGTCGTCGTCGGCTTCTCGACGAAGGCGGTGATCGTCGTGGGATCCGAAGGATCCGTCTCGATCACGCCGAACTGGTCGGACAGCTCGATCGGCTGGCGGATCGCCGCGACGGTGCAGGACTTCCCGGACTCGATGTGGGCCTCGAGCATCTGCGAGAAGTCCATGCGGTAGATGTTGTCGGCGCCGACGACGACGACGTAGTCGGGCTTCTCGTCGTGGATGAGGTTCAGGGACTGGGCGATCGCGTCGGCCGAGCCGCGGAACCAGTGCTTCCCCGTGCGCTGCTGGGCGGGCACCGGTGCCACATAGTTGCCGAGCAGGGAGCTCATCCGCCAGGTCTGCGCGATGTGCCGGTCCAGGGAATGGGACTTGTACTGGGTCAGCACGACGATCCGCAGATAGCCGGAGTTGACGATGTTCGACAGGGCGAAGTCGATCAGGCGGTAGATGCCGCCGAACGGGACGGCGGGCTTGGCGCGGTCGAGGGTCAGGGGCATCAGCCGCTTCCCCTCGCCTCCGGCGAGGACGATGGCGAGGACCTTCTTGGACATGCATCGAGGATAATGCAGACGTGGCCCCGATCACGCCGCGTCCGGCGTCGATCATCGACCGATCGAAGGAGTCCGACGAATGCGCGTCGACCTGCTGACCAAGGAGTACCCGCCGGAGATCTACGGCGGGGCCGGAGTGCACGTCGCGGAGCTCACCCGAGTGCTGCGTCCCCGCCTCGACGTGCAGGTGCGGGCGTTCGGGGCCGATCGCGACGAGGAGGGCACCCATGCCTATCGCGCCCCGGCGGAGCTCGAGGGAGCCAACGCCGCCCTCGCCACCCTCGGCACCGACCTCCTGATCGCCCAGGACTGCGCCGGGGCCGACCTGATCCATTCGCACACCTGGTACGCGAACTTCGCCGGCCACATCGCCTCCCTCCTCCACGGCATCCCGCACGTGCTCTCGGCCCACTCGCTGGAGCCGCTCCGTCCCTGGAAGGCCGAGCAGCTCGGCGGCGGCTACCGCCTCAGCTCCTTCGCCGAGCGCAGCGCCTACGAGGGAGCTGCGGGGATCATCGCCGTCTCCGCGGGCATGCGCGATGACATCCTGCGCGCCTACCCGAGCGTGGATCCGCGCAAGGTGCACGTGGTCCACAACGGCATCGACATCGACGTGTGGCAGCCCAATCCGGAGACCGAGGCGCTGACCTCGCGCGGCATCGATCCCGAGGCGCCGACGATCGTGTTCGTCGGCCGCATCACCCGCCAGAAGGGACTGCCCTACTTCCTGCGCGCCGTGCGCGAGCTGCCCGAGGAGGTGCAGGTCGTGCTGTGCGCCGGGGCGCCGGACACCCCGGAGATCGCCGCCGAGGTCGACGGCCTGGTGGCAGAGCTGCAGCAGACCCGCCAGGGCGTGCACCTGATCACTGAGATGCTGCCCCGGGGCGAGCTCACCCAGCTGCTCTCCCATGCGACGACCTTCGTGTGCCCGAGCATCTACGAGCCGCTGGGGATCGTGAACCTCGAGGCCATGGCCTGCGGGATCCCCGTGGTGGCCTCGGCGACGGGAGGGATCCCCGAGGTCGTCGTCGACGGCGAGACCGGATACCTCGTGCAGCTCGAGCAGGTCTCCGACGGCACCGGCACGCCGGTGGATCCTGCGGCCTTCGTCTCCGACCTCGCCGCCGCCCTCACCCGCATGGTCTCCGATCCGCAGAGGGCGAAGCAGATGGGGGCGGCCTCACGTCGCCGCGCAGCCGAGCACTTCTCCTGGACGTCGATCGCGGATCGCACGCTGGAGGTCTATCGGACCGTGCTCGAGCAGCAGCGGCGCTGAGCAGCCCGCGGCTGCTCAGCGCCGAGCCGGGTGAGCACAGACCAGCTCAGACCAGCTCAGACCAGCTCAGCATGGACGATCCGCTCCACGACCTCGATCAGCGCCGTGCGGGAGGCGTCCCGCAGCTCGCCCAGCAGGCTGCGCCGGGCCGTCTCGTCGCCGAGGGAGACGGTACGGGCGGAGTCGTCGGAGAGCTCGTCCTGGACGAGCAGCAGCGTGCGGGCGGCGAGCACCAGGAGGTGGGAGTCCGCGGGATCGAGGTGCCTGGGCAGCCCCGTGGCCGCCCAGTGCTCGGGGACGCGGGCGAGCTCGACGGGCTCCTCTGGGACCAGGTCGAGGTCGATGCTGGAGGTCGCTGCGCGGCGCAGGGCGTGCAGGAGCTCCTCGCGGGCGGAGCCCGACGTGGCGGGCGGCGGCACCTGCGCCCCGACCGGGGCGTCGAACCGCAGCCAGGAGACCTTCTGCACCCTCCCGTGATCGGTGGGAGCGGGCGTGATCTCGGGGACGAGGGTGTGGTCGGCGATGCCTGCCGCAGTCACGACGATCGCCTGCTCCGCCTCGAGCGCTGCCGGCAGCGCCGCAGGCGGGCCGACGAGCCCCGCGATCCGCCCGGGCACGGGAAGCACCAGGCGCAGCTGTGCGAGCGGCAGGCGGCGCAGCGCGGTCAGCCAGTCGAACAGGTCGACGCCGCTCCCGCCGTCCTCGGTGCGGTCGGCCCCGCGGGAGAGCTCCGCGGCATCGTCGGGGCCGACGTCGCCGCGGAGATATGCGGCCGCCCACAGCATGAGCACGGCGGCACGCGGGAGAGCCAGCAGATCGCGGCCGGGATCGCGGGTCATGGAGCCACCTCCGAAGCCTGAGCGGACGCCGAGCCGCTGGTGGCTGGGCCGCTGGCAGCTGGGCCACCAGGGGGAGGGCCGGCAGGGACCGGGCCAGCAGGAGCCGGGCTCTCAGGCAGCGGTCCGGCGGGGACGAGCGCGACGCTGCGGTCAGCCGGGTCAGCCGGGTCAGCCGGGTCGATGCGGATCCTCACCGTCTGCCCGGGGCGGGCGTCCATCGGAACCCATGCGGTCACCGGCGGATCGATCATCTGCACCTCGACGCGGGTGGGGGCGTTCCGGGTGCCGTCCTCGCTCACCGACTCCTCCCGACGGTCGATGACGGTCGCCTCCACGACCTGTCCGGTCCATGATGCGAGAGCGGCGATCTCGACCAGGTCGATCGCCCGACGCTCGAGGTCGCCGCCGCGGCCTGCGGCCCTGCGCATCAGCTCGGGCAGCACCCCGATCGCCTCCAGCAGAGCCGGATCAGGGGCCATACCGCGAGAGTGCGCATGGCAGACCAGCAGCACGAAGCGGTCCACGAGCCGCCGCAGGGGAGCGGTGGTGTGCGCATAGGGTGCGGCGATCGCGGCCTGGACGGGATCGCCGGGGATCTCGTCGATGCTCGTGAACGCCGCGTACGAGGCTCCGCGGAAGAGGGACCCGGCCTGGTTCAGCAGCGCCAGGTGCGTCGGCTCGCGCCAGTCCAGCGTCCGCAGGAAGCGCCCATAGGGAAGATCCGTCGGCCAGGAGACGCCGAGCGCGTCGGCCTGATGGCGGAAGCGCCGCATGGCTGCGTCGTCGGCCGGAGGCATGGTCCGCAGGATCCCCGCCCCGTGCTCGACCATGAGGCCGGCTGCCGCCATCCCGGTCATCAGCGAGATCTGGGCGTTGGCGTCCTCGATGGGGGCAGGGCGCCGCCAGCTCAGGCGGACACGATCGCCGTCGGCCTCGACCTCCTGCTCGGGGATGCTCAGGCTCGCACCGCCCCTCTCGGCCTCCAGGACCGTGCGCAGGCCGCCGATCTCCTGCAGCAGGAGCATCTGGGGATGCCCCCTGCCGGCGTCGAGATCGATCTGCACGCCCTCGTAGTCGAGCTTCTCCTGCGAGCGCACGAGCGCCCTGTCGAGGGCGACGTCCGTGACCTCCCCGCGCCCGTCCAGCTCCAGGGTCCACACGAAGGCGGGAGCAGCCTGACCGGGCAGCAGCGAGGCGACGCCCTCGGAGAGGACCTCGGGATGCAGGGGGATGCGCCGGTCTGGGAGGTACACCGTCGCGCCCCGTCGACGCGCCTCATGATCGATGGCTCCGTCCAGCACGACGAAACAGGGCACGTCCGCGATCGCGTACCGCACCCGGTACCCGTCGCCATCACGCTCGAGATGCATCGCCTGGTCGAGGTCCGTCGACCCTGCCGGGTCGAGGGTGACGAAGGGGATGGAGGTGAGATCCCGGCGACCGGCGGATGAGTCGGCGATGCCGGTCGCCTCCGACGTCAGCGCACGCTCGGCGGCGGCCTCCGCCTCGGCGAGGACCTCGGCAGGGAACTCCACCGGGAGGTCCTCTCCGGCGGCGGCGAGCAGCTCGTCGACACCGCGGCGGATGTCATCGAGCGCGACGGATCCGCGCTCGGCGTGAAGGGACACAGGACGATGCGGCACAGCGGCCTCCTCGACGCTCGACGGTCGGCTGCTCCGGACCCGACGGCCAGCGGATCCGGGCCGCGCCAGTCTACGGCGGGGCGGCTCGGGCGATAGGCTTCCTGCCATGGCCTTCGCTGCAGCTTCCTTCACCGACGTCGTGGTCCGCCGCAACGGGCGCAACATCCTCGATTCCGTGTCCCTGGAGATCGCCGAGGGCGAGCGATGGGCGGTGCTCGGCCCCAACGGCGCCGGCAAGTCGACGATGATCCGCCTGCTGTCCACCCGCATGCATCCGACCTCCGGGACGGTCTCCGTGCTCGGCGAGCAGCTGGGGAAGGTCGACGTGTTCGAGCTGCGTCCGCTGATCGGCCTGGCCTCCCAGGAGCTCGCCGAGACGATCCCCGTCGAGGAGAAGGCGCTGGACGTCGTCGTCACCGCCGGATACAGCGTCGTCGGCCGCTGGCAGGAGCAGTACGAGGACCTCGACCTCGACCGCGCCCGCACCCTGCTGGAGGCCTTCGGCATGGGCGCCCATCTCGACCGCATGTTCGGCACCCTGTCCACCGGCGAGCGCAAGCGCGTCCTCGCCGCCCGCGCCCTGATGACCGATCCCGAGCTGCTGCTGCTGGACGAGCCCGCCGCGGGCCTCGACCTCGGCGGGCGCGAGTCCCTCGTGCGCACCCTCGGTCGCCTCGCCAAGGATCCGGCCACCCCGGTGACGGTTCTGGTCACCCACCATGTCGAGGAGATCCCTCCGGGCTACACCCATGTGGCGCTGCTGCGCCAGGGCGCGCTGGTGGCCGCCGGCCCGATCGACGAGACCCTCACCTCACAGAACCTCACCCGCACCTTCGGCCTGCCGCTCGTGGCCGAGAAGCGCGGCCAGCGCTTCACCGCCCGCTCCCTCTCCCTGGACTGACCGGTGGGGCAGAGCACCGACAGCCCGGCCGACGACACCGCCGACGGCTCCGTCCGGGAGGCCGACGCGCAGATCCGCCGCATCGCCGACGCCTCCGATCCCGCGCTCGACGACTACCTGCGGATGACGGACGTGCGCCTGCGCTCCCGCGTGGAGGTCGAGCGCGGACTGTTCATGGCCGAGAGCTACGAGGTCATCTCCCGCGCGATCGACGCGGGCATGGCGCCGCGGTCCTTCCTCATGTCCGAGAAGTGGCTCGAGAGGTTCGCACCGCTGTATGCACGCTTCCCCGAGGTGCCCGTGCTGGTCGGCGAGGAGCCCCTGCTCGAACGCATCACCGGATTCCACCTCCACCGCGGGGCGCTCGCCGCGATGCACCGGCCCGTCCTGCCGGACGCCGCCGAGCTCCTGGAGCTGCTGGAGAGCGCACGGACCGTGGTGGTGCTCGAGGACATCGTCGACCACACCAACGTGGGCGCCATGTTCCGCTCCGCCGCCGCGCTCGGCGTGGACGCGGTGCTGGTGACCCCGCGCTGCGCGGATCCTCTGTACCGTCGGTCGATCCGGGTGTCGATGGGCACCGTGTTCCAGGTCCCGTGGACCCGCCTCGGGGCATGGCCCCACGCCCCGCATCCGCCGGGGGAGCCCGCCCCGACGGACGGTGTCGATCTGCTGCACGAGGCCGGCTTCGACGTCCTCGCCCTCGCGCTCACCGAGCAGGCGGCGCCGCTGGACCGCGTGGACCTGGGCCCGGACCGCAAGGTCGCCTTCGTGCTCGGCACCGAGGGGCACGGCCTGCAGCCCTCGACCCTCGCCGCCGCGGACGAGCACGTGATCATCCCGATGGCCGGGGGAGTGGACTCGCTGAACGTGGCGGCGGCGAGCGCCGTGGTGCTCTGGCAGCGCCGGGCGAAGCTCACGTAGGGCCCGGACCGACCACGTCCGCAGCCCAGCGAGCGCGTCCGCATGCGCTCTCTCCCGAGTCCTGTCCGATGCTCAGCCCAGCTGGTCCGCGGGCCGCAGCAGGACCTCGTTGATGACCAGGTGGCGGGGGCGGGCCAGCACGAAGGCGATGATCTCCGCGACCTCGTCCGGGGAGACGGTCGCCGTGTCGTATCCCTTCTGCACGGCCTCGCGGGTCGCCGCGTGGGTGATGTGCGTGGGCAGCTCGGTGTCCACCACCCCGGGTTCGATCAGGGTCACGCGCACGTCCGGCAGCAGCTCCTGGCGGAGCGACTCGGACCAGCCGTCGATGCCCCACTTGGTGGCCGCGTAGACGCCGTTGCCCGCACGAGCGGTGCGCCCGGCCACCGAGGAGATGTTCACGATGTCACCGCCGCCCGCCGTGAGCTGGTCGAGAACACCTCGGTGGCGGTGATGGCGCCGAGCAGGTTCGCCTCGATCATCGTGCGGTAGTCCCGGTGCTGCTCCGAGGAGAAGGGGCCCAGCAGCATCGTGCCGGCGTTGTTGACCAGCACGTCGGCGCCGCCCAGCTCCTCCTGCACCCGCGCTGCGGCGGCCAGCAGGGCGTCACGGTCGGTGACGTCGGCCCGGATGGCGAGGGCCCCGTCGCCGAGCTCGGCGGCGAGGGCCTCGATGCGGTCGAGGCGCCGTGCGAGCAGCACCACCCGGCAGCCGTCGGCGGAGAGGGCGCGCGCGGTGGCGGCACCGATGCCGGAGGAGGCCCCGGTCGGCCGGTGCTCTGTTCGTCGTCCATATGCATCTCCTGAGCGATCGGTGCGGCAGGCCCGACGGCGTCGGGCCGCCCGTCGGCGGACCTGTCGGCCCGTCCGTCGGCACCATGCGACACCCGCCGGGCCGGACCGAGGAAGGAACGGCCAGTTCCTCCCTGCCGGGTGGCCTCCATCCCTGCGGTGGGACCGCTCACCGACCACGGAGGGAAGGACAGGCTCATGGAGACTTGCCTTCCGGGACCGCTCGGGGTCTCCGCCATCGGACGGGGATGCATGGGGCTGACGCCTCTCCCGGCTCCGGCTCCGGCTCCGGCCCTTCGTCCGTCGGACCATCCTGCGAAACTTCGTGCAGTTGTTCGAAGCATCACCCTTCACATCTTGAGGAGACACCCGTACACGCGTATTGTTCGAACGTCAGTTCGATTCATGTCGTGGTCGGGACCCGAGAGGAGGAGGGAGGACGGAGATGGTCATGTCCCTGCTCGCTCCGTGGGCGGCCTCAACCGGGGAGACAGCGGCCGACACGTCGGCGCAGTCGTCGCCGCATGCGTCAGCACATGCGGTGGAGCATGCGGAGAAGCTCGCCCGCGCGCGGGCCGCCCTCGGCGCAGCAGAGCGCAGCGCCGCCCGCTGGGGCGGACGGATCGACCGCACCGCGCTGCGCCATATCCCCGGCGGGGGCCATCCGTCCGACGAGGGATCGGGCCGGACCGCTCCCGTCGCCCCTGCGTCGGCGCCGGGCTCGGAGTCGGGCTCAGCATCGCTGCCCTCGGCCGACGGCACCCGGTTGGAGGTGCCGGCGCCGTTGGCCGCCCTGTTCCCCCGCACCGGTCTGCGCGCCGGCAGCTCCGTCGCGATCACGGGGACGGCGACCACCTCGCTGCTGATGTCCCTGGCCGTGGCCGCGACGGGGGATGACGGCTGGTGCGCGGTCGCCGGCATGCCCGATCTCGGGCTGCGCTCCGCGCTGGACACCGGACTGGACCCGCACCGCCTCGCGATCGTCCCGATGCTCGGGGAGCAGGCCCCGCAGGTGCTCTCCGCCCTCGCCGACGGGGTGGGCGTGCTCGTGCTGGGTCCGGACCTGGAGCTGGCACCGGCGCTGTGGCGGAGCCTGCTGGGTCGGGCCCGAGCCGCCGACACCCTGGTCCTCGCCGCAGCGCCCCCCGGTCGTGCGGATATCGCTCTGACCTCCGCCTCTCTCGAATGGCAGGGGCTCGGTGCCGGCAGCGGACGGATCCGCCGTCGGCGCCTGGAGGTCGTCTCCCGCGGTCGTGGCATCGCAGGGGAGAGCAGCGTCGAGGTGCTCCTCCCGCAGGCCATGGGCCTGATCGAGACCGTCGGCGGGTCCCGCCTCGAGCATCCCGAGAGCGCCTGGAGCGCTCAGGGCACACGGAGTGCATGGGCGTCCGGCGCGGAGGAGCGGGAGCGTCCCGCTCTGCACATGATGAGGCAGGCCGTGTGATGGCCGCGGGCCCTGCTGCGCGGACCGCCGCCGTGATCGTCCCGGAATGGCCGCTGCTGGCCGCACTGGACCGCCATCAGCGCCAGGCCGAGGCGGCGCAGTCGGCCGAGGCCGAGCGCCCCGTCCTGCTGATCGACCGCCATCGCGTCACCCATGCCGATGCCGCAGCCCGAGCGGCCGGGGCGCTGCCGGGGATGAGGCGCCGTGCCGCGCGCGCCGCCTGTCCGGAGGCACTCGTCCTGGAGGCCGACCGGGAGCACGAATCAGGCCTGTTCGAGCTGGTCGCCGCGGCCGTGGACACGGTCGCGGCCGGCGTCGACGTCCTGCGCCCGGGAGTTCTGCTGATGGCCGCCCGCGGCCCCGCCCGGCACCACGGCGGCGAGGAGGCCCTGGCCGAGCGGATCATCGACGCGGTCGCCGAGCTCACCGGATGGCACTGCGGCGTCGGCATCGCCGACGGTCCCTTCGCCGCGCTGCTCGCCGCGATCCCCGGCCGCATCGTCCGCCCCGGACGCAGCGCCGACTATCTCGCGCCGCATGCGGTCTCCGCACTGCACCAGGCGCCCGTCGGCCCCGGCTGGGGGCATCGCGGGCAGCCGTCGGCCGTGCGGGCGGAGCGTCCGCTGGACCTCGCCGAGACCGTCGGCCTGCTGCAGCGCCTGGGGATCGCGACCCTCGGAGACCTGGCCGCCCTGCCCGCAGCCTCCGTCGCCGACCGCTTCGGCCCCGACGTCGCCCTGCTGCATCTGCTCGCGCGAGGAGGGGAGCCCGCACCGCCGGCCGCCCATCACCCCGAGCAGCCCGTGCACGCGGAGATCGTGCTGGAGACCCCGCTGGTGCGCACCGACCAGGCCGCCTTCGTCGCCCGCCCGCTCGCCGAGCAGCTGCATGAGCAGCTCATCTCGCGAGGGCTGGTGTGCACGAGGCTGCGGATCCTCGCCCGCACCGAGGACGGGGAGGAGATGGAGCGCACCTGGCGGCATGACGGAGCCCTGTCCGTCACCGACATCGTGGACCGCATCCGCTGGCAGTGCGACGGATGGATCACCCGCGCGCGTCTGGGAGGACCGGCGACCGGCGCGATCACCCGGATCGCGCTCGAGCCCGTGCAGCTCGCCCCGGCGGGGGAGAGCGCGCCGGCGCTGTGGGGCGGTGCCGGCGAGGCGGCGCAGCGGGCCGAGCGCGCCTTCGCCCGTGCACAGGGACTCGCGGGGGAGGAGGCCGTGCAGGTCCCCGCCCTCGTCGGCGGACGCCTGCTGAGCGACGAGGTGCGTCTGGTGCCGTGGCGCAGCGAGCGGCCTGCCCGGAAGGACGGGCCATGGCCGGGCGCGCTGCCGCGGCCCGTTCCCGCGACCGTCTTCCGGGACCGTCCGGGCGTGCACCTGCTGGACGCGGACGGCACCCCCGTCGTCGTCACCGCCCGCGGTCTGCTCAGCGCATCCCCAGCGCTGCTGCGGATCGACGCTCCCGGCGCACCGGCCCTCGAGCGGGCTGGCCTGCGCACCGTCACGACGCACACGGTGCTCTCCCATGGGGCGCCCGTCGTCATCGACGAGCGCTGGTGGTCACCGGAGGGGACGCGCGGCGCCCGCATGCAGCTGCTGGTGCGCGCCCCGGACGGCGAGGACGTCGGCCTGCTGGCGCTCTCGCACACAGGAGCCTGGACGATCGAGGGCCTCTATGACTGAGCACATGATGCCTGAGCGCACGTCGGCCGGAAGCACGTCGGCCGGACATCGTGATTTACACACAGATACACACGCGGCATGCGCGGAGAGTGAGTCACAGCGCCATTCAGCAGTATCCATATCAACACTCGACCCAGACGATGCGTTCGTGAGTGCAGCTGTGGACGGAGGACGACCATGAGCAGCTGGTTCCTCGGACCGCCCGCATGGAAGGACATCGAGGCGATCCTCTCGGACCGACCCGCGGAGCTCGTCTCCCCGCCGATCGTCGTCGAGCGCACCGGCCGGGCAGAGGACCCCTATCGTCCCGTCCGCACGGTCGACTACGCCGAGCTGCATGCGCACTCCCACTTCAGCTTCCTCGACGGGGCCTCGAGCCCCGAGGACATGGTCGACCAGGCCGCCCGACTGGGCCTGCACGCCCTCGCCCTCGTGGACCATGACGGCCTGCCCGGCGCCGTGCGCTTCTCCCGCGCCGCCGCCGACCAGGAGATCGCGACCGTCTTCGGGGCGGAGCTGACCCTCGGCCTCGAGCCCGGCGCGATCACCGCCGGTACCACCCCGGTGCTCACCTCGCCCCGCACCGGAGTCCCCGACCCCGATGGCGAGCACCTGCTCGTCCTCGTGCGCGACGAGGAGGGCTACCGATCCCTGTCCGCGGCGATCGCCCGCGCCCACCTGGACGGCCGCACCAAGGGCGCCCCCCGCTACCGCCTGACCGAGCTCTCCCGCCTCGCCCACGAGGGCCGCTGGCAGATCCTCACCGGATGCCGCAAGGGGGCCGTCTCCCGGTCCGCCGCCGCACGCCTGGCCGACGGGGACCTCGAAGGCGCCGCCCATGCCGCGGCCGAGGCGATCGCGCGCCTGCTGGACCTGTTCGGCGAGGGCAACGTCGCCGTCGAGCTGATCGTCGGCGGGGGCGCAGAGGCCGACGATCTGCACGACGCCCTCGTCCAGGGAGCGCGTCTGGTGCGGGAGGAGCGGGACCTGGACGCGGTCTCCCTGCCGATCGTCGCGACCTCGAACGCGCACTGCGCACGCCCGGCCGACAAGCGCCTGGCCGACGTCCACGCAGCGCTGCGCGCAGGCGCTCCGCTCGCGGAGGCCGACCCCCATCTCTCCTCCCGCCCCTGTCACCTGCGCAGCGGCGAGGAGATGCTGCAGCTGCTGCCGCGCTATCCGCAGGCCGTCGCCGGAGCCGCTCGGATCGGCGCCGAATGCGCCCTCGACCTGCGCCTTCTCGCCCCCGATCTGCCGCCCTTCCCGGTGCCCGCGGGACATGACGAGGCCAGCTGGCTGCGGGAGCTCGTCGAGGTCGAGGGCCGCGAGCGGTACGGTCCGCGGCCGACGGAGTCCGCAGAGGAGGCGGAGAAGGCGGAGAAGGCGGAGAAGGCGGAGGAGGCGGAGGCGCCGGGCGAGCGCGTCCCCGGCGCCTGGGCGCAGATCGACCACGAGCTGCGGGTCATCTGCGACCTCCACTTCCCCGGATACTTCCTGATCGTCCACGAGATCATGGACTTCTGCCGCCGCGAAGGGATCCTCGCGCAGGGCCGCGGATCGGCAGCCAACAGCGCCGTCTGCTACGCGCTGGGGATCACCGCCGTGGAGCCCGTCGGCCATCATCTGCTGTTCGAGCGCTTCCTCGCCCCGGAGCGGGACGGCCCGCCGGACATCGACGTGGACATCGCCTCCGATCGCCGCGAGGAGGTCATCCAGCACGTCTACGCCCGCTACGGACGGGAGAACGCCGCCCAGGTCGCCAACGTCATCACCTATCGCGCGAAGCTCGCCGTGCGCGACGCCGCCCGCGCGCTCGGCTACGACACCGGCTCCCAGGACGCCTTCTCCAAGCGGATCGAGCGCTCCTTCTCCTCGCTCGAGAAGGCCGACATCCCGGCGGACGTCGTCGACCTCGCCCGGCGCCTCCGGGACGCACCCCGGCACCTGGGCATCCACTCCGGCGGCATGGTGCTGTGCGATCGGCCCGTGATCGAGGTGTGCCCCGTGCAGTGGGCGGCGATGGAGGATCGCACCGTCCTGCAGTGGGACAAGGACGACTGCGCCGACGCCGGACTCGTCAAGTTCGATCTGCTGGGGCTGGGGATGCTGACGGCGCTGGACCATGCGCTGCGGATCGTCGCCGAGCACCACGGCCAGACGTTCGAGCTGCGCACCCTGCCGCAGGAGGATCCTGCCGTCTACGACATGCTCTGCGAGGGCGACAGCGTGGGCGTGTTCCAGGTCGAGTCGCGCGCCCAGATCTCCACCCTCCCGCGGCTGCGGCCCCGCGAGTTCTACGACCTCGTGGTCGAGGTCGCGCTCATCCGCCCCGGCCCCATCCAGGGCGGCTCCGTGCACCCCTACATCCGACGCCGCGCCGGGGAGGAGGAGGTCACCTTCCTCCACCCGCGGCTGGAGAAGTCCCTCGGACGCACGCTCGGGATCCCGCTGTTCCAGGAGCAGCTGATGCAGATGGTCGTCGACGTCGCCGACTTCACCCCCGCCCAGGCGGACCGGCTGCGCCGCGCCATGGGCTCCAAGCGCTCCACCCAGAAGATGCTCGAGCTGTCCGACGCCCTCTTCACCGGGATGGCGGAGCACGGCATCGTCGGCGAGGACGCCGAGGCGATCCATCGCAAGCTGCTGGCCTTCGCCAACTACGGCTTCCCCGAATCCCACGCCTACTCCTTCGCCTACCTCGTGTACGCGAGCTCGTACCTGAAGTGCCACTACCCGGCGGCGTTCACGGCGGCGCTGCTGCGATCCCAGCCGATGGGCTTCTACTCGCCGCAGTCCCTGGTCGCCGACGCCCGCCGTCATGGGGTGGTCACCCGCGGTCCCGACGTCCTGGTCAGCCGCGCCCGCACGGATCTGGAGACCGACGCCGAGCATCGCCCCTATCGTGTCGACGAGGACGCGCCGGGGGAGCAGGTGCAGGGGCGGACGGCCGCACGCGGACCCGCGATCCGGCTCGGCCTGGACCAGGTGCGGGGGATCGGCACCGCGCTCGCCGAGGAGATCGTCGCCGAGCGCGAGCGCGGAGGCCCCTTCGCCGACGTCCCCGACCTCGCCCGACGGGTGCGCCTCAGCGCCCGTCAGCTGGAGGCTCTCGCGACGGCCGGCGCCCTGGACGCCCTCGCCTCCACCAGGCGCCAGGCGCTGTGGGCCGCGGGCGCCGCCGCCCAGGAATCGCCCGAGACCCTGCCGCACCTGAGCGTCGGCGCCCGCGCACCGATGCTGCCGGGCATGAGCGACGCCGAGCTCGCCTCCGCCGACGCCTGGGCCACCGGCATCACCCTGGCCGATCATCCGATGGCGCTGCTGCGGGAGGACCTCGCGGCCGACGGCGTGCTCGCGATCCGTGCGCTGCGGGAGGTGGAGGACTCCTCGCGGGTGCGGGCCGCCGGGGTGATCACCCACCGGCAGCGACCCATGACCGCCGGGAACGTCACCTTCCTCGGCGTCGAGGACGAGACCGGGATCCTCAACGTGGTCTGCTCGGAAGGCTTCTGGACCCGCCACCGGGCTCTGCTGCGCACCTCCCGCGCGGTCGTACTGCGGGGGATCGTCGAGAACGCCTCCGGCGCGGTGAGCCTGGTGGCCGACGACGTCGCCGCTCTCGACCTGGCCGCCGCCGGGCCCTCGCGCGACTTCCGCTGAGCGGTGAGCGGTCTCCGGGGCGGCCCCAGAGGCGGTTCCAGAGGCGGTCCCAGAGGCGGTTCCACCGAGCAGTGTCCGTCTACCACCGCTTGAACGCCGTTCAAACGGTGGTAGACGGACACTGCTCGCCCGCGTGACCCGCCCGTACCCGCATGACCAGGAGGAGCGTGCCAGCCCAGCCCAGCCCGGGTCAGGCGGCGACGGGCTCCTTGCGGGTGTCGGCCGGGAGCCTCCCGTGGGAGGGACGCAGGACCCGTGCGCCGCGGGAGGCGGTCAGCGCCACCACCAGGGCGACGGCGAACCAGGCGAGGATCGCCAGCAGCGTGGTCGAGGTCGAGGTGAGGGTGCCGCCCAGGGAGGCGTGGACGAGACCCTGGCTGACGATCGAGATCGGCATGAAGCCGCTGATCGACTGCAGCAGCGCCGGGGCGGTGGCCGTGGGCAGGATCCCGGTGAGGATCACCACCTGCAGCACCAGCAGCAGGATCGACAGCACGCGGCCGGTCCGCTCCCCGAAGACGGTCAGCAGAGCCTGGTGGACGGCCACGAACATGGCGCCTCCGACGAGACTGATCAGACCCACCGCGAGCGGGGAGACCGGATCGATGCCGATGGCGGTCAGCAGCGCCAGCACCGCCACTGCCTGGATGCCGGCGATCGCCAGGCCCGGCAGCATCGAGCGCAGCACCACCTGCCACATCGGCAGAGCCGACGACAGCAGGCGCGGTGAGAGCGCCGGCATCAGCAGGAACACCGCGAAGGCGCCCAGCCAGAGCGCGAGGGCGACCACGAAGGGGAAGGTCGCGGTCGCGGCACCGGAGGCCTCGTTGTCGCGGGTGGTGGTCGACGTGACCGGAGCGGCGCCCTGGGCGGACATCGTCTCGCGCTCGGACTCGGTGTATGTGGGGATCTGATCGGCGCCGTCGGAGAGGCCGTCGGCCAGCTCCGTGGTGCCGTCGGACAGCTGGGAGGAGCCGTCGGCCAGCTCCGAGGTCCCGTCGGCGAGCTCAGAGGTGCCGTCGGCCAGGTCCCGGGTGCCCGAGGCGAGCTGGTCCGCGCCGTCGGCCAGCTGCGTGGTGCCGTCGGCGAGCTGGGTCGCGCCGTCGGAGAGCTCGCCCGCGCCGTCGGCGCTCTGGCGGGTCCCATCGGCGAGCTGGGTCGCGCCGTCGGAGAGCTGGGAGGCGCCGTCGGCGCTCTGGCGGGCACCGTCGGACAGCTGGGTGGCGCCGTCCGACAGTTGGGAGGCTCCGTCGCCGAGCTGGCCGAGGCCGTCGGAGAGCTGCGCGACGCCGTCGACGACGGCGGGCAGGGAGTCCGCGAGACCGCGGGCGCCGTCGGCGAGGTCGTCCGATCCGGAGGACAGCTGCCCGGCGCCGTCGGAGAGCGACTCGGCGCCGCCGATCAGGCCGGGGTTCGACGCGGTGCCATCGCCCTCGAAGGCCTCGGCGAGACCGTCGGAGAAGGCAGTGGCTCCCTCGGACAGGGTGCTCGCCCCGGTGGAGAGCTGCTCGGCACCGCCGACGAGACCGGGGTCGGCCTCGGTGCCGTCGCCGTTGAGGCCCTCGGCGATGCCCTGCGTCCCCGTGACCAGTCCCGGGTTCGACTCCGTGCCGTCGCCGTTGAGGCCCTGGTCCACGGCGCTCGAGTAGCCGGCGAGGATCTGGGCGGCCTGCATGCATGCCGTCGCATCGCCCTCGGCGGTGCATTCGGTCTGCACCACGGCCGCGGCGTCGGACATCGAGGAGATCTCCGCCGGCTGCTCGGCGCTCAGCGGCCCGTCGAGCGCTCCGCTGAGCTGTGCGGCGCCGTCGGCGACCTGCTGCGCGCCGGTCCCGAGCTGCGAGGCGCCGCTCGAGAGCTCGGAGGCGCCGTCGGCGAGGCTGCTCGCCCCGCCGGCCAGGCCCGGGTTCTCGGCGGTGCCATCGCCCTCCAGGCCCTGCGCGAGGCCGTCGTAGGCGGACTGTGCGCCGTCGGCGTAGGTGCTCGCTCCGTCGGCGAGGTCGGACGCGCCCGAGGCCAGCTCGTCGGTGCCGTCGGCGAGGGACTCGGCGCCGTCCGCGAGTCCGGGGTTCTCGGCGCTGCCATCGCCGGAGAGGCCGTCGGAGAGCTGCTGGGCGCCCCCGACGAGACCGGGGTTCTCTGCGCTGCCGTCGCCGTTCAGCGCGGTGTCGATGCCGCTGACACCGGTGGCGAGGTCGTCCGTGCCGTCCGCGAGGTCGTACAGCCCGGAGGCGAGCCCGACGGTGCCGGTGCCGAGGTCGTCGGCGCCGTCGGCGAGCTGGCCGAGGCCGTCCGCGAGGGAGCCGGAGCCGTCGGCGAGCTCGGTGGTGCCGTCAGCCAGCTCGCCGGTCCCGCTGGAGAGGTCGTCCGCGCCGTCGGCCACCTGGCCTGCGCCATCGGCGAGCTCGGACGTGCCATCGGCGAGCTCGTCGGTGCCGTCGGACAGGTCGGAGGCGCCGTCGGCGAGGTCCTGCGCGCCGTCGGCGGCGTCGGAGAAGCTCGACTGCAGGTCGTTGAAGCCGACGTAGAGGCCGTCGAGGTACTGCTCGGTGAAGGTCGTGCCCATCGAGGAGGCCGCGGCGGAGCCCACGGCGCTGCCGATGGCTCCCTCCAGCGCTCCGGAGGCGTCGTTGGTCCGCACCTCGATGCGTGCCTGCACGGCATCGGTCGAGCCGATAGAGGCGAGGTTGTCGGAGAAGTCCTCGGGGATGATCACGACGGCGGCATAGGTGCCGTCCTTCAGCCCGGCCTCGGCGTCGTCCTCGGTCGTCAGCTGCCAGTCGAAGCCTGCTCCGTCGAGCACCGAGGACGCGTCGTCCGAGGTCGCGTCGTCGTCGGAGGACGCGGTGTCGGGCTGGGTGAGCGCACCGGCGAGGGAGCGGCCCAGGGGAACCGTCTGCTCCTCGCCGTCGACCTCCATCACGGTGCCCTCGTCGAGGTTGACGACAGCGGCGGGCACCTGGTCGAGGTTGTCCAGCCGCCCGGTCAGGGCCCACATGCCCACGCCCACCACGAGCAGCGGGAGCAGCAGGATGACGGCGAGGGAGCGGGGGTGGTTCAGGGTCTTCGGTCCGATGGTCTTCATGCCAGGGCTCCTTCGGAGGCGGCGTCGGAGGCGTCGGTGCGGTGATCGGGTTCGGCACCCGGACGGGCGCGCGCGACACGCAGGGCGATGCAGCGGGAGGGGTCCTCGAGGCGACCGATGATCGTCTGCTCGATCTCGGTGGTCTCCGCATCGTCGTCGGCGGGGGAGCCGACGACGACGACGGCGCCCTCGCGCATGAGCTCCTCGAGACGGCCGACGGTCCCGGCGGCGAGGACTGCGGGCCTGGCGAGGTCCGCGGCGTCGTCGATCACGATGATCGACGTGCCCGCTCTCGCCTCATCGATCCGGGCGGCGCGCGCGGCGACGTCCTCGCCCTCGCCGATGCGGTGGACCTGCGCCTGCATGGCCCCCAGGTCGTCGGGGGCGAGCCGGTCGTGCAGGGCGAGCAGTCCGGAGGTCGGCTCGAGGCGCCCGGAGGCGAGCTCGAGGAAGGTCCGACGGGCCGCGTCGTCACTGCTGCGCACGAGGAGCAGGGTGCCGGGGGAGACGGCACCGGTGAGCGGGCCGAGCGTGCCGTCGGCCCCGATCAGCGGCGCCACCATGTCCTCGAGGCGCAGCGCCGTCTCGCCGTGGACCTCGGTCCACCGGCGATGCTCGAGAACGGCGGCGAGGCCCTCGCCCTCGACGTCGACCTTGGGCAGCAGACGGTCGAGCCAGCGCGGCAGCCACCAGGCGTGCCGTCCCAGCAGCGCCAGGACGGCGGGGACCAGGGTCATGCGCACGACGAACGCGTCCACCAGCACGCCCACCGCGAGGGCGACGGCGATCGGCTGCAGCATGAACCAGCCGGAGGTGACGAACCCGGCGAAGACGCTGGTCATGATGAGCGCAGCCGCGATGACCACCGGCGCGCTGCCGGTGAAGCCGCGCTCGATGGCGCCGCGGGCGTCTCCCGAGTGGACGTACTCCTCGCGCATGCGCGAGACGAGGAAGACCTCGTAGTCCATGGCCAGGCCGAACAGGACGCCCATGACCATGATGGGCATGAAGGCGACCACCGGCCCGTTGACGCTCACGTTCAGGAGAGCGTTGAACCAGCCGTACTCGAAGACCATCGCCGTGACACCGAAGGCGGCGCCGACGGAGAGCAGGTAGCCCAGGGACGCCTTGATCGGCACCCACACGGAGCGGAAGACGAGAGCCAGCAGGATCAGGGACAGGCCGACGACGAAGATGCCGAACGGCAGCAGCGCGGAGGAGAGCTTGTCGGTGGTGTCGATGCCGACGGCGGTCGACCCGGTGACGGTGACGTCGGAGATGCCGAACTCGGCCTCCCAGTCGGCCGCGTGGTCGCGCAGCTCCTGGACGAGGTCCTTGGTGGACTGCTCGGTGGGACCGCCCTCGGGGATCACGGAGATGACGGCCAGGTCGGCGCCGGTGTTGGGAGTCGCGATCTGGATCTCCTTGACATCGTCCAGATCCGAGATGCGCGTCTCGAGGTCCTCGACGACCTGGAGCGGGTCATCGGTGTTGATGATGTCGGCGGTGACCAGCAGAGGGCCGTTGTAGCCGGCGCCGAACTCCTCGGCGATGAGGTCATAGGTGTCGCGGGCGGAGGTGCCGGGCTCCTCGGTGCCCTGGTCGGGCAGGGCGAGCTCGAGGTTCTTGAGGGGGATGGCGAGAGCGCCGAGCCCGATCACGACGAGGAGGATCGTCAGCGCCGGCACCTTGGTCGCGAGCCGCACCCAGCCGGTGCCGAAGGGGCGCTTGCGGCGGCCCTTCCCGTCCTGCTCCGCGGGATCGGAGATCTCGGCCTCGTCTGGCAGGACGCCGCCGTTCTCCTCCATCAGCCGACGCACGCGGCGAGGGCGCAGCCGCTCTCCGACGATGCCCATGATCGCCGGCAGGAGCGTCAGCGCGACGAGCACCGCGAGGGCGACGGTCCCGGCGGCGGCGACGCCCATGATGGTCAGGAACGGGATGCCGGTGACGAAGAGGCCGATGAGGGCGATGATCACGGTCAGGCCCGCGAAGATCACGGCGCTGCCGGAGGTGGCGAGCGCCTCGCCGACGGACTCGCGCACGTCGGCGCCGCGGGCGAGCTGGTCGCGGTGGCGGGAGAGGATGAACAGCGCGTAGTCGATGCCGACGGCGAGTCCCAGCATCGCCCCGAGCGAGGTGGTGACCGAGGGGATCTCCATGCCCGCCGCGAGCGCCATGACGGCCATCATCGAGGTGCCCACGCCGACGATGGCCGTAATGATCGGGATGACCGCGGGAATCAGGGAGCGGAAGACGATCGCCAGGATGATCAGCGCCAGGACGATGCCGACGATCTCTCCGATGCCGAAGGGGATCTCGGCGCTCTGCAGCACGGTGCCGCCCAGATGCGCCTCGAGCCCCGGATGCTCCGAGGCGACGTCGTCGACGATCTCCTGGATCTCGTCGACTGAGGTGTCGGGGAACTCGCCGATCTGCCCGTCCATCTGGAACTGGGCGATGATCGCGGTGTCGTCGTCGCTGCGCGTGCCCTCGGAGTACTCGTCGAAGGGCGAGGGGGAGGCCTCGACCCCGTCGACATCGCCGATCTCCTCCATGACGGACTCGATCGCCGCCTGCTGGTCGTCGACATCCGTCTCGTCGGAGGTGACGAAGACGACCTGGCCGCTGGCGCCGCCCATCTCGGGGAAGCGGGTGGCGAGGCTGTCGATGCCGCTCTGCGCCTCGGTGCCCGGGATCTCGAAGGCTGTCGAGAAGGAGCCTCCGAGTCCGACCGCGAGACCTCCCACGGCGACCAGCAGGACGGTCCAGACGGCGACGATCTTCCAGCGTGCTGCGGCCATAGCGCGGCCGAGCCGGTGCAGGGACGAGGACACACGGCCTCCAGAGGCGGTATCGGGGCGGGGAGGAGCAGTGAGGGACGGGCCCAGCCGGCCCCGGAGCGCTCGCAGGTGATGCGGGGCCGCGGGGACGCCGCGAACGTCACCTTCGAGACACTCATGCACTGGATACAGGAATGTATCGGTGAGATAGTATCGACAAGCACGCCGCCGCGTCTCCCAGGAAGCGGAGCGGCCTGGATCACATCCCGTCAGCCCCTCGAGGAGCCATGTCCGATCTGTTCGATCCGCTGCCCGCGAAGCCGGGCACGAGGCGCAAGGAGAACACCCGCAACCGCCTGGTGCGCGCTTCGCTGGAGGTCTTCGTCGAGAAGGGGCTGGACGGCGCGACCGTCGACGACCTGGCGCGGGCGGCGGGCTTCACGCGCGGCGCCTTCTACTCGAGCTTCTCGAGCAAGGAGGAGGTCTTCACCGAGCTGTTCTCCTCGGTCACCGCGGAGCTCCGCGAGAAGGTGCGGGCCGCCGCGGAGATGGCGATGCCGCTGGCCGACCCCTGCCGCGCCTCCGACAGCACCGAGGATGCGGTCGTGATGGTCGCGGTGTTCGAGGCGATCCGACCCTTCGGCCGGCAGTGGTACCTGCTGTACTCCGATGCGGTGGCCCGCTCGCTCCGCGATGAGCAGGTGCGTGCGGAGCTGGTCACCCAGCGCGGACGCATGCGCGACGAGATCGGGAACCTGCTGGAGATGGGGATGGAAATCTCCGGCGACCGGCTGCTGCTACCGACGGAGGACCTCGCGCAGCTGATCGTCGGCATCTTCACCGATCTCCTGCTGCGCGAGCAGCTCGACGGACGCGACATCACCGAGCTCGCCACGGTGACGATCCTGCGCACGGTGCACGCCTTCATCGAGTCCCGGCCCTCCGACACCTGAGAGCGGACGCACCGCCCGGGAGCGGACTCTTCCGGCGCACGGGATGCATCGGACAGGGCGCGATCGCGATGCGACACGCCGACGACCTCGAGATCTCCGTCTGCGGGGGAGCGGGCCGTACGTTTGGCGACGGTGGCGACGGCTGTGACGGCCGTCGCACCTGCTTCCCTCTGCTTTCCTCTTCCCCAGGAGCATCCGATGTCCCCGTACCGCCCCCGTCATGCGTCCGAGATGACAGCGAAGCCCACGAAGCCGGCGAAGGCTGCGAAGGCCGTGATCGACCCAGGGCGGCGAGCCGTCCTGCGGCGCGGAGTCATGGGTGCGGCCGCCGTGACAGTCGCAGGGGCCGTCGTCCCTGCCGCCGCCAGCGCCGCCGGGGAGATCCGCGGCCAGGACGTCTCCGGCTGGCAGGGGACTGTCGACTGGGCCTCCCAGATCTCCCTGGGCTCCCGGTTCGCCTGGATCAAGGCGACCGAGGGCCGCACATATCGCAGCTCGGACTTCGACCGCAACTACATCAACGCCACCGACGCCGGCCTGATCCGCGGCGGATACCACTTCGCCCGCCCCGACTCCGGGGGCCCCGAGGAGCAGGTCGACTTCTTCCTGAACAACGGCGGCGCCTGGTCCGACGACGGGATCACGCTGCCCGGCATGGTGGACCTCGAGGCGTACTCGGGACTCCCGCAGGACTACGGCCTCTCGCAGCAGGAGATGCGGGAGTGGATCTCCGCCTTCCTGATCCGCTACCGCGACCAGGCCGGGCGTCGCCCCGCCCTGTACACCAACGCCCATTGGTGGGACGACGTGGTGGGGGACTGGGCGCCGACGAACACCCCGCTCGTGCTCGCGGCCTACCAGTCCTCGGCGCCGACGAACCTGCCCGGCCGGTGGTGGGCATGGGACCTGTGGCAGTACTCGGACTCCGGCCCGTTCGCCGGGGACTCGATCCTCTGGCACGGCAGCGAGTCGCAGTTCGAGAGCTTCGTCTCGAGCGCGGACTACGACGCGCACGGCATCTGATCGGTCATCGCCTCTGATCGCACTGGGGCACGCATCGCTCACGGCCCCTGATCGCGCACGTCACGCACGCTCGGCAGCGATGTCGGGCGCTGTGTAGCCTGCCCCGGTGAGCACTGCAGATCAGACCAGCACCAGGACCCTCCCGCCGACATCTGGACGCCCGGTCGGCGCCGTCTACGCCGACCGGGGGTCATCGCACTTCGACATCCTCCTCGCCGCCATGGTCGTGGTGGTGATCCTCTCCGGCATCGGCGCCGCCAAGGGCGTCAGCTTCGGAGAAGTGCCCGGCACGGGCTTCGAGATCATCACCGACGGCGGCTTCTTCCTCTTCCCCCTGGCCTATGTGCTCGGCGACATCGTCACCGAGCTGTACGGGCCGCGCACGGCCCGCCGCGCCATCCTGACCACCTTCGCGGCCTCCATCCTCGCCTCCGTCGCCTACTGGGTGATCATCGCGCTGCCGCCCTTCCCGGACGAGTACGGGCTGGCCAAGCAGGAGGCCCTCGAGATCGCGCTCGGACCGGTATGGATCGTGGTGGTCGCCGGACTCGTCGGCTTCCTCGCCGGTCAGTCGCTGAACTCCTTCGTCGTCGGCCGCATGAAGAACCGCAGCGGCGAGCCCGGCCTGATCGGTCGGCTGTTCGCCTCGAGCGGCCTCGGCGAGCTCGTCGACACCATCCTCTTCTGCACGATCGCCTCCGCAGCGATCGGCATCACGACGATCGAGCAGTGGGCCGAGTACACGGTCCTCGGCTTCCTGTACAAGGTGCTCGTGCAGTACGCGATGATCCCGGTGACCTCGAGGGTCATCCGCTGGCTCAAGCGCACCGATCCCACCTACCAGCAGCGCCTGCTCGAGGCCTCTGCTGCCGAGCCCTCCCGATCCGCCGCCTGATCGCGAGGAGGCATCCTCTCCTCCTCACCGCCGTCACAGCGCGGAAGCGCCCCGCCGTCCAGGACGGCGGGGCGCTTCCGCGCTGTGATCTGCGGGCGGGGCAGACGCCTCGGGCCGAAGGCCCTCGCGCAGGTCAGAGCTTGGGCTCGACCTCCTTGGCGTAGATGCCCTCGAGGGTCTCCTGCAGGGTGTTCAGGGCCTCGGCGACATCGCCCTGCGCGGTGGCGAAGGAGGCCACGGAGTTCGCCATCTCCTGGTCGGCGCCGGGCAGGAACACGCGCGCGTAGTCCTGGGTGCGGGTGACCTCGAGCTGGTCGATGGCCGTCTGGATCTGGGGAGTGGTCTCGAGCAGCTCGGAGATGTCAGCACTCTTGCGCAGCGGCATGTAGCCGGTCGCTCCGGAGAAGGCGACCGTGGACTCGGGTCGGCCCATGAACTCGATGAGCATCGCCCCGGCGATCTGCTCCGCGGGGGTGACCGCCGAGGGGATGCCCAGGCCGGCACCGCCCGTCGGGCAGACCGGCCCGTCGACCGGTCCGGCCGGGAGGAACCCGACGCCGACGTCGAAGCTGGCCGCCTCGAGCACGCCGACGAGGGATCCGGTGGAGGCGATGGTCGTCGAGCACACGCCCGCGGCGAAGGTGTCGGCCGAGTCGGAGGAGGCGACCTGTGCCCAGCCGGCGTCGTAGATCGAGTCCTGCACCCACTGCATCGCGTCGATGGTCTCCTGCGTGCTGCAGGTCAGCGTCCACTCGTCGGACCAGGCGCTGCCTCGGCCCCACAGCAGGTTCTGCAGCGTCCACCCGGCATATCCGGCGAGGTCGGGGTACATGTAGGCGGTCTGCGCCTGCGTGAGACGAGGAGCCCACTCCTCGAACTCCTCCCAGCTCTCGGGGGCGCGGTCCTCGAGGCCGGCATCGGAGAAGTGCTGCCTGTTGTAGTAGAACAGCGGCGTCGAACGGCCGTAGGGGAGCGCCCACTGCTGGCCCTCGTACTGGTAGTCCGCGACGAGGGTCTCGCGGTAGTCGTCGACGTCGATGCCGACCAGGTCGATCAGCCCGTCGAGGGGCTTGATGCTGCCGTTGATGTAGTAGCGGAACCACCACACATCGCTGAGGACCACCGCCGCGGGAAGACCGGAGTCGGCCGCCTGCGCGGTCTGGAAGCGCTGGGCGATCTCCTCGTAGGTGGAGCCGGCGGTCACGTGGTTGACGGCGATGCCGGTCTCCTCGGTGAACTGCGCGATGAGCTCGGCCTCCACGTCCTTCGAGCCGCCGGGGTGATTGCTCCAGAAGTCGATCTCGGTGGCGGGCTCGACGCTGGAGTAGTCGAGCTCCTCGGTGCCCGCGTCGGAGGCGTCGGAGGAGCCGGAGTCGCCGACGGACGGTCCTCCGCAGGCGGCGAGCGCGCCGGCGCCCGCGACGAGACCGCCCAGGCCCAGCACACCGCGGCGCGAAGGGAGCTGCGGACGGGCGGAGCGGGAGCCGCGGGAGGGGAGGTGGATGGTCATGGGGGATCCTTCCGGAAGGGGTGGTGGGGTGTGCGGCGACCAGTGCGGAGGCCGCTGTCGGGGGTTCTCGGGGGAGATGTCGGGCAGAGCAGGACAGGGGGAGGGACGAGCGCGGGTCAGCCGGTGACGCTGCCCTGCGTCAGGCCCGAGACGATGTATCGCTGCAGGAGCGCGAAGACGATCAGCACGGGGACGATGACGACGACGGTGCCGGCCATGAGGATCCCCCAGCCGGATCCGGTGTTGCCCTCGGAGTTCTGGAGGGTCGTCAGCCCCACGGGGAGCGTCATCATCGAGGACTCGGTGGTGATGATCAACGGCCAGATGTAGTCGTTCCACTCGGTCACGATGGTCACCAGCGCGACCGTCGCGATCGACGGGAGGGAGATCGGGGCGACCACGCGCCACAGTGTGCGCCAGTGGCCGGCTCCGTCGATCGAGGCGGCCTCGAGGATCGACGGAGGGATCGTGAGGAGGTGCTGGCGCAGCAGGAAGGTGCCGAAGGCGGTGCCCAGCCCAGGCAGGATGATGCCCCAGTAGGTGTTCACCCCGCCCCAGCCGGCGATCAGGACGTAGTTGGGCAGGATCGCCACCTGCGGCGGCACCATGAGCGCGACGAGGATCGCCAGGAAGATCACGCGCTTGAACGGGAAGCGGACGAACACGAGAGCGTAGGCGGTCAGCATCGCGAGCAGCAGCTTGATGCTCGCGGAGACCACGGTGACGATCAGCGAGTTCAGGAAGAACCGCGGGATCGGCACGCTGGTCATAGCCACGCGGTAGTTCTCGAGCGTGGGCGCGGACGGGAGGATCCGCAGATCCTGGGAGAGGATCTCCTGCGGGGGCTTGAAGGAGCTGACGATCATCCACAGCAGCGGCAGAACGACGATCGCAGTGGCCACGAGCAGCGGCAGGTACCCGGTCGTGATCGTCGCGACCAGGTTCCGCCTCGAGAAGGGACCATGGCGCCGTGAGCGCATCGGGGCCGACGGCGTGGTCGCCGGGCGTGCGAGGGTGCTCATGCGTAGTGCACCTTCCTCTCGACATAGCGGATCTGGACGACGGTGATGACGATGAGCATCACGAACAGCACCACGGAGATCGCCGCCGAGTAGCCGGCGCGGGAGTAGCCGCCGAAGGCCTGCAGATAGGACTCGAAGATCAGGGCGTTGGTGCCGCGTCCGGCGGGGGTCATCACCCGCAGGATGTCGAAGGCCTGGAGGCTCGACAGCATCGTGGTGATGAGCAGGAAGAACGTGGTGGGGGAGAGCAGCGGCAGCGAGATCGACCAGAAGCGGCGGAGCCTCCCCGCGCCGTCGAGCTCGGCCGCCTGCAGGACCTCGGCGGGCAGCGACTGCAGTCCTCCGAGATAGACGATCGCGCAGTAGCCGAGGTTCTTCCAGACGTACACGATCATCACCATGACCAGCGCCATGTCGGGATCCAGCACCCATTGCGGGCTCGACAGACCCACCTGGCGCAGGATCCAGGCGAGGACCCCGAAGTTCGGGTCGAAGATGAACAGCCACACGAGGCCGACGCCGACGCCGGAGAGGACGTACGGGGCGAAGGCGGCGGCTCGGGCGAGCGTCGTGCCCGGCAGCTTCGCGTTCAGTGCGAGGGACAGCAGGAGACCCAGGAGCATGGCGCCGCCGACGGTGACGACCGTGAACACGAGGGTGATGCGCAGGCTCTCGCGACCGGCGTCGGAGGTGAGGAACTCCTGGTAGTTGCCGAGGCCGATGAAGGTCGCAGCATCGGATCCGAGCGTCCAGTCGAGCATCGAGTAGTACACGTTGGTCAGCAGCGGCCGGTAGGTGAACAGCGCGATCAGGATGATGTTCGGGGCGGCGAGGGCCAGGAACCACAGCGCATCGCGCCGGGCACGTGCCGTCATGCCGCGTCGGCGCCGAACCGGCGCAGACGCACGGGGGCCGACGGGCGGCGAGGGCGCAGCGCTGGGTGCAGCGGTGCTGTCGGGAGCAGTCGTCGTCATCCGTACCTCGGTTCCTGTGAAGCGCCCCGGCACTGCTCCGGGGCCGCATCATCACAGGTCACGGCGATGTCGTCGCGGCGGCTCGAGCATGGACGCCAGAGGTCGGACGGATGAGCACCGCGTGAACCGGTGGCCGCCCACGCACGAGATGTGGCTCAGCTCATAGGATGTTCGGCGCCTTCCGCACCCTTCCGGCGGAACGCCGATAATGTACGTTATGTAAAGTCCATCGGAAGCGACGCCTCCTTCGGCTCTCGCCCCGGCGCAGCGCTCCCCATCCGGGCATCCGGACCATCCGGACCATCCAGGCATCCGGGCATCCGGAGCCCTTGACGTGGACCGCGGCGCCGACGAGGCTCTCCGGAACGATGCTGCGCGGTGAGAGGACCGACGATGACGACGTACTCGAACACCGACGAGTTCGCGGGCGCGACCTTCATCCGCACGAGCTTCCACGGCGCATCGCTGCGATTCACCGATGTCAGCGGGGTCACGATGCGCGCCGTCGACCTCGATGGCCTCGACATCGACAGTCATGATCTCGCCTTCGGGTCGCTCATCGTCAACGGGGTGGATGTGGTGCCGCTGGTCGAGGCAGAGCTCGACCGCCGGTTCCCCGGTCGCGAGCTCCAGCGCGCACGGACGCTCGAGGGACTGCGCGAGGGCTGGGCGGCAGTGCAGGCGGCCTGGGCGGAGACCATGGAGTCGACTCCCCCGGACCTCGTCCACGCCCATGTCGAGGACGAATGGTCGCTCGTACAGACGCTTCGCCACCTGATCCTCGCGACCGACGCCTGGCTGCGGGGCGGCATCCTCCACGAGGAGCAGCCGTTCCATGAGATCGGACTGATCTTCACCGGCGCGGCCCAGGCAGGATTCGACATGTCGATCTTCCGCCCCGATCCTCCGGAGCTCGACGAGGTGATGACGGTGCGCGCCGAGCGCCAGCAGATGGTCACCTGCTTCCTCTCCGAGACGACCCCGGAGGCGCTCGAGGAGGAGCGCGATGATCCCTGGGGATCCGAGGAGTGGAGGCCGTCCGTCGGAGACTGCATCCGCGTGATCCTGGAGGAGGAATGGGCGCACCTGCGCTATGTCCGGCGGGACCTGGCACTCCTGGAGGGCCGGTGAGGGTCAGAGGGCGGCGACGACGCCGTCTCCCCCGTCCCAGATGGCTCTCAGCCTGACGACTCCGTCGAGTCCGCCGACAGTCCGGGAGATCGTGAACTCCCCACCATCGAGCAGCTCCTGCTCGCTGGGGGTCTCGACCCCCTCGTCGACCTCGCGGCGCAGCAGGACGGACTGCTCGCGCACACCGACCTTCCTCTCACCGTCATGGATCTCGAGCTCAGCCTGCCGCTGCGTCCCGCACAGGGCGCGGAGGAAGCATCCCAGGGCGACCTCGTCGCCCAGACCGTCATAGACGAACCTCTCTCCGAGCACGGAGTGCCGCATCGTCGTGATAAACGAGTCCTCACCCCCCTCGAGCGGAGAACCTCGGTAGGTCAGCGGGAGATGGAACACCTCTTCGCCGGTGCGCACGAGGTGGCACTCGACGCCCACCTCCCCCTCGGGGTCGTCGAACCGGTAGGCGCCGAGGATGGAGATCCCCGCGCTCGCCTCACTGCTCCCCCACGTCCTCGCCGCCAGGAGCTCGCGCAGGACCTCGTCCTTGCCGGGTTCGAGCTGCGCCCTGTGGATGATCGCCATCCGTCGACGATACCGCTCGCCGAGGCGCCGCTCAGCACCCCGGCGACGACCTGTTCAGAACAGTGCGGAGCACCGGGGTGAGCACCGGGGTGAGCGAGAGGTCACCGCCGCCCGAGGGGCGCCGGACGCGAGCGAGGGGTAGCCTGACCAGCGCCGCCCTGCTCGGTCCCTGACCGCTGCGGCACTCGTCCTCGTCCTCCGCACGGAGGCCGCCGCCCCCGGAGTCCCCCTGAAGGAAGTCCCATGGGAGAACTGCACCTCGGTTTCGAGATCGCGGCGCTCGTCGTGCTCTGCGCCATCCTCCTCGCCGACCTCCTGCTGGTCGTCAAGCGCCCGCACCTGCCCTCCATGCGGGAGTGCGCCGCCTGGATCGTCTTCTATGTCGGCCTGGCCCTGGTGTTCGCCGTGGTGCTCTACTTCGTGGGGGGCACCGAGCCCGCCTCGGAGTTCGTCACCGGCTGGCTGCTCGAGTACTCGCTCAGCATCGACAACCTCTTCGTCTTCATCATCATCATGACGAAGTTCGCCGTGCCCAGGAGGTATCAGCAGGAAGCACTGATGGTGGGCATCGTCATCGCCCTCATCGCGCGCGGACTGTTCATCCTCGCGGGTGCGGTGATCATCGAGCACTTCACCGCCATCTTCTACCTCTTCGGTCTGTTCCTGCTGTTCACCGCATGGAAGCAGGCCTTCGGGGAGGACGACGAGGGCTCCGACTCGTTCATCATGCGCAAGGTGCAGAAGGTGCTTCCCGTCTCCGAGGAGTTCGACGGGAACAAGCTGCGCACCGTGGTGGACGGCAAGAAGCTCTTCACTCCCATGCTGCTGGTGTTCCTGACCCTCGGCATCACCGACGTCATGTTCGCGCTGGATTCCATCCCCGCGATCTTCGGCATCACCCGGAACCCGTTCCTGGTGTTCACCGCCAACATCTTCGCGCTGATGGGGCTGCGGCAGCTGTACTTCCTGCTGGGGCACATGCTGGATCGACTTGCCTACCTGCAGTACGGGATCGCTGCCGTCCTCGCCTTCATCGGCGTGAAGCTGCTGATCCACGCCATCCACGAGGCCCCGCTGGACTTCGTGCCCGGTTTCGAGGTCCTGCAGCGGATCCCGGAGGTGCCGATCTGGCTCTCCCTGGTCTTCATCCTGGTCGCCATCGGGGTGTCCGTCCTGGTCTCGGTCGCGGTCAACGCGCGGAGGAACCGCAGGAACAGGACCGCCTGAGCCGTCCGGCTCAGGCCGCGGCCGCTCCCGGCAGCAGCCTCCCGTCGACCAGCCTCAGCACCCGATCCGCGCGAGCAGCCACCTCCGCTTCGTGCGTGACCAGCACGATGGTCATGCCCTCAGTGCGCAGCCGGTCGAGGGCGTCGAGCACCCATCCGGTCGCTGCAGCATCCAGCGTCCCGGTGGGCTCGTCGGCGAGGAGGATGCTCGGTCGATTGATCAGCGCCCGGCAGATCCCGGCCCGCTGCAGCTGACCGCCGGAGACCTCCCCGACGCGGCGTGCGGCCAGGCGGTCGATCTCCATCTCCTGCATCAGCGTGCGGGCACGGTCCTGGATGCTGGTGCGCGGCTCGCGCCCTGCGACGACACCCGGCAGCACGACGTTCTCGAACAGGGTCAGCGCCGGGAGCAGGCGGATCTGCTGGAAGACGAACCCGATGCGCTCCAGCCGGAACCGCGCGAGACGGCGCTCCGAGAGGCCCTGGAGGTGCTCTCCCCCGATCTCCACGCTTCCTCGCTCGGGGTGCTCGAGCCCTCCGATGATCTCCAGGAGGGAGGGCTTCCCGCTGCCGGATGCGCCGGTGAGCGCGAGCATCTCGCCGCGCCGCACCACCAGATCGACGCCTCGAAGCACATCGACATCGCCGAAGCGCCGCTCGATCCCTGCGGCGCGCAGCTGGGCCCCCTCCCCGGTCGCCGAGCCCCGGTCGTTCCTGTCCGTGCGTGCCATGGGTTCCGCTCCTCGTCCCGCGTCCGTCCTCGTCCTCGCCGTGCTCGTGCGCCTGCGCCGCCTCATCCCTCTGCTCCCTCCGCACGGCTGACCCCGTCCGCTGCGCGCAGCGCCGACCGCGCGGTCAGCGCCGAGGTCCCGCCGACGACGCCGGCCATCAGCACGGGCATCAGCAGGAGCGTCGTCGCAGAGACGCTCTCGAGTCGGATGCGGCTCGCGCCCTGGAGCATCCCCGCCGGTCCGACGAGAGTCGCCTCGAGGGCGAGGTTCAGCAGGCCCTGGCCCATCAGAGCTCCGCCGACGGCTCCCCCGGTGATGCCGAGCACGAGGACCATCAGCATCTGCAGCGTGATGCGACGCAGCATCAGGGCATCCCCGAGGCCCAGATCCCGGTGGACGGAGATCGAGTCCCGCTGGCTCGCGAGGTCGAGTCGCAGCACCATGGCGCTCATCAGCGCGGCGAGCGCCATCGCCGCGAGGGTCGCGCCCTGCGCCGCCCCGCCCATCTGACGCGCAAGGGGCCCCAGCAGCTGGTCGCGATGCTCCTCCGCCTCAGCGATCTCGAAGCCCGGATGGGCATGGGCGAGCTCTTCCGCGAATGCCGGGACGTCGATGCCAGGGGCGATCGTGATCCCGACCGCATACCTCTCGACGGGGGCATCACGGCCCGCGCCGCCCCCACCTGCTGCGTCCTCAGCGGCCTGCTCGTCCTCGGGCTGCGGAGCCTGCACGCGCCCGGTGATCCCGCCGTGGGTGAGGTCCTGGTAGGAGCCGACGATCACGAGCTCGGACCGTCCGCCGGCCCCCTCTGCCCGGACCATCTCGAGGGTGTCTCCGACGGAAGCGCCCGCTTCCACCAGGGCGAGCAGTGAGAGCGCAATCTCCCCCTCGCCCGTCGGCGGGCGTCCCTGCGCGTACTCCGGATCCAGCACTCCCCTCTCCCCCTCCGCTACCGGCACCGCGATGCGCTCGCCGGATCCCGTCACCATCTGGCGGCGCACGACGGCATCGCTGCTCAGCGCCTGCACCCGCGGATCCGCTGCAAGCTCCTCCTCGAGCTCGGCGATCCGACGCGGAGCGTCCTCAGCGGCCGGCGCCTGGACGAGGACGTCCACGGCCCCGACGCCGAGCGAGGTCAGCATCCGCGGAGAGGAGAGCGTCGCAGCGATGCCGCTCGGGATCACGACGAGCATCATGCACAGCCCGAGGACGCTCGCCAGCAGCACAGAGCGCCCTCCGCTGCGGCGTATGCCGCGCACGGCCAGGGCCGCGCTCACCGGCACACCGCGCCGCAGGAGCAGAGGCCGTCGTCGGTCCCGTCGACTCCAGCGGCCCCAGCGGCTCTGCCGCGCGCCCGCAGCGTCCGCCCGCAGCGCTGCAGCGGGGCTGGCCCGGCGCAGCCGTCGCAGCAGCAGGGACGTGAACGCGAGAGTCGCTGCCACCAGAGCCAGAGCAGTCACCGATGCCGCGAGCCTCGAGGGCGCCGACCCGCTCTCCCCCGTGAATCGCGTCAGGCGCTCGCCGACCGCAGGCTCGAGCACGAGCGCCCCCAGGAGGCCGATCAGACCGGCGGGCACGCCCACCAGTGCGATGCGCAGGAGGTGCATCCGGGCGATCACCCCGTCAGGTACGCCGATCGCCCGCATCACCCCGATCTCCCGACGGTCCCGCTCGAGCGTCGTGAGCACGCCCAGGCGCAGGCAGAGGGCCCCGATCGCTGCCACCAGGAGGGAGATCAGGATCAGGGAGCCGGCCACGAGCCCCTCGCCGATCATCATGAACAGTCGGAATGCTCCGCGGTCGAGCATGGGACCGTTCGCCGGCAGCCCGGCCTCCGCATAGTCGGCGGACAGCGTTCCTGCGGTCAGGTCGCCCCCGCGATCCAGCCAGAAGCTGATGAGGTGCTCGGGCGTCCCCGTGTGCGCGGCCACGGCACGCATGTCCTCCGCGCTCACCGCAAGGCGCTTGGAGCTGGCGAAGGCGGTGCTCATGAGGGAGTCGCGGACGAACCCGGCCACCTCCAGCTCCTGGCGGAACCCGTCAGGGGCCATGATGGCCACCGTGTCACCGACCTCCAGCCCGTCCTCCACGGCATAGAGGACGGGCATCCAGACGGTCCCCGGTTCGACCTCTGCGAGCACCTCGCCGTCGGCGGAGATCAGTCGGTCCCGCTCGGGCACCGGGACCGTCAAGGAGTTCTGCTGAAGGCTGGAGGACTGCGAGACGCCGGCGAAGGAGAGCTCGGACCCCTCGAGCGTCAGGAGATCGGTGACCTGGTGGACGGCCAACGCAGGGCGCTCCTCGGCGAAGGCGAGGATCTCCGTCCGCTCCTCGGCGGTGAGCTCGCCCGTGTGCATCTGGACGAGGTCGGGGGCATCGGCGCGGTCCAGCAGGTTCTCCGACGCGCCGGAGAGCCGGGCCAGCAGTCCGACCCCGGTCGCGGCGAGCAGCACCGACATCGCCATGAGGATCCCGAGGACGGCGGTGGCGGTCAGGTCGCGGCGCAGACCGGCGACGGCGAGACGGGCGAGCATCGTCGGATCCTCCTGCCCGGTCGGGCACCGCGCGGTGCGCGGACCGGAGCCGATCCCCGGTGGACCTCGGGCACCTGCCAGCCTCGCCCCGTCGGGTTCCGACGTCGATCCGGCCAGCCCCCTGCGTTCGGGGAGGATCGCCCCCCGGTCGTCAGCTCGGGATCGCCTCCGCGCGCCGTGTCCTCTCGGTCTCCGCGCTCCCCCCGAGTGCGACGTCGCGACCGAGGCTCAGGGCGCCGCGGCGAGGACCCCGCGGGGCCCGAGCAGCTCCCGCAGCGAGCCGATCATCTCGGTGCCCGGCGCCTCGAGAGGGATGCCGGGCGTGACGAGCATGAGCGCCCGCACGCCCGCGGCCTCGGCGGACTCGACGTCGGCGGGCCTGTCGCCGACGGCGAGGCATCCGGTCGGCCGCAGACCGTGCCGGTCGAGCAGGGCGAGCGTCATCGCTGGATCGGGCTTGCGGGGGAACCCGTCCGGTGCGCACACCATGTCGTCGATCCGCAGCCCCAGGCCTTCCACGAGCTGCTCGGCGCTCTCCCGGTCCCGATGGGTCGCCACCAGGTTCAGTCCGCCGGCGGCGCGCACCGCGGCGAGAGCCTCGACGGCACCGTCCATGACGGGCGGTGGAGCGTGCCTCCAGCGCTCCTTGACGTCGTCGTAGGCGCGCCGCAGAGCCTCCTCCTCGAGATCGCCGCGGGCGGCCAGGACTGTGATCGCATGGCCGCTGGAGACGCGGGTCAGAGCGGCGACCTCCTCGAGCGGGGCGCCGGAGGCCTCCGCGAGGGCGCGATCCACGTCCGGATAGGTGTCCACGAGAGTCCCGCCGAGGTCCCAGATCATCGCGCGCATGCCCCCATCGTGCCAGGACGGCGGGTCGGGACGCTCGGACGCGGCCGCCCGGAGGGTCGAGGGCGGAATCCCGGGGCGTCCCGCACGGTGTTCACTATGACCATGCCCCTGCTCGACCAGATCGCCCAGCTCGGTGCGCTGACCCTGCTTCTGCTCGTCGGTGCCGCCTTCATCGCCGGCTGGGTCGATGCGGTCGTCGGCGGAGGCGGCCTGATCCAGCTGCCGGCGCTCCTGACCGGGCTGCCGGCGGACACGTCGACGGCGACGGTGCTGGGGACGAACAAGGTCGCCAGCGCCGCCGGCACCGCGGTATCCGCCGCGACATATGTGCGGCGGGTGATGCCCGTCGCCGCGACGGTCGTGCCGCTCGTGGTCTGCGCCGCGCTGGGGAGCGCCGCGGGCGCGGTGGCGGCCAGCGCGATCCCCAAGGAGTGGATGTCCCCGATCGTGCTGGCGGCGCTGCTGGGCGTCGGCGCCTACACGCTCGCGCGGCCCACCATGGGCCTCGACCACACCCCGCGCCACCGCGGTCGCGGCCATGTCCTGCGCACCGCCGCGATCGGGATCGGCGTCGGACTCTACGACGGGCTCCTCGGGCCGGGCACCGGGAGCTTCTTCATCATCCTCATGGTCGCCGTCCTCGGGTACGGGTTCCTCGAGGCGAGCGTCCATGCGAAGCTCGCGAACCTCACCACCAATCTCGGCGCCCTGCTGGTCTTCGGGGTGCAGGGCCAGGTGTGGTGGCTGCTCGGGGCGGTGATGGCGCTCGCCAACGTCGCGGGAGGGTATCTCGGGGCCCGACTGGCGATCCGCCACGGATCCGGCTTCGTGCGCGTCGTGTTCCTGATCGTGACCGCGGCGCTCGCCGTCCGGCTGGCGGTCGACTCCGCGCAGCTCCTCCGGTGAGACGGGCCTCCGCAGGTCGACGCGGGGAAGGCCACATCGATCGTCGGGCAACGGGGAATACGGTCCCGTCGGGCGTCGTTGACGGGGATGCCACCCACCACGACGTCCGGAGGTCACCATGGATCCGACGACCCTGTTCAGCTACGAGCGCCATGTGGACTCGCGCGCGCTGCGCGGTCGCACGCTGATCGTGACCCTCGGGGCCTTCAGCGATGCCGGCGCCGCTCAGGGCATCGTCGACGACCACCTCCTGAACACGCTGCCCAGCCGAGTGGTCGGCCGGGTCGACATGGATCAGGTGTACGACTATGCGGGCCGACGCCCCGAGGTCACCCTGGCGCTGGACCACTTCGACGAGTACGAGCGCCCCGAGATCCTCCTGCACGAGGTCACAGATCCCGACGGCGAGCCCTTCTTCCTGCTGACCGGACCCGAGCCGTCGTTCCAGTGGGAGCGTATGGCCACCGCACTGCGGATCGTCGTCGACCAGCTGGGCGTCGAGCGGACCCTGCTCCTGCAGAGCTTCCCCGCTCCGGTCCCCCACACCCGAGAGCTGGCGGTGACGCGCTTCGCCGGAGATCCGGAGTCCATCGAGATCCGCCGCACGATGCCGGGCACGTTCCGTCTGAGGGCGCCGTTCACGGCGCTGCTGACGCTGCGCCTGGCGGAGTCCGGCCATGAGGTCGTGGGCCTGGTCGCGCACGTGCCTCAGTACCTCCACGAGATCCCCTATCCGGATGCGGCGATCGCCCTGCTGCGCGCCGTCGACCAGGAGAAGGGTCCGCGAGTGCCCTTCGACGCCCTGGAGACTCAGGCGGTCCCCGTGCGCGAGTCCATCGCCTCCCAGGTCCGCGACGCGCCCCAGCTGCAGGAGATGGTCTCCGGTCTCGAGCAGCGCTTCGACCGCATGCAGATCGAGGGCGCTGGCGCCGAGGTCCCCCGCGCCGAGGACATCGCGGCCGAGGTCGAGCAGTTCCTCGCCGGACTCGACGGGGAGCAGAAGGACGCCGACCAGGAGGACTCCGGGCAGACGGGCACCGACAGCACCGATCGCGGAGACGGGGACGACGGCTCCCCGGAGGATGGCCCCGGCCTCGTCTGAGGCGCCGATGCGGCGGAGCCCACCGGTCCCCCGGCGCCGCTCCCCCGGGGCGCTGCCGACGACCGGCCCGACGTGTCCGGCCCCTGATGGACGGAACGTGCGCTGCGACATAGTGTGTCTCGCGAACAAAACGATCGCAGGAGGACCACGTGACCGCATCCCCCGACCGACCGCTCGGTGTCGCCCTGATCGGATACGCCTTCATGGGCCGTGCCCACTCGCAGGCCTGGCGCACCGTCTCCGCCGCCTTCGACGTCCCTGACATCGCCCGTCGGGTGATCGTCGGCCGGGACGAGTCCGCCGTCGCGGACGCCGCCCGACGTCTGGACTGGCAGGAGCACGCCACGGACTGGCGCGAGGTGATCGCCCGCGAGGACATCGACATCGTCGACGTGTGCACGCCCGGCTTCCTGCACGCCGACATCGCGATCGCGGCGCTCGAGGCCGGCAAGCATGTGCTGTGCGAGAAGCCGCTCGCCAACGACGCGGCCGAGGCGGAGCGCATGGTGGCCGCCGCCGAGGCGGCCCGGGAGCGCGGGCAGATCGCCGCCCTGGGACACACCTATCGCCGCGTCGCCGCGCTGCGTCTGGCGCGGAGCTTCGTCGAGGACGGACGTCTGGGCGAGATCCGCCAGGTCCGCGCCTCCTACCTCCAGGACTGGCTCGTCGACGAGAGCGCCCCCATGACCTGGAGGCTGCGCCGGGACACCGCCGGTTCGGGGGCGCTCGGAGACATCGGCTCCCATGCGATCGACCAGGTCCAGTATCTGACAGGGCAGCGGGTCACCGCCGTCCGGGGTCGGCTGGCCACGATGGTCCCCGAACGTCCGGGTCCGGACGGTCCGGAGCACGTCACCGTCGACGACGCCGCCTGGGCGACGCTCGAGCTCTCCGGCGGGGCGATCGCCTCCGTCGAGGCCAGCCGCATGGCCACCGGCAGGAAGAACCAGCTGATCATCGAGGTCTACGGGACCCGCGGAGCCCTGAGCTTCGACCTGGAGAACCTCAACGAGCTCTGGTTCCTCGACAGCACCGCACCGATCGCGGAGCAGGGCTTCACCCGCGTGCTGGTCACCGAGCCCGAGCAGCCCTATGTCGAGGCCTGGTGGCCGCAGGGCCATGTCCTCGGCTGGGAGAACTCCTTCACCAACCAGGCCCGCGACCTTCTGGTCGCGATCGACGGCGGCGAGCCGTTCTCCCCGGACTTCGCCGACGGGCTCCAGCTCCAGCGGGTGCTGGATGCCGTCATCGCCTCCGATGGGGCCGACGGCGCGACCGTCCGCCTCTGATCTCCGCTATCCCGCACATCCGACAGTCACCGACGACAGCAAGGAGCTGCACCATGGCGCATCCGCACACCCTGTTCACCGGCCAGTGGGCCGACCTGACCCTCGATGAGGTGGCCGAGCTCGCCGCCGGCTGGGGCTATGACGGCCTGGAGATCGCGGTCTCCGGCGAGCACCTGGACGCGAGCCGGTGGGACGACGACGCCTACGTCGCCGAGCGCCTCGGCATCCTCGAGAAGCACGGACTGAAGTGCTGGGCCATCTCCAACCACCTCAAAGGGCAGGCGATCTGCGACGACCCGATCGACTTCCGCCATCAGGCGATCGTCGGCTCTGCGGTCTGGGGCGACGGGGATCCCGAGGGCGTGAGGCAGCGCGCCGCCGAGGACATGAAGAACACAGCCCGGCTGGCGAAGAAGATGGGCGTGGACACCGTCATCGGCTTCACGGGCTCGAAGATCTGGAAGTACGTGGCGATGTTCCCGCCCGTCCCCCAGGAGGTCATCGACGACGGCTACCGCGACTTCGCCGAGCGCTGGAACCCGATCCTCGATGTCTTCGAGGAGTGCGGGGTTCGCTTCGCCCACGAGGTGCATCCCTCGGAGATCGCCTACGACTACTGGACCACCCAGCGCACCCTCGAGGCGATCGGCCATCGCGAGTCCTTCGGCCTGAACTGGGACCCCTCGCACTTCATGTGGCAGCAGATCGACCCGGTCTCCTTCATCACCGACTTCGCCGACCGCATCTACCACGTCGACTGCAAGGACATCCGGGTCCGCATCACCGGACGCAACACGCGCCTCGGATCGCACCTGGCCTGGGGCGACCCGCGTCGCGGTTGGGACTTCGTCTCGTTCGGACGAGGCGACGTGCCCTGGGACGCCGCCTTCCGCGCACTGCGCTCGATCGGTTACGACGGACCGATCTCCGTGGAGTGGGAGGACGCGGGCATGGACCGTCTGCACGGAGCGAAGGAGGCGCTCGAGTTCCTGCGCACGCTGGACTACCCGACGTCGGAGGTCTCCTTCGATGCCGCCTTCTCGAGCCAGGACTGATCCTCGGCGCTCCCCCACCGTCGGCCGTCGGCCCTCGGGAATCCTGCGGACGCATCACCGGGTCGTGCGTCGGCCGCCTCTCGCCCTCGCGCGAGGGGCGGCCGACCCGTACCCGGGCCAGGCACGTGATGCCGGACACACAGCAGGCCGGTTCCGGTGCTCGACAGGATGCACATAGACTGCCGGGCACGAGGATTCTTCCAATGGAAGAATCTTGACGGGGACGGCCCCGGCGCCCTGACGCGTCGTGCCGTCCCCGCCGCCCGTCCAGGACGAGACCAGAGCCGAAGGAGCTTCCGTGTCCGCACCCTCCGTCCAGCTGTACTCCGTGCGGGAGGCGATCGAGTCCGACCTGCCGGGCACCATCGCCCGGCTCGCGGAGATCGGCTTCACGCGCGTCGAGCCGTACGCCTTCCACCTGCGCAAGGACGAGTACGCCGCCGCACTCTCCGCCACCGGGCTGGCCGCCTACTCCGGCCACGCCCCCGTGATCGACGCCGAGGACCCGGTCGCGACCCTCGACGCAGCGGTCGAGCTCGGCATGCAGGTCGTCATCGATCCGTTCGTGCCTGCGGAGCGCTGGGCCGACGCCCAGCAGATCTCGGCGACCGCCGCCCGCATCGGCGAGCTCACTGCGCTCGCCGACGAGCGAGGTCTGCGCTTCGGGTACCACAACCATGCCTGGGAGCTGTCCACGCTGATCGACGGGCGGCATGCCCTCGAGGTCCTCGCCGATCTCCTGGACCCGCGCACCGTGCTCGAGCTCGACACCTACTGGGCCGCCGTCGGCGGCGCGGACGTCCCCGCGCTGCTGGAGCGACTGGGCGAGCGCGTGCAGCTGATCCACGTCAAGGACGGCACGCTCGACGGAGACACCGCCCGTCAGCAGCCGGCCGGATCGGGCGAGATCGACGTCCGCTCGATCCTGTCGGCCGCCCCGTCCGCCCTGCGCGTCGTCGAGTTCGACGCCTACGGCGGAGACATCTTCGAAGGAATCACCACATCGCTCGCATGGCTGAAGGAGAACGACCGATGAGCACCACCCCCGCCGGCATCGGGATCATCGGGGCCGGGAACATCTCGACCCAATACCTCGACAACCTCACCCGCTTCCCCGACGTCGAGGTCCGCTTCATCGCCGACATCGACGACGAGCGCGCCGCATCCCAGGCCGACAGGTACGGCATCGCCGGGCACGGCAGCGTCGAGCAGCTCCTCGCCCGTGAGGACATCGAGGTGGTCGTCAACCTGACCATCCCCGCCGTGCATGCAGAGGTCGGTCGCCAGATCGTCGCCGCCGGCAAGCACGTGTGGAGCGAGAAGCCCCTTGCGCTGGACCACGCCTCCGCGCGCGAGCTGCTCGAGGCCGCCGACGCCGCCGGTGTCCGCGTCGCCTGCGCCCCCGACACCGTCCTCGGACCCGGCATCCAGAACGCGCTGCGGGCGATCGCCCGCGGAGACATCGGCACGCCGCTGACCGCCACCACCATGTTCCACGTCCCCGGCCCCGAGTCCTGGCATCCCGGCCCGGACTTCCTGTACGCCAAGGGCGCCGGCCCGCTGTTCGACATGGGCCCGTACTACGTGACCACCCTGGTGCACGTCTTCGGCTCCGCGACCCGCGTGCATGCGGTCTCCTCGAAGTCCCACGAGACCAGGGTCATCGGTTCCGGCCCCCGCCAGGGCGAGGAGTTCCCCGTCGAGGTGCCGACCCACCACGCCGCACTCATCGAGTTCGGGCAGGGCCGCTCCGCGCAGACCACGCTGTCCTTCCAGCACGCCCTCCCCCGTGCTGGCTTCGTCGAGATCAACGGCACCGAGGGAACCATCGTCCTTCCGGATCCGAACAACTTCGACGGCGACTCGACCCTCTACCGCGCAGGCTCCGACGAGCCCGAGACCCTGGCCGCGCCCGAGGGCGACTACGGTCGCGGCACCGGCGTCGTGGATCTCGTCCGCTCGATCCGCTCCGGAGGTGTCGAGCGCGCCTCCGGGACCGTCGCCTCCCACGTCCTGGACGTCCTGCTGGGGATCGACGAGGCCGCCCGCACCGGCGAGCCCGTGCGGATCTCCTCCGAGGTCGAGCCCGTCTCCCCGCTGCCCGACGGCTGGGATCCGCGCAACCCAGCCCTCTGAGCACTCTCTGAGCCTGCACTGAGCCTGAGGCTCGCGGGCAGCACCTCGCGCCGACGGGCGCGGTCCGCATGGACGGACCGCGCCCTTCGGCGCTCGGCATGCCCTGCTCTCAGTCCGCTCCGCCCTCGGTCCGCTCGGGGCCCTCAGTCCGCTCGGGGCCGACCTGCGAGGGCAGGATCCGCTCGAGCAGATGCAGCGCGCTGCGCATGTCGACGTCCTCAGGATCCAGCAGCCACTGCAGCTGCAGTCCGTCGGATGCGGCGATCACGAGAGCCGCCGCAGAGGCGGGATCGATGTCGGAGGCGACAGCTCCCGCAGCCTGCCCCGCTCGGATCTCCTCGGCGATGCCCGCGCGTATGCGTCGGAATCGCTCGGTGATGAACTGCTGCGCATGAGGATGCAGGTCGCCCCGCAGCGCATCGGTGGTCAGCGTCGCATACAGCTCCACCAGCCCGGGGATCGCGCGGTTGCGCTCCGCGCTGGCCTCCATCGAAGCCACCGGTTCGGACGTCGGGCCCTCGCTGCCCTCCGCGCCGCTGTCCGCCTCGGCGGCGGCATCATTGCGCGCCTCGTGCTCCCTGTACACCTCGACCAGCAGCTCGTCCCGGGAGGAGAAGTAGTAGCGCAGCGCCGCGTGGGAGACGCCGATCGACTCGCCGATCGCCCGCAGCGAAGCGCCGGCCCCCTGCTCCGCGATGACCTCGATGGCGCGATCCAGGATCTCCGCCCGACGCTCCTCCCCCTTCAGATAGGTGCGCGGGACCGGACGATCGTTCATGCGCATCAGAGTACGGCCCCTGCATCCGGTCCCGAGGGATCTCGGCCCTCGTACCGGCTCATCCGATCCCATCCGGTGCCGTCAGGACTCGCCCGGTGCCGTCAGCCTGCTGCGACGCGCTGCGGGTGTCGTCCGCGCTCCCCCAGCCGTACTGTGGGTGGCATGAGCTCCGACACTCCCAGCACACCCTCCACGGGCACCGTCGATGCGACGTCCGACGACTCTCCCCACGCACGGGGGGACGAGCGGGCGGCGCTCGCCGACGACTTCGAGCGCCTGGGTCCGACAGCGCCGACCATCCTCCCCGGGTGGGACGCCCTCGAGCTGCTCGACCATCTGCTGCACCGTGAGCGCTTCCCTCATCTGATGCTCGGCAGCCGCCTGCCCGGTGCGCTGGGCGAGAAGGCCCGTGCGGCCGACGACCGCTTCCTCGCCCTGTCCTGGGGCCGCAAGGTCGACCTCCTGCGCGAGGGCCCATCGCTCGCCTCCCCGGTACGACACGCCGACAGGCTCTCCGGCGGAGGAGAGCTGATCATCCACCATGAGGATCTCCTGCGTGCGCAGGACGACTGGTCGCCGCGCGATCTCGATGCCCGGACCATGGACGATGCGTGGCGTTCGCTGCAGCTGATGTCGCGAGCGATGCTGAGGGTCCCCGTCGACGTCACCCTGGTCTCGCCGCGGGGCGGCCTGCACCGGCCATCCCGAGGTCCCCATGACTCCCGGGGCGCCCTGCGCGTGCACGGGGATCCGCTCGAGCTGCTGCTGTGGGTCAGCGGCCGCGACGACGTGGCGCGGGTGAGGATCGACGGGGACGAGGGTGCGCTGCAGGCTCTCGCCGAGGGCCGACGAGGCTTCTGAGGCTGATCACCCGCGCTCGAGGATGAACAGCCGTGGATGATGCCCCTTCTGGAAGAAGCGATGCTCGAGCACGGGCCGCCAACCGCTCGCATCCGCCTCCAGGACGGCATGCATGCGCCGGATCTCATGGGTGAGCACGCCGAGTCGTGCTGAGGGGCCGCCGAGCTCGTCGGCCCGGGCGAGCAGGTCCGTCAGCAGCTGCTGGTTGGAGCCGTGCTCGCCGTGCAGCGTGCCCCAGGGAGGATTGGTCAGGATCCGGGTGAAGCCGCCCTCGACGTCGACCTCCCGCACGTCACCGACCGTCCAGTCCACCCGGCCCCGTCTCCGTGCGGCGCGCTGGTGCTCACGGGCGGCATCGATCGCGGCAGGATCCAGGTCCACGCCGATCGCTCGACGAGGAGCCGTGCGGTGCAGCTGCTCGATCAGGAAGGTGCCCGAGCCGCAGGTCATGTCGAGCACGTCGTCCTCAGGCCCGACGTCGAGCAGGTCCAGCGCGCTCGCGGCGATCGTCGCGTTGACCGCACCGGGATAGTTCACCGTGCGCCATGCACGGGTGGCCAGCGGGCGCGGGGTGGTGCGCAGCAGCGCCTGCCAGGCGGGTTCCGGCGTCTCGGCGCGGCGCACCCTCACCAGCAGCTCTCCGTCGGTGTCGTCCACGTCGAGCCCGGCCAGAGCGGCGAGCTCCTCGGCGATGCGACGCATCTCCGGGGTGCCGTCTCCGGCGGCCGCCAGACGCAGACCTCGGAACCGCTGTCGAGGGCGCTGCCGGCGGATGTCCGCGATCGCGCCGGCGATCCGCTGCATCACCGAGGTCTCGAGCAGCTCCCGAGGACGACGCGCGGGCGCGGTCACCGCGATGTAGGCGGCGACCGCGCAGCGCAGGGACCGGACCGCGTCGAGGTCGCCGCAGCGCAGCTCGAGCTCCGTCGGTCCGACGATGCGAGCGGACCCGAGAGCCGAGGCCTCTGCCAGGGCGCTCTCCGCGCAGCCCTCGAGAACTTCGAGGACGATGTCGTGCTCCGTATCCATACCGTCCTGTCCTGGAGGTCCTCGATCCTGGTCGCCCCGCGGACCTGGTCCTCGCGGCCCCGGGGCGCCCGCGGGGCGATATCGAGCCCGTGCGATGCGCTGCTGTCGTGCTCGGAGAAGGCTACCGCCCGCCCCCGGTCGGTGCGGCGCTCGTCCCGTCGGTGCGCGACGTCCGTCCCACGTGCTGTCCGGCTGACGCGTCGCTCAGCCGACGGTCGTCTCGCATCGGTAGACTGCCTCCGTGTTCATCGTGAGTGTGTGTTCCCTGAAGGGCGGCGTCGGCAAGACGTCCGTGACCCTGGGCCTGGCGTCCGCCGCTCTGCATCAGGGGGTGAACACCCTCGTGATCGACCTCGACCCCCAGGGCGACTCGACCCTCGGCCTGACGGGAGTCCCGGCGACAGGTCTCGACATCGCCGAGGTGATCTCCTCCCCTCGCACCGACACGGTCGATCGCGCGATCGTGCCGACCCCTTGGGCGGAGGATGCGCCCTCTCATCTCGACATCATCCCGGGCACCAACCGTTCTGCGCTCATGGACGCGCCGACCGCGACCACCCGCGAGGTCCGCCGCCTTCGAGAGGCGCTGGACAAGCGGACCCACCAGTACGATCTGGTGCTCATAGACTGCCCTCCGTCACTGAACGGGCTCACCCAGATGGCTCTGGCGGCCTCCGATCGTTCCCTGGTGGTCTCGGAGCCGGGGTTCTTCGCCGTCACCGCCGCCGACCGGGCGCTGAAGCTCGCCACCGAGATGCATCAGGATGGCCTCGCACCCCGTCTGATGCCGTTGGGTCTGGTGGTCAACCGCTACCGACCGCGCTCCGTGGAGCATCAGTACCGTCTGGCCGAGCTCCGGGAGCTGTTCGGCGATCTCGTCCTCGAGCCCGTGATCGAGGAGCGCGTCGGTCTCCAGCAGGCGCAGGGAGGCGCCGTCCCCCTCCATCGCTATGAAGGGGCATCCGGGAAGCGCCTCACCGCGGACTTCGATGCTCTGCTCAGGACTGTCCTCGACTCCCGACAGCACTCCTGAGCCTGTCCGGCGGCTCTGCCTGGCCGCGGCCCGGAGGAGACGCCGTGGCCCGACGGAGCCACAGCCGCGCGAAGAGGTTCTCGAACTGACGACGGGCGGCGAGCCCCTGAGGGGCTCGCCGCCCGTCGTCCGCTGAACGTGCTAGGGCGCGCTGAACGTGCAAGGGCGTGCTGGCGCATGTCCCCGCCGGCCATCGGGCGCTTTCCCGCGCCAAGTCACCTGCTGCATGCGCGAGGCAGCTCGGAGGATCTCAGAAGATGTCGAAGGGAGCTGACGGAAAGAGCGGTGCCGTCGTCAGCCGGCCTGGCGGGAACGGCGACGTGCTGCGAGCTCATCGTGCAGGGCGACCTCGGCATCATCCGCAGGATCGACACCGGGCAGCACTGCCAGGTCGTTCTCGACCTCGCGCCACACGCGGCCGACGGCGATCCCGAACACACCCTGGCCCCCCTGGACCAGATCGAAGACGTCCTGGGCGGAGGTGCACTCGTACACGCTGGCGCCGTCGCTCATGAGGGTGATCTGGGCGAGATCGTCGATCCCCCGCTCTCGCAGGGCGGCCACGGCCACGCGGATCTGCTGGAGGGAGACACCGGTGTCGAGGAGCCGCTTGACGACCTTGAGGACCAGCACGTCACGGAAGCCGTAGAGGCGCTGCGTCCCTGATCCCTTGGCGGCACGGACGCCGGGCTCGACCAGGCCGGTCCGGGCCCAGTAGTCCAGCTGGCGATACGTGATGCCGGCCGCCTTGCACGCGGCGGGACCGCGGTACCCGAGCTCGCCGGGGGTGTCCACGACCTCGTCGAAGAGCACGCCCTGCTGGGGCTCCGCGGGCACCGTGGACTGCGCCGTACGATCATCGCCATGCGTGGCGTTCACAGCAACCTCCGATATCCGGCTCTCCAGGGGGAAGGATGAGAGCTCCCCGTCAGGGTAGCGTGCGGGCACCGGCCACCGACAGCAACGCGCCGGACGAAGGTCACGGCATGATGACGGATGACGACAGAAACGATGCCGTCCCGGCGGTTCCCTCTCAGCCTCGGAGCTTGGTGCGCAGCAGGGCGCTGTGCAGAGCGATCATCGACTCCCCCAGGTCCCGGGCGAAATCCTCGGCCTCGCCCCGCGCGGCAGCGTTGCTGGAGCGAGCGCGCGGCGTGACCACGGAGCGGATCATGTGCGCCTCGCGCTCGGCGGACGTGCGCAGCATCACCAGATGCCGAGGATGCAGTCCGACGTCCGCGAGGTCCCGGGCGGCGGTGGTGATCTCGAGCTCCGTCGAACCGTACTGGAGCAGTCCTTCGGGCAGCATGCCGTACTGCTCGAGCTCGCCCAGGAACTCCTCGTCGACGCGGGCCTTCTCCGCGAGCTCGGCGCGGGACATGCGCACGGGGCGCACTGTCTTCGAGGGGCCCGGGCGAGAGGCGATCGACGTCACCTCGGAGTCCACCCCATGCTCGAGCAGGTGCTCCTTGATGACCTTCAGCGGCCAGAAGCGGTCACGCTGTGCGCGCAGGACGAACAGGAGCCGTTCGACGTCGGCCGAGGAGTACTTGCGGTACCCGGCGGGCGTGCGCTGAGGGCTGATGAGCCCTTCCGCCTCGAGGTAGTGCAGCTTGGAGTGGGAGAGGTCCGGGAACTCGTCCCGCACGCTCTCGAGCACCTGACCGATGCTGAGCCGCGCCGAGGGCGAAGCACCCGGCCTGCGCGATGCGGAGGCCGGCATCAGATCACTCCGTCCCGCGGAACGGATGGTAGGTCAGACGGTACTTGCCGATCTGCACATCCTGGCCCGGATCCAGACGGACCTCGTCGACCCGATCACGACCGACATAGGTGCCGTTGAGCGAACCGAGGTCGCGCACCAGGAAGCCGTCGCCATCGCGCACGAACGCCGCGTGCTTGCGGGAGACCGTGACGTCGTCCAGGAAGATCTCGCAGTTGGGGTGACGGCCTGCGACCGTCGTGTCCGCGTCCAGGAGGAAGCGGGCGCCGAGGTTCGGCCCCTTGCGCACGATCAGCAGGGCGGAGCGCGGGGGGAGGTTCTCGATCGCCTTGCGGTCCTGCGAGGTGAGGCCGGGGTCCGTGTCCTCGACCGGGTCGCTGGGCGAGATCGCGCTCAGCTTCGACGTGTGATCGAGATTGTCGTCGTTCCACTCGGCATTCATCGACACCGTGCACCCCTTCCCTGACCTGCAGCCGCCTCCGATTCTCGGATGCTCAAGGTTACAGCGGATCCATCCTCGCACGCGAGAGGCGTGTTCAGGGCTCCTGGGAGCCCATGCGGCGAGGATTTGACGATCACTTGACCACCGAGGTGCCCTCCGTGCCGCTCAGCTCGACCACCGCCTCGATCCGCACGTCCTCCGACACCGAGACCGTGAACGTCCCGCCGTCGGCCCCGACGTCGTCGGATGCTCCGCCGGGTATCTTCAGGGCCGGCTCCATGACCGTCGGATCCCCGATGGCGAGGATCTCGTAGGGCGCGCTCAGCTCGGTGCCGTCGACCATCAGAACCCCGGAGTCCGACGTCGTGACGGAGGTCGAGGCGACCACGCGCACGTCGTCGATCTGGATCGCCTCGGCGCCCGCGTTGCGGAGCTCCTGGATCACTCCCAGCAGCGTGCTGGCGCGGACGGTCCGCTCCGGATCACCGATGCGGATCTGGACGCCCCGTCCGTAGGCGGGCGAGGTCCCCGCCAGGATCTCGAGATCCTCGAGCCTCTCCTGGGCGGCGTTCTGCGCGGCCACGCCGTCCTCCTGATCGGAGCGGAGCGCATCCAGGGTGCGATCCAGGTCCTCGTTCTCCGACTCGAGATCCGAGACATGACGATCGGACTCGTCCAGGAGGCGCACCAGCTCCTGCTGGGAGGCGCCGTCGAGTGCGGACTCGTCATGCTGGCGCACCTGGGCGACGACGGAGACGCCCACCAGGAAGCAGAGCAGGCCGACGATCAGCTGCCGGCCGTTGGCCCGCGGGCGCAGCGACCGGCGCAGACGAGCCCAGACCTGCCGCTGCTGCTCGGGCGTCTCCGGGGTGCGGGTGCCGTCGATCATGAGCGCAGGAGGCTGCGGCGGATCGCAGCGGCGTTGGAGAAGATCCGGATGCCGAGCACGACGATCACGGCTGTGGAGAGCTGGGAGCCGACGCCCAGCTGATCGCCGAGGAACACGAGGAAGGCGGCGATCAGCACGTTGAAGAGGAAGGACGTGATGAACACATGGGCATCGAACTTCCCGTCGAGGGCGGCGCGCAGGCCGCCCGCGAGGGTGTCGAGCGCGGCCACCACAGCGATCGGGAGATAGGGCTGCAGGACGACGGGCACGTCGGGCTGGACGATCACTCCCACGACGATGCCGAGCATCAGTCCGATGATCGCGATCATGAGTCCTCCTCCTCGGCGGGCCCCGAGGGCGAGCCCTTCGCCTCCGCGGCGGGCGGAGTCGCCGACGCCTCCCGCAGGGTACCGGCACTGCGAGCGGGGACGTCGAGCCCGTCCGAGCTCTCCCAGGACAGGCGGATGCCGTACCGGGAGGAGATGTCCGCGAGGTACTCTCCCGCCGCTCCGTCCTCCAGGCCGGAGCGCACGGCATCGGGATCGCCCAGCGCAGTGATGCGATAGGGCGGGGAGAGAGCTCGGAAGTCGACCAGGACGGCGGACCCCGCGGTGCGGATCGCCGTGGTGGAGGTGATGCGCTGGCCGTTGATGGAGACCGCCTCGGCCCCGGCGGCCCAGAGGCCGTTCACGGCTATCTGGAGATCACCGTCGGTGACCCTGTTGATGGTGCCCTCCTCGACTCCCGGCGTCGCCGGCAGCGCGACGGAGTCGTCGAGGGTCAGGACCTGGCCGGGACCGGTGAGCGCGACCGCCCCGGCGGCGATCTCGCTGCTGGTCATCCTCTCCGCCGACCCGTCGTCGGCGCCGGAGAGGACGGTCTCCTGGAGCGCGGCGATCTCATCCTCGAGCTCCTGCTGCTGAGCGGTCAGCTCATCGGCCCGGGCGTCGGAGTCCTCCACCTGTGCACGCAGCAGGGCTCGCGGGCTGTCCTCGGCGACGGCGTCGGCACGCAGATCGATCGCCGAGACCGCGACCGCGAAGCCGAGGACGACCGCGGCGCACACCGTCAGGAGCCGGGTGAAGCGGGTGTCCGGCGGATGGGTCTCCTCGTGGCGGCCATCGGTGCCCCGCAGCTCCTCCACATCGAGGGGATCCGTGGTCAGAGCGCGCAGCATGGAGACCGGCGAGTAGGGCGTCTCGCCGTGCGGGGTGCTGTGCTCCTCGCGCAAGGGCGCCGGCCGCTTCTCACCCTGGCGGCTCCGCCTCTCCCGCTTCTCCTCCGTCCCTCTCGCGCGCTCGGCCCCCTCCCCTGCGCCACCGGCGATCTCCTCGCTCAGGGCGCGGCCGGCTCCCGTGCTCCCGTCGCCGCGCTCTGTCCGCGAGCGCGGCGACGGGTCCTCGGACGACCTGTGCGTGTGCTCGGGCATGGAGGCACCCTAGCGCGATGGAGGTGCACCGGCGCGAGGGCGCCCCCTGCCCCGTCGGTCAGCGGGAGCCGACGAGCTGATTGCCCACGAGGCTGCTCTCGCCATCGGGCATCGACGGGGGCTCGCCGCCGCCGTCCGAGGGGCCGCCGCCGCTCGGAGGCTCGCCCCCGCCGGGGCCGCCTCCTGCATCCGAGGCCCCGGATCCGCCGACGGCCGGGGCCGAGTCCGTGACCCCCGGCTCCGTGGTCGGATCGATCGCGACGTCGAGGGTGACCGTGTAGCCGCTGTCCGCATCGCCGTCGGCCGTGGCGAGCTGGAGCTCGCCGCCGTCGTCACCGAAGACGTTGTCCGAGTCCAGCGTGATGTTCGCCAGGTTCTGGGCGGAGCCGTCGTAGTCCTCGAGCGCATAGATCGTCTCGCACACGTCCTGCGGAAGCGCGACCTGCGAGGTCGCCAGCAGGTTGTCGGTGCTCGTGATGGAGTCGGCGTCGGGATAGACCTCGAAGTGGATGTGCGGCCAGCGACCGGCGTAGCAACCGGGCCAGATGCTGGTGAAGGTGACCTCGCCCTCGGCGTCGGCGACCTGGACGCCCCGAAGGAAGTTCTCCTCCTCCAGCCCCTCCGAGTAGAGCGAGTACAGGCCGTCGCCCGTGCAGTGCCAGACGTAGACGGCCACACCCTCGTAGGGTGCATTGTCCTCGTCGAGGTTGGTGATCGTCAGGGTCAGAGTCATCGGCACCCCGGGTGCGGTGGTGGTCGAGTCTCCGAAGCTGGAGGTGATGTCGCTGCGGACGATCCCGGATTCGGTCAGCACGTTCACTCCGTTGGTGCCGTCAGCCGGATACGGACCGTTGGTCTCCTCGGGGATCTCGCCGTCCGCGGTGGAGTCGGACCCTCCGTCCGAGGCGGCGGAGGTGCCCGTGTCCGTGCTGTCCGCGTCCTCGGAGGTGCTGCAGGCGGCGAGACCGGTCACCGCCGCCCCTGCGCCGAGCGCCGCCAGGGCGGTGCGTCGGCAGACGATGGTGCGCAGGTCGAAGCCGAGCCCCTGGTCCGCCAGCGGCTCATCCTGATGGGCGAGCTCCCTCCCCTGATAGCTGAGGGTGCCGTCGGGCGCCTCGTCGAGTCTCTTGTCGTGTGATTCCATGCTCTGCTCCTGCCGTCTCGTGACTTCTGCCCGGTGCCGACGACTTGGTGTCATCGGCTCGGGACGCGACCGACGCTAAGCGCCCCGATGCTGAGGAACCTTCGCGATCGCCTGTGCGCCGACTGTGCATCGGAGGGTCAGCGGTCGGAGCCGCAGCGGCGCGGCCGGGAGCGGCTCACGAGCGGAGCGTGCGGCAGGTCACGCACCCTCGATTTCCGCTCTGGGCCTGGTGGGGGTAGGGTTTAGCTCGTTGCTCCGGAGACGGAGCGTCTCGGGCTGTGGCGCAGCTTGGTAGCGCACTTGACTGGGGGTCAAGGGGTCGCAGGTTCAAATCCTGTCAGCCCGACCGAGAAGCAGGAGGGCCGATCCGGAGGGATCGGCCCTCCTGCTGTGCTGTCCGGCGATCGCACTGTCCGGCGATGAGCGATCCTCTCCTCGGTGCATTCCTGCGAGGCGGACCCGCAGCTGCCGAGCGTTTCTCGCGCCAGGCTGTTTCCCTTGCACGGAACCATTGCACATGACGCCTCCCCCGTGCTCGGCGAAGCCCTGCACAGCATCGAGCGGCTCCTCTCCTCCAGCTGGAGTCTGCTGCGAGAGGCTCCCCGTGCCGACGAACTGGGAGAGGCCGTGGTGTCCTTCGTCGCCTCGGGAGAGGCTCGGGCATCCTTCTGCATCGAGGCGCACCCCTCCGGGGCGGCCGTCGGTCGGCTCCTCCCTGCTCTCCGGGAGCTTCGACGGAGCGCAGGCCTCCCCGTCCTATACGCGTCCGACTACATCGGCGAAGCTCTGCGCTCGGCACTCGCGGAGGAGGGCATCAGCTATGCGGACTCCTCCGGATGGGTGCGGGTCGTCAGCGATGATCCGCTGCTGCTGCTCACCGGGCAGGGCGCACCGCGCTCACCTCGCGCCGGTCGCCCCTCGGCGGTGATCCGTCTCGACGGGGTGGCGGTCAGTCGCATCGTCCGAGCACTGTGCGAGCACGACGCACCGATGGGGGTGCGTCAGCTCGCGGCGCTCGCGAGGGTCTCCCCCGGCTCCGTCTCCAAGCTGCTGCCGACGCTCGCTCGCGAAGGAATCGTCGATCGCGCCGAGAACGGCGCAGTGCAGCGCGTGGACCGTCGGCGCCTGATCGGTCGCTGGACCGATGACTACTCCTGCCTCGGCACCAATCACGCCTCGGCTCATCTGGCCGCACCCCGCGGGATCGATGCCGCCCTCTCCGCAGCGGGGTCGAGCCCGGTGCGCATGACGCTGACCGGCTCCGAGGCCGCCCGCCGCCTCCTGGGGGACGAGGCCCTTCCCGGGCGCCGCCGTCGGCTCCTGGCGCTGTACGCGGAGTCGTCAGCTGCGGCTGCGGACCATCTGGGCCTGCTGCCCTGCGATGCCGCCGATGCGGACGTGGTCATCGCTGTCCCGCAGGACCCCTCGGTGCTGGACAGCCCCCTCGCGCCCGTCCCGCTCATCCTCGCCGACCTGATGACGCTGCCAGCCGGCGGCCGCGCCGACGCGGAGCGGCTGATCGACGCCCTCGCCGCGGACGATCCCGGCTGGCGGAACGGGGGGAGCGCCGGAGGAGCGGCTCCGGAACCGCATCGGAGCCCGACGGCTCACTGAGCGCCGGAGGGGGGCTGCGCCCACTCGACCCCGTCCACGGAGATCTGCGAGGCCATGTCCTCCAGGAAGCCGATGACGACCTCGCGCTCGTGCGGGCTGAGACGGGCGGCTGCACGGAAGCGCCCGGCATGCTGGGCTCCGACGGTGCGCATCGCCGCGGCGCGCGTCGCGGGCTCGATGGAGATGGCCAGCGCCCGACGGTCGTTCGGGTGGGACCTGCGTCGGACGTGCCCTCCTCGCTCGAGCCTGTCCAGCAGCTTGGTGGTCGACGCCGTCGAGATCTCCAGCTGCGAGGCGATCGCGCCGGGCGTGGCGACCTCTTCGCGGTTCTCGCAGACGATCAGGAAGTGCAGAGCCCGCATGTCGGTCTCGTTGAGCCTCATGTAGCGCAGACTCGCCTCGGAGAGCTCCTTCTCCGCCTGCCGCAGGCCCGCCAGAGCGCGCATGAGGTCGTCGATCTGGGCTACGTCCTGCTCTCCGAGCCCTTCCGTCGAGGTCAGCTCACTGCGCGGGTCGCTGGATCCGAGGGTGTAGATCTCCGAGCGCTCCCGGCCCCTTCGCGAACCGGTCCGACTGCTCTCCCCCGTTCGGTCCATGGATCGATGATAGTGCGCATCCATCTAGCGGGGCTACATATCTAGTTCAGCTAGCAATATGTGGGAGGATGGGCGGCACCACGCAGTCCGGCCCCGATGGCGGCTGCGGTCATGTCCTCGACGTTCCAGCACCCCCGCTCATCCCATCCCCGCCTCCCGGAGGAAACCCATGCCGCACCACCCCACGAGGCCCGGGCATGCCCACCGTGCCGACCGTCGTCCGCTCCCCGTCCTCCTGCGCATCCTCATCCCCAGCCTCCTCATCGTGGCCTGGGTCGCCGTCGCCGGGATCGGCGGACCTTACTTCGGCCGAGTCTCCGAGGTCTCCTCGAACGACTCGACCGCGTATCTGCCCGCCTCGGCGGAGGCGACGCAGGTGAGCGAGCTGTCCCCCGAGTTCTCCGGATCCGACGCGATCCCCGCGATCGTCGTCCTCAGCTCCGACCAGGAGCTGGACGATGATGCCCTCGAGGAGATCACCGACGCCGCCGAGGCGCTCACCGCCTCGGACGCCGTCGGAGACGAGGTCTCCCCCGCCATCCCCTCCGAGGACCGCCTGGCCGTGCAGATCATCGTGCCGATCGCAGCGGACGCGGACATCGGTGACGCCGTCGATGCGATCGATGCCGAGCTCGCGGCCTCCCTCCCGGAGGGCATCACCGCCCATGTCACGGGCCCTGCCGGGTTCACCGCCGACCTCACCGCCGCATTCGCCGGCATCGACGGGCTCCTGCTCGGTGTGGCCCTCGCTGCCGTGCTGATCATCCTGATCATCGTCTACCGCTCCTTCCTGCTCCCGCTGATCGTGCTGTCGACCAGCGTGTTCGCCCTCTGCGCAGCACTGCTGACGGTGTGGATGCTCGCGAAGCAGGGCGCGGTCATGCTCAACGGCCAGACCCAGGGCATCCTGTTCATCCTCGTCATCGGCGCGGCGACCGACTACTCCCTGCTGCTCGTCTCGCGATATCGCGACGAGCTGCACCACCAGGCCCATCGCGGGCCCGCGACGATGAACGCGCTGCGGGGATCCGTCGAACCGATCGTCGCCTCCGGGGGCACCGTCATCGCCGGGCTCCTGTGCCTGCTTCTGTCGGATCTGAAGTCGAACAGCTCACTGGGTCCGATCGCCGCGATCGGCATCGCCTTCGCGATGCTCGCAGCGCTGACATACCTCCCGGCCATGCTGTACGTCGCCGGCAGGATCGCCTTCTGGCCGCGCATCCCCCGGGTCGAACCAGCGCCCGCCGCGGAGCGTGAGAGCGCCGTCGGCCAGGGGCTCTGGGGCCGTATCGCCGTCGCCGTATCCCGGCGTCCGCGCAGGATCTGGATCGTCACGGCCCTGGTCCTGGTCGTCGGGTGCGTCGGTGCGACGCAGCTGAAGGCCGACGGCGTGCCGCAGTCCGAGCTGGTGCTGACCTCATCCTCCGCCCGCGACGGGCAGGCTGTGCTCGGAGAGCACTTCCCCGCCGGCCAGGGCGGCCCGGCCATGGTGATCCTCGCCGAGGAGGATCTCCAGGACGCGGCCGACCTCCTGCTGACGATGCAGAACGTCGACTCCGTGGCCGTGAGCGCCGAGGACTCGGTCACCGGCACGGCAAGCATCACCGAGGAGGGCATCCAGTCCGTCGGGGCACCCGGGGCCGCCGCGCCGGAACCGACCGTGGTCGACGGCCGGATCATGCTCCAGGCGACGCTGAGCGATGCCCCCGACTCCGACGCCGCGGAGCAGGCCGTCCGGCAGATGCGCGCAGAGCTCGCCGATGCCGGAATCGATGCTCTCGTGGGAGGGGTCACCGCCACCGCCATCGACACCGACGACGCCTCCGCGCACGACAGGTCGCTGATCATCCCGATCGTCCTGGTGGTGATCCTCCTGATCCTGATGGCCCTGCTGCGCGCCGTGCTCGCTCCGCTGCTGCTGATCGCGACCACCGTGCTGTCCTTCGGGGCCGCGCTGGGCGTCTCCGCCCTGGTGTTCGACCATGTGCTGGGCTTCCCCGGAGCAGATCCCGCGGTGCCGCTGTACGGGTTCGTCTTCCTCGTGGCACTGGGGATCGACTACAACATCTTCCTCATGACCCGCGTGCGCGAGGAGGCTCTCGCGCACGGACCTCGCGAGGGCGTGCTGCGGGGCCTCGCCGTCACCGGCGGGGTGATCACCTCCGCGGGTCTCGTGCTCGCCGCGACCTTCGCGGCCCTCGGCGTGATCCCCATCCTGTTCCTCGCGCAGATCTCGTTCATCGTCGCCTTCGGCGTGCTGCTGGACACCTTCGTGGTCAGGAGCCTGCTGGTCCCCGCGCTCGCACTGGACATCGGCCGGGCGATCTGGTGGCCGTCGAGACTCTCCCGGCGCTGACAGCGTCTAGAGTTCTGCCCATGAACAGCACGATCTCTCCCGCCCCCGACGTCTCCCCAGAGACGGACGAGCACACCTACGTGATCACCTTCGTCTGCGAGGACCGCCCCGGCATCGTCCACGCGATCAGCGGTGCGATCGTCGAGATCGACGGCAACATCGGGGAGAGCCGCCAGTTCGGGAGCGGCGCCACCCGGCGCTTCTACATGCGCGTGGAGATCACCACGACCGCCTCCCTCGACCAGGTCGAGCGGGCACTGGCCCCGGTGGTCGAGCGCTACCGCATGGAGCACCGCGTCGACGTGGTCGGCCGTCCGCTGCGCACCCTCGTGCTCGCCTCGAAGGCCAAGCACTGCGTGAACGACATCCTCTTCCAGATCGAGCAGGGCCACCTGCCGATCGATGTGCCGCTGATCCTCGCCAACCACGACACGATGGCGCCGCTCGCCGCTTACCACGGCGTCCCGTTCGAGCATCGACCGATCGCCTCGGCGCAGGACAAGGCCGCTTTCGAGGATCGCGTGCGCGAGGCGATCGCCGAGCACGACATCGAGCTGGTGGTCCTCGCGCGATACATGCAGATCCTCTCGCCGGAGCTGTGCGAGGAGCTGGCGGGGCGGTGCATCAACATCCACCATTCGTTCCTGCCCGGGTTCAAGGGAGCCAACCCCTACCGTCAGGCGTACGCCCGCGGTGTGAAGCAGATCGGTGCGACCGCCCACTTCGTCACCGGCGACCTCGACGAGGGACCGATCATCGAGCAGGACGTGATCCGCGTGGATCACAGCCGCTCGCCCCGTGAGCTCATGGCGCTGGGCCAGGACACCGAGGTGCGCACGCTCCGGAAGGCGATCACCTGGTTCGCGCAGTCCCGCGTCCTCCTGGACGGCCAGCGCACGATCGTCTTCCGCTGAGCGGCCGCTGAGCACGGATCAGCGGCGGCGCGCTCTTCCGACGCCCTGCGCCGCCTCCGCATCGGCGTAGCGCATGCCCGCAGGGACCTGGGCGATCTCGAACCACCAGGCGGCATGCGGCAGAAGCCGCACATCGTGCCAGGGCACCTCGAAGCCGGGATCCCGCCACATCGTCAGTCCCACCTCCTCCCGCCGGCCTGAGGCCACCAGGGCGAGGCGTCGCAGACGCGAGAGAGGATGCGGGGACAGGCGCGCGGAGGACGGGATCGCGAGCGCCGCGTCCAGACGGAGCGGCCACACGGTCTCCCCCCAGTGCATCGCGACCTCGGGGCCGTCGCCGACGATCACCGCCGGCGGCCGCAGATCCGCCGTCGTCACGGATCGCGGCGCGATCGGCTCTCCCCGCTCCATCACCTCCGGCTGGGCCCAGGCGCCGGGGATCACGGTGCGTCCGCCGACGGAGACATCCACCAGGAGGCTGTCCGCGATCGGCCGCAGGGGCGTGCTCAGCTGACCGCCGTTGCGCACGAGGTCACGGCGCGGCACCGCCACCACCCTCACCTCCGCGTGATCCACGGGATCGGAGGAGCCGGGGTGCAGTGGAATCCGCACCCTCGTACCGGGCAGCATGTCAGCGACCCTCATCGTCGGAACCTCGCCGCCTGCTCGTCGGCCAGTGCGACCTCGAGCACCTCCCGGAAGCGCGCGTTCATCGGGGGCGGATCCTCCACCGGGAACCAGCGCGCCTGGCTGTTCTCGCCGTCGGCCGGATGCGGCTCGCCCTCGATGTGCTCGCACACGAAGGCGATGTCGATGTACTGGGCCCGATCGCCGTTGGGGTAGGTCATGGGTGCGAGGGTGCGCACATCGATCAGCCGCCGCGCTCGGCAGACGGTCCCGGTCTCCTCCCGCACCTCGCGCTCGGCCGCCGCAGCCGGCTCCTCACCGGGGTCGATGATGCCGGTGACCGGGGTCCACTGACCGTCGTCGGCGCGCCGCACAGCGAGCAGCCGTCGTCGGTCCCGATCCAGGACGATCGCCGTCACCCCCGTCATCCACAGAAGGTCGTGGCCGACGTGCTCGCGCAGGCGAAGCACGAAATCCGGGGTGGGCATGAGAATGTCTCCTGGGACTGACGGCCGCGAGCGGCCGAGGACTGAAGGGACCCCGACCGCGTCTCGCCGCGATGGGGAGGCTCGGAGCCCGAGCAGCGCTGGAGTCAGCCTCCGACGAGGATCGGCATCGAGACCGCGCCGAGGATCACCACGAAGAACAGGATGTAGGCCAGCACGGCGAGCACCCCCAGGCCAAGGATGACCCAGAAGATGATCCATCCGACCTTGTTCATCTGCCGCGCCGACGAAGGGTTGGTCTCCATCTGCACGAGCGCGATGATCCCGAATATGCCGGGGACTCCTCCTCCGCAGAGGAAGCCGACGACGGTCAGAGCGATCGCGCTGGTCTGGATCGATCGGTGGTCATCCGGTGGCTGGGCGGCGCTGAGCGGCTGGTTCATCGTGAGTGCCTCCTCATTCGGCGAGGATCAGTCGGTCAGAGGGATCCCGTACGCATCCCGCTCGAAGGACTGCGCCCGAGCGAGGATCATGATGCCCTCGATGAATCCCCACAGCGCACCGACGCCGCAGGTCACAATGGTCACGATGATCTGGATGATACCGATCGTGGTGTACCCGAGCAGGAAGCGGTGGACTCCCCAGCCGCCGAGGAAGATGCCCAGCAGGCCCACCAGCATGCGGCTCTGGGGCTGGCGCCCGCTCGCACCCGCCTGGGCACCCGCCGGCATCTGGGACGCGCCACCAGCAGGCTGCTGACCGTAGGCCTGCTGCTCAGAGGACTGGCCATAAGGCTGCTGACCGGCCTGCTCGAAGCCCTGCTGCGCCCCGGGCTGCCCGTACGGATCAGCAGCAGCACCGGACCCCTGGGTGGCGAACGGATCCGCCGGTGACCAGGCCTGCTGTCCCTGGCCGTACGGATCCGCGGCCGACGGGGCCGACTGACCGTACGGATCCGCGGCCGACGGGGCCGACTGACCGTACGGATCCGCGGCGGAGGCCGACGGCGCCGACGGGGCCGACGAATGGCCGTACGGGTCCGCCGCCGACGGAGCAGGATCCCCATAGGGGCTCGGTGGGACGGCTCCGTAGGGGTTCTGCTGACCGTACTGCTGCTCCGCGGGCTGCTGCGCGTCATCCCTCGGCTGGTCGTTCCAGGACTCGTTGCCACCTGTAGTGCTCATGGACGACAGCCTAGCCGGTAGCTGATCTCCACCATCGCGGGCACGCCACGGATCGGAGCCCTCTCCCCCGCGATCCGTTGGGGAGAGGGCTCCGATGACGAACGGGTCAGCGGCGGCGCTTCTCGCGGATCCGCACTCCGATGACGATGGGGGACCCGGTGAACTCGAACTCCTCGCGCAGACGTCGCTCGATGAAGCGGCGGTAGCCGTGCTCGAGGAAGCCGGAGGCGAAGATGACGAACCGCGGGGGGCGCGTGCGCGCCTGCGTCGCGAAGAGGATCCGCGACTGCTTGCCGCCTCGCAGCGGGTGCGGGTGCGCGGCGACCAATGTGCCGAGGAACGCGTTCAGCCGCCCGGTGGGGATGCGCTGATCCCAGGACTCCAGCGCCGTCTCGATCGCCGGCACCAGCTTCTCCGCATGGCGACCGGTCTTCGCCGAGAGGTTCACGCGGGGCGCCCACGCCACATGCGCGAGGTCCCGCTGGATCTCGCCCTCGAGCTGGAGCCGGCGCTCCTCGTCCAGCAGATCCCACTTGTTGAAGGCGAGCACGAGGGCACGGCCGGACTCCAGCACCATGTCGATGATCTTGAGGTCCTGCGTGGAGATCGTCTCCGAGGCCTCCAGCAGCACGACGGCGACCTCTGCGCGATCGAGCGCCGCACGGGTGCGCAGTGAGGCGTAGTAGTCCGCGCCCTGGGACTGGAGCACGCGGCGGCGGATGCCGGCGGTGTCCACGAAGGTCCACAGCCTGCCGCCCAGGGTGATCTTCTCGTCGACGGGATCGCGGGTGGTGCCGGCGATGTCGTCGACCACCACGCGGTTCTCCCCCGCCAGGCGGTTGAGCAGCGAGGACTTGCCGACGTTGGGGCGACCGACCAAGGCGATGCGGCGCGGACCGTGGTCGACGGCGCTTCCCCTGCCCTCGAGGGGGAGCACTGCGAGCACCGCGTCCAGCAGGTCGCCCGAGCCGCGGCCATGCAGGGCCGAGACCGGATGCGGCTCCCCCAGACCGAGGTTCCACAGCGCCGCGGCCTCCAGCTCGCCGCGCTGGTCGTCCACCTTGTTGGCGACCAGCACCACAGGATGGGTGGTGCGGCGCAGGACCTTGAGCATCTGCTCGTCGGTCTGCGTGATGCCGACGTTCGCGTCGACGACGAACATGATCACGTCGGCGAGCTCGGCGGCGATCTCCGCCTGCTCGGCGACCCGATAGGCGATGCCCTGGACCTTGTCCTCCCAGCCGCCGGTGTCCACCAGCCAGAAGTCTCGTCCGGACCATTCCGCCTCGTAGAACACCCTGTCCCGGGTGACGCCCGGAGTGTCCTCGACGACGGCCTCCCGACGACCGAGGATACGGTTGACCAGGGTGGACTTGCCGACGTTGGGGCGGCCGACGACCGCCACGACGGGGAGATTCCGGACCGGCTCGCCGTAGAGGCCCTCGGCCTCCTCGTCGGCCAGCAGCGCGAGGTCGTCCTCGTCGAGCTCGAAGTCCGACAGGCCCGCCCTCAGCGCGGCCTCGATGGCCTCATCGCTGGGGCCGCCGTCAGCATCCTCCGCGACGGCGCGGACGACCTCGACGACCGGCTGGGCGGAGACGTCGTCGGCCTCCCGTGCGGAGTCGACGAGCTCCTGCACACGAGCCACGACCTCGTCGATGCCCAGATCCGTGGTGTCCACCGCGGTGACGCCCGCACCCGCCGTGAGGAACTCCGAGACCGTCGAGTCATCGCGGTCGCGGCGCAGCACCTGGTCCCGCATGCGCTCCCTGGTCTCCTCGGAGTCGTCGAGCGCGAGCTCCCGGGCGCGGCGAGCCATGCGCGCCTCATCGCTCGCGGTCAGCAGCACGCGCACATCGGCGTCAGGTGCCACGACCGTGGTGATGTCCCGACCCTCGGCGGCGCACAGCCCGCGCGCATCGGCGACCTGCCGCAGCAGATCGCGCTGGCGCCGCTGAAGGATCGGGCGGACCAGGGTGTTGGTGGCGACGGCGCTGACGACCGTGCTGATCCGCTCGGTGCGGATCTCGCCGGTGATGTCCTCACCCTCGACCACGACGCGCGCACCCGACGGATCGGTGCCGAGGTCCAGATCGATGCCGTCGGCGACGGCCGCCACCGCATCGCGATCATCGAGGTCGACGCCACGTTCGAGGCACAGCCAGGTCACGGCGCGGTACATCGCTCCGGTGTCGAGGACGCCGCCGCCGTTGAGCTCGGCGATGCGGCGTGCGACGGTGGACTTCCCCGAGCCGGCCGGGCCGTCGATCGCGACGGAGACGCCGCGGCGGGCAGGGGCGGGGACGGTGACAGGGGAATCCATCCCTCAAGGATAGAGGGCGCTCATGCCTCGGCGACGGTCCATCCGCGCTCGCGCAGCTCCCGGGTGAGCAGGGCCTCATGGGTGCCGTCGATCGCGATGTGCGCGAGGCCCACCGGCTGCCCGAGGGAGTGCTCCAGGTGAAGATCCTCGAGGTTCACGCCGATCTCCCCGATCTCGCCCAGCAGGCGCGCCAGCTCGCCGGGACGGTCGGGCACCAGGACGGTGAGGGTGGCGAAGGCGTCCGTGCCGTGGCCGTGCTTGCCGGGGATGCGGCCGACGCCGCGGTTGCCGTCGGCGATGAGGCTCGCCACCGCCCGTCGCGACCCGAGCTCGGGTGCCGGGTCGCCGGTCAGGGCGCCGAGCGCCGCCACGACCTCGTCGAGGCGGTCGGACAGCCCTCGGAGCACGGGCAGCAGCGCGCGGGCATTCGCGCTCAGGATCTCCACCCACAGCCGCGGGTCGGAGGCGGCGATGCGCGTGGAGTCCCGCAGCCCCTGGCCGGCGAGCTCGAGCGCCCCTTCCTCGGCGTCCAGCAGCTGGGTCGCCAGCAGGCTCGCCATCACCTGGGGGGCATGGGACACGTGGGCCACCGCGGCGTCGTGGCGCTCCGCGTCCAGCACCACGGGCAGCGCGCCGAGCTCGACCGCCAGCTGCTTGAGCATCGACACGCCCCGGACCTGGGAGGCCTCGTGCGGGCAGATCACGAACGGTCGGCCGAGGAACAGGTCCGCCTGCGCGGCGATCACGCCGGACACCTCCCGGCCGGCCATCGGATGGGACCCGATGTAGCGCGCGAGGTCGGCGTCGCCGAGCACACCCTGGGCCCGGCGGATCCGCAGCCCCTGCAGCACCGTCTCCTTCACGCTCGCGACGTCGGTGACGATCGCCGCCGGGTGCGCACGAAGCGCCTGCGCGACGAGCTCCGCGGCGACGTCCGGGGGCGCGGCCACGACGACCAGGTCAGGGGCCGAGTCCTCGGGGCCCGCCTGCCGGCCCACGCCCAGCTCGACCGCCAGCGCCACAGTTCCCGGGGACACGTCCTGGACCTGGACGTCCGCGCCGGCGGCCCGGAGGGCGAGCCCCAGCGATCCGCCGATCAGCCCGACGCCGATGATCCGGACCGTCGCCGGGAGCCCACCGCCGCCGGATGGTGCCGACGGGGCAGCGGACTGCCCCGAGCGGGACTCCGCAGCGCCGGGCTCCCGAGCACCGGTCCCCTCGCTCACAGACCGACCTCCGCCATCAGGGTTCCCAGCTCCTTGGAGGTCAGCTCCCGGGTCTGGCCAGGGGCGAGATCACCCAGCAGCACCGGACCGATGCGGGTGCGCATCAGACGCGTGAGCTCGAAGCCCTGCGAGGCGAACATCCGGCGGACGATCCGGTTGCGGCCCTCATGCAGCGTCACCTCGACCACGGCCTCGCGACCGTCCTGAGCCAGCACCCGTGCACGGTCGGCCCGCGCGGGACCGTCATCGAGCTCGACGCCCTCCCGCAGCGTCCTGACCAGCCCTCTGGGGGGACCTCCGGGCGCGTCGAAGCGGCATACGTAGGTCTTGTCGACCTCGAAGCTCGGATGGGTGAGACGGTGGGCGAGCTCGCCGTCGTTCGTCAGCAGCAGCAGCCCTTCCGTCTCGAAGTCCAGGCGTCCCACGTGGTACAGCCGCTGCGGGTAGCGCGCGGCGAACTCCGTGAGGTCGCGCCTCCCCTCGGGATCGGACATGGCGCTGACGACGTGCCGCGGCTTGTTCAGGACGATCGTCAGCTTCTGCTCGTCCAGCTGCAGCCGACGTCCGTCGACGTGCACGACCTGCACCGCGGGATCGATCCGCACGCCCTGCTCGACGACGACCTCGCCGTCGACGCTCACCCGCCCCTGCGCGATGATCGCCTCGCACGCTCGACGAGAGCCGAAGCCAGCCCTGGCCAGGACCTTCTGAAGGCGCTCGCCCTCCTCACGATGGACATCGGCCTCGCCGTCCTGGTCAGCACCCGCCGTCGGCCGCGCGGTCGCTCCGTCCCTCGTGCGCAGACGCACCTCCTTCGGCGGGGTGAAGGCGCTGCGTCGACGTCGGCGGCCGCCCTGCCCGCGCCCGCCCGCCATCAGGCGGCGCCGCCGCGATGGATCAGCTCGCGGGCGAGCTGGCGGTAGGCATCAGCACCCTTTGTGCTGGAGGCGAAGGAGATGATCGGCTCGGCGGCCACAGAGGCGTCGGGGAACTTCACCGTGCGGTTGATCGTCGTGTGGAAGACCTTGTCGGGGAAGGCCTCCACGACGCGCTGGCAGACCTCGCGGGCGTGCAGCGTGCGCGGGTCGAACATCGTGATCAGGATGCCGTCCATCTCGAGCTTGGGATTGATGCGGTCCTGGACCTTCTCGATCGTCTCCACCAGGAGCGCGACGCCGCGCAGCGCGAAGTACTCCGCCTCCAGGGGGATGATCACCCCGTGGCTCGCAGCCAGCGCGTTCACCGTCAGCAGGCCCAGAGAGGGCTGGCAGTCGATGATGATGACGTCGTAGTCGTCGGCCACGGGCTTGAGCACCCGTGCGAGGGCCATCTCGCGGGCGACCTCGTTGACGAGGGTCACCTCCGCAGCGGAGAGGTCGATGTTCGCCGGCAGCACGTCCAGTCCCTCGGTCGACGTCTCCTGGATGACGTCCCGGACATCGTGATGGCGCTCCATCAGCAGGTTGTAGACCGTCACATCGAGGTCGTACGGGTTCACGCCGGTCCCGGCGCTCAGCGCGCCCTGCGGGTCGAGATCCACCAGCAGAACACGGCGCCCCAGCTCGGCGAGGGCGGCGCCGAGGTTGATCACGCTGGTCGTCTTCCCGACCCCGCCCTTCTGGTTCACCATCGAGATGATCCGGGCCGGCCCGTGGCCGTCCAGCGGTGCGGGCTCCGGCAGCTCGGGCATCGGACGCCCGGTGGGTCCCAGGTCGATGTCCAGCTGCTGGTTGGCGGTCGAGCTCACGTCGGTGTCCTGTCGTCGGCGTCGTGGTCGGAGGGTTCGAGGGCGATGTCCGTCGCGCCCTCGGGCAGCGCGATCCGACCCGGAGCGGGTCGTGCGCGGATGCCGTCGGCGGCGGAGGGACGGGGCGCCGGGCCCTCCGTGGAGAGTCCGGCCGCTCGCCGTGCAAGTCTAAGCCCCCGAGACGGCGCGGGGGTGTGCCCCCGCGTGGATCTCCCGCAGCGAGTCCACGGTGACCTGGGTATACAGCTGGGTGGTGGTGACCGAGGCATGCCCGAGGAGCTCCTGGACGCTGCGCACGTCCGCCCCTCCCTGCAGGAGGTGGGTGGCATAGGAATGCCGGAGCGTATGCGGGCTGATGGGCTCGGGGAGGTCGTCGAGCCCGGCCGCGGAGGCCGCGCCCCGGACCACCGCCCACGCCGCCTGGCGGGTCAGACGGGTGCCCCGCACTCCGAGGAGGAGAGCGGCACCGCCGTCGCCGCGGGCCGCGAGCGCAGGCCGGGCACGCGTGAGATAGGCGTCCAGGGCCTCGAGGGCGAAGCGCCCGACGGGGACCGCGCGGTGCTTGTCCCCCTTGCCCCGCAGCACGGCGGATCTCTGCTCCCGGTCGATGTCATCGACGTCGAGGCCGACGACCTCGGAGATCCGGGCCCCCAGCCCGTACAGCAGCTCCACGAGCGCGCGGTCCCTCAGCGCGCGCTCTGTGGCGAGAGCACCTGTGCCCGGGAGGCTCGCGGCCTCCAGCAGGGCCACCACCTGATCGACGTCCAGAGGGTGGGGCAGACGGCGAGGGAGCGCGGGTGACGGAACGGAGCGAGCAGGATCTCCTGCGGGCGAGGCCTGCTCGGCGTCGAGGAACGCATGGAGCCCGCGCACTGCGGCGAGCGACCGGGCCGCCGACGACGCCGCGAGCGGACGCCCTCCGTCACCGCCCGTCCGCAGCGCCAGCAACCAGTCCGAGAGGTCCTGCGGGACGACGTCGGCGAGCTGCGCATCCGTCGCCGCGAGATGCGAGAGATAGCGGGTGAGATCGCGGCGATAGGCAGCGATGGTGTTGGCGGACAGGCCGCGCTCGACGCGCAGATGCGCGAGGTACTGGTCGAGCAGACGGCCGTCGCCGGTTCTCACAGCTGCACGAAGGGATCGATCGCGAGGGCGACGAACAGGATCGTGAGGTAGGTGATCGACCCGTGGAACACGGTCATCGGACCGAGCTTCCGACCGGTCAGCCCCCTGCGGGTGCGGATCGCGTAGCGCACGACGAGGAACCCGAACCAGGCTCCCGAGGCCACCGCGCCGATGCCGTACACCCACCCGGTGTGGCCCAGCGGGATGATCGCGAGGCTGCAGGCGATCATGAGCGCGGTGTGCATCAGCATCTGGCCTGCAACCTTGCTGCGGCTCGCGACGACGGGGAGCATGGGAACTCCCGCCTCGGCATAGTCCTTCGTGAACTTCTCGGCCAAGGGCCAGTAGTGCGGCGGCGTCCAGAAGAAGATCACCAGGAACAGCAGCACGGCAGTCCACGAGACGGTCCCCGTCACGGAGGACCATCCGATGAGCACGGGCATGCAGCCGGCGACCCCGCCCCAGACGATGTTCTGGCTGGTGCGCCGCTTGAGGATCATCGTGTAGAAGACGACGTACAGCAGGATCGCGCCGACAGCGAGCGCGGCGGATGCCCAGTTGACGAGGAGGCCGAGCCAGAGGGCCGAGACGATCGACAGGACGATGCCGAAGATCAGGGCGGCGCGGGGCGAGACCTCGCCTGTCACGATCGGACGGTTCCGGGTCCGCTTCATCTTCGCGTCGATGTCGCGGTCGAGGTACATGTTGAGCGTGTTCGCGCCGCCAGCGGCGAGGTATCCGCCGACCATGGTCGCGACGATCCGCCACCAGGACGGGAACCCGCCCGCGGCGAGGAACATGGTGGGGATGGTGGTGATGAGCAGCAGCTCGATGATGCGCGGCTTGGTCAGCGCCACGTAGGCGCGCAGCACGCTCCGGACGCTGCGCGGAGCGGATCCGTCCTCTCCATGGTCGGTCCTGCGGGTCGACGCTCCCTGGGTGGCGGTCACCGCCCACCATCCTTCCTCGTGATCGCGGCTCGGCACCGCGTGCAACCGCTCCATACTAGGCCGTGACCCTGCCCGCAGGGACCTGGGACCCGGGTGAGTCGGAGCACCCGGAGTCTGACCGCTCACGCCCCTCGCCCGTCGCTCCGTCCCTCACCGCGGTCTGTCCCATCACATCCCTGATCCCCCAGGACGTTCGCCCGCGGACTCCCCCGTCGACCGGCGACGCTGCGTTCCTCCTGCTCCTGCAGGCATGAGCCGGGCGGACGAGCGCCCTGGTCGGAGACGACGACGCCCCGACCGCCTGTTCGCTGTCGGCGAAGACACGGGACGGCAACGGAGTGGACGCGATGCGGTCGCTGAAGCCCAGGAGATTAAGGTAGGACGCGTTGCTCCGATCCCGCGGTCAGCCGCCCGGCCCGCCGGGAGCCCCGGGATGCACGGAGCCCAGAGTCCGTCGGCCGCCGTGCCGTCATCCGGAGAGAGGAATCATCCCCCGTGACCGATTCGTTCAAGGCCCCTGAAGGCTGGACCGAGCTCGACAAGCGCGCCGTGGACACCGTGCGCGTCCTCGCCGCCGATGCGGTGGAGAAGGTCGGCAACGGCCACCCTGGCACCGCGGTCAGCCTCGCTCCCGCCGCGTACCTGCTCTACCAGGACGTGATGCGCCACGATCCGAAGGATCCGTCGTGGCTGGGCCGCGACCGCTTCGTGCTGTCCGCCGGCCATTCGAGCCTGACGCAGTACATCCAGCTCTTCCTCGGCGGCTTCGGCCTCGAGAAGAAGGACATCGAGGAGCTGCGCACCTGGGGCTCGAAGACCCCGGGCCACCCCGAGAACTTCCACACCGAGGGCGTCGAGATCACCACCGGCCCGCTCGGCCAGGGCATCTCCTCGGCCGTCGGCTTCGCCATGGCGCAGCGTCGCGAGCGCGGCCTGCTCGACCCGGAGGCCGCCGAGGGCACCAGCCCGTTCGACCACTTCACCTACGTGATCGTCTCCGACGGTGACCTCGAGGAGGGCGTCAGCTCGGAGGCCAGCTCGATCGCGGGCACCCAGCAGCTCGGCAACCTCATCGTCATCTGGGACGACAACGAGATCTCCATCGAGGGCGACACCTCGATCGCCTTCACCGAGGACACCGCCGCCCGCTACGAGGCCTACGGCTGGGACGTCCGGACGGTGGACTGGACCAACGGCGGGACCGAGTACGTCGAGGACGTCGCAGCGCTCAAGGACGCGATCCTCGAGGGCCAGAAGGTCACGGACAAGCCGACCTTCATCCGCCTGCGCACCGTCATCGGCTGGCCGATCCCCGGGCTGGCCGGCAGCCATTCCGTCCACGGCGCCAAGCTCGGCCCGGAGGGCGTCGCCGGTCTGAAGAAGGCCGTCGGCTTCGACCCCGAGCAGACCTTCCAGGTCGACGACGACGTCCTCGCGCACACTCGCGCGCTGGCCGACCGGGCCGCTGCGGCGAAGGCCGAGTGGGACAAGGGCTACCAGGCCTGGCGCTCCGCCAATGCCGACAAGGCCGCCCTGCTCGACCGTCTGGCCGCCCGCGAGCTGCCCGAGGGCTTCGCCGAGGCGTTCCCGACCTTCGAGGCCTCCGAGAAGGGCGTCGCCACCCGCGCCGCCTCGGGACAGGTCCTCAACGCCCTCGCCGGTGTCATGCCCGAGCTGTGGGGCGGCTCCGCCGACCTCGCCGGGTCCAACAACACCACCATGAAGGGCGAGCCGTCCTTCATCCCGTCCGAACACTCCTCCGCCGAGTTCGCGGGCGACCGGTACGGCCGCACCCTGCACTTCGGCATCCGCGAGCACGGCATGGGTGCGATCCTCTCCGGCATCTCCCTGCACGGGCTGACTCGTCCTTACGGCGGCACGTTCTTCCAGTTCGCCGACTACATGCGCGGAGCGGTGCGCCTCGCCTCGCTGATGAAGACCCCGGCCACCTACGTGTGGACCCACGACTCCATCGGCCTCGGCGAGGACGGCCCGACCCACCAGCCGGTCGAGCACCTCGCCGCCTACCGCGCGATCCCGAACCTCTCGATCGTGCGCCCCGCGGACGCCAACGAGACGGCCCAGGCCTGGAAGGCGCTGCTCGAGCGCGACAACGGACCCGTCGGTCTGATCCTCTCGCGCCAGGCGCTGCCGACCTTCGATCGCACCGAGTACGCGGGCGCCGAGGGCCTCGCCCGCGGCGGCTACGTCATGAAGGACGCCTCCACCGGAGATCCGCAGGTCATCCTCATCGCCACCGGCTCCGAGGTGCAGTACGCCGCCGAGGCGCAGAAGCAGCTCGAGGCCGATGGCATCCCCGCCCGGCTGGTCTCCATGCCCTCCGTCGAGTGGTTCGACGAGCAGGACGACGAGTACAAGGAGTCCGTGCTGCCCTCCTCCGTCACCGCCCGCGTGACCGTCGAGGCCGGCATCGCGATGCCCTGGTACCGCTTCCTGGGAACCCACGGCCGCGCCGTGTCCCTCGAGCACTACGGCGCCTCCGCCGACGCGAAGACCCTGTTCCGCGAGTTCGGCTTCACCCCCGAGGCCGTCGTGGCCGCGGCCAAGGAGTCCCTCGCCGCAGCAGGCGCCTGATCCGCCACGGGGCGGGGCCATCCCGGCCCCGCCCCTCCTGCTCTCCCCCATCGATCGCCAAGGATGCGCACCGCATCCGGAAGGAACGAACCAAGCATGTCGTCCGCGACCCGCAACCCCCGCACGCAGGCCCTCTCCGAGGCCGGCGTCTCCATCTGGCTCGACGACCTCTCCCGCGCCCGCCTGACCTCCGGCAACCTCGCCGAGCTCATCGCCTCCCGCGACGTCGTCGGCGTGACCACCAACCCCTCGATCTTCCAGGCCGCGATCTCCGGCTCCACCGAGTACTCCGATGACATCGCGCGGCTCGCCGGCGAGGGCAAGGACGTCGACGGCGTCATCGAGGTCCTCACCACCGACGACGTCCGCAGCGCCTCGGATCTGTTCGCCGACATCCACCGCGACACCAAGGGCTTCGACGGCCGCGTGAGCATCGAGGTCGACCCGCGTCTCGCCCATGAGACCGAGAAGACGATCGAGCAGGCCGAGCACCTCTTCGAGGTCGTCGGTCGCGAGAACGTCATGATCAAGATCCCTGCGACTCTCGAGGGCCTGCCCGCGATCACCGAGGTCATCTCCAAGGGGATCAGCGTCAATGTGACCCTGATCTTCTCGGTCGAGCGCTACCTCGCCGTCATCGACGCCTACCTCGCAGGCCTCGAGAAGGCCGCCGAGGCCGGCCTCGACCTCTCGTCGATCCACTCGGTGGCCTCCTTCTTCGTCTCCCGCGTGGACGCTGAGATCGACAAGCGCCTCGAGGCGCTCGGCGGCGAGGCGGAGACCCTGCGCGGCTCCGCGGGCGTCGCGAACGCCCGCTCCGCCTTCGGCGCATACCTCACCGCCTTCTCCTCCGAGCGCTTCGCCGCGCTCGAGGCGAAGGGCGCCAACGTGCAGCGCCCGCTCTGGGCCTCCACCGGCGTCAAGAACCCCGAGTACTCCGACACCCTCTATGTCGACAACCTCGTGACCTCTCCGAGCGTGAACACCATGCCCGAGAAGACTCTCGAGGCCGTGGCCGACCACTCCGAGCTCGCTCCCGCCGTCGACGCCGCGGCCGCCGAGGCCGCCGACGGCGTCCTCGCCCGCGTGGCTGAGGCCGGCGTCGACCTCGCCGATGTGTTCGAGAAGCTCGAGCGCGAAGGCGTCCAGAAGTTCGAGCAGGCCTGGGAGGAGCTGCTCAGCACGGTGTCCGCCTCCATCGAGACGGCCCGCGCCTGATCTCCCCCGCGGGCACGGTCCGTCCTCGCGGCGGACCGTGCCCGCCCTGTCCGTGTCCAGGAAGGGACCACAGTGACTGAAAACAGCGCCCCCACGGCCGGGGCCGCCGAGGAGAGCGCAGGCAATCCCCTGCGCGACTCCCGCGATCGCCGTCTGCCGCTCATCGCCGGTCCGAGCTCCATGGTGATGTTCGGCGTCACCGGCGACCTCGCGCGCAAGAAGCTCCTGCCCGCGATCTACGACCTCACCCATCGAGGCCTGCTCCCGCCGAGCTTCGGCCTGGTCGGATACGGTCGCCGCGACTGGTCTGACGACGACTTCGCCGAGTACGTGCGCAAGAGCGTCTCCGAGCACTCCCGCACCGGATTCGACGAGAGCGTCTTCGAGCAGCTGCGCGGCGGCCTGCGCTTCGTGACCGGCACCTTCGACGACACGGCCGCCTTCGAGCGGCTGACCGAGGTCGTCGGCGAGCTGGATCGCACGCGCGGCACCGGCGGCAACCACGCCTTCTACCTCTCGATCCCGCCGGACGCCTTCCCCAAGGTGTGCGCCCAGCTCGCGAACTCCGGTCTGAACACCCCGCGGGACGGCTCCTGGCGCCGCGTCGTCATCGAGAAGCCCTTCGGCCATGACCTCGAGTCCGCCCGTGCGCTCAACGATGTGGTCGAGAAGGTGTTCCGTCCGGAGGACGTCTTCCGCATCGACCACTACCTGGGCAAGGAGACCGTCCAGAACATCATGGCGCTCCGCTTCGCCAACCAGATGTTCGAGCCGGTCTGGAACTCCGGCTACGTCGACCATGTGCAGATCACGATGGCCGAGGACATCGGCATCGGTTCGCGTGCCGGCTACTACGACGGCATCGGCACCGCTCGCGACGTCATCCAGAACCATCTCCTCCAGCTGCTCGCACTGACCGCGATGGAGGAGCCCGTCTCCTTCCGCGCCGCGGACCTGCGCGCCGAGAAGGAGAAGGTGCTGGCCGCCATCGAGCTGCCTGAGGACCTGGGGGCGCACACCGCGCGCGGCCAGTACGTCGGCGGCTGGCAGGGCGGCGAGCAGGTGCGGCCGTACCTCGAGGAGGACGGCATCCCTGCCGACTCCGTCACCGAGACCTTCGCGGCCTTCCGGGTGGACATCGCCACCCGTCGCTGGGCGGGCGTGCCCTTCTACCTGCGAGCCGGCAAGCGCCTGGGTCGTCGGGTCACGGAGATCGCCGTGGTCTTCAAGCGGGCTCCGTTCCTGCCCTTCCGCTCCACGGACACCGCGGACCTGGGACAGAACGCCATCGTCATCCGTGTTCAGCCGGACGAGGGCGTGACCATGCGCTTCGGCTCCAAGGTCCCCGGCACCCAGATGGAGGTGCGCGATGTGACCATGGACTTCGCCTACGGCATGAACTTCACCGAGGAGTCCCCCGAAGCCTACGAACGTCTGATCCTGGACATGCTGCTGGGCGATCCGCCGCTGTTCCCGCGCCAGAAGGAGGTCGAGCTCTCCTGGAAGGTGCTCGACCCGATCACCCAGTACTGGGCCGAGCACATGCCGCCCGCCCCCTACCGCCCTGGCTCCTGGGGGCCGGACACCGCTCACGAGATGCTCGCCCGCGACGGGCGTACCTGGAGGCGACCGTGATCACCACCCTGACCGACACCACTGCATCGGCGATCGACAAGAAGATGATCGAGATGCGGGAGACTTTCGGTGCGACCACCATCGGACGAGTCCTCACGCTCATCATCGTCGCCACCGGCGAGGACATCGACGAGCCTCTCGAGGCGGCGGTCCGCGCCAGCCACGAGCATCCCGCACGGGTGATCGTGGTGGACGCCGACCCGCAGGCGGAGACCCCCGGTCTGGATGCCGAGATCCGGGTGGGCCGCGACGCCGGCGCCGGCGAGATCGTCATCCTGCGTGCACGAGGCGAGATCATGTCCTCGCTGGACACGCTGATCATGCCGATGCTGCTGCCGGACGCCCCGATCGTCACCTGGTGGCCCGAGGACGCCCCGTCCTCGCCCGTCCATGACGTGCTGGGCTCCATGTCCCAGCGCCGCATCACGGACGCGGCCTCCGCCGACGACTCCCTCGCCGTGCTCAAGCGCCTGCGCCGCGGGTACGTCAGCGGCGACTCGGATCTCGCCTGGTCGCGCCTGACCAACTGGCGCGGCCTGATCGCCAGCACCTACGAGGTCACCCCGGTGTCCCGTCCCGATGCCGTCCAGGTCACCGGATCGGCCACCGACCCCTCGGTCGTGCTCATGAAGGCCTGGCTGGAGAACGCGCTGGACGTCGAGGTCGAGCTCCTCGACCCGCCCGTGGACCACACCGACGCCCCTGGCGTGCTCGGTGTCCGACTCCACCGACCCGATGGCGTCATCTCGCTCCTGCGCAACAGCGAGGACACGGTGCTGCTGACGCTGCCCGGGGACGAGCACGGCCAGCACGTGACCATGCCGCGCCGATCCCTGTACGAGCTGCTCGCCGAGGAGCTGCGCCGTCTGGATCCCGATGAGGTCTACGGCGAGGTCCTCGCCCACGCCTTCAGCGGGATCGACGACGCCGCGACCTTCGCGACCGGGAAGCCGGTGCCTGTCGACCAGGTGGTCGCCGACGCCGACGAGGTCGCGCGAACCGCCGCCCGAGAGGCCGCATCAGCTCTCGCGGTCGCGGTCTCCGAGCGCTCCATCGCACACATGGTGGTCACCGGCGGCACCGTCGGCACGAAGGCCGCCGCCGCGCTGCCCGTCGCTCTCGAGGCCGCCGGCGTCGACCTGTCGGCTGTGCACCTGTGGTGGGGCGACGAGCGCTTCGTCGGCCCCGACGACGCCGACCGGAACGAGGTCGCTGTCCGCAGCAGCCTGCTCGAGCCTCTCGCCGCGGCGGGTCTGCCGGCTCGCAACGTCCACGTCATGCCGTCGACCGCCGACGGCATGTCGCTCACCGAGGCCGCCGCATGGTACGGGCAGCAGCTCGACAGCGCGGGCGGCGACCAGCCGTTCCGCACCAGGGGCCAGGCGTTCTTCGACGTGCTGTGGCTGGGCGTCGGCCCCGATGCCCATGTCGCCTCGCTGTTCCCCCAGCACCCGGATCAGCGGCAGACCGGGGCGAGCGCCGTCGCTGTGGAGGACTCCCCCAAGCCTCCGCCGCAGCGCGTCTCGCTGACCTGGCCCGTGCTGAACTCCGCACGCCATGTCGGTCTGCTGGTCGCCGGCGCGGACAAGGCCGACGCGGTTGCGCTCGCCCACGGCGAGCTCGACCCGTGGAAGGCCCCTGCCTCCGCCGTGCGCGGGCTGGAGTCGACCACCTGGTACCTCGACGAGGCGGCGGCTTCGCGCCTCGGCGTGGCGGCCACCGCGTGACGGATCGGCGGAGGACTGCCGGCAGAGTCTGACCGACAGCGTTCATCGCACAGTGCGGCGCCGGGTCGAGGAGACCTTCTCCTCGACCCGGCGCCGTCGTCTTCGGCGCCGTCGTCGTGGCCGTGGCCGTGGCCGTGGCCGTGGCCGTGGCCGTGGCCGTGGCCGTGGCCGTGGCTGTGGCCGTGGCCGTGGCCGTGGCTGTGGCCGTGGCTGTGGCCGTGGCCGTGGCCGTGGCCGTGGCCGTGGCCGTGGCCGTGGCCGTGGAGCAGTGTCCGTCTGCCGCCGCTCGAACGCCGTTCATACGGCGGTAGACGGACACTGCCCGCTGGCGGAGTCGACGGACACTCCTCTCGTGCAGCTCGGAGCAGCGCGCAGACCCGCAGACCCCGCAGCCGCCCCGCCGCACCGCCACACCGCCGCACAGACATGCAGACATACAGACGCACACAGAGCCCCACGCGGACGAGTGCACGAGTCTCGGCGGGTGCTGCCGGATGGTGCTCGACAGTGCCCCGGTAGGCGGGCTCGGCCGACGAGGGCTGCGATGACGAACGCTGACCAGCGGTGACGAGCGCTGACGAACGAGGACGCACCGCCACTGCGGCAGCGGAACGGGCGGAGGGCCGGTCACCGTGATGGTGACCGGCCCTCCGCTCACGGGACTGACCGTGCCGGCATGCGGCACGGGTCCCGAGATGTCAGATGAAGCGCTCGATGATCCCCAGGCCGACGCAGCACGCGGCCCACAGCACTGCGATGGTCACCGTCAGGCGGTTCAGGTTCCGCTCGGCGACACCCGAGGCGCTGGCTGATGAGGAGACTCCGCCGCCGAACATGTCCGACAGGCCGCCGCCGCGTCCCTTGTGCAGCAGGACCAGCAGCACCAGCAGCAGGCTGGTGGCAGCCAGCAGCACCTGCAGGATGATCTTCAGGAGATTCAGATCCACGAAAAGGGTCACCTTCCACGGCGTCGGACGGACCGGTCCAGCATACGCGACGGGCCGGGCCCTCGCGGGTCCGGCCCGTCACAGCGGAGCGATCGCCGAGGAGCGCGGGTGATCGCGATCCTCGGCGGGCGCTGAGGCTCAGGCCTGCTGGTAGCCGACGATCTTCGCGAACTCGTCAGCCTTCAGCGAAGCACCGCCGACGAGGGCGCCGTCGACGTCGGGCCGCTCCATCAGCTCAGCGACGTTGGAGGACTTCACGGAGCCCCCGTACAGCACGCGCAGCGCGTCTGCTGCCGCGTCACCGTGCTTGCCGCGGACCCACTCGCGGATGGCCGCGCAGACCTCCTGCGCGTCATCCGGGGTGGCGACCTCGCCGGTACCGATGGCCCAGACGGGCTCATAGGCGATGACCGTCTGCGCGACCTGCTCGGCGCTGAGCCCCTCGAGGCCGCCCTCGACCTGAGCGAGGGAGTACTCGACCTGCTTGCCGGCCTTGCGCTCCTCGAGCGGCTCACCGACGCACAGGATCGGCACCAGGCCCGCAGCGAAGGCCGCCTTGACCTTGGCGTTGGTGATCTCCTCGGTCTCGCCGTGGTACTGGCGGCGCTCGGAGTGCCCGACAGCGGCATAGGTCGCGCCGAGGGCCTTGAGCATCGAGCCCGAGGTCTCACCGGTGTAGGCGCCCGACTCGTGCGCCGAGATGTCCTGGCCGCCGTAGGCGATCGGGAGCTTGCCCGCATCGACCGCGGTCTGCACGGTGCGGATGTCCACGAACGGAGGCAGCACGGCGGCCTCGACCGCATCGGTGTCGATGTCCTTGAGCAGGTCGCCCAGCTCCTCGACGAGGGCGAGGCCCTGCTTCCAGTCGAGGTTCATCTTCCAGTTGCCCGCCATGAGCGGGGTGCGGGTGGTCACTTGGAGCCCTCCTCGAGGATCGCGATGCCCGGCAGCTCTTTGCCCTCGATCAGCTCGAGGCTCGCACCGCCGCCGGTGGAGATGTGCGAGAACGCGCCCTCGTCGAAGCCGAGGAGGCGCACGGCCGCGGCGGAGTCGCCGCCGCCGACCACGGTGTAGCCCGGCGCGTCGGCCAGAGCCTGGGCGACGGCCTTGGTTCCGGTGGCGAAGGCCTCGAACTCGAACACGCCCATGGGGCCGTTCCAGAACACGGTCGCCGCATCGGCGATCTTCGAGGCGAACAGTTCGGCGGTCGCCGGACCGATGTCGAGGCCCTCCTGGTCGGCCGGGATCGAGTCCGCCGCAACCACCGTGGAGGGCGCGTCGGGACCGAACTCGGGGGCGACCGTCGAGTCGACCGGGAGCACGAGCTCGACGCCCTGCTTCTCGGCGCGTTCGATGTACTCCCGCACGACGTCGATCTTCTCCTCGTCCAGCAGGGAGTTGCCGACCTCGTAGCCCTTGGCCTTCTGGAAGGTGTATGCCATCCCGCCGCCGATGAGGATGCGGTCGGCCTTGCCCAGCAGGTTGTCGATCACGGCGAGCTTGTCCGCCACCTTCGCACCGCCCAGGACGACGACGAAGGGACGGGCAGGATCATCGGTGACCTTGCGCAGGGACTCGACCTCGCCGAGCACCAGCTGACCCGCCGCGGACGGCAGCAGGGTCGCGAGCTCGTAGACCGACGCCTGCTTGCGGTGGACGACGCCGAAGCCGTCGGAGACGAAGGCGTCGCCGAGAGCGGCCAGGGCCTGCGCGAAGACGAGGCGCTCGGCCTCGGCCTTGGCGGTCTCCCCCGGGTTGAAGCGCAGGTTCTCGAGCAGGGCCACGCGGCCGTCCTCGAGCGCTGCGACGACCTCGCGGGCGGAATCGCCGACGGTGTCGGTCGCGAAGGCGATCTCCTGGCCCAGCAGCTCGCCGAGGCGGGCGACGACGGGCTTGAGCGAGTACTTGTCCTCAGGAGCGCCCTTCGGGCGACCGAGGTGGGAGATCACGACGACCTTCGCACCGGCCTCGACCAGACGGGTCAGGGTCGGGAGGGCTGCACGGATGCGGCCGTCGTCGGTGATGGTGGTGCCGTCCAGCGGCACGTTGAGGTCTGCTCGGACGATGACGCGCTTCCCGCGCAGCTCGCCGAGGGACTCGATGGTCTTCAGCACGGTGGTTCCTTCAGGTCAGGGCCCGGCGCGGCGCGATGCGTCCGCACTCGGAGACCGGGGACGAGCGGAGCCCGCCGGCCGCCTGCCCCTCGGGGCGGTGGCCGGCGGGCTCCGGGATGGTCCGAGTCGTCAGGACGACGACGAGCGGATCAGAGGGACTTGCCGACGAGCTGCGAGAGCTCGACGAGGCGGTTGGAGAAGCCCCACTCGTTGTCGTACCAGGCGAAGATCTTCACCAGGTTGCCGTTGACCTTCGTCAGCTGCGAGTCGAAGATCGAGGAGTGCGGGTCGCCCTCGATGTCCTTGGAGACGATCGGGTCCTCGGTGTAGCGCAGGACGCCCTTGAGCGGACCCTCCGCGGCCTTCTTCACCGCGGCGTTGATCTCCTCGACGGTGACCTCGCGGGAGGCCTCGAAGGTGAGGTCGGTGATGGAGCCCGTGGGCACCGGCACGCGCAGCGAGTAGCCGTCCAGCTTGCCCTTCAGCTCGGGCAGCACCAGCGCCACGGCCTTCGCCGCACCGGTGGTGGTGGGAACGATGTTCAGGGCGGCGGCGCGGGCACGACGCGGGTCGCGGTGCGGGCCGTCCTGGAGCACCTGGTCCGAGGTGTAGGCGTGGATGGTGGTCATCAGGCCCTTGACGATGCCGAACTCGTCGTTCAGCACCTTGGCCACCGGCGCGAGGCTGTTGGTGGTGCAGGAGGCGTTGGAGACGATGTGATGGTTCGCCGGGTCGTAGTCGCCCTCGTTGACGCCGATCACGAAGGTGGCGTCCTCGTTCTTCGCCGGAGCGGAGATGATGACCTTCTTGGCGCCGGCCTCGATGTGGGCCTTGGCCTTCTCGGCGTCGGTGAAGATGCCGGTGGACTCGATGACGACGTCAGCGCCGATCTCGCCCCAGGGGATGTTCTTCGGGTCGCGCTCGGCGTACGCCTTGATGACCTTGTCGCCGACCGTGATGGTGTTCTCGTCGTGCGAGACCTCGAGGGGGAGCACCCCGCCGATGGAGTCGTACTTGATGAGGTTCGCGAGAGTGGCGTTGTCGGTCAGGTCGTTGACGCCGACGATCTCGATGTCAGCGTTCTGAGCCAGAGCGGCGCGCAGGAAGTTGCGCCCGATTCGACCGAATCCGTTGATGCCGACCTTAATGGTCACGGTTCCTCCTAGTTTCACAGACCGTCTGCGAAGGGTGGACAGGGGGTGGCGCGCACGCCCTCGTACGCTCGGACGGTGCCGGCGTTGACCGACGACCGCGATGATCCTATCAATGGTGTGAGGCGTGCGACGCGGGTATTCAGTCCTTGAGCAGTGCTCGACCGTCAGCGCTCGTTGCCGCGCGGGCTGCGAGGGCCTCAGCCCGCCTCCGCGCACAGGCCGTGGAGGTGCCGGTGCGGAGCTCACTCGCCCCCGTCATCGGCCTCCTCGGTCCCGGGGATGCCGAGCTCCTCCGCGCGCTTGTCGGCCATCGCCAGCAGACGGCGGATCCGACCGGCGACGGCGTCCTTGGTCATGGGCGGGTCCGCGAGTCGTCCGAGCTCCTCGAGGCTCGCCTGACGGTGCGCGAGACGCAGGTCGCCGGCCGCCCGAAGATGCTCCGGCACGTCATCCCCGAGGATCTCCAGCGCCCTCTGGACCCGCTGCCCCGCGGCGACCGCGGCTCGCGCGGAGCGCCGGAGGTTCGCGTCGTCGAAGTTGGCCAGACGATGTGCGGTCGCCCGCACCTCACGGCGCGTGCGCCGCTCCTCCCAGGCCAGCACGGTCTGATGTGCGCCCATGCGCGTCAGGAGCGCCGAGATCGCGTCTCCGTCGCGCAGGACCACGCGGTCGGCGCCGCGCGCCTCCCGGGCCTTCGAGGCGACGCCCAGCCGCCGAGCCGCTCCGACCATCGCCAGCGCGACCTCGGGGCCCGGACAGGACAGCTCCAGCGCCGACGAGCGCCCGGGCTCGGTGAGGGTTCCGCGTGCCAGGAAGGCACCCCGCCATGCGGCCTCAGCATCGACCGCGGCGCCGCCGACGACCGCCGGCGGCATGCCTCTCACGGGACGACCCCTCGCGTCGAGCAGACCCGTCTGGCGGGCGAGCATGCCGCCCTCTCGCTCGACGCGGACGATGTAGCGGGTGCTGCGGCGGATCCCCGACGGAGCGAGCACGGCGATATCCGCCCGATGCCCGTACATCTCGGCGATGGTGGCGTGGAGCCTCCTCGCGACGGCGGCGGAGTCCAGCTCCGCCTCCACCACGACATGGCCGGCGACCAGATGCAGTCCGCCGGCGAACCGGAGCATGGCCGCGGCCTCCGCCTTGCGCGCCGAGGGCCGTGTCACCTCCAGATGGCTCAGCTCCTCCTTGGCGTCAGCGGTCAGCGCCATTGGGGTCCTCCTCAGAGTTCGGTGCGGCGTGCGGCGCCGCGGCAGCGCCCGCTGGGGCCGGATCGGCATCGCCGTAGACATCGCTGTAGACGTCGTCGAACACGTCGCGGTAGGCAGCGGCGAGCCGCACGGGATCGTGGGTCGGGGTTCCGTCGCCGACGCTGACCTGACGCAGCAGGGTGCGGATGCCCTTGGCCTCCGCCGCCTCGGACAGGGCGAGCGCGTCGTCGAGCGCCGTGGGGTCGGCCACCAGCGCGTCGAAGCGTGTGCCCGGAGCATGCTCGAGCAGCACCTCGAGCAGGTCGAGGCTGCTCATCCCCTCGGCCTCCTGATGACCGACGGAGAGGTTGGTCGTGATGCAGCGCCGAGCGGGACTGGTGCGGATCGCCTCGGCGATCTCCGGGACCATCAGATGAGGAAGGACCGATGTGTACCAGGAGCCGGGGCCGACGATGATCCAGTCGGCGCGTCCGATCGCGTCGAGGACGTCCTGCGCCACCTGCGGGCGCGGCGGGTCGAGCCGCACCTGCTCGATCCGGCCGTCGGCTGTCGCCACCTGCCACTGACCGCGCACGGTGCGGAGGGAGCCGTCGCGGCTGAGGACGTCCGCCTCGATGTCCAGCGGCTCGAGCGCCATAGGCAGCACGCGACCGCGGGCGCCCAGCAGCTCGCCCATCTGGTCGAGGCCCTCGATCGGGTCCTCGAGGATCTGCCAGAGCGAGACGATCAGGAGGTTTCCGAGGGCGTGCCCGGCGAGCTCGCCGGTGGTGTCGAACCGGTGCTGGATGACGTCGCCCCAGACCGATCCCCATTCGGAGTCCTCGCACAGCGCTGCGAGCGCCATGCGCAGGTCGCCCGGCGGGAGCACGGGCATCTCGGTGCGGATGCGTCCCGAGGAGCCCCCGTTGTCGGCGACGGTGACGACTGCGGTGATGTCGTCCGCCAGCAGGCGGAGCGCGCGCAGCGTCGAGGCGAGCCCATGACCGCCGCCGAGCGCCACCACCCGGAGACGGCCCAGCCCGGGGCGACGACGGGAGCGTTGCGAGCGGGCGGACAGGCCGTCGAAGACCGGACGCCGGCCGCCGGATCGTGGTGCGATGCTCATTCGCGCCCCAGGTCGCGGTGACGGATCCGCACGGCGTGGCCGGCGCGGCGCAGCTCCTCGCCGATGCGCTCCACGATGGCCACGGAACGATGCTTGCCGCCGGTGCAGCCGATCGCGAGCGTCGTGAAGTGCTTGTTCTCGGCGCTGTAGCCGCGCAGGACGGGGCGGATCATCTCGAGATAGCGGTCCACGAACTCGGTGGCGTTCGCGTCGCCGAGCACGAAGTCGGCGACCTCGGGATCCGTCCCCCGCTTCGGCTTGAGCTCGGGGATCCAGTAGGGGTTGGGGATGAAGCGCACATCGGAGACGTGGTCGGCCTCGAGCGGGATCCCGTACTTGAAGCCGAAGGACAGCACGGTCACGGTCAGGCGCTGCTCGGCGCTCGTGCCGAACACCGTGCGCATCTTCATCGTGAGCTGGTGCACGTTCAGCGGGGAGGTGTCGATGACGAGATCCGCCATCCGGCGATAGGGCGCGAGCATCTCCCGCTCCCTGCGCATCCCTTCGAGGACGCCCTCGTCGCCCTGCAGCGGATGCGGGCGGCGCACGGAGTCGAAGCGTCTGACCAGCGTGGACTCGTCAGCGGTGAGGAACACCAGCCGCAGCCGGAGGTCCATCGTGCGCATCTGGGCTACGACGTCGGACAGGGACGCGAAGAATGGTCCGGAGCGCGGGTCGACGACGACGGCGAACCGGTTGTCGCGCCCCTGGGCCGTGGCCTGGAGCTCATAGAGCGTGGGGATCAGCTGCGGAGCGATGTTGTAGACGACGTACCAGCCCATGTCCTCGAGCGCATGGGCGGCGGTCTCGCGCCCGGCGCCTGCCAGGCCCGTGATGATGACGACGTCGCCGGTCGTCTCCGAGCGGGTGCCCGTCGGCTCCTGAGCTGTCACGGTCGCTCTCCTTCCGGCGCGGGTTCGGGATCGGCGGCCGCCTCCTCGGACTCGAGGATCTCCCCCGTCGCCATGTCCACGACGACGTCGAGGGCCTCGGCATCGGTCGGCGCGCCATCCCCGGATCGTAGCGCGACCTGGATCTGCGTCGCGAGCGCGGGGCCGATCCCTGTCACCTCCTGCAGCTGGTCGAGGTCCGCCTCGCGCACGGCGGAGACCGTGACGAAGCGGTCCAGGAGCGCGCGCCGTCGTGCGGGTCCGAGACCGGGGATCCCGTCCAGGGCGCTCGCGTGCATCGCGCGACCGCGCTTGGAGCGGTGGTAGGTGATCGCGAAGCGATGGGCCTCGTCCCGCAGGCGCTGGACGAGGAAGAGCGCCTCGCTCGTGCGCGGAAGGATCACCGGGTACTCCTCCCCCGGCAGCCAGATCTCCTCGAGGCGCTTGGCGATCCCCGCGAGCGCGATGTCGCTCACACCGAGCTCGTCGAAGGCGCGCTGGGCGGCGGCGACCTGCGGGGGGCCGCCGTCGACGAGGATCAGCGACGGCGGGTAGGCGAAGCGCCTGGCCTCCTCCTCGGTCTTCTCCGGCGGATCCAGGTGATGCTTCAGACGCCGGGTGATCACGTCGTGCATCGAGGCCGTGTCATCCCGCGCGGCGGCACCGGAGATGGAGTAGCGGCGGTACTCGCTCTTCTTCGGAAGTCCGTCCTCGAAGACCACCTGGGAGGCGACGACGTTGGTGCCCTGGGAGTGAGAGATGTCGAAGCACTCGATGCGCAGCGGCGGCTCGGCGAGATCGAGGGCCTCGCCGAGATCCTCGAGGGCCTTGGTGCGGGCCGTGAGATCACCGGTGCGCTTGAGCCGGTGCAGCCGCAGCGCGTCCTCGGCGTTGGCGGTGACGGTGGCCAGAAGATCCTTCTTCTCCCCCCGCTGGGGGACGCGCAGGGAGACGGGGTGCCCGATGAGCTCCCGGACCTGCTCGACGTTGCTCGGCAGCACCGGCACGAGCACCTCGCGAGGAGCCGCACCCTCGGTGTACAGCGTGGTCAGGGCGCGCTCTATGAGGTCGGCGGGGCTCGACTCGTCGAGGATCTCTGCGGTCCATCCTCGCTGGCCGCGGATCCGCCCGCCGCGCACGTGGAAGACCTGGACGGAGGCCTCGAGCTCGTCCTGCGCGAGCGCGATCAGGTCGGCGTCGGTCGCGTCGGAGAGCACGACGGAGTTCTTCTCCATCACCTTCTCGAGGCTCCGCAGATCGTCGCGCAGGCTCGCTGCGGCCTCGTAGTCCATGGCTGCGGCCGCAGCCTTCATGCGCCGCTCGATGTCGCGCGTGTAGGTGGCGGTGTTCCCGGCCATGAAGTCGGCGAACTGCTCGGCCAGGCGACGATGGTCCTCGATGGAGATGTCGCCGACGCACGGTGCGGCGCACTTGCCGATGAATCCGAGCAGGCAGGGCCTCCCGGACCGCTCGGCGCGCCGGAGGACCCCCGCCGTGCAGCTGCGCACGGGGAAGACGCGCAGCATCAGATCGAGGGTCTCCCGGATGGCGCCGACCTGGGGATAGGGCCCGAAGACCCGATCGCCCTTGGCGCGGGGCCGGCGGGTGATGTGGACCCTCGGGATTCTCTCCCCCATCGTCAGCACGAGGTACGGATAGGACTTGTCGTCGCGGAGCTTGACGTTGAACCGCGGGTCGTACTCCTTGATCCAGGTGTACTCGAGGGTGAGGGCCTCGACCTCGGTGCCGACGACGGTCCACTCGACGCGCACAGCGGTGGTGACCATCCGTCGGGTGCGCTCGTGCAGGGCGGTGATGTCCTGGAAGTAGCTGGACAGCCTCTGACGGAGGTTCTTCGCCTTGCCCACGTAGATGACGCGGTCATGCTCGTCGCGGAATCGGTACACCCCCGGGGATGTGGGGATGGTGCCGGGTGCCGGACGGTACGTCGCCGGATCGGCCATGCTGCTCGCGCCTCCTGTCCGGTCTCTCAGCCCGCCGCTGCGGCGGCTCCGCTGCGCCCGCTCTCGAGCAGGGGCTTCAGGAACCGGGCGGTGTAGGAGCCCTCGGCCCCCGCAACCTCCTCGGGGGTGCCGGAGGCGACCACGCGGCCTCCCCCGTCTCCCCCCTCGGGGCCCATGTCGATGATGTGGTCGGCGCTCTTGATCACGTCGAGGTTGTGCTCGATCACGACGACGGTGTTGCCCTTGTCGACGAGCCCGCCGAGGACCTCGAGCAGCTTGTGCACATCGGCGAAGTGCAGGCCGGTCGTCGGCTCGTCGAGCACGTAGATGGTCCGGCCGTTGGAGCGCTTGTGCAGCTCGGAGGCGAGCTTCACGCGCTGCGCCTCGCCGCCGGAGAGCGTGGTGGCGCTCTGCCCGAGTCGCACGTACCCCAGCCCCACGTCCACCAGCGTCTGCAGCTGGCGGCGGATGGCGGGGACGGCATCGAAGAACTCGAGCGCCTCCTCGATCGGCATCGCCAGGACCTCGGCGACGTTCTTCCCCTTGAAGTGCACCTCGAGCGTCTCGCGGTTGTAGCGATTCCCGTGGCAGACCTCGCACTGCACGTAGACGTCCGGCAGGAAGTTCATCTCGATCTTGATGGTGCCGTCGCCCGAGCAGGCCTCGCAGCGCCCGCCCTTGACGTTGAAGGAGAAGCGCCCGGCCGTGTATCCGCGCACCTTCGCCTCGGTGGTCTGCGCGAACAGCGTGCGCACGCGGTCCCAGACGCCGGTGTAGGTCGCCGGGTTCGATCGCGGGGTGCGGCCGATGGGCGACTGGTCCACGTGCACGACCTTGTCGAGATGCTCGAGGCCGGTGACGCGCTTGTGCCGGCCCGGGACGATCCTGGCCCGATTGAGCTCCTTGGCGAGCACCGAGTACAGGATGTCGTTGACCAGGGTCGACTTCCCTGAGCCGGAGACGCCGGTGACGGCGGTGAACACGCCCAGCGGGACGCTCACATCCATCCCCTGGAGGTTGTTGGCCCGCGGGCCGATGACCTTGAGCATGCGGGAGCGGTCCACCGGGCGGCGCACCGGAGGCACGGGGATCGCCAGCTCGCCGCTGAGATAGCGCCCGGTGAGGCTGTCCCGATTGGTCTTGAGGTCCTCGACGGTCCCGGAGTGGACCACATGCCCTCCGTGCTCTCCGGCGAGCGGGCCGATGTCGACCACCCAGTCCGCGGAGTTCAGCGTGTCCTCGTCGTGCTCGACGACGATCAGCGTGTTCCCGAGGTCCCTCAGCCGGGTGAGGGTGGAGATCAGGCGCTCGTTGTCACGCTGGTGCAGTCCGATGGAGGGCTCGTCGAGCACGTAGAGCACCCCGACCAGTCCCGAGCCGATCTGGGTGGCCAGGCGGATGCGCTGCGCCTCCCCGCCGGAGAGCGTCGCCGCGGCCCGGGAGAGCGTCAGGTAGTCGAGGCCGACGTCGAGCAGGAATCCGAGGCGGGCGCGGATCTCCCGCAGGACCTCGTCGGCGATCGCGGCTTCGCGGACGCCGAGCTGCAGACCCTGCGCATAGGCGAGGGCATCTCGGATCGACATGTCGCAGACCTCGGCGATGGAGCGTCCGCCGACGGTGACCGCGAGCACCTCGGGACGCAGGCGCGCACCGCGGCATGCCGGGCAGGGGACCTCGCGCATGAACTGCTCATAGCGCTCCTTGGCCCAGTCGGACTCGGTGTCGGAGTGCCGCCGCTCGAGGAAGTTCATCACGCCCTCGAAGCCTGTGGAGTAGGTGCGCTCGCGTCCGAAGCGGTTGCGGTACTTCACATGGACCTTGTAGTCCTTGCCGTGGAGCAGGGCCTCGCGGGCCCGCGAGGGAAGCGCCCGCCATGGCGTGTCCATGGAGAAGGACAGTTCCTCGGCGAGCGCGGTCATGATCTCCTGATGGTGATCCGAGGAGCCCATGGTCCAGGGGGCGATGGCTCCCTCGGAGAGGCTCAGGTCCTCGTCGGGGATCACGAGCTCGGGATCGACCTCCAGACGCATGCCGATGCCGGTGCATTCGGGGCAGGCGCCGTAGGGGGCGTTGAAGGAGAAGGTGCGCGGTTCGATGTCGTCGATCGCGATGGGGTGCCCGTTGGGGCAGGCGCGCTTCTCGGAGAAGCGACGGCTGCGGTGCGGATCGTCGTCGTCGAGGTCGACGAAGTCCACCAGCAGGATGCCCTCGGCCAGGCGCAGCGCGGTCTCGACGGAGTCCGTCAGCCGGCGTCGGGAGTCCGGCTTCGCGGCGAGGCGGTCGACGACGACCTCGATGGTGTGCTTGAACTTCTTGTCGAGGGTGATCTCCTCGTCCAGGCGCCGGACCGTCCCGTCGACGCGGGCGCGCGCGTATCCCTGGGAGCGCAGCGAGCTCAGCAGGTCGGCGTGCTCTCCCTTGCGCCCCTGCACGACCGGTGCCAGCAGCTGGAAGCGGGTGCCCGTCGGATGGTGCTCCTCGTCCAGCAGCTCGTCGACGATCTGCTCGGCCGACGACGAGCTGACCCGCTCGCCGCACACAGGGCAGTGCTGCACGCCGGTGCGGGAGAACAGCAGGCGGAGGTAGTCGTAGACCTCGGTGATGGTGCCGACGGTCGATCGCGGATTGCGGTTGGTCGACTTCTGGTCGATGGACACCGCCGGGGAGAGGCCCTCGATGAGATCGACGGACGGCTTGTCCATCTGCCCCAGGAACTGGCGCGCATACGCCGAGAGGGACTCCACGTAGCGTCGCTGCCCCTCGGCGAAGATCGTGTCGAAGGCGAGCGAGCTCTTCCCGGAGCCCGACAGACCGGAGAACACCACCAGCCTGTTCCGGGGGATCTCGATGTCGATGTTCTTGAGGTTGTGCTCCCGCGCTCCGCGGACCACCAGCGTTTCAGTCACCGGCCCATCCTAGGCACGTCGGACGCCGTTCGAACAGACGTTCGGGGAGAGATGAAGTCGACATGAGTGTGCGGCATGCTGTCCCATACTGTCCCCATGGCTGATCACGAGTACACCGGGCACGTCGAGCCCGGCGGCGAGGCCGCGGTGCGCACCCTCCAGGGTCTGCAGATCCGCAAGCTCTCCGTCGGGCCGATGGACAACAACGCCTATCTGCTGACCTGCCGGTCGACGGGAGCACAGCTGCTGGTGGACGCCGCTGCGGATCCGGATGCGCTGCTGCAGCTGATCGCGGCAGGCGCGACCGCGGCGCCGGGAGCGACAGGGGCGACGGGAACGGCAGGCGCGGCAGGCGCTCGGCTGGACCTCATCGTCACCACCCACTCCCATCACGACCACGTCGGCGCGCTCGCGGAGATCGTCGGGGCGACCGGCGCCCGCACCGCAGCGGGCGCGGAGGATGCCGCGGCGCTCCCCGTCCCCGTGGACCTCCCTCTCGGCGACGGCGACGTGCTCGAGGTCGGGACGCAGACCGTGGAGATCATCCATCTGCGCGGCCACACCCCCGGCTCCGTCGCGCTGCTCTGGCGCGGCGGGACGGACGGCGATCATCTCTTCACCGGCGACTCGCTGTTCCCCGGAGGGGTGGGGAACACGGACCGCGACCCGCGGCGCTTCGCACAGCTGATCGACGACGTCCAGCGGCGTATCTTCGACCGTCTCGCCGACGGGACCTGGGTCTATCCGGGACATGGTGACGACACCACCCTCGGCGCGGAGCGGGCCTCGCTGCCTGCATGGCGGGCACGCGGCTGGTGACCTCTCCTCCGGCCCCGGCCTGGTGCGTCCTCGGACGGGCCGACGGCGGGCGCATCGCGCTCGTCGGTCTCGATCCCGCGGGGCGGCCCCTGTCCATCGAGGAGCTCCCTGCCCGGGACCTGCCGACCGCGGTCGCGCTGAAGGAGGCGGCGTCGGAAGCGGCATCGCCGGTGCGCTGGGTCTGGAGCGATGCGGCCACCTGGTACCCGCGTCTGCTCGCAGCCGGGGTGACGGTCCAGCGCTGCCATGATCTGCGTCTGATCCACCGGATCCTGCGCGATTCGGAGCTGGTGCGCGACCAGGCGGCGCTGCGCGACGCATCCGCGTGGGACACGCCTCTGGACCCGCACGAGCCCCAGCGCGTCGTCGGAGCGACTCTCTTCGATCTCGATGCCGCCCCGACAGGATCCGTCGACGTCCCCGACGCCCTGGACGAGACGCTCGCGGAGTTCGAGCGCCAGCGCATCGCGCTCGACGGTGCGAGGGACATGCCTCGCCTGCGCCTGCTGATCGCCGCGGAGTCCGCAGGCGCCCTGATCGCCGCCGAGCTGCACGCCGCCGGGATCCCCTGGGACGCGGTCGAGCACGACCGGATCCTCGCCGCCGCCCTCGGACCGCGTCCTTCTCCCGGCGGGGTGCCTGCTCGGATGGCGGAGGCGGGGGCGGAGGCGCGCACCGCGCTGGGGGACCCGCTGGTGCCGCTGGACTCGCCGCCCAAGCTGCTGCGCGCCCTGCACCGCGCGGGGATCGACGTCGCCTCCACCTCGCAGTGGGAGCTGCGGGAGCTGGACCATCCCTCCATCCAGCCGCTGCTGAGGTACAAGAAGATGTCCCGGCTGCTCACCGCCAACGGCTGGGCATGGTTGGAGGAGTGGGTGCACGACGGACGCTATCGGCCCCACTACGTCCCGGGCGGCGTGGTGACCGGTCGCTGGGCCAGCAGCGGCGGCGGCGCGCTGCAGATCCCGCGGCAGCTGCGCCCTGCGCTGCGGGCCGATCCGGGGTGGCGCCTGGTGAGCGCCGACGTGTCGCAGCTGGAGCCGCGGGTGCTCGCCGCCATGTCCGACGATCGCGCGATGATCGCGGCGGGAGAGGGGAAGGACCTCTACTCGGGCATCGTCGAGGCACGGGTCGTCGCGACGCGCCAGGAGGCGAAGGTCGGCGTGCTCGGAGCCCTGTACGGCGGAACCACCGGGGACAGCGGCCGGGTGGTGCCGCGGCTGCGGCGGACCTTCCCCGACGCGATGCGCCTGGTCGATGAGGCGGCGGCGACCGGCGAGCGCGGCGGGACCGTGACCACCTGGCTGGGGCGCTCCTCCCCCGCGCCTGAGCCGGCGTGGACGCAGGCGCAGCGCAGCGCGAACCAGGTCGATGCCCCGACGGCGGCTCAGGAGCGAGCGCGCCGCGCGGCCCGTGACCGCGGGCGCTTCACCCGGAACTTCGTCGTGCAGGGCACGGCCGCGGAGTGGGCGCTGTCCTGGATGGCGGCGCTGCGGCTGCGACTCGCGAGCTTCCCGGAGGTGGCGTCGGACAGGGCGGCCGGTCCCTCGGGCCCGGTGTTCTCCCGTCGCGCGCACCTGGCCTTCTTCCTCCACGACGAGGTGATCGTGCATGCTCCGGCGGAGCAGGCCGACGCGGCGGCGACGGCGGTCCGCGAGTCGGCGGATGCCGCTGGGCGACTGCTGTTCCCGGGCAGCCCGATCGACTTCCCTCTGGACCTGGCGATCTCGGAGCGCTCGGCGGAGAAGTGAGCGCTGTCCGGACCTCGCGCTCCTCCCGACGGCGGTGGCGCTCGGTCGAGTCCCGTTGTGTGGTGGCTTCTGGGTCAGGCGGTCATGTGGAGTCGGCTGGTGGTCTCGGAGGTGTCGCTGGTGAGCATGTCGGCGAGGCGGCGTAGGGAGATGTCGCTGATGCAGCGGCGTTCGCCGTACTGCCATTCCTCGTGCTGGTCCTGGAGGACGGCGCCGATGAGCTCGTGACGGAGATCGACACGACGATCCGTCGCGCCCGGAAGGAGGCCGGGCTCTCGCAGCAGCAGCTGGGCGAGCTGGCCGGACTCTCCGATCGCACGATCCGGGAGATCGAGATCGGCTCCGGCAGCCCCGGGCTGCGATCCGTGCTCGCGGTGCTCACGGTGCTCGGGCTGAATCTGACGGTGGCTCAGTGAGCGTCCTCCCGGAGCTGGGCTCGCTGCGTCTCGTCGGGCGGGCTGACGTGCACAAGGCGGGGACGCTCGCAGGAACTCTCGTGCGGGCGCAGTCCGGCGAGATGGCCTTCCGCTATCGCGAGGGATATGCGGGAGAGCCTGTCGCCACGACCCTGCCGATCACGGATCGCCCCGTGACACGGATGGCTCACCGGCAACGGCGACCTGCACGCCAAGAACGTGTCGATCCTGCGCGATCGGAACGGTCGCTGGCAGGTGGCGCCGCTCTACGACATCCCCTCTGCACGGGGCGGTGCGGGAGCTGTCCCGACGCCGATCGGAGATCGCGGTCTGAGAGTCGCCGAGACCACCGGGATCCGGTTCAGCTCGAGCGCTGAACGCGCCGCAGCTCCTTCTTCAGCTCGGAGACCTCGTCGCGCAGTCGGGCCGCGACCTCGAAGTTCAGCGACTCGGCCGCCTGGTGCATCTGAGCGGTCATCTCCTCGATCATGCCGGTGAGAGCACCGACGGGGTCGTCGCCGAGGTCGACCTGGCGACCGGAGACCGCGTCGACGGCGTTCGCGCGGGCTCGCTCGCGAGCGACCCTCTCCTTGCCGGACCGGTAGTCGGTGGCCATGAGGGTGTCGGTGTCGATGTCCTCGCGGGCGAGCATGTCGGTGACGTCGGCGATGCGCTTGCGCAGGGGTGTCGGGTCGATGCCATGCGCCTCGTTGTAGGCGATCTGCTTCGCGCGGCGCCGGTTCGTCTCGTCGATCGCTTCCTGCATGGAGTCGGTGACCCTATCGGCGTACATGTGCACCTGACCTGAGACGTTGCGGGCGGCACGCCCGATGGTCTGGATCAGGGAGGTGCGCGAGCGCAGGAAGCCCTCCTTGTCGGCGTCGAGGATCGACACGAGCGACACCTCGGGCAGGTCCAGACCCTCGCGCAGGAGGTTGATGCCGACCAGCACGTCGTACTCCCCCAGGCGCAGCGAGCGCAGCAGCTCCACGCGGCGCAGCGTGTCGACGTCGGAATGGAGGTACTGCACGCGCACGCCGTTCTCGAGGAGATAGTCCGTGAGATCCTCGGCCATGCGCTTGGTGAGCGTCGTGACCAGGACGCGCTCGTCGCGCTGGACGCGCTTGTCGATCTCCTCGCGCAGATCATCGATCTGCCCCTTGACGGGCTTCACGATGACCTCGGGGTCCACGAGGCCCGTCGGGCGGATGATCTGCTCGACCACGCCGTCGGCCCGACCGAGCTCATAATCTGCGGGCGTGGCGGAGAGGTAGACCGTCTGCCCGGTGCGCTCGGTGAACTCGGCGAAGGTCAGCGGACGGTTGTCCAGGGCCGACGGCAGACGGAAGCCGAAGTCGACGAGCGTGCGCTTGCGGGAGCGGTCGCCCTCGTACATCGCGCCGATCTGCGGCACGGTCACATGGGACTCGTCGATGACCAGGAGGAAGTCCTCGGGGAAGTAGTCCATGAGGGTGTTCGGCGGGGTGCCCGGCCCGCGCCCGTCGAGGTGCCGGGAGTAGTTCTCGACGCCGTTGGTGGAGCCGGTCTGACGGAGCATCTCGAGATCATGGGTGGTGCGCATGCGCAGACGCTGCGCCTCCAGGAGCTTGTTCTGCCCCTCGAGCTCCTCCAGCCGCTCGCCGAGCTCGACCTCGATGGAGTCCAGCGCCTTGGCGAGCCGCTCAGGGCCGGCGACGTAGTGGGAGGCGGGGAAGATGTGGATGTGGTCCTCCTCACGGATCACCTCCCCGGTCATCGGATGGAGCGTGTACAGCGCGTCGATCTCGTCCCCGAAGAGCTCGATGCGCAGGGCGAGCTCCTCGTACATGGGGATGATCTCCACGGTGTCCCCTCGAACGCGGAAGGTGCCGCGCTCGAAGGCGACGTCGTTGCGGTCGTACTGCATGTCCACGAAGCGCCTCAGGAGCTCGTCGCGGTCCACCTGGTCGCCGCGGGAGAGCTGCACCATGCGGTCGACGTACTCCTGCGGAGTGCCCAGGCCGTAGATGCAGGAGACGGAGGAGACCACTACGACGTCGCGCCGGGTCAGCAGAGAGTTGGTCGCGCTGTGGCGCAGCCGCTCGACCTCTGCGTTGATCGACGAGTCCTTCTCGATGTAGGTGTCCGACTGCGGGACGTACGCCTCGGGCTGGTAGTAGTCGTAGTAGGAGACGAAGTACTCGACAGCGTTGTTCGGCAGCAGATCGCGGAACTCGCTGGCCAGCTGCGCTGCGAGGGTCTTGTTGTGCGCCATCACCAGCGTAGGGCGCTGCAGCTTCTCGATCAGCCAGGCGGTGGTGGCGCTCTTGCCCGTGCCTGTGGCCCCCAGCAGGACCACATCCTGCTCGCCCGACTCGATGCGCCGTGCGAGCTCGTCGATCGCCTGCGGCTGATCGCCCGAGGGCTTGTACTCGGAGACGACCTCGAAGGGATGCTCGGCGCGGACCAGATCGGTGACAGGACGCATGGTACGAGCCTACGGCGCGAAGCCGACGCGCGGAACATCGCCTGCCGCCCGCGCGTCCTCGACCGCGCGAGCGAGCGCATGGAGCGCGCGAGCGCCCAGGACCTCACGGCCCCCGGTGTTCAGCACGAGCCGGTCCGCCCGGCGGATCCGCTCGAGGTCGCTCGTCTGCGCCGCCATCACCGATTCGACGTAGGCACGGTCCCTGCCGCGAGACGAGACGACACGGGAGATGCGGTCCTCTCGCCGGGCGAGGACCGCGACGATCGCCGCGTAGTCCCCGTCCCTGCGCTTCTCGAGCAGCAGCGGACTGTCATGCACCACCATCTCCTCCCCGGCGAGCACGGCCTCACGCTCCTCCGCGGCGACAGCGCCGTCCACCCGCGCCAGCACGATCGCCTCCAGGTCCGCCCTCGCCGCGGCGTCGGAGAACACCAGGCGCGCCATCGCGGCCCGGTCGATCGTCCCGGACGCCGCGCGGAAGGACTCGCCGAAGCGAGCCACCGCCTCCTCCACGCCGTCCCCGGGGACGTCCAGCACCGCACGCGAGTGCGCGTCCAGATCGATCACCCGGTGACCTGCGTCGCGCCAGATCTGCGCGACAGCGGACTTCCCGGCTCCGATCCCGCCGGTCAGGCCGATGCGCATCAGGGTCATGCACCGATCGTACGGTCCTGCACCCGTTCGCTCCGCACCGTGCCGTCCGGCTACCGTCGTGCCGTGGACCCCCTGGAACTGCTCGTCACCAACGATCTGCTGCGCGTCCTGGACCTCATCGGCGTCTTCGTGATGGGTCTCGCCTCCGGCGCGCTCGCAGCGCGGCTCCGCTTCGATGCCGTGGGCTTCGCCATCATCGGCATCGCCGCCGGACTCGGCGGCGGCCTGGTCCGCGATCTCATCCTGAACTACGGCACACCCGCCGCCTTCGACGGCCCCTGGTACCTCGCCTGCGCGCTCGCAGGTTCCCTCGTCGCCTTCCTCATCTCTCCCGACGGTCCCTGGTGGCGCCGCGCCGTCACCGCCCTGGACATCGCCGCCATGGCGCTGTGGGCCGCGACCGGAACAGCCAAGTCGATCGGCTACGGACTGGACCCCCTGCCGGCGATCCTGCTGGGCGTCATGAGTGCCGTCGGAGGCGGAGTCATCCGCGACGTCCTGGTGGGGAGGATCCCCGCGATCTTCGGCGGCGGCCCGCTCTACGCGACCGGCGCGCTCGTGACCGCGATCTGCACCTGGGGAGTGATCGCCCTGAAGATCCCCTCCCCGCTGGTCCTCGTCGCCGTCGCCCTCGGCGCGCTGCTGGCAGGCATGGCCGCGTGGCGGCGCTGGCAGCTGCCGGCGCATGGCGAGTGGCAGGTGACCATGTCGGCCGCCCAGCTGAAGGCGCTGGTGCGTCGCACCCGCCGGTCCGAACGCCAGCGGGTCGCCTACGAGACGGGGGCGATCCCGGTCGTCGATGCGGACGTCGACGACCTCGCCGACGACATCAGCTTCCTGGATGCCGACGCCGGACAGTACGCCGAGCGGGCCTTCGGCTCTCCCGAGGAGCATCCCTCGGCCGACGTCGCCGCAGAGCCCGCCGAACCTGCAGACCCCACGGACCCTGACGACCCGGTCGACCCGGTCGACCCTGGCGATGCTGCGGAAGCGGACGACCCCAACCCTCGATGAGAGCTTTAGACTTCACGTCAGCTTCTATATAACCCTCTAGTTGAGGTTGAGGGTACTGGCACATCAATGCAGGTCACGGCGATGAGAAGTGGAGCAGTCCTGCTCAGGTCGACGACGGTCTATCAGGGACGCAGCAGCTCGAGCATCCGAGCGACGTCGTCGGCATCCAGCTGTCCCGGTGCGGAGGTGCCGCCGACCGCTGCGAAGGTCGCGGCGCTGCCGAAGACCTCCGACGCGACCCTGCTCACCGCGCCGAGGGATCCCATCGAGATCGCGATGTGCGGGCCCTCGCCGTCCTCGGCGACCGCTGTGCTCGCCGCCAGGAGGTCGAGCACATCCGAGACGCCGCGCGGCGTGACGGCCACCTTGGGGATGTCGGCTCCCAGGCGGCGCTGGGAGCGCAGGATCTCCTCGAGCTCAGCCTGTCCGGGAGTTCCGGAGAAGTCGTGGAACGATCCGACGACGAGCGCACCGACCTGATGGGCGGTCTCGATGACCTCCGCGACGAGCTGGGACGCACGGCTCGTCTCGATGTCCACGAGGTCGACGGACCGGCTCCGATCACGCAGCAGCGCGAGCAGCAGCGACCCGAGCTCCTCGTCCGAGATCTCCCGCGCCCCGCCCTCGGCAGAGGTGCGGAACGTCGCCAGCAGAGCCCGCTCCTCCCCGATCCGCTCCCGCAGCCGGGGCAGCGTCGCCAGGACCGCATCCTGATGATCCGCGGGCTCCGCGAGGTCGGGGCGGAAGAGGTCGATGCGCCATTCGAGCACCCGGGCGCTGCTCGAGCATGCGGCCTCCGCCTGGGTGAGCAGCGCCTGCTCATCGGTGCCGATGAGAGGGACGATGACCTCCGGGCGACCCCGCCCCAGTTCGATGCCCTGCCTCCGCACGACAGCAGCGGACTCGCCCGGCCGGACAGGATCGCCGATGCGTCCGAGGTCAGACATGTCGATCCCCGTGGTCAGTCGTCGGCCGCGATGGCGGCGTAGGCGGACAGCAGCAGCGCAGGATCCGGGCCCTCGAGGCGAGAGGTCCTCCCGATCCGATCCAGCACGACGAAGCGCAGCAGGCCCGCCCGAGTCTTCTTGTCGCGCTTCATGGCGTCCTCGAGCTTGGGCCACTGCCGCCCCCGGTAGGAGGTCGGCAGCCCCAGGGACGTCAGGATCGATCGATGCCGGTCCACCTCCGCCTCCGAGAGCTTGCCCGCGAGATGGGAGAGCTCCGCGGCGAACACCATGCCGACCGAGACCGCGGCACCATGCCGCCACTGGTAGCGCTCGTTGCGCTCGATCGCATGGCCGAGGGTGTGCCCGTAGTTGAGGATCTCCCGCTCCCCCGCCTCCGTGAGATCGGCGGAGACCACGCGGGCCTTGATCCGGATCTTGCGCTCGACGACCTCGCGGAACTGCGGCGACGCGATGTCCAGGACGGCCTCCGGGTCCTCCTCGATGATCTCGAGGATCCGCTCGTCGGCGATGAACCCGCCCTTGACGACCTCGGCGAGGCCCGCGGCCACGTCGTTGCGCCCCAGGCCCGCCAGCACGTCGAGATCCTCGATCACCGCGATCGGGGTGTGGAAGGCGCCGACGAGGTTCTTGCCCTCAGCCGTGTTGATCCCGGTCTTCCCGCCGACGGCGGCATCGACCATCGCCGCTACGGTGGTCGGCACCTGCAGCACATCGATGCCCCGCAGCCAGCTCGCGGCCACGAAGCCGGCCAGGTCGGTGGCGGCGCCGCCGCCCAGGCCGATCACGAGGTCGGTGCGGGAGATCTCCGCCTGCCCGCACACCTGCCAGAGGAACCCCGCGACCTGGGCGGTCTTCGCCTCCTCGCCATCGGGGACCTCCGCGAGGAAGGTCTGACGGCCGCTCGCCGCGATCGACTCCCGAACCTGCTCCGCGATCTCGCGCAGAGTCGGCTGGTGGACGACCACCACCCGCCGGGCCCGCTCGGGGATATGGGCAGGGATGTCTCCGAGCAGACTGCGGCCCACGAGGACGTCGTAGCCTCCTGTCGGCGTCGCGACGGGGATCACGGTCGTGCCCCCGGTCTCGGTTCCTGCCTGCGTCCCGACGCCAGCACTCGAATCGGCGTGAGCCCCAGCGTCGTCCGAGGAGTCGGCGACGGGCCGAGGTGCGGACTCAGAGATGTTCATGCGCTCTCCTCCTGGGACGGGTGCTCCCGCTCCACGGTCTCGATGATGGTGCGGGCTACCGCGGTGGCGCTGCCTCGAGCGGAATCCACCCGCCAGCGCGCCGCCGCTCGGTACAGCGGCTCGCGCTCGGCGCTCAGCGCACGCCAGCGCTCCATAGGATCATCACCGGCGAGCAGAGGGCGGCCATGGCCACGTCCGATCCTCCGGGTTGCAGTCTGCTCGTCGACCTCGAGCAGGACCACCGGCCTGCCCTCGAGCAGGCGACGGGATCGCTCGTGGGTGACGGTCCCCCCGCCGAGCGCGAGGACCCCCGAATGCTCTGCCAGCGCCCGCTCGAGCACGCTCGCCTCCAGCTCGCGGAAGGTGGCCTCGCCGTCGGACTCGAAGATCTGCGGAATCGATCGTCCGTCGGCGGACGCGATCAGCGCGTCGAGATCGGCGAACTCGACCCCGAGGCAGGAGGCGAGCTCGCGACCGACACTCGTCTTGCCGGCGCCCATGGGGCCCAGCAGGATCACGCGTGGACCGGTCACGACGCCGAGCCGGGGACCAGACGGGACTGCAGACGAGCGCTCTCGTCGAGGTGGGCTCGGATCTCCGCGACGCTGTCGCCGCCGGCCTTCTCCAGAAGAGCATCCGCGAGCGCGAGTGCGACCATCGCCTCGGCGATCACCGCCGCCGGGGCAACAGCGCACACGTCCGAGCGCTGGTGGTTGGCGACGGCCTCCCCTCCCGTGGCGACATCGACCGTGCGCAGGGCCCGAGGCACGGTCGAGATCGGCTTCAGAGCACCGCGAACGCGGATGATCTGCCCGTTGCTCATCCCGCCTTCGAGCCCGCCGGCACGGTTGGTGGCGCGAGGATACGTCGAGCCGTCCCCTGCGACGAGGATCTCGTCATGGGCCTCGGAGCCCCTGCGGGCGGCGGTGGCGAATCCGTCGCCGATCTCCACGCCCTTCATCGCCTGGATCGACATGATCGCCTGCGCGAGGCGACCGTCTAGCTTGCGGTCCCACTGCGTATGGGAGCCGAGCCCCACCGGCACCCCGTAGGCGAGCACCTCCACGACGCCGCCGAGGGTGTCGCCGTCCTCCTTGGCCGCGTCGACCTCGGCGACCATAGCCGTCGAAGTCGAGGCATGGAAGCAGCGCAGCGGATCCGCATCCAGCGCCTCGGAGTCCTCAGGAGTGGGCAGCGGCGCATCCTCGGGCACCCGGACGGTGCCGACGGAGAGGGTATGGGAGACCAGTCGGACACCCGCGGCCTGCTCCAGCAGCGCCGCGGCGACCCGCCCCGCGACCACGCGAGCGGCTGTCTCGCGGGCACTCGCGCGCTCGAGGATGGGACGGGCCTCCTCGAAGCCGTACTTCAGCATGCCGGCCAGATCCGCATGGCCGGGTCGAGGGCGCGTGAGCGGGCGGTTGCGCGCGATCTCCCGCTCGTCACCGGTTCCCGCATCCACCAGCAGGTCCTCACGAGCGACCGGGTCGGCGCTCATGACCTTCTCCCACTTCGGCCACTCGGAGTTGGCGACCTCGATCGCCAGCGGCGAGCCGATCGTGCGGCCATGGCGCAGACCGCCGTGGATGGTCAGGACGTCCTGCTCGAACTTCTGGCGGCTGCCTCGACCGTGGCCGAGACGCCGACGAGCCAGCGCCGACCGCAGGTCGTCGCTGCTCAGCTCGATCCCGGCGGGAACGCCGTCGAGCAGGGAGATGAGAGATGGGCCGTGGGACTCCCCGGCCGTGAACCAGCGCAGCATGGCGCCGATTCTCTCACGGCGATGCCTGTCGGCGTCGACGCGTCCCAGCCCTGAGGCGCGGCGCAGCGACCTCTGCGACCATTCCGGTCACCGCATCAGTCCTCGCCGAGCTCGACCTCCGGGGAAGGGCTCATCTCCTCGACCAGAGGCACGATGTCCGCGATGCCGTCGAGCACCTCGGTGGGCCGATACGGATACGAGGCGAGGTCCTCGGCACGCGTCGATCCCGACAGCACGAGGATCGAGCGCATGCCCGCCTCGAGCCCGCTCTTCACATCGGTGTCCATGCGATCGCCGATCATCACCGACGTCTCCGAATGAGCCCCGATGCGGTTCAGCGCAGTACGCATCATCAGCGGGTTCGGCTTGCCGACGTAGTAGGGGGAGATGCCCGTCGCGGCAGTGATCATCGCCGCGACCGCTCCGGTCGCGGGGAGCGGACCCTCGGTGCTGGGGCCGGTGACGTCGGGGTTCGTGGCGATGAACTTCGCACCCTGGCCCACCAGGCGGATCGCTCGGGTGATCGCCTCGAACGAGTACGTGCGGGTCTCCCCCAGAACGACGAACTCCGCGTCGCTGTCCGAGAGGATGAACCCGGCCTCGTGCATGGCACTGGTCAGCCCTGCCTCGCCGATCACATAGGCGCTGGCACCGGGCGTCTGCTCGGAGAGGAACTGCGCGGTTGCGAGTGCACTGGTCCAGATCGCCTCCTCCGGCAGCTCGATGCCGGCGCGGGCGAGCCGTGCGCGCAGATCCCGGGGCGTGAAGATCGAGTTGTTGGTCAGCACCAGGAAGCGTCGTCCGCAGCGCTGCAGCTCGGCGATGAACTCCGCTGCACCGGGCAGCGCGGCATGCTCGTGGACGAGCACTCCGTCCATGTCGGTGAGCCAGGAGTGGATCGGTGAATGATCGAGGGCGGTGGTCATGGCCCCAGTCTCGCATCCGACCGCCCGGTCGTGTCCATTGCGCCGGACGCCCGATGGGATGCCGCGCGGGCAGCCCCGATGCGGCGCAGCGGTCCCCCGGAACGCCGGACGGCCCGGCTCCCCGTGAGGGGAGCCGGGCCGTCGCTGCTGCGGAAGCGGTCGGAACCGCGCCCGATCAGTTGCCGGTGAGCTTGGCGCGCAGGGCGGCCAGCGCCTCGTCGGAGGCGAGGGTGCCCTCGTCCGAGGAGGCCGACTGGTAGGAGGCCTGAGCCGGCGCGGCCGGCTGCGAGGACGAGGAGGACGCGCCCGCGGAGGCGGACTCCTCGTCGGCCTTGATGGCCTCGGCGACCTGAGCCTTGTGGGCGGTCCAGCGCTCGTAGGCGGCCGCGTACTGGGCCTCCCACTCCTCGCGCTGGGCGTCGTAGCCCTCGAGCCACTCGTTGGTCTCCGGGTCGAAGCCCTCGGGGTACTTGTACTCGCCGTTCTCGTCGTACTCGGCGGCCATGCCGTAGAGAGCCGGATCGAAGGTCGAGTCGTCGCCCTCCGGGTCCACGCCCTCGTTGGCCTGCTTGAGGGACAGCGAGATGCGGCGGCGCTCGAGATCGATGTCGATGACCTTGACGAAGACATCCTGGTCGACGGTGACGACCTGCTCAGGCAGATCCACGTGGCGCTGCGCGAGCTCGGAGATGTGCACGAGGCCCTCGATGCCGTCCTCGACGCGGACGAACGCGCCGAACGGGACGAGCTTGGTGACCTTGCCCGGCACGACCTCGCCGATGGCGTGGGTGCGGGCGAACAGCTGCCACGGGTCCTCCTGGGTCGCCTTCAGCGACAGGGAGACGCGCTCGCGGTCCATGTCGACGTCCAGGACCTCGACCTTGACCTTCTGGCCCACCTCGACGACCTCCGACGGGTGGTCGATGTGCTTCCAGGACAGCTCCGAGACGTGCACCAGGCCGTCGACGCCGCCGAGATCGACGAACGCGCCGAAGTTGACGATCGAGGACACGGCGCCCTCGCGGACCTGCCCCTTCTGCAGGGTCTGCAGGAAGTCGGAGCGGACCGCGGACTGGGTCTCCTCGAGGTAGGCGCGACGCGAGAGGACCACGTTGTTGCGGTTCTTGTCGAGCTCGATGATCTTCGCCTCGATCTCCTGGCCGACGTAGGGCTGCAGGTCGCGGACGCGACGCATCTCGACGAGGGAGGCGGGCAGGAAGCCGCGCAGGCCGATGTCGACGATGAGGCCGCCCTTGACGACCTCGATGACGCGGCCGGTGACGACGCCCTCGTCCTCCTTGATCTGCTCGATCGTGCCCCAGGCGCGCTCGTACTGGGCGCGCTTCTTGGACAGGATCAGGCGACCCTCCTTGTCCTCCTTCTGGAGGACGAGGGCCTCGATCTCGTCGCCGACCTCGACGACCTCACCGGGGTCGACGTCGTGCTTGATGGACAGCTCGCGCGAGGGGATGACGCCCTCGGTCTTGTAGCCGATGTCCAGGAGGACCTCGTCGTGATCGACCTTCACCACGGTGCCCTCGACGATGTCGCCATCGTTGAAGTACTTGATGGTCGCATCGATGGCAGCCATGAGGTCGTCGGCGCCGCCGATGTCGTTGATGGCGATCTGGGGGGTCGTGGTCTCGGTCATGTAGGTAAGGACTCCGTCGGGACAGGTACGAGTAGGAATGATGGACATGCACTCCGTGCGCGGAGCCGCCGGGGCATAGGCCGCGCACAGACCTGGTAGAGCCTACCAGCCGCAGCGATCGAGCGCGAGGGCATATGTCCGTCCCGGCAGGTGCCCCCGGTCTCAGCGCGAGGACCTCAGTGGGCGGCCTCGAGCCAGGTCTCCCCCACGCCGATGCCGACCTCCAGCGGGACCGAGAGCTCGTAGGCGCCGTCCATGCCCTCGGACACGAGCTCGCGCAGCATCTCCTCCTCGCCCTCGGCGACGTCCAGCACGAGCTCGTCGTGCACCTGCAGCAGCACCCTCGAACGCAGCTCCCGCTCGCGCAGCAGGTCGTCGACGCGCAGCATCGCGAGCTTGATGATGTCCGCGGCGCTCCCCTGGATCGGCGAGTTCAGCGCGACGCGCTCGGCGTTCTCGCGACGCTGGCGGTTGTCGCTGGTCAGGTCCGGCAGATAGCGGCGACGGCCGAGGATCGTCTCGGTGTAGCCCGTGGAGCGAGCCCTCTCGACGCTCTCGCGCAGATAGTCGCGCACGCCGCCGAAGCGCTCGAAGTAGCCGTCCCGCAGCGCGGCGGCCTCGCTCTGCGGGATCCGCAGCTGCCGGGCGAGGCCGAAGGCGCTCAGCCCATAGGCCAGGCCGTAGCTGACCGCCTTGGTCTTGGAGCGCATGGCTCCATCGACCTGGTCGGGCTCGACATCGAAGACGCGCGAGGCGACGAAGCGATGCAGGTCCTCTCCGGAGCGGAACGCCTCGATCAGGCCCTCGTCCTCGGACAGGTGCGCCATGATGCGCATCTCGATCTGCGAGTAGTCGGCGGTCATCAGCGCGACGTACCCGTCGCTGCGGCGGAAGGCGGAGCGGATTCGCCGCCCCTCCTCGGTGCGGGTGGGGATGTTCTGGAGATTGGGGTTGTTCGAGGACAGGCGCCCCGTGGCGGCGATGTTCTGGTGGAAGGTGGTGTGGATCCGGCCCTCCGGCGAGATGAACCGCCGCAGCGTATCGATGATCTGGCGCATCTTCGTCACATCGCGATGCGTCAGCAGGTCGGAGAGGAACGGGTGCCCGGTCTTCTCGAAGAGGTCCACCAGGGTCCCGGCGTTGGTGCTGTAGCCGGTCTTCGTGCGACGCCCCTTGGGCAGGCCGAGGCGCTCGTAGAGGACCTCCTGCAGCTGCTTGGGGGATCCCAGGTTGATCCGGTCCCCGCCGATGCGGGAGTAGGCGGACTCCGCGACGCGCTCCTGCTCCCGAGCATGCTGGGCGTCCAGGTCCTCCAGCACGGAGTCCTCGACGGCGATCCCGGTCTCCTCCATCGCCGCGATCACGTGGGCGAGAGGCAGCTCGAGCTCGTCGTGGAGGGCCAGCGCCGCACGCTCCTCGAGCTCGGCCCGGAGGATCGTCTCGATGCGCAGCACTGCGTCGGCCGCCCGTCCGAGCCGCTCGGCGCCGGAGTCGTCGTCCTCGCCGAGATCGAGCTCCTGCTGGGCCGAGGCGCTCTCGACCTGGAGATCCTCCTGCAGATGGCGCATGGCCAGGCCGGCGAGATCAGTGGGCCTCTGGTCGGGTCGGCACAGGAACTCGGCGATCGCCAGATCGGTCCGCCATCCGCGCACCGTGAGCGCGCGCCCCGAGAGCCTGTGGGCCAGCGCCTTGGTGTCCTGTGCGGTCTTGGGAACCGATGAGTCCGACAGCCAGTCGGCGAGAGCACGTTCCGCCTTCTCGTCCAGACCCGTCAGATCGACCACCGCGATCGCGGCGTCCGTCGCGAGCGCCAGCGCGGTGGCATCGCCCTGGCCGAGCTCCCATCGTCCCTCGCCGGCCAGCGCCGCCCCGTCGGCGAACTCATCCTTCAGAAGTGCCGGGAGCTCATCCGCAGAGGCACGCCGGATCTCCGGCATCTCGCGCTCGGGCACGGAGGAGTGCGCGGCATCCTCGCCCAGGAACGATGCAGGGACGTCACGCCGGATCGTCGGTCCGAAGGCCAGCTCATCGAAGACCGCGGCGAGAGCGACGGCATCGCCCCGCCCGAGGGTGCATCGCTCCTCTCCCCCGGGCAGCTCCAGATCGCGGACCGCCTCGTTCATGCGCCGGTTGCGCTCCACGTCGTCACGATGATCGCGCAGGGACTGCCCGGCCTTCCCCTTGATCTCGTCGGCATGCGCGATGATCCCCTGCAGGTCGCCGTAGGAGAGGATCCACTTGGCTGCGGTCTTGGGCCCGACTCCGGGCACCCCTGGGAGGTTGTCGGCCGACTCGCCCACCAGGGCCGCCATGTCCGGGTAGCGCTCGGGCGGGATGCCGTACTTCTCCTCGACGGCGGACGGGGTCATCCGACGCATCTCCGTGACGCCCTTGACCGGCTGGAGGAGGGTCACGTTGTCCGTGACCAGCTGGATCGCATCGCGATCGCTCGAGACGATCAGCGCCTCCCGCCCGTCGGCCTCGGCGCGTGCCGCGAAGGTGGCGATGATGTCGTCGGCCTCGTAGTCCTCCACGGTGAACCACGCGACCCCCAGGGCATCGAGCACCTGCTGGATGAGAGCGATCTGGCCGACGAACTCCGGCGGCGTCACCTCGCGACCGGCCTTGTACTGGTCGTAGATGCGGTCGCGGAAGGTCCCGCCCGGCAGGTCGAAGGCCACCGCCACATGCGTGGGCTCCTCGGAGGCGACGACGTTGATGATCATCCTGGTGAACCCGTACACCGCGTTGGTGGCCTGCCCACGGCCATCGCTGAAGCCGTCAGCGGGCAGGGCGAAGAACGCCCGGAACGCCATCGCGTGGCCGTCGATGAGGAGGATCCGCTGTCCGCTGCCGTCGCTCGCACTCATGCGGAGCAGTCTCCCACGTCGCCCCGACCAGCGGCCATGTGGCACCCTGCGGGCATGGATCAGCTCTCACCTCCACCTCCTCCCTCCTCCCCCGATCCCGAGCTGCGCGCCCAGCTCGAGCGCATGTGCGAAGGCACGCTCGTCGAACGTCTGGGGATGCGCATCGAGACGCTCTCGTCGGCCGGAGGCACCATGACGATGCCGGTCGCGGGGAACACCCAGCCGGCGGGTCTGCTGCACGGCGGCGCGACGATCGCCCTCGCGGAGACCATCGCATCCTTCGCGGCGATCCTGCGCGCTCGCGAGGTCCACGGAGACGGAGCACAGGCCGTGGGGACCTCGGTCTCGGCGATCCACCATCGCTCGGGCCGTGCGGGGACCGTGCGGGCGACCTGCACGGTCCGCCACGCCGGCCGCCAGGTGGCGACCTATCTCATCGACGTGCACGACGAGGCCGGCACGCTGCTGAGCACCGTCACCGTCTCGACGATGCTGCTGCCGCCCCGCTGATCACCGCGACCTGCTGCTGGTCCCGGTCTCCCCCGGGTCGCCGCACGCGTCGCTCAGACTTCGTCCTCGTAGTCCACGGTCTGGTCGAGAGCGAGGGCACCGTCGTCGCCGTACCGGTAGGTGCGGAGACGACCGGTGGCCGGGTCGCCGTCGGCGCCGAGCGTCAGCGCACCCATGGACCCGACATAGGTGATCGACGGGCTCTCCCCAGCTCGGCGCCGGGCGGTGATCTCGTCCGCGCAGGCGCCGGGGTCGACGCATTCGACGGTTCCGGTGAGCACCTGGGGGATGGAGGCGGCGATGTCGGAGCCCTGGACCGAGAGGGCATGCTGCGCGGCGAGGCACGCGATCATGACGGCGTCGTACCCCAGCTGCGAGTAGGGGAACGCCGAGCGTGCCAGCGCAGGGTCCTCGTTGAGCATCATGCGCGCGTGCGCCTCGGGGATCTCCCCACCGGGCATCCACCCGACCACCTGGCCGAGGGCGCCCTCTGGGAGGCCCGCCCCGCGCTGGTCGACCGTCGCCGCCGGAGAGATGCTCACCGGGATCTGCGGCTCGATGCGGCCGTCCGCATCGCTGGTGGCATCGTGGACCGCCGCGGACAGCGCGGCGCTGGCCGCGGCCGAGCCGTGGATCACCAGCAGGGCCGGACGGGCCTCGGCGATGCGGCCGGCCAGGCCCGAGGCGTCCTCGTCGGCCGCCGGCAGGGACTCCTCCAGCACGATCTGCCCGCCCTGGGGGGCGAGGATCGTGGCGAGCCGGGACAGGAGATCCGAGCCCAGCTCCGAGCCGTCATGGACCATGGCGACGGAGCCCGGTTCACCGGTGCGGTCGGAGGCGGAGGCACCGAGAGCCTCCTCGGCCAGCCGGGCTGCGATCGCTCGAGTGCTCGGGGAGAGCCTCGCGAGCATTCCCGCGGTCCGCAGCGCCGGGTCCCGCAGCGCGAGGGAGGACGTGGTCACGTCGATCATGGCTATGCCCGCGGACGCCATCACGGGGGCCGCGCTCAGCATCGCCTCGTCGGGGAGGGAGCAGATGACGGCACCCGCGCCAGCATCGGCCATCTCCTCGACTATGCCCGTGAGGTCCTCGTCCAGCGACGAGATGACATGGCGCGTCCCCGCAGTCGCGACCTCCCGGTCGAAGACGCCGCCGTAGGCGGCGTTCACATCGATCAGGGCCTGCGACACGGCGAGGGCGATCGTGTCCTCTACCGCTGCGGTCCAGCCGACGGACGCGCCGATCTGCCCCAGCACGAGCGGTCCGTCGGGCACCACCGGAGTCCCCGACGTCGGCGAGCCGGTGGTTCCCGGCGACCCGGCACCGGACAGTCCCTCGCACCCTGCGAGCATCGGAACCGCAGCAGAGCCCAGCACCCCGGCGGCGAGCGAGCGCACCGCCGCACGTCGTGACAGCACCATCAGCTCATCCCCCTCGGTCGGCGCCCCTCCCCCAGGGCGACGCGACAGCGCCTTCACCGGTCGGTCGGCCCCGCACCGCGGGGCCCACGCCGGCGACGCCCTGCGCTCAGTCCTTGCCCTGACCGCCCAGCTGGTCGACGACCGCATCGGCGACCTCGCGCATCGTCAGACGACGGTCCATCGACGTCTTCTGGATCCAGCGGAAGGCCTCGGGCTCCGACAGGCCCATGTTCGTCTGCAGCAGCCCCTTGGCCCGATCGACGCGCTTGCGGGTCTCGAAGCGCTCACCCAGATCCGCGATCTCCGCCTCGAGCTGAGTGATCTGCTGGTACCGGGAGATCGCGATCTCGACCGCCGGCAGCAGGTCCGCCGGGGTGAAGGGCTTGACGACGTACGCCATGGCTCCGGCGTCGCGCGCGCGCTCGACGAGCTCGGCCTGCGAGAAGGCGGTGAGCATGACGACCGGCGCCAGGTTCTCCTCGCCGATGCGCTCGGCAGCGGTGACCCCGTCGACCTGAGGCATCTTCACGTCCATGACGACGACGTCAGGGCGCAGCTCGCGCGCCTTCGCCACAGCGCTCTCACCGTCCCCGACGGCCGCCAGCACCTCGAAGCCGGCCTCCGTCAGGGTCTCGACGATGTCCATGCGGATGAGGCTCTCGTCCTCCGCGACCACCGCCGTGCGGCGCGGGCCCTCGCTCTCGCCGGCGGCGAGGTCCTCGGTGTCAGCGGGAAGGGAAGCGATGTCGTCGTTCATGTCACCCTGTGTCTTCGGTCGGCACGTCTTCTGAGGGGACCGCGCCGTCGCCCTGCGGCAGTGCGCGGATCCTGCGGTCTTCAGCGGTATCCTAATCCAGCCCTCGGCACCGGGGGCGCGAGCCGGATTGGCGGAATGGCAGACGCGGCGCACTCAAAATGCGCTGTCCGCGAGGGCGTGCGGGTTCGAATCCCGCATCCGGCACTGTCGCCGCTCTCAGCGGCAGCCGCCCGAAGGCGGTGAAGGCTCGACCCGGCGTAGGAGATATCGCACGCCGGCGCCGACCGGTCGGCGTGGCCGAGCACACCTGCACGGAGAAGGAGCGGGGCACCCGTCGTGCGACGGGTGCCCCGCTCCTTCTCCGTGCAGGCCCTGGATCAGGACTGGGTGCCGGCGTTGATGTGGTCGACCTCGATGCGTGCGGACTCGGTGCCGTCCAGGTCGCCGATGCGGTGCACGCGGAGCGAGTTGGTCGAGCCGTGGACACCGGGGGGCGAACCCGCCGCGACGATGACCAGGTCGTTCTTCTGGAGCCCCTTCTGCTCGCGCAGGAGCTCGTCGACCTTCGCGATCATCTGGTCCGTGTCCTGCTGCATGGGCACCAGGTGCGCCTCGATGCCCCAGGACAGGGACAGCTGACGGGCGACCTCGGGATACGGGGTCAGTGCCAGCAGGGGGATGGACGGACGCAGGCGAGCCAGACGACGCGCGGTGTCGCCGGACTCGGTGAACGTCACCAGGTACTGCGCGGAGAGCTGGTCGCCGATCTCGGCGGCCGCGCGAGTGATCGCACCGCCGCGGGTGTGCGGGATGGTGCCCAGCGGGAGGATGCGGTCGGCCCCGTTCTCCTCGGTGTTGGTGACGATCCGCGCCATCGTGCGCACCGCCTCGAAGGGATACGCCCCGACGCTGGTCTCGCCCGAGAGCATGACCGCGTCAGCGCCGTCGAGGATCGCGTTGGCGCAGTCGGAGGCCTCCGCACGGGTCGGCCGCGGACTCGTGATCATCGACTCGAGCACCTGGGTCGCGACGATGACCGGCTTGGCATTGCGGCGGGCGAGCTCGATCGCGCGCTTCTGCACCAGCGGGACCTGCTCGAGCGGCAGCTCGACGCCCAGGTCGCCTCGCGCCACCATGATGCCGTCGAAGGCGCCGACGATGGACCGCAGGGCACGCACCGCCTGCGGCTTCTCGATCTTGGCGATGACGGGGACGCGACGTCCCTCCTCCTGCATGATGCTGAGGATGTCGTCCATGTCGTGGGCGTCGCGCACGAAGGACAGCGCGATCAGATCCGCACCGAGGCGCAGGCCCCAGCGCAGGTCGTCGATGTCCTTCTCGCTCATGGCGGGGACGGACACGGCGACACCGGGCAGATTGATGCCCTTGTTGTTGGAGACCGGGCCGGGGACCTCGACGACCGTGGTGACCTCCGTGCCGGACACGTCCGTCACGCGCACGGAGACCTTGCCGTCGTCGATCAGGAGCACGTCACCGGGACGGCAGTCTCCCGGCAGGCCCTTGAAGGTCGTCGAGACGCGCTCGCGGGTGCCGACGATGTCCTCGGTGGTGATCACGAAGGTGTCGCCGACCTCGAGCTGATGCGGACCGTTCTCGAACCTTCCGAGGCGGATCTTCGGGCCCTGCAGATCCACGAGGATCGCGACGTTCCTGCCCAGGTCCTCCGCCGCCCGGCGGATGTTCGCATACACCTGCTCGTGGTCCTCGTGCGAGCCGTGGCTCAGGTTCATCCGAGCGACGTTCATCCCCGAGTCGATCAGCGTGCGGATCTGCTCGTAGGTGTTCGTCGCGGGACCGAGAGTGCAGACGATCTTCGCTTTGCGCATGTCAACCCATCTGTAAATAGTGCGTGCTTCGTGCGGACAGGGGCCGCGGCTCCCCCGAAGGGGCACGGCGAGCGGGCCCTTCCAGGGGGACGCGGCGTCGCGTGTTCAGGACACAGTCTTTCACACTGTGAGGGCATGATCACCCGAGCGCACGGGCGCCGGGAGCGATGTGCCGCCCATCAGGTGGGCGTCCACGGCGGCGGCGCAGGAGCGCCCCTCCGCGATCGCCCACACGATCAGGCTCTGACCTCGGGCGCAGTCGCCGGCGGTGAAGACCCCGTCCACGTTCGTCGCCCAGTTCCCGTCGTGCTCGATGTTGCCGCGGGATGTCATCGTCACGCCCAGCCTCTCGAGCAGGCCGCCCTGCTCGGGACCGGTGAAGCCCATCGCCATGAGCACCAGCTGAGCGGGGATCACCGTCTCGGTCCCCGGGGTGGGGAGGCGGCGGCCGTCCTTGTACTGGGTGCGAGCGACCTTCAGCCCGTTGACCCTGCCCGCCTCATCGATCTCGAACCCGGTGGTCGACGCGAGGTACGACCTCTCGCCCCCCTCCTCATGGGCCGTGGAGATCTCGAACAGCACCGGGTGCGTGGGCCAGGGCTGGCTCTCGTCGCGCTCGCTGGGAGGCTGGGTGCCGATCGCGAGGGTGGTGACGGAGCGCGCTCCCTGGCGCAGCGCGGTCCCCAGGCAGTCAGCGCCCGTGTCACCGCCTCCGATGATGACGACGTCCTTGCCCGCCGCGTCGATGGCATCCTCCAGGACGTCGCCCTCGACCAGGCGGTTGGCCTGGGTGAGGTACTCCATCGCGGGATGGATGCCCTCCGCGTCGCGTCCGGGCACGGGGAGGTCGCGCGGCATGGTCGAACCGGTGGCCAGGACGACCGCGTCGTAGCGCGAGCGCAGCTCCTCCACGCTCACCGCTCCCTCGCCGCTCCCTCCGACGTCGACCCCCGTACGGAAGCGGGTGCCCTCGGCACGCATCTGCTCCAGGCGTCGATCGACATGGCGCTTCTCGAGCTTGAACTCGGGGATGCCGTAGCGCAGGAGACCGCCGAGACGGTCGTCGCGCTCGAGCACGACCACCGAGTGCCCCGCCCGGGTCAGCTGCTGGGCGGCGGCGAGCCCGGCAGGGCCGGAGCCGACGACGGCCACCGAGCGGCCGGTCTGGCGAGTCGCCTCGACCGGCTCCACCCACCCCTCCTCGAAGGCCCGATCGACGATCGAGACCTCGATGTTCTTGATGGTCACGGGCGGCTGGTTGATGCCGAGCACGCAGCTCGACTCGCACGGCGCGGGGCATGCGCGGCCGGTGAACTCCGGGAAGTTGTTCGTCGCATGGAGCCGCTCGCTGGCCTCCCGCCAGTCGTCGCGGTACACCAGGTCGTTCCACTCCGGGATCAGGTTGCCCAGCGGACAGCCCTGATGGCAGAACGGGATGCCGCAGTTCATGCAGCGTCCGGCCTGGCGCGACACCACGCTCAGGGTGCCCTTCTCCCGAGCTTCGTAGACCTCGCGCCAGTCCATGAGGCGCACCGGCACGGGGCGGCGCTGAGGGAGCTCGCGCTCGCGGTAGCGGAGGAATCCGCGGGGATCAGCCATGGGTGGCCTCCATGATGGTGTTCCAGATCTCGTTCGAGTTGGGGTCGATGCCGTCCGCGAGCGCCTGCTCGCGGATGCCGGTGATGCGCAGGAACGCGCGGGGGACGATCTGGCTCAGGCGTGCGAACAGCTCGTCCTCGTCGGCCAGCAGCGCCGCGGCGCGGTCCGACCCGGTGCGGCGGGCATGGTCGCGGATCGCCTCCAGCACGAAGCCGCGGTGCTCCTCCCTCACGGGGGTGATGTCGAAGGTGGCCGCGTCGTTCGCATTCAGTCGCGAGCGATCGAGGTCGAGGACGAACAGGGTGCCTCCGCTCATACCGGCGCCGAGGTTGCGTCCCGTCGGACCGAGGATGACGATCGCCCCTCCCGTCATGTACTCCGCGCCGTGGTCGCCGATGCCCTCGACGACCAGGGTCGCGCCGGAGTTGCGCACACCGAACCTCTCCCCTGCCCGGCCCGCCAGCAGCAGGCGGCCGCTGGTGGCGCCGTAGGCGCAGGTGTTGCCGGCGATGGTCGCAGAGGCGAGCGATGCGGCGCTGCCGGCGCCGTGGCCGATCGCCACGATGCCGCCCGACAGGCCCTTGCCGACGTAGTCGTTGGCGTCGCCCGTCAGATGCATGCTCACGCCCGCCGGCAGGAACGCGCCGAAGGACTGGCCGCCGGTGCCCTCGAGGTCCACGACGATCGTGTCCTCGGCGAGCCCCGCTCCGTCGGTGCGGCGGGTGACCTCGTGACCGAGCAGCGTGCCGGAGCTGCGCTGGACGTTTCTCACCGTGCCGGTGATCCGCACCGAGTCCTCACGGCCCGAGAGCACCGCATCGGCCTCGGCGATCCACGGGTGATCGGCCGCAAGGTCCAGGTGATGGTCCTGGCCGCGCAGGCGACGCACGTGGTCGCCCTCCTTGATCTCGGGGGCGGCGAGGATCGCGGCGAGGTCCAGGCCGTCCCGCTTGGCCGCGGCCAGCGCGCTGACCGCCTCCGAGCTCTCGGCGAGACCCAGCAGATCCGTCCTGCCCACCGCCTCGTCGATCGAGCGCAGTCCGAGTGCGGCGAGGTGCTCGCGCACCTGCTGAGCGATGAACTGGAAGAAGTTCACCACGTGATCGGCATGGCCCGTGAAGCGAGCGCGCAGCTCCGGGTTCTGAGTGGCCACGCCCACCGGGCAGGTGTCCAGGTGGCAGACGCGCATCATGACGCAGCCCGTGACCACGAGCGGTGCTGTGGCGAAGCCGAACTCCTCCGCGCCCAGCAGGGCGGCGATCACGACGTCCCGACCGGTCTTCATCTGCCCGTCGACCTGGACGGTGATGCGATCGCGCAGACCGTTCAGCAGCAGCGTCTGCTGGGTCTCCGCCAGCCCGATCTCCCACGGAGTGCCGGCGTGCTTGAGGGAGTTCAGCGGACTGGCTCCGGTTCCGCCGTCGTGCCCCGAGATGAGCACGACGTCGGCATGCGCCTTGGAGACGCCGGTGGCGACCGTCCCCACACCGAAGCGCGAGACCAGCTTCACGTGCACGCGAGCCGCGGGATTCGCGGACTTCGCGTCATGGATCAGCTGGGCGAGGTCCTCGATGGAATAGATGTCGTGATGCGGCGGCGGCGAGATCAGTCCGATGCCCGGGGTCGAGTGCCGGGTGCGCGCGATCCACGGGTACACCTTCTCCGGGGGCAGCTGACCGCCCTCCCCGGGCTTGGCGCCCTGCGCGATCTTGATCTGGATGTCCTTCGCGAAGGTGAGGTACTCGCTGGTCACACCGAAGCGACCGGAGGCGATCTGCTTGATCGCGCTCGAGCGCTCGGGGTCGTGCAGGCGCTCGGGATCCTCCCCGCCCTCGCCGCTGTTGGACATGCCGCCGAGGCGGTTCATGGCGATGGCGAGCGTCTCGTGGGCCTCCTGCGAGATCGATCCGTAGCTCATGGCGCCGGTCATGAAGCGCCGGGTGATCGCCTCGACCGACTCGACCTCGTCGATGGGGATCGGCTGGGTCGCGTCGGTGCGCAGGCGCAGCAGGCCGCGGATCGTCATCAGCCGCTGCGACTGGTCGTCGACCTCGTCGGTGTAGCGGCGGAACTCGTCGTACTGGCGGTTGCGGGTGGAATGCTGCAGCCGGAAGATCGCCTCCGGGGTGAACAGGTGCGGCGGACCCTCTCGACGCCACTGGTACTCCCCGCCGACGGGGAGCCGACGATGCGGCAGGCGCACGCCCTCGACGGGATAGGCGACAGCGTGGCGGGCTGCGTTCTCCGCGGCGATGACCTCCAGATCGATGCCTCCGATGCGGGTGTCGGTGCCGGGGAACCAGGTGTCCACGAGCTCCTGCGACAGACCGACGGCCTCGAAGATCTGCGCACCCCGGTAAGAGGCGACGGTCGCGATGCCCATCTTGGACATGATCTTCAGGACACCCTTGCCGAGCGCGTAGTTGAGGTTGCGCACCGCCGTGGCCTCGTCCACGTCGCTGATCACTCCGCGACGCACGAGCTCCTCGACGCTCTCCATCGCCAGGTACGGGTTGATGGCGCTCGCGCCGTAGCCGATCAGCAGCGCGGCGTGGTGGACCTCGCGGACATCCCCGGCCTCCACCACCAGCGCCGCCCGCGTGCGCAGGCCCGCCCGCACCAGGTGGTGCTGGACGGCGCTGGTCATGAGCAGCGAGGGGATGGGGGCCAGCAGCTGGTTGGCGTCGCGATCGGAGAGCACGAGGAATGTCGCCCCGTCCTCGATCGCGGCGACGGCCTCCTCACAGATCTCCTGCAGACGCTCCTCGAGGGCACGGGCGCCGCCGACCACCTGATACAGGCCCCTCAGCCGGACCGTGCGGAAGTCGGTGGTGCGCTCATGGGACCGCACGTCGATGATCGCCGCCAGCTGATCGTTGTCGATGATCGGGAAGTCCAGCGACAGCTGGCGCGCATGCTCAGGAGTCTCCGTGAGCAGGTTCCGCGACGGACCGATCGCCACCCCCAGGGACGTCACGATCTCCTCGCGCAGGGAGTCGAGAGGCGGGTTCGTCACCTGCGCGAACATCTGGGTGAAGTAGTCGAACAGCAGACGCGGACGATCGGACAGCACCGCGATCGGGGTGTCCGTGCCCATCGCGCCGATCGGTTCGGCTCCCTTGGAGGCCATGGGCGCCAGCAGCACGCGCAGCTCCTCCTCCGTGTAGCCGAAGGTCTGCTGCCGGCGCACTACGGACGAGCGCGAATGCGTGATGTGCTCGCGGGCGGGCAGCTCCGAGAGCGGAATCTTCTGCTCGGCGATCCACTGCCCGTAGGGCTGCGCGACCGCGATCTCGTGCTTGACCTCGTCGCTCGGGACGACCTCACCCCGGTCGAGGTCGACCAGGAAGATCTCCCCGGGGGCGACACGGCCGGTGTGGGCGAGACGGGAGTGCGGGATGTCCAGCAGCCCCGCCTCCGAGCCGAGCACGACCAGGTCGTCCTCGGTGATCCAGTAGCGCAGCGGACGCAGGCCGTTGCGGTCCAGGCGCGCTCCGACCAGGCGACCGTCGGTGAAGACGATCGACGCGGGCCCGTCCCACGGCTCCTGGAGGGAGGAGTGGTACTCGTAGAAGGCTCTGAGGTCGGGGTCCATGGTGGGATCGTTCTCCCACGCCTCGGGCACGAGCATCATCAGGGCGTGGGGCAGGGAGCGACCGGACAGCAGCAGCAGCTCCAGCAGCTCGTCCAGGCTCGCCGAGTCGGAGGCGCCCTCGGAGTTCACCGGGAGCAGGCGTCCGAAGTCCTCGCCGAACGCATCGGTGTCCATGGACCCCTCAGCGGCTCGCACCCGATTGCGGTTCCCGATCACCGTGTTGATCTCACCGTTGTGTGCGAGCACGCGGAACGGGTGCGCGAGCGGCCAGGCCGGGAAGGTGTTGGTGGAGAAGCGCGAGTGCACGATCGCGAGCTCGGTGGTCATGCGCTCATCCCGCAGGTCCGGGAAGAACTCGTCGAGCTGCAGAGGCGTGAGCATGCCCTTGTACACCATCACCCGCGTGGACAGGGAGGGGAAGTACGCCTCGGTGGCGTGCTCCACCCGTCGGCGGACGGCGAAGGCGGCGCGCTCGAGCGCGATCCCCTCGCGCTCCCCGGCGGCGTCGACCAGGACGATCTGCTCGAAGTGCGGCTGGACCTCCCGGGCCGAAGGGCCCACGAGGCCGTCGACGACGGGCACCTCGCGGCGACCGAGCACCGTCAGCCCCTCATCCGCCGCGATCTCCTCGAGCACGGCGAGGGTGCGCTCGCGCTCATCGCGCTCCCTCGGCAGGAAGGCGATGCCGCAGGCATAGGAGCCGAGGGCCGGCAGCTGGAGGCCGGTGACGGCGCGCAGGAAGGCGTCGGGCATCTGCAGGAGGATGCCGGTGCCGTCGCCGGTGTTCTCCTCGGCGCCGACGGCGCCGCGGTGGTCGAGATTGCGCAGCGCGGTCAGCGCGTGCTCGACGATGTCGTGACCGGGCTCCCCGCGCAGCGTGGTGACCATGCCCACGCCGCACGAGTCGAGTTCGCTCTCGGGCCGGTAGAGGCCCTGCGCAGGAGGGAAGGCGGAGAATCGGGAATTGAGGGGGATCATGCGGTGGCCCTTCCGGGGACGGCCGAGGAGCAGGACTGCGCTCTTCGGGTTCGACGAGGATCCGGGGACCGGCCTCGGTCGCCGTCCTGCGACGTCGTGCGTCGCGGAAGGGCGCCGGGCTCAGCCGCCGGCAGGGGGTGCGTCGTCCTGGGAGGGCGGGGTGCCCGACTTCTCGACCTCGTCCTCGTCAGGGCCGTTGCCCTCGGTCTGGGCGGGCAGCTCGAACGAGCCGTCCGCCGCGACGGCCTCTCCGCCGCGGCGACGGCGGCGCAGGGTCAGATGGATCAGCATGGCGATGGCGACCAGCGCCATCGCCAGGGCGACCACGGTATGGATGCGCAGCGGCCCGATCATCAGGACGGGCTCGGTGCGGATCGCGTCGACCATCGCCCTGCCGGTGGAGTAGATGGCGACGTAGAGCCAGAAGACGCGACCGCCGCCGAGCCGGAGGCGTCGGCTGATCAGGAGCAGCGCCACGACTCCCAGCAGGTTCCAGATCTGCTCGTACAGGAACGTCGGATGGTAGGTGCCCGGGACGCAGCCGGAGATCCTCTCCCCGTTGGTCACGCAGGTGATGTCCCAGGCCCACCATGCATCGAGCTCAGGTCCGTACAGCTCCTGGTTGAACCAGTTGCCGAAACGTCCGATGGCCTGGGCGACCAGAAGGGTCGGGGCGATGGTGTCGGCGAGAGCGGCGAAGGAGACCTTCTTGATCCGCGACATGATCAGGACGGCCAGGGCACCGCCGGCGACGCCGCCGTAGATCGCGAGTCCGCCCTGCCAGATGTACAGCATGGCGACGGGGTTGCCGCCTTCGCCGAAGAACGGCTCGGGAGAGGTCAGCACATGCCAGATCCGTGCGCCGACGATGCCGGCGATGATCGCGACGAAGCCGATGTCGAAGAGGTCGTCGGCGTCGCCTCCCCGAGCTGTCCAGCGCGAAGTCGCCCACTTCAGGGCCACGCCCATGCCGATCAGGATGCAGATCGCATAGAAGTGCACCGTGAGCGGTCCGAACGAGACCGAGGAGTAGGCGGGGCTGGGGATCATGGCGCTCAGACTCCGCTCCGGGAGCGCTCCACGCCGGAGCGCAGGTCGTCGGCGACGCGCGCCAGCGCAGTGTGGTCCCCCCGGTCGGAGTCCAGGAGCGTGCGCACGAAGGCGGAGCCGACGATGACTCCGTCGGCGTACGCCCCGACCTCGGCAGCCTGGGCACCGGTGGAGACGCCGAGCCCGACGCAGACGTTCTGCGCTCCCGCCTCACGGGTGCGCGCGACCAGACCCTCGGTGGCGCTGGAGACGCTCGCGCGGGTTCCGGTCACTCCCATGGTGCTCGCGGCGTACACGAACCCGCGGGTGTGGGAGACGACGTGCTCGAGCCGCTCGCGCGGCGAGCTCGGGGCGACGAGGAAGATCCTGTCGACGCCATGCTCCTCGCTCGCGCGGATCCACTCCTCCCCCTCGTCGGGGATGAGGTCGGGCGTGATGACGCCCGCCCCTCCTGCGGAGGCGAGGTCCCGGGCGAAGGCGTCGGGACCGTAGGAGAGGATCGGGTTCCAGTACGACATGACGAGGATCGCCGCTCCGCGGCCGGACAGCGCCTCGACGGCGGTGATGACGTCCCGGGTGCGCACGCCGCCGGCCAGGGCCGCGCTCGCGGCGCGTTGGATGACGGGTCCGTCCATGACGGGGTCCGAGTAGGGAAGGCCGAGCTCGATCATGTCGGCGCCGTGGTCGATCAGCACGGACGCGGCGTCGATCGACCCCTGCAGGTCGGGGAAGCCGACGGGCAGGTATCCGATCAGCGCGGAGCGGCCCTCGGCACGGGCGACGTCGAGCGCGTCACCAGCGCGCATGCGCGCGATGTCGGTCGCGGTCATCGCTGGGCCTCCTGATCGGCGGTGGTGCGGGCGAGCGCCCGCAGGGCGGCGAGGTCAGCGCGAGGGGCGACTCGCCCGGCGCTCCCGCCGTCGGCCTCTGTCTCGACGGCGGTGCTCTCCTCGCCGGTCTCGTCATCGAGCAGACCGAACCAGCGGGAGGCGGTGTCGACGTCCTTGTCGCCGCGGCCGGAGAGGCTCACGACGATCACGGCGCCCTCGCCCAGCTCGCGCCCGAGCTCCAGGGCTCCGGCCAGCGCGTGGGCGGACTCGATGGCCGGCATGATGCCTTCGGTCATCGACAGCAGGGCGAAGGCCTCCATCGCGGGGCCGTCGTCGATGGCACGATACTCGGCGCGGCCGATCGAGGCCAGCCAGGCGTGCTCCGGTCCGACGCTCGGATAGTCCAGCCCTGCGGAGATCGAGTGGGAGGGGATCGTCTGGCCGTCCTCGTCCTGCATGATGAAGCTGCGCGCCCCATGCAGGACCCCCGGCGTGCCTCCGCCGATGGTGGCGCTGTGACGACCCGAGGCGATGCCGTCTCCCCCGGCCTCGCACCCGACCAGCCGCACCAGCGGATCCGTGTCGTCGAGGAAGGCGTGGAAGATGCCCATCGCATTGGACCCTCCGCCGACGCAGGCCACCACCGCATCCGGCAGCCCACCTGTGCGATCGAGGACCTGTGCACGGGCCTCTTCACCGATGATGCGATGGAAGTCGCGCACCATGACCGGGAACGGGTGGGGTCCGGCCACCGTCCCGAGCAGGTAGTGCGTGGTCTCCACGTTGGCGACCCAGTCACGGAAGGCTTCGTTGATCGCGTCCTTGAGCGTCCGCGACCCCTGCTTCACCGCCACCACATCGGCTCCCAGCAGACGCATCCGGGCGACGTTGAGCGCCTGACGCTCCGTGTCCTCCTCGCCCATGTAGATGGTGCACTCGAGGCCGAACAGCGCGGCCGCCGTCGCGGTGGCCACGCCGTGCTGGCCGGCCCCGGTCTCGGCGATCAGCCGCTTCTTGCCCATGCGGACGGTCAGCAGGGCCTGTCCGAGCACGTTGTTGATCTTGTGGCTGCCGGTGTGGTTGAGGTCCTCGCGCTTGAGCAGGATCCGGGCGCCCCCGGCGAGCTTCGAGAAGCGCGGTGCCTCGCTCAGCAGCGAGGGACGGCCGGTGTAGTCCGCGGCGAGCCGTCGCAGCTCCGCGAGGAACTCCGGATCCACGATCGCCTTCTCGTACACCTCGGTGAGCTCGTCGAGGGCCGGCACCAGGGCCTCGGGCAGGAACCTGCCGCCGAAGCCTCCGAAGTACGGGCCCGCCTCGGCGCGCAGGGCGCCGAGGGGACGGCTGAGATCAGGCAGCACCGGCAGGTCGGTCGAGGTCGAAGGGGTCGTCGCGTCGTTCGTCACAGGGATGCTCCTTCGGAGGGCCGGCCGCGTCGGGCGACAGCGCGGTAGTCGGCGACGGCCACGGCCGGGTCGCCGGAGGTCACGAGCGCCTCGCCGACCAGCACGGCATCGGCGCCCGCACGGGCATAGGCCTCGACATCGGCGACGGAGGCGACGGCGGACTCCCCGATCGCCAGCGGGCCGGCAGGGATCGCGCCCAGCAGCTCAGCCGCGCGGGAGAGGTCCACGTCCAGGGTCTTGAGGTTGCGGGCGTTGACGCCGATGATGTCCGCGCGCAGCGCGAGAGCCCGCTCGAGCTCCTCGGCGGTGTGCGTCTCCACGAGCGCCTGCATGCCCAGAGAGAGGATCTGCTCGTGCAGCTCGGCGAGCTGGGAGTCCTCGAGAGCGGCCACGATCAGCAGGACCAGATCCGCACCATGGGCGCGAGCCTCATCGACCTGGTAGGGATCGACGACGAAGTCCTTGCGCAGGACCGGCACGTCGACCTGGGCGCGCACCGCATCGAGATCTGCCAGGGTGCCGCGGAAGCGGCGCTGCTCGGTGAGGACGCTGATCGCGCTCGCTCCGCTGTCGGCGTAGATGCCCGCCAAGGACGCGGGCTCCGGGATCGACGCCAGATCACCCTTGGAGGGGCTCGCACGCTTGACCTCAGCGATCAGGCCCATCGTGGCACCGTCCCCCACCAGAGCGGCATGGGCGTCCCGCGCCGGTGCGGCATCTGCCGCCGCCTCCCGCACGGCGGATGCGGGCACGGCGGCTCGACGGGAGGCGAGGTCCTCCCGCACGCCGACGATGATGTCGTCGAGGACGGTTCCGGTGAGGGTCACGAGCGGCTCCTGCGGCGGGGCCCGAGCGGCTTGCGGCCGGTCAGGCGCCCACGAGGGACGTAGGGGCGATGAACCAGAAGGCCGGGAGGTTGCGCAGAGCGCCGAACACCACGACCAGCGCGACGAGCACGAGGACCGCCGCCCGCGAAGGCATCAGGTCGGTCGTGCGCCCCTGCACCCGTCGCACTGCCCACCATACGAGACCCAGCGAGACGAGCGGCAGGGCGACCACGATGAGGACATTGTTCTGAGCGGCGAGCAGCAGGTCGCCGTCGATGGCGGCGTGGACAGCGCGCGTCGCACCGCACCCCGGGCAGTACAGGCCGGTGAGGTGGTAGACGGGGCAGAGCGGGATGTCCTGACGGAAGGGGTCGAACACCTTCTGCACGCCGAGCGCCAGGGCACCGCCTCCGGCCAGCAGACCGAGAGGCAGCACAGCGCGGTGAGCTCCTCCGCGACGGGACCCTTCGCGGGCCCCGCCGTGCGGAGGGCGCACCGCAGAGGTCACGAGGCGGTGGCCCTGCTGCGCTTCTTGCCGAGCCCGGCAACCGAGAGGACGATGCCGAGGATGATGCCGAGCAGGATCACGGCGGCACCCACGCCGATGACGACGGTCTGGCCCAGCACCATGCCGAAGGCGACCACGATCGAGCCCAGGACGACGCCGAAGCTCAGGGTCCACGCGGCGACGGTCTTGCCCTCGTTGTGGGGCGGGGGCGGGGGCACGGTGTAGGTCTTGTTCATCGTCCTTCTCCAGCTCGGGACTCGGTCGGGGTTATTCTGCCACGTCGTCACAACGCTCCGGGCACCGAACGTCCCCGCCGCGCCGTGCTCGGCACCCGGAGGTGACGGGACTCATCCCCGCCGGCCTGCGGTCGCCGGTCCGCCGGATCCTCAGTCCCGGCCGCTCACGCCAGGATCCGCGTCCCCTGCGGAGTCCGCGGGGTCCTCGGGCTCCGGGTCGGTCGGGTCCTCACCGCGGGTGAGCGCATCCCACGCGGCCGCGGGATCCTGCTCCGGATCGGCGGCGACGCGCACTGCCGGGCTGCGATAGCGGCTCCCCCGCGGCCAGCGCCCGCCGAGCACGAGGGCCGCAGCGCCGACCACGATCACCAGCAGCGCCGGGACCAGTGCGATCCACGGCCACGGCGTGATCGAGGCGCCGATGTCGCCGCCGACCACTCCCGTCGCCTCGGAGACCCCGGAGACAGCTGCGGACGCCGGATCCTCGACCACCGAGAGGATGGAGGCGATCGCGCCGATGCCGGCGAGCACGAGAACAGGGCCGGTGACGAAGCGCACCCAGTGCGAGGACAGGGACGTGGCCGCCGCGGCGGCCACCGCGACGAGGGCGAGGGCGAGGACCGCCGGAGCCGCGTCCCCTCCCCCGATGGCGATGGACTGCGAGGATCCCGTGAGGTCTGATCCCGTCGCCTGGAGCCATGTCGAGCGCGAGGTGCCGGCGAGCGCACCGCCGGCAGCGAGGCCCGCCAGCACCACGACCCGACGCCCGGGGCCGCGGTGCCGTCCTGCGGTGCGTGCCTCCTCCGCCGCCCGGTCTCCGGACCCGTCCGCCGTCGTGCTCATGCTCGGCGCAGGGTGTCGGCGGAGGCGACCGCCCGCAGCGCGGCGGCGGCCTTGGACTGGGACTCGCGATGCTCCATCGTCGGATCGGAGTCGGCGACCACTCCGCCTCCGGCCTGGACATGAGCCGTCGCATCCTTGAGGACGGCGGTGCGGATGGCGATCGCCATGTCCATGTCGCCGGCGAAGTCGATGTATCCCACCGTCCCGCCGTAGACGCCGCGTCGCACCGGTTCGAGTCGGTCGATGATGGACATCGCCGACGGCTTGGGAGCTCCGGAGAGGGTGCCGGCGGGGAACGTCGCGCGCAGGGCGTCGTAGGCGATCGCGTCGTCCCGGATGCGCCCGGTCACCGTCGAGACGATGTGCTGGATGTGGGAGAACCGCTCGATGTGCATCAGGTCCCGCACGACCACTGTCCCCGGATCGCAGAATCGCTGCAGGTCGTTGCGCGCGAGATCGACGAGCATGAGGTGCTCCGACCGCTCCTTGGGGTCCGCCAGGAGCTCCTCCGCGAGGGCCTGGTCCTCCTCGGGCGTCTCCCCTCGAGGCCGGGAGCCTGCGATCGGATGGGTGGTCGCCGTGCGCCCGCGCACCGTGACGAGGGATTCGGGGCTCGCCCCGACCACATCGATCGGCGCCCCGTCGGCGTCGACCGTGCGCACCAGGTACATGTATGGACTCGGGTTCATGCGACGCAGGACGCGGTACACGTCCAGCGGGTCCGCAGCCGTCGGCAGCGAGAACCGCTGCGACGGGACGACCTGGAAGATCTCGCCGTCGACGATGTCCTCGACCGCTTCACGGACCGATGACTCGTACTCGAGCTGCGAGGTGCGGGACTTGGGCTCGACCTCGCGGATCGTCTCGTACACCATCGCGGAGCTGCGAAGCGGCTCGCGCAGGCGTTCCCGCATCGCCTCGAGGCGCTCGAGGGCGTCCCGGTGCGCCGCGTCCACGCCCTCCGACGTGGCGTTGAGGTTCAGGGCGTTGGCGACCAGGAGCACTGTTCCGTCGTGGGCGTCATGCACGACGACGTCCTGGGCGAGGAGCATCGAGAGGTCGGGGATGCCGATCTCGTCCGGTGGTGCGTCGGGCAGCTTCTCCCAGTGGCGCACGGCATCGTACGAGATGAAGCCGACCATCCCTCCGGTGAAGGGCGGAAGATGCGGCAGCCGCGCCGCGCGGAATGCGTCTGTCACCGCGCGCAGGGCCTCGACAGGGGATCCGTCCACCGGAACACCGGTGGGCACGTCGCCGATCCAGTGCGCGCGCCCTTCGCGCTCGGTGAGCACGGCGCGGGCCCGCGTGCCGATGATCGACCACCGGGAGTCCTCTCCCTCGCCCGCTGACTCGAGCAGGAACGTTCCGCGAGGGTCCTGTCCGTCGGTCAGCCGACGGTAGAGCGACACGGGCGTGTCCTCGTCCGCGAGGAGGCGGACGGTCACAGGGACCACCCGCTGCCGCGCGGCGAGCGCACGGAAGGTCTCGAGGTCGGGCTGGACCACGCCCAGCGCGTCGCCTTCGATGCCGCCGACGAGCTCCGGATAGGCGTCCTCGGCGGCGTCATCGGGCATCGGCCCGTCCTTCAGGGGATCGCTGCTCATCATCCTCGTTCCGTGACGTCCAGGGCGGTCGCACCGAGGTCGCCGCCGTCGAAGCAGGTATGGGTGCCGCGGTGGCAAGCCGCACCGATCTGGTCCACCTGGACCAGCAGCGCGTCGCCGTCGCAGTCCAGGGCGACCGAGCGGACCCACTGCACGTGCCCGGAGGTGTCGCCCTTGCGCCAGTACTCCTTCCGCGACCGGGACCAGAAGGTCACCCGACCGGTGGTGAGGGTGCGGCGCAGCGCCTCCTCGTCCATCCAGGCGAGCATGAGCACCTCGCGGGTGCTCTCCTCCTGGATGACGGCCGCGATCAGACCGTGCTCGTCGCGCTTGAGGCGCGCGGCGATCTCGGGCGGAAGCGAGGGGGACCCGCTCACAGGGCGCGCCCCAGATCCTCGGCACGGTCGGTGCGCTCCCAGGTGAACTCCGGCAGCTCCCGTCCGAAGTGCCCGTGGACCGCCGTCCTTGCGTAGATCGGACGCAGCAGGTCCAGCTCCTCGATGATCGCGGCGGGCCGCAGATCGAAGGTCTTCTCGATCGCGCGGGCGATCTGGCGGTCCGGGACGCGCCCGGTGCCGAAGGTCTCCACGTACAGTCCTACGGGTGCGGCCACGCCGATGGCGTACGCGACCTGCACCTCGCAGCGCTCGGCGAGACCGGCAGCGACCACGGTCTTGGCGACCCAGCGCATCGCATACGCGGCCGAGCGGTCGACCTTGCTGGGGTCCTTGCCGCTGAACGCGCCGCCGCCGTGCCGGGCCATCCCGCCGTAGGTGTCGACGATGATCTTGCGGCCGGTCAGACCGGCGTCCCCCTTGGGCCCGCCGATCACGAAGCGACCGGAGGGGTTGATGTGGAAGGTGACGTCGGAGACGTCCAGGCCGATGCCGGCGAGCTCCTCCAGGACCGGCGCCACGACGACCTGCCGGATTCCCGGGCGCAGCTGGCTGTCGACGTCGACGTCGTCGTCGTGCTGGCTGGAGACGACGACCGCCTCGACGGTCCGAGCGACGCCGTCGTCGTCGTACCCGATGGACACCTGCGTCTTGCCGTCGGGGCGCAGGTACGGCAGGACCCCGTCACGACGGGCCGCGGAGAGGTTCTCCGAGAGGCGGTGCGCGGCGTGGACCGGCAGGGGCATCAGCTCCGGGGTGTCCGAGCAGGCATAGCCGAACATGAGCCCCTGGTCTCCTGCGCCCAGGCCGGCGAGCGACTCGATCGAGCCGCCGTCGCGGTGCTCCCAGGACTCGTCCACACCAGCGGCGATGTCTGGACTCTGCGAGCCGATCGACACCTCGATGCCGCACGAGTCAGCGTCGAAGCCCTTCTCCGAGGAGTCATAGCCGATCTCGCGGATCACGTCGCGCACGATCCGCGCGACGTCGCTGTAGCCCTCCGTGCGGACCTCTCCGGCCACGTGCACGAGCCCCGTGGTCACCATCGTCTCGACGGCGACGCGGGCCGAGGTGTCCTGCCCCAGGAGGTCATCGAGGATCGCATCGGAGATCTGGTCGCAGATCTTGTCGGGGTGGCCCTCGGTCACGGACTCCGAGGTGAAGGTGCGCAGGTCGCTGGACGTCATGCGTCCCAGGGTACTGTGGCCAGCCTGGCGACGAGCGCATCGAGCACTGCATGGGCGACGGCCGCCTTGCTGCCCTCGGCTTCGGCGACGTCCTCGCCGGAGGAGTCGAGGATCCGCACGGAGTTGTCCGCTGAGCCGAAGACTCCACCCCCGACGTCGTTGAAGACGAGCAGGTCCGCGCCCTTGCGGCGAGCCTTCTCCCGAGCGAGGTCGAGAGCGCTGTGACCGTCGCCGCCGGTCTCGGCGGCGAAGCCGACGATCGCGGGGACATCGGACTCCGCCCGGGCGGTCACGCTGTGACGCAGGATGTCGCGCGTGCGGCGCAGAGCGAGCGTCGGGACCGAGTCCTCGGAGTCCTCGCTCTTCTTGATCTTGGCCCCCGACCGATCGGCGGCCGTGAAGTCCGCCACGGCGGCGGCCATCACCAGCGCGTCGCACTCCCCCAGGCCGTCCTCGACGGCCCGGGCCAGCTCAGCGGCGCTGCCCGCATCGACACGCTCCGCCCCCGGAGGGGTGTCCAGCTCGACGTTGGCCGCGAGCAGGCGCACCTCGGCGCCTCGGACGAGGGCGGCATGCGCGAGCGCCCAGCCCTGACGCCCCGAGGAGTGGTTGGCGAGGAAGCGCACCGGGTCGAGCTCCTCCCGGGTCCCGCCCGCCGTGATCAGCAGACGACGGCCGCACAGATCCTGCGCAGCACCGCCGTCCTCGGATCGGGGCGCGCTGATCGCGGAGCGCGCGGCGTCCAGCAGGGCATCGGGCTCGGGAAGCCGCCCCGGCCCGGAATCCGGGCCGGTGAGGCGGCCGACGGCGGGCTCGAGCACGATGATCCCGCGCTCCCGCAGGATCGCGACGTTCTCGCGCGTCGCCGGATGCTCCCACATCTCGGTGTGCATCGCCGGGGCGACGACCACCGGGCACCGGGCCACCAGCAGGGTGGCGGTCAGCAGGTCGTCGGCGCGGCCGACGCGCATCCGCGCCAGCAGATCCGCAGTCGCCGGGGCGATGACGACGAGGTCGGCCTCCTGGCCGATGCGCACATGCGCGACCTCGTCGACGTCCTCGAACACGCTCATCCGCACCGGGTGATGGCTGAGGGCCTCCCAGGTCGCGGCTCCCACGAACTCGAGGGAGGAGCGAGTGGGAAGGACCTGGACGTCCGCGCCCTCACCGACAAGGCCGCGCACGAGGTGCGCGGCCTTGTAGGCGGCGATGCCGCCGCCGATCCCCACCACGACGCGGGCTCCGGACAGGGTGCGCTGCACGCTCCTCATGGTTCTTCCGCGTCGGGGAGCGGAGTGATCAGAAGGAGAAGTCGGTCAGCGGCACCTCGGGGGCGTCGTCGCCGAGCTTCAGGGGCGCCGGAGCATCGGGATCGGGCTCGTTCGCCGCGGCGAACTCCTCCTCGTCGACCTCACGGACGGTCAGGAGCCCTTCGTCGATCTCGCGCAGCGCGATCGACAGGGGCTTCTCCTGGTTCTCGACGTCGACCAGCGGGCCGACGAACTCCAGCAGCCCTTCGGAGAGCTGCGAGTAGTAGGCGTTGATCTGACGAGCCCGCTGGGACGAGTACAGCACCAGGGCGTACTTGGAGTCGACGGTCTCCAGGAGACGGTCGATCGGCGGGTTCGTGATGCCTTCGGGCTGAGCGACGGTTCCGGCCACGGAAGTCCCTTCATCGAAAGTGGGCGTGCGACGGTTCAGGATACGCCCTCCGGCTGAGCAGGGCGAGGATCCGGCGCCGCGGGTCAGGTGAGGTCGCGCACGCCCATCAGCGCGGCGAGCTCATCGGTGGCGCGATCCACCTGGTCGTTGACAATGGTGACATCGAACTCGCCTTCGGCGGCGAGCTCGCGCCGAGCCGTCTCCAGCCGACGCTCGCGCTCCTCGGCGTCCTCTGTGCCCCGGCCGACGAGCCGCTCCACGAGCGTGTCCCAGTCCGGCGGGGCGAGGAAGACGAATCGTGCCTCGGGCATGGTGCGCCGCACCTGCCGCGCTCCGGCGAGATCGATCTCGAGGAGGACGGGCCTCCCTGCGGCGACGGCCTCCTGGACAGGCCCGCGCGGAGTGCCGTAGCGGTTGCGGCCGTGCACGACAGCCCACTCGAGCATCTGGTCGGCCTCTACCAGGCGGGTGAACTCGTCGTCATCCACGAAGCGATAGTGCACCCCGTCGATCTCGCCAGGGCGCGCGCTGCGCGTGGTGGCGGAGACCGACAGCCAGATCTGCGGATAGCGGGCCCTGATCGCAGCCGAGACCGTTCCCTTGCCGACGGCCGTGGGGCCCGCGAGGACCGTGACAGGGGCCGGCACCCCGGGGGTGCCGGCCCCGTCAGGAGCGGTGCGTGCGGTCACTCGGAGAAGTGCGCGACGAGCTTCTCGGCCTGGTGCGAGCCCAGACCGCGGATCTTGCGCGAGGGGGAGATGCCGATCTCCTCCATGATCTGCTGCGCCTTGACCTTGCCGACGCCCGGAAGGGCCTCCAGCAGGGCGGCGACGCGGAGGCGGCCGATGACCTCGTTGGACTCGGCCTCGTCGAGGACCTTCTTGATCTCCTCGCCGCGACGTCCGGCGCTGTCCTTGAGGCGCGCCTTGATCGCCGCGCGCTCACGACGGGCCTCGGCGGCCTTCTTCAGGGCCTCGGCCCGCTGCTCGGGGGTGAGGGGAGGGAGAGCCACTGTTCTTACCTCTTGTTCTGTCGCTGGTGGAGTGCGCGGACCGGCAGGCCCCGCGTGTGCGTAGAGCGTAACCCCAAGACCGTGGCAGAGCACACTAAAGACACGCGCAGCCCCTGGTCCGGTGCGTTTCGACACCCGCGGGCGGCGCTGCGGACCGTGGCTCCGGCAGCCCGATCCGGAGCCTCCGCTCCCGTCGGGACGCGGTGCGGATCACTCAGGAGTAGAGCTCGCGCAGCTCCCGTGCTCGGGCGGTCAGCGAGGGGATGCCAGGCCCTGCGGACAAGAGTCCTCGGGACAGCGAAACCAGCACGTGACCTGCATTGTCACCGAACACCTCCGACAGCTGGAACGGTCCCGCACCCTGCGCTCCGAATCCGGGAGCCAGGAGCGGTGCGCTCGGCGCGGCCTCCCTGAGGCCGAGCTCCTCGTAGGCTCGACCGACGGTGGCCCCGACGACCAGGCCGACACTCCCCCAGGTGGTCTCATCGCCTCCGCCGATCTCCTCGGCGTGTCGCGCCACGCCCAGCGCGACAGGAACGCCGTCGGCGCCCTGGGCGTGCTGGACCTCGGAACCGCTCGGGTTGGAGGTGAGCGCGAGCAGGAACAGGCCCTTCGCATTCTCCTGCGCCAGCTCGACAGCGGGCTCCAGGGAACCCGAGCCGAGGTACGGGCTGACGGTGATGGCATCGGCCTCGAGGGGCGCGCCGACGCGCAGATGGGCCTGGGCGTAGGCACCCATCGTGGAGCCGATGTCGCCGCGCTTGACGTCGAGGATGCTCAGCACCCCGCGGTCGCGCGCATCGGCGAGGAGCTCCTCGAGCACCGCCACGCCCGCGGAGCCGTGGCGCTCGAAGAACGCCGACTGCGGCTTGATCGCCGCGACCTGTCCGTGGACCGCCTCGAGCGAGGTGCGCGAGAACACTCGCAGGCCCTCCGGGGTGTCCGGCAGGCCCCATGCCTCGAGCAGCGCCGCGTGGGGGTCGATGCCCGCGATGACCGGGCCGTGGTCGGCGACGGAGCGCTGCAGGCGGGAGCCGAACGTCTGCGCCATGGCGCTCATGCGATCACCCCCGCTCGTGCGGCGCGCCCCTCAGCGAGGCGCCGGGTATGGTCCTGGAGGCTGATGACGTCGAAGGGCTCCACCGGGAGCGCCTCGATCGCCTGGACGGCGGCCTGGAACTCCTGGACGGTGGTGATCATCGGAACGTCCATGCTGGTCGCTGACGCTCGGATGGCGTAGCCGTCAGCTCGTGCGTCGGAGCCCGAGGGCGTGTTGAGCACGAGCGAGATGGCGCCCTGCTCGATCAGGTCGATCACCGACTGGCCCTCGCCGGACTCCGAGGCCTTGCGGAGCACGGTGCAGGGGATCCCGGAGCGGCGCAGCACACGGCCGGTCCCGGTCGTCGTCAGGATCTCGAACCCGAGGGCCGCCAGGCGCGCGACCGGCAGCACCAGGCTCCGCTTGTCGCCGTCGGCGACCGACACGAAGACGCTGCCCGAGGTGGGCAGGCCCTGGCCGGAGATCGCGAGCTGCGACTTCGCGAAGGCCAGCGGGAAGGTCGCGTCCAGGCCCATCACCTCACCGGTCGAACGCATCTCGGGACCGAGAAGGGAGTCGACCGCCCGTCCGTCGGCCGTGCGGAACCTCTTGAAGGGCAGCACTGCCTCCTTGACGGAGATCGGCGCGTCGTCGGGGAGCCGGGTGCCGTCCCCCTCCGCCGGCAGCACGCCGTCGCGGCGCAGGTCCGCGATCGAGGCGCCGGCCATGACGAGGGAGGCCGCACGGGCCAGGTGCACTCCGGTGGCCTTCGAGACGAAGGGCACGGTGCGGGAGGCCCGCGGGTTGGCCTCGAGGACGTAGAGGATGTCCTGCGACAGCGCGTACTGCACGTTGAGCAGCCCGCGCACTCCCACGCCCTCGGCGATCAGCCGGGTGGACTCGCGGATGCGCTCCAGCACCGTGTCGCCCAGCGTCACCGGAGGCAGGGTGCAGGCCGAGTCGCCGGAGTGGATGCCCGCCTCCTCGATGTGCTCCATGATGCCCCCGACGTAGAGCTCCTCGCCGTCGTACAGGGCATCGATGTCGATCTCGGTCGCGGTGTCCAGGAACCGGTCGATGAGGATCGGTGCCTCGGCGCGGCCGCCCTCCGGCAGGTTCCGGCCGACGTAGTCGACCAGCTGCGCCTCGTCGTAGACGATCTCCATGCCTCGCCCGCCGAGCACGTAGCTGGGTCGCACGAGAACCGGATAGCCCACCTCCCGCGCGACCTCCAGGGCGTCGTTCAGACCCCAGGCGGTCCCGTAGGGCGGGGCGGGCAGCTCGGCATCGGCGAGGACGGCGCCGAAGTGACCGCGGTCCTCGGCGAGGTCGATGGCTGCGGGGCTGGTGCCGATGATCGGCAGACCCTCCGCCTCGAGCCGACGGGCGAGCGAGAGCGGGGTCTGCCCGCCCAGCTGCACGATCACACCGGCGACGGGTCCGACGGCCTTCTCGGCCTCGTACACCTCGACGACGTCCTCGAAGGTGAGGGGCTCGAAGTAGAGGCGGTCGGCGATGTCGTAGTCCGTCGAGACCGTCTCCGGGTTGCAGTTGACCATGATGGTCTCGTAGCCGCCGTCCGGCAGCGAGCGATCGCCCAGGGCGAGAGCGGCGTGCACGCAGGAGTAGTCGAACTCGATGCCCTGGCCGATGCGGTTCGGACCCGAGCCCAGGATCAGGATCGCCGGACGCTCTCGCGGCTCGACCTCCGTCTCCTGGTCGTAGGTGGAGTAGTGGTACGGGGTGCGCGAGGCGAACTCCGCGGCGCAGGTGTCGACCGTCTTGTAGACGGGGTTGATCCCGAGGGCCTCGCGCACGCCCTTGACGACGTCGCCATGCTGGCCGCGGAGTGCACCGATCTGGTCGTCGGACAGTCCGTGGCGCTTGGCGTCGCGCAGCAGCTCGGCGTCCAGGACGTCGGCCCCGCGCACGTCGGCCGCGACCTCGGCGACCAGCAGCAGCTGGTCGAGGAACCAGCGGTCGATCGCGGTCGCCTCGTAGAGGCGCTCGATCGTCTCCGCGGGATCGACGACCCCCTCGGCCGCCGCCCACAGGACGCGGGAGATGGCGACCAGACGGGTGTCGGTGGGAACGCGGGAGGCGTCGATCAGCTCGGAGACCTCGGACGGCGTCGGCGGCTCGCCCGCGTAGGAGGGCACGGCGCCCTTGACGTCGAGGGAGCGCTGGGCCTTCCCGAGCGCCTCGGTGAAGCTGCGACCCATCGCCATCGCCTCGCCGACGCTCTTCATCGTCGTGGTCAGGGTCGGATCCGCCGCCGGGAACTTCTCGAAGGCGAAGCGGGGCACCTTCACGACGATGTAGTCGAGCGTGGGCTCGAAGCTCGCCGGCGTGGTGCCCGTGATGTCGTTGCGGATCTCGTCGAGGGTGTAGCCGATCGCCAGGCGCGCGGCGATCTTCGCGATGGGGAAGCCGGTGGCCTTGGAGGCGAGCGCCGAGGAGCGGGACACCCGAGGGTTCATCTCGATGACCACGACCCGGCCGGTCTCGGGGTGGACCGCGAACTGCACATTGCAGCCGCCCGTGTCGACACCGACCTCGCGGATGATGCCGATGCCGAGATCGCGCAGGTGCTGCAGCTCGACGTCGGTCAGGGTCAGCGCGGGCGCGACCGTGACGGAGTCGCCGGTGTGCACGCCGACGGGGTCGACGTTCTCGATCGAGCAGACGACGACGCAGTTGTCGCTGCGGTCGCGCATGAGCTCCAGCTCGTACTCCTTCCAGCCGAGGATGGACTCCTCGAGGAGCACCTCGGTCGTCGGAGAGTAGTGCAGGCCGTCACCGCCGATGCGGCGCAGGTCCGCCTCGTCGTACGCCATGCCCGATCCGAGCCCGCCCATGGTGAAGCTGGGACGGACCACCATCGGGTAGCCGAGCTCGTCTGCGGCGGCCAGCAGCTCGTCCATCGAGTGGCAGATGACCGAGCGCGCTGACTCGCCGCCGACGCGGTCGACGACCTCCTTGAACAGCTGGCGGTCCTCCGCCTTCTGGATGGCGTCGAGGCTGGCGCCGATCATCTCGACGCCGAACTCCTCGAGCGTCCCGTTCTCAGAGAGGGCTACGGCGGCGTTCAGAGCGGTCTGGCCGCCGAGCGTCGGAAGGATCGCGTCGGGGCGCTCGGCGGCGATGATCGACCGGATGACGTCGGGATCGATCGGCTCGACGTAGGTGGCGTCGGCGATGTCCGGGTCGGTCATGATGGTCGCCGGATTGGAGTTGACCAGGATGACGCGCAGGCCCTCCTCGCGCAGCACGCGGCAAGCCTGTGTGCCGGAGTAGTCGAACTCGGCGGCCTGGCCGATGACGATCGGTCCGGACCCGATGACGAGGACGGAGGAGATGTCGGAGCGACGGGGCATCAGGACTCCTTGGAGACGGCGCGCTCGCGGACGAGCTCAGCCAGACGGTCGAAGAGGTACGAGGCGTCGTGCGGTCCGCCCGCGGCCTCGGGGTGGTACTGGACGGAGAAGGCGGGCAGGTCCAGGCAGCGGATGCCCTCGACCACATCGTCGTTCAGGCCGACGTGGGAGACGACCGCACGGCCGTAGCGTCCGCCGTCATGGGGGGCCATGTGCTCCCCCTCGATCGGCACGTCGACGGCGAAGCCGTGGTTGTGCGCGGTGATCTCGACCTTGCCGGTCTCCTTGTCCAGGACGGGCTGGTTGATCCCGCGGTGACCGTACTTCAGCTTGTACGTGTCGAAGCCGAGCGCACGCCCCAGCAGCTGGTTGCCGAAGCAGATCCCGAAGAACGGGACCCCGGCGTCGAGAACGCCGCGCAGCAGCTCCACCTGCGCGGTGGCGGTCGCGGGATCACCGGGCCCGTTGGAGAAGAACACCGCATCGGGCGAGATGGCCAGGAGCTCCTCGAGGGTCGTCGTCGCCGGCAGCAGATGCACGCGCATCCCGCGGGCGAGCAGGTGGCGGGGCGTGGCGCCCTTGATTCCGAGATCGACGGCCGCGACGGTGCCGATCGCCTCGCCCTCCGGTTCGAGGACGACGGGCTGGGCGAGGGTGACCTCGTCGACGAAGCTGGACCCGCTCATGGCGGGCTGCTCGCGCACCTCGGCGAGCAGCGCGTCCTGTCCCTGGCTCAGGGCGTCGCCGGAGAAGATGCCTCCCCGCAGCGAGCCCTGCTCACGGAGGATCCGGGTGAGCATCCTGGTGTCGATGCCGGAGATGCCCACGACATCCTCGCTGCTCAGCAGATCGTCGAGGCTCTGCTCAGAGCGCCAGTTGGAGGCGATGCGGCTGGCTTCGCGCACGGCATAGCCGCGCACCCAGACCCGCCGGGACTCCATGTCCTGGGCGTTCGCACCGGTGTTGCCGATGTGCGGGGCGGTCTGGACGACGATCTGGCCCGCATAGGAGGGATCGGAGAGGGTCTCCTGGTAGCCGGTCATGCCGGTGGAGAAGACGACCTCGCCCAGGCGTGCTCCGCGCGCACCGTAGGCCTCGCCTCGCAGGACGGTCCCGTCCTCGAGGACCAGCAGTGCAGGGTCCGCCTGGCGCCGGCGGCGCGGGGTGGTGGTGGCGGTCATGGGTGCTCCTTCCGGGGCAGCGTGGTCGAGCTGAGAAGTCTGTCGTGGTCGGCGCGATGGTCCAGGCGCAGACCGGTGTCCAGCAGCTGGTCCCCCAGCCGCCAGCGGATCACCAGGAGTCCGTCGCCCCCGATCCATTTGCCGGCCATGCCGGGGGCGGAGTCGAGCTCCTCGATCGCCGCGGAGGGGATCAGGAGGTCCCGCGAGCCCTGACGCCGGATGACCCAGGCGTCGCGGTCCTCCGCGGCATCGTGGCCGATCTCGATCCGGGCCCTCGCGCGGGTCCCCAGACCGTGGGCGGCGACGCGGTCCAGCGGGCTCCCGGCCAGGACCGTGCTGACGTAGATGCCGTCGGCCGTGTCCGTGGCGCTCCACACCGCGGCGGGGACCGGAGACTCTGGAGCAGGCAGTCCCGACTGCCGGCGTTCCCGCGCCGTCCATCCCCACCGCATCAGGACGAGTGCGATCAGGAACAGCGCGATCAGGATCAGGACGGGGGCGAGCTGGTCCATCAGATCCCCGCCAGTGCGCCGTCGCGCACCGTGACGCGCCCGCGGTGGACGGTCAGGCGGTTGGCTCCGGGCAGCTCCCTGCCGACGAAGGGACTGTTGCGGCTGCGCGACCCGTGCCGCGCCGGGTCGACGGTCCGCACCGGGCGCGGATCCCAGACCAGGAGGTTCGCGACCTCGCCGGCTGCGAGCGGTCGGCCCTGATCCTCGTCGCGGCCGATCCGGGCCGGGGCCTCGGACATCACGCGGGAGACGTCGCGCCAGGTGATCGCGCCGGTGTCGACCATGGTCGCCTGCACCGTGGACAGGGCGGTCTCGAGGCCGGTCATCCCCATGGCCGCCTGGTCCCACTCGCGATCCTTCGCGTCGCGCGGGTGCGGCGCGTGATCGGTGGCCACGATGTCGATCGTGCCGTCGGCCAGTCCCCGTCGGACTGCCTCGACATCCTCCTGCGTGCGCAAGGGCGGGTTGACCTTGTAGCGGGCGTCGAACCCGCGCACGTTCTCATCGGTCAGCAGCAGATGGTGAGGGGTGACCTCCGCCGTCACGTCGATGCCCCGCTCCTTCGCCCACCGCACGATGTCGACGCTGCCGGCGGTCGACAGGTGGCAGACGTGAAGGCGCGAGCCGACATGCTGGGCCAGGAGCACGTCGCGCGCGATGATCGACTCCTCGGCGACGGCCGGCCAGCCCGCCAGTCCCAGCTCCGCCGAGACGACGCCCTCGTGCATCTGCGCGCCCTCGGTGAGCTTCGGGTCCTGAGCGTGCTGCGCGATGACGCCGTCGAAGGTCTTGACGTACTCGAGCGCGCGGCGCATGAGAACCGGATCGTGGACGCACTTCCCGTCGTCGCTGAACATCCGCACCCGGGCGCGGGAGCTGGCCATGGCGTCGAGCTCCGCCAGGCGCTCCCCCGCCAGTCCCACGGTGACCGCGCCGACGGGACGGACGGTGCACCAGCCCGCGGCCTCGCCGCGGCGGGCGACCTGCTCCACCACGCCGGCGGTGTCCGCCGTCGGCGTCGTGTTGGCCATCGCATGCACGGCGGTGAAGCCGCCGAGCGCCGCCGCCCGAGTGCCGGTGTCGACCGTCTCGGCCTCCTCGCCGCCGGGCTCCCGCAGATGCGTGTGCAGGTCCACGAGCCCCGGCAGCACGATGCATCCCTCGGCATCGATGATCTCCGCCCCCTCGGGTGCATCGAGGCCGACGCCGATCCGGCGGATGACGCCGTCCTGGACCAGCACGTCCTGGACGGTCTCGCCGTAGAGGCTCCCTCCCCGGACGAGCAGGGCGGGCTCCTGGACGACTGATGCGTTCTCTGTGCTGGTCATCGGGCATCCTCCCGGTCAACGGTGGCGAGCAGGTGATACAGGACGGCCATGCGCACGAACACGCCGGAAGCGACCTGCTCGACGATCACGCTGCGCTCGGAGTCGGCGACGTCGCCCGCGATCTCGAATCCGCGGTTCATCGGTCCCGGATGCATGACTATGGCGTGCGCCGGCAGGGCGGCGGCCCGGGCCGAGGTCAGTCCGTAGCGTCGGGCGTACTCCCCCTCAGTGGGGAAGAAGCCGCCTCCGGTCATGCGCTCGCGCTGCACGCGCAGCATCATCACGGCATCGGGTCCTGCGGCGAGCGCCACGTCGAGGTCGTAGAGGATCTCGCAGGGCCAGGCGGAGGCGCCGACGGGGACCAGCGCAGGCGGTGCGACGAGCGTGACCCTCGCACCCAGCAGGGTCAGCAGCAGCACGTTGGAGCGCGCGACGCGGGAGTGCAGGATGTCCCCGACGATCACGACGTGCAGACCGTCCAGGCCGGCGTCAGGATCCTGCGGGCGCAGGTGACGGCGCAGGGTGAAGGCATCGAGCATCGCCTGGGTGGGGTGCTCGTGGGCGCCGTCTCCGGCGTTGATGATCGGCTGGTCGATCCATCCGGCATGCGCGAGCAGATGCGCGGCGCCCGAGGAGGAGGATCGGACGACGACGGCATCCGCCCCCATGGCCTGGAGGGTCAGCGCGGTGTCCTTGAGCGACTCCCCCTTGGAGACGCTCGATCCCTTGGCCGAGAAGTTGATGACGTCGGCCGAGAGTCGCTTGGCAGCGGCCTCGAAGCTGATGCGGGTGCGGGTGGAGTCCTCGAAGAAGAGGTTCACCACGGTCGAACCGACCAGGGTGGGCAGCTTGCGGATGCTGCGCGACTGGGTCTGCGCCATGTGCTCGGCAGTGGCGAGCACGGTGATCGCCTCGGCGCGCGAGAGGTCTGCGATGGAGATGAAGTGCCTCATGCCTCCGCACCCTCCCGCCCGGTCTCGCCGTCACGGATGGGCCGGACGATGTCCACCGCGTCCTCGCCGTCGGTCTCGACCAGACGCACGTGCACCCGCTCCTCGCGGGAGGTCGGGAGGTTCTTGCCGACGTGGTCGGCGCGGATCGGCAGCTCACGATGCCCGCGGTCCACCAGCACCGCCAGGCGCACGGCGGAGGGGCGGCCGATCGCGCTGAGCGCGTCGAGCGCGGCGCGGACGGTGCGTCCGGAGAACAGGACGTCATCGACGAGGACGACGGTGCGGCCGTCGATGCCGTCGCGCGGGATCGCGGTCGGGCCCGGCTCGCGCGTGGGGTTCCGTCGCAGGTCGTCCCGGTACAGCGTGATGTCGAGGGATCCTGCGAGGTCCTCGATGGGCCGCTCGAGGCCCTCTGCGGCCAGGATGTGGCCGGCCAGGCGACGGGCGAGGGGCACCCCTCGATGCGGGATGCCCAGCAGCACGAGGTCGTCGGCACCATGACCGCTCTCGAGGATCTCGTGCGCGATGCGCACGAGCGCTCGGCGGATCTCGTCCTCGCCGAGGATGCGCGTGCGGTCTTCGGAGTCGTTCATCTGTCTCTCCCTTCCACGCCTCACAGGACGTGTCGTTAAAGGGTTGCGGCCCGGTCGGGCTCGCTCGAGTGTAAGCCGCCGACGGGGGCGTCCGGGCTCGCGCCCGCCCTTCGGACCGCAGGAGTGCGCAAGAGCACCCCCGCGGCCCGTCGGCCGCAGAGCCGCACCAGGCCGCGCCGAGCGCGTCAGCCGAGCAGGCCGCGCAGGTCCAGCAGGCGCTGCAGCAGGCCGTTGACGAAGCGCGGCGAGTCGTCCGTGGACAGCGCCTCCGCGATCTTCGTGTACTCGCCGATCACCGCGCCGCGCTCGGACTCCGCGGCGTCGAACAGCACCTCAGCGGCGCCCAGGCGCAGGATCGCGCGGTCCACCGCGGGCATGCGGTGCAGCGGCCAGTCGCGCGAATGGGTCTCGATCTGCTCGTCGATCTCCTCCGCGTGCGGGGCGTACACGGCGACCAGCTCACGCGCCCTCATCGGCAGAGGGGTCTGCGCCGCAGTGCGCACGATCCGCTCGTCGAGCACCTCGGTCACCGGCAGGCTCCGGGCGTCGGCCTCGAAGAGGACGTCGAGGGCGCGGATCCGCTCGCGAGTGCGCGAGTGCAGGCGATCCGTGCGAGCGGGAACCGTCCGCTCGAACTCGACCTCCTCGCCCTCGCGGCCGGGGATCGGCAGACCGGGTCCCCTGGCGGGGCGCGCCGCCTCGGGGTCGGGAGCGTCAGTCACCTCAGGCACGACCCAGGTAGTCGCCGGACCGGGTGTCGACCTTGACCTTCGTACCGGTCTCGAGGAAGAGCGGGACCTGGATCTCGCGCCCCGTCTCGAGGGTCGCCGGCTTGGTGCCACCGGACGAGCGGTCGCCCTGCAGACCGGGCTCGGTATGGGAGATCTCCAGGACGACGCTCGCCGGCAGCTCGACGTAGAGGACCTGGCCCTCGTTGAAGGCGACGACGACGTCCTGGCCCTCCAGGAGGAAGTCCTTCGCATCGCCGACGAGGTCCGCCGCGACGTTGGTCTGCTCCCAGGTGGAGGTGTCCATGAAGACGAACAGGTCGCCGTCGAGGTACGAGTACTGCATGTCGCGCTTGTCGACCGTGGCGGTCTCGACCTTGACACCGGCGTTGAAGGTCTTGTCGACCGTCTTGCCCGACAGGACGTTCTTGATCTTGGTGCGCACGAAGGCGGGGCCCTTGCCCGGCTTCACGTGCTGGAACTCGACGACCTGCCAGAGGTTGCCGTCGATCTTCAGCACCATGCCGTTCTTGAGGTCGTTCGTCGTCGCCATGGGTCTCCTCGGGGTATCCGCCGGGGCATGGGACGGCCCAGGGCGGTGTGCTCGGTGTGCTGTGCAGATGATGCGCCGCACGCAGACGGCGCGCGGACCAGGATAGCGCGCGCGGCGGCCCCTCCCCCGCTGCAGGCACGAGCCGCGCCGCGGATCACGGCCGGGAGGTGAGGTCGATCATGGACAGCAGCCTCACCACGAGCGGGACCGCGGCGCTCTCCTCGCGCCAGCCGCTGGTCTTGATCGCTCGCGACACCGTCTGCTGGGTGATGCCGAGATGCTCGGCGAGCTCCTGCTGCGTGGCCTCCGGGTGATCGCGCAGAGCGTGGACCGCTCGCCACTGGCCCCGATTCCGGGTCGCGATCATCCAGCCGATCAGCCGCAGGACGCCCTCGGCATCCGCGGCGGTGCTGGAATGGCGCTCGTCGGATGCCCGCACCGAGAGCGGGACCTGGCTCGTGACCCTCGCCTCCCGCAGAGCGGCGGCCGATGCCCGTGCTCCCCCGCCGACGACGGCCCGGGTCTCCTCGGGCAGCGGCTGGTCGAGCGGTCCGACGCCGATCCCGACGCACCATCCGCCCAGCTCGGCCGCAGCGCGGACGGCGTCCATGGCGATCTCGGCGCGGTCCGCGAGAGCGATGGCGTCGCTGCCCAGCGTCCGCTCCGGGGGACGCCGCAGCTCGAACGGTGCGAGCGCCTCGACCAGTGCGGGGAGAGGGTCCGCCCCTCGGCGGCTGCGGTGCGGCGCGAACGACAGGACGAACATGGACAGATGATATCAGCGGTCATCTGTCGAACAGGTCTATTCGCCTGTCGTCTCCTGCAGTCGCCTCTCGGCGCTCGGGCGCCGACGCTGGGACCACGCGAGGACGCGCCGGGCTCACGCGAGCTGGATGAGCTCCTCGTAGGACGAGTTCCACAGGTCCTCGACGGCATCAGGCATGAGCAGCACTCGCTCCGGGGACAGTGCTCGGACTGCACCCGGGTCGTGGGAGACGAGCACGACGGCACCCTCGAAGGCTGCGAGCGCACCGAGGATCTCCTCCCGGCTGGCCGGGTCGAGATTGTTGGTGGGCTCGTCAAGCAGCAGGACGTTGGCGCTCGAGACCACCAGGGTGGCCAGCGCCAGACGGGTCTTCTCCCCACCGGAGAGGACCCCTGCCGGCTTGTGGACGTCATCCCCGGTGAACAGGAACGAGCCCAGGATCTTCCTGGCCTCGACCTCGGGCAGCTCGACGGCGGCGCTCATCATGTTCTCCAGGACGGTGCGATCGCCGTCGAGCGTCTCGTGCTCCTGGGCGTAGTAGCCGATGCGCAGACCGTGACCGGGGACGATGCCGCCGGTGTCCGGCTGGTCGGCACCGGCGAGGATGCGCAGCAGCGTCGTCTTGCCCGCACCGTTCAGCCCCAGGATGACCACCCGGGATCCGCGGTCGATGGCCAGGTCGACGCCGGTGAAGATCTCCAGGCTCCCGTAGGACTTCGACAGGTCCTCTGCCATGAGCGGCGTCTTCCCGCACGCGGCCGGCTTGGGGAAGCGCAGGGACGCGACCCTGTCCTTCTGCCGCTCCCCCTCGGTGGAGTCGAGCATGCGCTCTGCGCGTCGCAGCATGTTCTGCGCGGCGACAGCCTTGGTCGCCTTTGCACGCATCTTCTCCGCCTGGGCCGTCAGCGCGCTGGCCTTCTTCTCGGCGTTCTGCCGCTCACGCCTCCTGCGCTTCTCATCGTCCTCCCGCTGGCGCAGATACTGCTTCCAGCCCATGTTGTAGACATCGATCTCGCAGCGGTTGGCATCGAGATAGAAGACCTTGTTGACGACCTGCTCCACCAGCTGCACGTCGTGGCTGATCACGATGAGCGCACCGCGATAGGTCATGAGGTAGTCGCGCAGCCAGATCACGGAATCGGCGTCGAGATGGTTGGTGGGCTCGTCGAGGATCATCGTCTCGGCCTGCGAGAACAGGATCCGGGAGAGCTCGACCCGTCGCCGCTGGCCGCCCGAGAGCGTCCCCAGCTCCTGCTCGAGCAGACGGTTCGGCAGCCCCAGGTTCGCCGCCATGCGCTTGGCCTCGGCCTCGGCGGCGTACCCGCCGCGGGCGTCGAGCTCCGCCTCGAGCAGCGGGTAGCGATTCATCGCCTTCTCGCGCTTGCTCTCCGACAGGCTCATGTCCCCCATCTCCTCCTCGGCGCGACGCAGCCTGGCGAGCACGTCATCGAGGCCGCGGGCGGAGAGGATGCGGGAGAGCACCGTCTCGGAGTCGTCGCCGCTGTGGGTGTCCTGGGGGAGGTAGCCGAGCTCCCCGGTCACCTCGACGCTCCCCTCCGTGGCGGGCAGCGTGCCGGAGAGCACCTTGGTCAGCGTCGTCTTGCCGGCGCCGTTGCGTCCCACCAGTCCGACCCTGTCGCCCGGCGTGACCTGGAAGCTGACCTCGCTCATCAGGAGTCGGGCTCCGACACGGATGGCGAGGTCTCGCACGGTGATCACGGAAGTGGTGCTCCTAATCCGGAAGAGGGGCGGAAGACGGGCCCGAGGGCCCCTGGAAGTCTAGGTCCGCACCTGCGATCAGGTCGTGCGGATATCGGCTCCGGTGCCCAGCGCCACACCGTGACCGCCCGTGCGATGCTGGCACCGAGCCGTCAGCGTCGACGGACCCGACAGGATCGGAGGACAGAGAGATGCGCATCGGAGTTCCCCGCGAGATCAAGGACAGCGAGTACCGGGTGGGCCTGACCGCCGCCGGCGTGCATGAGCTGGTGTCGCGCGGCCACGAGGTCCTCGTCGAGTCAGGAGCAGGTGCGGGTGCACGGATACCCGACGAGGACTACTCGGGCGCCGGTGCGCACGTGCTCGACTCGGCAAAGGCGGTGTGGCAGAGATCGGAGATGATCGTCAAGGTCAAGGAGCCGCAGCCGGCAGAGCACGATCTGCTGCGCGAGGGCCAGGTGCTCATGACCTATCTCCATCTCGCCGCAGACCGCGAGCTGACCAAGGCGCTGATCAGCTCCGGGACCACCGCGATCGCCTATGAGACGGTGCAGCTGCCGGACCGCTCCCTGCCCCTGCTCGCACCCATGAGCGCGATCGCGGGGCGCCTGGCCGCGCAGGTCGCCGCCTACCATCTGATGGCACCGCTGGGCGGATCGGGGATGCTGATGGGCGGCGTCCCGGGCACAGACGAGGCCGACGTGCTCGTGATCGGCGGCGGCGTCGTCGGCGAGCAGGCGGCGATGATGGCGCTGGGCCTGCATGCCGAGGTCACCGTGATGGACGTGAACCTCACCAGGCTCTCGGAGATCGCCGCGATGCATCACGGAGGAATCCATACCCGCTACTCCACGGCGTGGGACCTGCGCGAGCAGATCGCGCGGGCCGATGTGGTGATCGGCTCGGTCCTGATCCCCGGACGGCGCGCGCCCAAGCTGGTCACGGACGACATGGTCGCGACGATGAAGCCGGGTGCCGTGCTCGTCGACGTCGCGATCGACCAGGGAGGCTGCTTCGAGGGGTCGCGCCCGACGACGCACTCGGACCCCACCTTCCGCGTGCACGACGCCGTCTACTACTGCGTGGCGAACATGCCCGGCTCGGTGCCGGTCACCGCCACGACGGCCCTGACCAATGCGACGCTCCCCTATGTGCTGAGAGTCGCGGACCGCGGCTGGCGCGCCGCGCTGCAGGAGGATTCCGCCCTCGCAGCCGGGCTCAGCACTCACGCCGGCGCACTCGTCCAGGAGGGCGTCGCCGAGGCCCATGGCATGACCGCCGCGCCGCGCGAGGAGGTGCTCGGAGTCCGCGAGGGACGCTGAGGGAGAGCCGTCCTCGGCGGACCCGATCAGCACGACACCCCTGGCCGGCACGGATGCCGGTCAGGGGTGTCGTGGACGGCGGTCAGAGGTTGAAGCCGATGGCCCGCAGCTGCTCGCGCCCGTCCTCGGTGATCTTCTCCATGCCCCACGGGGGCATCCACACCCAGTTGATGCGATGGGACTCCGTGATGGGGTCCAATGCGGCGAAGGTCTGCTCCTCGAGCAGGTCGGTCAGCGGACACGCCGCCGAGGTGAGGGTCATGTCGATCACGGCATTGCCGTCCTCGACCGTGATCCCGTAGACGAGGCCGAGATCGACGACATTGATCCCGAGCTCGGGATCGATGACGTCCTTCATCGCCTCGGTGACCTCCTCGACGGTGACGGTCGCCGCCGGAGTGGTGTCGGTCATGGGAACCTCCTAGTCCGGTGCGATGCCGCCGTCAGCTGGCGGCGGCGAGGAAGCGGTCGTAGCCCTCGTTCTCGAGACGCTCGGCGAGCTCCGGACCGCCCTGCTCAGCGATGCGCCCGTTGACGAAGACATGCACGAAGTCGGGCTTCACGTAGTTCAGGATACGGGTGTAGTGGGTGATCAGCATGATGCCCACGTCCGTGCTCTCCTTCGCCCGGTTCACGCCCTCGGAGACGATGCGCAGCGCATCGACGTCCAGACCCGAGTCGGTCTCGTCGAGGATCGCGATGGAGGGCTTGAGCAGCTGCATCTGCAGGATCTCGTGGCGCTTCTTCTCACCGCCGGAGAAGCCCTCGTTGACGTTGCGCTCGGCGAAGACGGGATCCATCTTCAGATCGTCCATCGCGGTCTTCACGTCCTTGACCCAGGTCCTCAGCGAGGGGGCCTGGCCGTCGACCGCGGTCTTGGCGGTGCGCAGGAAGTTGGACACCGTCACTCCCGGGACCTCGACGGGGTACTGCATGGCGAGGAAGACGCCGGCGCGAGCGCGCTCGTCGACGCTCATCTCCAGCACGTCCTCACCGTCGAGGGTGACGGACCCCTCGGTGATCTCGTACTTGGGGTGACCCGCGAGGGCGTAGGCGAGCGTCGACTTGCCCGATCCGTTGGGGCCCATGATCGCGTGGGTCTCGCCGCCCTTGATGGTGAGGTCGACGCCCTTGAGGATCTCCTTGGTCCCTTCGGGGGTCTCGACGGTGGCGTGGAGGTTCTTGATCTCCAGGACAGACATGGATGGTTCTCCTTGACCAGAGGTACTGGTGAAAACGTGTGGCTTGATGTCAGGCGGAGGCGATGACTGCGGTGGGATCCACGAGGATCCGTCCGCTGCCCTCCTCGATGCGCACGGGGAACACCCTCACGGGCAGCACCGCGGGCAGCTGAAGCGGGCGACCGGTGCGGAGGTCGAACTGGCTGCCGTGCTTCCAGCACTCGAGGGTGCAGCCGTCGACATCCCCGTCGGACAGGGCGATGTCGTCATGGCTGCAGCGGTCCTCGATCGCATGGACGCCTCCGTCCTCGTCGCGCGCGAGCGCGATCTCGATCCCGCCGACGAGGACGTCCACGACCTCGCCCGGGGCGAGATCGGACAGGTCCGCGACGTGGACGAAGGCGTCAGGCATCAGTTCATGCTCCGCGAGAGCTCGGTCTCGATGGAGGCGAACAGGTGCTCGCGGATCTCCGGGACGTCGATCTTCTGGATCAGCTCGGCGAAGAATCCCCGGACGACCAGGCGACGGGCCTCGATCTCGGGGATGCCGCGAGCACGCAGGTAGAACAGCTGCTCGTCGTCGAAGCGACCGGTGGCGGCGGCGTGGCCGGCGCCCTCGATCTCACCGGTCTCGATCTCGAGGTTCGGGACCGAGTCGGCCCGGGCTCCCTCGGTGAGCACCAGGTTGCGGTTGAGCTCGTAGGTGCTGGTGCCCTCGGCCTGCTTCCTGATGAGCACGTCACCGACCCAGACCGACCGCGCCTTCTGCCCCTGCAGCGCGCCCTTGTAGGCGACGTCGGAGGTGCATCGGGGAGCGGCATGGTCGACGAACAGGCGGTGCTCGAGGAACTGGTCGGCGTCGGAGAAGTACAGCCCGAGGTTCTCGATCTCCGCTCCGGGGGCGGAGAACTCGCCGATCACGTTGGCGCGCACGGCGGAACCGCCGAGGGAGACCACGATGTGCTTGAGCTTCGCGTCCCGGCCCAGCCGGGCATGATGCGTGACGATGTGGAGGGCGTCATCGTCCCAGTCCTGCAGGGCGATGACCGTCATCTCCGAGTTGTCTCCGACGACCATCTCCACGTTCTGCGCATACTGCGCCGACCCGGTGTGGTTCAGCACGAAGGTCGCGGAGGAGGACTCCCGGGTCTCCAGCACGATGTGGCCGTTGGCGCGTCGATCCGCACCGTGCCCCTGCGCGAGCACCTGGAAGGGCTGCTCGTAGGCGGCATTCCTCTCCGCGACCAGGTGCAGTGCCTGCTCGGTGCGGGCCGAGGCGATCGCGGAGGGGAGGTCCTCGGGCACCAGCGCGGTGCCGCGCGGCGCCTGGCCGGGAGCGAGCGTCGATGCCTCAGGAGCGCCGGAGGGCACCTGGACCCGGTACTCGACAGCGGGGTCGCCCTCGCGGTCGTCGGTGGCGACGTTCTCGAACAGGGGCTGGAGGCGCCGCAGCGGGGTGAAGCGCCACTCCTCGATCTTGCTGACCGGCACGGGGTGCGCGGCCACGTCGAACGAGCGCAGACGATCGGCCCGGCTGGGCTCGCCCTTCTTCTTCTCGCCGGGAAGGGCGATGCCCTCCTCCTCGAGCTGCGGGGCGGCGGGCGCCTCCGCGAGAAGCGTCGCGGTCGCGGCCGTCGGCGCCGCGCCGGCGGCGTTCCCTGCGCTCTCGCTCACGCCGTCGTCCGCGATCGCGGGACCCTTCGCATCAAACGTGTCAGAGGCTGTCATCAGCCGACTGCTCCTTCCATCTGCAGCTCGATCAGGCGGTTCAGCTCGAGGGCGTACTCCATGGGCAGCTCCCGGGCGATGGGCTCGATGAAGCCGCGCACGATCATCGCCATGGCCTCGGTCTCCTCCATGCCGCGGCTCATCAGGTAGAAGAGCTGCTCCTCGGAGACCTTGGAGACGGTGGCCTCGTGGCCCATCTGGACGTCGTCGACGCGGACGTCGACGTACGGGTAGGTGTCGGTCCGCGAGATCTGGTCGACCAGCAGCGCGTCGCACAGCACGGTCGAGGCGGAGTGCTCGGCACCCGGCATGACCTGGACCAGGCCCCGGTAGGAGCTGCGACCGCCTCCGCGGGAGACCGACTTCGAGACGATGGAGCTCGAGGTGTGCGGGGCCATGTGGACCATCTTCGACCCGGTGTCCTGGTGCTGCCCCTCGCCCGCGAACGCGATCGAGAGCGTCTCGCCGCGGGCATGCTCGCCCATCAGCCAGACCGCCGGGTACTTCATGGTGACCTTGGATCCGATGTTGCCGTCGACCCACTCCATGGTGCCGCCCTGCTCCACCGTGGTGCGCTTGGTGACCAGGTTGTACACGTTGTTCGACCAGTTCTGGATGGTCGTGTACCGCACGCGGGCGTCCTTCTTCACCACGATCTCGACGACCGCCGAGTGCAGCGAGTCGGACTGGTAGATCGGAGCGGTGCAGCCCTCGACGTAGTGGACGTAGGAGCCCTCGTCGGCGATGATCAGCGTCCGCTCGAACTGTCCCATGTTCTCGGTGTTGATGCGGAAGTACGCCTGGAGCGGGATCTCCACGTGCACGCCCTTGGGGACATACACGAAGGAGCCGCCGGACCACACCGCGGTGTTCAGGGCGGAGAACTTGTTGTCGCCGGCCGGGATGACGGTGCCGAAGTACTCCTCGAAGAGCTCGGGGTAGTCGCGGAGGCCCGTGTCCGTGTCCACGAAGATGACGCCCTGCGCCTCGAGGTCCTCGCGGATCTGGTGGTAGACCACCTCGGACTCGTACTGCGCGGCCACTCCGGCGACAAGGCGCTGCTTCTCGGCCTCGGGGATGCCGAGACGGTCGTAGGTCTCCCGGATGTCCTCGGGCAGCTCCTCCCAGGAGCTCGCCTGCTTCTCCGTGGAGCGGACGAAGTACTTGATGGAGTCGAAGTCGATCCCCGAGAGGTCGGCTCCCCAGGTCGGCATCGGCTTCTTCTCGAACAGCCGAAGAGCCTTCAGACGGCGCTCGAGCATCCATTCCGGCTCGTTCTTCTTGGCCGAGATGTCGCGGACGACCTCGTCGTCCAGACCGCGGCGGGCCGAGGCCCCTGCGGAGTCGTCGTCGTGCCACCCGTAGGCGTACTGGCCCACGGAGTCGATGATCTCGTCCTGTGTGAGCTTCTCTGGTGCGCTCGTCATGGTGTCCTTCCCTCAGTGAGCGGAATGTGAGTCGTGCAGGCGTGCGCGCCCTGTGCCAGGGTGGCCAGGCGCTGCACGGGTGCCCCGATGATGCGCGCGATGACGCGGGTCTCCGCCTCGCACAGCTCGGGGTGGTCTGCAGCCACGTCCAGGACGGGACAGTGGCCGTGGCACAGCTGAGCAGTCACCAGCGTCCGGGTCCCTCCGCGTCGGGAGCCGGAGGTCGGCAGAGGAACGCTCAGAGGACGGATGGTGGTCGCGTAGCCGCGGGAGGTGAGCAGATCCGCCAGGAGCTCGATGCGCCGGGACAGCGTCACCTTCTCCCCCGCCGCCTCGCGCTCGGCGACCTTCTCGGCCACCAGGCGCTGCCAGTCCTCGACACGTCGGTCGGCCAGACGGCGGACCGCCTCATCGCCTCCGATGCGGGCGAGCTCCTCGATTGCCATCACCGCGAGCTCGTCATAGCCACCGGGCAGCTCCTCATGAGCGGACTTGGACAGCACGAAGGCCTTGCTGGGACGTCCTCGCCCGCGGTGCGCGACAGGGACCTCGTGCTCGGCGATGACGCCGTCCGCCTCGAGCACCGCCAGGTGCCGTCGCACGGCGGCGCTGGTGAGCCCGAAGCTCTCGGCGAGACGCCGGGCGGTGATCGGCCCGTGCGCGGAGATGGCCTCGATGAGGCGGTCGCGGGTATCCCTCGCCTCTGTTCCGCGGGCGACGTCGCCTTCAGCCGGCGCGACGGCGTCGACAGCCTGGTCCATGACACCCTCCTTCCCTGCGGTCGTCATGCCGGACGCCCCGGGACGGCACCTCACGGCGCATCGTCCCCTCAGATCAGCATCCGGTCCATGATTTTACAATGTCCAGGTTGCGAATAAACGGGCCGCCTCGTCGAACATGACGAGCGTCACCGCGCCGCCGCCGGGCGCGATCCTCAGGGGTGACCGCCGCCTGCATCACCCCCAAGCATCCCCCGATCTGCGCAGGATGCAACCAAGGCAGACCTTCCCTCGACACCCGCCCCCACCCTGCCTTCACTACCCCCCTTGCGATATAGTTTGGATTTCAACTAGTCTGTCCGAGTCGGCGGCAGTCGTCGGCCGACGACGACAGAGGGAGATGAGAGGACCATGGCCGATCCCCACGATCAGACAGGCAGCTATGTCCGCAGGGGCGAGCCCTTCGACAGGGACATGAACTACATCGACGACAGGATCACCCGGGACGGACGCGACGGCTGGCCCGTCGAGTCCCACCGATACCGGCTTGCGGTCTCGCGCGCCTGCCCCTGGGCGAACCGGACGATCATCTCCCGTCGGCTGCTCGGTCTCGAGGACGCGATCTCCATGGCCATCGCGGGACCTACCCACGATCGGCGCTCATGGACCTTCGACCTCGACGAGGGCGGGCGGGATCCCGTGCTCGGCATCGAGCGGCTCCAGGAGGCCTACTTCGCGCGCTTCCCCGAGTATCCCCGCGGCATCACCGTGCCTGCGATCGTGGACATCCCCAGCGGCGCGGTCGTGACCAACGACTTCCAGAGGATCACCCTGGACTTCGCGACCGAATGGAGCGATCTCCACCGCGATGGAGCTCCTGACCTCTATCCGGAGGCTCAGCGCGAAGAGATCGACGCGCTGAACCGGTGGATGCTGCATCGTGTCAACAACGGCGTGTACAAGACCGGGTTCGCCGGCACCCAGGCGGCCTACGAGAAGGAGTACCGGGCCCTGTGGGCGGCCCTCGACGAGCTCGAGGAGCGGCTCTCGCGCTCCCGCTATCTGATGGGCGCCTCGATCACCGAGGCAGACGTCCGCCTGTTCCCGACTCTCGTCCGGTTCGACCCCGTGTACTTCTCCCACTTCAAGGCCAACCGGCAGCCGCTGGCGACGATGCCCAACCTGTGGGGGTACACGAAGGACCTCTTCCAGACACCGGGCTTCGGCGACACCGTCGACTTCCAGCACGTCAAGGAGCACTACTACGCGGTGCAGACGGACATCAACCCGACCCAGGTGGTGCCGCTCGGGCCCGATGTCTCGGGCTTCCTCGATCCACACGACCGGGATCGCTTCGCCACCGACACCTGGGGCCCCGGAGGGACGGCGCCGGAGCCGCCGCGCCGCGACGAGGTGGTCGACCCGGCCCACACTCCGCTGCACGTGACCGGCCGCTGAGTCCGCGGCACGTGCGTCGGCGCGCGTCCAGTCCCCCACCGGGAACCGGGCCTACCATGGGCCAGCCATGACTGACATCTCCCCCGCGCCCGCCCCCGAAGCCCTGCTCGTCGAGGACCTGACCCTGTCGTACGGGCCCGTCCGCGCGCTCGACGGCCTCCGCCTGTGCGCCGAGCGCGGAGCGGTGACCGCGCTGCTGGGGCCCAACGGCGCCGGCAAGACCACTGCGATCTCCTGCGCCACCGGACTGCTGCGCCCGGACGGCGGGACGGTCCGCGTCCTCGGCACCGACCCCTGGCGGGCGGGACCGGAGCATCGTGCTCGGGTCGGCGTCATGATCCAGGACGGGGGGCTCGTCTCCGGGGCCCAGGCGATGCAGCTGCTGCGATACGCCGCGGCGCTGCACGCCGATCCCCTGGACGTCGACGAGGTCGCCGACTATCTGGGCATCGACGGCTTCGCCCGCACTCTCGTGCGGCGCCTGTCGGGCGGGCAGAGGCAGCGTCTCGCGCTCGCACTCGCGATCGTCGGCCGCCCTGAGCTGGTGTTCCTCGACGAGCCCACCGCCGGAATGGATCCGGCCATCCGTCGTCGGGTGCGTCGTCTGGTGCGCAGCCTCGCCGAGACCGGGACCGCCATCGTGCTGACCACGCACCTGATGGATGATGTCGTCGGCCTCGCCGACGAGGTCTGCGTGATCGGGGCCGGACGCGATCTCGCATCCGGCAGGGTGCAGGACGTGGTCGCCGCCCATCAGAGCGCGGGAGGTGCCATGTCGCTGAGCGCGACCGCCACCGGCTTCGCACCGTCCGCGCGCGACGCCCTCGAACGCGATCTGCGCGAGGCCGCGGCCCGCCACGGGGCTCACCTCGAGCTCGCGTCGGGCGTCGCCGCCGATCTCGAGGCCGTCCTCCTTGATCTCATGGACGAGCAGGCATCGGGATCCACGGCACCCACCGGTGCAGACGCCCCGGCCGACAGGCAGGAGGACGCCCGATGACCCCGCCTTCCACCGGTGCGCCCGGCCGCGCGGACCGCCCCGGTCCCGCTCCGGCCCCGGCACTCCGCCGCGTCCTCGCCCATGCCCGGCTCGAGGCTCGCACGATGCTGGCGAACGGCGAGCAGCTGATGGTCGCCATCGCCTTGCCCGCGATGGTGCTCATCGCTCTGCGCCTCCTGCCGATCGGCAGGCTCGAAGGATCCGCACCGATCCAGACGGCGGTCGCAGCGACCCTCGCCACCGCGCTCGTGTCCACCTCCTTCACCTCGCAGGCGATCCAGACCGGCTTCGACCGCCGCAACGGCGTGCTGCGCTGGGTGGCCACCACGCCGCTGGGCCGTGACGGCTATCTGGCGGGCAAGGTGCTGGCGACCCTCTGCATCCACGTGCTGCAGGTGCTCGTGCTGGGACTGCTGGGGCTTGCGCTCGGCTGGCGACCCGAGATCACCTCACTGCTGACCGCCATCCCTGTGTGGATCCTCGGCACAGTGGCCTTCGGCTCGCTCGGGCTGCTGGTCGCCGGCACCCTGCGCAGCGAGGCGGTGCTCGCCGTCTCCAACCTCGTCTTCGTGCTGTTCGTCGGTGTCGGCGGCATCGCCTTCCCCACCACCTCGATGCCCCGGTTCCTCGGAGGGCTGGTGGATCTGCTCCCCTCCGGGGCCCTGGGCGAGCTGATGCGCGCCTGCCTCGCCGGCGGGCACTTCTCCGTCGGCTCCGCCGTGGTGCTGTCGCTGTGGGCGGTCCTCGGCGCGCTCGCCGTGGTGCGCTGGTTCCGCTGGACAGACTCCTGAGGACGGGATCGCGGACGCACGGTCCTCCCGGTGCGCGGCGGCCACGGACACCCCGCAGCCGCCGGTCGGAGGCGAATGCGGCGCGGCGGGCGGCGCGGCCGGATGTGATCGCTCTCGCCGCGAGGGCGGGAAGCACAGCTCCGCTTCCTACAATCAGCCCATGACCCCTTCTCCGTCCACCGCCGACGAGCTCTCTGCCTCCACCGCTCCCCCCGTGCGCATCGGACGGATCACCCTCTCGGGACACCGCACGTTCGGCCTGTCGCCGGCGGCTCGAGCACGGATCGCGGCGTTCGTCTTCTGGGGCAATCTGGTCTGCCAGATCGGCATCATCGTCACCGGGGGCGTCGTGCGGCTGACCGCCAGCGGCCTCGGCTGCTCGAGCTGGCCCAACTGCGAGCCCGGCGAGTTCACACCTCAGCTGACTCTCGAAGCCGGGATCCATCCGTTCATCGAGTTCGGCAACCGGACCCTGACCGGCGTCCTCTGCGTCTTCGCCGTCGCACTGCTCGCGGTCACCGTGCTGTGGCTGCGCCACAAGGGCCGCAGCATGCTGTGGTTCGCGCTGACGCCGCTGATCGGCACGGCCGTGCAGGCCATCGTGGGGATGGTGGTGGTGTATGCGGATCTCCACCCGGGAGTCGTCAGCCCCCATTTCCTGATCTCTCCGATACTCGTCGCCCTCTCGACGATCCTCGTGCACCGGCTGTACGACGGCGACGCGGATCGCCGCCGGTCCCTCGTCCCCGCAGCACTGCACTGGATGACCTGGGTGATGGCGGTCATCGGCTTCGCGATCCTGGTGCTCGGCACGCTCGTGACCGGAACCGGTCCGCACTCGGGAGACGATGTCGCTCCTGAGCGCCTGCCGTTCGACGCCCGCACGATCTCGTGGATCCATGCCGACTCCGTGATGCTCTTCTGCGGTCTGCTGATCGGTCTGCTGATCGCCCTGCATCTGGTCCGTGTCCAGCGGATCGCCCGCACCGCCGCCTGGACCCTCGTGATCATCACGGCGCTGCAGGCGATCATCGGCTACGCCCAGTACTTCACGGGCCTGCCGGAGGTCCTCGTCGGACTCCATATGCTGGGTGCAGGGCTGTTCTCCGCCGGTATCGCCTGGGGATCGGTCTCGCTCTACAGCTGGCGCTCGGCCGACGACGAGACGCTCGGCGATGCTCATGGCGCCGAGATCGCCGAGCATGGTGGCGCCTCCCCGGAGGCAGCACGATGATCCTCGGACGGCGACGCCGCGAGACAGCCCGCGACCTGCCCACCCTCGCGCAGGCGAAGCCCGCTGGGGAGTTCGTGTCCGGCGTGCTGTCCCACCTGCGGGAGGTCGTGGACGTCGGATGGAACCTCCTGGACATCGACGCCGAGACGCATCGGCTGATCCGCGAGGCCGGCGCCACCAGCTGCTACATCGACTACCACCCGGTCTTCGGTGCCTCCCCGTTCGGACGGGTCATCTGCACCTCCGTCAACGAGGGCGTCCTGCATGGGCGTCCGCGCGATCGGGTCCTGGTCGACGGGGACCTGCTGTCCCTGGACTTCGCCGTCGAGGTCGAGGGGTGGGTCGCCGACTCCTGCCTGTCGATCGTGGTGGGGAGGCCGAGGGACGAGGACCTGCAGCTCATCCGGGATACGGAGCAGGTGATGTGGGCGGGCATCGACCAGGTGCGCGCTGGCCGCACGGTCGGCGACATCGGCCACGCGGTCATGAGCGAGGCGCATCGCCTGGGCTACACGATCAACGACCGGTTCGGCGGCCACGGGGTCGGTCGCACGATGCATGAGGCTCCGTTCGTCCCCAACCACGGCACTCCCGGTGCAGGCGCCGAGCTGGTCGCAGGACAGCTGCTCACCGTCGAGCCGTTCCTCATGCCCACCACGTCGGATCTCGTCGTGGATCCTGCAGACGGATGGACGCAGCTGTCTGCGGACGGCTCCCGCGGTGCGCATGCCGAGCACACCCTGTATGTCACCGACGGCGATCCGATCGTGCTGACCGCGCGCGCGGACGACCCCTCGCCCCGCAGCTCGCTGCGCTGAGGCTTCATGCCCGGGCGCCCCACGGCCCAGCGCGGCCTGCGCTCCTCGGCGGTCCGGCACGGCCGCCCGGCCACCGATCTCAGCGCACGGGCCTGAGCGCGCGGAAGCGCACGGATCTCAGCGCAGGACGTCCTCGACGGCCCGGGCGATGCCGTCGACGTCGAGCCCCTGCGCCGCGAGGATCGCATCGCGCTTGGCATGCGGGATGAACGTCTGCGCCACACCGAGGTTCCGCATCGCGGGGATCGGCCTCGAGGTGCTCGCGGACTGCATGATCCGCACCGCCAGGGCTGAGCCGATGCCGCGCTCTGCGACACCGTCCTCGAGCGTCACGACGGCCCGAGCGGTCGATGCGAGGGCCACGAGCTCCTCGGACAGCGGCAGCGCCTGCACAGGATCGATCACCGCGATCCGAAGACCCGGGCGCCTGTCGCGTGAGATCCGGGCGGCGGCGATCGCACGATCGGCGAGCGCCCCGATGCTGACGATCAGCACGTCGAGATCCTCCACGGCGTCCGTCGTGATCTCCTCGGCCCCGAGGAGGATCTCACCCGCCGGGTGCGCTGCGACCGCCGGGATCGGTGACGGGCAGGCGCCCTTGGGGAAGCGGACGATGCTCGGACCGTCCACGGCGAGCGCCGACGGCACCGCATCGTCCAGCCGCTCTCCGTCCCTCGGTGCCCAGAGCGCGACTCCGGGCACCTGGCATGCCAGGGCGAGGTCCCAGATGCCATGGTGGCTGGGCCCGTCGTCCCCGGTCACGCCGGCGCGGTCGAGGGTGAGGGTGACGTCCTCCCCGTGGAGTGCGACGTCCAGCAGCAGCTGGTCGACCGCACGGTTCAGGAAGGTCGCATAGAGAGCGACCAGCGGCTTGGCGCCCCCTCGGGAGAGCCCTGCAGCAGTATCCAGGGCCAGCTGCTCGGCGATGCCGACGTCGATCACGCGCTCGGGCATCTCCCGCTGCATGGGTGTGAGACCGACGGGATCGATCATGGCTGCGCTGATCGCGAGCAGCCGGGGATCCTTCCGTGCGGCGCTGACGACGGCCGCTCCCAGCCGCGCCGTCCAGGTGGAGGCCGGTGCGGGTGCGTCCACGGGAGGGAACACCTCGGCCTGCGTCGGCGGCTCGATCTCGAAAGGACCGGTGGAGTGCCAGTGGTCGATCTCGTCGGTCTCGGCGGGGTCGAAGCCAGCACCCTTGCGGGTGAGCACGTGGACGATGACGCCTGCGCTGCGGGGATCCTCAGCCGCCGCGCGGGCGCGTGCGAGCACTCGCGCGAGAGCGAGCAGGTCGTGCCCGTCGACAGGACCGAGGTAGGTCAGACCGAGCGCGCTGAAGAGATCCTGTCCGGGCGGGACCTCGCCGTCGCGGAGGGCGCTCAGGTGCGAGGAGAGACCGCCCACCGTCGGAGCGTAGGAGCGGGTGTTGTCGTTGACGACGACGATGGTGCGGCTGCCGATGTCGCTGGCCAGCGCATTGAGCGCTTCGAGGCCGACACCGCCGGTCAGCGCGCCGTCACCGATCACCGCGACGGAGACCGCGGGGTCGCCGACCATGCGATGCGCTCGATCGATGCCGTGCGCCCAGGCGATGGATCCGGAGGCATGGGAGTTCTCCACGACGTCGTGCTCGGACTCCCGACGATCTGGATACCCCGACAGACCTCCCTCGTGCCGCAGCCCGAGCAGGTCGGCACGTCCGGTGAGCATCTTGTGCACGTACGCCTGGTGGCCGGTGTCGAACACGATCGACTCCCGCGGGGAGCGGAACTCGCGGTGGAGGGCGATCGTGAGCTCGACGACGCCCAGGTTCGGCCCCAGGTGCCCTCCGGTGCGGGAGGTGACCTCGACCAGTCTGCGGCGCAGCAGCTCGGCGAGGGCGGGGAGCTCCCCGGCGTCGAGGGCGCGCAGCGCATCGGGGTCCGAGGGGATCATCGCGGCGCGATCGGCGCGCACGCGGTCCTTGAGCGTGGACACGGTCAGGCCTCCGTCGCTGCGGGGATCAGGGACGGGTTCACCCTACGTCGCGGTGACCTGTGGCGACGGCCCGTATGGTCACATCTGTGCACATCTTCACCGGGGTTTCACGGGCGCACTCCACCATGTGCAACGCAGTGCAGACCGGCCGCGCAGGGGTGCACCGGATCGATGCCAGGTCTGCAGCACCGGATCCTCTCGGCCGCCGAGCAGCGCACGCGCCCCGCCAGGCCTGAGCCTGACGGGGCGTGCGAGATGGACTGTCCAGGACCTGCCCGAGAGCGTCAGCTGCCGGTGTCCTGCCGTCGAGCCGTAGGGCTCAGGCGGCGACCAGGGAGCGCAGGACGTACTGGAGGATGCCGCCGTTGCGGAAGTAGTCCGCCTCTCCGGGGGTGTCGATGCGCACGACCGCATCGAAGTCGACCGTCGAGCCGTCCTCCTTCTCGGCGACGACCTTCACGCTCTTCGGCGTCGTGCCCTCATTGAGGGCCGTGATGCCGGTGAACGAGTAGGTCTCCGTGCCGTCCAGGCCCAGCGACGCGGCGTTCTCGCCGTCGGGGAACTGCAGGGGAAGGACGCCCATGCCGATGAGGTTCGAGCGGTGGATGCGCTCGAAGCTCTCGGCGATGACGACCTTGACGCCCAGGAGCTTGGTCCCCTTGGCGGCCCAGTCGCGGGACGAGCCCGTGCCGTACTCCTTGCCGGCGAGCACCACCAGCGGGATGTCCTTCTCCGCATAGGCCTGGGCGGCGTCGTAGATGAACTCCTGCTCGCCGGTCAGGAAGTTCTTCGTGTACCCGCCCTCGACGCCGTCGAGGAGCTGGTTCTTGATGCGGATGTTCGCGAACGTGCCGCGGATCATCACCTCATGGTTGCCGCGGCGGGAGCCGTAGGAGTTGAAGTCCTTGCGCTCCACGCCGTGCTCGCGGAGGTAGCGCCCTGCCGGCGAGTCCGCCTTGATCGCGCCTGCCGGGGAGATGTGGTCCGTGGTGGTCGAGTCACCGAGCTTGGCGAGGACGCGCGCACCCTCGATGTCCTCGACCGCCTCCGGCTCGGCTCCCATGCCCTCGAAGTACGGGGGCTTGCGCACATAGGTGGACTCGTCGTCCCACGCGAAGGTCGCCCCTTCGGGAGTCTCCAGGCCCTGCCAGCGCTCGTCGCCGGAGAAGACGTCCTTGTAGTCCTCGGAGAACATCTCCTGGGTGATGTTCTCGCCGATGACCTGCTCGACCTCGGTCGGGCTCGGCCAGATGTCGCTGAGGTAGACCTCCTGGCCGTCCTCGTCCGTGCCCAGCGGGTCGTTCTCGAAGTCGAAGTCCATCGTGCCCGCGAGCGCGTAGGCGATGACCAGCGGCGGGGAGGCCAGGTAGTTCATCTTCACGTCAGGGTTGATGCGACCCTCGAAGTTGCGGTTGCCCGAGAGCACTGCGGTCACCGCGAGATCGTTCTCCGCGATGGCCTCGGAGATCTCCGGCGCGAGAGGTCCGGAGTTGCCGATGCAGGTGGTGCATCCGTATCCGACGAGATGGAAGCCGAGCTGCTCGAGGTCGGGCCAGAGCCCCGCCTTCGTGTAGTAGTTGGTGACGACCTGGGAGCCGGGGGCCATGGAGGTCTTCACCCACGGCTTGGTGCTCAGACCGCGCTTGACGGCGTTGCGCGCGAGCAGGCCCGCGGCCATCATCACCGAGGGGTTCGAGGTGTTGGTGCAGGAGGTGATCGAGGCGATCGAGACGATGCCGTGGTCGATCGAGAAGTCCTGGCCCTTCACCGCGGTCGGCTGCGAGGCGCGGCCGCGGACGGCGGAGTGCTCGACGGCGCGGCCGCCGCTGTCGTTGTCCGAGTCCTGAGCAGCGGGATCCGAGGCGGGGAAGGTCCCGGCGACATCGCCGCTGTCGGCGGTGCGCTCCGGATGGCCCGCGTAGGCCGGCAGAACCTCCCGGAACGACTCCTTCGCCTCGGTCAGGATGATGCGGTCCTGGGGACGCTTCGGACCGGCGATCGAGGGGACGACGGTGGAGAGGTCCAGCTCGAGGTACTCGGAGTACTGGGCCTCCTTCGAGGGGTCGTGCCACAGACCCTGGCGCTTGGCGTACGCCTCGACCAGTGCGAGCTGCTCGTCGGACCGGCCGGTCAGGCGCAGGTAGTCGACCGTGACCTCGTCGATCGGGAAGATCGCGCAGGTCGATCCGAACTCCGGGCTCATGTTGCCGATCGTGGCGCGGTTGGCCAGCGGCACCTGGCCGACGCCTTCGCCGTAGAACTCGACGAACTTGCCGACCGCACCGTGCTCGCGCAGCATCTCGGTGATCGTCAGCACCACGTCCGTCGCGGTGGCGGCTGCGGGGATCTGACCGGTGAGCTTGAAGCCCACCACGCGCGGGATCAGCATGGAGACCGGCTGGCCGAGCATCGCGGCCTCGGCCTCGATGCCGCCGACGCCCCAGCCCAGCACGCCCAGGCCGTTGACCATCGTGGTGTGCGAATCGGTGCCGACGCAGGAGTCCGGGTACGCGCGCAGCACGGTCCCCTCGCCGTCGGCCGACGGAACCTCGCGAGTCATGACCGTGCGAGCGAGGTACTCGATGTTGACCTGGTGGACGATCCCGGTGCCCGGGGGGACGACCTTGAAGTCGTCGAAGGCGGTCTGGCCCCAGCGCAGGAACTGGTAGCGCTCACGATTGCGCTCGTACTCGAGCTCCATGTTCCGCTCGAGCGCATCGAGCCTGCCCGCGACGTCGATCATCACCGAGTGGTCGATGACCATCTCCGCGGGAGCCAGCGGGTTGATGCGACTGGGATCCCCTCCGAGATCCTGCACTGCCTCGCGCATGGTGGCCAGGTCGACGACGCAGGGGACGCCCGTGAAGTCCTGCATGATCACGCGCGCCGGGGTGAACTGGATCTCGACCGACGGATCCGCCGTCGGGTCCCAGCCGGCCAGGGCCCGCACGTGCTCCTCCGTGATGTTCGCACCGTCCTCGGTGCGCAGCAGGTTCTCGAGCAGGATCTTCAGGCTGTACGGAAGCTTCTCGGCGCCCTCGACGGCATCGAGCGCATAGATCTCGTAGTCGGTCCCTCCGACGCTGAGCTCCTGCTTCGCGGAGAATGAGTCGACTGTGCTCACTGGGCACGCTCCTTCTATGGATTGGCGAACTCGTCCATGGTAATCGGCTTCACAGCTGCCGTGGCCGCCACATCGCGACGACCGGCCCGCAGCCGGTCGTGACCTGGGCGCATTCTTCGAGGCGCGCCGCCGATCCGGTATCTTGACGTCAAGATAACCATAGCACGCCACCCACTGGCGCAATCCTCAGAGCGCTGGCCACTTCCGTGAGATGCAACTCCCGGGAAGGTATGCCTCAGTATTTTTCGAACATCCGCTTCTTCCAATTTCCGTCCGCGTGATCGCATGCCCTGCGTGACCGCACACCGTGGATCCGCCCCACCGGCCATCGCTCGAGGTGGGGACCTCCGAGCGCTCCGCAGGCGCCTCGGTCCCTGCGGAGGCTCGAGCGCCACGTCAGGACCGGGCGCGCTCCAGGACGGTCACGGACTCCACGTGATGCGTGTGCGGGAACAGGTCGAAGGCGCGCAGATCCACGATCTGCCAGCCCGACTTCTCGGCGACCGCGAGATCGCGCGCAAGCGTCGCGGGCTCGCACGACACGTACACGATCCGCTGACGGACCGCGGAGCAGAGCAGCTCCATGAGCTCAGGACCCGCGCCTGCACGCGGCGGATCGAGGACCACCGCATCCACACCGCCCCGGCGAGCGCGCACCCAGTCGGTGACATCGGCGGTGGCGGTGGAGACCTGCGGAAGATCCTCGAGGTTGGCTGCGGCATGCGCCGAGGCGCGCCGGTTCCCCTCCACCGTGATCACACTGCCCTCGACACCGACCTGCTCGGCCGCGGCGGCGGCGAACAGGCCCACTCCGCCGTAGAGATCCCAGACGCTCCCGCCCCGCGGTGCCTGAAGGTCCGCCGAGACGACCTCCGTCAGCAGCTCGGCGGCACGGCGATGGACCTGCCAGAAGCCCGTCGCCCCGACTTCGAAGAGCCGATCGCCGACACGCTCGCGCACGATCCCGTCCCCGCGCACCGGGACCATGCCGCGTCCGGTGCGCACCGCGACATCGGCCTCTCCCCAGCTCTCGGGGATGTCGAGGGCTTCGGGGTCGAGGTCCCGGCCGATGACGACGACGGATGCCGGCCCGGTGGACGGGGCGACCGCATCGATGGCCTCGGTCCCCTCGGGCGCCGTCCACTCCCCCAGGCGCAGGTCCCGGATCGCCTGCGCGGCCAACGGATTCTCTCCGACGTCGCGCACGTCGTGCGAACGCCATCCCCGCATGCCGACCCTGCCGTCGGCGTCGACCGCGAAGCGCACTCGCGTGCGCCACCCCAGTCCGTCGACGTCGTGCGGAGCGGGCTCGACCTGGACATGGTCCAAGGGGTAGCTGCTCACCCCGGCTCGCCCCAGCAGCTCCTGCATGACCTCCGAGGCGATGCGGCGCTGGGCGGGCAGGGCGATGTGCGCCCACTCGGCCCCGCCGACGCCGTCGCCTCCGGCCTCCGGCCAGATCGTGGGCACGCGATCGACACCGGCCTCGAGGACCTCGACGACCTCGGCACGCCAGTAGCGGGCAGAGGCCTGTGACTCGGGGTCGTCCAGGAGACGGACGGTCACCGTCTCCTTGGGGGCTGCACCGCGCACGAAGACCACGCGCCCCTCATGGCGGGCGACGAAGGTGCCTCCTGCGGCCGGAGGTCCCACCGTCAGGGTGAGGAGTCGACCGTCGGCGGGGGCTCCGCTCATCGTCCCGTCAGCTTCGGGGCTCATGTCCCGCTCCCTTCCTCCGCGACGCGGTGTCGCGGACTGCGCACTGTCGGCGATCAGTGTCGCAGACGGACGACCGCATGGCGGACAGCGGTGGCACCCGGGCCTCGGATCGGCATCGAATCGCGACCCTCTGCGCCGCTCAGCGGCCCACCATGCGGTCCTGGAGGCCGACGACCGGGCGGAGGAGGCATCGCACAGATGCCGGAGGCTCAGTCCCGGGGGGCGTCCCCGGCCTCGTCCCGCTCGGCACGTCGGGCGATCAGCGCTCGATGCATGAGCCATACGAGATAGGCGAGCAGTGCGAACGCGGGCAGGCCCATCACCAGCTTCGCGACCCCCAGCGCGGCCACCCGGCCGGTCAGCAGCAGCGGCACCTGGACCAGCAGCTTGGACGCATAGAGCCCGGCGAACAGCAGCGTCGCACGGGTGTACACCCGCCGCGCATCGGCATCCTCCTGCCAGTCCTCCATCCGCGGATCGAGGACGCCGACCAGCAGACCCACGAGCGGGCGACGAGCCAGCAGCGACACCGTGATCAGGGCGAGCGCCACCGCGTTGATGACGATGCCGGGCGCATAGAAGTCCGTCCCGTCCCCCGAGCGGATCGCCAGCACGGCGCCCAGGACGACACCGATCAGGCCTCCCAGCACTCCCGTGGGGCTCTGGCGCTGGACCAGTCGCAGCAGCAGGGCTAGCGCGACCACCGCCACCGCGGCGATCGCGGCGACGGTGATCGATCGGGTCGTCACGAACAGGACGATGAACAGCAGGGTCGGGATGACGGACTCGGCGATGCCGCGGGGCCCGCCCACGGCGTCCGAGACCGAGAACTCCTCCTGCCGGAGGACTCCTCCGAGCCCTCCCTGAGAGCTCGTGCCCGGCTCCGCACCGGAGGTCGTGCCCTCGTCGGCGCCGCGACCGTCGCCGATGCCGGAGTCACCACGAGGGATCGGCGCCTCGTGCGGATCGCGTGCGCCGGGCGCACCGGATGGCGCGCTCATCCGATCTCGGTGATCTCGGGGCCCCGCTCGAGGGGGTCGAGCGACTGTGCGCGCTGCGGGATGAGACCCGGTCGCTTCCCCGGAAGGTGCATCGGTATCAGCTCCTGCGGCGCCATCGCCTCCCCGCCCCGCACGACGACCAGGCGCGAGAGGAGCGTCTCGAAGCGCTGGGACTGGTCCTTGTCGCCGAGCGCCTTGCCCGTGAGGATCGCGCGGAGGAACCAGCGAGGACCGTCCACCCCGATGAACCGCGCGGGCCGATAGCCGGTGCGACCGTCCGCGCGCTTCACCGGCAGCCGGGTGATCAGCTCCTTGCCGAACACCCCGTCCCGCGTCTCTGCCGTGCCTCCCTGCTTGACCACGGAATCGCGCAGGGAGGTGCGCACCTCGTCCCACAGTCCGCGTGACTTCGGGGCGGCGAACGCCTGGACCTGCATCGATGATCCGTCCAGGACGAGATTCGCCCCCGTGACGGCGCTCGTGCGCTGGTCCACCTCCATGCGCAGCTCGAGTCCGTCGACCGTCGGGACCTGGAGCGCTCCCAGGTCGATGCGATCCTCCTCGGGAGCGTCGTGCTCGTCGTACGGCCCTCCCTCGAGATGGCCGGCCCGCTGACCTGCAGAGGAGCTCTTCGATCCTCCCGACGGCGATGCTGCTCCGCGAGGATCCTGCGCACTCTCGCGGCCGTCCTCGACCGCGGATTCCGCATCGGGCGCCGAGTCCGGCGGAGCGCTGCCGTCGCCGGCCTCCTCGCCGGACCTGCCAGCCCTGCCATCGATGCCGGCCCTGCCGGCCTTGCGCGAGAAGAGACCCATCCCTCATGCCTCCTGTTCCGTAGCGGGCCCGAGGCCCGTCGTCCGCCCGGCGAAGCCGCCGGAGGAGCCGAAGCCGGAATCGGCCCGCTCGGTCGCGTCGAGCTCGTCGACCACCTGCAGCGCCGGTGCCAGGAACGGGACGATAACGAGCTGAGCGATCCGATCCCCGCGGCGCAGGGTGAAGGACTCCTCGAGATCGGTGTTGTGCAGCGGGACCCTGATCGTTCCCCGATAGCCGGCATCCACGACGCCGGGCCCGTTGAGGACCGTGACGCCGTGCGCGACGGCGAGTCCTGAGCGCGGACAGACCAGCCCGACGGTGCCCGGGGGAAGAGCCGCAGACATGCCGGTGTCGATCAGTGCGCGACCTCCGGGGGCGATCACGGCGTCCTCGGCGCTGACGAGGTCGAGCCCCGCGTCGTCGGCGTGGGCGCGGGCCGGGAGCGGAGCACCCGGTTCGAGCCGGATGCGCAGGTCGGGCACTGGGTGCGGGGAGCACTCGCTCGGAGCGGATCCCTTCGGGGTCACAGCAGACATGGCCCCAGAGTAGGCGCTCTGCCGCGATGGCGGCCCATCGGGCGTCCAGGCTGTGCATGAGACGATGTGGGCATGTCCGCAGCTGCCGGAGGCGACCCCCTGGCCTCCTCCCCCGAGTCGTCCCCCGAACCGTTCCCCGAGTCCGCCTCGTCCGCGGCTGGGACCACCGATTCCTCGCCGTCGACAGCACCGCCCGGGCCCGCCGGCTCCCGTGACGCCTCTGCCGATTCCCGTGAGGTCTCGGGCGGTGACCCTCGCTCCGCGGAGCGCTCGACCGCCCTCGCGTCCGTCCCCGCCTATCGTGAGCGCCTGACGCCCGGCATCGGCACCTGGATCGTGCTCATCGTGTTCGGCGCCCTGTTCGGCGTGGTGATCGTCCCGCTGTCCTACGTCGCCTCGGCGATCGTCGGCGTCGTCGGGATCGCTGCGATGATCGCCGTCGGCGTGGGCTCGAGCCCGCTCCTCCAGGTCGAGGGGACGCGCTTCTCCGCAGGTCGGGCGAGCATCGACGTCTCCTACCTCGGAGAGCCGGAGACCGTCGAGGGCCAGGACTGGGACACCATCATGAGCACGGGATTCGACCCCCTCGCCCATCACTGCACCCGGGGCTGGGTGCACGGCGGCATCCGGACCGAGGTCCGTGACGACGAGGATCCGACGACCGCCTGGGTCATCTCCTCCCGCCGGCCGGCGGATCTCGCCCTCGCGCTGCGCGCCGCTCAGGAGCGCGCCCGCATCGCCGGCTGAGCACGCTCCCGGGCCCTGGACGCGGAGGGGCCGGACGCGGAGGGCCCCGCACAGCGATCGGCGCCCGCCCCCAGCAGAGGGGGCGGGCGCCGATCGTGACGGCGGACGGACGGGCTCAGGCCGCGCATTCCTTGCAGATGATGAGCGTGCCCTCGACGTGGTCGATCTGGCTGCGGTGCTTCACGAGGAAGCAGCTGGCGCAGGTGAACTCGTCAGCCTGGCGCGGAAGGACCCGCACCGAGAGCTCCTCGCCGGAGAGATCCGCGCCCGGCAGCTCGTACGAGTCCGCGGCCTCCGCCTCGTCCTCGTCGACCGCGGGAGTGGCGGCCTCGTTCCGTCGGCCCTTCAGCTCCTCGATCGAGTCGTCGTTCGACTCGTCGTCGTTCTTGCGCGGGGCGTCGTAATCAGTGGCCATCTACGGTCCGTTCCTGGTTGTCCATGAGGTCGTCCGACCTGGTGCGAGGGGCAGTCCTGCGCGAAGGAGGCGCCTTCTCCCTAGCCGGGCCGGTTCGCATCGCAACGCCGAATGCGGCGGCATTATTGCAGAACCGCATGGGTCCCACAACACAGGATCCTCCATGGGGGCCTGGAGCTCCGGCACGTCGTCCGCCGCCTCCCACGAGCACGGAGGACGGCGCGCTAGTGTCGGTCCCCAGACGCCGCGGGCGTACCCGAGCCGGCTCCGACCGAGAGGACCACGATGCGAGAGCTCGAACTCGACGGGATCCACGACGACGGGATGCATGTCGTCGTGATCGACTCCGACGGCGAGCGGTACACCCTGCCCATCGACGAGGCGCTGCGCGCTGCGGTCCGGCGCGACCGCCCCTCTCTGGCCGCGGTCCGCACGGGTGAGCCGGCACCGCTGAGGCCGCGGGAGATCCAGACCATGCTGCGCTCTGGACGCAGCGCCGAGGACATCGCCGAGGCCCATGAGGTCCCGGTCGAGCATGTGCGGCGGTATGAGGGACCTGTGCTCGCCGAGCGCGAATGGACCGCCCAGCGGGCCAGGACGTTCCCCGTCGGCCGTGGGGGTCCCGCCCTCGCCGAAGTCGTCGCCGAGCGCCTGACCGCGCGCCAGGCCTCGCAGGACGTCGCCTGGGACGCCTGGCGCCGGGCCGACGGCACCTGGACCCTCGAGCTCAGCTTTGCCGCCGCAGGCCGCACCAGGCAGGCGCACTGGGTCGCGGATCTCGACGCGCGATCCATCTCGCCCGTCGACGACGAGGCGCGCTGGATCAGCGACGAGGACGGGCCGCCGGAGCCGGTCAGGGGCCGCGCACGGCTGATGGCTGTCAAGAGCTCCGTGTACGACGTCGAGGCCGACGGGGAGTTCGACGGCGGCTCTCCGCGCCGCCGCACGGGGGGTCGCCCGTCGAGCCGGCCGTCGACCGCTCCGGCGCCGTCGAGGAGCTTCTCCGAGAACGATCTCGACGCGCTCAACGCCCGCCGCGGGCTGCGATCCGTGCCGCCGCCGGAGGACGAGGACCCCGTCGCCGTCTGGTCCACCCTCGAGGACGACGCGGAGGAGGCGGAGGATGCGGTCCCCACCGCTCCCCTGGCCCCGGGCTCCGCCGACGGCTCGGACGACGACAGGCGAGACGCCGCCGTCGGCACGGGCCCGCTGTCCGCAGGAAGCGCCTCCGAGACGCTGGACGAGGGCATCGACCCGACGGAGGATCTCGGCTCCGAGGAGTCATCGGGACCTGCCGCCGGCACACGATCCGCCCGCACCTCGATGTCCGCGGAATCGGCGCTGCCCTCGGCCTCTGCGGCCTCTGCGGAAGCATCACCCCTCCCCGCCAGGTCGCCCTCCTCCGACGAGCCGGAGGAGGGGAACGCTCCCTCCTCCCTGCACCATCAGGACACTGTGGACCTCACCGCGCTCCCGGGCTTCGAGGATCCCGGGACCGGTCGGGGTGACGGCGGCACGGGCTCGGGCGAGGACCCCACGGAGGACGGCCAGCAGAGCGCGTCGGCGCGCAAGCCCGCGAAGTCCCGTTCGAAGCGCGCGTCCATTCCCAGCTGGGACGAGATCGTCTTCGGATCGAAGCACGACTGACCCTCGCAGGGCTTCCCTGCCCTCGTGCTCTCTGCCTCTCTGCCTTCAGACTCCCGTGCGGACGAGCGGGACCAGCGACTCCGCCCTCGTCAATGAGCCGTGCACCCCGACGAGTCGGCGAGCGGCCTCAGGCCGGCGGGAGAAGTCGTCGACGATCCAGCGTCCGCGGGAGATCACCATCACGTCGGGGATGCGTCCGGCGACGTCCGGATCCGGATCCATGCCCGCGGGACCGAGCAGTCCCAGCTCGAGCATCTGTCGACGGCGCAGGACGAGCGCCCGCTCCCCCAGCAGCTCGACGAGACCGGAGGCCAGACGGTCCTCGTCCGCCTCATCGCGCGTGCCCAGCGCAAGGGCCCGCGACTCCCCCGCGACCGTCCCTGCGAGCGACCGGAGCAGCGGGTGGTCCGTCAGGTCGACCGTGTGCGCGACGTCGGTGTCGACCATGCCGTGATCTGCCGTGACGTGGAGACGGGTACCCGCGGGCAGCCGACGCAGCAGCGTGCCGACCAGGGCGTCGACCTCCGCGAGAGCGGTGCGCCACTCCTCGCTGTCCACACCGTGCGCATGCCCGGCATGGTCGACATCGTCGACATGCAGATGGACCAGCCCATCCGGCCCCGCTCTCCGTGCGGCGATCACCGTCGCATCGGCGCGGTCGTGGGCGCCATGTCCGATGAAGTCCCATCCGCGATAGGCGACGCGACTGAGATGGGAGCCCCGGTGCTTCGCGGGGGCCACCTGGACCGCTCTGCGTCCGGATTCCTCCACCGGCGTGACCAGCGGCATCCACCGCACCGGGTCGACGGCGCGGTCCCCGCGGATCTGGTTCACCGCCAGCCCCGTCACCGGGTCGTGGGTCACCCAGCCGATCACGCCGTGCTCGATAGGCGGGCGCGCGGTGTGCATGGTCACCAGGGCTGTCGCCGTGGTGGAGGGGAAGACGGTGCGCACGTACCGGGTCTCCGCCTCCAGGCGTCGCAGGACCGGGGTGAGCGCCCTGTGCTCGGAGAGGAGCTGTGCGCCGACGCCGTCCAGCAGCACCACGACATCCCGGCCGACGGTCTCCGCCGGGGCGAGCGGGGCGATGATGTCGAGCTGCTCGGGCCGTCCTCCACCTGCGAACGGCGGTGGGAGGAGATCAGCGGGCCAGCCCACGGGGGCATCGGATCCGGTCGCGGAGGACATGCCCGGTCAGCGGGACAGATCGAGCTCGTCGACGGTGTCGACGAGACGGGCGTGGAACGCGAGAGCCTCCCGGACTGCATCAGGGCCGTCGGCCAGCGCGCTCACCCGCAATGCGAGGTCCGACGGAGCGATGGTGCCGGTGTAGCCGTGATCCACCTGGCACGAGGGGTCCTCGCACACGGCCCGCTCCAGATCGATGCGACGAGTCCCGTCCCAGGTCAGACCGATGGTGATCTCAGCCTCCTCCCCCGGGACGCGGGCCCCGTCGGTGTCGAACACCTGGGAGAGGCCGGTGCCGGTGATCCTCTGCAGCCGGATCCTCTCGGTGGTGGAGACCACCTGGCTCGGGTTGAGCGCGTCGGCCGGGTCGTCATCGAGGTGGGTGACCAGCAGGTGCGTCGCCGTCAGCACCAGGACGGTCAGATGGCGACGCACCTCGGGCCCGTCGAAGGTGGTCTCGGGCCGCACGAGATGGGCCAGCACCTCTGCGCCGCGCAGGGAGAGGCCGACGCTCTGCGCGGCGGTCTGAGGGAAGTATCCCGCCGTCTCGAGGTCGGCGACGAGGTTCGCGGGGAGCTCGGGGGTCATGCTCCCAGTCTCCCATGCACCCCACGGGCCGGGGACCGTCACGGCCCGGCGGGTCCGGACAGCACCCGTCGCGTGCCGTCCGTGCGGTTCGGAGCCTGCGCGAGCGAGGCGCTCGCACCGACCACGGTGACTCCGTCGCGGGCCACCAGCACCGGGTAGAGCTCGAGGGCGGCCAGCTCCGGATGGTCCTCCGCCAGCAGGCCCACCCTGACCACGACATCCGCGAGCGCAGAGCGGTCCGCGGGAGGCAGCCCGCGCAGACCCCTCAGCTTCACCGCCGTCGCCGGAGCGTCCACGAGCTGCGCGGCCGCCTGCTCGCTGAAGGGCGGGATGGCATAGGCGATGTCCTCGAGCAGATCGGTGGCGTCCCCGGCGACGGACAGCGAGACGACCGGCCCCAGCGAGGGATCCTCGACGCTGCGCACCACCATCGGGACGCCCGCCGGCGCCATCTCCTGGACCTCGAGGTCGGCACCCGAGAAGGACAGCTCACGACGCATCCGCGCATGGGCGGCACGGAGCTGGCTCTCGTCGGCCAGATCCAGACGGACGCCCCCGAGGTCGGAGCGATGGCGCAGTACCGGATCCGTGCTCTTGAGAGCCACCGGGTAGCCGATGCGCGCGGCAGAGGCGACGGCCTCGTCGGCGGTCCGGGCCGGGCCGCTCGCCGGCATCGCGATCCCGTAGGAGCTCAGCAGAGCACGGGTGGAGTCGGCGTCGAGAGCCCGATGGCGGCCGGGCTCCTCAGGCAGGTGGAGGTCGACGATCGCACGGGCGGCCGCGAGGTCGACGTCCTCCCGTCGGGCAGGCTCCTCGTCGTCGACGGCGGGCCTCAGAGCCGCAGCGAGCATGCCGGCTCCTGCGCGCACGGCGTCGAAGGCCGTCGGGTGGACGGGAGGAAGCGACGGATCCTCCCGGACCGCGCGCTGGACCTCCTGCATGCGCTCATGGCTGGTGATGAGCACCACGAGCAGCGCGACCTCGCTGTGCCGGGCGACGAGCGCCATCTCCCTCAGCGACTCCACCGGATCGGCGGTGAGCGGATCCAGGATCCCCGCGATCACGAGGTCCGCATGGCCCGGCCCGGCGATCGAGGTGAAGGCGCGCTGGATCAGGCGCGGGTCGGCGCCGAGCGGGACGCTCCGGTGGTCGACGACGACCTGCATGCCGACCTCGTCGGCCGCTCCGCGCAGAGCTGCGCCGAGCGCCGCCGTGTTCGACAGGAGGCCGACCCGCGGCCCCTGCGGCACGCCCTGCCGCCCGATCGCATCGACCACGTCCATGAGGTGGTCGACGCTCCCGGTGCGCACCACACCGGCCGAGGCGAGCACCTGGTCCAGGGCACGGCGGGGCAGGGTCGAGGGTCGGACGTCGTGCCCGGGAGTGCCGCTGACATGGAGCCCCGGAGGGCGCAGGACGATCAGCGGTGTGCGACGGGTCAGCCTCCTGGCCAGGCGGGTGAACTTGCGGGGGTTGCCCATGGACTCCAGGGCGAGCGCGATGACGTCGACGCGCTCGTCGTCCTCCCAGTGCTGGAGGGTGTCGTTGAGCGAGACGTCGGCCCGGTTGCCGACGGCGACGAACTCGTGGATCCCCAGCCCGCGCTGATCGGCGCCCGCCAGCAGCATCGCCGACAGGGCGCTCGACTGACCGGCGAGCGCGATCGAGCCGCGGCGGGGCATGGCCGGCGAGAGGGAGACGCTGATCGGGTCCTCGTCGGTGCGCAGGAACCCGAAGGATCCCGGGCCCAGCAGACGCATCCCGTGCAGCCTCACGCGGGCGACGATCTCACGCTGCAGCCGTCGTCCCTCGTCGTCGTCCCAAGGGCCCTCGGTCGGGATGACGATGCTTCGCACGCCGATGCGTGCGCACTCGTCGATCGCGGCGAGGCATGCCGTGCGCCGCAGGGCGATCACCGCGAGGTCGACGGGCCCGGGGACGTCGGAGATCCGAGCGTGAGCACGATGTCCGCCGAGCTCGAAGGCGTCGCGCGCGATCACGTGCACGGCCCCCTCGTACCCGGAGGCGTCCAGGGATGCGAGGAAGCGACCCCCGGGCGAGTCGGCGCGCGTCGACGCCCCCACCACCAGCACGGAGGACGGGTTTAGGAGACGCTCGACGGCACGGGACTCCGCACGGTGCTCGCGCTCGGCCATCACCGCGAGCGATCGGGCCGTGGGATCGATGCGGAACGAGACCAGGACGACCCCGTCGTCGAGCGTGCGCCGCACGTCGAAGCCGGCGTCGGTGAACACGTTGATCATGCGGCTGTTCTGCGGGAGCACCTCGGCGGTGAACACGGAGATGCCGCGCTCCCGGGCGGCTGCGGCCAGATGCTCGAGCAGCACCGACCCCAGGCCAGTCCCCTGGCGGGCGTCCGAGACGTTGAACGCGACCTCCGCCTCATCCGGCCCCGTGCGGTCGTAGCGGGCGACCGCCACGATCTCCTCGCCGACCAGGACGATGAAGGCGACGCGGTCGCGATGGTCCACGACCGTGAACCGTTCGAGGTCCCTCGGCGACAGGCGCGGCATCGGGGCGAAGAACCGCAGATAGCGGGAGGCCTCCGACTGGCGCTCGTGGAACTTGGCGAGAGCCGCGGCGTCCTCGCGCCGGATCGGCCTCAGATGCGCGGCGGAGCCGTCGCGCAGAGCGATGTCCGCCTCCCAATGGGCCGGGTAGGCGGGCGGCGGTGCTGATGCGCTCCGTCGTCCGGGCCGTCGTCCTGCGTGCCTCTCCGCCATGCTCGGAATCCTATCCTCGAGGGCTTCCGCGTCTGCTGGCTTGACCGGTCTCACGCCCTGGTGGGCCCGCAGGATCCGCAGATCGGGCACCGTCATGCGCCATGATGTCCTCCATGGCCAGATCACGAAGCACCGCGTCGTCCCCCGAGGAAGAAGCCGTCGACGAGACGATCGTCGACATCGACGTCACCAGCGAGATGGAGACCTCGTTCCTCGAGTACGCGTACTCGGTGATCTACTCGCGCGCACTGCCCGATGCGCGGGACGGGCTCAAGCCGGTCCAGCGCCGCATCCTCTACATGATGGACGACATGGGCCTTCGGCCGGACCGCGGGCATGTCAAGAGCCAGCGCGTGGTCGGCGAGGTGATGGGCAAGCTCCATCCCCATGGAGATACTGCGATCTACGACGCGCTCGTGCGCATGGCGCAGGACTTCTCCATGCGGCTGCCCCTCGTGGACGGGCACGGCAACTTCGGATCGCTGGACAACGGTCCCGCCGCCGCCCGATACACCGAGGCGCGGCCCGCACCTGCTGCGCTGCTCCTCACCTCCTCGCTCGACGAGGACGTCGTGGAGATGGTCCCGAACTACGACAACCAGCTGACCCAGCCCGGAGTGCTCCCGGCCCAGTACCCGAATCTGCTGGTCAACGGCGCCTCGGGCATCGCCGTGGGCATGGCGACCAACATGGCGCCGCACAACCTGGTCGAGACCATCGCGGCGGCGCGCCATCTGATCGACCATCCTGACGCCGAGCTCGAGGAGCTCATGCGCTTCGTGCCAGGCCCCGACCTGCCCAGCGGCGGCCGCATCATCGGCCTGGACGGCATCCGCGACGCCTACCGCACCGGTCGCGGCTCGTTCAAGATGCGGGCGACCACCAAGATCGAGAGCGTCACCAGCCGCCGCAAGGGCATCGTGGTGACCGAGCTGCCGTATCAGGTCGGCCCCGAGAAGGTCGCCGAGAAGCTGCGGGACGCGGTGCAGTCCAAGAAGGTCCAGGGGATCACCGACTATCAGGACCTCACCGATCGCCACCATGGCCTGCGCCTCGTGCTGACCGTCAAGTCGGGGTTCGATCCCGAGGCCGTGCTCCAGCAGCTGTACAAGCACACCCCGCTGGAGGAGTCCTTCGGCATCAACAACGTCGCCCTGGTCGACGGCCAGCCTCGCACGCTGGGGCTCAAGCAGCTCCTCGAGGTGTTCGTCGCCCACCGTCTCGACGTCGTCCGTCGACGCACCGAGCACCGTCTGGGGCGACGCAGGGACCGCCTGCACCTGGTCGAGGGCATGCTCCTCGCCATCGTCGACATCGACGAGGTCATCCAGATCATCCGCACCAGCGACGACGCGGAGTCCGCACGGTCCCGGCTGATGGGCGTGTTCGATCTCTCCGAGCGCCAGGCCGAGTACATCCTCGAGCTGCGGCTGCGGCGCCTGACGAAGTTCTCCCAGATCGATCTGGAGGCGGAGAGGGACGAGCTGCGCCGCGAGATCGAGCAGCTCGAGGAGATCCTGGGCTCCGAGAGCGTGCTGCGCGCGCTCGTCTCCGAGGAGCTCGCACAGGTCGCCGCCGAGCACGGCACACCTCGCCGGACGGTGCTGCTGGAGGCCTCGGACCAGCCGGCGCCTGCTTCCGGCGCGTCTCTCGAATTCGCCGACGAGCCCTGCCGGGTGCTGCTGACCGGTACGGGCCTCGTCGCGCGGCTCGCCGGGAGCGACGAGCTCCTGCGCGAGGGACCGCGCTCCGCGCACGATGTCATCATCTCGGATCTGCTGACCTCCTCCCGCTCGACGATCGGAGCGGTCACCAGCCGCGGGCGCGTCCTGCGGGTGCCGGTGGTGGACCTGCCCTCGCTCGCACCGACCGCCCAGGCTCCTTCTCTCGCCGGCGGCACCCGGCTGTCCGATCTCGTGGACCTCGACAGGGACGAGCGCCTGCTCGGCCTGATCCGCACCGAGACGGCCGACGTCGAGCGCGGCGGTGCGATCGCGCTCGGCACCCGACAGGGCGTGGTCAAGCGCGTGCAGCTGGACTTCCCGAGGGCCGACGGCTTCGAGATCATCTCCCTCAAGGACGGCGACGAGGTGGTCGGCGTCGTCGATCTGGAGGATGACACGGACCTGGACCTCGTGCTCATCACCTCGGATGCTCAGCTGCTGCACTTCCCGTCCTCGGGGGTCCGCCCGCAGGGCCGCGCCGCCGGCGGCGTGGCCGGCATCAAGCTCTCCCCTGGAGCGAACGTCGTCTCCTTCGGCGTGATCGACGTGACGGCCGCGGCGGACGTGGTCACCGTCGCCGGCAGCTCCTCCACCCTGCCCATGCTGCAGACCGGATCGCTGAAGGTCTCCGCCTTCGCCGAGTTCCCGGCGAAGGGGCGTGCGACAGGAGGAGTGCGCTGCCATCGCTTCCTGCGCGGTGAGGATGTGCTGATCGGCGCCTGGGTCGTCCCTCACGCCGCGCGCGCCTGCTCCGAGGCCGGACAGCCCATCGATCTGCCGGAGCCCGTCGGTCGCCGCGATGGATCGGGGACCCCCGCCGCCGTGCCCATCGCCGCAGTGGGGTGATCATGTCCCCCGACGTCGACTCTGCCTCCCGGCGCGACCCGTCCGCCCGCCCCGTCTCGTCCTCCGGCTCCGCCGCGGCCTCGAGCTCCACCGCACCGGCCGCGGGCCCGTCCCCGGCCGCCGAGAGCTCGCGAGCCGCCCGCACCGAGTCCCTCCATGTGCGCCTCGGCGGCGCAGGCGCCCTCGGCGGGGCGCTGGTCGGGCTGATCTCTCTGCGCGGGACCGCTCCGCTGGGCGGGTCCGGATCGATCGGCCAGGTGGCGGCGCTGTCCGTGCTCGGCTGCGGCACCCTCACCGCCGCTCTCGTCCTCACCGTCCTGGCGCCGGGCACGCTGCCTCTCGGCGGAGGGCGACGGCGACTGCGTCGGGCGATCGATGCGATCGGCCTCTCGCTCCTGCTCGGTGTCCTGGGCCTGTTCCTCACCAGTGGACTGTTCGGGGTGTTCCAGGCGGCCTTCATCGGCGTCGCCCTGGACCGCTTCGCCGGTGCCTTCTGGGTCGCCGCGGCGTCCGGAGCCGCCTGCTATGTCATCTCGGCGACGGCCGCGTCGCTGGACGGCCGCTCGCTGGCGACGCTGCTGGCGGTGTTCATGACGGTCGGTGTCCTCGTCAGCGCCATGAACGCCCCGGACCCGTACTGGTGGGAGCGCTACTTCTCGGAGCTCGGTGAAGGCCAGGACAGGGCGAGCCTCATCTTCAACATGACGCTCATCCTCACGGGCGTCGCCCTGGTCGTCGTCGCAGAGCTGCTCGCCCATGACCTCGAGCGCTGGGCGGAGGCTGCCGCGGAGCCCCGATGGAAGACGTCCACGGTGCGTTCCCTCCTGACTGCGCTCGGTGTGCTCGTGGCGCTCGTCGCGATCATCTCCCGCACCGTGAGCGTGTTCTGGCACGACGTCGTCGCCCAGACGCTCGTGGTCGTCTTCGGGATCACTCTGCTCGTCGTCCCCGCACTGCTGCGCAGGCTCCCGGGGGCGCTGCTGTCGGTGACGGCCGGTGCGCTGGGCCTGCTGATCGCCGTCGTGGTGCTCTACATCGGACCGGGCTACCTCAACATGACCGCCTTCGAGATGGGCGCAGCGGTGATCGTGTACGTGTGGCTGCTGCTGTTCATCCGCATGGTCGCGGCAGCGGCCCAGGGCGTCTCGGAGGACGAGGGCGCCCCGCAGGCCGAGGCGAACGGCGGCACCCCGCACGCCGACGACGCCCAGCAGGCCGAGGCAACCGACGGCGGCGGCCCGGCAGCGATGGCAGACGGTGGAAGGATGGACCCATGACTTCATCCGAGCCCCTGACCTCCCCGACTCCCCCGTCCCTTCCCTCCGGCATCACGCTCGGCGTCGAGCACGGTGCCGATGCCGTCGTCGTCGACCTCCCTTCCGCCTCTGCGGTCGTGCACCTCGACGGCGCCCATGTGACGAGCTGGGCTCCTGCAAGCAGCACCGAGGTGCTGTGGATGAGCCCCGACTCCTCCTTCGGCACCGGGGCCGCGATCCGCGGCGGCATACCGCTGGTGGGTCCCTGGTTCGGTCCTGGCCGCGCGGGTGACCACGAGATCAAGCACGGGTGGCTGAGGAACGTGCGTTGGCAGCTGGTGGCCGCGACCGTCGTCGGCGAGGACGCCCTCCTCGAGCTGGTCACCCCGTCTGGTCACGAGGACATGTCGGCCCGCCTGCAGGTGCGCATCGGGTCGGAGCTCTCGCTCGATCTCGAGCTCACCGCCGGAGACGCACCCCTCGAGCTCGAAGCCGCCCTGCACACCTACTTCGCCGTCTCCGACGTCCGCGCGATCTCCATCGAAGGGGTCGGCGGCGCTACCTACCTCGACAACACCCGAGGGCTCGCCGAGGACGTCCAGGCGGAGGGCCCGCTGCGACTGACGGGATCCACGGACCGCATCTTCGACACCGCGGGCGAGGTCCGCATCGTCGACCGAGGGCGCACCATAGTCTCCGCTCCTCGCGGAGCTGCCAAGACCGTCGTGTGGAACCCGTGGTCCGACCTCGCTGCAGGCATGGCCGACATCCCCGATGACGCCTGGCCGGAGTTCGTCTGCATCGAGCCCGCCGTGAACAAGGACCGCTTCGTCGCCCTCGATGCCGGCGCGTCGCACTCCCTCGGAGTCACCTACCGGATCGAGAGCTGATCCTGCACCCGGACGCCGGCCGGCACGGCTCCTGGAGCCGGCCGGCGTCCGCGATCGATCGGCTCCGAAGCTCTCCGCCGCTCCATGCTCTGACCATGCCCCTCCGGCGGCGCACCGGACCCGAGCGTCCCTCTGCACCGGCCGTGCGACGCCCATGGCGCAGAGCTCCGCTCCGCTCCGCAGCCGCGCCGCATCCCCGCAGCAGTCCTGCGCCGGCCATGCATCGCTGCCCATATCCGGCGCAAAGCGCCGTCCTTCCGGCAGACCCCGCGCGTCCGGTGCCGGAAATTCACTTGCCCCAGCACTGCGCCCCTGATCGGATACTCCCATGGAGACCATGACGACACCGATCCCGACGCGCGGCACGAGGTCGCTGCCCGTCGGCGCCGTCCCGGTCCTCCGCCGGATGCACGACGCCGCCGTGCACGTCGCGTCCGATGGAGACCGACGCGACGCCGACGGCCAGCTCCTCCGAGCCCGCTGACGCAGCATCTCTCGAGCCTCAGACCTCCTGAGGCTGCGGGACAGCTGCTCGACCACGCGGCAGAGCGCGGCAGCGTCCGGGCAGAACATCCCTGCTGCTGAATGCACTGCTGCTGATCAGCGCCTCAGTCCCGGGGCGCATCGAGGCGAATGCTCCCGAGCCGAGTGCTCGACTCTCAGGACAGCAGCTGTCCTCAGCGCGAACGATGCTTGATGGCGATCGAACGATGCGCCGCCGCGCGCGCGGATGAACGGCACCCCGCCTTCATCGCCCCTCCAAGGACACATCCCATCCGTCGAATCCCTTCACCCCGCCGATCAGGAGCCCTCCCATGTCACACCCGACCGCTCTCTCCCCTCCGCGACCCGCCCAGCCGCCGGACCCAGTGCCCGGAGCGGCCCGTCCGTTCGATGCCGTCCGGTTCGCATCCGTCGCAGAGACCGTCGAAGCCCGCGAGACGTCGGCGTCCGCTGCACCCGTCGTCCCGTCGGGCCAGGTCGACGAGCGCCTCCGTGCGGACCTCCTGGAGCTGCGTCGCACCGTCGATGCGCTGCTGGACGACGGCAGTGCGCCGGAACCTGGGCGCGCCGTCCTCCGAGCTGCGCGCTTCCTGGCCCACCGGCGCTCGAGCAGGCTCGTCCATGCCGTTCTGCGGAGCCGCTCCATGGCTCGTGCTCGAGATCTCGAACGTGCCCGCCACGAGCGTGATCTGCTGTTCTCCGGCGTCGGGATGCTGCGCTGATCGCTCGATCCGAGTGACCCTCCGGTCCGAGGACGACCGGTCACGCCAGCCGAGCATCAGCGCACCGGGATGCCCTCCTCGGCCATGGCCCGCTTGGCCTGTGCGATGGTCATCTGCTGGAAGTGGAAGACGCTGGCGGCGAGCACGGCATCCGCGCCCGAACGCACTGCTGGCGCGAAGTCCGCAGGTGCTCCAGCCCCGCCGGAGGCGATCAGCGGCAGGCTGGTCGCCTCCCGCGCGAGGCCGATCAGCTCGAGATCGAAACCCTTCTCCGTGCCATCAGCATCCATGGAGTTCAGCAGGATCTCACCGGCTCCGCGGTCGGTGACCTCACGGATCCACGCGATCGCGTCGATTCCTGTGCCGCGACGGCCGCCATGGGTGGTCACCTCGAACCCCGAGCCGGAACGGGCAGTCCCCTCCGGGGTGTCATCGGTGACACGACGAGCATCGATCGACAGCACCAGCACCTGGTTCCCGAACCTCCGGGAGATCTCGCTGATCACCTCAGGACGAGCGATCGCCGCCGTGTTCACGCCGCACTTGTCGGCACCGGCCCGCAGCAGCTGGTCGACATCGTCGACCGAGCGCACACCGCCGCCGACGGTCAGCGGGATGAAGATCTGCTCGGCGGTCCGTCGGACGACATCGACCATGGTGTCGCGTCCGCCGGAGGAGGCGGTGACGTCGAGGAAGGTCAGCTCATCTGCGCCCTCCTCGCCGTATCGGGCCGCCAGCTCCACAGGGTCGCCCGCATCGCGGAGGTTCTGGAAGTTGACGCCCTTGACGACGCGACCGGCGTCGACATCCAGGCACGGGATGACACGGACTGCAACGCTCATGCGTCGATCCTCTCTCGGTCGAGCTCCTCGGCTCCCTCGATGATGAACTGCTTTCGCGGGGCGACCTCCGATCCCATCAGAAGTTCGAACATCGCGCTCGCCGCCTCGGCATCCTCGATGCGGACACGTCGCAGCGTCCGATGCCGCGGGTCCATCGTGGTGTCCGCCAGCTGATCGGCATCCATCTCACCCAGGCCCTTGTACCGCTGGATCGGCTCCTTGTACCGCTTGCCTCGCCGCTCGAGGTTCCGCAGCAGCTTCTGCAGCTCCGCCTCGGAATAGGTGTACACCAGCTCGTTCTTCCGCTTCCCCCCGTGGATGATCTCCACGCGATGCAGAGGCGGGACCGCCGCATACACCCGCCCTGCCTCGACCAGTGGCCGCATGTAGCGATGGAAGAGCGTCAGCAGCAGCGTCCGGATGTGCGCACCGTCGACGTCGGCGTCCGTCATCATGATGACTTTGCCGTAGCGCGCCGCATCCAGATCGAACGTGCGCCCGGATCCGGCGCCCAGCACCTGGATGATCGCGGCGCACTCGGTGTTCTTGAGCATGTCGGTGATGGACGCCTTCTGTACGTTCAGGATCTTGCCGCGGATCGGCAGCAGCGCCTGGAAATCCGAGGACCTCGCGTTCTTCGCCGTGCCCAGCGCGCTGTCTCCCTCGACGATGAACAGCTCGGAGCGCTCCACATCGGTGGAGCGGCAGTCCGCAAGCTTCGTCGGCATGGTCGAGGACTCCAGCGCGTTCTTGCGCCGCGAGACCTCTTTGTGCATGCGGGCGGCGATGCGCGCCCGCATCTCCGAGACCACCTTGTCGATGACCAGTGCCGCCTGCTCCTTCTCCCCCTTCTTCGTGGAGATGAGGAACTCGGTCAGACGCTGCTCGACCACCTTTGCCACGATCTGACGGATCGCTGGGGTGCCGAGCACCTCCTTGGTCTGCCCCTCGAACTGCGGCTCGTCGATGCGCACGCTGACCACTGCCGTCAGGCCCGCGAGAGTGTCGTCCTTCTCGATCTTCTCGTTCTTGGGATTGAACTTAACCCGTCGGGCCTGGTTCTCGACCTGCTTGCGCAACGTCTTGACCAGCGCCTGCTCGAACCCTGCGACATGGGTGCCGCCCTTGGGCGTGGCCACGATGTTCACGAACGAGCGCAGGGTGGTGTCGTAGTCCGATCCCCACCGCAGCGCGATGTCGACCTCGCAGCTGCGGCCGACCTCGGTGGAGACCATGTGCCCTTGCTCGTCGAGCACCGGAACAGTCTCGGTGTACTCCCCCGAGCCCTGCAGACGGATCACATCGGTGATCTTCTGATCCTGGGCGAGGAACTCCACGAACTCCCCGATGCCGCCCTCGTACCGATAGCTGCGTGTAGCCGGCTGATCAGGGAGCCGTTCCGGCCGGTGATCGGTGACGGAGATCTCCAGGCCCGGCACCAGGAACGCCGTCTGCCGAGCTCGGCGATGCAGATCGTCCAGTGCAAAGTGCGAGCCCTTGATGAAGATCTGCGGATCCGCCCAGTAGCGGACCCGAGTGCCGGTGACCCCGCGCTTCGCCTTCCCGACGACGCGGAGCTCCGCAGGGCCGTCAGCGGCGATGAACGGCGCGTCGGGGGAAGGCCCGTCTCCGTCATCCTCGAACACTCCGGCCTGCCCTCTCCGGAAGCTCATCGCATAGGTCCTGCCCGCCCGGTCCACCTCGACGTCCAGACGGGCTGAGAGCGCGTTGACCACCGAGGCGCCCACGCCATGGAGCCCGCCGGAGGCCGCGTAGGAGCCGCCGCCGAACTTCCCTCCCGCATGGAGCTTGGTGTAGACCACCTCGACGCCGGTCAGTCCCGTGCGCGGCTCCGTGTCGACCGGGACTCCGCGGCCGGTGTCCCGGACCTCGACGGAACCGTCGGGATGCAGCACCACCGAGATGGATTCCCCATAGCCGCCGAGGGCCTCATCGACCGCGTTGTCGAGGATCTCCCACAGGCAGTGCATGAGGCCGCGCGAGTCGGTCGACCCGATGTACATGCCCGGACGCTTGCGCACGGCCTCGAGCCCCTCGAGGACCTGGAGGTTGCGGGCGTCGTAGGCCGACTTCGAACGGGCGGGCTTCGAGGAATCTCTGGAGCTGGACACCCTGCCGATTCTACGGGCAGCGACCTTCGCAGCCCGTCATTGGGGCCCCGCTCACACGTTCTTTGCGCCGCGAGCGAACCACGGCGCACAGTCCTCGTGAAGGCGACCGTCGGATGCTAGAAAAGACCCATGAACCTCACTCTCGAAGCCCCCCGGCTGACCGCGAAGGACCGCTGCGACCGCTGCGGCGCCCAGGCGTACGTCAAGGTGCTGCTCCAGGTCGGCGGCGAGCTGCTGTTCTGCGCTCATCATGCCCGTGCGCATGCCGACGCCCTGCAGGACGTCGCTGCCGAAGTCATCGATGAGACCGAGCGCCTGAACGCCAAGCCGGAGCCGGTCGAGGACTGAGCATCTTCTGATCGCCTTCCTATGCCTGAGGGCCCTGCACTGCAGAGTGCAGGGCCCTCAGGCATAGGAAGGCGTCCTCTCCGCCCCTCATCCCTCCAGCAGGCTGGTCGCGTCCGCCGCGAAATGGACCCAACGGCTCGGAGCATCCCCGCGAACGTGCTCCACACCTGTCCTCGCGAATCCCGCCCGTTCATACAGGCGCTGTGCGACATCGTTGCGGGAGTCGACCGCGAGGCTGAGCAGCGGCCTGCCGAGCTCGAGGCTCAGCTCCGCGGCGGCGAGCAGGAGCAGGCGGGACAGCCCCCGGCCGCGCGATGCCGGCTCGACCCAGAGGGAGACCAGATGCGCTTCGTCCTCTGCCACCAGGTCGTCGGCATCGTAGCCCTCGGGAAGCACGCCGATCCCTCCGAGCGTCCGCGACCCCGCCCTCGCCTGCAGATGGAGACGGGGCCCCGTCGCATCCGCGCGCCACTGCGCCTCGCTCCAGGTGCGCACGTCGGCCGGTGACCAGAAGGCCTCGGGATCCTCGTCCAGCATCCGCAGCCGCAGCTCCCTGTGGGCCGCCCAGTCCTCGGAGCCGATGCGGACCACACGCATCTCCCCGACTGCGGTCGGGCGAGGAGGTGCGCTCCCTCCGGGTACGCCGACGGCGCCGTCCCCCGACCAGGCGGAACCGGCGCCGTCATCCAGATCGAGCGCTCCCACCTCAGTCGAGGTAATCGCGGAGGACCTGCGAACGAGAGGGGTGACGCAGCTTGCTCATCGTCTTGGACTCGATCTGACGGATCCGCTCGCGGGTCACGCCATAGACCTTGCCGATCTCGTCGAGAGTCTTCGGCTGACCGTCCTCGAGGCCGAAGCGCATGGAGACCACACCGGCCTCCCGCTCGGAGAGGGTGTCGAGGACGGAATGCAGCTGCTCCTGGAGCAGGGTGAAGCTGACCGCATCCGCCGGGACCACGGCCTCGGAGTCCTCGATCAGGTCGCCGAACTCGCTGTCGCCGTCCTCTCCCAGCGGCGTGTGCAGGGAGATGGGCTCACGACCGTACTTCTGGACCTCGACGACCTTCTCCGGAGTCATGTCGAGCTCCTTGGCGAGCTCCTCCGGAGTGGGCTCTCGCCCGAGATCCTGCAGCATCTGACGCTGGACGCGTGCGAGCTTGTTGATGACCTCGACCATGTGCACCGGGATGCGGATAGTGCGGGCCTGGTCGGCCATGGCGCGTGTGATCGCCTGCCGGATCCACCAGGTGGCATAGGTCGAGAACTTGTAGCCCTTGGAGTAGTCGAACTTCTCCACCGCACGGATGAGGCCCAGGTTGCCCTCCTGGATGAGGTCCAGGAACAGCATGCCGCGACCCGTGTAGCGCTTCGCCAGGGAGACCACCAGGCGGAGGTTCGCCTCGAGCAGGTGATCCTTGGCGGCGCGGCCGTCCTCCGCGATGATCGCGAGCTCGCGCCCCTTCTTGGTCTTCGCCATGGACTCGTCGCGCTTGAGGAGCTGCTCGGCGAACAGGCCGGCCTCGATGCGCTCGGCCAGCTCGACCTCCTGTGCGGCGTTGAGCAGCGCGACCTTGCCGATCTGCTTGAGGTAGTCCTTCACCGGATCGGCCGTGGCGCCGGCGGTGACGACCTGCTGAGCCGGGGAGTCGTCCTCGCCGGCGCTGAACACGAAACCGCCCGACGCCTCGACCTTGTCGTCCGTCGTGGTCCGCGAGGCGGCGGTCTCCTCCTCGCCGTCCTCTTCCGCATCGGTCTCCGGCTCGTCGACCTCGGCCGATGCCTTGGCCTTCGAGGTGCGTGACGACTTCGAGCGCGACGTGGTGCTCTTCTTCTTGGCAGCGGTCCTGCGCGCAGGCTTCTCCTCAGTCGCGGCGGCCTCCTGGGTCGCGGCGGTCTCGTCGACGGCCGCATCCTCGGCGGTGTTCGCCGTGGAGGCAGCGCGGGCGGTCCCAGTGCTCTTCGAGGCAGTCTTGGCGGGAGTCACAGAGTTCCTTCTTCCGGCGGTGCACCCGTGGGTGCACCGGCACTCTCTGGCGGTCGGTCGTCTCGGCGCGGCTGACGGATCCCTTGATGTGCGATCGACCGGTTGTCCACCGGTTTCTTGGCGCACGAGGGCACGGTGCCGTCAAGCCTGTCGAGTATAACGCCCTCTCGCGCCATCTATTCCCATCCCGCTGATCCCTTCCCTGCTGCTCCGGTTCCCGAGCTTCAGCACGGTGGACAGCAGACGACGGACGGCGGCGGGCAGAGGACGGGAGCTCGTCAGGACCGGCCGTGGGCGATCAGGACCAGCTGCGGGCCGACGGAGCCGCCTGTGCGGACTCCGGGTCCTTGACTGCCAGGACAGGACAGGGCGCCCCCAGAACGACCCGACGGGCGGAGGTGCCGAGATTGAGCTTCCCGATCGGCGACTTCCAGCGCAGGCCGATCACGATCAGGCTGGCCGAGAGCTCTTCGGCGAGCGCGAGCACGAACTCACCGATGTCCTGGCCCTCGCCCAGACGGACTGCGATGTCGAGATCCTCCAGGCCGTCCTCATCGAGGCCCGCGAGCGCTTCCCGCACGGTCGCCTCGTCCGCCGTCGCCGGTTCCGAGGCCTCAGCATCGTAGAACTGGTGCGAGGCGACGACGACGTTCTGATGCGTGCGCTTGGCGTCGCGGACGGCGGCACGCAGAGCGGCCCTGCCCTGCCCTGACGGCGAGTAGCCCACCACGATGGTCATCCGGAAGCTCCCCCTGGGACGTTGGCGGCACCGGGATCGCGACCCCGATGACAGGTTCGACCAGCTTATCCGTCCAGGAGCTGTGCTATCCACTCCTGGAGGTCCCTGTGCGCGACCAGGAACGCGTCGTGCCCGATGGGCGAGGAGGCGACCTCCCATCGCGCATCGGGGATGTGCTCGGCCATCTCACTGACCAGCACCGGAGGGAACAGGCGGTCGCTGTCGATCGCCACCACGAGGCTGCTGGCCCTCACCTCGGCGAGCGCAGCGGCGGTGCCACCGCGCCCGCGCCCGACATCATGGGTGTTCATAGCCTGCGCGAGGACGATGTACGAGTTGGCGTCGAAGCGTCGCGCGAGCTTGGTCGCGTGATGATCCAGATAGCTGGTGACCTGGTGCCGGCCCTTTCCGGTGAAGGGATCCTCGTCCCCCTGCGGACGGTTGCCGAACCGGTCCTCGAGCTCCGCGGCCGTGCGATAGGTCGTGTGCGCGATCCGCCGCGCCACGCCCAGACCGCGATGCGGCCCCTCGCCGTCCGGGAGGTCGTAGTAGTCGCCGCCGTGGAACCCCGCATCCGCGCGGATGGCCGCGATCTGCGCGGAGTTCCAGGCGATCTGGTCCGCGCTGGCTCGCGCGGAGCTCGCCAGGACTGCGAGCCTTCGGACTGCCTCCGGATGGGACACGGCCCATTCGACGGCGCGCATGCCCCCCATGGATCCTCCGATCACGAGGGCGAGCTGGTCCAGCCCGAGCTGCGAGCACAGGGCGTGCTCGGCCGCGACCTGATCGCGGATCGTCACGGCCGGGAAGCGGGATCCCCACGGCCGCCCGTCCGGAGCCGGGGAGCTGGGACCGGTGCTCCCCTGGCAGCCTCCCAGCACGTTCGCCGCGATCACGAACCAGCGATCGGTGTCGATGGCCCGCCCAGGGCCGATGAGGTCCTCCCACCACCCAGGGCTGGGGTGGGCGGGCCCTGCTTCGCCGAGGACGTGGGAGTCTCCGGTGAGCGCATGGAGGACGAGGACGGCGTTGCTTCCGTCGGCGTCGAGCGATCCCCAGGTCTCGTACGCGAGAGTGACGTCCTCCAGGATCTCGCCGCTCTCCAGCGTGAGCGGTCCGACCTGGGCGAAGCTGCGATCGCCGGGCCCGTCAGAAGGACGCCAGGCACCGTTCGAGCCGACACCCTCAGGCTGTGCAGAGGGTGCAGGAGCCGTCTCCTCGGCTCGGGCGTCGGCGACGGATCGCCGGTCACTGGTCATCGTCACGGACCCTGCTGCTCCTTCCATGCTGCCTGCTCCTTCTGCGGCGTCCGGGGATGAGACGGCCGCCAGGCCGGCTGCAGGGGGACGTCGATCAGGCGCGACAGCAAGAGTGCCAGACGGGACGCTGGATCGTGCTCACGGAGCTCGTCGATGAGATCACCGGCAGCCGCCAGATGATGGTTCCACCAGTCCAGCAGGCAGAGCACGACGGTAAGCCCGCGCCAGGCCTCCACGGCATCGGGCACATCGTCGGCACCCACCAGGAGGATCATCTGCTCCGTCAGCGCCCTGAGCTCCTGGAGGCCGACGAACCAGCTCCCACCTGCGACGACATCCTCATGCGGGATGCAGTCCTCGTCCTCGATGATCCGCGCGAGCACATCCTCGCCCCGTGCCTCCTCCCGTCGGCCGTGCTCCGCGCAGTGCTCCCACAGGGCCCAGTGGGATGCGCTGGAGTCGAGCGTCGACAGGAAGCTCGCCACACGTTCACAGTCCGTCACGGACCGCGGGCTCAGCTCGGTCCCCATGCCCTCTGCATCTCGCAGGCGGCCGAGCGCCCTCCGCGCCTCGGCGAAGAGGCGGCCCATCGGCTCGGGACCGCGGCGCAGCGCCGGACGATCCTGGCCGCGGACAGGGGCCGCTTCCGCCGTGCGGGCAGCGCCCAGCGCCTGCAGGGCCGATGCGATGCGCATCGCGATGAGATCCCACTGCGGGGCGTCGCCGTCGTCAGCGTCGGATGGCGGTCCCGCATGGGTCCCGTCGGGCTGTCCCAGAGGAATGGGAGGAGAGATCGCGAGCACCCAGTCCCCGTCGTCGTGCCCGGCGGGGAGCACCTGGCGCGCCCTGCCCGCTTCCACTATCCAGACCGCGTCGATCGCGAAGGGCTCGGGAAGCATGAGATCGGCGGCCGCGATGATCCTGGGAGCGAGATGCTCGGCGGCATCGTCGAGCATCTCGCCTGGTGCCCCATCGTCTCCATCTCCGATGACGACCAGGGCGGTCGCCCGGCTGGCGCCGTTCTCGCGCATGAGCGCGAACTGGTTCTCGAGGATGTCGGTGAGCTGTCCGGACAGCAGGGCTCCCAGTGAGGAGCGGGCGAACAGGGGGCGGGAGCCCGGACCGTCGTGCGCGATCAGCACGAAGGAGTCGCGCACCGGCCGGCGGAGCGCGCGGCGCGCCTCAGCGAGCAGCCCGGCAGGATCGTGCAACGGGAACGCTCGAGATACGGCGCCAGCAGAAGCGGTGTGAGTCATCATGTGCCGAGCCTGGTCCAGCAGGGAGTCCGACGGGAGAGCACGGTCTCATCTGTGGACGGAGAAGGGATGGGGAGGAGTGCTCCGCTCCCCGGACGTGGGAGGATCGGGTGGTCCCCATGGAGGTGCAAGTCCTGATGACATCGACCGGAGCGCCCGGCACCCATCCACTCGCTCAGGAGCTCGATCGACGCCTCGTCGAGCGTCTCGAGGACATGCAGTCCGAGCTCCTCGCCGACCAGCGGGAGCGACTGCAGGAGATCGCTCCCGAGACGACCGTGCTGGTCGACTCGCTCGAGCAGTATCTCGTCGGCGGCAAGCTCCTGCGTCCGCGGTTCTGCTTCTGGGCCGGGGTCGCAGCGCTCGGCGCGGCGCCCGACTCTGAGCAGGTGGACGCTCTCGCCCGAGCGGGCGCCGCGATAGAGCTGGTGCAGGCTGCGGCCCTCATGCATGACGACGTGATCGATCACTCTCCGATGCGCCGCGGCCGACCGGCGCTCCATGTCGCCGCGGCATCGGAGCATCAGGCGGCCGAGCTCGACGGCTCGGCGGCCGACTTCGGCATCGCCACCGCCATCGTCCTGGGGGATCTCTCGCTGACCTGGGCCGAGCAGATCGCCACCGGCCTCGTCCGCGAGAGCAGGGCGTCCGTGCGTCAGCAGGACGCCCTGCGCGGACTCGCCGAGTTCGACCTTCTGCGCACGGAGGTCATGTCCGGTCAGTACCTCGACATCCTGCACCAGTCGGGCGGCTTCCGCTCGACGGGGGATGCGGAGTCCGCTGCGCTCGCCGTGATCCGATGGAAGACCGTCCCGTATACGGTGCTGCGCCCCGTACGGATCGGTGCGGCGCTCTCCGGCGCCCAGGATTCCGCTCTCGAGGACCTCGGGTCATGGGCGATGGAGGTCGGTACGGCGTTCCAGCTGCGCGACGACCTGCTCAGCGTCGTCGGGGACACCGGCTCCACCGGCAAGCCGATCGGCGGCGACATCGTCGAGGGGAAGCGCACGGTTCTGCTGGCACGGACCATCACTGCCGCAGACACGCAGGCCAGAGAGCTGATCGAACGCACAGTCGGGGACCCGGCCGCCCCGACCGAGCAGGTTCGCGCCGTGCACGAGCTGATGATCTCGACCGGTGCCGTCGCCTCCGTGGCGCAGGACGTGCGAGATCACGCGGCGCGAGCTGAGAGGATCCTGACCGACGCCCGAGGCCTGTCCGGCCCTGGGGTGGCGGGGCTCGCAGCCCTCGCGGCGCAGGCCACGGACGTCACCGGACTTCCGGTCTGAGGCGGAGATGAGGCATCGGCCGCACGCTCGTCCACGAGTCCGGCGCTCGCGCGCCCAGCCGTGCGTCCAGCGCAGGAGGTCAGAAGGCGAGAGCCTGCGCGCGACGACGGACCTCGCCTCGCTGCCCTCGGCGGAGGTGATCGATAGGGCGGCCGGGGAGCGTCTCATCCTCGGTGAAGAGCCAGGTCAGCAGTTCAGCATCGTCGTACCCGCCGTCCCTCAGCACTGTCACCGTCCCGCCCAGATGAGGCGCGATCGCGCCGTCGACCAACAGCTCGGCAGGAACCGATCGGACCACGGGATCGCCGCGACGCACTGCGACGAGAGAGCCCTCGTCGATCAGGCGCCGCACCTTGGAGACGTCGATGTCGAGGGCCAGTGCCACGTCGGGCAGGGTCAGCCAGTCGGAGATGAGGTCGTCGAGCTCGTTCACACGGCAAGCGTGCCACGTCCCGGCCGTCTCAGCGACCCTGGGGGCCTCGAACAGGGCGTCGGACTCGCCACAGCGTCAGCCAGCAGGACGTGTCGGTGCCCGTCACCGCGCACGCGGGATCCTAAGGTGGCACCGTGAGCTCGGCGACGTCGACTTCTCGCGACATCAGCCAGCTCCTCGACGGCCGCTACCGGGTCGAGGAGCCGATCGCGCGCGGGGGGATGGCGACGGTGTACCGGGGTCATGATCAGCGGCTGGATCGCGTCGTGGCCCTGAAGATCATGCATCCGCATCTGGCTCAGGACGAGGACTTCCGGCGACGCTTCGCCCGCGAGGCCCGGAGCGCCGCGAGGCTGGCCCACCGCAATGTCGTGGGAGTCTTCGACCAGGGGGCCGACGAGGACCGCATCTACCTGGCCATGGAGCTGGTCGACGGCGAGACGCTGCGCGCGCGCATCACCGAGCAGGAGCGACTCACCGTCGGCGACGCACTGGATGTGACAGCGCAGGTCCTCGAGGCCCTCGTCGCAGCGCATGCGGCCGGGATCGTCCACCGCGACATCAAGCCCGAGAACATCCTCATCGACGGGGACGGAACGGTGAAGGTCGCCGACTTCGGCCTCGCCCGCGCGATCGGCACCTCGAACTCCTCAGCGAGCACGACCCTCCTCGGCACCGTCGCCTACATCAGTCCCGAGGTCGTCACCCGGGGGCAATGCGATGAGCGCAGCGACCTGTACTCCCTCGGCGTCGTCCTGTTCGAGATGCTCACCGGTTCGCAGCCGTTCACAGGCGATCAGCCCGTGCACATCGCCTTCCAGCATGTCCATGAGGACATCCCTGCTCCCTCCGTGCGTGCCGCCGGCGTCCCCCGGGAGCTGGATGCACTGGTCACGTGGGCCAGCGATCGCCGGGTCGAGCAGAGGCCGGCGAGCGCCGGAGAGCTGCTGCGCAGCGTGCGCGACCTGCAGTCCCGACTGGCCCCCGCTGCACTCGAGCGTCGCGCGGTGGCGATCACCCTGGCCGACACCGGGGAGACGCCTCGCCTGACCGCCTCGCTCGACGAAGTCGTCGCTGAGCTCCACGGCGATGCGCGGGTCTTCCCGCCCTCCTGGGGAGGCGCATTGCCTCCGACGTCCAGCACCGACGCGGAGCCGGGCTCCGATACGAGCTCTTCCGCCGCTGCTCCGGGGACGGAAGGATCCTCCGAGGACTCCTCTGAGGGCTCCACCGCCCAGGGTCCGGAGGCTCCCGACGGCGAGGACGCTCCCGCGCAACGCGGCGGAGACCCGACGGAGGATCCGGCGTCCGCCGATGCGCTCAGCGACAGCGCGACGCGATCGGCTGCCGACGCAGGGGATGACGGGAACGGCGATCACGCCGACGACTCCGATGACTCCGCAGGTCCGAACACGGTCGTGCTGCGGCCCCCGAGAGCCCGCCGCGGGCGCCATCTCAGGCTGGGATCCCGCCACCGCTCCCGCGCGCTCGCCCTGATCGCCTCCCTCCTGGTGCTCGGTTCGCTGGCCACCGGAGGCTGGTACGGCTACGACTGGTACGCGAACGTCGGGCCGGGCGCCGACCGCACGATCCCCGTGCTCGCCGGGACGCAGCTCAGCGATGCGGAGTCCATGCTCGCCTCCTCCGGACTGTCCGTGCGCACGGTCGAGCAGTTCGACGACACCGTGCCGGCCGGTCACGTGATCTCTGCCGACCCCTCTGCAGGGACGACCGTGAAGAAGGGCGGGAGCGTGCAGCTCGTCGTCTCCAAGGGGGTGGAGCTCTTCGCCGTGCCCGATGTGGTTGAAGAAGGCCTTGAGGATGCCCGCGAACAGGTGGAGGGCCTCGGCCTGGTGCTCGTCGAGGACGACCCGGTCTATTCGGAGACCGTCCCCGAGGGAACAGTCATCTCGCAGGAGCAGGAGGCGGAGGAGCTTCCCGAAGGAGGCGAGGTCCACGTCGTCGTCTCCCTGGGACGTCGACCGATCTCGATCCCTGACGTGACCGGCCAGAGCGGCTCGGACGCCCGCGCGGCGCTGGAGGCCGAGGGCTTCGTGGTCTCAGCCAGCAGCCAGCACTCCTCGTCGGTCCCCGAGGGAGCAGTGATCTCCCAGTCCCCCGCCTCCGGCACAGGGCATCTCGGAGACACCGTCACCCTCGTGACCTCGCTCGGCCCCGAGATGGTCACCGTTCCCGACGTGTTCCGGAAGTCCGAGGCCGACGCGCGCTCGGCCCTCGAGTCGGCGGGCTTCACCGTTAACGTCGAGTACGAGAACGACGATCCGGTCTTCGACCTCGTCTACCAGCAGTCGGCTGAAGCCGGAAGCGAGCTGGCGAAGGGATCGACGATCACCATCACCGTCTTCTGAGCTCTAGCTCGAGGGACGTCTGGGAGCGCAGCAGCGACCATCACCGCCGCTGCGCGGCCCCGAGGGACTCGGCACGCGACCGTGCAGCGGATCAGCGCCGGGAGAGCATCTCCGCGACCAGGAACGCGAGCTCGAGGGACTGCTGGTGGTTAAGGCGCGGATCCACCACCGTCTCGTAGCGCCGGGCGAGTCCCGCCTCATCGATCTCTCCCGCCCCGCCGAGGACCTCGGTGACGTCGTCTCCGGTCAGCTCCATGTGCAGACCGGCCGGGATCGTCCCCAGCTCCTGATGCACCTCGAAGAAGCCGACCACCTCGTCGAGGATGTCCTCGAAGCGACGCGTCTTGTAGCCGTTGGAGGAGGTGATCGTGTTCCCGTGCATCGGATCGGTGACCCAGGCGACCTGGGCGCCCGCATCGCGCACCCCCTCGACCAGAGCTGGCAGCCGATCGCGGACCTTCTTCGCGCCCATCCGGGAGACGAAGGTCAGGCGGCCGGGCTCCCGATCGGGATCCAGGACGTCGATCAGCCGCAGGGCATCGTCGACGGAGGCATCGGGACCGAGCTTCACCCCGATCGGATTGCGCAGGCGCGACATGAAGTCCACATGCGCGCCGTCGATCTGCCGCGTGCGCTCGCCGATCCAGAGGAAATGACCGGAGCAGCCGTAGATCTCGCCGGTGCGGGAGTCGATGCGCGCCATCGCCTCCTCGTAGTCCAGCAGCAGAGCCTCATGGGAAGCGTAGAACTCGACCACCTTGAGCGCGTCGAAGTCCGCACCGATGGCGTCCATGAACCGAATCGCCTTGTCGATCTGCGCCGCCAGCTCCTCATAGCGGTCGTAGCCCGGCCCCGATGTGAATCCGCGGTTCCACGAGTGCACGTCCCGGAGGTCTGCGAATCCGCCACCGGTGAAGGCGCGCATCAGGTTCAGGGTGGAAGCGCTGGTGGTGTAGGTCCTCCACAGACGATTCGGGTCCGGGATCCGGGACTCCTCGGTGAAGGCGAAGTCGTTGACCGCATCCCCGCGATAGGTGGGGAGGGTCACGCCGTCGCGGGTCTCGACGTCGGAGGAGCGCGGCTTCGCGAACTGCCCGGCCATGCGACCCATCTTCACCACCGGCACGGAGGCGCCGTAGGTGAGCACAGCAGCCATCTGCAGGATGGTCCGGATCTTGTTGCGGATGCGATCCGCGGTCGACTCCGCGAAGGTCTCGGCGCAGTCGCCTCCCTGGAGGAGGAACGCCTCGCCACGTGCCGCAGCGGCCAACCGGCTGCGCAGGACATCGACCTCACCGGCGAAGACCAGCGGCGGAGCGGCGCGCAGCTGATCGAACACGCGCGCGCGGACGGCCTCGTCCGGCCATGCAGGCTGCTGGACCCGCGGGAGCTCGCGCCAGGCGCCGAGCGCCGCGAGGCCGTCGTCGGCCGCAGACAGGGAGAAGGAGTGCGCGCGGGCGGGGGCACCGGGGCTGTACTGAGTCACCCGCCCAGGGTACTGAGGAAGCCACGAGAGCGGATGCTCCGTCCCGGGCCTCGGGACCGGTATCACCCGATCCGCGGCAACCGGCCCTCGTGCCCGTCAGCCGTCCAAGGTGCTCTCGCCCTCGGTGCGCAGGCGCCGCTTGACATCGGCCGCGTACTCGTCCACCCGCTCCTGCCCGGACATCGCCTGGATGCGTGCCATCACCTCATCGGTGACGGCCCGCAGCACCCGCGCCTCCTCGGCGCCCGGCATCGCCTCCGCGATCGCGACCGCGTCGATGGGCGCGCCGAGGACCACGCGGATGCGGGGGCTGCGACGCGGCAGATAGCGCCGTCCTCTCTGCGCCTCGTGGCTGCCGATCATCGCCACCGGGATGATCGGCGCACCGGCGGCGAGCGCGAAGCGCGCCACACCGGTCTTGCCCCGGTACAGACGTCCATCGGGACTCCTGGTCCCCTCCGGGTAGATGCCCAGCAGCCGTCCCGCTCCGAGCACCTCGAGGCCCGCTTCGATCGCGGACGAGGACGCTCTCCCCCCGGAGCGATCGACCGGCATGACGTTCAGGCCTCGCATGATCCGCGCGAACACCGCGTTCAGCGGCGACCCGCCGGAGAAGATGTCCGACTTCCCGAGGAAGTGGACTGTCCTCTCCAGCTGAGCCGGGAGGAAGACGGTGTCCGAGTATGCGAGATGGTTCGAGGCGAGGATCGCCGCGCCGCTCGCGGGCACGTTCTGGGATCCGCTGATGGTGGGTCGCCACACCATCCGCACGAGTGTCGCCACGGGCGGCTTGGCGAGGTCGTAGAGCACGGGCTCCTCCTGCAGGGGACGATCGAGCACGGGAACGTGGATGTGGTCGGTCGGCGCGGGTGCGACGATGGACCCATGGCGTTCAGCGAACTGTCCCGTCCCTGGCGCGCCCGGGGACACTCTAGCCCGCGCGGCGGTCTCCTCCTGTGTCATGGGTTCACGGGGTCGCCTCAATCCCTGCGCCCCTGGGCCGAGCATCATGCGGCACAGGGATGGGAGGTCGAGCTGCCGCTGCTGCCCGGGCACGGAACCAGGTGGCAGGACATGGCGGCGACGTCCGCCGACGAGTGGTACGACGCCCTCAAGGAGGCCGTCGTGGAGCTCTCCGACGATCTGGGCCCTATCGCGATCGGGGGTCTGTCCATGGGCGGCGCCCTCACTCTCGCGCTCGGCGAGGACCCTGCGCTGCGCGGTCGCATCGCAGCGCTGGTCGCCGTGAACCCCGGGATGACGCTGCCCTGGGTGGCGATGCTCGCGCGCCCGCTCTCCCTGGTCTTGCCGACCCTGCCCGGGATCGGCTCGGACATCGCTCTCGAGGGAGTCCAGGAGGAGGCCTATGATCGCATGCCTCTGCGATCCGTCGCCGAGCTGCGAGGTCTCTTCTCGCGCACGCGCCGCGACCTCGGCGCGATCGACCTCCCCGTGCTGCTCGCGACCTCGAGCGTCGACCACACGGTGCCGCCCGCGGACAGCGACATCGTCGCCGCCGGGGTGCGCGGGCGCGTCGAGCGCCTGCCGCTGCCGCGGAGCCACCACCTCGTCCCTCTGGACCACGACGCCCAGCTGCTGTTCGAGACGTCCTCCCGCTTCCTCGATCAGCACGTTCCGCGTCCAGCCCGGAGCACTTCATGAGCACGCGGCAGGAGGGCGGTCATGACCCGCGCGACGTCGATGCCGAGTTCAAGCGCATGCTCGAGGGCGAGGGCATGGTGCTCCGGCCGGGCCGCGCCCCGGAGGAGCCGGCCGCCGGGGACGTCCCGCCTGCCCGGCGGGAGCCGGGCGAGCATGCCGACCGCTCACCGGGATCGGGGCCGTCGGCACCCTCCGCGGACGATGATCTCTGGCGCTCCAGCCCGGACAGTCCCCCGGAGCCTCCGTCGGCCGAGTCGCGCGCCCGTGCGCGCGCCGCGCATCCTTCAGCGGGCGGTCGGCCGGCGCTCGGCACCGGCGCACCGGGATTCGGAGCGGCATCCGGCTCCGATCGCCGTCCCCGCTCCGGGCATCCGGAGCTCGACGGCGATGAGGACGACGACGCTCCGCTGCCGGGAGACTTCGTCGCCCCCGATCCGGACCTGCCGGAGAGCTCCTCTGGGACGCTGTGGGGGTGGACGGCCCTCCTCGGCGGGCTCGTTCTCTTGCTGGTCGTCGCCGTGTCGTCATCGCTGCCGGTCTGGCTGGGCTGGCTGGGCGGCGCAGCCGCGCTCGGCGGACTGATCTCCCTGCTCCTCAAGGTCCCCGCCGACCGCGAGGACGACGACGGCGCCGAGGTCTGATCCCGGATCAGATCCCGGCGCCGCCTCTCCACCGCTCGGGGGCCCGCCCTTCTTCACGAGGCGTTCTGCGGGGCGCTCCGCGTCCGGCGGCTCACCCCGCGCGTTCAGCGCGCGAGGTCCGCGGCCCCGACGATCCCCGCCTCGTTGCCCATGCTCGCGATGACCCACGGGACCATGTCGCGGTGCATCCGGGCCGTGACGTCCGCCTCATAGGCGATCCGTGCCGGCTCGACCAGCAGATCCCCTGCCGCCGCCACTCCTCCTCCGACGACGACGACGCTGGGATCCAGCAGAGCGGAGATCGAGGCGACGCCCAGCCCGAGCCAGGTGCCGATCTCGCCGATGAGGTCGATCGACGCCGGATCGCCCTGCTGCGCGAGCCGTGTGATGAGCGGACCGTCGATGTCCTTGGCCCGACCGCCTGCGGCGGCGATGAGGGGCTCCATGACCGGGTCCCCCGTCCTCGCACGATGCTTCGCCGCACGCACGAGCGCCGTCCCGGCGGTGTACTGCTCGAGGCAGCCCCTCCGCCCGCAGCCGCACCATTGGCCGTCCGGCACGGCGGTCATGTGCGCGATCTCGCCGGCGAAACCGCCGGCACCGCGCAGCAGCCGCCCGTCGAGCACGACGGCGCCGCCCAGCCCGGTGCCGACCGTGACCATCAGCATGTGCTCGGCGTCCCGGGCCGCGCCGAAGCGGTACTCGGCCCAGCCGGCGGCATTGGCGTCGTTCTCCACGACCACCGGCAGGTCCACGAGCGCCTCGATGCGATCGGCGAGCGGGTGCTGCCGCCACGCCAGGTTGGCGGCGAAGCGGACGGTGCGGCGATCAGCATCGACGAACCCCGCGGCACCGACGCCCACACCGATCACCGCGTGATCTGCCCGGAGCTCAGCGACGGCATCGGCGACGCCGGCCTCGATGAGCTCCGGATCGGTTGCGGGGGTGCTGCGCGTGGTCGAGGCGACGATCCGCCCCTCCTCATCGACCACGCCGGCCGCGATCTTGGTCCCGCCGATATCCACACCGATGGAGAGCATGTGTTCCCTTCCTAGTCGTCCCCGAATGTCAGGGACCATCGTAGGGTGCGCTGGCGTAGAATCCTCAGGACCCACCAGCGCTTCCGGGCGAGCGTCCCCGGCATGCATGAGCTGGGCCCCACCCGGATCGAAGGAGATTCGATGAAGCAGTTCGGCACCGCCGCACAGCACCAGAGCCGCGAGGACGAGAACGCCACGGACCTGCTGCTGGGGCGTCTGGAGTCCGATGGAGGAGTGCCCGTCTTCGAGATGGCCGACGGTCGGGGCGGCTACACGCCCATGTCGTCCGCCGAGTTCGTGGACGAGGTCAAGGCCGTCGCGAAGGGTCTGATCGCGACCGGCGTCGAGAGCGGCGACGTGGTCGCCATCCTCTCGCGCACCCGGTACGAGTGGACCCTCGCGGACTTCGCGATCTGGTGGGCGGGGGGCGTGAGCGTGCCGATCTACGAGACCTCCTCCCCCAGCCAGATCCAGTGGATCGCCTCGAACTCGAAGGCGCGCTACGCACTGGTCGAGCAGACGCGCCACAAGGAGGACGTCGAGTCCATCCGGGGGGAGCTGCCTCATCTGGATCGCATCGGCGTCATCGAGGACGGCATCCTCGACGAGCTCAAGGAGCGCGGCAAGGAGGTCGACGACGAGACGCTCGAGCAGCGCCGGACCTCGCGTCGCATGGCCGACGTCGCCACGATCATCTACACCTCGGGCACCACTGGCCGCCCGAAGGGTGCCGAGCTCACCCACGCGAACTTCGTGGACACCACCCGCAGTGCGGTGACGCTGCTGGGGGACCACGTGCTCCCCCGCGGGTCGCGAATGCTCATGTTCCTGCCGCTGGCGCACGTGTTCGCTCGGCTGCTCACGGTCCTCGCCGTCTCCTGGCCCGTCACGACCGCCTTCACGCCCGATACGAAGAATCTGCTTCCGGACCTCGCCGCCTTCCGTCCGACGTTCCTGCTCGCTGTCCCCCGCGTGTTCGAGAAGGTCTACAACGGTGCTGAGGCCAAGGCCATCGCCGGAGGGAAGGGCAGGATCTTCGCGGCCGCGGCGGAGACCGCCATCGCCTGGTCGAAGGCGGAGAGCGCCGGCAAGGTCCCTGCGGTGCTGAAGGTGAAGCACAGGCTGTTCGACATGCTCGTCTATGGAACTCTCCGCGACGCCATGGGCGGTCGGGTCTCCTGGGCGGTCTCCGGAGGCGCCCCCCTGGGAGAGCGCCTCGCCCACTTCTTCCGGGGGATCGGCGTCACGGTCCTCGAGGGCTACGGCCTCACCGAGACCACTGCTCCGGTCTGTGTGAACCTGCCGTGGGATGTCAAGCCCGGCACCGTCGGACCGCCGCTGCCGGGATCGACCGTCGCGATCGACGACGACGGCGAGATCCTGGTCAAGGGCGTCATGGTCTTCAAGGGCTACCACGACAACCCCGACGCGACCGCGGAGGCGCTGCGCGACGGATGGTTCCGCACCGGCGATCTGGGATCGCTCGACGCGGACGGCTCGCTGACGATCACCGGCCGATCCAAGGAGGTCATCGTCACAGCCGGCGGCAAGAACATCTCCCCGGCGCAGCTCGAGGACCAGCTGCGATCGCACCCGCTGGTCAGCCAGTGCATCGTCACCGGTGACCAGAAGCCGTTCGTCGCTGCGATCCTCACCCTCGACGCCGAGATGCTCCCCACCTGGCTGAAGAACAGCGGGCTGCCCGAGATGACGGTCGCCGAGGCCGCTCAGGACGAGCGCGTCCGTGCCGAGCTGCAGACGGTCGTCGACAAGGCCAACGCCACCGTCTCCCGCGCGGAGTCGATCCGCGTCTTCCGCGTGATAGACACCGACTTCACAGAGGAGAACGGCTACCTCACGCCCTCGATGAAGCTCAAGCGCAACGTCGTGGTCAAGGACTTCGCGGACGTGATCGAGGACATCTACGCGACGCCCAAGCCCGCAGCCTGACGCCCGCTCCTCCGCCCCTGCCCCCTCTCGGCCGCCGCCTCCCGGTCCCGCCTCCCCCGACCGCCACGCGGGCGGCTGAGAGGCGGGACCGCCGCGCATCCCCGTGACCATCGGCCCCTCGAGGGAACGCCCGAGGCTCTCCTGAGCTCCCCGTGGCGCAGATCCGTCGGAGGCGCGTCGTACTCTGCGTGCATGTCCGCCCGCCGCCAGCTCAGCTTCGACGATCTCGGCACTCCCCTCGAGGAGGCGACTCTCGTGGTCGTCGACCTCGAGACCACCGGCACCGATCCGGGCAGCGACGCGATCACGGAGATCGGAGCGGTCAAAGTCCGCGGAGGCGAGGTCCTCGGTGAGTTCCGCAGCTTCGTCGACCCTGAGCGTCCCATCCCGGCGTATATCGCGTCGCTGACCGGGATCTCCGATGCGACCGTGGCAGACGCGCCCCGGATCTCCACCGTCCTGCCCATGTTCCTGGACTTCATGGGCGACGCTGCGCTGGTGGCGCACAACGCTCGCTTCGACACAGGATTCCTGAGGGCGCAGGCGGCGGCATGCGCTCTGCCGTGGCCCAACCCGACGGTGCTGGACACTCTTGCACTCGCGCGCACGGTCTACCGCCGGGACGAGGTTCGCGACCATCGCCTGGGCACCCTCGCAGCGCACGTTGGCGCAACGATCACCCCCGACCATCGTGCCCTGTCCGACGCGCGCGCCACTGTGGACGTGCTGCATGCGATCATCTCCCGCCTCGGTCCGACCGGAGCCAGCACGCTCGAGGATCTCGCTGGTGCGCACCGGCGCGCACGCCCCGTCCAGCTGCGCAAGAAGCACCTCGCCGAGGGCGTCCCCTCCGTCCCCGGGGTCTATCAGTTCCTCGACGTCGACGGGGCAGTCCTGTACGTCGGGACATCGAGGAACCTGCGTGCTAGGGTCAGGACCTATTTCACCGCAGCGGAGACTCGTCGGCGCGTGCTGGACATGCTCCCCCGCGCTGAGCAGATCCGGACCATCGAATGCCGCACCGCGACAGAGGCCTCCGTGCGAGAGCTGCGCATCATCGGTCGTGAGAAGCCGCCCTCGAACCGCCGTTCCCTCAAGCCCGAGAAGGCGTTGTGGCTGCGTCTCGGAACCGGACGCGAGGGCCTTCGGGCGGCGCGCCTCGCCCGCGATGAGAGCGACGGGTCCGCGCACATCGGCCCCCTCTCCTCCCGCCACGACGTCGAGCCGCTCAAGGCACTGCTCACCGACGCGATGCTCGGTGCGGGCAGCGCCCTGGGACGCATCGAGCTCGCGGACACGGCCGACGGACGCGGCAGCCATCGCGCACGCATGCGTCGAGCGATGCTCGAGGATCCCGATGAGGTCCTCGAGCACGCCGCCGCCCGGATGCGTACACACGTCAGCGCTGGCCGGTACGAGGACGCCGACCGCATCCGTCGCGTGGCCGTCACCTATCTCGGGGCCGCACGACGAGCGAGCCGCCTGCGGGCGCTGTCCCGCGTGCCGCTGCTGATCGCCGCCCGACCTAGCACCGACCCCGTCATCGGCGGGCGCGGTTGGGAGATCCTGGCCATCCGCCGAGGCCGCTTCTCGGGGACGACCCTGGTGCCGCGCCACGGCGATCCCCTGGACGCCGCTCGGTCCCTCGCGCTGACGGGACACGGCGAGGAGGCGCTGGCCGGTCCGCTCTGCCAGGGCCACCACGAGGAGTCCGAGCTGCTGCTGAGATGGTTGGAGGGCGACGGCGTGCGCATCGTGCTGACCGAGGGCGACTGGAAGGTGCCGGCGCGAGCGAGGTTCTCCCAGGAGCGTCTCGCCCTGGTCTTCGCCCGGTCAGCCACGGCTCCGAGGGAATAGGCTCGTGCCGCAGCAGCATCCGGCGCCGCGGCGCACGCTCCCAGGAGGTCCCATGATCACGGCCATCGTCTCGATCACCGTCGAGTCCCATCGCATTCCCGAGGTCGCGCAGGAGATCGTCGACCTCGCCGGCGTCGAGAAGGTCTACTCCGTCACGGGAGACGTGGATCTGGTGGCCATCGTGAAGGTGCGCGCACACGAGGACCTCGCGGATGTCATCGCCGACCGGCTCAGCAAGGTCGAGGGCGTCGTGGACACCAGCACCAACATCGCGTTCCGGACATACTCCAAGGGGGACCTCGACGCCGCCTTCGACCTCGGAATCGACGGCTGACGTCCCCTGGCAGCCGTCCGTCGGCGCCACCGGCCACGGCGCAACCGCCTCCGACGCGCTCCGAGCGCGTCCGACGCCTCGGTCGCCCTGGTGAACCGGGGATGCTCGCCTCCCCTGGCGGTCCGGGCGCTCCCCGAAGCCCGGGCCGCCCGTACCGCCCGGACTCAGGCGCTCCTGGAGGCTCAGACGGACTGCGAGGCCTTCGCCCAGCGGGTGATGAGCGCCGCTGGCCCGCCGGACTCCAGTGCGGACTCTGCCTCGAAGTAGCCAGCGCGCAGGCGGTCGACGAAGCCGTCGGAGGCCTTCTCACCGATCCCGTCATGAGCGACGATGCCGGCCGCGGCGTTCAGGAGGACGGCCTCACGCACGGCCCTCAGGCGACCTTCGGCCTCGCCCGCGAACAGGCGCCGCACGACGTCGGCGTTCTGCACCGCATCACCGCCCCGGAGCGAGTCCACAGGGCTGAGGTCGATGCCGACGGCATCTCGCGGATCGAGGACATGATGACGGACCTCGCCCCCGCGCACCTCCCACACGTCCGACGGTGCAGTGACGGTCAGCTCGTCGAGACCATCCTGCCCCCGGAATACCAGAGCGGAGGTCCCGCGCTCAGCGAAGACACCGGCGACGATCGGTGCCACCTTCGCGTCTGCGACGCCGACAGCGCTCGCTCCGGGGCGTCCCGGATTGGTGATCGGCCCGAGGATGTTCATCACGGTGGGTATGCCGAGCCCCTTGCGCGCCTCCGCCGCGAATCTCATGGACGGGTGGAACACCTGCGCGAAGAGGAAGGTGATCCCGACCTCCGCGATCATCTCCTGCACCTGGGCCACCTCGAGGTCCAGCCGGACCCCGAGCTGCTCGAGCACGTCCGCGGTCCCGGACTTGGACGAAGAGGCGCGGTTGCCGTGCTTCACGACCGTCCTGCCGGTCGAGGCGATCACCAGCGCGGCCATCGTGGAGATGTTGACGGTCTGCGCCATGTCCCCTCCCGTGCCGACGATGTCGATCGACCGGTCGGGAACCGCGATGGGACGAGCATGGGCGACCATCGAGTCTGCCAGAGCCGCCAGCTCCGAGCTGCTGACACCCTTCGCCTGGAGGGCGACGAGGAAACCGGCGAGCTGCACCGCCGACGCTCCGCCCGACATCACCTCGTCCATGGCCCATCCGGCCTCCTGCGCATCCAGCTGCTCGCCGCGCACCAGTCGCGCCGTGATCCCGGGCCAGGTCGGAGTGTTCTCGCTCATGCCCCGATGATCGCACTCAGGAGCCAGGACAGGGTCTGGCCGGTCACGCTTCGGATCACGGATACGTCACACGCCCCGCACAGCGGGCCACCGATCGTGTGTCTGGGTTCGTGACACGCCGTCAGGAGGGATATGCTGACGTGGTCCGCCCAGGGCTGTGCCCTGCGGTGTGCTCCGGAGTCGTGACCTGAGCCACCGAAACTGACGACACGACATGTGGTGACGTGACTACTGCGACTATGACCGAGCGCCCTGCCGCCGCTGCCCCTGCGGTCGGCCGCCCCAATCCGACGCAGATCGGCACGATCGTCTGGCTCTCCAGCGAGCTGATGTTCTTCGGCGGACTCTTCGCCATGTTCTTCACGCTGCGCTCCATGGTCCCGGACACGTTCGCCGATGGGCAGAGCAACTTCACCCAGGGCTTCGCCCTGGTCAACACCATCATCCTGGTGGCCAGCTCGTTCACCTGCCAGATGGGCGTGTTCATGGCCGAGGGCCGACTGCCCGGCGGCCGCGTCTTCGCCCCGCGCAAGCACCGCACCGGCTCCATCTTCAACGTCGCCCGATGGGGTGCCGTCGAATGGCTCGTGCTGACCTTCGTCATGGGAGCGGTCTTCGTCTCCGGCCAGGCCTACGAGTACACCGAGCTCGTCCACAAGGGCGTGACGCTGTCGTCCTCCCCCTTCGGGTCGGTCTTCTACCTCGCCACCGGCTTCCACGGGCTGCACGTGCTCGGCGGGCTCATCGCCTTCCTGATGGTGCTGATGCGCCTCTTCTCGGCCAAGAAGTTCACCCAGCACGAGCAGATCTCCGTCATCTGCCTCTCCTACTACTGGCACTTCGTCGACGTGGTCTGGATCGGCCTGTTCTTCGTCGTGTACCTGCTCGATCCGTTGATGACCACGATCAATCCCGATCACGTCATCCCGGTCATCTTCGACTGGACCGTCTTCTGATGGCTGTCCCACCCTGGGCTCCTCGGGCTCCTCGCCCCGTTGCCATCCTCCACCGCCCCTCCCCCGCTCGTCCCCTCCACGAATCGAGGTTCGAACCGTGAAGGCACTCGCCGCACGTCGTCATCACCCGATGGCACTTCTCGTGATATTGCTGCTCGCGCTCGTCGCGACCGGCGGGCTGTACTTCGCGTTCCAGCCGCGCACCGCCCAGGCTGAGGGCTACACGCAGGATGACATCGACGCGGGCGAGCAGCTCTTCCTCGCCAACTGCGCCACCTGCCACGGCACCAACGCCGAAGGCGTCGTGGACTCCGACGGCAACACCCTCGGCCCCTCGCTGATCGGTGTCGGCGCCGCCGCGGTCGACTTCCAGGTCGGCACCGGGCGCATGCCCATGCAGAACGCCGGAGCTCAGGCGCAGCGCAAGACCCCCCAGTTCGACGACGAGCAGACCAGTCAGCTCGCCGCCTATGTCGCCTCCCTCGGTGCCGGCCCTGCCGTGCCCGATGAGGAGTACCTCGACACCTCTCAGGGCGACGCCGCTCGCGGTGGGGAGATCTTCCGCATCAACTGCGCGATGTGCCACAACGCCGCAGGCCAGGGCGGCGCCCTGACCTACGGCAAGTTCGCACCCGAGGTCACCGGCCTGGAGGCGAAGCACGTCTACGAGGCCATGGAGACCGGCCCCCAGAACATGCCCGTGTTCAGCGACTCGAACCTGTCCGCACAGGACAAGCGCGACGTCATCACCTACCTCGAGAAGCTCGAGGAGAACGGCTCCCCCGGCGGCATCTCGCTGGGCTCCCTCGGTCCCGTCACCGAGGGTCTGTACGCATGGACGATCATCCTCGCCCTCCTGACCGGGACTGCCGTGTGGCTGGGGGCGAAGGCCAAGTGAGCAGCAAGCACATGAACAACAATCTCGACGGCAGCTCGCCCGCCAAGGGCGTCAGCGCCATCGTCCCCAAGGAGGACGGCGGATTCCCGAACCCAGGGCTCCCCCCGCACGTCCACCGTCAGGCGGACTCCGATCCGCGCGCCGAGAAGCGTGCCGAGCGCATCGTCGCAGGGCTCTTCCTGCTCTCGGTCGTCGGTACGGTCGTCTTCATCCTGGCGTACTTCCTCGTCACGCCGACCGGGCGCAACATCTTCGCCGAGCAGGGCAGCACTGAAGCCCTCTGGTGGTCGAACCTCATCACCGGCCTCGGACTGGCGATCGCTGTCTTCTTCATCGGTGCCGCCGCTGTGCACTGGGCCAAGACCCTCATGCCCGACCACGAGATGGTCGAGGAGCGCCACGCGCTCGAAGGCGACGAGGAGACCCGTGAAGCCGCTGTCGGCATCATCGCCGACGGCCTCCACGAGTCCGGCATCGGACGGCGCCCCCTCATCGTCACGTCGCTCGTGGCCGCTCTCGCGGCGCTCCCGATCGCAGTGCTCGCACCGCTGTCCACCCTGGGCCCGCTCCCCGGGAACAAGCTCCATCACACGTTCTGGCGAGCAGGCATGCGCCTCGCCCGGGATCATGACGGAACGCCGATCAAGGCCTCTGAGGTCGTGATGAACTCGATCTTCCATGTGATGCCCGAGGACCTCACGCACGATACCGAGCACTACCTGGAGGAGCGCGCCAAGGCCGCCGCCGTCATCGTGCGCATCGACCCCGAGCTCGGCAAGGACCAGGAGAGCCTGGACAACGGCCACGAGGGCATCCTCGCCTTCTCGAAGATCTGCACGCATGTCGGCTGCCCGGTGGCGCTGTACGAGCAGCAGACGCACCACATGCTGTGCCCCTGCCATCAGTCCACGTTCGACGTCACGGACGGTGCGAAGGTGATCTTCGGCCCCGCGCACCGCCCGCTCCCCCAGCTCCCGATCGAGGTGGATTCCGAGGGCTACCTGGTGGCCTCCGGTGACTTCCTCGGTCCGATCGGTCCCAGCTTCTGGGACATCCACAAGGACAAGTGATCACGTGACGACCACGACTTCCGAATCCCGGACTCAGACCGCCGGTGAGAAGCCGAGCCGCGTCATGAAGCTCGGAGCGGTCGGCGGCGACTTCCTGGACTCCCGCGTCGGCGGGGCCGGCCTGGTCAAGTTCTTCGCCCGCAAGATCTTCCCCGACCACTGGTCCTTCATGTTCGGCGAGGTGGCTCTCTACAGCTTCATCGTCCTGCTGATCTCCGGCACCTTCCTGACGATGTTCTTCGACCCCTCCATGGAGGAGGTCGTCTACACGGGACCCTATGAGCCCATGCAGGGGCTGGAGATGTCCCGCGCCTTCGAGTCCACGCTGCACATCTCCTTCGAGGTGAAGGGCGGTCTGCTCTTCCGCCAGATGCACCACTGGGCCGCGCTCGTGTTCATGGTCGCGATCTTCGTGCACATGTTCCGCGTCTTCTTCACCGGCGCATTCCGCAAGCCCCGTGAGCTGAACTGGCTGGTCGGCTTCACCCTGATGGTCCTCGGCATGGTCGCCGGATTCTCCGGCTACTCGCTCCCCGATGATGTGCTCTCCGGCAACGGTCTGCGCGTGATCGACGGACTGTTCAAGGCGATCCCGGTCATCGGCACCTACATGTCGATGCTTCTCTTCGGAGGCGAGTTCCCCGGAACGCAGATCATCCCCCGCCTGTTCACCATCCACATCCTCCTGATCCCGGCGATGATCCTCGGTCTCATCGCCATCCACCTGGTCATGCTGGTCGCGCACAAGCACGCTCACTACCCGGGCCCGGGTCGGACGGACCGCAACGTCGTGGGCTTCCCGCTGTTCCCCGTGTACACCGCGAAGGCTGGAGGCTTCTTCTTCCTCGTCTTCGGCATCATCACCCTGATCTCGGCCACCACGGCGATCAACGCGGTGTGGATCTACGGGCCTTACGACCCCTCCCCCGTCTCCGCCGGCTCGCAGCCTGACTGGTACATGCTCTGGACCGACGGCGGCCTGCGCCTCATGCCGGGCTGGGAGTTCACGATCTTCGGTTACGTGATCTCGCTGAACATGCTCATCCCGTTCGCCGTCTACGGCGGTCTGCTCGGGTTCCTCGCGCTGTACCCGTTCATCGAGGCCTGGGTGACCGGAGACGATCGTGAGCATCACGTTCTGGACCTGCCGTACAACGCTCCGGTGCGGTCCGGGCTGGGCGTCGCGTGGATCGTCGTCTATCTGATCCTCGCGCTGGCCGCGACGAACGACCTCATCGCCATCGCCCTGCACCTGTCCATCAACAACTTGACCTGGTTCTTCCGCATCGCGATCTTCGTCGCGCCGGTGCTGGCGTTCTGGATCACCAAGCGGGTGTGCATCTCGATGCAGCGCCACAAGCGCGAGCTCGCACTCCATGGGGTCGAGACGTCCCGCGTCGTCCGCACCGAGAGCGGTGAGATGCTCGAGATCCATGAGCCGCTGAACGAGTACGACCGCTGGGTCCTCGTGCAGCACGACACGTACCGTCCGCTCAAGGCTGGCAACGGTGTCTCCTCTCTTCGAGCCAAGGCGACGTCCTTCTTCTTCAAGGACAGCATCGACCCGATCTCACCCTCGGAGCTGCGTGAGGCCCTCGAGCACTCGCATCACGAGAAGCACAAGATCGACGAGCTCACCGGTGGCGACTATCGCACGCCGGCCGAGAAGGCGGTCCACTGAGACGCGCTTCTCCTCTCTGTGCAGAGTGTAGGGCCCCGGAAGAACTCCAGTTCTTCCGGGGCCCTTCACTCTGCACACCGCGTCTCGACAATGCTCGAGTCGACCAGATGATGTGGCACCGGCGCACACCCATGGCGCCTGCAGCAGCCGCTCAGCAGTGTGTGAAGGCCGTATACCACTCGCCCCACGAAGCTCCCCGAGCGCGCTCAGCGAAGATCACCGGACCGCCGCTCGCAGACTGAATCCAGCGTACGAGACCGCGTCGCCCCGGGTGAACCGAGGACGCTCCCTGACAGAGGACGCACCGCCCTCACACACGCGGTCAAGTGCTCTCCCCTGTCGGCGGACAGCTCCTCCCCCAGCGCGTCGCATGTGGTCTCCCTGCGGGCCCTGGGACAGAAGAGATGAGGACCACTGACACCCAGAAGAACGGTGGCGCCGCACAAGGCGCCCAACAGCCTATTCCGGCAATACTCCCCCCTATCGCCCATAGCAGGAGTGCATGGGCCTCGGTCCGCGTCCTTCGAACGTCCGGAGCGCCGGATACCGCCTGCCGCTTGCCATCTGCCTCCGGTGCATTCCGTGCCGACGCGGACGCACTCGTCACACGGCGCATGTCACGTCAGGTGACAGGGGCTCAGGCCGCCCGAGCGTGCCTCCGGGCTGCTCTGCCCACCGTGCCACGGCCTGCCTCCTGGCAACCCCATCGCACTGCCGCCTGGTCTGGGTACAGGCAGCATCACCCCCACTTCCCGCGGTGCGATCGCAGCGCAGCGGGGACGTGCTCCGCACCCCTGCACGCCTATCAGCGCAGTATGCTCCGACGACGTGATGCGCGCGCTCCCCCGCTCCGGGAGGGTCGACCAGCCATCTCGTCGACCAATGAGCGAGCACCCACAAGACCGAGGCCGCTCCGTCGGCGCCGAAGAAGACGCGTCGCAGCGATCGGAGAACGCACCGGATCCACAGCAGCCGAGAGCAGCTCCTCCCGCGCCCATCGCAGAGCCTCACCGTGGGGATCCGCAGCAGGGAAGGACCGGCGCAGCTCCATCTCCGCTCGCCTCTGCGGTGTCATCCTGCTGCCCAGCATCGGTCCCTCCCAGGCCTCGTGCGATCACAGACGCCATGCAGACGTCCCACCACCAGTCATCGAGCTTCTGCGTGCGTCACTGCGAAGTCGACGCTCCGCCTCGGATGAAGTCTCCAGCGCACTGCAGCGGGAGATCGTCGAGCGGAGGGCACGGCACAGCCGAAGCATCCGGCCGAGGCACGCCGTGCGCAGAGCATACATTCCGCGCGTTCTCCACGGGCAGCGCACTCCCGTGGCAGTCCTCGCTGATGCACAGCTCATCGACTCCGCACAGCACCGTTGCGCGATGGAGGACGGACACAGCGGCGCAGACGCCGACACCTACGAGGACGGGGACGCACATGCACGACAGCAGAGGGCCCTGCATCGATCTGTCGATGCAGGGCCCTCTGAAGACGTGCCGTCGATGGGGAGATACGGCCTCAGTGCTGGTGCTGACCGGAGGAGAACTCCAGAACCCAGCCCACGATCCCGACGAACGCCAGGATGAACCCGAACGCGAAGAGCCACCATCCTGCGGCGACCCCGAGGAAGCACAGGGCGGCTCCCGCAGCGGTCCACAGCGGCCACCAGCTGTACGGGGCAAAGCTGCCCTGGACGCCAGCCTGGTCAGAGACCTCGCCGTCGAGGCGATCCTCGGGCCGGTCCTTGTGGACCCGGGTGTTCAGCGAGAGGAAGATCGCGATGAGGCCGGCCAGGCCGGCGGCGCCGAGCAGGGCGGCGAATCCTACGGGCTCGATGCCCATCGGCTCGTTCCGTCCCGTGATCACGCCGTAGGCGATGCCCACGACCGCGAAGAAGGCGCAGAGGATGAAGAAGATGCGCGCTGATGCATTCATGGGTCAGTTGCTCCTCGGGTGCTTCACGGGCTCCTCGGCCAGCATGTGATCCTGCGCGGCGGCCTCCGGGTGATGGAGATCGAAAGCCGGACGCTCAGAACGCACACGGGGCAGCGAGTGGAAGTTGTGTCGCGGCGGCGGGCACGAAGTGGCCCACTCCAGGGATGCTCCGTAACCCCACGGGTCGTCGACCTCGACCTTCTTGCCCTTGGTGTGCGTGAGCACGACGTTCAGGATGAAGGGCAGCGTGGAGGCACCGAGGATGAAAGCACCGACCGTCGAGATCTGGTTCATCCACTGGAAGCCATCCTCCGCCAGATAGTTGACGTAGCGGCGAGGCGCGCCCTCGACACCCAGCCAGTGCTGGATCAGGAAGGTCATGTGGAAGCCGATCATCAGCATCCAGAAGTGGAACTTGCCCAGCCCCTCATGAAGCTTGTAGCCGAACATCTTGGGCCACCAGAAGTAGAACCCTGCGAACATCTCGAAGGCGACTGTTCCGAACACCACGTAGTGGAAGTGCGCCACCACGAAGTAGCTGTCCGAGAGGTGGAAGTCCAGCACCGGCGAGGAGAGGATGACACCGGTGAGGCCGCCGAAGAGGAACGTCGTGAGGAAGCCGAGGGTGAACAGCATCGGCGTCTCGAACGTTATGGACCCTCTCCACATCGTCCCTATCCAGTTGAAGAACTTCACGCCGGTGGGCACCGCGATCAGCATCGTCATGAAGGAGAAGAAGTCCAGCATGATCGCGCCGGTGGTGTACATGTGGTGCGCCCACACCGTCACAGACAGCGCAGCGATCGAGATCGTCGCACCGACCAGGGACTTGTAGCCGAAGATCGGCTTGCGAGAGAACACCGGGATGATCTCGGAGGCGATGCCGAAGAACGGCAGCGCGAGGACATACACCTCAGGATGGCCGAAGAACCAGAACAGGTGCTGCCAGAGGATCGGACCGCCGTTCTCCGCGTTGAAGATCTGCGCGCCGAACCGACGATCTGCGCCGAGCGCGAGCAGAGCGGAGGCCAGCGGCGGGAAGGCCATGAGGACGAGGATGCCGGTGATCAGCACGTTCCAGGTGAAGATCGGCATGCGGAACATGGTCATGCCGGGCATGCGCATGCAGATGATCGTGGTGATGAAGTTGACCGAGCCGAGGATGGTGCCGAAGCCCTGCAAGCCCAAGCCGAAGACCCAAAGATCACCCCCCAGGCCTGGCGTGAAGGTGGTGTCCGACAGCGGAGCGTAGGCGAACCAGCCGAAGGAGGCGGCGCCCTGGGGGGTCAGGAAGCCGCCCACAGCGATCAGCGACCCGAAGAGGGTCAGCCAGAAGGCGAACATGTTCAGGCGCGGGAACGCCATGTCCACTGCACCGATCTGCAGCGGCACCAGATAGTTCGCGAAGCCGTTGAACAGAGGGGTGCCGAACATCAGCAGCATGATCGTGCCATGCATGGTGAACAGCTGGTTGTACTGGTCCTTGGAGACCACGACCTGCAGACCGGGCTCCCAGAGCTCGGCACGGATCATCAGGGCGAGGAGGCCGCCGAAGCAGAAGAAGGCGAAGGCCATCCCCATGTACATCAGACCGATCAGCTTGTGGTCGGTCGTCGTCAGGAGGTTGAAGATCAGCTTGCCGGCGCTGCTGCGCTCAGGCTCCTTGAATCGGGCGGGGGCCGAGGTCCCCGGTGCTGCGGTACCGGTGCGGACGCTCACTTGTCGCCCTCCTGTCCTGCCTGGGAGCCGCCACGGGTGTCGGCGACGCCCTGGTCGTAGGCCTCGCGCATGCTCCAGTCCTCCTGATTGCGATTGAGGTCCACGCCGAGCTGGCCGGTGTACCCCTGGTCCTCGAGCTCCTGCATGTGCGCCTCGAACTCCTCCACAGAGACGACCTTCACGTTGAAGAGCATGTCGGAGTGGTACTCGCCGCAGAGCTCCGCGCACTTGCCGTCGTAGGTGCCCTCACGGGTCGGGGTGACCTGGAAGGTCGAGGTGTGCCCCGGGATCATGTCCTTCTTGTAGAGGAAGTCGACGACCCAGAACGAGTGGATGACGTCGCGGGAGTCAAGCCGGAACTCGACCGTCTCGCCTTCGGGCAGGTACAGGACAGGCAGGGACTCGGCCGCCCCCTCCTGACCGGTCTCGAAGGACTGCACGCCTGCGGGCTCATGCACGTCGTAGGTGACGTAGTTGAAGTCCCAGCTCCACTGCTTGCCGACGACGTTGATCACGACATCGGGCTCGTCGTCGAGCGCCTCGATCTCGTGGATGTCACGCTGGGTGAAGTAGAAGAAGGTGAGCACCATGACCACGGGCAGCAGCGTGAACATCAGCTCGAGCGGCACGTGGTAGCGCAGCTGGATCGGGAAGCCCGTGTCGTTCTTGCGGCGGCGGTACGCGATGGAGCACCAGATCGCCAGACCCCACACGATCAGGCCGACGATGACCAGCACCGCCCACGAACCGACCCAGAGGTCGATGATGCGACCGGTCTGGTTGGTGACCTGTCCGTCGTCGTAGCCCGGCAGGAATCCCCGCAGCTGCTTGTCCGTGCAGCCGGAGAGGACCAGGACTGCCAGTGCGACGCCTGTCGCCAGCATGCGGCGTCCGCGCCGTGAGCGCTGAGGGGCCTGGGGGATCACAGAGATGACCTTCCGCTCGATATCTCCTGCGGGCGACGCCGATCGGTCGCTGCCGCGATCTTCGACTCCGCACGACGGAGCTGGTACTCGCATGGGCCGATGCATGCCCATGTCACCGCGCCCCTCTGAGGAAGGGGCTGTGGTGAGCGCACGGCGCCCGCCACTTGACGGCACCCCGTCATCATACGTGCTCCGAGGACTGCTCCGAGCACAGGCGCGCACGTGCTGGGCCACATCACTCTTCTGTGACGGGAACGGTGCTCCCGCACATGCGACGAGCCCGGTTCGACGGTGCAGTCGCACCGTCGAACCGGGCTCGTCGCTGTGTCCCTCAGCGGCGTCCGACGCCGCGCGGAGGACTCAGGAGAACGAGTCGCCGCAGGCGCAGGAGCTCTGCGCATTGGGATTGTCGATCGTGAAGCCCTGCTTCTCGATAGTGTCGGCGAAGTCGATCACGGCACCGGTGAGATAAGGGCTGCTCATCTTGTCGACGATGACCTCGACACCGTCGAAGTCGACCGTGAGGTCATTGTCCATCAGGCGCTCGTCGAAGTAGAGCTGATAGATCAGCCCGGAGCAGCCGCCGGGCTGCACGGCGATGCGCAGACGCAGGTCGTCACGGCCCTCCTGCTCGAGCAGGGTCGAGACCTTCGCTGCGGCCTCGGAGGTGAGAGTCACTCCGTGCGCGGCGGTCGGGCGCTCGGTGGTACTGGTCATGAGGTCCTCCTCGAAGAACGGTGTGCGGACAGCGTACGCCGCGAAGGGCGCGCGCGGCAGGCTGTGTGACACGAACCGTGGGTGCGCTCGGACCTGCAGACGCGAGCCGCAGGCCTCCGGGCGCCTGCCCTCTGCATGGGACCGGATCGTCCTGCCCCCGGACCTGACGGCCGAGATGAGGATCGCTCATGGGGTCTCGGTCCCGTCTCCGCGCGGCGCTTCGGATCCCCTCAGAGGACCCCGCGGAAGAACGCCAGGGCGAGGAGCACCACATATCCCCCGATCGCGCCGACGGCGAGAGCGGCGGCTCCGTCGCGCGAGCGGCCGGAGAGCACCATCGAGAGGGCGCCGAGCAGGAGCAGTCCCACCACCACGAGCCCCCACCACAGCAGGAAGTATCCGGCGAAGAACCCGACCAGGAGACCTGCCAGGAGCAGCGGGACGGCGATCGGCGAGACCGGCGGGCTGCCGGGTTTCTGCTGCTGCGGTTCCTCAGGCATCGTCCGCACCGTCCTTCCGAAGCACTCCAGCTCCCTGCAGCATCAGAGCCTCGGCCAGGCAGACGTTGGCGAACTCCCCGAGGTGCAGCGACTCGTCGATCCCATGGGCTCGGGACTGGGGATCCTCGACTCCTGTCACGAGGACGTCCGCTGCGGGGAAGACCTCCAGCAGATCCGCGATGAACGGGATGGACCCGCCCAGGCCGGTGCCGACGGCGGGGACTCCCCACGCCTGCTCGAGCGCAGTGCGTGCGAGGTCCATGGCTGCACCATCCGGACGCGCCCCATAGGGCTTGCCCTGCTCGCCGCGCCGGATCGAGACCTGCGCGGTGGCGGGTGCGTGCGACTCCAGGTGAGCCACCAGCGCGTCCATCGCGTCGGCCGGCTTCTCCCCCGGCGGGATCCGCAGGGAGATCTTCGCTCGCGCCTCGGGGACGAGTGTGTTGGAGGCATCCCGGACGCTCGGGGCGTCGATACCGATCACCGACAGCGCAGGCCGCGTCCACAGCCGAGCCGCGATGGGTCCCGTCCCTGAGAGCTCGAGACCCTCGGGGACGCCGGCGTCGCGTCGATAGTCCTCCTCGCTCATCTCGACGGCGGGATCGTCGGCCCGGATCAGCCCGCGCACCGCCACCTCTCCGTTCTCGTCATGCAGGGTCGCGAGGAGGCGTGCCAGCTGCGTCGGCGCATCCATGACCGGTCCTCCGAAGAGTCCGGAGTGCACAGCGTGCTCGAGCACCCGCACCTCGACGACGAGGTCGATCACACCGCGCAGGCTCGTGGTCAGAGCCGGGGTTCCCACTGCCCAGTTCGCCGAGTCCGCCACGATGATGAGATCCGCCTCGAGCTGCTCCCGGTGCTCCTCGATGAAGGCGCGGAACGTCGGCGATCCGGCCTCCTCCTCGCCCTCGACGAAGACGGTCACGCCGATCCCGGCGTCCGCGAGCTCGGCGCCGACCAGTCGCAGCGCAGTCACATGGGCCATGACACCGGCCTTGTCATCAGCGGCGCCGCGCCCGAAGAGGCGGTCCCCCCGACGCTCGGGCTCGAAAGGATCGGAGCTCCACTGCCCGACGTCGCCGGTGGGCTGGACGTCGTGGTGCGCATAGAGCATGACCGTGGGGCGCCCCTCCGCGGCGGGGATGCGTCCGACCACCGCAGGGGCCCCCTCCCCCACGGAGGTGATCGCCACCTCGGACATGCCGGCGCTCGAGAGCAGCGCCGCCACCGCCCGCGCGCTGCGCTGCACGGGCTCACGGTCGTAGCCCTCGAAGGCGATCGACGGTATCCGCACCAGGTCCTCGAGGTCGGAGATCGATTGCGGCAGCAGCGCATCCAGCCGAGCGCGCAGGGCGGCGACAGAGGCCGGTTCGGCGGTGAGCGGGATATCGGGATCAGCAGTGCTCATGGGTTCACGGTACCGCCGAGAGGCTGTGCACCCCTCGCAGACGAGTCCCGAACGCACCGCCTAGAATGCAGTGGTGATCTTCAGCAAGTCGTCGAGTACCCCGACCCCGGCACCGGAGCCAGAGCAGCCTGCGCGGCCCGGCTCCAAGGGCCGTCCCACCCGAACCCGCAAGGAGGCAGAGGCCGCCCGTCGGCGTCCGCTCGTCGTCGACGACCGCAAGGAGGCCAAGCGGCGCTCCCGCGAGCAGGCCGCCCGCACGCGGAGCGTCGAGCAGAAGGCGCTGATGACGGGCGACGAGAAGAACATGCCCGCCCAGCATCGCGGTCGGGACCGACGCCTCGTGCGCGACATCGTCGACTCGCGACGCAATCTGGCCGAGTACTTCTTCCCGATCGCGATCGTCTTCATGGTGCTGTCCCTGGTGCTGCCGCTGATCAACCAGAACCTCTACACGCTGATGAGCGTCGGCATGCTTGTCGTCCTGTGGGGCGGGATCCTGCTGTGCGTCGTCGATGCCTTCGCCCTGCGCCGCGCTCTGCGCCGCCGCCTCACCGAGTCGTTCGGCGCGGTGAGCCCCGGTCTGGTCTCCTACGGGGTCATGCGCGCCATCCAGATCCGCCGCTTCCGTCTCCCCAAGCCGCAGATCAAGCATGGTGAGCAGCCCCGCTGAGCGGCTGCTCTCCCTGATCCGCGATCCGTCGACATCGGACGCAGGGCCCCGCACGGTGAACCGCGCGGGGCCCTGCGCATGATGGGGGCTCCGGGAAGAGGAGCTCAGGAGGCCGTCGACGCCGGAGCGTCAGCTCCCTGCTCCTCCGCGGGCTTCGAGGTCCTCGCCTCCGAGCCTCGGCCCATGCCGTCAGAGGGCTTGGAGTCGACGCCCGCCTCCTTGCGCTGCTGTGCGGTGATCGGGGCCGGCGCCTGGGTCAGGGGATCGAAGCCGCCGCCCGACTTCGGGAAGGCGATCACGTCGCGGATCGAGTCCGTCTCCGCGAGCAGCGCCGCGATGCGGTCCCATCCGAAGGCGATGCCGCCGTGCGGTGGGGCACCGAAGGCGAAGGCATCCAGCAGGAAGCCGAACTTCTCGCGCGCCTGCTCCTCATCGATGCCCATGACCGAGAAGACGCGCTCCTGCACGTCCTTCTGATGGATGCGGATGGATCCGCCGCCGATCTCGTTGCCGTTGCACACGATGTCGTAGGCATAGGCGAGGGCGCTGCCCGGATCGGTGTCGAAGGAGTCGAGGAACTCGGGCTTGGGCGAGGTGAACGCATGGTGCACAGCCGTCCACGCTCCGGAGCCCACGGCGACGTCGCCCGCTGCGACCGCGTCTCCCGCCGGCTCGAACATCGGGGCGTCGACGACCCACACGAAGGAGAAGGCCGAGTGGTCGATCAGCCCCAGCCGCTCCGCGATCTCGGCGCGGGCCGCACCCAGCAGCGCACGGGAGGACTTGGCGTCACCGGCGGCGAAGAACACGCAGTCGCCGGGCTTCGCGCCGACCTTCTCCGCCAGACCCGCCTTCTCCGCATCGGAGATGTTCTTGGAGACCGGACCGGTCAGCGAGCCGTCCTCCTGGATGAGGACGTAGGCGAGGCCCCGTGCGCCACGCTGCTTCGCCCACTCCTGCCAGGCATCGAGCGTGCGCCGCGGCTGCGAGGCGCCCCCGGACATCACCACGGCGCCCACATAGGGCGCCTGGAAGACCCGGAACGGCGTGTCCGCGAAGTACTCGGTCATCTCGGTGATCTCGAGGTCGAACCGCAGGTCCGGCTTGTCCGAGCCGTAGCGGCGCATCGACTCCTCGTAGGTGATGCGCGGGATCGGCGTCGAGATCTCATGACCCGCGACCGCCCAGACGTTGACGAGGATCTGCTCGGCCAGGGCGATGACATCCTCCTGGTCCACGAAGCTCATCTCGATGTCGAGCTGGGTGAACTCGGGCTGGCGGTCCGCACGGAAGTCCTCGTCGCGGTAGCAGCGTGCGAGCTGGAAGTACTTCTCCATCCCCGCGACCATCAGCAGCTGCTTGAACAGCTGAGGGGACTGCGGCAGGGCGTACCACGAGCCCGGTGAGAGCCGGGCGGGGACCAGGAAGTCACGGGCCCCCTCAGGGGTGGAGCGTGTCAGGGTCGGAGTCTCGATCTCGACGAAGTCCTGATCGAGGAGCGTCTCGCGAGCCGCGCGATTGATCTTCGACCGCAGACGCAGTGCATGGGCAGGAGCCGGACGGCGCAGGTCGAGATAGCGATAGCGCAGGCGCGCCTCCTCGCCGACCTCGGTGTGCTCGTCGAGCTGGAAGGGCAGCGGCGCCGAGGCGTTGAGCACCTCGACCTCCGTTGCGGTGACCTCGATGTCCCCGGTCGGAAGCTGAGGGTTCTCATTGCCCTCCGGCCGACGGTCGACAGTGCCGACGACCTTGAGGACGTACTCGTTGCGCAGGTGCATCGCCTCGTCCTCGCGCACGACCACCTGGCTGACGCCGCTCGCATCGCGCAGATCGAGGAAGGTCACGCCGCCGTGGTCACGACGACGGCCGATCCAGCCGGTGAGGGTGACTGTCTGTCCGATGTGCTCCGGTCGGAGCTCGCCGGCGAGATGGGTGCGCAGCACGAGATGTCCTTCACGATGAGGCGGGGCGAGCCCCGAGGAGCTCGCCATGGGATTGCATACATGCATGCACCAGGCATGCGCGCGGGCACAGGACCAGCGCGTACGTCGAGGTCGTTGCTGCTCCGCGGATCCGCGCACGAAGCGCGGGAGCACCAGCCTACAGCGCAGGGTGAGCGATCTCGCCACCGCATCACTGTCGGCCAAGGCGCCCGGTCCGTAGACTTGGTGCACGTGCGACCTGCGGAACTGCAGGTCCGTGTCCCCGCCTTCCTGTGTGAGCGCCTTCGGAGTTGCGCCGACGTGCGGGACCCCATCTCCCCTCCGTCGAAGGACACCATGACTGACGCCTCCCCTGCCCCCGAGCCTGCCGACGCGCAGGTCGACGCTCCTGCCGGGAGCGAGGCCCCCGTCTCGGGGTCCAGCGCTCCCGCCGCCGAGTCGGCCGAGCCCGCATCGGAGGCCCGTCCGGGCTCCGACGACAGCGCCGGCTCGCCCGAGAGTGCTGAGCGTGAGGACTCGGACCGCCCCGAGGCGGCCCGGACATCGGGCACGTCCGGTTCCGACGATGTCCCGGAGCAGGGGCCGACCTTCGACGCCCTCGACCTCCCCGCGAGCCTGCGCCGAGCGGTCGCCGACCTCGGCTTCGAGCGCCCCTCGGCCATCCAGGCGCGAGCGATCCCGCCGCTGCTCCAGGGCCGTGACGTCATCGGCGTCGCGCAGACGGGCACCGGCAAGACCGCCGCCTTCGGGCTCCCCCTGCTGGCCGCCATCGACCCGGAGCTGCGAGAGGTCCAGGGCATCGTCATGGCACCGACTCGCGAGCTCGCGATGCAGGTCGCCGACGCCATCGCCTCGTTCGCCGCACCTGTGGGCGGTCTGGACGTCGTCGCCGTGTACGGCGGTTCCCCTTACGGCCCGCAGGAGCGTGCGCTCGCCCGAGGCGCCCAGGTCGTCGTGGGCACTCCGGGACGCGTGATGGACCACATGCGACGCTCCAACCTCCGCCTGGACACGGTCCGGTTCGCGGTCCTCGACGAGGCCGACGAGATGCTCCGCATGGGCTTCGCCGAGGACGTCGAGGAGATCCTCTCCCACACCCCCGAGAGCCGTCAGGTGGCCCTGTTCTCCGCGACCATGCCGCCCGCGATCCGACGGGTCGCCGATGAGCACATGACGGATCCCGTCCGGGTGGCCGTGACTCCCCAGTCCTCGACCGTGGCGAGCGTCCACCAGACCTTCGCCCTGGTTCCCTTCCGCCACCGTACGGGCGCGCTCTCGCGCGTGCTGGCCACCTCCGATGCCGAAGCGGCGATCGTCTTCGTGCGCACGCGCGCCGCGGCCGAGGAGGTGGGCACCGAGCTCGTCGCACGCGGCCACGTCGCAGCGGCGATCAGCGGGGACGTCCCCCAGAAGGAGCGCGAGAAGATCGTCGAGCGGCTGCGGGACGGATCGCTCAAGGTCCTCGTCGCGACCGATGTCGCCGCCCGCGGGCTCGACGTCGAGAAGATCGGACTCGTCGTCAACTTCGATGTCCCGAGGGAGCCCGAGGCCTATGTGCACCGCATCGGCCGCACCGGCCGGGCCGGTCGCTCCGGCGAGGCGCTGACCTTCATCGGCCCTCACGAGCGTCGAGCCCTCAAGAACATCGAACGAGCCACCAAGCAGCGGCTCGAGGAGGCGGTCATCCCCTCCCCGAGAGATGTCTCCAAGCACCGTCTCGCGACGCTGCTGACGCAGGTTCCCGAGCGTCTCGAACGTGGTCGGCTCGAGCTGTATCGCGAGCTCATCGGCGCCTATGTCGCCGAGAACGAGATCGACGCGACCGAGCTCGCCGCCGTCCTGGCCGCCATGGCGGTCGGAGACGAGGGCCCCGGCGCCGCGCGCGAGGACGAGGAGATCCCGAGCTTCTCGCGCGACAGCGATCGCACAGATCGTCGAGGCCGCGACCGCGACGACCGGCGCGCTGAGACACCCCGCACGGAGCACGGCTACACCTCCTACCGGATCGGGGTCGGCCATAGCCACGGTGCGAAGCCTGCGGCGATCGTCGGAGCCATCGCCGGCGAGGGAGGTGTGCCCGGGAAGGAGATCGGCAAGGTCTCGATCTTCGGGTCGTTCTCCCTTGTCCAGATCCGCGGTTCCCTCGGCGAGGAGCAGCTCGCTCAGATCGGTCGCGCGAAGGTCGCCGGACGAGAGCTGCGCATCGGTCCTGACCACGGGCCTCGCAGCGGCGGCCGCGGCACCGGCGACGACCGCGGCCGTGGAGGCTACCGTCGTGACTCCGAACGGTCCTCTCGCCGGGATGACGATCGCCCGCACCGCGGGCAGGGCCACCGGCGCGACGGCGACCGTCGCGGGCGGTACGACGATGGCGGCCGTCGCGACTCGTCGCGCCGGGGACCTCGCCGCTCCTTCGAGGCCTGATCAGGACAGCAGAAGGCCCGCAGCCCCGAGGGGGTGCGGGCCTTCTGCCTGTTCGATGACGGTGCGGACGAATCGCGCACCGGGTCCTCGGATCTCCGCCCGACAGGACGGTCGCCCGGGCCGGCAGCTCAGGCCTGGCCGCCCTGCTCCTTCTGCGCGTCGGCGTAGGCCTTGCGGACCTCGTCCATGTCCAGCCCCTTGACCTGTCCGATCAGGTCCTCGAGGGCCGACTGCGGCAGTGCGCCGGGCTGAGAGAAGACCGGAACGCCGTCCCGGTACACGACCAGGTTGGGGATCGAGGTGACGCCGTAGCGCATCGCCAGCTCCTGCTGGTCCTCGGTGTCCACCTTGGCGAAGGTGACGTCCTGGTGGTTCTCCGAGGCCTCCTCGAAGATCGGGGAGAAGCGCTGGCACGGCACGCACCAGCCCGCCCAGAAGTCGATGAGGACGATGCCGTCCTGGACGGTCTCGTCGTGATTCTCTGCAGTCAGGGTGACGGTAGCCATGGCCCTCACAACGCTTCCGCCGCGGGCCGCATTCCCTCACCTCGTCACGGTGACCCGGCTCACAGCGGAAGGATGCGCACGTCGCGGTCCGCCGCTGGAGGCTCCCAGGTCGCTGCGTCGGCCGCGGACTGCTCGCCCGAACGGATGTCCTTGACCTCATCGGAGCTCTCACCAGGCGCGGGGAACCAGACGAAGGGGATCCCCCGACGGTCGGCGTACCGGATCTGCTTGCCGAGCTTGGCCGCCGTCGGCGCCACCTCGCAGGAGATGCCCCGCTCGCGCAGAGCGCGGGCCACCGCATCGCTCATTCCGCGGGATGGCTCGTCGGCCACCGCGACCAGGACGCAGGTGGGCACAGGACGGCTCGGCCCGGCGAGCTCCGCGGAGAGCATCCGGGACACCAGGCGAGACAGGCCGATCGACAGTCCCACGCCGGGGTAGGTGTGGCGGTTGTCCTTCGCGAGCGAGTCGTACCGGCCGCCGGAGCAGATCGAGCCGAGATTCTCATGACCGGCCACGAAGCTCTCGAAGACCGTCCCCGTGTAGTAGTCGAGCCCGCGAGCGATCGAGAGGTCCGCGACGATCACTCCGGGCACCGCGGCCTCGACGCGCTCGACCACGGAGGTGAGTTCGGCGATCCCCTGCTCGACCATCTCGCCCTCGCCGCCGAGCTCCCTCACCTTCTGGGCGAATGAGGCATCGCGAGTGCGGATGGCGGCGAAGGCCAGGCATGAGTCCGCCTGGGCTTCGCTCGCTCCGGTCTCGGCCAGCAGGAGCTCGCGCACGGCATCTGCGCCGATCTTCGGCAGCTTGTCGAGGCTGCGCAGGACCGCAGCATGGTCCTCGAGTCCGATGGAGCGGAAGAAGCCCTCGGAGAGCCGACGGGTGTTCGCGTGGATGGTGACTTCGGGCAGCGGAAGGCGCCGAAGGATCTCAGCCATCACGATCGCGACCTCGGCATCGACGTGCCCGGGCAGGGAGTCCTGGCCGATGACGTCGAGATCCGCCTGGTAGAACTCACGGAAGCGACCGTCCTGCGGGCGCTCGCCGCGCCACACCTTCTGGATCTGGAAGCGCCTGAAGGGGAACGACAGGTCGTTCTGGTGCTCCAGGACGTAGCGCGCCAGAGGCACGGTGAGGTCGAAATGGAGTCCGAGCTGCCGAGAGGCATCGGAGTCCTCGTCCGGATCCTCCGCGTGCAGACGACGCAGGACATAGACCTCCTTGTCGATCTCCCCCTTGCGCAGCAGCTGCTCCATCGGTTCGACCGCACGAGTCTCGATCCCTGAGAACCCATGGAGCTCGGCCACCTCGCGGAACACGTCGATGACGTGCTGCTCGACGAGGCGCTCGGCAGGGAGCCACTCGGGGAAGCCGGAGAGGGCAGGGATCTTCGCCATGCGGTGCGGTCCTTCTCGTTGTCATCTGCAGATCGTCGACGGTGCATCGACGTCATCCGCGTTCGGGCCGAGCCATTATCCCCCGCCTGCCCGTCGCTCGGCGAACACGCGCGAGCGTCCGCTCCCGGCGCTGTAGAGTTCCGTAGGACGGCGGTTCCCGACCCGGTACCGCCGCAGTCCCCGCCCGGCCGTCATGAACACGGCGGCAGTGTCCCGCCCCGCAGCGGAATCCTCAGAAGGAGCTCGATCGTGAGCGAGTCCGAGACCCACCTCCCCGCATCCTCCCCTCAGGACGGCCCCGCCCCCGAGCCCTCGCATCCGGATCAGCAGTCCGATGCCGACTCGACAGCCGCTCCCGAGCAGAAGTCCGTTCCCGAGCAGAAGTCCGATGCCGAGGAGTCGCCGGCTTCGCGCGCCGTTCCTTCGCCGAGCGCGGCGAGAGCATCAGCATCTGGTCCGCGCCCGGGTCCCGGAGCCCATCGGGCGCCCGGCCCTCGGCCCGGCGGGGCATCCCCCGCAGTCCTCGCCGGCAGGAAGCCTGCTGCTCCGCTGATTCCCGCGGCGCCCCCGGTGGCCGAGTACGACGGCGAGCGGATCGCGGAGGCCAAGGCCTTCGGCGCCGTGGCCGAGGATGGCACGGTGACCGTCCAGGACGGCACGCAGGTGCGCACGATCGGGTCCGTGCCTCCGCCCGGCGAAGGCGAGGCGCCGATCGATGCGGACGCCGCACTCGAGCCGTATGCGCGCGCCTACCTCGACCTCGTCGCCTTCCTCGACCTCACCGAGAAGAAGCTCTCTGCACCCGAGCACACTCACAATGAGCTGAACCGGCTGCTCGAGACGCTCCGCAAGAACATGAAGGAGCCGCAGGTCGTCGGAGACATCCCTGCGCTGCGCGAGCGGGCCCACGCCGTGCGCGAGTCTGCGAAGGAGAAGATCCAGCAGCTGGAGGCGCAGCGCGCAGCCGCTAGAGAGGAGGCCGTCGCACGCCGCACTGCCTTCGTCGAGTCGATCGAGGCCCTGGTGGCGACCCCGCCGGAGCAGATCTCGTGGAAGAGCGCCGGCGAGACCATGCGTCGCATGGTCCCCGACTGGAAGAAGATGCAGACGGAGGACGTCTCCCTCGATCGCGCCACCGAGGATGCCCTGTGGAAGCGCCTGTCCTCTGCTCGCTCGACGTTCGATCGCCATCGCAAGCAGTTCTTCTCCCAGCTCGATGAGAAGCACGAGGAGGCCGCCCGCATCAAGGAGGACCTCATCTCCCGTGCTGAGGCGATGCAGGACTCCACCGACTGGGGGCCGACGGTCCGCGCCTACAAGGCGCTCATGGACGAGTGGCGCTCCGCTCCGCGGGGCGGGCGGAAGAAGGACGACTCCCAGTGGGCGCGGTTCAAGGCGGCCCAGGATCGGTTCTTCGAGGCCCGCAACGCGGATCTCCACGCGACCGACGAGGAGCAGCGAGCCAACCTCGCGGTCAAGGAGGCGCTCCTCGAGGAGGCGGCCACGATCGATCCCTCGAAGGACCTCGAGACGGCCAAGGAGAAGCTGCGGTCGATCCAGGATCGGTGGGAGGAAGCGGGGAAGGTCCCGCGCAGCGATATGCGCAGGATCGAGGAGCGTCTCCGCTCTGTCGAACGGTCCGTGAAGAAGGCTGAGGAGGACGAGTGGAAGCGAACCGACCCGCGCACGCGCGCACGGGTCGAGGGTGCGTCCTCCCAGCTGCAGTCGGCGATCGCCTCGTATGAGGATGCCCTCGAGAAGGCGCGTGCGGGCGGGGATCCGACCAAGATCGCAGAAGCCGAGGCGGCTCTCGAAGCGCGCCGCGAATGGCTGTCGGTGATCGAGCGTTCCGCACGCGATCTGGGCTGAGCCGTCCTCGGCAGCGCTCACACCACTCCTCCCCGCGCCCCGTCCGTCCACAAGGACGGACGGGGCGCTTGCTGCGCGGAGCGACAGCGCGCAATGTCGAGGTATGGCCGATGACCCCGATCCCTGCTCCGCATGGTCGCTGCATGCTGCCGAGCTCGCGGTGCCCGTCGTCGACTCGCTCGTCCCCTGGCCCGACGGCCCGGCCGCGCAGGCGATGGTGCTCGACGGCTGTCTTGCACGGCTCGGACCGGACCTCTACATCCCGCCGGACGTGCTCCACGGCGGCGCCGTGCCGAGGATCCTCGCTCTCGGCACGGCGCTCGGTCGTGGGCTTCGGCCCCACCACGTCGTCGGAGGGATCTCTGCCGCGTGGGTACGGCTCGGAGGCCAGCCGCCGCCCATCATCGAGCTCATCTCGACCGCACACCGCTCCGCCCTGGCCGGCGCCGTGGTGCGCAACAGCAGGCTGCGTCCCGGGGAGGTCGAGACCCTTGCGGGCGCGCCGTTGGCTGCACCGACCCGAGCCGCGTTCGACCTCCTGCGGTTCGAGCCGTCGGCCCGACGGACCGCGATCGCAGGGGCACTCATCGCCGCTGGTCACACCACGGGAGAAGAGATAGAGGCAGGGCTGGCACGAATGCGTCGCCATCCGGCGGCGTCGGCGGTGCGCCTGAGGCTGGCGCAGGCGATCGAGATCGCTCATGCCGAGCCTGACGCCCCGGCCTTCCCTCCTCCTCGGGCTGTCGCATCTGCACAAGGGGCAGCCTCAGCCGCCGCTCATGCACCGGTCCCCGTCGGCTGATGCGCTGCGGGATGAAGAGCTCAGCCCGCTGGGGAGAGCGGCGCCCCGGATCCGACGGGCTTGCCGTCAGCGGTCACCCGATAGACGTCGTACACGCCCTCCACGCGACGCACCTGTGCCAGCACCGACTGCAGATGCGAGGGGTCGGCCAGTTCGAACGAGAAGAAGCTCGTGGCCAGACGGTCCGCATTGGACTGCGCGGACGCCGACTGGAGGTTCACCTGCTGATCGGAGATCACGAGGGCGAGATCGGTGAGCAGGCGTGGACGATCCAGCGCCTCCACCTTGATGTGCACCAGATAGGCCGCACCATGGCGACCGGACCAGCTGACCGGAACCATGCGGTCCGGCTGCTGCTCCGAGAGCTGCACCGCGTTGGCACAGTCTGCATGATGCACGGAGATGCCCGATCCGCGGGTGACGAAGCCGACGATCGGATCCCCCGGAACGGGCGCGCAGCACTTGGCGAGCTTGACCCACAGATCCGTCTGCCCGTCGACGACCACACCCTGGTCGGTCTCGGACGTATGCCGCTCCATGCGATCCTTGGGCCGGGTGCGCGCCCGGGACGGAACAGTCGTCTCGGCCAGATCCTCCTCCGCCCCCACAGTGCCGCCGAACAGGGCGCGGAGCTTGTCCACGACGTGCTGAGCGCCGGTGTGCCCCTCCCCCACGGAGGTGTAGAGCGCATCGACCGACGGGAGGTTGAGGTCCCGCGCCACCGCGGCCAGCGTGTCGTGGGTGAGCAGGCGCCGCATCGGCAGGTCCTGTCGCCTGAGCGCCTTGGCGAGCTCCTCCTTGCCGCGCTCGAGCGCCTCCTCACGACGCTCCTTGGAGAACCACTGCCGGATCTTGGTGCGCGCTCGGGCGGACTTCACGAAGCCCAGCCAGTCGCGGCTCGGGCCGGCATCGGGTGACTTCGAAGTGAACACCTCGACGACGTCTCCGGTGCTCAGGGTCGACTCCAGGGACACGAGACGGCCGTTGACCCGCGCACCGATGGTGCGGTGGCCGACCTCTGTGTGCACCGAGTAGGCGAAGTCCACCGGGGTCGATCCCTGGGGCAGAGCCAGCACATCGCCCTTGGGCGTGAAGACGTAGACCTCCTGGGTGTTGATCTCGAACCTCAGGGAGTCGAGGAACTCTCCGGAGTCCGTCGTGTCCTTCTGCCAGTCCATGAGCTGGCGCAGCCACGCAGACTCGTTGCCTCCACCCGGCTTCGCCGCCGACCCTCCGGAGCTGCCGGCCATCGCCTTGTACTTCCAGTGGGCCGCGACGCCGTACTCCGCCCGTCGATGCATCTCCCGCGTGCGGATCTGGACCTCGACGGGCTTCCCCGTCGGCCCGATGACCGTCGTATGCAGGGACTGGTAGAGGTTGAACTTGGGGAGCGCGATGTAGTCCTTGAACCGTCCCGGCACCGGAGACCATCTCGCGTGCAGAGTTCCCAGCACGCCGTAGCAGTCGCGCACGGTGTCCACCAGCACACGGATTCCGACCAGGTCGTAGATGTCCGTGAAGTCCCGGCCACGCACGATCATCTTCTGGTAGATCGAGTAGTAGTGCTTGGGCCGCCCGGTGACCTCGGCCTTGATCCGCGCCTTCTTCAGATCCTCGAGGATCTGGGTGGAGACCGTCCGCAGATACTGCTCGCGGGCAGGAGCATGCTGCGCGACCAGCGCCACGATCTCCTCGTAGACCTTGGGATACAGCACCTGGAAGGAGCGGTCCTCGAGCTCCCACTTGATGGTGTTCAGGCCCAGCCGATGCGCGAGCGGCGCATAGATCTCCAGCGTCTCCTTCGCCTTGCGCTCGGCAGATGCAGCGGGGACGTACTTCCACGTGCGCGCATTGTGCAGGCGATCAGCGAGCTTGATCAGCAGCACCCGGACGTCGCGGCTCATCGCCACGATCATCTTCCGCACCGTCTCAGCCTGCGCGGCATCCCCGTAGGTGACCTTGTCGAGCTTGGTGACGCCGTCCACCAGGACCGCTATCACCTCCCCGAACTCCTCGCGGAGCATGTCGAGCGAGTAGTCGGTGTCCTCGACGGTGTCATGCAGCAGTGCGGCTGCGATCACCTCGGCGGGCGATCCGAGCTCGGCGAGGATCGTCGCGACGGAGACGGGATGGGTGATGTACGGGTCTCCGCTGCGACGCATCTGTCCTCGATGCGCTCGCTCCGCCACGGCATATGCCCGCTGGATGAGCCCGAGATCCTCCTTGGGGCTGACGCTGGAGATGGTCTCGAGCAGCGGCGCGAGGAGCGGATCGACGGTGGTCGACGCACGGGCGCCGAAGAAGGATCGGCGCGCTCGCGGACGGCGCGGGACAGGCAGCGGCTCTGATGCCGACGAAGCTGGGCCCTGCGCCGTCGAGGATCCTCGGTCCGACGGTGCCTCGGGAGCGGGGCCCGCTGGCCTGCTGGCGGTCTCGTGCTGCGACGGGGTCTCCGGCATCTCCACCTCCTGGCTGTGATGGGCCAGTCTACGCGCGCGGAGAGAATGCTCGGTCATCCCTGTCGGGGCTTCGATCCGGCACTGCCGCGGATCAGTTCGGGAAGCTCCAGACGGTCGACACCGGGACATCGGGCAGTCGGTCGCGGCCCCCCAGGCCCACCAGCTCGATGAGGAAGCTCGTCCCCAGGAGCTCTGCGTCGAAGCTGCGCACGAGCTCCACCGTCGCAGCAGCCGTTCCTCCGGTGGCAAGCAGATCATCGACGACCAGGGTGCGCGCCCCCGGGTGCAGCGCACCGCGCGGAATCTGGATGGTCGCGCTGCCGTACTCGAGGTCGTAGCTGAGGGTGGCCGGGTCGCCGGGCAGCTTGCCCGCCTTCCTCACCGGAACGAATCCGGCACCGATCTCATAGGCGAGAGGAGCGCCCAGCACGAACCCGCGCGCCTCGGTGCCCACCACGTACTCCACGTCCTCGGGGATGAGGGTCCTCCAAAAGCTGATCACCCGGCGCATGGCCTCTGCGTCACGCAGCAGCGGGGTGATGTCCCGGAAGAGCACCCCGGGCGAGGGGAAGTCCGGGAACTCCTCGATGTGGGAGCGACGGATCGCGTCGATCTGCTCGATGGTGGGCACGGTCTCGATGTTCGTCATGTCGTTCCTCGACGAGGTGAGGTGCCGGGGGCTCCGGCACGCTGCGGACGATCCGGCGCGCGGTCGCGCGTCGGGGATCAGGAGTCCCGGAGGGCACCGCCGGTCGTCGTGGGCTCGGACTCGGCAGCTGCGGACTCCGTGCTGCCCTCCTCGCGGCCCGACGCGCGTACACCCAGGCGGTGGAGATCCACCAGCAGTCCTGGTGCGAGGAAGATCGACGAGTACGCGCCGACCAGGATACCGACGAACAGCGCCAGGGAGATGTCCTTGAGGGTTCCCGCTCCGAGCACGAACGCGCCGATCACGAGGATGGAGGCGACCGGCAGCAGAGCGACGACAGAGGTGTTGATCGAGCGCACCAGCGTCTGGTTGGCGGCGAGCTCCACTCGTCCCGCATACACCGAGAGCGGCGCTCTCACCAGGGTCGACGTGTTCTCGCGGACCTTGTCGAACACCACGATCGTGTCATAGAGCGAGTAGCCGAGGATCGTCAGGAAGCCGATGACGGTGGCGGGGGTGACCTCGAAGCCGACGACGCCGTACACGGCGGCGGTCAGCAGCATGTCGTGCAGCAGCGCGATCATGGCGGCTCCCGACGCGCGCGCGTCGCGGAAGTACAGTGCCATTGCCGCCGCGACGAGCACCAGGAACACCACGATCCCTCGGATCATCTTCTGCGTGATGTCGCTGCTCCAGACCGGCCCGATGTAGGAGGCCGAGACATCCTCGGCGTCGACCCCATACCCCTCAGCGAGGTCAGCGGCCAGCGCATCGGTCTGCTCGGAGTCCAGCTGCTCAGTCTGCACGCGCACGGTGTCACCGCCGATGACGGTGATCTTCGGCTCGGTGTCCGGCAGCATGTCCCGCACGGTGTCCCGGGCGATGGTCTGATCCGTGGTCTGCACACCAGGGATCTGGAACTCGGAGCCGCCCGTGAAGTCGATGCCCAGGTTCACCCCGCGGAGACCAGCGATCGATCCGAGCAGGACGAGCACGATCAGGCTCGCGAGGTACCAGGTGCGGCGGCGGCGCACGATCGGCAGCGAGCGGCTTCCGTCGTGAAGGGAGTTCCCGAAGCGGGAGAGGACCTCGCTCATCGTGCATCCTCCTCGTGGGTGCCCTGATCGTCGGAACTGCCGTCATCGGAAGGATCGGGGACTGAGGGGTCAGCGCCGCCGACATGGTCGGTCGATCCGGTCGACTCGCGGGCGAGCCGGGCCTTGCGCTCGGCGAGGGATTCGCGCCGCTCCTCACCGTCCTCCCCCGACCGATCGGAGATCGATCGGATCCGACCGCGCCCCGCATATGCCGGGACGGAGCGGCCGAGCATCGCCGGATCCAGTCCGCTCATCGGGTGCCCCTTGCCGAAGAAGCGGGTGCGCGCCAGCGTCTGCAGGATCGGATGGGTGAACAGGAAGACGATCACCAGATCCAGCACCGTGGTCACGCCGAGCACGAAGGCGAAGCCGCGCACGCTTCCGGTGGACAGCACGTACAGCACGATCGCAGCGATCAGGTTCACGGCATCGGAGGCGAGGATCGTCCGCTTGGCACGGTCCCAGCCGTGGTCCACGGCCGCGACGATCCCTCTGCCGTCGCGGATCTCATCCCTGACGCGTTCGAAGTACACGATGAAGGAGTCCGCTGTGAAGGCGATCGCGACGATCAGGCCCGCGACTCCCGCGAGGGAGAGCCGGTAGCCGATCTCGGGGATGTTGGAGAGCACGGTCAGAACCCCGTAGGTCAGCGCGCCCATCACCACCAGGCTGGTGGTGGTGACGACCGCGAGAGCACGGTACTGACCGATCGCGTAGAGCACGACCAGTGCGAGGCCGATGAGGCCGGCGATCAGGCCCATCTGCAGCTGGTTGGAGCCCAGCGTCGCAGAGATCTGCTGCTCGGACGCGACATCGAACTGCAGTGGAAGCGCACCGAACTTGAGCTGGTCGGCGAGCTGCTTGGCCTGCTCCTGGGAGAAGTTCCCGGAGATGGACGCCTCTCCGTCGGACGAGACGCCCTCGACGGTGGGAGCCGAGATGACCTCGCCGTCCAGCACGATCGCGAAGGCCGTGGTGGCTCCCTCACCGGCGTACAGAGCACTGGTCATCGCGTAGAAGTCGGCGGCGGCATCGTCCTGCAGCGTCATGTTGACCACGTAGTAGCCGGTCGCGTGGCCGGTCGAGTTCACATCGGCTCCGACACTTGCGCTGGCCACGCCCGAGCCTGCGACGACCTCCGGTCCCAGCAGCAGCTTCTGGGTGCCGTCATCGCTGCAGGCCACGATCGCCTCATCGGGATCGGCGTCGGCGTTGGCCTCCTTCTGCGCGGACGGATCCGTGCAGTCGACCTCCATGAGCTCGTTCGACAGATCTTCGTCGAGCCACTCCATCGACCAGGCGTCGTACTTGAGGTCACCAGGAGCGAGGGTCGAGTCCGTGCTGACCGACCCGGAGAAGATCGTCTGAGAGGGATCCGCGGGAGCTGTCTCCTCATCGGCCTCTGCGCCCGCATCGGCTCCGTCGCCCTCCGAGGTCTCGTCCCCGACCGAGGACTCATCGCCTCCGGAGTCCGACGCACCACCCGCGTCCGAGGACCCGCCGTCGTCCGATGCCGCCGTGCCCTCAGGAGCAACAGCGCCGAGCACGGGGCGGAAGGACATCATCGCCGTCGCGCGCAGAGCATCCGAAGTCTCCTGGTCCATCGTGCCCGGGACATCGACCACGATGTTCGTGCCCCCCTGCACGGAGATCTCGGTCTCCCCCACGCCCATCGCGTTCACGCGCTGAGCGATGATCTGGCGGGCCTGCTCCATCGCGTCCCGGTCGATGGCGGACCCGTCGGTGGTGGACGCCGAGAGGATGACCTGCGTACCGCCCTCGAGGTCAAGAGCCAGCTTCGGAGCAGGGTTCCAGTCAGCCTTCCAGACGCCGGCACCGATCCCTCCGCTGAGCAGGAGGATGATTACCGCGAGTGCCCCGAGGGCGATACGACGTGCAGGCATGGTGCAGTTGTCCTCCGCAGGGAGAGATTCAGGGTCGGGGCCCGGAGGCCGGGGACATCAGCGGCGGTCGGATCCGAAGTCGTCGTCGCGAGAGGTCACGCCCGGGACCACGCCCGAGCCCGGCTCGACGTCGTCCGAGCCGGTCTCGCCATCCTCCGCAGCGCTCTCGGAGCCGTCCAGCGGCTCCACCTTTCCGGCGATAGCCTGACGCGCCCACTTCGTCTGCGCGCCGGACTCCGACTCGAGGATCACGACATCATCGAACTCCTCGACGATCAGGCCGTAGAAGCCCGAGTGCGTACGGACCTCGTCGCCGATGCCGAGCGACTTCACCATGTCCTGGTGCGCGCGCTGGGCCTTCTTCTGTCTGTTCGACATGAACAGCAGAGGGAGCATCATGACGGCGAAGATGAGCAGGAGGGGCAGGAGATCCACGGAGTTCCTTTCGGCGGACGGGTGCGGCCGGCGCTCGCGGCGCAGGCCAGGACGAGCCGCTGGCGACTGACCGCCCCACTGTACCCGCAGTTCCTCGGCTCTCCCCGGGAGCATCCTTGCTATGCCGTGCATCACCCCGGCACGCCGATGCGGAGGACTGCACCGTCGCGGCTGATGCCTCAGCGCAGCAGGAACGAGCGGATCAGAAGCGCCCCAGCATCGGAGCGATCGAGTCCCCCTCCGGGGCCTCGAGCCCGAGGTGCTCCCATGCGGCAGGGGCTGCCGCCCTACCGCGCGGCGTGCGCAGCAGGAACCCCTCCCTCACCAGATACGGCTCGACCATGGTCTCCACCGTCTCCGTCTCCTCGCCGACCGCGACCGCGAGGGTCGACAATCCCACCGGACCTCCCCCGAAGCGCCGGCACAGGGCGCTGAGGACGGCACGATCCAGACGGTCCAGGCCCCTCTGATCGACCTCGTACACGCGCAGCGCCTCGCGGGCCGCCGCCAGATCGAGCTCGCCGGTCCCCTTGACCTGGGCCCAGTCGCGCACCCGCCGAAGAAGCCTATTGGCGATCCTGGGCGTTCCGCGCGACCGCGAGGCGATCTCTCCGGCCGCCTCATGCGCGATGTCGACGCCGAGCCTCGTCGCGGACCGCTCGACCACCTGATGGAGCTCGTCGGTCCCATAGAAGTCGAGGTGCCCGACGAACCCGAAGCGATCGCGCAGAGGAGCAGGCAGGAGCCCCGCACGGGTGGTCGCTCCGACCACGGTGAAGGGCGGAAGGTCCAGAGGGATCGAGGTCGCGCCGACGCCCTTGCCCACGACCACATCCACCCGGAAGTCCTCCATGGCGATGTAGAGCATCTCCTCAGCCGGACGCGCCAGGCGGTGCACCTCATCGATGAACAGGACCTCCCCCTCCTCGAGCGAGGAGAGGATCGCCGCGAGGTCCCCGGCATGCTGGATGGCAGGCCCCGAGGTGATGCGAAGGGGCGCCCCCAGCTCCGCGGCGACGATCATCGCCAGCGTCGTCTTCCCGAGCCCCGGCGGGCCCGACAGGAGCACATGCTCGGGAGCTCGGCCGCGGGCTGCAGCGGCCTCGAGCACCAGAGAGAGCTGCTCGCGGACGACCCGCTGCCCGACGAACTCGTCCAGTCGGCGCGGTCGCAGCGCCGACTCCGCCGCACGCTCCGGCGGCGCCGAACCCGGATCCGTCAGCGACTCGGTGCGCAGCTCCTCGGTCGTCGGGTCGAGAGGAACGGGCCCCGCATCCTCCATCCCGTCGGGACCGCCGCTCATCGCGCACCGCCCAGTCGGCGCAGCGATTCCCTCAGCAGAGCGGCCGCGTCCGGCGTCACATCACCGGCCTCCTCGTATCCCGCCTGCACAGCGGCGACTGCGGCCCCGGCCGCCTTCTCCGGCCATCCGAGTCCGGTCAGCGCGGCGACGACGTCCGCATCGGCGCCCGAGGACGCTGCGCCGCCTCCCGGCTCCTCGTCGACGCCGCCCAGGGGGGTCTCGGGCGCGGGGAGCCGTCCGGAGAGCTCGAGGATCATGCGACCGGCGACCTTCGGCCCGATGCCGGGCGTGCGGGTGATCGCCTTGGTGTCCTGCTCATGGACTGCGCGACGGAGCTCCTGGGGGCTCAGGACGGCGAGCACGGCCAGCGCCGTGCGGGGGCCTATGCCGGTCACCGACTGCACGATGCGGAAGAGGTCGGTCTCCTCCGGTCGCGGGAAGCCGTACAGCACCATCGAGTCCTCGCGGACGATCAGCTCGGTGTGCAGCGTCAGCTGAGCATCGTGACGGGTGGAGGCGAGCGCCTGCGGAGTGGTGCGGACGAGGTAGCCGACGCCACCGACATCCAGCACGAGGGCGTCCAGGTCGATCCGAGCCACTCGCCCGGTGAGAGATGCGATCACGACACCACCTTAGAACAGCTGTTCGATCAGGAGCGGGAGGTGGAGCGCTCGCGGGCGAGTCGCGCCTTCCGCTCCGCTTCGGCCCATACCGCCTGAGCGCTCGTGCGTGCGCGTCCCTGGCTGTCCAGCTGCACCGGGCCCGTGCCCTTCCACAGCTGGGTCAGTGCGATGGCGACGGCATCGGCGGCATCGGCGGGCTGCGGAGGAGCATCCAGACCCAGCAGTCTCACGAGAACTGTCTGGATCTGCTTCTTGTCGGCCCGGCCGCTCCCGGTCACTGCGGCCTTGACCTCGGACGGCGTATGCAGCGCAACGGGGATGCCCCGCTCCGCTGCCGCCAGGATCGCGACCCCCGACACCTGTGCCGTGCCCATGACGGTGGACATGTTGTTCTGGCTGAAGACGCGTTCCACGGCGACGGCGTCCGGACCGTACCGGTCCATCGCGGCACCGATCCCCTGCGCGATCTCGAGCAGACGCTGATCGATGGTGTCGCGGGCGCCGGAGCGCACGACGGAGGCGGAGACCATCCTCGCGCGCCGTCCGCCGAGCGAGTCCACGACCCCGACTCCGCATCGCGTCAGGCCGGGGTCGATGCCCATCACCCGCAACGTCATGGCGATCCTTCCTGCACCCGGTGAGTCCCCGGATGCCGCGGACCCCGGCTCCTTCAGGAAGCCGGGGTCCGCTGGACGGCGTCAGTCCTCGGACTCGAGCTGCGCCGCCACATCAGCCGGGATGTCCAGGTTGGAGTAGACGTTCTGGACGTCGTCGCTGTCCTCGAGGGCGTCGATCAGCCGAAGGACCTTCTGGGCCCCATCGAGGTCGACAGGAGTGCGGATGTTGGGGACGAACTGCGCCTCGGCGCTGTCGTAGTCGATCCCTGCCTCCTGCAGCGCAGTGCGCACCGCCACGAAGTCCGACGCCTCGGACAGGATCTCGAAGCTCTCGCCCTCGTCGTTGATCTCCTCGGCCCCGGACTCGAGCACCACCTCGAGAAGCGCGTCCTCGGTCAGCTCGCCCTTGGGCACCTCGACGACGCCCTTGCGCTCGAACATGTAGGAGACCGAACCGGAGTCCGCCATGTTGCCGCCGTTCCGGCTGAAGGCCAGGCGCACCTCCGAGACAGCTCGGTTCTTGTTGTCCGTGAGGCACTCCACCAGCAGAGCGACGCCCCCCGGGGCATACCCCTCGTACATGAGGGTCTCGTAGTCGACGCCGCCGCCGTCCAGGCCCCCGCCGCGCTTGACCGCACGATCGATGTTGTCGTTCGGCACCGAGGACTTCTTGGCCTTCTGGATGGCGTCGAAGAGCGTCGGGTTCCCCGCGGGATCAGGACCCCCCACGCGCGCAGCGACCTCGATGTTCTTGATCAGCTTGGCGAAGAGCTTGCCTCGCTTGGCGTCGAGTGCCGCCTTCTTGTGCTTGGTGGTCGCCCACTTGGAATGCCCGGACATCGGTCTCCTCCCGACCTGCTTGCGGTGGATTGCCGCCCCATCATACGGGCTGGGACAGCATGGACCCGCTTCGGTCTGCGGGGAGCGTTCCGCAGTGCTCGTGCCCGCGGAGCTCAGCCGGGGACGACGGGCGAGGTCAGCGCCCCGACCATGCGGCGGCTGGTGGTGATGCGCTCGAGGAGCTGGCGCTCGCGCAGACGGGTCCGCTCGCTCTGCTTCCCGTGGAGCACTCCATGGCGCTCCATCCCCAGCTCGACAGAGGCGAGGATCAGATCCCGCACCCCCATGCGGGCGACTGCCCCGTGCCGTGCCGCCCAGCGCTCTGCACGACGCCTCTCCCGCATCGAGATCAGCATGTCAACCTCCTCGGGCGAGAACCAGCCCGCACGGCCGTAGTCCGAGAGCTGGCGCCGGAGGATCCGCCTCTCCCTCAGTCGCAGGAACAGGACGATGCCGACCAGCAGGAGGAATATCGGCACCTGGACGACGGCGTAGTACTGCAGGAAGCCGGCCAGCGGGCGCTCGGGGTCGACCTCGATGAAGTACGTGGATCCGTTCCACAGCGCGTGCAGCGCCATCCCGAGGGCGAGGCCGCCGATGCCGAGGCCGAAGTACAGCATCAGAGAGCGGCGCTCCGCCGCGATCCCGAGGCCGAGCCCGCAGAGCGCCGTGAAGGAGGCATGGGCGAAAGGAGACAGCAGTCCGCGCAGGAGGAACGTCTGCCAGAAGACCGTGACCTCCCCGGCCGCCTGCGCCTCCTGGAAGGACTGGCCGAAGTAGAGGATGTTCTCGGTGAAGGCGAAGCCGGCCGCGATCAGCACCGCGTAGACCACGCCGTCGATGGGTCCCCCGATGAAGCGACGGCCCCAGCACACCAGGGCGATGAGTCCCAGGGACTTCGTCGTCTCCTCGATCACCGGAGCCTGGACCACGGCGCCGAGGAACGAGGAGACCAGCTCACTGGGGTCCTCGGGCGTGATCCAGGAGGTGAACAGGCCCCCGAAGATGAAGGTGAGGGCGACGGACCCCGCAGCGCCCCAGGTGAACGCGTACACGAGCGTCAGACGGGGCTGCGGGGTGTAGCGGTCGACCCACCACACGGCGCTGAGGACGATCGTCACCGGCACCAGCGCCGCGGTGAAGGCGACCAGGGACGTGCCGACGCCCATCGGCCTGATCACCAGCACGTAGACCGCAGCGCCGACCAGGAGCAGCACCAGGATGGGGATGCCCCACATGAGCCATTGGACCCACGCCCGCCGGCCCCGCACTCTCAGCGGTCCGCTCGGCCCCATGCGGCCGGGTCCGAGCGGATCGGGGCGCTCGATGTCGTACCCGTACCCCGACTGCCGCGGCACGCCGCTCCCGTCGACGGGCAGTCCGACGGAGGCGTCCCAGGCCTCTGCACCGGACGAGCCGGGGGGCGTGCCGGGCTGCGGCGGGCGCGGCGGTGCGGGGATCGTGCTCATCGGTGCGGTCTCCTCACGCCGGGGCGTCGTCTCCAGCCGGCCTCGGCATCGCCGAGGGCGACGGTCATGCTAGCCCAGGGGGCTTCGGCCATGCCTCCCCATACAGCCGACGGGTCTCCGCCAGCATGATGGGCACGGCCTTGGTCCGGCCGACGATCGGCAGGAAGTTCGCATCGCCCAACCAGCGGGGAACCACATGCTGATGCAGGTGCGCTGCGATCCCGGCACCCGCGACCGGTCCCTGGTTCATGCCCAGGTTGAACCCGTCGGGATGGGAGACCTCACGGATCACCCGCATCGCCGTGCGCGTGATCGAGGCGACCTCGCCGACCTCCTCCTCCGTCAGCTCCGTGTAGTCGGCGACGTGCCGGTACGGGCACACCATCAGGTGCCCGGAGTTGTACGGATAGAGGTTCAGGATCGCATAGGCGGTCCTCCCCCGATGCACGATCAGAGCATCCTCGTCGCTGCGGCGAGGGCCCGCGCAGAAGGGGCACTGGTCGCCGTCATGCGGGTCCGCGGGCTTGTTCTCGCCCTCGATGTAGACCATGCGATGCGGTGTCCACAGGCGCTGGATCCCGTCAGGATCGCCGGCGAAGTCGCGGGCATCCTCGAGGGCCGGCCTCCCCGCGGAGCCCGACGCGTCATCGGGGTCCGGAGCGAAGTCGGGCTCCGATGACGCGTCCATGGACGAGGAGTCGCGGGTCCCCGTCACACCTGCACCTTGTCGCGGATCGCGGCGACGATCCGCTCCACCGCCTCGTCCACAGGGATGCCGTTGTCCTGGGACCCGTCTCGCATGCGGAAGGACACCGCGCCCTTCTCCTGGTCCTCGCCGCCGGCGATGAGCAGGTAGGGCACCTTCTCCTTGGTGCGTGTACGGATCTTCTTCTGCATGCGATCGTCGGAGGAGTCGACCTCGACGCGGACGCCTCGTGCCCGCAGCTTCGCAGCGATCTCCTCCAGATAGGGGACGTACTCCCCTGCCACCGGAATGCCGACGACCTGCACCGGCGCCAGCCAAACCGGGAAGGCACCGGCATAGTGCTCGAGCAGCACCCCGAAGAATCGCTCGATGGACCCGAACAGCGCGCGGTGGATCATGACCGGACGCTGACGCGTCCCGTCGGACGCGGTGTACTCCAGCTCGAACAGCTCGGGCTCGAAGAAGTCCAGCTGGATCGTGGAGAGCTGCCAGGTGCGACCGATCGCGTCCTTCGCCTGCACGGAGATCTTGGGGCCGTAGAAGGCGGCGCCGCCCGGATCAGGGACCAGCTCGAGGCCGGAGGCGGTCGCCACCTCCTCGAGGGTGCGGGTCGCCTCCTCCCAGGTCGCATCGTCGCCGACCGACTTCTCGGGATCGCGGGTGGACAGCTCGAGATAGAAGTCGTCCAGGCCGTAGTCGCGCAGCAGATCCAGCACGAAGGTCAGCAGGCTGGCCAGCTCGTCCCGCATCTGCTCACGGGTGGTGTAGATGTGCGCATCGTCCTGCGTGAAGCCGCGGGCCCTGGTCAGGCCGTGCACCACACCGGACTTCTCGTAGCGGTAGACGTGCCCGAACTCGAACAGGCGCAGCGGGAGCTCACGGTACGAGCGGCCGCGGGATCGGTAGACGAGGTTGTGCATCGGGCAGTTCATCGGCTTCAGGTAGTAGTCCTGGCCCTGCCTCGTGACGTTGCCCTCGGCGTCGCGCTCCTCGTCGACGTGCATCGGGGGATACATCCCGTCGGCGTACCAGTCCAGGTGCCGCGACGTCTCGAAGAGGTTCTTCTTCGTGATGTGGGGAGTGGTCACGAACGAGTACCCCGCCTCGACGTGCCGACGGCGGGAGTAGTCCTCCATCTCCATCCGGATCATCGCGCCCTTGGGATGGAACACCGGCAGACCGGAGCCGATCTCATCCGGGAACGAGAACAGGTCCAGCTCGCTCCCGAGCCGGCGATGGTCGCGCCGCTCGGCCTCGGCGATGCGCTCCTGGTATGCGCGCAGCTCGTCCTTGGTGGGCCAGGCGGTCCCGTAGACGCGCTGCAGCATGGGGTTCTTCTCGCTGCCGCGCCAGTAGGCGGCCGCGGAGCGGGTCAGAGCGAATCCGTTGCCGATCAGCCGGGTGCTGGGCAGGTGCGGGCCGCGGCAGAGGTCCGTCCAGACGACCTCGCCCTTCTTGTCCACGTTGTCGTACATCGTGAGCCCGCCCTCGCCGACCTCGACGCTCGCACCCTCGGCGGCATCGGAGGCGCTGGACTTCAGTCCGATCAGCTCGAGCTTGTACGGCTCGGCGGCCTCCTCGGCGCGAGCGGCGTCGTCGGTGATCTCGCGGCGCACGAACCGCTGGCCGGACTTCACGATCCGGCCCATCTCCTTCTCGAGCGCCTTCAGATCCTCCGGGGTGAAGGGCTCGGCCACGTCGAAGTCGTAGTAGAAGCCATCGGTGATCGGAGGACCGATGCCGAGCTTCGCATCCGGGTTGACCTTCTGCACGGCCTGGGCGAGGACGTGCGCGGCGCTGTGGCGCAGGATCGACAGACCGTCCTCGCTGGAGATCTCGATGCCGTCGACCGTCTGTCCGTCAGCCACTGCGGTGTACAGATCCCGCAGCTCCCCGTCGATGCGCAGAGCGATGATCTCGGTGCGGCCCTCGAAGAGCTCAGTCCCCGTCGTCCCCTCCTCGATGCGCTGGGGGGATCCGTCGAGGGTGATGGCTATCTGCGCCACGGGTGCTCCTTCTGGTCTCTGGTCGAGCCGGCCGACGATGCCGGCTCCGCAGGCAATCCTAGCCGCGGCGAGAGCTCCTCCGGCCTCAGGTCGACCCCTGCACCGGCCGCGGTGCTGTCGACGACGGCGTCCTGCTCCGCCGTCGGCCCACCGGCATCGGACTGCACGGAGCCGTCGGAAGCATCCGCGGCGGCTGAGCGGACTCGCCGAGCGGACTCGCCGAGACGACTCTCCGTCGGCGCTGCATCCGGCGGGGCCGCCGACGGGCACGTGCTGCCGGGGGCCTCAACAGGGCGATCGTCCGCCCCGGCGCTCTCCGATGCGGGCCGTGCCGATGGGGCCGTGACGATGCGGGCCGTTCGCAGCAGAGCTCCACCGTGATCTCCTCCACGCGCCAGCACGCTCGGATGCCTGACAGCCCGGTCAGACCGATGCCCCCTTCTTCAAGGACCGGGCGAGGATCCCCCACGCCCTCTCCGACCTGCCTCTTCAGCCATGCGCAAGGGCGCACGGAACCGCCGTCAGCAGGGTCGGCGGCACGTCACCCGGAACCGAGACGACGTGCCGTGTCTCACCGGATCGCCCGTGCTCATGCCCGTGTCGAGCGTCCGCTCATCCGATTGTCGGACATTCCAGCGACTATGGTGCTAAGGCGTCCCGTCCCCCACCCAGGAAGGAGTCCGTCCCGGGAGCCGGAATCGGCGACCAGGTGCGGAAGCACCCCAATGAGTCAAAGCACGAAGGCAACCAAGGAACTGCTCGACGACCTCAAGGCGGCAGAGCCCCGACGCCGCAGACCTCCCCGGCGGGGCACCGACCGCATCGTGTTCGGTGTCGCCGCGACCGTCGCGATCCTCTTCGTGGCCTGGGGGATCATCTCGCCGGAGAACCTCGGCGAGGTCGCCTCCGCCGCTCTGGACGGCGTGATCACGAACTTCGGCTGGCTCTACGTGATCGCCGCGACGGTGTTCACCCTCTTCGTGCTCGTGGTGGCGTTCAGCCGCTTCGGCCGGATCCCGCTCGGCCGCGATGGCGAGGAGCCCCGCTTCAAGACCGCCTCGTGGATCTCCATGATGTTCGCGACCGGCATGGGCATCGGCCTGATCTTCTACGGAGTCGGCGAGCCGCTGTTCTTCTACATGTCGCCCCCGCCGGGAACCGTCGACGGACAGACCCCTGAGGCCATGACCTCTGCGATGGGCACCACGCTCTTCCACTGGACGCTGTACCCGTGGGCGATGTACGCGATCGTCGGCCTGGGCATGGCCTACGGCACCTATCGCCTCGGTCGTGCGCAGCTGTTCTCGGCGATGTTCGCCCCGATCTTCGGCGAGCGCGTCTCCGAGGGCGTCGGCGGACGGATCATCAACATCCTCGCGATCATCGCGACCCTGTTCGGCTCGGCGTGCTCGCTCGGCCTGGGAGCGCTGCAGATCGGCGGCGGCATCGAGTCCACCGGGATCCTCTCCGACGTCGGCTCCCCCGTTCTGGTGCTGATCATCGCCGTCCTGACCGCATGCTTCGTGGCCTCGGCCGTCTCCGGCATCGAGCGAGGCATCCAGTGGCTGTCCAACACCAACATGGTGCTGGCCGTGGTCCTCGCCCTGATCGTCTTCATCGGCGGTCCTACGCTCTTCATCCTCAACGTGATCCCCAACGCCGTCGGCGGCTTCATCGCGGATCTCCCCCAGATGGCCTCCCGTACGGCGGCCGCCGGCGATCAGACCCTCTCGGAGTGGATGGGCACCTGGACCATCTTCTACTGGGCATGGTGGGTCAGCTGGTCGCCGTTCGTCGGCCTCTTCATCGGCCGCATCTCCCGCGGTCGCACCATCCGCCAGTTCGTGGTCGGGGTTCTGCTCGTCCCGTCGATCGTCTCCCTGATCTGGTTCTCCATCTTCGGCGGCGGCGCGATCGGCGTGCAGGAGCGCGCAGAGGCCGCCCAGGACGAGGGCGCGATGCTCTCCCGGATCGTCGACGGCGCACCGGACATCGACTTCGACCTGATCCTGTTCAAGATGCTCGAGAGCCTTCCGGTTCCGGGAGTCGTCACCCTCATCCTGATGGTCCTCGCGGTCATCCTCATCGCGATCTTCTTCGTCACCGGTGCCGACTCCGCCTCGATCGTCATGGGCGGGCTCTCCGAGCGCGGCGCCGAGGATCCCACGAAGAAGTCCGTCGTGTTCTGGGGCGTGGCCACCGGCGCGGTCGCGGCGATCATGCTGCTGGCCGGGGGCGATGAGCCGTCCGAGGCGCTGAACGGTCTGAAGAACATCACGATCGTCTCGTCCCTGCCGTTCGTGGTGGTGATGCTCCTGCTCTGCGTGGCCATCTGGAAGGACCTGTCGAAGGATCCGCTGATGATCCGCAACCGTCTGGCACGGCACGTGCTGGAGGACGCGGTCGAGACCGCCGTCGAGCGGCATGACGGCGAGCCCTTCGAGCTGCGCACGGTCGAGGCCGTGGTGGAGGTCGCTCCGGCGGATGCCGACCGTCACGACTCCGCGCCCATCTCCCAGGGGCGCAGAAGCTCTGCCGACGGCGCATCCCGGACCGGCGACGACTCGGCGTCCGACGTCGAGGCGGAGCCGTCCGGAACCGACGCACCTGATCGTCGCTGATCAGGCTCAGGCTCAGCCTCCGGCACCTGGCCGGAGACGAGGGGAGGGCCCGCGGTCTGCTGACCGCGGGCCCTCCCCTCGTCCGCCCTCCCGTCGGGGCTCGCCAGCCTGTTCCCCGCTGCGAGCAGGAGAGCCCAGGTCGGCTGCCTCGGCTTCGCTCACTCCGCACCGAAGCGGGCCAGCGGCACAGTCATCTCGTCCTCGTCGCTCTTCTCGGCCGATGTCGAGGAGTCCTCGGAGTACGGATCGGTGGCGGCGTCCAGCACCGCAGGGTCCTGGGGCAGCGACCCGATGGCGGACTCTCCGAAGGTCGTCGTGATCATCGCCCCGATGCCCTGGGTCTCGAGGTCCTCCCGGGTGATGCCGAGCGAATCGAGCGGGACCGCCATCTCATAGGTGGTGTCCTGCTCCGGATCGTGCCCCGCTGCGACGAGGTCCTCGTAGAGGTCCTCGTCCAGAAGATCGTCGGGCTCATAGCCGGCGTTGCCGGTGTCGTCGATCCCGATGACCTCCTCGGAGGCCAGGCCGTCGGCGTGCTCCAGCTCGATCCCGGCGTCCTCGAAGGCGAGGACGTTCTCCTCCTCGTAGTCGAAGGCGCCGTCCTCGTTCAGGGAGAACAGTGCGGGCTCGCCGACGCCGGGCTTCGCGGAGAACATGAGCAGGCTGTCCACGCTCTGCGCCGGCGCGTAGGTCGTGCTGATCCCCCAGACGCCCTTCGTCGTGCCGTCGACCAGTCCGTCTCCGACGGCCTCGGGGTCGACGTCCAGGGCGATCGATATCGGGATGTCGCCCGCGTAGGGCTTCCCGTTGTCGCTGATCGGGTAGGTCTGGGACGGATCGACCAGATCGGTCACGTTGGTCATCTGCCACATGAGATAGAGGTTCTCGTCGTCCCACGCCGCGGAGAGCGAGTACAGGTCGTACACGGGACCCTCGTGACTGCCGCGGAAGATCCGCGGATCATCGTTGGCGACGCCCTGCGCGATCACCATGTCCGATGTCCATTCCGCGGCCTCGCCGTCGACGACGATCGCTGCCTCCTGCCCGACCTGCCCCTCGGGGTTGGTCGTGTAGAACGGGCCCTGCTCGGCGGGAGCATCGACGTCCTCGTCATCAGCCGCAGAAGCCTCTGTGCCCTCGGGGTCGGTGCTCTCGATCTCGACGCTCGAGGAGACCTCGTCCGCTGGAGCAGTCGGCGCGTCGGAGGCGGCCTGCGCCGCCGCGAGCATGCAGGTCGAGGTGAGGGTCATGGCCGCCAGCGTCGCCGGCAGCATCCTGAAGGTGCGCATGAGTTGTCCTCTCTGATGGTGGTGCGCCGACGATGGCGGTGCCGTCGACGACGGCGGTCCCTCATCGGAGGTACTCGCCGTCCTCGCCGACCTTCCCGGGAGCAGGGCCGTCCGGGAGGTCGAGCACATAGACGCGCAGATTGCCCTTCCCAGGGGCCGAGATGTCGAGCGTCCCGTCGGTGACGGTCCGCTCATCACCCGTCACGGCATCGACATACGTGCCGTCGGGAATGCCGGTGAAGGACGCCGCGCCCGACACGGTCACCAGCGCGAAGCTGTCGGACGTCTCGGTGGTGTAGCGGCGCTTGAAGGCCATCTCCCCGTCGACCCCCTCGGTGGAGTACTGGCCGGACTGGAGGGCGGGCACCGCCCGACGGATCTGGTTCAGGCGCTGGACGTGCTGGACGAGAGGCTGATCGAGCGTCTCGGCCACCTCGCCGCTGGCGCTGCCCACGGTCCCGAAGCCGGAGGCGGTGACCTCGCCCTCCAGATGATCCCCGTAGTAGGCGCGTCCTGTCTCGGCGAGCGGGCAGCTCGGACCGCAGTCGATCTCCTCCCCAGCCTGGAACTCGATCTCGGAGCCGTAGTAGAGGGTCGGGATTCCGCGGAACGTCCACATCAGCGACATGTTCTCCGCCCACGCGTCAGTGCCGCCGTCATAGCGCGTCGGCGACTTGCCGGGACCGTAGTCGTGGCTGTCCACGTACACCGCGTTGTAAGTGGCATCGTTGACCGAGTCGTCGGAGTCCTTCCCGTTCGAGAAGGCATTGGAGGCCGTCTCGAAGTTCATGTGCATGCGCATGTCGATGATGTTCATCCCGGAGAACTTCGTGCGATCGGGCTCGTGATACTCGTTGCCGTCGAGGAACGCGTTGTCGCTGGTGGGCTGGTTCTCCGGCCCTTGAGCCTGCTCGTACTCGTACATCTCTGCTGCGGCCTCGGCGTCGTCGGCGCTGTACTCCTTCCGCTCCTTCCAGGTGAAGAACTGTGCGGAGTGGTTGACGGACCCCCGGTTCCACTTGTCGTTGACGAAGGCGGCGACCTCCCCGAAGACGTAGAAGTCCTCCGCCTTCTCCTCTCCGTACTTCTCGACCAGCTTGTCGTGGATCGCTGGGAGGAAGTGACGGTTCCAGGTGGTGCGCGGGATGTGCACAGCGGTGTCGATGCGGAATCCGTCGACCCCCATGTCGATGTACTTGTTGTAGGCCTCGATCAGGTACTCCTGCACCTCGGCGTTCTCGGTGTTGAAGTCGGCGAGGTCCTCATGGATCCAGCAGCTGCGCGCGTCCTCGCCCTCCCAGTTGCCGATCCAGCACTGGTGATAGAGGTCGGAGGGGAACATGCCGGACGTCGGACTCGGCCACTGGCACTCGTAGGTCGTCCTGCCCTCGGAGTCCGTGCCCATCGGTTCGCCCCAGTTCTCGCAGGTGCTGTCGGCAGGCTGCTCCGTCGACCATCGGTCGCCGTTGTAGGGATTGCCGTCGGCATCCTCCTCGAGCGGGTCGTACTCCTCGCCCTCCACCGGATCGTCGTAGTAATCCTCCCAGTCCTCGTCCTGGACGCCGTACGCGGTCGGTGTGAAGAGGCCTTCGGCACCCCATCGGGAGCTGTGGTTGTACACGACGTCCTGGTAGATCTTGATCCCCTTGGCGTGCGCCTGGTCGATGAGCTCCTGGTAGGAGACGCCATCGGTCTCCAGGCGGGGGTCGATCTCGTAGAAGTCGTAGCCGTGATATCCGTGGTAGTCGTAGTCGGAGCGGTTCAGGACGACAGGGGTGATCCAGATGGCCGAGAATCCTAGCGCCTTGATGTAGTCGAGGTTGTCTGCGAGGCCCTCGAAATCACCGCGGAACATGGGGTCGTCATTTGCGGCATTTCCGGAGGAGGCATGCTGGTTCCCACCCCGATTGTTGCTGGAGTCGCCGTCGGCGAAGCGGGCGGTCATGACGAAGTAGATGGAGTCCGCGCGCGGATCCCCACCGAGCATCGTGGCGGACTTCGTCGAGGTTCCTGCTCCACCGGCTTCGTCGGCCCGGGCCCCCTCGATCATCGGCGCCAGCAGCCCTAGCAGCATGACCAGTACGATCGGAGCGAGCCGGAGGTCTCGGGCTGCCGTCCTCGCGCCGGAGGCGACGATCGGACGTCCCGCGGAGCGCAGGCGCGATGGAAGGTCGGGAGAGTGCGGCATCGTTCATCCTCAGCGTCATCGGGAGGTGCAGGATCGTCCCGCAGACGACCCGGGAGAATCATTCAAAAAGCTGCAAGTGCTTTCGTGATCTCGCTGAAGAACCGTAGGCACCACCCTTGCCGACGTCAACCCCGAACGTCGGAAGACCGTCACGGACGCCCCCACCACAGGAGGTCACAACGATATTTCAATCTTTGAGATTCCTCTTGCGCAGGAATGCAAGACTTGTCGCGCGCGTCCATTCCCAGCGGCGTCCGGATCACCCGATTCGCACCCCGGGAGAACTCGCCCGCCTCACCCCTGAGCCGATGAGCCCCCACGCACACCCACCAGGGGGCAGTGTCCGTCTGTCGCCGTTTGAGCGGCGTTCAAGCGACGACAGACGGACACTGCTCCAGCTGGACCACGAGCTTGGACCCGACGCCACCGTTCTCGAACGGATGCTGCTCTACGACGGCAGACATCCCCGGATGCGCACCGACCCGCCGACGAACCTCAGGACGGGCCGCTGCAGTGACACGATCCGGCCGGCGATGCCTATCGCCCACGAAGGTCGCCGGACATGAAGAGAGCGGCCCTCGGGCCGCTCCTGGCATCCGGCTCTCATGCCGGACAGCATCTTCTCCCCCTCGACGAGGGATGAATCTGGTGGGCGATACTGGGTTCGAACCAGTGACCTCTTCCGTGTCAGGGAAGCGCGCTACCACTGCGCCAATCGCCCGGGCCGCCGATCCATGGATCCGCGGTGGAGGTGGGTACGGGATTCGAACCCGTGTACACGGCTTTGCAGGCCGTTGCCTCGCCTCTCGGCCAACCCACCGGAGATGCTTCCGCATCATACGAGACGGCGCATCCGACGTATGTCGAGTGCGCCGTCTCCCGGGAGCGGACGACGGGACTCGAACCCGCGACCCTCACCTTGGCAAGGTGATGCTCTACCAACTGAGCCACGTCCGCGAAGGAAGGAGCTGCAGCTCCGACCGTGGGCGATACTGGGATCGAACCAGTGACCTCTTCCGTGTGAAGGAAGCGCGCTACCACTACGCCAATCGCCCTCTTGACTTGCTTGCCCGCCCTCTCGGTCGGACCTGAAGAAGCTTACATGAGCCGATGAGCGCTTGTCGCCATCCATGGTGTGACCTACATCTTCTCGCGCGCGACGGCGCGCCTCATGGAGCAGGATCGGCAGATCGCCTAGTCCGTCGCCGGCCCGCCTCGACGCCCACAGGCCACCCGGGCTCAAGCCCGACTCCGACACCACCCCACCCCGACACCCGCCCACCCGGACATCGACCCACCCGGACATCGACTCAGCGCGGCACCGGCCCGCCCCGACGCCCGACCGCTCCGACTTCCGGCCGCCCGGCCGTGCTGGGCATCCGGAGCGACGGGCTCGCCGACCCCCGGGATCTTCGTCGACGCACCGCTTGACCAGTAGATCGGCCCGTGACCTGCACCACCACGGAGCCTCTCGATTTGCGCGGACCCTCGAAGCCCCCTAGAGTTACTTCTCGTCGGCACAGCCGATATGCGGACGTGGCTCAGTTGGTAGAGCATCACCTTGCCAAGGTGAGGGTCGCGGGTTCGAGTCCCGTCGTCCGCTCCATCCCTCCCCCGCGCCTCCTGGCGCATGGGCGATTGGCGCAGTGGTAGCGCGCTTCCCTGACACGGAAGAGGTCACTGGTTCGAACCCAGTATCGCCCACCCGAGAAGGAGCCCCGGTCGATGACCGGGGCTCCTTCGCTTCGTCTCGGGCCGTCGCAGGTCGTCCCGCCGCCACCTGTCTCGTACCACCGCACTGCTCATCGGATGCCTCGGGCGTCGTGGCCGTCTCGGCTGTCTCGGCCGTCTCGGCTGTCTCGGGCGACTCGGGGTGCTGGGACGCGGCGGTGACGTCGGACCGATACCTGCGCAGCGAGCACCGCTACCCTGACCCTATGCAGATCTGGCCCGGTCAGTCATATCCCCTCGGCGCCACCTTCGACGGCTCGGGGACGAACTTCGCACTCTTCTCCGAGGTGGCGGAGCGCGTGGAGCTGTGCCTCGTCGACGACGACGGTGCAGAGCGCCGCGTCGAGGTCACGGAGGTCGACGCGTACGTCTGGCACGTGTATCTCCCGTCGGTCCAGCCCGGCCAGCGCTATGGCTTCCGCGTGCACGGTCCGTACGATCCCGCGTCGGGCCATCGCTGCGATCCGTCGAAGCTGCTGCTGGACCCCTATGCCAAGGCGATCTCGGGGATGGCGACGAACCATCCGTCGCTGTACAGCTACGAGTTCGGGGACACCGCCGCCCGCAACACCGAGGACTCTGCCGCCCACACGATGCACTCCGTCGTCGTATCCCCGTACTTCGACTGGGGCAATGACCATCGCCCCCGACGGGAGTACCACGAGACCGTCATCTATGAGGCCCATGTCAAAGGGCTCACGATGCTGCACCCGGACATCGACGAGAGCATCCGCGGCACGTATGTCGCCATGGGGCACCCGGCGATCATCGAGCACCTGAAGGAGCTCGGCATCACCGCCGTGGAGCTGATGCCCGTCCACCAGTTCGTCCAGGACGGGCATCTGCTGGACAAGGGCCTGCGCAACTACTGGGGCTACAACACCATCGGCTTCTTCGCCCCGCACAACGAGTACTCCTATGCGGGCGATCGCGGCCAGCAGGTGCAGGAGTTCAAGCAGATGGTCAAGAACCTGCATGAGGCGGACATCGAGGTCATCCTCGATGTGGTCTACAACCACACTGCCGAGGGCAACCATCTCGGCCCCACCCTCTGCTTCCGGGGGATCGACAACGCCTCCTACTACCGTCTCGTCGACGACGATCGTGCCCACTACTACGACACCACGGGCACCGGGAACTCCCTGCTGATGCGCACCCCTCACGTCCTGCAGCTGATCATGGACTCGCTGCGCTACTGGGTGACCGAGATGCATGTGGACGGGTTCCGCTTCGATCTCGCCTCGACCCTCGCCCGGGAGCTGCACGAGGTGGATCGGCTCTCGGCATTCTTCGACATCATCCAGCAGGACCCGATCATCTCCCAGGTCAAGCTGATCGCCGAGCCCTGGGATCTCGGCGAGGGCGGTTACCAGGTCGGAGGGTTCCCGCCGCTGTGGTCCGAGTGGAACGGTCGGTTCCGAGACACCGTCCGCGACTTCCATCGCTCTCAGCCCGGCGTCCTCGGCGACTTCTCCTCCCGGCTCGCGGGCAGCTCAGATCTGTACCAGTCCACAGGTCGTACGCCGATAGCCTCGATCAACTTCGTCACCGCGCATGACGGGTTCACCCTCCTGGATCTCGTGTCCTACGACGAGCGCCACAACGAGGACAACGGGGAGGGCGGCACCGATGGGGAGAGCCACAACCGGTCTTGGAACTCCGGCGCCGAGGGGATGACCGACGATCCCGGCGTGCTCGCGATCCGCCAGAGGCGGGCGAAGAACCTTCTGGCCACGCTGATGCTCAGCCAGGGCGTCCCGATGCTCCTGCATGGCGACGAGATGGGCCGCTCCCAGGGCGGGAACAACAACTCCTACTGCCAGGACAACGAGATCTCCTGGGTGGACTGGGAGCTGGACGCGGAGCAGCAGGACATGCTCAGCTTCGCGCGACGGATGATCGCGCTGCGGCGCGATCATCCGATCTTCCGCCGTCGGCGCTTCCTCCAGGGCGTCGATCCGTCCGCCGGGGACGACGCACCGGCGGATGTGCGGTGGCTGAGCACCAACGGCGAACCCATGACGCGGGAGGAGTGGGCGCAGCCGATCACCAAGTGCCTGACGGTGCACCTCGACGGCAGCGCCATCCCCGAGCCGGACCTGCGTGGTCGTCGGATCGTCGACGATTCCGCCCTGGTGCTGTTCAACGGGTCCGGCAACGATGTCGACTTCGCTCTTCCCGGCCCCGAGCATGGTGAGGCCTGGACGGTGATCGTCGGCACCGGCGACACTCTCGAGGTCGGCAGCGAGCTTCCCGCCGGGGCGGTCATCAGACGGCCGTCGTTCTCGATGCTGGTGCTCATGCGCCATGCCGAGGAGGCGGAGGGCGCGGACTCAGGACAGGCCGAGCAGCCTCGACGCGCCTGACGGGACCCACCGGGCGCTTCCCGACCCCGGGAGCCTCCGCAGCGACGGGCCACGGGCCCGAGGAAGAGGAGATCCAGTGACTGACGAACAGAGCTCCCTGACCACGGGGACGATGTCCCTCCCGATGATCCGGTCGGTGCCCTCCTCCACCTACCGCCTCCAGCTGCACGCCGGGTTCACGGCCGACGACGCCGCGGACCTCGTGCCGTATCTCGCGCGTCTGGGCGTCGGCCATGTGTTCTGCTCTCCCGTCCTGCAGGCCGCTCCGGGCTCCATGCACGGGTACGACGTCGTCGACCACTCGCGGATCAGCACGGAGATCGGTGGGGAAGGGGCACTGCGCCGTCTGGCCGACACCGCTCACCACCACGGCATGGGCGTGGTGGTCGACGTCGTCCCCAACCACATGGCGATCCCGACGCCGATCTGGCACAACCACGCCCTGTGGTCCGTGCTGCGGGACGGGCCCGACTCCCCCTACGCCGACTGGTTCGACCTCGATCCGGCCTCCCAGAGGATCCTGGTGCCGGTGCTGGGGCGTCCGATCGGAGCAGTCCTCGCCGATGAGGAGATCGTCGTGGGCACCGCCGAGGTGCCGCAGGCCGACGGCACGGTGCGCGAGGAGCGCGTCGTGCGCTACTACGACCACGCGCTGCCGGTCGCCGCCGGGACGGAGCATCTGGGACTCGTCGATCTCCTCGATCGGCAGTGGTACCGCGTGGCCTACTGGAAGGTCGCGGACGACGAGCTGAACTACCGTCGCTTCTTCGACGTCGACACGCTCGCGGCGGTGCGGGTCGAGCTGCCGGAGGTGTTCGACGCCACGCATGCGACCCTCCTGCGGCTCCATGCGGAAGGGGTGATCGACGGCTTCCGGATCGACCATCCGGACGGACTCGCCGACCCGCGCGGCTATCTGCGGGATCTCGATCGTGCCAGCGGTGGCGCATGGACGGTGGTCGAGAAGATCCTCGAGGACGACGAGACCCTGCCCGGCGACATGCCCTGCGCAGGGACCACCGGCTACGACGCCCTATGGCGGGTGGGAGGACTGTTCCACGACCCGCGCGGGGCACTGGGGCTCACGCATCTGTGGCAGCGGATGACCGGTGACCTGCGCCCCTTCGAGGACGTGGCCGCGCAGTCCACGGACCTCGTGGTCTCCACCAGCCTCTGGGCGGAGGTCGAGCGTCTGACAGGACTCGTGCATCGCATCTGCCAGGAGGACATCCGGCTGCGCGATACGACCCGGCGACTGATCCAGCGGGCTCTGGTGGCGCTTCTGGCGTCCATGGATCGCTATCGCGCGTACATCGTGCCGGGGAGCCCGGCACCGGGGTCGGAGCGGACCGTGATCGAGCAGGCCGCGCGGCGCGCAGCACGTCGGCTGGGTGAGGACGAGGATCAGCTCGCCGCGCTCGACGTGGTCGTCGCCCTCGTGTGCGGAGACGAGGTCGGCAGCGCAGGACGCACCTCCTCCGCCGAACGGGCCGAGGTCATCGTGCGCTTCGCCCAGACCTGCGGGCCGGTCCATGCCAAGGCGCTCGAGGACACCGCCTTCTACCGCTTCCCCCGCTTCCTCCCGGTCACCGAGGTGGGCTCGGATCCGGATCGCATCGGGGTCGAGCCCGACGACCTCCACGACCATGCGGCGCGCATGGTCCGCACCTGGCCCGACGGCATGACCACGCTCTCCACGCATGACACCAAGCGCAGCGAGGACGTCCGCGCCCGGCTCGCCGTCATCTCCGAGGAGCCGGAGGAGTGGACCCGCACGGTGCACGAGCTCGAGCAGGCGACCGAGGGCGACCGCGGAGACAGGGTCGACGGGGCTGTCCGCCTGCTGCTGTGGCAGGTCCTCGCCGGATGCTGGGATCTCCCCGGCACCGACATCCAGCGCATCGGGACGGAGCGCCTCGACGCCTATCTCACCAAGGCGATGCGGGAGGCGAAGACCAGCACGTCCTGGACGGACCCCGATCCGGAGTACGAGCGGCAGGTGCTCGCGCTCGGCCGTGCCGCGCTCGCCTCACCGCGGGTGGATGCGCTCCTCCAGGACTGGACCCGGCGGACGCTGCCCGGTCAGCGCACCGCGATCCTCGGTCAGAAGCTCGTGCAGCTGACCATGACGGGTGTACCCGACGTCTACCAGGGCAACGAGAGCGTGGATCTCTCCCTGGTCGATCCCGACAACCGCCGTCCCGTCGACCATGCCGCGCATGCGGCCCGGCTCGCGCGCATGATCGACGGGGCAGGTCCCGACGGCATCGCCGACGAGAAGCTCTGGCTCACGCATCGTGCTCTCGGCCTGCGGCGCGATCGTCCGGAGCTGTTCAGCGGCCGCGGAGCCGGGTACCGTCCGCTCCCCACGACCACCGGTCACGCGGTGGCCTTCGGACGCAGCGCCGACGGCGGCCCGGTCGAGGCGGTATCCGTGGTGACCCGTCTGCATCGCTCTCTGATGCAGCGAGGCGGCTGGGGGGAGGCCTTCCTCGCCCTGCCGCCGGGACGCTGGCGCGATCTCCTCACCGGTCGCGAGGTGGAGGGCGGCCAGGTCCTCCTCGCCGAGCTGCTCGAGAGCTGGCCCACCGCCCTGCTGCTGCGGACGGATGAGCGGACGGCCGTCGATGCAGGTGCGACGGGAGCGGGACGATGAGCCTGCCTCCCCGGGTCCCGGCCGCGGGGGCACGTCGCATCGATCGCTTCGAGATCTGGGCGCCGTCCGCGCTCAGCGCGGAGATCCGCCTGGATGGGCGGATCCTGACGATGAGCCGTGAGGACGACGGATGGTTCGTCCTCCCGGGGATCCGCATGGAGCAGGGCTCCCGGTACGCCTATCGCCTGGACGGCACGGGACCGTGGATCCCTGATCCGCGCTCGCTGTCCCAGCCCGACGGCGTCCATGCGGACAGCGAGGTCGTGGACCTCGAGACCCTCGTCGGGCGGAGCGCACGGGGAGCCGATGGTGAGCCGGCAGCCGGTCCGTGCTGGCGCGGCGGTGCCTCCGGTCTGCACGGGGCCGTCCTGTACGAGCTCCACGTGGGCACCTTCGCTCCTGGCGCCGACGGCAGCACCGGGACCCTCGACACCGCGATCGACCGCCTCGACGAGCTGGTCGATCTCGGCGTCGACGCCGTCGAGCTGATGCCGATCGCGGCCTTCCCCGGCGAGCGCGGATGGGGTTACGACGGGGTGGACCTGTACGCCGTGCACGAGGCCTACGGCGGCGTGGCGGCTCTCGTCCGCTTCGTCCGCGCCGCGCATGAGCGAGGACTCGCTGTGGTCCTCGATCTGGTGCTGAACCATCTGGGCCCCTCCGGGAACTATCTGGGGATGCTGGGGCCCTATTTCACTGATCGGCACTCCACACCGTGGGGTCAGGCGGTGAACCTCGACCAGGAGGGGAGCATCGGGGTGAGGGCGTTCCTGCTGGGCGCGGCTCGCCAATGGCTCGTGGACCTCGGTCTCGACGGTCTGCGTCTGGACGCCGTGCACGAGCTGCACGACGACTCCGAGGTCCATCTCCTTGCGGAGCTCGCCGAGTCCGTCCAGCAGTGGGAGCGCGAGTGCGGACGTCCGATGACGCTGATCGCCGAGTCGGACCGCAACGATCCGCGCACGGTGACACCGATCGCCTCCGGTGGCCTCGGGATGGACATGCAGTGGGCCGACGACGTCCATCACGGGGTGCATGCCTGGCTCACCGGAGAGCGTCAGGGGTACTACTCCGACTTCGGCAGCTCGGAGTCGCTGGCGACGATCCTCGAAAGGATGTTCCTGCACGCCGGGACATTCTCGAGCTTCCGCGGTCGGGTCTGGGGCGCGCCCGTGGATCCCTCCTCGACGGATTACGACGGGCACTCCTTCGTCACCTTCCTGCAGGACCACGACCAGGTCGGCAACCGCGCCAGAGGGGATCGGATCCACCACGGCCTGTCCTCCGGACTCCACGCGATCGGCGCCGCGCTGGTGCTGCTGGGTCCGGGCACGCCGATGCTCTTCCACGGGGAGGAGTGGGCGGCGAGCACCTCGTTCGCCTACTTCACGGATCACGACGACGAGCTGGGCCCCCTGGTCAGCGCAGGCCGGGCCGAGGAGTTCGCACGGATGGGATGGGAGGGCGAGGTCCCGGATCCGCAGGCGCGCTCCACCTTCGAGGCATCCATGCTGCGGTGGGAGGAGCGGGACGATCCTGCGCATGCACGGATGCTCGCCTGGTATCGGGAGCTGCTGACGCTGCGTCGTCAGATCCCCGATCTCGCCTCCGGGGACCTGGGCGCGACGAGCGTCGAGATCGTGAGCGCCGACACGGTGCTGATGCGACGAGGCGCGGTGGAGGTGATCGCGCATCGCGGTGAGGGCCCCGCCGCATCTCCCCACGGAGAGACCGCTGCCGATGCCGTCGTCCTGGCCTCGAGCCTCAGGACGCTCGGCCGCGGTGAGCTGAGCGGAGGTCCGGGCGTCCTGGTGATCCAGCGGACGTGACGGGGCATGGCGGGATGGAGCGGGACAGGACGGGACGGAGCGGGACAGGTCGTGATGCGGAGCGGCTGAGCGGTCAGCCCACGGCTCGAGCCGCGTCGCCCGAGATCATCGCCGCTCCGTCGTGCGCGAGGGAGGCCAGCCGGGAGAGCGCCCGGAAGTACTTCTTGCGGTAGCCGCTGCGCAGCAGCTCCTCGGCGAACAGCTCCTCGATGGTGGCTGCGCCGTCGGCCGCGGAAGGGAGCACCGGCACCTCGCGGTCGTAGAGCCGATCCACGAGCACGACGAAGCGCAGTGCGTCGTGATGGTGGGAGATGCCGCGCACGTCGGTGATGTGCGCGGCGGTGACGTCGTCGATCAGGGCGCCGTAGCGGGACGGGTGGACCGATGACAGATGAGAGAGGAGAGGTTCGAAGCCATCCAGTGTCGCTCCCGCCTGGGCGGAGGCGTGGCGGGCGACGACTCCCCTGGCGAGTGCAGCGATCTCGGTGATGCCGTCACGACGCCGGTAGTCCTCACCGTCGATGCGCAGCACCTCGAAACGCTCCGACATGGTCTGGATCTCGCGCAGGAAGTCCTGGGCGGCGAACCGGCCCTCCCCGAGCGCCTCGGGCAGGGTGTTGGAGGTCGCGGCCACCGCGACGCCCCGATCCGACAGCTCGCGGATCAGCCGGGTCATCAGCAGCGTGTCCCCGGGATCGTCGAGCTCGAACTCGTCGATGCAGACGAGCACGGACTCCCCCAGCAGGTCCACCGCCCTCTGGAAGCCGAGCGCCCCCACCAGATCCGTGTACTCCACGAACGTGCCATAGACCCTCTGGCCGTCGACCGCGTGGAACAGCGAGGTGAGCAGGTGCGTCTTGCCGACTCCGAAGCCGCCGTCGAGATAGATGCCCTGGGCGGTGGCCGTCCTTCTCCTCAGGCGCGAGAGCCAGCCGCCCGAGGGACGGCCGAGGGCTGACGCGAACTGCGCGATGCGATCCTTCGCCTCCTGCTGCGAGGGATGGTCGGGGTCCGGCACATAGTTCTCCAGACGTGCCCCGGAGAAGCGCGGCGGCGGCACCAGGTCCGCGAGCAGCCGCTCCAGGGTGGGTTCCGGACGGCGGTCGGCAAGCGCTTCAGTCACGCACGCCAGTGTAGGCGCCGGATGGGGGATGATCGGATCCGTCCGCCCGCAGCCCCGGAAGGCCGAGATGCAGCCCATCAGCTCGACGCACCCGACGCACCCGACGCGCCCGCTCCGCCCGATGCACCTGCTCCTGCGCGATGGCGAGCCGCTGTCCGCTCCGACACCGCTGGCCGACGACCGGTCTGGGGCGCTGGGGATCGCGGACCTGTACGCCTTCGCTCCCGGGCGCACGACGGTGCGGGCAATGATGAACACGACGATCGACGGTGCCGTGGCCGGGCCCGACGGAACCAGCGGCCCGCTGCGGAACCCCGACGACTCCCTGGTGTTCTCGGTCCTGCGGGCGCTGTGCGACGCGGTGCTGATCGGCGCGGGCACCTTCCGGGCCGAGGACTACGCCCGCCCGAACGGACATGCCGACCTGCTGCGCCCCTCGCGCCGGCCCGGCGGACAGGAGCGACCGGTGCTGGCGATCCTCACCCGTACCGGGGATCTCCCGGGCATCGACCCTGACTGGCCGACGCTGCTGCTGTGCCCTCCGCAGCAGGTGGACGCCGTGCGGGAGCGTGCGGGCCTCGACAGCGATCAGGTGATCGGGGTCGAGGGCGCGAGGGCCGCGATCGGAGCGCTCGCCGGCCGCGGTCTGCACGGCATCCAGGCGGAGGGCGGCCCGGGGACCCTCGGCGGTCTCGCCGCGGCGGGCGTCCTCGATGAGCTGTGCTTCTCGACCTCTCATCGCAGTGTCGGAGGGACCTCCCCGCGATCCGTCGTCGGCCCGGATCATGACCTGCGCTGGGAGGTCAGCTCCCTGATCATCGGCGAGCACGCCACGATGACCCGCTATCGCCGGTCGCGCTGACTGCCGGGGCACATCGGTTCGGGGCACATCGGTTCAGAGACGCAGGCCGATGGACTGCGGCTCCGGAGCCGCACCGGGATCGCGGACGGGAAGCTCGAGGGATGCCGGGTCGAGGTCGATGCCGAGAGCATCGATGAGGAACTCGGCCAGCGTCCGCTCCCAGCGCACCGGGTCGATGTTCCACTCGCGGGTGTGGGAGGCGCCCTCGAAGGGCTCGAACCGGATCAGGTCCGGGCGCAGAGCGGCCAGCCGTCTGCTCGGCGCCGGCGGGACGGTCGAGTCGTCGAGCGCATGGAACAGGAGCGTGCGATGCTCCAGGTGCTCCTCGTAGTACTCGGGGCGCATCTCATGCAGGGCGAGCGGCTCGTGCAGCCTCACCATCCTCGCCCCGACCGGTGAGGTCATCATCCACAGGGCGAGACGGCGCATGGGGGCCGGCGCCTTGAGGGAGGTCGCGTGGTAGATGAGGATGTCCTGCCAGTCGACGGCCGGGGAGTCCAGCACGAGAGCGGCGATGCGATCGCGATGACGCGAGCGCACCGAGGTGCGCAGGACGATCCCGCCGCCCATGGACCATCCCACAAGGACGATCCGTCGGGCTCCTGCAGCGATCGCATGCTCGACAGCGGCCTCGGTGTCCTCCCACTCCTCGGCCCCCAGGTGATGCATGCTGTCCGCGGAGGCGGGGGCTCCCGCATCGTTCCGATAGGTGATGGCCATGCAGGTCAGACCGAGCCGGTGCAGCAGAGGAATCGCCCGCAGGGACTCGCCGCGGGTGCCGCCGTGCCCGTGCACGAGGATCGCCCAGGTGTCGGCGAGTCCCGGCAGGGATCCCGCCTCCCGGTCCGGTCGGACGATCCATGCGGGCATGTGGCCGACGGGCGACTCCACCTCGATCTCCTCGGTGGGCAGCCCATGCGCGGTCCAGGGCGACCCCGACCAGTAGAACCCGTTGATGTCGGACTGATCGGGGCGCAGCGGATCAGCGGTGTCCGTCGCCAGCAGCGGACGCGAGACGGTGGTGGGAGTCGGACGGCCGTCGACCGGACCGAGCCGGACGTGCACGGACCCGCCGGCCTGGCGCAGCGCGAGGTAGCCCGCGCGTCGGGTCTCCTCGGTGGAGTCGAGATGGACCCGGTCGCTGTGGACCGCCCGCACCGCCAGATGCGGTCTGGCGCGAGCACCCAGCTGGGGCACCAGCGGCAGACGGGCCATGACGCGCGCCCCGACGGTCAGCAGCGAGGCGCTGAGCGTGAACGCCGCTCCGGCGCCGACGGCCCCGATGGCCGCAGCCTCCGCCCATCTCCCCTGCTCCGATCGGGGACGCAGCCTTCCGATGCTGGTCCTGGTCGTCGGGCGGGAGGACTGTCCACGGGTGGCACGACTCATGGCCCGCAGTCTAGACGCGAGCGTAGGATCGTTCCTCGAGCGGCTGCAGCGCGTGGTTCGTCGTGACACGGCCTCGCCCGAGGACGAGCGTCGGATCTGACGTATGACGTACTCCCCCGGCCTCGGCGTCGGTCCGATGGATGCACGGCGCGGCCGCGGATCGGAGGTTTACATGTCCACCGAGCCCATCGGCTCCCGTCCTTACCCCGTCGCGATCGACGACCAGGAGTGGCGCGGGCGTCTCTCCCCTGCCGAGTACCAGGTGCTCCGGCAGGGCGGGACAGAGCGCCCGTTCACGGGCGAGTACGAGGAGGTCCGACCCGCCGGCACCTACGCGTGCCGCGCCTGCGGGGCGACCCTGTTCACGGCCTCCGAGCAGTTCGACGCCCAGTGCGGATGGCCCGCGTTCTGGGCGCCGTCGCAGTCCGATGCCGTGGAGCTGCTCGAGGACACCTCGCTGGGCATGCGCCGTGTCGAGGTGCGCTGTGCGAACTGCGGCTCCCACCTCGGGCACGTCTTCGAGGGCGAGGGGTTCGCGACCCCCACGGACCAGCGCTACTGCATCAACTCCATCAGCCTCGTGCACAGCGACGACGTCGCTGAGCAGGACGGCTGAGGCGCAGACGCGGGCCCGCGCCCGACGACGCACCAGCCACCGCGATCGTCGCAGCCGCTCCGGGGTCGGCCGCGCCTGATCGGCGCGCCTGCCGCTGGAGGCATGCGCGCCCGATTACGCTGACCAGCGTGTCCGTCCATCGCATTCGCTCCGTCGACGGCGCCTTCCGAGCCGCCGTCGAAGCGATGACGCATGCTCGCGTGCGTCCCGAGTTCATCTGGAGGGAGATCCCGGCGCCCTCCCGCATGGCACCTTCCGCGTGGGCGGCGACCGGCGAGATCATGTCGCACGAGGACGAGCTCGCCTCTGGACGTCTGGTCATCCTGCACGACCCCGAGGGCCAGGACTCCTGGGACGGCACCTACCGGATGGTGGCACTCGTCCAGGCGCAGCTCGAGCCCGAGTTCGCCGTCGAGTCGATGCTCGGCGACGTGGCCTGGTCGTGGGTCACCGAGTCCCTCGAGCTGCATGGCGCGGACTCCCGCGAGCTCGGCTGCACCGCCACCAGGGTGGTCTCCCAGTCCTACGGCGCCCTCGCCTCCCGACCCTCGACGGTCGATGTCGAGATGCGGGTGTCCTGGACACCGTCCGAGGACGACACCGACGGCGACGCCCCTGATCTCGCCCCCCACTTCGCGGCCTGGACGGCGATGCTCGCCGCCGCCGGCGGCCTCCCGCCGGCGCCCCCGCAGGTCGCCCCCATCGCACCGACCCACCGCGCCAGGGCCCCGCGGTCGGCGGACCCCGAGGACGAACGGTGAACGAGACCCACCCCCAGCACACAGGATCCCGCCCCCTGACCGCGCCGCGCGACGGCCTTGCGCCCGTGATCGACCGCATCCAGCCGCTGCTGGAGTGGTGCGAGGCCGCCGCCTCGGCCCCCGACGAGCCCGTCGCTGTCGACGCCGAGCGGGCGTCCAGCTATCGCTACAGCTCGCGCGCCTATCTCCTGCAGCTGCGCACCGAGACAGCCGGCACGGCTCTGGTCGATCCGCTCGCCTTCACCATGCCCGGTGCGCTGCCAGAGCTCCTGGCCGAACGGGAATGGGTTCTGCACGCGGCCGGCCAGGACCTTCCGAGCCTGGCCGAGCTGGGGCTGCGGCCCGGAGCCCTCTTCGACACGGAGCTCGCAGCGCGCCTGCTGGGCATGGAGCGGGTGGGACTGGGCGCCGTGGTCGAGGACACGGTCGGTCTGCAGCTCGCCAAGGAGCATTCGGCCGCGGACTGGTCCAGGCGTCCCCTGCCCGAGAGCTGGCTCGTCTACGCGGCGCTCGACGTGGAGGTGCTCGTCGAGGTCCGCGACGTGCTCGCAGAGCGTCTCGATGACGCTGGCAAGGCCGCATGGGCCCAGGAGGAGTTCGAGCATGAGCGCGTCCTCGAGCCCTCTCCCTCCCGCTCGAGCAGCTGGCGAGGGCTCCACGGCATCGGCGCACTGCGGACAGCGCGACAGCTCGCCGTCGCCCGGGCCATGTGGGAGCGGCGCGACGAGATCGCCTCCCGGGAGGATCTCTCTCCGCACCGCGTCATCCGCGACAGGGACATCGTCGCCGCCGCCAAGGTCGCCGGGCAGGGGCGCGACGTCTTCGACAAGGCCCTCCCGGCCCCGCTGCGGCGCAAGGACGTGTGGTGGAAGGCCGCCCGCAGCGGACTCGATCTGCCTCCCGCCCACCTGCCGGAGCGTGCAGAGCCCTCCTATCCCCCGCCGCACAAGCTGTGGTCGAAGAAGTATCCGGAGGTGTGGGAGCGCTACGCGCCCGTGCGTGAGGCCGTCGCCGATCGTGCCGAGGATCTTGAGATGCCTCCGGAGAACCTGCTGCAGCCCTCCCTGCTGCGCCGGTGGGTGTGGGAGCACGAGGACGCCCCCTCGGAGGACGTCCTCGAGGAGGAGCTGCGGGACCTCGGCGCTCGCAGCTGGCAGGCCGAGCAGAGCGCTCCGGTCATCCACAGGGCGATGACTGAGAACCGATGACTGAGGCCCCGAGCCTCACCTGATCCGGCGGAGGCCGGATCCGTCGGCGAAGGCCGGATGCTCCGGGTCGGAGGATCAGTCCCGTCCGGGCCGCTCCATGAAGGGAGCGTCCGCCGGGCGCAGCGTGGGGGCGCTCTCCTCGGTCGAGGCGGTGCGGAGCGCGTGCAGAGCAAGCAGGGCGCCGACCGCGGTGGCATTGGTGATGGCTCCCCCGAGCACCGCGCGCACCGCTGTCGCGAGCGGGACCCAGCGCGGCACCAGGTCCGCCTCCTCATCGGTCCGCTCATAGTCGTCGCCGATGATGGCCGAGATCCCGGTCGCGAGGTACACGCGGATCACCTCGTCGCTCCCGCCAGGACTCGGCCTCAAGTCCACCAGGACGGACATCTGCGCGGCCTCGACGGATGCCTCCTCCGCGAGCTCGCGGGCGGCAGCTGCATGAGGCGGCTCGCCGTCGAGGTCGAGCAGCCCTGCGGGGATCTCCCACAGGGTGTGCCCGACCGGGTGACGGTACTGGTGGATCATCAGCACCCGGTCCTCATCGTCGACCGCGAGCACGGCCACCGCCCCGGGGTGGCGGGTGTACTCCCGGTCGAACCTCACGCCCGGAGCGAAGTCCACCGTGTCGCGCACGACGTCGGCGACCATCCCCGCATGGACGGTCCGCCGCTGAGCGACCGGACGCTGGCCGCCCACGTCGCAGAGCACCCCGCCGGGCACCGGCGCGCCGGACCGCGCAGTCCCCGCGGGAGCTGCGAAGGCAGGATCCTGCGCAGCGGAACCGCCGCCCGGCGTGCTCATCCCTGCAGGCCCTCCTCCGTTGCGGGCTCGTCCGTTGCGGCCTCGTCCTCGATCGCGGACGCCGGAGCCGGGTCGACCTCCAGCAGGCGCGTCGCACGCTGCGCGTCGAGGGCAGCGCCGATCAGGCCCGCGAACAGCGGATGCGCCGCAGTCGGGCGGGACTTCAGCTCGGGATGCGCCTGAGTGCCGATGTAGTAGGGATGCACGTCCTCCGGGAGCTCGACGAACTCGACCAGGGACCTGTCGGCGGAGACGCCGGAGATCCGCAGACCGGACTCCTCGAACTCCGTGCGGTAGGCGTTGTTGACCTCGTAGCGGTGCCGGTGGCGCTCCGCGACCCGCGTGGTCCCGTAGACGGAGGCGGCGAGGCTGCCCTCGGCCAGCTGGTGGTCATAGGATCCCAGGCGCATCGTCCCGCCGAGATCTCCCTGGCCGGAGACGATGCTCTCCTGCTCCGCCATGGTGGCGATCACGGGGTGCTCGCTCCCGGGCTCGAACTCGGTCGAATGGGCGTCGTCCCATCCCAGCACGTTCCGTGCGTGCTCTATCACCATGCACTGCATCCCCAGGCACAGACCGAGCGCGGGCAGCCGGTTCTCGCGGGCATGGCGCAGGGCTCCGACCTTCCCGTCGACGCCGCGGATGCCGAAGCCGCCGGGAACCACGATCGCATCGACGTCGCGCAGCTGCTGCTGGGCGCCCTCGGGGGTGGTGCAGCCGTCGGACTCGACCCATCGGATCTCGACCTTCGCAGCATGGTGGAACCCGCCCGCACGCAGCGCCTCCGTCACCGAGAGGTAGGCGTCGGGCAGGTCGACGTACTTCCCGACCAGCGCCACGGTGACGGTGTGCGCGGGCTGGTGGACGCGCTGGAGCAGCTCATCCCACTGGGTCCAGTCCACATCGTGGCTCAGGAGGTCGAGGCGACGGATCGCATAGGCGTCCAGTCCCTCGCCATGGATGACGTGCGGGATGTCGTAGATGGAGCGGGCATCGGCGCACACCACGACAGCGTCGAGGTCAACGTCGCACATCGAGGAGATCTTCGCCTTGACCGAGGCGGGGAGCTGCCGATCAGCGCGCAGGACGATCGCATCGGGCTGGATGCCGATGGAGCGCAGCGCCGCCACGGAGTGCTGCGTGGGCTTGGTCTTCAGCTCCTGGGACGGTCCGATGAAGGGCACGAGCGACACGTGCACGAAGAAGACGTTCTCACGCCCGACGTCCTGGCGGACCTGGCGCGCGGCCTCGAGGAACGGCTGGGACTCGATGTCGCCGACCGTACCGCCGATCTCCGTGATGATGACATCGACATCGTCGCCGGCCTGCGATCGCATCGCCTCCTTGATGGCGTTGGTGATGTGCGGAATCACCTGCACCGTGTCGCCGAGGTACTCGCCTCGACGCTCCTTGGCGATGACACCGGAGTACACCTGCCCCGTGGTGACGTTCGCATCGGCCGTGAGGTTCTCGTCGAGGAAGCGCTCATAGTGGCCGATGTCGAGGTCCGTCTCCGCACCATCCTCGGTGACGAACACCTCACCATGCTGGAACGGGTTCATCGTGCCCGGGTCCACATTCAGGTAGGGGTCGAGCTTCTGCATCCGCACCCGCAGGCCCCGGTTCTTCAGGAGCATGCCGAGCGAGGAGGCGGTCAGGCCCTTGCCGAGGCTGGAGACCACACCGCCCGTCACGAAGATGTGCTTGGTGGTCCCGGAGTTCCGGAACGGCTTAGCCGCCGCGCTCGGGGCGACGTGTGCGATGGGGCCGGGGGTGCTGGTGCTGGAGGTGCTCGCGCTGGTATCTGCCACGGACTGTCAACCTACCATCGTGCGGCGCGCGCATCCAGGAGGTCGAGGAGCTGATCGGCGAGATCGCCTGCATCGGGCAGCTCGGCGGCCCGCTCGAGGGACGCCCGCGCGGCCGCCCGTCGGCGCCGAGGGTCGCGATGCTCCGCGATCGCCGCTGCCAGCGCCTCGGCATCCCCGACGGGGACCAGCTCCGCCGCCCCGCCGGTCACCCACCGGGTTCCGCCGGCGTCCGTGGCGACGACGGCGCGACCCGCGCGCAGCGCCTCCTGCAGCGCCACCGGCTGTCCCTCCCAGCGGGCCGACGAGACCACGAGATCGGCCGACGAGAGGAGCTCCGCGGTGTCTGTGCGCCACCCCAGCAGCTCCACCGGCAGGCTCTCGGATCGGATCCGCGCCTCGAGCTGCTGGCGCTGCGGACCGTCCCCGGCGATCAGGATCCGTACGGGCACGTCGCGGCCGGACAGAAGCGCAGCGGCGTCGAGCAGGTCCCCCAGACCCTTCTGCGGCGCGAGCCGGGCGAGCACGAGAACCTCCAGCGGGCCGCCGCTCTCAGCGTCGAGGGAGGCGTCGTCCGGCGGCGCGGCGCGCGCAGGTCCGTCCTCGGCCTCCGATGCGCCGTCGTCGGACGCCCTCGCGCCCTCGGCGCCGGAGCGGGACGCACCGGGGCGATCGACCGGAGCGGGGATGATCGCATGCCGGACATCACGGGCGCCCGCGCGCCGGGCGGCGTCGGCGAGGTCCGGGGAGACGGCCAGCACGGTGTCGGCCCGAACCACCAGGACCTTCAGGAGAACAGCTCCGACGGCACGGACGACGGCGGACCCCATGGTGCGGTTGTGCAGGGTGACCACCAGCCGGACGCGGGGCCCTGTACGTCGTCCGTGCCCGAGTGAGAGCGCCGACAGCGCACCGGCTCGCAGACCATGCGCATGGACAGCTGCGGGGCGCAGCATGCGCACCTGACCGCGCAGTGCCCGGATGGTGCGCAGATCATCGACCGGACGAGGGCTCTCCTGGATGCTGACGTCCGCCTCCCGGACGTCGACGCCCCGCTCGCGCAGCAGCACGAGCTCCTGATCGACATGCGCGGCGAGCCCTCCCGAGGATCGCGGGCGCACGAGCAGCACGCTCATGCTCCGACCGTCCTCCCGTCCCGATGGCGCAGCCGACCGAGCAGATCGCGAGCCAGCGGCGGATCCGCAGCGGCCATCACCAGTGCGCTGACGACTGCGGCCACAGCACCGGCGAGGATCCCCGCCAGGATGCACACCGTGATCCCGGTGTCGACGGTGATGATCCGGTGGCCGATCAGATAGCCCGCGACCGATCCGAGGAGGAGCGCCGGAGGCGCGAGCAGCGCAGTGCGGCGCACCCTCGAGAGGTGCCCCCCTGGTTCGATGATGTCAGCGATGCGGCCGAAGCCCACGAGAGCGGATGCAGCCATGCCCGCGGCGATGGCCAGGCCGAAGGACGTCGCCGCCTCGGCGGCCGAGCGGGTGGGGCTGGGCAGGATGAGCAGCACGATCACGAGAGCAGCGATGACCCATCCGATGGAGCCGACGATCAGGGCATCACGAGCGCGAAGGGCGGCCGAGAGGATCCGTGTGCACTGGGTCGCGACGGCGAAGCCGGCCAGCCCCAGGGCGAGTGCGGCGGTCGTGGAGCCGACACCAGCCGCACCGGCACGGTCCACGATCCGGAAGAACTGCTCGAGCGCCGGTGCAGCGGCGATCAGCATCGATGCACCGACGACCGCGATCACCACGACCGTTCGCACCGACGCCGCTGCCACACGCGCGAAGCCCACGGTGTCGCCCACCAGGCGCATCTCCGAAAGCTGAGGGAACACTGCGGTGACCAGCGGCACCACGAGCACCGCATAAGGGAGGAGGTACAGTGCCTGCGCATACTGGAACACCGGGAGCGTGCCGGTTCCTCCTGCACGCATGGCCAGCAGCATGACCAGCGCAAGGACGGCCTGCTGCGCACCGACCGCCCCGAGTCCCGCGCCGCCCAGGGCGAGCGCGCGGCGGCCGACGCCCTCGGGCATGCGCAGGGTCGGCCGCAGACGCAGACCGCTGCGGAGGGCGACGATCAGCACCGGCAGCGCCATGACGATCACCCCGGCGGTGGTGCCCCATCCCAGCCACGCGACCGCCCTCTCATCGATGGTGGCCGCGGTCGCGACAGGCGGGACGAGCTTCGCGTACACCCGATAGGAGGCCATCACCACGAGCGAGGAGATCAGCGGCACGAGCGCGGGCCACAGGAAGCGCCGACGCGCCTGCAGGTACGCGCCTGTGACCACGGCGATCCCGTAGAACGGCAGCTGGACCGCGAAGATCCGCAGCAGCCTCGCCCCGAGAGCGACGCCGGAGGCGGCAGGCCCTTCAGCGTCCAGCAGCAGTCGGGCGATCGGCTCCGACGCCAGCGCGATCGCACCTGCGAGCAGGACGGTCACCAGCAGAGCCCAGGTCAGCAGGGCGGAGACGATCCGATTCGCTCGGGCTTCGCCCTCTGCCGCCTTCTGATCGGCGTCGTCCGCGTCCGTCGGGGACGCCCCGCGGGGCGTGTCGGGCACCGAGACCGGTTGCGGTCCCGGATCCCGCCGTTCCGCACTGCGCGGGTCGCGGCTGCGCCCAGGTCCGGGGACGAGGCCGGCGACAAGGGGGACGACCACCGCTGCCAGCGCGCCGCCGGCGACGATCTCGAACAGGACGTTGGGCAGCAGGTTCGCCGTCGAGTACGCGGTTCCGACGTCTCCCGCACCGACGCTCGCACCGAACACGAGATAGCGCACGAATCCGGCGATGCGCGCCAGGACGGTGATGACCAGTATCAGCCCCGCGCTGCGCAGGATGCTGCGGGCGAGGGCGCCCGACGACCCGGTGCCGCCGGCGTTCGCTGCCGGGCTACCGGCGGTCGGCCCGCGCGTGTCCCCCGCGCTCATCGCTCGCCCTCCGATCCGAGCCGATCCCGGTCCTGATCCCGGTACTGCTCCGGGCCCTGGCCCTGGCCCTGGCCCTGGTCCTGGCCCTGGTCCTGGTGATCGTGTCCACCGCCCGGTGCCGGAAGCCCCCGTTCCGACTCCATGGGGAGGCGGCCCAGGCGGTCGACGGATCGCAGCACGGGGGTGGCGTCGATGACTGCGCTGAAGCTGACGCGCTCGCTGGCCAGGGTGAGTGCCGTGATGGCTGCCAGCAGTCCGACCCTGGCGGGACGAGGAAGGCGACGGGAGATCGCGGCACCGACAGCGGCTCCCAGCGCATTGGCGCCGGCGTCGCCGAGCATGCCGCGCTCGCGAAGATCCATCGGGAGCACGACGAGCGACGGGAGGAGCGCCGAACGGGCGATCACGACGCCGCTGCTCTGACGTCGTCCCGGTCCAGAGGCCGCCTCACCCGCGATCGCGGAGTCCCTGCCCGCAGGCAGTGCCAGGAGAGCGGCGACAGGCAGCACGGCCTTGAGGGCCCGCCCCGGCCGCAGATCCAGCAGGTTGACGAGGTTCGCGCATCCCGCTGTCAATGCGGCATCCACCGCGATCATCGCGGCGCCCCGCGGTGCCGGTCCCGACATGGCACCCACCACGGCGAGCATCGGAATCCCGAGCGCCTTCGCAGCGCCGGTGGTCAGATGCCCCTGTCGGAGCCTTCCGAGATGCCCGCGCAGTCCCTTGGCCACAGGCCTCCCGGCGGCACGCAGGCGCGGCTCGACGACATCGTCGATCAGCCCGAGAGCACCGATGCCGGCGATGACGACCGCATCGGTGCGCCGCCCGCGCAGGCCGACGCGCCCCGCGACTCCGATCACCACGGCCGCACCCTCGGCAAGGCTCACCGTCCGCCCGGCGTAGTTGGTGCGGCGCAGCTCTGCACGGACCGTCTCCAGGAAGCCGCTCATCCCTCTCCCCCGGCGTCGCCCGCAGTGTCTCCGCCCGCGTCGGAGGCCGAGCTCCCCGCCGCGGCATCTTCACCCGTCCCGGTGCTCGTCTCCGCGGACTGATCCTGCGCGGCCTCGACCTCGGGGAGGCTCGGCAGTCGCTCCTCAGCCTCCGTCGTCGTGCCGTAGGACCCCGAGCCTCCGCGGGTCTGCTCGATCAGGGCGAGGACGGCGAGCACCGGACCGTCGGCCGCCTGGAGCCGGTCGGTCGTGGACAGCGAGGAGAACCGAGCGTCCCCGCGCACTGTGCGCAGCAGGCTCACAGTGCCGTCGTTGCCGGGAGTGGCTCCCGCGATCACCGATGGCAGACCGCTCGAGGTCAGAGCTTCGAGCATCGCGTTCTGCGCGGTGAGCTGGCCCTGGGCGCGGAGGGTGGCGGTCGAGTCGTCGTCGGCCTCATCGACGAACTCGCTCTGATCCGCGGCCGCGTACACCACGGCGTCGACCGTGGCGGCATCGCCTCCGTCGATCGTGACCAGCTGCCTGTCCAGCAGCACCTGCCAGACCTGAGCTCGCAGGTCCGCCGTGAGATCCTCCGGACCCTCCGGCTGGAGAAGGGTGACCACCAGCGCGGACAGCGACTCCGAGTCGTCGACCGAGGTGTCGAGCAGCGCAGGGGCGATCGCGCTGATCTCTGTGACCGCCTCTGCACGACGATCGGCCTGGGACGGCTCCCACAGCGCCTCCTCGAGACCGACGTTGAGCACCGTGGTCGCTCCCGCATCCTCAAGAAGGGTGATCATCCTGTTCACGGAGCTCCGGGTGGAGCTGTCATCCGTCAGCACGGCCACCTGCGCGCCGGGCAGGGTTCCCGCGACGAGCTCCGGCCCGATCTCGGTGATGAAGCTGGCGAGCTGGTCGTTCTGGGAGGAGAGGTCCTCCGCCTCGGCACGCATCGCATCCTGCTCGGTGCGCAGCTGCTCGACCTGACTGGACAGCTGGGTCCCCAGGCTCTCGCGCAGCGGCCCCGCCCCGAGCACGATCCCGACGGCGAGCGCCAGGAACACGGAGATCAGGGAGACGAGGTGGTATCGGAAGTCGATCACGGGGTCGGGTTCCTCCTACGTCCCGCTGGGCCGGGGCTCGAACAGGGTGGTGAACAGGGACAGCAGGCCGTCCAGGCGCGCGCCGAGGATCTGCACGAGTGCCTGACCGCCCTCGGTCGACCAGAGTGCGGCGCCGATCGCGACGAACCCTGCGGCAGCCAGCAGGACCAGCTGGAAGGTCGAGATCCTCTGACGGTACAGGCGCGAGACGCCCTTGGCATCGACGAGCTTCGAGCCGACGCGCAGACGGGTGAGGAATGTCGAGCTCATGCCCGCACGGCCCTTGTCGAGGAACTCCTCGAGGGTGCCGTGGGTGCCCACGGCCACGATGACGCTCGCGCCCTTCTCGTCCGCGAGCAGCATCGCGATGTCCTCGCTGGTCCCGGAGGCGGGGAAGACCACGGCCTTCGTCCCGAGCCCGAGCTCCTCGAGCCGGACGAGTCCCGGGGCGCGCCCGTCGCGGTAGGCATGGACGACGAGCTCGGCGCCGCAGGCCAGTGCCCGATCGGAGACCGAGTCCATGTCGCCGATGATCATGTCGGGGGTGAAGCCGGCTTCGAGCACAGCGTCCGCACCGCCGTCGACGCCGATGACGACGGGACGGTTCTCGCGCAGGAAGGGTCGCAGCGTCGCGAGGTCCTCCTTGTAGTGATAGCCCCGCACGACGATCAGCACCGGCCTCCCGGCCATCTGCGTGCGCACCTCGGGCGCACCGATGCCGTCGAGCAGCAGATCGCGCTCGCGCACCATGTACTCCATCGTGTTCTCGGCGAACAGCTCCAGCTGCTCCGACAGCCCCTCGCGAGCCTTCTCGGTCGACTCCTCGACACTCGCGGCGTCCTGCACCGCTCCCCTCAGCATCGTCCTCTCCTCACGGATGACCGCTCCGCCCTCGAGCGTGATCCTGTCGCCCTCGCGGAGGCTGTCGAACAGCTCGGGACCCAGGGAGTCGATCAGCAGCACTCCGGCTTCGACGAGGATCCGGGGACCCGCATTCGGGTAGCGGCCGGATGTGGAGGCGGCGGCGTTGAGGACCGCAGCGGGACGGCGCTCCACGAGTGCCTCGGCGGCGACCCGGTCGATGTCCTCATGGTCGATGACCGCGATGTCCCCGGGCACGAGCCGCTTGGTGAGGTCCTTGGTGCGCCGCCCCAGGCGGACTGTGCCGGAGACCGGCTCCGCGTGTCCGTTCATCGTCCCTCCCCGGCTGTGGCCGAGGCTTCGTCGAGCAGCTCCTCGGCATGAGCGAGGGCGACGTCGGAGGCGTCGTCCCCGGCGAGCATCCGGGCGAGCTCGCGGATGCGCGCCGGACGGTCCAGAGTCTCGACGGTGGAGCTGGTGGTGCCGGCGTGCGAGGACTTCACGATCTGCAGATGGGTTCCCGCATGGGCTGCGACCTGCGGCAGATGGGTGACGACGATGACCTGCGCATGGCGAGCCAGCCGCGCGAGGCGCTGCCCGACGGCGAGAGCGGCGCGACCGCCGATGCCGGCATCGATCTCGTCGAATACGAACACGGGGGCTGCGGTGCGATCGCTCCGGGACGAGGCCAGAGCCACCTCGAGGGCGAGCATGACCCGCGAGAGCTCGCCGCCGGACGCGGCCTGTGCGACAGGACGGTGCTCCGCTCCGGGATGCGGTGCCAGCAGGATCGCCACGGCATCGCGACCGTGGGACCGATGACCGTGCTCGGAGACCTCGACCTCGATCGCCGCATCAGGCATCTCGAGATGACGCAGCTCCTCCTGCACCGCTGCGGACAGTGCGCGGGCGGCCTCGGCGCGGGCTGCGGTCAGTGCACTCGCTGCACGATCCAGCTCGGTCTCGAGCAGGGCGAGGCGCTCAGCGGCCTCCGCACGCTCCTGCTCGGCGCCGTCGAACCGATCCAGAGCGGCGGCGGCGCTGCGCGACGCTGTCAGCAGCGACGTGACGTCCTCGCTGGGGCCCTCGTCCCCGGGCAGGAGAGCACCGAGGTCACGGACCAGCGCGGTGAGCTCGGCAAGTCGCTCGTTGGCGGCGTCCGCCCGTCCGGGAGTGGTGTCGATGTCCTCCGCATAGCGGGACAGCTCGGCGGCGATGTCGGAGACGTCGATCCGTACGGCGTCGAGCCGTTCGACCAGAGGATCCAGCACGGAATCCGTCCGCGCGGCCCGGCCCGCGGACTGGGCGGCGATGTCGAGCAGACCGCCCACCGAGGGTCCGTCGTCGCCGACGAGAGCGTCGGCCGCCGTGCCGGCATCGCCGCGCAGCTGCTCGGCATTGGCGAGGCGCTCGAGCTCGGAGCGCAGCGCGTCGTCCTCCCCTGGCTGGGGGTCCAGCGACTCGATCCGTTCGAGGGCATCGCGGAGCTGACTGCCGCGCCGGTCCCGCTCGGCGAGGATCTCGTCGAGATCATCGACGCGGGTCCGCAGCGCAGTCCGCTCACCCCAGATCCTGCGGTGCTCCTCGAGGAGCGGACCTATGGCGTCCTCGGCGAAGCGGTCCAGCGCCTCCCGCTGGGCGTCGGGATCCCGCAGACGCTGCTGGTCCGACTGCCCGTGCACGGTCACAGCGGTCCCGACCAGGCGCGCGAGTGCGCCGATAGGGACGGGGACCCCGCCGATCTGGGCCCGGGACCGCCCGTCGCGGGTGACACGGCGCACGACGAGCACCTCGCCGTCGTCGATGTCGGCACCCAGGTCGTCGAGCGCCGACTCCAGCTCGTGGTGGCCATCCAGCGCGAGCGTGCCGTCGACGGTGCTGGACTCTGTCGTGCGACCTCGGTCCAGCCTCACGCCCAGCAGCATGCTGAGCCCGGTGACGATCATGGTCTTGCCGGCGCCGGTCTCGCCGGTGAGCGCGGTGAAGCCGGGGCCGAACTCGAGCATCGCGTCGTCGATCACGCCGATGCGGCGGATCCTGAGAGTGGAGAGCATGCGACCGCCTCAGCGCGTCCGGGGACCACGGCCCCGCCAGCCCACGACAGGCAGCTGGAACTTGTCGACGAGCCGGTCTGCGAACGGTGTGGTGCTCAGGCGCACCAGACGCACGGATCGTGGCGAGAGCCGCGCCTCGACGCGCATGCCGGCGGTGATCTTCTGGGTACGGCGGCCGTCGAGGGTGAGGACACCGTCCTCGGGACTGTCCAGGGTCATCTCGATCGCCGCCTCGGACGAGCGTCCCAGCACCAGCGGCCGCGCGAACAGCGCGTGGGCTGCGATCGGGATCAGGAGCATCGCGTCGACCTCGGGCCAGATCACCGGGCCGCCGACGCTGAAGGCATAGGCGGTCGATCCGGTGGACGTGGACAGCAGCACGCCGTCGCAGCCGAACGACGAGACAGGGCGCCCGTCGATCTCGATGGCCACCGAGATCATCTTCTGCCGATCGCCCTTCTCCAGGGATGCCTCGTTCAGCGCCCAATGGGAGGCGACGGGCCGGTCGTCCCCGTCGAGGACCGTGATGTCGAGCGCGGAGCGGTTCTCGATCTGGTAGTCCCCCTCGAGGAGTCGGGAGACCGTGGTCGCGAGGTCCGCGACCTCGCTCTCCGCGAGGAAGCCGACATGGCCGAGGTTCACCCCATGGACCGGGACATCGGCCTCGCGCACCGCCTCGAGTGCCCGAAGGATCGTGCCGTCACCGCCGAGGACGATGCCGAGCTCGACGAGATCCGCTGCGGAGACGGCATCCAGGACATCCACCGTCCCGCCCAGCAGGAGATCCATCAGACCCTCGGGGACGTCCTTCTCGGGCAGCGCCCGGATCTCGTCGACCTGGTCGTCGACGACGACTCCTCGCACGCCATGGGCGGAGAGCTCCTCGAGGATCGTCATCGTCGCCCGGAGGGCCGCTCGGCGCCCGCTATGGACATACAGGAGGAAGCGTCTCATCCCCGGGTTCCCTCCCCTGGTCCTGGCTTCGGGCGGCGTGCATCGGACGTGGACTCCTCCACGACGGCATCGATCATGTCATAGGCGGCGGGCGCGACCCTGCAGGCTGCGCCCTCGGCACGCAGATGGAGGAAGAACTCGCGGTTGCCGTCCTGCCCGGCCAGGCCGCTGCGCCGCACATCGAGCATCCGCAGTCCGACCTCCGCGGCGGACTCCGCGACTCCGACCACGGCGCTCCGATGCGCACGAGGATCGGAGACCACACCGGTGCGAGGAAGCGCCCTCCTCCCGACCTCGAACTGGGGCTTGACCATGAGCAGCAGCTCGCCGCCGTGACGGACGGTGCCCGCCAGCGGCGCGACGACGGACCGGAGCGAGATGAAGGACAGGTCGCTGACCAGAAGATCCACCTCTCCGCCCACCAGCGACGCAGTGAGCTCCCTCACGCTGGTGCCGTCCATGACGCGGACCCGGTCATCCTCACGCACGTGCGCGGCGAGCTGGTCATGGCCGATGTCGACGGCCACCACCTGGGAGGCGCCGCGACGCAGCAGCACATCGGTGAATCCGCCGGTGGATGCGCCGGCATCCAGGCATCGGAGCCCGCTGGGGTCGATGACGAGCGCATCGAGCGCGCTGAGCAGCTTGTGCGCGGCCCGCGATGCGTACTCGACGCCGTCGGGGATGTCGACCACCTCGAGCCGGGACCCCGGAGCGACCGACGTCGAGGCCTTGGGGGCGACACGACCGTCGACTCTGGCACGTCCCTCCTCGATGATCCGGCGCGCATGCGTGCGCGACCGCGCGAGCCCCGCCACGAGCAGGGCGACGTCGAGCCGCTGTGCGCTCACCGCTGGTCGACGGGCACAGGGGCCTCCCGGGCATCGAGCAGACGTCCGGTCCATGCGCCGTCCGCACTCCGAGAGGCAAGCAGGGCGAGCGCCGAACGCAGTGCACGCGGGTCCTCGAGCGGAGGGCCGACGGTCCCGCTGACGACGACGTCGCCATCCACCCAGCGTGCGCAGACCGCTCCGCAGCGGACTCGGTCGCCGTCGGGCGCAGGCAGATCGAAGGGATCGCCGATTGAGGACAGATCCGGCAGCACGAAGGTGGGGCGCAGGACAGGCTCGGCCCTGAGAGCATCCTCAGCGGTGCTCACACCGGTCAGGACCAGCAGCGAGTCCATGCCGGCACGGTTCGCGCCTTCGATGTCGGTGTCCAGACGGTCGCCGACCACGAGAGGACGGCTCGAACCGGCCTCCTGGGCGGCCACCAGGAACATGCCCGGCTCGGGCTTCCCGGCGACCTGCGGCGTCGCACCTGTCGCATGCGCGACAGCTGCCACCAGAGAGCCGTTGCCCGGCGCCATCCCCCTTTCGGTGGGGAGGGTGGCGTCCGTATTCGTCGCCATCCACAGCGCACCGTGCCGGATGGCGTACGCCCCTTCCGCCAGGCGGGCCCAGTCGAGATCCGGCGACCAGCCCTGGACGACGGCCGCCACATCGGGCTCGTCGCGCTCGACCGGGACGAGCCCGGCCGCCAGGATCTCCGCCGCCAGGCTCGGACCGCCGACGACCAGGACCTTGGAGCCCTGCTCGAGCTGCCCCGCCAGAAGCTTCGAAGCGACCTGCGGCGAGGTCGCGAACTCCTCCGGCGACGCCGGGATGCCGACCACAGCCAGATGCTCCGCGGCCTGCTGAGGAGTGCGAGAGGCATTGTTGGTCGCGAACACGACGGTGCTCCCGGCAGCTCTGGCCGCTTCGACAGCCTCAGGCGCGTGCGGTATCGGCCGTGCGCCGTGCATCAGCGTGCCGTCGAGATCGAACAGCAGCGCGTCGTAGAGATCGAGAAGAGAGAGCGAAGGACGCCGTGTCACCGTCCGGCCTCCTCTTCGTCGACCAGATCGCTCGCGGCCGCCGCCTCGGGTGCGGCGGCCCCAGCCACGTCGGAGACTTCGGCGGGCGTGCCCTCGTCCGAGGTCGGCTCGCGGTCGGCATCGGAGGGGCCCCGATCAGTGCCCGCAGCATCGACCTCCGAGCCGGAACCCGACTCATCCTCGGCGGTGTCCTCCTCGCGCCCGACGACGCCGTCGTCCTCCTCTGCGCTGCCAGGCGGCTCCGTCTCATCCTCCTCTGCAGCCGCGTCGAAGACATCGATGACGGCGATCTCCTCATCGTCCTCCCAGGACGGTTCGGGCTGAGGCGCCGGAGCCGGACGCCCGAGGCGCTCGGCCGCATCCGTGATCCTCTCGGTGTCCGCATCGGCGGCGAGAGTGAGCCAGCGCCTCGCCTCCTCCGAACGATCGGCACGCTCGAGCAGGTCGGCGTAGGCGACCCACAGTCGGACCTGCCAGCGCCCATCCACCTTGTGACGCAGCGCAGGGATCTCGAGCGTTCGCAGGGCGGTCTGGATGTCGCCGGTATCCGCATAGGCGCCCGCCACGACGATCATCAGCTCGATGGACGCATCGACGCCGAGACCGGATGCCTCATCGGACGAAGCGATGTCCAGAGCCCGCTCAGGTCGCCCCAGGCCGCGCTCGCAGTCGGCGAGCAGCGGCAGGATGTCCGCACGTCCGGTGATCCGCAGGGCGGTCCGCAGCTCCCTGCTCGCGGTGCGGTAGTCGCTGCGGCGGTAGGCGAGGATCCCGTACATCTCACGGACCACTCCGACCCGTCCTCCGATGCGAGCGGCGAAACGCGCATGCGACAAGGACTGCTCGGGATACTCGGACTCCAGGACGAAGGCCGCCACGAGGTGCTTCGCCACTCGCTCCGCCGTCTCCTTGCTCAGACCGCGCAGCTCAGCGTGGATGTCACCATCCAGCTCGCGCCCTGTGATCCCCTCCGGAATCTCCGGCTCGAAAGGCCGCTGCGCCCGAGCATCCTGGCCCGGCCGATGGCTTCGAGAGTCGTGGGCACTGCGCCTGCTATCTCCACCCCGCCGGTACCCACCGCGGCCATCGGCATCAGCGCGCTCGGGACCTCCACGGCGATCCCGACCTTCACGACGCTGGTACCCACCACGCCCATCACGATCATCACGACGCTGGTACCCACCACGCCCATCACGATCATCACGACGCTGGTACCCACCACGCCCATCACGATCATCACGACGCTGGTACCCACCACGCCCATCACGATCATCACGACGCTGGTACCCACCACGCCCATCACGATCATCACGACGCTGGTACCCACCACGCCCATCACGATCATCACGACGCTGGTACCCACCACGCCCATCACGATCATCACGACGCTGGTACCCACCACGCCCGCGTCGCTCGGCCGCTCCGCCGTTGCGCTCGTCCCCACCTCGACCGCGAGCTTCGGACGAACGATTCCGGGACCGCTGGGCGTCCCGACGCTTGCCGTCGTGCCCGCGATCCTTCTCAAACTTGCTGTCGTCCGCCACGCTGCCCATCCGTTTTCTCTAGCGCTGTCCGTGCGCCAACTTTAGGCGACGAAGACTCTCCTCCAGCCTGCGCGCGCGGCATCCGTGACAGCTTTCACCAGCTCCGAGGCCAAGCTGATGGACCTACACACACGCCCGAGATCCCGCACACCTTACGGGCCCTCCGTCCCCTGCACCCGGGCAGCCAGCCCGCACCGCGCTTCGAGCAACCCGGATGTGTCTCCTAGCCGCGCTATACCTACCATCCACTCAGTTCTTGCCGAGCACGCACAACAGATAAACGCGGAGTGCACACCGGCATCCACGGTAGGGTTTCCCGCAGAAAACAGGCAGAAGCAATATCAACAGTGCAGAGCAAGGATGCGCGAAGAGGGAGCACTGGAAAGAAGCAAAAGCCAATGGGCCTAGCCCAGCAGAACGAGACCCAAGAGCAATCATCTGATCGGTCCTTGATTCCGCATAGCGGAAGCACCAGTGTCCGTCTGTCGTCGCTGGAACGGTCCCTCAACGGTGGTAGACGGACGCTCCCCCCCCCGCACCCGCACCCGCACCCGGGGACGCGCACTGAACCCGTGGGCCGCGGGCGGGAGTCGCGGGTCGCGGAGGCGGGCGGGAAACACGAGAAAGAGCGGTGAGGGAGGCGAGAAACGATCGACCCCATGGATCGATGCCTCTCAGCGACTCCTTCACCCCTCTTCTCGGTGAAGATGTCCGGCGGCGACCTACTCTCCCACACCCTCCCGAGTGCAGTACCATCGGCGCGATCGAGCTTAGCTACCGGGTTCGGAATGGAACCGGGCGTTTCCCCGACGCTATGACCGCCGTAACACGACGAGACCCTGGACCCCAAGACCACCCACCCGACACACGAGCAGGAGAACCCCAGGGATTGTTTCTCCAGAACCACACAGTGGACGCGAACACACGCAAACAACAACAAGTATGTTGATAAGTCATCAGCCATTAGTACCAGTCAGCTCCACACATTACTGCGCTTCCACATCTGGCCTATCAACCCAGTGGTCTACTGGGGGCCTCTCACACGTAAACGTGCACGGATATCTCATCTTGAAGCAGGCTTCCCGCTTAGATGCTTTCAGCGGTTATCCCTTCCCAACGTAGCCAACCAGCCATGCCCTTGGCAGAACAACTGGCACACCAGAGGTCAGTCCATCCCGGTCCTCTCGTACTAGGGACAGGTCTTCTCAAATATCCAACGCGCGCAGCGGATAGGGACCGAACTGTCTCACGACGTTCTAAACCCAGCTCGCGTACCGCTTTAATAGGCGAACAGCCTAACCCTTGGGACCAACTCCAGCCCCAGGATGCGACGAGCCGACATCGAGGTGCCAAACCATGCCGTCGATATGAGCTCTTGGGCAAGATCAGCCTGTTATCCCCGGGGTACCTTTTATCCGTTGAGCGACACCCATTCCACAATGAGGTGCCGGATCACTAGTTCCTGCTTTCGCACCTGCCCGACATGTCTGTCTCGCAGTCAAGCTCCCTTGTGCACTTACACTCAACACCTGATTGCCAACCAGGCTGAGGGAACCTTTGAGCGCCTCCGTTACTCTTTAGGAGGCAACCGCCCCAGTTAAACTACCCATCAGGCACTGTCCCTGATCCGGATCACGGACCGAGGTTAGGAATCCAGAACGACCAGAGTGGTATTTCAACAACGACTCCACATCCACTGGCGTGAACGCTTCCCAGTCTCCCACCTATCCTACACAAATCGTTCCGAACACCAATACCAAACTATAGTAAAGGTCCCGGGGTCTTTCCGTCCTGCTGCGCGTAACGAGCATCTTTACTCGTAATGCAATTTCGCCGAGTTCGCGGTTGAGACAGTGGAGAAGTCGTTACGCCATTCGTGCAGGTCGGAACTTACCCGACAAGGAATTTCGCTACCTTAGGATGGTTATAGTTACCACCGCCGTTTACTGGGGCTTAAATTCTCAGCTTCGCACCGAAGTGCTAACCAGTCCTCTTAACCTTCCAGCACCGGGCAGGCGTCAGTCCGTATACAGCGTCTTACGACTTCGCACGGACCTGTGTTTTTAGTAAACAGTCGCTTCTCCCTGGTCTCTGCGGCCCTCCCCGCTCTCACGGATCGGGCCCCCCTTCTCCCGAAGTTACGGGGGCATTTTGCCGAGTTCCTTAACCACGATTCTCTCGAACGCCTCGGTATTCTCTACCTGATCACCTGAGTCGGTTTAGGGTACGGGCGACCGTATTCGTCACGCCGGAACTTTTCTTGACAGTACAGGATCACTCACCTACGCCCATACGGGATCCCCATCACGTCTCACCCACACGACCCCAGCATTACCCGGGATCGGGCTGCACGCTTAGACGGACTATTCCATTAAGTCCGCGGAAGCTACCTCTCTGCGTCATCCCACACGCTGACCTACTACATCCCTGGTTCCCAGCCTCACACACCACACCCACCCCGAAGGGCGAGCAGGCAGCTCGGGTGGTTAGCATCAGACGCCTCGGTATGGGTCCTCCTACGATCGGTTCGGGAATATCAACCCGATGTCCATCGACTACGCCTGTCGGCCTCGCCTTAGGTCCCGACTAACCCAGGGCGGATTAACCTAGCCCTGGAACCCTTGATCAATCGGCGGACGGGTTTCTCACCCGTCTTTCGCTACTCATGCCTGCATTCTCACTCGAACAGCCTCCACCACTGGGTTCCCCCGCGGCTTCGCTGGCTGCTCGACGCTCCCCTACCCATCCCGGCAAAACCGGAATGACACAGCTTCGGCGGTGTACTTGAGCCCCGCTACATTGTCGGCGCAGAATCACTTGACCAGTGAGCTATTACGCACTCTTTCAAGGGTGGCTGCTTCTAAGCCAACCTCCTGGTTGTCTCAGCAACTCCACATCCTTTTCCACTTAGCACACGCTTAGGGGCCTTAGCTGATGTTCTGGGCTGTTTCCCTCTCGACTATGAAGCTTATCCCCCACAGTCTCACTGCTGCGCTCTCACGTACCGGCATTCGGAGTTTGGCTAAGGTCAGTAACCCGGTGGGGCCCATCGCCTATCCAGTGCTCTACCTCCGGCACGAAACACGCAACGCTGCACCTAAATGCATTTCGGGGAGAACCAGCTATCACGAAGTTTGATTGGCCTTTCACCCCTATCCACAGGTCATCCCCTCCATTTTCAACTGAAGTGGGTTCGCGCCTCCACGCGGTCTTACCCGCGCTTCACACTGCCCATGGATAGATCACTTCGCTTCGGGTCTAGAGCCGGCGACTGAACGCCCCGTTCAGACTCGCTTTCGCTACGGCTACCCCACACGGGTTAACCTCGCCACCGACCACTAACTCGCAGGCTCATTCTTCAAAAGGCACGCCGTCACCCCAAAAGGCTCCGACGGATTGTAAGCACACGGTTTCAGGTACTATTTCACTCCCCTCCCGGGGTACTTTTCACCTTTCCCTCACGGTACTTGTCCGCTATCGGTCACAAGGGAGTATTCAGGCTTACCAGGTGGTCCTGGCAGATTCACACCGGATTTCACGGGCCCGGTGCTACTCGGGAACAGCAACAACGCCGCACGTCAGTTTCGTCTACGGGGGTCACACCCTCTACGCCGTCGCACTCACCACGACTTCGACTACCAACACACGTCCACGCCGACCCCCCGGCAGAGAGGTCACGCACTGCCCCACAACCCCCAGCCTGCAACCCCTGCCGGGTATCACACAGACCAGGTTTAGCCACCTCCGCTTTCGCTCGCCACTACTCACGGAATCACTATTTGTTTTCTCTTCCTGCGGGTACTGAGATGTTTCACTTCCCCGCGTTCCCTCCACACCACCTATACATTCAATGGCGGGTACCGCAACATGACTTGCGGTGGGTTTCCCCATTCGGACATCCTCGGATCACAGATCGGTTGTCATCTCCCCGAGGCTTATCGCAGACTCCCACGTCCTTCATCGGCTCCTTGTGCCCAGGCATCCACCGTGCGCCCTTAAAGACTTGGCAACACACAAAGACAAAAAATTGCTTACAAGATGCTCGCGTCCACTATGTAGTTCTCAAGAAACAACCCCACACCCACCAGCACACCACCACAGCGATGCCCCAGCAAGGGAGGACCAGCCACACACCCACCCCGAGCCCCTCCCCACAGGAAGAACCCCAGAACAGGCCGCGTGCAGCCTCACAACCCAATAGCGTGTCTCCACCTCGAACCAGCCCACGACCATCCGTTCCCACCCCACCAGGAGGCGTACTAGAACAATCACTGCGAACCAGCGAAGCGCCCATCCGTTGATGTTCCACCCATGAGCAACCATCCCCACCACACGCGGGCAGGCAGACGGCCACCATACTTGGTGATGCTCCTTAGAAAGGAGGTGATCCAGCCGCACCTTCCGGTACGGCTACCTTGTTACGACTTAGTCCCAATCACCGATCCCACCTTCGACAGCTCCCTCACGAGGATGGGCCACTGGCTTCGGGTGTTACCGACTTTCGTGACTTGACGGGCGGTGTGTACAAGGCCCGGGAACGTATTCACCGCAGCGTTGCTGATCTGCGATTACTAGCGACTCCGACTTCATGGGGTCGAGTTGCAGACCCCAATCCGAACTGAGACCGGCTTTTTGGGATTCGCTCCACCTCACAGTATCGCAACCCATTGTACCGGCCATTGTAGCATGCGTGAAGCCCAAGACATAAGGGGCATGATGATTTGACGTCGTCCCCACCTTCCTCCGAGTTGACCCCGGCAGTCTCCCATGAGTCCCCGCCATAACGCGCTGGCAACATGGAACGAGGGTTGCGCTCGTTGCGGGACTTAACCCAACATCTCACGACACGAGCTGACGACAACCATGCACCACCTGTGCACCAGCCCAAAGGAAGCCACATCTCTGCGACCGTCCGGTGCATGTCAAGCCTTGGTAAGGTTCTTCGCGTTGCATCGAATTAATCCGCATGCTCCGCCGCTTGTGCGGGCCCCCGTCAATTCCTTTGAGTTTTAGCCTTGCGGCCGTACTCCCCAGGCGGGGCACTTAATGCGTTAGCTACGGCGCGGAAAACGTGGAATGTTCCCCACACCTAGTGCCCAACGTTTACGGCATGGACTACCAGGGTATCTAATCCTGTTCGCTCCCCATGCTTTCGCTTCTCAGTGTCAGTAATGGCCCAGAGACCTGCCTTCGCCATCGGTGTTCTTCCTGATATCTGCGCATTTCACCGCTACACCAGGAGTTCCAGTCTCCCCTACCACACTCTAGCCTGCCCGTACCCACCGCACGCCCGAGGTTGAGCCTCGGGTTTTCACGGCAGACGCGACAAGCCACCTACAAGCTCTTTACGCCCAATAATTCCGGACAACGCTTGCGCCCTACGTATTACCGCGGCTGCTGGCACGTAGTTAGCCGGCGCTTCTTCTGCAGGTACCGTCACTTTCGCTTCTTCCCTACTGAAAGAGGTTTACAACCCGAAGGCCGTCATCCCTCACGCGGCGTCGCTGCATCAGGCTTTCGCCCATTGTGCAATATTCCCCACTGCTGCCTCCCGTAGGAGTCTGGGCCGTGTCTCAGTCCCAGTGTGGCCGGTCGCCCTCTCAGGCCGGCTACCCGTCATCGCCTTGGTGAGCCACTACCTCACCAACAAACTGATAGGCCGCGAGCCCATCCCCCACCGAAAAACTTTCCAACCACCACCATGCGGTGACAGTTCATATCCGGTATTAGCCCCGATTTCCCGAGGTTATCCCAGAGTGGGGGGCAGGTTACTCACGTGTTACTCACCCGTTCGCCACTAATCAGGCAGTGCAAGCACCACCGTCATCGTTCGACTTGCATGTGTTAAGCACGCCGCCAGCGTTCGTCCTGAGCCAGGATCAAACTCTCCATGAAAACATGAAAAAATCCCGGCAAAAGAAACAAACAACCAGCTACTGCTGATCATCCGTAAATCTTGCCAATCAAAAATATTGGCATCAACAAACAGACACGCTATTGAGATATCAAGCAACACGCGCACTCGATGCTCCGAGCCGTTAAGCTCTTCGTTCCGAGGCAACCCCTAAACCTTAGGGGCCCGTTTCCCTCTCTGTCAACTCGACCCGGTGTGACCCGCGCCTCCGTTCACTTCGAAGAGAACCGAAGTACCTGGTGAGGAGTGGTTTTCCGGTTTTCCATCTCTGGTCTCCCGTTTCGCCGATCTCCTCGGCACGAGGGAAAACATTACGCAGACCGCTCCAGCACGTCAACTCGAGAAGCCCGTTTCCGGCGTGGCCTCGACCACACCCAGCAATAACACTCCATCACCGCAGGTCAGCGCACGACTTACCGCTCCGTCCCCACTGTATGGGGCGCAGTCGGGGACCTCCCGGGACCTTCAGCGATGCGAGGACGCCTCGAGCTCGTCCTCAGCGACGATCCCTCGATGCAGTGCGACTATCCCGCCGGACAGATTGCGGTACTGGACCCGTTCGAGGCCGACCTCCCGGAACCAGCCCTTCAGCTGCTCCTGGTCAGGCCACTCCAGGATCGACTCTGCGAGGTAGTCATAGGCATCCGAGCTCGTTGCGACTCTGCGCGCCATGGCCGGCAGAGCGCGCAGCAGGTACCGCTCGTACAGGGTGCGGAACGCCCTGGAGCTCGGGGTCGAGAACTCGCATACGACCACTCGGCCGCCGGGCCGGACGACCCTGGTCATCTCGGCCAGCGCCAGCTTGGGCTGCTGCACGTTCCGCAGGCCGAACGAGATGACTGCCGCGTCGAAGGAGTCGTCGACGAAGGGCAGGTGCTGTGCATCCGCGCCCACGAACGGCACCGGTGCACCGCGCCGTCGGCCCTCCGTCATCATCCCGAGGGAGAAGTCCGCGGCGAGCACCCGTGCCCCGCTCTCGGCGATCGCGGCGCTCGACGTCCCCGTGCCAGCTGCGAGATCGAGCACCTCAGATCCTGGACCGAGCTCCAGAGCGTCGACCATCGCCGCTCGCCACATCCGGACCTGACCGAGCGCGGCGACGTCGTTGGTGATGTCGTAGCGCTTGGCGATGCTGTCGAACATTCCGGCGACGTCATAGGGCTTCTTGTCGAGATCGGCACGGCTCATGGTCCGATCCTGCCAGAACCGGGGACCGCGCATCGCCGCTTCCGGCACGGCGGACGCAGCTGTGACGACGTCCATCCGATCGCGGGCCGATGCTCCGACGTCGGACTGTGAACCGTCTGCTGGACTCCTGCGCCCCTCCTGCTGTCGTCGCTGGCAGGATGGTGCTGCCCGCGGTCGACGCATCGGACACGTCGACCGCCGAACCCCGAGGAGAACCACGATGAGTGATGCCCGCACCGCGCGCGCCGAGAAGATCCGCGCCCTGACCATCCCTGAGCAGCTGCTGCCTGCGGACGGTCGGTTCGGTGCCGGTCCGTCCCGGATCCGCGATGAGCAGGTCGATGCACTGTCCACCTCCTACCGCTCCGTGCTGGGCACCTCTCACCGGCAGAAGCCGGTCAAGAGCCTGGTCGGCCGAGTGCGGGCAGGCCTCACCGATCTCTTCTCGCTCCCCGAGGGCTATGAGGTAGTGCTCGGAAACGGCGGTTCCACCGCCTTCTGGGACATCGCAGCGATCTCCCTGGTCGAGAAGAGGTCCCAGCATCTGGTGCTCGGCGAGTTCTCCCAGAAGTTCGCGACCGAGACCCGCAACGCACCGCATCTGGGCGAGCCCGAGGTCATCTCCGTCGACCCTGGCGCGCTGCCCACCCCTGTCGCGAGCTCAGCCGTCGACGCATATGCCTGGCCCCAGAACGAGACATCGACCGGAGTCATGGTCCCCGTCCGACGTCCGGACGGCGCGACCGAGCAGCAGCTCGTCCTCGTCGACGCCACCTCGGCGGCGGGCGGGATCGCCACCGACATCACCCAGACCGATGCGTACTACTTCGCCCCGCAGAAGGCATTCGCCTCCGATGGAGGGCTGTGGCTCGCGATCCTCTCCCCCGCCGCGATCGAGCGAGCACAGCGCCTCGAGGCCGCAGGGGATCGCTGGGTCCCCGCGTTCCTCTCCCTGACCTCCGCGATCGAGAACTCCCGCAAGGATCAGACGCTGAACACTCCCGCCATCGCGACGCTCGCGATGCTCGCCGACCAGATCGACTGGCTCAATGCTCAGGGCGGTCTGGCCTGGGCTGACGCTCGAACCTCGGCGACCAGCGGCATCCTGCACGAGTGGGCGGAGCGTCGTGACGAGCTCACCCCGTTCGTCACCGATCCGCAGGCACGTTCCCAGGTGATCACGACGATCGACATCGATGACGAGATCGACGCCTCCGCGATCACCGCGGTGCTGCGCGCCCACGGCGTCGTCGACATCGACCCCTATCGGAAGCTCGGGCGCAACCAGCTGCGCATCGCGACCTTCCCGGCTACGCCCGAGGAGGATGTGCGGGCGCTCGTGGCGGTGCTGGATCACGTTCTGGATGCTTCTGCTTCCGGTGCCTGATCAGGTCGTCGAGAGCTCGGAGGGCCGAGTCGCTCCTAGAGGGCGGCCCGGCCCTCCTGCGTCGTGGGGACGGGCGGCGACGGGCGTCCCGAGGTCGTGGGAGAAGGCTCATCGGACGACGGGTACGTCGAGGCGGCCACGTCGTTCGGGTCGTCGACTCAGTCGGGTCGGCCGAGGAAGGAGCGCCGCAGGATCTCCGTCGCCTCACGGAGCGTCTGTCGCTCGTGCACGCTGATGTCTCCGATGCGCGTGCTCAGCCAGGCATCCCGTTCCCGGCGTCCGCGAGCCACGACATCATCGCCCTTCTCCGTGAGCGAGACGAGCACCTGCCGGCCGTCCTCGGGGTCTGAACAGCGGACGATGAGTCCATCCGCCTCGAGGCGCCGCAGGATCCTGGTCATCACCGGAGGCGAGACATGCTCGAAAGCCGCTATCGCGCCAGGGGTCGCCTCGCCGTTGCGCTGCAGGTAGGCGAGGACGGAGAACTGCGAGGCCGACACCCTGTCGTCGGCGGTACGGGTGCGAAGGATCCTCGAGGACACCAGGAGCACCGCCCGCAGCTGCGCCGCGAGCTCCGCGTCCTCCTCCGAGGTGCCGCCCTCCGAGGTGCCGCCCTCCGCGCCGCCGGCGGCGCTCACAGCACCAGGCCCTCGATCGCTCCGCGCAGGAAGTACACGACGAACAGCGCGCCGATGACGTACATGAGCCAGTGCACCTGGCGCGCCTTGCCCCGCACGATGAGGATCAGCACGTACATGATGAAGCCTGCCCCCATGCCCACGGTGATCGAGTAGGTGAACGGCATCAGGATGATCGTGAGGAAGGCCGGGATCGCCTTCTCCAGATCGGTGAAGTCGATCGAGGTCACCTGGGTCATCATCAGGAAGCCGACCATGACGAGGGCCGGTGTGGCGGCTTCATAGGGCACCATCGCGACCAGCGGGGAGAACAGGGTGGTGAGCAGGAAGGCCACGCCGGTGACCACGGCTGCGAGCCCCGTGCGAGCCCCGTCGGCGACGCCGGAGGTGGACTCCACGAAGCTGGTGTTGGAGGAGACGCCGCCGACGCCGCCGGCGATCGCTCCCAGGGAGTCGACCACGAGGATGCGCTGCGAATGCTCGATCTCCCCGTTCTCATCGATCATGTCGCCCTCGGAGGCGACCGCGACCATCGTGCCCATGGTGTCGAAGAAGTCCGCCAGGAGCAGCGAGAACACGATGACGCTGGCACCGACCACGCCCACGGCCGTGAAGCCGCCGATCGGGTCGACCGTGAACAGGGTGGAGAAGTCGGGCAGCTGGATCGGCAGTCCCTCCAGCGTCGGCACGTTCATGCTCCAGCCGTAGGGGTTCGCCGCTGCGCCGTCGGATCCGTCGGAGTACGCCCCCAGATGGAGGACCTGCTCGAGCAGGATCGAGACGGCGGTGGCGACCACGATCGCGATCAGGATGGCTCCCGGCACCTTGCGGACCCACAGCAGGAGCATGACCAGCAGGCCGACGACGAACACCAGGATCGGCCAGCCGTACAGCGAGCCGTCTCCGCCCAGCTGGATCGGGGTGCCCTCGGCCGAGGTGACGAAACGTGCGTTGTAGAGTCCGATGAACGCGATGAACAGGCCGATGCCGACGCTGATCGCCGTCTTCATGAAGCCGGGGACCGCGTCGAACACCGCCTTGCGGAATCCGGTGAGGACGAGGATCAGCACGAGCACGCCCTCGATCAGGACGAGTCCCATGGCCCCCGCCCAGGTCATCCCCGGCAGGGAGGCGACGGAGTAGGCGAGGAAGGCGTTCAGACCGAGCCCTGCTGCGAGGGCGAGAGGGAACTTCGCCCAGGCGCCCATGAGGATGGACAGGATGCCCGCGATCAGCGCAGTGCCCGCGGCGACGGCTGCCAGGTTCGGTTCTGTTCCTCCGCCGAGGTAGTGCCCAGTGGAGTCGGGGACGGTGCCGATGATGAGCGGGTTCAGCACCACGATGTAGCACATCGAGAAGAAGGTGACGAGCCCGCCGCGGACCTCGCGGGCGACGCTCGAGCCCCTGGCGGTGATGCCGAAGAAGCGGTCGAAGGCGGTGACGGGGGCCGGGACGGCCGTGGAGGAGGGGTCAGCCTGCATGCCAGGAATCGTATAGGCAGCGGACCGCACCCGCTCCTCCCAGAGGGGCTCCTCAGATGTGACGTGCGTCGACGGAGCGCCCGGCGACCTCCTGCGCGAAGCGGTAGTCCTCCGTGAGCTCGAGCTTCGAGGCTGCGGCCTCGTCGACCACGACAGTGACGTCGGGATGCAGCTGCAGCACGGTCGCGGGCCAGCGAGCACTGATCGCCCCCTCGACGAGATGGGCGACAGCCTCGGCCTTGCCCTCCCCCGTCGCGGTGAGCACGATCCGACGCGCCTCGCTCACCGTGCCGAGGCCCTGGGTGAGCACGCGGACAGGGACGTCCTCCGGGCTGTCGAAGAAGCGGGCGTTGTCCTCGATGGTCCGACGGGTCAGTGCAGCCATACGGGTCCGGGAGGCCAGCGAGCTGCCCGGCTCGTTGAAGGCGATGTGGCCGTTGAACCCGATGCCCAGGATCTGCAGGTCCACGCCGCCAGCTTCCGCGATCGCACGGTCATAGCGTGCCGCCTCGGCGACAGGGTCGCTCGCGGTGCCGTCGGGCGAGTGCACGGCGGCGTCATCGATGTCGATGTGATGGGTGAAGCTGTCTCGGATGAAGCGGTGGTAGCTCTGCTCGTGCTCTCGCGGGAGACCCACGTACTCGTCCAGGAGGAACGCACGGGCATGCGCGAAGGAGAGCCCGCCCTCGCGGTGTCGGCGGATGAGTTCGCGATAGGCCTCGACCGGGGAGGAGCCCGTCGCGAGACCCAGCACGATCCCCCTCTTCCCTGCACGCCGGATCTCGCTCTCGAAGACGTCAGCGACGGCGACGGCGCCCTTCGCCGCATCGGCGACGACGATGATCTCCATGGTTCCTCCAGCCTGCCCCGCGGGGCCCACTTGCCACTGATGACTGATCTTGCTCAGATGAAACATCCGCTGATCACGTTCACTCACACCTTACGTCAGCAGCCCGTTGGGCGTCAGGGCCGATCGTCACTCGGCATCGTCGGGATGCTCAGCCTCACACGCAGAGCGGCAGGCGCACCCGGCTGATCGCGCCCAGCGGGGCCCTCTCCGCCCTCCGAGGATGTCGAAAGATGCAGAGAGGACCCCCTGGCCGAGGCCAGAGGGTCCTTTCTGCGGTGGGGCGTCAGGCGCTCATCGCGCCGTCGCCCGCGATCACTTCTTCTTGGGGCCCGAGTTCGCAGCGAGCTCGAAGGCGGCGCGCGGATCCGTGGACTGCGGGATGCCGATGATGTCTCGGCGCGAGATCAGATTGGCAGCCCAGCCGGCCAGCACAGCAGCCTTGCGACCCAGCGTCGGCATCGCGTACACGTGGTACGCGCGAGCGGCGGCCCACGCCGGGAGACCGCGCACGTCGATCTCCTTGTCGCCCAGGTTCAGTCGGCCGACGCCCTTGTACATGCCCAGGGTCGCCATCACGCCGAGGTTCTTGTGGTAGTAGTCCACCAGCGGGCGTCCCTGGACGGAGCGCGCGATGTTGTCGGCCACGCGCTTGCCCTGGCGGGTCGCATGCTGGGCGTTGGGCGGGCAGAACTTGCCCTCTCCCGACGCGAGATCCGGCACGGCCGCGCAGTCGCCGGCGGCGAAGACGTTGTCGATCGGCCCCTCGGCGCCGTTGACGCGGAGATCCGCGAGGACGTCGATCTTGCCCATGAGCGGGCCGCGCTCGGTGACCACCGGGAGATCCGAGTTCTCCTCGTCGGCCAGCAGCGGGTTCGGCTTCACGCCGGCGTTCCACACCAGCAGATCGGACTCGAACTCGTCGCCGTCGCTGGTCTTGATGACCCCGTCCTCGGCAGAGTTCAGGAAGGTCTCGAGCTTGACCTCGATGCCGCGCTCGCGGAGCTGGTTGAGCACGTAGGCCCGCTGGTCCTCGGTGAGCTCCGGGAAGACGAACGGTGCCGCATCGATGAGCACGAAGCGGATGTCCGAGGCATGCAGGTCGGGGTAGTAGCGCAGCGCATCGCGCACCATGTCCTCGGCCTCGGAGACAGCCTCGCCACCGGCGAAGCCGCCGCCGATGAAGGTGAAGGTGAGCAGGCGCTTGCGGGTCTGAGGATCCTTGGTCGAGGCGGCCTCGGCCAGGTTCGCGAGGATGCGGTCGCGCACGGCGATCGCCTCCTCGACCTGCTTGAAGCCGATCGCGTTCTCCGCGAGCCCGGGGATCGGGAGCAGTCGCGGGACCGCACCGAGGCCCACGACCAGGTAGTCATAGGCGATCTCGAGCTGCGAGTCGTCCTCGGTGGTGACGACGACGACGTTCTCGCCGCTGCGGATCGAGGTGACCGAGCCGGTGACGACCTTCGTCCCTGCAAGGACCTTGCGCAGCGGGGCGAGGACGTTGCGAGGATCGATGCTTCCCGCCCCGACCTCGGGGAGGAAGGGTGCGTAGGTCATGTACGGACGCGGGTCGACGACCGTGATCGCCACCTCCGAGCCGAGGGTCTTGCGCAGCTCGGACGCGGCCGTCAGGCCGACCGACCCGCCGCCGAGGATCAGGACATGGGGCTTTCCGCCGAAGGTGGTGTTCATGCACTCAGACTAGAACCGACGCCCCTCTTGTCCAAAACTCGGATGAGTCGTGGACAGCCCCGTCGGCCTCGCGGAACCTGCACCCGGTGTGCTCCGGCAGGGCCCGGCGCAGGCGCTCGGATCGCCTCCGCTCAGGCGCCGACGGGCCCGATCCGGTCCAGTTCGGCGAGCGCGATGCCATCGAGGATGTCGTGCTCGCTGGTGCGCTCCGTCGTGATCCCCGCGGCATCGGAGACCCTGCGCAGCACGCGTGCCCAGATCAGAGCGCCGGCGCCGATGACGTCGATGCGTCCCGGATGGATGACCCGCAGCGCAGCGCGCTCCTGACGGCTCATGCCGAGCACCCGCTCGCAGACCCTGATGGACTCCTCGACGCCGAGGCTCGCACCATGGGTGACATCGGGCTCGTAGGTCTCCAGGCCCTGTGCCACAGCAGTGATGGTCGTCACGGTTCCTGCGACGCCGACGAGAGCCCGAGTGCGTTCGACAGGCACTGCCGCGAAGGCCTCGTCAAGGAGCTCATCGATGTCAGCCTGCGCAGCGGCGATCTCCTCGGCCGTCGGCGGATCGGAACGCAGGTGCCTCTCCGTCAGCCGCACGGAGCCCATGTCGGTGCTGATCCGGGCCTCGGGCAGCAGCTCTCCGAGGACCAGCTCGGTCGAGCCGCCGCCGATGTCGACCACGAGCCGCGGACCGTCGGCGAGGTCCGCGATCGTCGAGACGGCGCCCCGGAAGGACAGCTCCGCCTCCTCCTCGCCGGAGATGACCTCCGGGACGACCCCGAGGATGCTTCGGATGCCATCGATGAACACGTCGCGGTTCTCGGCGTCGCGCGTCGCCGAGGTCGCGACGAAGCGGATAGCCGCCACGTCATGACGGGAGATCAGCTCGGCGTAGCCGCGTGTGGCGGCGAGGGTCCGCTCCACGGCGTCGGGGTCGAATCGACCGGTGCGATCCACGCCGTATCCCAGCCTCACCATCTCCAGCCGCCTGTCGAGCTCGACCATCGCTCCGGTGGCCGGATCCCGGCGGGCGATCAGCAGTCGGATGGAGTTGGTGCCGCAGTCGATCGCGGCCACTGCCCTGCTCATCGCACATCTCCCTCTCGAGTGCCGGCCTCGTCGGCTCCGGAGCCGACAGCCCTGTCGATGATCGCCGACGCAGCGGACTCCTCAGGATCCTCGCAGCGGCAGCGGAGCTCGACTCCGCCGTCGATCGAGGCGAGGACCTCGTCGGCCACAGGGTTGATCCCGGGTCCCTCGGCCAGCGCCTGCCCTGCCAGCGCATGCAGGCACTTCACGCGAGCAGGCATGCCGCCGGCGCTCACCTCGGCGACCTCCTCGGCGGTGCCGAGCTCGTCTCGGCGCGCGAGATAGCGCACATGGGCGAGACGGTACGCGGCGGCGAGCTCCTCGTCGGCCGCGAGGCGCTCGGTGAGCTCGGCCATGGCGCCCGTCGCCTCGATCCGCGAGATCTCCAGCGTCAGCCACGGCAGGGTGAGGTAGAGCGACGTCGGGAACGGGGTGCCGTCCTCGAGCCGTGGGCGGGTGCGCACCACGGCAGGACGCCCGCAGGCGCAGCGACGTGCGATCGAGACCACACCGCGCATGTCGCGGCCGAGCTGCTCGCGCATGACCGCGAGGTCGTCCTCGGTGGCGGGGGTCTCGTAGGGCAGCGCGGGCAGGGCCTCTGCTGCGAGATCGTGGGCGTTCACGGGGTGGTGTCCTCGGGGTCTGCGGTTTCTGCGGTGTCTGCGGTGTCTGCGGTGTCTGCGGTGTCGGGGTCCGTCGCATCGGTGGAGCCGGCGACCTCGTCTGTCGGATCGCCGGATTCGCCGGTGGCGTCCCCCTCGCCCGTGGTGTCCCCGGTGTCGGGGATGTCCTCCGGGGTCAGGCGGCTGGCTCCCTCGACGCTGCTCCACAGCGCGGAGAACCACTCCTCCTGGGTGGCCTCCTCGGCGGACTGCTCATCCTCCGTCAGCGGCACGTCCTGCCCGGAGGTGTCGGTGAGGCGGTACTGCGTCTCCCCCGGCATGGCGAACAGCAGACGCTCGCGAGCCTGTGCAGCGACGTAGGCGGGATCCTCCCAGCGATCCACCTGCGCCTGCAGGTCGTCGACGTCCTCCTGCTGGGAGGAGACCTGCGAGCGCAGGCTCGCCAGCTGCTGCCGCTGGGCCACGTAGGAGTTGACCGTCGGCACCAGAGCCGCCAGAGCTATCACGATCAGGGAGACCAGCACGAGGGTGCGGCGGGTGATGGTGATCCCGGGGCCGTCGCCCGAGGATCCCGGAGCCGTCGTGGAACGAGGACGGGCGGCCGCGGCGGGGCCTCGGCTCGAGCCTGCGGCACCGGCGGACAAGCTGCGCGGCGTGCCGCCCCCGGGTGTTCCGCGCCGGGCGCCCCCGCGCCGACCTCCGGATGCGGCGACCGGGCGCCTCGCAGCTCGCGGGGCGCCCGGTCGTCGTGAAGTCATGCGGAAAGGCTACCGCCTCGGACCGAGGGAGGTCCCAGGCGGCATGCGGCCTCTCAGGCCGAGAAGCGCGGGAACGCCGCGGCGCCGGCGTAGACGGCGGCCTGGTCCAGCTCCTCCTCGATGCGCAGGAGCTGGTTGTACTTGTTCACGCGCTCGCCGCGAGCAGGAGCTCCGGACTTGATCTGGCCGCAGTTGGTGGCGACCGCGAGGTCCGCGATGGTGGTGTCCTCGGTCTCGCCGGAACGATGGGACATCATCGCCTTGAAGCCCGCACGATGCGCGAGCTCGACGGCGTCGAAGGTCTCGGTGAGCGAGCCGATCTGGTTGACCTTCACCAGGAGCGCGTTGGCCGAGCCCTCCGCGATGCCGCGGCCCAGACGCTCCGGGTTGGTGACGAACAGGTCGTCGCCCACCAGCTGGACCTTGGAGCCCAGCTCGTCGGTGATGGTCTTCCAGCCGGCCCAGTCCTCCTCGTCCAGCGGGTCCTCGATGGACACCAGCGGGTAGGCGGCCACGAGCTCGGCGTAGTAGGCAGTCATCTCGGCCGAGGTCTTGGCCTCGCCCTCGAACTGGTAGGTGCCGTCCTCGTTGTGGAACTCGGAGGCCGCGACGTCGAGCGCGAGCGCGACGTCCTTGCCCGCCTCGAAGCCGGCCTTGCCGATGGCCTCGACGATCAGGTCGAGAGCAGCGCGGTTGGACTCGAGGTTCGGCGCGAAGCCGCCCTCGTCGCCGAGCCCGGTGTTGAGGCCGCGCTCCTTGAGCACTGCCTTCAGCGCGTGGTAGACCTCGGCGCCGACGCGCAGGGCCTCCCGGAAGGACTCCGCGCCGATCGGAGCGATCATGAACTCCTGGATGTCGACGTTGGAGTCCGCATGGGAGCCGCCGTTGAGGATGTTCATCATCGGGACGGGCAGGACGTGGGCGTTCGGGCCGCCCAGGTACTGGTAGAGCGGGACGGCGGCGGAGTCCGCGGCGGCCTTCGCCACGGCGAGGGACACACCGAGGATGGCGTTGGCGCCGATGGAGCCCTTGTTCTTGGTCCCGTCGGCCTCGATCATCGCCTGATCGATGGCCCGCTGCTCCTGAACGTCGAGGCCGACGACCACCGGGGCGAGGTCGTCGATGACGGCGGACACGGCCTCCTCGACGCCCTTGCCGAGGTAGCGGCCCTTGTCGCCGTCACGGCGCTCGACGGCCTCGAAGGCGCCGGTGGAGGCGCCGGAGGGGACCTCGGCGCGGGCGAAGGTGCCGTCGGAGAGCAGCACCTCCACCTCGACGGTCGGGTTCCCGCGGGAGTCGAGGATCTCGCGGGCGTGGACGGCATCGATGAGAGCTGCCATGTGCTGTTCCTTCCAGAGGATGAGGTTCGGGCATGGCCGGTCGGCGCTGACCCACCTCCGACAGTCTAGGCGGTGGCGCAGGGCGACGAGTCCGGCATCGGGTCCCGGACGGCGCAGTTTCCCTCGCGAGCGTATCGGGAACGGTCCTCCAGCGCCCTCTCCGCTCACCCCTCGCGGGAGATGCGTGCCAGGAGGGTGCGCAGGGTCGTCTCGGGGTCGACGTCGCGGGCCTCTGCGGCGATCACCAGGTCCAGGAGGGCCCGTCCGAGGTCCGCATCGCCCGGATCGGGGGCTCCTCCGACGGCGTCGGCCCTCTCCCGGAGCTCCGCCAGCCGCCCCTCCGACCGTGCGCGATGGACGATCTTCGCCGCGGTCTGCAGGGCGGGCAGCCGCTCAGGAATCCCGTCGGCCCAGGTTCCGGGGCTCTCGCCCTTCGCCTCCTTCTCGGCGGCCTTGACCGCATGCCACTGGGCGACGATCTGCTCGACGTCCCCGCGATCTTCGAGCGCCGTCGAGCGCTCGGGCCCGAAGACGTGAGGGTTGCGCCGCTCCATCTTCGCGACGAAGGAGCGCGCGACGTCGTCGATGTCCCACGCCGGGTCCTCGTCCTGACCGATGCGAGCATGGAACAGGATCTGGAAGAGGAGGTCCCCGAGCTCGTCGACGAGGGCCGACGGCCGGTGGGAGCCGGGGGCGTCGATCACCTCGAGCACCTCGTGGGTCTCCTCGAGGAGATAGCGGGCGAGCGAGGAGTGCGTCTGCTGATGGGTCCAGGCGTCGCCGTCGGGAGAGCGCAGCGCCTCCATCACCTCGACCGCGCGCAGCAGAGCCTCTCCGCGGGGCGCCGCCCCGCGCATCGGGTCATCGGAGGTCCGCCCTCGGGGAGCCGGCCCGCCGGGCGTCCGCTCCGCCGCAGCGCGGCCCCCTCCGGGGAGGCCCGACGTCGCGTCCGCAGGATTCTCGGAAGATGTCACGTGGACGAGGCTACCGAGGATGGGACCAGGGTGGTCATCACCTTCCGCGCCCAGTCCAGCAGCTCATGGTCCCTCAGCTCCGTGCCTCCGAGGCGGGAGGTCATGGGCCGGGGCACCAGCACCTGACGCACTGCCGGTTTGATCAGGGTGCCCGGATGCAGGCGCTTCATGCGCATGGCCACCGAGTCGGGCGGCTCGACGTGCGCGAAGCGGATCATCCTGCCCTGCGCCTGGACTTCGTCGATCCCCGCGGCGCGGGCGTCGATGCGGAAGCGGGCGACATCCAGGAGCATCTCCACCGGGGCCGGCGGGGCGCCGTACCGGTCCGTGAGCTCGGCGCGGATCTGCTCGATCTCGGAGACCTCCCGCACCGCGGAGAGCTTCGAGTAGGCCTCCAGGCGCAGCCGCTCCGAGGAGATGTAGTCGTGCGGTACATGGGCGTCCAGCGGCAGCTCGACCCGGATGTCCTTCTCCGGCGCGGCGGACTCTCCGCGGAACGCTGCCACCGCCTCCCCGACCATCCGCACGTACAGGTCGAAGCCGACCCCGGCGATGTGGCCGGACTGCTCGCCGCCCAGCAGGTTGCCGGCACCGCGGATCTCGAGGTCCTTCATCGCCACCTGCATGCCGGCGCCGAGATCGGTGTTCGTGGCGAGGGTGGTGAGCCGGTCATGGGCCGTCTCCGTGAGCGGCTTCGAGCCGTCGTAGAGGAAGTACGCATAGGCGCGCTCGCTCGAGCGGCCCACGCGTCCCCTCAGCTGGTGCAGCTGGGAGAGGCCGAAGCGGTCGGCGTTCTCGACGATCAGCGTGTTGGCGTTGGCGATGTCCAGCCCGGTCTCGACGATCGTGGTGCACACCAGGACGTCGAACTCCCGCTCCCAGAAGTCCACGATCACCCGTTCGAGCTGGTTCTCGTTCATCTTGCCGTGGGCGACCTGCACACGGGCGTCCGGCACGAGCTCCCTCAGATGCGCGGCGACCCGGTCGATGTCCTCGACCCGGTTGTGGATGTAGAAGACCTGGCCCTCGCGGAGCAGTTCGCGACGGATCGCGGCGGTGACCTGCTTGTCGTCCTCGGCACCGACATAGGTCAGCACCGGGTGGCGCTCCTCCGGAGGAGTCGCGAGGATCGACATCTCGCGGATCCCGGTGACAGCCATCTCGAGGGTGCGCGGGATCGGCGTGGCGGACATGGCCAGCACGTCGACGTTCGTGCGCAGGGCCTTGAGGGTCTCCTTGTGCTCGACCCCGAAGCGCTGCTCCTCGTCGATGATCAGCAGGCCCAGATCCTTGAAGCGGACCTGACCGGTGAGAAGACGATGGGTGCCGATGACCACGTCGACGCTGCCGTCGAGCAGCCCCTTGACGGTCTCCTCGGAGTCCGCGGCGCTCTGGAAGCGCGAGAGCCCTCGAACGGTCACGGGGAATCCCGTGTAGCGCTCGGTGAAGGTGTCCAGGTGCTGCTGCGCCAGGAGGGTGGTGGGAGCCAGGACGGCGACCTGCTTGCCGTCCTGGACGGCCTTGAAGGCCGCGCGGACGGCGATCTCGGTCTTGCCGTAGCCGACGTCGCCGAGGATCAGGCGATCCATCGGCACCGGCTTCTCCATGTCCGCCTTGACGTCGTCGAGGGTGGCGAGCTGGTCGGGCGTCTCGACGAACTCGAAGGCGTCCTCGAGCTCCCGCTGCCACGGCGTGTCCGGGGCGAAGGCATGGCCGGGTGCGGACTGCCGTGCGGAGTACAGGCGCACCAGCTCGTCGGCGATCTCCCGGATCGCCTTGCGCGCCCTCGACTTCGTCTTCGCCCAGTCGGCTCCGCCCATGCGGTTGACGCTCGGCTCTTCGCCGCCGACGTACTTGGTGACCTGGTCGAGCTGGTCGCTGGGGACGTAGAGCCGGTCGCCCGGCTGTCCCTTCTTCGACGGCGCATACTCGATGACGAGGTACTCGCGGGTGGTGCGCTTGGCTCCCGCACCGACAGTGCGGCTGGTCATCTCGACGAACCGTCCGACGCCGTGGTGGGCGTGGACGACGTGGTCGCCGGGGCGCAGCTGGAGCGGATCGACGACGTTGCGGCGGCGCGAGGGAATGCGCCTCTCCTCACCGCGACGGGCCCCGGACTTCCCGGTCAGGTCCCGTTCGGCGGCGAGGATCAGTCGGAGGTCCTCGTCGACCAGCCCGTCGGCGAAGGGCCCGACGGTGACGACGGCCTCGCCGGCCGTCACCCGATCCTCGAGGGGCGCTGCGAATACCGCGGGCAGGCCCTCGGCGCGGAGGTTCTCGGCGGCGTGCCGTGCTCCGCCGGGACCGGTCATGGTCGCGACCACCGTCCATCCGTCCCGGCGGCGGCGCTCGAGATCCTGCGCCGCGTCGCCGGGCTTCCCGGAGTATCCGGGGTGGGTGGTCGAGGAGGTGGTGAGGTCGACGTCGGCGTCGAGTCCGAAGGCTGCCAGGGTGAACCAGGCGCGTCCTCCGTCGCGAGCGTGCGCCTTCGCCTCGGACAGCGGCACGAAGCTCGCCGCTCCCACGTCGATCGGCAGCCCTCCTCCGGCGGCGGCGCTCGACCACGCGGCGGCCAGGAACTCATCGGTCGTGGCCACGAGCTCCTCGGCGCGGGCACGGCACTTCTCGGGGTCCAGGATCAGGAAGCGGGCTCCTGCGGGAAGCACGTCGGCGACCTGCTCCATGCGCTCGACGAGCACAGGGCTGAGGGACTCCATGCCGTCCACGGCGATGCCGGCGGCGATCCTCCCGAGCATCTCCGACACGCCCGGCAGGTCCTCGGCCATCGCGGCCGCGCGCTCGCGCACCGCGGGCGTCAGCAGGATCTCTCGGCAGGGAGGTGCCTCGAGACCATGGGGAACGGCCTCCAGGGAGCGCTGGTCGGCGACGGAGAAGTACCGCACGTCGTCGATCTCGTCGCCGAAGAGGTCCACGCGCACCGGATGAGGCTCCGTCGGGGGGAAGACGTCGAGGATCCCGCCGCGGACGGCGAACTCCCCGCGCTTCTCGACCATGTCGACCCGTGCATAGGCGGCGTCGACCAGATCGCGCTCGATCTGCTCGAGGGGGTACTCGTCGCCGACGGCGGCGCGCACCGGACGCAGGTCCCCCAGGCCGGACGCGATCGGCTGGAGGAGGGAGCGCACGGGCATCAGCAGGGTGCGCACACCTCGCTCGCTCTCCGGGTGGGCGATGCGGCGCAGCGTCGACAGCCTGCGTGCGACGGTGTCGGCGCGCGGGGAGAGGCGCTCGTGCGGGAGGGTCTCCCATGCAGGCAGCTCGGCGAGGTGCTCACCGCCCACCATGGCCGTGATCGCCGCACGCGCGTCCTCGGCGGCGCGCGTGGTGGGCGTGACGATGACCAGCGGCTCCTCGACGCTCGCGCGCCGGGCGAGATCCGCCAGCAGGAAGGGGACCAGACCCGTGGCGGAGACGATGTCCCCGCCCTCGCCGGTGGCCGTCCCCTCGGCGACGAGAGCCCGCACGGCGGTGAGGTCCCGCCCGTCGGCGATCTGATCGAGCAGGGGGGCGAGCGGCGGACGCTGGGGCTGCGGGACTGCGGTGCTCATCGGACCTCACGGGAGTGGAAGCGCTGCTGCGCGGCGGTCAGGCCCTGCAGGACGAGGTCCTCGACCGCATCCGACGCGTCGGAGATCAGCAGCTCGAGGGTCTTCCGCTCGGATGCGGTGAAGGGGGCGAGCACGTGGTCGGCGGTGTCCCGCCCGCCCTCGGGCCGACCGACTCCGACCCGCACCCGCAGGTAGTCCCTGGTACCGAGGGCGCGCGTGATGTCCCGGAGGCCGTTGTGGCCGCCCTCACCGCCGCCCCGCTTGAGCTTGATGGTGTCGAACGGGATGTCGACCTCGTCGTGGACGACGACGATCCTCTCCGGCGGCACATCGTAGTACGAGGACAGCGCCTTGACCGGTCCCCCGGACGTGTTCATGTAGGTGGTCGGGGTCGCGAGGACCACCCGCTCGCCGACGCCCGGGGCACCCAGGTGCCCCTCCAGCACGAGCGCCTGGGCCCGACGCGCGGTCGAGAGCCTCCCGCCTGAGGTCGCGACGATGTGGTCGATGACCATGCGGCCGACGTTGTGCCGAGTGCCGGCGTACTTCGCACCGGGATTGCCCAGGCCCACCACCAGGTGGGTCCCCGGACTGCGGTCTGACGGGTTCACAGGAGCCTCCTCGGCGCGGCACGGGCGGGATCGGGCCGGTGCCGCTCCCCCTCGAGCGACGCGCACGGCCCCGGCAAACCTACCGGGGCGCCGCGCAGCGCGCGACGCCCCGGAGGCGGTGGTGTGACGAACGAGCATCCCGTGACGATGCGGACGGTGCGGACGATGCGTCGACGCGGACGCCGGATCCGGGAGGCTCGGACAGGACAGAGGCTCAGGCCTCCTCGGAGGCCTCCTCGGAGGACTCCTCCGAGCTCTCCTCGTCGGACTCCTCGTCCTCGTCCTGGGCGCGCGGGGTCGTGATCGCGATGACGAGCGACTCGGCGTCGGTGACCAGCTCGGCCCCCTCGGGCAGCGTGATGTCGCCGGCGTGGAACTGCTGACCGTCCTCGGCGCCCTCGACGGAGACCTCGACCTGCTCGGGCACGCTGACGGCGTCCACGGAGACGGTGAGTGTCTGGAGGTCGACCACGGCGATCGACGGGGAGACGGGCTCGCCGGTGACGATCACGGGGATGTCGACCTCGACCTTCTCGCCGCGACGGACGATCAGCAGGTCCAGGTGGTTCAGGGTGCGCTTGAGCGGGTGGCGCTGGATCTCCTTGATCAGCGCCAGGTGCGAGGTGCCGTCAGCGAGCTGGAGATCGAGCAGGGCGTTGGAGTTGCGGGCCGCCAGGGCGGTCTCGTGGCCGGGCAGGACCAGGTGGATCGGATCGGTGCCGTGGCCGTACAGGACGGCCGGGACCTTGTCGGTGGCGCGGATGCGACGCGCCGCGCCCTTGCCGAACTCCTCGCGCAGCTCGACGTTCAGCTTCTCAGCCATGGGTTCTCCTCGAAGACGGATGCGGGGGCGAGGACCGCCGCGGCATCCGGAGGCGCACAGGGCCTCGGGAACCGCACCGCGTCGATCACGGAGCGGGCTCGCAGCCCTCTCCCTCGCCGAAGTGACCTCGCGAGATTAGCATGCGCGTCCGGGACCCAGAAGCGGACGTGACGACCGTCGCCCGTCGCCCGGGCGCTCGGCGCCGCACGGATTCCGCATTCCTCAGGATCCTCAGATGGATGACTTTGGTCCTTTGGGTGCGCGCGCGGAGATATCTAGCGTTGATGCCATCAGAAAGACACCGCGATCCGTCCCCGGTCGCTCTCCCGAAAGGTCAGCCGTCATGGCCACCGCAACCCCCGCCCCCGTCTCCTCCGTCGACGTCACCGCAGGTTCTCCCGTCCGCAGCTGGGGCTTCAAGGCCCTCGGAGTCGTCCGCATCCTCGTCGGCTTCTACTTCCTGTGGGCCTTCTTCGACAAGCTGTTCGGCCTCGGATTCTCCACCCCCTCGGAGAACGCCTGGATCAGGGGCGGCTCTCCGACCGCTGGATTCCTCGGCGGTTCGATCGAAGGAGGGAATCCGTTCGCCGGATTCTGGGATTTCTGGCTCTCCCTGAATCCCTTCACGAACATCCTGTTCATGGCGGGCCTGCTCGGCATCGGCATCGCGATGCTGCTGGGCATCGGGATGCGGATCGGTGCAGCCTCCGGATTCGCCCTCTACATGCTCATGTACCTGGCAGCGTTCCCGATGACCACCAACCCGATCCTCGACGACCACGTGATCATGGCCGTTCTGCTGATCGCGCTGGCCGGCCTCGCCGCGGGCGACCACCTGGGGCTGGGCAAGCAGTGGCGCAAGCTCGTCGGTGAGAAGGCTCCGTTCCTGATCTGAGACCCCGAACCTACCCGGTTCCTCCCCCGGCATCGGATACGCCAGGAGCCCGCAGCCTCGAGGCCGCGGGCTCCTGGCGTGTCGGCCTCCGTCCCCGAGAGACGGAGGGTCCCCGAGAGGCGGAGGCCGACGACGTCGCGACCTCCTGTCGACGCCTCCGGCTCAGACCTCGCCGTCGAACAAGCTGGTGACCGAGCCGTCGTCGAAGACGGCGCGGATCGCGCGGGCGATGAGGGGCGCGATGGACAGCTGCGTGAGCTCCTCGAAGCGCTTGTCCTCCGGGATCGGCAGAGTGTTGGTGCAGATCACCTCGCGCACACCCGAGGCGCGCAGGCGCTCAGCAGCCGGATCCGAGAGGATCGGGTGGGTGGTCGCCACGACGACGGAGGCCGCACCGTTGGTGCGCAGCGCATCGATCGCCTGCACGATCGTCCCTGCCGTATCGATCATGTCGTCGACCAGGACGCACGTCTTGCCGACCACGTCGCCGATCACACGCTTGGCGACAGCCTGGTTCGGCCGGCTCTTGTCCCGCGACTTGTGGATGAAGGCGAGGTCCGCTCCGCCCAGCTTCTTGGCCCACTGCTCGGCCACGCGGATCCGGCCGGCGTCGGGCGAGACGACGGCGATGTCCTCCTCGCCGTACTTCTCGGCGACATAGGCAGCGAGGATCGGCAGCGCCATCAGATGGTCGACCGGCTTCGCGAAGTACCCCTGCACCTGCGGCGCATGCAGGTCCACGGAGATCATCCGGTCCACACCGGCGGTCTCGTACAGGTCGGCCACGAGCCGTGCCGAGATCGGCTCGCGACCACGGTGCTTCTTGTCCTGCCGGGCGTACGGGAAGCTCGGGGCGATCGCGGTGATCCGCTTCGCCGACGCGCGCTTGAGCGCGTCGATCATGATCAGGTGCTCCATCAGCCAGGTGTTGATCGGAGCGGGATGGGACTGGAGGACGAACACGTCGGTGCCGCGCACCGACTCGCCGTAGCGCACGTAGATCTCGCCGTTGGCGAAGTCCCATGCGTCCATCGGGAGGACATCGACGCCGAGCTCCTCCGCGACCTCCTGGGCGAGCACCGGATGGGCCCGACCCGAGGCCAGGACCAGCCGCTTCTCCCCCGTGGTGACGATTCCGCTCATCGCTGCTGATTCTCCTTGCTGTCCTCGGCGTCGTCCGCCCCGGTGCTGCCTGCGTCGTCGGCGTTGCCGAGAGCGGCGCGCGCGGCCTCATCGGCCGCGGTCCCCGCGCGGCGGCGCAGGGTCCATCCTTCCACGTTCCGCTGACCGACAGCGTTGACCGCGAGCGAGCCGGCCGGGACATCCTTGCGCACGACGGTCCCGGCTCCGGTCGCAGCACCGTCCCCGATCGTGACGGGAGCCACCAGCACGCTGTCCGAGCCCACGCGCACATGCTTGCCCACCGAGGTGCGATGCTTGTTCACCCCGTCGTAGTTCGCGAAGATGGTCGCGGCGCCGATGTTGGTCCCCTCGCCGATCTCCGCGTCGCCGACATAGCTGAGATGCGGAACCTTCGCGCCCGTCCCGATCTGCGCGTTCTTGGTCTCGACGAAGCCGCCGATCTTCCCCTTCGCCCCGAGGTCGGTTCCCGCTCGGAGGTAGGAGAAGGGTCCGACGGTCGCCTGCTCGCCGATCACCGCGAGCACCGCATGCGAGCGCACGACCTCCGCCCCTGCGCCGACCTCGGTGTCCCGCAGCGTGGTGTCCGGACCGATGATCGCCTCCGCCCCGACGTCCGTGGCGCCGTGCAGCTGCACGCCCGGCAGCAGCACCGCGTCCTGGCCGATGACGACATCGGCGTCGACCCAGGTGGTCGCCGGATCCACGACGGTGACCCCAGCGCGCATGTGCCGCTCGAGGATGCGGCGGTTCATCTCGGCGCCCAGCTGCGCCAGCTGCACACGGTCGTTGACGCCTTCGACCATCATCACGTCATCGGTGACGACCGCCCGCACGGAGCGGCCGTCGGAGCGCGCGACCGCGAGGACGTCCGTGAGGTACATCTCGCCCTGCGCGTTGTCGGTGCCGATGCGCCCCAGCGCATCGCGCAGCACGGCGAGATCGAAGGCGTAGATCCCCGAGTTGATCTCGTCGATGGCGAGCTGCTCGTCGGTGGCGTCCTTGTGCTCGACGATGCCGAGCACCTCCGAGCCGTCCTCGCTGCGCAGGATGCGGCCGTATCCGGTCGGGTCCGGCACCCGTGCGGAGAGGACGGTCACCGCGGCGCCGGTGCTCTCGTGCTGAGCGACCAGCTCACGCAGGGTGACGGGATCCAGGAGCGGGACGTCGCCGTAGGTCACCAGGACGGTCCCCTCGGCCGCCCCCACCTTCTCGAGACCGCACTGGACGGCGCGTCCCGTGCCGGGGATCTCGTCCTGGTCGGCGACGGAGACCTCGGGAGCGTGATCGGCCAGATGGGCCGCGACGCGCTCGCGCTCATGGCGCAGGACCACCACGAGCTCGGCGGGCCCGGTGCCCTCCGCAGCGGTGACGGCGTGGATCAGGAGGGATCTGCCCCCGATCTCGTGCAGGACCTTCGGGGTGCGGGACTTCATGCGCGTCCCTGCGCCGGCGGCCAGTACGACGACAGCGGCGGGTGCGGGCGATTCCACGTCGGCAGCTCCTCGGTTTCGACGGGTGGTGTGCTGCGGCTCCGCGGTCACGGAGTCGTTCCGCCATCAGGACTCGAACCTGAAACTTCAGAACCAAAATCTGAGGTGTTGCCGATTACACCATGGCGGACCGCGTCCCGTGGGCGGTCCGGCGGTGGGCGCGGTCCGATGCCTGGACCGCCCCGGAACCGGCTCCGGAGGACCCGGGGATGCCCGGGACGCGGGCCGATCCTATCGTCGTGCGCACGCACCCACTCGCACCCGCGGTCCCCGACGTCCCCTGTGCGAGACTTCGCTCATGGCGAAGGACGGGACCCCGCGCGCACGATCGACCCGGATGAGCGGCCGGGAGCGGCGCGAGCAGCTGGTGGCGATCGGGCGGCACCTGTTCGCCGAGAAGGGGTACGACGCCACGAGCGTCGAGGAGATCGCCGCGCGCGCGAAGGTCTCCAAGCCGATCGTCTACGAGCACTTCGGCGGCAAGGAGGGGCTGTACGCCGTCGTCGTCGACCGCGAGGTCAGCACGCTCCTGGCGTCCCTGGAGCACTCGCTCCGTCAGCAGCGCGCCCATCCGCGGGTGCTCATGGAGCGCGCGGCCATGGCCTTCCTGTCCTACATCGACGAGAACGAGGACGGCTTCCGGATCCTGGTGCGGGACTCCCCCGTCAGCCAGAGCGGAGGCACCTTCTCCTCGCTGCTGACCGACGTCGCCCGAAGGGTCGAGGAGATCCTGGCCGCTCAGCTCAAGCTGCGCTCATACCCCACCCGCGACGCACCGATGTATGCGCAGATGCTGGTCGGGATGGTCGCCTACACGGGGCAGTGGTGGCTGGAGACGCGGCGGCCCTCCAAGGAGGTCGTCGCCGCCGGCATGGTCAACCTCTCGTGGTTCGGACTCTCCGCGATCGAGAAGAAGCCGGAGCTGCGGGGCATCGACCCCGGGTGACCATCCCCTCGATCGCGCCCCCTAGAATCTGACGCATGTCCCCTGCTGCCGACGATCTCCGCCCGCTCGACGAGGTGGACCGCATCATCGACGGCTGGGCGCGCGCCCGTCCCGACCTGGATACGGCACCCCTGGCCGTGCTCTCGCGGATCTCCCGCCTCTCGCGCTATCTCGAGACCGCGCGCCGCGAAGCCTTCTCCGGCGCAGGCCTGGAGGGCTGGGAGTTCGACATGCTGTCCGCCCTGCGCCGCAGCGGCGATGCCCTCTCCCCCGGCGCTCTGATGCAGCAGACCCTCGTGACGAGCGGCACGATGACCACCCGCATCGACAAGCTCGTCGCCCGCGGCCTGGTCAGCAAGTCCCGCAGCCCGCATGACGGCCGCGCCGTCGAGGTGCGGCTGCGACGCGAGGGCATCGCTCGCGTCGACGATGCGATGGAGAGTCTGCTGGAGGCTGAGCGCGAGCTGCTGAGCGGGCTGCCGGAGCATGATGCCGGGGAGCTGGCCGGCATCCTGAGGAGCCTCCTGCTCACCTTCGAGGCCGACGTCCCAGGGCGCGACTGAGCCTCCTGGTCTCCCCAGACCTCGCTTCGTCCAGACGACTCCCCTTCGGAGGATCCACCCGTATGGCCCATCTGCTCGGCACCCAGTCCCTCCACGTCGCGCTGCCCGACCGCGTGCTGCTGGACGATGTCACGCTCGGCATCGACGAGGGCGACCGCATCGGCGTGGTCGGCCGCAACGGCGACGGCAAGTCCACGCTCCTGCGGCTCCTCTCCCGTCTCCAGGAGCCCGACTCGGGACGTGTCACCGTCCGCGGGGACGTGCGCGTCGGCGTCCTCTCCCAGCAGGACACGGCCACGCCCGGCGCGAGCGTCCGGGATCGGGTGGTCGGGGACCGGCCGGAGCACGAGTGGGCATCCGATGCACGCATCCGCGATGTCCTCGCCGGGCTTCTCGACGGCATCGACCTCGACGAGAAGCTGACCGCCCTCTCCGGCGGCCAGCTCCGCCGGGTCCATCTCGCCGAGCTGCTCGTCGGCGACTGGGACGTGCTCCTCCTGGACGAGCCCACGAACCATCTCGACGTCGAAGGCATCGCCTGGCTCGCCGAGCATCTCTCCCGCCGTTGGAGCGCCAAGGACGGCGGTCTCGTGGTCATCACCCACGACCGCTGGTTCCTCGACGCCGTGTGTACCCGCATGTGGGAGGTGCATGACGGGCTGGTCGAGCCCTTCGAGGGCGGCTACGCCGCCTATGTCCTGCAGCGGGTCGAGCGCCATCGCCAGGCGGCGGCCGTCGAGGCGAAGCGCCAGAACCTCATGCGCAAAGAGCTGGCGTGGCTGCGTCGCGGCGCTCCGGCCCGCACCTCCAAGCCCAAGTTCCGCATCGACGCCGCCAACGAGCTGATCGCCGGCGAGCCTCCCGTGCGCGACACCGTCGCACTCACACAGCTGGCGACCTCCCGGCTCGGGCGCGACGTCATCGACATCCTCGATGCCGACGCCGGCTACGGGGACCGTACGGTGCTCACCGACGTCACCCTGCACATCGGCCCCGCCGACCGCATCGGCGTGCTGGGCCCCAACGGTGCCGGGAAGTCCACCCTCCTGGGCCTGGTCATGGGAACCGTGCCGCCGACCTCGGGACGGGTCAAACGCGGGAAGACCGTCACGGTCCGCCAGGTGTCCCAGCGCCTCGACGGTCTGGCCGAGCACATGGAGGAGCGCATCAGCGACATCGTCGGCCGCTATCGCACCTCCTTCCGGGCCGGCAGGGACGAGGTCTCCCCCGGTCAACTGCTCGAACGGCTCGGCTTCACCGCAGCGCACCAGAAGGTCCAGGTCAAGGCGCTCTCCGGTGGGCAGCAGCGTCGTCTGGACCTGCTGCTGACGCTCCTGGAGGAGCCCAACGTCCTGGTGCTCGACGAGCCCACCAACGACATGGACACCGACATGCTGGCCGCCATGGAGGACCTGCTGGACACCTGGCCGGGCCCGCTCGTCGTCGTCTCCCATGATCGCTACCTTCTCGAGCGGGTCACCGACATGCAGTACGCCGTCCTCGACGGGCGCGTCCGCCACGTCCCCGGCGGTGTCGACGAGTACCTGCGGCTGCGCGCCGAGGGCTCGGCGGCCGATGGTCGTGCCGGCGGCACGACGACCGCGGGATCGGGATCGGGTGCCGATGCTCCGACGGGATCAGCGTCGGTGCCGACGGGCGCGCAGAAGCGGGCCGCGCAGAAGGAGGCGTCCGCGCTCGAGCGCAAGGTGGAACGCACGCAGAGGAGCATCGACGAGGCGAAGGCGGCCCTCGCCGACCATGATCCCGCCGACTACGCCGGGCTGGCCGAGGAGATGAAGCGGATCTCGGCGATGGAGACGGAGCTCGCGGAGCTCGAGGGCCGCTGGTACGAAGCCATGGAGCTCGCCGAGTGAGTCGGCAGGTCAGACGATCTCGAGGACAGTCGCTCCCGGGGCGGAGCCTCTGACCAGATGGCACTGCTCGACCCTGCCCAGGTCCAGCAGGTCCTCGGTGAGGGTCCGGCCCTTGGCCTCGTCGCCGACCAGCACGGCGATGGTCGGACCTGAGCCGGAGACCATCGCTCCCCAGACACCTGCGCCGAGGGAGGTCTCGAGCGCGGGCTCGAGCCCCGGATGCAGCGCGCAGGCCGCGGCCTGCAGGTCATTGCGGAGCGTCCGTCCCAGCAGCTCCAGATCGCCGCTCGCGAGCGCCTCGATCTGTCGCGGGTCGATCGACGGGGTGCGCGGGAGCTCGCGTCCCCGGGCTGCGGCGAGCTCGTCGTGCCGACGGTAGACCTCAGGCGTGGACAGATGCCCTCCGGGGACCCCCAGCAGCCAGTACCAGTCGCCGTCGGTGAGGATGCGGGTGAGATCGGTCCCATTCCCCCGCCCCAGCGCCGTGCGACCGAGCATCGCGAAGGGGACGTCTGCGCCGAGTCGCGCCCCGAGCTGACGCAGCTCCTCCGGCGGGATCTCCAGCGACCACAGATGGTTCAGCGCCACCAGGGTCGCCGCGGCATCGGCGGATCCCCCGCCCATCCCCCCGGCGACGGGGACCTGCTTGTGGATGTGCAGGGCGGCACCGCGATCGATCCCCGCATGCTCCTGCAGCAGCCGCGCGGCGCGCAGGGCGAGATTGGTCCCGTCGGTCGGGATGTCCCCCGGCACGTCGGAGTCGACGACGAGGCTGAGCTCGTCGGAAGCCAGAGCTGTGACGGTCTCGAACAGGTGCACCGCGTGGAAGACCGTCGCGAGTTCGTGGTAGCCGCGCTCATCCACAGCGCCGACTGCCAGCGAGAGGTTGATCTTGCCCGGGGCGCGGACGACGACGCGCATCGGGGGGCGGCTCATCGAGCCTCCCCGCCCGCAGCCGCGGCCGCGCGCCCGATCGCCCGGAACTCCTCGATGCCCAGGCGCTCTCCGCGCACGGCGGGGTCGATGCCCGCGGCACGCAGGATCTCCTCGGAGCGCGAGGCGGACCCCGCCCAGGTCGACAGCGCGGCGCGCAGGGTCTTGCGCCGCTGCGCGAAGGCCGCGTCGATGATGGTGAAGACTCGCTCCCGCTCGAGGTCATCCCCCAGCGGCTGCTCCCACCGGACGAGGCGGACCAGAGCCGAGTCCACATTGGGCACCGGCCAGAAGATCTGCCGGGAGATCCGTCCCGCATGCTCGACGGTCCCGTACCAGGCGGTCTTCGCGCTCGGCGCCCCATAGGTGCGAGAGCCCGGACCCGCGGCGAGTCGGTCGACGACCTCGGACTGCACCATCACCAGCGCCGTCGCGATCGCGGGGAAGCGCTCCAGGGCCGTCAGCAGGATGGGTGTGGCGACGTTGTAGGGGAGGTTCGCGACCAGCGCCGTCGGCGTCCCGGCGTGCGGGAGCACGGGCGGCTCGGTGACCTGCAGAGCATCGGCATGCACCAGGCGGAATCGATCCTCCTCGACACCGCGGGCGCGCAGTGTCAGCGGGAGCAGGCCAGCCAGCCCGCGATCCAGCTCGATCGCCGCGACATCCGCGCCCGCCTCCAGCAGCCCCAGGGTCAGCGACCCCAGTCCTGGTCCGACCTCGAGCACGGCCTGCCCCGGCACGACTCCGGCGCGCTCGACGATCAGCCGCACGGTGTTGGGGTCCATCACGAAGTTCTGTCCGCGCTGCTTGGAGGGACGGATCCCTGCGGCGTCGGCCAGCTCGCGGATGTCCCGGGCGGTCAGCAGCATCCCGGACGAGGCCGCGTCCGCCGCGTCGGCGCTCATGCGGCCTCGCCGATCCGTCCGTAGACCTCCTCGGTGGTCGCGCGCACGATGCGGCACGCCTCCTCCAGCTCCGTCCCGGTGGTCTCCGCGATGGTGGCCATCGTCAGAGGGATCAGATAGGAGGAGTTGGGGCGGCCCCGGTAGGGCACAGGGGTCAGGAACGGCGCGTCGGTCTCGACCATCACGCGGCCGAGACCGACGTCGGCGAGGGCCTCGCGCAGAGGCTGCGAGTTCTTGAAGGTGACGGTGCCGGCGAAGGACAGGTAGAAGCCGCGCTCGACGCAGGCCCTCGCGAACTCGGCATCGCCCGAGAAGCAGTGCAGCACCGTGCGCTCGGGGGCACCGTCGGCATCGAGCACCTCGAGCACGTCCCGATGGGCGTCGCGGTCGTGGATCTGCATCGGCAGTCCGAGCTCCTTGGCCAGCGCGATGTGCGCTCGGAAGGAGCCGATCTGCGCGGCGCGCGCGCCCTCATCCTTCCGGGAGGTGCGGAACCAGTCCAGTCCGGTCTCCCCGACGACCACCATGCCGGGAGTGCGCATCACGTCGGCGACCTCGGCGATCGCTGCGTCCAGAGGGATCATCGGCTCGCCGTCATGGCCGCTGCCGCGGGCGTGGAGCGGCGCCTCGTTGGGATGGACCGCGACGCCGCCGCGCAGCTGAGGCGGGCACTGGGGGGAGGACAGCAGCGCACCGGTCCAGCGCACCGCCTCCCTGTCCGAACCGATCGTGATCATCGCATCGATGCCGGAGGCCTTCGCCAGGCGCACGTGATCGGACACGTCCAGCTGCTCCTCCCCGTCGGAGAAGTCGAGGTGGCAGTGGTTGTCGATCACCGGGAAGGGCAGAGCCTCAGGGGCCGGCGGCCATGAGCGATCGCGCTTCCTCCCGCGCGGATCGATGTCCTCTCGAGCACGCACGGGCGCCGGAGCGGCCGCCGCAGCGGGCGCACCGGAGTCCTGCGCGCCGGAGGCGGCGCGGCTGTCTGGCAGGGGAGTCGGCATGCGCCCATCGTAGGAGGATCTCGGCACCGGCTCCCGCCCTCGACCGCAGCGGGGGCGCAGATCACCCCGGGGCGCCGGCCGTGCCCTCCGGCGGACCCCACGGTGTCACAGGTCACCTGGTCCGATGCGACATGGACGCCGTTCCTGTGGCACCATGGGATGTCGTCGCGCGCACCTCCGTGCCCCGAGCGCCCCGCCTCTTCCGAGGAGGGTCCGGGTCGCAGCTCGGTGGTCGGCGCCGATGCAAGTTCATCTCCGGACCGTCAAGGAGCGTTCCCATGGCAGTGCCCAAGTTCAAGATGTCCCGGGCTCGCACCCGGTCCCGCCGTGCGCAGTGGAAGGCGAACAACGCCGACCTGGTCCAGGTGACCGTGCGCGGCCGCAGCGCCGCTGTCCCGCGCCGCCTGGCCAAGGCCTACCAGCGCGGTCTCCTGCAGATCGACGACTGAGGTCGTCCACCGGTTCTGCACCCGGTATCGCAGCACGAGAGCCCCGACCATCCCGGTCGGGGCTCTCGTGCATCCGGAGCAGTGCATCCGGAGCGCCTTCTCGCTGCGTCCGCTTCCGCTCCTGAGCCCACGAGGCCGGGCCAGGTCCGACAGGTCAGCCCCGTCGAGCCGAGAGCACGAGGTCGTACAGCTCCCGGGAGCTGACGCCCTCCGCGGCGGCGGCCACGGCCTTGGCGGCGTCCTTGAGCCTCTCCCCCGCCTCCGCGCGGGCGATGACATCGGGGACGAGGTCCTCCGCGCTCACGCTGCGGCGCTCGGCTCCGGCGATGACGATCACCACCTCGCCCAGCACCTCGTTCTCGGCGGCATGGACTGCCAGCTGACCGAGCGTTCCGCGCAGCACCTGCTCATAGGTCTTGGTCAGCTCCCGGCAGAGCGCGGCCCGACGATCCTCGCCGAACGCCGCCGCCATCGCCGTGAGCGTCTGGGCGGTGCGCCTCGGGGATTCGAAGAACACCAGGGTGCGCGTCTCGTCGGCGAGCCGCTCGAAAGCCGTCGACCGCTGTCCGTCGCGGCGCGGCGGGAAGCCCTCGAAGGTGAACCTGTCAGGGGCGATGCCGGAGGCAGCGAGTGCGGTCAGGACGGCAGACGGTCCCGGGATGACCGTGACCGTGAATCCTGCGTCGGACGCCGCGCGCACCGCGCGGAACCCGGGGTCGGAGACGACGGGCATGCCGGCATCGGTCACGATCAGGACGCGCAGGCCCTCCTCGAGGGCGTCGAGCAGCCGACCCGTGCGCTCGGTCTCGTTGTGCTCGTGGTACGACATGACCGTCCCCGTCACCTCGACCTCGAGGGCGGCCGCCAGCCGGGCCAGGCGCCGGGTGTCCTCGGCCGCGATGAGATCCGCCTCCGACAGGGCGCGCATCAGGCGCACGGAGGCGTCCAGCGGGTTGCCGATGGGTGTGGCGGCGAGGGTGAGGACACCGGGTTCGAGCATGTCCACCATGCTAGGTGCCCACGGCCGCATCCCGACGTCGGCACTCCGGCGGATGCTCCGCCGTGCGCCGCGGCGCGGGCGAGCTGTTCCGCCGTCAGGCCGTGAGCAGCCGATGTCCTAGCATGACCGGGTGCAGACGACGGCCCCGGACTCCCCTCAGCCTGCCGATCCCGAGCGCGACCCGGAACCGGCGCCCGCAGCGGAGGACCGGTCCCCCTCCCCAGAGGGCAGTCCGACCGCAGCGGAGGACGGTCCGTCGACCGCTGGGGTCTCCGTTGCCGAGGGCGAGCACTCAGTCCCCGCGGAGCACGCAGATCCGGAGGAGCACGCGGCACCGGAGGAGTCGGATGCCGTCCTGTCCTCCCTCCGTCGTCGGCTGAAGGTGTTCGACCTCCCCCTCTCGCGGGCCTCATGGGCCCTCGCGCTCGGCCTGTTCGGGCTCGCGCTGGTGCTGCGGCTGTGGGGGCTCGGGACGATCGACGAGCTGATCTTCGATGAGACCTACTACGTCAAGGACGCCTACACCATCTCCCAGAACGGCGTGGAGATGGACTGGCCCGACGAGCCTGACGCGGCCTTCGAGGCCGGGGACGTCGACAGCTATGAGGACGAGGGCTCCTACGTCGTCCATCCGCCGCTGGGCAAGTGGGTCATCTCGCTCGGGATGACGGCGCTCGGTGCGGACAGCCCATGGGGCTGGCGGATGTCGGTCGCGGTGCTGGGGTCGCTCAGCGTCCTGATGATCACGCGGATCGGGCGCCGGCTGTTCCGCTCGACCACGGCCGGGGCGATCGCCGGGCTGCTGCTCGCGATCGACGGCATGCATCTGGTGCATTCGCGCACGAGCCTGCTGGATCTGATCCTGATGCTCTTCGCCCTGGCAGCCTTCGGCGCGCTGCTGATCGATCGCGATCGGTTCCGGCAGCGCCTCGCCATCGAGACCGCCCGGCTGCATGTCGCCGGTGAAGCAGGCGACCCGATGGGAGCGGCCGGCGGATGGCGCCCCTGGCGGATCGCCGCCGGCGTCCTGCTGGGCATGGCGTGCTCGGTGAAGTGGTCCGGCCTGTACTTCCTGGCCGTCTTCGGCATCATGACCGTGCTCTGGGACTGGTGGGCACGACGCGCCGCCGGAGAGCGCCGTTGGCGGCTCGCAGGCCTTGTGCGCGACGCGATCCCCGCGTTCTTCGCGATGGTCGGATCGGCCTTCGTCACCTACCTGATCTCCTGGAGCGGATGGTTCGCCTCCTCCAAAGGCTATTACCGCGACTGGGCGGCGTCCCAGGACGGCGGCGGGACCGGCATCGGCCCGCTGGACGCCCTCTGGTCGCTGTGGCACTACCACCAGCAGGCCTACTCCTTCCACATCGGCCTCGACACCCCGCACCCGTACCAGGCGAACCCGCTGGGCTGGCTGCTCATGATCCGGCCGACGAACTTCTACTACCGCTCCTACGAGTACGGAGAGCACGGGTGCGAGGTCGCCAAGTGCGCCTCCCACATCCTCTCCGTCGGCAATCCGCTGATCTGGTGGCTGGGCACCCTGGCCGTGCTGGCCGTGCTCGTCATCGCGATCGTGCGTCGCGACGGACGCTGCTGGGCTGCGCTCGCAGGCATCGCCGCCGGCTATCTGCCCTGGCTGATGTACATGGACCGCACCGTCTTCACGTTCTACGCGGTGGTGTTCGAGCCCTGGCTGGTGCTGTGCCTCGCGTACGTGCTCGCGCTGATCATCGGACCGCGCGGGGCGGACCACGAGCGGCGCCTGGCCGGCGGGCTGTTCGCAGGATCGCTCCTGGTCCTCATCGTGCTGGTGTCGGCGTTCTTCTGGCCGATCTGGACCGGTCAGGTGATCGACTTCGAGCAGTGGCGCTGGAGGATGTGGCTCCCCACCTGGACCTGATCCGGCAAGGACCTGCAGGACGCGGGACGCTCCTCCCTGGACAGGGTGCCCCATCTCACTACGATGTCGCTATGGCACTGACCTCCTCCCTGTTGCGCGAGTTCTCCTCAGAGCTCGGCATAGGCACCGAGTTCTGGGGGTGGGACGGGAATCGTCAGCAGGTCGAGGACAGCACGCTCCAGCGCGTGCTCGAGTCCCTGGGCTTCCCCGTCTCCTCCGACGACGACATCCGTCGCCTGCGCGCGGAGCGCGAGCGCGAGCCGTGGGAGCGCACGCTGCCCCCGGTGACTGTCCTGCGAGAGGACCGCGGCAGCTCCATCGCCGTGCATGTGGACCATGGGACCGAGGTGTCGGTCCACCTCGTCCTCGAGGACGGCGGCACCGTGGGGCTGCAGCAGGTCGACGACTTCACTCCGCCCTTCGACCTCGACGGTCGGCCGCGCGGCCGCGCTCGCTTCGCCCTGCCGCCGGGTCTTCCGCTGGGCTGGCATCGAGCGGTGGCCAGCACCTCCCGAGGTGATGAGTCGGCCGACGTCGTGGTGACCCCTGCACGCCTGACGACAGCCGATCGTCTCGGCTCGCGCCGTGCCTTCGGCCTGCAGGCCCAGCTGTACTCGGTGCGCTCCGAGCGCTCCTGGGGCATCGGGGACCTCGCCGACCTGCGCGACATCGCCGCGATCACTGCCGCAGACCACGGAGCGGACTTCCTCCTGGTCAACCCGCTGCACGCGTCCTATCCGACACCGCCGATGGAGCCCTCGCCCTATCTCCCCGTGACACGGCGCTTCACCAGCCCCCTCTATCTGCGCATCGAGGACGTCCCCGAGCACCGCGACCTCCCTGACTTCGCCCGTCAGCGGATCGCGCTGCTGCGGGAGGGGGTGTCCGGATGGAACGACCGGACCGACCGCCTCGAGCGCGACGACGTGCTGGCTGCCAAGCTGCAGGCGCTCGAGGAGCTCTTCGCCGTGCCGCGCACCGCCGGACGGCAGGCGCTGCTGGACGCCTACCGGCGCAGGGAGGGTCAGGGACTGGAGGACTTCGCGGTGTGGTCGGCGATCGCCGAGCGCGTCCGCGGGCAGGACGACGATCTGCTGCGGCATCTGGATGAGCGCACCGTCGAGCAGGCTCGGACGGAGCTCGCCGACCGCGTGGAGTTCCATGCCTGGGTGCAGTGGCTCCTGGACGAGCAGCTGGGTCGGGCCCAGGCGGCAGCCCTCGAGGCCGGCATGCGGATCGGGGTCATGCACGACCTCGCCGTCGGCGTCGAGCAGGTCGGTGCGGACTCCTGGCGCCTGAGGGACGTGCTCGCCGTCGGCGTCGGCGTCGGCGCCCCGGCGGACCAGTACAACCAGCAGGGGCAGAACTGGCACCAGCCGCCCTGGCATCCCGAGCGGCTCCGCCAGGCGTCCTACCGACCCTGGCGCGACATGCTGCGCTCCCTGATGCGCCATGCCGGTGCACTGCGGATCGACCATGTGCTGGGCCTGTTCCGCCTGTGGTGGATCCCCGAAGGGCAGCAGGCATCCGACGGCGCGTACGTCTTCTACGACCATGAGGCGATGGTCGGGATCCTCGCGCTGGAGGCCGAGCGCTCGGGCACCATCGTGATCGGCGAGGATCTCGGCACCTTCGAGCCCTGGGTGCGGGATCATCTCGCCGACCGCGGCATCCTCGGAACCTCGATCCTGTGGTTCGAGCAGGACGCCTCCGGCGGCCCGCTCGCGCCGGAGCACTATCGTCGGCTGTGCCTGGCGTCGGTGAACACGCATGATCTTCCTCCGACCGCGGGCTATCTCGCGGGCGACCACGTGCAGCTGCGCCATGAGCTCGGTCTTCTCGAGCGTCCGCTGGAGGAGGAGCTCGCCGCCGACGTCGCCGCGCGGCAGAGGGTGCTGGAGGCTCTGCGGGACGAGGGGCTGCTGGAGGAGGGCGCATCCGTCGAGGACACCGTGATCGCCCTGCACAGGCATCTGGCGCGGACGCCGTCCCTGCTGATGGGCGTCTCGCTCGTCGACTGCGTCGGCGAACGGCGGATCCAGAACCAGCCGGGCACCGACGACGAGTACCCGAACTGGAGGATCCCGCTGGCGGATGCCGACGGCGCATCGGTGTCCGTCGACGATCTGGCCACCGATGCGCGCACCGAGCGCCTGCTGCGGGCTGTACGGGAGGGGATCGGCGGAGCGGGGATCGGCGGGGCCTGAGCCCAGGTGCCGTCCCGCTCAGGACACGGTGACCTGCTCCCATCCCTCGCGGGCCGCGAGGAGCTCCCGGGCGGCCTGCTGGGCGCCCTCGAGGGTGTGGTGGGCTCCCCAGCCGCACTGGATCTCGTTGGCGGCCGGGACCTCGTCGGCGGCGATCAGGTCCTTCAGCGTCGCCTCCAGCAGCGGAGCGAACGACGCGGGAGTATGGTCCCCCACCAGCAGCACGTAGAAGCCGGTGCGGCATCCCATCGGCGAGACGTCGATGACGACATCGGAATGGTCACGCATATGCTCGGCCATCATGTGCTCGAGCGAGTGCACCGTCTCGGACTCGAGGTGCGCGACGTTGGGCTGGGTGAAGCGCACGTCGAACTTCGTGAGCACGTCGCCGCCCGGCAGCACCTTGCGATCGGCGATGCGGATGTACGGGGCGGCCACGGTGCGGTGATCGAGGTTGAAGCTCTCGACGTTCATGTGCGGGGTCTGCTCGGTCATGGTTCTCTCCTCGGGATCTATGGGCAGGGACTCTGCGAGCACGGGATCTGCGGGCACGCGATCAGCGGTGAGGGGTGTCATCGGCTGGAGCGCGAGGTGCGTCCGCGCACGACGCCGACGAACTCCTGGCGGTCCTCGTCGTCGGCGGCGCTCGGCCACACCAGGGCGATGCGGCTGGGAGCACCATCCACCAGCGGACGATGGACGGCGTCCTTCCGATGATGCAGGCGCGCGAGGGACAGCGGCATCCTGGCATAGCCGACACCGGTCGCCGCGACGGCGACCCGCGATGCCGCGTCGTCGGCGTCCTGCTCGACCAGCTCGTTCTCCCCGGACAGATCGGACTCGGTGATCTCGTCGAGGACGCTCAGCACGTGATCGGAGCCGACGACCACCGCAGGGCGCTCCTCCCACAGCGCGACCACGTGCAGGCCCTCGGTGGCGATGGGGAGGCGCACGAAGCACATGTCGACCTCTCCTCCATCCAGGGCAGCGCGCTGGTGCGATACAGGGATCGGGATGAGCTCGAGCCAGGCGCGGCCGCGACCGGTCTTCCAGCGTCGCGCGAAGCGGTCCGGCTCGACTCCCGGCACGAAGCCGACGCGCAGTATGGGGCGTGTCATGGTGCCACCCTACGGGGCACGGGCACCGGTCCGATGCGGCCCAGCACGCGGAGCAGCTCCACCGTGAAGCGACCATGATCGGAGAGATTCACCAGATGGCTCCCGAAGGGGAGGACCTCCAGCCGGCCATCGGGTGCCGCGGCCGCGAGACGCTTCTCATGGACCCGCAGCTGATCGAAGCGCCCGTGCAGGAAGGTCACGGGGAACCGGATCCGATGCAGATCGGAGAGCGGGTCGAGCGACCCTGCCGCCTCCATGGCAGGGCCGACGACCTCCACGCCAGCGCGGCCTCCGCGGCGCAGAGCGCGTGCTCCGTCGACGCCCAGCAGAAGGGTCAGAAGCCGTCCCCCGGCTGCTTCGTGCCCCGTGAGCAGATCAGCGACCCGGATCGCGCAGCCGTACGCACGTGCAGCCCATGGCGTCGGCTGGATCGCCGCCCCGCACAGGGTGAGCGAGGCCAGCTGCGCAGGGTCCGCAGCGGCCGCGTTCAGCGCGAGGAGCCCGCCGAGCGAGGAGCCGACGAGGTGCACCGTCGGTCCTCCGGGGCCTGCAGCTTCGTCGATCGCAGTGCGGATCGCCGTAAGGGCGGAGTCCAGCGTGAACGGCTCCCGGCTGCGGATGCCGTGCCCGGGAAGATCCGGGGCGAGCACTCGGTATCCGGCCGCCCGCAGCGAGGGGATCTGCAGGTCCCACTGCGAATGCGAGGCGCGAGTACCGTGCACGAGGACCACGGACGCGGGCCCTGTGCCGGCAGAGGCCGACAGCGAAGGGCGGCCGCGGGATCCGACGGCTCGGCCGGGTTCGCGCGGAGTCGCAGCATCAGCTTCGCAGAGCACCTGACCATTCTCCTCCGCGCCGCGAGATCGGGGACAGGACCCCAGCGCACCCCCGCGCGAGGCGAAGCCCACGCCGCTCTGTCCGATCGGCGAGAGCACCGCCCCGATCGACGGGACGAATCGACGGGACGAGGGGACCGATCATCGAGACGACCGGACCGTTCGCCCGGACTGGCTAGATTGGGCAGATGCCGAGCTATCGCATGCACCTCCCCATCGGAGACCTGCAGGAGGGTGCGACCCCCGCCGATGTGATGGAGCAGGCCTCGCTCGCGCTGGGCTCGCTGCACCAGGTGGAGACGAAGGACGTCGAGGCCCCGGTGGTCGCCGGTCGCCGCGTGGGCCGCATCGTGCTGCGCTTCCTCGTCGATCCGCTCGACGGTGCGAGCGAGGACGATTCGGCCCGTCAGGCCCTGCACATGGTCATCGACCACCTCGAGCGCGGCACCGCCCTCGTCTCCCCCTCATCCGCCGTGCTGCTGACCCGCGGCCGGGGCGGCCGGTTCCGTCCCATCCCCTGGCGCTGATCCGACATCCCGGGAGGTCTGGCCGCAGGGCATCAGGGCCCCGAACCCGAACCCGAACCCGAACCCGAACCATGCTCGGCGGCGCTGACCGGTTCAGAGGTTGACCGTGACCTCGCCCTTCTCAGCGAGCTCCTCGGCGAGCGCCGAGGCCGCCTGGTCCTCCTGCTCCGAGATCATCTGCTGGGCGAGCTGATCACGGACGTCCTCGAAGTCGGGCACCTGAGAGGTGTCACCGCCCTGCGCGGTGAGCTGCTCCACCTGCGCGTCGTACTCCTCCTGGATCTCCTCATCGCTGGGCTCGGAGATGTCGCCCTCCTGGTCGACGTAGGCGGTCAGCTCGTACTGGGTGGCGGCGTCCTCGCGGACCTGCTCCTCGGTGCTCCCCTGGTCGACGAGCGCCTGGACGACCTCGTCCCCCGAGCCCATGCCGTTCTGCGCGGCGATCTCGTCGAGGGTGTCATCGACATCCTGATCGCTCGCCTCGATCCCGGCATCCTCCGCGCCCTGCTGCAGCAGCAGGTTGTCGACCAGCATGTCGGCGACCTGCCCGCGCAGCTCGCTCTCGTCGACCTCCTGCCCGGTGGTCTGTGATGCGGTCATGGCCTGCTGGTACTGCGACTGGTAGACCTCGACGAACTGCTCCTTGGTGATCTCCTCGCCGTTGACCTCCGCCACCGGGTCGGGGACGTCGGAGACGTCGGCCTCGGGGACGGCCGATCCGTCGGCCGAGGACGACTGACCGGCATCGCTCGCAGCCGATCCGCCGGCGTCGCTACCGGCGGACGCGTCGCCTCCCCCGCTGCATCCGGCGAGCGCCAGGACGGCGGTGAGGGAGAGCGCCGCAAGGGCGTGCTTGATCTGCATGGGGTGGTCCTCCTGTCGCGGACGTCTGCGGACGGCCCGGGCGACGGTACACGTCCTACCAGGGCATCGCGTCCCGGATGCGGACAGGGAGCACTGAGGCCGCATCCAGGAACAGTGGCGTTCCGGAACTCTGTCGCGCCGCCGCGCCATCGTGACCATCCGGGACCTTGGTCCTTAGGATGCCGATCGACGACAGCCTCGGTCCTCTGCAGACAGTCCTCTTCCCACCGCCCGTTCGTGAGGAGACGCGCATGTGGTACCAGTCCATCGACCCCCTGGGCTGCCTGCCGTTGTCGGCGCTGGTCGCCGCCCTGCCCATCGTCGTGTTCCTCCTGTGCCTGGTGGCGTTCAAGCTGTCCGGCATCAAGACGGCACTGATCGCCCTGGCCGTGCAGGTCGTCGTGGCGCTCGCAGTCTTCGGCATGCCGGCCTCGGCCGCCGCGGGCGCCGGGATGCTGGGAGCGCTGACGGCGATCTGGCCGATCGGATACATCATCGTGATGGCGGTGTGGCTCTACCGACTGAGCGTCGCCTCCGGTCATTTCGACGTCATCCGCGCCTCGATCGGTGCGGTCTCCGACGACCAGCGCATCCAGGTGCTGCTGATCAGCTTCGCCTTCGGCGCGTTCCTCGAGGGCGCGGCGGGATTCGGCGTGCCGATCGCGATCTGCGCGGCGCTGCTCGTGCAGCTGGGCTTCCGCCCCGTGCGGGCGGCCATGATCTCGCTGGTCGCCAATGCGGCCGCCGGTGCATACGGGGCGATCGGCGTGCCTGTGCTGGTGGGGGCACAGGTGACCGGGCTCGATGTGCTCGAGCTGTCGCGCGCCCTGGTGATCGTGCTGCAGCCGCTCACCCTGCTGATCCCGTTCCTCCTGGTGGTGATCCTCGATGGGCTGCGAGGGCTCCGGGAGACCTGGCCCATCGCTCTGGTGGTGACGATCGTGTTCAGCGGGATCCAGGCGGCGGTGCTGTGGTTCCTCGGCCCCGAGCTCGCGGATCTGGCCGCAGGCCTCGGAGCGATGGTCGCGATCTTCGCTCTGTGCAGGGTGTGGTCCCCGAAGCGGGTGTTCCGCGAGGCTGACGCCCCGGAGCCGGTCCGCACCGCAGCGCCGTCGCTGAAGGAGGTGGGAGTCGCCTGGAGCCCCTTCTACTTCCTCTCGCTGGTCATCCTGCTGTGGTCGATCCCGCCGGTGAAGGCGCTGTTCTCCGAGGGTCTGCCCTCCTTCTCGACGCTCGAGACCGGCATCCCGGGGCTTACGGGGAGCGTCACCACGGCCTCGGGAACCGTCGTGACCGCGACGTGGACCTTCAGCATCCTCGGAGCGACCGGCACCGCGATCCTGCTCGCGGTCCTGGCGACGTACCTGACGACTCCGCGGATCACGGCATCGATGCTGCTCGACGAGCTGCGCGCCACCATCGCGAGCCTGTGGAAGGCGCTCGCCCTGATCCTGGTCATCCTGGTCCTCGCGAACATCGCCAACTACTCCGGGGGCTCGACGTCGATGGGCACGGCGCTCGCCGCCACCGGCCGTCTGTTCCCGCTGATCGCGCCGGTGATCGGGTGGATCGGAGTGTTCCTCACGGGATCGGTCGTCAACAACAACACCCTGTTCGCGCCGCTGCAGGTCGCGACTGCCGAGACCATCGGCTTCACGCCGTCCACCCTGGTCGCGGCCAACACCGCCGGAGGGAACGCCGCCAAGGTGATCTCGCCTCAGTCGATCGCGATCGCTGCAGGCGCCGTGGGCCTGTCCGGCCGGGAGAGCGAGATCCTGCGAGCCTCGATCCTCTACAGCCTGGGGATGCTGGCCTTCCTGTGCGTGTGGATCTTCGTCCTCACCCTCATGGGCGGCTGAGCCGTACGGTCCTCTCTCCTCGCTCTCCTCGCTCTCCTCGTCCGAGGACGGTCCGCCGCACTCCGGGACGGTGCACTGCACTCCGGGACGGTGCGCTGCGCACCGGCACCCATGTGATAGACAGTCCGCGACCCCACGGGGGCCCTCGGCAGAGGGCTGAGACCGGGCTGCAGCCGCCCGGGACCGTAGAACCTGATCCGGCTAGCACCGGCGTAGGAAGAGAGGCCGCAGATGACTGTGCGCTCCCCGCTGTCCGAGCAGTACCCCTCGCACTCCCTGGACCATCTGGAGGATCCCGAGCACGGGATCCGGGTTCCGGTGACCCGCATCGACCTGGAGCCCACCGGTGAGGTCCCCAACGAGCCGTTCATGGTGTACCGGACCGCCGGCCCCGGCAGCGTCCCCGAGGAGGGGCTGGCGCCGATGCGCAGTCCGTGGATCGCCGAGCGCGGCGACACCGAGGAGCATGAGGCGCGCGCACGGAGACTGGCCGACGACGGCCGGGCCGCCTTGCGCCGCGGCAGTCCGTCGCAGCAGTGGCGGGGCCGTCGGCCCCTCCCCCGTCGGGCGCTGCCCGGGCGGACCGTCACCCAGATGCACTACGCGAGGCGCGGCATGATCACCCCCGAGATGCGCTTCGTGGCGCTGCGGGAGGGTTGCGACGTCGAGCTGGTGCGCTCCGAGGTCGCCGCCGGACGGGCGATCATCCCCGCGAACGTCAACCATCCGGAGTCCGAGCCCATGATCATCGGCCGGGCGTTCCTGGTGAAGATCAACGCCAACATCGGCAACTCAGCCGTCACCAGCTCCATCGCGGAGGAGGTCGAGAAGCTACGCTGGGCCTCCCGCTGGGGCGCGGACACCCTGATGGACCTGTCCACCGGCGACGACATCCACACCACCCGCGAGTGGGTGATCCGCAACTCCCCGATCCCCATCGGCACGGTCCCGATCTACCAGGCTCTCGAGAAGGTCGACGGCGACGCCTCGGCGCTGACCTGGGAGGTCTATCGCGACACCGTCATCGAGCAGTGCGAGCAGGGCGTGGACTACATGACCGTCCACGCCGGAGTGCTCCTGCGCTACGTGCCGCTGACCGCGGACCGGGTCACCGGCATCGTCTCGCGGGGCGGATCGATCATGGCCGGGTGGTGCCTCGCCCATCACCAGGAGAACTTCCTCTACACCCGCTTCGACGAGCTGTGCGAGATCTTCGCACGGTACGACGTCGCGTTCTCCCTCGGGGACGGGCTGCGACCCGGTTCCCTGGCCGACGCGAACGATGCCGCACAGTTCGCCGAGCTGGACACCTTGGCCGAGCTCACCCATCGGGCCTGGGAGCACGACGTCCAGGTGATGGTGGAGGGACCCGGCCATGTGCCGCTGCACAAGGTGCGGGAGAACGTCGAGCGCCAGCAGGAGCTGTGCTCCGGGGCGCCGTTCTACACGCTGGGTCCGCTGGTCACGGACATCGCCCCGGGCTACGACCACATCACCTCGGCGATCGGGGCGACGGAGATCGCCCGCTACGGCACGGCGATGCTCTGCTACGTCACCCCGAAGGAGCATCTGGGGCTGCCGGACCGGGAGGACGTGCGCGCCGGCGTCGTGACGTACAGGATCGCCGCGCATGCCGCGGACATCGCCAAGGGTCATCCGGGGGCGGCCGCCCGCGACGCCGCGCTGTCCAGGGCCCGCTTCGAGTTCCGGTGGCGGGATCAGTTCGCACTGGGCCTGGACCCGGAGACCGCCGAGTCGTTCCATGACGAGACGCTGCCCGCCGAGCCGGCCAAGACCGCGCACTTCTGCTCCATGTGCGGGCCGAAGTTCTGCTCGATGAGGATCTCCCAGGACATCCGGGACACCTACGGCAGCGCGGAGGCGCAGGTTGCGATCGCCGGGATGCAGGAGCGCAGCCGGGAGTTCGTCGAGCGGGGAGGAGCCATCTATCTGCCGGATCCGACTGTCGTCGGCGACGACGGGACCACCCCTCGCCCCGTGCCGTGACCCGATCGTGACCGGAGGGTCCGGGCGCTGATCGGATGCTGAGCAGGCCCGGGGTCCATCGCACCCTCGTTGCATGAGCCTGTCGACCGTCCCCGCGCGCCCGGCGAAGACCTCGTTGCCCGTCGGCACCGTGCCCGGCACCACGGCGACGCACTGCCCGTACTGCGCCCTGCAGTGCGCCCAGTCGTTGACCGTGGGGCCGGGAGCCGCATCGGACGGCTCCGGGGAGGTCACCGTGGACGGGCGGGACTTCCCCACGAACCTCGGAGGCCTGTGCCGCAAAGGATGGACGAGTGCGGAGGTCCTCACCGCTCCCGACCGTCTGCTGCACCCGCAGATCCGCACTGCCGACGGAGGCTTCCGCGATGCCTCCTGGGACGAGGCTCTCGACCTGATCGCGGGGAAGGTCCGCGAGCTCCAGGAGCGTGATGGCGCCGACGCCGTCGCCGTGTTCGGCGGCGGCGGGCTCACCAATGAGAAGGCCTATGCGCTGGGGAAGTTCACCCGAGTGGTGCTGGGCTCGCGGTTCATCGACTACAACGGACGCTTCTGCATGGCGGCCGCGGCGACCGCCTCGAACCGTTCACTGGGGCTGGACCGGGGCCTCGCGTTCCCGCTCGCCGACCTCGGCGGATCGGACTGCGTCCTCCTGCTCGGGTCGAACGTCGCCGCCACCATGCCCCCGTTCGTGCAGCATCTCGCGGGCGTCCGCGAGCGCGGGGGCCTGATCGTCATGGATCCGCGCGAGTCGGCGACCGCGAGGCTCACGGCCGACGGCAGAGGGACCCATCTCGCCCCGGTCCCCGGCACCGACCTGGTGGTGCTGCTCGCCCTGATCCACATCGTCCTCGCCGAGGAGCTGTACGACGCCGAGTACGTGGCCGACCGCACCACGGGCATCGAGGACCTCGCCCGCTCCGTGGCCGCATGGTGGCCCGAGCGTGCCGAGGGCGTGTGCGGCATCGGCGCCGACCGTCTGCGCGAGGTCGCGCACCTGCTCGCCGACGCCTCGCCCTCACGGGGCGGCCGGGGAGCGCACCTGCTGACCGGTCGTGGTGTCGAGCAGTCCACCCAGGGCACCGCCACCGTCACCGCGACCATCGATCTCGCCCTGCTGCTGGGGCTCGTCGGCCGCGAGGGATCCGGATACGGACCGATCACCGGCCAGGGCAACGGCCAGGGCGGGCGCGAGCACGGGCTCAAGGCGGATCAGCTGCCCGGATACCGGTCGATCGCCGACCCGGCGGCGCGCTCCCACGTGGCCGGCGTCTGGGGAGTGGACCCCGACTCCCTTCCCGGTCCCGGGGTCCCCGCGGTCGACCTCATCCACCGTCTGGGGACGCCAGAGGGCCCGTCGGCGCTGCTGGTCGCCGGGGCGAACATGGTCGTCTCCGCGCCCAACGCCGGTCGCGTGCGCGAGCGCCTCGAGTCCCTCGAGCTGATGGTGGTCATGGATGTGATCCCCTCCGAGACGGCACTCCTGGCCGATGTGATCCTCCCGGTGAACCAGTGGGCCGAGGAGGAGGGCACCATGACCAACCTCGAGGGCCGCGTGATCCGTCGTCGCAAGGCTCGCGAGGCCCCTGGAGAGGCCCGCAGCGAGCTGTGGATCCTGCGAGAGCTCGCCGCCCGGCTCGAGCGGCCCGAACCCTTCCCGCTCGAGCCCGCCGACGTGTTCGACGAGCTGGCGCGTGCCAGCGCCGGCGGCCGCGCCGACTACTCGGGGCTCAGCCACCGCCGCCTCGACGAGGAGGGGTCGCTGCAGTGGCCCGTCCCCGCTCCTGACCATCCAGGCACACCACGGGTGCTCCTCGACGGGTTCCCGCTGCCCGACGGGCGCGCCAGGCTGATCCCCGTCGACCACCACGGCCCGGAGGACGACGTCCACGACCAGGCGCCGATCCACCTCATCACCGGGCGCCTGCTCGAGCAGTACCAGTCGGGCGCCCAGACGCGCCGCGTGCCCTCCCTGCTGGCCGCACGGCCGGAGTCTTTCGTCGAGATCCATCCGCTGCTCGCGGATCGGCTCGACGTCGAGGACGGGGACATCCTCCTGCTGCGCACGGGCCGCGGAGAGGTGCGGGCACCCGCCGTGATCACGGAGGGCATCCGCCCGGACACCGTCTTCATGCCCTTCCACTACTCAGGGGCCGGCAGCGTGAACCTGGTGACCAACGACGCGGTGGACCCCCTCTCGGGCATGCCGGAGTTCAAGGTGACTGCAGTCGACGTGGTGCCGATGCGCCGGAAGGGATGGAGTCCCGCATGAGAGTCGTCGTGATCGGACACGGGATGGTGGGCTCCCGCTTCGCCGCAGATCTCCTCACCGCACTCCCGCAGACCGAGGTGACCGTCCTCGGTCAGGAGGAGCACGATCCGTACAACCGCGTCCAGCTGTCCTCCGTGGTCGCCGGGAAGAAGGACCCCACGACGCTGACGCTCGACCAGGCGGACCCCGAGCAGGCTCGCATCCTGCGGGGCGTCCGGGCCGTCTCCATCGACCGCGAGCGCAGAGAGGTCCTCGACTCCCGCGGAGAGTCGCACCCGTACGACCGGCTCGTGCTGGCCACCGGCTCCGCCGCCAGGATCCCCCAGATCCCCTGGCTGCGCGGACGCATGGGCACTCCGGTGGAGGGGGTCACGGCGCTCAAGGAGATGGACGACGCCTACCGGATCCTCGGCGCCATCGCGCCCGACCGCCGCGCCGTCGTGCTCGGGGCAGGCGTCCTCGGGCTCGAGGTCGCCACCGGCCTCGCCTCCCGCGGGATGCAGGTCACCCTGGTCCATCATCGCGACCGACTCATGGAGCGCCAGCTCGACCCCGATGCCTCGGAGATCCTGCGAGGGACTCTCGAGGAGCTCGGGATCGCCGTGGTCACCGGGGTCAACGCCGTCCGGGCCACCAGTCACGAGGACCGGCTCACCGGGCTCGAGCTGTCCGACGGCACCTACAGCCCCGCAGAGCTGCTGGTGCTGTGCACCGGCACCTCGCCCAACGTCGCCCTCGCCGCCGAAGCGGGACTCGACTGCGCCCACGGCGTCCTCGTCGGCGACGACCTCGCCGCACCCTCCGACCCGTCGGTCTTCGCCATCGGAGACTGCGCCCAGCCGCCCGATGGCGCGAGCGGCCTGGTCGCCCAGGGCTGGGACCAGGCCCGACGACTCGTCGACGCCTGGGCGGCGCAGGCAGCGCACGACGAAGCACTCGCCCGCGGCGAGGAGCCTCCTGCGCGGGCTCCCCAGGCCGCCCCGGTCGATCGGCGCACCCAGGGCGATCTGGTGCGCGTGAAGTCCGTCGGCTTCGCCATGGTCACGATGGGCCGCATCGACCGGCCCGGCCCGTCCGCCCATGCTCCGCGCTCGGTGCGACTGAGCGACCCCGAGGGCGGACGCTACACCGAGGTGGTCGTGCGCGACGGCCTGCTCCTGGGGGCGACGGTGATCGGCGATGATGACGTCGCAGCGGAGCTGAGCTCCGCCTTCACCCGTCGCACCCCGGTGCCCCGGGACCCCATCCATCTGGTCGCACGTCCGCTGCCTGCGTCGGCGGCTGCCGCTTCACCCGCCCGCTCCGTGCTCGAGATGGACGACGACGAGACCGTCTGCCAATGCAACGGCGTCTCCAAGGGCGCGATCTGCACCGCGGTCCACGACGGCGCCGATGGCGCTGACGACGTCGCCAAGGCGACACGCGCCGGCACCGGGTGCGGCACCTGCAGGAGCCAGGTCGCCGAGCTGTGCCAGGCACTCACCTCGGCGGCGGCCCCGGAGGGAACGAGCGCAGGTGCCGGTCCGAACGCTGTCCCCGAGCCTCTCCCTGCGCGACTCTGAGAGTCGCGCGCGTCGGCACTAGCCCTCGCGCTCGCCCGGACAGCTCCGCCCGGCCGGCCCGCTCCGCCCGGCCTCGGATGGCCCTGAACCGCCCCGAATGATGGGCAGTGTCCGTCTACCGGCTCTTCGGACATCCGGTGGGGTGAGGGTGGCCGGGCGGTGATTCGGCGGTAGGGGTCGAGGTCCCCGAGGATCAGAAGCGCTAACTCTCTGATTCCGACCGAGGACCTCGACGTGCTTCACCCTACTTCGGGGTGCGCTGACGCGCGCCCCGCCGACTGTCCGTGTGCCCGCTGCGACCTGCTGCTCGGCCTCGACGGCGTCCATGTCGAGCACGTCGAGCGTCGCGACGGACTTCTTGTGGTGACCGTTTCGACTCCGGCGTCCCCGACGGGCTGCCCGGGGTGCGGCGTGCTCGTGACGAGCCGTGGTCGGCGCCTTCGGGTGCTGCATGACGTGCCGGGTGTGACGCGGGTGAGGGTGGTGTGGCGGCAGCGGATGTGGCGGTGCGGCGAGTCCGGCTGTCCGCGGAAGACGTTCGTGGAACAGGTCCCGTCGCTGGTCGCGCCGCGCGGGTCGATCACGAAGCGCGCCGTCGCGTGGGCGATCGGGCAGCTGCGTCGCGAGCTCGCCACCATCCAAGGACTCGCCCGGCAGCTCGGGACGTCGTGGAAGACGGTGTGGCGGGCCGTCGAACCCGAACTGGTCAAGCTCGCGGCGGACGAGTCCCGGTTCGAGAATGTCACCAGCCTCGGCGTCGACGAGCACGTCTGGCATCACGTCGACCCGCGCCGACGGGGGCCGAAGGAGCTGACCGGGATGGTCGACCTCACCCGCGACAGCCACGGGAAGACGCGGGCCAGGCTGCTCGACCTCGTTCCCGGCCGGTCCGGGAAGGCGTACGCGACCTGGCTCGGTGAGCGCGGCGACGCGTTCCGGAAGCAGGTGAAGGTCGCCGCGTTGGATCCGTTCGCCGGATACAAGACCGCGATCGACGACAAGCTCGACGACGCCGTCGCCGTCCTCGACGCGTTCCACGTTGCGAAGCTCGGCACCGCCGCGGTCGACGAGGTCCGCCGTCGCGTTCAGCAGGACACCCTCGGGCACCGCGGACGCACGGGCGACCCGCTCTACGGGGTGCAGACCATCCTGCGCGCCGGGGCCGAGAACCTCACCGAGAAGCAGCGGGTGAGGCTGACCGCGGCGATGGAAGCCGACCCCGCGCACGACGAAGTGTCCGTCGCTTGGCAGTGCGCGCAGCAACTCCGCTCCGCCTACCACCAGGGCGATCTGGCTGCGGGGCGGCGGATCGCTGAGCAAGTCGTCGACACGTTCCACACCTGCCCGATCCCCGAGATCGCACGACTGGGCCGCACCCTCCGCCGCTGGCGCGACGCGTTCCTGGCGTACTTCACGACGGGGCGGTCATCGAACGGTGGCACCGAGGCCGTGAACGGGATCATCGAGCTCCACCGCCGCCTCGCCCGCGGCTACCGCAACCGGCACAACTACCGGCTCCGCATGCTCCCCGCCGCCGGCGGACTCACCCCATGACCCCCACCGGATGTCCGAAGAGCCGGGATAGGGAGCAGGCATGATGCACATCCTTCCCTGCGACGCTGCTCAGCGCCACAGATGATGTGTCACCTACACGTGCACCAGTCCCCGGCGAACTACCGCGTGTACCATCGACGAAGCGACAGCACTCAGTGGGATTATGCGCGACTCAAGAATGTCCTTCCCACAACGTAACGAAAAGGTGAAGGTGGTTAGTTGCGCGTGAGCACCGAAGAGCACGCTGTGCTTCAGAAGAAGATCGCGGATGTCATCATCGCTGCGTGTGCAGACTCGCCGTGGGCCAGAGCGGACGTCTCTGCGGTCCTCGTCGGAGACGAGATCTGGTTCCGCTGGGGAGTGACGGGCGGGAACGGACGTCCTCTCGATCTCGAGCGTCCACCGCCGTTCAGCCAACTCGAGACACCGGTCTTGGAATTGCAACAGGCGATGCACGACCGAGAAGCGGGAACCTGGTTGTCGGTTCAGATTGCGGTGCAGGCGAATGGGAGTTTCGCGTTTACCTTCAACTACGATGAACCGGTTTACGCGGGCGGCCACCCCGGCGCACCACTGCAACCGGACTCGACTGTGCCAGTGGGCGATGAATCGCCCACCCTCGAGGACTACCGTCAGTTCATTCAGGAGTTCCCACGGTCCGCTTCGAACACCCCGGCATGGATGACGGGTTCGACCGGGCAAGCGGGAAGCGAGCCGCGGGAATCAAACGCCGCGGAGATCGAGCGAAAGCTTGCCGCTCCGATCAGCGTTCCCGCACGGTTTGAAGACGCTGTCGCTCATGACAACGCGTGGGTCAAGATCTTTGCATCGGTTCAGAGCAATCTGCGGTCAGTGCTGGCTGACCAGGCGCGCACGGGAGGGCTGCCTCTCGAGGATCCAGCGCGTCTTGCCGGCGATCTGGACGTTCTCATTGATGTGATCGAATCCGCTGTGTTTGCAGAAACGCTTGCGCATGCTGACACGAACGAGCTTCGTCGCGTGCTTGACGTCGCTGGAGGGACCACTGTCGCTGACGAGGACACCACCGACAAGGTCAAGCGCTTGATCAGTAGCATGGTGAGCCAAGTGATGGTGTCCATCTTTGGAGTGGAACCGGTGAGCTGACGGGTGAATAACACGATGTTCTCGACCACCCACGTCTGCAATCAGGAAGATTTGAGAATATGAACGCGCTACGACAGATGGAGCTACAGAAATCCATCGCTGGTCGCATTTTTGCCGCGCACCAGTCGGAGGAATGGGACTCGCTCGCTGTGACGTGGGCAGAAGTCGGCCGCTTTGTCGCATCGCGTGTTGCGTTGCTTGATCACAAGGGCGTGCAGACGACCGTGCATGTTGGAGCGGTCGGCAGTGAGGAAACCGATCTTCTCAGAGAGCTTCGACAGGCAATGTCATCGTCAGAGACCGGAGCGTGGCTGACCGCCTCCGTAAACATCTCCCGTCCCGGTGACTTCTCGTATGCCTTCTCGTTCGACGAGAAAGTCTCTGTGGGTTCTGCTGAACCCACGGAGCGCGATTATCTTGACGATCTCGACGCCTTCCCGCGGACACTCGAGCACGTTCCTGCATGGTATCCGACCGCTGATCGCCGACAGATTCTCGCTGTGCCGAGGAATGTCGCCCAGCCGCCGAATCGAGATTTCAAGCCGGGAACTCAGGCGCGGTTCACGGACGTCGCCAAATTTATCGACGTGTTCGGGGACGTACTCGATCATTTCGGAACTCCGAACGATCGGGTGTTCACGGTTGGTGGCGGGACGCTATCGGAACGTTCGGCCGTCCCACCCGTGCTGCGGTCCGAATCCAACCTTTACGAATACCGCCTCACCGGTGCGCTGCCGTCGAATGTGGTGGTCGAGGTCGGAGAGACTGCGCCAGCGTTCGGAGGAACCGGCGGTGCGTCGCAGGTCGTCTTCATGGCAGGGGATGAACAGCTGCTGAGCGCCTACGATCTCGTCGATGCCGGTGTGCTCGTCGGTGTCACGAACAAGTACACGACTGCGGTCACGGCGACGCCCAACGTCGCGGGCCTTTTCGCTCGGCATCCTGAGCTTGTCGACCTTGCTGCGACGTGTTTGGGAACCGATCAGAACGATGTGCTCACCCACCATGAGGATCTGTCTGAGGAAAGCGCCGTTTATGTGTGGCGCCCGATTCGTGGCGGTGGAAAGATCATTGTCGCGGAAGACGGCTCGGCACTCTTCGGAGCGTCAAGCATCGATCGGGAGACGCTATTCGACCTGTTTCGGCAGGGGAAGCGAAGCGATCTGAGTTCGCTTCTGTGGATTGACGACGACCGAAGATGAGCTATCGTGCAGTGGTTCGCCGGGATCCCGTAAGTCCGGCGGACGAATCCCATCCGGTTGAAATCGAGGTCGACAGTGATACGCGAATCGGTGACATCATCGTCACGATCGCCACAGAGCTCGTGCCGAGAGTCTCAGCGAGCGTCGCGTGGTCGGTCCGCGTCGTGGACCGACCCGTCATTCTGCGCTCAGAGTCAGGAGCGCCGCGAGGGATTTCGCGCGAATCCGGTGTTTTTCGTCCCCTTGCGATGATCGTCGTTCCACGCGGTGAAACACCGCAGATCATCCGGATGAGCGCCGGACTCGGGCCGCGCCAGGAGCTCGTGAATGTGCTGACTCCCTCGGAAGACGGCACTTTCGCTTTCACCGTGAGTTATCTCGAGGATGGAAAGCCGACGGCACTCGATGAATACAGATCGTGGCTCGACCGTTGACACCGTTTCGTCACGGTGAGGCAATCCGGGTGTGAGTTCAGGAGTGCTGTGTCAGCGCCGTTGCACTTCTGCCTAGGAAAGATCCGCGGGGATATCCCCTAGCCTCGATCTTTCATGGTGTCGGTGAGCGGGTGTGGTCGGCGTCGTTGCCGGTGTTCGCAGGGGGATTCTGGCATGAGGGTGTGACGGAGTGCCGCGTGTCGTCGCGGTGGCCGGGCTTCCAGCGGGCCGGGTCCTTGAGGTCGTGGGCAGTCGGGGGTCCTGAGGGCCTATCCAGCAGGGACGGGCAGAGCGCAGAGACGAGCGTGGCCAGCCTCGACGATCCCGGCCCAGGCTGAGCGGTCCGAGAGGTGCACGGTTCGAGCGCGGGCATGGCGGGCGAAGGTCGCCGGGACCTGGAACAAGCGGTCGCGGAGACGTTTGGGCTCCCACCTCCTGGCAGGCGCTTCGGGGTGGGCGAGCAGCCCCATCCAGGCGGTGAGTTCGCTGGCCAGAGCGACGATCTGGCACCAGATCCGGTTCTGCGCGAACGATGCAAGGGGCAGGTTCGCAAGTCCCATGTCCTTGGCGAGGCGGATCCGGTCCTCGCAGCGTGCCCGGCGGCGGTGGCGTACCTCGAGATCGGCCAGCTGCCCACGGGCGGTGTTGGTCGCGAAGGCGGTCAGCCGATACCCGTCCACATCTTCGAACCTCAGCTGTGCTCCCGGATGGGGACGCTCGCGGCGGACGATGACCCGCATCCCTTTGGGGGCTCTTCACAGATGAGGGTGTAGGAGCTGGCGGCGCGGCGGTGTCGGGATAGACGTCGAGGTCTCCCGATGATGGAAGTTCCTACGCTCGCCATCTGGAAGACCTCGACGTGCTCAACGCTACCTTCACCGCGCCCGATCTCGATACCTTCAGCCAGCTTGACCGGCTGGGCCTGACCGTGACGGGGCAGCTGATCGAGCCGCACCGATCGGTGTTGGAGTGTCGCGTGCTCGAACCGGACAACTGGTGCCACGGTTGCGGCCAGCAAGGCGTCTCCCGGGGCACGGTGGTCCGGCGTCTCACCCACGTCCCGCTGGGCTGGCGTCCCACGACGCTGCAGGTCAGAGTGCGTAGGTACCGGTGCCCGGACTGCCGTAGCGTGTGGCGTCAGGACACCTCGACCGCGGCCGAGCCCCGCGCTGTCCTCTCCCGGCACGCCGTGCTGTGGGCGCTCAAGGGCGTGGTGATCGATCGCTTGTCCGTCGCCCGGATCGCCGCCGGGCTCGCAGTCGCCTGGAACACCGCCAACGATGCGATTCTGGCCACCGGCCAGCAGCTGCTGATCAACGATCCCACCCGCCTCGACGGGGTCCGCGTCATCGGCGTGGACGAGCACGTGTGGTCCCACACCCGTCGGGGCAGCAAGTACGTCACCGTCATCATCGACCTGACTCCGATCCGCGACGGCACCGGCCCCTCCAGGCTCCTGGACATGGTCCCGGGACGCTCGAAGAAAGTGTTCAAGACCTGGCTCGATGGCCAGACCGCCCAGTTCCGGGACGGGGTCGAGGTCGTCGCGATGGACGGGTTCTCCGGCTTCAAGACCGCGACCGCCGAGGAGCTGCCCGAGGCGACCGCGGTGATGGACCCCTTCCACGTCGTCGCCCTGGCCGGCGAGAAGATCGATCAGTGCCGCCAGCGCGTCCAACAGGCCATCCTCGGCCATCGGGGCCGATCTGGGGATCCGCTCTACGGGATCCGGCGCGTTCTGCACACCGGCGCTGACCTGCTCACCGACAAGCAGATCACCCGCCTGAAGGCCGTGTTCGCCCGAGACGAGCACGTCGAGGTCGAAGCGACCTGGGGCATCTACCAGCACATCGTCGCCGCCTACCGACACCCCGACCGCGCGAGTGGGAAGAAGGCTCTGCAAGCCGTGATCGACGACCTCACCCAGGGAGTGCCCACGCAGCTCACCGAGCTGATCACTCTCGGTCGAACCCTGAAACGACGGGCCCTGGACGTGCTGGCCTACTTCGACCACCCCGGCACCAGCAACGGTCCCACCGAAGCGATCAACGGCCGACTCGAGCACCTCCGTGGCACCGCGCTCGGCTTCCGCAATCTCGCCCACTACGTCATCCGCGCCCTACTCGACACCGGAGGATTCAGAACCGAACTACACCGTCATCTGTGAAGAGCCGGATATCTCCGAACGCTCGGTAAACGTCAACCCGACTCGGACCATCCAGCCACCTCACCCTCCGAGACCCCCGCCGACCGGGAGTGTTGCTACGACGCTACGACACCACCGGCATGCTGTGCCACGATTGCGTGACTCTCGAGAACGCCGTCTGCGTACACGACTCGCTGTGTGAACAGTGCGGGAGAGGCTTCCTCGAGCTCAGCAATCCGCGCGACCACCGACTGCTCAGCCTCGACGGCGAGTGCAAGCGTGACGTTCGAGACCCAATCGTGGATGTCGCCCGCGAAGTCTGGGCAGTGAACGATGAGGATGCCGCCATCGTCGACGAGCTTGAACGCGCTCCAGCCCGCGCGCAGCACGAACCCGTCTCTCACAAGCTCGGTGGGCGCCGCCTCGATCACGCTCAGGAGCGCGTCGGCCTGCGGTTCCAGAGCGGGATCCGCCGTGCACGAAACCGTCTGACCAGCAATCTCTCGCGTATACGTCTCAGCCACAAACTCATCGTATCGACGGCTGCAGTCTGACGACGACGCGTGTGCCGTGTCAATTCATCGGATGCTCGCCCGGCTCACTTCTTGGGAGGCGGCGCAACCCAGGTGGGGTCGACGAGCTGACCGATGCGGTTCATGGCGTCCATCGCTGCCGCTCCCGCGAGAAACTCCGTGCCGGAGTATCGGCAGCCCTGCTCGAGGGCGTAGATCATCGCGCCGAGAGGCTCGGGGTTCACCAGCGCATCGGGAACGAGGCTCACCGTGCCGGTCCGTGGGCCCGACGGTTGTTTCCACGTGCTGACGAAACGACGTGCGTCAGCATCCGTAGCCCTCTCGACCACAGCATCCGCGTTCTTGAGAGCGAGCATGACCGAGACCCAACCGTTCCCTGACCGCGCCGAGAGGCGGGCGCCTGTTCCGAGCAACGGTCTCTTCAACTGCGCCGGCTTGTTGGCCGTGCGGTCGATCACCGCGATGAGGAAGATCTCATCCCAGCGGATCACCGGGAATTTCGCCAGGTGGATTCCCTCGGCCGACACCCCGAGATAGAGGGGGGACTGCTGCGCGGTCTCGCGCCGAATCCGACGACGATAGGCAAGCATCAGAGGAACAAGGATGCCGACCGTGATAGCCGCGAAGATCGCCAACACGACGATGAGTCGCACCCAGATACCGATGTCCACGGCCAGGGCGAGCACGACGCACACGAGCGCCGCACCGCCGAGGATGCTGCCTGCGGTGACGACCCAGCGATTCCAGCGCAGAACACTCTCACGACGCGACGAATCGTACAGTGTGTCGTGGCGGCGGTGTGCTGAGAAGTACTCCGCCCACTCCGGGGCGACACCCGGATGACTCATGCGCTGCCTCCGACACGACCATCTTCGGGGACAGGCCGACGGATGCCGCGCTTCTTCGCGTCGGCGAGGATACGGTACCTCGCACCTCGCATCTCGATCATCGGGAATACGACCTTGTCGACGCGATGGGCCAGAAAGACGTAGCCGATCTGGTCGGCGTCGCAGAGCCAGACCTCAAGCAGGGCTCCGCCTTTCGAATCCGACTCCGGAACGGGGAGGAAGCTGTTCGGCGCTCCGGTCGCAAAGTTCTGAGCAAGCTGAGCGACCTGCTGCGAAGATGCGTGAAAGTACTCGCGCACGACGGGCACGATCTCCGCTCCCGTCTCAGTCCGAGCCCACCGTACGGCTTTGATCGCGGAATACACGACGAACAGACCGATCACAGCGATGAGCACAGGCGTCAGCGGTGTCCCGAGAGCGTGGACGATGACCGAGTTGTAACGGGTACCACTCGCTCCCGATGGCTCCACCCATTCGCTGAACGTACTGTAGCCCGCGACGATGGCTCCGGCGACCGCGATGAGCGCGCCTCCGATCACTCCGAGGATCGCTGTCTTCCGCGCGTTTCGACGCGACGTGAATCGCTGCGGGTCGGCTCGAAACTCGTTCTCGATGTCGCGCATTGTGTCCTTCGCTGTCGGGCGCGTCCATTCTAAATGCACGTGCGAAGACCGATCGGTACACTCGTCGAGGATCATCCGCGAAACGGAGGAATCATGTCAGACGCTCTGCGAGACCGATGCGAAGAACTGCGCGCCGTCGTGCTCGAACTGACCACGACGACGATCGAGGCCATGGGCAAGCCGTCCAAGCTCACCGATGTGGTGACCGTCATCGGCAAGCTCCGCGCCATCGGCGACAAGGGCGCCGCCGGCATCGACAACCCCGACTACCTCGCCTGGGACCGAGTGTACGAGGCCAGCCTTCAGACGTTGGAGGATACCGCGCGACGAGGCGACGCGCAAGAGGCGTGGCGCGCGTTCGCCGACCAGGAGACGGGTGTGAACCTCATCGCACGCGCCTGCACCGGCTACCCAGGCTGGTAATCATTCGCAGCCGACGACGACGTCGTCGGGAACGGTCGGTGTGCGGGTCGTCCCCCAGTCGTCGAATGTGAAGGATGCGTCACCTGACGAGTCGCCCGCGACATAGTTGTGCGGAAGCGGCGGCCCGAATGCGGCGACGCTCATCGTCCCGACGGGCGCTGTCCCGTCGCTGATCACAACATCGACGCTCTTCTGCTTCCCGTCCGTCGGAGCGCTGACCGATGCACTGCTGCCGAGCAGTGCCGCCACAAGCGCCGCGGGATCGAACACAAGATTCCATTCGTCGAGGATGCCTCGGGCATCCGCGACGCAGACCGAACCCTCAACTGCTTCAGCCTCTCCGATGTGCGCCGCGAAGGCCTCGTTGCCCGACACGTAGGTGTCGCCCTTCACCGTCACAATGCTCGCCGTGAGTTTCCCGGCCTCGATCGACGCCGAGTACTGCTCCGGGCTTCCCGCATACGTCACGTGCAGCGTGCGCCCCTCGGTCGTCGCCTGATCGTCACCGTCGACAGGGACCTGCTCGACGTACGTGCCCTCGTACAGCACCCCGTCCGAACGATCGACAGCGTCGACGATCTGCTCGATCGCCTGGTTCCCTGACAGGTGCCACAGTCCGTTCTGTCCCGATTTCGCGTCATCGACGGAACCGAGGTCGAGGTTCGCCGGAGGCGTCCCCGGCGGCGGCGGGCTCGATTTGCCGCGCTTGAGCAACCCGCCTGAGCACCCGCTCATCACGATCGACACGGCGACGGCGACGGCGAGCGCTCGTCCGATGCTGCGCTTACGAACCGACATCTGCCATGCACACGCTCTGCGCACCCTGGGCTTCGAGGACGTCTGCGCTGAGCTTCACGGCATCGGGCACCTCGGATGCGCGGACGACGAAGCAGCTGTTCTCGTCATAGAGGCCGAGCGCATTCGGAATCCAGATATCGGGCTCTTCGGACATCCGGTGGGGGTCATGGGGTGAGTCCGCCGGCGGCGGGGAGCATGCGGAGCCGGTAGTTGTGCCGGTTGCGGTAGCCGCGGGCGAGGCGGCGGTGGAGCTCGATGATCCCGTTCACGGCCTCGGTGCCACCGTTCGATGACCGCCCCGTCGTGAAGTACGCCAGGAACGCGTTGCGCCAGCGGCGGAGGGTGCGGCCCAGTCGTGCGATCTCGGGGATCGGGCAGGTGTGGAACGTGTCGACGACTTGCTCAGCGATCCGCCGCCCCGCGGCCAGATCGCCCTGGTGGTAGGCGGAGCGGAGTTGCTGCGCGCACTGCCAAGCGACGGACACTTCGTCGTGCGCGGGGTCGGCTTCCATCGCCGCGGTCAGCCTCACCCGCTGCTTCTCGGTGAGGTTCTCGGCCTCGGCGCGCAGGATGGTCTGCACCCCGTAGAGCGGGTCGCCCGTGCGTCCGCGGTGCCCGAGGGTGTCCTGCTGAACGCGACGGCGGACCTCGTCGACCGCGGCGGTGCCGAGCTTCACAACGTGGAACGCGTCGAGGACGGCGACGGCGTCGTCGAGCTTGTCGTCGATCGCGGTCTTGTATCCGGCGAACGGATCCAACGCGGCGACCTTCACCTGCTTCCGGAACGCGTCGCCGCGCTCACCGAGCCAGGTCGCGTACGCCTTCCCGGACCGGCCGGGAACGAGGTCGAGCAGCCTGGCCCGCGTCTTCCCTTGGCTGTCGCGGGTGAGGTCGACCATCCCGGTCAGCTCCTTCGGCCCCCGTCGGCGCGGGTCGACGTGATGCCAGACGTGCTCGTCGACGCCGAGGCTGGTGACATTCTCGAACCGGGACTCGTCCGCCGCGAGCTTGACCAGTTCGGGTTCGACGGCCCGCCACACCGTCTTCCACGACGTCCCGAGCTGCCGGGCGAGTCCTTGGATGGTGGCGTGCTCGCGACGCAGCTGCCCGATCGCCCACGCGACGGCGCGCTTCGTGATCGACCCGCGCGGCGCGACCAGCGACGGGACCTGTTCCACGAACGTCTTCCGCGGACAGCCGGACTCGCCGCACCGCCACATCCGCTGCCGCCACACCACCCTCACCCGCGTCACACCCGGCACGTCATGCAGCACCCGAAGGCGCCGACCACGGCTCGTCACGAGCACGCCGCACCCCGGGCAGCCCGTCGGGGACGCCGGAGTCGAAACGGTCACCACAAGAAGTCCGTCGCGACGCTCGACGTGCTCGACATGGACACCGTCGAGGCCGAGCAGCAGGTCGCAGCGGGCACACGGACAGTCGGCGGGGCGCGCGTCAGCGCACCCCGAAGTAGGGTGAAGCACGTCGAGGTCCTCGGTCGGAATCAGAGAGTTAGCGCTTCTGATCCTCGGGGACCTCGACCCCTACCGCCGAATCACCGCCCGGCCACCCTCACCCCACCGGATGTCCGAAGAGCCACCAAAGGGCTCGTGCAGAAGGCGTCCACCGGCGGCACCCCGCACAAGGCGCCCATCGGATACCTCAACATCCGCACCACCGACGCGGGCGGCCACGAGGTGCGTGACGTGGAACTCGACCCGGACCGGGCCGAGCTGGTCCGGTTCGCGTTCACCGCCTACGCCACCGGCGACTGGTCCCTGTCCAGGATCGCCCGCGAGTTGGAGACCCGCGGCCTCACCACCAGGCCCACGCCGTCGTTCCCCGCGAAGCCGGTCACCACCACGACGCTGCACAAGATCCTCACGAACCCCTACTACCAGGGCATCGTCACCTTCCGTGACGCCACCTACCCCGGCACGCACGACCCGCTCGTGACGCCGGAGACGTTCGAGCAGGTGCAGACGATCCTCCAGCAGAACCACGTCGTCGGCGACAAGCCGCAGAAGTACGACCACTACCTCAAAGGCTCGATCTACTGCGCGTGCGGGAAGCGGCTCATGTTCGAACGGCCCCGCAACCACCAGGGCGTCGCCTACGACTACTTCACCTGTACCGGCCGCCGGTTCAAGCGCAACGACTGTCAGCGCACGGCCGTGCTCGCGCACCGTGTCGAGCAGACCATCGAGGACGGCTACCGGCCCCTGTCGGTCAGCAGCGACGAGGCCGCGCAGATCAAGGGTGTGCTCGGGCAGGTGTTCGATACCCTTGCCGAGTCCACCAGCGACGAACAGAAGCTCCTCGCCGGGCAGAAGGCCAAGCTCGAAGCCGATCAGGTCAAGCTCCTCCAAGCCCACTACGCCGACGCGGTCCCGCTCGACCTGCTCAAGACCGAGCAAGACCGCATCCGAGCGAGCCTGCAAGCGATCACCAGCCGGCTCGACACGCTGGAGACGACCTACGACAAGGCCAAGGTCGGGCTCGACGCGATCCTCGGACTCCTCACCGACATCGGCGACGTCTACGCGAGGGCCGAACCAGCCGAGCGGCGGATGCTCAACAGGGCACTGTTCGACCGCATCACCATCGATGACGAGGACCAGGCCACCCTCGAACCAGTCGAGGCCATCGAGACGATCCTCGCCGCCAACCCCAGGTCACACAACGAAAGAACCTTGCCCCGCGATCAAGCGGGGCAAGGTTCGAACGTTCAACTTTACGTGGAGCTAGGGGGATTCGAACCCCCGACCTTCTCATTGCGAACGAGACGCGCTACCAACTGCGCCATAGCCCCATGTCGCTGAACGACTCGTACAGAGTAGCACCGGTCATGGGCTCCCCGCGAACCGGAAGAGCTCTCATTGACGAGCGTCACAGATGTCGCGGGCTCTTTCGCTTCGGCCCTCTGCCTGCGACGACACTCGGACTGCACCCCAGCCTCCCGCGCTTCGCGTGCTTGTCGCGGGCCCGGAGCATCGGCCCGGGGCAGCGTCCCGACACCGGCCCGGGTCCGGAGCGGCGGCGGTGGCGGCGCCGGACGCGGTGACGCAGCGGGCGGTCCGGTCCAGAGACCCGGGACCGCAGACCGGATCAGGAGCCCGCGGCGGCAGCGGAGGCAGCGTCCCGGAGGTCCTGCAGCTCCTGCTGGAGCTCGTCGAAGACCTCGAGGCGGCCCTGCCCGGTGCAGGCGACGTAGGCGGGCTGGAGGTGGGCCGGGAGCGAGGGATCGCCGTCGCGGCCCGGCCAAGTGCGCACGGACCCTCCGGCACGGCGGAGGATGTGGAAGCCGGCGGCGATGTCCCAGGGGTTGATGGAGCCCAGCCCGGTCGCGTCGGCCCAGCCGGCGGCGACGTAGGCGAGCTCCAGAGCAGCGGTCCCCAGGTGGCGGACCGCGGACACGCCCTCGTGCAGCACGACCGTGGAGCGCCCCGTGAACTCGGGGAACTCGCGAGCGATGTTGTGACCGGGGAAACCGGAGACGATCAGTGCGTCGGCCGCGGGGCGGGTTTCCCGCGGGGTGATCGGCCTGCCGTCCAGCAGAGCGGGACCGTCGGCCGCGGAGAAGACGGTGCCCAGGATCGGGGCGTCGATGACGCCGGCGACCAGCTCGTCGTCCACGGCGACGCCGATGGAGATGCAGAACAGCGGCAGACCGGCCGCGAAGTTGCTCGTGCCGTCGATGGGATCGACGTAGAAGCTGACCACGGGCCCCTCGGCGGCCGCCGTCTCCGCAGGCCGTTCGCCGCCCTCCTCGCCGACGATGCGGCAGCCTGGCAGCTCGCGGCGCAGCGCGGCGACGATGATGTCCTCGCTCGCACGATCGTGCACGGTGACGATGTCGTGGCTGGAGGTCTTGTACTCGCGGGCGAGATCGTCCCGATCCAGTCCGCGGATGTAGTCGGCCGCCTCATGTGCGGCGGCGACTGCGATCCTCCGCAGAGCCTCCGGAGAGGGCACCGCGGACGTCTCCTCGGCATCGGACAGGGAGCGAGGGCTGCTGGGTGCGCTGATCTCGGTGTTCACCTGACCCACCCTAGACCGGACCGGTCGCCGGGGCTCGTCCTCCCGATGGACGGCAGATGACGGCGCCCCGCCCATCGAGCGACGCAGTTCGTCCGCGCAGCCACGCCGCCCAGCGGACGCTGCCGTTCAGCCCAGCAGATGACGCAGATAGGGGGTCATCAGGAGGCCGTCGGGATCGACGCGCTCGCGCACGCGCCGGAAGTCCTCGAAGCGAGGATGCACCGCGACGAGCTCCCGGGCGCCCAGCCAGTGCCGCTTGCCCCAGTGCGGCCGGGCGGCGAAGGGCTCGAGGGTCCGCTGGACCATCAGCAGATAGGGGCCGGGCTCCTCGCGGTGGTAGCGGTGCGCGGCGACGTACACGGTGTCGCGGCCGTAGGCGGTGGAGAGCCACACGTCGTCGGGTGCGGCCCGACGGATCTCGAGCGGGAAGGTGACCCGGACGTCCTCATCCTCGAAGCGTCGGCGCAGCGCAGCGAAGGCCGCGTCGAAGCGCTCGGCGGGGATCGCCCACTCGGACTCGTGGAAGCGCACCCGACGCGGCGCCGTGAACACGCGTGCGGAGTCGTCCACCACGCGAGGGCCGGCGAATGCCCGCGAGGCGATCTCCGCGGTGGGCCGGGACAGCGGGGGCAGCAGGGCCGACGCCCCGCAGAGGAGCTCGAATGCTCCGTTGCCCAGGATCTCGCTCTGCAGGACCTCGAGCGGGCGCGGCGGGCGGGACTGCTCGACGTCGGCCGGGAGCCTGCGGCTGCTGCGCACGGTCGCCCGCGGCGTGCGGGGGAACCAGAAGATCTCGTGATGGTCGACGATCGAGGAGTCGGGCACGAAGGACCCCACGGCCTCGTCGATGCCGACGGTCGACTCGAGCAGCTCGAGCCGGTACCGGGGCACGCACTGCAGCGTCACCTCGAGCAGGACCCCGATGGTGCCGAGTCCGAGACGGGCCGCCTCGAACAGGTCGGGCTCGTGCTCGGCGGAGACCTCGAGGACCTCGCCGTCGGCGAGCGCGAGCCGCATGCCGCGCACCATGCCGGCGAAGCCCGTGAAACGGGCCCCTGTGCCGTGGGTGCCGGTCTGGATCGCCCCGGCGATCGACTGCCGGTCGATGTCTCCCATGACCGACAGCGCGAGATCGAAGGGGGCGAGCAGATCGGCGATCTGCCAGAGCCTCGTGCCGGCGCGCAGCGTGGCCCTCCTCCGGTCGAGGTCGACGCTCACCAGCCCCTGATGCGCGTCGAGCGTCATGAGGGTTCCGTCGGTCGCTGCGAGCGGGGTGAACGAGTGGCCGCCGCCGATCACCCGCAGCGAGCGCCCGCTGCGCCGGGCGGAGGCGAGGGCTGCGAGGACATCGGCCTCGCAGCGCGGGGCGGCGATCTCAGCAGGGCTCCAGCGTGCCGATCCGCTCCAGTTGCGGTGCATCGGCGCGGTGCCGGCCCCCGACCGGTCGTCGTGCCGACGATCGGAGTGCTGACGGATGGAGAGGGCGCCGATCAGAGGAAGCATCGCTGCTCTCCTCGGTAGGTGGGAGCCTCGTCGACGACCCGGGCCTCGACCCCGGCGACGAGCACGCAGCGCTCGGTGTGCTCGGCCGGCTCCCCCGCCTTGGCATGGCGGAGCCATACGTCGTCGCCGAGGCGCAGCGACTCGGCCGCCGGACCGACGACGGGAGTCTGCACCTCCCCGGCGCCCTCCTGCGGGGCGAAGGAGAGGCCCTCAGGTGCATCGATCGTCGGAAGGCGGTCCGCTCCCGGGACGCTGCTGGCGATGCGGCCGCCGCCGAGCAGCGTGGCCACGTCGGGGCCGGGACGTCGGACGACCGGGAAGGCGGTGAACAGTGCCGGGGTCGGCGAGAACCCGCGGTAGTGGTCGAAGAGTCCTGCTCCGATCAGCCCGGAGCCGGCGGCGATCTCGGTGACGGCGCTCTCGGCTCCCGTGGTCTCCACCGATCCGGTGCCGCCGCCGTTGACGAACTCCAGCTCCGCGAGCTCCTGCACCGCGGCGACGGCTTCGGCCCGGCGTGCGGCGATCTCCCGGACGGACAGGCGCTTCATCGTCCTGACCGCGGCCCCGCGGGGAGTGCCGGCGTCGTCGACGACACCGGCGATCTGCCCCTCGTAGGCCATGACCCCGACGAGACGAAGTCCCTGACGTCCCAGGATCTCGCGAGCGAGCTCGACGAGCTGCGGGGCCGTGCGCACCGGTGAGCGCAGCGCCCCGAAGCGCACTCCGGGGACCGGCGCGAAGGCGGCGTCGAGCTCCAGGGCGACGCGGATCGGACGGTCGCGGTCGATCAGGCCCCGACAGGCATCGAGGATCAGCTCGGCGTGGGCGGTCTCGTCGACCATGACGGTGATGGCCGCACGTGCGGCGTCGTCCGCGGCGAGTCGGCGCAGCGCCGCGCGATCGACGCTGGGGTAGGCGACGACGACGTCGTCATGGCCGTGCTCGACCAGCCAGAGCGCCTCAGGGAGCGTGAAGGCGAGGACCCCTCGGAAGCCGTCGGCGGCGACTGCTCGATCGATGAGCCGACGCACCCTCAGGGATTTCGAGGCGACGCGCAGCGGCACTCCGCGGGCTCTGCGGGCGAGGTCGACGGCGTTGGCGTCGAAGGCATCGAGGTCGAGCACGGTCAGAGGCCGGCGCTCTATGCCCGCCGAGCGGAGGGCCGCCCCGATCACCTCGAGCCGCTCCGCGATCTGCTGAGCACGGAGCTCTGCGCTGCGCACCGCACGATCCTCGGCGCCGCGCACGTCGATCAGGCCCGACGGCGGGCCAGAACCTCGTCCAGCCGCAGGTCGACGGCGGGGGCGGGGATCCCGGTCGCGGCCTCGGCGACCGCTTCGGCCTCCTCGACGCCTGCGCTCTCGAAGGCAGTGGTGGCCGCGCGGACGCTCTCGCGGTGCATCGCGTGGCGGGTGCCGAGATCGTCGACCTCTCCGCGCATCTCATAGGTGGGCCTCGGAACCGGTCGCGGCGTCCATGCGCCCGGTGCTGCCAGCCTCTCGCTCGCACGGCGCTCCGTGTCCTCGAGCGAGGGGCGCGGCGCGCGCTCGCGCGGAACGAGGGCTCGCTGCTCGGCGGGCTCCCCCGCTCCTTCCCGGTGCTCGGCGCGCTGCTCACGCGCATGCCGTTCCGCGCGCTGGGCATCGGCGCGGTCCGCCGCCTCGAGGCGGGCGAGCGCGGCGGCGCGGCGGGCCCGGGTGCGACGCTCGAGCTCAGCCCTGCGCAGACCGAGCAGATAGGCGGCGACCCCCAGGGCCGCGATCGCCGGAGCGGCCCAGTGCACCATCTGCAGCACGGCGAGCACACCGAGGGCGGCCGTCACGGCGATGAGCAGACCGAGGACGACGACGAGCAGGCGACGCGATCGCGCCCGCTCCTCGATCGGATCGACCCTCACACCCGGGGCGGCGTCGAAGCGCGGACGACTGGTGGGGTCGGCGGGGCGGAGGAGCAGTCGGTCCTGGGGCATCGCGGGACTCGCCTCTCGAGACGGACGACGGTTGTGGACGGCCTCGGAGAGGTCGCGGGCTCCCGAGGTGGGCTCGGCGAGCTCTGCGGAGCGCGCGCGACCCATCACATCGCGTCGGCTCGCGGTGCGCGGCAGGGCATAGCCCAGCCACAGCACGAGGAGAAGGGCGAACAGCACGGCCCCGAGATTGATGGGCTCCATGAGCCCAGCGTAATGACAGCGATGTCGTTCCGCTGGTCACACCCTGGGCGTGTCGGTCGGAAGATGCGTCGGATGCTCGGCGTGCAGCCGGGCGAGGACTCCTCGCCCGCTGTCGTCCGTCGCGACCTCCTCCGCGCACAGAGCGAACACCAGATGGTCCCTCCAGGCGCCGTCGACATGGATCGCCGCCCGACGCAGCCCTTCCTCGCGCAGGTGCAGCTTCTCCGCGACGCGCAGGCTCGCCGAGTTCTCCGGACGAACCGTCATCTCGACGCGGTGCATGCCGACCTCGGCGAACAGGTGGTCGATCAGCAGCGCAGCAGCTCTCGGCACGAGCCCCCGACCGGCGTGCCCGCGGTCGATCCAATATCCGATCACCGCGGAGCGCACAGCGCCGTACTGGAGGGGACCGGCGGTGATCTGGCCCAGCAGGACCCCGTGGGCCTCGATCACCAGCGGCAGGTGGGCTCCCATGCGCGCCTGGCTCTCGTTCCAGCGCCGCAGGGCGGAGAACGACGGCCGACGACCGAGCCGCACCGGATCGGTGGCGTCCCACGGTCGCAACCACTCATGATTGCGCATCCGCAGCCTCTCGAAGGCTGTGCGGTCGCGCCGATGCAGCGGCCTGAGCGTCAGCTCCCCGTCGCTCAGCGTGAGCGGCCACACGTGCACCATCGGCCCATCGTAGGCATGGCAGGCTCTCGCCATGGGCATGGACGGCACACGGGATCAGCGCACGGGCGAGGCGGACGAGCCTCTCGCGGAGCGGAAGCGGCGATTGCGCGCCGCTCTCCGCGCACGACGGCGGGAGCTGTACGGGGGGCACGACGGTGCGGCCCGCCGCGCGAGCGAGGGTGCCGAGGTGCGCGCCCGCGCCACCGAGCTCGTCGGCATGATCACCCCATCCGAGAGGCCGCTCGTCGCGGTGTTCCATCCGACGCCGACGGAGCCCGACGTGATGCCGCTCGTCCGGGCCCTGGTCGCCGCAGGGGCGCGCCCGCTCTTCCCCGTCCTGGCCAGGAGATCGCCCGAGCGTGCCGACGGAGCTGAGGCGGAGTCCGATCCGGCGGAGCCGTGCTCCCTGGAGCTGAGCCCGCCGGAGCTGGACTGGGCGGAGTGGGATGGCAGCTCCCCACTCCGCGTCTCGCCGGGGAGAGGGTTCGGCCTCGAGCCGGACGGACCGCGCCATGGCTCCGACGCCCTCGCCCGCGCACGCCTGGTCCTCGTCCCCGCTCTCGCGGTGGACCTCAGCGGTACGCGTCTCGGCCACGGCGCCGGCTACTACGACCGGGCTCTCACCCATCTGCTGCCCGGCACGGCGGCAGTCGCGGTCGTCCACCCGCACGAGGTGCTCGAGCCGGGGGTGCTGCCCCGCGCCGACCACGACATCCCGATCTCCGAGGCGATCACCGCCGCGGGACGCGTATCACTGCGGACGCCCTGACCCGTCCGTGCTCTCCGGTCGTAGAATCGAGGGCGCCGCGACGGCGGCTCACCCCTTCTGACCATCCCGGAGGATCCCGCGTGCCCACCTACGTCTACGCCTGCAAGAACTGCGGTCACCGGTTCGAGAAGTACCAGTCCTTCAGCGAGGACTCGCTGAGCACCTGCCCCGAGTGCGCACAGGAGTCGCTGCGGAAGGTCTTCGACTCGGTGGGCATCGTGTTCAAGGGCTCGGGCTTCTACTCCACCGACTCCCAGACCTCCGGAGCCAGCTCGGTGGCCAGCACGTCATCCCCCTCCGAGAGCGCCGCCTCCGCGACGACCTCGGACTCGGGCAGTGCGAGCAGCTCGGGTTCCGCCGCCTCTGCGCCCGCCGCTCCCGCCGCGACCGCCGCTCCGGCCGCGAGCGCACCAGCCGCCTCCTGACGCTGCTCCTCCCCACCGGTCGATCGTCCACAGAGCCGGAGGATCGGGCGTCGTCCCTGCCCGTGCCCGCCTAGCGTGCACGTCATGCTCGATCAGCTCCGCCTACGAATCCCGCGCTGGCGACGCGCACTGCGACGTCGTCGGCGCACCCTGCTTCTGCTGGTGATCGCCGCTCTGCTGGCCACCGCCGCTCCGCCGCTCGCCGCCGCCCTGACCCCGGCTGAGCGCGACGGGGTCACCGTGGCCGTCGCCGCTCGCGACATCGCCCCAGGCGCTGAGCTCACCGCCGCCGACCTGGCCACGACGCACGTGGCCGCCGCGCTGGTGCCGTCCGGGACTGCGAAGGACCCTGAGGAGCTGATCGGCCGAAGGACCTCGGCATCCGTTCCTGCGGGGACGGTGGTCCAGGAGGGCATGCTCGCCTCCGGATCCACCCCCGTTCCGGAGGACATGGCGCTGATGGCCATCACAGCTCCCGCCGTGCTGTCCGCGCACCTGGAGCCCGGAGTGCGGCTCCACGTCCATGGCAGCGGGGCCGTCGACGACGTCTGGTCCGGCGGAGGGGCCGCCGCCCGGACGAGCTCAGGATCCGGCGGTCAGGAGCCTGAGGGGACGCACCTCACCGCTGGAGATCCGGCCGAGCAGGGAGGCTCCACCGGGAGCGCCCTGACGGTCCTGGTCATCGAGGTGCCGCAGGATGCGGCCGACGGGATCGATCTGGGAACGACCTCCGGCCAGGATCTCCAGATCCTCGTGGCCGTGGACATGGCCGACGAGCGTGCTCTGGCTCGCATCATCGCGGAGGGCTGGTTCACCGTCTCGGTCATCCGCTAATGTCCTGCGTGATCCGTCGGGCTACGGACGGAACGGTCGCCTCTTCCGATGAGGCGCTCCGGGCCTCCTTGTTCCGCGCCTCTGTCCCCGATCTCTCCCAGTAAGGATCACCCCATGAAGGGCTTCAAGGATTTCGTCATGCAGGGCAACGTCATCGACCTCGCGGTCGGCGTCGTCATCGGCTCTGCCTTCACCGCCCTCATCACGGCGTTCGTGGACAACCTGATCCAGCCGATCATCAACGTCTTCGGCGGCTCCAATGTGGACGGCCTGGCCTTCACGATCACGAACGAGGCCACCAAGGTCGACCTCGGCGCCATCCTCTCGGCGATCATCGCCTTCCTGATCACCGCCGCAGTCGTGTACTTCGTCTTCGTGCTCCCGATCTCCAAGGCGCGCGAGATGGATCGTCGCCGTCGTGGCCTCCCGGTCGATGAGGAGGAGGCGGCGCCGGAGGACATCGCGCTGCTCACGCAGATCCGCGATCTGCTGGAGGCTCAGCAGGCACCGCGCCAGTGACGCGCTGACGCACGCGGATCCTTCCGCGCGCAGAACCCCACGGAGGCGGGGCGGGACCGAACAGCGGTCCCGCCCCGTCGTCGTTCTGCGCAGCGTCCCCGCGCGGGTCTTCCCGGCGTCGTGCCCGCGTCGCCCCGGCAGCACCCAAGCCGCCCTCCGGCGTCCCCGCCGACGCACGGCCTGGACCGGACCTGTCGAGAGTGCGATACCGTCCCTGGGTGCCCGCCGTTCCCCCTCCCTCCCCCTCCGAAGCATCGTCGGGATCACGAGCATCGCCAGTGTCCTCGACGGCCCCGTCCGAGGAGCAGGTCCGTCTTCCACCTGCCTCGGTCGACGCGGTGATCGACTGGTTCGAGCACGCTGCCCGGGACCTCCCCTGGAGAGCTCCTGACGCCTCAGCCTGGAGCATCCTCGTCTCCGAGATCATGCTCCAGCAGACTCCGGTCGTCCGCGTGCTGCCGCGATGGCAGGCGTGGATGGAGCGCTGGCCGACCCCTGCGGACCTCGCAGACGCTCCCACGGCCGAGGTGCTGCGTGCATGGGACCGACTCGGCTATCCCCGTCGCGCACTGCGCCTGCAGGAATGTGCACGCGCCATCGTGCTCGAGCACGGCGGCGAGGTGCCGCACGGGGAGGATGCGCTGCGGAGCCTGCCAGGCATCGGCGAGTACACTGCAGCGGCCGTCACAGCCTTCGCCCATCGTCGGCGCGCCGTCGTCGTCGACACGAACATCCGCCGCGTGCTCGTGCGGTCCGTGACCGGCCGAGCGGTTCCGGCGCGCTCCTACACGGCGGCCGAGCGTCGGCTCGCCGCCGCGACCGTCCCCGCCGAGACGGATCGTTCGGTCCTGTGGAACCAGGCGTCGATGGAGCTCGGCGCCCTGGTGTGCACTGCCCGCTCACCGCGCTGCGAGCAGTGCCCGCTGTCCGACAGCTCCTGCGCTTGGCATGCTGCGGGCCGTCCTCCGGCTCGGCCGGAGGAGCGGCGCACCCAGCCCTTCGAAGGGACGGATCGGCAGATGCGCGGGCAGATCATGGCCGTGCTCCGCAGCAGGGGCGAGGTCGCGCGAGTCGACCTCGACGCACTCGATCCGGAGGACCTCGGTCGGGTGGAGCGCTGCGTGCGATCCCTGGTCTCGGACTCGCTCGCGGTCGTCGAAGGGGACCGGCTGCGCCTGCCGTGAGCGCGCTGCCGGACCGTCAGGACGCCGCCGCCGGTCAGCGGTCGAGGTGCACGATCATGCGGGTGTTGCCCAATGTGTTGGGCTTGACCCTGGCGAGATCGAGGAACTCTGCGATGCCTTCGTCGGGAGAGCGCAGCAGCTGGCTGTAGAGCTCGGGATCGACATCCTCCGCCATCTCCTCGAAGCCATGGCGACGGAAGAACGGCACCTCGAAGGTCAGGCAGAACACGCGTGCCAGGCCCAGGTCCCTGGCTCGTTGCAGGAGGGCCTCGAGCATCCTGTGGCCGAGTCCCGTACCCAGCATCTCCTCGAGCACGGCGAGCGTGCGCACCTCGGCGAGGTCCTCCCACATGACGTGCAGGGCGCCGCAGCCGACGACTCTGCCGTCCTCGTCGTCGACGGCGACGAGGAACTCCTGGACCGCTTCGTAGAACGAGACGAGATCCTTGCCGAGCAGGATCCCCCGATGGGACAGAGGCTGGACGATGGCATCGATCGATCGGACGTCCGCTGGCAGCGCCGGGCGGATGGTGATGCTCATGAATGCTGATCCTCCTCGACAGGCGACTCCCTCACGCCTCCCGGCGCCTCCTGCAGCGCGCGACTCCTCCGGGAGCCGGTCCGCTCGCTCCGATCGTCCTGCTCCGCCCGTCCGGCATCGCCGTCCGAACGGTGCGCGGGGCGGTCCTCCCCGTCCGCAGGGTCGAGCTGCTCGGCCAGCTCCTCCTCCGCCCGCGCGACCAGACGGTCGACCGTCTGGTTCCCGCGACGCTCGGCACGACGATCCAGCGCCCGGTGCACGGCGTTGATGACGCGCTCGACGACGACGGCCAGCACCACTGCGGCGACCAGCGCCACGCTGATCGCCAGCAGATGATTGTCCTCGAACCAGGAGCCCGCCACCGCACCGATCGCACAGGAGTACACGGCCCACACGAACGTCGACAGCAGCGAGCGCGGCCAGAAGTTCCGATGCGGATAGTGGACCGCGCCGGCGACGAGGTTCACCGCAGTGCGGCCGAAGGGGATGTAGCGGGCCGTCATGAGGAACAGAAGAGCCCTGCGCTGCAGTCCGCGATCGGCGGCCTCCACAGCACGCCGCCCCTTGCCCTCGCGCAGGAAGCGGAATCGCTCCCAGCCGATCATGCGTCCCAGGAGATAGCCGAGGTTGTCCCCCGCCCAGGCACCCATCCAGGCGGCCATTCCGATGAGGATGATGGCAGGCTCCCCGGATGACGACCACAGGGAGGACAGCGTGACGATCGTGGACTCGCTCGGCACCGTCGGGAAGAAGCCGTCGGCGGCGGCGAAGACGAGGACGACGAGATGGATCCACCAGGCGTCCGCCACCACGAGGATCCAATCCTCGATCTGGCCGCTGATGGACATGAGCCGGTCCAGGAGGTCCTGCACTCGCGATTCTCCTTCGCTGGCCCGGAAGAGGTGCCGGCCTCCGGTGCTGACGCCGCGGCACGGCGCCCACGTGCACCGCCGTCGGGACGGTGCCGGCTGGTCCCGATGATACGGAACCGGCTCCGTCGAGGACGGAGCCGGTTCCCAGGTTCATCAGGAGGCGGTGGCCTCCGCGCCGTCGGGCGAGGACGGCTCGCCCGCATCAGGACGGGAGACCTCGGCGGTGCGCGCCGCCGTCATGCTCTCGACGTCCACCTCGTCGCTGATCGGCTCGAGGGAGCCGTCCGGCGTGCGCCGGCTGAAGGTGAGCTCGCCCAGCAGGCCCTCTCCCTCGGCATCGACGACGAGGGTGTCGCCGACCTTGACCTGACCGAAGAGGATCTTCTCGCTGAGCGTGTCCTCGATGTCGCGCTGGATCGTGCGACGCAGGGGACGCGCTCCGAGGACCGGGTCGTAGCCCTTGTCTGCCAGCAGCTGCTTGGCCGCCGGGGTGAGCTCGATCGACATGTCCTTCTCCTCGAGACGGGTCTCCAGACGACCCACCATGAGGTCGACGATCTCGACGATCTCGGACGGGGACAGCTGCGGGAAGACCACCACGTCGTCGACACGGTTGAGGAACTCCGGCCGGAAGTGCTGCTTGAGCTCCTCGTGGACCTTCGCCTTCATCCGGTCGTAGTCGGTGGACAGGCCGCCGCCGGCGGTGAAGCCGATGGAGACGCCCTTGGCGATGTCCCGGGTGCCGAGGTTCGTGGTCATGATGATGACGGTGTTCTTGAAGTCCACCACGCGGCCCTGCGAGTCGGTCAGGCGACCGTCCTCGAGGATCTGCAGCAGCGAGTTGAAGATGTCGACGTGCGCCTTCTCCACCTCGTCGAACAGCACGACGGAGAACGGCTTGCGACGCACCTTCTCGGTGAGCTGGCCGCCCTCGTCGTAGCCGACGTAGCCGGGGGGCGAGCCGAACAGGCGCGATGCCGTGTGCTTCTCGCCGAACTCCGACATGTCCAGCTGGATGAGGGCGTCCTCGTCACCGAACAGGAACTCCGCGAGCGCCTTGGCCAGCTCGGTCTTGCCCACGCCCGTGGGCCCGGCGAAGATGAACGACCCGCCGGGGCGCTTGGGGTCCTTCAAGCCGGCACGGGTGCGCCGGATGGCCTGCGAGAGGGCCTTGATGGCCTCGTGCTGACCGATGACGCGCTTGTGCAGCTCGTCCTCCATGTGCAGCAGGCGCGAGGACTCCTCCTCGGTGAGCTTCACGATCGGGATGCCGGTCGCGGCGGCCAGCACCTCGGCGATGGTCTCCTCGCTGACGGTGGTCACGGCATCGGACTCGCCGTGGCGCCAGGCCTTCTCCTTCTCGTCCCGCTCGGTCTTGAGGTTCTGCTCCTCGTCGCGGAGGGAGGCGGCGAGCTCGAAGTCCTGCCCGTCGATCGCCTCCTCCTTCTTCTTGCGCGTCTCCTCGATGCGGGCGTCGTACTCCTTGAGCTCCGGAGGAGCCGTGAGGCGACGGATGCGCAGACGGGCGCCGGCCTCGTCGATCAGATCGATCGCCTTGTCCGGGAGGAAGCGGTCGTTGACGTAGCGGTCGGCGAGGTTGGCCGCGGCCACCAGGGCGCTGTCGGTGATGGTCACCTTGTGGTGCGCCTCGTAGCGGTCGCGCAGACCCTTCAGGATCTCGACCGTGAGAGCGACGGAGGGCTCATTGACCTGGATCGGCTGGAAGCGCCGCTCGAGCGCGGCGTCCTTCTCGATGTGCTTGCGGTACTCCTCGAGCGTGGTCGCGCCGATGGTCTGCAGCTCGCCGCGGGCGAGCATCGGCTTGAGGATGCTGGCGGCGTCGATCGCGCCCTCGGCGGCGCCCGCTCCGACGAGGGTGTGGATCTCATCGATGAACAGGATGATGTCGCCGCGGGTGCGGATCTCCTTGAGGACCTTCTTCAGGCGCTCCTCGAAGTCGCCGCGGTAGCGGGATCCGGCCACCAGCGATCCGAGATCGAGGGTGTAGAGCTGCTTGTCCTTGAGCGTCTCCGGGACGTCGCCGGCGACGATCGACTGCGCGAGGCCCTCGACGACGGCGGACTTCCCGACACCGGGCTCGCCGATCAGCACCGGGTTGTTCTTGGTGCGACGGCTGAGGACCTGCATCACGCGCTCGGCCTCGTGCTCGCGCCCGATCACCGGGTCGAGCTTGCCCTCGCGAGCGGCCTGGGTGAGGTTGCGGCCGAACTGGTCCAGGACGAGCGAGCCCGCGGGCTGACCCTCGGCGGGGCCTCCGGCGGTCGCCGGCTCCTTGCCCTGGTAGCCGGAGAGTCGCTCGATGACCTCCTGGCGGACCGCGGCGGGCTCCGCCTTGAGGCGCGAGAGGACCTTGACGGCGGTGCCCTCGCCCTCGCGCAGCAGGCCGAGCAGGATGTGCTCGGTCCCGATGTAGTTGTGGCCGAGCTGGAGGGCCTCCCGCAGGCTCAGCTCGAGGACCTTCTTGGCACGCGGGGTGAAGGGGATGTGCCCGCTGGGGGTCTGGTTCCCCTCCCCGATGATGTCGCGGACCTGCTCACGGACGGCGTCGAGCGTGACGCCGAGGGCCTCGAGGGCCTTCGCCCCGACGCCCTCGTTCTCGTGGATCAGGCCCAGCAGGATGTGCTCGGTCCCGATGTAGTTGTGGTTGAGCAGGCGTGCCTCGTCCTGCGCGAGGACGACGACGCGGCGTGCGCGATCGGTGAAGCGTTCGAACATGGTCCTCCCCCGTTCGTTGGAGCTGATGCAGCGAGACTACGCGGGTTCCAGGCTCGGTTGAGCGCTGTTCGCCGCTGGCGTGACTCCATCCGTCGGCAGGGCTCCTCCCTCCCGTCCCGCCGTCGGCGTCCGGAGCCGTGGACTAGGATCGCGGCGTCGGCCCGAGCGCCGCCCCGTCGCAGGTGGGAGGCTCGGCAGCACCTGGACGGCAGGCCCCGGCACTGCCCCGAGACGAGGAGCTCAGAGCGTGAGTGCACCCCGCGCCGTGACAGATCGGGCGATCGAAGCGATCAAGCAGATGATCATCGCCGGGGAGCTCGGCCCCGGGGATCGCCTCCCGCCGGAGAAGGAGCTGGCCGAGAGGGTCGGCGTCTCCCGCAACTCCCTGCGCGAGGCGGTCAAGGCGCTGTCCGTGATCCGTGTGCTGGACGTGCGTCAGGGTGACGGCACCTACGTCACCTCCCTCGCGCCGAACCTGCTGGTCGAGGCGCTCGGCTTCATGCTCGACCTGCACCGCAGCGACGACGAGGGCCATGTGATGGAGGTCCGCCGTCTCCTCGAGCCGGCAGCGGTGGAGCAGGCCTGCCCGCATCTGACCGCGGAGGACTTCGACGAGCTCGAGCGGATCATGGTGGACCTGTCCGAGCGATCCGAGGTGGAGGATCTGGTGGAGGCCGACATCGCCTTCCATCGTCTGATCAACGCCCGCTGCCCCAACGGCTATCTCAGCTCCATGCTCGAAGGGCTGGCGTCCGCGACCGCTCGTGCCCGGGTATGGCGCGGGCTGACCGAGGGCGCCGCCGTGGAGCGGACCCTGGCCGAGCACCGTCGGATCCTCGATGCCCTCCACGCAGGAAGAGGGGACCTCGCGCGCGTGCACGCCGCGGCTCACATCGCCGGCGTCGAGAGCTGGCTGGAGCGGACGGCGCAGGTCGGCTGATGCTCGACAGGGGCCTCGCCGCTCGACGACGGTCCCACGGATCGCACGATCCGGTGGCCGCCCTTCTCAGACGATGCGGCGGTAGATCCTCTCGGCGGTGATCGAGAGGATCTGATCCCGTGCGCCACCGGGCAGCTCGCCGAGCAGATCGTGCAGACGTCCTGTGCCACGGGCGAGGTCGAAGGGGACCGGGGCGATCGGCCAGTCGCTGCCGTACATGAGCCGTCCGGGTCCGAGCACCTCGAGGGCGAGATCCAGCGCGCGGCGGAGATCGTCGTCGGCCGAGTACCCTTCGCCGCTGGTGGACAGGCCCGAGAGCTTGGCGACCGCGGTGGGCAGCGCGGCGAGGCGCCGGAGACCGATCGCCCAGTCGTCCATGCGATCAGGGTGTCCCAGCGGGGGCTTGCCCAGATGGTCGAGGACGACGACGAGCCCCTCCACCTCCTCGGCGATGCGTGCCGCCTGGTCGAGATGCCGGGGGAAGGCGTCAGGGACATCCAACGGAAGGCCCTTCGCGGCTAGCATCGTGAGGCTCTCACGCACCGGTGACCTGTCCAGGAAGCCGGCATCGGGGTCGTCGTGCACCAGATGGCGCGCGCCGACGATCCGCTCCATCGCGGCTCGGTCCTCCAGGAGCACGGCGACGGCGGACGGATCCGCGAGGGGCAGCCAGGCCACGACGTCGGCGCGATGCACCGTCCCCTCCTGCACCCGGGCCTCCGGTCGAGCCTCCACCTGACCCTGGACCAGCGCCTCGCTCTCGATGCGGGCGGCGGCACGCTGCAGGGCACGCGTATCGGTGAGCGCATCGTCGGCCTGGACCAGGACGACCCGATCGACGTCCAGGACGGACAGCTGCGGGGCGACCTGCTCCCATCGCGCGTCGCGACGCAGCCCCTCGGGGGCATCGTCCAGCCAGGCATAGCCCCCGCCTGAACGATCCCACAGGTGCAGATGCGCGTCGGTGACCGCGAGACGACCTCTCGGCTCACCCATCCGCGGCCGTCCGCTGCAGCTCGTCGACCTCGTCCCACAGCTCCTGGGGGATCGGCCTGCGCATGCGTCCGAGATTCTGCCGGACCTGCTCGCCGGTGCGCATGCCCAGCACCACAGACGCGATCGCCGGATGCTGCAGCGGCCAGTGGATGGCCAGGTCGGGCAGCTCGACGCCATAGCGCTCCGCCAGCCCTGCGAGCCGACGGGCGCGATCCAGCAGCTCGGCAGGAGCTCGGCCGTACTCGTACTTCGCGTCATCGGGGACGCGATGGCGCGAGAGGATGCCCGAGTTGAACACGGACACCGCGACGACGTCCACCTCGTGCTCCAGGCAGGCGGGCAGGAGTTGCTCCGCGGCGGGCTGCTCGAGCAGCGTGTACCGGCCGGAGACCATCACCGTGTCCACCTGGCGTGTGCGCACGGCACGGGCCAGGACATCCGTGTCCTTCGAGCCGACGCCGACGCGGGAGACGAGTCCCTCATCGCGCATCGCGGCGAGCGTCGGGAGCGCCTCCGCGAAGGCCTGCTCCACCGGTCCCTCCTCCGGATCATGGAGGTACAGGATGTCGATGCGCTCGGTGCCGAGGCGCTCGAGGGACTCCTGATGGCTGCGACGGATGCCTGACTCGCTGAGGTCCCATCGGCGGACGTGATGGTTCGGGACGGCGAACTCGTGCGCCATGTCGTCGCCGTCGCCGGGTCCCGGTACGAGCAGGCGACCGACCTTGGTCGAGAGCAGATACTCGTCGCGCGGCCGCTCGGCCAGGAGCGCTCCCAGCCGACGCTCGCTCGTCCCCACGCCGTAGTGCGGAGCGGTGTCGAACATCCGCAGACCGCCCTCCCAGGCCGCCTCGACGGCGTCGGCCACCTCGGCATCCGTGGTGGGGCGGTAGAGGTTCCCCAGCTGGGCGGCGCCGAACCCGAAGTCCGGGAGCGCGGGCCGGCCGCCGGGCCCGCTGCGGCGCGGTGCGGTCGGGGACGGCGAGGGGATCGAGGTCGGAGCCGGGATCCTGCTCATCGTCCGCCCTCCGATGCGGTGTGCGAGGCGCTCCCCGGCGCCCCCTCCTGCGTCGGCCCGGCGGATGCCGGCTCGGCGGGCAGATGCCAGACCTGCTCGATGCCCTCATCGTCGCCGTCGTAGGAGTCGACGACCTCGAGGAAGGCGTTGATGTGCTCCTGCCAGGCCAGATTCACGGGGTCGTCGGCGAGCGCGCGCCGCATGGCGCGATAGTCCTCCACCTCGACGAGGTGGAAGAGGTCGCGTCCGTCGCGCCAGATCCGCCAGGCGCGCGCACCGTCGCGTCGGAGCGAGGTGTCGAGATCGTCGGGGATGCGCCGATGCTCGCGGACGTAGTCGTCCTCGGCTCCTTCGGCGATGCGGGTGTGCAGGGCGATGGTCTGCATGGGTTCAGCCTTCCGTGTCCTCCGCTGCGACGTCCAGCCGGATCTCGATGACGGGCAGGAGGACGTCGGGTCGGGTGATGGGGATGGAGAGGGTCGCGACGTCCGGTCCGATGCCGTCGACGTCGGTATGGCTGCCCTGCGGTCCGGGCTGGATCACGCTGTGGTTGATCTCTGAGCAGTCGTGCAGGAGCCGGGCGAAGCGCACCTTCCCTGCCAGCCCCTTCACATGCAGATGCCCGAGCGGCCAGGCCGCCACGCACAGATGGAGACGGTCGCCGCGCTGGGTGATGAGTGTGCCGGGAGGAGGCTCGATGCCCAGCGCCGGGTCCAGAGGGCCGGCGCCGTGGATGACCCCGCGATGCAGATCCATCCATCCGCCGATCGCGCTGAGCAGCTCCGTGTCCTCGCGACGGAGTCCGCCCCGACCGTCCGGTCCGATGTTCAGGAGCATGCTGCCGCCCTTGGCGACGGTGTCCACGAGCATCCGGAGCAGCAGATCCGCAGACTTGAACTCGAGATTGTCCCGGTCATACCCCCAGGAGCCGTCGGTGGTCTGGCAGGCCTCCCATCGCACCGGCTCGCCGCGGTCGTCGCGGACCGGCTCGGCCGGCTGGTTCTGCTCAGGGGTGGCGAGGTCCCCGGGGATGCCCAGCCGATCGTTGACGATGCAGCCGGGCTGCAGCTCGCGGACGAGCGCCAGCAGTCCCTCCGCGTCCCAGTCCTCCGGGCCCTTGCCGTCCTCGCCCGGGTAGGTGAAGTCGAAGAAGAGGTAGTCGATCTGTCCGTATCGGGTCAGGAGCTCCCGGACCTGGCCGTGGAGATGCGCCCGATAGCGGGCCATGTCCCGCCCGGCGTTCAGCTTCTCACGGTCGGGACGGTCGCGCAGGGGATGGATGCCGTCGATGGTGAAATCCGGATGATGCCAGTCGATCAGCGAATGGTAGAGGCCGACCTTCAGCCCTTCGGCACGCACCGCCTCGACGAACTCGCGCACGAGATCGCGTCCGCAGGCGGTCACAGAGGTGTAGTCGGTCAGTTCGCTGCCGAACAGGCAGAAGCCCTCGTGGTGCTTGGTCGTCAGCACCGCGTAGCGCATGCCCGCCTCGCGTCCGGTGCGTGCGATGAGACCGGCATCGAAGCGATCCGGATCGAAGCTCTCCGCATACTGCTCGTAGTCCTCGGCGCTCCGGCGCTCGCGGCTCATCGACCATTCGTGGCGGGCAGGGATCGCATAGAGGCCGAATTGCACGAACAGACCGAAGCGAGCGGCGTCGAACCAGCCGGTGTCGGCTGATCCGGGGGCGCTCGCGGGCGCGGGAGCGGCGGTTGCGTCGGTCTCACGGGACGGCGACATGGAGCTCCTCGGTCCAGACGGGGCCGTTCGGGTAGAGATGCCGCGCGACTGACTCCTCGTGCATGCGCGCACCGCTGCCCGGGGCGGTGGGAGCCAGATATGCGCCGCGCACGACGGCTGCAGGATGCTCGAAGTGCTCGTGGAGATGGTCGACGTACTCCACGAACCGCTGCGGGTGCTCCCCGCTCACCGCGGCCGCGTCGAAGAGGGCATAGTGCTGGACCAGCTCGCACAGGCCGACTCCGCCCGCATGCGGGCACACCGGCACGCCGAACTTCGCGGCCAGCAGGATGATCGCGAGGTTCTCGCTGAGTCCTCCGACCCGCGTCGCGTCCAGCTGCAGGACGTCGATGGCCTCGGCCTGCAGCAGCTGCTTGGCGACGATGCGGCTCTGCATCTGCTCGCCGGTCGCGACCGGCAGCGGGGCGACGGCCCGTCGGATCGCGGCATGGGCGAGGACGTCGTCGGGACTGGTCGGCTCCTCGATCCACGCCGGCCGATAGGGCGCCAGACGGCCGAGCCAGTCGATCGCGTCGGCGACATCCCAGCGCTGATTGGCGTCGACGGCTATCGGGAAGCCATCGCCGAGCTCCTCCCGCGCGATGGCCATACGGCGCACATCGTCCTCGACGTCGGCGCCGACCTTGAGCTTGACCATGGGGAAGCCGTCCTCGCGAGCCTCACGCAGCAGTCGCAGGAGCTTCTCGTCGCTGTAGCCGAGCCAGCCGGGGCTGGTCGTGTAAGCGGGCACGCCATGCTGGAGGAGCCCGGCGATGCGCTCCTCCTTGCCGTCCTCTCCGCGACGGAGGATCTCCAGCGCCTCCTCGCGGGTCAGGGCATCGGTGAGATAGCGGAAGTCGATGAGTCCGACGACCTCCTCCGGGGAGAGGCGCGCCAGCAGCAGCCACAGCGGGAGGCCCTCACGACGGGCGCGGAGATCCCACAGGGCGTTGACGACCGCGCCGATGGCCATGTGCATGACGCCCTTCTCGGGCCCCAGCCAGCGCAGCTGGGAGTCGCCGACGAGGCGCCGCGAGAGCCCTCCGAGGTCTGCGAGGGTCTCCTCGACGTCGAGGCCGACGAGATGGCCCGCGAGCAGCTCGATCGCCGCGCACTGGAGGTCGTTCCCCCGACCGATGGTGAAGACCAGGGACCAGCCTGCGTCCCCGTCGGAGGTGCGCAGCTCCAGGTACGCCGCGGAGTAGTCGGGGTCCGGGTTCATGGCGTCGGAGCCGTCGAGCTCCCGGGACGTCGGGAAGCGGACGTCGGACACGCGCAGGTGGGTCAGAGTGCTCATCGGGCCTTCCTCGACCGGTGCAGTCGGTGCCGCCGATGCGACTCTCCGCCCCCGGCGCTCCAGTGATCGGATGTCTGGGAGTGTATGCGTCACACAGACATCGGACAACTCGCGCCGAGGCGCCTTCCATCCACCCCTTCTCCAGAGGTCAGATGGAGACTTGAGAAAGGGCACTGACCCCAGGTGGGCGTTCACCTCTCCCGCACTACCGCCACCCATCGGAGGTGTCATCGCTGAGCGGCGGAACGACGCCGACGGAGCGCACTCGTTCCGCCGACCCCGTCGGCCCCTCACCCCTCTCTGACCCCTCACCCCGCTTCCGGCGGCGCCGTCGTCGCCGCATAGAAGTCGCTCAGGTCGGGCACGGGAGCGTCGTCGGCATCATGGACGAGAACGGCGTCGAGCGCGGCCCCCTCGCCGACCAGCTCGACGACGATCGCATCGGCCTCGGCCGCCGACTCGAGCCGATGGATCCGCCGCACACCGATGCTGCCGCCTTCGGCGAGGACCTCCCCGTCGTGCGTCGTCACCCGATGTCCGACGACTCGCTGGCCGCCCTCGAGGGACTCCCGCAGCTCGATGTGGTCGAAGCGGGTCCTCCCCGGGAGCACGGCGCGGAGACGGTGCACGGCTCCGTCTGGGCCACCGGGTCCTTCGGCGAAACCGGCTCCTGTGGTGCTGCCGGTCTCGAGCACCAGCTCGACCGGAGCGCCGAAGCGCGCATGCAGCGCGGCGGAGAGCTCGCCGATCCGAGCAGCGTCGGCGGGATCGATCCGTCCGCGCCGGTCCGGCGGGATGTTCAGCAGGAGGTTGGCGCCCAGTCCGATCGACCTGTCGTGGATGGCGAGCAGGTGACCGAGCGACTTGGGCTCCTCGCCCTCCTGCCAGAACCAGCCCTTGCGCAGGGAGACATCGCACTCGGGTGGGAGGTAGCGGGCCTCTGCGGTCTCGATGACATCGGTGTCGTAGTTGTTCAGGTCCGCCGACCGCATCACGTAGCGGACAGGGTCTGCCGCCAGTCCGTCCTCGTTGCCGACCCAGCGGATCGTCGCAGGCCCCATGGTGAAGACCTTCGCGCCGGGCTGGAGCTCGGCGATCAGTGCCCCGATACGGTCCCAGGCGTACTCCCGCTCGGCCGAGCCCGCACCGTCGAACCACAGCTCGTGCAGGTCGCCGTGGTGCGTGCACAGCTCGCGCAGCTGGGCGAGGTAGAGATCGTCGTACGCCTCCGGATCCGCGTATCGCGGGTCGTGCCGGTCCCACGGGGACAGGTAGAGGCCCAGCCGCATCCCCTGTGCCCGGCAGGCCTGCTCGACCTCGCGCACCACGTCGCCACGGCCGTCCCTCCATGGGGAGGAGGCGACCGAGTAGTCGGTGGTGGCCGTGGGCCACAGGCAGAAGCCGTCGTGATGCTTGGCCGTCAGCACCACGAACTGCGCACCGAACTCGGAGGCTGTGCGCACCCATTCGTCGGCGTCGAGATCCGTGGGATCGAAGATCTCCGGGGAGAGAGTCCCATCGCTCCATTCGAGGCCCGCGAAGGTGTTGATGCCGAAGTGGAAGAAGACCCCGAGACCTTCCTTCTGCCAGGCGAGCTGCTCCGGTGTGGGGACGAGGTGGGTGCCGCCGCTGGTGTCGGCGACAGCGCTGGGGTTCTCTGCGATGCCCTCACCCAAGCAGAGATCGGACGTCTGGCGATAGTGTTTCCGCATGAGCGATCGCCGAGGCCGTCCGGGCCCCGCCGAGGTCCCCGCCTGGGGGATGCGCATGAACGAGGTCATCGAGCGCATCTGGCTCCTCGTCCGCGTCTCCGTCATCTGGCTCGCCCTGAGCCTCCTCGGTCTCGTCGTCCTCGGGATCGCCCCGGCGACCTGCGCGGCGGCCGACGTGCTGATCGCCGCACGCCGCGGCGACAGGGTGAGGGTCGTCCGGACGATGTGGGGGTCGTGGCGCTCGCACCTGGTCACGGCCAACATCCGGATGCTGCCTCTGATGATCGTCCAGGCGGGCGCTGCGACGACGCTGCGCCTGATCACCCCCGGCGGAGCGTCGAGCCCCGCGGAGACCGTGCTGGTCGGCATCCTCGCCGTCATCAGCACCGGATGGACGACGGTCGCCCTGGCCGCGATCGTCGCCTCACCGCGAGTGCGACGGCAGGACCTCCTGGTGTGCTGGCGACTCGCGCTGCTCATGCCGGGCATGATCCCGGGCCGTGCGATCGCGCTGCTCCTGCTGCTGGTCATCTGGCTCTATCTGTGCATGCTGCTGTGGCCGCTCGCGCTGCTGGTGGGCGTCGGCGCGGCGACAGACCTGGCCACAGCGGTCCTGAGCGGGCGCATCGGGGATCTGCTCGAACAGATCGACCGTGCCGGCGAGAGCCCACCCGGGGCGGAGAGCGCATGAGCAGCCGGGCAGGAGCTGCCGAGCGTGACCCGCGCCTCGTCGCCCCCGCCTTCGTGATCCGGCGCCGCAGGGAGACAGGTGGGGGCGATACCCTGGCATGCACGGCCGCCCGGGGTCGCGCGATGCATCGTGCCGTACAGCGCCGGGCGGCGAGCCCGGCGACCTCGAACGGAGAGACATGGCAGACCTCAGGGTGGAAGTGACTCGCGCAGATGCGGTCCTGATCGGCGGCGGCATCGCCAGCGCCACGCTGGCGGCCATGCTCAGCGAGCTGGAGCCGGACTGGGACATCCAGGTCGTGGAGAAGCTCGACAGCCTCGGGCTGGAGTCCAGCGACGGCTGGAACAACGCCGGCACCGGCCACAGCGCCCTGTGCGAGCTGAACTACACGCCGCAGGACGTCGACGGCTCCGTCAGCCCCTCCAAGGCGATCAGGATCAACGAGCAGTTCCAGATCAGCCGTCAGTTCTGGGCTCATCTGGTGGAGAACGACCGGATCGGTGACCCGTCCTCGTTCATCCACACGGTGCCGCACATGAGCTTCGTGCATGGCACCGACAGCGTCGACTATCTGCGTCGCCGCCATGAGGCGCTTACCGCGAACCCTCTGTTCGACCGCATGCTCTTCACCTCCGAGCACGCGCGGCTGAAGCAGTGGGCCCCGCTGGTCGCAGAGGACCGGCCGGTCACCGAGACGATCGCGGCCACCTACTCCCCCGACGGCACCGACGTCGACTTCGGGGCCCTGACCGGGCAGCTGTTCGACTATGCCCAGCGCGTGGGCACGACCGTCTCCACCGGCTGGGAGGTCGTCGACCTGCGCCGGATGGGACAGGACTGGGGCGTGATGGCGCGCTCCACCCGCACCGGTGACACTCGGGTCCTGCGCGCCCCCTTCGTCTTCGTCGGAGCGGGCGGCAACGCTCTGCCGCTGCTGCAGAAGTCCGGCATCGAGGAGATCCGCGGCTTCGGAGGGTTCCCGATCTCCGGTCAGTGGCTGCGCTGCACGGATCCCGGGATCGTCGCCCGCCATTCTGCGAAGGTCTACGGCAAGGCCGCCGTGGGCGCTCCCCCGATGAGCGTGCCCCACCTGGACACCCGCTACATCGACGGCGAGCAGGCCCTCATGTTCGGCCCGTACGCGGGGTGGTCGCCGAAGTTCCTCAAGACCGGCCGCTACACGGATCTGTTCGCCTCCATCAAGCCCGGCAACCTCGCCCAGATGATGGCGGTCGCGCCGCCGAACCTCGACCTCATGAGCTACCTGGTCGGGCAGCTCGCTGCGACGCGCAGCCAGCGCTTCGAGGCGCTTCTGGAGTACATGCCCTCCGCCCGTCCCGAGGACTGGGAGCTGGTCACCGCGGGGCAGCGCGTCCAGGTGATCGCCCCGGACCGCAAGAAGGTGGGCGTGCTGCAGTTCGGCACACAGCTGATCACGTCTTCGGACCGCTCCATCGGCGGCATGCTCGGCGCCTCGCCGGGAGCCTCCACGGCGACCGACATCATGCTCAGCCTGCTGGGGACGATGTTCCCGGAGCGCGCCCGCCGATGGGCGCCCACGATCTCCCGCATGGTGCCGAGCTTCGGCACCTCGCTGTCCGATGACGCACAGGCGGCCCACGCCTCGCTGGAGCGGACCGCGGCCTCGCTCGGACTCGACCACGACTGAGTCTCGGGCACGACAGTTTTCGGAGCCGGCGCCTCGAGCGCCGCGGACCTGGAAGAGACACCGATGAGAATCTCCTTGATGACGACCTGCCTGGTCGACGTGATGGCGCCCGACGTCGCGAAGTCCACGGTGCGGCTCCTCGAGCGCCTGGGCCACGAGGTCGTGTTCGAGCGCCGCCAGACCTGCTGCGGCCAGATGCACACCAACACCGGCTACTACACGGAGGCGGCACCCGTGGTGCGCAGCTTCGTGGACACCTTCGAGCCGACCCTCGATCGGATCGACGCGATCGTCATGCCCTCGGGATCGTGCGCAGGCTGCGTGCGCGAGCAGCACCGGCTGGTCGCCCAGCACGAGGGCGATGCCGAGCTCGAGGAGCGCTCCGCGGCGGTGTCCGCGAAGACCTATGAGCTCTCCGAGCTGCTGATCGACGTCCTCAAGGTGACCGACGTCGGCGCCTACTTCCCTCACACGGTCACCTACCACCCCACCTGCCACTCGATGCGATTCCTGAAGGTCGGACCGAGACCGCTGAAGCTCCTTCGCGCCGTCGAGGGGATATCCGTGGTGAATCTGCCGGAGTCGGACACCTGCTGCGGCTTCGGGGGGACCTTCTCGGTGAAGAACGACGCCACCTCCGATGCGATGGTCACCGACAAGGCCGCCAACGTCGTCCGCTCCGGAGCCGACTACGTCGTCGCGGGCGATGCCTCGTGCCTGATGAACATCGGTGGGAAGCTGCATCGCACGGGCGCCGAGCCGCGTTCGATCCATCTCGCGCAGATCCTCGCGTCCACCCATGAGGAGCCGTTCGTCCCGTCGGAGACCATCCTGGGGAGGGCCTCATGACCACTGTCGACCTCGGCATGCCTGCGGTCCGTCCGCAGCACGCGTCCCCGTCGTCCCATCTGCGCGGTGCAGAATCCTTCCCGAAGGCTGCCCGCTCGGAGCTGCAGGACGAGACCCTGCGGTCCAACCTGCGCCATGCGACCACCACCATCCAGGCCAAGCGCGCCGGCGTGGTGCGCGAGGTCCGCGACTGGCAGAAGCTGCGGGATGCGGGCAGCGCCCTGAAGTGGCAGGTCACCGATCATCTGCCTGAGCTGCTGCTGCAGCTGGAGGAGTCGGTGCAGGCCGCGGGCGGCACCGTCCATTGGGCGCGCGACGCCGAGGAGGCCGGCGAGATCGTCACCTCCCTGGCGCTCGAGAGAGGCGCCCGCGAGATCCTCAAGGTCAAGTCCATGGCCACCCAGGAGATCGCGCTGAACGAGACGCTCGCCGCCGCGGGCATCCAGGCGATCGAGACCGACCTCGCCGAGCTGATCGTCCAGCTGGCCGACGACACCCCCTCGCACATCCTGGTGCCGGCGATCCACCGCAACCGCGCCGAGATCCGGGAGATCTTCCTCCGGGCCATGCCCGATCTGGATCCGTCGATCACCGACGACCCTGCTGAGCTCGCAGGGGCCGCCCGTCGGTTCCTGAGGGAGAAGTTCCTCGACATGCCCGGCTCCGTCGCCGTGTCCGGCGCGAACTTCGCCGTCGCCGACACGGGCACGCTGGTCGTCGTGGAGTCCGAGGGCAACGGTCGCATGTGCCTCACGCTCCCGAAGACCCTCATCTCCGTCGTCGGCATCGAGAAGATCGTCCCCAGCTTCCAGGATCTCGAGGTGTTCCTGCAGCTGCTGCCCCGCTCCTCCACCGGTGAGCGGATGAACCCGTACACGACCCTGTTCACCGGAGTCTCCGAGGGCGATGGGCCCGAGGAGTTCCACCTGGTGCTGCTGGACAACGGCCGCAGCTCGGTGCTCGAGGACCCGGAGGGCCGATCGGCACTGCACTGCATCCGCTGCTCCGCGTGCCTGAACGTGTGCCCCGTGTATGCACGAGCCGGCGGCCACGCCTACGGATCCACCTATCCCGGTCCGATCGGAGCCATCCTCTCACCGCAGCTGACGGGCACCACCGGCGAGGGCGACCCCAACAGCTCCCTGCCATATGCCTCGAGCCTCTGCGGCGCCTGCTACGACGTCTGCCCGGTGAAGATCAACATTCCCGAGATCCTCGTGCATCTCCGCGCCAAGGGCGTCGACGAGCGCCGCGGGCAGCGCGGGCAGTTCCACGGCCAGTGGGATCTTGCGATGAAGGGCGCGAGCTCGCTCATGTCCTCACCGCGCGCCTACGACACGGCCGTGCGCTCCGCCGGGACTCTCGCGAAGGCCCTGCCCGGCCGCAACATCGGCAAGCTCCCCGGGATCCTTCCAGTGATCCCCGGCTGGACGGACCATCGCGATCTGCCCAAGCCCGAGCAGTCCTTCCGCTCCTGGTGGGACAAGCGGGAGAAGGAGGGCGGCGCGCCCTCCGACGACGACGGGACGACGAACGGGAGCGAGCAGCGATGAGCAACCAGGCCTCCGCCCAGCAGCGCCCCCAGCGCACACCGGGCATGAGCGCGAAGGACGAGATCCTCGCGCGAGTGCGCAGCGCACTGGCCGTGCCGCGCCGCGACGCCGTCACCGAAGCGGACGACGTCCCCCGCGCCTACCAGCGGGCCGACGATCGTCAGGAGGTCAGGACGGATCCGACGAAGATCCGCGACGTCCTCGTCCAGCGCATCGAGGACTACAAGGCCACCGTTCACCGCACCACGCCGTCGAAGCTTCCCGAGACGATCGCAGAGGCGCTGTCCGGCGCCTCCACCGTCATCGTCCCGCCGGGGCTGCCGGGCACATGGACCTCACAGGTCGGCGCCGGCATCCGCGTCGACGACGGGTCGGCCGCACCTCGAGAGCTCGACGCGATCGACGCCGTGCTCACCGGCTGCCATACGGCCATCGCGATCACCGGCACCATCGTCCTGCGGGCCGATGGGATCGGCGGGCGGCGCGCCATCACACTGGTCCCGGACCACCATGTGGTCGTCGTCGAGTCCGAGCAGGTGGTGCTGGGTGTGCCCAAGGCGATCGAACGCATGGACGAGGACCCCCGCGCGGCGTGGACGATGATCTCGGGTCCGAGCGCCACCAGCGACATCGAGCTCTCCCGCGTCGAGGGAGTCCATGGCCCGCGAACGCTGGAGGTCATCCTCGTAGAGCCCGAGCCCGAGCCCGAGCCCGAGCCCGAGCCCGAGACGGAGCCTGAGTCGGACTCACGTCCTGACGCGCGCACCCGCCGCGACTCCACGGCGGACGCCTCACCGGGCGCCGACGTCCCCTCACAGTCCTCCGACGGGCCCTCGCAGGGACCCTCGGCGTCATCCCCGCAGAAGAAGGAACCCACCGCATGAGCGCTCCCTCCCCCACCCCCCGCGATCGCGGACGGCTCTTCACGCTGACCGCCGGCGACTACCGTGCCGAGATCTCCGCCGTCGGCGCCGTCGTGGAGTCGCTGACCATCGGCGGCCGGGACCTGCTGGTGCGCAACCCCGAGCAGGGCCCGATCCAGTTCTACCGCGGAGCGCTCGTGGCGCCCTGGCCCAACCGCATCGGTGACGGCCGGTACACCTGGGACGGCCAGGAGATCCAAGCTCCCATCAACGAGGTGGAGCGGAACACAGCCCTGCACGGGGTGGTCTCCTTCCAGACCTTCGAGGCGGTCTCCGAGCAGGCTGACGTGCTCGAGCTGCGCACCGAGATCTTCGCGAGCCCGGGATACCCCTTCCACCTGGAGCTGCGGGCGCGATTCTCCCTCGATGCGGAGAAGGGGCTGGAGACCGTCGTGACCGCCCGCAATCTCGGCGAGAAGGATGCACCCTACGGCGTCTGCCCCCACCCCTATCTCGTCGCAGGCGTCGACCGCCTGGATGAGTGGTCCCTCGAGGTGTCCGCGGGAACGGTCGTCACCGTCACCGAGGATCGTCTTCTTCCCACGGGAACCGCGCCGATCATCCCCGGCAGCGAGTTCGACTTCTCCTCGGCGCGCGTCATCGGCGATCTGTTCATCGACCATGCGTTCACCGACCTCGCCCGCGATGAGGACGGGCGCCTGCGCGTGACCGTGACCTCGACCCAGGGAACCGGTGCGGAGCTGACCTCGGGTCCCGAGTGCCCGTGGCTCCAGATCCACACCGGTGACCAGCCGGACCCGGCGATCGACCGACTGGGGCTAGCAGTCGAGCCGATGACCTGCCCTCCTGACGCCTTCCGCTCCGGCACCGACGTCGTCCGCCTCGCGCCGCAGGCGGAGCACACCGCCGCCTGGACCATCCGAGGCTGGTGACTCGACAGGGGACGACGACTCTCCGACAGCCCCATGAGGAAGGGCTCGTCACCGCCGGCGGCGGTGACGAGCCCTTCCTCATGGGGCTGTGATCAGGCGCCGTGGGCCTCCTCGTAGGCCTTGCGGATCGCACCTGCGACACGACCGCGATCCGGCACGTCATAGCCGTTCTCGCGAGCCCACTCACGGATGCGCGCGGAGTCGTTCGAGCCGGAGCGCGCCGTCGAGGTCCCGCGCTGGCGACGGCCACCGACACGGCGCGCCCGATCCGCCCATGCGCCGAGCTCGGAACGCAGCTTCAGCGCATTCTCCTCGGAGAGGTCGATCTCGTAGGCGACGCCGTCGAGCGCGAAGCTGACGGTCTCGTCAGCCTTCTCTCCATCGATGTCATCGATGAGCTCCACGAAAGTCTTCCGTGCCATGAAGGTACTCCCTATACGTCGGGTGCGATGTGCATCGCATGGTCGATCCGGTCGAGTCTTCGAGGGGGAATGATGCCCGACCGGTGCCGCCCAGTATGCACGGTAAATATAGAGAATTCAATCCGACACGGAGTTTCCTGTGGATTCTCAGGAATCGTCGGCACCGCCATGACGTGCACGATAATCGAGCTCGGCCTGCTTCTCAGCATCCCTGACATGGCGATCGCCACGCAGGATGGAGCGCATGGCGAACCAGAACGCGAGCCCTGTGAGGACCGGCGGGATCAGCGATGCCGCTTCGTACCAGAATCCAGATTCCATGTCTCAGCCCTCCGGCTTCACGAGCGGGAACAGGATCGTCTCGCGGATGCCCAGCCCGGTGATCGCCATGAGCAGACGATCGATGCCCATGCCCATCCCGCCGGTGGGCGGCAGCGCGAACTCCATGGCCTCCAGGAAGTCCTCGTCGAGTCGCATGGCCTCGTCATCTCCCTGCGCGGCCAGCCGTGCCTGCTGGGCGAAGCGCTCACGCTGGATGACGGGGTCCACGAGCTCCGAGTATCCGGTCGCGAGCTCGAACCCGCGCACGTACAGGTCCCACTTCTCGACCACGCCCGGGATGCTGCGATGGGCGCGGACCAGCGGACTGGTCTCGACGGGGAAGTCCCTGACGAAGGTCGGGAGATGGAGATGATCGGCGACCCGATGCTCGAAGAGCTCCTCCACGAGCTTTCCGTGGCCGAACTTCGGATGGTCAAGATCCAGGTCCAGCGAGTGCGCGATCTCCCGAAGGCGCTCGGGGGTGGTCTCCGGGGTGATCTCCTCCCCGAGAGACTCCGAGAGCGACCCGTACACGGTGATCGACCTCCACTGACCGGAGAGATCGTATTCGCTGCCGTCGGCCAGCGTCACGACCTGCGATCCTGTGGCCGCCTCGGCGGCCTCCTGCACGAGGGTGCGCGTGAGATCCCCGATCGAGTCGTAGTCGCCATAGGCCTGATACGCCTCGAGCATGGCGAATTCGGGCGAATGAGTGGAATCCGCACCCTCGTTCCGGAAGTTGCGGTTGATCTCGAAGACCCGCTCGAGACCGCCGACAGCGGCCCGCTTGAGGAACAGCTCCGGAGCGATGCGCAGGTAGAGATCCAGGTCGAAGGCGTTCATATGGGTCACGAACGGGCGCGCGGCCGCGCCCGACGGGACCACCTGCAGCATCGGTGTCTCCACCTCGACGAAGTCGCGACTCTCGAAGGAGGAGCGCAGAGCACGCATGACCGCGGCCCTCTGGCGCACGGCATCACGAGCCTCCTGGCGCACGATGAGGTCGACGTATCGGCGCCGCACCCGTGACTCCTCGCTCAGCCCGGCATGAAGCACCGGCAGCGGACGCACGGCCTTCGCCGCCATCTGCCAGGAGTCGGCGAAGATGCTCAGCTCCCCGCGGCGGGACGCCCCCACGCGTCCATGGAAGAACACGTGGTCGCCCAGGTCGACGTCGGCCTTGAGATCGGCCAGGCGATCGGCGCCGACCTCCGCGAGGGACAGCATGATCTGCAGCCTCGTGCCCTCCCCGTCTTGGACGGTGACGAAGGCGAGCTTGCCGGTGTTGCGCTGGAAGACCACTCGACCGGCCACGCCGACCACGTCCTGCGTCTCCTCCCCCGCCTGCAGGTGCGCATACTTCGCGCGGACCTCGGCGATGGTGGTCGTCACGGGGACGGAGACCGGGTAGGCCTCCTCGCCGCGGGCGAGCAGCCGCTCCCGCTTGGCCATGCGGACCGCGACCTGGTCGGAGGTGTCCGGCTGTTCGGGTGCAGGGGGGTTCTCGCTCATGGGGGAGATTGTCTCACTTGGGCCCTGGGGATCGCCGTCGCGGTCAGGGAGCTGTCACAGGGATTACAGCCGCGTCGATGAGCCTGGTCCCCTCGACCCGTGCTGCGAGCACGATGATCGTCTCCCCGCGGTGCTCCGCTGAGATCTCCTCAAGGGTCACAGGATCCACCGCCAGTGCGTAGTCCCAGTCCACGGCGCCGTCCCTCAGCGCCTCCTGGAGAGCGCCGAGGACCCTTCGTGCCGAGGGAGCGGCCTGCTGCGCGGCGACGACGGTCCGCGAGAGGGCGAGAGCCCGCCGACGTCCGTCCTCGCTGAGATAGGCGTTGCGGCTCGATCGGGCCAGGCCTGAGGGCTCACGCTGGATGTCCACCGCCTCGATGCGCACGGGAAGATCGAGGTCGGCGACCAGCCGGGTGATGATGGCCAGCTGCTGAGCGTCCTTGCGACCGAAGACGGCGACATCGGGGGCCGTGAGCATCAGGACCTTCGCGACGACGGTGACCACCCCGTCGAAGTGCCCGGGGCGCGCCGCCCCTTCGAGCACGGTCCCGGCCCGCCCTGCGGTCACCGAGACCGTCGGGGGCAGGACCGGATACATCTCCTCCACGGACGGGGCGAAGACGGCATCGACGAGGCCATCGACGAGGCCGACGTCGGCGTCGAGGTCGCGCGGATAGGCCTCGTAGTCCTCGCCGGGCCCGAACTGGAGCGGGTTCACGAAGTCGCTCAGGATCACGTGATCGGCGATCTCGCGGGCCCGGTGGACGAGGGCGAGGTGCCCCTCGTGGAGGGCGCCCATGGTCATCACCAGGCCGACGCTCCCGTCGAGACCCTGGCGCAGCGCCCGCACCTGCTCCTTCGTCGTCAGGACGCGGGTGGTGCGGTCCACGGCATGCCGGGCAGAGCGGGCGAGATCCTTCTCGCGGGTCATCAGGACTCCTCCATCGATCGAGGATCCTCGAGCAGTGCACGGATCTGCTGCTCGAGGATCGGGTCGAGGCCCGAGCGGCGCAATGCTGCCAGGGCGAGCGTGCGGTAGACGGCCTCGACGTCGCGCGGCGAACCGGGGACGGCCGTGCGGTCGAGGTCCTCGAGAGCGCCCAGGTGCGCGGCGATCGTCCCGCTGTCACCGCGCATCACCGGTCCGGTCAGCGCCTTCGCCCCGCGCCGGAGGGACTCCTCGAGGGCCGCCTCCAGGAGCGGGCGCAGGTAAGCACCGGGATCCTCGAAACCCAGCCGCTCAAGGGACTCGCGGGCCTGGTCGACCAGCACCACGAGATGGTTCGCCCCATGGGCGAGAGCCGCGTGGTAGAGCGGCCGGTCCGCCTCCGCGAGGACCACCGCCTCTCCTCCGAGCTCGACCACGAGCGCGGCGGCGACGGGCAGGTAGGTCTCCTCCGCGGTGACGGCCATGGGGCACCCGATCAGCCGAGGGAGGTCCTGCGCGGTGCCGGTGAAGGTCATCGCGGGATGGATCGCGAGGGTCGCACAGCCCGCCTCAGCGAGCGGCGCGAGCGCCCCGATCCCATGCAGGCCGGAGGTGTGCACCACGAGCTGGCCACCCGGAGCCAGGCCGGTCGAGGCGATGCCTGCCGCAAGAGGGGCGAGCTGGTCGTCGGGCACCGCCAGCAGCAGCATCTCGCTGCGCTCGACGATCCTCTCCACGTCCAGCAGCGGCACACCCGGCAGCAGCTGAGCAGCACGTTCGCGGGAGGCGTCCGAGACCGCATAGGCACCGGTGATCGCGTGGCCCTCGGCGCGCAGAGCTGCGCCGAGCACCGCTCCGACCCGCCCGGCGCCGATCACTCCGATGCCCAGGCGAGGCGCGGACGGGCTCATGCCGCCCCCTCCGGTGCCGGTTCCGCGCCGGCGAGCGCGGGACTGGCCCAGGAGCTCCTATCGCGATACCGGCGGGAGGAGGCGGCATCCGGCGCGAGGACCGAGTGCAGCTCGATCGCTCCCTCCCGCGGGAGGGAGCTGAGCAGAAGGCTCTCGCCCGCCACCGCGACCGTCAGGTCGAGCGCTCCGAGTCGTCGCGAGAGCGGACCATCGGCGATGGTCAGCTGCTGGATGCGGTCGCGGGGCACGATCTCCAGGGTACGTCCCAGGATCCCTCGGCGTCGCACGACGGCTCCGGGCAGGAGAACGGTGACGTGGGTGCGCCGCATGATCCACTGGAGCCGATGCGGGGCCCTCCACCCGGGGATCGAGCGCGCCGGTGCGGTGAGGAGATGCTCGATGGTCGCGAGATCATCGTCCGTTCCCAGCGGCGGTGCGAGATGCCCGAGCGTGAGGGCGAGCTCCTCCCTGGATCCCACCGGCAGGACGCTGCGGGCGCCGGTGTCCTCGGCGTCGTCGATGCCGGCGACGGTCGCGGAGACCGCGGTCCAGTCCGGAGTCCGCCATAGCAGGGGGCGGGAGACCTCGAACATCTGGATCCTCCCGGCCGCGATGTTGTCCGTCCGCGTGTTCATCAGTCCCCGGCGCATGCGCAGGCCGCTCTCGGAGATCCGGGAGACGAACCCCCAGCCCGCCTCGATGCGCCCGAGGACGTATCTCGGGAGAGCGATGACGGCGGGAACGAGCGCGATCACCATGGCGAGGCTCGCCCCCTCCTGCCAGATCGCGACGCCCACCGCGACGGCGACGCCCGCGGCGCTGGCGAGGGTCCCCGCCAGGAATCCGGGGTCCCGGACGAGGGATCGCAGCAGACGCTCCGTGGGGATCTCGGCGATCGGTTCGCCGTCGGTGACGCCGTCGATCATCATCTCGCGCAGATGCTCGCGCATGCCGGGCTGGGGCGCCTCGCCCGACCGGACGTCTGCTGCGCTCGCCGCTCCCTCGGCCGCTGCGCTCTCCGCTCCCCCGTCGGAGCCGGCCTCCGCCTCCGATGTACGTTCGCTGATCCTGCTCTCCGTCGGATCCGAGTCGTCCTCGGACGTCGGTGCGGTCTCCGATGCGGGTTCGGCCGACGCAGAGGAGGCGACGTGCAGGATCCTCCGGCGGAGCGCCTCGGCGTCCTCTGCGGTCACGTAGCGGATGTCCAGGTGGGAGTCGCCACCGCCGGCGACCTCGATGCGCACCTTCGCGAGCCCTGCCAGACGTGCGATGAGCGGCCGCTCCACGGAGACGGACTCGATGCGGGAACGGGGCGCGAACTCCCTGCTGCGGCTGAGCAGTCCGCTGTGCAGCGCCACCCCCTCGTCGTCGACCGCGTAGCTGGTGCGGCGCCAGGAGACCAGGGAGACCAGGACGGCGATCACGACGACGGCGGCCAGCAGGCCGATGCCGATGAGCGCGCGCCGCACGGTGAAGTCCTGCAGGAGGGTCGCGAGGTTCTGGGCGGTGATCACGGCGACCACTCCGACGACGATCCGCCATCCGGTCAGCAGCGGCGTGATCGGGTGGGTGCGCCGATGCCCCTCGGGAAGGCTCACAGCGCCGCCATCCGCTCGATCCCGCGCTCGGTGAGCAGCTCGCGCAGACGCTCCGCCTCCTCGCGAGGGAGTCCGGAGAGCGACTCGGTGCCCGTGTCCGAGGCCGTGCTGAGCGTCAGGGAGGCCAGACCGTAGCGGCGCTGGATCGGACCCTCGTCGATCGTGACGGACTGGATCCGTCCGTAGGGCACGGTGACGATGCTGCGGAACAGGATCCCCGAGGCGATGACGAGCTCCTCCTCGCCGTCCAGGTAGCCCCTGGCACGGACCCGTCTCCCGGTGAGGGCGAGCCCCTGAGCGCTCAGGATCAGCGGCACGATCGCGATCAGTGCGAGCCACCACCAGGAGGTGAGGACGGCGCCGACGATCGATCCGGCGATCATGAGCAGCCCGATCAGGTGGAAGGGGAGCACGGAGAGGTGATGGGCGCGGATCTGCCGGGGAGAGATGGGCCGCAGACCCACCGCATCGAGTCGGCCGTCGGTCAGGCGCGCGCGGGCATGCGTGTCGGGTCCGGGGGGTTGGTCCATGGGGACATCGTGGCATCCCGACCGTCGTCCTGCTTCCCTCGGAGGTCGCGCTGTCGCCGACGGAAGTCGCACGATGTCCGAGGGAGGTCGCACCGTCCCGCGCACCGTCCCGGGCCGAGAGCTGAGTGCGCCCGCGCCCCCTCACGACTCCGCGCCGGCCTCCTCGTGCCCGGGTTCGCCCTGGCCGTCCTGCGGCGGCAGGGTGCCCCAGTGCTCGACGACCACGCCGAGCACTCCCAGAGCCACGCCGCAGATGGCGGCACCAGCGGTCGGCAGCACGCCGGTGACGAGGTCTCCGATGCCGGATCCGATCAGATAGAGCGTCTGGCCCGAGAAGATCCCGCCGACGACGGCGCCGGTGCAGGCGCAGGCGCGGGCGAGCAGCACCGTGCGGAAGGCCGTGGGCATGTCGATCTGATGGCGACGCGGCGCGAGGGTGGGCGTCCTCTCCCGCTCAGCGGACTCCAGCATGTAGCGGCGCAGCGGGATTCCCCGCGCCAGGAGGACTCCGATCATCGCCAGGAGCACGAGCGACGTCAGCCAGCCGCCGAGCGGCAGGACGAGCCCGCGTGAGGCGATCAGCGCCAGCAGCTGCGCGCCGAGGCCGGCGCTGATCACGGCGACCAGCACCAGCACCGGGATGTTCAGCGGCTTCATGGCCGGTCGAATCCTGCGATCCTCGGGCCGGGACGCAGTCCGTCCCGGTCGGCGGCACGTTCCAGCAGGGCTCCCACGGTGCCATGCCCGTCGAGCTCGGCACCGGGACGGGCGGCATGCCATGGGCCCAGGACGAAGGCGCGCTCGTGGGCGCGCGGATGCGGGAGCGTGAGATCCGGATCGTCGGAGACGACCTCGCCGTAGACGATGACGTCGACGTCGAGGGTCCGCGGTCCCCAGCGCACCAGGCGCTCCCGTCGCGCGTCGCGCTCGGCGCGGTGGCAGACCTCGAGCAGGGCGAAAGGCGCGAGCACGGTGCGCACACCGATCACCGAGTTCAGGAATGCTCCCTGATCGTCGGGCCCGCCGACGGGCTCGGTCTCGAGAACGGGGCCGGTCCACTCGAGATCGATCCCATCGGCCTGCGAGATGATCTCCAGCGCCCGCTCGAGGTGACTCTCGCGATCGCCCAGGTTGGTACCCAGGGCCAGCACGGCCTCGACAGGCGCGGCATCGCGGACCACGCGCACGCGCACGTCACCGACAGGGAGCCCGACGGGTGCGGACGGCTTGTGGACGACGACCTCGATGCGCCGCACCGTCGGATGCCCGACGCCGGACAGGATCCGCTCGGCGATCCGCTCGGCAAGCGTCTCGACGAGGTCGTGAGGGCCACCGGCGATCTCCTCGCGGATCTCGGCGGCGACCTGGGCGTAGTTGACGGTGCGCGAGAGGGCGTCGGAGCGTCCGGCGGCGGCGGTGGACAGATGCAGGACCGCATCGACCGAGAACTGCTGGCCGATCTGCTTCTCCTGCTCGAGCACGCCGTGGTGCCCCCACTCGCGGATCCCGATGACCTCGATGCGGTCCGGTGCGCTGGAGGTCGAGCGGATCATGGGCGTCGGCTCCTTCGGAGGCGGTCGCCGACACGGACGGCGGCGAGAGTGGGCGGGACCGAGTGAACGCGCACCGCCCACGCTCCGCGCTGTGCGGAGTACTCGCTGATGGCGGCTGTGGCGGCGTCGCGGTCGACGCCGAGAGCGGAGACGAAGCGCTTCCGCGAGGCGCCGATCAGGATCGGGAGCCCGTGCTCGGCGATCGGTTCCCAGTTCGCCAGCAGCTCCCAGTTCTGCTCTCCGGTCTTGGAGAAGCCGAGCCCGGGGTCGACCACGAGGAAGCGATCCTCGACACCGGCTTCGCGCAGCGCGCGCAGGCGCTCCTCGAGCTCATCGGCGCTCTCATGCGCGACGTCGTCGTACACGGCCAGCTCGTTCATGACGTCGCTGTGGCCGCGCCAGTGCATCGCGATGAAGACCGGCGGAGTGCCCAGGCGAGTGCGCAGCCGTGCGACCTCGGTGCCCATGTCCTGGTCGGCGCGGCCCGCGGAGACGTCGTTGACGATCATCGCGCCGGCCCGGATGCTGGCCACTGCGACCGATGCCCTCATGGTGTCCACACTGACGACGACGTCCTCGGCGGCGAGCGCTTCGACCACGGGGATCACTCGTCGCATCTCCTCGTCCTCGTCGACACGGGGTGCGCCCGGACGGGTGGACTCTCCGCCGACGTCGACGATGTCGGCTCCCTGGGAGACCAGCAGCCGTCCGTGCGCGATCGCCTCCGGCGCGCGATCGTGCTGCCCGCCGTCCGAGAAGGAGTCGGGCGTGACGTTCAGCACCCCCATCACGAGGGTGTCGTCCCGATCGAGATGCTCGGGCAGTCCCTGGGGCCGGCGCTGACCCATCGAACTCACCCCCTGTTGATGAGGCTCATCGCCTCGGCGCGGGTGCTCGAGCTCTCTCGGAGCATGCCCCGCACCGCCGAGGTGACGGTGCGGGCGCCTTCGGCCCGCACACCGCGCATGGACATGCACATGTGCTCGGCCTCGACGACGACGATCGCGCCCGCCGCGTCGATCTGCTCCATGAGGGCATCGGCGACCTGACTGGTGATGCGCTCCTGGACCTGCGGTCGCTTCGCATACACGTGCACGAGGCGGGCCAGCTTGCTCAGCCCTGTGACCTTTCCCCGGCCGGGGATGTAGCCGACGTGGGCGACTCCCATGAACGGCAGCAGATGATGCTCGCACATCGAGTGGAACCGGATGTCGCGCACCAGGACGAGCTCCTGGTGATCGATCTCGAAGGTCGTCGCGAGCGGCTCGTCGGCGTCCTGGTCCAGGCCCTGGAACACCTCGGCGTACATGCGGGCGACCCTCGCGGGGGTCTCCTGAAGGCCGTCGCGATCCGGGTCCTCGCCGACTGCGGCGAGGATCTCCCTCACAGCGGCGGCGACCCGCGGCTGGTCCACCGGCATGCTCAGCCCTCCGTCCTCTGGTCGCGATCGGAGCCGTCATGCCAGGGGGCGCCGGGGATGTCAGGGCCCTCACCGCCCGGGTGCGGAAGCTCCGGGGCGCCCGGATGCACCGGCTCGCCCGCGTCCTGCGACTCGGCACCGGTCGCAGTGGTCTGACCGCCGACCCGCGGGGCCTCCAGGACGGGACGCTGATCGCTGGACTGCCAGACCTCGCGCAGCGGACGCTTGCGCACATCCTTGAAGACCTCGGCGAGCTCGTGCTCGTTCAGGGTCTCCTTCTCGAGCAGCTGCTCGACCAGACGGTCCAGCACATGGCGATTGTCCACGATCACCGCCCAGGCCTCGTCCAGGGCGTTCTCGAGCAGGCGTCGGACCTCCTGGTCGATCAGGGAGGCGGTCTCGGCGCTGAACTGCGGGCCCTGCCCCTGCTGCATGCCCACGAAGACCTCGTCCTGGTCACCGGAGAGCGCGACCTGGCCAACGGCATCGCTCATTCCCAGCTGCATGACCATCGTCCGCGCGATCTTCGTCGCGTTCTGCAGATCGGAGCTGGGCCCTGTCGTGACGTCGTGGAAGATGCTCTCCTCCACGGCGTAGCCGCCCATCGCATAGGCGAGGCGGTCCAGCAGCTCATTGCGGGACTGGTAATTGCGGTCCTGGGTCGGCACCACCATCGTGTAGCCGCCGGCACGGCCGCGGGGAAGGATCGTCACCTTCGTGACGGGAGCGGAGTTGTTCAGCGCCGCTGCCACCAGGGCATGCCCGCCCTCGTGGTATGCGGTCATCTGGCGCTCGCGATCGGTCATGACCTTGGAGTACCGCTGCGGCCCCATGGAGACGCGATCGATGGCCTCGTCGAGGGCACGGTTGTCGATGATCTGGTTCCCGCTGCGCGCGGTGAGCAGCGCCGCCTCGTTGAGCACGTTGGCGAGATCCGCGCCGGACATGCCGATGGTGCGCCGCGCGACGGCCTCGAGGTCGACGTCGTGCGCGAGCGGCTTGCCCTTGGCGTGCACCGTCAGGATGTGCAGGCGTCCCTTGAGGTCCGGGGCCTCCACGGCGATCTGGCGATCGAAGCGGCCCGGACGCAGCAGAGCGGGGTCGAGGATGTCCACGCGGTTGGTGGCGGCGATGAGGATGACGTTCTGGTTCTCGTCGAACCCGTCCATCTCCACGAGCATCTGGTTCAGGGTCTGCTCGCGCTCATCGTGACCGCCGCCCATGCCGGCGCCGCGATGGCGGCCGACGGCGTCGATCTCATCGATGAAGATGATCGCGGGGGCGTTCTCCTTGGCGGTGGAGAAGAGGTCGCGGACGCGGCTCGCGCCGACGCCGACGAACATCTCGACGAAGTCGGAGCCGGAGATCGAGTAGAAGGGCACGTTGGCCTCGCCTGCGACGGCGCGCGCCAGCAGGGTCTTGCCCGTGCCGGGAGGGCCGTACAGGAGCACGCCCTTGGGGATCTTCGCTCCGACGGCCTGGTACTTCTCGGGCGCGACGAGGAACTGCTTGATCTCGTCGAGCTCCTCGACTGCCTCCTCGGCTCCGGCGACGTCGGCGAAGGTGACCTTGGGGGCCTCCTTGCTGAACAGCTTGGCCTTGGACTTGCCGAACTGCATGGCCTTGCCGCCGCCCTGCGCGTTCATGATGAGGAACCAGAACAGGCCGATGAAGATCAGCAGCGGCAGGAAGGAGACCAGCAGCGTCGACCACCAGGAGCTGCCGACCATCTCATCCGTGTAGCCCTGAGCCGGCTCTGCGGCGGAGACCGCAGCGACCACGTCGTCGGACCGGGCGGTCACGTAGGAGAAGCTGACCCTGGTGCCCTTGTCGGTGTCGTCGACGACGTAGGACTCGGTGAGGACGAGGTCCACACGCTGCTGATTGCCGTCGATGATCTTCGCCTGCTCGACGGTGCCGCCCTCGAGCAGCTCGAGACCCTGCTGGGTGTCGATCTGCTGATAGCCGTCACGGTTGAAGACGCCGATGAGAATGCTGATCAGCACGATCGCCACCAAGGACCAGATCGCGATGCTGACCAGGGGACGCTTGCGGGTGCTCGTGTTCTCCGCCATCTCAGTCCTCTCTCAGCCCTCGTAGACCGAGCGCTTGAGGACGCCCACGTACGGAAGGTTGCGGTAGTGCTCGGCGTAGTCCAGGCCGTAGCCGATCACGAAGTCGTTGGGTATGTCGAAGCCGACGTATCGCACGTCGATCTCGACGCGAGCCGCCTCGGGCTTGCGCAGCAGCGCACAGATCTCGACGCTCCGGGGCCCGCGCGAGCGCAGGTTGGAGATCAGCCACTTGAGCGTCAGGCCGGAGTCGATGACATCCTCGACGATCAGCACATGCCGATCGGTGATGTCGGTGCCGAGATCCTTGAGGATCCTCACCACGCCGGAGGACTTGGTGCCGGATCCGTAGGAGGACACGGCCATCCAGTCCATCTCCGTCTGGAGATCGATCGCCCGGGCGAGATCGGCCATGACCATCACCGCGCCCTTGAGGACCCCGACCAGGATCGGCGGCTCGTCCGCGTAGTCGTCGGCGATCGCGGCGCCGAGCTCGGCGATGCGATCCGCGATCTGCCGCTCGTCGAGCAGAACGCGCTCGACGTCGGGGTGGATGGGCGTAGATGGCACGCGGGTCTCCTCCGTGGGTGAGATGGGTGCGAACGCCGCGGCTCACGGATCCGTTCGGCGCCACACGAGCAGGCCGTCGCGGCGAGCGACCTCGATCCTACCCGGAACGCTCACCGCTGCCTGACCATGCCATGAGACGAGAAGTCCGTCGACGGCCAGCAGCTGCCGACGCAGCAGGGACTTGCCGGAACCGCCCGACGACCTGCCCATCCTGCCGTCGGCCTCGATGCGGGCGGCACGAGTGGCATCGCGGAGCACCCTCGTGCGCAGGGGAGCCGGAGCAGCCGCGAGGGCATGCGCGTCCAGCAGCAGCAGATCCCTCTCCTCGCGCCGCCCGGCACCGTCGCGTCGCAGCTGCTCCAGCAGCTCCCCCGCCTCCGCATCGAGATGCTCCACGTCCGGCCGCACCAGATCGGCGGTGCGGGCGAGGTTCTCGTCGATGTGGTCGCCCAGGATCTCCCGCAGCAGCGGGAGCGCCCGATGCCGGACACGGGCCCGGAGAAGGGTCTCGTCGGCGTTCATCGGGTCCTGCCACCACTCCAGATCGTGCAGGCGGCAGATCTCCTCGGTGTCGGCGCGACGGAGAGCGGTTGCCTCGTCACGGCCGCTGCCGAGGAAGGGCCGAAGCACTCCGTCGCGCTCTCGGGCGATACCGGCGAGCGCCCTCGGGCCGCCTCCGCGAGCCAGCCCCATGAGCACCTGCTCGGCCTGGTCGTCCAGGGTGTGGCCGAGCAGGAGCGCCAGTGCGCCCGTGTCCTCGACGCGAGCATCGAGGACTGAGCGGCGAGCGTCCCGAGCCGCGTTCTCGATGCCTCCCGGGGCATCTGCGTCCACGCGCACCGTGAGGACGATCGCTTCGGCTCCGAGGCGCTCGGCCTGGGTGCGGGCCCTCTCGGCGACGGACGCGGACTGCCCCGACAGACCGTGGTCGACGATCGCCGCCTCGACGGCGAGTCCCATGCGGGGCGCGACCCACTGCGCCGTCGCGAGCAGGGCGAGGGAGTCCGATCCCCCGCTCACGCCGACCACCAGACGCGGGGAGAGCCGCCCGGAGGAGGTGTCGTCGGCGAGCGCCTCGAGCCGCGAGGCGAGCGCCGCCCGCACGGCGAGCCGGGCCCGGGCGACGACCTGGGGAGGGCCCGCCATCACGCAGCCGCGACGATCTGAGCGGCCACGGCGTCCACGGCGGATCTCGCCTCCGCCGCATCGGCACCGTCGAAGCCGTGCACGACGATCGAGTAGCCGACGGTCCGTCCGTCAGCCATCACAGCGACCCCCGCGAGGGTCGCAGCACCGCCCAGGTAGCCGGTCTTCCCCCGGACGACCCCCCGCGCGGACTCGGTGCCCTCTGCACCGAAGCGCTCGGCCAGCGTGCCGGACAGACCCGCGATCGGGACGTCGTAGAGGATCTGCTCGAGCTGAGGGACGCTCCCCGAGGCGACCTCCCCGAGCACGGCCGCGAGCAGCGCCGGCGGGATCCGATCCTCTCGGGAGAGCCCTGAGCCGTCGTTGATGACGATCGACTCGAGATCGTCCTGCGCGACCCCGAGCTCCTTCCCGAGCTCGACGATCTCGGCGCGCACGGCGCCCGCCGCACCTTCCGGGGTCGTCGGCTCGCCCCTGCGCAGAGCGACCAGATGGGCGAGCATCTCGGCGGCGGTGTTGTCCGAGATCTGCAGGGTGCGGCGCACGATGTCGCCGAGCGGCTCGGACTCGACGGTCGCCTCTGCGGCGTCCTCCGGAGCCGTTCCCGAGGAGATGTCCCCCTCGACCTCGACACCCGCCTCCTCGAGCAGCGCGGCGAACAGCTCGGCGGCGTCTCCGGCCGGGTCGACGGACTTCGGTCCGTACTCCTCATCGTCGAGCCATCCCTCGTCGACGGCGAGGGCCGCCGTCGGCGCCACCCACCCGCCGGCGGTTCCGTTGTTCCCCCAGGCCGGGTTCTGGCCGCCGACGATCAGCGAGCTGTCCAGCACCAGGGAGACGCTCCCTCCGCCCTGCTGCTCGACGAGCTCCGCCGTCTGCTGGGCGAGGTCTCGGAGATCGCCCTCGGTGAGAGTCATGTCGCCCTCGCCGACGAGGGTCACTGTCCCGTCCGCCACGACGGCGCGCGTCGTGAGCGTCTCGTCGGCGTCGTAGAGACGCAGCGTCGCCGCGGCGGTCAGCAGCTTGAGGGTGGAGGCCGGGGTCCGGGCGGTGTCCGCGTCGCGCTCGGCGATGACCATGCCGGTCTCCGCATCGACCACGGAGAAGGCGAGGTTGCCTCCGACGACATCGAGGTCAGCCTGCGCATCCATGCGTTCCTGCAGGTCGGAGGCGAGCTCTGGGGAGACCTCCGCGGCTGTCGCCCCGGTGGGCACCGAGGCGCTCTCCCGCTCCCAGTCCTCGGCGACCGCGCGCGGCCCGGCCTCGGGGGTCGCCTGCGCGGATGCCACCGTGAGGACGCCGGGGAAGGCATCGGCCAGATCGCCGAGGACGTAGAAGCTGGCGGGGACGGCGATGCACAGGCCGATCGCGGTGTTCCGCCATATGCGCTCAGAGACCATGTCCCTCACGATAGAGTGTCGAGGTCAGAATCAATGCCCGCTAGGGGCGGAAGCAACGGAGCGGCTGTCGTGGAATTCGACGTGACCATCGAGATCCCTCGCGGGAATCGGAACAAGTACGAGGTGGACCACCACAACGGGCGCATCCGCCTGGACCGGATGCTGTTCACGGCGACGCGCTACCCGGACGACTACGGGTTCATCGAAGGGACGCTGGGCGAGGACGGGGACCCCCTGGACTGCCTGGTGCTGCTGGAGGAGCCCACGTTCCCCGGCTGTCTGATCCGCTGCCGCGCGCTCGGCATGTTCCGCATGCGGGACGAGGCCGGGGGCGACGACAAGATCGTGGCGGTGCCCGTCGGCGACCGGCGGCAGGTGCGTCGTCAGGAGCTCACCGACGTCTCGGAGTTCCATCGTCTGGAGATCCAGCACTTCTTCGAGGTCTACAAGGACCTCGAGCCCGGCAAGAGCGTCGAGGGCGCTCACTGGGAAGGTCGCAGCGATGCCGAGGCCGAGATCCGTCGCTCGTACGAGCGCGCGGTCGGCACCGAGCACGCCAATGAGTTCACCCAGACCACCTGATCGCGGGGACGGAGCGATCCGTCGATGAGGACGGCGCGGGCCCGGAGGAGATCCTCCGGGCCCGCGCCGTCATCGGTGTCCGACCCGGACGAGGTCCTCAGCCCTCCAGCGCGGCGCCCTGTCCGGCCAGCTCGCCTTCGATGGTCTCGGCCTGCGCGAAGATGTCCTCGAGCACCTCGATCACGGTGCGGCTGATCGCGCGGGCTCCGAAGCCGCCGATGGCAGCACCGATCCCGAACGGCAGCAGGCGGACCATCCACAGCTTCCCGCTGCGCGAGATCACGCGCTTGCGGACGTATCGCGAGACCTGCTTGCTGACGAACGTGGGGACGATGCCGCCCCCGCCGCCGAGCAGCGCGTTCCACTGCAGCCCCTGCTTGCCCATCGCCCGGGCCACGATCTCCGCGCCCCGCTCGCCGCTGAGGACGGCCATGAGGATCAGCCTTCGCGTCTCACGGTCGTCCATGTCGACCTCGTGGATCTCGGCCGTGGCGAGAGTCAGGAAGGCGCAGCTCTCGGCGAACGAGATGCCCTCTCCGACGGTCAGGCCGACGGCCACGGCCGTGCCGATGCCCGGCAGCGCCGCCGTGCCGCCGATGCCCGCGCCGGTGAGCGTGGACAGGGCGGTGAACCTCCGGTGGAGCGCGCTCAGCAGCTCCTCGCGGCTGGCATCGGGATGCTTGGACCGCAGACGACGCACGTAGGAGCGCGCGAGCGGGGCCTGCACCTTCAGGGCGGTGTCGATCAGGGAGAGCCAGCGGTCGTCGACCGGCTCCGGGCTCTCGGGCGCCGTCTCGGGCGTCGGGGCGCTCTGGTTCACCGGTGTGCTCCGTTCCTGGGGGTCGAGGTCAGGGACACGCTACCCTCGGCGGCTCCGAGCTCCTCGTCGGCGGTGTCGAGGACGACCTCCCCGGGCGCCAGCCGAGCGATGTCGCCCTCGAGGCCCAGCAGACGCACGGCGTCGGAGAGCTCGGCGTAGTGCGGGGCGTAGGAGGACTCGATGAAGGACCGCGGGACCGCCCGGTCGTGGCAGAGGGTGCCGTGCAGATGATCGGTCTCGTGCTGGAGGATGCGGGCGGTCCAGCCCACGAGCTCCTCATCGACCTCGCGAGGGGCTGCATCCGGTGCATCCGTGCGCACCTCATGCGCCCTCAGCCGCACTCGGCGCGACCGCGGCACGATCGACTGCCATCCGTCGACGGACAGGCAGCCCTCCCAGGCATGGACGGTCTCGGTGCCCATCTGCTCGATCCGCGGATCGAGCAGCGCACGCAGCGGAAGCGGACGACGCTCGAGCAGGTCGTCGTCCGCGTCCTCGCCGGGAGCGGTGCCATAGCGGTCCTCGACGACGATCAGGCGCAGCGGGATGCCGACCTGCGGTGCGGCCAGGCCCACCCCGGGAGCGCGCCGCATCGTGACCGTCATGGCTGCGATCAGCTCGGCCTGGAGCTCCGGATCGAGGCGCCCGACGGCGGGGGCCGATCGCCGCCGCAGCGCCGGATGCCCCGCCTGCACGATGCGCAGCGGGTCCTCCGGCGCGCCTCGACGGTCCAGGATCCTGCGGGTGAGTTCGGAGATGTCCACCCGGAGATTATCCATCGGTGGGGCTCGCTCGGGCCCCGTGCACCACCTGAGCGCCATCAGGGCGCGCGGCCTGCGGCGATGCCGCCCTGCACGGCGACGCGCGGAGATTTCTTGTCCGAACGACGTCAGATGGCGCGGAACACGTGAGAGTTCGGCTACACTTCTCGAAGCCGGTGCAAGGGAGCACCCCAACGCCCCCAGCCATACCGGTGAACGACACTTCACAACGGACCGTCCGGCACGTACCTGCCGGTGAAGGGAAACACCATGGCAACTGTGACATTCGACAATGCGTCGCGCATCTACCCGGGGCAGGAGCGCCCGGCGGTGGACAGCCTGAACATCGAGATCGGCGACGGCGAGTTCCTCGTGTTCGTCGGCCCCTCCGGCTGCGGCAAGTCCACCTCGCTGCGCATGCTCGCCGGCCTCGAGGAGATCGACGCAGGTCGCATCCTGATCGGCGACCGGGACGTGACCGACGTCCCGCCGAAGGACCGCGACATCGCGATGGTGTTCCAGAACTACGCGCTCTACCCGCACATGACGGTGGCCGACAACATGGGCTTCGCCCTGAAGATCGCCGGCACGCCGAAGGCGGAGATCCGCAAGCGCGTCGAGGACGCCGCCGAGATCCTCGACCTCACCGAGTACCTCGACCGCAAGCCGAAGGCGCTCTCCGGCGGTCAGCGCCAGCGCGTCGCCATGGGCCGCGCGATCGTGCGCTCCCCGCAGGTGTTCCTCATGGACGAGCCGCTGTCGAACCTCGACGCCAAGCTTCGTGTGTCCACCCGCACGCAGATCGCCTCCCTGCAGCGTCGGCTGGGCGTCACCACGGTCTACGTGACGCATGATCAGACCGAGGCCATGACGATGGGCGACCGCGTCGCCGTCCTGAACGCCGGCGTCCTGCAGCAGATCGATTCCCCGCGCCGCATGTACGACCACCCGAACAACGTGTTCGTGGCCGGCTTCATCGGCTCCCCCGCGATGAACCTGCTCGAGGAGAAGCTCACCGACCAGGGTGTCCAGTTCGGCGGCGCCGTGCTGCCCGTGGACCGCGCGACCCTCTCGGACACCGACGAGACCAGCGTGACCGTCGGCATCCGTCCCGAGGACCTCGAGCTCGTCGGTGAGGGCCAGGGCATCGCCATCGAGGTCGACGTGGTCGAGGAGCTGGGCGCGGACGCGTTCATCTACGGTCGCCGCGCCGGTGCGGACGAGACGGCCAAGCCGTTCATCGCCCGTGTCGACGGCCGCCGTCCCCCGGTGAAGGGCGAGACCGTCCACTTCCGCCCGAAGCAGGATCATCTGCACCTGTTCGATGCGAAGAGCGGCGAGCGCCTGGGCGACTGATCCCCACGCTGAGCGAGCGGGCGTCCGGCACCTGGCCGGGCGCCCGCTTCTCTTGTGCCGGTACCTGAGGAGATTCCGGGACGAACCCGTGCCCATCCGCACGTCGGCCCCCGACCACACCGCCCTGTAGGGGAGAATGAGGCCATGGCACCCTTGGAGATCACCGCGTCCCGTGCAGATCCGGCGCTGCTCGATCTGCCCTGGGAGCATCCGCTGGAGGACTGGCCCGAGGAGATGCTCGCGGCCCTGCCCCGCGGCATCTCCCGCCATGTCGTGCGCTTCGTGCGGGTCTCCGGCCGTGTGCTCGCACTCAAGGAGATCGACCACGCGCTCGCCCGCCGCGAGTACGAGATGCTGCGCGTCCTGGGTCGTCTGGACATCCCCGCCGTCGAGCCCTTCGCCGTCATCTCCGGCCGTGCACGGCCGGACGGCACTGAGCTGGACGCCGTCCTGATCACCCGGCACCTGCAGTTCTCCCTCCCCTACCGTGCGGTGTTCAGCCAGGTCTCGAAGGCGGAGACCGCCCATCGCCTGCTGGATGCGCTCACGGTCCTGCTGGTGCGTCTGCACCTCGAGGGCTTCTACTGGGGTGACGTCTCGCTGTCGAACACGCTGTTCCGCCGCGACGCCGGCGCATTCGCCGCATACATCGTCGACGTCGAGACCGGAAGCCTCCATGAGGAGCTCTCCGACGGGCAGCGCCTCTATGACCTCGACCTCGCCCGCACCAACATCATCGGCGAGCTCATGGATCTCCAGGCAGGAGATCTGCTGGATCCGGAGACTGATCCTGTCGCCGTCGGCGACGACCTGGTGCGCCGCTACGAGGAGCTGTGGGCGGCGCTGACCGCCCGCGAACAGTTCTCGACCGACGAGCGCTGGCGAGTATCGGCTCGCATCGAGAAGCTGAACGAGCTGGGCTTCGACGTCGGTGAGCTGGAGATCACGACCGACCTCGACGGCACCACCCTCTCGATCCGCCCCAAGGTCGTCGACGCGGGCCATCACGCCCGACGTCTGATGCGTCTGACGGGCATCGACGCGCAGGAGAACCAGGCCCGGCGACTCCTCAACGACCTCGATCACTATCGGGCGGTGACCGACCAGCAGGCCGAGGAGGAGGAGTTCGTCGCGCACGAGTGGCTGCAGCAGCAGTACGAGCCGGTGGTCCGGGCCATCCCTCGCGGGATGCGGTCGAAGCTCGAGCCGCCCGAGTTCTTCCACGAGGTGCTAGAGCACAAGTGGTTCCTCTCCGAGAAGGAGGGGGCGGACGTCAGCCTCGATGACACGGTGCGCGACTACATCCTCACCGTGCTCGTCCATCGGCCCGACGAGAAGTCCCTGGTCACCACCGAGACGTCAGCCCTGCCGATCTTCCGGGACTGACGGGACCGGACTCAGCCGGCGCGCATCCGGCGTGGCGGCCCTTCGGCGCGACTGCCCTCCGGCGTGGCGACCATCAGGCACTGCCGGGGCCGACGGCCCGGTGGGACGGGACGGAGACCTCGCCGCACCGGGCCGCCGTCATGTCACGCGCGACCGAGCGCCGAGCGGACCCCGGAGATCTCGTAGAGAGCGATCGCAGCGGCGACCGACGCGTTGAGGGACTCGGTCCTGCCTGCCATCGGGATGGAGACCACCTGGTCGCTGTGCTCGCGCGCGAGCCGCGACAGGCCCTTGCCCTCGGCCCCGACCACGATGACCACAGGCTGCGCGCCGAGCTCGAGCTCCCGGGAGGTGACGTCGCCGTCGGCGTCCAGGCCGAGGACGAACACGCCCTTCGTCTTCAACGAGGCGAGGGTCCGGTTGAGGTTGGTGACCTGCGCGACGGGCACGCGGCCGGCCGCTCCGGCCGCCACCTTCCACACGCTCGCAGTCATCCCCACGCTGCGACGCTCGGGGATGATCACACCGTGAGCGCCGAATGCGTCGGCGCTGCGCAGGATCGCGCCGAGGTTCCTCGGATCGGTGATGCCGTCCAGGGCGATCAGCAGCGGCTCCTCGAAGCTCTCGGAGGCGCGCTGCAGAAGGTCCTCGACATCCGCGTAGTCGTACGGCGGGATCGTCAGCGCGACGCCCTGGTGGACGGCCCGGTCAGTCATCCGATCGAGGTCCGTCCGGGTCGCCTCGGTGATCGGCAGAGACCGGGAGCCCGCCAGACGCAGGATCTCGCGGACGCGCTCATCGACCTCGATGCCGTTGAGGACGGTCAGACGCGTCGCAGGGACGTCCTCCCGCAGCGCCTCGAGCACGGCATTGCGGCCGGCGACCTGATCCTGGCCGCGCCGGGCGCGCTCCTGGCCACCCCGCGGAGCCCGACCTCCCGACGCGCCACCGCTGCCGCCGCGGTAGGCCTTGTGCGCGGGGCGGTCCTCCGCCTTCGGTGTCGGGCCCCTGCCCTCGAGCCCACGGCGGCGGACGCCGCCCGATCCGGTGCTGGCACCCTTCTTGCCGCGGCGCACTGCGCCCCGGCGAGAGCTGTTCCCTGCCATGATTCCTCCTCAGCTGCCGGTCGCGAGCGTCCAGCGGGCGCCGTCGGCCCCGTCCTCGACGCGGATCCCGGCAGCGCTCAGGGCGTCGCGGATGGCGTCCGCCCCGGCCCAGTCCTTCTCCGCGCGAGCGGTCGCCCGCGCGTCCAGCTGTGCGGTCACGAGAGCCTCCAGCGCAGCATGCTCCGCTGCACCGCTCCCCTCGGCCGACGCCCACTGGTGTCCCAGCGGGTCAAGTCCCATGACGTCGAGCATCGCACGCAGACGCCCCAGCCCGGCAGCGACCCGTTCGACGCGGTCGGGACCGGACTCCCCCGCGGCCTCCGCCAGCAGGGTGTTCAGGGCGGACTGCTCACGATGGATCACGGCGAAGGCCTCCGGCACGGCGAGGTCATCGTCCATCGCCCCGACGAACGCCTCCGGCAGCTCGACGGCGAGGAGATCGGCATCGGGCCGGGCAGTCGCCGCGGCGGGCGTGCCGTCGAGGATCTCCGCCGCCCTCTGCGAGGTGGCCACGAAGCGCTCCCAGACGACACCGGCCTCGTGGATCGCGCGGGAGTTGTACTCGACGGTCGCACGGTAGTGGCCGCTGATCAGGGCGAGGCGGACCACCGGCGCGGGATGCGCGGCCAAGGCGTCCGCGGCGGTGACGAAGTTGTCCAGGCTCTTGCCCATCTTCAGACCGTCCACGGTGAGCACGCCGGAATGCATCCACCGCTGCGCGAATCCGAATCCGGCGGCATGGGACTGGGCCTGCTCGTTCTCGTGATGCGGGAATCGCAGATCGAGACCGCCGGCGTGGATGTCGAAGGTCTCGCCGAGGTACTTGCGGCTCATGGCGGAGCATTCGAGGTGCCAGCCCGGCCGGCCCCGGCCGAAGGGGGTGTCCCAGGAGGCGGTCTCCGGCTCCGTCGGCTTCGCGGCCTTCCACAGCGCGAAGTCCCGCCGATCCCGCTTGCCGGGTTCCATCTCCTCGCCGGCATCCTGCATGTCCTCGAGGCTCTGTCGGGTCAGGGAGCCGTAGGACGGCAGGGAGGCGACGTCGAAGTAGACCGAGCCGTCGCCGTCGGCGTAGGCGTGCCCCCGCTCGATCAGCCGCTGCATCAGCTCGATCATCTCGGGAACGTGACCCGTGGCGCGCGGCTCGTAGCTGGGGCGTCGGTTCCCCACCCGGTCCAGCACGTCCTGGAACTCGCGCTCGAACCTCAGCGACCAGGCCCACCATCGCGCACCCGCCTCAGCGGACTTCACCAGGATCTTGTCGTCGATGTCCGTGACGTTGCGGACATGGGTGACCTCGTATCCGCTGCGCTCGAGCCAGCGCACGAGCACGTCGAAGGCGAGGAAGGTGCGCAGATGCCCCAGATGGGGTGCCCCCTGGGTCGTCGGCCCGCAGACATACAGCGACACCGCCCCCTCGCGCACCGGGGTGAACGGCGCAGTGGTGCGGGTGGCGGTGTCGTGCAGTTGGAGTGTCACGCGTCCCAGGGTACTGCCCCGGACGCCGTGGTCAGGACCTTCACACGCGGACGGTCGGTGAGGCGCCGCGGGTGCGGGACGGCTGGTCGCCGCGCGCGACGGAACGGTCCTCAGGCCGAAGGCCCGGCAGGCTTGCCGTAGAGCTCCTCGAAGGTGTCGTCGTAGGAGACGGCGTTGCTGCGCTTCTTGCCCTGGACGGCGCCGACGGCGGCCTGTGCGGTCTCGATCGTCGTCTCGGGGGCGCGGATCCGCTTGGAGACGAGGTAGGCGACCAGGCCCGCGATCGCGGAGATCACGATGAAGACGCCTGCCACGATCAGGAAGGCGGCCCAGTCGGGCAGGCCCGCGCGCTCGAGCCCGGTGGCCGCCGCGAACAGCAGCATCACCCAGGCCGACAGCAGGAGGAACAGGAGCACGGCGGCGCAGGCGGCGATGATGCCCACCTTGATCGCGATCGCCGTGATCTCCTTCTTGGCGATGTCGATCTCGTGGTGGACCACCCCGAGCAGCTCGTCGCGGATGGACTGGACGAGCTCGCCGATGGACCGCTGGGTGGGCGGCGTGCTCGGGTCGTTCGTGGTGTTGATCATGGTCAGAGCCTAACGCAGGCGGGACGGAGGACGGGGAGGGCACGACAGGCGGGGCCGGGGAGCAGACGCCCCGGGCATCCCGCTCACTCCACGGAGATGCGCTTGCGGCGCGGAGCCTCGGCGCGGGGACCGGCAGAGCTCGAACGGCGCACGACGACCTCAGGGGCGACCGCGACGTCGCGGGCGTCCTCCTCGTGACCTGACACGCGCTCGACGAGGAACTGCGCGGCGAGGGCGCCGAGCCGGTCGGAGTTGGGATCCACGCTGGTGATCTGCGCGATGCCGGATGCGGCCAGCGAGGTGTTGCCGTAGCCGGCGACGGCCAGCTGGTCGGGGACCGAGAAGCCGTACTCCCGTGCGGCGGAGAGCACGCCGATCGCGGTGACGTCGTTGGCGCAGGTGACAGCGGTGGGGACCTGGCTCCCGCGCAGCAGCATGTTGCCTGCCGTCTGCCCGACCTGCTCGGTGAAGTCGCCCGGCTCGACACGGGCATGGTCCGCCAGGCCGTGGCGCTCCATGGCGTGGCGGAAGGCGTCGGCCCGCTCTCGGGCGACGGCCGCGCCGACACCGCCGACGTGCGCGATGTCCCGATGTCCGAGGCTCACCAGATGGTCGACCAGCAGACCCTGACCGACCTCGTCGTCGATGCGGACCGTGTCGATGCGGCCGATGAAGTCCCTCGAGCAGCCGATGCCGACGATCGGTCGATCACCGGTCGCCGTCATCACGCCGTCCACGTCGGCGGGATCGGAGACCATCAGGAAGCCGTCCACGCCGAGATGGACGAGGTTCTCGATCGCGTCGGTGTCGGCCGCGACCGGATGCTCCGGCACGCGACGTCGGGTGGGGACGACCACGGCGGAGCGACCGGTCGCGGTCAGCTCGATGCGGATCGCCCGCACGAGATCCGAGATCCAGGTGTTGCGCATCGTGTTGACCAGCACGGCGACCACGCCGCGATGGTCGTGCTCGCCGGCGAGCTCCTCGAGCGGGAAGTTCATGCGTTCCGCCGCCTCTCGCACCCGTCCCGCCAGCTGGGGACGGATGTCGTCGGTCCCGCGCAGCGCCCTGAGGGCGACGGCGCTGGAGATGCCGACGGAGTCCGCCACGTCGCGGAGCGTTGCGCGGCCGGTTCCGCCGGAGGACGGATCTGCAGGGGTCTCGGAAGGAGTGCTCGCCTCGTTGCTCATGGACCCATTGAACCGCATCCGGAGATCACCACGGAGACCTGCGGGCGGTTCGCCCCAGGTCGTGACCTCAGCCTGCGGGGGATATCCCCCCGCAGGTCCGGCGGGAGGACCGGGTGGGAGGTCGCTCCCCCGCCGCCTAGGGTCGGTGACATGGAAGACACCTCCGCCCCGCCCTACGCGCCGCGCTCCGCGCCGCCCCCGGCGCCGACGTCCCCGGCAGCGGCTCCGAGCACGGCCCCGGGAGCACATCCGGCGCCCGTCCCGTCCCGGCTGTCGTTCGCGGGCGTCTGCGCCGTCATCCCCGGGGGTCTGCTGTCCCTCACCTGGTTCTGGATCAGCCTGACGCTCCTGATCGCCGGCATCGGCGGACTCCTGGCGCTGGGCTCCGGGGTGCTGCTGCTGATCCCCTGGGTGCTGCTCATGCAGGCGGCCGTGCGCATCGAGCGCCGACGGGCGGTGGCCGTGCACCGCATCGAGGTGATCGTCCCCCGACGGCGCCGCAGCCGTCGCGCCGGGTTCGTGGGCTGGCTGCACGGGCTGTGGCTCGAGATCACCTCCGGTGCCTTCTGGCGCGGGGTGCTCCACCATCATCTGGCCATGCTCGTCGCCGGTGTTTTCTTCATCCTCTTCCTCTCGATGCTCTGGGTCTCGTGGACCGCCGGCGACATCGCGGTGCGCGCCGGCGAGCTGGCGCTGGGACCCGTCGTCCTGCCTCGCTGGTCGCTGGTCGCGCTCAGCGCGCTCAGCGCAGTGCTCGCGCTCCTGATGCTCGTGCTCGGCGGGCTCAGCGATCGCGGCCTGGCGCGGGGGCTCATCTCCGGCTCCGAGGATGACCTGCGCGAGCAGGTCGCCGAGATGAGCGAGCGCCGACAGGGCGCCGTCGACGCCGCCGCCCAGGAGAGGCTGCGCATCGAGCGCGACCTCCATGACGGGGTGCAGCCGCGCCTGGTGGCGCTCGCGATGACGCTGGGCATGGCCAAGGGCGCCATCCGCCGCGACCCCGACCGCGCCGAAGAGCTCGTCTCACAGGCGCACGGCGAGGCGAAGGGCATCATGACCGATCTGCGGCAGCTCGCCCGCGGCATCCATCCCGCGGTGCTCACGGACCGTGGCCTGGACGCTGCGCTCTCGGCGATCGCCGCCCGATCGAGCGTGCCCGTGGACCTCCGGGTGGAGCTGTCCGGCCCGCTCGACCGCGAGCGCGAGGCCGTCGCCTACTTCGTGGTCGCCGAGGCGCTCACGAACATCGCCCGGCATGCGCAGGCGAGCCGCGCGAGCGTCCTGGTCGCCCAGAGCGGCGACGTTCTGCGGGTGCGGGTCGAGGACGACGGACGCGGCGGTGCGATCGTGCACCGGGACGGCGTCTCCACCGGTCTGGCAGGTCTGACCGACCGCGTCCGAGCGACCGGAGGCAGGCTGGAGATCGCGAGCCCTGCCGGGGGCGGCACCGCTCTGCTGGCCGTCATCCCGCTGCCGACGCTCCCTCGGAGCGGTGTCCCTCAGCCGTCGACCCAGCAGCCGTCGACCCCGCAGGACCTCGGCCCTGCCGACGGTCCTCCCGCTCCTGCGGACGCCGGAGCCCCCGACCACCAGGAGGTCTCCCGATGAGGATCGTCATCGCCGACGACGCCGTGCTGCTCCGTGCCGGCCTGGAGCGTCTGCTGACCGAGTCCGGGCACGAGGTGGTCGCCGCCGTGGGAGACGCCTCCGCGCTGCTCTCCGCCGTCAGCACCCATCGCCCCGACCTCGCCGTCGTGGACGTGCGCATGCCCCCGACCTTCACCGATGAGGGGGTGCGCGCCGCCGCCCTGATCCGTCGCCAGGACCCCGACGTCGCCCTCCTGGTGCTCTCGCAGTACGTCGAGGAGCGCTACGCCTCCGAGCTGATCGCGGACTCCCCGCACGGACTCGGGTACGTGCTCAAGGACCGCGTGGCCGACGTGGAGGACTTCCTCGAGGTCGTCGACGAGGTGGGCTCCGGCAGCACCTGGCTGGACCCCGAGGTCGTCCAGCAGATCTTCGTGCGATCGCGTCGTCGTCGGACCCTCGAGTCCCTGACCCCGCGAGAGCGGGAGGTGCTCGCGCTCATGGCGCAGGGCCGCTCGAACCAGGCGATCGCCGACACGCTGTTCGTCTCTCCCGGCAGCGTCGAGAAGCACATCTCCTCCCTGCTGTCCAAGCTCGACCTCCCGCCCGTGGACGGCGAGAACCGCCGTGTGATGGCCGTCCTGCGCTACCTGGAATCCGAGGACCGATGATGAGCACCGAACTGCATGCCGCCCCCGTCCCTCCGTCGGCCGATCCCTCCGGTACGCCGACCGCGGCGCGCTCCGGGGAGGAGCGCCGAGGAGTCTATGTCGAGCCCGCCCGCCGCCTCTCGCCCGAGCCGGGAGGCGGCCGCGGCTGGCGGACCGTCACGGTGATCGTCTCGCTGGTCGTCACCGGGATCGCGGTGCTGGGTCTGGCCGCCTCGACGATCGTCCCGTGGGCGGTCGCCCGCAGCTACGACGACGTCCCGGCGACCATCCCGCTCGGTGCCCCCTCCTCTCTCACGCTCGACGCCGACGTCGCCGACGTCCGCGTGGTGAGCAGCGCCGAGGCCCAGGAGGTCGTGGTCGCTCTCGTCGAGGACGGATCGACCGAGCTGCCGGGCCCTGATGAGTCCGCCCGCGCGATGGTCCGTCAGAGCGGCACCGAGGACTCCCCCGAGCTCACGATCAGCGAGCCCGTCGACGCGAACCCCATCCCCTGGATCAGCGACTCCCACGACCTGCTGGTGATCATCCCCGACTCCCTCGAGATCGCTCTCGATCTCAGCTCGGACGTCGGCGGGATCGAGGCCGACGGCTCCTACTCCTCCCTGCGTGCCTCCACCTCCGTGGGCGACATCGATCTGCGGGCGATCACCTCGACGGGTGAAGTCGTCGCGAGCACGAGCACCGGATCGATCGAGCTGGACCTGGGAGGCGCCTCCGGCGACGTCTCCCTGGACTCCTCGATCGGCGACGTCGACCTGGTCCTCTCCGAGGAGTCCGCGAACGGCATCGACATCACTGCCGAGACCGGTGACGTGAGCGTCCGGGCGCCCGGGTCCTCGCTCTGGGATGTCGACGCGCAGTCGGACCTCGGCGAGGTCGACATCGACCGCTCGCTCATCGGGGCAGGCTCCCGCGCCGCGGGCACGATGACCCTGCGCACATCCGTCGGCGACATCCTGGTGACCCGCTGAACCGGAGCCTCCCGCGCCGCAGAGCTGCAACAGCGAGGCGGAGCTGCAACAGCGAGGAGGCCCTGCCCGCGGTATCGCCGCGGGCAGGGCCTCCGTCGTGCGGGACTCAGCGCTTGCCCGTCAGCCCCTGCTGGATGAGGTCCATGACCGAGGAGTCGGCGAGGGTCTGGGTGTCGCCGACGGTGCGGTTCTCGGCGACGTCGCGCAGGAGGCGCCGCATGATCTTCCCGGACCTGGTCTTGGGCAGCTCCGTCACCAGGAGCACCTTCTTGGGCTTGGCGATCGGACCGATCTCCTTGCCCACGTGCTGGCGCAGGACCTCCACGGCCGCGGACTCGCCGCCAGCCTCCTCGACCGCGCTCTCGGTGCCCTCGCGCAGGATGACGAAGGCGACCACGGCCTGGCCCGTGGTCTCGTCGTCCGCGCCCACCACAGCGGCCTCGGCCACCCATTCGTGGCTGACCAGAGCGGACTCGATCTCCATGGTGGAGAGACGATGCCCGGAGACGTTCATGACATCGTCCACCCTGCCGAGCAGCCAGATGTCGCCGTCCTCGTCCTTGCGTGCGCCATCCCCGGCGAAGTACTTCCCGGGGAACCGTGACCAGTAGGTCTCCTGGAAGCGCTCCGGATCGCCCCAGATCCCCCGCAGCATCGACGGCCAGGGATCGGAGAGGACCAGATATCCACCCTGCCCGTCGGGGATCTGCTCGCCGGCGTCGTTGATGACGTCGGCCGTGATGCCCGGCAGGGGGACCTGCGCCGAGCCGGGCTTGGTGGCGGTGATGCCCGGCAGCGGCGAGATCATGATCGCGCCCGTCTCCGTCTGCCACCAGGTGTCGACGATCGGGCAGCGGTCCTTGCCGATCACACGGCGGTACCACATCCATGCCTCGGGGTTGATCGCCTCGCCGACGCTGCCGAGCAGCCGCAGCGAGCTGAGGTCGAACCGGTCCGGGATCTCCTCGCCCCACTTCATCGCCGTGCGGATCGCCGTGGGCGAGGAGTAGAACAGCGAGACCTTGTGCTTCTGGACGATCTCCCACCAGCGGCCCTGGTGCGGAGTGTCGGGCGTCCCCTCATAGATCACCTGGGTGGCGCGGTTGGTCATGGGTCCGTACACGACGTATGAGTGGCCGGTCACCCAGCCGATGTCCGCGGTGCACCAGTAGACGTCCGAGGCGGGCTTGAGGTCGAAGACCGCGCGGTGCGAGTAGCTGACCTGCGTGAGGTAGCCACCGGTGGTGTGGACGATGCCCTTGGGCTTCCCGGTGGTGCCCGAGGTGTAGAGGATGAACAGAGGATGCTCGGCCTCGACCCACACGGGCTCGTGCTCGCTCGAGGCGGTCTCGCGAGCCTCGTGCCACCACACGTCGCGCCCCTCGGTCCACTCGACGTCGCCTCCGGTGCGACGCACCACGAGGACTTTCTCGACGCTCTTCCCACCGCCGGCGAGCGCCTCGTCGACAGCGGTCTTCAGCGGCATCGCCTTCCCACGACGGAACTGGCCGTCGGCGGTGATCACCGCACGCGCCTCGGCGTCCTCGATGCGGGAGCGCAGCGCCTCCGCGCTGAACCCTCCGAAGACGACCGAGTGCGGGGCGCCGATGCGCGCGCAGGCCAGCATCGCGAAGACCGCCTCGGGGATCATCGGCATGTAGATGGCCACGCGGTCCCCGGTCCTCACCCCGAGGTCCACGAGGACGTTCGCCATCCGACTGATCTCATCCTTGACCTGGGCATAGGTGTAGGACGCGTCAGACCCGTCCTCGTACTCCGCCAGGAGCGCGACCTGCTGACCGTGACCCGACTCGACGTGACGATCCACGCAGTTGTAGGCGGCGTTCAGCGTCCCGTCGGCGAACCAGCGGGCGAAGGGCGGGTTCGACCAGTCCAGGGTCTCCGTGAACGGAGTGTTCCAGCTCAGCAGCATCGCCCGCGAGCGCCAGAAGGCGAGCCGGTCGCGGGCCGCCTCCTCGTACAGCGAGGGACGGGCCACCGCATTCTGGACGAACTCGGTGGGCGGCGAGAACGTGCGGCTCTCGTGCGAGAGGTTGTCGATACCGGTGGCGGCGTCGTCCGACATCTGCGCTCCTGAATCTCGGGTTCCCGCACGCGGCGGGGACGGTTCGGTCGCACCCACCCTATCGCGCTGAGATCCAGCTCACTGACACTCCTCGCGAAGAGATCGGACCTCCACGTGATGCCGCTGATCAGCGAGGACGACGCCTTCCGCGCCCTGCGGAACTGTCGGATCCGAGCGGGGCGGAGGACCCGGGGGACATCCGCGCGGTCCGGCACCGGCTCCGTCGACGGAGCGCGCAGCGATCCCTGCGAGGTCCTCGGACGTCTCGACGCCCGGGTGGGTCCGGAGGCCGTGCCCGGGCCCGGCGGTCGCCGTCCACGGGCGGGTCCGTCCGCGCAGGCCCGACGGTGCGAGGGATACCGTGGGAGCATGTCCCTCGCTACCGGATCGTCGAGCCCCATCGCCCTCTTCGACCCCGTCAGCCTGCGCGACATGTCCATGCGCAATCGCATCTGGCTCGCTCCCATGTGCCAGTACATGGTGGAGGCGGAGGACGGGGTCCCCGGGGACTGGCACCTCATGCATCTGGGCGCTCGGGCGGCCGGCGGCTTCGGCCTGCTGATCACCGAGGCCACCGCGGTCTCCCCTGAGGGGCGGATCTCGCCGAGGGACACCGGCCTGTGGAACGACGAGCAGGCGGCGGCGTGGGCACGCATCGCCCGCTTCTCCCGCTCGCAGGGAGCCCCGATCGCCGTGCAGCTCGCCCATGCGGGCCGCAAGGCGTCCACCTGGCCGGCGCTGCCGCGCTATGCGAACCGGCGAGGCACGATCCCCGCGTTCGCCTCCGGATGGCGGACCGTCGGCCCCACTGCCGAGCCGTTTCCCGGCCTCGAGGCTCCCGACGTCCTCAGCCGCGAGGACATCTCCCGCGTGATCGAGGACTTCCGCTCCGCCACCCGCAGGGCGCTGGATGCGGGGTTCGACGCCATCGAGCTCCATTTCGCCCATGGCTATCTCGTGCACGAGTTCCTCTCACCGCTCGTGAACAGCCGTACCGACGAGTACGGGGGCGATGACGCGGGCCGCCGGCGGCTCGCGCTCGAGATCGCCCGCACCGTGCGGGAGGCATGGCCCGCCGAGCGACCGCTGCTGGTGCGGATCAGCGCCACCGACTGGATCGACGGAGGCTGGGATGTCACCCAGTCGATCGATCTCGCCCGCGAGCTCGAGGCGGTCGGTGTGGACGCCCTGCACGTGTCCACCGGGGGCGCCGTCATCGCCGACATCACCATGGGACCGCAGTACCAGGTGGGCTTCGCCCGCTCGATCCGCGATGCGGTGGGCATGCCCGTCGCCGCCGTCGGCCTGATCACGGATCCCGCCGAGGCGCAGGAGGTGCTGGAGCGCGGCGATGCCGACTATGTGGCTCTCGGGAGGGTCGCCCTGCGGGAACCGACCTGGCCCCAGCGCGCCGCCCATGAGCTGGGCGTGCGCGATTCGTCGCTCTATCCCGGGCCCTATCGTCGCGGCTCCTGGTGAGGCGACCGCGGTCAGGCATGGGGATAGCACGGATCGGACGCGTCCTCCGCGCGGCGGGACCGTCGGACACCGCGCACAGGGCATGATGCACAGGGAGCGAGGCGAGCTCGACCGGCAGGAGGCGGAGCATCCTGCCGGTGGATCGCCGGAGGGAGGACGTCCATGAGAGTGCTGCAGGCGGGCACCGCGCTGCGCATGCGCGTCACGCTGCGTCCGGCATCGGTGGTCCTCACCGATGTCCACGGCGATCTCAGCGCCCGGGACCTGTTCGATCAGGTGCAGCTGTTCCGCCGCCGTGGAACGCGCGCTCCCCATCTCGCCGATCTGCCGGCCGATGCCCCGCTGCGCACCGTGCTGGTGACGGCGCTGGCCGACGGCGGTCGGATCTCCCTGCGCTCGAGCGGCGCCACAGGCACGCCCCACCATCTCGAGCGCGGGCCCCTCACCCCTGCCCAGCTGCGGACCCTCGCGGATCTCGCACGGCGCATCGGCCTGCGCAGCGGAGCGAAGGTCGCGATCGCAGCTCCCGGGGTCCACGGCCACGGCCTGCTGCTCGCGCTGGGTGCGCTCGGGCTCGGAGCTCCGCTCGTGGACCTGAGCCACCTGCTCGTCGGCGAGCGCGTGACGCTGCTGCGACGGACCTCCCCGAGGATCCTCTCCGGAGTGCCTGTGCACCTCTCGGACCTGCTGCAGGCGGACAGGGAGCTCTCGGGCAACCGAACCCTGGCCATCCCCCGGATCGTCTCGGGGTCCGACGTGCTGCCCCCCGAGCTGCGCGCCGATCTCGCCCGCCACTGGCGCGCCCGGGTCCACGATGTGTACGGCACCGTGGAGACCGGCTCGATCAGCGTCGACGGGCGTCCCCTTCGCGGAGTCTCCGTGACCGAGCGCGACGGGCTGCTGATGGTCCGCTCCCCCTTCACGGGCGGGCGCGCGCTGGCCACCGACCGCGGCCGCATCGAGGCCGACGGGACGATCGTGATCGAGGGACGCGCCGACGGACGGATCACTGACGGCGGGATGGTCCACGACCCCCGTGCCGTCGTGCGGCTGCTGCGGCTCCAGCCGGGCATCGACGAGGTCAGCCTCAGGATGGTCCCCGATCCGAAGCTCGGACGGCGCACCGTCGCAGAGGTCGCGGTGCGAGAAGGAGTCGTCGTCACCCCCGATGGTCTGCGTGCCCTGGTCCTCGACCGTCTGGGGGCGGCGTCCGTTCCACGGGAGGTGATCCTGCGGGGCGCACGGGACGAGGCGTCGGGCAGCGGGACGCGAGGAGGCGCGGCGTCGACCGGCGACGCATCGGAGCAGGCCACGACCGCCGGAGCCGGCGAGGGCCTCAGCAGTCCGGGACGCTGACGGGCACCGCGGTCACCGCGAGCCCGCCCATCGCGGTCTCCTTGTACCGCTCGCTCATGTCCCTTCCCGTGCGGCGCATGGTCTCGATGACGGTGTCCAGGGACACGAAGTGCTCACCGGTGCCCCGCAGTGCGAAACGTGCCGCGGTGATCGCCGTCACCGCCGCCATCGCGTTGCGCTCGATGCACGGGACCTGCACCAATCCACCGACAGGATCGCAGGTCAGCCCCAGGTTGTGCTCCATGGCGATCTCCGCTGCGTTCTCCACCTGTGCAGGTTTGCCGCCCATGGCCTCGCACAGCGCACCAGCGGCCATGGAGCAGGCCGATCCGACTTCGCCCTGGCATCCGACCTCCGCTCCGGAGATCGACGCCCGCTCCTTGTACAGCGAGCCGATCGCACCGGCGGTCAGCAGGAAGCGCACGGCGATCTCCTCCGGATCGACCCCCTCGATGTAGGTGGTCGCGAAGTGCAGGACGGCCGGGATGATCCCGGCCGCCCCGTTCGTCGGCGCGGTGACCACACGACCCCCCGCGGCGTTCTCCTCGTTGACCGCGAGGGCGGCGAGGGAGACCCACTCGACGGCGTTCATCGGCAGCCGCACGGGATCCTCCGCACTGAGGGACTCGAACCAGGAGGCGGCCCGGCGAGGGACCTCGAGGCCTCCGGGCAGGACGCCGCGGGCCCGCATCCCGCAGTCGATGCAGTCGCGCATGGCGTGCCAGATCTCGAGCGCCCCACGGCGGATCTCCTCGTCGCTGCGCCACTGCCGCTCCCTCAGGAGCATCGCCTCGGACACGGCGATGCCCTGTTCAGAGCACACCTGCAGCAGCTCTGCGGCGGAGGAGAACACCGCGCTACCCTCGCCCTCCGCCGCCACCTCGGCGATCGGTCGGCCCATGTCGTCCTCGTCCACGATGAAGCCTCCGCCCACGGAGTACATGGTCCGTCGGAGGATCTCCTCGCCATCTGCGTCGACGGCGAGGAACGTCATCCCGTTGGGATGCGCCGGCAGGAGCGTCAGCGGGTGCAGAGCGATGGTCGAGGGCCGCACCGTGACCTCGACCCGACCGTCGAGCATGAGTCCGCCGTCGGCCTCGATCTCCGCGACGCGCTCGCGCCCGGCGACGGGATCCACGGTCTCGGGGTCGCTCCCCTCCAGACCCATGATGACGGCGTCGAGGGTCCCGTGCCCGGCCCCTGTCGCGGCGAGCGATCCGTACAGGTGCACCTGCACATCGGCGAGTGCGGCTCCGACGACAGGATCTCCGAGCGCCTCACGAGCGAACACGGCGGCCGCGCGCATCGGTCCGACCGTGTGCGAGCTCGATGGTCCGATCCCGATCGTGAACAGGTCGAACAGGCTGATGCTCATGCCCCTCCTACGGAAGACGGGGACCGCCGTCGCCGCGGGCCCTGCTCCTCTCATCATGCCTCGCGCCGGGCGCGCATGCCGCCCCCAGCGGACCTCCCGCCGGATGCTTCAGCGAGCGCCTCCGCGCCTGCCCCCGCCGGAGGACCGTCCTCCGCGCCGGGCTCCGCTTCCCTTCCCGCCGCCGTTCCGAGCACCACCGGACCGGGAACCGCCGGAGCGAGCGCCACCGGACCGGGCGCCACCAGAGCGAGCGCCACCGGAGCCGCTGCCCCCGGAGCGGGCGTCGGCGGATCGGGGCGCGGCCTGGCCCCGCTTCCCGGATCGGGTCCCAGCACGGCCGGCGCTCGACGACTCCTCGTCCCAGGATGCGCGGCGCTCCTCGTTCAGGCGCCGCTCAGCCGCCTTGCGCGAGTTCGCACCGGTGGTCTTCGAGATGTCGAGCTTTCGGGGTGCTCCCTTGTACTTCACGGTCGCCGGATCCTCGACCGGCTCACCCTTGGGCCTGCGCCCCCCGAGGACCCCGATCTCCGGCTCCTCCCCGGTGGCGATCTCGCTCCAGGTCGGTTCGACGTCGGCGTCCTCGAGGATGCGACGGGTCGAAGAGGTCTGATGGGGCAGCGCGAGCGTGACCACGGAGCCGGAGGCTCCGGCGCGCGCCGTGCGGCCCGAGCGGTGGACGTACTCCTTGACGTCATCGGAGGGGTCCACGTGGACGACCATCGTGATGTCGTCGATGTGCAGACCCCGCGCCGCCACATCGGTGGCCACCAGCACCGGGAAGGCGCCGGACCGGAACCCTGCGAGGACGTTCGTGCGCAGCCCCTGCTGCTTGCTCCCGTGCAGCGCAGCGGCCTTCACCCCGACCTCGACGAGCTCCTGCGCGACGCGCTCGGCTCCCAGCTGCGTGCGGGTGAACAGGAGCGTGCGCCCCTTGCGCGCCGCCAGTCTGGCCGTCGTCTCGCGCTTCGCTGCCGGGGCGATGGCGAGCACATGGTGCTCCATGCTCTGCACCGCCGCCGCCACCGGTGTCGTCTCATGGGTGACCGGGTCGACCAGGAAGGAGTCCACGATGCCCTCGACCTGACCGTCGAGGGTCGCTGAGAACAGCATCTTCTGGGTGCCCATCTCGACGGCGGCCAGGATGTCCCGCACCTGGGGCAGGAACCCGAGGTCGGCCATATGGTCGGCCTCGTCGATCACCGTGGTCTCCACGCGGTCGAGCATGAGGTCGCCGCGCTCGGCGAGGTCGATGAGCCGTCCGGGCGTCGCGACGATGATCTCGACGCCTCGTCGCAGCGCCTCGGCCTGCTTCTCGACGTTCATGCCGCCGGCGACCAGCTGGGCACGGATTCCCACGGCCCGCGCGAAGGGGTGGATCGTGTCGACGACCTGCACGGCCAGCTCACGGGTCGGCACCAGGACGACGCCGAGCGGCCGACGGCGGTGGACACCTCGACCGCGGAACCGGGCCGTCATCGCGAGGGTGAAGGCGAGCGTCTTGCCGGATCCCGTCTCCGCCCGGGCGAGGACGTCCCGCCCTGCCAGGGCGTCGGGCAGGATCGCCTCCTGGATCTCGAAGGCGCGCTCGAACCCGTGGTGGGCGAGCTCGGCGAGAAGCTCCTCGGGCAGCGCCATGTCCTCGAAGCGGCTCGAGCTGTGGGCGGAGCGGCGGCGAGCCTTGGGCATGGTGATCCTCCTGACGATGCGGGCCCGACCATCATCCCCCATGGGACACTGGGGGGACGATGCTCAGGACACTCATGACCTCGAAGATCCACCGTGCCACCGTCACGCAGGCAGATCTGCACTACGTGGGCTCGGTGACCATCGACGCCGATCTCGTGGATGCGGCAGGCCTGATCGAGAACGAGCAGGTCACGATCGCGGACATCACCAACGGCCAGCGCCTGACGACCTATGTGATCGCCGGCGACCGCGGCAGCGGTGTGATCGGCATCAACGGTGCGGCTGCTCACCTCGTCGCCCCCGGCGACCTCGTGATCATCATGGCCTACGGGCAGATGGACGAGATCGAGGCCGCCGCGCACACCCCGCGGGTCGTGCACGTCGACGAGCACAACCGCATCGTGGCGCTTGGCTCCGACGGCGCGGAGCCGGTCCCCGGCATGGCGGACCAGATCAACGGCCGACAGAGCGTCGGAGCCCGCTGACCGCTGCCCGCGGGCCCTTCTGCGCACCACGGGCGCTTCTGCGAGCATCCGCAGCCCCGTCGACCGGCCGCTGGGAAAGCCCTGTCCGACGGCCGGACCCCGCTCGCGCCCCCTGGAGCGTCCCCCTAGGATCGAGCCCATGCGCCTCCCCCATCCCCGCACATCCGCATGAGCGGGGTCCTCGCCGGGTTCTTCGTCGTCTGGTCGATGATCCTCGTGGGCTGGATCGCGGGTCGCGCCGGCGTGCTCGGCCCCCAGGGGCGCTATGTCCTGAACCGAGCGACCTTCTTCATCTCCTCCCCCGCTCTCGTGCTCGTGGGACTGCTGGACTCGGATCCGCGGGAGATCCTCTCCACCCCGTTCCTGGTCGCCGGGATCTCCGGGCTCCTCACCGGCGGGCTCCTGGTCCTGGTCCTGCGCCTGTTCACAGCCCGGCGCGGACCGGACCTGGTCGTCGCCGCGATCACCGGCTCCGTCGTCAACGGCGCCAACATGGGCTTCCCCATCGCCGCCTACGTGCTGGGCGACATCTCCCACGCCCTGCCCGTGATCCTCTTCCAGCAGGCCGTCTACAACCCGCTGTACCTGTTCGTGCTGCACTCGATGACGCAGGAGTCGAAGCTCGGGGCGCGGGGCATCGCCCGCAGCATCGGCGCGAACCCCACCATCATCGCCGCGGCCGTCGGCATCGTCGTCTCCCTCGCCGACGTGCGCGTGCCCGGCGTCGTCCTGGAGCCCCTGCAGTCGCTCGCCGACATGGCCATCCCGGCGATGCTGCTGGCCTACGGCCTGTCCCTGCACGGCTCGAAGCCACTGGCGAAGGACGACGGATACCGGGGACTGATCGCGCTGTCCTCGTCGTCGAAGCTCGTCGTGATGCCGCTGATCGCGCTCGGCGTGGGGGCGCTGATGGGGCTGCGAGGCCAGTCCCTGTACGAGGTGGCCGTGATGGCCGCGCTGCCGACCGCGCAGAACGTCTTCGTCGCCGCCTCGCGCTACCGCGCCGCCGAGAACCTCGCGCGCGACACCGTGCTGATCACGACCATCGGCACGGTGCTGGTGCTGCTCGTGCTGTCCTCCGTGCTCGGGCACTGATCCCCCGCGGAGCCTGATGGATCACGGCAGCCGGGTCGTTCCTGCGACGTCGCCGCGGGCCGCGGTACCATGTCCCCGTGACTCGACGGCTTCTGCTTCCGTAGCCGCGTCGGAGAACATCGCCCCGCACGGCGGCCGCAGAGGCCGCGGGTGCGGCGCCGATACCGACGCGGCTCCCCTCGCTCGCGCGGGGGTTTTTTCATGTCACGACACGCTTGCAGGCGGCGCAGGCCGCACCGAGAACCCGGGAGACGATCGCCCATGAGCGAGGCACCGTACCGCTACACCGCCGCGGTGGCGGACCAGATCGAGCAGCGCTGGCAGCGGCGCTGGGACGAGGACGGCACCTTCCGCGCCGTCAACCCCGTCGGAGCGCTCTCGGACGGCACACCCGCCGATGAGCTGCCCGAGAAGTGCTACATCATGGACATGTTCCCCTATCCGTCCGGATCGGGACTGCACGTGGGGCACCCGCTGGGCTACATCGCGACCGACGTCGTCGCCCGCCACCAGCGCATGATGGGCCGCAACGTGCTGTACACGATGGGCTACGACGCCTTCGGGCTGCCGGCCGAGCAGTACGCCGTGCAGACAGGCACCCACCCCCGCACGACCACCGAGGCGAATGTGGCGAACATGCGCCGCCAGCTGCACCGCCTGGGTCTGTCGCACGATCCCCGCCATTCGCTGGCCACGACCGATCGAGAGTTCGTGAAGTGGACGCAATGGATCTTCCTGCGCATCTTCGACTCCTGGTACGACCCGGAGGCGGAGAACGCCGACGGGATCCTCGGCCGTGCCCGCCCCGTCTCCGAGCTGCGCTCGGGGCTGCGCGACGGCAGCGTGGATCCGTTCGCGCTGGCCGATCGTCAGGGCATCGAGCTGCCCGCCGCCTGGACCGGCCGCACAGCCGCCGACGTCCCCGGGGCCGAGGACGCGGAGATCGAGGAGCTGGTGGAGTCATTCCGTCTGGCCTACATCTCCGAGACGCCGGTGAACTGGTGCCCGGGACTGGGCACCGTGCTGGCCAACGAGGAGGTCACCGCCGAAGGCCGTTCCGAGCGCGGCAACTTCCCGGTCTTCACCCGCCGGCTGCGCCAGTGGAACATGCGCATCACGGCGTACTCGGATCGCCTGATCGACGACCTCGATCGTGTGGACTGGCCCGAGTCGATCCGTGCCATGCAGCGCAACTGGATCGGACGCAGCCACGGCGCCCAGATCACCTTCCGCGTCCTGGGCGCCTCCGGTGCCGCAGCCGATGACGCGTCGTTCGACGTGTTCACCACCCGCGCTGACACCCTGTTCGGCGCGACCTTCTGCGTGCTCTCCCCCGAGCACTCCCTGCTGGAGAGCACCGAGGCCCTGCCCACCGCCTGGCCCGAGGGCACGAAGGACGCCTGGACCGGTGGGATGGCGAGTCCGCGGGAAGCGGTCGCCGCCTATCGTGAGCGCGCGGCGGCGCTCGACGACTCGGAGCGCACCGCGGAGGACCGCGAGAAGACAGGCGTGTTCACCGGGCTGTATGCGAAGAACCCGATGGACGGTCGCGAGCTGCCGGTCTTCACCGCCGACTACGTGCTCACCGGCTACGGGACCGGCGCGATCATGGCGGTCCCCGCGGAGGACGAGCGCGACTTCGCCTTCGCCGAGAAGTTCGACCTGCCGGTGATCCGCACGGTCCGTCCCCCGGAGGACTTCGAGGGCGGCGCCTGGACCGGCGAGGGCGAGAAGATCAACTCCGCGAACGACGAGCTGGATCTGAACGGCCTGGACAAGGACGAGGCGAAGGCCCGTGCCACGCGGTACGCAGCCGAGAAGGGATTCGGCCGCGCCCGCACGACCTACCGTCTTCGCGACTGGCTGTTCTCGCGCCAGCGGTACTGGGGAGAGCCCTTCCCGATCGTCTACGACCCCGAGCGCCCGCACGAGCCGATCGCGCTGCCGGAGTCGATGCTGCCCGTTGACCTGCCCGAGGTCGCGGACTTCTCCCCGAAGACCTTCGATCCGACGGATGCGGACACCGAGCCGCAGACCCCGCTGTCGCGGGCGACAGACTGGGTCGAGGTCGAGCTGGACCTGGGGCAGGGTCCCAGGACATACCTGCGCGAGACCAACACGATGCCGAACTGGGCCGGTTCCTCCTGGTACCAGCTGCGCTACATCGATCCCACCGACGACGACCACCTGGTCCGGGCGGAGAACGAGAGCTACTGGCTGGGCGCGCGCGAGGACGGCGGCGTCGGCGGAGTGGACCTGTACGTCGGCGGTGTCGAGCACGCGGTGCTGCACCTGCTGTACGCGCGCTTCTGGCACAAGGTGCTGTTCGACCGGGGAGACGTCTCCAGCCAGGAGCCCTTCCATCGCCTGTTCAACCAGGGCTACATCCAGGCCTTCGCCTACACCGACTCCCGCGGGGTGTATGTCCCGGCGGAGGACGTCATCGCCGAGGCCGACGGCACGTTCACCTATCAGGGACAGCCCGTCACCCAGGAGTACGGCAAGATGGGCAAGTCGCTGAAGAATGCGGTCGCGCCCGACGACATGTACGAGCAGTACGGCGCGGACACCCTGCGGGTCTACGAGATGTCGATGGGTCCGCTGGATCTGTCGCGACCGTGGGAGACCCGCGCGGTGGTCGGCTCCCAGCGCTTCCTGCAGCGGCTGTGGCGTCTGGCGGTCGACGAGGAGTCCGGCGATCTGCTGGTGTCGGACGACGACGCGGACCCCGCGACCCTGAAGGCGGTGCACCGCACCATCGACAGCGTCTCCCGCGACATGGCCGGAATGCAGTTCAACACGGCGATCGCGAAGCTCATCGAACTGGTCAACCATCTGACGAAGTCTGCCTCCGACGGCGTGCGCGCCCCTCGGACCGCCGTGGAGCCGCTGGTGCTGATGGTCTCCCCGTTCGCGCCGCACCTGGCGGAGGAGCTGTGGAGCCGCCTGGGCCACGAGGAGTCCCTCGCCCGCGCCCCCTACCCGGTCGCCGATCCTGAGCATCTGAAGGCCGATGCGGTAACCTGCGTCGTCCAGATCAGGGGCAAGGTCCGCCACAAGGTGGAGGTCGACCCCGAGATCTCCGAGGCGGACCTGAAGGCGCTGGTCCTGGCCGAGGACCGCGTCCAGCAGCTGCTCGACGGCCAGACGCCCCGCAAGGTCATCGTGCGCGCACCCAAGATCGTCAACATCGTGGTCTGATCCCCGCGCAGCTCCTGATCCTCGGAGTCCAATGCCTCAGCCCGTCGGCCCGACGGATGCGGCTGACAGACGGCCCCGGTGTCCTCGAGACGCCGGGGCCGTCGCCGCATCGGATGATCCCCCGATCCGATGCTCCTCCCCAATCCCTGTTCATCCACATTCGGACGTACCGGCGGGCACGGAGGACAGCGGTCGCCCTACGGTCGGCGCATGGACGAGATCTGGGGTTGCGACACCGACGACATGACGACGCTGGCGGACCGCTTCATCGAGGCGGCCTCTCGGGTGCGGAGACTCATCGAGCTGCTGAGCTCGGCATCGATGTCGGTCACCTGGACCGGGCCCGATGCGGACACCCACCGTGAGAGCACCGAAGCCGTGCTCGCTGAGCTGGACGCTCTCGGCACCGCAGTGGAGACGCGGGGACAGGGACTCGACGACGAGGCCGCGCAGCAGGAGGAGGCATCCGGGCCGGAGAGCGGCACAGGGCAGGCTCCTGCTCTCAGCGCACCTGGCCTGCGCGCCGAGCTGCCGGACTGGCACCCGGCGGCGGGCCGCGATGACCACCGCAGCAGCCCCGACAGCCCCGGCGGCGTCTCCGGCATCCCTCCTGCCTTGCGTCCCTTCGTCGAGAAGGGCCGCCGGCTGGTGGACGGCATCAGCCCGGAGGACGAGGGGCTGGGACCCTGGATCGGTGGGCCCATGGGACCGACCATCGGTGGCCGGGACCCGCAGAGGGTCGACACCGGAGGTCTCGTCGAGAGGCTGCGCGAGAGCTCCGACGAGCGGGTGCGCATCCCCCTCCCGGGCGGCGGCGAGTACGAGCTGGATCCGGACCAGCTGCGGCTCGCCGAACAGCGCCGCCGCGCAGCCGTCGGGAGCATCCCGGTGGCGAGTCGGGTCCAGCAGGCCGTGTCGATGCACGAGCTCCGGGACGAGGAGCTGGATGCGATGGAGGAGGGCGCTCGCGCCAGCGGCATACCGCTCGCGACGGCGGCGGTCGGCGCCGCGCGCCTTCCCCATGAGCTCAGCGGAGCCGTCCTCGGCGACCGGTCGCTGGTAGGTCAGGCTCTCTCCAGCATCGACGAGGAGATCGCGAACTATCAGCAGACTGGTCAGGAGGTCTCCGATGCGATCGGCGAGCGCGATCCCGGTGCCGTGTTCGGAGCCCTCGAGCGCGGAGGCTATCGTCATCTCGGAGTGATCGCAGACCGGGTGACCCTCACCTCATTGCCCGGGACGCTCGACGCCGCCGGCGGTGCAGCGGGTGCCGTCGGGGAGATGGTCGAGCCCATCAGCGGCGAAGCCGCTGATGTCCTGCACGAGACGGAGCGGAGGCTCGACGGCCATGCCGACGACGCCGAGGCTCTCCTCGACCGCGTCACGGACACCGAGCGGCTGTATGAGGCTCGCCGTCGGCACCTGCCACTCCCCTGGGAGGACGGAGTCTGAGGGCGGCGTCCGAGGACGCCGCCCTGCGATCACCGCGTGGCCGCAGCAGCCTCCGGGGCATCATGGTCGGGCACGCTGAGCACCAGCGAGGTGCCGTCCTCCGCCGTCCGGACCAGCACGGTGTCGTCGTCGTGGACCGCCCCGGTGAGGATCAGGCGGGCCAGAGCGTCACCGATCTCCTTCTGGACGAGCCGCTTGAGCGGGCGCGCCCCGTACAACGGGTCGAAGCCTTCGGCTGCCAGCCAGGTCGTCGAGGCATCGTCCACATCCAGGCGGATGCGACGGTCCTTCAGCCGATCCGCGACCGCGGCGATCTGCAGCGAGACGATCCTTGCGAGCTCCTCTCGGTCGAGGGCATCGAACATGACCACGTCGTCGAGGCGGTTGAGGAACTCCGGCTTGAAGGAGGCTCGCACGACCTGCATGACCTTCTCATGGCGCTCCTTCTCCGAGAGCAGCTGGTCCTGGAGGAAGTGCGCGCCGAGGTTCGAGGTCAGGATCAGGATGGTGAAGCGGAAGTCCACCGTCCTCCCCTGCCCGTCGGTCAGCCGCCCGTCGTCGAGCACCTGCAGGAGGATGTCGAAGACGTCCGGGTGCGCCTTCTCGATCTCGTCGAGCAGGACGACCGAATAGGGTCGACGGCGCACGGCCTCGGTGAGCTGTCCGCCCTCGTCGTAGCCCACGTACCCCGGTGGGGCACCGACCAGACGGGAGACGGTGTGCTTCTCCCCGTACTCCGACATGTCGATGCGGATCATCGCCCGCTCGTCGTCGAAGAGGAACTCGGCGAGCGCCTTGGCGAGCTCGGTCTTGCCCACGCCGGTCGGGCCGAGGAACAGGAAGGACCCTGTGGGGCGGTTCGGATCGGAGATCCCGGCACGAGCACGGCGCACCGCATCGGAGACCTCGCCGACCGCACGCTTCTGACCGATCAGGCGCTGACCGATGATGTCCTCCATCTCCAGCAGCTTCTCGGTCTCGGACTGCAGGAGCCGACCCGCCGGGATCCCGGTCCACGAGCCCACCACCTCAGCGATGTCGTCGGGACCGACATGGTCGGCCACCAGCGGACGCTCACCGTCGACCGTCTCCCCGCGGGCTTCGTTCTCCTCAGCCTCGCGCAGCTGGGACTTCAGGGTCGGGATGTCGCCATAGAGGATCTTCGAGGCCGCAGTCAGGTCGCCTTCACGCTGAGCACGATCGGCCTGCATGCGCAGCTGCTCGAGCTGGGCCTTGAGATCGCCGACGAGGTTCAGTCCCGCCTTCTCCCGCTCCCAGCGCGCAGACAGCGCGGTCATCCTCTCGGTCCGATCAGCCAGCTGGGCGCGCACGGAGTCCAGCTGAGCGACGCTGCCGGGGTCGTCGCTGCCGGCGAGCGCCAGCTCCTCCATCTTCAGGCGGTCGACCTGGCGGCGCAGGATGTCGAGCTCCTCGGGAGAGGAGTCGAGCTCCATGCGCTGACGTGAGGCGGCCTCGTCGACAAGGTCGATGGCCTTGTCCGGGAGCTGTCGACCGGAGATGTACCGGTCTGACAGCGTGGCCGCCGCCACGAGCGCCGCATCGGTGATCGAGACCTTGTGGTGCGCCTCGTACTTGTCCTTGAGCCCTCGCAGGATGGTGATGGTGTCCTCGACGCTGGGCTCCCCGACGAAGACCTGCTGGAATCGGCGCTCGAGAGCAGGATCCTTCTCGATGTTCTCGCGGTACTCGTCCAGCGTGGTCGCGCCGACCATGCGCAGCTCACCGCGGGCGAGCATGGGCTTGAGCATGTTCCCGGCGTCCATCGCACCGTCACCACCGCCGCCTGCTCCGACGACGGTGTGCAGCTCATCGATGAAGGTGATGATCTGACCGTTCGAGGTCCGGATCTCGTCGAGGACCGCCTTCATGCGCTCCTCGAACTCACCGCGGTACTTCGATCCCGCGACCATCGAGGACAGGTCCAGGGAGATGAGCTTCTTCCCGCGCAGCGAATCGGGGACGTCCCCGGCGACGATGCGCTGGGCGAGGCCCTCGACCACAGCGGTCTTGCCCACGCCGGGCTCACCGATCAGCACGGGATTGTTCTTGGTGCGACGGCTGAGCACCTGGACCACGCGCCGGATCTCGGCGTCACGACCGATGACGGGATCGAGCCTGCCCTCCCGAGCCTGCTCGGTCAGGTCGAGGCCGTACTTCTCGAGGCTCTTGAAGGTCCCCTCGGGGTTCTGCGAATCGTTGCTCATGCGGTCATCTCCTGTGGTGAGTCGGTCGACGGCATCGCGCAGGAGGCCCGGTCCGGCGCCGACGTCGGCCAGCAGACGGGCAGCGTCGTCCGAGCCGATCGCGATGCCGATCAGGAGGTGCTCGGTGGACAGGTAGGTGCGGCTCCGGGCATCCGCCTCCCGCCGCGCGGCCTCGAGAGCATCGAAGCCCGCACCGACGAAGGTGGGGTGCGATGCAGCGCCGCTCGCACGGGGCAGAGCGCGGATGCCCTCCTCCGCCCGTTCGAGGACGTCCGCGGGGTCGGCTCCGACGTCGATCAGGACCGCCCGAGCGATGCCGTCCCCCTGCGCGGCGAGAGCCGCGAGCAGGTGCAGAGGGGTGATCTCAGGGTTGCCGAGCTCGGCCGCCTGCTGCGCGGCAGCGGCGACGGCCTCCTGGCTCCTGGTGGTGAACTGGAACTCCATGGGACTCCTTCCGGGCCTGCGACGAAGCGAGGCGGACGACTGCGCTCGGTCCTCCACAACGACGGTGACGTTGAGTCTATTCCACTCAACCCTGACCCGACCTCGCGCCATGGACCTTCTGCGACCAGGAGCTGCACCTCGCAGCTCCTGCATCGGCATCCGACACGGCCTCCGAGAGCATCGTCATCCACAACCGCCCGCGAGGAGGCCACGCATCGGGGACGATGGGTCCGCCACCGGTAGCATCGCACCGCACCAAGCGCATCCCGCCGTCCCGACGCCGAATTCGAGGTCCCGATGTCCCAGATCCCGTCGCCGCAGCCCGACCCGTGGCAGTCCCCACCAGCCGGCCGGCCTCGCCCCGGTGCGAGCCCCGTGCCCGGTGGGGCACCGTCCTTCCAGGCGCAGCCCCGCTACATCGACTACGGCACGCCCCGCGCCTTCGACACATCAGTGCGCCCAGCCGGCGTCCTGACCGCGGCGCGCTACGCCCCTGCACAGATCCAGCGCCCCGGATCAGCGCAGCCGCATTCGGCGTGGTCGACGCAGACCCGGCGGATCCAGGAGGTCGCGCAGAACGCGACCATCGTCCCCGCCGTCGGCGTGGCCGCATGGATCGCGGCGATCCTCCTGGGGGTCGCGCTGCTGGTCGTGCTGGGACTGTCGTTCCTCGAGTTCGTGGTGTTCGCCAGCTCGAACCCCATCTGGTGGCCGCTCTCGGCGTTCCTCGCACTGTTCTCGCTGATCGTGATCATCGGCGTGATAACCCTTGCTGACCGCTGGGACCCTCAGCCGAGGACCCTGCTGCTCATCGCGGTGCTCTGGGGCGCTGCGATCGCCGCCGGCATCTCCTACTGCCTGAACACGCTGAACGGCATCATCCTCTACTCGGTGACCGGGGACGAGGGCCTTGCCAACACGCTCACGGCCGTGCTCAGCGCCCCTCTGGTGGAGGAGTCCAGCAAGGGGCTCGGCCTCATCCTGCTGATGCTGCTGGCACGCCGATACTTCAACGGCCCCCTGGACGGGCTCATCTACGGCGCCCTGATCGGCGGTGGGTTCGCCTTCACCGAGAACATCCTCTATTACACGCGCCAGGTCGAGGACTTCGGCGTCCAGGGCTGGGCGCTCCTCTTCGGAGTCCGTGGCGTGCTGAGCATCTTCGGGCACGCCATCTACACGTCGCTCACCGGAGTGGTGATGGGTTTCATCGCCCGCAAATGGGGGACCCTCCCCGGCGTGCTCGCGTTCATCGTCGGCGTGATCCCCGGCATGATCCTCCACGGCCTGTGGAACCTCGGTGCGAGCTTCGCCTCCACCATCGCCCTCATGGTCCTGATATTCGGCCTCGAGATCCTGCTCTCCATCCTGTGGCTGACGCTGATCGGCGTCCTGGTCTGGGATGAGTCCCGCCTGACCCGCGTACGCCTGGGCGACTACGCGAACCAGGGATGGCTCACCCATGAGGAGGTCGACATGCTCGCCACCTGGAGAGGACGCTACGAGGGCAAGCGCTGGGCTGCGCAGATCGGCGCCAAGCCCCTGATGAAGAGGTTCATCCGCGAGAGCGCGGACCTCGCCTCAGTCCGTCAGCGCCTCCTCGCCGATGGAGCGAATCCCAAGGTCGTCGCGCAGGAGGCTGCGCTGCTGGAGCGCCTGACCGAGAACCGGCGCACACTGCTCCGCACCAACGGCTGACCTCCGTTGCGCGGGCTCCCGACGTGCTCCGCCGACGGATGCGCGCAGGGGTCTGCGCCGAGGACGGATCCGTATTCGCCTCCCTGCTCGCCGAGACCGCTCAGCTCCGCCGGTCCTCGTCGGAGCTGTCCCGGTGCGGCCTGCCCTGCTCGCGTCCGCGCAGTCGATCCAGTTCGCGGCGCTCCCGCTTGGTGGGACGGCCGGCACCTCGGTCGCGGCGGGGTGGGGCCGCCAGCAGCTGGGGCGCCGGCTCGGGACTGCGATCCTCATAGGCCTCGCGGGCGATGGGTGCCCCCACCCGCTTGGCGAGGAGCTTCGTGATCACCACGATCCGCTCCCGTCCCGGGGATCGCACTCGCAGCTCATCGCCGACGACCACCTGCTGCGCCGCCTTCGTCGGATCGCCGTTGCGGCGGACGTGACCGGCACGGCACGCGGCGGTCGCCGCGGAGCGGGTCGGGAACAGCCGCACGCTCCACAGCCACACGTCCAGCCGCACAGACGTCGGCCCTCCGGTCTCCTGCGCAGGACTCATGCGGTCCGCGGAGAGATGGGAGGTACGAGGGGCCAAGGGTCGGCCGCTTCGATCTGCGCAGCGAGCGCCAGCAGCAGCGGTTCGTCACCGATGCGCACACCCCCCAGCTGCACGCCGAGCGGCAGGAGGGAGCCGTCGATCTCCTCTCGATGGAGGGGGAGGCTGATCGCAGGGCATCCGGTCATGTTCCACAGGCTCGTCCATGGCGTGAAGGCGCTCTGCGCCGCGAAGTCCGCAGCGGGATCATCGAGCTGCAGGTCCTGCGGGAAGGCCGGCGGGCCGGCGAGCGTGGGAGTCAGGACGACATCGAGGCCGTCGAACGCATCTGCTGTCCGGCGCACCAGGAGCTGGACCGCGCTGAACGCCTGCGCGAGCTCGACGGCGCTGAAGGACCGCCCGCGCTCGCGCAGCCAACCCGTCAGCGCCATCAGCCGATCCTCCCTCTCCGGGGGCACGGGGATCGTCGCGGCTCCGACGGACCACAGCGGCATGAAGCTGCGCCACTGCTCGGCACTGAACGGGGCGTCGACATGGACAGTCTCATGCCCGATGCCGCGCAGCACCTCCTCGGCCCGCTCGACGCCGCGCAGAGCCGCCGGCTGCACCTCGGTGTCCGCAGCGACCGGCTGGGTGAGGATGCCGATGCGCAGGGGCCGCACCGTCTGCTCGCAGTCCGCGAGGAACGAGCCCCGATGCGAGGGCGATGCGTGGAAGTCGCCCGGTCGTGCTCCGGCGATGAGGTCGAGCCCGGCGGCGACGTCCCGCACGCTGCGCCCGAGCATCCCGTCGACGGCCAGTCCCATCCCCTCCACGCCGAAGGGCCCCGGCGAGACAGCGCCTCGAGAGGACTTGATGCCGACGACTCCGCAGCATGCGGCGGGGATCCGCACCGATCCTCCGCCGTCGTTGCCGTGCGCGAGGGGGACGATCCCGGAGGCCACGGCGGCAGCGGCTCCACCGCTCGAACCGCCGGCGGTGCGCCGTCGGTCCCACGGGGACCGTGCCGGGGCGCCGATCGCCGGTTCGGTGTAGCAGGGCATTCCGAACTCCGGCGTGGTGGTCTTGCCGACCGTCACGGTTCCCGCATCGAGGATCCGCTGGGCGACGCCGTCGGTGACGTCGGCGCGGACTCCCTCCATCGCGGCGCTGCCGCACTCGAAGGGCTCGCCCTCGATGCGGACGAGGTCCTTGATCGGCAATGGCACGCCCAGGAGCGGCGCCGAGTCGGCGAGATCCTGCATCGCCTCAGGGCTCTTCCGGCGGGCGCCCGCCAGACGCTCGGCGGCCAGATCGGCCTGGCGCCGGCTGCGCTCCTCGAGCAGGTGCGCGAACGCACCCACCCTCGACCCTCCGGTGCGGGCCTCGTCGAGGACGCTCTCGGTGTGCTCTCGCACATCGATCTCGCCTGTGCGCAGTGCAGCGGCGAGGTCCAGCGCTCCGATCGGCGAGTCCTCGGGCTTCCGGCCGTCGGCGGTCACCGCGTCTCCTGAGATCGCGTGCCCAGCTCGGCCCGGACATGCTCGAGGATGCCGCCGACGGCGGCGTCGATCTGCTCGCCGGTCGTGATGAAGTCGCGCTCGTCCCCGTACCAGGGATCGCGGATGCCGGTGTCCTCGGGATGCGACGGGTCGAAGTCCCTCAGCATTCGCAGTCGCCCGCCCAGGGACTCCCCCATCATCCGTTCGAGGGGTGCGACGTGGTCGTGGTCCAGGGCGAGCACGAGATCCGAGGCGGCGAGCTCCTCCCGGGACGCGGCGCGGGCGACGTGGGCCGAGGAGTCGATGCCTCGGACGTCCAGCAGCGCGGCGGCTCGCGGATCGATGGGGTTGCCCTCCTCCCAGCGGGTGGTGCCCGCACTGGCCACCTCGACCGCGCCGTCGAGGCCCTCTCTCTCGAGAGCGTCCCTCAGCAGCAGCTCGGCCATCGGGGAGCGGCAGATGTTCCCCGTGCAGACGGTGAGGATGCGGTAGGTCATCGGGACTCCTCGGCGAGGTCATCGGGGTCCGCGAGCAGATCCCGGTACTCGGGATGGCGCTGGATCCAGCCGCGCACGAACCAGCACGTCGGCAGGATGCGCAGATCTGAGGCCCGGACGTCGTCGAGGGCGAAGCGCACGAGAGCCGAGGCGATCCCCTGCCCCGAATGCTCCGGGGCGACGACGGTGGATCGCAGATCCCTCACCGGCGACCCTTCGTCGTCGGGCTGCTCCTCATCTCCGTACTGGAGGACGCCCAGGACGGCCCCTCCTCGGATCGCCTCGTACCGGTCGCGGTCATCGTCGTGGACCAGGCGCATCTCGCCGGGTGCGACGGAGCTGTCATCCATGCCGGTCACGGTACACTGCCCGTCATGCCCGCGCCTCTGATCTGGCACATCACCGCACTGTCCGCCTGGGAGGCGGCCGTGCGCGACGGAGCGTACGCCCAATCCACCCGAGGCCGCGATCTCGACCGCGTCGGGTTCGTGCACGCCTGCTGGCCGGAGCAGGTCTCGATGGTCGCCAAGCGCGTCTACCCCGACCGGCCCGACGACCTCGTGATCCTCGAGATCGATGTCGCTCGGGTGGAGGCCGCCGGCATCGCCGTGGACATCGAAGCGGACGACGACGGCCGCGGTCGCGGCTATCCGCACGTGAAGGGCCCCCTGCCGATCGGTGCCGTCCTGCGCCTGCGGCGCACCAAGTGGATCGGCCGGGAGTTCGTCGTCGTCGCCTGAGAGTCCGCCGGCGCAGTCCGTCAGCAGTGCGCGCAGCAGTGCGCAGTCGTCAGAGCACCGTCTGCCGAGCACCACCGCCCGAGCGCCGCCGACATGGACTCCGTCGGAGCGCGCTGCGAGGCGCAGAGACGTAGCATCGGGTATGGCCCGATATCTCGACATCCATCCCGTCGATCCGCAGCCGCGCCTGATCGAGCAGACCGTGAGGGTCCTGCGGGACGGCGGACTGATCGCCTATCCGACCGACTCCTGCTATGCGCTGGGGTGCACTCTCGACGCCCACGACGGGCTCGAGAGGATCCGCCGCATCCGCCAGCTCGGCAAGGACCACAACTTCACGCTCGTCTGCGCGGACTTCGCGCAGCTGGGACAGTTCGTGCTGGTCTCGAATCCGGTGTTCCGTCTGGTCAAGAACGCGACTCCCGGTCCGTACACCTTCATCCTGCCCGCGACCAAGGAGGTGCCGCGGAGGATGGCGCATGTCAAGAAGCACACCGTCGGCGTCCGCATCCCCGAGCATCGCGTGGCGCATGCGCTCGTGGAGGCCCTCGGCGAGCCGATCGTCACCTCCACACTGCTGCTGCCGGGTCAGGAGCAGCCTCCGACCCAGGGGTGGGAGGTCCAGGACCTCCTGGACCAGCAGGTGGATGTCATCATCGACTCCGGCGAGGTCGGCGTGGAGCCCACCACGGTCATCGACCTCTCCCGCGGCGAGGTCGAGATCGCACGCGAAGGCGCGGGCGACATCAGCCGGTTCTGAGCAGCTCCTGATCGTCGCGATGCTGCGCAGAGGCAGAACAGCGGCTGCCTCAGCCTCAGCCGCAGCCGCAGCCGCAGCCGCAGCCGCAGCCGCAGCCCAGGGTCCCGAAGCGGCGCCTCTCGTGCTCAGGCGCTCGAGGGCCGGTCTCCCTGCCGTCGCCTGCGGGTGCTGAACGCGCCGGAGAAGATCAGGATCCCGACGGCGTAGAGAGGCACGAGCCACAGCGCGTACCGCAGGGTCAGCGCGTCGGCGAGCACACCGACGAGCGGCGGGGTCGCGAAGAAGCCCACCCGGGCTATCCAACCGACGACGGTGATGCCGACGCCGTGGGGAACGCCCGGCATGTCATCGGCCGCCCGGTACGCCGCCGGGAAGAGCGTCGCCACTCCCCAGCCGGCGGCGGCGAAACCGATCATCGCGGTCACCGGGGTCGGGACCAGCAGCGCGAAGCTCATGCCGATCGCCGACACCAGTGCCCCGAGACGTGCCGTGGTGCGGTCGCCGAGCCGGTCGACGACAGCATCGCCGGTGAACCGACCGATCGTCTGTGCTCCCTGGAGGCAGACGAAGGCGAGGCTCGCGACGAAGGGGGTGACCGAGAAGGTCGAGGTCATGAACAGCGCCCCCCAGGTGCTTCCGGCGTCCTCGGTGGAGCCGGCGAAGACCAGGACGATGCCGAGTGCGACGATCAGCGCGAGTCCGCGCAGGCTCATCCCGGCGATGCTGCGGCCGACGGCCGACGGCGCCTCCCCGTCGACCGGTACCTCTGCGGCGCTGGACACGGACGGCGAGGCCACCTCCGGCCGCTCCGTCGCGTCGTGGCCGGGGAGCATGAACCTCCCCGAGACCAGGGCGAGAGCCCCGAAGAGCACCAGACCGATCAGTCCCTGCAGCCACAGGGCGAGGCCGACCTGCGCCGCCGCCCCTCCGAGGAGGCCGCCCGCGACCGCACCCAGCGACCACCATCCGTGGTAGCTGTTCATGATGGAACGGCGGTAGCGGCGCTCCACCCGCATGCCATGGGCGTTCATGGAGATGTCGGTGATGGAGTCCGCCGCTGCGGCGAGGAGCAGAGCGGCCGCCAGCCAGAGCCAGGACCCGGAGGTGTACACCGCGAGGTGGACGGTGGAGGCGGCGACCTGGGCGACGACGGCGGAGCGCGCCGAGCCGAAACGACGCATGAGAGTCGCGGCGGTGAGCCCGGCCAGCAGCCCGCCGACGGGCCCGATGCCGACGGCGAGGCCGAAGGCGGTGTTGCTCAGGCCGATCTGCTCGACGAGCTCCGGGTAGCGGGGAAGGATGGCGCAGAACGATGCGCCGTTGATGAAGAACAGCAGCGAGACCGCCCAGCGCGCGCGGCGGGCGTCGGCGGCGACCGCGCGTGCGCCGCCACCCTCGCCGTCGCCGTCACCGTCGGGCGAAGCATCGCGGGACACGTCGGAGGCAGTGGCGTCGGGACGCGCACGATCATCGGAGTGAGCGTTCACGACGCACCATCCTCCTCCTTCTGAGCACCGGTCCGCAACGCCTGCGGCATCAGCCCCGCGCCCCCACGTACGCTGTGCGCATGTCGACACACATCGGTGCCTCTCCCGATCAGATCTCCCCTTACGTGCTGATGCCGGGCGATCCCTACCGCGCGCGGTGGATCGCCGAGACCTTCCTCGAGGATCCTGTCCAGTACAACGAGGTGCGCGGGATGCTCGGCTACACCGGCACCTATCAGGGGGTGCGCATCTCCGTGCAGGGCTCCGGCATGGGGCAGCCCTCGATGGCGATCTACGCCCAGGAGCTGTTCTCGGACTACGACGTGCAGGCGATCATCCGCGTGGGCACATGCGGAGCGCTGTCGGAGCGCGTCAAGGTCCGCGATGTCATCCTCGGGCTCGCCGCCTCGACGGATTCGAGCATGAATCGAGTGCGCTTCGGCGAGGTCTCCTTCGCTCCGGCCGCTGACTTCGAGCTCGCCCGGATCGCCGCTGACGTCGCCGAGGAGCGTCTGCTGCCGGTCGTCGCCGGAGGGCTGTTCTCCTCCGATCAGTTCTACAACCCCGATCCGCTCATCACCTCGACGCTCGCGGGGTACGGGGTACTCGGGGTGGAGATGGAGGCCGCCGCGCTGTACACGCTGGCCGCACAGTTCTCGCGGCGCGCACTGGCGGTCTGCACCGTCTCGGACCACCTGCTCACCGGAGAGGAGACCAGCGCGCTCGAACGGCAGGAGTCCTTCGAGGACATGATCGTGATGGCCCTCGAGACCGTGGTGAGGCTGGATCGGGGACGCTCCTGAGCTGCTGCCGATCCTGAGAGCTCCTCCGCGTCCGAGCTCGTGATGGATCGGCGGAGCCGTTCGGCGGCACCTGACGCTCCCTGCGGCACTCCGGGCGGCACCTGATGCGCGAGAGCCCGGCACCTCTCGGTGCCGGGCTCTCGCGCAGGTGCTCGGAGCGTCCCGGGAAGGGGACCTGCTCCTCCGTCAGGAGAGGAAGCGCGGAACGGTGTCGAAGGTCAGGAAGAGCGCGAGCAGCACCATTCCGAGGCCGACCAGGAAGGTGACCGCGGTGAAGAGGCTCATGACGTAGAGGCCCGCGGCGAAGAGGACGAACAGGATCGCGAAGAGCACCCACGACTGGACGACGCTGTTGCCCTCATGGGTGGTGACCGACTCGCGGCCCTCGACCTGCTCGGCCGTGGGGGTGGCCTGCTCAGTGCTCATGCTGCTGCTTCCTCCGCTCGAGGGGTTCGCTCAGGACCGTTGCTCTCGGACGGTGCGCTCGCGGTCGGCGATCCCGGATGATGACGCTCAGTCCTCATCCTAGACCAGCCACGAGGGCGGTGCGCGCATCCTGACGGTGGCGGATCGCACCCAGCAGCGCCGAGAACAGGCTCTCGCCCTCCCCGTTCGGAGCATCGAGCTCGGGATGCCACTGCACGGCGATCACCGGGGAGCCGCAGGTGGCCTCGACCGCGAGCGGCAGCCCGCTCGCGTGGTGGGCGACCGTCCGGAGATCGCCGGCGACACCACGGACGCCCTGGTGATGGTAGGCGGTGACCTCGGCACTGGTGCCGAGCGCGAGGGCGATGTCGCTGTCGGCATCGATCTCGACCTCCACCTGTGTGGGGGCGAGCCCCGTGGAGGGATGCGAGGGAAGATCCACCGGAAGGTGGCGGTGCAGAGATCCCCCCTCGGCGACGACGATGATCTGCAGGCCGCGGCAGATGCCGAGGACGGGGACCTCTGCCCGTCGGGCAGCCCGGTACAGCGCGGTCTCGAAGGCGTCGCGCTCCGGATCCGGAGTCATGTCGGTGGGGAGCGGAGCCTCGCCGAACCCGGTCGGATCCAGGTCGGTGCCGCCGGTGAGCACGATCCCGTCGAGCTCGGCGACCTCCTCGTCGCTCCACTCGTCCTGCGGGGCGATGATCACGGGCCGGGCGCCGGCCTCGCGGATGGCGCGCACATAGTGCTCGGTCACGGTGACGACGCGATGACCCTCCCAGGCGCCGGACATCATCCGGGTCGCTCCCGCGGTGACTCCGATGAGCGGTCGACGGGAGGTCGTGCGCTGCGCCATGAGTGGTCCTTTCCGCGTGGAGGGGGCGCCGCCGATCGGCGACAGGCACAGTCCACTCCTCCGGGTGCCCGCTGCGCGACATCCGTGGCGGAATATGACGCCGCCGTGACAGCGACGACGGAACGGTCCTCAGCACGAGGTCCGAGCGCAGGGTCTCGGCGTCGGCCCTCAGCGCGGGTTCTGCGCGGGACTCAGTGGGCCGGCTCGCCCACCGCCTCTTCGATCGCCGCGCGATAGTGCTCGTGCAGCTGCTCGCACAGCACCGGCCAGGTGCGCCGCTTGACGGACTCGAGCGCCGCCTCCCCCATCGCGCGGCGCTTGGCGTCGTCGAACAGGAGGTCGGTGGCCGCCTCGCGCAGCTCGTCGAGCATCCCCGGCGCATAGAGGTGGCCCGTGCGGCTGGGGTCGACGATGTCGATCGGGCCGCCGCGGCGCGGGGCGATGACCGGCAGGCCGGATGCCATCGCCTCCTGGAGCGTCTGCCCGAAGGTCTCGAGCTCTCCCGGATGCACGAACAGATCCGCGCTGGCCAGGTGCGCACCCAGATCGGTACCGCTGCGGAAGCCCGCGAAGCGGGCGCGCGGCATGGCCCTGCGCAGCACCTCGCGCTCCGGTCCGTCGCCGACGATCAGGAGCCGCACACCGGGGATGTCATGGATGACCCGGAGATCCTCGACCTGCTTCTCCGGTGCGAGGCGGCCGACATAGGCGACCAGCCTCTCGCCGTCCTCGGCATACCGGGCGCGCAGTCGCTCGCTGCGCAGCGACGGCGAGAAGGAAGAGGTGTCCACTCCCCGGCCCCACAGGCGCACGTTCGCGATCCCGTGCTCCTCGAGCTGGTCCCGGGTCGCCCGGGAGGGTGCGAGCGTGAGAGCACAGCGGTTGTGGACGTCCCGCAGCAGCTGCCAGGAAGCCGCCTCGAGGAACGGCATCCCGTACTTCGCGGTGTATCCGGGGATGTCCGTCTGGTAGACGGCGACCGCCGGGACGCCCGCCCTCTGAGCGGCGACCGCAGCGCGTCCGCCGAGGATCGTGGGAGAGGCGAGATGGACGACATCGGGGGCGAAGTCCTCGATGCGGCGGCGCAGCAGTGCGGCGCTCGCAGCGGCGATCCGAACATCGGAGTACCCGGGCAGGGGCGCGGAAGCGATCCGGTGCACTCTCACCCGGCGCCCGCAGGCGGTGCGCAGGAAGCGATCAGCTCCCCGTCGGTGCGGGGCGATGATCTCCAGGTCCTCGCCCGCGGCTGCGAAGCGCTCGACGATCTGCAGGACCGAGTTGGTCACACCGTTCACATGGGGGAGGAAGGACTCGGCCACGACAAGGATCCTCACGCCCGCATCGTCTCCTCGGCGGATGGCTGAGTCCCAGCCCCCGGATGACGCGAGGCCGACGGTCCGGTGACAACCTGTCCGTCGGCCTCGCGCCGCATCGCGGCGTCGTCGGTGCGTCATCGATGCGTCGTCCGCCCAGGGGCGACGCACCGACGCCCTCCCCGCTCAGAGTCGCCGGGAAGCGATCTCCGCGCCCTGCACGAGCGACTCGAGCTTGGCCCAGGCGATGTCGGGATGGATGCGCCCGCCCAGGCCGCAGTCGGTCGAGCCGATCACGCGCTCAGGGCCGACGATGCGGGCGAACCGCTCGAGCCGCTGAGCGACCAGCTCAGGATGCTCCACGACATTGGTGGCATGGGAGACGATGCCCGGGACGATCACCCGGTCCTCGGGCAGCTCGACGTCCTGCCACACGGTCCACTCGTGCTCGTGGCGGGCGTTGGCGGCCTCGAAGCTGTAGTACCTCGCGTCGACCTCGAGGAGCAGGCCGACGATGTGGCGCAGCTCAATGTCGGTGGTGTGCGGCCCGTGCCAGGAGCCCCAGCACAGGTGGAAGCGAGTCTGCTCGGTGGGCACGTTCTCCAGCGCCCTGTTGACCGCCTCGACGCGCTTGCGCGTGAACGCGAGGTAGTCCTCGACCGAGGGCTCGGGATTGATCTGGTCCCAGTTCTCCGCGAACGACGGATCGTCGACCTGGACCAGCAGGCCAGCAGCGGCGATCGCCTCGTACTCCGGACGCATGACCTCGACCCAGGCGTCGAGGAAGGCGTCCTCGTCGCCGTAGTGATCGTCGACGATCCGGCTTCCCGATCCCGGCGAGAGCGAGGTGATGAAGCCCGTCCCGTACCCGGAGGCGTCCAGAGCGGAGCGGAAGTTGGCCGTGTCCTGCGCGACGAGCTCGCGGCCGAGATCCGAGTAGGCGATCTCGGAGGTCGCCGCGGGGAAGGTGTGCTGTCCTCCCAGGGAGATGCCGGAGGTGGGATCGGTGTAGGCGGCCTTGAAGATCGTCCAGTCCCGACGATCGGGGAAGGTCGTCAGACGAACGTTCCCGGGCGTCGAGCGCACAGGCTCCCCGCTGAGGTGATCCGAGCCGGTCAGCTCGAGCCCCGAGGTCCGGTCGAAGATGTAGGACCACCAGGAGCCGTAGTTCACGGAGGTGCCCATCGCGTGACCGTACTCGCCGTCTCCGGGGACGGAGATGCCGATCCTCTGCTGACGTGCGACGACGTCGGCGACGGCCTGCGCCAGGACCTCGCGGTGCTCGTCGGTGGGGATGGGAGCGATGCCGTCCTCGGCCAGGGGGCGGGCGGCGTTGGCGGCGATCAGCTCGGGAGTCCGAGGAAGGGATCCCGCATGGGTGGTGAGGATGTCGGTCATGCTCGCAGGTTAAGCGGTATGACACCCCGAGGAGCCGGCGGTCCGTCATACGGGTTCACGCCCGACAGAGCCTATGGCACGCACCACGCAGGTCGCGGATCGGCGGCGACGACCCCTCCGTTCAGCTCCGCTCCTCGATCCCTCCGTTCAGCTCCGCTCCTCGGGCAGAGGCCACGTCGCCACGAGATGACGGTCGCCCCATGCCTGGTCGATGCGACGCACCGGCGGCCAGTACTTGGACTGGATGCGCATCTGCGCGCTGTCATGGACCGCACCGTCGGCTGCGGCGCTCCTGCTGCCCGGATACACGGCGATCTCGCGGGAGTAGGGATGGGTCCACTCCCCCGTCGCGATCGAGGCGGCGGTGTGCGGAGCATTCACCAGGGGATTGTCCTCGGCCGGCCAGACTCCGGAGGCGACCTGGTCGGCCTCCTCGGCGATCATGAGCATCGCGTCGACGAAGCGGTCCAGCTCATCGAGTCCCTCCGACTCGGTGGGCTCGACCATCAGCGTCCCCGCGACCGGGAACGACATCGTCGGCGCATGGAATCCGTAGTCGATCAGCCGCTTGGCGACGTCATCGACCGTGATGCCGGTGCGAGCGGTCAGCGGGCGCAGGTCCACGATGCACTCATGGGCCACGAGGCCCTCGTCCCCCGTGTAGAGGATCTCGTATGCGCCCTTCAGCCGGTGCGCGACATAGTTCGCCGAGAGCACCGCCGATGCCGTCGCATGGCGCAGTCCCTCAGGACCCATCAGCCGGATGTACGTCCAGGAGATCGGGAGGATCGATGCGGATCCGAAGGGCGCCTGGGACACCGGCGCACCACCATGGACCATCGTGCCCTGCCCGACCACCGGGTGCTCCGCCCTCTGGATCGCCGGGTGCCCGGGGAGGAACGGCGTCAGATGCGCCTTCGCCGCGACCGGCCCCACTCCCGGTCCGCCTCCGCCGTGCGGGATGCAGAAGGTCTTGTGCAGGTTCAGATGGGAGACGTCGCCGCCGAACTCGCCGGGGCGGGCGACCTGCAGCAGCGCGTTGAGGTTCGCTCCATCGACATAGACCTGTCCGCCGGCGTCGTGCACCAGCTGGCAGACCGTTCGCACCTGCTCCTCGTACACCCCGTGGGTGGAGGGATAGGTGATCATGATGGCCGCGAGCTCGTCCCCGTGATCCTTGATCTTCTGCTGGAGGTCGTCGATGTCTATGCTGCCGCGGGAGTCCGAGGCGACGACCACCACGCGCAGACCCGCGTTCACGGCGCTGGCCGCATTGGTGCCATGGGCGGAGCTCGGTACCAGGCAGACGTCGCGGCCGGCCTCGCCCCGGGAGGCGTGGAAGGCACGGATCGCCAGCAGCCCTGCGAACTCCCCCTGCGAGCCGGCGTTCGGCTGCAGCGAGACGGCATCGTATCCGGTCAGTCCCGCGAGCCACCGCTCGAGCTGATCGATCATGGCGAGATGCCCCTCCACGTCCTCGCGCGGGGCCAGAGGATGGATCGCGCTGAAGCCCGCCCAGGTGATGCCCGCCATCTCGACTGCCGCATTGAGCTTCATCGTGCAAGAACCCAGCGGGATCATGCCGCGGTCCAGCGCGAAGTCGCGGTCGGCGAGTCGGCGGAGGTACCGCATCATCGCGGTCTCCGAGCGGAACGAGGAGAAGACGGGGTGGCGCAGATAGTCCCGCTCACGTGCGAGATCCCCCCATCCTGCGCCGACCTCGACCCGCCGCTCTGCGGCTCCGGCCGACGGGGACGGGGCGAAGGGCGCGAGCGCCGCGGCGATCGAGAGGAGGTCCTCGTCGGTCACGGTCTCGTCCAGGCTGAGATGGACGGTGTCAGCATCAGGGCTGTGGAGCAGCCAACCGGCTTCGCCCACCTTCTGCACGATCTCCTCGGCCCGGCCGGCAGCACGCAGCTCGATCGTGTCGAAGAAGGACTCGTGGACGAGCTCGAACCCGTCCTCCCTCAGTCCCGCGGCCAGGCGTGCGGTGCGCTCGGCGACTCGGGCGCCGATCCGATCGAGCCCCTCCGGACCATGGTGGACGGCGTACATGGCGGCCATCACCGCCAGCAGCACCTGAGCGGTGGTGATCGAGCTCGTCGCCTTCTCACGACGGATGTGCTGCTCGCGGGTCTGCAGCGAGAGGCGATAGGCGGGATCTCCTGCCGCGTCCTTCGAGATCCCGACCAGGCGTCCGGGGAGCTGCCGCTCCAGACCTCTGCGCACGGCGACGTAACCGGCATGCGGGCCGCCGAAGCCGAGCGGGATGCCGAAGCGCTGCGAGGTGCCGATGACGACGTCGGCCCCGAGGGAACCGGGCGACGCCAGCTGGGTGAGGGCCAGCAGGTCCGCGGCGACGATCGCCACGGCACCGGTCCCCTTCACCGCTGCGATCACGGAGCTCGGGTCCCAGACTCGTCCGGAGGCACCCGGATACTGGATGAGTGCACCGAGGACGTCCTCCTCCGGGGCGCCGTCGGCGGCGAAGTCGATCTCCCGCAGCTCGATGCCGAGCCCCTCCGCCCGTCCGGCCAGGACCGCCTTGGTCGCAGGCAGCGCATCCGCATCCACCAGGAAGACGGGCGGCCTGCCGCGGCCGGTGCGGCGTGCGAGCATCAGGGCTTCGGCCGCGGACGTGGCCTCGTCCAGCGTCGACGCGTTGGAGACGTCCATCCCGGTGAGGTCGCAGATCATGGTCTGGAAGGTCAGCAGCGCCTCCAGCCGACCCTGCGAGATCTCCGGCTGGTAGGGCGTGTATGCCGTGTACCAGGCGGGGTTCTCCAGCACGTTGCGCTGGATCACCGCGGGGGTGTGCGTCCCGTAGTACCCCAGGCCGATCAGCGAGCGGCGCACGCGGTTGCGGTCCGCGAGCGCCCGCAGCTCCTCGAGCGCGACGGGCTCGGGGACGCCGTCGGGCACCCCGGAGGGGGCGTCGGCCTCGAGCAGGATCGTCGAGGGCACCGCCCTGCGCAGCAGCTCATCGAGCGAGTCGAGGCCCAGGGCCTCGAGCATGCGGGTCTGCTCCTCGGGGCTGGGTCCCACATGGCGCGGGACGAACGAGTCAGAGCGGTGCAGGGAAGGGACGGACATGCGCAGTGGACTCCCGGGTGCGATGTGATGGTGCGACGGAGGCGGCGGCCGACGGACCTCCGCCGACCGCCGACGGATGCTGCCGGACGACCTGTCAGGCCTCGGTGAGCCTCGAGTACTCCTCGGCGCTGAGAAGGTCCTCGGGGAGCTCGTCGAAGCTCGCGGTGATCAGCCAGCCCTTGTCGAACGGAGAGGCGTTGACCAGCTCGGGCGAGTCGACGACGTCCTGGTTCACGCTCAGCACGGTGCCGTCGATCGGGGAGAACAGGTCGGAGACGGACTTCGTCGACTCGATCTCGCCCATCTCCGTCCCCGCCGTGAGGCTGTCGCCGACGTCGGGGAGGTCGACGTAGACGACGTCGCCGAGCTGCCCGGCTGCGAAGTCGGTGACGCCGATCACGGCGCTGCCGTCCTCGGCGATGCGGACCCATTCGTGGTCCTTGCTGTATCGGAGCTCGTCTGCCATGGAGTGGTCCTTCCTGGGACGCGATCGTTATGCGGTGGGTGGAGAAGCGGAGGGAGGAGTGCGGCGGGTGAACCGGCGGATGATGGAAGGGTCCTGTCCGCAGGGGATACCACCCGGACGCGGGCCAGGACCGGGAGCATCAGGACCGGGAGTAGAAGGGCAGCGGGACGACCGTGACCGGAAGGTCCCGGCCCCGCACGTCGGCGACCAGCGCTGTCTCGGGGGCGACGTGCGCGGGATGCACGAGGGCCATGGCGATCGGGTGTCCGAGAGTCGGGCTGAGAGCACCGGAGGTGATCGACCCGACCTCCTCGCCCTCGGGTGTGCGGACCGGCGATCCGGCACGGGCGGCGCGCCGCCCCTCGGCGCTCAGGCCCACCAGCACCGGCAGGTCTCGGAGGTCCGATGCCTCGATCGCGGCTCGTCCGACGAAGTCCTCCGGAGATGCGAGGGCGACGACGCGCCCCAGCCCCGCCTGCGCCGGAAGAAGATCGCGGGAGAGCTCGTGGCCGTAGAGGGGCATGCCGGCCTCGAGCCGGAGCGTGTCCCGGCAGGCGAGGCCGCACGGTGTCAGACGGTCTCCCCCCGCCGCCGTGAGCAGCTCCCACAGCGCGACGGCGTGCTCAGAGGGGACGTACAGCTCGAACCCGTCCTCACCGGTGTATCCCGTGCGGGCCAGCAGCAGCTCAGCCCCTCGGAAGGTCCCCTGGATCGCGCGGTAGTACCTCAGGCCCGAGATCGCCTCACGGCTGATCCCTCCGACGCCGGCCTCCGACTCATCTGTCCCGCCCTCCTCGCCGACGAGGGCGTCCAGCACGATCCGCTCGCTCGCCGGCCCCTGCACAGCGATCAGAGCCGTCTCCGCCGAGGCGTCCTCGACGGCGGCGTCGAAGCCGTCGGCGCGCTCGACGAGCGCCGCGACGTCGACCTCGGTGTTGGCCGCGTTGGCGACCACCAGGAACTGCTCCGGGTCGAGGCGATAGACGATGACGTCGTCGATGACCGTCCCCTGCTCGGTCAGCAGCAGCGAGTACTTGGCCCGACCGACGGGCAGCGCCGACAGCTTCCCTGCGAGCGCATGGTCGAGGGCATCGCCCGCCTGCGGACCGCGCAGACGGATCTCCCCCATATGGCTGAGATCGAAGATCCCAGCGCTGGTGCGCACCGCGGAGTGCTCACCGAGATCGGAGTCGTAGCGCACCGGCATCCGCCATCCCGCGAAATCCGTGAAGGTCGCCCCCGACGACTCGTGGACCCTCTCGAGAGCGGTGCTGCGCAGGGACTCGGCCATGGTGCTCCTTCGGTCGCGGATGCCGGTGACGGGATCGCCGTTCTCGGCGCGGCAGAGCTCCGTCACGCGGAGGTCCTGTCTCGCACGGTCACTGTACCCGGCCGGTACCGCCGTCACAGACACCACGGGCATCAGCGCTCCCCCGCCGCCTGCTCACCGCCGGCCCGGTCCCGCGCCGTCCTGCACGCGGACGTCTGCGCCCCCGACTCGCCCGCCGCTCAGCCGCCCGCGAGCCCATGCCTCCCTCCGTCCCGACTGCTCCGTCCCGACTGCGGGCGACGGGCGGTGCTTGTACGGTGGAGGGGTGACGAAGGAAGGCTCCGACCAGTGGCCGGTCCGGCTCCGCAGCCCCCGGCTGCTGATCCGGGAGCCCATGGACCCCGATCGCGAGGCGATGATCCGTCTCCTGACGCATCCGGTCACCCGGGAGTATCTCGGCGGATCCGTGGACTATGCCTCGCGCCAGGCGCTCGAGCTCTCTCCGCTGGGCCTCACCTGGGGCCGATGGGTGCTGGTGCTCGAGGAGACCGGGGAGGTCATCGGTTCGATCACCCTGGACTACGACCGTGGTGAGCTCCAGCTCTCCTACGCACTGATCCCGGAGCGCACAGGTCAGGGCTACGCCGCCGAGTCCTGCCTCGCCGTGCTGAGATGGGCGTGCGAGCATCTCGAGGATGATCACGTGATCGCCGTGACGCAGACGCGCAACAAGCGCAGCGTGGCGCTCCTCCGGCGCCTGGGCTTCTCGGTGCGCAAGGGGCTCGAGGAGTTCGGAGCTCAGCAGCTGCTGATGGAGAGATCCCTGCGCGAGGGCCTTCCCGATCCGGAGCAGGCCCTCCAGCCGGCATCGGATCCGCCGCCGCCATCCCTCGGCTGACACGCGGCCCCGCTCGCTCCACGACGACCCTCCGTCGCAGATCCGCTCTTCGCTCCGGTCATCCGGTTCCCGCTCATCCGCGTGCGATCGGGCAGCTCATGCAGCGCGGGCCGCCGCGCCCGCGACCCAGTTCGTCGCCGTCCAGCTCGATGACCTCGATACCCTGCGCACGCAGATGGTCGTTGGTCGCGTGGGCCCGTTCGTAGGCGATCACCCGGCCCGGCGCGACGGCGAGCACGTTGCACCCGTCGTCCCACTGCTCGCGCGCGGCGCCGTGCGCTTCCAGCGGCGGGACGATCGATCGCAGCGCACTCACCCCGAGCCCGGAGGCGAGGACCTGGTCCATCTCGTCCCTCGCCCGTGCGCGCGAGACGAGATGTCCCTCGCGCCGATGGATCTCGAAGGTCTCGAGCATCCCCAGGGGCCCGAACCGCAGCAGGCTCTCGGCATCGACCACCGTCATCACGGTGTCGAGATGCATCATCGAACGACGATGGGGCAGCGCGATCGCGATCACACGGTCGACCTCGTCGGCCTCCAGGACGGCCGCCGCAAGATGCTCGGCGCCGACGGTGCTCGTCCGTTCGGACAGTCCGATCGCCGCAGTGCGCGGCGAGAGCATCATGATGTCCCCGCCCTCGACGCTCGTCCTCCCCGGTCGATCTCCCCCGATGGTCAGCAGCCGTCCCGCCCCGGGCTCGGCGGCCGTCCCATCCGCCGCGCCGAAGGCACCGGCGAACAGAGGATGCCGTCGATAGATCATGTCCAGATGGATCGCCTCCCGGCGCCGTGCTGCCCGCCGCATCGGGCTGATGGACACGCTGCTCCCGATCCATGCGGAGGAGTCCCGGGTGAACAGATGATTGGGCAGCGGATCGAGGACGAGCTCTTCCGGCGACAGCCGTTGCAGCACGATCGATCGGGAGGCTGATCCCCATGCGGCCAGCTCTCCTGCCGTGATCCCGGCCAGCAGGGCGTCCCTCAGGCGCCCTGGATCCTCCTCGCCCAGCCTCGTGAGCGCCTCGCGCAGCTCCCGCGCGGCGATGTCACCGAGCACCGCCGGGTCCGCCGTCCTCTCGAGCAGCTCCGAACGCGGAAGCGGGTCCGACAGGATGTCCTCCAGCAGGTCTCCGAGCCGGAGCGCCTGCACCCCCTCCGCCTCGAGGATCCTGATGAACCCCTCATGCTGGCTGCGGGCACGCTGGGGCCAGAGCACCTCGTCGAACAGGAAGCGCTCACGGGTCTCCGGAGTCAGCCGCTCGAGCTCCGGACCGGGTGTGTGCACGAGCACGCGCTTCAGCGGTGAGATCTCGTCATGCACACCGACGCCCGCGCTCCCTGCAGCAGCGGACGCGGCCGGTCCCGCGGATGCGGCACCATGCCCGGCCGCCAGCTCGGCATCGGCGACGCTCATCGTGAACTCCTCGGGCTCGGTGGATGCACCGTACCAGCGCCCCGGACGCTCCGTCCCTGCTCCGACGATCCGCCGCAGCCTTCGCGAGGATCGCCATCAGCGGGTGAGCATCCTCGCTCCTCCGTCGCGGGTGCCCGGTGCGATCGCGTCCGGCGCCGGAGATGGCTAGCCTGGACTGGTCCGTGCCCTCATCCCAGGAGTCATCATGAACGAGACCGCTCCCGTGCTGTCCATCCCGCAGACCTCCCTCGCCGACGGCAGCGCGTTCCCCCTGATCGGCTTCGGGACCTCGAGCCTCAAGGGCGTCGGCGGCGTCGAGGCCGTGGAGGCCGCGCTGCGCTCCGGGTATCGGCTGATCGACACCGCGGCCCAGTACGGCAACGAGGCCGCCGTCGGGGAGGCGATCCGTCGCAGCGGCGTCGACGCTGACGAGGTGCTCGTGACCACCAAGATCGCCGGAGGCGACCAGGGGCGCGAAGCCGCCCGCGCGGGACTCGGGGAGTCGCTGCGCCGACTGGGCCTGGCCTCCGCCCACCTCGTGCTGATCCACTGGCCCAACCCGTCGCGGGGTCTCGCCGTGGACACGTGGCGCACCCTGATCGACCTGAAGGAGGAGGGCCTGACCCAGCACATCGGCGTCTCCAACTTCCGCCCCGAGCAGGTCCAGGAGCTCGTCGAGGCGACCGGGACCTGGCCGGAGGTCAACCAGATCCAGCTCTCACCCGCCCTCGCACGCACCGATGCACTCGCCTTCCATCGCGAGCACGGGATCATCACCGAGGCCTGGGGACCGCTGGGGGGCAGGGACAACCTCGGTGCCCAGTTCGCGCTCCAGAAGGTCGCCCGCAAGCATTCGGCGAGCACCGCTCAGGTCGTGCTGCGGTGGACGATAGATCAGGGTGTCGTCGCGATTCCGAAGTCCTCCGATCCTCAGCGCCAGCGCGAGAACGCCTCCCTCGAGCATGTCCGCCTCGACGACGAGGACCGGGCGCTGCTGGCCACGCTCGATCTGGGCGAGGACGCGGCGTGGGACTCCCGCGAGCACGAGGAGTGGTGAGCTCCGCCCGCATCAGCCACTTCCATCCGGGCCCCGAGCACCTCGAGATCGTCTTCCTCACGGGCTCCGGGCTGAGCGCGCGCACAGGCATGGGGACCTTCAGAGGGCCGGATGGCCTGTGGGCGCTGGAGCCCGAGGTGGAAGCGGCTATGCATTCGGACAGGCTGCCCGGCTCTCTCCCGGAGCTCTGGCGCGTGTGGGGACGCATGGCCGCCATCGCCCTCTCCCATGGTCCGACACCCGGGCACCGGGCGATCGCGCGCATGGGGGCTCCGGTGATCACCCAGAACATCGACGGCCTGCATCAGGCCGCCGGGAGCGAGATCGTCGCCGAGCTCCACGGCAGCGCGCTGCGAGCCGTCTGCCTCGAGGCGTCCTGCACCTGGAGCGCCCTCCTGCAGCCCGGCGAGGGCTCCCGCGCGGAGGATCACGGGGTGCCAGGACGATGCCCTCGCTGCGGAGCGCCGACCCGTCCGGACGTCGTCCTCTTCGACGAGCAGCTGCCTGCTGCGGACCTCGAGCTGGGGATGCGCCTCGCGCAGAGGGCCGACCTGTTCGTGGTGGTCGGCACCAGCGGGACCGTGTTCCCCGCGGCGCATCTGGCGCCGCTCGCGCACCAGTCCGGTGCGACCACCGTGCTCGTGGACATCGAGCCTCCGCACTCACCAGAGCTGAGCACGGCCTTCGACCACGTGATCGTCCAGGACGCCCATGACGTTCTGCCCGCATGGGAGCGAGCTATGAACGGCATCGGAGGGACATCGTTCCTCGATCCCTTCTGAGCGCTCGCCATCCTGCCTCGGCACCGCCTCCGCTCGCCACGGCCTCCGCTCCCGCGGAGCACGATCCCTCGCCGAGAGCTCCCGCGAACCCGGCTCCGTCAGATCCAGATCGCCGGATCGACATGCTCCTCGACGTGGGAGGCGAGTCTTCGCACGGTCGCCGGGACTCCGACGGCCGTGGCCTGGGAAGGCACGTCCTTCACCACCACCGCATTCGCTCCGATCTGGGCCCCCTCCCCGAGCACCACCGGACCGATGACGCGAGCGCCTGCCCCGATCGTCACGCCGTCCTCCACGGTGGGATGGCGCTTCGTGCGCTCCATCGAGCGTCCGCCCAGAGTGACTCCGTGGTAGAGCATGACGTCGTCGCCGACCTCCGCCGTCTCACCGATCACGACGCCCATACCGTGGTCGATGAAGAAGCGACGGCCGATGGTCGCACCGGGATGGATCTCGACGCCCGTCACCGAGCGCGCGCCTTGGGCGATGACCAGCGCCGGGAGCTTCGCTCCTCGCTCCCACAGCACGTGGGCGGCGCGATGCACCCAGATCGCATGCAGACCCGGGGAGGTCAGCAGCATGGCGATGTCATCGGTCGAGGCGGGGTCACGGCGACGCGCCGCCGCGAGGTCCTCTCGGACCATCGCGACGGCGCTGAGCGCTCGGTCGACGAGGCGACGCGGCACTGCTGTCAGTCCAGGTACTCGGCGTACAGCGGGCTGGAGAGGTAGCGCTCGCCGAAGGACGGGATGATCACGACGATCGTCTTGCCGGCGTACTCCTCCCGTGCACCGACACGGGCGGCCGCCTCGATCGCGGCGCCGGAGGAGATGCCCACCAGCAGACCCTCGGTGCGTGCGACCTCACGGGCGCGGGCCATGGCCGTCTCCGCATCGATGTCGACGACCTCGTCGTAGACCTCCGTGTCCAGCAGGCTCGGCACGAAGTTCGCGCCGAGGCCCTGGATCTTGTGCGGGCCGGGCTGGCCGCCGTTGAGGATGGGCGACTCAGCGGGCTCCACAGCGATGACCTTGAGGTCGCTCTTGCGCTCCTTGAGCGCGTTGCCGACGCCCGTGATGGTGCCGCCCGTGCCGATGCCGGCGAGGAAGACGTCGATCTCACCCTCGGTGTCGGCCCAGATCTCCTCGGCGGTGGTGCGCCGGTGGACGTCGGCGTTGGCAGGGTTGTCGAACTGCTTCACCTGGACGGCTCCGCGCTCGGCAGCGATCTCCTGAGCCTTCTCGACGGCACCCTTCATGCCCTTGGCGGCCTCCGTCAGGACCAGCTCGGCGCCGAAGGCCCGCAGCAGCGCACGACGCTCCTTGGACGCGGACTCCGGCATCGTCAGCACCACGGTGTAGCCGCGGGACGCGCCGATCATCGCGAGCGCGATCCCGGTGTTGCCGCTCGTGGCCTCCACGATCGTGCCGCCGGGCTTGAGGTCGCCGGACCTCTCGGCGGCATCGATCATGGCCACGCCGATGCGGTCCTTCACGGAGCTCGCGGGGTTGTAGAACTCCAGCTTCGCCACGACGTTGGCCTTGACGTCATCGCCGAGGTGGTTCAGGCGCACGAGCGGGGTGCGGCCGACGAGCTCCGAGACGTTCTCAAAGATGGGCATTCGGGTTCCTCCCGTCCGAGGGCCGCCGACGGCCTCCCCGCCGACGCACCCTGCAAAGTTCTGCTTGGGCCGAGTATAAGGGTGACCACGGGCATGCTCCGATCCGTCCGCGCCCGCTCGATCCGGCCGCGCTCTCAGCACCGCGCTCGAGGTGCTGCCGCTCCCCCACAATGTCTGGCGATCCCCCTCCGGATCCAGGCATCCGGCCTCCGGTTGCAGTCGAGCGTGCGCGTCACCCACCTCTGACAAAACCCCTGGTCACGGCACAACCACCTCCGTCTCCCGCCGGAAGCTGCGGCCACCGGCAGAGCGGCACTGCGGACCCCGGATCACGGAATGCCTCCATCAGAGCCTCGGCCCGAGAAGATCTCGGCCTCTGTGAACTCCGATGAAAAGACCGCCATGAGGAACCGCCGATGTGGCGACAGCAGCCGCGGCACCCCGCTGGTGGCGTGGAGGACCGGACTGCCGCCTCCCGAGGGAAGGACCTGGGACAGGCTCCACGCCATCCGATCTGCGGATCGGGCGGCTCAGTACACCATCCCCATGGCCTCCCGGACGCGCGCCAGCGTCGCGTCGGCGATCTCGTTGGCACGCTCGTTGCCCGTGCGCAGCACGTCGAAGAGGTAGCCGGGGTCCTGCTCCAGCTCGCGCCGACGCGCCCGGATCGGGGCCAGATGCTCGTTGAGCACCTCGGCCGTCATGATCTTGAGGGTGCCGGCTCCCTTGTCGCCGATCTCCTCGGCGATCTCCTCGGGCGAGCGGCCCGTGCACTGGGACGCGATGGTCAGCAGATTGGCGACCTCGGGACGGCTCTCGGGATCGTAGGTGATCAGCCGCTCCGAGTCGGTCCTGGCCTTCTTGAGCTTCTTGGCGGTCTCCGCCTCGTCCATGCGGAGCATGACGGTGTTGCCACGGGACTTGCTCATCTTGTGCTCGCCGTCGAGCCCCAGGATGGTCGGAGCCTCCGAGAGCAGCGCCGAGGGCTCGGTGAAGACCTGTTCACCACCGGCATAGCGCTCATTGAAGCGGCGGGCGATGACTCTGGTCTGCTCGATGTGAGGCAGCTGATCCTTGCCGACGGGCACGACGTTCCCGCCGCAGAAGAGGATGTCGGCCGCCTGATGCACGGGATAGGTCAGCAGCAGCCCGCCCATCGCGGACTTGCCGGCCGCCGCCAGCTCCGCCTTGACGGTGGGATTGCGCTCGAGCTCAGGCTGCGTCACCAGCGAGAGGAAGGGCAGCATCAGCTGATTCAGGGCAGGGACCGCCGAATGCGCGAAGAACGTGGCACGGGCAGGATCGAGGCCGACGGCGAGGTAGTCGGTCAGGAGCTCGCGCACGGAGCCCCGGATGTCACCGATGACCTCCCGGTCGGTGATCACCTGATAGTCGGCGACCAGGACCCAGGTCTCGACCCCGGCATCCTGCAGACGCACGCGATTGCGCAACGACCCGAAGTAGTGGCCGATGTGCAGCGCTCCGGTCGGACGATCACCCGTGAGCATCCGCAGCCCTGAGGGATCGCTCCGGATCCTCGCCCACAGCTCATCGCTGCGGGACTGGGCGGTGTCATAGCTGCTGCGGGTGCCGGTCGAATCGCTCACCAGCCCATGCTAGCGGCCGCTCAGGGCCTCACGGCTCCGGCGTCCGCCCCGTCGAGAGGCACGGCCCCGGCGGCCGGCTCCGACCCGCCGGACGCAGCGGAGTCACGCCGGGGCACAGCGCCCGTCGTCCCGCGGACCACCAGCTGCGGGCGGACGACCACCTCCGTGCGTGCCGGGCGGCGGGAGGACTGGCCACCGCCGAGCACTGCCCTCACGGCGGCGCGCGAGAGCGACGCCACAGCCTGCCGGACGGTCGTCAGCGGCGGATTCGTGAGCGCCGCCCAGAAGACGTCGTCGTAGCCGACGACGGAGATGTCCGAGGGGACGGTCAGGCCGAGGGAGCGGATCGCCTCGAGCGCCCCAGCGGCCATGACGTCCGATCCGCAGACGATCGCCGTGACACCGCGCGAGACGAGGTCTCGTGCGGCCTCATAGCCGCCCGCATAGGAGAAGTCGGTGAAGGACGTCGCCCAATCGCCCTCGGGGAAGGCTGCCGCCGCCTCCTCGAAGACGGTCAGCTTCTCCCGAACCGGCCAGGTGTGCTCATCACCGACGGCGAGGCCGATGCGACGATGGCCGAGCTCCTGCAGATGCGTGAGCGTCAGCCGCATCGCATGTTCGTCGTCGGTGGAGAGGAAGGCCGCATCGACGTCCTCCCGGACGCCGTTGATGAGCACCAGGGGCACTCCGGCCGCCGTGATCTCCCGGTAGTGCTCGACCGGCCCGCGCTCCTGAGCATGGTGCCCCGAGACGACGATCACACCTTCTACTCCACTGTGCAAGAAGCGCTGCAAGATCTCTCGTTCACGTTCCACAGTGCGAGCCCGGGTCCCCACCAGCGTGGATGCTCCGAGCTCGAAGAGCTCCGCCTCGATGCGCTCGACCCAGGTGGTGAACACCTGGTTGTCCAGATCGGGCACCAGCACCCCGATCAGCGGGCCAGAGTCCATGGCGACGGGACCCACGTCCCGCCCGAGCCTTCGGGCGACTTCGAGGACAGAGCGCCTGGTCACGTCGTTGACCCCGGGCTTCCCGTTCAGCACCCGGGAGACCGTGGCCTCGCTGACCCCGGCCTCCCGGGCGATGTCGATGAGTCGTGGCATGTCGCTCATCCTTCCCGACCAGGAGCTTCGTCGCTCGTAGCCGAATCGTCATCTGCAAGATGTTGCGTATTCTTGCACAGACGGGGGGATGTGTTCTAGATTCGCTGCCATCGAGCACCGCAACGTCGCCTGGTGCTCCACGATTCGAAGGAGAAGACGTGCAGATTCGTCGAAAGAGTTTCCTCGCCCTCGGCGGTGTCGCCGCCGGAACCGCCATGCTCGCCGCCTGCGGCGACGACGCGGACACCACGACCACCACCGATGCCAGCGACAACGGCGGCGCCTCGGACGACGGCGGCTCGGACGATGCGTCCGGCGCGCCCACCCGCGCCGACGCCGACCTCGTCATCTGGACCGACGAGGAGAAGGCGGCCGCCCTCGAAGAGCCGGCTGCCGCGTGGGGCGAAGCCAACGGCTACACCGTCGCCGTGCAGATCGTCGCGGAGGACCTCCAGTCCAACTTCATCACCGCCAACCAGGCAGGCAACGGTCCGGACATGATCGTGGCCGCTCACGACTGGATCGGGAACCTGGTGCAGAACGCCTCCATCTCACCGATCCAGCTGCCGTCCGAGGCCGCATCCCAGATCGCCGAGATCGGCATCACCGCAGTCACCTACGAGGGCCAGACCTACGGCGTGCCCTACGCCGTGGAGACCCTGGTGCTGTTCGCGAACAACGACCTCACGGACGCCCCCGAGCCGAAGACGGTGGAGGAGCTGGTCGAGGCCGCCACTGCAGGCGGCGCGGACAACGTACTCGCCCTTCCCGTCGGCGAGCAGGGCGACGCCTACCACATGCAGCCCTTCTACACCTCGGGGGGCGGGTACCTCTTCGGCACCGACTCGGAGGGCAACCTGGATCCGACCGACGTCGGCGTGGGCCAGGAGGGCTCCATCACCGCTGGAGAGAAGATCGGTGAGCTCGGCGAGCAGGGAGTGCTGAAGACCTCCATCTCCGGTGACAACGCGATCTCGCTGTTCACCGACGGCAAGGCCGCCTACCTCGTCTCCGGCCCCTGGGCCCTCGAGGACGTCCGCACTGCCGGCATCGACTTCACGCTCAGCGCCGTCCCCGGCTTCGACGGCCTCGACCCGGCAGTCCCCTTCGCCGGCGTCAACGCCTTCTACGTCGCCACCAACGGCCAGAATCCGGCCATCGCGCAGCAGTTCGCGACGGACGTCGCCTCCTCGCCCGACATCGCCGAGCAGATGTTCCCGAAGAACGAGCTGCCTCCGGTCCACACGGAGCTGCAGGACAGTCTTGCGGGCGACTACCCGGAGATCGTCCAGATCGCCGAGTACGCGGCCAACGCCACCCCGATGCCGGCCATCCCCGAGATGGCCGCCATCTGGAGCCCGCTGGGCCAGGCCCAGGCCAACATTGTCGGCGGCTCGGACCCCGAGTCCACCATGGTGTCCGCCGGCGAGGAGATCGTCAGCCAGATCGGCAGCTGACGCCGCCACCCGCATCCGACGGGGTGCGACGCCAGCGCGTCGCACCCCGTCGCTCCGGGTCCGGACCCTCCACCCACGACCTCCACCCCGAAAGGCAGCGTCGCCATGTCCTCCACCAACGCTCCCACGCACCGGGGGCGCTCCACCACGATCACCGCCCTCGCCGTGCGCATCGTGTTCCTCGGCATCGTCCTCGCCGTGGTCGCCTTCTCACTGCCGATCATGATCCAGCTCCAGCAGTGGATGTGGTTGACGATCATGCTGCTCGCCGCGATCGCGATCTTCGTCCTGTACTCGACGAAGCGCTTCATCCCGGGGAAGTACATCTTCCCCGGCACCTTCTTCCTCGTCGTCTTCCTGATCACGCCGATCATCCTCACCATCGGCTACTCCTTCACGAACTTCGGCGACGGCACCCGCGGCACCAAGGAGCAGGCGGTCGACTCGATCATCGCCAACTCGGTCCAGCAGACCGAGGACTCCACCTGGTACAACCTCTCGGTGGGCACGCAGGGCGACCCTGAGACCGGCCCGTTCACCCTTTTCCTGGTCAACCCGGCGACCGGCGAGGTCCAGCAGGGCACGGAGGAGCTCGGCCTCGAGGCGCTCGACTCCGGTGACGTCACCGTCTCCGACGGCTTCGTCACCGCCGCCGACGGCTACACGATCCTCACCTCGCGCGAGGTGAACACCGCGTACGACACTCTCACCGCGCTCGCCGTGCCGATCGACGACAGCTCGGCGATCAAGATCCAGGGTGCGAACCAGGCGTTCGAGGGCACGACCACCCTCGCGTACGACGAGGACACCGATGAGATCACCAACAAGGTCACCGGCGACGTCTACACCGTCGGCAAGATCGGCGACACCGAGTATTTCGTGAACGCCGAGGGAGAACGGGCCTTCAGCCAGTCCTGGCTGCAGAACGTGGGCGCGAACAACTACATCCGTCTGTTCACCAACTCGAACATCGCCAAGCAGTTCCTCGCAGCCTTCGCCTGGACCCTCGTCTTCGCGTTCGCATCGGTGCTGCTGACCTTCGTCGTGGGATTCGCCCTCGCGCTGATCCTCAACGACGACCGCATGAAGGGCCGGCGTCTGTACCGCTCCATCCTTCTCATGCCCTACGCCGTCCCCGGCTTCATCTCGCTGCTGGTGTGGTCGAACTTCTACAACCGGGACTTCGGACTCATCAATGAGATGCTCGGGCTCCATCTGAACTGGCTGGGTGATCCGACGCTCGCCAAGGCCGCCGTGCTGATCACGAACCTGTGGATGGGCTTCCCCTACATGTTCATCGTCTCGACCGGGGCTCTGCAGTCCATCCCGAACGATGTCATGGAGGCGGCGCGCATGGACGGCGCCAGCCGGCTGCAGACGACCGTCAAGGTCGTCACGCCGCTCCTCCTGGTGGCTGTGGCTCCCCTGCTCGTCGCCTCGTTCGCGTTCAACTTCAACAACTTCAACGCGATCCAGCTGCTCACCGAAGGCGGGCCGTTCCTCGCGGGCGAATACACCCGCGGCGGCACGGACATCCTCATCTCGATGATCTACCGCATCGCTTTCGGCGGCTCGGGAGCGGACTTCGGCTTCGCCTCAGCAGTCTCCGTCGCACTGTTCGCCCTGACCGGCATCCTCGCGGCGATCCAGTTCCGCTTCACCAACGTCCTCGAAGACGTCAACTGAGAGGGGCCCACGATGAGCACTCAGACCTCCACTCCTCACACGCCCGTCACCGAGCAGCGGCGGATGCCCTTCGGCCGCTGGATGGCGGAGATCGGCTGGCGCCACATCCTCGGCCTCATCGCCGTGGTGTTCGCGGTCTTCCCGATCCTGTTCGTGGTCTCAGCCTCGCTGAACCCTCTGGGGACCGTGTCGTCGTCCGGCATCATCCCGAGGGACTTCAGCCTGGTGCACTACAAGGCTCTGCTCAGCGGCTCGCGCGGTCCGTTCGTGCACTGGTACATCAATACGGTCGTCGTGTGCGGCGTCGTGGCCGTGGTGCAGGTGTTCCTGTCCACCCTCGCCGCCTACGCCTTCAGCCGCTTCCGCTTCACCGGTCGCCGCATCGGACTGCTGTCCCTGCTGCTGATCATGATGTTCCCGGCGGTCCTCGCGATGATCGCCGTGTACTCGATGATCTCCGGCCTCGGCGACATCTTCCCGTTCCTGGGCCTGAACTCCCTGCCCGGCTACATCGTCGTGCTGCTCGGCGGATCGCTCGGCCAGGTGTGGCTGATCAAGGGCTTCTTCGACACCGTGCCGAAGGAGCTGGACGAGGCCGCCATCATCGACGGCTGCTCGCACTGGCAGGTCTTCACGAAGATCCTCATGCCCACGCTCACCCCGATCCTCGCCACCACGGTCCTCCTGGCCCTGGTCGGCGTGCTCAGCGAGTTCCTCCTGGGCTCGATCTTCCTGACCGCCGACGACAAGAAAACGCTCGCCGTGGGCCTCTACGGCCTGCTCTCGGGTGATCGCTCGAACAACCTGGGCGTCTTCGCGGCCGGCTCGGTGATGATCATGATCCCGGTGATCGTGCTCTACCAGTTCCTGCAGCGCTACATCGTCGGCGGTTCGACCGCCGGCGCCGTCAAGGGCTGAGCGGCAGCGCCATGACCGCTTCCGCCATGAACGCACCCCTCTCCGAGACGGAGGAGGGCTCGACCGGTGCTCCCCTGGGCGGCGCTGAGATCGAGCAGCCCGACGCCGCCGTCCTGTGCGTCGAGGCTTCGGGGGTCCCTCTCGTCGAGCAGCCGCACCACGACAGCGGCCCCTCGTTCGTCACCCGCACTCCATCGGGCCTTGACGACGAGGTTCCGCTGCGGGTGTGGGTGCCGGCCGCCTACCCGGCATCCGCCATCGCACTGCGCACTGTCGTGGACGGCGAGATTCGCTCCGCCAGCCTGGAGAACGTCTGCTCGGACGCCTCGGGCAGCTGGTGGGAGATCCCGCTGACGATGTCCAACCCGGTCATGGTCTATCGCTTCTGCATCCTGGCTCCGGAGGGGGCGCGCACGGCATCCGGCGCGCTCGTCCCCTCCTACGCCTGGCTCACCGCCGCAGGGCTCGTCCCCTGGGACGTCGCAGATGCGACCGACTTCCGTCTCGTCGCGCACGAGGGCGCCCCCGAGTGGGTCGACGACGCCATCGTCTACCACGTGTTCCCCGATCGCTTCTCCAGGAGCAGCCGCATCCCGCTCGACGAGCAGGGGCGACCTGCGCCCGAGGACCTGCCGGGCTGGGCGATCCCTATGGCCTGGGACGACGAGCCCGCAGTGCGCGGCTCCGTCACCGGTCGCCAGTACTACGGCGGCGACCTCGACGGCGTGATCGACCGGCTGGACCACATCGCCTCCCTCGGCGCCGACACCGTCTACCTCACGCCGATCTTCCCGGCGGGATCGGTGCACCGCTACGACGCCTCCACCTTCGACCGCGTCGACCCGCTGCTCGGCGGGGACGAGGCACTGGTTCGGTTGGCTGAAGCGCTGCACGCACGGGGGATGCGCCTTGTGCTGGATCTGACCACGAATCACACAGGGGACACCCACGAGTGGTTCCGCGCCGCCCAGGAGGACCCTTCCTCCCCGGAGGCCGCCTTCTACCTCTTCGAGGAGCACCCCGACCGGTATGTGGCCTGGCTGGACGTTCCGTCCCTGCCCAAACTGGATCAGCGCGACCCGGAGCTGCGATCGCGTCTCACACAGGGCCCCCGCAGCGTCGTCGGCCGCTACCTCGCGGCGCCCTTCTCGGCAGACGGCTGGCGCATCGACGTGGCCAACATGACCGGTCGCCATCGCGAGGTCGATCTGGCCCACGACGTCGCCCGGGAGATCCGCGAGACCATGCGCGAGGTGAGAGGAGGAACCGACGCCGAGCGCCCCGAGCACTGGCTGATCGCCGAGCACGGGCACGACGCCACCGGCGACCTCGCAGGCGACGGATGGCACGGCACCATGAACTACGCGGGCTTCACCCGTCCTCTGTGGGCATGGCTCGCCGATCCGGACAGCGAGCTGAACTGGCTGGGCCTGCCGATGACGATCCCTCGGCTGTCCGGCACGGCAATCTCGCACACTCTGCGCGAGTACAACGCCCACATGCCCTGGACCTCCCGGAGCCATTCCCAGAACCAGCTGTCCAGCCACGACACGCCACGCATCCGGACCGTCGTCGGCACCCGCGATCGACAGCTCACGGCGATCGCCGCGCTGGCGACCCTGCCGGGCGTGCCGACCGTGTTCGCCGGCGACGAGCTCGGGGCAGAGGGGACCACCGGCGAGCACGCCCGCTCCCCCATGCCGTGGGATGCGATCGGACGAGAGGACCCCTCGCGCATCGATGTCGAGGTGCTCACGGAGACCCGCAGCATGCTCGGCCTCCGGCGCGACTGGACGGCGCTGCGCCGCGGCGGGCTGCGCTGGCTGCACGTCTCGCCGGACACGCTGGTGTACGTACGCACGCATCCGGAAGGTGATGTCATCGTCCATCTCGCGCGCGACGCGCATCCCGTGATCGAGATCGACCTCGCCTGCCTGCCGGACGTCGGCTCGCTCGAGCTCCTGCACGAGCTCGGCGGAGCCGAGACAAGGATCGAGGGGACCCGTCTGCAGCTCGCCGCCTGGACGGCGGGGGCGAGCGTGGTCCGCGCGATCCGCACAGGGCACGGCAGCGACCTCTGACATCGTCCGTCACTGTCCAGGGCTCCTGACAGCCCCGGACCCCACCCATCGCACTTGCCCGCGCCGCCTCCGCGGCCGGGTCCCGGGCGTCGTCCGACGCCTCCTGCTCCATCGGAAGGACATCATGACCACGCAGACGCCATCTGCCTCCACCGCCCCCACGGCTACGCTGCACGAGATCGCCGGGAGCGACCAGGCTCTCCAGTGGTGGCGAGACGCCGTCGTGTACCAGGTCTATCCCCGCTCGTTCGCCGACTCCGACGGCGACGGGATGGGCGACCTCCCCGGCATCACCGCCCGCCTGCCCTACCTGCGCGACCTCGGTGTCGACGCGCTGTGGCTCTCTCCCTTCTACACCTCGCCCCAGAACGACGGCGGCTACGACGTCTCCGACTACACCGATGTGGATCCGCGCTTCGGGACCCTCGCCGATGCCGACGAACTGATCGCTCGCGCCCATGAGCTGGGTCTGAAGGTCATCGTCGACATCGTCCCGAACCATTCCTCGGACGAGCATGAGCTGTTCAGGAAGGCCCTGGCGGCCGGCCCTGGATCTCCCGAGCGCGACCTCTACGTCTTCGCGGAGGGCAAGGGCGAGCACGGCGAGCTCCCCCCGAACAACTGGACCTCCATCTTCCACGGTCCCGCCTGGACCCGTGTCACCGAGCCCGACGGCACTCCCGGACAGTGGTACCTGCACATCTTCGACACCACCCAGCCTGACTGGAACTGGAACAACCCGGCGGTGCACGAGCTGTTCCGCGGCGTCCTGCGCTTCTGGCTCGATCGCGGGGCGGACGGCTTCCGCGTCGACGTCGCCCACGGCATGGTCAAGCCCGAGGGACTGCCCGATGCCGAGGTCAACGCCGAAGGACTGATCGACATCCCGGAGGGCGAGGTGCCCGTCTACTTCGACAACGACGGGGTGCTCGACATCTACCGGGAGTGGCGGCCGATCCTCGACTCGTACGAGGGGGACCGCATGATGGTCCTCGAGGCATGGATCCCCGAGCATCGGCTTCCCCTGTACATCGGCCCGAAGGAGGCGCACCAGTCCTTCAACTTCGGCTTCCTCCAGGCGGGTTGGAGCGTCGAGACCATGCGTGCGGCCATCGAGAAGCCGCTCGCCCTGGCCGCCGCCGTCGGCGCACCGACGACCTGGGTGCTCTCGAACCACGATGTCATCCGCCATGCCTCGCGCTACGGCTTCGAGCACGGCTACTCCTTCGGCGAGGGCCTTCGGCGGGACGAGGTGCCCGATGCCGAGCTCGGTCTGCGGCGCGCTCGCGCCGCCACCCTGCTGATGCTCTCCCTGCCGGGCGCCGCCTACCTGTATCAGGGCGAGGAGCTGGGTCTGCCCGAGGTCTCCGAGATCCCCGACGAGCTGCGCGAGGACCCCTCGCACCACCGCGCAGGCGTTCCCGGCCGGGACGGCTGCCGCGTGCCGCTGCCGTGGGAGAAGGATGCTCCGGCCTTCGGCTTCTCCCCCAGCGGGAAGAGCTGGCTTCCTCAGCCCGCCGTCTTCGGCGAGCTCGCCGCCGACGTGCAGGAGGGCGTCGAGGGATCGACGCTCGAGATGTACCGCTCGGCCCTCGCCCTGCGTCGTGAGCTCCACCTGGGGCGGCCCGACGCACCCGTCGAGTTCTCCGAGGGCCTGCCCGCGGGTGTTCTCGGCGTGGTCCGCGGAGGGGTGACCGTCCTGGTCAACACCACTGCCACGGACATCACCCTCGAGGGACCGCTCGCGACCTCCGAGGTGCTGGTCTCCTCCGCCCCTGCCTCTGCAGGAGTCGTCCCCGCCGATGCGACCGTCTGGCTGCGCTCCGCCTGATCGGAGGCGGCAGGGCAGGGTCCCTCGCGCAGCACGGGAACCTCAGTCAGCAGCGAGCACCGACGTCGCGCTCGTCACGATGGGCCGCGGAGCCGCACGGCTCCGCGGCCCATCGCGTCTGCCCGGATAGGATCCTCCTCATGCAGTCCTCCCCCACGCCGGTCGATCCCGGCTTCGACGTCGTCGTCCTCGGTGCGGGTCTGAACTCCCTCAACCTCACGATCGCCTTCCATCAGCAGTACGGGATGCGATGTACGACGGTCGTGCGCACGCCGGTGGCCATGAACGAGCGCACGGTCACGACGGACCTGCTCGTGCTGGGCGCCGAGGCGAGCGACGAGCAGATGCGGGATGCCCTGATCGAGCTGGCCGCGCGGCGACCTGCAGGCCGTCCGGCCCTCCTGCTCACCAATGCCGACTCCCTGATCGCCTTCATCGACCGCTTCCGGTCGGACCTCGAGCCCCACTACCTGCTCGCCCAGGTCGACGCGCAGCTCCTCTCCCGCCTCGCCGACAAGGCCGAGTTCGCGCAGCTGTGCGAGGAGCTGGGGATCGGCACGGTCCCCACCGTCATCGTCGACTTCTCGCAGGCGGGAACCCCCGGATGGAACGGCGAGGAGCCGCTGCCATGGGAGTATCCCGTCGTCGGGAAGGCCGCGAGCACCGCCGAGTACCACCACATATCCTTCCCCGGAAAGCGGAAGGTCTTCTTCCTCGAGACTCCCGAGCAGCATCGGGACCTCGTGCGCCGGCTTCGCGACGCGGGCTTCGCCGGGCGCTTCCTGTTCCAGGAGCTGATCCCCGGGGACGACACCGCCGAGCGCTCCATCACCGCTTATCGATCGAGCCATGGGAAGGTGACGCTCCTGTGCGCCGCGCAGGTGCTCCTGGGCGAGCACACCCCCGATGCCCTGGGTCGTCCCGCCGCGATGGTCACCGGAGACTTCCCCGCCCTGACCGAGGCGGCTGAGAGGTTCCTCGATGCCGTGGACTATGTGGGCTTCGCGAACTTTGACGTGAAGGTCGACCCCCGCACCGGCCGAGCGTGCTTCTTCGAGATCAACCCGCGGATCGGACGCAACAACTACTACGTGACCGCGACCGGGGAGTCCGTCGCCCGGCACGTCGTCGAGGACCGCATCCTCGGCAACGACATCGACCAGGTCGTGGTGACCCGGCCGGTGCTGTACACGATCCTTCCGCTGCGGCTCGTGCAGTCGTACGTGCTCGATCCCGCGCTGCGCGCCCACGTCCGGTCCGTGGCACGCACCTCCTTGCGCAATCCCTTCCGGTACGGTCCCGAAGGGCTGTGGATGCGCGCGTACTCGGTCGTCTCCGGTCTGAACTTCGTACGCAAGTACCGCAAGGTCTATCCGCGCCCCACCGAGACCGGATTCTGACCCGCCCGCCTCCGTCGCTCCGCCCCCATCGAAAGGCCAGGTCCGAGATGGCCCCATCCGCTGAGACGCCCTCGACGCCGTCACCGCTCCCGCTCCGTCCTGTCGGCGGCGTCGCCTCCCCGACGGATGTCGACCTCGTCCTCCTCGGCGGGGACATCGGGGTGTATGCCCTCGCGCGCGCCTTCCATGAGCGCTTCGGGATCGTCTCCACCGTGGTGACCCGAACCGTCTCCGGCCCGGTGGCCGACTCGAGGATCCTGAGCACTGTCGAGCTGGGCTCCTCCGCGAACGAGGCGGCGATGGTCGACGCGCTCCTCGAGGTCGGCGCGCAGAAGGCAGCCCGTCCCGGGGCGGCACGGCCGATCCTTCTGGCCAACGCGGACTTCCTGGTCGCGCTGATCGCCGCGAACCGCGAGCGTCTGGGCGAGTTCTACCATCTGCCGCTGCTGGAGGACAACGTCCTCGAGGCGGTCGCCGACAAGGCCACCTTCTCCGAGCGCTGCGCCGAGATCGGCGTCCCCGCACCGGCCACCATCGTGCTCGACTTCGCCGCCGGTGCGCGGCCTGCGGTCCCCGAGCTCGCCTGGGAGTTCCCCGTGGTCGCGAAGGCTTCGCGCTCCTCCGCCTACTCTGCGGTGTCGTTCCCGGGCAAGCGGAAGGTCTTCGAGATCGGCTCCCGGGAGGAGCTCGAGGACCTCGTGGATCGTCTGCGCGAAGCCGGTTACACCGATCGCTTCGTGGTGCAGGAGATGATCCCCGGGGACGACACGGCGATGCTCTCGGTGACGGCCTATGTCGACAGGCGCGGCCAGGTGACCCTGCTCGGCGGTGCGCACGTGCTCCTCGAGGAGCACACGCCCGGAGCGCTCGGGAACCCCGCGGCGATGTTCACGACTGATCTCGGGGAGGTCTTCGAGCAGTCGGTGCGCTTCCTGGAGCACACCGGGTACCGCGGCTTCGCGAACTTCGACGTGAAGGTCGACCCCCGCGACGGCATCGCGAAGTTCTTCGAGGTGAACCCCCGCATCGGGCGCAACAACTACTACATGACGGCGGCCGGGGCGAACGTCGCGATCCCGGTGGTGGCCGACGTCGTCGAGGAGCGGGAGATCGAGCGGCTGAGCCCGGAGGAGGAGATCCTCTACTCGATCGTTCCCTGGTCCCTGCTCCGCCGCTACATCGTCGATCCTGAGCTGCGCGACCGCGTCCGCGCCATCGGCCGACGACGCACGGTGCATCCTCTCGCGTACTCCGTGGAGGGTCCTCGTCGCCGTGCCTATGTGGCCGCGGCGAAGGCCAATCAGGTCAAGAAGTTCCTGCAGCACTATCGCCGCCCGTCGGCCGACGGGTTCTGAGACGGGTTCTGATCAGCCGTCGGCCCGAGCCCAGCATCGGCGAGAGTCGGAAGCCCCGCAGCAGCAGGAGGTGCGGGCTACTCTGGCTTCATGACCCAGAGCACACCCCGAGGGCTCGAGGAGTCCTCCTTCGTCCTGACCTCGACCGCGGTCCCCGAGGGCTCAGTCATCGCTCCGCAGCAGCTCGTCGAGGATCTCGGCGGGCAGAACCTCTCCCCTGATCTCGCCTGGACCAGAGCGCCCGACGGGACCCGGTCCTTCGCGATCACCTGCTACGACCCCGATGCGCCGACCGGCTCCGGCTTCTGGCACTGGATCGCCTGGGACGTCCCCGCGGGGACGACCTCGCTGCCGCTGGGAGTCGCCCGCGACGATGCCTCCCTCCAGCAGGCGGTGAACGACTTCGGCCGCATCGGCTACGACGGGCCGCAGCCTCCACCGGGCATGCCTCACCGCTACGTCTTCACGGTGCACGCGCTGCCTGTGCCGACGCTCGGTGCCGATCCCACGGGTCCGCATGTCGGCATCCGCTTCGCCATCTTCACCCAGCAGCTCGCCTCCGCGTCGATCACAGCCTCCTATCAGGTGACCGGCTGAAGCACCAGGGGGAAACACTCCGCGACGCGGCAGGCGCGCCCCATCCCTCCCGTCGTCGTCGGTGCGTAGTCTCGGAGGCATGAGCCCGACGACCAACCCCCGTGACCAGCGGGCGGAGACAGGATCAGACCACGGTCTGATGCCTCTCGTCCGCTCGACGGACGACGTCGGCCGGCGCGAGTGCGATGCTCACAGGGTGAAGTCATTCAGCATGCGACGCCCCGCCCCACCGCAGCCGCCCCTCCGGCCGCTGCGCGTGCTGCTCACGACCGATTGGTGGGAGCCCGTCGTCAACGGGGTCGTCGCGTCCGTGACCACGCTCCGGCGCGAGCTCCAGTCCCTGGGCTGCGACGTGCGGGTCCTGACCCTCTCCCCCGGCATCCGCACTCGCAGCGAGGAGGGGGTGTACCGCCTCGCCTCGGTGAACGCGTCGATGGTGTACGACCGTGCGCGGATCGGGATGCCCGCCTCGCGCCCGGTCCTCAAGGAGATCCTCGCGTGGGGACCCGATGTCGTGCACTCCCAGTGCGAGTTCTCCACCTATGTGTGGGCGCGCCGCATCGCCCGTCAGCTCGACGTGCCGCTGGTGCACACGTACCACACCATCTACGAGGACTACACGCACTACTACTCGCCCAGCCGGACCGTCGGGCGCAAGGTGGTCCAGACCTTCTCCCGCAAGGTGCTCGATCGCACGGACGCGGTGGTCGTCCCCACGCGCAAGGTCGCCGAGATCCTCGACGGCTACGGCGTCACCCGCCCCGTGCACGTGATCCCCACGGGGCTGGACCTCGAGCGGTTCCGTCCCGCCCGCACCTCCGAGGAGCACGCCGACGCCGCCGCGCTGCGGGCGAGCCTGGGCATCCTTCCCCACCAGGAGGTCGTGCTCTCCGTCAGTCGGCTCGCCAAGGAGAAGAACCTGGACGAGGTGCTCGAGCGCTTCGCGACGATCGATCGCGCGGATGCCGTGCTGGTCCTCGTCGGCGACGGACCTCACCGCGAGGCGCTGGCCGAGCACGCCGAGCGCCTCGGCATCGCTTCCCGCGTCCGCTTCGCAGGCGTGGTGGATCCCTCCGAGGTCCACCGCTGGTACCGGATCGGAGATCTGTTCGTCTCCGCCTCGCTCAGCGAGACCCAGGGTCTGACGTTCATCGAGGCCATGTCCTGCGGCCTCCCGCTGCTGTGCCGCCGCGACCCGTCGCTCGCGCACGTCGTGATCGACGGGCGGACCGGCTGGCAGTATGACGACGCCGGCGGCTTCATCCGCCTGGCCTCCGCGCTCCTGGACGATCCGTCCCTGCGCGAGAGGATGTCCCGGGCGAGCGTCGAGCATGCACGGTCGACCTGCGGGTCTGCCGCCTTCGGACGTGACGTGCTCGAGATGTACCGCGAGCTCCTCGAGTCTCGTCGGAGCCGACTCCGTCAGGGGCGGATCCTCGCTCCCCGCCGGCAGGAGGTGACCGTGTGAGCACCGCGACCGATGCGGTGCGCGACGTCGCGCCCGCCTCACCGCACGCATCCTCCGCCCCGACGTCCGGGCGCACCGCCTCGATGCCAGGACGCACCCGCCCGACTGACGTCCACGCACGGCCGTCGAGAGTGCGCCCTCGCGATCCGCTGCGGATCGCCGCCCGCTTCAGCCCCGTCCTCGGACTCCTGGTGAGCATCTCCCTGGTGATCTGGGGATGGGAGTCCGGGGTGCTGCAGTCCCTGGAGAACCTGCAGGCGTACATCGACTCGCTCGGCGCGTGGGGGCCGCTCGCCTTCCTGCTCGTCTCGACCGCCTCGGTCATGTTCCCGGTGGTCCCCGGTGGACTGCTGGTCGTCGCAGGCCCGGTGCTGTTCGGCCCGGTCGAGGGGACCGTCCTCAACTACATCGCCGTCTGCGGCGGCTCGCTGCTGAACTTCATCGTCGCCCGGCGCGTGGGCCTGGGGCTGATCGAGCGGATGTTCGCCCCGAAGACGGTGGAGAAGCTTCTGGGATGGACTCGGAGCTCCCACTTCACACGGCTCTTCGCCACGGCGATCGCCCTGCCCGTCGCGCCCGACGATCTGCTGTGCTACATCGCCGGCACCACGAAGATGCGCTGGCGCACCTACGTCCTCATCATCGTCACCTGCAAGCCCTGGTCGCTGATCGCCTACGGCCTGGGAGTCAGCGCCCTCCTGATGAGGTTCCTGCCATGGTGAGACGGTCGGACGACGAGTCCGCCGCCCACGACGGGCCCGGCCCGGACGACGGATCGACCGCGGAGACCGGAACGTTCGCTGCCGACGAAGGAGATCCGACATGCTGATGAGAACCCGCTCCGTGCGGCGCCGCCCGGGGTCCGCGCACCGTGCCTCGGACTCCATCGGTGCATCCGTCAACGCCGCGCGCGCCATGCTCTCAGGGCGCCCGTGTCCGACAGGACCTTCACGATCCTCGGGACGGCAGGACGGCGCACGCATCGAACAGGACGTCACACGCAGAGAGCAGGACGGCACACGCAGAGAGCAGAGCGAGCGCGCCGCCCCCGGGGTGCTGACGTCCCCGAGGCTGCGTGTGCTGATGCCCGTCGGCCTCAGCCGCCTGGCCCGACAGTCCGGGATCGGTGCCGCCATGCGCCATCAGGCCGAGATCGTCGAGGGCCTCGGCCATCGCACGGTCACGAACCCGCTGGGACGCTTCGACATCATCCAGCTCAACACGCCCTTCCCCGACACCCTGCTGATGGCTGCCTGGGCGCACCTGCGGGGACGACCGGTGCTGATGTGGGCGCACTCCACGGAGGACGACTTCCGAGACTCCTTCACCGGCTCCAATCTGCTGGCGCCCCTGTTCCGGCGCTGGATCGCGCTGCTGTACCGGCGGGGCGACGCAGTGGTCACGCCCACCGAGTACGCGCGGCGCCTGATCTCGGCGCCGAAGTACGGGATCGACGCCCCGATCCATGTGCTCTCCAACGGAGTCGACACCGACTTCTTCCGGCCCGACCCGGGCGCGCGGTCGACGCTTCGTGCACGACTCGGACTGCCGGCCGAATCGCGCGTCGTCGTGAGCGTCGGGATGCAGCTGGTCCGCAAGGGGATCCTGGACTGGGTGGAGGTCGCCCGCAGGATGCCGGGCACGACATTCGTCTGGTACGGACGCACGGATCCGGCGCTGCTGACCGCAGAGGTCCAGAGGGCCGTCGCGAGCGCTCCCGCCAACGCCAAGTTCCCCGGGTATGTCGACGCGGAGACGCTCCGTGAGGCCTACTGCGGGGCCGACGCCTTCTGCTTCCTCACGAAGGAGGAGACCGAGGGGATCGTCCTGCTGGAGGCTCTGGCCTGCGGTGCACCGGCACTCGTGCGCGGCATCGAGATCTACCGGGACATGGTCCCCGACGGCGTCCTCGCCCATCATGTCGAGGGAGAGGGGCCCGGCTTCGCCGCGGAGGTCGTGCGTCGGCTGAGCTCGCTCCTGGACGGCGAGCTGCCCGATCTGCGCGAGGCCGGCCGTGCCGCCGCCGAGCAGGTGGACCTGCGCAGGGTCGGTGACCAGCTCGAGGCGATCTACGCGGCGACGGCGGTCAGCGGCCGCCGCCGGGGCGCCACAGCACCATCGCCCCGCCCGGACGCCGCCGAGGACGCTCACCGCGGCGCAGTGCGCTGATCTCCCCGCTCGTGTCGGCGGCGAACACCCGGCGATCCTGCGGGGAGAGCGTCTCCAGTGCCGCGGTGACCTTGTCCAGCTGCGCCGACAGGGCGGCGACCTCGTCCTGCAGCTCGAGGATCCGCTTGATGCCGGCGAGGTTGATGCCCTCCTCCTGCGAGAGCCGCTGGACCTCGCGCAGGGTGGCGATGTCCCGGACGCTGTAGCGACGGCCCCGCCCGCTCGTACGGCGAGGGGAGACCAGACCGAGCCGGTCATACTGCCGGAGCGTCTGAGGGTGCATCCCCGACAGCTCCGCCGCCACCGAGATCACGAACACGGGGGCGCGCTCGTCGATGCGATGCGGAGTGGCCATCAGGGATGCTCCTTCCTGGTCAGGTCGCGCCGGCCGGCACGACCCAGGATGTCAGCGTGCGGCGGCCTCCGCCAGCCCGGCGCGCGGATCCTCGCCGGCGAGCGCTTCGCGCAGGTCCTCGACGGCCTTGCGCACCGCGCCCTCGACATGCGAGGGAACTGCGACGTCGAGCGTGACCAGCAGATCACCGGTCTTCTTCGAGGTCTTCAGACCCTTGCCCCGCGCCCGCAGGACACGCCCGGACGGCGTGCCGGGGGCGACCTTCAGCCTGACAGAGCCGCCATCGAGCAGCGGGACCTCGAGCGTCGTGCCCAGCACGGCCTCGTCGAACGAGACCGGGACGGTGATGCGCAGGTTCGCACCGTCTGCCGTCCACACCGGGTGCTCCTCGACCTCGAGGGTGAGGATCAGGTCTCCTGCCGGCGCACCGGACGGGCCGCGGCGCCCCTTGCCGCGCAACCGGATCTTCTGGCCATCGTGCACCCCTGCGGGGACGCGCGCGGTGATGCTGCGACCGTCGACCGAGAGCGTGAGCTCGGTGCCGAGGGCGGCATCGCGGAAGCCTATGCGGGTGCGGGCATTGATGTCCTCGCCCTGCGCTGGCGGTCTCGCCGCACCGCCGGGAAAGCCTCCCCCGCTGAAGCCCGCTCTCTGGGCGCCGAAGCCGCCCTGGCCGCCGAACATGCGCAGGATGTCCTCGATGTCCGGTGATCCCGCCGCGCCGGCGCCGCTCCCAGCACCGGAGAAGCCGCCCTGGCCGCCGAACATGGACGAGAAGACGTCCTCGAAGCCGGCTCCGCCCGGGCCGCCCTGGCCCGCGCTGAAGCGGGCGCCTCCGGCACCCATGGCGCGGATCGCATCGTACTGCTTGCGCTGCTCGGGATCGTTGAGGACCGAGTACGCCTCGCCGACCTGCTTGAAGCGGTCCTCGGCAGTGGCGTCGTCGGGATGGCGATCCGGGTGCAGCTCCTTGGCCTTCTTCCGGTACGCCTTCTTGATCTCCTGCGCGCTCGCGTCCTTCGAGACGCCGAGGACCGCGTAGAAGTCCTTGTCGAGCCAATCCTGCGAGGACATGTGCTGCGCCTCCTTCCGGGAGCCTGGAAAAGTCTGTGAACGGGGCGGGGCCCGCCCGGCCGTGCGGCCGGGCGGGCCCCGCTGCCGTGATGGTCGTCCTCGCGGACGATGGATCGTCAGGCGGGCCCGCGGGTGCCCACCCGTGCCGGGCGCAGGATGCGCTCGTGCAGGCGGTAGCCGGGCTGCATGACCAGCGAGACCGTGGTGGTCCCGACCTCATCGGAGTCCTCATGCATGAGGGCCTCGTGGAGCGTCGGATCGAACTCGTCGCCCTCGGCGCCGTAGCGCTCCAGGCCCTGGCCCGCGAGGACCTCCTCGAGCTTCGAGGCGATCGCGTGGAACGGGGTGCCTTCGACGATGTCGCCGTGACGGCGCCCCAGCTCGATGTCGTCGAGCACTCCGATCAGGGAGCCCAGGACCCGACCCACTGCCGCCTCCTTGGCGACCTCGGAGGCCTGCTCGATGCGCCGACGGGAGTTGACGTACTCCGCCTGCTCCCGCTTGAGCTGCTCGCCGAGCTCGGCGACCTGGGCCTCCAGCTCGGCGACGCGGGAGCTGCCCGCATCCGCCTCGCCCGCAGCGGCCTGCTCGAAGAGCTTCGCCGCCTCGGCGTCGATCGCGTCGACGCCCTCGGCCTGATCGCCCTCGGCGGGCTCCGACGGGCGGACGGTGCCGTCCGCCGGATCCACCTTGCGCTTGTCGGTGAAGGAGAACCGCGGCTCACCCTCGGGGCGCTGCGCGTCGTCGGGAGTGCTCCGGTCCTCGCTCATCACTTCTGCTCCTCGTCCTCGTCCACGATCTCGGCGTCGACCACGTCCTCGTCATCCGACGAGGCATCGGCGCCCTCGCCGCCCGCCGCCCCGGCGGCGCCATCGGCGCCCTCCTGGGCCTGGGCGTAGATGGCGGTGCCGACCGCCTGGAGCGCCTCGTTCAGAGCATCGCGCTTGGCCTCGAGGTCGCTCGTGGAGGCGTCCTCCTTGGCGAGCTCCTCCTTGGCCTCCTTGATCGCGTCCTCCGCCTTCGTCCGGTCCGCGTCGGCGACCTTGTCCGCATTGTCCTTGAGCAGCTTCTCGCCCTGGTAGACGAGCTGCTCGAGGGTGTTCCGGGCGTCCGAGTTCTTACGACGCTCCTCGTCCTCCGCGGCATGCGCCTCGGCGTCCTTGACCATCCGGTCGATGTCCTCCTCGGAGAGGGCGGATCCGCCGGTGATCTGGATGGACTGCTCGTTGCCCGTGCCGCGGTCCTTCGCGGTCACGTGCACGATGCCGTTCGAGTCGATGTCGAAGGTGACCTCGATCTGCGGGATGCCGCGCGGCGCCGGCGCGATGCCGGTCAGCTCGAAGGTTCCCAGAAGCTTGTTGTCGCGGGTGAACTGACGCTCGCCCTGGAACACCTGGATCGCGACGGAGGGCTGGTTGTCCTCAGCGGTGGAGAACACCTCGGAGGTCTTGGTCGGGATCGCGGCATTGCGCTCGATGAGCTTGGTCATCACGCCGCCCTTGGTCTCGATGCCGAGGCTCAGCGGAGTGACGTCCATGAGCAGGACGTCCTTGCGCTCGCCCTTGATGACGGCGGCCTGCAGGGCAGCGCCGACAGCGACGACCTCATCGGGGTTGACGCCCTTGTTGGGCTCCTTGCCACCGGTCAGCTCCTTGACGACCTCGGTCACCGCAGGCATGCGGGTCGAGCCGCCGACGAGGACCACGTGGTCGATGTCGGCGATCTTGATACCGGCATCCTTGATGACCTGATGGAAGGGCGCCTTGGTGCGCTCGAGCAGATCCGAGGACATGTCCTCGAACTGGGCGCGCGTGAGCTTCTCGTCCAGGTGGAGCGGGCCGTTCTCGGTCATCGACAGGTACTGCAGCGAGATCGAGGTCGAGGTCGAGGAGCTGAGCTCCTTCTTGGCCTGCTCCGCGGCCTCCTTGAGGCGCTGGAGGGCGATGCGGTCCTTGGACAGGTCCACGCCGTCCTTGGACTTCACCTGCGAGATCAGCCAGTCGACGATCTTCTGGTCCCAGTCGTCGCCGCCGAGACGGTTGTCGCCGGCGGTGGCCTGGACCTGGATGGTCGAGCCGTCCTCGTCCTTGCTCACCTCGAGCAGGGACACGTCGAAGGTGCCGCCGCCGAGGTCGAAGACCAGGATCTGCTCGTCGTCCTGCCCCTTCTCGAGGCCGTAGGCGAGGGCCGCGGCGGTGGGCTCGTTGATGATGCGCAGGACGTTCAGGCCGGCGATGGTGCCGGCGTCCTTGGTGGCCTGGCGCTCGGAGTCGGAGAAGTACGCCGGCACGGTGATGACGGCGTCCGTGACAGGCTCGCCCAGGTAGGACTCGGCGTCCTTCTTCAGCTTGCCGAGGGTGCGTGCGGAGATCTCCTGCGGGGTGTACTTCTTGCCGTCGATCTCCTGGGTCCAGTCGGTGCCCATGTGGCGCTTGACGGAGGAGATCGTGCGGTCGACGTTGGTGACGGCCTGGCGCTTGGCGACCTCGCCGACGAGGACCTCGCCCTGCTTCGAGAAGGCGACGACCGACGGGGTGGTGCGGGAGCCCTCGGCGTTCGCGATGACGGTGGGCTGACCGCCCTCGAGGACGGCGACGGCGGAGTTGGTGGTGCCGAGGTCGATTCCGACGACACGGGACATGTGTGCCTGCCTTTCTGCGGCGCGCTGTGCGCACCGCCCTGGTTTCGTGCATCGCCGTCGGCCGCTCCCGGTCGCCCGGGGGTCGCCGTCCGGCTCCGCCGGCCGCCTGGACCGGCGGCAGGTCTGAGTGACAACGGCTCAAGTAGAGATCCGTCGGTCGCCGCTTGTCAACCCGCGACGCATCGAACTTGAGTACATCCGACTCAACCTGTGCGAGGGTCACATCATTCCCGAACCCCGCAGGAGTGGCGCGACTCACACGGAGGGGGATCTCGGCGCGTCGGCAGCCGTCATCATCCGGCGGCGGCGCAGCGACAGGGCCTTCGACCCCTCGGCCGACCTGCCACCAGGAGACGACGGATCAGCCACGTGCCGCCATCGCCGACAGACCCTCACGCGGATGGCGGCGACCACCCGGCCTCCGCGTCTCCGCCTGGCCCCGGACACACCCTGACGACAGGCTCCAGCAGCGCGACTCGTGATGGTCGACCATGTGCACGGACAGCCCCGTCTCCCCCGGCCGGACCTCAGGGACGAGCTCCCATTCCTCCGTGCAATCACCCTGGAACTGCGCTCGATAGCGGAGCGGTGGGGTCTCGAAGAGGTGGTCCAGCCGGTCGCGCAGCGCATCGGTCGCCCGCGCGTAGGACTCGTCATCGATGCAGTCGGCGCTGGGGACCGCCATCGGCGGCAGCACGTCCATGCCGGTATAGGCGAAGGTCCTGTGCAGGAGGCCGAAGAGCAGCTCGCACAGCTCCCCGTTCTTGCCCCGCGGTCCGATCGCCTGCGGGCGGTCACCCAGGGTGGTGAGGACCAGGACGCGCTTGCCCCGGAAGGGGCCGTTCTCGAACCGCAGCCGCTGCCCTGCGCGCGGATCCGTGCCGAACGCGAAGCCGCTGACCAGCACCCGGTCGAACCACCCCTTGAGGATCGCCGGAACGCCCTACCACCACAGCGGGAACTGCACCACCACGGCGTCGGCGGAGGCCAGCTTCTCCTGCTCCCGTCGGACGTCGTCGGGCAGAGAGCCCTCGACATAGACGCGCCGTGGATCACCGGTCGGGTCGAAGCGCCGCCCGTCCTCGACCAGACCTTCTCCGTGCACCACCGGGTCCCACCCCATCGCAAAGAGGTCGGACTCCACGACCTGCAGGCCCCCGATCCGAGATGCACGACGCCCCCACGGCGGAGGGAATCGTTGAGGGAGCGGGGCTCCGGGTGAGCGCTGAGCCAGAGCACGTCCTTCTGTTCATCCATGGCCCCAGCGTCACAGGTCTCGGCCGGATACGGCAGCAGGGACATTTCTGGCCATCAGGGCCGACACGCAGGACTTGGAGGCGACCGGAATGCGAAAGCCCGTCGAATCGGCGATCAGGGTCTGCCCGGTGGAGGTGGCGACCGCCGTGCTCGACGGGGCCTGGAAGCTGACCGTCGTGAAGCACCTGCTCGAGCAGCCGTACCGATACGGCGAGCTGTGCCGAGCACTGCCCTCCGCTCCCCCGCGCTCGCTCACCCACCAGCTGCGCGAGCTCGACGAGGACGGCATCATCCACCGCGAGGTGCACGCTCAGGTGCCTCCGAAGGTCGAGTACTCGCTGACGCCGCTCGGCGCCTCGTTGGCACCGATCGTCGAGCAGCTGGACGCCAGGGGCGCCGCATACCAGCGATAGGCGCATACCAGCGATAGGCGCATACCAGCGATAGAGCCTGCGCTCCACGCCGCGCCCGCGGCACGCAGGCAGGCCCGGGATCACGTGACCGATCACACCCCGCCTCCTATCTGGGACAGTCGTCCATGTTTGACGTGGGTTCATCCCGGAGCCACGGGTCCAGCACCCCGTCTCCGGAACTCCCCGCCACGGGGCGCCCTCGAGAGAGTCCGATCATGACCACGAGCACCACGACCACAGCCCGCGCCGGCGCGATAGGCGCAGCCCGCCCCACCGCACCGATCATGCTCGCCCTCATCGGCGCGGTCGCTCTCCCGCCGCTGGCCATCGACATGTACCTGCCCTCGCTCCCCGAGATCAGCGAGGTCTTCAGCGCACCGGTCGGGATCTCCCAGCTGACCCTGACCTCTTTCCTCCTGATGCTCGGGATCGGCCAGCTGGTCGCCGGTCCCCTCTCGGACGCCGTCGGTCGCCGGCGCCCGCTGATCCTCGGGCTCATGATCTTCATCGCCGGCTCGGTCCTCGCAGCCCTCTCACCCAGCATCGGAGTGCTGCTGGCCGCGCGCATCATCCAGGGCGTCGGCGGCTCCCTGGCCGTGGTGGTCGCCAACAGCTCGGTGCGGGACCTCTCCTCCGGTGACGGCGCGACCCGGCTCTACGCCCTGATGATGGGCGTCGTCGGCATCGCCCCGGTGATCGCCCCGACGATCGGCGGCTTCGTCGACACCGCCGTCGGATGGAGAGCCGTCTTCTGGATCCTCGCGGTCCTCGGCACGCTCCTCATCGCCGTGGTCCTGCTGGCCCTCCCGGAGACGCTCGCCCCGGAGCATCGAGCACCCCTGCGGCTCGGCACCGTCTTCACCGTCCGCCGGGACCTGGCTCGCACCCGGGGGTTCGCGGTCCCCGCGGCCGCGCTGATCGCCATGTTCGGGCTGCTGTTCGCCTACATCGGAGGCGCCTCCTACGTCTACCAGGGGACGTTCGGGCTCAGCGTGAGCGCCTTCGGACTGGCCTTCGGAGCGACCGGTGTGGCGATGATGGTCGCGACCCTCGCGGTGAACAGGCTCTCCACACGCTTCCGCTCCGCCTCGCTCGCTCTCGTCGGGGACGTCATCACCTCCGCGGGAGCGCTCGGGAGCGTCGTGCTGGCCCTGGCCACAGCCCCTTTCCCCGTCTTCCTGGGCAGCATCTTCGTGCTCGTCCTCGGCCTCGGGATGTGCGAGCCGGCTCTGATGGGTCAGGCCATGACAGCCTCGGAGACGGGCTCCGGTCAGGCGGCGGCCCTGCTCGGCTCCGCACAGTTCCTGCTGGGAGCCGTCGCCACTGCGGTGGCCGGCGTGGTGGCCGCGGCAGGAGCGCTTCCCTGGGCCCTGCTGCTGTCGGCCTTCGCCGCGCTCGGCCTGGTCCTGATGCTCCTCGGCAGGAGGGCGCCGACGGTCGCCCCATCTCAGGGCGGCCCGGAGCGCTGACGCGGGTGCGCATCGGCACCCGCGGGCATACGCTCGTCCCATGGGCGTCAACGGAGACAGCACCTTCAGCGGAGACAGCACCACCACGAGCGCCGGGACGGCGCGGGGCGGTGACGCGCCGCACGGGACGGCGCCGCCGCGTCCGGTCCCGGACGTCAAGCCCCGCAGCCGGCAGGTGACCGACGGCCTGGCGGCGACCGCCTCCCGGGGCATGCTGCGAGCGGTCGGCATGGGCGACGAGGACTGGGACAAGCCCCAGATCGGCATCGCCAGCTCCTGGAACGAGATCACCCCGTGCAACCTGTCCCTGGACCGCCTGGCGAAGGCGGCCAAGGACGGCGTCCACGCCGGCGGCGGATACCCGCTGCAGTTCGGGACCATCTCGGTGTCCGACGGGATCTCCATGGGGCATGACGGCATGCACTACTCCCTGGTCTCCCGAGACCTCATCGCCGACAGCGTCGAGACGGTCATGCTGGCGGAGCGGCTGGACGGATCGGTGCTGCTCGCCGGCTGCGACAAGTCCCTGCCCGGGATGCTCATGGCCGCCGCACGTCTCGACCTGGCGAGCGTGTTCGTCTACGCCGGCACGATCATGCCGGGCCGCGCCGCGCTCTCCGACGGCACCCAGAAGGACGTCACCATCATCGACGGCTTCGAGGCGGTGGGCGCCTGTGCGCGCGGGCTGATGAGCCGCGAGGACGTCGGCCGGATCGAGCGCTCCATCTGCCCCGGCGAGGGAGCCTGCGGCGGCTTCTACACCGCCAACACGATGGCCACGGTCGCCGAGGCCATCGGCATGTCGATCCCGGGCTCGGCGACCCCGCCGTCGGCCGATCGCCGTCGCGACGCCGATGCCCGCCGCGCCGGCGAGGCTGTCGTCGGGCTCCTGCGCGACGGCATCACGAGCCGCGACATCATGACCAAGCCGGCCTTCGAGAACGCGATCGCGGTGGTGCAGGCCTTCGGTGGGTCGACCAACGCGGTGCTGCATCTGCTCGCGATCGCCCACGAGGCCGACGTCGATCTCACCCTCGAGGACTTCGCGAGGATCGGTGCGAAGGTTCCGCACCTGGCGGACCTCAAGCCCTACGGGCGCTACGTCATGAACGATGTCGACCACGTCGGCGGCATCCAGGTGGTCATGAAGACCCTCCTCGACGAGGGTCTCCTGGACGGCGGATGCCTGACCGTCACCGGGCGCACCATCGCAGAGAACCTCGAGGCGCTCGCGCCCCGTCCCGCCGACGGCACCGTCCTGCGCCCCGCCTCCGCCCCGATCGCCCCGACCGGCGGCATCACGATCCTGCACGGGACCCTCGCCCCAGAGGGCGCGGTCGTGAAGTCCGCCGGCTTCGAGGAGGACGTCTTCGAAGGCACGGCAAGGGTCTTCGAGCGCGAGCAGCAGGCGCTGGACGCCCTCGCCGACGGCACGATCGACCACGGCGACGTCGTCGTCATCCGCTACGAGGGCCCCAAGGGCGGACCAGGGATGCGCGAGATGCTCGCGATCACGGGTGCCATCAAGGGCGCCGGCCTGGGCAAGGACGTGCTGCTGTTGACCGACGGCCGCTTCTCCGGCGGAACCACGGGCCTGTGCGTCGGGCACATCGCACCCGAGGCCGTCGACGGAGGCCCGATCGCCGTCGTCCGCGACGGCGATCGCATCCGCCTCGACGTCGCGGACGGACGTCTGGATGTGCTGGTCGACGCGACCGAGATCGCCTCCCGGCTGGAGGGCTGGAAGCCGCTCCCCCCGAAGTTCACCAAGGGCGTCCTGGGGAAGTACGTGAAGCTCGTGCAGTCCGCATCGCGAGGCGCGATCCTCGGCGATTGAGCGGGCCGAGCAGACCGTACGGGAAGGGCGACCGCCGGAGGCGTCCCCGGTAGGCTCCGACCATGTCCGTCCCCCGCGCCCCAGGGCCCCGTCGCAGCGTCCGCCTGCGCCTGTCCGACAGGATCGCCGAGATCGTCCCGGACCCGGTGCGCGGCGGATGGGCGCTCGAGCTCGGAGGGCTCGAGCAGTCGCATGTCGACCTGGCTGATCCGACTCGACTGACCCACGAGTACCTGGCACGCATGGCGCGGATGCTCGATGCCTGCTGGCCACCCGGCCGACCGATCTCCGTGATCCACCTGGGCGGCGGGGCGCTGACGCTCGCCCGCTACGTGCAGGCGACCCGCCCCGGCTCCGCGCAGATCGCGGTGGAGATCGAGAGCGAGCTGCCGACATTCGTGATCGATGCGCTCCCCCTTCCGCAGGGGACCCGGCTCGAGGTCGAGATCGGCGACGCCCGCGAGCGCCTCGCCAGGAGGATCGAGGAGCACTTCGATGCGGTGGTCCTGGACGTGTACTCCGGGGAGGCGTCCCCGAAGCATCTCACCGGCTCGGAGTTCTTCCGCGAGGCCCTCGGGCATGTCGCCGAGGACGGTCTGCTGCTGGTGAACGTCGGCGACGACGCCGGCCAGCGCTTCGTCGCCCGCCAGATCCGTGCGCTCGACACCGCGAGCGCACAGCTGGGCCACGCGGGCACCTGGACGCTCACCGACGCGACGCTGCTGACCCGCCCCTCCGACGGCAACATGGTCCTCGCGGCCGGTCCCGCCCTCGCCTCGCCGCGCATCGAGGAGATGCGTGCGGCCTGGCTCGCCGCCGGGCCGCACCCCGCAGCGGTCCTCGATCCGCAGGAGTCCGTCGCCTTCGCGGACTCCCGGCTGCGATCCGCCGACCGGACGGCTTAGGGATCGCCGATGATCCCGCGCCTGCGCACGCGGATCCTCGGTGCCGGGGTCGCCGGGCTTGCCGCGGCCGGCGCCCTCGCCCGCGACGGGCACGAGGTCGAGCTCATCGACGAGGCGTTCGCCCTTCCGCCCGTCGGCACCGCGCTGGTCCTGTTCGGATCGGGGCGCGAAGCGCTCGATCGCCTCGGGGTCCTCGAGGAGATCCGTGATCACTGCGCGGCCCCGCGCGAGGGCCGACTGATGAACGCCGACGGAAGGGTCCTGGCCCGGATCCCCGCCGGCGACACGCTGCTGGTCCCACGCACCGACCTGGTGCGGATCGTCCGGGACTCGCTGCCCGCGACCGTCGTCCGCCGCACGGGCCGCATCGAGGATCCTGCCGCGCTGCGACGTCTGCAGGAGGACACGCACGTCCTGGTGGGAGCCGACGGCGTGCACTCCCCGCTCCGGCGCACCCTCTGGCCCGGCGACCGCTCGGCCCGCTCCCACGCGGTGACGGTGCTGCGCGGCACAGCGGACATCGCACCGCCGGAGATCGCCGAGATCTGGGGTCCCGGCTGGCTGTTCGGGATCACGCCCCTCCCCGGGGGCCGTACGAACTGGTTCGCGAGCTGTCCGGAGCACCGCACCGGTTCGACGGACGAGGACCTCGCCCATCTGCGGGCGCTCATCGGAGGGCGTCTCGCCCCGATCGACGCGGTGCTCGAGGCCGCGACTGCGGAGACGACCCTGGTGCACGGGATCCTCACAGCGCCCCCGGTGATCCCGGTCCGCGGTCGCACGGTGCTGATCGGGGACGCGGCCCACGCGATGGCGCCCAACCTGGGACACGGGGCGAACACGGCGCTGGAGGACGCGATGGCCCTCGCCCGGGTGCTCCGTCGGCCCGGGTCCCGGGCCGTACCCGATGTCGGGGCTGAGCAGGATCCGACGTCGGCCGATGCGGAGGTCGCCCTGCGCCGCTATCGACGGCGCCGCACCGTGCCCGGGCAGGCGTGGAGGATAGGGTCGTCGGCGATGATGCGGCTGGCGTCGGCGCGCCGCACCGCCCCTGCCCGCGACGCGGTGCTCGGCACGCTCGGAGCGGTCACCCGCCGCTGAGGTCCCGGCGCGAGCCCTCAGGCGGTGGGGAGCTCAGGCGATCTTGCGGGCGAGGGTCGTGATGACGTGCCAGTGCTTCTTGTCGGCCAGGAAGCGGCCGTCCTCATCACGGACCGAGCGGTCGATCACCTGGAACCCGCGGAACATCGCATCGATCTCGGACGCTTCGAGGGTCGCGACATCGGGCCTCTCCGCCCAGGTGTCGTTGGTGCCGAAGACGTCCACCGCCATCACGCCGCCGCGCGGCAGCGCGTCGACGAGCTTCGGCCATGTCGAGGCCAGACCTTCGGGTCCCAGCAGACCGAGCGTGTACGTGGAGTAGACGATCTTCGCGGCCGGGAACTCCTCGACCTCCGCGATGTCGGTGTGGTGGAAGTGCACGGCGCCTGTCATGCGCTCGTTCTCGACCAGGCGCGCGGCGAGGGTGTCGTCGGCGTCGTAGGCGTGAACGGTCCAGCCGCGGCGCGCGAACTGCAGCGAGTCCGCTCCGGAGCCCGCTCCGAGCTCGAGAACCGTGCCGGCGCTGCGGTCGCCGCCGGCGGCGGCGATGGCTCGGGCGACCAGGCGTCGGGCAGGTCGACCCGCCGCTGACGTGTTCAGCGCCGCCCAGTCCACCTTCTCAGCCGTGTCCATGCCTCTCAGGCTGTCTGAGTACGGTTCCGGATTCAACTTCCCGTGACCCAGGACGCGTCGGTTTTCGTCACGGGCGAACATAGTGGGGTCCCACGTCGCTCCGCGACGCCCCGCCTAGGATGGCTGGCATGCCTGACACCTCCCTGCGGATCGCCGCGATCTGCCTGCACACCTCCCCGCTCGAGGAGCCCGGAGGCGCCGATGCCGGCGGGATGAACGTGGTGGTGCACGAGCAGGCGCTCGCCCTCGCGCGCGCGGGCCATCACGTCGATCTGATCACCCGCCGTGCGGATCCCGAAGCGCCCGATACGGTCGAGGTCGCCGACGGCGTGCGCCTGCACCATCTCGATGCGGGCCCCGCGGCGCCGCTCGCCAAGAGCGACATGGAGCAGGCGATCGTCCCGTTCCGGGCGGGTCTCGCGGCGCTGCTGCCGGGCCTCGGCGCGGACCTCGTCCACTCCCATCACTGGTTCAGCGGCGTGGCGGCGCTGCCCGTCGCCCGCGAGCTCGGCCTGCCGCACCTGCAGTCCTTCCACTCCGTCGCCGCACCCGAGGGCGCGGGCGGGCTGGAGGCCGGCGAGCCCGCGGAGTCCTCCGGCCGGATCCCCGGAGAGCGGACCGTCGCCGAGGGGTCGGACCTCGTCGTCGCCGTCTCCGAGGCGGAGGCCCGGACCGTCGGAGAGCGGTACGGCGTCCCCGGCGAGCGCCTGGCGATCGTCCGCCCCGGAGTCGACGTCGACGCCTTCCGACCCGCTCACCGTTCCTCACGTCCGTCGGCTGCCTCCACGGAGGACCGCCCGGATCCGGAGCCGGGGCCGGAGCGCTCCGCGGCCCCGACCCTCCTGTTCACCGCGCGCCTGCAGCCGCTGAAGGCGCCGGACCTCGCCCTCGAGGTCCTCGCCCATCTCGATCCTGCGCTCGGTGCGCGACTCGTCCTGGCCGGCGGACCGTCCCAGGACTTCTCCGACTACGGGGCGCAGCTCGCGGCGAGGGCGGAGGAGCTCGGGATCGCCGACCGGGTGAGCATGCCCGGATCCCTGCACCGTGCCGCCCTCTCCCGCGCCATGCGGGAGGCCTCGGTGCTGCTGCTGACCAGCTGGTCGGAGACGTTCGGCCTGGTCGCTCTGGAGGCGCAGGCCAGCGGGACTCCCGTGGTCGCCTGGAGGTGCGCCGGAGGAGTGCAGGAGGCCGTGGATCCCGAGCACGGTCTGGTCCTCTCGAGCCGAGACCCCGATGTATGGGCCGAGGCCGTGCAGGCTCTCCTCGGCGACGACCGGCGCATGCGGACCGCTGGAGCCTCCGCCCGGGAGTTCGCGCTCTCGCGCACCTGGGAGGTCTCGGCCGCTGCCCTCGCGGCGCTCTACGCGAGGGTGCTGCGATGATCGCTGGTCAGATGCCCCCGGCGAAGACCCCTGCACCGAAGAGCCCCTGGGAGCTGCTGGAGGACGCCCCCACCGTGCTGGCCGTGCATGCCCATCCCGATGACGAGACGCTGGCCACCGGTGCGCTGCTGCGCACTCTCGCCTCGTCGGGGACCCGTCTGCTGCTGGTGACCGCGACCCGCGGCGAGGAGGGCGAGATCGTCCCCGGCACCGTGGATCCTGCGGACGCGCGACCCCTCGACGTGATCCGCGCTGCGGAGATCGACCGCGCCGCAGGAGTCCTCGGCATCGCCGAGCGCTTCATGCTCGGCACGGCCCCCGCGCTCGCCGAGGGCGCCGGCGAGCGCCGTTACCGGGACTCCGGCATGCGGTGGATCCGCGAGGGCCTCGCCGGCCCCTCCGAGAGCGCGGGCGAGGACAGCTTCACCCGTCGTCCGCTGGAGGACGCGGTCGCCGATCTGTCCGCGCTGATCGGAGAGGTGCGGGCCGACGTCGTCCTCGGGTACGACGACGAGGGCACCTACGGCCATCCCGATCACGTGCGCGCCCATCACGTCACCGCTCGAGCTTGCGAGCGCATGGGGGTCCCGATGATAGAGATCTCGAGCTCCGACACCGCGGACGGCCAGGTCACCGGGCACCGGGACGCCGAAGGGCACGCCGACGCCCGGGGCTTCTCCTGGCGCGACCTCCCCGACGCCGCCGACGCCGTGCGGGAGGCTCTGCGGGGCTACCGCACGCAGCTGACCGTCCGCGAGACCGACGCACGGCCGCAGGAGGGCATCGCGATCCGTCATGTCGGCGGACAGGACGACACCGTCCCGCTGCGCAGCGGGCTGCGTCTCAGAGGGTGACCAGCCTCAGAGACTGACGTCGAGCAGCGTCGGCAGATGATCGGAGGCACCCGCGAGGCGATCGGCCGGGACGCGGCGGGTCTCCGTGACCGCATGGGCGGCGCGGACGGCCACCCCCTCGGTGGTGAGGATCGCATCGATCCGGCGCTGAGGGCGCTGCGCGGGGAAGGTCAGCTCGTCGTCGTCAGCAGGATCCCGGAGCAGCGGGGCGAGGGAGCGGCGGGCGGCTCCGTCGGCCGTCTCGTTGAGATCCCCGCCGATGATGACCGGTGCCCCGGCGCCCCGCACGAGAGCGGCGACGTGCTCCGCATGGACGAGGCGGTTCTCCTCCTGCAGGGCGAAGTGGATGGAGGAGACGACGACCTCGCCACCGCCTGGGAGGGAGAGCCGCACGGCGGCCACGCCGCGAGGATAGGTCGAGTTCAGGTCCGTGACCGCCTGCGGGACGGGATGCAGGCCGCGCCGGATCACCCGCGCCGCCATGTCGTCGGAGCCGAGCACAGCGAGCCCCCGACCGCCGAGCCCGCCGACCAGCACCTGCCGGCCGACCTGTCGGGCGAGCCAGTCCAGGCGAGCCGAGGGGAGGACGAAGCGCGGGGCCTCCTGCACGAGCAGCACATCCGGCGCGAGGTCCTCGATCGCGTCGATCATGGCGCGCAGATCCCCGCGCAGCTCCCACAGGTTCCATGCGCAAATGCGCAGATCGGTCATTGCGACTCCTCCGACTCCACCTGATCCACCTGCACCGCAGACTGCATCTGCATCGCCTGCATCACCGAACGGGACGTCGGCGGTCCAGGAGCGGGCACCGGCCCGCGTCCTCGGCGCCGAACGGGTCTCAGCACTGCGCGACGGTGATCACGCGCTCGGTCAGCCCGATCAGCTCGTCGACCTCATAGCCGGGCCAGCCGAACAGCATGCGCCGCCATTCCGGCGGCACCGCCTTGACCCCCAGCCCCGCGCCGATCAGGGCGCCGGCGATGCAGGCGACGGTGTCGGTGTCATAGCCCGCACGGGTGGCGGACTCCAGCACCGCCACCAGGGACTCGCGCCGCTCGAACCTCCCCTCGGGGAGCGGCAGGGCGCCGGAGATCGCCGACCAGGCGGCCTGGAAGGCTCCCACGACCCAGCCGTTGCGCCGGAACGACGAGGGCACCGAGCGCTCGGCCTCCTCGATCCTGCCCAGCCACAGCTGGCGCCGATCCTCCTCGAGACGGGAGAGCCCGACCCGCACGTCGATGTCTCCTGTGAGGATCGCGGCACGGACCGCGAAGCCCCACAGCATGCACGCCTCTGTGACATCGGGATGGACATGCGTGAGCCTGCACACGGCATCGATGCCCGCGGCGGCGTCATCGTCGGACGCCAGCAGGTAGGGCAGCACCGCCGCATGGGTGCGCATCAGCGATCCGTTCCCCGCGATCCTCGGCAGCTCCTCATGGGCGCTCCGAGCAGCTTCTCGGAAGTCCTCTGCACGGGGGGCGTAATGGCCGGCGGAACGAGCCCGATCGGCGGCTCGCCGGACCACCGTCGAGGTGAGGGTGCCGATGTCCGGGGTGCCCAGGGACCACGAGTACCACTCGCGCGAGATCTGGTCCTGTGCGGACTCGACCCGCAGGTCATGCACCCCCGGGGCGCTCGCGGCGGCCTCCAGCACGACGATCGCCATCGAGGTGTCGTCGGTCCATTCGCCGGGCTGCCAGTCGAGCACGCCGCCGCCGACCATCGCGACGTCGTCGGAGTCGGCGACCGGGGCCTGGAACTCGTACGGGGCGCCGAGAGCGTCCCCCGTCGCGGCCGCCACCACGGCGCCGAGCGCCCGCTCGGCCTGCACCTCCGTCAGCGCCATCTCTGCCTCTCCCGTGCCGTCCGTCCTCACGGGCCCATGTTTCCACACCCTGGCTGACCCGGTCCTCCACACGTGCCGCCCCCAGCCTCGGGCGCTCGGATCCCGGTAGGCTGGGGGAGACCAGAAGGAGCCGCATGACCGAGACCCCGAACGCTGCGGAGCAGTGCTGCAGCGATCCGCACGACCACACCGGGCACGACCATCCGCCGACAGGGGCGGACCTCGTCCAGGACCTCGTCCGCAGCCTCTCGGTCCTCGCGCTGCTGATCCCCGCCGCAGCCGTGATCATGATGATCGCGGTGCTGCCGGCGGCCCCGTCGAGCCCCGTCGTGATCTCCCTCGGCCTGGGGCTGGGCCTGGCCCAGCTCATCGTGCTGGTCCTCACGAGCCAGTTCGTCAGCCGCACTCGCAAGCAGCTGGCGGTGAACCCGGGCATGCTCGCCGTGCGCAGCGTCGTCGAGGAGGTGCTGCGCCTGGCGGCAGCCCTGATCGCTCTTCTCCTGTGGCCGGACGACCTGCGCGGTGAACTCGGTGTCTGGATCGGAGCGGGAACCGCGCTGGTGTGGCTGCTGCTCGCCACGGCGCAGACCATCTCCACCCGCCGCCGCATCGCCCGTCCCTCGCAATGGTCCGCGGACGCGATCGCGACCCTGCTCGACCAGAAGGTCGACGCCCGCTCGACGGCGCGCATGCGGCTTCTCGACGTGATCGGGACGGCATGCTTCCAGATCGGTGCGACCGTCCTGGTGCTCCTCTCCCCCATCCTCCTCATCGGCACCATCGTGCTCTCGATCGGCTCGGGCCTGTCCACCCTTGTCCTGCAGCGCCGCGCGCCCGCCGAGCGCGCCCGCTCGCCGTGGGCCTACGCACCGCTGGCCATCGGCGTGATCACGCTCGCCCTGGCCCTCCTCGGCATGACCGCCGTCTGACCAGACGTCCCCCGCACGCACTCACCAGGAGATTCCGATGACGCTCTCGCCCGCTCGCCCTCGCCCCTCCGGCCTGGATCTCTCCGCCGTCGACGAGTCCATCCGGATCCAGGACGACCTTTTCGGCCATGTCAACGGCCGCTGGCTGGCCGAGCACGTGATCCCCGCGGACCGTGCGAGCGACGGCGAGTTCCGTCGCCTGCGCGATCTGTCCGAGGAGAACGTGCGGGCGATCGTCGAGGAGGCCGCCGCGGCACTGCCCGAGGACGCGGCTCCCGCGAGCGACCTCGAGAAGGTCGGCGCCCTGTACCGGACGTTCATGGACACCGAGGCGATCGAGGCCGCCGGCACCGCGCCCCTCGAGCCGCTGCTGACGGAGATCCTCGCCGTCGACTCCCTGGATCAGCTCGTGCGGCTGACCGGGTCGGCGGCCGCAGGCACCGGACCGCTCGCCGCGTACGTATGGACCGATGACCGCGACTCGACCCGCTACCAGGTCAAGATCCACCAGGCCGGTCTCGGTCTGCCGGACGAGTCCTACTACCGCGAGGACTCCTATGCAGAGATCCGAGAGGCGTACGTCGACCATCTGACGAACCTCGCCGAGCTCGTCGGCCTCGCCGGCCGCGAGGGCCTCGTCGCGGGCGATGCGGCGGCTCTGGCCCGGGCGGTCATGGACTTCGAGATCCGGCTGGCGGACTGCCACGTGGACGTGGTGCGCCTGCGCGACCGCGAGAGGTCCTACAACCCGATGGACGCCGAGGCGCGCCGTGAGCTCGCGCCCGCCTTCCCCTGGGACGCCTTCTTCGAGGGCACCGAGGCGCCGTCGGCCGCTCTCGAGGTGGTCTCGATCGGTCAGCCGGAGTACGTCTCGGCGGCCGCCGAGCTGCTCGCCGGCGAGGACCTCGCGGTGCTGCGCAGCTGGCTTGCCCTGCACACCGTCTCCTCCTACGCCCCGTATCTGGACTCGGCCCTGGTCGACGAGGACTTCGCCTTCCACGGGACGGTCCTGTCGGGAGCCGAGGAGCTGCGGGAGCGCTGGAAGCGCGGGGTCGGCGTGGTCGAGGGCGCGCTCGGCTTCGCGATCGGTCGCGAGTACGTGACCCGGCACTTCCCCGCATCCCACAAGGAGCGCATGGTCGTCCTCGTCGACGCCCTCGTCGACGCCTATCGCTCCTCGATCTCGCAGCTCGAGTGGATGACCCCGGCGACCCGGGAGAAGGCCCTCGAGAAGCTCGCGAAGTTCACGCCGAAGATCGGCTACCCCTCGGAGTGGCGGACCTACGAGGACCTCGAGGTGGTCCCCGGCGATCTGGTCGCCTCCGTGCGCGAGGCGCGCCGGGCCGACGCCGCCTTCGACTTCGCCAAGGTCGGCGGGCCGATCGACCCCCACGAGTGGCACATGACCCCGCAGACGGTCAACGCCTACTACAACCCCGGCGCCAATGAGATCGTCTTCCCCGCCGCGATCCTGCAGCCGCCGTTCTTCGACGCGGACGCCGACGACGCCGTGAACTTCGGAGGCATCGGCGCCGTGATCGGGCACGAGATCGGGCACGGGTTCGACGACCAGGGTTCGAAGTACGACGGCGACGGGAACATGGTCTCCTGGTGGACCGAGGAGGATCGGGCGGCCTTCGACGAGCGCACCGCGTCCCTCATCGCCCAGTACTCCGAGCTCAGCCCCCGCGACCTCGGCGACGAGCATCGCGTCAACGGCGCCCTGACCATCGGCGAGAACATCGGCGACCTCGGCGGCCTCTCGATCGCCGTGAAGGCGTACCTGGCCACCGCCGGCGAGTCGGCGGCCGAGGAGGTCGACGGCTTCACCGGCCTGCAGCGGGTCTTCCTCTCCTGGGCGACGGTGTGGCGCGCGAAGAACCGCCCGCAGGCCGCCGTCCAGCTGCTGGCCACCGACCCCCACTCCCCCGCCGAGTTCCGATGCAACATCACCGCGGGGCACATCGACGAGTTCCACGAGGCCTTCGGAGTGCGCGAGGGCGATGCCATGCACCGCGCCCTCGAGGACCGCGTCCGCATCTGGTGACCCGCCGATGAGACCGGAGGCCCCCTTCTACGTCGGGACCACTCGGCCCACGGCCGTCGGCTGGACCCGCATCGGACTGACGCTCCTGGCGGGCGTCGTCGCCACCGCGGTGCTCGCCCAGCGGCCGACGCTCGACTCGCCGCTGCTGCTGGTCGCGGCGATGGGCGTGTTCGTCCTGATCGCGCTGTGGACGTGGATGAACCAGCGCACCCGCTTCATCGTCGACGAGCACGGGGTGACCGTCAGCCTCGGCGGGTTCCTTCCGCGGCGTCCGTGGCCGCTCGAGCAGTTCCGCACCGTCCAGCTGCGCGAGGTCCCCGGTTCCAGCGTGGGGGTGACCGTGGGCGGCTACGGGTGGCGTCGAGGGCGGGCGATGTCCTCGACGCCTGAGGAGCTCAGGCCCGTCGGCGGACGGCGCATCTTCACCACCGGCGAGGCCCAGGAGACCTATCGGCTGCTGGTCACGCGCCCCGGGACCATGGTCGAGATCATCAGCCGCGAGGGACCCCACTTCCTCTTCTCCCCCGATGACCCGGTCGCGACCGCCGAGGCCGTCGACCAGGCGATCCGCGCACGCCGCTGAGCGCACGAGCCCGGGCTGCGGTATGCTCGCGGACGGTCATCCAACTGACAGGGGAGCACCATCCGGGTGCTGAGAGTGCGCAGCAGTGCGCAGACCCTCGAACCTGATCCGGGTCACACCGGCGTAGGGAGTCGGGATTTCCGCGGGAGCATCCCCGTCGCACGCCGTCGGCGCGCGACGCACGGCGCACGATCGTCCGCCGCTGCGATGCGCCTGCGCCCCTTCCGCTCGTGGAAGGAGTATGAGATGACGCGTTTCCGCACCGTGGATCTGCTGGTCACCGTCGCGATCGGCGCCGCCTTCGGCGTCGCGTTCCTGGGATATGGGGCGCTGTACAGCCTCATCGGCCCGCTCACCGCCCTGTTCCGGCCCGCCGAGGGGCTCCTGATGGGCATCTGGTTCCTGCCCGCGATGATCGCGGCTCTCGTCGTGCGCAAGCCCGGCGCCGCGCTCCTCGCCGAGCTCATCGCTGCCAGCCTCGAGATGCTCCTGGGCGGCCAGTGGGGCTGGGGCACCGTCGTCTCCGGGGTCCTGCAGGGCGGAGGCGTCGAGATCGCCTTCCTGGCCTTCCGCTACCGCCGATTCACGCTCCCGGTGGCGATCCTCGGCGGCGTGATCGCCGCAGCCCTGGAATGGGTCTATGAGCGCTTCGCCTACTACCCGGAGATGAGCTGGCCGTTCGCCATCGTCCTGCTGGGCTTCGCCCTGGTCTCCGGCGCGCTCGCCTGCGGTGCGCTGGGCTGGGCGGTCGTGCGCGCACTGGCGGAGACCGGTGCGCTGGACGCGCTGCCCGCGGGACGCGAGCACGCCGAGATGCGCCTCGTCGCACGTCGAGCCGCAGGTGAGGGCACACGGGAGAGCTCTGCCGAGGATGCTTCCGGCGCCTCCGGCACCCCGCGGGCAGGGTCCGGGGCCATCTCCGGATGACCTCTCTCGAGCTGCGTGGGCTCAGCTGGCGCCCGCAGTCGCGCCTGGACCCGACGGTCCACGACCTCACCCTGGAGATCCCCCGCGGTCAGCGGGTGCTCCTGACCGGAGCCAGCGGCAGCGGCAAGTCGACTGTTCTGCGGGCGCTCGCGGGTCTGCTCGATCCCGAGGCCGGGGAGCTCCGGGGCGAGGCCCCCGGGGCCGCGCGCCCCGGGGAGCGCGGTCTGCTGCTGCAGAACCCGACGAACGCTCTGATCGCTGCGACCGTCGGCCGCGAGGCGGCGTTCGGGCCGGAGAACGCGGCGCTCGACCGCGCCGAGATCGCCGATCGGGTCCGAGAGTCCCTCGACGCGGCCGGCGTCGACGTGGACTCCACCCGTCCGCCGTGGGAAGCCTCCGGGGGCCAGCAGCAGAGGATCGCATTGGCCGGGGCTCTCGCCCTCGGCCCGGGGGCGCTGCTGCTGGACGAGCCGACGTCCATGCTGGATGGCAGGACGGCGGGCACCGTCCGACGGGCGATCCTGGACGTGATCGGCGACGCGACGCTCGTCGTCGCCGACCACGATGTCGTGCCGTGGGCCGAGCACGTCGAGCGTCTCATCGTCCTCGGCGACGGAGCCCGCATCCTGGCCGACGGTCCCCCCGACGAGGTCCTCGAGGCGCATCCGCGACTCGTGCAGCCGCCCGTCGCGGGATCCCTGACGGGATCCATGACGGGAACCATGGCGGGGTCCGCGGCGGGGTCGGGATCGCTCGCGAGGCCTGTCGCAGGGCCGGGGCCCATCGCGGGCGGCGGCGAGCAGCCTCCGCCCGGCGACCAGGCTGCTCGGGCTCGGGGAGACGTCGTGGCCTCGCTCACCGACACCGCGATCGCCCGCCGCGACGGCACGTCCGGTGTGCTCGCCCGCGGCATCGATCTGACGCTGCGCGCGGGGACGCTGACCGTTCTCTGCGGCCCCAGCGGCAGCGGCAAGACGAGTCTGCTGCGGGTTCTCCTCGGCCTGGACGCCCCGGCCGGAGGCCGCGTCGACCCTCCGTCCGGGCGTGATCTCGCCTGGGTCCCGCAGAACCCCGAGCACTCCTTCGTCGCCGCCACCGTGCGCGACGAGGCGCAGGCCTCTCCCTGGGCGGATGACTCCGACCTCGTCGACCGCCTGCTGTCCGCCGCGGGCCTCGACCAGCTCGCAGAGGCGAACCCCTACACCCTGTCCGGCGGCGAGCAGCGTCGGCTGGCGATCGTCGCAGCCCTCGCGCAGAAGCCGCGCCTCCTGGTCCTCGACGAGCCGACGGTCGGGCTGGACCCCGAGCGCCGGAGCGCCGTGCTGGCGCTCCTGGAGGAGGCTGCTGCGAACGGCGGTGCGATCCTCGCCGCGACCCACGATGACCATCTGGCGGCTGCAGCGGATGCCCGCCTGGATCTGCCCGGCCCGGTGGCCGCAGCCGCGGCCGACGGGGCCCCGGGGGCCACGGGCGCCCCGGGACCGGACCGACGCGTCCTCCCCGTGATCCGTCGGCCGCGGATCCCCGCTGACGCGCTGAACCCGCTCGTCCTGTGCCTGATCGGCATCCTCGCCGCGATCGGATCCTTCGGAGTCCAGACCTGGCAGGGAGGCCTGCTGGCGCTGCTCCCCACGGTGCTGCTCGCGCCGCTCGCGATCCGCAGCCTGCGGGGAGCGGCAGTGCGGATGGCACCCATCGCGCTGTCCGCCGCCAGCCTCGCCTGGACCACTGCGCTCCTCGGCGACGCGCCCGCACTCTCCGCGGACGCCTGGCTGCTGGGCCTCAAGGAGGCCGCTCGGATCAGCGCCTTCGTCGCGCCCGGAGTGCTCGCGCTCGGCAGCATCGACGTCACCGCGCTCGGAGATGCGCTCGGAGGCCGCCTGCGGTGGCCGGCGCGGCCCGTCGCCGCCGGGGTCAGCGCCCTCGTGCGGGCATCGCATCTCGGTCGCCAGTGGGACACGATCGTCACCGCACGGACCCTGCGCGGCCTGGGCTCCCCGCGATCGCCGCGTCTGCTCGCCGGGGCCACCCTCGCTCTGCTGGTCGACGCTCTCCGCAGCGCGGAGCAGCAGGCCCTGGCGATGGACTCGCGCGGGTTCGCCACGGCCGCACGTCGCACCTGGGCGCTCCCGAGCCCCCTGCGTCGAGCCGACCTCGCCGGAGCCGGCATCGCCGCGCTGCTGCTGGTGTGGCCGACGCTCGCCCAGCTGCTCGCGGGATGGCCGTGAGCGCGCGTCGTACCCTGATGCGCATGGACGACGACACCGCACCCCCCCGCGAGGAGGATCCCTCGCAGGACACCACGACGGACGGCGCGCAGGATCGAGCACCGGATGGCGCACCCAACGGCGCCGGAGCCCCGGCGAGCACAGCCGGAGCCGGGCCGGAGGGAGGCCTCTCCGCCCAGGAGGAGGAGCTGATCGCGCTGGCGACCACGCTCATGGACCTGGCCCGCCAGGGCGACACCGAGCGCCTGGTGCCGGTCCTCGACCAGGGCGCTCCGCTGAACCTGCGCGACGCGGCGGGCAACACCATGCTCATGCTCGCCGCCTACCACGGCCATGCAGATCTCGTGCGCGCCCTCGCCTCCCGCGGCGCCGACGTGGACCTCGCCAACGACCGCGGACAGTCCCCGCTGGCGGGCGCGGTCTTCAAGGGCTTCACCGACGTGGTGGAGACTCTCGTGGAGGCGGGAGCGGACCCGGATGCGGGCACCCCCAGCGCCCGCGAGTCCGCTCAGTTCTTCGGCCGCGAGGAGCTCTCGGCGCTCTTCGGGTGACGGAGCACCATCGGAACGTGCTCGATCCCCGCCTCCATGAACAGCGGACCGACGGTCTCGTACCCCATGCCCCGGTACCAGGTCTCCAGGTGGGCCTGCGCGTCGATGCGGACCTCCGCCTCCGCGTCGATCTCGGCGGTGACGTCCAGTGCCGCACGCATGATGCGCCCGCCGAAGCCGTCGCGCCGATGCTCGGACGCGACGGCGAGGCGGCCGATGCGCATCGCTCCGTCGGGCTCGCGCAGGACTCGGATGTGGGCCGCAGGGACTCCGTCGGCCTCGATCCACAGCAGCACGGTGCCGTCCTCGAGATCACGGCCGTCGAGGTCCGGGTCGGTGGCCCGCTGCTCGATGGTGAACACGTCCAGGCGCAGCTTCGCCAGCAGATACAGGGTGGTGGAGGGGATGTCGCGCACATGCGCACGGCGGATCACAGGGTCTTGCATGCGCACACCGTACGCCTGCGCAGGTCATCCAGCATTCCCAGGACCCCGCTCCGGTGACGTGCTCAGGAGGTGAAGCGATCCATCGCGGTGCGCCAGGCCGCGACCATGGCGGGGCCGCCGTGACCCTCGTCCTCGACGACGATGAGCTCGCTCGCGGACCAGTGCCGATGCAGCTCCCAGGCGGTCACGACCGGGCCCGACACATCACGCCGGCCGTGGATCAGCACCGCGGGAATGCCGGCGATGCGGTGCATACCGCCGAGGAGGCCGCTGCCGGGTGCGGCGCCCCAGCGCTCCGCCCAGTCCGCGACGAACCCGTCGGCGGCCCAGAAGTGCGCGACGAGCCTCGCGAAGCGGCGCTGCTGCTCCCCCACCTGCTCCGGAACCGGCGCGATCCCGCTCCCGCCGGCGCCGATGCGCACGTGCTCGCTCTCCCAGGCGCACCACTGGGCCGCCGCTCGGTCGACGAGCATCGGATCATCCCCCAGGAGCATCCTGCGGTATGCCTCGACCAGCCTCAGCCGCCCCTCCGTCCGATCATCGCGATCGAACCCCCCGTGCTGCTCGGCGAAGCCCGCGAGACGATCCCATGCCTCAGGGAAGACTGCGCCGATCCCCTCCGTGATCCAGTCCACCTCGCGCCGGGAGGTGGTGGTCACGGCCATCAGCATCATCGCCCGCACCCTCTCGGGGTGCGCCTGCGCATAGGCGATCGCGAGCGTCGAGCCCCAGGAGACCCCCTGCACGATCCAGTCCTCGATGTCCAGGTGCTGGCGCAGCGCCTCGATGTCGGCGACCAGGCGGGCCGTCGTGATCGAGGAGAGGTCCACGGGTCCGGGCACCCCGGCGGACGGGGTCGAGTCCCCGGCTCCCCGCTGGTGGATCCCCACCAGTCGGGTCCGGGCCGACGGCGCATTGCGCCGATATCCGGGACCGATCCTCCCGCCGGGTCCCCCATGCAGGTAGAGCGCCGGGATGCCGTCGGCAGCCCCGGAGACCTCGAAGGCGATCTCGTGGCCGTCGGAGACGGAGAGCCTGCCCGTGCCGAGCAGTTGAGCGGGTTCAGGAGCGAGAGCCTGCCCGGCGTCGAGATCGGGCTCGGAGCCGGTGGGAGGAGCGCTGGCGGTCGGCATCGGATGCGTGCTCCTCGGGTCCGTCCGTGCGGTCATCCTGCCGTGACCGGGGCCGGGGCGATCGGTCCGGCGTCCGTCGGCCCAGCATCCGTCCGCCCAGCGCCTGCGAGCGCCCACGGCGCGGCAGGGTTCTCCCGGGTCCACCGCGCCCTGCGGGAGCGGACGCCCTGGCAGCGGGGGCACCAGAAGACGGTGCGAGCGGCCATGTCCGCGCTCCGGATCGCGGTGCCGCACAGGCGGCAGGGCAGCGTCTGACGGTGGTAGACGTAGAACGACTTCTCGCGCGGGACCACGTCCGGATCCTCATCGCCGTTCTGCCTGGTCCCGCGGGAGCGCTCGACGATGCGCGCCTCGATGTCGCGGTGCTCGGGCTGGGTCGTGACGATCCGCCCGGTGCGCGCGCCGTACTCCATCAGCGGCACCAGGTCCTCCCAGAGGCCCTCGACCATCCCGCGGGTGAGGTCCCTGCCGGGGACGGACGGATCCAGACGGGCTCGGAACAGCACCTCGGCGCGATAGATGTTGCCGATGCCCGCAATCACGTCCTGGTTCATCAGCAGGACGCCGATCGCGGTGCGCGATCCGAGCACACGATCGACGAATCGCCCCGGATCGGCATCGGCGCGCAGCGGATCCGGGCCGAGCCTGTCGATCACCGCCTGCCGACCGGCGGCATCCACGACCTCGCAGGCGGTCGGTCCGGTGAGGTCCGCGAGGCCGTGCGGGCCGACGATCCGCAGCCGGGTGGTGGGCCGAGGCATGATGGTGCGCCATTGCTCCGCCGTGCCAGGGCCGACGGCGCCGTCGGCCCCAGGGTCCCCGCGCAGCTCCTGCTCCTGCTCTCCGACGCGCACCCGCGGTGCTCCGATCGCATGGGCGCTCGAGAACCCCTCGTCTCCCGCGAAGGTCCAGGAGCCGTACAGACCGAGATGCACCCGGACATAGCGGGTGACCGGGGCGCCCGGCTCGACGGAGTCGTCGGGCACGAAGGCGAGGAACAGATGCTTGCCCACGGCCTCCGCATCCGCCAGCACCCAGCCGTCGAGGTCCGCCGCCTCGGCGAAGCGTCCCTGAGGGCTGGATGTGCGGACCCTCTGATGGCCGAAACCGGCCCGCAGCGCCGCTGCGAGCCGGTGGACGGTGTGCCCTTCAGGCATCAGGCGCCTGCGGGGGCGTCGTACCCGCCGGTCCTCTCATAGCGGGCGACGAGGTCGATGCGCCGCTGGTGGCGCTCATCCCCGCTGAACGGCTCGGCGAGGAAGAGGTCGATGAGGTTCTCGAGCTCCTCCTCCGTGTGCTGCCGGGCGCCCACGGAGATCACGTTGGCGTCGTTGTGCTGACGGGCCAGGCGCGCGGTGTCCTCGTTCCACACCAGCGCGGCCCGCACGCCCTCCACCTTGTTCGCTGCGATCTGCTCTCCGTTGCCGGAGCCTCCGATCACGATGCCGAGGGATCCGGCCTGTGCGACCACGGCCTCGCCGACGGCGGTGCAGAAGGGGGGATAGTCGTCGACGGCGTCGTACTCGTGGGCGCCGTGGTCGGTGACCTCGTGCCCCTTGGCGGTCAGCGCCGCCACCAGCCGGTTCTTCAGCTCGAAGCCGGCGTGGTCGGTGCCGATGTGGACATGCATGTCAGAGGTGCCTTTCGATAGATGGCAGGTCGGACCGGACCCGCGGGGCGGCGTCCGGGAGCAGGGAGCCCGGCCGGAGGACGGGGGTTCAGTCGAAGATCGGGCCGACGGTGCGGCTGCGCTTGAGCTCGAAGAACCCGTCCACGCGGGACATGGCCAGGAGCCCGTCGAGCAGAGCACCGGCCTCATCACCGCGGGGCGCCGGGGAGATGACGGGACCGAAGTACGCACGGCCCTCGCCGAAGGAGATCACGGGGGTTCCGACCTCGTCGCCGACCAGGTCCACGACGGCCCTCTGCCGCGCGCGCAGCTCGTCGTCCCGCGCGGAGTCGTCGAAGGCGTCGATCAGCGATGCGTCCAGCCCCGCGCTCTCGAGCGCGGCGACGGCCGATGCGCGACGGTCCTCGGAACCGCCCACGTGGTGGGCCGTCCCGAAGCCCGTGTAGTAGGCGGCCAGGCCCTCCTGGCCGGCGGCCTCCTCCACGGCGAGGGCGAGGCGCGCGGGGCCCCAGGCCGCGTCCATGCTGCGGCGGTACCCCTCCTCCAGGTCGCGGCCCTCGTTGAGGGCGGCGAGAGACATGATCGAGAAGGTCACCTCGACATCGCGCACCTCGGCGGCGTTCAGGAGCCATCGGCTGGTCATCCAGGCCCACGGGCAGATCGGGTCGAAGAACAGCTCGACGGGGGCGGCGGTGCTGCTGGCCATGAGGCGGATTCCTTCCCTCGGGACGCGGACGCCGTCCATTCTCTCACCCACCGGCGCATGTGACGGGAAAAGACGTTGCGCGTCGGGCGCGAACGCGGTTGGATCCTCTGGTGCCCCGCAATGCCCCCGCCCCTGAGATCCAGGATCCCCCGCCGGCCCCGATCCCCGACACGACCGTGCGCCCGACCTCGGTCATGCGCTCCATCGTGCGCGGTCACCGGCGGATCCTGCCCTGGATCATGGCCCGCTCCCTCATCGTCGAGGGCGTCGACATGCTCATCCCGATCGCTCTGGGCGTGATCATCGACGTCGGCATCGTCCAGGGCGATCTGCTCTTCACGCTCCTCGGCGCCGCTGCGATCTTCATCGCGCGGCTGGCGTCCACCTGGGCCTGGGCCGGGATGTTCGCCGACTCGCAGCGAGCCCGCATGTACGAGCGCCATCGCCTGCGCGTGGCCGTCACCGGCGCCGTGCTGGACCCGCGTTCCCGTCCGATCGAGCGCCCTGCCGGCGAGGTCCTCTCGATCGCCACCTCGGACGCGGACAAGGCCTCGGACGTGATGGACATGCTCCCGTGGGCGTTCCCCGCCTCCGCCGTGGTGCTGGGCGCCGGGGTGTGGCTGGCTGTGCTCGATCCGTGGCTCGGTCTCGCGACGCTCATCGGCATCGTCGTGATGGTCCTGGTCATCCGCGTGATCAGCCCTGTGCTCTCGGCCCGCTACGACGCCCAGCAGTCCCGGGCAGCCGACGCCGCGGCGACGGCGACCGATCTGGTCCACGGCCTGCGGGTCCTCCAGGGCCTGGGCGTGCAGTCCCGGGCCCGCGCCCAGTACCGCCGACGCTCGCGCATCGCCCTCGACGCAGCGCTGGTCAACGCCCGCTTCTCGGGCGTCTCCAGCGGCCTGACCACCCTGGTCACCGCAGCGATGATGGCCGCGGTCGTGATGATCGCCGCGCAGCGCACCATCGCCGGGGACATGACCATCGGCACCCTCATCGCCGTGGTGGGCGTCGCCCGCTCGAACATGGGCATGCTGCAGGGGCTGTCCGGGCTCCCGGTGTGGTGGGCGTCCATGTCGACCTCCGCGCGTCGGGTGAGGGACCTGCTCGCGGACCTCGGCCGCACCGTCGACGAGCCGGCGCTGAGCATCGAGCACCTGTCCACCGCCCGCGACCGGCGCGGGGAGTCGCGTCCCGGCGAGCGCCGGCCCGGCGTCGGCGGGCTGCACCTCCAGGGCGTGGACGTCGGCACCCTCGAAGGGCTGGACCTCTCGGTCCCGGACGGCTCGGTGATCGCGGTCGCCTGCGCGGACATGCACGACGCCGACGCCCTGGTCGAAGCGCTCAGCGGCGGCTCGGAGCGCACGGGCGTGCTGCTGGGCGGCACGGAGGTGACGTCCTCCACGCGCTTCGACACGCGCGCCGACCTCCTGGTCGAGCCCCATGTCGTGGACCTCTTCGACGGGACCCTGCGCGAGCAGCTGGCGACCCGAGCACCGGACTCCGCCACCGCGGACGGCAGCGGGGGCGACGGCTGGGCGGACTCGGCGATGCGCGCCGCCGGCGCCGAGGATCTGCTGCGGATCCTCCCCGAGGGCTACGACACCCGCATCCTGGACCGCGGCGCGAACCTGTCCGGCGGTCAGCGGCAGCGCCTCGCGCTCGCCCGCGCGGTCGCAGCGGACGCCCCTGTGCTCGTGCTGCAGGACCCCACCACCGCGGTCGACGCGGTCACCGAGCAGCGCATCGCGGAGGCCCTGGTCGCGGCACGCCGCACCGAGGACCGCGCGACCCTCCTGATCACCCGGGCGCCGGCCCTCCTGAAGGAGGCCGACGAGGTGATCTTCCTGCGCGGCGGACGTCCTGCCGCGCGAGGCGACCATCAGACCCTGATGGCGCGCGACGACTACCGGGAGGCGGTGCAGCGATGAGCGCCGACACGAGCACGATCGACTGGAGCGGGTCGACGGAGGATCTGCTGTCCTCCGACGCCACAGCGCGCCGCCAGCTCGACGAGCATGCCCAGATCCTGCCGGTCGCCGACGTCGGCACCGCCCTGCGCCACCTGGGGCGGCGTCTGCTGCGCTACCGGTGGATGACGCTGGCCACGCTGCTGGTGGTCACCGGCGGTGCGATCGCCGCGGCCTGGATGCCGCGGCTGATCGGCGGAGCCGTGGACATCGTCCAGGACGGAGGCGGATCCTCGCAGCTCTGGACCCAGGGCGCCCTGATCATGCTCGCGGGCGTCCTGCAGGCCGCGCTGTCCGCCCTGGGCTGGGCGCTCGTCAGCGCCCTGGGCCAGCGGGTCCTCGCCGGCATGCGTGAGGACGTGATCGACCGCGCCCTGGACCTTCCGGTCCAGCAGATGGAGATCACCGGCATCGGCGATGCGCTCTCCCGTGTCGCCGACGACGTCGACGTGACCGCCCGCGCCGTCAACAACGTCGTCCCGAACCTCATCCAGATGGGCTTCTACGTCGCCGTCACCCTGGTCGGGATGGCGACCCTCTCGCCGTGGCTGCTGATCCTGGTGGTCGTCGTGGTCCCGATGTATGCGATCGCCGCCGTGTGGTACCTGCGGCGGACGGCCCCGATCTACCGGCGCGAGAGGGTGGCGATGGGGGCCAGGGCGCAGGGCCTGCTCTCGGCGATCCACGGCATCCCCACCGTGCACGCCTACGGCATCGAGCGCCGCGAGACCCGTCACGTCGCCGTGCTCTCAGAGACCGCCGCGGTCCTGGGCATGCGCGTGATGACGCTCGTGACGCGTCTGGTGAAGATCATCGTGTGGCCGGAGAACCTCTCGATCGCCCTCGTGATCGTGCTCGGCTACGTCATGGTGCAGGTCGGCGGGTACGGCGCGGGCACCGTCACCTCCGCCTCGCTGTACCTGATCAGCCTGCTGTGGCCGATGATGAACCTGATCTTCAGCCTCGACGACGTGCAGTCCGCCGCCGCGAGCCTGACCCGCATGGTGGGCGTCGTCGAGTCGATCGATCCTGCGGTCTCCCCGGGGCCGGAGGTCCCGGCGGACGCCTCGATCGAGCTGACGCAGGTCTCCCATGCCTACGGCGAGGACCCGGAGGGACGCGAGAGGATCGTGCTGCGCCCGCTCGACCTGTCGATCGCGGCCGGCGAGACGATCGCCCTGGTGGGCGCATCCGGCGCCGGGAAGTCGACCCTCGCGGCGATCATCGCGGGCACGCTGGCCCCACGCCATGGGAGGGTCCGCCACGGCGGTGCGGATCTCGCGCGCGCCGATCTCGAGGCCGTGCGCCAGCACGCCACCATCGTCTCGCAGGACGTCCATGTCTTCCGCGGGACCCTGGCGGAGGACCTGCGCCTCGCGGCGCCGTCGGCGACCGACGAGCAGCTGCGGGCGGCCCTGCGGATGGTCGACGCCGATGCCTGGGCGGATCGTCTCCCCCGCGGACTCGAGACCGAGGTCGGCGAGAAGGGCGAGCGCCTGACCGCCGAGCAGTCCCAGCAGCTCGCGCTCGCACGCGTCGCCCTGCAGGATCCGGCAGTCCTCGTGCTCGACGAGGCCACGGCCGACGAGGGATCCTCAGGTGCTCGGGTCCTCGAGCGCGCGGCGCTCGCAGTGGCGGCGGGGCGCACGACCGTGATCGTCGCCCATCGCCTGTCCCAGGCGAAGGATGCCGACCGGATCCTGGTGATGGCCGACGGCCGGGTCGTCGAGCAGGGCACGCATCGCCAGCTGGTCGCCCTCGGCGGGACCTATGCGGAGCTGTGGGAGGCGTGGGCCGGCGACTCCTGAGCGCGGGCCGGATGCAGGGCCGGGATGGCCGGGGCCGGTCCGCCTCCGCTCAGGCGATGCGGCGACGGCGCACGACGAGCACGGCGATGCCCGCCGCGACGCTGATCACCCCGACCGCACCGAGGAGGACGGCCGCGGCGGCCGCCGCCGCACGACCGACGCCCCAGGATGCGCCCGAGGAGGAGACCGTGCCGAGCTCGAGCACCTCGTCGGCGGCGTCCGGCCCGGGCTCGCCCTCCACCTCGAGGGTCAGCACGAGGCGGAGCGGATCGGAGTCCTCCGGATCGGCATCGGCATCGGCCTGCTCGCGGTGGACCAGCACCGTGTGGCGCCCGGGCAGCCAGGCTGAAGCGATCGCAGCATCCTCGGAGGAGCGGTTCCCGACGGCGATCGGTGCCGCCATCCCTCCCCCGGCGATGTCGCCGTCGGCCATGCTCCAGCTGCCGCCGCCGACGGTGACCTGCCCCCGTGCCGCGTCGAACACGCGAAGCGAGACCGGCACGGCAGAGCCCGGCGCCGATGTCGCCTCGGTGCGCCACCGCAGCCTCTGCCCCTCCGCCACGTCGATCGCCAGCAGAGCGCTCTGACCCGGCCGCAGCTCCAGGACGACCGACCCCTCCTCGACCTCGGCGGCGGTGAGGAACGAGCGTCCCGCCTCGATCGGCTCGGGGTCGTCCGGGACGACCGGATCCGCCCCGTCGTCCTCGACCGGCTCGTCGGCCGACGGTCCGCCCTGCCCCAGGTCGGACGGCTCGACCGCGACCTGCACCTCGACGGGCAGCGCCTGGTCCATGGCGCGCGGCCCGGAGCGCACGACCCTCACGAACAGGGCGGAGCCCTCGCAGCCGTCCTCGCCGAGCGGCTCGGAGACCGCGGTCGCCGTGATCGGCCCGTCCCCGGTGTACTCCTCTCCGATGCCGCTGTCGTGCTCAGCGGTGCAGTCCGTGCCGTCGGCGCTGACCACCTCGACGTCCGTCGACAGACCCTCGGCGATGTCGGGAAGACCGTCCTGGTACAGGGGCGCGGCGATCGTGACCGCCGCATGCACGCGCTCGCCATCGGCGAGATCCACCCTGTAGTACTTCGCAGGGCTCTCGACATAGACCTGCTCGGTCCCCTCGCTGAAGCTGTCGAGGTGGATGCCGGGCGCGACCGTCGGCGCCTGTGCGATCGACGCGCCTCCCTGGACCTCCTCACCCTGGGCGGTGTAGCCGACCTCCGCCGCGTCCGTCCCGTCGGTCGGATCCGCGGCCACCGGAGCAGCGCCGACCGCACCCCCGAGCGCGGCACCGAGGACCGCGGCGAGGGCGAGAGGGAGCGCGGTCCGGATGCGGTGGTGGCCTAGCATGACCCCCATCATGTCCGATGTCATCGCCGGTCGCATCGAGCTGCTCGACCCCCTCGCCCGGGGAGCCTCCGGGTCGCTGTGGCGCGCCGTTGACCGCCGCTTCGGCGCCGTCTGCGCCGCCAAGGTCATGCGACAGCGCGACGGCGCCGAGGTGCTGCGCTTCGTCCGCGAGCAGTCGGTGGGCACCGCTCAGGGGCTGGGCACCCACCCGCATCTGCTGCCGCCCTACACCTGGGTCGCGGAGGACGACACCGTCATCCTCGTGATGCCACTGGTCCACGGCGGCACGCTCGCCGGAGCTCTGCGGGAGCAGGGCCCGCTGGCTCCGTCGCTCGTCGCCCAGCTGCTGCGCCAGCTGCTGGACGCCCTGGCAGCGATGCACGCCTCGGGCTGGGTCCATCGCGATGTGAAGCCCGCGAACCTCCTGCTGGACGTCACCGGAACCGGAGCGCCGCATCTCCTCCTCGCCGACTTCGGCATCGCGCTGCACGAGGCCGACATCCGTCTGACCGATACCGGCATGGTCCACGGGACACGCGGGTACATGGCCCCCGAGGTCCTCGCCGGTCTCACCACGGCTCCTGCCCAGGACGTCTGGGCCGCGGCGGCCTGCGCTCGCGAGCTGCTCGGGCCGGCGCATGCCGAGCTGGCCGACGGCGCCGCCGCCGCGCACCCCGTGATCGCCGCCGATCCGGCCTCAGCGCCCCTGCACCGTCTGCTCACCACGATGCTCTCCTCCGATCCCTCCGCACGGCCGTCGGCCGCCGCGGCACGGGACTCGATCCCTTCGGACCCCGGCCCGAGCGCTCAGTGGTCCCGCACCCTCGCGGGGGCTCGCTTCCGGGTCGTCGACACGGTCGACCCCCTGCCGGAGCCGCGCCCGGAGGTGCCGTTGGACGGCCCCGTCGCGCTCGCGGGTCTGGCACCCGGCCTGCACGAGCGCCTCGAGGCGCGCTCGGTGGCGTCCCCGCCGTCGGCCGCCCCGGCCGGGCCGGCAGGACCGCCCCGGACTCCAGGACCGCCCCGGACGGCAGGACCGGAAGGCGTCCCAGGCTCGGCCGTTCCTGTTGGCGCGGCGGGTCCTGCACGTTCATCGGTTCCTGCGGACGGGATCACGGCCGACGTGCCGGACGCGGCCACGCGGGTCAGCCCTCGCGCGCTCCCTCCGATCGGCGGTGAGGGCGCTCGCGTCGTCCACGCCGACGGCTCCCGTCGTCCCGGGGTCGGGATCGGCATCTCCCTGGTCCTGGTGGGCGTCCTGTGCCTCGCCGGAGCCGGGGTCCTGGGCGCCGCAGCGGGCACCGGGGCCTGGTGGTGACGGAAGCGCTCCGAAAGGACGTCCGAGAGGACGGCGCGCCTGCCCCGGCGCCGGAGCGGAGGCGGTATGGTCGCCCCATACGCCTTCCCCTTCGCGGGCGGTGGAGCCCCGGTCGTGCGGCCGGACGGTACGGGGCGTCCGTGGAGGCCGATCCGGCCGGGAACCCCACCATGTCTTCGACACCACGGTGGTCACCTGGGGACCAGGTGACCTGGACCTATTACACCCATCAGCACCCGACCCGCACTGTCCGCCCCGGCACCGTCGTGCTGGACGACGACCGCGGCGTGGTGGTCTGGATCGCGCCCGGCACCGAGGTGCTGCTGCCGGTCCTCGAGTCCGGGGCCGCGCTGCGCCGCGCCGGCGACGAGGGCATGTTCACCGCGCCCCGCCTGCAGTCCAAGCAGCTGTGGACCGGCAACGGCATCCTCATGATCGGTCTGCCCGACACGCCGTACTCGGTCTGGCTCTTCTACAAGGACGACGGATCGCTGGGCTGCTACTACATCAATCTCGAGACGCCGTACGAGCGCACCGACGAGGGCGTGCGCACCCGCGATCTCGTGCTCGACCTGGTGGTCCTTCCACGCCGGGACTGGCACTACAAGGACGAGGACGAGCTCGCGGGCGCCGAGCGCGTGGGCTACTTCTCCGCAGAGGAGATCGAGGAGATCCGTGAGGCCGGGCGCCTGGCCGAACGCCACATCGGGGAGTGGACCTACCCCTTCTCCGCCGGATACGAGTACTTCTTCCCGGATCCCTCCTGGCCGCTGCCCTCGCTCCCCGAGCACTACACCTGGGACCTGGACCTGACGCGACGCTGACCGCGCGCGTGCAGTGGCAGGATGGCGGGCATGGCATCCGAGAACCTGACCCGGGACGAGGCGCGGGACCGCGCCGCGCTCCTCAGCACCGACTCCTACGACATCCGCCTGGATCTGACCTCCTCCACGGAGACCTTCGTCACCGAGACCACGATCCGCTTCTCCTCGACCGAGGCCCGCGGAACCTTCGTCGACCTGATCGCGAGGGCGGTCACAGAGATCGAGCTCAACGGAGAGCTGCTGAGCGATCCCGCATCCCGCTTCGACGGAGCCCGGGTGGCGCTGCCCGAGCTCGCCCTCGGCGAGAACACCGTGCGGATCCTCGCCGAGGGCGTCTACATGAACACCGGCGAGGGACTGCACCGGTTCGTCGACCCGGTCGACGACGAGGTGTACCTGTACACCCAGTTCGAGGTCTCGGACGCACGGCGGATGTTCGCCTGCTTCGAGCAGCCCGATCTCAAGGCGACCTTCCGCCTGACCGTCACCGCTCCCGACCACTGGCGCGTCATCTCCAACGCCCCCACTCCCGAGCCCGTCGAGCTGCAGCATCGCAAAGGGGTCGCCACCTGGGCGTTCGATCCGACGGAGCGGATCTCCACCTATCTCGTCGCGCTCATCGCCGGGGCGTACCAGGGCGGTACCGGGGAGATCACCGCCCGTGACGGACGCGTGATCCCGATGGGCGTGTTCGCGCGCGCCTCGCTCGCCGAGCACGTGGACGCCCAGTACGTGATCGACGTGACGAAGGCGGGCATCGACTTCTACGAGGAGGCCTTCGACTGCGACTTCCCGTTCCGGAAGTACGACCAGGTCTTCGTGCCCGAGTACAACATGGGCGCCATGGAGAATCCCGGTGCCATCACCTATGTGGAGTCCTACGTGTTCCGCTCGGAGGTCTCCGACGCGATCCGCGAGCGCCGCGACCTGACGATCCTGCACGAGCTGGCCCATATGTGGTTCGGCGATCTCGTGACGATGCGCTGGTGGGACGACCTGTGGCTGAACGAGTCCTTCGCCGAGTACGCCTCCACCCTCGCGAGCGCCGAGGCGACCCGCTGGACCGACGCCTGGACCACCTTCGCCTCCTCCGAGAAGGCGTGGGCGTACAAGCAGGACCAGCTGCCCTCGACCCACCCGATCGTCGCCGACATGGTGGACTTCGAGGCGGTCGAGACCAACTTCGACGGCATCACCTATGCCAAGGGCGCCTCGGTCCTGCGCCAGCTGGTCGCGTACGTCGGCAAGGACGAGTTCTTCGAGGGCCTGCGCTCCTACTTCCGCAAGCATGCCTGGGCGAACACCGAGCTGAAGGATCTGCTGGTCGAGCTGGAGGCCACGAGCGGCCGCGATCTGGCCGAGTGGACCCGCCTGTGGCTGCAGACCGCCGGGGTGGGCACCCTGCGTCCGCTGGTGGAGAAGGATGCCGATGGTGCGATCGTCCGCTTCGCGATCGCCCAGGAGGCTCCCGCCGAGCATCCGACGCTGCGTCCCCACCGCCTGCGCGTGGGCGGCTTCCGCCTGCGGGACGGCGCGCTCGTGCGCACCGAGCAGGTCGAGCTCGATGTCGACGGACCCCTCACCGAGGTCCCGCAGCTCGCCGGCCGCCGGGCCGACCTCTGGCTGGTCAACGACGACGACCTCGCCTTCGCGAAGATCCGTCTCGATGACGACTCCCTCGCCGTGGCCACCGAGCATCTGCGCGACATCGAGGACCCTCTCGCGAGGACCCTGATCTGGTCCGCCGCCTGGGACATGGTGCGCGATGCCGAGCTGCCGAGCTCCCGCTTCCAGCAGCTCGTGCTCGCCAACATCACCGGGGAGGCCTCGTCCTCGGTGGTGCGCACGCTGCTGCAGCAGCTCGAGACCGTCGCCGGGCCGTACGCGGCCTCCGCGGACCGCTCCCGCCGCACCGCCGCCGCCGCGACCGCGCTCCTGGATCTCGCGCGCTCCGCCGATGCCGGCTCCGATGCCCAGCTGCAGTTCGTGGAGGCCTTCGCCCGGCTCTCCTCGACCGACGAGCATCGCGAAGCCCTCACCGACCTGCTCGACGGATCGGAGCAGCTCGACGGTCGGGAGATCGACACCGATCTGCGCTGGAAGCTCGTCATCGCGCTCTCAGCTCTGGGCGGGATCGACGAGGCCGGGATCGAGGCGGTCCTCGCCGAGGACGACACCCAGTCCGGCCGCAAGAGCGCCCTGACGGCGAGGGCCGCGCTGCCGACCCCGGAGGCGAAGGCCGACGCCTGGGAGAGCACCGTCGAGCAGGATGCGCTGGCCAACGAGTCCGTCACCGCAGTGATCCAGGGCTTCCGGCGCGTCGTCGACCCCGCGCTGATCGCCTCCTACGAGAGCCGGTACTTCTCCGTGCTGGAGAAGGTGTGGTCCAGCCGCTCGAACGAGATCGCCAACCGCATCGTCGGCGGATACTTCCCGTCGGAGCACGCCGGGGCCGGCGTCCTCGATGCAGCCGACGCCTGGCTCGCGGACCATGAGGAGGCGCCCTTCGGCCTGCGCCGGATCATCATCGAGGGTCGCGACACCGTCGCCCGGCAGCTGCGCGTGCGCGAGGCCGATCACAGCTGACCGCCCAGGCATGCCCCGGCCCTCGGCGCTATGGTCGGGGCATGCCTGACGATCCCCTGTCCGACCTTCCGATCCTCGCCGATCCGACCGTCGAGGACACTCTGTCCCTGGTGGACTCCCTGTGGCGCTGGCTGGCGATGAGCGGATTGAGGATCCTGCTGATCCTGGTGGCCGCCATCATCGTCACTGCCGTCGTCGGATGGCTGCTGCGACGCTTCTTCAGCACCATGTCGGAGTCCTCGACCCGCCTGGCGAGCGTCGCCGGCACCGTCGTGAAGCGCGATGCCCGGGCGCAGAAGGCGGCCGCCGCACGGCGCCAGCAGCGCACCGAGACCCTCTCCAACGTCGCCCGCAATGTCAGCCGCCTGCTGATCTGGGCGATCGCGATGGTGATGATCCTCTCGGAGCTCGGGGTGAACGTCGCACCGGTGATCGCCTCCCTCGGCGTCGTCGGCCTCGCCGCCGGCATCGGCGCGCAGACGATCATCAAGGACGTCGTCGCCGGTGTGGTCATGCTGTTCGAGGACATCATCGCCGTGGGCGACGCGGTCGACCTCGAGTACGCGAGCGGCACCGTCGAGGGCATCAACCTCCGGGTCACCCAGGTGCGCGCGCTGGACGGCACGCTGTGGACCGTGCGCAACGGGGAGATCATCCGCATCGGCAACATGTCCCGAGGATTCTCCAACGCCGTGATCACGCTGGACATCGACGCCTCGGCCGACAACTCCCGTGTCTCCACGATCCTCGAGGAGGTCACCCGTGGCTTCGTGGAGGACGCCGACTGGGAGCCGAAGATCACGGGCGAGCCCTCGATCTCCGGCATCCTGGGAGTGGACGGCTCCCGATTCCAGCGGCGCGTGATGATCCGCGCGACCCCCTCCGACAAGCCCGACGTCGAGCAGGAGCTGCGCCGCCGCATCCGCATCGCCTTCGCCGAGGCGCACATCCCCTTCGCCCTCCCCCGCTACCAGGAGATCTCGTGAGCACCAGCGACACCGCGCCCGGCACCGAGACGACGTTCTTCGACGCCGTCGGCGGCCATCCGACGTTCCAGAAGCTCGTGGACCGCTTCTACGAGGGGGTCGCGGAGGACCCGCTGCTCCGTCCGATGTATCCCGAGGAGGACCTCACGGGGGCGAAGGAGCGGCTGCGCACCTTCCTCGAGCAGTACTGGGGCGGCCCCAAGGCCTACGGCGAGCGCCGGGGCCATCCGCGCCTGCGGATCCGCCACGCCATCTTCCCGGTCTCCCCGGCGGCGCGCGACGCCTGGCTCGGCCATATGCGCGACGCCGTCGAGGCCTGCGAGCTCGCGCCGATGCATGAGGAGGCCCTCTGGGACTACCTCGAACGGGCGGCGCATTCCCTGGTCAACACCCCCGACGGCGGCGAGGCTCCCATGAAGGGGGAGATCCTGCCCGACGTCATGAGCTGAACCTGGCCCGACACCCCGAGCAGCCCCTGCCCCCGAGCCGCTGGGTCGGCTTCTGAGCCGGCTGCTGAGCCGGCTCAGAACGGTGGACGCCTCGGCGTCAGCCGCGGAAGCGCAACGGCTCCCCCGTGTGCTCGGCCAGCCGAGCGCGGGTCGCAGCATCCAGTCGCACAGGACGCCCGCTGCCGGCGTCGACCAGCACCACCACGGTGCGGGCCCGCGCATAGGGCGCGCGGCCCTCGGGGTCGTCCTTGGTGAGCACGAGGTAGTCGACGTCCAGGCTCGCTCCGCCGATGCGGGAGAGCCAGAGCCGCACCACGGCCCCGTCGCGCCGATGCTCGAGTGAACGCAGGTACTCGATGCGCTGCGAGGCGATCACGCTGTTGACCGGTGCCCCCGCCCCGCTGACCGGCAAGGCGGCCGGGGGCCGCTCGGCACCGAGGGCCGCCTGGTCCTCCGGCACCTCCCAGAACGCGGCGATGCGCGCCTCCTCGAGCAGACGCACCATGGCGGCGTTGTTGACGTGTCCGTAGGCGTCCAGATCCGTCCAGCGGACGGGGACGACGAGTTCGAGATGAGGCATGCTCCTCATCGTACGATCGACAGCCTCTCACCGTCTGACCAGTACGATCTGAGCATGACCGGTTCGAAGGACATCCCCGACCCCTCCGCCGTCGCCGCGTCCCTGGTGGACCTGCTGGACCTGCGGGAGATCACTGCGGACCCTGACCTCGTCGGTCCCGGGACGGTCGCCGCATGGGAGGGCGACTCCTCCCCGCAGCCAGGAGGACACGTCTTCGGCGGACAGGTGATGGGGCAGGCGGTCACGGCCGCCGGGCGCACTGTCCCGGAGGGGCGCGCGATCCATTCGACGTTCTCGTACTTCCTCGCACCGGGCGATCCCGAGCAGCCGATCCGCTTCCGCGTCGAGAACCTCCGCGACGGCGGCTCGTTCTCCGTGCGTCGGGTGCTCGCCACGCAGCCGTCGTCCGCCGACGCCGCCGACCAGATCGCCGCTGACGCATCACCTGCCGCGGACGCCGGGGCTAGGGCTGGGGCCGGGGCCGGGGCCGGGGAGCGCACCATCCTGGCGATGACCGCCTCGTTCCAGGAGCAGCAGGAGGGCTTCGAGCATCAGCAGAGGGCCCCTGAGGCTCCCGGACCGGAGGATCTGCCGACCACCGCGGACGTGCTCGCCGGGATCGACCATCCGGTCGCCCGCTACTGGTCCACGCAGCGCCCCATCGACATCCGCCATGTCACCGATCCGATCTATCTGCAGCCGGATCCTCGCAGCGCCGATGCCGTCGACGGCGCGGGGGCGGACACGCAGATGGTCTGGATGCGCACGGTCGCTCCGATCGATGCGGACCAGCTGGTCCATGATGCGATCCTCGCCTTCGCGAGCGACTACACGCCCTTCGAGCCGATACTGCGCCGACAGGGCCTGAGCTGGATGACCCCGGGACTGCGGATGGCGACCATCGACCACGCGATCTGGTGGCACCGCCACGTGCGAGCCGACGAATGGCTGCTGTATGTCCAGCACTCCCCGTCGGCGTCGGGCGGGCGCGGTCTGACCCATGGGCAGATCTTCGACCGGGCCGGCGACCTCGTCGCGACCGTCACCCAGGAGGGCATGATCCGCGCACGACGGGAGCGGAGCGGCAGCTGATCCGCGCCGCCCTGCGGGCCCTGCACGGCTGGCGGGGCCATGACCACCGGACGCGGGCCCTGCACTGCGGCCAGGCCCCGGAGCAGGACGTCGACGGCGACGGCCTCGGGTCAGGAGCCGCTCATGGCCGCGTTCGCGGCCTGCTGCGCCTCCGGAAGGGCGGTCGCGGCATCGGCCTCCCCGGTGAAGACCGTCGCGATCACCGGCAGCGCGGCTCCCGTCCCCTCGGACGATCGCGTTCCGCTCTCCGGCGTCGCGACCTCGGCGGGGACCGCGGCGATGGCGGAGACGTCGACTCCCGCGTCCTCCCAGGCGTCGGCCCAGGTGCTCCTCAGATCGGTGCATCCGGGGATCCCGAGCCTGGCGGTCGCCAGGGGCCGCTGCCCGTCGGCCGAGCCGAGCCAGCCCAGCAGGCGCTCAATCGCCGCCGCCCGGTCGTCGTCGTCGGTGGGGACGCCGACGACGGCGATCGCATGCACCAGAGGCCGGGCGCCCGACGGGCCGGCGACGACCTCGCCGACGCTCCAGGAGAAGGTGTCCCCGACGCCCTCGAGGATCGAACCGAGGTCGTAGGTCCCCGTCTGCAGCAGCGCGAGCCGGCCGCCGACGAACAGGTCCGTGCACAGCGAGGCGTCCGCGACGGCGGAGGCACCGTCCGGGGCGAGATGAGTCGTCGACAGATCAGCGAGGTACTGGACCGCGGCGATGCCGTCTTCAGAGGCGAAGGCGAAGGCATCGTCCTCGTCCTGCCAGGTGCCGCCGTTGCCGGCGATGAACGGACCGAGCACGGCCGTGCGATCAGGAGCGGCGCTGAACCCGTGGACCGCCTGGGAGGAGGCGTCGAAGCCCTCGTCCGCCGCACCCAGTCCCTCCTCATCGGCGATCACAGCTCGGCACAGATCCCGCAGCGAGTCGGTCTCGGCCGACGGGTCGAACTCGAGGTCGATCTCCGCGGGGTCGATCTCGGCGGCCTCGAGCAGCGAGCTGTTCGCCAGCAGCACGCTGCGGTCCCAGATCTGCGGGACCCCCCAGAGGCCATCGCCCCGGCGATAGAGGTCGGTGGCGGCTGCCTCCCACTGCTCGACATCACCGCCGAAGATCTCCTCAATCTCGAGCAGCTCCTCGGCGTCCGCGAGCTGGGCGAGATGAGCAGTGTTCATCCAGAGGACGTCAGGCAGCGACCCGGCGGCGACGTCCAGCGGCAGCTGATCCCAGTACTCGTCCCAGGCCAGCACCTCGATCTCCACCTCGATGCCAGTCTCCTCGGTGAAGGCGTCCAGCGAGGTCCGGTAGGCGCTCGCTGCGGCCTCGCTCCAGACCCGCAGCTGCAGCGCCTCGCCCTCGCCGAGATCGACGTCAGGCTCTCGCGAGCACGCGGCCAGGACCCCTGTCCCGGAGGCTCCCGCCGTGAGCGCGGACAGCAGCAGACGACGACGGGAGAGCACGGGAGAGGGGTCCTTCCGAGGGGATCCGGGCACCGGCCCGCTGGTCAGATCACACGATCAGATGATCATGCGGTCGCGACCAGACCGAGCTCGGCGCGCGAGGCGAGAGCCGGATGATGCGGCGTGACGCGCACCGTGTACCCGACCTCGCCAGGGACGGAGAGCACGAACCGGGCCGACCAGCGGTCGCCCTGCTCGCGCTGCAGCGGGATCAGCTGCCCGTCGATGATCTCACCCTCCTCGCCGATCGCTCCCAGGACCGCTTCGACGAGCACATCCTCCGGTGCGAGACCGCCGAGGGACACGGTGGCCGAGAGGACGAGCTCCTCCCCCGCGGCGACAGCGCGCTCCTGCGCCCCGGAGATCTCGACGCCGTCGACATGGACCTGCGGCCACGCCCCGGCGACCCGCGTGCGCCACGCGACGAACGCCTCGGGCGCCGACGGATCCGTCGTCATCGAAGCGGCCGCGCGGGCCGCCGGCAGGTACAGGTCGGTGACGTAGTCGCGCACCATGCGGGCTGCGGTGATCCGCGGGGCGATCTCCACCAGGGAGGAGCGCACCTTCGTCATCCAGCCGCGCTGCATGCCTCGTGCATCGCGCTCGTAGAACAGGGGGACGATCCTGCTCTCGAGGATCTCGTAGAGGGCTTCGGCCTCGAGGCGGTCCCGCTCCCCCTGGTCCTCGATGCTCGCGGTCGGGATCGTCCATCCCGCAGCATCATCCTTCATCTCGTCCCACCAGCCGTCGGAGATCGAGAAGGTCAGCCCGCCGTTGAGGACGGCCTTCATCCCGGAGGTGCCGGACGCCTCCTCGGGACGGATCGGGTTGTTCAGCCAGACGTCGGCACCGGCGATGAGCACCGAGGCCATCCGGATGTCATAGTCCGGCAGGAAGACGATCCGGTGCCGGACGCCGTGCTCGTCGGCGAAGCGGACCATCTGCTGGAGGAACTCCTTGCCGGGCCGATCCGCCGGATGGGACTTGCCGGCGATGACGATCTGCACCGGATGGTCCTCGTCGAGCAGGATGCGACGCAGCCGCTCGGGATCGTTGAGCATGAGCGTCAGGCGCTTGTACGTCGACACCCGGCGCGCGAAGCCGATGGTCAGGATGTCGGGGTCCAGGACATGGTCCGTCCAGGCCAGCTCCGCCTCGTCCGCCCCGCGGCGCAGCCACGCGTCGCGCACATGCCTGCGTGCCATCCGCACGAGGTCGCCGCGCAGGGTGCGACGCACCTCCGTCAGCTCGTGATCGGTCAGCGACGCCAGAGGGCTCCAGTCGCTCAGCGCCGACACGTCCACGTCGCCCAGCGCCTTCTTGAACAGGTCATCCATCGGCGCGGAGGTCCAGGTGCGCCGATGCACGCCGTTGGTCACCGAGGTGATCGGGACCTCCGGGACGTCGAAGCCCGGGTACAGCTCCTGGAACATAGCCCGGGACACCGCCCCGTGGAGCTTCGCCACACCGTTGGAGCGCTGGGCGATGCGGAAGCCCATGTGCGCCATGTTGAAGACCTGCCCGCCCTCCTCCGTGCCTAGCGCCAGAGCGGCCTCGACCGGCAGGGCGGGGATCAGCCGGGAGAGCCCGTTCTCGTCGGCATCCAGGTATCGGCGCAGCTGCTCCGCATCGAAGCGGTCGATGCCGGCGGGCACCGGCGTATGGGTCGTGAAGACCGTCCCGGCGCGCACCATGGCGAGGGCCTCAGCGAAGCCGCGGCCCTCCTGCATCAGCGCGCCGACGCGCTCCAGACCGGAGAAGCCCGCATGGCCCTCGTTGAGATGGAAGACGGTGGGCTCGGGGCGCCCGGCGACCTTCGCATACGCCTCGACCGCCCGCACTCCGCCGATGCCCAGGACGATCTCCTGGACAATCCGGTGCTCGTGGTCGCCGCCGTAGAGACGGTCCGTGATCTGGCGGTCCTGCTCGTCGTTGGCCTCGACATCCGTGTCCAGCAGCAGCAGCGGGACCCGCCCCACCTGGACCACCCAGATGGCGATGGAGACCTCGCGGCCGCCGGGGAGGGCGACGGACACCGTCAGCTGCTCGCCATCGGCTCCGAGCACCTTCTGCACCGGCAGGTTCGCCGGATCGTTGTGGCGGTACTCCTCCTGCTGCCATCCTTCGCGGTCCAGCGACTGCGAGAAGTAGCCCCACTGATAGAGCAGGCCGATGGCCGTCAGCGGCAGACCGAGGTCGGAGGCGGACTTCAGATGGTCGCCGGCGAGGATGCCGAGTCCCCCGGAGTAGATCGGCAGGGTCGGAGTGATGCCGAACTCCATGGAGAAGTAGGCGATCGACGAGCCCGTCTCGGCGTCACCGCCGCCGACGGTGCGCTGGAACCAGCGGCCCGAGTCGAGATAGGTGCGCAGGTTCCCTGCCTCGCCGCGCATCCGGCTGAGGAAGGCCTCGTCCCGTGCCGCCTCGGCCAGCCGCGAGGCGGGCACCTGGGAGAGCATCGCGATGGGGTTCTCGCCGCTGGCGACGAAGACGGCGGGGTCGAGCTCGCGGAAGAGGTCGACGGTCTGGCGGCGCCAGGTCCAGCGCAGGTTCAGCGCCAGCTCCCGCAGGGGAGCCAGCTCGGCCGGCAACTCGGAGGACACCGTGAGGGTGGAGATCGGCTTCATGACACCACGGTACCCGAGCAGGGGGTCAGATTAGCACCCCTTTCGGCAGGCCGCGCCAGCAGCTCCTGGCACCCCACATCATTGCAGGTCGCGCAGGCAAAAGGCATGCCCGGACCCGGAGCATCGCGCGCCGTGGCGGGACAACCGTCCTGCAAGATGTTTCATCGGTGTGACAGCCCGCTCCGGATCGGTGGCGCCTTCCGCATACGGGGAGGCCCGGGTCGAGGGCGTCCTCGACCCGGGCCTCCCCGGCGATCGGCACGATGCGTACCGCGCCATGCAGTGACTCAGTCGCGCGTGAGCCGACGGTGCGTCACGCGGTGCGGACGAGCGGCCTCCACTCCCAGACGCTCGACCTTGTTCTTCTCGTAGGCCTCGAAGTTGCCCTCGAACCAGTACCAGTTCGCCGGCTCCTCCTCGGTGCCCTCGTAGGCCAGGATGTGGGTCGCCACACGGTCGAGGAACCAGCGGTCGTGCGAGACCACCACGGCGCAGCCGGGGAACTCCAGCAGCGCGTTCTCGAGAGAGCCGAGGGTCTGGACATCCAGGTCATTGGTGGGCTCGTCCAGCAGCAGGACGTTGCCGCCCTGCTTGAGGGTGAGCGCGAGGTTCAGACGGTTGCGCTCGCCGCCGGAGAGGACCCCGGCCTTCTTCTGCTGGTCCGGGCCCTTGAAGCCGAACTGGGAGACATAGGCGCGCGACGGGATCTCGACCTTGCCGACCTGGATGAAGTCCAGTCCGTCGGAGACGACCTCCCAGAGGTTCTTCTCCGGGTCGATGTTCTCGCGGTTCTGGTCGACGTAGCTGATCTTGACGGTCTCGCCGATCTTCAGGTCGCCGCCGTCCAGGGGCTCGAGGCCGACGATCGTCTTGAACAGGGTCGTCTTGCCGACGCCGTTGGGGCCGATGACGCCGACGATGCCGTTCGGCGGCAGCGAGAAGCTCAGGCCGTCGATGAGCTTCCGGTCGCCGAAGCCCTTCTCGAGGCCCTTGGCGTTGATGACGATGGTGCCCAGACGCGGACCCGGGGGGATCGTGATCTCCTCGAAGTCCAGCTTGCGAGTGCGCTCGGCCTCCGCGGCCATCTCCTCGTAGCGAGCCAGACGGGCCTTCGACTTCGCCTGGCGGCCCTTGGCGTTGGACCGCACCCACTCCAGCTCCTCCTTGAGGCGCTTGGCGAGCTTCTGATCCTTCTTGCCCTGGACCTGGAGGCGCTCCTCCTTCTTCTCCAGGTACGTGGAGTAGTTGCCCTCATACCCGATGAGGCGCCCGCGGTCGACCTCGGCGATCCACTGAGCGACGTGGTCCAGGAAGTAGCGGTCGTGGGTGACGGCGATGACCGCGCCCTCGTACTGCTGGAGGTGCTGCTCGAGCCAGAGCACGCTCTCGGCGTCGAGGTGGTTGGTGGGCTCGTCCAGCAGCAGCAGGTCGGGCTTCTCCAGCAGCAGCTTGCACAGCGCGACACGGCGCCGCTCACCGCCGGAGAGGTGGGTGACCTGCTCATCGCCGGGCGGGCAGCGCAGCGCGTCCATCGCCTGCTCGAGCTGGGAGTCCAGATCCCAGCCGTTGGCTGCGTCGATCTCCGTCTGGAGCCTGCCCATCTCCTCCATCAGCGCATCGAAGTCGGCATCGGGGGATGCCATCTCCTCGCCGATGGCGTTGAAGCGCTGGACCTTGCGGTACAGATCCCCCATGCCCTCCTGGACGTTCTCGAGCACCGTCTTGGACTCGTCCAGCGGCGGCTCCTGGAGGAGGATGCCGACGCTGTAGCCGGGGCTGAGGCGGGCCTCGCCGTTGCTGGGCTGGTCCAGTCCCGCCATGATCTTGAGGATCGTCGACTTGCCGGCGCCGTTCGGGCCGACCATGCCGATCTTCGCACCCGGGTAGAAGCTCATGGTGACGTCATCGAGGATGACCTTGTCTCCGACGGCCTTCCGGGCCTTGTACATGGTGTAGATGAACTCTGCCAACTCTTCTCCCTGTTCAGCAGGTGGCTTCATCGCGTGCGCGCCGAGCATGGCGCCGCCGCGGACGTCTCGCGGCCTCCGACTCTACCCCGCTGGGCTCCGTGCGGCCCGCCCGTCGGACACCGCGGTGCCCGAGCTCTCGCGGACGGATGGCCTCAGGTCCCGCCGTGCTCAGTCGAGCGCGATGCCGCGACCGGCGAGCACCTCGCGCGCCGTGACGCTGCCGTGGACGGCACCCTCGGGCAGGGGGTCGCCGTTGCGCGGCCAGAAGTGCGCGTCGATGCCGAGCTTCCTCGCCGCATCGACGTTCTCCTCGCGATCGTCGAAGTAGATCACCGATGAGGGGACGGAGATGCCGCCGGTCTCGTGGGAGAGCACTTCGAGGAGGATCCGGTAGATCGTCGGCTCCGGCTTGACGGTGCGCTCCTCGCCGGAGATCACGGCGAGGGTGAACGCCTCGAACCAGTCGGCCCGACGCACGGACTCGCCGAAGGCGACCGAGGCGTTGGACAGCAGCGCGAGGCGCGTGCCGTTGCGCGCGAGGTCGTGCAGGAGAGCCCGGGCCTCGGGGTCCAGACGCAGGAAGTAGCGGTCGTCGGCCGCCTGCAGCTCGGCGACCTCGTCGGCGGACAGGCTCTCGACGCCGACGGCCGCTGCCACGGCGCCCCAGTACTGCGCCGCATCGACCCGGCCCGCGTCGTAGGCGGCGCGCTCGGCCCACAGGGCCTTACCGAGGACCTCGACATCGCCCCCGAGGAGCTCGTGGATGGTGGGCACCGGGTCGTGCCCGGCGCTCAGGACCCCGCCGAAGTCGAAGACGACGGTGGGGCGGGGCGGGGTGCGGCGCTTGCGGCTCATCAGCTGTCCTCACAGGTCGGCAGGCCCTCGGCGCTGCCGGTCTCGGCGATGGTCTCGGTGGCCTCGAGGGCCTCGTCGAAGGTGCTCACGGCGACGACGCTCATTCCGTCGGGCTCGTAGCCGACGACCTCGTCGCAGTTGGTCTCGGGGGCGAGGAAGAACTCGGCGCCGGCCTCGGAGGCACCGACCATCTTCTGGCGGATCCCGCCGATCGCGCCGACCGCGCCGTCGGCATCGATCGTGCCGGTCCCTGCGACGGCCTCGCCTCCTGTCAGCGCGCCGGGGGTGAGCTCGTCGTAGACCGAGAGGGCGAACATGGTGCCGGCGCTGGGCCCGCCGACCTCGCCGACCGAGATGTCCACATCGATCGGGAAGTCGTAGCCGGTCGAGAGGACGACGCCCATGCGAGCCTCGCCGTCGACGTCCTCCGTGGGCACGGACAGCTCGGTCTCCTCGCCGTCCCGTCGGACCACCAGGTCGACGTCCTCGCCGGGCGTCGAGGCGGCGACCAGCTGCTGGAAGCCCACCACGTCGTCGGCGGCGGTGCCCTCGACGGACACCAGCTCGTCTCCGGCCTCGAGCACGCCGTCGGCCGGCGCCCCCTGCTCGACTCCCGCGATCACTACGGTCTGATCGAAGTCGATGCCCAGCTCCTGGAGGGCTACGGCGACGGCCCCCTGCTGGGACGTGTTCATCTGCACCGTGTTGGTCAGCTGCGTCTCCTCCTGGGTCTGACCATCGGGGTAGACGGTCTCGCGCGGCAGCACCGCGTCGGAACGGGTGAACCAGGAGACCATCACCTCGAACGCGGTCACCGGATAGCCCGGCCCGCCGTTCACGGAGACCGTCGTCATCATCAGCGAGCCGTCGGTGTCGTAGGTCTCGGCGCCGTCGACCGTGAGGATCCGTTCGCCGTCGTACTCCCCCAGGACGTCGATCGCCGGTCCCGGCCGCTCGATCACATAGGGCACGGGAATGAAGGCGGTCGCGAGGATCATCGCGCACAGCAGGGCGAGGGAGGCGAGCGCGAGGACCGGACGGTGGAACCGAGCGTCCTCGATCCATCGGCCGATCGCCGTGCGGGCTCCCTGGGCGGTGTCGGCGTCTGGCATCACCGGGCCATTGTGCCCCACTGACGTCGCCCCGCCCTGCACGCCTTCACATCGCGCATCGGTAGTCTGAACGTCGATGCCCTGCTGGACCCGCTGCTGGAGGTGGCCATGAACCAGAACCCGACGCCGGACGGTCCCGGCGGCATGGACGAGGAGGCCCTGCGGCGCTTCCTCAAGGAGACCTTCGGCGACGCCCTGCCCGAGGAGGCGCTCGAGGGCCTGGACCTCGCCGCCCTCGCGCAGCAGGCGAACCTCCCTCAGGACCCGGCGGCGCTGCGAGCGGCCGCCGCGCAGATGCAGCACCTGTTCAGCACGCAGGGTGAGGGACCCGTGAACTGGACCATCGCCGAGGACATCGCTCGGCGCACCGCGGCCGGCGCCGCCGGGATCCCAGGAGCCGCCGAGCCCGTCGGCTCCCCGGGGGACCCCTCCCCATCCGCCGAGCAGACCGAGGATCTCCGTCAGGCGGCGCAGATCGCCCGACTGTGGCTGGACCCGGTGATCGCGATCGACGTGCCGTCTCACGAGCTGGGCGTCCTCAGCCGCGGCACGTGGACCCACCGCACCCTCCCCCGCTGGAAGTCGACCGTGGAGCCGGTCGCCAAGTACATGTCCGGCGCGATCGGCGAGGCGATCGCCGCGCAGCTGCGGGACTCCCCGGTCGAGGTGCCCGGCGATCCCGCCGCTCTCATGGAGCGCATGGGAGGGACGCTGTTCGGCATCCAGTTCGGCCACGCCATCGGCTCCCTCGCCCGGGAGGTCGAGGGCACCACCGATCTCTCCCTGCCTCTGGGACGCGAGGGCGAGCCCGCTCTCGTCGCCGCCAATGTCGACGACTTCATCACCGCCCATGGACTGGACGCCGGCGCCGCCCGCATCTTCCTGGCGGCCCGCGAGATCGCCCATACGGCGCTGTTCGACGCCGCGCCCTGGCTGGGCCGCACCCTGTTCTCCGCGATCGAGGACTATGCCCGCGGCATCACCCTGGATCTCGACGCGCTGGACGAGATGGTGCGCGGTCTGGATCTCTCCGACCCGCAGTCCCTGCAGGCCCGCCGCCCGGAGGAGATGTTCGTCTTCACCCGCCGTGCCGCGCAGGAGCGTGCCCTCGAGGAGCTGGCCACCACCCTGGCGCTCGTCGAGGCATGGGTCGACCACGTGACGACGCGCGCGCTCGAGGGGAAGCTTCCGCAGCTGGAGGCCATGCGCGAGGTGCTGCGTCGTCGCCGTGCCACCGGATCCCCCGCCGAGCAGATGCTGGCGAGCACCGTCGGCATCGAGCTCCGACCGCGACGGGTCCGCGAGGCCCTCGCCTGGTGGGAGAGCGTGCTGGCGACAGAGGGTGAGAGCGGACGCGAGGCCAAGTGGGATCATCCCGACCTCCTCCCGAGCGCAGAGGTCCTCTCTGGCCGCCCCCAGGCACCGAACCCCGCCGCCGACAGCGATGAGGGTCTCCAGGTCGAGCTGCCCGAGGACTTCGACGCCGAGCTGCGTCGGCTGCTGGACGGCTCCGACGAGCAGGACGCCCCTCATGAGGATCGGAAGGGCGGTGTCCAGGACGACGGCACCGACGGCTCCGACGGCTCCGACGGCTCCGACGGCTCCGACGGCTCTCGATGATCGTCGAGAGGGTCCTCGAGCAGCTCGCCGCGGCGCCCGACCCCGCCGTCTCGAGCGCCTATCGCGCGCTGGTGCGCGCCGACAGCGCGTCCCTGCATCGAGCAGGAGGTCCCCGCCACCTCACGGCGAGCGGGGTCGTGGTCGATGCCCCCGGTGAGCATGTGGCCCTCGTGTGGCATCTCAAGGGCAGGTTCTGGGTCCAGCCCGGCGGCCACATCGAAGAAGCCGACGAGGACCTCGAGCAGGCTGCCCGTCGCGAGGTCGCCGAGGAGATCGGTCTGACCGATCTCCGGCGCGTCGGCCCCGGGCCCGCGCTCCTCCACCGCCATGAGCTCGGTTCGGGCTTCGTCCGCTGCACCGAGCATTGGGATGTGCAGTACCTCCTGCGCGCCCCGCTGCCCGCCGCGGAGCTGCCCCTGACCTGCAGCGAGGAGTCCGGCGCCGCGCGCTGGGCACCGCTGGACCGTCTACCTGAGGGGACGGTCCCGGACATGCAGGGCAAGCTCCTCAGCCTGAGCACGATGCTCGCATCGGAGCCGCCCCTGCGGTGAGCTCTTCACCGCAGCCTCCACCCCGACTGCCACCGCAGGGCCCGCCCGGCGCGGGCGGCACCACGGTGCTGTCCGCCCAGGTTCAGGCGGCGTCCCCCTTCTCGACGTCTCCCTCCTCCGCGTCCGCGCCATCATCGTCGTCAGCCGTCCAGGACGCCCGCTCGCCATCGGTGGCGTGCTCCGCCCAGGAGATGCCGTCGAGAAAGCCGCGCGCCCTCTCCGCGAGCGGATAGCGGGCCATGAGCGCCTGGAATTCAGGGCCGTGGCCAGCCACCAGCAAGTGCACGAGCTCGTGATGGACGACGGCGCGCACCACCCAGTCCGGCATGCCCTGCAGGCGCGAGGAGATCCGGATCGTCCGCTCCGAGGTGGTGCAGGAGCCCCAGCGACGGTTCTGCCGTGACGACCATGTGATCGAGGCGGGGTGAGCACGGCCACCGAGATGAGTCTCACTGAGCTCCTCGGCCAGTGCCGCGAGCTGATCGTCGGACCGCTTCGCAGGAGCCTTGCGCTCCTGGGAGTCGGTGTACTGATCGAGCATCCGGCGGACCCAGTCCCGCTCAGTCCGGCGGGAGAAGGACGCGGGGACGGAGACCACCAGATCGCCGCGATCGCGGGAGATCGAGACGCTCCGACGGCGGCGCGCAGAGCGCCGGATGAGCACTCGCTCGCCGCGGGGCCCAGTCAGATCGGTGGTGACAAGCTCGACAGATGGCATGTTCCCAGCCTGGCATGAAGTCGTCCAGGAAAAATCCGTCCACAGCTGTGAGCCTCATATGCCCAGGTCACAGGCTCCTCGATCGTCCACACCGATGCTCCTCCACAACAAGGGCCGTCGTCGTCGACACTCCGTCCACAAGTGCTGGCCGGTTGTCCACATCCTGTCCCCCGCGCCCCTTTGACCGCCGGGGTCCGCAGGGGCTACGTTGCCCTGGACGTGGGACCCCGGGATAACTAGCAGGACGCACACGGGGAAGGTGCGCGTGGTGCTGAGCGCCCCCGGGGTCCCACGGTCCGGGGGACCAAACGGTCTCCGACAGGACCTCCGCCGTTGGCCCGTCGCACGCACTTCCTCCGCTCTCCGAGCATCCTCCGCCCGAAGCGTGCGACGGGCCGCCCTGCGGGCGCGTTAGAGTGAACGGCCCCCTCTCGCCGGACGGCGAGCGGGGATGTCCACTCGATATCGAATCCATGGAGGAGCGGGTATGGCCGACGAGACCTACGCCGGAGAGTTCTACTGCGTCAAGTGCCGCGAGAAGCGCGAGGCCGAGGGCAACGTGGTGGTCTCCAACGGGCGGCGCATGGCGAAGGCCGTGTGCCCGACCTGCGGCACCAAGCTCAACCGGATCCTGGGCAAGGCCTGATCCGCGCCTGCCGCGCTGAAGCGCCGACGACGAAGGGCGGAGCACCCATCGAGGTGCTCCGCCCTTCGTCGTCCATCAGGGGAGATGCAGATCCCGCGCGTCGGCCACCGCAGTGGCACGCGAGAGCTGCTCATCTCAGGCCGCCGCGTTCTTGCGGGGACGGCCCCGGCCACGCTTGACGGCGATGATGCGACCGCCGTCGAAGATGGCCCCGCCCCAGACGCCCCAGGGCTCCGCCCGGTCGAGAGCACCGTTGCGGCACTCGTCGATCAGCGGGCAGCCGGAGCACAGGGACTTGGCCTGCTCGAGATCCGCGGGGCGCTCCGAGAAGAACAGATCCGCGGCCTCGGCGTCATGGCAGGGCAGGGTGTCCGCCGCGAGGGCGGAGGGGAACAGGCTGGAGAGGCTGGGAAGGGTGGAGGTCATCGTCTCGCTGCTTCGAAAGTCGTCGGGGAGAGCCGAGAGGCTCGAGGATCGGCGCCGGTGCCGACCCGCAGCGAGAGCGTTGCTCGTCAGCTCAGGGAGGGCACCGCGAGGGCATAGCCTCGTTCGCGACGCAGATCGGGCACGCCGATGAGGGTGCGGCCGATCGCGAGGTTCCTGATGTCGATCAACGTGAGCACCCCCTTTCCTCTGCGCGCGCCCCGGTATCCCGGACCACGATGTGGACGAATGACAGGCATGAGTCTACACATGCCCCGGATCCCGACCAATCTTTTTTTGACCTGCAGCTTCTCTGCCGAAGGTGCTGGTCCGGCACGCACGGAGGCACTGCGTCGCCTCTCCTCCTGCCCGTCGCCGCCCCTTCGTCGCACCTCCCTCGTTCCGGCTCACCCTGCCCGATGATGCTCGAGCAGAGCGAGCAGCTGCTCTCCCTGCGACCGTGCGGTCGCCGGTGAGATCCCGGGGATCGCCGAGAGCTCCTCGGCGCTGGCGGGCCCGCGCTCCGCGACCGCCTCGAGCGCCGCGTCGGTGAGGATCGCGTAGGCGGGGACGCCCGCGGCGGCAGCCCGCGCACGGCGCCAGGAGCGCAGTGCGGTGAGCATGTCTGCGTCGGCCGACGAGGGGCATCCTGCATGACGCCCCATCCGCTGGTCCCGCGCGGAGACCAGGGCCTGACCGCAGATCCGGCATTCGTCGAAGACCGTGGCCGAGCTGCGTCCGGTCCGGCGGGCCACGGGTGCACCCTTCCTCCCCCGGCCGCGTTCTGGGGTCTCCAGCGCTCCGTCGAGGAACCGGGAGGGGCGCCGCGATCCGCGGGCACCAGGGGTGCGGGCGGCCGCCCAGGTGATCGTCAGGAGGTCGCGTGCGCGGGTGAGGGCGACGTAGAAGAGTCGCCGCTCCTCCTCGATCTCGGCGGCGGTGCGGGCCATGGAGATCGGCAGCAGGCCGTCGCTCGCGCCGATGACGAACACCACCGGCCACTCCAGACCCTTGGCGGCATGCACGGAGGCGAGCGTCACGCCGTCCACCACCGGGGCCGACTGAGCCTCAGCGCGCTCCTCGAGCTCGCGGACGACGTCGACCAGACCGGTCCCGGGCCGCCTCAGGACCGTGTCGGCGAGGCCGACCACGGCGTTCAGCGAGTCCCAGCGATCGCGTACCGCGCCTGTCCCCTCGGGTGCCGTCTCCGACCATCCCTGCTGCGAGAGGACATCGCGCACCGCCCGCTCCGGCTCCAGATGCTCGACGCGGGTCGCCGCCCGCAGGGAGACCATGGCCCTGCGGACCTCCTGCTTCTCGAAGAAGCGCTCTCCACCTCGCACCAGGTAGCCGACGCCCTGACCGGTGAGGGCCTGCTCGAAGGCCTCGGACTGGCTGTTGGTGCGGAACAGGATCGCGATGTCCGCCGCCGGTCGACCATCGCGGACCATCGCGGCGATCTGCTCCGCGACGCCCTGCGCCTCCGCGAAGTCATCGGAGTAGGACTCCACCGCTGGTGGCTGACCGTCCTCACGCTGGGAGACCAGGGTCAGCCGACTGTCGCGGGTGCGACCGCGGGCACCGTCCAGGACGGTGTTGGCGAGGCGGACGACCTGCGGGGTCGACCGATAGTTCCGCTCGAGGCGGATGGTGCGGGCGCGGGGGAACTCCTTGCGGAAGTCCAGCAGGAAGGACGCTCGGGCACCGGCGAAGGTGTAGATCGTCTGGGAGGCGTCGCCCACGACGCAGATGTCGTCGGAGGTCCCCAGCCACAGCCGCAGCAGAGCGTGCTGGAGCGTCGAGACGTCCTGGTACTCGTCGACGACGAAGTGACGGTACTGGCTGCGCACCTCGCGAGCGACATCGGGCCGCTCGGAGAGGAACCCGACCATGTGCAGCAGCACGTCCTCGAAGTCGATGACGCCCCGAGACTTCTTCACCTCCTCGTACTGGGTGAGGATGCGGGCGATCGACCGCGAGTCGAACCCGGCGACCCCGGGACGACCGGCCCTCTCCGCCGCCTCCGGATAGGCCTCCGGCGTCAGCATCGACACCCGTGACCATTCGACCTCGGAGACGATGTCCCTCAGCGCCGCGCGGTCCACGCTCATGTGCAGGCGTGAGCAGGCCTCGCCCACGCCTGCGTACTTGTTCGTCATGATGTCCGGCATCGCGCCGCCCACGACCCGGGGCCAGAAGTGGCGCAGCTGACGCAGCGCGGCCGAGTGGAACGTCCGGGCCTGCACCGCCGGGACGCCCAGGTCCCGCAGGCGCGAGCGCATCTCCGCAGCGGCCTTCGCCGTAAACGTCACGGCGAGCACATGGCGCGGATCCATCTGTCCGGAGGCGACGCCGTGGGCGATGCGGTGCGTGATGGCACGGGTCTTGCCCGTTCCGGCGCCGGCCAGGACGCACACGGGGCTGCCGAAGGTCTCGGCGACTGCCCTCTGCTCGGGATCGAGGGCCGCCAGGATCGTCTCAGGGGTGCTGCTGTGGTTCATCGCCCCCACATCCTGCCAGCGACGACCGACACCTGCCCCGCAGGTGTGGACGAACGGCCACGGATCGACAGCGGCCAGCGTGAACGCGCCCTCTGGCGCTCAGGCGCTCGGGTGCTCAGGACCTCATTCTCCGGAACGGCTCCGCCAGTCCTCGATCAGGGCATGGCCGAGCGAGGCGGAGCCGGGCAGGGTGATGCTCCCCGCAGCGACCTCGGCCTCGAGCTCATCGCGGGTGAACCAGCGGGCCTCGGCGATCTCGTCAGCCTGCAGCCGCAGCGCACCGGCGCTCGAGGCCCAGGCGCGGTAGCCGACCATCAGCGAGCGCGGGAACGGCCAGGGCTGGCTTCCCACATACTCGACCTCCTGCACCTCGACGCCGACCTCCTCGGCGACCTCGCGGACGACGGCCGCCTCGAGCGACTCCCCCGGCTCGAGGAAGCCGGCGAGCACCGAGTGGAAGCCTGGCGGGAAGTGCGCGTTGCGGGCCAGCAGCAGGCGGTCGTCCTGATCCCGCACCGCCATGATCACCGCCGGATCCGTGCGCGGGAAGTGCTCGCTGCCGTCCTCCCGGCAGCGCAGCACCCACCCGGCCGACTCCGCGTCCAATGGCCCTCCGCACTGCGGACACCGCCTCATGGACCGGTGCCAGGAGCCCATGGCGACCGCGGTCAGCGCGATCTCCGCATCCTCGGTCGGCAGAAGGTCGGCGATCCGGCGCAGGTCACGCAGGTCATGACCGGGGTCGTCGAGCTCCGCACTGGGCTCGGGCGCCTCGACGCCGATGATCCTGAGCCCCTCTCGACGGCCCAGCAGGACCGGCACGGCGCCTTCGCCGCGAGGCGCCTCGTCGTCGAGCACCAGCCGCACCTCGCCATCATCGTCCTCGGACACGGCAGCGGCGCCCGCGCGAGTGACCAGGTAACGGGCATCTGCACCAGGCATCAGCGCCCCCGGATCCGCACGCTCCAGCGCGGCTCGATCGGATCCGGTGAGATTCAGAGGAGTGCCCAGGTGGGGGCCGCGGTGCGTCGCCATGGACCGAGCCTACGCGGCATGCGGAGATCGGACGGGTACGGTGGTTCCGTGCATCGCAACTCGTACTCCCTGGCAGCCCTCGCCGCCGCTGCGGTCCCCGGGCTGGTCCCCGTGCGCACGACTCCGATCGTCCTGCCCGTCGACGACCTCGACGCGGCCGGCATCGTCGGCGAGGACGACCGACGGGTCCTGGTGCTCTCCCCTGCCACCACGGCGGCAGGCGTGCGCCTGGAGCGCGACCTCGCGGTGGCTGATGCGCTGGGCGGCACGCCGCTGCGAGCCGTCGTCCCGCCCGTGCTGGGCTTCGTGAAGCTGTCCGAGGGCGGCCGCGCCGCCGTCACGCAGGCTCCCGCCGGACGTCCCCTGATGCTCGACGACCTGCGCGACTCCTCCGAGGCCGCCCGCTCGCTCGGCAGGGTCCTGGCACGCATCCACACCGTGCCCCGCTATGCCGCGGAGTCGGCGGGCGTGGAGTGCTTCACCGCCGAGGCGCTGCATGCCGAGCACCGCGCCCACGTCGACCGTGCCCGCGAGGGGGACCGTCTGCCCACCGCGGTCGCGCAGCGCTGGGAGGCCCTCCTGAAGGATGCCGAGCTGTGGGACTTCACGCCGCAGTTCGTCCACGGCGACCTCTCCGAGGAGTCGCTGCACATCTCGGGCGAGGCGATCAGCGGTGTGCGCGACTGGTCGGCGGCGAAGGTCGCGGACCCTGCCGGTGATCTGGCCTGGCTGATCTCGTCGCTCGAGCCGGATCAGTTCGACGAGCTGTACTCGGCCTATCGCGAGGAGCTGCCCACCGCACCGCATCCGCGCCTCGTCGAGCGCGCCCAGGCGCTCGGCGAGTTCGCCGTGTGCGAGTGGCTGCTGCACGGACTGGACACCGGCGACCAGGAGATCGTCGAGGACGCGCGCGGCATGATCTCGGACCTCGACCAGGATCTCGCGCAGCTCGCCCGTGACGAGGCCGAGCGCACCTATGAGGAGCTCAGCGCCCAGGAGTGAGCCGCGCGTCCCGCCCCATCGGGCGGGTGCGGTCCTCCGGCAGCGGCCATCCGCAGGGAGAGGTCATCCGCCGGGAGAGGTCATCCGGCAGAGGATCACGCGCCGGGGACGACCATCCTCTCGATCTGCTCGCGCCCCGGATGCTCCGCGACCTCATGGGTCCGATCCTCGCCGACGTAGTGGAAGGCCGTGCGGATCCTCTCCAGTGGCAGCCCTGTCGTCTCGTGCCAGGCCAGGCGGTAGATGGACAGCTGCAATGAGCGTTCCCGCAGCTGTGCGGGCGGGGGCATGCGTCCGGTCTTCCAGTCCACGATGATCACGCCATCGGAGCCGTCCGTCCCCTCGGGGTCGGCGAAGACGGCGTCGATCACGCCGCGCACGGCGATCGACCCCAGCTGCGTGGTCACCGGGTGCTCGACGACGAGCGGCCGCCGGTCAGCCCATGCGGAGGCGGCGAAGGCCTCCCGCAGGGAGATCTCGTCGGCCGCCGGCCCCTCGTCCTCGAGACCGGAGTCGACGAGCTCCTCGAGGTCGATCAGTGCGGCCGACTCGAAGCGAGACTCGAGCCAGGCATGGAAGGCCGTGCCTCGCGCCGCCGCCGGAGAGGGGCGGCGCGGCAGCGGGCGCAGCAGGTCCATCGCAGCTCCGACAGGGTCCTTCGCCTGCTGCACCACCTGGGAGGCCGACAGCCGCGGCGGCGAGTGCACCGCGGGCTTCGCCTCCTGGTCGGCCAGATCGGCGAGCGCCCTGTCCACGAGGGTCGCGAGCACCGGATCGGAGATCTCGGTGCCGAGATCTCCGGATCCGGCAGCATCGAGCATGGCCTGAGCCCGGTCGCGGGCCGCCTCGGCCTCTCCGGGCTCGGGCGGCCACCATGCCACCTCCCGCTCGGTCTCCAGCGGATTCTCGTCGGGCACCTCCTCGATCGTGCGGAAGGGCTCGGGCACGAGGTCGGAGACCTCGGCGAGATAGCGGGACCGGGGGCGAGCCCCGGACAGCCCCGCTCGCCACGCCGCTGAGGTCAGCAGGAGCCGACGCTTCGCACGGGTGACCGCGACATACATCAGACGGCGATCCTCCCGCAGCGACTCCTCCCCCTGGTCGACGTGGTACTGCTCTATCAGCTCCTCCGCGTCCACCTGGGTGTCGGCCTCGGCCCAGGCGAGCTCGGGCAGGGTGTCGGCATCCCCGCGCAGGGCCGTGGGCACCGAGGCGGAGGAGAGCGGTCCGAGCCAGCCGCTGTCGGGCACGCGGACGCGTCCGGTCTCGTCCGCCTTCGCGCGCCGCAGGTCGTAGGACGGCACCGTGCCCTCCGTGAGCCCGGCGACCGCCACCAGGTCCCATTCGAGGCCCTTGGCGGAGTGCATCGTCACGATGGTGACGGCCGACGGGTCCGCCTCCGCGGCCCCTCCGCCTGCGGCGCGGACGGCGAGCCCCGCCTCCTCGTCCTCGCTGATCTCCAGCAGGTCCAGATAGGCGCCGAGACCGCCGCGCTGCGCCGTGCGGTCGAAGGCGGCCGCATGGTCGCGCAGGGCCTCGAGGTCGGCGAGCGCACCGGGTCCACGGTCCTGCTCGAGGAGCTCGAGGTCGATCTCGAGGGTGCGCACGGCGGCGGTGACGAGATCCGGCAGAGGCAGCGGGAGCAGGCGACGCATCGCCCGCAGCATCTGCTGCAGCGCGAGCAGCCGCTCCCGCGCGTCCGCGCTGAGGGAGCGCCCGGCTGCGTCCTCCCAGCCTTCAGGCGGGAGATCGTCGACGGCATCGAGCAGGGTCACCTCCTCGGCCTCGTCAGGAGCCGCAGCCTGGTCGGGGGCCGCAGCCTCGTCGGATGCCCTCGCAGCACTCGTCGTCGGCTGATCCGAACCGTCGGTCGGGCTCTCCGGTCTCCTCCGCCGGGCGGTCCGCACGCGCGATCCCATGCGGTCGCGCCATTTCCCGAGCACCGCGAGGTCGCGGGCGCCGAGGCGGAAGCGGGGACCGGTCAGCAGACGCATCAGGGCATCTCCGCGCCCCGGATCATGAGCGCAGGTGAGCAGCGCTCGCACGTCGGCGACCTCCGGTCGGTGCAGCAGACCTCCGAGACCCACCACCTCGACCTGCAGCCCTTCCGCCTCGAGCCCTTCGACCAGTGCCGGGATCTGGCGCCGGGCGCGCACGAGCACCGCTGCGGAGGGAGTCTCCCCGTCGTCGGCCTCACCGCGGCGGGCGATGATCCAGCGGGCGATGGCGCGCGCCTCGGTCCGCTCGTCGGCGGCCTCATAGGACTCCACAGCGCCCTCCCCCGCACCGGGTCGGGGTTCCAGCTCGGGGATGGTCACCCCGCCGCCGGCGGCGCGCAGGGGTGCTGCCAGCCGGTTGGCGATCGAGAGCACCGCCTGGTCGTTGCGCCAGGACGTCGACAGGGTGCGCTGGAGCACCGGGTGCTCCGCGGAAGCGAAGGCGGTCGCGAAGCCGCCGAGCGATGCGCTGGAGGCGCCTCTCCATCCGTAGATCGCCTGCTGCGGATCGCCGACGGCGCAGGCCGCGTGCCCGGGGCCGAAGAGATCGGCGAGCATCCGCAGCTGGGCGACCGAGGTGTCCTGGAACTCGTCGAGGAGGACCACCCGATGCCTGCTGCGGGCGTCGGCCGCCGCCCGCGGAACCTCACGAGCGATGCGGGCGGCCAGTGCGATCTGGTCGGCGAAGTCGAGAGCGGCACGGGCACCGCGCTCGTCGGCGAACCGTTCGAGCAGCGGCACCAGGGCGAGCCGCGCCTCGAGCGCGTCGAGCACGGCGGCGACCTTCCTGGGCGTCGTGCGGCGCCGTCCCTCCGCCTGCAGGGGGATCCCCGCGAGGTGATCGCGGATCTCCCGCAGATGCTGCTCGAGCTGGGCAGGGGTCACCAGATGGTCCGAGAGCGACGAGGTCAGAGAGATCAGCGCGGCCGTCAGCGTCGCCGGAGACGCCTCGAGGTCCAGGGAGTCGTCGCTGGACTCCACGAGGGAGTGCGCGAGCTGCCAGGACGCGGAGGCCGACATCATGGTCAGGTCGGGATCCAGGCCGACGGCGAGAGCATGCTCGCGCACGAGGTCGAGGGCGAACCCGTTGTAGGTGGCGACTGTCGGGCGCTGGCCCACCAGCTCATCCGAGCCGCGATCGAGACCGGGCGGCAGCTCGAGCCCCTCGGCGCGCAGCGCATCGGCGAGAGTGCGCAGCCGTGCGCTGATCCGTTCGGCGAGCTCGTTGGCGGCCTTGCGGGTGAAGGTCAGGCCGAGCACATGGCGCGGCTCCACGATCGCATTGGCGATCAGCCACACCACTCTCGAGGCCATGGTCTCGGTCTTGCCCGATCCGGCCCCGGCCACCACCAGCATGGGAGCCAGCGGCGCCTCGATCACCGCGGCCTGCTCTGCAGTGGGCGCGGGCTGACCGAGCAGGGCGGCGAGGTCCCCGGCGCCGAGCTGCGGGCGCTCCGGGGCCTCTGCCGACGGACGATCCGATGCTCGCTCCGACGGACGGTCCGGCAGGTCGGACGCGTGATCACTGCGGGTCACAGCTGAGCCCCCTCGGGCTGGAGCGGGCAGGACGAGCGCACGCCGCAGCGGCTGCAGTGCGGGTTCAGCCGGGCGATCACGCGCCGGCCGGAGACCTCGGAGGCGACGCGCTCGACGAGCTCGTCGAACCAGCCGGGATTCTCTGCGCGATCGAGCGCCCCCTGCGTCCGGACGGCCGCCTTGCGCCCGCCGGTGCCGACATAGACGAGCTCAGCGCCGGACAGGCGCTCGCGCGCGTCCTCTCCGAGCGCGCCGTCGAGCGCGCCGTCGCGCACCGCGGCCTGATAGGCGGCCAGCTGCAGGTCGGTCTCCGCGGCCTTGGCGGTCTTCGCGCTGCGCCCGGTCTTGAGATCGACCACGCGCACGCCACCGGCATCGCCTTCGATCCGGTCGATGCTGCCGCGCAGACGCACCCGGCCGAGCGACACGACGAAGGGCTCCTCGATCGCCAGCGGCTCCCCGGCGGCACGGGCGAGGTGCTGGGCGAGCAGGCGCGCGGCGTCCTCCGCGCGGGCCACGCGCCGTCGCCCCGACCAGGTGCCCAGACCCGGCGCTCCTCGCAGGAGCGCATGCAGCTGCTCCAGGAGGTCCTCGACCTCGCGCGGCTCCTCGGCGCCTCGCGGGTGGTCCTGCGCGATGCGATGCAGAGCGGTGCCGATGAGCTGCGCAGGTCCGGAGCTGCGCGTTCCCCCGGCACGCTCCATGAGCCATGCGCGCGGGCAGTCGTCGGCGCGCTCGAGGGCCGACGGCGACAGGGCGATCTCGCTGCCCGCGTCCTGCAGGGGCTCGTCGGACGTGGCCCGCTGGTGGTACCAGCGGGAGGGATCGGCACCGGGTGCTCCGGCCTCGGCGAGCAGTGCGAGCGCTCGGGCGGCATCGGCCCGGACGGGCTCCTGCCGAAGGTCATCGGAGTCGCCCGGTGCACCCGGACCGCCCGGAGCCTCTGTGCGCAGACGCCTGCGCAGCGCGGCCACCAGGCGCCGCGGGTCCGGTGCAGGTCCGGGATCGGCGCGCAGGAGGTCGACGTCCACCCAGGGCTCGGTCCCCTCGGCTCTCCCGAGCACGGCCTCGATCGCCTCGAGGAGCGCGGAGGGCACCGTCTCGGCGTCGTCGACCGCGGTGACCAGGACGTTGCGACGGGCGCGGGAGATCGCGGAGACGGCCATGCGCAGCTCGTCGTCGACGACCTGGCGCCGCTGGACCGCCCGCAGCGCCTCGGGGTCGCGGGGCAGGTCCTCGCCCTCGGCGCTCGAGGCGAGCAGCGACAGCTCGGCCGCTCCGAACAGGGTCGAGCGCAGACGCAGATCGGGCCACAGGCCCTCCTGGACGCGCGCCAGCACTACCGTGTCACGCTCCTCGCCCGCGATCTGCGCGGGCGTCAGCACGGCCAGCCGCCCCCGGGGCTCGGCTCCCGCGGCCAAGGTGTCCTCGACGACCGCCTGGGAGCGCACCTGCTCGATGAGATCGAGGGGACCCGCACCGGGGCGACGGTCGGCCAGGCGCTCGGCGGCGGCGAACAGCGCCATCAGCGCGTCGAGACGAGCTGCGGCGAGACGGGCTCGCGCCCCGTCGACGTCGCCGGATCCTCCGAGAGCCGCTCGCCGCCAGCCGCCCGCGAGACCCGCCGCGTCCCATGCCGCCCACAGCACCTCCTGCGCTGCGGCTCCCTCGGGCTGCGCGCTCACGGCGGCGATCATCTCCCGCAGACGGTGCACGGGCGCGGAGGCGCGGTCGCGCTCATCGGGCGCCGGGAGCCCCGGCACCTCCCGGTCGACGAGCGCCCGCGCCAGCAGCTGCTCGCTGGTGGCCGAGTCGTCCTCGCTCGCGGCGAGCAGGCGACGACGGATCCTCCGCAGGCGCAGCGCATCGGCGTCCCCGAAGGGACCGCGCAGCAGCTCGAGGGCGCGCAGCGGCTCCAGCTCCACCTCCCCGAGGCCGATCTCGACGACCGCGAGGAGATCGGCCACCACGGGCTCCTCGCGCAGCGGTCGGAGGCGCCGCGGCACCCGCACCGGCAGACCGGTGCGGGCGAGCAGATCGGCGACCTGCTCGACGGCGCTGCGGGAGCGGCAGATCACCGCCATGTCGTCGTAGCCGATGCCCTCGCGATGGTGGAGGTCGCGGAGGGCGGCACCGATCAGTCTGGCCTCCTCGAGAGCGTCATCGGCACGGAGCACCGCGACCGATGCCGGACCGACGGGTCCGCTGCTCGCCGTCGGCCCCTCTGAGGGGCGCCTCACCTCCGAGGGCGCTCCGGCGAGCGGGAGCCGACTGCGCAGCGCATCGAGCACGGGCGAGGGAGGTCCGGGCAGGACGAGCTCGGCCGTCCCGTCGCGGGACACCGAGCCGGCGATCTCCTGCTCGACGGCTCCGCGGACAGGGCCGCGCACGCGCCGCAGGCCATCACGCAGGCGCGCTGGGGCGTCGGGGACCGCGCCGCGGAAGGTGTCGACCGCTTCGTCGGGGCAGGCGGTGGCGAGAACACGGGCACCGGCGCCCGCGAGCGCCAGGACGAGGGCGACTCCGGCGGTGGTGAGGTCCTGCGCGTCGTCGACGACGACGACCGATGCAGGAGGAGGCACTGCCTCCGACTCCAGCAGAGCCGCTCCGCGTCGGACCAGAGCGCCGCTGTCCAGGCGGGGTCCCGCGTCCAGCGCGGTGGCGGCCTCGAGGTCGAGCACTCCGAGATAGTCGCGCAGCATCGAGGCCGCATCCCGCCAGGCAGGACGCATCCGGCGTCTGCCCAGCGCATCGAGCTCGGCAGGAGCCAGCCCGAGCTCGGCGGCGCGCGTGATCAGATCGCGCAGCTCGGTGCGGAATCCGGGCAGGGCGCGGGCTGCGGCATCGATCTCGAGATGCCATGGCTCGCCTGCCTCGTCACGGGCTGCGATCAGCTCCGCCAGCAGGGAGTCCTGGTCCGCGCCGGTGACGAGCGCTGGTTCACCGAGTCCGCGGGCGACCGCGTCCTGGCGCACGATCGCGAAGCCGAGCGCCGCCGGTGTGATCGCTCTGGCACGCGATCCGGCGACGCCGAGGGCGTCCCGCAGGCGCGCGGCCGAGGTGCGTCGCGGGGAGATCAGTAGAGCGCCCTCCCCCGCATCGGCCGCAGCGGAGAGCGCGATCGCGGTGCGACCGCTGCGGGGCGCCCCGTGGACGAGGACGTCGGCCCCTCCGCGCAGCGCCTCGAGGGCGCGCCGCTGCACCTCGCCCAGGTCCTCCGGCGCCGGGACGGCGGGGAGGGCTGCGAGGTCGGGGCCGAGCAGTCTGATCGCGGTGCGGTGCTCCATGGTGAGCCCATTCCACCTCATGGCTCGGACGCCCGGGAGGGCCCGGCCTGCCCGGAGCCGACGGTAGAGTGTCGGGGATCACTGCACCTCGGGAGGCCCTCGACCATGTCACCGACCACGCGGATGCCCCGTACCGAGCGCCGCGCGCAGCTCCTCGAGCTCGCCACCCGCGTCTTCACCGAACGCGGCTACCAGGCCACCTCGATGGACGACATCGCACGCGCCGCCGGTGTCACCAAGCCCGTCCTCTACCAGCACTTCTCCTCGAAGGAGGATCTCTACGGCGAGGTCATCGAGATCACCGGCGCCACGCTCCTGGCTGAGGTGCGGTCGATCGCCGAGGTCCCCGGTGGGACCGCGGAGCGGGTCCGCTACGGCCTCTCCCGGTTCGACGAGCTGGTGGGCCTGTACGGCGCGCTCCAGCTGTTCACGGGCGACCAGGAGGTGTCCGCCGCGGTCGCCGAGAGGCTGCGCCGCGTGCTCGATGAGATGGCTGTGGAGCTCGCCGGAGTCCTCGCCTCCTTCCGCGTCCTCGACGAGGCGCAGGCTCGAGCGATCGGCCGCGCGATGATCGGTCTCACGCGCTCGACCGCCAAGATGCTGCAGGAGGTCGACAGCGAGGAGGAGCGTCAGGAGATCCTGACCGCCATGACCACTCTCGCCGTCGGCGGGCTGCACGCCTTCGAGCCCCTGCAGGACGCCCCCGGTGGCCGGTAGACTCCCGGCCGCCCCACAATCGCACGTCCGCCGTTCGGCGGAAGAAGGAAGGCGCAGGCCATGGAGATCCGCATCGGCATCCAGCACTCCCCCCGCGAGATCGTGATCGAGTCCGAGGAGGAGGCCGCCGCCGTCCTGGAGTCCCTCACCCAGGCCGTCGAGTCCGGCTCGCCGACGACGCTGCGCGACTCCAAGGGCCGCACGGTCCTGATCCCCGGTGCGAAGGTCGCCTACGCGGAGGTCGACAACCAGGAGCCGCGCCGCGTCGGCTTCCTGGGCTGAGCCCGCCCCCGCATCGTGACGGACGCGGAGCGACCTGAGGACACCGCGCGGCCGGAGGACACCGCGCGGCCGGAGGACGTGGAGCGCATAGGGCCTGACCCCGAAGGCGCCGAGTCCGAGGCCGAGGGGTCCGAGGAGGGCGAGCGCGCACGCCGCCGCAGGCGCCGCCTGCGGCGACTCCGCTTCGCCCACATCAGCACGACCGCGATCGTCGCTCTGCTGGGCGCGATCGTCGGCATCCTGCTGGTGCCCGCCAGCAAGGTCGATATCGGGCCGCTCACCGCGACCGTCCACATGCGTCCCTCGCTGCACTCCGAGACCGCGATCCTGCTGCCGCCCGTCGGCGAGGTCGACTTCGACACCCACACTGCGCCGGTGCGCATCGAAGCCCGCGTGAAGAATGTGGACATCGAGGCGGCGCAGGAGCTGCTGTACTCCGACGACGCGCTCGCAGAGCTCGAGGACACCGCCCCGGAGGCGCTGACCGCGGCCGCCGCCCGCAACGCGCTCCTGAACGCGACGTTCGCCGCGGCGGGCGCCGGCCTCGCGGTGGCGATGACCTTCCGCCGCCTGCGGCGCTCGCTCCTCTCCGCCGGGAGCGCCGTGGCCGTCGTCGCCGCGGGCGTGGTCACGACCTCGGCGACGTTCCGCCCGCAGGCGCTGTACGAGCCGACCTTCGACGGTCTCCTCACCCAGGTCACCTACATCGCCGACCTCGGCCACAGCACTCTCGCCGACTACTCGAGCTACCGCGCCACGCTCGCGGAGTTCGTCAGCCAGGTCTCCGCCCTCTACATCGCCGCGGACTCCCTCCCCGTGGGCCTGGACGAGACCCAGATCATCACCGTCCTGCACGTCTCGGACATCCACGACAATCCGCAGGCCTTCGACGTCATCGACCAGCTCGAGGAGCAGTTCGCGATCGATCTGGTGATCGACACCGGTGACATCGTCTCCTGGGGCACCCAGTTCGAGCACGATCAGCTCACCGCGATCGGGCAGCTCGACGTCCCGTACGTGTACATCATGGGGAACCACGACGGCTCCTCGACCGCTGCGGCGATCGCCGCCCAGGACAATGCGATCGTGCTGGACAACGAGGTCGCCGAGGTCGAAGGACTGACCATCGCCGGTATCGGCGATCCCCGCTTCGCGGCCGACGACGACTCCGACACCACCGGGTGGCAGGAGGGCAAGGACGCGGTCGCCGCCTCCGCCTACCAGCTCGGCGACACCATCACCGCCTGGGATGAGGAGAATCCCGAGAACACCGTCGACCTCGCCCTGATCCACGATCCCACGCAGCCCGAGGGTCTCGAGGGGCGCGTGCCGCTGGTGCTGTCCGGTCACATGCACACCTCGGACGTCGAGCTGGACCGCGACGGCTCGGGGACCGACTGGCTGACGGTCGGCTCGACCGGCGGGGCCCTCGCCTCCGGCGGGGTCGCCCCCGTCCTCGAGGGCGAGGATCCCCTGGACCTGACCGCGAGGATGCTCTACTTCGACCGCACGACCGGGCGTCTGGTCGCCTATGACGACATCGTGATGGGCGGCCTGGGCCTGGTGTCCATCTCGATCAACCGCACCTCGATGCCCGACGAGGAGTCCGTCCTCGAGGTGCCCGAGGGCGCCGAGACCCCTGAGACCCCGATCCCGACGGAGCTGGAGGTCGACGAAGGCGAGAGCCTCCCCGACGAGGACCGTGTCACCCCGACGGATCCCGCCTCGCCCCTTCCCGAGGTGAGCGACGGCGGCGAGGGCTAGACTGCAGGCGCACATCCATGACCAGAGAGTTGAACGGTGCCTGAAACCATCCCGCACACCGAGGAGGCCGTGTCGGCCTCCAGCGCCGTCGAGCAGAGCTCCGGCCCCCAGCAGACCTTCGCCGACTTCGACATCCGCGCCGACATCGTCGACGCGCTCGCGGCGAAGGGCATCATCCACCCGTTCCCGATCCAGTCCATGACGCTGCCGGTCGCGCTCAAGGGGCGCGACATCATCGGCCAGGCGAAGACCGGCACGGGCAAGACCCTCGGCTTCGGCATCCCGCTGCTGCAGTCCGCTGTCGCTCCCGGGGAGCCCAATCCCGACGGCAGGGAGATCGGCAAGCCCCAGGCGCTCGTCGTCCTCCCCACCCGTGAGCTCGCCGTCCAGGTCGCAGAGGACCTCCAGGATGCTTCCGCGAAGCGTCCCGTGCGCATCCTCACCGTCTACGGCGGTCGCGCCTACGAGCCGCAGATCGAGGCCCTCGAGAAGGGCGTCGAGGTGGTCGTCGGCACCCCCGGCCGGCTCATCGACCTCATGCGGCAGAAGCATCTGGACCTGTCGCAGGTGCGCACCGCCGTCCTCGACGAGGCCGACGAGATGCTCGATCTGGGCTTCCTGGAGGACATCGAGAAGCTGCTGCGCGCAGTCCCCGAGAAGCGTCAGACGATGCTCTTCTCCGCCACGATGCCAGGGCCGATCCTGGCTCTCGCACGTCGCTTCATGAGCCGTCCGACCCATATCCGCGCCCATGACCCCGGCGACGAGTCACGCACCAAGGCGGACATCAAGCAGGTCGTCTACCGTGCGCACCAGCTCGACAAGATCGAGGTGCTGGCCCGCATCCTCCAGGCTCGCGGCCGCGGGCTGACGGTGGTGTTCATGCGGACCAAGCGACAGGCCGACAAGGTCGCCCATGACCTCATGGACCGCGGCTTCGCCGCCGCGCCGCTGCACGGGGACCTGGGACAGGGAGCGCGCGAGCAGGCCCTGCGGGCATTCCGCCACGGCAAGGTCGACGTGCTGGTCGCCACCGACGTCGCCGCCCGAGGCATCGACGTCGACGATGTCACCCACGTCATCAACTGGAACTGCCCGGACGACGACAAGACCTACCTCCACCGCACCGGCCGGACCGGCCGCGCGGGCAAGAAGGGCACGGCGGTGACCTTCGTGGACTGGGAGGACCTGGCGCGCTGGGCGCTGATCGCCCGGCAGCTGGGACTGGAGTCCACCGAGGCGGTCGAGACGTACTCGACCTCCGAGCACCTGTACACCGAGCTCGACATCCCCGAGGGCACCAAGGGCACGCTGCCTCGCGAGAAGCGCACGCGCGCCGGCCTCGACGCCGAGGAGATCGAGGATCTCGGCGGACCCGACGGCCCGCGCGAGCGCTCCCGGAGCGACCGAGGCGGACGCGGCGGACGCAGTGAGCGGAGCGGACGCGACGACAGGGGCGGCCGTGGCGGGCGCTCGGGCCGCGGCGGCCGGGGCGGTGCAGCCCGCGTCGAGGGCGGCGACCGCTCCTCCGATCGCACGGAGGACTCGGAAGGCGCTGCGCGCACGTCGTCGGACCGTCCCCGTCGCCAGCGCTCGCGCACCCGGACCCGCCGTGTGAACGGCGAGGTCGTCGACGGGGCGGCATCGGAGCAGGGCCAGGGGGCGCAGACCTCCGACGGGGATCGTCCCCAGCGTCGTCGCACGCGCGGCGGCCGCGGCCGCGGTCGCGGAGACGGCGGCTCGTCGAACGGCGGAGGCAGCTCGCAGGAGAGCTGACTCCGCCCGCGAGGACCTCTCACAGCATCGGCCCCGGACCGCACGGTCCGGGGCCGATGCTGTGAGAGAGGTGATCGAGAGGTCTCCGCCCCGCGCCGGGAGCGCCATCGGCGCCGCAAGCCGACAGCCGACAGCCGACAGCGACATGGGGAGAGGACCTGTGCGAAGCCCCGCTCGTCAGCCGACGACCATCCCCCAGTCGATGAGGAACGAGTGGACGGCGTCGAAGATCATCTGGGTGCTGATCGCGGCGAGCAGGACACCGGCGATGCGGGTGACGAGGGTGACGCCGCCCTGGCCCAGGACCTTCGCGATGACGGAGGCGAAGCGCATCGCCAGGTACATGCTCAGCGCCAGCAGGATGGTCGCGATGACGAGTGCGCTGATCCTCGCGGGCTCTCCCCCGGTCTGCTCGACGAACAGCATCATCGCCACGATCGCTCCGGGCCCGCCGAGCAGCGGTGTGCCCAGCGGCACGAGGGCGACGTTCACGCCTTCGCTCGCAGCCATCTCGCCCTCCTTCCCGGCGAGCAGCTGCAGCGCGACGATGAGCAGCAGCAGACCTCCGGAGAACTGCAGCGCCGGCAGCGAGATGCTCATGTAGGCGAGGATGAACTTCCCGAAGAGCGCGAACACGGCGATGATCAGGACCGCCACCCCGACAGCGACCAGCGCCGCGCGGGACCGCTGCTTCGCGGTCATGGTGCTGGTGAGCGACAGGAAGATGGGCACGGTGCCCGGTGGGTCGATGATGACGAAGAGGGTGACGAACGCTCCCGTGAGGAAGCTCAGGTCGACCAGGTTCACGGGGTGATGACCTCGGTGCTGCTCGTGGCGCGACGGGTGATCGCGTCCAGGACGTCCGGCTGCGTGAGGTTCTCTCCGAGCCGGTTGGGCTTGCCGGCGCCATGGTAGTCGCTGCCGCCGGTGACCAGCAGGCCGCGGTCCTCGGCCAGGTGACGCAGGCGGTGGCGCACCTCACGGTCGTGCTCCCGGTGGTCCACCTCGATCCCGTCGAGCCCCGCAGCGATCATCTCCTCGAGCAGATCGACCGGGAGGTTCCCCTCCCGGGAGGCGGAACCGGGATGCGCGACGACCGAGACGCCGCCGGCCTCGCGGATCGCACGCACCGCCGTCGCAGGATCGGGCGCATAGTGCCGCACGTAATAGGGTCCGGATGCCGCGAGCATCCCGTGGAAGGCCTCGGTGCGGTCAGCGACGACGCCGGCCCGCACGAGGGCGTCGGCGATATGGGGGCGCCCGATGACCGTGGTCTCCCCAGCCACCTGATCGAGCACGTCCTCCCAGCTGATCGGATGGTCGGCACCGATCAGCTCGACCATGCGCCGGGCCCGCTCCTGGCGGGAGCGCCGGGCACGCTCCATCTCGCGGGCGAGCTCGGTCTCCTCCGAGGGGTCGACCAGCAGGGCGAGCACGTGGACGCTCAGCCGACCGTGCTCGCAGGAGACCTCGATGCCGGGTACCGCGGCGACGCCGCTGGTGCGCACAGCCCGCGGCAGCTCGTCCCAGCCGGCGACGGTGTCGTGGTCGGTCAGGGCGAGCATGTCCAGGCGGGCCGTGCGGGCCCGCCGGAACAGAGCTGCCACATCGACCGTGCCGTCCGACCAGGTCGTGTGGGCGTGCAGGTCGATGCTATCGGTCATGCATCCAGGGTAGTCCGCGGTGTGGGACGATCGAGGCGTGAACACCGAGCGCACCGACAGCACAGACAGCACCCGCACCACCGCTGAGGATCTCGCCTCGCGCGGGGACACCCGGTCCCAGCGTCCGACCAGCGCCGCGTTCCGCGAGTTCATCGCCTCCGGATGGGACGAGACGGTCCCCGACGCCGATCCGCTGCCCTCGACCCGCTTCACCCCTGCGCGGCGCGATGCCCTGGTGCGCGCGGTGCCCGCAGCTCGTCTGGTGCTGCCGGCGGGGGTCCTGAAGGTGCGCTCCAACGACACCGACTATCCCTTCCGCCCGGACACCGCCTTCGCCTACTACTCGGGGCTGGGCACCGATGAGGAGCCCGACAGCGTCCTGGTCGTCGAGCCCTCCGCGGAGGATCCCTCGCGCGCCGAGGCCACCTACTTCTTCCGTCCTCGCGCGGGCTTCGACTCCGATGAGTTCTTCGCCGACTCCCGCTACGGCGAGATGTGGGTGGGGCGGCGCCCGACTCTCGCCGAGGCCGGCCAGCGCCTGGGCATCGAGGTGCGCCACATCGATGAGCTGCGCGACCACCTCGCCAAGGACGTCGGCGCGCAGCTGTCCCTCGCGGTGATGCCCGGCGTCGATGCCGAGGTGGAGGCGATGGCCTGCGAGATCCGCTCCCAGAACGGGCTGCCCGGCGCCGGCGAGCAGGAGACCGTCGAGGAGTTCGCCCGCCTCAAGGAGGCCGCGAGCGAGCAGCGCCTGGTCAAGGACGAGTTCGAGATCGAGCAGATGCGGGAGGCGGTCGCGGCCACTCTGCGGGGCTTCGCCGATGTCGTCCGTGCGCTGCCCGACGCCGTCGGGCACGCCCGCGGCGAGCGGGTCATCGAGGGCGCCTTCGCGCGCACCGCCCGCGCCGACGGCAACGGCGTCGGCTACGACACGATCGCCGCCGCCGGCGACCATGCCTGCACCCTGCACTGGATCCGCAACGACGGCGCGGTGCGCGAGGGCGAGCTGGTGCTGGTGGACGCCGGCGTCGAGATCGACTCCCTGTACACGGCCGACATCACCCGCACGATCCCCGTGTCAGGAACCTTCTCCCCCGCCCAGCGGAAGGTCTACGACGCGGTCCTGGAGGCCTCCGACGCGGTCTTCGCGATCGCTCGCCCGGGCATCCGGTTCCGCGAGCTGCATGCGACTGCCATGGAGGTCGTGGCCCGGCATCTCGCCGACTGGGGTCTGCTGCCGGGAAGCGCAGAGGAGTCGCTGCTGCCGGACAACCAGTGGCACCGTCGCTGGATGGTCCATGGCACCAGCCACCATCTGGGCATGGACGTGCACGACTGCGCGCAGGCGCGCCGCGAGATGTACCTCGATGCCGAGCTCGTCCCCGGGATGGTGTTCACCATCGAACCCGGCCTGTACTTCAAGCAGAACGACCTGCTGGCTCCCGAGGAGCTGCGCGGCATCGGGGTCCGCATCGAGGACGACGTGCTGGTGACCGCCGACGGCGTGGAGAACCTCTCGAAAGCCGCACCCCGCCGGGCCGACGATGTGGAGGCATGGATCGCTAGTCTGAGGGGGTGAGCTCCACCGCCCCGCGCTTCTACGCCGCACGCCTCGCCGGCACCTCCGTGTTCGACCCTCTGGGGGACGCGGTGGCGAAGCTGCGCGACGTCGTCGTGATGCCGCAGGAGCGAGGTTCGGCCCGCGCGGTGGGGTTCGTCGTCGAGGTCCCCGGGAAGCGGCGGGTCTTCCTTCCGATCACCCGGGTGACCGCGATCTCCCCCGGTCAGGTGATCTCCTCCGGCCTGCTGAACGTGCGCCGCTTCGAGAAGAGGCGCGGTGAGCTGCTGGTGATCGGAGATCTGCTGGACCGGGCGGTGCAGCTCGCCGACGGGTCCGGCGAGGCGACCGTCGTCGACATCGCCCTGGACCAGGATCGTCATCGCGACTGGGAGATCTCGCGCCTGCATCTGCGCCGTCGGCGCGGGGGCTCGCTCACGCGCCTGGTGTCGCGCGGGGAGACCCTCACCGTCCGGCCGTCGGAGGTCACCGGTCTGTACGGCACCCAGGCGGAGCAGTCGGCCCACCTGCTGGCCGCCTCCTACCAGGATCTCAACCCTGCCGATCTCGCCGAGATGCTGCAGGAGCTCGATCCCAAGCGCCGCGTCGAGCTGGCCGGGGAGCTCGCCGACGAGCGCCTCGCGGACGTCCTCGAGGAGTTGCCCGAGGACACCCGCGTCGAGCTCGTGACCGGCCTGTCCTCGGAGCGCGCCGCCGAGATCCTGGATGCGATGGACCCCGACGACGCCGCGGACCTCGTGCAGGAGCTGCCCGAGCCCGTCGCCGCGGAGCTGCTGGAGCTGATGGAGCCGGAGGAGGCGGAGGACGTCCGTCGTCTGCTCGCCTACGACGAGTACACCGCAGGCGGTCTGATGACGACGGAGCCGCTGATCGTGGCACCGGAGACGTCGGTCGCGCTGTGCCTGGCGATGATCAGCCGGGAGGAGCTGCACGCGGCGCTCGCCTCGACGGTCCATGTCTGCCGCTCCCCGCTCGAGACCCCGACGGGACGTCTTCTGGGCATCGTCCACTTCCAGCAGCTCCTGCGCGAGAGACCCGACCGCGCCGTCGGCGAGATCATCGACGCGGACCGCGTCACCCTCGAACCGACGGCGCCGCTGTCGCAGGTCACACGGGAGATGGCGACCTACAACCTGGTGTCCATCCCGGTGGTCGACGAGGACGGGCGCCTGCTCGGTGCGGTGACGGTCGACGACGTGCTCGACCACGTCCTGCCCGATGACTGGCGCGAGCAGGACGAGCCGGCGCCCATCACCGGTCAGATCGACCTGTCGGAGATCGCGCGCGCGACCGCGCGCGACGGGCACGACGGGCACCACGGAAGGGAGGAGTAGGCATGGCGGAACGCAGCACCCCTGCGCTGGACGATCCGGCCCCGCGCCGCGGACGCGGCCGCCTGCGCAGTCCCTTCGCCGGCGACGCCTTCGGGCGGGGCGCCGAGGGCTTCGCGCGGTTGATGGGCACTCCTGGCTTCCTGGTGGGGATGACTCTGTTCTGCGCCATCTGGCTGACCTGGAACACGGTCATGCCCGAGCGGGCCCAGTTCGACCCTCGCTCCATGAACTTCACCCTGCTGACACTGATCCTCTCGCTGCAGGCCTCCTACGCCGCACCTCTGCTGCTGCTCGCGCAGAACCGCCAGGACGACCGCGACCGCGTGCAGGCCGAGCAGGACCGCCAGTCCAACGAGCGCAACCACGCGACCACGGACTTCATCACCCGTGAGATCGCCTCCCTGCGCCTGGCGCTGAACGAGGTCGCCACGCGCGACTTCGTCCGCGGCGAGCTGCGCGACCTGGCCGACGACCTCGACGAGGCGGCCGGCCCGGACCACGACCGTCAGGGCGATGCCGACCTCCCGACGAAGCGTCCCGCTGTCCCCGACCAGCTGGATCCCGAGACTCTGCGAGCGATCGTCCGCGAGGAGATCGCCGCCGCCCTCGCCGCCGGCGGGGAGCACCATCCGAAGGAGACGCAGGAGAAGTGAGCACCAGCGCGCACGACGAGCAGGATCCCCGCATCGAGCGGATCCGCGAGGCTCTCGACGGGGTGATCGACCCCGAGATCCACCGCCCCATCACCGAGCTCGGGATGGTCGGCGACATCCATGTGGACGAGGACGCGACGGCGCGGGTCCGCGTGCTGGTGACGATCGAGGGCTGTCCCATGCGCGATCGGATCGAACGGGACACGGCCGAGGCGGTCGCGACGGTGCCGGGGCTCAGCCGCGTCGAGGTCAGCACCGAGGCGATGACCGAGGAGCAGCGCCGGGAGCTGACCGCGCGGCTGCGCCAGGGTAGACGCCAGATCCCCTTCAACCAGCCCGGCTCCCTCACCCGGATCTTCGCGGTCTCCTCCGGGAAGGGAGGGGTCGGGAAGTCCACGGTGACCGCTAACCTGGCGGCGGCGATGGCGGCCGACGGGCTGAGCGTCGGAGTGATCGACGCCGACATCCATGGCTTCTCGATGCCCGGCATGTTCGGCGTCTCCGACCAGCCCACGAAGGTCTCCGATCTGCTGATGCCGCCTGAGGCGCACGGCGTGGCCGTGATGAGCATCGGCATGTTCGTGCCCGAGGGCCAGGCCGTCGTCTGGCGCGGACCGAAGATGCATCGGGCGATCGAGCAGTTCGCCTCGGACGTCTACTGGGGCGACCTGGATGTGCTGCTGCTGGATCTCCCCCCGGGCACCGGCGATGTGGCGATCTCCGTGGCCCAGCTGCTGCCGCAGGCGAAGATGGTCGTGGTGACCACCCCGCAGGTCTCCGCGGCGTCCGTCGCCGAGCGCGTGGGCTCCTTGGCGACGTCGACGGAGCAGGACATCGCCGGTGTCGTCGAGAACATGGCGGGGCTGACGCTGCCCGACGGGTCGGTCATGGACGTGTTCGGCTCCGGTGGCGGAGACCGCGTCGCCGCCACCCTGTCAGCGGCCGTCGACCATGATGTCCCGGTGCTGGGACGGGTCCCCCTCGAACCGGCCCTGCGCGAGGGGTCCGATGCGGGCACGCCCCTCGTGGTCTCCCAGCCGGGTTCCCCCGCTGCCCTCGCGCTGACCGAGGTCGCCCGGAAGCTCACCCACAGACCGCGCGGGCTGGGAGGCATGAAGCTGCCGCTGTCGGTCTCCCGCAGCTGACAGCACCAGCGGATCGTCGCTGTCCGCGGCACGGGCCCTGACGGACCGCCTGGCCCACGACGCACTGCGGCCCTGTGAGGTGCTCTGCTCCTCACAGGGCCGCAGTGCGTCCGCGGGCTCTGAGAGCATCTGCGGGTTCTGAGATCTCAGGTGGCCTCGGGATCGAAGGGCGCGCGCTGGGGGCCGTCGTCCTTCGCGGACTTCTTCCCCCCGGTTCCCTTCTTCGCGGACGAGGAGGTCGACCCCGAAGCCTTCCCGCCCGACGTCCTCGTCTTCGCCTTCCCGCCGGCGGCGACGGTGAGCGCCTCCTCGGAGGGCAGGAGATCCTCGACGGAGGTGTCGCCCCAGGCCTCGCGGATGATGCGGCGGGGGTCGTACTGGCGGGGGTCGTACTTGCGCAGATCGTCGATGGCGATGCCCATCTCGTCCTCGACGGTGGAGCGGGAGTCCTCGACCCAGCGACGGGCCTGGCGCACCCATCGGACGATGTTGCGCGTGTACTCCGGCAGACGCTGCGGACCGATGATGACGAGGAAGATGACGAGCAGGACGACGGGCTCCCAGCCGTTGAGTCCGAAGAAGCTCACTAGTCCACCTGACCTCGTCCGCTCGCGCCTGGACGGCGCGCATTCCGCCGACCCATTATGGCAGAGGGGAGCTGTGATGCGTCACAGGATCCGCGGCCGCCGGGAGGGCCCTTGGGAGGGCTCTCGGCTGACGTACCCTTAGGCGATCGAGGAGCTTGCAGGAGGGTGGATCCATGTCGTCGGGAAAGGTCGCCAGCTGGGCGCATGGCGAGGAGTTCGTCGACGAGACGACGCTGTTCCCCGACGAGGGGGTCCTCGCCCGTGCCCGTGATCGCGGCAATGAGCTGGGCACCGATCCGGTGCTGCCCGGCGCCGGCGCGCTGCTGCGTCTGCTGGCCGCCTCCGTGCAGGCGCGCTCCGCGGTGGAGATCGGGACCGGGAGCGGCGTCGGCTCGCTGTACCTGCTCTCGGGGATGCATCCCGAGGGCGTGCTCACCACGATCGATCCCGAGGTGCTGAACCAGCACGCGGCACGGGAGGCCCTGACCGAGGCGGGGATCCGCTCCGGTCGGATGCGGACGATCGCGGGAACGCCGCGCGACGTCGTCGGCCGTCTCACCGACCATGCCTACGATCTGGTGACCTTCCCGGCGCATGCCGCTCACGCGCTGGACCTGCTCGCCCATGCTCGACGGCTGCTGCGGCCCGGCGGAGTCCTGGTGATCTCGCATGCTCTGCACCATGACCGGGTGGCCGATCCGACGGCGCGCGACGCCGTGACCCAGAACGTCCGCGGTCTGCTGCATGCTGTCGCCGAGGCGGAGGATCTGATCCCCGCGCTCGTCGGCAGCGGTGACGGCACCCTCGCCGCCGTGCTGCGAGGCTGACCGACAGCCCGCCGGCTCGCCCCGTCCCCTCGGCTCGATCGGGCGGACACCGCCCGTCGTCGGCCATCGCCCGCGGGACCGGCTGCAGGCCGACGGGCCGGACATGACAAGGGCCCCGCACCGGATCGGTGCGGGGCCTTCGCCCGCCTCAGGCGGAGGCCTCCTCAGGCCTTGATGACGCCCTCGAGAGCATCCCGCAGAGCCACGGCCTCGGACTCGGCGATCTCGACGACCAGACGGCCGCCCCCCTCGAGCGGGACGCGCATGATGATGCTGCGTCCCTCTTCCACGACCTCGAGCGGTCCGTCACCGGTTCGCGGCTTCATAGCAGCCATGGCGTGCCTCCTAGATGGTGTCGCTGTCCCTGGCTCGGCCCCCCGGACGGGGCCTCGGTCAGCCCGGGTACGGTGGCCATTATCTCAGGTCTTCGGACCGGCTCGCGCGCCGACGCCGCGGACGCGGCGGAAGCGCGATCCCGTCCCCCGTCCTCCCGAGCGCCACAGCGACCATCAATATCGCCGTCACCAGTGCGATCAGGAGCAGCAGGATCACCATCGGGCTGACCGCGGTCATCGTGCGGCGGCCTCGCGCAGCACCTCGAGCGCCTCCTCGGCCGTGTCCACGACCCGCAGCAGATCGATGTCGGAGGCCTTGATCAGCGCATGGTCGAGCACCGCGGAGGAGACCCAGTCGATCAGTCCCTGCCAGTAGGCGCGCCCGACCAGGACCACCGGGAACATGCTGATCTTGTGCGTCTGCATCAGGCACAGCGCCTCGAAGAGCTCGTCGAGCGTCCCGAAGCCGCCCGGCATGACGACGAAGCCGCTGGAGTACTTCACGAACATCGTCTTGCGGGCGAAGAAGTACCGGAAGTCGACGCCGAGGTCGACATACTCGTTCATGCCCTGCTCGTGCGGGAGCTCGATGCCGAGGCCGACGGAGACGCCGCCCGCTTCCTTCGCGCCGCGGTTGCCGGCCTCCATGATGCCCGGACCGCCGCCGGTGATGACGGCGTATCCCATCTCGACGACGCCGCGGGCGATCTCGACGGCGCAGCGGTAGTCCGGATGATCGGACGCGATCCGTGCCGAGCCGAAGATGGAGATCGCGGGGCCCAGGTCGGCGAGCGCGCCGAAGCCCTCGACGAACTCGCTCTGGATCCGCAGCACCCTCCACGGGTCCATATGGACCCATCCGCCCGCCGGATCACGCTCCAAGAGGCTCTGGTCGGTGGTGCGGGCGGGGCGCTGGCCACCGGCGAAGGTGACAGGTCCGCGACGGTGCCGTTCTCGTTCCTCGGGAGTCATGAGCCCCAGGGTAGACGCAGCGCACCCTCGCACCGCGCAGCCGGCGCGCTCACCGCGGGAGGGGCCGGCCTGTTCCCGGCGAGAGCGGGCAGGTGCCTCAGGCCTCGGAGCCGGGCACCAGGAACCGCCGCAGGCTCGCGAGGGCGCTGCGCAGCTCCGACAGCGGCACATGCTCGTCGTCGGTGTGCGCGAGCAGCGGGTCACCGGGCCCGAAGTTCACCGCTGGGGTGCCGAGCGCGGAGAACCGCGCCACATCGGTCCAGCCCTGCTTGGCCGCGACCGGCACGTCGCCGCCGAGAGCCGCGAGGAACTCGCGCGCGGGCTCGGAGTCCAGACCCGGCAGGGCCCCAGGAGCGCTGTCGGTGACGCGGATGCTGACGTCCAGGCCCCCGAGCAGCTCGCGCACGTGCGCTTCGGCCTGCTCGGGGCTCGTGTCGGGGGCGAAGCGGTAGTTGATCGTGGCGCTCGCGCGATCGGGGATGACATTCCCGGCGATGCCGCCGGAGATCGCGACGACGTTCAAGCACTCGCGGTACTCGAGGCCGTCGATGACGGCACGGCGGGCCTCGTAGCCGTCGAGCCTCTGGAGCACGGGAGCCAGGTGATGGATGGCGTTGTCCCCCACCCAGTCGCGGGCGGAGTGCGCTGCGACGCCCGTAGTCGTGACCTCGAGCTTCATGGTCCCCTTGCAGCCGCCCTCGACTCCCGCCGAGGTGGGCTCGCCGAGGATCGCGAAGTCCGCCTCGAGCAGCTCCGGATGCTCGGCGGCGATGCGCGTCAGAGCGTTGTCGGCGGCGGCGACCTCCTCATGGTCGTAGAAGATCCAGGTGAGATCGCTGGTGGCGCTGTCAGCCTCGACGGCGAGCGCCAGGAGCACGGCCACGCCGCCCTTCATGTCGACGCTCCCGCGCCCCCAGAGGACCTCCTCCCCGTCGATCGTCCGCCGCTGAGAGGGCAGGTTGTCCGCGAGCGGGACGGTGTCGAGATGACCGGCCAGCAGCACACGACGGCCCAGCCCGCGCTCCGTCCGAGCGATGACGGTGTCTCCGTCGCGGAGGATCGACAGATGCGGCGCATGGGTGCGCAGAGCCCTCTCGACAGCATCGGCGAGCGTCTGCTCGTCCCCGGAGACGGACTCGATGTCGACGATCGCCGCGGTGAGGTCGACGATGTCGGCACGGGGGTCGAGGACGGGGACGGACACGCGGGCCGCAGAGGAGCCCGCGGCCGAGGACGCGGAGGATGCCGAGGTGGGCGAGGGCATGGCGGTGCTCATGCGCCCTATCGTGCCACCTGCGGCGCAAGCGCTCCCCCGGCGCGGGCGAGACGCAGGGCGACGGCCTCCGCGTGGCGCAGCAGCTGCGGTCCGGTTCCGGGCTCGGCAGTGATCGCCGAGCCCGGTTGAGCGGTGGACACCGGGATCCCCACCATGAGCCGGCGCTCGTGCACGGTCCCGTCGGCGGCGATCGGCGCGTACAGGCCGTCGACGGCGATCGAGCCGGTGAGCATGCGTCGTCGGCTTCCGCGGGATGCCCACGAGTCCTTCTGCACCTCCCCCCGCTCGCGCCAGGCGCCGATCAGGGCGCTGCGATAGGCGGGGAGGTCCACGGGCGGCAGGTGCGCCTCGAGCACCCCGTCGCACAGGATCGTCGGCCCTTCGCCGGCCCGGACGGCGAAGCGTCCGGCCTCCTCGTCGATGTCGAGATGCATGCCGGGGCCGGTGAACTCCACCAGTCCGGCCTCCTCGAGGGCGAGGAGCTGGCGCACGCGCAGCACCGGCGGTCCCGACGCCCAGGAGGCGAAGGCGTTGCGCAGATGCCCGTCGATGTCCTGGCGGACGCTGTCGGTCGTGTAGGCGCCGAGATCGATCAGACGGTTGACCTGGATGCGCAGTGCGATCAGCGTGCGATAGACGAGCACCCAGGCGTCGTCGGGAGCGGTCGCGCAGCGCAGGGCCTCCCGCAGCACGTCGCGGGTGCGACGATGCGCGTCTGCGATCGGCCCCCCGCGACGTCCGAAGGGGAACAGCAGCTGGATCAGCGCCTCGTCGCTCGCGAGCTCCTCGGCACCGATGCCGCGCAGCGCGCGTCGCAGCTCGGCGAGCATCAGCGGCATGACGTCCCGTTCGTGGTCCACGCCCGCCGGGCGGACGGCCAGCTCGAGCACGCGCTCCGGGGTGAGCACCTGCAGCGTGCAGGGCTCGGGCAGGATGTCGCCGAGATCGGGCTTCGGCCGGTAGACCATGCCGGAGCGCGAGCCGACGACGAGGCGCGGCTCCCCTCCCCCGGCCGCATAGCGCAGGCCGGAGGGAGCCCCGGCGTCGGGGAGGAACCGGCCGCCGGCGACCGCGGTGATCATGCCGATCGCGTCGTAGAAGTTCAGCCCCATCCCCTGCACGGCGACGGCCTCGCGACCCAGCAGGGAGGCATAGTCGACGTCGAGCGGGTTGGAGGGCCCGATGTGGACGAGGCCATGACGCTCGGCGGCGTCGGCCAGCTGCTGGGAGCGGGGTCCTGGGGCGGTGGGCAGATGTCCGAGTGCGAGGGCGACGGCGTCGGCGGTGAGCACGCGGCCGTCGTCGAGGCGCACCCGCTGGGGGCCGTCGGCAGGGCCGGTCACGTCGACGGCCTCCGCGCGGTGCCGGACGATGCGGATCCGCGAGGGATCGGCGTCGGCCTCCGCCGTCATGAGGACGTGCGCGAGATAGCGGCCGTGCGCGGCGCGCGAGGCGAAGTCGGTGGGCGCGCAGCCCTCGGCGGCGAGATGGTCGGCGAGGGTCTCCGTGCGGAGGACGGGGAGCGCCGGATGGCAGCTGTCGTCGGGGTAGAGCGTGGTCTGGCAGGTGGTGGTGTTCATCAGCAGGACCTCGCTCTGGTCGTCCCTCCAGACGGCGCCGCCGCGGCCGACGTCCGGGTCGATCAGATGGACGGTCAGCGGAGCCCGCCACTCGGGCAGCGTCGACGCGGCCACGAGCCGCTCGACGATCGCGGTCCCCCGGGGGCCCGCGCCGACCACGACGATCGACCGCAGGGGGGCAGACGTCCGGGCGGCATCGACGGTGGGGACGGCGGTCTCGCTCATCCACTCAGTATCACCCGATCCGCCGGGGAGCTCGTGCGAGCATGGGCGCATGGAGAACCAGCTGCCCTTCCCTCCCGGGAGCCCGCGCCGCGGATCGGAGCCCCGAGGGTCGGACTCCGGAGCGTCGGAGTCCGGAGCGTCGGGGTCAGGTCCGTCAGAGGACTGGCGCATCTCGCCTCCGCGCCATCTGCAGCAGATGCCCTCCGGTCTGCTGGGCGGCCGCAGAGCCGCCCGCCTGCGGTCGATCGCCGCCGCCCCCTGGCTGCCGCACGAGCGGGCGACCGCCGACGCGACGGTCATGGCGGCATGGCTGACGACGCCTCAGCGCGCCCGCTACGCGCCGACGCTCCGTGCCGGCGACGATCTCGATGAGTTCGTGACGCGTCTGGGGGATGAGCGCCGAGTGGCGCTCGAGGAGGGCGTCGAGAGGATCGAGGATGAGCTCGCCTCGGCGGCTGAGGCCGAGAGGGCCGCACGTCAGACGGTGCTGCGAGTGCTGGAAGGCGTGCTCATCCTGGTGGCGCTCGCTGCGACGGTGCTGTTCGCCCGCGCGGACAGCGCCGTGGCCGAGCTCGGGCGGCTCGGGGAGGAGGGCGGTCTCGGCTCGCTGCTGCAGCAGGCACGCGGAGACGCGCTGACGACGGGGACGGGATTCCTGATGGTCGCTCTGGTCGCCCTGGTCGCGGCGGCCGTCGTGGGAGGGGCGGCGACGCGCCGACGCGATCGGAGGATGCTGGAGTGGGCGGTGTCGCGTCCCGGGCAGCTGGGGCGCGGGATTCCCGTCCGCCGCCCGCTGCAGATGACCTCGGTCGGTGTCACGCTGGTGATGGTGGTGGGGCCGGTGCTGTTGACCGGCTTCGCGATCGTGGGCGCGTTCGTTGGCGCCGCAGTCCTGCTGATCATGCTGATCAGCAGGGATGATCCGTCCTTGATCACGACGGGCTGGATCCTGGTGGGCTCGGCGGTGGCGGCGCTCGTGATCGCGGTGGTGCTGTTCAACCTCCGCATGCGACGGATGGAGCTCAGGATGCGACGCTCGATGGCCTCCGAATGGCTCGGGCGATACGGCTCGAGGCGCACCTCGGACTGAGACGCTGAGACGTCCTCTGCGTCGAGGGCCCCGGCTCCGATCGCCTCCGCTCCCATCGCCCCCGCGTCGAGGGGGCCATGCCGCGCCGCCCGGCTCGCATGGCGGGTGGCGGAGGCCGACTGCACACCGGACCTTCACGAACCCCCTCCCCCTGTCTCCGTAGACTTGCCCCATGACCACGACGACTCATGCCTGGGGCATCGGCCTCGCGACCCTCGCTGCCGACGGCTCGACCCTCGACACCTGGTACCCCGCCCCTCAGCTGGGCGAGGCCCCCGCCGATCCGACCGGGGAGCAGCTGCACGGACAGCTCTCCTCCGCCGCTCATGCCGACGAGACCCGCGGCACCGTGCAGGAGGTCGTCGTGCGCGCGATCGAGCTGGCCTCCCCGCCGGCCGACGCCTCTGACGCGTACCTGCGCCTGCACCTGCTCTCCCACCGGCTGGTCCGGCCCAACGAGCAGAACCTGGAGGGTCTGTTCGGCCAGCTCACCAACGTGGTGTGGACCTCTGAGGGCCCCTGCGCGGTGCCCGGCTTCGAGCAGACGCGCCTGCGTCTGATCGCCGCCGGCCGCACCCCGACGGTCTACAGCGTCGACAAGTTCCCGCGCATGGTCGACTACGTGCTCCCCTCGGGCGTCCGCATCGGCGACGCCGACCGGGTGCGGCTGGGGGCGCACCTCGCCGATGGCACGACCGTCATGCACGAGGGCTTCGTCAACTTCAATGCGGGGACGCTCGGCACCTCCATGGTCGAGGGGCGCATCTCCCAGGGCGTCGTCGTCGAGGACGGCTCCGACGTGGGCGGCGGCGCCTCCACGATGGGCACTCTCTCCGGCGGCGGCACCGAGCGGGTGCGCATCGGCAGGCGGTCCCTGGTCGGTGCCGAGGCCGGCGTCGGCATCGCTCTCGGCGACGACTGCGTCGTCGAGGCCGGCCTCTACATCACCGCGGGGACCAAGGTGATCGTCGTCGGCGAGAAGGGGCAGTCCTCCGAGGATCGCCCTGTGGTCAAGGCCCGTGACCTCTCCGGAGTCTCCAACCTGCTCTTCCGCCGCAACTCGCTGACCGGGGCCGTCGAGGCCGTCGCCCGGGCCGGCCAGACCGTCGAGCTGAACGCGGCGCTGCACGCGAACTGACGCGCGCAGCAGACCCGACAGCCCGCCACGGTCCCGCTCCGAGCTCCCATGCCCCGACGCCGATGAGTCCCGCGCGCTCCCGTCGAGGAGGCGGTGCCGCGCGCCGGATCGCCCTGCCGCTGGTGATGCTCCTGCTCCTCGGGGGCATCGCCGGCGGATCCTATCTCGCGCTGCAGCGCTACGGCTCCCCCGCCCATGCGGGCACCTGCACGGCCACGGGACTGGGGACGAGTCACCGGTACACCAGCGAGAGGGTCGCCAACGCCGCCCTCATCAGCGCGATCGCCGTGGACCGGGGGCTTCCCCCGCGGGCCGCGTCGATCGCGCTGGCGACGGCGTACCAGGAGTCGCAGCTGATCAACATCGACTACGGCGATCGTGACTCGCTGGGCCTGTTCCAGCAGCGTCCCTCACAGGGCTGGGGCAGCGAGGAGGAGATCCTGGACCCGATCTACTCCACCAACGCCTTCTACGATGCGCTCGTCGCGATCGACGGGTACGAGAGCGCCGACATCAACGACGTCGCGCAGCAGGTCCAGCGCTCCGGGTACCCCGAGGCCTACAGGGACCATGAGACCGAGGGCCGGCTCTACGCCTCCGCGCTGACGGGTCAGTCCGGTGCGAACCTCGTGTGCACGCTCGACGCGACGGATGCGACGTCATCCCCGGAGACGGTCCGTGCGGAGCTCGAGCGGCAGTTCCCCCGGCTGACCGCTTCCGGCACGCTGACGACGAGCCTCGTCGGAGCCGCCGATGCCGTGCCGTCGGTCCCCGATGGGGCCGGGCCGACGGCTCTCGCGATCGATGTCTCCGGCGACGACACGCTCGGATGGTCGGTGGCGAACTGGGCTGTCGCGCAGGCGGCCGACGCCGGAGTGGTGCAGGTGAGATACCAGGGGCGGGTGTGGGACCGCTCCGCCCGCGGGGACGAGGCGAGCGCCTGGGGCGGCGACGGCGATGACGATGGCGGCCAGGTGATCGTCCTCGTCAGCGGAGGCGCCTGAGAGATCCTCCGCTCAGGCTCCCGGGCAGGGTCAGGTCAGGTCAGGTCAGGTCCACGATCGCCCCGTCGGACCTCGGTCGGCAATGCTCAGAAGACCGTGAGACCACGGGAGCGGAACTGCTCCCGGACCCGCTCGACCGTCTCCTTCGAGGGCGGCTGGGCGTCGCGCAGCTGATAGGTCATGCCGAGGCTGTCCCACTTGTCCTGCCCCATGTTGTGGAAGGGCAGGACCTCGACGCGATCGACCACGTCCTTCCAGCGCTCCACGATGTCGGCGACGTTCTCGACGTTCTCGGCGTCGTCGGTCCAGCCGGGCACGACGACGAAGCGGATCCATACCCGTGAGGTGCCGCGGCGCGCGAGGCGATCGCCGAAGTCGATCGTCGGCTGCAGGGATCGGCCGGTGAGGCGCCGATAGGTCTCCTCGTCGCCGGACTTCACGTCCAGCAGCACCAGATCGATGTCGTCGAGCATGGCATCGGAGGCGGCGGCACCGAGGAAGCCGGAGGTGTCGATGGCGGTGTGGATGCCCATCTCCTTCGCGGCGCGCAGGACGTTGCCTGCGAACGCGGGCTGCATGAGCACCTCTCCGCCGGAGAGGGTGATCCCGCCGCCGGTGGCCCGGAAGACGCGTCGGTAGCGGCGGATGCGGCCGACGATCTCCTCGAGGGAGACGTCCTGTCCTCGCCGCATCTCCATGGTGTCCGGGTTGTGGCAGTACACGCAGCGCAGCGGACAGCCCGAGAGGAACACCGTCAGCCGGGTGCCAGGGCCGTCGACCGCGGTGACCAGCTCCCAGGAGTGCACCGAAACGATCTCTCCGGCCCGGACCGCACGGAGGCGGTCGGCGCGCTCGAGCTCGCTCTCGGCCATGCCCTCGATGCCGGCGCCGAGGCGCCGGGCGGAGGGCTCCGACGGGAAGGACCCGAGGGGTCCGGTCGTCGTCGGACCGGGATCGGTCACCGCGGTCGCGGTCATGGCAGGGTCACGCTCCCTGGTGGAAGGTGCGGTCGAGGACGTCGAGCTGCTGCTCGCGGGTGAGCTTGACGAAGTTGACGGCGTAGCCGGAGACGCGGACCGTGAGGTTCGGGTAGTTCTCCGGGTTCTCCATCGCGTCGAGCAGGGTGTCCTTGTTCAGCACGTTGATGTTGGCGTGGAACAGGCCCGCCTCCATGTTGTGCTCTGCGCGACCGGCGCGCATGTCGGCCAGGCGCTCGTCGAAGGTCTTGACGCTCATGATGTGCTCCTCATCTGGTGGTGCGTGTGATCCGTGCGGGGTGATCGGGGTCGAGGGGGCCGGGCGCAGCGGGCGCCCGGCCGTTCGTCAGGCTCAGTCCTCGTCCATGATGAAGCCCGAGTCGAGGATGCCCACGAGGTTGGTGACCTGCTCGTCCTTCGTGCGGCCGAGGCCCTGCGGGGTGATCGTGTTGGTCAGCGAGATGCCGTCCAGCGCGTCGTTGTAGTCGAGCTTCCCGACGCTCAGCATCGAGGCGACCATGCCGTGGGAGTCCATCCCGTTCTCCGGGTTGGCTCCCGGCGCGAAGGGGGTGCCTGCGCGGTGCCCCGACGGGAAGGAGCCCGTCGCCTTGCCGTACACGACGTTGGAGGTGATCGTGAGGACCGACTGGGTCGGGATCGCGTCCCGGTACATCGGCATCTCCTTGATCTTCTGCATCACCGTGTGCACGATCGTCGCGGCGATGTCGTCGGCCCGGTCGTCGTCGTTGCCGTAGACCGGGAACCCGCCCTCGGTGACGTAGTCGACCACGAGGCCGGTCTCGTCACGAACAGGCGTGACCTTCGCGTACCTGATGGCGGACAGGGAATCCGCGACGATCGACAGTCCCGCGATGCCGCAGCCCATGGTGCGCACGATGTCGGAGTCGTGCAGCGCCATCTCGATGGACTCGTAGGCGTAGCGGTCATGGCTGTAGTGGATGATGTTCAGCGCCTCGACGTACGTGCCGACGACCCAGTCGAGCATCTGCTCGTACTTGTCCCAGACCTCGTCGAAGTCCAGCGGTCCGTCGCCCTCGATCGGGGAGAACAGTCCCGGCTCGGTGACTTGCTTGCCGCTGACCTCGTCGCGCCCGCCGTTGATGGCGTACAGCAGCGACTTCGCAGCATTGACGCGAGCGCCGAAGAACTGCATCTGCTTGCCCACACGCATCGGGGAGACGCAGCAGGCGATCGCTGCGTCGTCGCCCCAGCGTCCGCGGATCTGCTCATCCGACTCGTACTGGATCGAGGAGGTCTCGATCGAGATCGCCGAGCAGAACTCCTTGTAGCCCTCAGGCAGCTCAGGGTCCCAGAAGATGGTGATGTTGGGCTCCGGCGCGGGGCCGAGGTTGCGCAGGGTCTGCAGCAGGCGGAAGGAGGTCTTCGTGACCAGCGGCCGACCGTCGGCACCGAAGCCCGCGTCCGACCAGGTCGCCCAGTAGGGGTCGCCGGAGAAGATCTGGTCGTAGTCGATGGTGCGCAGGAAGCGGACGATCCGCAGCTTCAGCACCAGCGCGTCGATGATCTCCTGTGCGCCCTCCTCCGTCAGCGTGCCGGCGGCGAGATCCCGCTCGAAGTAGGCGTCGAGGAATCCGGAGAGGCGGCCGATGGACATGGCCGCACCGTCCTGGCTCTTCACCGAGGCGAGGTAGGCCATGTAGGTCCACTGCACGGCCTCCTGGGCGGTGGCGGCAGGGCGTCGCAGGTCCAGGCCGTAGATGTCGCCGAGGCGTACGAGCTTCTTGAGCGCCTTGATCTGCTCGGAGTGCTCCTCGCGGTAGCGGGCCCAATGCTCGCTGAACCCCTGTGCGGCCACGGAGTCCTTCGCCCTCTGCTTGTCGGCGATGAGGAAGTCCGCGCCGTACAGGGCGAGCCGTCGGTAGTCACCGATGATGCGACCGCGACCGTAGGCGTCCGGCAGGCCCGTGATGATGTGGCTGGACCGGGCGGCGCGGATTCGCGGGGTGTAGATGTCGAAGACGGCGTCGTTATGGGTCTTGCGGTACTGCGTGAAGATCTCTCTGATCTCCGGGTCCGGCTCCTTGCCGGCCTCCTTGATGGCCGTCTCCACCATGCGCCAGCCGCCGTTGGGCATCATGGCGCGCTTGAGGGGGACGTCGGTCTGCAGGCCGACGACGACGTCGTCCTCGGGGCAGATGTAGCCGGCGCCGAAGGCGTCGATGTCGGCCGGGGTATGGGTGTCGACGTCGTAGACGCGGCGCCGACGCTCCTCGGACAGGTAGTTCCTCTCGAGGTGGTCCCACACCTTCAGGGTCTTCTCGGTGGGGCCGGCGAGGAAGGAGGCATCCCCCTCGTACGGGGTGTAGTTGCGCTGGATGAAGTCGCGCACGTCGATGCTGTCCTGCCAGGGGCCGGGGACGAATCCTTCCCAGGCTCCGCTCTGCGCATCCTCAGCTGGCGCGGCGGTCGCTGTCGGGGCGGTGGACTCTGCAGCAGGGGCGGGACGGGCCCCGTCGGCGGCGGCGGGACGGTCGGTGGTGGCGGACGTCATGGGGAGCCTCCTCGATGGTGCCGGAGGGTCCGTCAGGTCGGTGCCCTCCGAAGATGCTTCCACCGTAGGCTCGGCCGACGAACCTCCCCGGGGACAAGGTCCCTCAGGGCAGCGCCGCCGGGCTGGGGCGTCCGTAGCATCCGTCACAGGCGAGAGGCCGCCTGCGAGTCCGCTGTCCGGTGCGCCGGCTCTCTTCGTGAGAGCACCGTGCAGAGGGGCCTTCGGGGAGGCAGGGATGAAGGACGGCTCGCTCCGCTGCAGCGGGGCGAGCCGTCCGAGGTCCGGAGCATCCGGAGGGTGGAGGGTCGAGCTCCGGATCAGTGGTCCAGACGATGCTCCTTGGCGAGCTGCTCCTGATGCGCGCGATGCTGCTCCTCCAGCTCGGTGGCCAGCTGCTCGAGCCGCAGCTCGGTGGTCCCAGTGCGCTCGGACATCTCCACGTACTGCCGCTCCGCATGGCCGGTGTAGATCTGACGGGGCCGACCGATCTTGGTCTCCGGGTCGTGGACCATCTCCTGCCACTGAGCGATCCAGCCGGGGAGTCGCCCGATCGCGAACAGGACCGTGAACATCTGCGTCGGGAACCCGATCGCCTTGTAGATGATGCCGGTGTAGAAGTCGACGTTCGGGTAGAGCTTGCGCTCGACGAAGTAGTCGTCCTTCAGGGCGATCTCCTCGAGCTGCATGGCCAGCTCGAGGCGCTCGTCGTGAACGCCCAGGCGCTCGAGGACGTCATCGGCGATCTTCTTGACGAAGCGCGCACGAGGATCGTAGTTCTTGTACACCCGGTGGCCGAAGCCCATCAGGCGGATCCCATCCTCCTTGTTCTTCACCTTCTCCATGAAGGTGCGCGGATCCAGGCCCTGGTCGCGGATGGTGTTCAGCATCTCCATGACGGCCGCGTTCGCGCCGCCGTGAGCAGGGCCCGAGAGGGCTCCGATGCCGGCCGAGATCGAGGTGAACAGGTTCGCCTGGGCGGAGCCCACCAGGCGCACCGCCGAGGTCGAGCAGTTCTGCTCGTGATCGGCGTGCAGGATCAGCAGCTGCTCCATGGCGCGCACCACGACCGGATCCGCGATGTACTCCTCGACCGGGAAGCCGAAGGTCAGCCGCAGGAAGTTCTCGATCAGGGACAGACGGTTGTCCGGGTAGAGGAGCGCATGGCCCTGGGAGACGCGGTGGGCATAGGCCGCCATCGTCGGCATCTTCGCCAGCAGCCGCACCGAGGACAGACGCACCTGCTCTTCGTCGAAGGGGTCGAGGGAGTCCTGGTAGAAGGTCGACAGGGCCGACACGCCCGCCTGCAGCACAGCCATCGGGTGCGCATCGCGCGGGTAGCCGTCGAACAGCCGCTTGAACCGCTCGTCCAGCAGGGTGCGGCGCTCCACCGACGAGACGAACGTGTCGAGCTGGCCCGTGGTGGGAAGCTCGCCGTTGATCAGCAGGTAGGCGACCTCGAGGAAGCTCGACTTCTCCGCCAGCTGCTCGATCGGGTACCCGCGATAGCGGAGGATGCCCTCGTCTCCGTCGATGTAGGTGATCGCGGACTTCGCGTTCGCGGTGTTCATGAACCCGGGGTCATAGGTGACCGCACCGGTCTCCTTGCGCAGAGGGCCGATGGCGATGCCGGGGTTCCCCTCGACCGCGGGGACGGTGGGGAGGTCGAGGGTGTGCTCACCGTAGGTGAGTCCAGAGGTCGGCGTCGCGTGATCCATGTGCTCTCCGTCGTGCTGATCGGATCGGTCAGAGGCTCCCGAGTCGTCGGGCAGCGGCGGCGATCCTCTCGTCGGTCGCGGTCAGCGCGACACGGACGAAGGTGCCGCCCCCCTCACCATAGAACATCCCGGGTGCCACCAGGACGCCCTCGGCGGACAGGCGGTCGACCGTGACCATCGCCTCCTCGCCGAACGTCGTCCACAGGTAGAGCCCGGCCTGCGATCCGCGGATCTCTCCCCCGGCCTGGCTCAGCGCCTGCTCGAGCACCTCACGGCGGGAGCGATAGACCTCTCGCTGCGCCTCGACAGCCGCGTCGTCGGCCAGTGCCGTGGACATCGCCGTCTGGATCGGACCGGGGAGCATCATCCCCGCCTGCTTGCGGATGGCCGTGAGCTCCCCCACCAGGGCGGGGTCGCCGGCGACGAAGGCCGCGCGGTAGCCCGCGAGGTTCGACTGCTTCGACAGCGAGTACACGCACAGCACACCGTCCAGCGCCCCTCCGTTCACCCGTGGGTCGAGCACCGAGGGGACGTCCTCGACGGTCCACGGCAGCAGGGCGTAGCACTCGTCGGAGGCGATGACGATCCCCCGTTCCCGTGCCCAGGAGACGATGCGGGCCATACGCTCTGCCGAGAGCACCTCGCCCGTCGGGTTCGACGGCGAGTTCAGCCACAGCAGACGGATGCTCCCCAGAGCGTCGGCTGGAACGGCCTCATCGCCCCGGTCGGCGAGCGCGACGACGTCCAGCGGGACGCTCCGTGCCCCGACGAATCGGGCTCCCATGTCATAGGTCGGATAGGCGATGTCCGGGAAGGCGACGGCATCCCCGGCGCCGATGCCGAGCTGGAAGGGCAGGTGAGCGACGAGCTCCTTGGAGCCGACGGTCGGCAGCACGGAGTCGACGCCGATCGACGCGGGCGCGGCGCGGTGACGGCGGACGAAGTCCACGAGGTTCTCGCGCAGCTCGGAGGTGCCGACGGTCGTCGGGTACCCGTGGGAGTCGGCTGCACCGCCGAGGGCACGCTGCACCGACTCCGGTGTCGGGTCCACCGGGGTGCCGACGGAGAGGTCGACGATGCCGTCCTCGTGCGAGGCGGCCCGGCGCTTGGCCCCGGCGATCGCGTCCCAGGGGAAGGCCGGGAGACGTGCGGCCAGCGATCTGCGTCCGCTCGACGCGCTGGGCTCGACGGATGCCACGGAGCTCACTCCCCCTGCGGGGGAAGGGCCTCGATCAGCGGGTGATCCTTGTCGATGACCCCCATCTTCGCGGCACCGCCCGGGGCACCGAGCTCGTCGAAGAACTCGACGTTGGCCTTGTAGTAGTCCGCCCACTCGTCCGGCAGGTCGTCCTCGTAGAAGATCGCCTCCGTGGGGCAGACCGGTTCGCAGGCACCGCAGTCGACGCACTCGTCGGGCTGGATGTACAGCGAACGGGTGCCCTCGTAGATGCAGTCCACGGGGCATTCGTCCACGCACGCGCGATCCTTGACGTCCACGCAGGGCAGAGCGATGACGTAGGTCATGGTGGCAGATTCCTTCCGGAGGGGGACCGCAGCATTCTCGCACCAGGCGCGCATCGGAGAGGGCCTGGAGTTCATCCACGGCCACGGACGTGATGCGTCGAACACCAGGTGAGCGGCCCGTGACGCGCCTTCTCGCCGCTGCGCCGCCGCCCGGCGCCCCTCTGCACCGCTGCACCGCTGCCCCGCCGCGCCGCTGCGCCGCTGCGCCGCTGCGCCGCTGCGGTAGCCTCCGGCGAGTGGACATGTCCTCCGGCTCCTCCGGCCCCTCCGATCCTCCGGGTCCGTCCCGATCGCCCGACTCCTCGGGCGCATCCGGTCCTCCCGCTCCGCCGCGTCCCGGATGGGCACCCTTCATCGTGCCCGGTCGGCGCGTCGTCCTGCGCTTTCGGATCGATCCGGAGCGGTCGCCGCACGGGGAGTCGATGACCGATGCGCTGGGAACCGTCCGAGCGGTCGACGAGGACACCGTCACGGTCATGACGCGACGCGGCGAGGTGCGGGTCGTGCGTGGGCTCGTCACAGCGGCGAAGGAGGTCCCTCCCCCGCCGCAGCGCCGCCCGGCCCGCAATCCCTTCGAGCCCGACGGCGGGCTCAGCCCCGACGGGCCCTGACGATGTAGTCGGTCGCCGTCACGACGTGCAGGACGACCCCGGCCCACAGAGCGGCGCGCACGGCGCCCAGCAGCTCAGGGAACCAGGCTGCGGCCGCAGCCAGCAGGAAGACGGAGGTCATGAGCACGGCCGTGCGGATCTTGCCGAGCCAGGAGACGTGGATCCGCCCGCCGAGAGCGGCCGAGGTCGCCAGCACGACCATCGCCACGTCCATGAGCACGATGACCGCGAGAGCGCTCCACGGGAGCAGGCCCGCGAGTGCGAGCGACAGCACGATGCCGGCCAGGCCCACACGGTCCGCGATCGGATCGATGATCTCCCCGGTGCGGCTGGTCTGTCCGAGTGCTCGGGCGAGGACCCCGTCGATCCAGTCGGTCGAGGCCCACGCCAGCAGGAGCACCACAGCCAGCCCGTCCGGGCCCCGGGCGAGCAGGATGCAGACCGGCGCGAGCAGGAGGAAGCGCAGGAGGGTGACCGCGTTCGGGATCGTCGCCCAGTCGGGTCGTCCGTGCCGCCGAGCTCGCCCGGGCTGACCGGGGCGTCCGCTGCGGCCAGGTCGACCGGTCGGTTCGCTGCGTCGATCATCCGCGGTCCGGTCCGCCGGTTCGTCTCGTCCCGTCACTCCGCTCCCGTCAGGCTCGTCCTGCGCGTCCAGGGCTCGTCGGCCGACGCCCTCCGGGTCATCCTCTCGCACTCCTCCGACGTGCTACCAGCGTGATCAGCAGAGCGCCAGCGAAAGGGATGCCGATGCCGAGCAGCTGAACGATCCAGCCGGCGTACTGGACCTGGTCGCCGATGGCGCCGGGCATGAGCACTCCCCCGCCGGCTCCGCTGCCGAGGAACGGCACGGCGAACACGCCCCACAGGGAGCCCAGCACCGCCAGCGGGAGCCTCGAGCCCGTGACCCCATAGAGGAAGGTGCAGGTCACGATCTGATAGAACGCCCCGAGGATCAGTCCGAGCGGTATCCGCACTCCGAGCAGGTCCACGTGCAGACGATGCACCGCGATCATGATGACGACCGACAGCGCAGCGGGCACCACAGCCATCGCCGCCTGCCCCAGCCGAACGCCGAGCACCGACCTCGGGTCCGTCGTCGTCGGATCCGCAGTCGTCGGCGCGCTGCGCGCGAGACCGGCGCGCGAAGCGGCATTCTCGACGGAGCGCGAGGGTCGGGAGGGTGTCTGGCTCGGAGTCACCCGGACATTGTCGCCCAGTTCTCCGAACGCCGTACGGGGCAGGCAGCAGGCGGGCGGCCCGGACAGCACGGACGGGCGTCCCCGCGGTGCTCCCGCACCGCAGGGACGCCCGTCCGTCCTGCTGACCCCGTTCGGGGCCGGTCAGCGGATCTGTGACCCGCGGGGGCTCACTTCGCGCGGGCGCGAGAGCGCAGCTTGGCGCGCTCCTGCTGGTCGAGGACGACCTTGCGGATGCGGACGATGCTCGGGGTGACCTCGACGCACTCGTCCTCGGCGGCGAACTCGAGGGACTCCTCGAGGGTGAGCTTCCGCGGCGGGATCAGGTTCTCGAAGGAGTCGGCCGACGCGGCGCGCATGTTCGTCAGCTTCTTCTCCTTCGTGATGTTGACGTCCATCTCCTCGTTGCGGGAGTTCTCGCCGACGACCTGCCCCTCGTAGACCTCGCTCGTCGGCTCCACGAAGAAGGAGCCGCGCTCCTGCAGGTTGATCATCGCGTAGGGGGTGACGACCCCGGGACGATCGGCGACCAGGGAGCCGGTGGAGCGGAACTCGATCGCACCGAGCCACGGCTCATAGCCGTCGGCGTAGGAGGAGGCGATGCCGTTGCCGCGGGTCTCGGTCATGAAGCGGGTGCGGAAGCCGATCAGCCCGCGGGAGGGGACGGTGAACTCCATGCGCACCCAGCCCGAGCCGTGGTTGCTCATGGTCTCCATGCGGCCCTTGCGGGAGGCCATCAGCTGGGTGACCGTTCCGAGATACTCCTCGGGCACGTCGACCGTCATGCGCTCCACGGGCTCGCAGGTCTTCCCGTCGATCTCCCGGGTGAGCACCTGCGGCTTGCCGACGGTCAGCTCGAAGCCCTCGCGGCGCATCTGCTCGACGAGGATCGCGAGCGCCAGCTCTCCGCGGCCCTGGACCTCCCAGGCGTCGGGCCGGTCCGTCGGCAGGACGCGCAGCGACACGTTGCCGATCAGCTCGGAGTCCAGACGGTCCTTGACCTGACGGGCGGTGAGCTTGTGGCCCTTGGCGTTCTTGCCCGCGAGCGGGGAGGTGTTGATGCCGATGGTCATCGAGATCGCCGGCTCGTCGACGCTGATCAGCGGCAGCGGGCGCGGATCAGCGACATCGGCGAGCGTCTCGCCGATCATGATCTCAGGGATGCCAGCCACGGCGACGATGTCGCCCGGACGGGCCGCACGGGTCATGGGCTCGCGGGCCAGACCCTTGGTCTCGAGCAGCTCGGTGATCTTCACCGTCTTCGTCTCGCCGTGCTGGGTGCACCAGGCGACCTGCTGGCCCTTGCTGAGCTCGCCGTTCTTGATGCGCAGCAGCGCGAGGCGACCGAGGAAGGGCGAGGCATCGAGGTTGGTCACGTGCGCCTGCAGCGGGACCTCGTCGTCGTACGACGGCGCCGGGATCGACTCGAGGATCGTCTTGAACAGCGGCTCGACGTTCTCGGAGTCGGGCAGCTCGCCGTCGGCCGGCTTCTCGAGGGAGGCGCGGCCGGCCTTGCCGGAGGCGTAGACGACCGGGACGTCCAGGACGGCGTCGAGGTCGAGGTCCGGGACCTCGTCGGAGAGGTCGGAGGCGAGGCCCAGCAGCAGGTCGGTGGCCTCACCCACGACGGCGTCGATGCGGGCATCGGGACGATCGACCTTGTTGACCACGAGGATCACGGGCAGCTTGGCGGCGAGCGCCTTGCGCAGCACGAAGCGGGTCTGCGGGAGCGGACCCTCGGAGGAGTCCACGAGCAGGACGACGCCGTCGACCATGGACAGGCCGCGCTCGACCTCACCGCCGAAGTCGGCGTGGCCGGGCGTGTCGATCACGTTGATCGTGATGCCCTCGGGCTCGCCGATGGCCGCGGCCGACGGACCGGTGTAGCGGATCGCCGTGTTCTTGGCGAGGATCGTGATGCCCTTCTCGCGCTCGAGCTCGCCGGAGTCCATCGCCCGCTCGTCGTGCTTCTCGTGGTCGCCGAAGGCGCCGCCCTGCGTGAGCATGGCGTCCACCAGCGTGGTCTTGCCGTGGTCGACGTGGGCGACGATGGCGACGTTTCGCAGATCGTTGCGGTGGCGGAGGGTCATACGCGGGAGCTCTTCTCGGGTCGCAGGAAGGGGTGCGGTCCTGCGCCTCGGGCCGCACAGGAGCGCGGCCCCGTCCAGGGCCGGAGCGATTCTAACCGTCAGCCCCCGCCATCCCCAGAGGGGGTGACGAGGGCGACGACGTCATCACACGTGACCTGCCTCGCCGAACGGGTCGATCACTCCGCCGTCAGGGCCCGACGGCGCCTCCGCGGCCTCGTCCGACGCCTCCGCGGAAGCCTCGGGAGCGTCCACATCGATCGTCTCGGAGCCCGCGAGCGGGATCGAACCGCCGGGGATCGCTGCCAGCAGGCGCTTGGTGTAGTCCTCCTGCGGGGTGTGGAACACCTCATCGGTGGTGCCCTGCTCGACCACGCGCCCCTTCTCCATGACGAGGGTGCGGTCGGCGATCTGCCGCACGACCGCGAGGTCGTGGGTGATGAACAGATAGGACAGTCCCAGCTCGGCCTGGAGGTCGTTGAGCAGCTCGAGGACCTGCGCCTGGACCAGAACGTCGAGGGCGGAGACCGCCTCGTCGCAGATGACCACCTCGGGGTCCAGGGCCAGGGCGCGCGCGATCGCGATGCGCTGGCGCTGGCCGCCGGAGAGCTCGTTGGGATAGCGACGCATCATCGCGGCAGGCAGCGAGACCTTGTCGAGCAGGTCCCGCACCTTCGCCTCGCGGCTCTTCGCGTCCCCGATCCCATGCAGCCGCAGCGGCTCCTCGATCGTCCGGAAGATCGAGTACATCGGGTCCAGGGTCCCGTAGGGGTTCTGGAAGATCGGCTGCACGCGACGACGCAGCTCCTTGAGCTCGGCGCCCGCGAAGCCGGTGATGTCCCGTCCGTCGAACTCGACCGATCCGGCGGTCGGGGGCAGCAGCTTCAGCACCATCTGCGCGACGGTCGACTTGCCCGAACCGGACTCGCCGACGATCGCGGTGGTGGTGCCGCGCTCGAGGTCGAAGGAGACGTCGTCGACCGCGCGGAAGGGGGTGGTGCGCCACGGCACCGCTCCGCGGATCGGGAAGTCCTTGGTCAGCCCCTGCACGCGGATGATCGGCTGCTCTCCCGCGCTCGAGCCGGCCTCGGCCTCGGCGATCTCCTGCGCCTGCTCGCGCACCTGCTCGCGCTCGGTCACGGAGACCAGACGGCGCGAGGCCAGCGAGGGCGCGGCGGCGATGAGCCGCTTCGTGTACGGGTGCTGGGGCTTCTGCAGCAGCTCGAGCGCGGGCCCGGACTCCACGACCTGCCCCTTGTACATCACCACGAGATGCTGGGCGCGCTCGGCGGCGAGACCCAGGTCGTGGGTGATCAGCAGCACCGCGGTGCCGAGGTCGGTGGTGAGGGTGTCCAGGTGGTCGAGGATCTGCTGCTGGACGGTGACGTCGAGAGCGCTGGTGGGCTCGTCGGCGATCAGCAGCCGCGGACGCGCGGCGAGGCCCATGGCGATCAGCGCCCGCTGCTTCATGCCGCCGGAGTATTCGTGCGGGAACTGCTCGGCGCGCTTCTCGGCGTCCGGCAGGCCCGCCTCCTCGAGGAGCTCGACGGTGCGCGCGGAGGCGGCAGAGCCCTTGGCGACGCCGTTGGCGGCGAGCGCCTCCTTGATCTGGGAGCCGACGCGCCACATGGGGTTGAGGTTGCTCATCGGGTCCTGCGGGACCAGGCCCACCTCGCTGCCCCGGAGCGCGCGGATCTCGCGCTCGGGGACGTCGGTGATGTTACGGCCCCCGAAGCGGATGCTGCCCCCGGTGACGCTGCCGTTCTTGGGCAGGAGGCGCGCGATGCTCATGGCCGTCGTGGACTTGCCGGACCCCGACTCTCCCACGATCGCGACGGTCTCGCCGGGGTAGACGGTCAGGCTCGCGCCGCGCACCGCGCGGACGGGACCGGCGCTCGTGGAGAAGGTGATCTCGAGGTCCGAGATCTCCAGCAGCGGCTCGCTGCTCGCGGTGGTGGTCATCGCTTCCTCGCCTTCGGGTCGAGCGCGTCGCGCACGGCGTCGCCGAGCATGATGAAGCTCAGCACGGTGATCGCGAGCGCCATCGAGGGGTAGAACAGCATCATGGGCTGCGTGCGCAGCGCGCTCTGCGCGCTGGAGATGTCGCCGCCCCAGGAGATGGTCGACGCCGGGAGGCCGACGCCGAGGAACGTCAGCGTCGCCTCGGCGACGATGTAGACGCCGAGGTTCACGGTGGCGGTGACGATCACCGGGGCGATCGCGTTGGGCACCACGTGCTTGACGAGGTTCGCGACCCCGCCGGCGCCGAGCGCGGTCGAGGCGGTGACGAAGTCCTGGTTCTTCACGGACATCACCGCGCCACGCATGATGCGGGCGATGTTCGTCCAGCCGAACACGGCCAGCACGAGCACGAGCACCCAGACGTTCATGCCGTCGAAGCGGTTGCCGATGACGATGGCGCCGAGGATCAGCGGGATCGCGAAGAAGATGTCGGTGACGCGCGAGAGGATCGCGTCGAAGACGCCGCCGACGTAGCCGGCGATCGCGCCGACGGCGCCGCCGATGAGCGTCGCGAGGATCATCGTGAAGAAGCCGACGGTCACCGAGGTGCGGGTCCCGTAGAGGGTGCGGGCGAGCACGTCGTAGCCCTGGCGGGTGGTGCCGAAGGGATGCTCGGAGCTCGGCGGCTGGTTCGCCTGGTCCATGCTGCCGTAGGACGGGTCCTGGTCGGTGAACAGGCCCGGGAAGGCGGCGACGAACAGGACGGCGAGGATCAGCAGGCCCGAGACGATGAAGACGGGGTTGCGGATCAGGGAGTGCGCGGCCTCGGCGTACATCGAGCGCGGGGCCTGCGTGGTGTCGAGGGCGTCGACCTCCTGCAGGGGCGTCTCGTCGAGCGGGGCGACGAAGTGCTCGTCGCGCGGGCGCGCGGTCGGGGTGGCGCGGGGTTCACTTCGCATAGCGGATCCTCGGGTCGAGCACGGCGTAGAGGAGGTCGACGACCAGGTTCGTGATCAGGAAGACGATCAAGAGCAGGGTCACCACGGAGACGATCAGCGGCGCCTCGCGGTCGTTGATGGCGCCGAACAGCAGCGAGCCGATCCCGTTGATGTTGAAGATCTGCTCGGTGACGATCGCGCCGCCCATGAGCGCGCCGAGGTCGGCGCCGATGAAGGTGACCACCGGGATCAGCGAGTTGCGCAGGATGTGCTTGGTGACGACGCCGCCGCGCGAGAGGCCCTTGGCGGTCGCGGTGCGCACGTGGTCGGCGGTCGCGGTCTCGGCGATCGAGGTGCGGGTCAGCCGCAGCACGTAGGCGAAGGAGACCGCGCCCAGCACGATGCCGGGGACCAGCAGGTTCTGCCAGGAGGGGTCGCGGCCGACGTTCACCGGCATCACCCCGAGCTTCACGCCGAGCACGAACTGCGCGACGAAGCCGATCACGAAGGTCGGCACCGCGATCACGAGCAGAGAGACCAGCAGCAGGCTGGTGTCGATGATCGTGCCCTTCCGGAGCCCCGAGATGACGCCGGCGACGACGCCGAAGATCGTCTCGATGACCACGGCGATGATCGCCAGGCGCAGAGTCACCGGGAAGGCCGCGGCGATGTCGTCGATGATCGGGCGGCCGCTGAAGCCGATGCCGAAATCGCCCTGGAACAGGTTGCCCAGGTAGATGAGCCACTGCACGAGGACAGGCTTGTCGAGGTTGTACTGCTCGCGGAGCGCCTGCTCCACGGCTGGGGACAGCGGCTTCTCGCCCGCGATCGTCGCGATGGGGTCGCCGGAGGTGGCGAAGGCCATCAGATACACGATCAGGGTCGCGCCGAGGAAGACGGGGATCATCTGCAGCACGCGCCGCCCGATGTACCAGATCACGTCGGTCACCTTCGGTAGTGGTGGGAGAGGACAAGGACCGGCGGGAGGCGGCGCAGCACGCCGCCTCCCGCCGGAGGCCGGATCAGGCCTTGGTGATCTCGAAGTACAGCGGGACCGAGTCCCAGCCGAACTCGACGTCGCCGACGAGCGTCGAGTAGCCGCCGAAGCCGTTCTGGTACCAGAGCGGGATCGCCGGGAGGTCCTCCATGAGGATGGCCTGGGCGGCCTTGTACTTCTCGATCGAGGCGTCCTCGTCGGCGGCGGCGAGGCCCTCGGCGATCAGGGCGTCGAACTCCTCGTTCTTGTAGTCGCCGTCGTTGGAGCCGTTGCCGTCCGCCGCGGCGGAGGAGTACAGCGGCGCCAGGAAGTTGTACATCGACGGGTAGTCCGCCTGCCAGCCCGAGCGGAAGGCGCCCGCGAGCTCGCGGTTGGTGATCTGCTCGCGGAAGTCCGCGAAGGCGGGGAACGCCTGCGGGGTCGCCTCGATGCCGAGGGTGTTCTTGATCGAGTTGCACACGGCCTCGACCCAGTCCTGGTGCGGGCCGTCGGCGTTGTACGAGAGCGTGAACTCGCCGTCGAAGGCCTGGATAGCCTCGGCCTGCTCCCACAGGCTCTTCGCCTCGGCCTCGTCGTACTGGAGCACCTCGGCGCCCGGGATGTCGGTGGCGCCGCCGCCGACGATCGTCGGCGCGACGAAGTCGGTGGCCGGGGTGCGGGTGTCGTAGAACAGCGTGGAGCAGATCGACTCGCGGTCGATCGCCCGCGAGATCGCGGCGCGGCGGAGCTTGCCGGCCTCGCCCGAGAAGTTCGGGTCGTTCTGTGCGATGGTGAAGGACTGGAAGACGGCGCCCGGCTGGTTCACCGCGCGGTCCCCCAGCTCGTCCTGGAAGGTCGACAGGGCCGAGGTCGCGATCTGGTCGGCGACGTCGACGTTGTCCGAGATCAGATCGTTGTAGAGAGTCTCGTCCTTGGCGTACATGATGAAGGTGACACCTTCGTTCGCCGCGGCGCGGGGCCCGTCGTACTCGGGATTGGGGACCAGGGCGATCTCCGACTCATGGGTCCAGTGATCGAGCATGTACGGGCCGTTGCCCACCGGGGACTCGCCGAAGGCGTCCATGTCGTCGTAGGCGCTCTGCGGCAGCGGCTTGTAGGCCGAGTAGCCCAGGCGGCTCGGGAAGTCGACCTGGGGCGAGGTCAGCGTGACGGTGAAGACGGTGTCGCTGGTGACCTCGAGGCCCGAGAGGGTGATGTCCGCGGTCGCGTCACCGGCGGAGACGGCGTCGAAGCCCTCGATCACGTCGAAGAAGGACTGCGCGAGCTGAGCATTCGCCGTGTTGGCGCCGTAGTTCCAGGCGTCCACGAAGTCCTGCGCGGTCACCACGGTGCCGTCGGAGTACTTCTGATCAGCCTTGATGGTGACGGTCCAGGTCTGGTTGTCCTCGGACTCGATGGACTCGGCCATCTCCATCTCGACCTCGCCGTCCGCCGTGTAGCGCACGAGGCCGGAGAACAGCAGATCGATGACGCGGCCGCCACCGACCTCGTTGGTGTTCGTCGGGATCAGCGGGTTCTGGGGCTCGGTGCTGTTGGCGAGCACCGCGTTCGCCGAACCGCCGCCGTCGCTCCCCGAGCCTCCGCCGCTGCAGGCTGCGAGGGTGGCGGCGGCACCGGTGGCGGCGGTGCCGATCAGCATGGATCGTCGAGAAAGTGCCATGAGGGATCTCCTGTGTTCGGCTCTGCGTCGAGCGCCGTACGGGGTGTGGGATGTACGTGCAGCCCGGGCCAGATTACTCTGTCAAGCCGTGTCCGCTTACTGACATGAGTCCATCGGCGGGTGCGGCCTTCCCTCACCGGGTGTTGAATGTCCGCATGACCTCCTCACTGCATGATGTGACACAGTCCGCCACTCCGATCGACCCGACCGGGACCGCCTCCTGGCAGGCCCTCGAGGAGCACGACGACGAGCTGACCGGATCCCTGCGCGAGTGGTTCGCCGCCGATCCTCAGCGCGCGCAGAAGCTCTCCTTCGAGGCCGCGGACCTGTTCGTCGACCTCTCCAAGAACCTCATCAACGACCGGACCCTCGAGCTCCTGCTCCAGCTGGCTCGCGAGGTCGGCGTCGAGGAGCGGCGCGACGCGATGTTCGCCGGCGCCCACATCAACACCACCGAGGACCGCGCCGTCCTCCACACCGCGCTGCGCCGTCCCGCAGGAGCCTCCCCTGCGCTCGTCGTCGACGGCCAGGACATCGACCACGACGTGCACGAGGTGCTCGACCGCATCTCAGCCTTCGCCGCCTCCGTCCGCTCGGGCGAATGGACCGGCGTGACCGGCAGGCGCATCGAGACCGTCGTCAACATCGGCATCGGCGGATCCGACCTCGGCCCTGTGATGATCTACGAGGCGCTCGCGCCGCTCGCCCAGGACGGCCTCCAAGCGCGCTTCATCTCCAACATCGACCCGACCGACGCCTACGAGACCACCAAGGACCTCGACCCCGAGACCACGCTGGTCATCGTCGCCTCGAAGACCTTCACGACCCTCGAGACCATCACCAACGCCCGGCTCGTGCGCGAGTGGCTGCTGACCGGACTGCGCGCGAAGGGCCTCTCGGCCGACCAGGAGAAGGAGGCCGTCGCCAAGCACTTCGTGGCCGTCTCCACCGCGCTCGACAAGGTCGCCGAGTTCGGCATCGACCCCGCGAACGCCTTCGGGTTCTGGAGCTGGGTGGGAGGGCGCTATTCGGTGGACTCCGCGATCGGCACCGTGCTCGCCACCGTGCTCGGACCGGATGTCTTCGAGGAGCTGCTGGCTGGCTTCCACGCGATGGACGAGCACTTCCGCACCGCCCCGGCCGAGAAGAACGTGCCGCTGCTCATGGGTCTGCTGAACGTGTGGAACGTGAACTTCCTGGAGGCGGAGACCCATGCTGTCCTCCCCTACTCCCAGTATCTGCACCGCTTCCCCGCCTATCTGCAGCAGCTGACCATGGAGTCCAACGGCAAGTCCGTGCGCTGGGACGGGTCGACGGTCGTGACCGAGACCGGCGAGGTGTTCTGGGGCGAGCCCGGCACCAACGGCCAGCACGCCTTCTACCAGCTGATCCACCAGGGGACCCGGATCATCCCGGCGGATTTCATCGCCTTCGCGACGCCGGAGCGTCCGCTGGTCGACGGCGAGCAGGACGTCCACGAGCTGTTCCTCGCGAACTTCTTCGCGCAGACCAAGGCCCTCGCCTTCGGCAAGACCGCCGAGGAGGTGCGTGCGGAGGGCACGGAGGGTGCGCTGGTCGCGGCCCGCGAATTCTCCGGTGACCGTCCGACCACCTCGATCATGGCTCCCCGGCTGACGCCGTCGGTCCTCGGGCAGCTGATCGCGCTGTACGAGCACATCACCTTCGTCCAGGGCACCGTGTGGGGCATCAACTCCTTCGACCAGTGGGGCGTCGAGCTCGGCAAGCAGCTGGCGAAGGATCTCGCAGGTGCCGTCGCAGGCGACGAGGCGGCGATCGCGGACGAGGACTCCTCGACCTCGGCGCTGATCCGCTACTACCGCACCCACCGACAGCGCTGAGCGCACACCTGCCCTGAGCGCACGGTGCACGCACCGGCGCCGGTCCCGCACTGCGGACATCACGAGTCCGCAGTGCGGACCACCGGGTGACGATCGCATCACGGGGGCCGGGGACCAGCAGGGACCCGGCCCCCGTGCGAGCTGGGACGGGAGGGATCCGAGGGCCGACGGCGATCCGCCGTACGGTCGCACCGGACCGTCGGCCCGACGACGGGGCGCTCCTGCGCACCTAGGATCGGCGAGAGCCCGTCCCCGCGACGGGCTCTCGCCGTCCCGCCCCAGGAATGCAGAGGAGCCGCCTCGTGACCTCGACCGTCGCCGCTCCGTCGACCCGACCGGAGGACGAGCGCCTCCCCCTGCCCCGCGCGCTGCTCTTCGGCGCCCAGCATGTGCTGTCCATGTACGGGGGCGTCGTGGCGATCCCCCTGATCATCGGCAGTGCGGCCGGTCTGTCCAGCACGGAGACGGGAGTGCTGGTCGCCGCCGCGCTGTTCGTCTCGGGGCTGGCGACGATGCTGCAGTCCCTCGGCGTCCCCGGGTTCGGTGCGAAGCTCCCTCTCGTCCAGGGCACCACCTTCGGCGCCGTCTCCACGATGCTGGTGATCATCTCCGACGGCGGCGGCATGCCCGCCGTCTTCGGCTCCGTCATCGTCGCCTCGATCGTCGGTCTGCTGCTGGTCCCCCTGGTCACCAGGCTCCAACCGCTGTTCCCGCCGGTCGTCACGGGGACCGTCATCGCCGCCATGGGCATCTCGCTGCTGCCGGTCGCCGCCGGCTGGATCATGGGCATCGAGGGCACGGAGGGCTACGGCGGGGCGCTGAACCTCGGTCTGGCAGCGATCACGCTGCTGGCCGTCCTCGTGCTCTCCCGCATCCGTCGGCTGTCGGGAGTGGCGATCATGCTCGGCATCGTCATCGGCACGGTCGTCGCAGCATTCGTCGGCGTCGCCGACTTCTCGGATGTGCTGGGCGGGTCCGTCATCGCCCTCCCCACTCCCTTCGCCTTCGGCATGCCGACCTTCGAGCTGGCGGCGATCATCCCGATGGTGGTCGTGATCGTGGTGACGCTCATGGAGACCACCGCGAACCTGTTCGCGGTCACGAAGGTCGTCGGCACCGATCTGCCGCCGCGGCGGCTCTCCAACGGCCTGCGCGCCGACATGATCGCCTCCGCCGTCGCGCCGCTGCTCAACTCCTTCCCGGCGACGGCGTTCAGCCAGAACATCGGTCTGATCTCGGTCAGCCGCGTGCGCTCGCGATACACGGTCGCCGCCGGCGGTGCGATCCTCGTGCTGCTGGGACTCGTGCCTGTGCTCGGTCGCGTGGTCGCCGCCGTCCCCTCCCCCGTGCTCGGCGGCGCCGGCATCGTCCTGTTCGGCTCGGTGGCCGCCGCGGGCGTCCGCACGATCTCCGAGGGCGCCCGCGACGACGAGCGCGACGCGAGCCATGACACGATCATCGTGGCGGTCTCCCTCGCACTGGCGGTGATGCCTCTCGCGGTGCCGGCCCTGTACGACTCGCTGCCGTCGCTGGTGTCGATGGTGCTCAGCTCCGGCGTGAGCGCCGCGGCGTTCAGCGCCGTCCTGCTGAACCTCCTCCTGAAGGGGCACAAGGGCATGCAGCCCCTGGCCCGCGACATCCTCTGAGGAGTCTGCACGGCTGAGGGGCGCGGGCCGTGCAGCCCGTGCGGCGCCGATGGAACCGCCCCTCTGGGACCACCCCTCCGGGATTGCTTCTCCGGAACCGCTCCTCCCCGCCTTCCTCCGAGGTGTGGAGGGGCCGTGCCTCCAGGAGCCCGATCTGGGAGAATGCTCAGCGCATGCTCCATTCGAACTGAGGGGAACCCATGGACGCATTGATATCCATCGTCGTCGGCGCTGCGGCAGTGCTCGTCGTCCTCCTGCTGCTGCTGTTCATCGTCCTGCGCAGCTACCGCATCGCCGCACCGAACGAGGCACTGATCATCACGGGCCGCAACGCCCGCACGAACGCGAACGGGGACATCGACCTCGAGTCCGGCAGCGCGCGCGTGGTCATCGGCGGCCGCGCGATCGTGCGGCCCGTCTTCGACCGAGCCTTCGTGCTGAGCCTGAGCTCGCGCCAGATCCCGGTCGAGGTCGAGGGCTACTCGATGAACGGCATCTTCCTGCGTCTGCGCGGCGTCGCACAGGTGAAGGTCGGCGGCAACGTCGATGACGTCCGCAAGGCGTCCCAGCGCTTCCTCGACCAGCAGAAGCAGATCGACCACTACACGCAGGAGATCCTCTCGGGCACCCTGCGCGCCGTGGTCGGCACCCTGACGGTCGAGCAGATCATCCGCGACCGCGCCTCCTTCGCCGCCCAGGTGCAGGCGGAGGCCGAGCACTCGATGAACAACCAGGGTCTGGTCATCGACACCTTCCAGATCTCCGCGATCGAGGACGACGGCTCGTACCTGCGCGACTGGGGCCGCCCGGAGGCCGCGCTGGTCGCCAAGCGCGCCGCGATCGCCGAGTCCGACGCGAACCGCGAGGCCACTCAGGCCAAGAACCTCAACCTCCAGCAGGAGGCGGAGTCCAAGCAGGCCTTCGACCTCCGCAACGCCGAGATCAAGGAGGAGACCGACGCCCGGCAGGCCATCGCCGACGCCGCCGGTCCCCTCGCCCGCGCCGCGCAGCAGCAGAAGATCATCGAGCAGGAGGAGCTCATCGCGGTCCGCAACAACGACCTGCGCGAGAAGCAGCTCATCGCCGAGGTCCACAAGCCGGCCGAGGCCAAGCGCTATGCCGAGCAGCAGGACGCGGACTCCAAGAAGTACGCTCGCATCGCCGAGTCCGAGGCCGCACTGACCGACGAGCGCAACCGTGCCGAGTCCCGCAAGGTCACGGCCGACGCCGAGGCCCATGCGATCGAGGCTCGCGGTCGCGCCGAGGCCGAGGTCGACCTGCAGCGCCGCTCGAAGGATGCCGAGGCTGTGCGCCTCGAGGGCCAGGCCGATGCTGATGCTCTGCGCGCGAAGGGCGAGGCGGAGGCCACGTCCATCCGTGCGAAGGGCGAGGCCGAGGCCGAGGCCACCCGTGCCCGCGCCGAGGCGTACAAGCAGTTCAACGACGCCGCGGTCCTCAACCAGGTGCTCGAGGTGCTGCCGCAGGTGGCCGGCGAGCTCGCCTCCCCGTACTCGAACATCGAGAACCTCTCGGTGTTCTCCACCGACGGCGAGGCGAAGATCGGTCAGTCCATCTCGGTGGGCCTGGCCCAGGTGCTCGACATGGTCCGCTCGACCACCGGCGTGGACTTCCAGGAGACGCTCGAGCGTGCCGCGAGCGGCGGTCGCGAGGTCCGTGCCGAGGCCGAGTCCGGTGGCGCCGTCGGGACGTCGGCGCCTGCACCGTCGGTGCCGGCATCGGCAGCGAAGGCCTCCTCCACCGCCTCGTCCGATGCTCCTGCCCCGTCGGCCGACGCCGACGGCTCCGAGGACTGACCCGCTCTCCGGTCCGTCCTCCGGACGCTCGATCACCCGCGCCCCGGCCCTCCTCCCGGAGGGCCGGGGCGCTCCCATGCCGACCGGGTTCTCCCCGGGACGTCCTGCGATGCGGAGCGAGGGCACGAGACCGTAGAGTGCTCCGTGACACCCATGACCAGCGATGGAAGAGAGAGCTGCCCATGAAGATCGGGATCCTGACCTCCGGCGGGGACTGCCCGGGCCTGAACGCTGTCATCCGCGGCGCGGTCCTCAAGGGGGACAAGTTCTTCGAGGACGAGTTCATCGGCTACCGCGACGGCTGGCGGGGCGTCATAGACAACGACTTCATGACCCTGCCGCGCCGCCGGGTGCGCGGCATCGGACGCGTGGGCGGCACCATCCTGGGGACCTCTCGCTCGAATCCCTTCGCCGACGGGGAGGACGGCGCGGAGATCGTCCGCCGGCACATGGACGAGAACGAGATCGACGGGATCATCGCGATCGGCGGCGACGGCACGCTCTTCACCGCGAACCGCCTCTTCCAGGCGGGGATCCCCGTCGTCGGCGTCCCGAAGACGGTCGACAACGACCTCGATGCCACGGACTACACCTTCGGCTTCAACACGGCCGTGGAGATCGCCACGCAGGCGCTGGACCGTCTGCGGGTCACCGGGGACTCCCACCATCGCTGCATGGTCGCCGAGGTCATGGGCCGCTCGGTCGGCTGGATCGCGCTGCACTCCGGCATGGCCGCCGGCGCACACGTCATCTGCCTGCCGGAGTTCCCGCTGACGATCGACGAGATCTGCGACCACGTGCAGTCCGCCTTCGACCGCGGGCGCGCGCCGCTGGTGGTCGTCGCGGAGGGCTTCGTCCCGAAGGACGCGCCCGAGGGCTTCATGGACTACGACCTCGACGAGTTCGGTCGGCCCCGCTTCGGCGGCATCGCCGAGGTGCTCGCACCGCTCATCGAGAAGCGCCTGGGGATCGAGGCGCGCGCCACCGTGCTCGGCCACATCCAGCGCGGCGGCGAGCCCACCGGCTACGACCGCGTGCTCGCGACCCGCCTCGGGACCAAGGCCGTGGACCTCGTGCACGACGGAGGCTTCGGACGCATGGTCGCCCTGCGCGGCACCGAGATCCTCGATGTCCCCCTGACCGACGCGATCGACAGCCTCAAGCGCGTTCCGCGCGCCCGCTGGGACGAGATGACCTTCCTGTTCGGCTGATCGCCCGACGGGCTCCGGCGTCGGCGGCGTGCATTCCGCAGCCCCGCTCAGGGCACCGGTGAGCCACGGAGCGCGGGCCATGCGTCTCCGGGAGCCGCAGCGACTGGAAGCCGCAGCGCCCAGGAGCTGTGGCGGCCAGGAGCTACAGCGACTGGGCACTGCCTCCGATCTCGCCGAGGAGCGCCTTGGCGTAGGACGCGTGAACCGACTCGAGGTCACTCGGGTGGTACATGCCGGCGCGAACGTCCCGCGAGAGCCGCTCGAGCTCGCTGCGTCGGTAGTACTGCGCGCCGCCGCTCGCACGCAGCACCTGATCGACCGCCGCGATCGCCGTCTCGGTCGCGCGCGATTTCACCCCCGAGAAGTGCAGGAACCAGCGTCCGCCGTGGTCGACGGTCCCCGGGGAGCTGTCCCCGGTCCCGAACGCATCGAGGTCAGCCAGCAGCTTCTCGATCTGCAGGATCGCACCGTCGACCCCGATCGCCGCATCGGCCAGACGCCACCTGATGTCCGGGTCGTCAGCATGCACGATGCCCTTCGAGAGGCTGCGGCGGGTGCGGGCGGTCTCGACGCCGACGGCGATGGCACGCTCGGCGATGCCGGTGTACACGGAGGCGATCAGCAGCTCGAACACTCCGAAGATCCCCATGACGAAGGGGTCCGGATTCGGGCCGACGGGCGTCGTGGTCAGCACGCGCTCGGGGGCGATGCGGGCGCCATGCAGCCGGGTGGTGCGCGACTGGCTGGCACGCATGCCATGGGTGTCCCAGTCGTCGAGGACCTCGACGGCGTCGTCGCGCTCGAGGAGACCGAAGACCAGCCGCGGATCGGCCTCGGTGGCCTCGGCGATGCGTCCGTGGACGACCAGGCGATCCCACACCGGGGCCAGGGAGGTGAAGATCTTCGTTCCGGTCACGCGATAGCCGCCGGCGTCGTCCGGGTCCGCGACGGTGGAGGAGTCGAAGAGCATCGAGTCATTGCCCGCCTCGGAGATCCCGAAGGCGAGCAGGCGATCCGCGGCGGCCTCCTCGAGGATCGCCCGACCGGAGTCCGCTCCGACGCGGGAGGCGTGCAGCGCCGCACCGGTGACCACGAGGTGCATGTTCATCGCGAGCGCCGTGGCGGGCGCGGCAGAGGCGAGTCGCCGCTGGATGCGGCCGACCTGGAGCAGGCTCGCGCCTGATCCGCCGAGCTCGACGGGAACGAGCAGGCGAAGATAGCCGGCTGCGCGAAGGTCAGCGAGATCCTGGTCGGGGAACGTGTTCTCGCGGTCGTGGACGACGGCGCGCTCGCGCAGGTCGGCGAGCAGGGCGTCGGGCAGGACGTCCTCGGGCAGGAGGGAGCTCGGCCCGAGGCCAGGGGCGTCAGCAGGGTCGGCAGGGTCGGCGGGGTCGGCAGAACGCATGATGACAGACTAGGCGCGCTCCCCTGCCGACGCCGCTGCGTTCAGCTCACCGACGAGCACCGGCGACTCCATACCGACCGTGTCACCGAGGTGGACGCTCCAGGCCTCGATCCGCAGACTCGCCCGCGCCCCGGAGTCATTGCAGGCAGCTGGGCCCCAGCAGTGCCTTGAGGGAGGCGTAGAGCGCCGCGGACGGGGTCACCGAGAGCCGCTTGTCCAACTGCATGAGAGTGGTCCGGCCGGGCTCCTGCAGGCGCAGACGCACCTCGCTGGATCCGGGGTTGTCCTCGAGGACCCCGCGGAGCTGCTCGGCGACCCGGGTGGTCGCCCGCATGGCCGGGAGCGCGATGACCACGGGACCGTCGGGACCGCCGCCGGTCTCGGGGATCGACATCTCCATCACGCGCAGCTCGGGCATCCCCTTGGAGACGTCGATGCGTCCCTTCATGGAGACCACGAGGTCCTCGGCGAGCTCGCTGGAGACTGTCTGGTAGGTCGAGGGGAACAGAAGGCAGTCGATCGATCCCTCGAGGTCCTCGACGGTGGCGATCGCCCACATGTCGCCCTTCTTGGTGGTCTTGCGCTGCAGGCTGGTGATGAGACCGGCGATGGTGATCATCTGGCCGTCCTCGACGGCCCCCTCGTCGGCGAGCGCGCTGATCGTCGTCGAGGAGTTCTGGGCGATGACGTGCTCGAGCCCGTAGAGCGGATGGTCGGAGACGTACAGCCCCAGCATGTTGCGCTCGAAGGCGAGCTTCTCCTTGCGATCCCATTCGGGCAGGTCCGGGATGGTGATGGTGGCCGCGGATCCCGTCGCCATCGTCTCCCCGTCGTCGGCCGGAGCGCCGGCGAGCATGTCAGCGAACAGGTCGTACTGGCCCTGGGCTTCCTTGCGCTTGACGTCGACGACGGAGTCGACGGCGTCCTCGTGGATCAGCACGAGGGAGCGGCGATTGTGGCCGAGGGAGTCGAAGGCACCGCCCTTGATGAGCGATTCGATGGTGCGCTTGTTGCACACCGTCAGCGGGACCTTGTCCAGGAAGTCCGTGAAGGAGGTGAAGGCGCCCTTCTCCTCCCGCGCCCTCAGGATCTCCTCGACGACGTTCGCGCCGACATTGCGGATCGCCGAGAGCCCGAAGCGGATGTCGTCGCCGACGGCGGAGAAGTACATGCCGGATTCGTTGACGTCGGGGGGCAGCACCGTGATGCCGCGGTGGCGGCAGTCACCGAGGTACAGGCCGAGACGATCGCGGTTCTCCTGGGTGGAGGTCAGCAGCGCCGCCATGTACTCCGTCGGATAGTTCGCCTTGAGATAGCCGGTCCAGTAGGAGACCACGCCGTAGGCGGCCGAGTGGGACTTGTTGAAGGCGTAGTCGGCGAACGGGAGCAGGGTCTCCCACAGGGCCGCGACCGCGGCGTCGGAGTAGCCGCGCTCCTTCATGCCGGCCTCGAAGGACACGTACTGCTTGTCCAGCTCCGCCTTCTTCTTCTTTCCCATGGCGCGCCGGAGGATGTCGGCCTCGCCGAGGCTGTATCCCGCGACCTTCTGCGCGGTCTGCATGACCTGCTCCTGGTAGACGAGCACGCCGTACGTCTCGCCGAGGATCTCCGCGAGCGGCTCCTCGAGCTCGGGATGGATCGGCGTGATCGGCTGCAGCCCGTTCTTGCGCAGCGCATAGTTGGTGTGGGAGCCCATACCCATGGGGCCCGGGCGGTAGAGCGCCGAGACAGCGGTGATGTCGCCGAACTTGTCGGGCTTCATCTGCCGCAGGAGGGTGCGCATGCCCGAACCGTCCAGCTGGAACACGCCGAGGGTGTCGCCGCGCTGCAGCAGCTCGTAGGTCTTCTCGTCGTCGAAGGGCAGGGACTCGAGATCCACAGGCTCCTTGCCGTTGGACTCGATGTTCGCCACCGCGTCGGAGAGCACCGTCAGGTTGCGCAGACCCAGGAAGTCCATCTTGAGCAGCCCGAGGGTCTCGCAGGTCGGGTACTCGAACTGGGTGATGATCTGGCCGTCGGACGGACGGCGCATCATCGGGATGATGTCGGTCAGCGGGTCGCTGGACATGATGACCGCGCAGGCGTGCACGCCCCAGCCGCGGGTCAGCCCCTCCACGCCGGTGGCGATCTCGACGACCTTCTGGACGTCGGGGTCCTCCTCGTGGAGACGACGGAACTCGGTGGCCTCCGCGTAGCGCTTGTGCTCGGGGTCGAAGATCCCCTTGAGCGGGATGTCCTTGCCCATCACCGCCGGCGGCAGCGCCTTGGTGATGCGGTCGCCCACGGCGAAGGGATAGTCGAGGACACGGGCGGCGTCCTTGATGGAGTTCTTCGTCTTCATGACGCCGTAGGTGACGACCTGCGCGACGCGGTCGTCGCCGTACTTGCGCTCGACATAGTCGATGACCTCACCGCGACGACGATCATCGAAGTCGACGTCGAAGTCGGGCATGGAGACGCGGTCGGGGTTCAGGAACCGCTCGAACAGCAGGCCGTGCTCGATCGGATCCAGATCGGTGATCCGCATCGCGTACGCGACCATCGAGCCTGCTCCCGAGCCTCGGCCCGGTCCGACACGGATGCCCTGCTCCTTGGCCCACTTGATGTAGTCGGAGACGACGAGGAAGTAGCCCGGGAATCCCATCTGCAGGATGATGCCGACCTCGTAGTCCGCACGCTTGCGCACATGGTCGGGGATGCCCGACGGATAGCGGTACTCCAGACCTCGCTCGACCTCCTTGATGAACCAGGAGTTCTCATCCTCCCCCGCGGGGACGGGGAAGCGCGGCATGTAGTTGGCGCCCTCGGCGGTCGTGCGGAACTCGACCTCGCACATCTCGGCGATGCGCAGGGTGTTGTCGCATGCCTCGGGCAGCTCCCGGAACAGCTCGCGCATCTGCGCGGCCGACTTCAGGAAGTAGCCCGAGCCGTCGAACTTGAAGCGATCCGGGTCGGTGAGCTTCGACCCGGAGTTGATGCACAGCAGCACATCCTGGATCTGGGCGTCGGCCTCGGTGACGTAGTGCAGGTCGTTGGTGGCCACCAGCGGCGCACCGATGGTGCGGGACAGCTCGATCAGCTGCTGGGTCACGCGGGTCTCGATCGAGAGCCCGTGATCCATCAGCTCGATGAAGTAGTTCTCCTTGCCGAACATGTCCTGGTACTCGCCGGCGGCCTTCACCGCCTCGTCCCACTGCCCCAGGCGCAACCGCGTCTGCACCTCGCCCGACGGGCAGCCGGAGGTGGCGATCAGTCCGTCCGAGTACTGCGAGAGGATCTCGCGGTCCATCCGGGGCCACTTGCCCATCTGCCCGTCGAGCGACGCGGCCGAGGCGAGCCGGAACAGGTTGTGCATGCCCGGTGTCGTCCGGGACAGCAGGGTCAGATGCGTGTACGCCCCGCGCGCCGAGACGTCATCGCCTGCCAGCTGCTGCTCCCGGGTGCCCCACTGGGTGCGCGAGCGCTCGTGGCGGCTGGTACCCGGGGTCACATAGGCCTCGACGCCGATGATCGGCTTGACGCCCGCCTTCTTGGCGGCCGCATAGAACTCGTACGCGCCGAAGAGATAGCCGTGGTCGGTGATCGCGACGGCCGACTGGCCCTGGGCCGCCGTCTCCGCGACCAGCTTGTCGATCTTCGCAGCGCCGTCCAGGAGGGAGTAGTCGGTGTGGACGTGGAGGTGGACGAAGTCATCGGTGCCCGCGGAAGCCATGCGCTCCAGCGTAGTCATCCTCGCGGACCGACGCGCCGCGGGTCGGGGGTCGGGGAGGTCACCCCGGCGCGTCCCGCCGGGGTGGGTCCCGAGCCGCTCTCCGTCGGGTCGGAAGAGGCTGCCCGCCGCGCCGACAGGGCTTCAGCCGTGCTGCTCGTCGTCCTCCGCGGCATGCTCCCGACGGGTCTGCGCGAGGAGATCGTCGAGATAGTCGTGGACGTCCTCGTAGCTGAGATGTCGCTCGTCCCGGCGCGGCGGGATGCCGCCGACGAACGCTCCACCATGCCAGGCCATCGAGTCGTCGGGGAGCGACGGGTCGTCGTCCTGCCACAGGGCGATCGGGATCGCGTTCCGGGCGAGGTCGCGGGCGATCTCGTCCGCCCTCGCGGGGTCGCCGGAGCGCTGCAGGACAGCGACCAGCAGCGACTGCGCCGCCCACGCCGAGACATCATCCTGGCCGGGGTCCACGGACTCCTGAACGAGGGCGCAGTAGCTGGCCGCGAGCTCGTCCTCGCCGTCCTCGTAGCAGTCCTTGGCGACTCGGAGCGCGACCCTCGGCACGAGATCCCGTGCCTCCCACAGCACGGCGGCGCCCACGAGAGCCATCCCCACGCCGGTCGGGAAGTCCGGATCCAGACCGAGCGGACCCGATGGAGTCCGACCAGCGCGACGGTCGACATCGGCGGCGATGAACTCCTCGATCTGCACAGCGATCGCCTCGCGCATCCGTCCGCCGTCGGCCAGGACCTCCTGTGCCGACGTCGGGTCCAGCCCCAGCCGCCGCGCCACCCTCGCCACCGGGAAGTCGGGACGGTCCAGGGCTCGAGCACGGGGACCGGTCAGCTCGGCCGACGGATCCGGTGCGGGGTGCTCTCCCCCGAGGGCTCTCGCCCCAGGGGCGTTCGGCCCCAGGGCGTCCGCTCCGAGGCCGTCCGCTCCGCCGTCGCCAGGATGGTGCACGTCGTTCATGGTCATCACGCTATCGCGCGACCGGGCGACGGCTCGCGCCCCGCTCCTGTCCGGCTCATGCGCGCCGCAGCGCCTCGAGCGCCGAGGCGAGGTCCTCCGGATAGCGGGAGGTGAAGGTGACCTCCTCGTGCGTGGACGGGTGCACGAAGGACAGCTCCATCGCATGCAGCCACTGCCGTCCCAGACCCACGCGCTGGGCGACGGTCGGGTCCGCGCCGTACAGCGGATCCCCCACGAGCGGATGATGGAGCGCCGCCATGTGCACGCGGATCTGATGGGTCCGCCCCGTCTCGAGCTTCACGCGCAGCAGCGTCGCGCCCTGCAGCTCCTCGATGGTCTCGTAGTGCGTCACCGAGTGCTTGCCGTCCCTGCGCACCGCGAACTTGTAGTCGTGGTTCGGAGAGCGGCCGATCGGTGCCTCGACGGTCCCCGCAGGCTGATCCGGCGTTCCCTGGCAGACGGCGTGGTACACCTTGTGGACCGTGCGTGCCCGGAAGGCGTCCTTCAGCGTCGTGTAGGCGAGCTCGTCGCGGGCGACGACCATCAGACCCGAGGTGCCCACGTCGAGGCGGCTCACGATGCCCTGGCGCTCCGGGTCACCGCTCGTGCGGATCGAGATGCCGGCCGCCGCCAGATGGCCCAGGACCGTCGGCCCCGACCAGCCTGCACTGGGATGAGCCGCCACTCCGACGGGCTTGTCCACCACGACGATGTGATCGTCCTGATGGACGAGGCTCATGCCTTCGGCGATCGTCGGCCGGATCTCCGCCGCAGGGCGCTCGTCCGGCAGCTCGACGACCAGCATCGCGCCGGGCTCGAGCCGTGCGGAGCGGGTCGGTGCGGAGCCGTCCACCTCGACCAGCCCACGGTCGATGAGATCGGCGGCGCGCGTGCGCGAGAGACCGAGCATGCGGGAGAGCCCGCTGTCCACCCGCTCCCCTGCCAGACCGTCGGGGACGATCAGGGTGCGGACGCTGCTCACGATGTCTGCTCCTGCGCATCCGCGTCCTCGACCGGATCCTCGGCCGGATCGTACGGGCGGCCGAGGATGCCCAGCAGCACCACCAGGATCGCACCGCCCACCACCGCCATGTCCGCGACGTTGAACACCGGCCAGTTCGGCAGCTCCAGGAAGTCGACCACCTCGCCGTGGAACGGCCCGGGCTCTCGCAGGAGCCGGTCGTGGATGTTGCCGAGGGCGCCACCGAGGATCATGGCGAGAGCCAGCGCATACCAGGGCGTGCGCACTGCCTTCACCGTGAAGATCACGGCACCGATCGCGATGACCATCTGCAGCACAGTCACGATGGGCGTGGCGCCAGCGCCCATGCCCCAGGCCGCTCCGGAGTTGTACAGCAGCGTGAAGCTGAGGACGTCGCCGAGGACCGGCTGCGGGACCAGCTCCTCGAGATGGGCCACAGCCCAGTTCTTCGTGACCTGGTCGAGGATGAGGATCAGGCCGGCGCCGACCACGAGAAGCGCGACGACCGCGCGCAGGCTGAGACGGCGGCGAGCGCCGGACCCCTGGGGCCCGGCGCTCGCCGGCGTGGAGACGGAGCGGCTCACAGGCCGAAGTTCGCCTGCTTGTCCTGCGTCTCGGTGGTGTCGAGGTCGCGGAGCTGGTTCTCGAGGTAGTTGCGCAGACGGCTGCGGTAGTCGCGCTCGAAGGTGCGCAGCTTGTCGATCGACTTCTCGAGTCCGGCCTTCGACTCCTCGAGGGCCTCGAGGGTGGCGCGGGACTTCTCCTCGGCCTCGCCGACGATGCGCTGGTGCTCCTCGTTGGCCTCGGCGATGAGCCGATCACGCTCGTCCTCGCCAGCCTTGACGTACTCGTCATGCAGGCGGTTCGCCAGGGCGATGATGCCGGCGGCGGACTGGTCGTCGGCAGGAGCGGCGGCGGGCTCGGGGGCCACGGCCGGCTCGGCGACGGGCTCGGGTGCCGCCTCGGCGGCGGGCTCCTCGGCGGCGGGAGCCTCCTCGACAGCCTCCTCCGCTGGTGCCTCGGCCGGCGCGGCCTTCGTCGTCTCCGAGGCCTCGCGCTCGAGCTGGGCGATGCGGTTCTGAGCCCGCTCGAGCTCATCGGTCAGGCGGTTGTTCTCGTCGATGAGCTCCTGCAGGCGCGGCAGGATGTCATTGTCGAGGTAGTTGTCCACCTCGTCCATGTCGTAGCCCTCGGAGAACCGCACCGGGGTGAACCGCTTGTTCAGCAGATCATCGGGCATCAGAGCCATGGGTCACCTTCTCGTCAGTCTGGGGTCGAGCAGCGCAGGCGGAGCGCTGCCGCACAGGGTACCTGAATTGTCGCACGACCGATCGGCCGGACGCGCAGGGTCATCCGGTCAGAGCGCGAGGCTGCCCAGGACTCCCAGCAGGATCCAGCCGATGACCAGCAGGATCATCAGGCTCAAGTCAAGAGAGACCGCACCGAGGCGCACTGGGGGGATGATCCGGCGCAGCCCTCTCACGGGAGGATCGGTCAGCGTGTAGACGATCTCGAACAGGACGAGGACGAACCCGCTCGGACGGAAATCGCGGGCATAGGAGCGGATCCACTCCAGGACGAGGCGCGCGAGAAGCACGATGATGTACAGCAGGAGCGCGAGGTACAGCACTCCGGCGACGATCTGCATGCAGCCGCTCAGCTCTGGTTGTAGAAGCTGCCCTCATCCGCCGTGGTGTCGCCGTCCACCTGGACGAACTCCGGCGAGAGGAGGAAGACCTTGGAGGTGACGCGCTCGATCGTGCCGCGCAGCCCGAACACGAGGCCAGCGGAAAAGTCGACCATGCGCTTGGCGTCGCCGTCCTGCATGTCGGAGAGGTTCACGATCACGGGGACGCCGTCCCGGAAGGACTCGCCGATCGCCTTGGCGTCGTTGTACGACCTCGGATGGATCGTGGTGATGCGATGCATCGACTCCTCCACGGCCGGAGCCATGGACACGACCTGGGATCGCTGTCGGATCGGGGTCACCTGGGCCTCCCGTTCAGGAGCGGGCTCAGGGGCCCGCTCGGTGCGCCGAGAAGCGACGGGAGCCTCCTCGCGGAGATCCCGATCGTCCTCGTAGTACTCATCGTCGACCTCATTGGCGAGGCCGAGCGCCACCATGGCGTTTCGCCAGGTTCCCATCGCAGATCTCCCAGTCTGTCGCTTCTGTCACAGATGCAGGGCCCTGGGGAAGGCACGGGGAGTGCGCGAAGGCCCTGCCCCAGAACGTACCGCACCGATCCGAGTGCGATCGGGAGTTCGCTCGGCGTGTCACCACGACGTGGAGCGCCGTCTCCGGGTATCACCGCGCGTGACCCCCGCCACTCCCGAGCCTCCCGGTGCTCGGGTGCTCGCCCGGACCGTCCGGTCCGCCGGGACGGCCTGGACCACCTGGGCGGCCCGCACGACCTGTGCCGTCCGATCAGATCGAGCACGGATGAGGTCGTCGCGATCACACGAGAGCGATGACTCCGGCGAACCGACCGGTCCTGCTCTCGCGCCGATAGGAGTAGAAGCGCTCGTCCTCCAGCGTGCACGGATGATCGGCGTCGATCGCCGCACCGGGCAGCCCGGCCTCGCGCAGTGCCTGCACGGCGCCCGCGCGCAGATCGATCGCGGGCGCACCGCCGGTGGTGGTGGTCCCGACTGCGCTCAGGCGACGCACAGCCGCCGCCCGCATCTCCTCCGGCACCTCGTAGCAGGCACCGCAGATGCCCGGCCCTACCGAGGCGGAGATCCGCCCCGGCTCCGCTCCCAGTCGGACCATCTGGTCGACGGTCTCCTCGAGGACGCCATCCAGCAGACCCCGTCGACCGGCGTGCGCGGCTCCGATCACCGCTGCGGCAGGATCGACCAGCAGGACCGGCAGGCAGTCAGCCACCATGATCGCCAGCGCCACATCGCGACGGGTGGTCACCATCGCGTCGGCGGAGACCACAGGGATCGCCCCCTCGAGAGGCAGCACGTGCACGTCCGCCGAGTGGACCTGGTCCACGAACACGAGCTCGCGCCCGAGCTCCGCGGAGAGGAGATCACGGTTCGCTGCGACGGCGGCCTCGTCGTCTCCCACATGACGAGCCAGATTCAGCTCGGCGAAGGGCTCGCCGCTCCGCCCCTCGGTCCCGCTGCCTCGACCGGTGAACAGCGCGACCGCACCGGGCAGACGCGCCTCCCGGGCGACGAGGCCGGCGGTCACTTCAGGAAGGAGGGAAGATCGAGGTCGTCATCGTCCGCCGGGGGCTCCTCGATGACGGGCGGGCGCACCGGCTGGGGCGCAGGGGCGGGCGTGCTCTGCACGGCCTCCTCAGCATCGGCGGGGTCCAGCGCTTCGGTCTCGGGCTCTGCCGAGGGACGCGAGGGGGCGAAGGTCTGCTGCGGGGCTCCCCATGCTCCCGGAGCGGCCGCGCTGCTCGGACCTGCTCCCTGAGCAGGTGCCGGGCTCGCCGCAGGGCGCGACTCGGTGGCGGCCGGACGGGGGGCGGGAGCCCTGTCGGGCCGCGGTGCCTGGCGGTTCACCGCCTGGCCGGCGTCCTGACGGGGCGTCGGGCCACCGGCCTCGAAGCCCGCGGCGATGACGGTCACGCGGACCTCGTCACCCAGCGCATCGTCGATGACGGAGCCGAAGATGATGTTCGCATCGGGGTGGGCGGCCTCCTGGACGAGGCGAGCCGCCTCGGAGACCTCGTACAGGCCCAGGTCGCTGCCGCCCTGGATCGAGAGCAGCACGCCGTAGGCGCCGTCGATGGAGGCCTCCAGCAGCGGACTGGAGACGGCGAGCTCCGCCGCCTGCAGCGCACGATCGTCCCCGCGCGCGGAGCCGATGCCCATCAGCGCGCTGCCGGCGCCCTGCATCACGGACTTGACGTCCGCGAAGTCCAGGTTGATCAGTCCCGGCGTGGTGATCAGGTCGGTGATGCCCTGGACGCCGGAGAGCAGGACCTGGTCGGCGCTCTTGAAGGCGTCGAGCATGGAGACCTGCTTGTCGGCGATGGAGAGCAGGCGGTCGTTGGGGATCACGATGAGCGTGTCGACCTCGGCCTGCAGGGCCGCGATGCCGGACTCGGCCTGGGTCGAGCGCCGACGGCCCTCGAAGGTGAACGGACGGGTCACCACACCGATGGTCAGGGCGCCGAGGCTGCGCGCGATCTTGGCGACGACGGGCGCGCCGCCGGTGCCGGTGCCGCCGCCTTCACCGGCCGTCACGAAGACCATGTCGGCCCCGCGGAGGACCTCCTCGATCTCCTCGGCGTGGTCCTCGGCGGCCTTCTTGCCGACCTCGGGATCAGCGCCGGCGCCGAGGCCGCGCGTGATCTCCTTGCCCACGTCGAGCTTCACATCCGCATCGGACATGAGCAGGGCCTGGGCGTCTGTGTTCACCGCGATGAACTCGACCCCCTTGAGGCCGGACTCGATCATGCGGTTCACGGCGTTGACACCGCCGCCGCCTACACCGACGACCTTGATGACTGCGAGGGAGATCTGGGTTCCGGCCACGTTAGGTCCTTGCTCTTGTCGTTCGCCTGCCGAGAGGGGCCGGACCGCCGTCTCCGACGGGACTCCGAAACCCTCAACCTCAGCTTGAGGTTCGGGTTTCGGGGCGCCTCTCCTCCCCATCGACGCTAAGGACCCGCGGTACGGGGCGCAAACATCTCCCCCGCGTGTCGTGCTCGGATGACAGCCGGATCGCACCTCTCACGTGCGCTGTCGCCTTCCCGACCGCTGAGCGGCCTCGCTCAGCGCGTGACGGGGGCGACGGGCGAGGACACGTCGATGACCGTGCCGGGCTGATCCAGCAGCGCTGCGACGACCTCTCCCTTGAGCTCCGAGTCCTCGGCGTCGCCCCAGACGACGGTCTTCGGGTCGGCGTCCTCGAGCTCGAGGGTGAAGGTGACGTCGCTCCGGCTCGAGGCCGTCATCTCGGAGATCCCTCCGCGCAGCGCATCGGGCATCGCGGCGAGCACGGCCGCCATCGACTCCGTCGCCCCGTCGGGGTCCTGGGAATCGGCGGCGATCGTCAGAGGGACGAGGGACTCCCCCTCCGCCGCGGCGGCCGGCAGCTCGGTCCCCGTGCCGTCGAGGATGGCGATGCTGCCGTCCTGGCGGGTGATCTGGGCGACGGGCGCGCGCTCGGTGATCGTGATCGCGATGCCGTCCGGCCAGCGCCTCTCGACCTCCGCCGACTCCACCCCCGGGATCTCCTCGACAGATCCGGCGACGGCGGCGGTGTCCACCAGCGCCAGGCTCTCGCCGAGCTGGGGATCGACGGCCGCCGACACGTCCGCCTCGTCGACATACCCGGTGCCCAAGACGCTGACCTGCTGGAGCGTGAGCGCAGGGAGCCACAGCAGAGTGCTGGCGGCAGCCGCTGCGAGCACGAGCACGGCGACCACGGAGGCGATGATCGCACGACGACGGCGGCGCCAGGGTCGGCGCGAGGTGATCGACCGGATCACGCCCATGCGCGGTTCGGACGACGTCGGTCCAGCCGCAGAGGGCGCGGGCGCAGCGGCGGAGGGCGCGGGCCTCGTCGCACGTCGGACGGTCGCGGTGCGCGCCGGAGGCTCGGAAGGGCTGCCCGCCGAACGGGCCGACGCCGAACTCGCCGAACGGGCCGACGCCGAACTCGCCGAACGGGCTGACGCCGCAGGGCCCGATGAGCGGTCCCGGAGAGGGGATGCTGCGGATGAGGCGGCCCCGGCGGACGACGGCATCCCCTCGGCTGCGGAGGGCCGGGCGTCAGAACCCGCAGTGCGCGATGGCCGTACAGGCGCGGACGGCCGTGCGGTCGACGCGGGCCGACGGGCGGAGGTGGTGCGCGGGGCGGCGGGACGGCGCGCCATCAGGCGCCCTCGGAGCTCGTCCCGCTCGCGGCGAGCGCCGCGAGCACAGCGGGGGTCATCTCGACGATGTCCCCCGCGCCCAGCATGAGAACCAGGTCCCCCTCCGACGCTTCGGCCGCGATGATCCGGGCGACGGCGTCCGCCCCACCGCTCTCCGCGGTCAGGGCGGTCAGCATGGTGCGGTCGCCATGGTCGGCGATCGTGTCCGCGTCGACACCGGGGACCGGGTCCTCGCGAGCGGCATAGACAGGCAGCACCCAGGCGCGGTCCGCCAGGGACAGCGCCCGCGCGAAGTCGGCGGCGAATGCTCGCGTGCGGGAGAACAGATGGGGCTGGAAGACGGCGAGCACGCGGCCGCTCCCCTCGCCCTCGACGATGCCGCGGGCGGCTGCGAGCGTCGCCTCGAGCTCGCGCGGATGGTGGGCGTAGTCGTCGACGACTGTCACGCCCCGCTCCTGACCGGCCACGTCGAAGCGGCGGGAGGCGCCGGTGAAGGCCGCCAGACCGGCGGCCAGAGCTGCTCGGTCCGCCGCTGGGGCGAGCTTCGCCGCCGCGGCGAGCGCACCGACGGCGTTGAGGACGTTGTGGTGCCCGGCGACCGCGAGCGTGAGCTCCAGCTCGCCTTCGGGGGTGCCGATGCGCACCTGGGTCGAGCTCGCTCCGGCCACCTCCTCGAGCACGCGCCAGGAGGCGTCGTCGGCCGATCCGTAGGTGATCAGGTCGATGTCGGAGCGTGCGGCGCGCTCACCCAGCGCGCGGGCGCCGGGATCGTCGGCGCAGACGACGAGCGCCCCGCTGGGGACGACCTGCGCGGCCACCGCGTCGAAGGCGGCGACGAGGGTCGCCTCATCGCCATGGAAGTCGAGGTGGTCGGCTTCGAGGTTCGTCACGACCAGCGCGGACGGGCGGAAGGCGAGGAAGGAGCCGTCGGACTCATCGGCCTCGACCACCGCGAGCGCGGCCGAGCCGCCCGCCCCGGAGGAGGCGGCGTCGCCAGAACGTCCGCCGTCGCCGCTGTCTGCATCGCCCGCGGCACCCGCGAAGCCGGCGTTGCGGCCGAGGTCGGGGACGGCCGCACCGAGCGCCCAGGCGGGGTCCTCGCCCGCGCCCCGGAGCGCCATGACCGCCATCCCCGTGGTCGAGGTCTTCCCATGGGTGCCCGCGACGGCCAGGAGCCTGCGTCCGCCGAGCAGCCCGGCGAGGCCCGCTGCGCGGTGGATCACCGGGATGCCGCGCTCATGAGCCGCGACGACCTCGGGATTGTCCGCCCGCACGGCGGTGGAGACGATGACGAGATCGCAGTCCTCGGGCAGCAGGTCCGCATCGAAGCCGATGCCGATGCGCGCCCCTGCATCACGCAGCGGGGCGATGAACTGCCCGTCCTGCGAGTCGGAGCCGCTGACAGAGAGTCCCGCCTCGAGCGCGAGGCGAGCGACCGCGGACATGCCGGCGCCTCCGATGCAGATCACGTGCACGGAGCGGATCTCGTCCTCCGTCGGCCAGCCCTCCCTGGTCACCACGGGACCGGGAGTCAGGATCGTGCGATGCCGGGGGCGCGAGGAGGCCGTGGAGCTCATGGATCAACGGTAGCCGTCCGCGCACCGCGCACCCTTCAGGCGCGGCGTGCGGCACCGATCACGATGCCGGCGAGGACCTCGGCGGCGTCGGAGATACCGAAGGCCGTGGAGGCCTCGGACATCTCGGCGAGTCGCTCGGCGTCCAGCAGCAGCGGCAGCGCTGTCCCCGTCAGCTGTGCGGCGTCGAGCTCCTCGTCCGGGATCATCAGCGCCCCTCCCGCGGAGACGACCTCCTGGCCGTTGAGCGCCTGCTCGCCGTTGCCGATCGGCAGCGGAACCAGCACGGCGGGAAGTCCGACTGCAGTCAGCTCGCAGACCGTCCCGGCTCCAGATCTGGTCACCGCGAGGTCAGCGGCCGCATAGGCGTCCTCCATGGCTCGCACGTACTCGACCACTCGGTGCCCGGGCCGGTCGACGAGCGCGTCCGCCTTGCCCCTTCCGGTGACGTGGAGGATCTGGGCACCTGCGGCGATGATCTCGTCAGCCGCGGCGGAGACCGCCTCATTCAGACGCTGAGCACCCAGCGAACCGCCGGTGACCAGGAGCGTCGGCCGCTCGGGGTCGAGTCCGAGGGAGGAGCGGGCCGCGTCCCGACGGGCGCTGCGATCCAGATGCGCGATGCCCTCGCGCATGGGCATGCCGATGCGGCGGGCGCCGGGCAGGCTCGACCCGTCGAAGGCGGTCAGCACAGCGGCGGCACGGCGGGCGCCGAGACGGTTCGCCAGGCCCGGGCGGCGATTCGCCTCGTGCACGACCATCGGCACACCCTCTCGCGCGGCCATCAGATATGCAGGTGGGCAGACGTACCCCCCGAAGCCCGCGACCACGTCCGTCCGACGATCCCGCAGGATCCTGCGGACCTCGCGCAGGCTGCCGGCGAAGCGACCGGGGAATCGCAGCGCCGCACCGTCCGGCCGGCGCGGGAAGGGGACCTTGTCGATCGTGACCAGCTCGTACCCGGCAGCGGGGACGAGATCCGCCTCGAGTCCGTCGGCGGTGCCCAGGACGAGCACCTCCGCGTCCGGCGACTGAGCGGAGATGCGATCTGCGGTGGCGAGCAGCGGGGAGACGTGCCCCGCGCTGCCACCTCCTGCCAGGAGGATGCGTGGAGCGGTCATCGACGCTTCTTTCCGGTGGTGCGGCGGGTGCGGGAGGAGCGAGGGCGGGAGGACTGGGAGCTGCGGGAGCGTGAGCCCCGGCGAGAGCCGGTGCGCGATCCCGTCCCGGAGTCGGACGGCGACGCGTCGGCGCGGGGGGTCTTCTCGCGGGGCGCGGGCAGCACGCTGACGGAGCGGCGCACCGACCGGATCCCGGCGGAGATCGACTCCGGCGCATCGGGCTCGCGGCGCGCGAAGGAGAGCAGCACGCCGAGTGCGGTCATGGATGCCAGAAGCGCTGATCCCCCGGAGGAGATGAACGGCAGGGGCACCCCGATCACCGGCATCAGCCCGGTCACGACCATCATGTTCATGAAAGCCTGGCCGAGCAGCCAGCAGCTGATGCCCGCGGTCGTGATCTGCATGAAGCTGTCGTCGATGCGCGTGATCATGCGGAACATGAGCAGGGCGAGGATGGCGAACAGGGCGAGCACCCCCAGCGTGCCGATGAGCCCGAGCTCCTCGCCGATGATCGCGAAGATGTAGTCGTCCTCCGCGGCGGGCAGTCGGCCCCACTTCTGCCGGGACTCCCCCAGCCCCACGCCCCACCAGCCGCCCTCCGCGAGGCCCATCAGGCCCTGCTTGCTCTGGTAGCAGCTGTCCCCGTCGCAGGTCCCCTTCAGCCAGTTCTCGATGCGGGCCATGCGATTCGCACTGGTGACGGTCATGGCGGCCACGGCTGCGACGCCGAGCGACCCGGCGACGACGAACCAGCGACGCGGCACGCCTCCCACCCAGAGGGCGCCGGCGACGAGCATGCACATCACCAGCGCGGTCCCCAGATCATGGCCGAGGACGACCAGCCCGAGCGCGAGGACCACGCCGGGCACGACGGGGACGATCAGGTGGAAGGGCCGGTGCAGCAGAGGACGCTTGGTGGCGAGCACGGCGCCGAGCCAGACGGCCAGCGCGAGCTTGAGGAACTCCGAGGGCTGGAAGGTCTGGCCGCCGATGAGGATCCAGTTGCGATTGCCGTCGGTCTCGAAGCCGAGCGGCGTGTGCACGAGCGACTGCAGGGCGAGGCCGACGAACATCAGCGGCCACGCCGCACGACGGTAGAAGCCCGGGGGGAGGAGAGCGGCGACCACCAGCAGCACGAGCCCCAGGACGGCGAAGGTGCCCTGGCGGAAGAGCCCGGCGAAGCCGGATTCCCCGCGCGAGATGTTCAGGACGGAGGTGGAGGACAGCACCATCACCAGCCCCACGGCGATCAGCAGCGCTCCGACGACCAGGAGGCCGTAGAAGTCCAGCGCCGGGGACCGCAGCCAGCTTCCGACACCGGAGCGGACCCGCGAGCCGATGTTCCCCAGCGGCTGGTCCGAGCGCGCCGGGGAGGACGGGCTCCCGCGACCGGCGGAGTCCGCGGAGCTCGACGATCCGCCGCCGGAGCGTCGGCGGGAGGTCTGCGACGTCATGGGCGCTCCCCTGGCAGGCGGGACACGGCCGCCGCGAACAGGTCACCCCGCTCCGCATAGTCGCGGAACTGGTCGATGGACGCCGCGGCGGGCGCCAGCAGCACCACGTCTCCCGGGGAGGCGAGGCGCCGGGCCTGTGCCACAGCATCCTCCATGAGCCGGGTGCGTCCGGCGACGTCGCCAGTGTCGCCCGGTTCGATGCGGACGACGGGGACCTCCGGGGCGTGTCGCGCGAGGGCCTCGAGGAAGGGCGAGGCGTCCTCCCCGAGGAGCACGGCACCCGCGAGGCGGGCGGCCGTGACCGCCACCAGCTCGTCGACGTCCGCACCCTTGACATCGCCGCCGGCGATCCACACGATCCGCTCCGCCGCCGTCAGCGAGGCCCGTGCGGCGGCAGGGTTCGTGGCCTTGGTGTCGTCGACATAGGCGATGTCATCGACACGGGCGATGAGCTCGGCCCGATGCCCGCCGAGCCGGTAGGCGCGCAGACCGTCCCGCACCGCCACGGGCTCCACGCCGTGCGCGCGGGCCAGGGCGGCGGCGGCCAGCGCGTCGGCGACGATGTGCGGAGGGGCGCCCTGGGCTCCCAGGTGGGCGAGGTCCTCGAGGGAGGCGATCTCGGCGGCATGGGTGCGACGCTCGGCGATGAGGGCCCGGTCCACGAGGAGGCCGTCGACGACGCCGAGCTCCGAGGGTCCGGGAGCCCCGAGCGTGATGCCGATGGCACGGGCGCCCTCACGCACGTCGGCCTGCTCGACCAGGCGACGCGTGGCCTCGTCGGCGACGGAGTACACGCAGGCGCGCTCGACGCCCTCGAAGATCCTCCCCTTGGCGGCCGCGTACTGGGCGAGGCCGCCATGCCAGTCGAGGTGGTCGTCGCTGATGTTGAGCACCGCGGCCGATTCGCACAGCAGATGCTCGGTCCAGTGCAGCTGGAAGCTGGAGAGCTCGATCGCGAGGACGTCGAACCCCTCGGGATCCAGAGCCGCCTCGATGACGGGCAGTCCGACGTTGCCGCAGGCGACCGCCCGCAGTCCGGCGGCGCGGAGGATCGACTCGAGCATCGTCACGGTGGTCGTCTTGCCGTTGGTCCCGGTGACGGCCAACCATGCGGGGCCGTCGGCGGCCTGCATGCGGCGGGCGAGCTCGACCTCGCTCCACACCGGGATGCCGGAGGCGGCGGCCTCCGCGAGCAGCGGCTGGTCAGGTCGCCAGCCCGGAGAGGTGACGATCAGATCGATCTCGCGGCCGGCGGGCATCGCCTGCGTGTGCGCCGGGCCGAGGCGGATCTCGACACCGAGGACCTCGAGGATCCGCGCCCGCTCCCTCACTTCGGGAGTGTCCTTGCCGTCGACGACGAGGACCTCCGCTCCCCGCTGCATGGTCTGGTCCGCGACGGCGTAGCCGGAGACGCCGAACCCGGCGACGAGGATCCGCAGTCCGCTGACGTCGAGTCCCGGCCAGGGGCGCCGCTCGGCTTCGGGAAGATCCTGCCCGCGGCTCACGAGGCGATCCTCGGCAGCGCATCGAGGTAGAAGATCCCCAGGCCCAGCCCGGCGAGGATGCCTGCGACGATCCAGAAGCGGACCACGATCGTGACCTCGTTCCAGCCCTTGAGCTCGAAGTGGTGCTGCAGCGGGGCCATCCGGAACACGCGTCTGCCGGTGGTCTTGAAGCTGGTGACCTGGATGATCACCGACAGCGCGATCATCACGAACAGGCCGCCGATGATGGCACCGAGGATCTCCGTGCGGGTCACGATGGTCAGACCGGCGATGGCACCGCCCAGAGCCAGGGAGCCGGTGTCGCCCATGAAGATCTTGGCCGGAGAGGTGTTCCACCACAGGAAGCCGACGCAGGCTCCGATGATCGCGGCGCACAGCACGGCCGTGTCCAGCGGGTCGCGGGCGCTGTAGCAGTGCACGAGCCCGCCGGCATCGAAGTCGACGTTGCACACCTGCCGCCACTGCCAGAAGCTGATGATCAGGTACGCGGCGGTGAAGATGATGGTGGCGCCGCTGGCCAGGCCGTCCAGGCCATCGGTCAGGTTCACGCCGTTGGACCACGCGGCGACCAGGAAGTTCGCCCAGATCGCGAAGAGGATGAAGCCGACGATGGTGCCGGCGAAGGCGAAGTCCAGCCAGGGGATGTCGCGGACGAAGGAGATCTGCATGCTCGCCGGCGTGTTGCCGTTCTCGTCGCGGAACATGAGCGCGAGCACGGCGAAGACGGTCGCGACCAGGAACTGCCCTATCAGCTTCGCCCGAGGTCGCAGGCCCAGGCTCCTCTGCCGGGAGATCTTGATGTAGTCGTCGAGGAAGCCGACGACCCCGAGGCCCACCATGAGGAACAGCACCAGCAGCACGGTGGCTGTCGGGGGCGTCAGCAGCACCAGGTGGGTGAGGAAGTACGCCAGGACCGTCGCCAGGATGATCGCGACCCCGCCCATCGTGGGCGTACCGCGCTTGGTGGCATGGGAGGTGGGACCGTCATCGCGGATGAACTGGCCGTATCCGCGCTTGACGAGCACCTTGATGTACAGCGGCGTGCCGAGGATCGACAGCAGGAGGGCCGTCGTCCCCGCGATGATGATCGCGATCATGCGCGCTCCTCCCCCTTCGCGGGCTCGCGCCCGTCCTGCTCCAGCCCGCCGTCACGGGTGGTGTCCTGCTGGTGGTCATCATGGTCATCATGGTCGTCGGGCGTCCGCTGGCCCTGTTCCCCGCGCTCGGCGAGGCGAGCGAGCAGAGGGTCCGCGATGCGACGCAGGCCGGCATCCCGGGAGGACTTCAGCAGCACGACGTCACCTGGCACCACCGTCCGCTCCAGCACCGCCAGCGCCTCCGACACCGTCGGGAGGAGCTCCGACTCGCCGCCGAAGCTGCCTTCCAGGCTCGCGCCGTGGTGGATCGGGGCGGCGCCCTCGCCGACGACGTACAGCTGCGAGATGTTCAGCCTCACGGCGAGCCGGCCGATCTGGTCGTGCAACCGGACGGAGTCCTCTCCGAGCTCGAGCATCTCGCCGAGCACGGCGATGGTGCGGTGACCGCGGCCGAGGTGCGCGAGCGTCTTGAGCGCCTGGCGCATGGAGTCGGGGTTGGCGTTGTAGGCGTCGTCGATGACGAGCACTCCCCCGGCGCGACGCGCCTGCATGCGCTGCGTCGAGGCCAGATGCGCATCCTCGAGCGCGGCCGCGGCGCGAGCCGGATCGGCGCCGGCGACGATAGCCGCCGTGAGCGCGGCGATCGCATTGGCGGCCTGGTGCTCGCCGAGCAGGTCGGGACGGACCGGGAAGGTGCCGGCCGGGACGGTGGACCCGTCCAGGCGCACGAGCCCGTCGGGCACGACGAGGTCGAAGCTCGCGCGGGCCTCCTCGTCCAGGACCAGGTTCTCGCCGTGGACCTCGCCGGAGTTCAGGCCCCAGCCCGTGATCGGGGCGGCACTGCGGCCGGCCATCGCCGAGACCAGGGGGTCCTCGACGTTCAGCACGGCGCGTCCGTCGGCGCGGAGCGCCTCGACGAGCTCGCCCTTGGCGCGGGCGATCGCGTCGACGCTGCCGAACTCCCCCAGGTGGGCGCTGCCGACATTGAGCACGACGGACACGTCGGGACGGGCGATCGACGCCAGGTGCGCGATGTGCCCGATCCCGCGGGCTCCCATCTCGAGCACCAGGAACCGGGTGGAGGAGTCCAGCGAGAGGACGGTCAGAGGCAGCCCCAGCTCGTTGTTGAAGCTGCCCGCGGGGGCGATCGTCGGGCCGACGTCGGACAGGGCGAGGCCGATCAGGTCCTTGGTGCCGGTCTTGCCGGCGCTGCCGGTGATCGCGACGACCACCAGCTCGGGGTGCTCGGTGCGAGCGCGCTCGAGCTGTGCCCGGGCGAGCTCCGACAGGGCTCCGCGCACGTCCTCGACGAGCACGGCGGGCTGCTCGGTCTCACGAGACACGAGAGCAAGGGAGGCCCCGGCCTCGAAGGCCGACGGAACGTGGTCGTGCCCGTCGGTGCGCTCGCCGACGAACGCGGCGAACAGGTCGCCCTCGGCGACGCTGCGGGAGTCGATGCGGGCGACGCCGGAGATGATCTCGTCCCCGTCGGCCCCGCCGACCAGTCGACCGCCGGTGATGTCGGCGATCTCCCGTGCCGTGGTCTCGAGCATGCTCAGCGTCCTCCGTCGAAGTGTTGATGCGTGGTGCCGGGGTGGGCGAGGGCGTCGCGCAGCCGAAGGCGATCATCGAACGGATGGACGATACCGCCTATCTGCTGTCCGGTCTCCGCTCCCTTGCCCGCGACCAGGACCGTGTCTCCCTCCTCCGCGAGCGCGGCAGCCAGCTCGATCGCCTCTCGTCGCCCGTCCACCTCATGGACCTGCGTCGATGCGTCCGTCGGCACGCCGTCGAGAATCTCATGCCGGATCGTCCGGGGATCCTCCGAACGAGGATTGTCATCGGTGACGACCACCACGTCCGACAGCGCGGCGGCCACTGCGCCCATGATCGGCCGCTTCCCGCGGTCCCTGTCGCCCCCTGCGCCCATCACGGTGATCAGCCGGCGCGTTCCGGGGATGGCCCGGAGCGTGGTGAGCGCCTGCTCGAGGGCATCGGGCGTGTGGGAGTAGTCCACGACCCCGCGCACCGGATGCGAGGCCACCAGCTCCATGCGTCCCGGCACGGTGCCGACCTGTCCGACGGCGTCGACAGCCGACCCGGCGGCGACGCCTGTCGCCTCCAGCAGCAGCACGGCGGCGAGGGCGTTGGCGACGTAGTGCCGTCCTGGCAGCGCGGCCCGGAGCGTGCGCGTCCCGTCCGGTCCGTCGACCTCGAAGAGGCTGCCGAAGCCGTCCGATCGCAGGTCCCGCGCTCGATGGTCGGCAGGGACGCCCGTGGTCGAGTAGGTGGTGACGGGGACCGTCGCCTCTCGGGCGAGCCGACGGCCCCACTCGTCGTCCACGCAGACCACGCCGCACCGGGCATGGTCAGGGGTCAGCAGGCTCGCCTTGGCGGCGTAGTAGTCCTCCATCGTGCCGTGGAAGTCCAGGTGGTCCTGGGTGAGGTTGGTGAAGCAGGCGACGTCGACGACGACCTCGTCGGCGCGATGCAGCACCAGCGCATGGGACGAGATCTCCATGGAGGCGACCTCGACGCCGTCCTCGACCATCCTCGCGAGAAGCCCGTGCAGCTCCGGTGCCTCCGGGGTCGTGCGCACCGTGCCGATGCGATGCTCGGCGCCGTCCGCCCCGCGGTACGCCGTCCCGGAGGTGCCGACGACCCCTGCCGGCCGCCCCAGGTGCTGCAGGGCGGCGGTGACGATCGTGGAGACGGAGGTCTTGCCGTTGGTCCCGGTGATCCCGATCGTCGTCAGCCGCTCCGAGGGTCTGCCGAAGACGATCGCGGCCGCCGGCGCCGCGGCACGTCGAGCATCGCCGACGACGATCGTCGGCAGTCCTGCGGCCCTGCAGCGCTCCGCTCCCTCGACATCGGTCAGAGCTGCGGCAGCTCCGCGCTCGACGGCCTGAGCGGCGAACTGAGCACCGTGGGCGTGCGCTCCGGGCAGTGCGCACCAGAGATCGCCGGGGAGCACGCTGCGGGAGTCGAGGGTGACGCCGTGCAGGACGACACCGGCGAGCTCGTCGATGCCGCCCTGTGCGCCCAGCCGTCCTGCCAGCTCGGCCGCATCGACCGCAGGCGCGGTGCGGGGGCGGGCCGGCTCCGGTGTCGTCGGGGCGGCTGCGTCGCGGGTGGTGTCGTCCACGTGGCCTTCCGGGGGATGCGTCGGGGAGTTCTGGGAGCCGCGCGACGGGCTGCTCGCGGGGCCGGGGACGCTCACCATGTGTTCTCCAGCTCTCGTCCCTCCACCCCGGTCGGGGCGATGCCCTGGTTCTGCAGCGAGAAGGCCATCAGGTCCGAGAACGCCGGGGCGGCCGCCGTGGTTCCGGAGATGAAGGTGTCCAGACCGAACAGGTAGACGCCGACGACGAGCTCGGGATCGTCGATCGGGGCCATCCCGATGAACGAGGCGGTGTAGGTGCCGTCGCTCACCTGTGCGGTGCCGGACTTCCCTCCCACTGCGTAGCCGCTGACGCTCGCGACGGACTCGCCGTCGACGATGTCGTTGTCCATCAGCTGGAGGATCGTCGCTGCGGTCTCGGCGGATACCGCGCGGGTCTGCGTGGGCTCTCCGAGAGAGCGGATGCTCCCATCTTCCTCGCGCACGCCCTTGACGATCGTCGGCTCGATCCGGACGCCGTCATTGGCGAAGGCTCCGACCGCGGCGACCATCTGCAGCGCGGTCACCGCATACCCCTGGCCGAAGGAGGTCGTCAGAGAGGTCCGCCCGTCCCAGCTGTCGGGATCTCTGAGTATGCCTCCCGATTCGCCCGGGAGGCCGATGCCGGTGAGCGAGCCGAGGCCGAACGCTGTGAGGTAGTCGTAGCGGGTCCGATCGGACATCGTCCTGGCGATCTGCACGGTTCCGACGTTGGAGGACTTCTTGAGCACTCCCGCGAGCGTCAGCTGCTCATCGGCGTGGTAGTGGGAGTCCTTGATGCGCTGGCCGTCGAAGTACATCTCGTACGGGATGTCGTACTCGCTGTCGACGTCAGCCGTGCCCTCCTCGAGCGCGGCCGCCATCGTGAACAGCTTTCCGGTGGAGCCCGGCTCGAACACGCTCGAGATGGAGCGGTTTCCGAGGTCCTCCGGATCGGCGGAGCCGTAGTCGTTGGGGTCGTAGGTGGGGCTGTCCGCCAGGGCAAGGACCTCTCCCGTGCGGGCGTTGTACACCACGGCGCTGCCGCCGGTCGCCCCCCACTCGTCGATCGCCTCCCCGAGGATCTCCTGGGCCTTCCACTGCAGATCCCGATCAATCGTGAGCACCAGGTCGCTTCCGTCGACGGCTGCGGTGGTGGTGCGCTTGCCGGTGGGGATGATCTGACCGCCGGCGCCGCGCTCATAACTGGTCTCGCCGTCGGTGCCGGCGAGCAGATCGTCATAGGTCAGCTCCGCACCGGCGAGGGCCGTCCCGTCGGAGCCGACGAAGCCGAGGACGTTGCCGGCGACCTCTCCCGCGGGGTAGATGCGGTCGGCCACCCGATCGGCGCCGATGCCGGGTATGCCCAGCGAGATGACCGCGTTGCGGACCGCCGGTTCGACGTTCTTCTCGAGATAGACGAAGCCGCGGTCGCCGGTCAGCGCTTCGACGGTGTCCGGAACGGTCCAGCCGAGGACGGGGGCCAGCTCCTCGGCCGCCGCCTCGATCCCGGTCGGTCCGTCCTGCGCGCTCTCCTTGTAGCTGTCGACCTGCAGCTGATTGACCCACAGGTCATATCGCTCCACAGAGCTGGCGAGCACTGCTCCGTCCCGGTCGGTGATGTCTCCGCGCAGAGCAGGGATGGTGCGGGTGACCGTGCGCTGCTTGACGGCCTCCTCGGCCCGCGCGCTCGCATCCAGCCCCTGCACCCAGACCAGTCGGCCGGCGATCAGCAGCACCGCGACCATGATCATGCTGACGACGAACCGGTGGCGGACAGCCGGTCGTCCGACCCGTGCACGCGGGATGCGCGGACGCACCACCGTCGTGGAGCGTCCGCGCGAGGACTGCCTCCCGGGCCGGGTGCCCGAGGAGCGACGCGGCGTCGATCCGTCGCGTCCGGTCCGACGGGTGGCCATGTCTCAGTCCCCCTCGTTGCCCATGCCGTGATAGGTGGTGGGCGAGTCGTAGATCTCCGCGACCGGGACGGAGTCGGTGACGGCATCGGCGTCGACCGCCGTGCCCTCCGTCGGGACGGTCTCACCCAGCACCGTACCGGTGTCGAGGTCGATGTACGCGGGGTCCGTCACGGGCACCATCCCCAGCTCGCGGGCCTGGCGCTCGAGCTCCTGAGGCGTCCCGAGTCGCTCGTTGGTCTCGGCCAGCGCCTGCTCCTCCTGGGTGAGGCGGCTGGACTGCGCCTCGAGACGGGTGATCTCGTAGCTGGTGTCCGACATCTCGATGTTCAGATACAGCAGCGCGGCGAGGGTCGCGGCGACGATCATCGTGCACAGCATCGTGAACGGCAGTGAGCTCGCGCTCGTGCGGGGCGAGGCGAGGACCGTCAGGCGGGGCTTCGGAGCGGTCGCGGGCGAGGAAGGGGCCCCGGTCTTGGGCGCGCGGACCGGACGGAGGGCGGCTGCGCGGACGGCTGACGTGCTTGCCATGTCAGTGGGCTCCCTCGGCGATGCGGATTCGGGTCAGGGCGCGGAGTCGGACGCTCGCCGCGCGGGGGTTGTGCTCGCGCTCGTCCGGGTCGGCCTGCAGGGCACCGCGGACGAGCGGGGCGAAGGTGGGCTTGTGCTCCTCGAGCTCCACCGGCAGCCCGGGCGGGGCCGACGAGCGGGTGCGCCTCCCGAAGGCCGTCTTGACCAGCCTGTCCTCGCCCGAGTGGTAGGACTCCACGACGATGCGACCGTCGAGGTTGAGCACGTCGAGCGCTCCGTCGATCGCCTGGGCGAGGATCTCCAGCTCGGCGTTGACCGCGATCCGCAGCGCCTGGAACGTGCGCTTGGCAGGATGCCCCCCGCTCGCCCTGGACGCTGCGGGGATGGCACGGTCCAGGAGCTCCACCAGCTCGCCGCTGCGCGTGAGCGGGCTGTGCTCCCGCTGCTCGACGATGCGTCGGGCGATGCGCTTGGCGAACCGCTCATCGCCGAGATCGCGCAGGATCCGCGCGATCTCCTGCTCCGGGAGGTCGCGCAGGAGGTCCGCGGCGGTCGGGGTGTCCGATGAGGTGTCCATGCGCATGTCCAGCGGGGCGTCCGCGGAGTAGGAGAACCCCCGATCCGGGGTGTCGATCTGGAAGCTCGACAGCCCGAGATCCATGATCACGCCGTCAGCCCCCTGCAGCCCGAGGTCATCGAGGACCTCGGGGATCTGGTCATAGGTGGCATGGACGAGCGTCGCCCGGTCCTCGTGGCCCGCGCGGGCGAGCCGTTCACGGGCGAGCTCGAGCGCCTGCGGGTCGCGATCGATGCCCACCAGGTGGGCCATCGGCGCGGCGTCGAGCACCGCGACCGCGTGCCCGGCCATGCCCAGAGTCCCGTCGACATGCACAGCACCCTCGTGCTGGAGGGCGGGAAGCAGCAGTCGGACGCATTCGTCCCGGAGGACGGGGACATGACGGTCCTGCGCCGGAGCGCTGTCCTGGGGCTGATCCATGGCACCCCTCCCGTGGTCGTGCTGCTGATGATTCGAATGGGTGGTGGTGACGACGTCCTGCTTCTCGACCGACGACCGTCCTGCCAGATTCCCCGTCGTTCCCGACCCGCCACCGGGGAAGTTGCGTCGGGGCGGGAACGACGAGAGGTCTCGCAGGACGGGCTGTCCGGCTCGACGGCCTCAGAAGAGTCCGGGGACCACCTCTTCCGCAGTCCGGGCGAAGCCCTCCTCCTTCTGCTCGAGGTAGGTCTCCCACGCGGGGAGGGACCAGATCTCGAGCCGATCCAGGGCCCCGATCACCGCGGTCTCCCGCTCCAGATCCGCGTAGCTGCGCAGATGTCCCGGGATGGTGATGCGGCCCTGCTTGTCCGGGACGACGTCCTCCGCTCCGGAGAGCAGCACACGCAGGTAGTCGCGCGTGCGCTGGTCCGTGGTGGGCGCCCGACGGGCCTCCTCGAGCTTCTGACTGAACTCGGCGATCGGATACACGGCGATGCAGTGCTCCTGACCGCGAGTCATGACCAGCCCCTCGGAGAGTTCGTCACGGAACTTCGCCGGGAAGATCAGGCGGCCCTTGTCGTCGAGCTTGGGCGTGTAGGTGCCGAGGAACATCTCGACCCCCTCTCACGTCCTGTGACCCGCGGTTCGAACCCTTCTCCTCCCAACGCGCCCCACTTTACCCCACTACCCCCCACCTTCCGCTAGCACACAGGGGCCACACCGACCGCTCTCCATAGTCATCGCAGGTCAAAGGCGTGGGAGTGAAGTGGAGGAGATTTCACATGCGAGCCGCCGGGCGCGTCGATCCTTCAGAGCGCTCGCGCACTCCGGACCCACGGACGCCTGCATCGACGCAGGTCAGAGCACGACTCCTAGAGGGCTGCCACTCAGTGGAGGGAAGTGGGGCACACCGGTGGTGGGAAGTGGGGATCCTGGGAGGACGCTGATCGCAGCTCCCGACGCACCGGTTCCTCCACAACCGCCTCCACGCTCGCCCCGGTCCCGTCGTGGCACGGCGCCGCAGCAGCGGATCGGAGGACCTTCGCTTCGGCCGAGGAGGTCCGGGCACGCTGCACGGGAATGGCCGGGCCGCGCCGCGCGGACGGGATCCGAGCATGACGAAGCCCCGGACCGCTGGATGCTGCTCCAGAGGACCCGGGGCTCAGAGGAAGGGGGAACGGGCGGAGCGGGGCACCCGGTTCCGTCATGGAGAGGAGGTCAGAGCGCGGACGTCTCCCCGGTCAGCGCAGACGTGAGCGGCGCGGACGTGAGCAGCTCTGATGGGCGGCCGACCGCCATCAGGCCGTCAGGCCGCGCTCAGCGATCGTCGCCGGCGCGCTTGTCCCAGCGCTCCTCCATGCGTCGCATGAAGCTCCCGCCGCCGTCGCGCGGGGTGGTGGGACGCGATCCGCCTCCCCCTCCGGAGCCGTCGTCGCTTCCGTCGCCGCGCGAGGACGCGGGCGCGGTCACCGCATAGACGGCACCCGCGAGCATTCCCAGGAAGGCGATCACGCCGAGCCAGACGGCCGGCAGGGAGACGGCGAGGACGAGGATCACGAGGCCGAGGACGACCCCTCCCAGTCCGATGACGACACGACGCCCGCTGCGTCCGTTCGTGCGGCGCGGCGAGAAGGCCCGCGCGAGGCGCGGATCCTCGGCGAAGAGCTGGCGCTCCATCTCATCGAGCATCTTCTGCTCGTGCTCAGACAGCGGCATGTTCCCGCTCCTTGTCCCGTCCTGGCACCCGGTCAGGGCACCACCGCCGATCTGTCATGGCGGTCTGCCGTCCTCGGCGGTCACACCAGTCTAGAGCTGTTCCGCGCAATCTGGTAACCGTACGTCGGACCGGTCACCGATCGGGACCCTGGTCCTCGTCCTCACCGCCACGACCTGGGCGTCCGCGGTCGATGCCGAGAGCGGATCCCCGGGTGAGGCTGCCGCCGCCGAAGCGTTCCAGAGCACGGTCCATCGCGACCTCGAGATCAGTCCACGTACCGGGCCGCTCGGAGAGCTCGACCTGCATCGGCGCATCACGGGAGGACGACAGGTGCTGGACCCTCACGCCAACGAGACGCACCCTCGGCATCCTGTGACGTTCTCGCTCCCAGAGGGCGACCACCTGCTCGCGCAGGCGCTCGCCGCTCGAGGTGGGCTGGGCCAATGTGCTCGAGCGCGTCAGGGTGGTGCCGTCGGGGGCTCGGAGCTTGAGGACGACCGTGCGTGCGATCTGGGAACTTCGGCGGAGCTGATGGGCGACCTCATCAGCCATCGCGGTGATCCGTCGCCGGACCTCCTCGGCATCCACGACATCCTCGTCCCAGGTGCGCTCGGTCCCGAGAGAGCGATCCCTGACCTCTCGCCCCAGTCCCGTGCGATCGGTGCCCTCGGCGATGCTCAGGATCTCGGACGTGCGGGGCCCGAGGACTCGCACGAGCGTCGTGGGCGGGATCTCGCGCAGCTGACCGACGGTCCTCACCCCGATCCGCTCGAGGCCCGCACGCGCTCTGGGCCCGATGCCGGAGATCACGGAGACCGGCAGCGGCGCGAGGAAGTCGGCCGTGCTGTCCGCGGGGACGATCAGCATGCCGTCGGGCTTGGCGCGGGCGGACGCTATCTTCGCGACGGCCCGTGAGACCGATCCGCCCACGGAGCTCGGCAGTCCCAGCTCCTGCCGGATGCGCTCCCGCAGCAGCGCCCCGATCTCTGCGGGGCCTCCGAACAGCCTCCGTGCACCGCGCACATCGAGGAACGCCTCGTCGACGCTGATCTGGTCGATCTCCGCGACGACGTCCCGCAGGATCGCCATCACCTGTGCGGACACGCTGCGGTAGTGGTCGGTCCTCGGCGCCACGATGACCAGATCCGGGGCCATCCGACGCGCCGTGGCCATCGGCATCGCCGAGCGGATGCCGCGCTCCCGGGCCGGATAGCTGGCTGCGGCGACCACTCCCCTCGCCCCTGCGCCCCCGACCACGACCGGCAGCCCTCTGAGGGCCGGATCGTCCCGGACCTCGATCGACGCGAAGAACGCGTCCATGTCCAGGTGAAGGATGCCCGGAACCTCCTTCTGCGGTCCCGCCCCTCCATTCGCGCGCATGCCGTGGACTCTACCGGCGTCTGCCGGACTCCACCCGGATCGCCCTCATCACCCGGCGAGCGCCGTGATCCGTGAGGGGAGGTCCTCCAGGAGGATCTCCCCCACACGCTGCAGATGCGCTCGGGTGCCCTCGACATGCTCCGCGAGGAGCAGGGTCTCAGGCTGCGCCGACGGATCGCGATCGAGCCGAGCACGCTCCGTGACCAGGGGCACGAGCTCGGCGGCACGATCCCGCCCTTCGACGTCGATGCGGGCCAGGGCGACCCACACGTTCAGCGGGAGTCGTCGGCGCCGATCGCGGTTGGCACGAGCGACCAGCACCCCCGCCCCGCGCAGAGCTGCTCGGTGGACGAGCTCGAACGCCGCACGCGGATCCTCTTCGAGGAGTGCTTCACCCGCGGTGAGCATCTGCCGAGCGCGGTGGAGGTCGGCCTGATCCGCATCGAAGCGTGCCAGCACCGTGCGCACGGCCGGCCCGCCCGGCGCCGATCCGCGCTGTCCGATGTCTCTGACCATCGCTCCTCCTCAGCTCGTCCTCACCTCGTCATCGCCCTCTCCGGATCGGTGCCGGTCTCCCGCGCCACCGATCCATCCGGGCTGAGCCCCACGCTAGGCGGATGGTCCGACACAGGAAGCAGCTGGACCGTCCTTGTGGACGGTCGGACGATGGGGAGGAGCTGACAAGGGCTCTGAAGAGCCGGCGAGTACATCTAGAGTTGCCGGATGCCCCGCCGACAGCCCCAGCGCAGCGCATCCTTCGACCGCCTCGGCCCGCTGGACACCCCCATACCGATCTCCACCGGCACCGCAGAGATCAGCACCGAGACCGACGGGTCCGTCCTCCTCCAGGTCAACGGAGTCCCGTCCTCCCATCTGCATCCCGATCCCGAGCACCTCGTCTTCGAGTACATGCGTTGGATGATGATCGTCATCACGCACCATCTCGAGGGCGACCGCATGCGACCCGGAGGCCCAGCCGAGCGCGCTCCGTCCGGCGCCGCCGAGGGCGCCTCCCCCCAGATCGCGCACCTCGGAGGGGCAGGCTGCTCGCTCCCACGGGCGATCGCTTCGCGCTCCCCGCGATCACGCCAGATCGTCGTCGAGCTCGACGCGCTGCTGGCCGAGCGCGTGCGCGAGTGGTTCGACCTGCCTCGGTCGCCCCAGCTGCGCATCCGCGTCGACGACGCCGCGGCGGCCCTCGCCGCGTGGCGCGACGACCGATTCGACGTCCTGGTGCGCGATGTCTTCGCCGGCGACACGACTCCTCGGTCCCTCATCGGCTCCCGGGCGGCGCAGCATGCGGCGCGAGTCCTCAAGGACGGAGGCATATACCTCGCCAACTGCGCCGCTCCCCCGGGCACCCGGCTCCTTGCCGATGAGCTGGCCACGCTCTCACTGGCCTTCCCGCACGTCGGCGTGATCGCTGAGCCGGCCCATCTCTCCGGCAAGCGCCGCGGGAACTGCGTGCTGATGGCGTCGAGCAGGCCCCTGCCCGAGGGAGTGGATCGGGCGCTGCGCTCCGATGCCGTATCCGTGCGCCTTGCCAGGCCTGAGCAGGTCGAGCAGATCCGACGCTCGGGCAGGGTGCTCGAGGACGGCTGACCGCAGCACCGGACGGGCGCCGGCCAGCGACAGCGGCCGGTCGACTCTCGTCCGCAGACGGCGATGGCCTTCCGCGGATGGCGATGCCCTCCAGCGAGAGCAGGAACGGAGGACGGGTCGGTCAGGAGCTCTCGCTCCTGACCGACCCGTCGTCGCTTCTGTTCCCGAGGGTTCTCAGAGAGGGCGGACCTGCTCGGCCTGCGGACCCTTCTCCCCCTGGGTGACCTCGAACTCCACACGCTGTCCCTCATCGAGGGAGCGGTAGCCGTCCATGTCGATCTTGCTGTGGTGGACGAAGACGTCAGCGCCGCCCCCGTCGATCTCGATGAAGCCGTAGCCCTTCTCGGAGTTGAACCACTTGACCGAGCCCTGTGCCATACCTGTCACTTCCTGTGTCGTCCATCAACGGCCGCCCATGCGACCTGGTGCCGCGTGAAGCCGTCCCCCGTGGAACGGGTGGCATCAGGCTTGTGCCGTCCTTGTGCCGGGGAACCGACGACGGACTGTCCTGCTGGACCTGCATCACCGCAACGTGCCCATTCTGGCACGGCCGTGGCCCCGTTCACACTGATCAGCGAAGGTGCCGGTCACGAAGCCGTAACGAACACCGGGAGGAACCGGACGAAGCCGGCGTCATCGGCGCTCTGAGTGGCCCGCAGAGGCTCGCAAGGACCCGCACAGAGGCTCACACGGAGTCGTCGGGCCCTGCCGAGGCGTCGGGGCCCCTGCCGTCCCGGTCGGCCAGGAAGCGCTCGAAGCGGTCGCCCAGCTCCTCGGCGGTCGGGAGATCCATCGTGGTCGCGAGAGGAGAGTCGTCCCCCTCCTTCATCGCGTCGTACTGCTGCTCGAGCGCGGTGACTATCTGGCGCACCTCGGCGTTGTGGACCAGCGTCGACTCGATCGCCGCCGTCGCCGCCTCTGTCAGATCCCCGAGATCGACCAGGGGCAGATCCAGGCCCGTCGCACCGCTGACCCGCCGAAGCAGGGCGAGGGCGCCGGCGGGGAAGTCGGTCCTGGTGAGATAGTGCGGGACCTGGGCGGCGAAGCCCATCGCCGGGTGGTCGGACCGACCCAGCTCGAGCTCGAGCAGGGCGCCGAAGGCGGCCGGCACCCCGATGTCGGTCTCATCATCGTCCTCGGGCCCCACCTCACGGATGCCGGACATGTCGATCCCGGCGAGCATCGAGGGATCGTTGGCATGGGCGAACAGACCGATGGGGCGCGTATGCGGGACGGCCATCGGGATCGCCTGCATCCCGACCACGCGGTCCACGTCGAAGAACTCGACGAGATCGATGATCGCCTGTGCGAAGCGGCGCCACTGGAGATCGGGCTCCGGGCCGTCGAGGAAGAGGAAGGGGCGATCCGACTCGTCGTACATGAGCGAGAGCGTGACCTCGGGGACATCGACGGAGGTGTAGCTGAGGCCATCGAACCTGGCCTGCGGTCGCGAGCCCCGGTAGTCCAGGAGCTCGTCGGCGTCGAACCTCACCAGACGCATATGACGCAGCTCATCGCGCAGGTAGGTCGCCGCGATGCGGCACGCACCCCCGGCATCCACCATCCCCGGCAGAGCATGGACGAGCGTCAGCTCTCCCCTGGGAACGGCATCGAGGACCTCCGGGTCCTCGAAGGCGTAGAGATCGCGCGGGTCCCGCATCGGCGTCTCCTCCCTCGCGGCCTCCCGGATGGCACACGCACCCAGGCCCGTCCACCATAATGGACCACCGCGCTCTGCCGGACCGGGGTCTCCCAGGGACGGCGGCGCACCCGAGGAGACCGTGAGGGGAAGCATGTCCGTGGACGCCGCTGAACAGCAGTTCACCAGGGAGCTCGCTCGCGAGCAGTCGTACGCGGATCGGCTGTACGAGCGGCTCGACGAGCTCATCGCTCAGGTGGAGCGCAATCTCGATCGCATCCAGGCGTCCCAGCACGCCTCCACCCATCAGAACCGCTCCGAGCGGGACTCGTTCATGGCCCTGTACGAGGACCGCCTCGCGCTTCTTCGCTCCGTCAGCCGGGCGGTGGTCTTCGGGCGCCTGGACACCGACGACGGCGCGCGTCGCTACATCGGCCGCATCGGCCTGTTCACGCCGGAGCGCGAGCAGCTCCTCGTGGACTGGCGCGCTCCCGCCGCCTCTGCGTTCTACCAGGCCACCTCGGCAGACCCTCAGGGGGTGCGGCTGCGCCGGCATCTGATCAGCCGCGGACGCACGATCACGGGTCTCGAGGACGATGTCCTGGACTCCTCGGTGCTCGAGGACGGCCACGATGTCGTCCTGCAGGGCGAGGGCGCTCTGCTCGCCGCAGTCTCCGGCCAGCGCACCGGCCGCATGGGCGACATCGTCGCCACCATCCAGGGCGAGCAGGACCGCATCATCCGCTCGGAGAACCGGGGAGTGCTCGTGGTGCAGGGCGGCCCGGGCACCGGGAAGACCGCCGTCGCCCTGCATCGCGCCGCATACCTGCTGTACACGCATCGCCGCCGGCTGGAGCACACGGGGGTGCTGATCATGGCGCCCACGCAGGGCTTCCTGCGCTACATCGAGCGGGTGCTGCCGAGCCTCGGCGAGTCTGGCGTCGTGATGATGACTCCGGGGACCCTCTTCCCGGGGATAGAGACGAGCATCCACGACGAGGACGAGGTCGCCCGTGTGAAGGGTGACGCCGCGATGGCGGAGCTGCTCGCGCGCGCCGTCAAGCAGCGCCAGAGGATCCCTGCACGCGATGTCCGCCTGCGCATCGACGGGACGGAGTTCGTCCTGACACGGGAGGACGTGCGCTCTGCGCGCCGCGATGCCCGTTCCGCGCACAAGCCGCACAACGCCGCTCGAGCCGTCTTCGTGCGCTCTGCGCTGGATCGGCTCGCCGAGCGCTACGAAGCTGCGCTCAAGGCCGCCGGACGCACCGTCGTGCCCGAGGACCGCCCCGACATCCTTGCCGATCTGCGGCACGACCCCGACGTGCGTCGCGAGCTGAATCTCGCCTGGCTGCCGTACACGCCGCAAGGGTTCCTGAGGGTCCTCCTCTCACGACCCGATCGCCTGCGCGCCGCTGCTCCGCGCGCTCTCGCTGAGAAGATCGACCTCCTGGTCAGACCCAAGGATTCACCGTGGACGGTCGAGGACGTCCCCCTCCTCGATGAGATCGCCGAGATCCTCGGAGAGGACTCCGCACCCGAAGAGGCCCGCGCCAGGGACGCCGCAGAGCGGCGCGAGGCGGACGTCGACTACGCCCGCAAGGTGCTCGAGAGCTTCGATACCTCCGGCATGATCCGAGCAGAGGATCTCGCCGACCAGGTCAATCGGGTGCGGGACGGTCGCACGCTCGCTGAGCGCGCTTCATCGGAGCGCTCGTGGACGTACGGCCACGTCGTCGTCGACGAGGCTCAGGAGCATTCACCGATGAGCTGGCGCGCTCTGATGCGCCGCTGCCCCACCAAGTCGTTCACCGTCGTCGGCGACGTCGCCCAGACCTCGTCGGCCGGCGGCACCAGCTCCTGGCAGTCAGCCCTCGCCCCCTACATCCAGGACCGCCTCCAGGTCGAGCGCCTGACGGTCAACTACCGGACGCCGGCGACGATCATGAAGCACGCCCTGGGTATGGCCCATGCGCATGACCTCCCCGTGACCACGGTGACGTCCGTGCGCGAGGGCGAGCGAGGCGCCGCCATCGAACGGTCCGCAGCCGATGCGCTGGAGAGCACCGCCGCCCAGCAGGTGTCGATGCTGCACGCGGAAGGGATCGGCCGGATTGCCGTCATCATCGCCGAGCATCGGATTCCCGAGCAGGTGCGCGCTCTGCATGCGAGCACCGGCGTCTCCGCGGTGGGATCGGGCTCCTCTGGCGTGGACGACGAGATCTCGGTGATGACAGCGAAGGACGCGAAGGGCCTGGAATTCGATGCCGTGGTCGTGGTGGAGCCCGCCGAGCTGGTGGACGAGCACGGCGCGGGCGACCTCTACGTGGCCATGACCCGTCCCACTGCGCACCTCGGACTCGTGCACGCACGGCCGCTGCCCGCGGGCATCGTCGGCGACAGCAGCATCTGAGCTCGGAGCGGAGCAGCGGGGCACGGCATGGCATCGCCGAGAGGATGCTGCTCGGACTGGAGCAATGCGGTCCGCCGACGGAGCCTCCGGAGAAGCGATCGGCGGCCGTGGCTTCCCCTCCACGACCGCCGATCTGATGTGCGCCTCGACGGCGCACGACGGATATCTTACGCACAGTCCGCACACCGGGGACCCACTGTTCCGATCAAGCTGAGAACTGCATCACATTCGGCGCGGATTCCACACCTCCACGTAGGGTGACCTGCGCAGATGCCACCATGGGACCGACAGCAGCGGAGGCCGCCGACCCCTTGCGCACGGACGAGCTCGGCTCGTCGGCCCTCACCTCTCAGCCGGCGCGGCGGTCTCCTCGCGAAGTCGTGCGATGGCGGACTCGAAGTCCTCGAGCGAGTCGAAGGACTGATAGACGCTCGCGAAGCGCAGGTATGCGACCAGATCGAGCTCCTTGAGCGGCTGCAGGATCGCCAGCCCCACCCCATGGGCCTCGATCTCGGCCTGCCCGCTCGCCCGGATGTCCTCCTCGACCCGCTGCGCAAGCACGGCCAGCTGATCATCGCTCACCGGCCGCCCTTGGCACGCCTTGCGCACCCCGGAGATCACCTTGCCGCGGCTGAACGGCTCGCTCACACCGGACCGCTTGATGACCGACAGGGACGCGGTCTCGGTGGTCGAGAACCGGCGGGAGCAGTTCGGGCACTGCCGACGGCGTCGGATCGTCGATCCGTCATCGGACGTCCGGGAGTCCACGACCCGCGAGTCGGGGTGACGGCAGAAGGGACAGTGCATCCCCCTAGACTACCGGGCCCTCCGGCGGCAGGGCCATCAGTCCTCGAGAGCCCCCGATGCAGGAAGCACGATCTGCTGGCCCGCGGTCACCCTGCCGGTGGGCAGATGGTTCAGCGTGCGCAGCTGCGCGATGTACTCCTGCTCGCTGACCCCCTCGGGCGCGAAGCGCTCCGCGTAGCCCCACAGGGTGTCGCCCGCAGCGACCGTGACGACCTCCCCCTCAGCCTCCTCCTGGCCGGCCAGGGCGCTGGGCACGTCGAAGGCCAGGATCAGCACGCTCGCCACGAGGAGGCCCAGCAGGAAGGCGAGGGCGGCGAGTACAGTGCGGCCGCGCCGCGTGATCTCCAGCCGGACGCTCGAAGGAGCCGCGGCGGCATCGCGACCCGACTCCGGGGAGCCGGTCGCCACAGGGCCGCGCGCTGCGGAGCGCCCCGCGGAAGGGGCGCCCGCCGCAGCCGCCGTCGCCTCGCCCCGGACAGGGAGGGAGATGATCCGCGCCTGCTGCGCAGCGATCCCGGACGTCGCGGGGACGGTCATGTGCGTCTGCATATCCGAACTCCTGTTCGATCGAACCTCTGTGCGAGAGTAGGTCAGGCATTGGCGACGCGCAAGACCTATCTCGAACACATGTTTGGCGAATCGTGTGCCCCCGCTTACCCTGGGAGCACGGACCACGGAATCGCGGGGGTCCGACAGACGAAGCCAGGAGGCCCTCACGATGACCCCGAGCACCCGACGCCGCCAGGAGCCGAGACTCAAGGTCGTCGGCGACGCGGAAGGATCAGCGTCCCCCTCGCTCACCGCGCGCCAGCGCCTCGTGCTCGAGACCATCCAGGACTCGATAGCCGGACGCGGATACCCGCCCTCCATGAGAGAGATCGGCGACGCCGTCGGCCTGACCTCCTCGTCCTCCGTCTCCCATCAGCTCCAGGCACTCGAGCGCAAGGGGTTCCTGCGCCGCGACCCCAAGCGTCCGCGCGCGATGGAGGTCGTCCTCCCCGACGAGGACGACGCGCCGTCGGCCGCTCCGGAGCCCGCCGAGGCGACCGCGGGCGGACCGTCTGTCGCGGTGCCGCTCGTCGGTCGCATCGCCGCCGGCGTCCCCATCACCGCGGAGGAGCACGTCGAGGACGTCTTCACGCTCCCGTCCCGGCTGGTCGGCGACGGTGATCTGTTCCTCCTCCAGGTCGTCGGGGAGTCGATGATCGATGCCGCGATCTGCGACGGCGACTGGGTGGTGGTGCGCAGTCAGCAGACAGCGGAGAAGGGGGAGATCGTCGCGGCGATGATCGACGGCGAAGCCACCGTGAAGACATTCGTCCAGCGCGACGGTCATGTCTGGCTGATGCCGCACAATCCCGCCTTCGCCCCGATCCTGGGCGACCATGCGGAGATCCTCGGGAAGGTCGTCGCGGTGCTCCGCTCCGTCTGACCCGCGAGGCCCGCCGCGCTCAGGCGCCGGTGCCGCTGAGGCGACGCAGCGCTCCGAGCGCGACGTCAGGATCCGTCGTCGGCCACAGAGGCGGCATCGCTGCACGCAGATAGCCCCCGTACCGGGCATTCGCCAGCCTCGCATCCAGCACCGCGACCATGCCGCGGTCCTCCTGAGAGCGGATCAGGCGTCCGGCTCCCTGTGCGAGCAGCAGCGCAGCATGCTGTGCGGAGACCGACATGAAGCCGTTGCCCCCGCGCTGCGAGATGCGCTCCTGACGGGCAGAGGTCAGGGGATCGTCGGGGCGCGGGAACGGGATCCGGTCGATGGTGACCAGCCGACAGGCGGGCCCCGGGACGTCCACGCCCTGCCACAGCGTCAGCGTCCCGAACAGGCTCGAGTCCTCACCCTCGCGGAAGTCACGGACCAGGTTCGCCATCGAGTCCTCGCCCTGGACGCCGATAGGCAGCGGGAGCCTCCCTCTGACGTGCTCGGCCGCGAGCTCAGCACCGCGACGCGAGGAGAACAGGCACAGCGCCCCGCCGTGCGACGCCTCGATCAGCTCGGTGAGATGGTCGAGCATCGCGAGCGCGGTCCCCTCTCGCCCAGGGGCGGGCAGGTGCCGGGCGACATACAGGATCCCCTGACGCGGGTAGTCGAAGGGGCTTCCGACGTCGAGCCCTGCCCACGCTCCGCGATCCTCCATCGCGGGGACCTCGTCCACTCCCGTGCGACCCGCACGAGCCAGGCCGACCTCGCCCGCCGGCGGTTCGAAGCGCCCGCCGAGAGCGAGCGTCGCCGAGGTCAGCACGGCCGTCCGATCCTCGAGGATCGCCCCGCGCATGGCCCCCGCAACGCTCATGGGCGCCACCTGGAGGCTCGAGCGACCGGTCGCCGCGGACCGTGAGACGGAGACGACGTCGTCCTCGTCGGGCGCCGAGAGCCGCTCGCACACGTCGATGATCTCCTGGAGGGAGGCGCGCACCGCCTTGCGTGCGCCCGCGGTCGCCACGGAACCGCCCTCCCCCGCCTCCTTGGCGTCCGAATGGGCTGTGCGGGCCTGCACCCTCAGCTGGCCGACGGCATCGCCGAGCCTCTGCGGCAGATCGCCGATGACCCTGCCGTCCGGCATCTGCTCGAGGGACTCCCTGAGCTCCTCGCCCGCATCGTCGAGCGCGGTCGCGGCGACGCCGAGGCTGCGGAGGTCACGCACTGCGCCCCGGACCATGCCGGGAGTGAGGACCTCGGTGACCGCGCCGGTCACGCGGGGGACCAGATCATGCGCCTCGTCGAAGACCACCACGTCATGCTCGGGGATGATGCCGTGGCCGTCGAAGGCATCGATCGCCAGCAGCGCGTGATTGGTGACGATGAGGTCGACCTCCCGCGCGAGCTCGCGACTGCGCTCGGCGAAGCAGTCCTCGACCATCGGACAGGTGCTGCCCAGGCACTGCGTGCCGGTGACCGAGACCTGGCGCCAGGCCCGATCCGAGACGGCGTCCTGGAGACTGTCACGATCCCCGGTCTCCGTCTCCTCAGCCCAGGAGCGCAGGCGCCGCACCTGGTCGCCGAGCTTCTCCGTGCCGCCGCCGCGGGAGACGTCGACCGGCACCTCGGCGAAGAGCGCCCCGGCATCGAGGTCCAGCGGGTAGCCGCCGTCGAGCTTGTGCCGGCACAGATAGTTGGCCCGCCCCTTCAGCAGGGCGAAGGTGGGGGTGCGCGGGAGATGCTCGGCGAGCGCCTCCACCAGCCGTGGGAGGTCCTTGCGCACGATCTGCGTCTGCAGGGCGATGGTGGCGGTGGACACGACGACGGGCCGACCGCTCAGCACCGCGTGACGCAGAGCGGGCACCAGATAGGCCAGAGACTTGCCCGTCCCGGTACCGGCCTGCACCAGCAGATGCCGACCGCCCTCCATGGCGGTCCCGACGGCCCGGGCCATGGCCTGCTGACCCTCGCGAGGGCTTCCGCCGACCGCGGTGACGGCCGCCTCCATGAGGGCGTCGAGCTCCGCGGTCGAGGCTGCGGGGGCGGGGGCGGAAGTCACCGATCAAGGGTAGCCGCACGGGCCGACCGGCCGCTCCCGCCGCGCCGTCGGATCCGTCAGATCCGTCGCACCCGACCGGGCCGGAGCGGCCGGAGGGCCGTGTCCGGCGAGCGACCGGAGGGCCGTGTCCGGAAGGCGACGTCAGGCCGCCGCCCGCAGCTCCGCGGCGAGCGCCTCGTCGACCCGTGCATGCAGGTGCGTGCCCTCCGCCAGGTGCTCCTCGGCGATGACCTCGCCGTTGGAGTGCACGCGCGAGACCAGATCCCCGCGCGAGTAGGGCACCACCAGGTCGATCTCGACAGCCGGGCGGGGCAGCCGCTCGGCGATCAGGTCCCGCAGCTCCTCGATGCCCATGCCCGTGCGGGCCGAGACCACGGCGGAGTGCTCCACCTGGCTGCGGATGCGCGCGATGGTCTCGGGCGATGCGAGGTCGGCCTTGTTCAGGACGACGATCTCGGGGACGTCGAAGCCCTCGAGCTCCCCGAGCACTGTGCGGACCGCCCGGATCTGGCCCTCGGGGTCGGGATGGGACGCGTCGACCACGTGCAGGAGCAGGTCGGAGTCGCCCACCTCCTCGAGCGTCGAGCGGAACGCCTCCACCAGCTGCGTGGGGAGGTGCCGCACGAAGCCCACGGTGTCGGCGTAGGTGAACTCGCGGCCGTCGGGGGTGCGGGAGCGCCGCACCGTCGGGTCCAGGGTCGCGAACAGCGCGTTCTCGACCAGGACGCCGGCACCGGTGAGGCGGTTCAGCAGCGAGGACTTCCCGGCGTTGGTGTACCCGGCGATCGCGACCGAGGGCACCTTGCTGCGCCGGCGGTCGGCCCGCTGGGCCTCGCGCCCTGGCGCCATCGCTCTGATCTCCCGGCGGAGCTTGGCCATGCGATCGCGGATGCGGCGCCGATCCAGCTCGATCTTGGTCTCGCCAGGGCCGCGGGATCCCATGCCGGCGCCCGCTCCGCCGACCTGGCCACCCGCCTGGCGGGACATCGACTCGCCCCAGCCGCGCAGACGCGGGAGGAGGTACTCGAGCTGCGCGAGCTCCACCTGCGCCTTGCCCTCACGGGACTTCGCGTGCTGGGCGAAGATGTCGAGGATCAGCGCGGTGCGGTCGACGACCTTGACCTTCACCACGTCCTCGAGGGCGCGACGCTGGCTGGGGGCGAGCTCGCCGTCGGCGATGACCGTGTCGGCGCCCACCTCGGCGACGATCTCGCCGAGCTCAGCCGCCTTGCCCCGGCCCAGGAACGTCGCAGGGTCCGGATGGGCCCGTCGCTGGAGGATGCCGTCGAGCACTTCGGATCCGGCGGTCTCGGCGAGCGCGGCGAGCTCGCGGAGACTGTTCTCCGCCTCCTCCGCGCCTCCTGACGTGTAGAGGCCGGCGAGCACGACCTTCTCGAGACGCAGCTGGCGGTACTCGACCTCGGTGATGTCCTCGAGCTCGGTGGACAGCCCGCGCACGCGTCGGAGCGCATGGCGATCGGCGAGGTCGAGCTGCTCGCCGTCGGCCTCGGAGGAGTAGGTCACGGCGGACACAGAGGCATCGCCGCGGGCCAGGATCCGGTCGGTGAGACGATCCCGACGAGGGGAGGCCGTGCTCCCCTGCGCATAGGACGTCTCCGCCTCGACGGTCTCCTCGACCCCTGCGGTGCCGGCCTCCGCCGCGCTGCTCTCCTCGACATCGGCGTCGGGCTCAGGATCGGGATGGAAGGCGATGGGCACGGGCGGGGCTCTCCTCGGGTCGGGGATGGTGAGGCCCCAAGAATCCCACGTCCCCCGGAACCGGTCGAGCGATTTCTCGCTGGGCGCATCCGCGCCGGCCGCAGAGGACTGCGGACTGGACGGCGGGCAACGGGCCGGTCCGTATCCTGGCGCCGTGGATCAGCACTACTTCACCCCCTCACCGGACTCCGACGACGTCCGCTTCCCCCTGCGCGCCTCTCTCGCCGGCGCGGAGCGCGACCTGGTCACGAGCGCCTCGGTGTTCTCCGGGAAGGGGCTCGACAAGGCGACCGCAGTCCTTCTGGATCGGCTCGACGAGCTCCGCGAGGTGCCCGCGCAGGCCCGGATCCTCGATCTGGGCTGCGGCTGGGGGCCCATCGCCCTGACCGCCGCTCTGCTGCATCCGGATGCCGAGGTCTGGGCGGTCGACGTCAGCGAGCGGGCGCGGGCCCTGACCGCCGAGAACGCCGAGCGCCTGGGCCTGTCGAACATCCGTGTGATCGCGCCCGACGACGTCCCCGACGGTCTGCGGTTCGACACGATCTGGTCGAACCCCCCGATCCGCATCGGCAAGGAGGCGCTCCACGCGCTGCTGCTGCACTGGTGCGCGCGCCTGGCACCGTCCGGGTCGGCGGCACTGGTCGTCGGCAGGAATCTGGGAGCCGATCCCCTCGCGCGCTGGCTCGGCGAGCAGCTGCCGGCGCGTGAGGTGGGGAAGGTCGCCAGCGCCAAGGGCTTCCGGATCATCGAGATCGGCCCCCGCCGCTGAGGCGGGGCCGGCGCGGTTCCGACGGGGGTCCGATCCGCGTCAGCCGAGCAGGGTCCCGTCGGCGACGAGTACTGCCGGGCCGGTCAGCGTGACCTCCCCGTCCGGGCGCCAGCCGACCTCGAGAGAGCCGCCGGGGACGTCCACACGCCACGGCAGGCGAGAGACGTCCTGCGCGCGCAGGGCCGCAGCGACGGCCACCGCGGCGACACCGGTCCCGCACGACTCCGTCTCCCCCACGCCGCGCTCGTGCACGCGCATCGCTACATGCCTCTCCCCGCGCGGGACCACCAGCTCGATGTTCGCGCCGGCCGACGGCTCAGGGTGCAGCACGGGGCGGTGCTCGAGGTCGATGGAGGCGAGCTCGAGTCCCTCGGGCAGGAAGGCGACGACGTGAGGGTTGCCCATGTCCACATCGGTGCCCTCGAGCATCTCGCCCCCGAGCTCGACCTTGCGAGCCCTGCCCGCGAGCTCCTCTGCGCCGACGCGCGCGGCTCCCATGCCCACCCTCACGCTCCAGGTTCCGCCGTCGGCCCCGTGCGACCCCGGCTCGGGATCGGCGAGGACCTCGATCGTGCGCTCGCCGGCGCGGGTCCATATCCGGTAGGAGTCATCGAGGACGTGGCCGGCGCGGCGCAGATGCGCAGCGAACACGCGCACTCCGTTGCCGCACATCTCAGCGAGGGAGCCATCGCCGTTGCGGTAGTCCATGAACCATTCGGGGGCATCCGTCGGGGCGTCGATGTCCGCCGCCCGGGTGCGGACGGCCCGGATCACGCCGTCGCCGCCGATCCCGCCGCGCCGATCGGCGAGCGAGCGCACCAGGTCGGCATCGAGATCGATCCGCCCGTCGGGGTCGTCCAGGATCACGAAGTCATTGCGGGTGCCGTGCCCCGTCGTGAAGCGCAGCGGAGGCCGCATGTCGGCAGCGGTGAGGTCGTGGTCGGGCTCGCGGTCGGAGGTCATGGGAGGAAGCCTAGGGCCGCCTCGACCTGGTGGTCGACCCCGACGCCATCGGCCCCGCGGCGGGCGTCGATCCATCGGACCCTCCGGTCCCGACGGAACCAGGTGTCCTGCTTGCGCACCAGCCGGCGGGTGCCCACGACCGTCGCCTCGATCGCCTCGGCGCAGTCCATGGTGCCGTCGAGGACCGCGAGAGCCTGCTCGTACCCGATGGCGCGCCGGGCCGTGCGACCGCGGTCCAGGCCGCGGCCCCGCAGCGCCCGGACCTCGTCGAGCAGACCTGCCGCGACCATCGTCCGGACGCGGCGCTCGATGCGTTCATGAAGGGCCTCGCGGTCCAGCTCGAGACCGATCTGGATCGTGCTCGGATCATGGTGGATCGGTCTCGGGAGGAAGGCGGCGAACGGCCGCCCGGTGAGCTCCCCGACCTCCAGGGCACGCACGATGCGTCGAGTGTCGTGGACTCCGATGACGGCGGCGGCCTCCGGGTCCCTGGAGGCGAGCTCGGCGTGGAGAGCCGGCGCCCCCTCGTCCTCGGCACGCGCCTCGAACCGCGCTCGCACGCCCGGGTCCGTGGGCGGGAACTCGATGTCGTCGAGCACGGCCCGCACGTACAGCCCCGAGCCTCCGACGAGGATCGGCACGCGTCCCCTGCCTCTGATCCCGGCGATCGCCTCACGGGCCCGCTGCTGGAACGTGGAGACGGACGCCTCCTCGGTCACCTCGAGGACGTCCAGCATGTGATGGGGCACCCCTCGGCGCTCCTCCACGGGGACCTTCGCCGTACCGATGTCCATCCCGCGATACAGCTGCAGCGCGTCCGCGTTGACGACCTCGCCGTCCAGCCGCTCCGCCAGCGCGATCGCGAGGTCGGACTTGCCGGTCGCCGTGGCGCCGACGATCGCCAGAAGAGGGAGGTCATCCGGTGGGCCGGTCGGCGGGGAGGTCATGCGCGGAACCCTACAACCGGCAGCCCGACGACCGGCAGTCCGGTACGGCGGCGGACCTCTGCGCTCTTCGTCGCTGACCAGGGACGCGTCACCGGGATCACCTCGGACGGGCGTCGACTTCCCGCAGGAACGGAGTAGGGTGAGCGACGGCCCGTCCGGGCCGGACCCGTCCCCTACTCACCAGCCGAGGTTGCACGTGCCTGCAGCGAACGAGTCCCCGCTCATCATGGACTCGACGGAAGGTCTCGCGCCGCTGTCGATGACGCGGGTGGAGGAATGCCTCACCCGACACGGCTACGCGTTCGTCGAGGACGAGGCGCACCCGGAGATCCTCCGGGCCCGCTTCGACGACTACCGATTCCAGTTCATGCTCAGCGGCGAGGATCATGGGATCCTCCAGACCCGCGGCCGTTGGAGCCACAGCGTGGACTTCTCCCGCAAGGTGCAGATGATCAAGCTCTGCAACGAGTGGAACATGAACCGCATCTGGCCCAAGGTGTATGTCCGGCGTGAGTCCGAGGGCCTGCTCGGCGTCTACGGCGAGCTCTCCGCCGACTTCCGGGCCGGAGCACTGGACTCCCAGCTCGACAGTGCGATCACCTGCGGGCTGAGCACCGTGATCGCCTTCTTCCACAGTCTCGAGGAGCGCCTGGGCGACGAGCTCGGGGATCTCGACACCTGAGGGACGGAGCGCATCCGCCCGACGGCCCGGGACGATCAGTGCACCACTGCACCGAACGTCCCGGGCCGTCCGCATGGATCCGGTGCGCGTCCCGGGCCTGCCGCTGACCGGCCTGGTCGCCTCAGCCCCGACGCAGCGACGGGATGCCGAGGACGACCGGCCCCTGCGATGATCCGGCCCCGGCCCCCGTGCCGCACGCCCCTCCGGTCCCGCATGAACCGCCGTGCTCCATCCCCGCGGCCGCGGCCTCCCACGCGTCCCCCGAGCGCGTCCGACGGAGGGAGAACTGCTCCCTGGACAGCTGATCGGCGGGCGCGGCCAGAGCGCTGTCCGCGATGAGGTAGTGCGGAGCGGCTCGGGTGACCGTGGCGGTGACGAGGTCCCCCGGGCGCGGGCGACCCGCTTCGGGCAGATCCGAGGGCAGCGCGAGATGCACGAGCCGGTGATCGCGCGAGCGGCCCGAGATGCGATGGGTCTCGCGGTCGCGATCGCCCTCGCCCTCGGCGACGAGGACCTCCACCACCGAGCCCTCGAGCTTCCGGTTCTCCTCGAAGGTGATGCGGTCCTGGAGAGCGACCAGGCGCTCGTAGCGCTCCTGGACGATCTCCTTGGGGACCTGATCATCCATCGTCGCCGCAGGGGTTCCCGGCCGGACCGAGTACTGGAACGTGAAGGCGCTGGAGAACCGCGACGCCTCCACGACCTCGAGCGTGCGCCGGAAGTCGTCCTCGGTCTCGCCGGGGAACCCGACGATGATGTCCGTGGTGATCGCCGCCTCCGGGATCCTGTCGCGCACGCGATCGAGGATGCCCAGGAACTTCCGTCCGCGGTAGGAGCGCTTCATGCGGCGCAGGACGTCGTCGGATCCGGACTGCAGCGGCATATGGAGCTGGGGCATGACGTTGGGCGTCTCCGCCATGGCGTCGATGACGTCGTCGGTGAACATCGCCGGATGCGGTGACGTGAAGCGGACCCGCTCGAGACCCTCGACGTCGCCGCAGGCGCGCAGGAGCTTCGCGAACGCGCCGCGGTCGCCGAACTCCACACCGTAGGAGTTCACGTTCTGGCCGAGCAGGGTGACCTCGAGGGCTCCCTGGTCGACGACGTCGCGGACCTCGGCGAGGACGTCGCCCGGCCGGCGGTCCTTCTCCTTGCCGCGCAGCGAAGGCACGATGCAGAAGGTGCAGGTGTTGTTGCACCCGACGGAGATGGAGACCCAGGCCGCATAGGAGGACTCCCGCCGGGTGGGCAGGGTCGAGGGGAACATGTCGAGCGACTCGAGGATCTCCACCTGCGCCTCGGCGTTGTGCCGGGAGCGGTCCAGCAGCACCGGGAGCGACCCGATGTTGTGCGTGCCGAAGACGACGTCGACCCATGGCGCCCTCTCCACGATCGTCGAGCGGTCCTTCTGCGCCAGGCATCCGCCGACGGCGATCTGCATGCCGGGATTCGCGCTCTTCGCAGGGCGCAGAGCGCCGAGGTTGCCGTAGAGCTTGTTGTCCGCGTTCTCGCGCACGGCGCAGGTGTTGAAGACGACCACGTCCACCTCGCCCTTCTTGGCATCGGCATCTGCGGGTGCGGCCTCGTACCCGGCCTCCTCGAGGAGGCCCGTCAGCCGTTCGGAGTCGTGGACGTTCATCTGGCACCCGAACGTGCGCACCTGATAGGTGCCGCGAGGTGCCTGGGAGGTGGTGGTCGACATAGTGCCTCCAGAGTACGGCGGCGCGCCTCCTGGTCACAGCACCGCGTGCGGGACCTCGCAGGTGCCGGCGCTGTCCGTCGACGCATCTCACGTCCGCCGTCGGAGGATCACGAAGTCGTGACGACAGCGGCGCGACGGCCCCGTGATCGACCCCACCTCGACTAGGGTCTACCTATGTCGCAGACCACACCGGGCGCCCAGCCGGCCGCCCGCCCGCTCGTGTCCCTGGCCGGGGTGCAGAAGCACTTCGGCGATCTGCACGTCCTGAAGGACATCGACCTCCAGGTCACCGCAGGGGAGGTGGTGGTCGTGCTCGGCCCCTCGGGATCAGGCAAGTCGACGCTGTGCCGCACCATCAACCGCCTCGAGACGATCGACGAGGGCGAGATCCGCATCGACGGCGAGCTCCTGCCGACCTCCGGGCCCGGACTCGCGCGACTGCGCGCCGAGGTGGGGATGGTCTTCCAGTCCTTCAACCTGTTCGCCCACAAGACGGTCCTGGAGAACGTCACCGTCGCGCCCATCAAGGTGAAGAAGGAGCCTCGGAAGCAGGCCGAGCAGAGAGCCATGGAGCTGCTCGAGCGCGTGGGGGTCGCCAACCAGGCGCAGAAGCTGCCCGCTCAGCTCTCCGGCGGACAGCAGCAGCGCGTCGCCATCGCCCGCTCGCTGGCGATGGCCCCGAAGCTGATGCTCTTCGACGAGCCGACCTCCGCGCTGGATCCCGAGATGATCAACGAGGTCATCGAGGTCATGACCGACCTCGCCAAGGACGGCATGACGATGATCGTCGTGACCCACGAGATGGGCTTCGCGCGTCGCACCGCCGATCGGGTCGTCTTCATGGATGCCGGACGCATCCTCGAGGTCCGCACCCCCGAGGAGTTCTTCACCGACCCGCAGACCGACCGCGCCAAGGACTTCCTCTCGAAGATCCTCCATCACTGAGCTCGGCGGGCAGGCACCTTCCCCTCCCCCCTCTCCTTCAGCTCCCCTGGATATCCACCTGACCGCCCACCGACCCTCCCCGACCGCTTCCGACGAAGGAGTTCACGATGTCACTGAACAGACGCCTCTTCCTCTCCGGCACCGCAGGATCCGTCGCCGCCCTGGCCCTCGCCGCATGCGGCGGTGGGGACGACGACGAGCCTGAGGTCGCCGATGTCGACGCCTCGGAGTTCGCCGAGGGCTCGACCATGGCGGCGCTCGCCGAGGCCGGCAAGATCACGATCGGCACCAAGTTCGACCAGCCTCTCTTCGGTCAGGCCGGGCCCGACGGCGATCCGGCGGGCTTCGACGTCGAGATCGGCAAGATCATCGCCGGTGCTCTCGGCATCGATGCCGACGGGATCGAATGGGTCGAGACCGTCTCGGCCAACCGCGAGCCGTTCATCGAGAACGGCAATGTCGACATCGTCGTGGCCACCTACACCATCAATGACACCCGCAAGGAGGTCGTCGACTTCGCCGGCCCCTACTACATCGCCGGCCAGGCGCTCATGGTGCTGATCGACAACGAGGACATCACCGGGGAGGACTCCCTCGACGGCAAGACGGTCGCATCGGTGGAGGGCTCTACGCCCGCGCAGTACATCACCGACAATCACCCCGAGGCCACGCTCCAGACCTTCGACACGTACTCCAACTGCGTCACGGCGCTCAAGAACGGTCAGGTCGACGCGGTCACCACCGACAACGTCATCCTGGCGGGCTTCGTGGCCGCCGACGAGGAGAGCCTGAAGCTGGTCAACGACGGCGAGACCTTCACCGAGGAGCCGTACGGCATCGGTCTCGCCAAGGGCGATGACGACTTCCGCGAGTTCATCAACGACACCCTCCAGGCCGCTTATGACGACGGCAGCTGGGCGGAGGCCTGGGAGGGCACCGCCGGCGCCGTCCTGCCGACCCCGGACCCGCCGGAGATCGACCGCTACTGAGCCGCTGAGCCGCCCGTCCCCCACCGTCCGTCGTCGGGTCGACCTGCCCGGTCGGCCCGACGACATGTCAGGAGCAGCCCATGGGAAGCCTCCTCCTCGAGAGGGAGATGCTCTGGAGCGCCTTCACGACGACGCTCACTCTCGCCGTCCTGTCCGGCATCGCCGCTCTGGTGATCGGCACGCTCATCGCGGCGATGCGCGTCTCGCCGTATGCACCGCTGCGGATCGTCGCCACCGCGTACACGGAGTTCCTCCGCAACACGCCGCTGACGATCGTGTTCTTCTTCTACGTGTTCGTGACCCCGTCGATGGGCTTCACCTTCGACTACAAGGTCGCTGCGGTCATCGCGCTGAGCTGCTACACCTCGGCCTTCGTCGCGGAGGCTGTGCGCTCGGGCATCAACTCCGTCGCGGTCGGGCAGGCTGAGGCCGCTCGTTCTCTGGGCATGTCGTTCCAGCAGAACCTCACGATCGTGGTGCTCCCGCAGGCGTTCCGCACGGCGGTGCCTCCGCTGATCAACGTCTTCATCGCGCTGGTGAAGAACACGTCGGTGGCCGGAGCCTTCAGCGTGTTCGAGCTGTTCGCCATGTCGCGGAGACTGACCAATGTGCACTCCGGCGACGTGCTGGGCATCCTGCTCGGGGTCGCACTGTGCTACCTGATCATCTGCATTCCCCTGGGCCAGGTGGCCGGATATCTCGAGCGGAAGGTGGCGTTCGCACGATGAGCACCAGCGGACCTGTCCTCTACGACGTCGCCGGCCCTGAGGAGAAGCGCAGGGAACGGATCATCTCTGTGGTCCTCGGCGTCGTCATCCTCGCGGTGGCCGGCGGGATCATCTACCGACTGCATCTCAACGGCGTGTTCGACGACCGCTGGATGGTCCTGGTGGACGTTCCCCCGAACTTCGCCGGTTACGAGACCAGGCATGTGTGGGCGGCGGTCTTCCGAGGCTTGGGGAACACGCTCCTGGCCGCCGTCATCTCTCTGCCGCTCGCTGCGCTGCTCGCCGTGCTCCTGGTGTCGCTGCGCGCGTCGCCCTATCGCGTGATCCGCTGGACGACCACGGCGATCATCGAGATCTTCCGCGGCCTGCCCGTGGTGCTCATGATGTTCTTCGCGATCCTCATGCTTCCTGGTTCCACGGCGCTCAGCGCTGTTGTCTTCGGTCTCGTGATCTACAACGGAGCGATCTTCGCGGAGATCCTTCGCGCCGGCATCACGGCCCTGCCCAAGGGACAGACGGAGGCTGCGGAGTCCGTGGGGATGGGCCCGTTCCTGATCTACCGCGACATCCAGCTGCCCCAGGCGGTGCGCATGATGCTCCCGTCGCTGATCGCGCAGGGTGTGGTCCTCGTGAAGGACTCCTCCCTCGGGTACATCGTCAGCTACGCCGAGCTGCTGCGCAGCATCAGCAGAGTTGCGGATGCTCTCACGAATGCCGACTACCTTCTGCCTCTCCTGACGGTCGGCGCGGCCGTCTACATCGCTCTGAACATCACCTTGTCGCGCATCGCCGTCCGTCTGCAGCGGCGCAGCGGGCATCGCCGAGCGGCACGTGTGGTCGGCACGCCGACAGTGGCCGACTGAGCCCTGAACTGATGCCGTGAGCCGCCGGCCCCGTGCGCTGAGCTCTCAGCGGAGGAAGTGATCGGACCTCGATGGTCAGACCGGTCAGTGCTCCTGTGCAGCCTCGCGCAGTTCACCCGAGATCACGCGGACAGCGAGGTCGCCCGGATATCCCTTGCGCGTCAGCAGCGCATCGAGACGACGGGAGAGCCGACGACGGTGCGAACCGTCACGATCCTCCTGGAGACGCTCGAGATCTGCCGGGCTCAGACGCGAGCGCACGAGTTCTCGACAGCGCTCCTCCTCGCCGTCGGGCCCGTCCTCATCTGCAGAGATCGCGTCAAGGATCACCGCAGGGGCGACCTCCCGCTGTTCGAGCTCACGACGCAGCGCCTCATCCGAGAGGGAGCGCAGCCGACGGCGCTGACGCACCCATTCTGCGGCGAAGGCCCGGTCGTCGATCAGGCCCGAGCGGTCCATGCGCGCCATCACCTCGTGGGCGACGTCCGCGGGCACCTCTCTGCGCGCCAGCGCTTGACGAAGCTCCCCCGCCGAACGCTGCCGGTTCGCGAGCAGTCGCATGAGGTAGCGGCACTCATGGATGACTGCCTTCTCCCGACCCGCGGCGCTGGGATCCACGGCCGCCGGGGCGCGATCGAGGATCTCACGAGTCCGCCGCTCGAGACGATCCCGAACGGCATCCTGCCCGAGGGGAGAACCGCTCGTCACCGCGCGCACGGACCTCTCCTCCCCCTGGAGAGCGGGAACGCCGTGCGCGCGGTCGTCATCACCGACCATGGATCAGATCGCGGCCGGGACGTCCTCATCGAGAAGGTCGTCCTCGAGAGGCGCATCGGTCTCCGACTCCGCTGCGGACACCTCTGCGGCGTACTTGCCCACGCCGAGGGTGCGCAGGATCTTCTCCTCGATCTCAGCGGCGAGATCAGTGTTGTCCTTGAGGAACTGACGAGCGTTCTCCTTGCCCTGCCCCAGCTGATCGCCCTCGTAGGTGAACCACGCACCCGACTTCCGGATCACGCCGTGCTCGACGCCGAGGTCGATCAGGCCGCCCTCGCGGGAGATGCCCTCGCCGTAGAGGATGTCGAACTCGGCCTGCTTGAAGGGCGGGGCCATCTTGTTCTTGACGACCTTGACGCGAGTGCGGTTGCCCACCGAGTCGGTACCTGCCTTCAGGGTCTCGATGCGACGGATGTCCATGCGCACAGAGGCGTAGAACTTCAGCGCCTTGCCGCCGGTGGTGGTCTCGGGGCTGCCGAAGAAGACGCCGATCTTCTCGCGCAGCTGGTTGATGAAGATGGCCGTCGTTCCGGAGGCGGACAGGGCACCGGTGAGCTTGCGGAGGGCCTGCGACATCAGACGCGCCTGCAGACCGACATGGGAGTCACCCATCTCGCCCTCGATCTCCGCCTTCGGGACGAGAGCGGCCACGGAGTCGATGACCACGATGTCCAGGGCGCCGGAGCGGATCAGCATGTCGGTGATCTCGAGCGCCTGCTCGCCCGTGTCGGGCTGAGAGACCAGAAGCGCATCGGTGTCGACACCGAGCTTCTTCGCGTACTCCGGATCGAGTGCGTGCTCGGCGTCGATGAAGGCGGCGATCCCGCCATTGCGCTGGGCGTTGGCCACCGCATGCAGCGCGACCGTCGTCTTGCCCGAGGACTCCGGGCCGTAGATCTCGACGATGCGCCCGCGGGGCAGACCGCCGACTCCGAGCGCGGCGTCCAGCGCCACGGAGCCGGTGGGGATGACCTCGACCGGGGGGCGGGTGTCGTCGCCCAGGCGCATGATCGAGCCCTTGCCGAACTGGCGGTCGATCTGGGCGAGTGCGGCGTCGAGAGAGCTGGCGCGCTCCTTCGGGGCGTTCTTGGGAGCCATGGGATTCGTTCCTTCCAGGTGGCCGGTGATGCCGACGAGTTGACCTTGCGGCCACAGTAGGCGGCTCGACCGACATCCGGTCCTCCGGCGCGGCCGTTGTGCACGACCGGGCGCTGGGGAGGAGCGGTGATGGTGCGGAGCCCGTCGACGCCGATCATACCCGAACAGACGTTCGAACGCCGGGAGGTCCGGCTCCGTGCGCGGCGTGTCGCGCTCCCCGAGTCAGCGTCGTCGCTGCTGCGCGGGAATCTCCCATCGCGAGCTCTCGGGCACGTCCATGGCGTCGCACAGGGCAATCCATACGCGCCGCACCGGACGCCCGTGCTCGAGGGCCTGGTCGGCCGTCAGGCCGCCGAGCTCCTCGAGCACGAGATCATGGGCGTACGTGCGGGCCAGGGCGGGACCGAACACGTGGTCGGCCAGCTCCGTGAACTCGCTGCGGCGCACGTCAACGCGCGCCCACCAGCGGGCCCGCCTCATCGGCAAGGCCCTCGGGGATCGTGTCCGGCACCGCCACGCCCTCGACCAGGGCGATGCGGTCGGAGACCTCGCGCAGCACGTAGGAGAGCGGGAGACCCAGGGCCTCGGTGACGGACAGCAGCAGCTCGCTGGAGGCTTCCTTCTGGCCTCGCTCGATCTCGCTGAGATAGCCCAGGGACACCCGGGCGTCGGAGGAGACCTGCCGCAGAGTGCGCCCCTGAGTGCGGCGCGCATCGCGGAGGACGTCCCCCAGTTCCTGTCGGAACAGGACCATGGCCTTGCCTCCCTTCCTCTGGTCGTTCTCGATCAGCACCTGTCGGTGACCGTTCATCGGCATCATCACGACGTGCACAACGCACCCGACGGCGTGCGTGTTCCCCGCAGTGTAGTGGGACGTGACCCAGGACTCCTGGGAACGGTTCACATCCGCGACATGTTCGTGACATGCCTGCCCATCGCGACCGCCTCCGGAGGCCCAGCCGGCGCTGCTCGGCATGACGCCGCTGCGCCGCGCTGCGCCCAGCAGAGCTGCCCCGCGCACGGCGCGCCCGCCACAGCACGGGCCTCCGCTCGCACTCAGCCGACCTGGAGCGTGTCGGCCAGCTCCGCGAGGGCCGCCTCGACAGCTGCCGAACGCACCCGCGCACGGTCACCGGGAAGGTCGAACCGGCGCGAGCTCGCGCCGCGTCCGCGGCAGGCCACCCCGATCCACACAGTGCCCTCCGGCACGCCTCGCTCGTCGGCCCCCGGACCGGCGACACCCGTCGTGGAGACGGCGATGTCCGCGTCGTACAGGACGAGAGCCCCCCGGGCCATGGCCTCGGCGACCCCGGCGGTCACCGCTCCTGTGCGCTCGAGCTCCTCGGGATCCACGCCCAGCACCCGGTGCTTGGCATCGTACGAATAGCACGCGGCTCCCCCGGCCACGGCGACGCTCGCTCCCGGCACATCCACCAGACGAGCCACCACGCCCCCTGCCGTCAGGGACTCCGCGGTCGCGATCATCCAGCCCCGCTCACGGGCGGCGGCGATGATCACGGCCGGGTCCACGGCCTCCGAGCCGATCGCGGCAGCGGGCCTCTCTCCCCTGGCGACCGGAGCGCTCGATGAACCGGCAGCAGCGTGATCGCGGTCGCTCAGCGCGGCATCACGAGGCATCGGGGGCGTCCGCCAGTGCCTCGCGCCTCAGCCTCAGTCCGTCCTTGAGGTTGACCAGGCCGGACCAGATCGTCAGCACGAAGGCGATCGTCACCAGCGCCAGGCCGATCCAGCGCGCCGGCTCCCACCACATCTCGAAGGGGATGAGGCAGAAGGTGATCGCGATGGACTGCATCATCGTCTTGGCCTTGCCGGCCATGTTCGCCGGCAGGGCCCCGTACTTGAGGATCGTGAAACGCATGATCGTGATGCCGAACTCGCGCACCAGGATGAGGATCGTCATCCACCAGGGCACGTAGTCCCACACCGAGAGCATGACGAAGGCGGCACCAGTCATGCCCTTGTCGGCGATCGGGTCGACGATCTTGCCGAAGTCGGTGATGAGGTTCCTGCTCCGAGCGAGATGTCCGTCGAGGAAGTCCGTGATCATGGCGATCATGAAGATCGCGGCCACGACGAGCCGGCCGCCGACGGACTCCGGATACATCGCGGCGACCACGATGAGCACGGGCACCATGACGCATCGCGCCATCGTCAGGATGTTCGCGATGTTCCACAGCGGCACCGGTGGTGCGGTCTGCGGATCATGGTCGACGTTCATGGGTCTCCTTCTGCGCTCGTCGCGCGCTCCTCGCCGTGCGCCGGTCCGGTCAGCGGCCGGTCAGCTGCCAGGCGTCCTCGCCGTCCTCGTCGGACTCGGCGTCGTCGTAGTAGTCGGTGGCGATCTCGGCGTCATCGTGGGACAGCGGGTCACCTGCATAGCGGTCGCCGTCGTCGTCGCCGTACCCGGATGCGCTGGCCGGTCCCGTGACGGCCGCAGCATCGTACGGCTCGGCGGTCCCCGCTCCCCCGTCGGACGCAGGCGCCCCGGAAGGCTCGTCCTCGCCGCGGATGCGCGCCAGGGCACCGGCCAGATCGTCGGGTCCGACCAGCACGTCGCGAGCCTTCGACCCCTCCGAGGGGCCGACGATCTCGCGCGACTCGAGCAGGTCCATGAGGCGGCCGGCCTTCGCGAACCCCACGCGGAGCTTGCGCTGCAGCATGGAGGTCGAGCCGAACTGCGTGGTGACCACGAGCTCGGCGGCCCGCAGCAGGACATCGAGATCGTCGCCGATGTCGTCGTCGATCTGCTTCTTGGCGGCGGCGACGGTGACGTCCTCCCGATAGGAGGGCTTCATCTGCTGCTTCACATGGTCGACGACCTTGTGGATCTCCGACTCGTTCACCCAGGCGCCCTGAACACGCATCGGCTTCGCCTTGCCCATCGGATGGAACAGCGCATCGCCCTGTCCGATGAGCTTCTCCGCACCCGGCGAGTCGAGGATGACCCGCGAGTCCTGGAGCGAGGAGGTCGCGAAGGCCAGGCGGCTGGGGACGTTGGCCTTGATGATGCCGGTGACGACATCGACCGAGGGGCGCTGGGTCGCGAGGATGAGATGGATCCCGGCCGCGCGGGCCAGCTGCGTGATGCGCTGGATCGAGGCCTCGACGTCGCGCGGGGCGACCATCATGAGGTCCGCGAGCTCGTCGACGACGACCAGCAGATACGGGTAGGGCGCCAGGCGGCGCTCGCTGCCGGGCGGGGGCGTCACGTCTCCGGCGCGCACCGCCTTGTTGAAGTCGTCGATGTGCTTGAAGCCGAAGGCCGCGAGGTCGTCGTACCGTGCGTCCATCTCGCGCACGACCCATTCGAGGGCCTCGGCGGCCTTCTTCGGGTTGGTGATGATCGGGGTGATCAGATGCGGGATGCCCTCATAGATCGTGAGCTCGACGCGCTTGGGATCCACCAGGACCATGCGCACCTCCTCCGGGGTGGCGCGCATCAGGATCGAGGTGATCATCGAGTTCACGAAGCTCGACTTGCCGGCACCGGTGGCACCGGCGACCAGGAGATGCGGCATCTTCGCGAGGTTCGCGACGACGTACCCGCCCTCGACGTCCTTGCCCACGCCCATCACCATCGGGTGCTCGTTGCGCCGCGCCACGGAGCTGCGCAGGACGTCGCCCAGGGCGACCGTCTCGCGGTCCGTGTTGGGGATCTCGATGCCGATGGCCTTCTTGCCGGGGATCGGCGAGAGGATGCGCACGTCCGCGCTGGCCACCGCATAGGAGATGTTCTTGTCGAGCGCCGTGACCTTCTCGACCTTGGTGCCCGGAGCCAGCTCGACCTCGTAACGGGTGACCGTCGGGCCACGGGAGAAGCCGACGACCTCAGCATTCACCTTGAACTGCTCGAAGACCTCGCCGAGCGCCTCGACCACGCGGTCGTTCGCCTCGGACCGGGACTTGTGCGGCGGCCCTTCCACCAGGAACGAGGACTCCGGGAGCGTGTAGACGATGTCGCCGGAGAGCTCGAGCTGCTCCCCCGCCCGGGGAAGGTCCCCCATCGGCGGCAGGACCAGCTCGGCGTCGCCGCCGTCGGCCTCCGCCGCAGCCCGATCGGTCGTCGGCGCCTCCTCGACCCGCTTCGCCGCCGAGGCGGACCGGGTGCTCGTCCCGGACCCCTTGCCGGCGGGCATCGGAGCCGTCGGAGCCGGGGCCGGCACCGACTCCCCGGCGGCATCCCCGCCGGGGAAAGTCTTGGCTCGCTGGTTCTCATCGTCGACGGCGCCGATCGCCGCCGTCGCCTCCTCCGGCTTCCTCCGCGGGCGGCGCTTGCGTCGCGACTGCGCTCCCTGTCCCTGATGCACCCCAGAGGCCTCGTCGGCGATGCCCTGCTCGAACGCCTCGTCGCCCGCATAGCCGAACCCGTCATGGTCGCGCTCCGCCTCGAGCCGCTCGGCCTCCTTCTCCTTGCGGCTGCGGCGACGCGATCGGGTCGGCTGGGCCGTCGTCTCCTGCTCGTGCAGCGATGGATCCTGCCGCCGCGGTCGCAGACCGAAGGCGACGCGCTCGGCGTCCTCCTCCTCGCTGTGCCCGACCATGATCCGGTAGAGGGACCGCAGCCTGGCGGGGATCGATTCCACCGGTGTCGCCGTGAGCACGAGGACGCCGAAGAAGATGACCACCGAGTGCAGCACCACCACGGCGACCGGAGGCAGCAGCGCGACCAGCGGCGCCGCGGCGAGATAGCCGAGCACGCCGCCGCCGCGCGAGAGCGCGTCGATGCCGTCGGACGGAGCAGGCAGCTTCGCGGAGACGGAGGCGATCGCCGAGATCGCGATGAGCAGGAGGGCGATGCCGATCGCGATGCGCGTGTTGGCATGGACCTGGTCAGGCCGTCGGAACATCCGCAGCGACCAGCCCAGGGCCAGCAGCGGGATGGCCATCGACGCGATGCCGAAGGTGCCCGCGACCACCGTGTGGACCGCTCCGAGCACGCCCGCGGTCGCCTGCCACCATTCGACGACGGCGACCAGGATGCCGATCATCAGCAGGAACAGCGCATAGCCATCACGGCGCAGCGCGGGAGCCACCTCCCAGCGGGCCACGCCGATCGATCGGACGAAGCCGCCGACCATCCGTGCGATCGCCAGATACCCGGAGCGCACTGCGCGCACCGGGAGAGGGAGCGTCGAGGGGTCGTCGGCCGCGGAGCCGGTCGTGCGGGAGGTTCCGGCGGACGCGCTCCGAGACGAGCCTTTCGACGCACGTGCGGGGGAAGACGTACGTGTCGCCATGGGAACCAATGTACCGCTCCGCCTCCCCGGGGCCGGGGAGGCGGAGCGGCGGGCGGGATCCTCAGACCTCGACGACGACGGGGATGATCATCGGGCGCCGGCGCAGGCGCTGGGAGACGTAGCGACCGATCACACGCCGCATGACCTGCTGCAGCTGGTACGTGTCCCTGCGGTTGGACTGGTCCGACACCGCCTGCTCGAGCGCCTTGACGATCTCGGGCCGGATCCTCTCGAACACGGCATCGTCCTCGGCGACGCCGCGCGCATGGATCTCGGGACCCGCGATGAGGGCGCCGGTCTCCGAGTTGACGACGGCGAACAGGGAGATGAATCCCTCATCCCCGAGGATGCGGCGATCCTTGAGATCGGCGTCGGAGATCTCTCCGACGCTCGCGCCGTCGACGTACACGTAGCCGTTGGGGATCTCGCCGACGACCCTCGCGACCCCCTCCACGAGATCGATCACGTGACCGTCGCGGGCGAGCACCACGTTCTCGGCCGGGACGCCTGTGGCCTCCGCGATCCGACCGTTGGCGATCAGGTGCCGCACCTCGCCGTGGATCGGCATGACGTTCCTCGGTCGCACGATGTTGTAGCAGTACAGCAGCTCCCCGGCGCTCGCATGCCCGGAGGTGTGGACCTTCGCCGTGCCCTTGTGGATCACCTCGGCGCCGAGCGCCAGCAGCCCGTTGACGACGCGGAACACCGCGTTCTCGTTGCCCGGGATGAGGGAGGAGGCCAGGATCACGACGTCGCCGGGGCCCACGCTCACGCGGTGGTCCCGGTTGGCGATCCTGCCCAGTGCGGCCATCGGCTCGCCCTGGCTGCCGGTGCACATCAGGACGACCTGCTCATCGGGCAGATCGTCGATGCGCTTGACGTCCACGAGGATGTCGTCCGGCACATGCAGGTACCCCATCTCCGAGGCGATGGTCATGTTGCGCACCATGGATCTGCCGACGAAGGCGACCTTCCGGCCGTGCGCGGCGGCCGCGTCGAGCACCTGCTGCACGCGGTGGACATGGCTCGAGAACGAAGCCACCACGATCTTCTGCGAGGCCTTCGCGAAGATCGAGTCCAGCACCGGACCGATCTCCCGCTCGCCGACGGTGAAGCCGGGCACCTCCGCGTTGGTGGAGTCCGCCATGAACAGGTCGACACCGGCTTCGCCGAGACGGGCGAAGGCGCGCAGGTCCGTGATGCGGCCGTCCAGCGGCAGCTGGTCCATCTTGAAGTCGCCCGTGTGCAGGACCGATCCCGCGGCCGTCGAGATGTGCACCGCGAGCGCGTCGGGGATCGAGTGGTTGACCGCCACGAACTCGCAGGCGAAGGGACCGAAGGACTCCGTCTGCCCCGCGCTGACCGCGAGCGTGTACGGCGTGATGCGGTGCTCGCGCAGCTTCGCCTCGATGAAGGCCAGGGTGAGCTGGGTGCCCACGAGCGGGATGTCCGGCTTCATCCGCAGCAGGTAGGGCACCGCGCCGATGTGGTCCTCGTGGCCGTGCGTCAGCACGATCGCCACGATGTCGTCGAGACGGTCGGCGATGGCATCGAAGTCGGGCAGGATCAGGTCCACACCCGGCTGCGCATCCTCCGGGAAGAGGACGCCGCAGTCGACGATCAGCAGGCGACCGTCGATCTCGAACACCGTCATGTTCCGGCCGACGTCGCCGAGCCCTCCCAGCGGGGTGACGCGCAGCGTCCCGGCGGCGAGCTCCGGAGGCGGGCCGAGCCGCTCGGAGAAGGCGGTGCTCATCAGGACCTCCAGGCAGGAGCCAGCGGCAGGATGCCCTCCGCACGGTCGAGGGCCTCGGCGAGCTCGCGCAGCTGCTCGTCATCGGCGGCGACATGCGGGGCACGCATCGCCCCATGGGGCAGGACGCCCTGGAGCATCAGCGCGGCCTTCGCCGCGACGGCCCCGGGCATGCGCCCCATCACCGCCTCGACCAGTGGAGCGAGACGAGCGTTGGCGGCGCGCGCGGCGTCCAGGTCGCCGCGGTCCACGGCGTCGACCATCTCCCTCTCGAGGTCACCGGCGACATGTCCGACCACCGAGACCAGACCGGCGGCCCCGAGTGCCAGCCACGGCAGGTTCAGAGCATCCTCACCGCAGTAGAACGCCAGGTCGGTGCTCGCCATCACCTGCGTCGACTGCAGCAGATCGCCCTTCGCATCCTTGACCGCCAGCACCCGGTCATGCTCGGCGATCCGAAGCAGGGTCTCGCGGGACAGCGGCACGCCGGTGCGACCGGGGATGTCGTAGAGCATCACCGGCAGATCGGTCGCGTCGGCCACCGTGCGCAGATGCGCGAGGATGCCGGCCTGCGAGGGCTTCGAGTAGTAGGGCGTGACCACGAGCAGACCGTCGATCTCGAGCTCGGCGTGCGCCCTCGCGAGCTCGACCGTGCGCGCCGTGTCGTAGGTACCCACGCCTGCCACGATCGTCACATCCGACCCGACGGCCTCGCGGACCGTCCGCGTGAGCGCGATCTTCTCGTCGAGCGAGACCGTCGGAGCCTCCCCCGTCGTGCCCGAGAGGACCAGCAGGTCGTTCCCGTGCTCGACCAGATGGGCGGCGAGCGCGGCCGCGGAGTCGAGGTCGATGCCCTCGGCATCGGGAGTCAGCGGGGTGACCATCGCGGTTCCCACAGCGCCGAATGGACGCGCGGGACTCGTGTACGGGCTGGTCATGGTCTCCTCCTGGGAAGGGTGGGGGTCACCGGGCGAAGCACCCGTCGTCGGCGCCGCGCCGGCTCCCGCCCCCTGAGCCTAGTCGAGCGCCGGCGCGGATCACGCGCGCGTCGGAGTGCCGAGATCGACCAGCACCGCCATCGGCGTGCGCTGACGGCCCTGCCCGAGAGGATTGTCCGCGAAGGTGCCCTCGAGCACGTCGTGCGCGGTGGTCACGTCGGAGCCCAGCACGTTGCGGCCGATGTCATTGGCATCCATCACGACGGTGCCGACGAAGGTGTCGCGCAGCGCGGCCGGGATGTCCGCGCCGCGTATCGCAGCCGACAGCCGCGCGGCGACCTGGTCCGGGTCCTTCGGCGGGAGCTTCGCGGAGACGTTCGACGGGAAGGCCGAGTAGGGGGTGGGGCCGTCGATCGCACGCACGTTCGCACCCACCACCTCGTAGAAGAGGCCCTTCTTCCCGACCACCTTGCCGGCGGCGCCGGCGGCGGAGGCGACGACCACGCGCGGCAGACCGACCTCTCGGATGGCCAGCTCCATGGTGGTCGGATCGCCCAGGCCGATGCCGGCCGGGGTGCGGGTGACGAAGCGGCTGAGCATCCTGGCCGAACGGCGGGGACGGATCTCCCAGGTGAACCAGGAGCGGCCCTGGGTGATCGCCACGATCTTCTCGCTGATCACGTAGTGCCAGCGGGCACCCGACGGGATCGCGTCGGCGGGGAGCGAGGCCGCGAACGCCTCCACCCGCTCGCGGACGATCGCCTCGAGGTCATCGCCGCGGCCGACGAGCGGTGTCTGCAGCGGGAAGCGGCGCCAGATGCGGCCGTCGACGTCCGAGAGCAGATCCAGCTCCTTGCCCGGGTTGGGCGCGTAGTCGCTCTTGGCTGCGTCGTCGCCCCCGGGCTCGGCCTCCTCGCCCGCAGTGACCGCGCGATCGCCCGCGGCGACCGTCCCGTCGTCCGCGGCGAGTGCGCCCGCGCGCACGCCGGTGCCGTGCGGATCGAAGAACTCCCGCATCCACAGCTCGACGTTCAGCAGGCGCCAGAACATCAGGGTGCCGTGGTTGTCCGGGTTCTCGACGTAGTCCTCGAACAGGGCCACGACGCTGCGCGCATCGAAGTACGGGCGGGAGGCGAACGAGTCGGAGCGGAAGATCTCCAGCAGCGACGGGGCGATGCGCCGGAACCACTCGCTCTCGGGCGTCGTGAAGCCGATCTTGTTCCGACGCTTGGAGATCATGTCGGGGAGGATCCCGTCCATGGCCTCACGCAGGATCCGCTTGTTCCAGCCGTCGTGGATGATCGCCGCCTCGTCGAGCGAGAACAGGAACTTCAGCAGCTCCTTGTCGACGAAGGGCACGCGGCCCTCGATGCTGAACCGCATCGTGTTCTTGTCCTCGTAGCGCAGCAGAGAGGGCAGCGAGGCGCGGAACGTGTCCTCGAGCAGGCGCTCCTTCAGATCGTCCTGGACGCTGCCGACCTTCTCCCCGGAATGCGCGGAGACGAACCCGTTGTCCAGCAGCGCCTCCATCGGCACGGAGGCGCGGCCCGAGTACTTGACCGCGGCGAGCTTGCGCAGGATGTCCCGCGAGCCGACGACCTCGCTCGCGAGCTCCTTGAACCGCTTCTGGCGGCGCAGCTGCCGGAGATAGACGTAGAAGTACGGGTTGTATCCCGCCATCATCTCGTCGGCGCCCTGTCCATCGAGCAGGACGGTGACGTGCTCGCTCGCCTCCCGCATCACCGCGTACTGCGCGTAAGGACCGGTCGAGATGATCGGCTCCTCCTGCGTGCGCACGAAGTCCACGAGGTCCTCGAGGAAGGACTGCGGGTCGGGGTGGATCTTGTGCGCGGTGATCTGCCCCTGGTAGTCGTCCAGCAGCGCGTCGACGTAGCGCTCCTCGTCGTTGCGGGAGTTCGGGAAGACCGCGGAGAAGGTGTTCTGCCTGGTGCCCACGGCGTCGAAGCTCTCATCGCCCGGCTGCTCGCGCAGATGGCGGGCGATCACGGCGGCGACGGCCGAGGAGTCCAGACCGCCGGAGAGGGACGTCCCCACGGGGACCTCGGACTGCAGCCGGAGCCGCACGGCCTCCTGGAAGCGCTCGCGGTACTCGTCGACGACGGCCGGGGTCAGCTGCCGACCGGGCCGGGAGGCGATCTCGCGCAGCTCCTCCTGAAGACGGGTGAAGGACGAGACCTCGACGCCGTCGGGACCGATGACCAGCATCTGGCCCGGGAGGAGGCGTCGGACTCCCTCGAAGAAGGTCTGCTCATCGTCGTCCTGGACGCGGAACCTCAGGTAGCGGTAGACGGCGCGGTCGTCGGGCGCGGGGGTGAAGCGCTCCGAGGCGACCAGTGCGCGGATCTCCGACCCGAACAGCAGCTGACCGGTCTCAGCATCGTGCCGGTAGTACAGCGGCTTGATGCCGAAGTGATCGCGGGCGACGGTCAGGGTGTCCGACTCCGCATCGTGGATCGCGAAGGCGAACATGCCGTTGAACCGGTCGTAGGCGGCGGTCCCCCACTGGGCATGGGCATGCAGCAGCACCTCGGTGTCCGACACGGTGCGGAAGGTGTGCCCCAGGGCCTCGAGCTCGGCGCGCAGGTCGAGGTAGTTGTAGACCTCGCCGTTGTAGACGATCGTGAAGCGGCCGTCGTCCGTGGTCATCGGCTGGGCGCCGTGCTCGCGGTCGATGATGGACAGCCGACGGTGGGCGAGTCCGGCAGATCCGACGACGGCGATGCCCTCGCCGTCGGGACCACGGTGGGCCAGGGCGGCGTTCATCCGCCGGGCGATGTCCTCGGTGCCGGCGCCGAAGCCGTAGCTGCCGGAGATTCCGCACATGGGCGAGTCCTTTCGAAGGGGCGGCTCCGATCCGGTCGACGCCGGGATCGGCCGCCCGAGCTTATCAACGGCACCGGCGCCGTCGGGCCGTCCGCGGTCGTGTCCGGGCGACGATGGCGACGATGCCCGATGCGTCGGGACTCATCCGCCGCGACGCGCCAGCACCAGCTCCTCGCCCTCGACCCGCACCTCGACATCATCCAGGGACGTGAGGAGGACGCTCGCGAGCGGGGCGAGCGAGGAGGCCGGGGTGGTGGACGTCACCGCGACGGTCCGCGACCCCGCCGCCAGACCGGCCCGCAGTCCCCCTTCGGAGTCCTCGACGACGAGGCAGTCCGACGGGGCGATCCCGACGCGCTCCGCACCCAGCAGGTACGCCTCCGGATCGGGCTTGCCCCGGGTGACCTGATCGGCGGTGACGAGTCCGTCCGGCGTCGGCAGCCCGGTGCGCGACCATCTCGCCACGAACAGCGGCCGGGTGCACGAGGTGACGATCGTCCAGGTGCGCCGTCCCAGCTGTGCGGAGGCCCGCTCCAGCTCTCCGATAACGCGCTCCGAGCCCGGCAGCGTCCGGATCCCGGCCGCATCCGCGATCTCGAGCTCCTCGATGCGCCGATGCGCGCGCTCCAGGCCCTCCTCATCGAGCGAGGGGACCGCTTCGGCGAGGATCTGGCGCGCCGGACGTCCATGCATCGCGTGCCCGAAGCTCAGATCGGTGCCCAGCTCGCGCAGCAGGATGTTCCAGCAGCGCTCGACCGCGGGACCGGAGTCGATGAGCGTGCCGTCCATGTCCAGCAGGAGCGCCCGAGCCCGGAGCGGAAGGGAGTCGGAGGCGCTCTCGCCAGCCGATGCACCAGGGGCCTCCGAGGCCTCCGAGGTGTCGGAGTTATCGGAGGTATCGGAGATATCGGAGGTGTCCGCATCGTGAGTCATGCGACATACGCTCTCACATCGCGCGGGCCTCCCCTGTCTGCATCGCCCCTGGTGAACGTACAGTGGGGAGCATCATGACCCCCGCATCCGATCCTCCGGCCGGCGGCAGCACCGGATCTGTCGGCGACTCCGCCGCCGGTGCGCACGACGGGCTCCGCTCCGATGCCCGCGGCATAGCGTCCGAGGGCACGATGGCGTCTCCCCCGGCCCCGGACGCGTCACCCGCTGAGGAGGTCCGCCGCCTGCGCCGAACCGGGGTCTCCATCGGCATGGCGACAGGCCTGTACGGCATCTCCTTCGGTGCCCTGGCCACCGCCTCCGGGCTCGACCTGTGGCAGGCGCTGGTGCTCTCCGCGCTCATGTTCACCGGCGGAAGTCAGTTCGCGTTCGTCGGGGTCGTCGGAGGCGGTGGAGGAGCTGTCGGTGCCGCCGCGGCCGCCCTCCTCCTCGGCGTGCGCAACACCCTGTACGGCCTCACCCTGACCACGGTGCTGCCGCGGGGCGGATGGCGCGGCGCGCTGCGGGCGCATCTGACGATCGACGAGTCGGCCGCGAACGCCGCCTCAGGGGTCTCCCCCGAGGCCCGCCATGCAGGCTTCTGGTCGGCGGGGATCTGGGTGTTCGTCTTCTGGAACCTCTTCACACTCGTCGGCGCCCTCGCCGGGCAGCGCATCGCCGACCCGGGAGCCTGGGGTCTGGACGCCGCCGCAGCGGCCGCGTTCCTGGCCCTGCTGTGGCCCCGGCTGCGGCGGGCAGATGCGGTCGCCATCGCGGTCGCCGCGGCGTTCATCGCGCTGATCACCACGCCCGTCCTGCCCCCGGGCCTGCCGGTGCTGGCGGCGGCGCTGGTCGCCGTCGTCGTCGGCACCCTGCCCGCGAGGAGCCCCGGCACGGATGCGGAGGATCGCGCATGAGCCTGCTGTGGATCGCCGTTCTCGTCGCCTCGGCGGGATCCTTCGCGCAGAAGTGGATCGGTTATCAGCTGCCCCCGGATGTGCTCGAGCGGCCGCGCATCGCGCGCATCACGACGCTGCTGCCGATCGCTCTGCTCGGTGCCCTCGTCGCCGTGCAGGGGGCGACCGACGGGCAGGCCGTCGTGCTCGACGCGCGCCTGGCCGGTCTCGGCGTCGCTGCGATCCTGCTGCTCGCTCGAGCGCCGTTCCTCGTCGTCGTCATCGCCGCCGCCGGGGCGGCCGCCGCCCTGCGCGCGCTCGGCTGGGCCTGACCCGAACGCCGACCGGGCAGACGCCGGCGGTCAGAGGCGGGAGACGTCGATAGCCCGACGGGTCGCCATCCGGGCGTTGCGACGGTCCCGCAGGGCGTCGTACGCGAGCGCCAGACGGAACCATGCCTGCCAGTCGTCCTCGGCTCCGTCCCGGATCGCCGCCCTCGCGTCCTCGAACTCCTCGCGCGCCGCCGCCCTGACCGCCTCGCGGTCGATCTCCGCCTCCGCGGAGCCGAGCCGATCTCCCACGGCGACGACAGAGGTGTACAGCCGGGCCAGGCGCCCCGCCTCGAGGCCGAAGAGTACCTCTCTCCAGGTCACCCAGACGGTCAGGACCAGGAGCACCGCCACTGCGATCGCCAGGCCCCAGCCGACCGCGCCACCGGCCCGGGAGAAGCCCCAGGCGATCCATCCGAGCCCCCAGGCATAGGCAGCAGTGATCAGGAGCAGGACGCCGACAAGGATCCGCTGTCGCATCAGCTCTCGCCTCAGCCGAGCGCCATATAGCCGTCGAGCCCGACGGTGAGGCCGGGATGCGAGGCGACCGCACGGATGCCGAGCAGCACGCCCGGCATGAAGCTGACCCGGTCGAAGGAGTCATGGCGGATCGAGAACTGCTCGCCGACACCGCCGAACTGCACGACCTCATGCGCCACCAGACCCCGCTGGCGCACAGCGTGCACATGCACGCCGTCGACGACGGCGCCCCGTGCCCCCAGCGGGTCCTCCTCGGTGGCGTCGGGCACCGGACCGAGACCGGCGGCCTCGCGCCCGCGCGCGATCGCCGCCGCGGTGTGGGCTGCGGTCCCCGACGGCGCATCGAGCTTGTCGGGATGGTGCATCTCGATGATCTCCGCACTCTCGTAGTAGCGCGCGGCGATCTCCGCGAAATGCATGGCCAGCACCGCGCCGATCGCGAAGTTCGGTGCGATCAGCACCCCAACTCCCTCGGCGCCGTCGAGACGATCCCGCAGCTCTGCGAGCCCCTCCTCGTCCCAGCCGGTGGTGCCGACCACCGCGTGGATGCCGTGGTCCACCAGGAAGGCCACGTTCTCGCGAGCGACTGCCGGGATCGTGAGATCCACGGCGACCTGCGCACCGGCATCCACGACGGCCTGCAGATCGTCGCCCCGGCCGATGCGGGCCACCAGCTCGAGGTCATCGGCCGCTTCGACCGCCGCGCAGGCCTGCGATCCCATGCGACCGCCGGCGCCGAGCACGGCGACCCTGATGGATGCGGAGGACGGGGATGTGGTCATGGGTAGCTCCTGGTTCTGTTGATCGGACGGCGAGAGCGGGACGCCTCCGCGAAGGATGGACCGGACGGATCGGGCGACCCCGGGATGGGCGAGCTGGTCGAGCGGAGAGCTGGGAGATCAGGCTGGAGATCAGGCATCCGGTCCGACGTCGACCCGTGTGGAGAACGAGCCGGCCAGCCGGGAGGCCAGGTCCTGCACGTCCTCCGCCGAGACCGCGGCGATCCGCTCGAGCGTCTCGTCGACGCTCGAGTACCGCCCATGGACGAGCTCGATCGTCCCGAGCCGACCCATCCGGCTCGACGTGTCCTCGAGGCCGAGGGCGAAGGACCCGGTGATCTGCCCCAGCGCACGACGCATCTCCTCCTGGCCCACTCCATCCTCCCCCATCGCGACGAGCTCCTGGGCGAGCAGCGCGACGACGTCATCGGTCCGGGAAGGGCGGCAGGCGGCGTACATGCCGAACAGGCCGGCATCTCGATAGGCGGCGCTGAAGGAGTACACCGAGTATGCCAGTCCTCTCTTCTCCCGGACGTTCTGGAAGAGACGAGAGGACATGCCACCACCGAGGATCGACATCAGCACCGACAGCACATGGCGATCCTCGCTGATCGCGTTCAGTCCCATGCCCCCGAGGTAGATGTGGTTCTGCTCCGCAGGCCGCTCCAGGCGGTGGGGCATGAGCGACGAGGCCACCGCGGAGCCAGGGACGGTGCTCGATGTGATCACATGCTCCTCCCGGGAGCGCCGGGAGGGCAGTGCCCCGTCCTCCAGCACCCAGCCGCCGCGGGCGAGCCCCGCGAGGACCAGGCGGGCCAGCTCGTCGTGATCGACATCGCCGACGGCCGTGACCAGAAGATTGTCCGGTCTGTAGTGCTCGTGGAAGTGCGCCCGCACATCGTCGGCGTCGAGGGCGGTCACCGTCTGCACAGTGCCCCCGACGGGCCGCCCGATGGCTGTGTCCGGACCGAGGACGTCCGCGAGGAAGGTCTCGTAGCCGATGTCGCCGGGGTCGTCCTCGGCCATGGCGAGCTCCTCGAGGATGACCTCGCGCTCGGTCACCAGCGCCTCGGGGTCGAGGCGGCTCGCGGTGACCATGTCGGTGAGCACGTCGACTGCCATCGGGACATCCGCGGAACGGACCCGCCCGTAGTACAGCGTGTGCTCCTTCGCGGTGACCGCGTTGGAGTCCCCGCCGACCTCGTCGAAGGCGGCGGCGATGTCCATGGCGCTGCGCCGCTTCGTGCCCTTGAACAGGAGATGCTCGAGGAAGTGGGTCGATCCGGCGTGCTCGGGGCGCTCATCGCGGGATCCGACGGGCAGCCAGAGCCCGATGGTCGCACTGCGCACGCTCCGGTCGACCTGGGTCATCAGCCGGACTCCCCCGGGCAGCACGCTGCGTCGCACTCCCGCGACGGGATCGAGCATGACGTCGGAGGCGGGATCGTCGAAGGCGAGATCGAGAGGCATCGATCGATTGTTCCACGGCTATGCCCCTGCCGGACGGACGTTTCGTCAACGGCGGAACCGGTACCGGGAGGGCGCCGTGCGGCCCAGGACTCCTCGGCGGCTCTCCTGGCCTCGGCGATGTCCTCCATCAGGATGGCGAGCAGCATCCATGCCGGTGATGCCGCAGAGCGGCGAGGAGGGGAGGCATCGTCGGATGCCTCCCCTCCGGGGTGCGGCGGAGTCGTCCGCCGCGAGCGCTCAGGCGCGCTGTCCGAGGATCACTTCTCCTCGGAGGACTCCTCGGAGCCCTCCTTCTCGTCGTCCTCGGTCACGGCGAGGCTGATCTTGCCGCGCGCGTCGATCTCGCGGATCTCGACCTCGAGCTTCTGACCGACCTTGACGACGTCCTCCACGCTGTCGACCCGCTTGCCGCCGTTCAGCTTGCGCAGCTGGGTGACGTGCAGCAGTCCGTCCTTGCCGGGCGTCAGCGAGATGAACGCCCCGAAGTCGACCACGCGGACGACGGTGCCGAGGTAGCGCTCGCCGACCTCGGGGACCATCGGATTGGCGATCGCGTTGACCGCGGAGCGGGCTGCCTCGGCCGAAGGGCCGTCGGTCGCGCCGATGTAGACCGTGCCGTCGTCCTCGATCGTGATGTCGGCGCCCGTGTCGTCCTGGATCTGGTTGATCATCTGACCCTTGGGGCCGATGACCGCACCGATCTTGTCGACGGGGATGGTGACCGCGATGACGCGCGGGGCGTTCGGGCTCATCTCCTCCGGACCGTCGATCGCCTGACCGAGCACGTCCAGGATCTTCAGACGCGCCTCGCGCGCCTGCGACAGCGCCGAGGCCAGGACCGAGGCGGGGATGCCGTCGAGCTTGGTGTCGAGCTGGATGGCGGTGACGAACTCGGAGGTGCCGGCAACCTTGAAGTCCATGTCGCCGAAGGCGTCCTCCGCACCGAGGATGTCGGTGAGGGCCGCGTAGCGGGTCTCACCGTCGACGGTGTCGGAGATCAGGCCCATGGCGATGCCCGCGACGGGGGCCCTCAGGGGGACGCCGGCGTTGAGCAGGGCGAGCGTCGAGGCGCACACGGAGCCCATCGAGGTCGATCCGTTGGAGCCGAGCGCCTCGGAGACCTGACGGATCGCGTAGGGGAACTCCTCGCGGCTGGGCAGCACCGGCACCAGCGCGCGCTCCGCGAGCATGCCATGGCCGATCTCGCGGCGCTTCGGGGAGCCTACGCGCCCCGTCTCGCCCGTGGAGTACGGCGGGAAGTTGTAGTGGTGGATGTAGCGCTTGTGATCGACCGGCGAGAGCGAGTCGATCTGCTGCTCCATCTTGAGCATGTTCAACGTGGTGACGCCCAGGATCTGCGTCTCGCCGCGCTGGAACAGCGCGGAGCCGTGCACGCGCGGCAACACCTCGACCTCGGCGGAGAGCGTGCGGATGTCCCGCAGGCCACGGCCGTCGATGCGCACACCGTCGGTGAGGACCTTCTGGCGGACGACCTTCTTGGTCAGAGCACGGAAGGCTCCGGAGATCTCCTTCTCGCGCCCCTCGAGCTGACCACCCTCGCCGCCGAGCTCGGCGACGACCTCGGCGAGCAGCTGCTCCGTGCGCTCCTCGCGCTCCTGCTTGGCCGCGATCGACATGACCTCGGCGAGGCGATCCGTCGCAGCGGAGGCGACGATCCCGTAGGCATCCTCCTGGTAGTCCAGGAACAGCGGGAACTCGCGCACCGGCTTGGCAGCGGTCGCAGCGAGCTCGGCCTGCGCCTCGCAGAGCGTGCGGATGAAGAGCTTGGCGGCCTCGAGGCCCTCGGCGACGACCTCCTCGGTGGGGGCGATCGCGCCCTGCTCCTTGATGAGGCTCCAGGAGTTGTCGGTGGCCTCGGCCTCGACCATCATGATCGCCACATCGTCCTCGACGATGCGACCGGCGACGACCATCGAGAACACGGCCTCGTCCAGCTGCGAGAAGGTCGGGAAGGCGACCCACTGGCTGCCCTCGGCGGTCGGCATCAGCGCGATGCGCACACCGCCGATCGGACCAGAGAACGGGAGCCCGGAGATCTGGGTCGACGCGGAGGCGCCGTTGATGCCCACCACGTCGTATGCGTCGTCGGGGCCGCAGGCCATGACGGTGAGGACGACCTGCACCTCGTTGCGCAGGCCCTTCACGAAGGCCGGGCGCAGCGGGCGGTCGGTGAGGCGGGCGGCCAGGATCGCGTCGGTGCCCGGGCGTCCCTCACGTCGGAAGAAGGAGCCGGGGATGCGACCCGCCGCGTACATGCGCTCCTCGACGTCGACCGTGAGGGGGAAGAAGTCGAACTGCTCCTTGGGCCGGTTCGAGACGGCGGTCGCCGAGAAGACCATCGTGTCGTCATCGAGATAGACGGCGACGGCGCCGGCGGCCTGCTGGGCGAGGAGCCCGGTCTCGAAGCGGATCTCGCGGCGGCCGAAGGCGCCGTTGTCGATGACCGCGGTGGTCGCGGTGATGTCAGGGCCTTCCATGGCCATGAGGTTCTCCTTTGTGACAGGGATGCCCCTGCCGGTGCGGCCTTCGCCAGTCACGCGCCCTCCTGCCGGCTGCGGGAGCCGATGCGGAGGGCATGTCACTGCCGAGGACCGAACCTGGTCGAGGGGCGGGGAGTCGAGCGCCCGGCTTCAGGAGCGCACAGAACCGCCGCCCGCCCCGAGGGGCAGGCGGCGGCAGGATCACCGGCGGATGCCGAGACGCTGGATCAGCGAACGGTAACGCTCGATGTCGACCCGCTGCAGGTACTGCAGGAGGCGCTTGCGCTGACCGACCAGGAGCATCAGACCACGACGGGTGTGGTGGTCGTGCTTGTGGGTCTTGAGGTGCTCGGTCAGGTAGTTGATGCGGTGGCTCAGGAGCGCGATCTGGACCTCAGGCGAACCGGTGTCGCCCTCGCTGGTCCCGTACTCCTTGATGATCTGCTGCTTGGTAGCGGTATCGAAGGCCATGGCTCTCCTGTGGTCGTTGCGCGGCGCACCGGGGGCTTCTCCCCCGGGCTCTCTGGACGAGCCCCGACGCGCCGGCGCTCCGGAACCGGTACGGCTCCGGGACGATGACGGGTGCGGGAGGCTCTCCGCGGCCGAATGGACGGCACCGACCAGGGTATCAGTCGCCTGACGCGGACTGGGAGGACCGTTCCGCCAGAGTGCGGCGGGTCACCTCGACATCCATCTCCATCTGCTCGATCAGGCTCTCGAGGGAGTCGAACTTGAGGGTGGGTCGCTGGAAGTCCACGAACTCCAGTCGCACCGAGTCGCCGTAGAGGTCCAGGGTGTGATCGTCGTGCACGTAGGCCTCGACGGTCCGACGAGGCGCCCCTCCGTCGGTGAAGGTGGGGTTGGTCCCGATGGAGATGCTCGCCGGAACTCCCGCGAGCGGGGCGACATCCCGGTGCGAAGGATCCTGCTCGACCACGGTGAGATACCCGGCGTAGACGCCGTCGGCCGGGATCAGCCCCTGCGGGGTCGGGCCGAGGTTCGCCGTCGGGAATCCGAGCTCGCGACCCCTCTGATGCCCTCGGTGGACGATGTCGGTGACGGTGTGCAGACGGCCGAGCATCTCCGCGGCCGAGGCGACGTCCCCCGAGAGCAGGGACGCACGGATGGCGGAGGAGGAGATCCGACCGCTGCCCTCCCCAGCGGGGCCCAGGTCGGCCACCGTGACGACGTCGAACCCGTAGATCTCCCCGAGCTCGCGCATGGTGCCGATGTTCCCGGCGTTGGCCCGGCCGAACAGCGCATCCTCGCCCAGGACGACGCACTTCGCCCGGAGGCCCTCGACGAGGAAGATGCGCACGAAGTCCTCCGGCGAGTGCATCGCGAACTCACGCGTGAACTCGAGGTCCAGGACTCCTCCCATGCCCGCCAGCAGGAGCAGCCTGTCGCGATCCTCGTGGCCGGTCAGCAGGGGCGGCTCTCCGGGCTCGACCATGACATGGCGCGGATGGGGCCAGAAGGTCAGCGCCACGGGAGTCAGCGACCTGGCCTCGGCATGCCGTGCCAGCTGGGAGAGGACGTAGCGGTGTCCTCGGTGGACCCCGTCGTAGTTGCCGATGGACACCGCCGTCGGACCGAGGTCGCCGGGCACCTCCTGCAGGGAATGCCAGATCGGGGGGCGGCTCACGGGCGGCAGGGTCCTTCCGGGTGCTGGCTCCGCCGACGGCGTCGGACGGGCCCGCCGCGCAGGACGCGGCGGATGCGGATGCGGCGCGCCCGGACCGGTCTGCCCGGACGCCGGGGAACACTGTATCTCCCGATGGCTCGCGCCCGCGGTACGAGCCCGGCACCGATGCCCGCTCCGTGCCGCGGGGTCGAGCCGACGCCGAGCATCCCGCGCCGAGGACCCGCTGCGACCGGCGCGGGCAGGATGTCCCATGCGTCCGGAAGCACCCGAGTTGTGATGAACATCCGGAGACGGCTGCCATGCGGAGATACCACATTCCGGTATCGTGACGCGCACGGCGGCACCCGGGAAGGACCCTGTCCGCGCCCCATCTCCCTCGGGGTCGACGCGCTGGCCGCCAAGAACGGAACGACAACCATGACGAACGTGACCGATACGGCCGCGCTGGGCGGCTCGTCCCGTCCCTCCGGCCGTCGCCGGCTGGTGCTCGTGATCGTCGCGATCCTGGCTGTGCTCGCCGTCCTGCTGACAGGCGGTGCACTGGCCTACGCGAAGCAGTTCGACGGGAAGGCGCTCCCCGGCACCACCGTGCTGGGCGAGGACGTCGCCGGGAAGACGCCGGAGGAGATCGCCCAGCTGGTCGACGAGCGCGGCGCAGCAGTCACCGTCACCGTCACCGCCGGAGGCGAGACGCAGGAGGCCTCCCTCTCCGATCTCGGCGTCACCGTCGACGGCGAGGCCACCGCGGCCGCCGCTGTCGATCGCGAGGAGGGCGTCGGCACCGTCATCTCGTCCACCTGGTCGGGCGAGCGCCCCGTCACGCCCGTCGTCAGCGTCGACGAGAGCGCCGTCGCATCCTTCGCCAAGGCGCTGGTGCCCGACGACCGGACCGTCCCGGTCGACGCCTCGGTCGCGTTCGACGAGGACAGCGGCGAGTGGTCCGTCGTCGAAGGGACCCCCGGCCAGGGAGTGGATCCCACCGAGTTCGTCGAGACGGTCACGGCGAACGCCGGTTCCCTGGAGGACTTCTCCGTCGACCAGCCCTTCGAGGAGATCGCCCCGTCGATCACCACGGATGAGGCGCAGAGCGCAGTCGACACGGTCGACGCCCTGCTCACCCAGGACATGCAGATCACCGATCCTGACGGGGAGATCCTGGAGATCGATGCCGATCGCCGCAGCTCGTGGCTGTCCGTCGATCCCGACGAGTCGGGCGAGACCCTCGTCGTCTCCGTCGACGAGGATGCCATCCGCTCCTGGGTCGACGAACGTGTCGAGAAGCGCAACCACGAGCCCAAGAACGGCATCGAGCAGGTCGATGAGGACGGCGAGGTGGTCAAGGTCGTCGCCGAGAAGCAGGACGGCGTGGAGGTCACCAACGGGGAGGACGTCGCCGACCAGATCATCGCGTCCCTCACCGACAGCACCCCGCTGGAGACCGCCTTCGAGTCCACGACCGTCAAGGCGGAGGTCGACCAGATCGACGCTCCGAAGGAGACCGAGGCGGAGGAGGTCACCGAGGAGGGCGAGGATGACGACGCCGCCGCGGACGCCACCGGGGAGAAGTGGATCGACGTCGACCTCACCGCGAAGACCGTCACGGCCTACGTCGGCTCCACCGCGGTCTTCGGCCCGCGCTCCATGGTCGACGGCAAGGAGGGCTACGAGACGGTCACCGGCAGCTACGAGATCTACCTGCGCTACGACATGCAGGACATGACCAACGCCGGCAAGGTCGACGAGTCCGATCCGCGCTACTACTACACCGAGGACGTGCCCTGGGTGCAGTACTTCTACCGCGGCTACGCCTTCCACGGAGCACCCTGGCGATCCTCCTTCGGCTACTCCGGCTCCCACGGCTGCATCAACATGAGCGTGTCCGACGCGAAGTGGCTGTACAACTGGGCATCGATCGGGACCCGCGTCGAGGTCCACAGCTGACGGAGCGCGGCTCGGGATCGGACTGACCCGGTCGATATGAACAGGGCCCCACCGGTGAGAACCGGTGGGGCCCTGCTCATGCGCGAGGGTCCGCAGATGTCCGTCAGCAGACCTGCGGGACGTCAGCTGCGTGCGTCGGCGGGGACGACGATCTCGGGTGCCCAGCTGCCGCCCTCGGACCGCACCAGGGCGCACAGCCTCCCCTGACGGTCGACCGCAGCCAGTGGGCGAGCCGCGCCGTCCTTCGCGGACGGAACGGGATGCGCGGGGCGCACCGGGCCGGCCGCCTCCGCGTGCGGAATGCGCCTGCCATGCCCGAGGTCGTCCGCGGCGCCGTCCCCCACGAGGATCGTCGGGAGCACGCGGGCCGCCGTCGCACCGAGCCCGGCCAGAGGCAGCGCGACGTCATCGCCTTCTCCGCGTCCGGGGACAGGCACGGCATCCTCCACGGCGAACGGACCGATCTCGGTGCGTCGGAGCGCGGTGAGATGGCCGCCGACCCCGAGGGCACGACCGAGATCGCGGGCGAGCGCGCGCACGTAGGTCCCCGAGGAGCAGGTCACGATCACGTCGAGATCGAGGAACGGATCCTGCGCGCGCATGCCCGTGATCTCGAACCGGCGGATCGTGACCGGCCGCGCCTCGAGCTCCACGGCTTCGCCGGCACGGGCGCGCGCATACGCCCGCTTCCCGTCGATCTTGATCGCGCTGACGGTCGACGGCACCTGCATGATGTCGCCCCGCAGCGGACGCAGGGCGGCCTCGACGGCCGGCCGGGTGAGACCGGAGGCGTCGGAGATGGCCCCGGTCTCCTCCCCCTCGGCATCGTCCGTGGTGGTGGAGAGGCCCAGCCGTATGGTGGCGAGATAGGTCTTGTCCAGTCCCACCAGGTGCGTCAGCAGCCGTGTTCCCTGGCCGACGCCAAGGACCAGCAGACCCGTGGCCATCGGGTCCAGGGTGCCTGCGTGCCCGACCTTCTTCGTGCCCAGCAGCCAGCGCACGCGGGCGACCACGTCATGGCTGGTGCGATCGGGGGCCTTGTCGACGAGAAGGATGCCGTGAGGCGCCGGCGCGCCGGGCTCACGCTGTCCGCCCCGCGCAGGGCTCACGCCCGAGCATCCTCGCCGCGGTCCTCGGGGCCCTGGTCCTCCGAGACCTGCGCCTCGGGCTCCTGCGCCTCATCGAGGTCATCGTCGAAGTCCTCGTCGTCCCGCTCGGAACGATAGGGATCAGCCTCTCCGGCGTACGTCGCGCCCTCCTTCGTCCGAGCGAGCTCGGCATCACGGAAGCGCGCCTGGACCAGGAGGTCGTCGATCGCGCGGGCGTTCTCCGGGATGGCGTCGAGCACGAAGTCGAGGGACGGAGTCAGACGGACGCCCGTCTGCTTGCCGACCTCGCTGCGCAGCAGGCCCGTGGCGCTGCGCAGGGCGGCCGCAGTGCCCTCGCGCTCCTCGTCGGAGCCGAAGACCGTGTAGAAGACCGTGGCGTGCTGGAGATCGCCGGTCACGCGCACATCGGTGATGGTGACCGTGCCGAGGCGCGGGTCCTTCACCCTGGTGTCGAGCATCGTCGCCACGATCTGGCGGATGCGGTTGGCGAGCCGACGGGAACGGGGGTTGTCGCTCATCAGCGGGTCCTCTCGGATACGGTGCCGAGGGCGGTGAGCTCCTCGATACGGGGGTGTTCGACGGGGACCGCGAGCAGTATGTCGCGGTCGATGGACTGGTCGACGCGGTGACGGAAGGCGCCGTCGGCGCTGATCACGTGCAGGCCGACGTCATCGAGAGCCGCACGGGCCTCGTCGTGGGCCAGCGTATGCCTGTTGACGGCGAGAGCCATGGCCCCGCCGTCCCGCAGCACCTGACGCCACGGCCCGACTGCCTCGGACAGCACCTCCAGCGGGGAGCGCTTCCATCCTGAGCCGCTGCGGCCGCCGTGCTGCACGCCGTAGGGCAGGTCGGCCACGATCGCATCGATCGATCTGTCGGGGAGAAGCCCGCCCAGCTCTCGGGTGTCGCAGCCGAGGACCGTCAGGGTCTGGGTGCGGCCTTCCCGCTGCGCCTGCCTGTCCTCCGCGAGCTCCGCATCGAACCGGGAGCCCAGCGTCCTGCCCTGCACGGCGAGCCTCCCGGTGTCGAGCGAGTGCTTGTACCGATGCCCCCGCAGCCAGCTGGACAGGAAGGCCCGGTACGCCTCGACGTCCTTGCGGTCGATCTCGGCCCCGACGGGGCTGAGGCCGAGTCGCAGCGCGCGGTTCAGCGTGGTGCCTCGGCCGCACATAGGGTCCAGCAGACGCAGCGTCCCGTCGAGCAGTCCGCGACGACGCGTGCTGAGGGCCGCGGCCAGATTGATCATGAGCGCGGTGAACTGCTCGTTCGTCTTGCCGGGATACTTCAGCACGGTCTCGAGGTCGCTGGGATGGTGAAGCGTCGGCAGGACGTCGAGCGGTCTCAGCAGACCGTCGTCCATGATCTCGAGCAGCCCGAGCGTCCCGGAGAGGGAGGCGAGCAGGCGCAGCGACTCGTCGCGATCCGCCGGCGCGCTGCTTCTCGTCCGGTCGCTCCCGGCCTGCGGGGCGCCGTCGGGCAGGACGATCTCGAGAGCGTCCATGCCGCCGACGACAAGCTCTCGCACCTCGACGCGGTCCTCACCGAGATGAGCCGAGAGCACCCAGCGGGCCTCCTCGATCATGAGCCGGCCCGCGGAGTCCGCGTAGACGCGATTGGCCGACGGGGCTCGCAGCGCCAGCACCCGTCGGCCCATCATCTTCTCGCTTCCCGGTCACGCGATCCGGGCGCCGCGCGTGCGGCGCCCGGACCTGCTGCGATCAGCTGCGGGGCTTCTCCTGCATCTCGTACGTCGTGATGACGTCGCCGAGCTGCAGGTCGTTGAAGGATCCCAGGTTGATGCCGCACTCATAGCCCTCGCGGACCTCGGTGACATCGTCCTTGAAGCGGCGCAGGCCAGCGATCTCGAGGCTCTCGGTGACCACCACGCCATCGCGGGTGATGCGAGCCTTGGCACCGCGACGGATGAGACCGCTGCGGACGATCGAACCGGCGATGTTGCCGAACTTGGACGAGCGGAAGATCTCGCGGATCTCCGCCGAGCCCAGCTCGACCTCCTCGTACTCCGGCTTGAGCATGCCCTTGAGGGCCTGCTCGATCTCGTCGATGGCGTTGTAGATGACCGAGTAGTACTTGATCTCCACGCCCTCGCGGTCGGCGTACTCCGCGTTCTGACCCTCGGCGCGCACGTTGTAGCCGATGATCACCGCGTCCGAGGCGACAGCCAGGTTGATGTTGTTCATCGTGATGGCGCCGACGCCGCGGTCGATGATGCGCAGCTGCACCTCATCGCCGACATCGATGCCCAGCAGCGACTCCTCCAGAGCCTCGACGGCACCGGCCGCGTCGCCCTTGAGGATGAGGTTGAGGGTCTCGACCTTGCCCTCAGCCATGTGCTTGTTGATGTCCTCGAGCGAGATGCGCTTGCGAGCCTTGGACAGCGACGCGGCGCGCTTGGCGGCCTCGCGCTTCTCAGCGATCTGGCGAGCCGTGCGCTCGTCCTGGGCGACCAGGAGGGAGTCGCCGGCGCCGGGCACCGAGGTGAGACCCAGCACCTGGACGGGGCGGGAAGGGCCCGCCTCGTCGACGGCATCGCCGTTCTCGTCGAGCATCGCACGGACGCGGCCATGGCCGGATCCGCAGACGATCGAGTCGCCCACGTGCAGGGTGCCCTGCTGGATCAGCACCGTGGCGACCGGACCGCGACCGCGGTCCAGGTTCGCCTCGATGGACACGCCGCGAGCGTCCTTGTCGGGATTCGCCCGCAGGTCCAGGGAGGCATCCGCCGTCAGCAGGACCGCTTCGAGCAGATCGTCGATGTGCAGGTTCTCGCGAGCGGAGACGTCGACGAACATGGTCTCGCCGCCGTACTCCTCGGCGATCAGGTTGTACTCGGTCAGCTGCTGGCGGATCTTGGCCGGGTTCGCCTCGGGCTTGTCGATCTTGTTGACGGCCACCACGATCGGCACGTTCGCCGCCTGGGCGTGGTTGAGCGCCTCGATCGTCTGCGGCATGACGCCGTCGTCGGCGGCCACCACGAGGATCGCGATGTCCGTGACCTGCGCGCCGCGGGCACGCATGGCGGTGAACGCCTCGTGGCCCGGGGTGTCGATGAACGTGATGGCGCGGTCGGCGCCCTCATGCTCCACCTCGACCTGGTAGGCGCCGATGTGCTGGGTGATGCCACCCGCCTCGCCGGCGCCGACCTTCGACTTGCGGATGGTGTCCAGCAGCCGGGTCTTGCCGTGGTCGACGTGACCCATGACCGTGACGACCGGCGGACGCGGCAGACGATCGGCGTCGTCCTCCTCCGCGAGCTCGGCATCGAGATCGATGTCGAACTGCTCGAGCAGCTCGCGCTCCTCGTCCTCCGGCGAGACGATCTCGATCTTGTAGCCGAGCTCCTCGCCGAGCAGGTGGAAGGTGTCCTCGTCCAGCGACTGCGTGGCCGTGGCCATCTCACCCATCGCGAAGAGCACGGTGATCAGCGACGCCGGGTTCACATCGATGCGATCCGCGAAGTCGGTCAGCGAAGCACCGCGGCGCAGACGGATGCGGGTGCTTCCGTCGCCGCGAGGGATCTGCACGCCGCCGGGAGCGGGAGCGTGCATCTGCTCGTACTCCTGGCGCTTCGTGCGCTTCGACTTGCGCGAGCGCGCGGGCTTGCCGCCGCGTCCGAAGGCGCCCTGCGTGGCGCCGCGACCGCCGCGGCCACCGCGAGGACCGCCACCGGGGCCTCCGGTGGGACCTCCGGGACGGCCGCCGCCTCCGGGGCGTCCGCCGCGACCGCGGTCGCCGCCGCCGGAGCGGGCGTCGGCAAGTCCGCCGTGCGAGTGCTGGCGCATGATGCCGGGAGTGGGCGCGCCGGGACGGGGTGCGCCGCCGGGACGCTGGCCGCCGGGGCGCGGAGCACCGTCCCGACCGCCGGGACGCGGTGCGCCCTGGCCGTCCCGCTGCGGAGCGGGGCGATGTCCACCGGGACGCGGCATGCCCTGCGAGGTCGCGAACGGGTTGTTGCCGGGGCGCGGGGCGCCGCCCTCGCGGGGCCCGCGGCCGCCCTGCTTGGGGCGCGGGCTGCCAGGGCGCGGCATGCCCTGGGAGGTCGCGAACGGGTTGTTGCCGGGACGGGCGCTGCCCGGACGCGGCGAAGGTCGCTCGCCGCCCGGCTTGGGGGTGCGAGCGGGACGCTCGGACGAGGTCGGCTCGGGGCGCGCGGCACCGGGCTTGGGGGCGGCTCCGGGCTTCGGGGCCGACGACGCGGCAGGCTTCGGAGCGGCCTCGGCCGCCGGAGCCTGGGGCGTCTCCTCGACGGCCTGAGCCTTCGGGGCCGCCGCCTCAGGAGCCGGCGCGGGCTTGCGACCGGGCTTCGCCGCAGCGGGCGAGCCGGGCTTGGGAGCGCCGCCGGGCTTCGGGGCGCCGCCAGGCTTGGCGGTGGGAGCGGGGGCGCTCTTCGCGGGAGCGCTGTCGCCACCGGCGGAGGGGAACTCCTCACGCAGCCGACGTGCGACGGGTGCCTCGATGGTCGACGAGGCGGAGCGGACGAACTCGCCCATGTCCTGCAGCTTCTGCAGAACGACCTTGCTCGGCTGTCCGAGCTCCTTGGCGAGCTCGTGGACGCGGACCTTAGCCACAATTCTCCTGTCTCGGTCCGGCCGACAAGAGGGCGCGGACCATTAGTTCCAGAGGGTGCTCATGATCGAGTACTCATCGGATGTCCATGGGTTCTTCTACCTGTTCCACTGGATGGTGGGCTCGAAGGCCTCGAGGTCCCGGATCAGCGGTCCGGTGTCGACCGCGCCCCTGAACGAGCGGGCGAAGCCGCCTCGCCGCAGGGCGAGGTCGAGGCATGACGCGTCAGGGTGGAGCCATGCTCCGCGTCCCGGAGCCGATCGACGAGGATCGAGCCGGACGCGAGGCGAGGCGCCGTCGGGAGCCGGCTCCCGGACCAGACGCATCAGCTGTTCGCGCGGGGCGGTCTGACGACAGCCGACGCACGTGCGCTCGGGATGGCGGGGCACAGGCATATCCACCTGACCGCGACCTCCGTTCCGAGCTCCCGTCCGCATCTCCGCGCCCCGGTCGGGCGACATCGATGCTGGACGAACAGCCTCCCCAGTGTAACGGACCCTTGCTGTGCTCCGGGAACCGGAGAGTCCTGCGCCACATCCGGCACCGTGGGGCGGGGCGCAGCGCTCTCCCGGCCCGGCAGCGTACTCAGCGATCCCCGCCGGGCTCCGGGGACTCCGAGGCCTCTCAGGACTCTGCAGTCTCCGGCGGCTCCGCATGATGCTGCCCCTCGGGCTCGTCCTGGCCCTCCGGCGCATCATCCGGTCGGATGTCGATCTTCCAGCCGGTCAGCTTCGCGGCCAGACGCGCGTTCTGCCCGTCCTTGCCGATGGCCAGCGAGAACTGCGCAGCCGGGACGGTCGCACGCACAGCGCGTCCGACCTCGTCGATCACCACGACGCTCGTCACCCGAGCCGGGGACAGCGCGTTGGCGACGTAGGCCGCGGGGTCCTCGTCATAGTCGACGATGTCGATCTTCTCGCCCGAGAGCTCGTTCATCACGGATCGCACTCGCGCACCCATGGGCCCGATGCAGGCCCCCTTGGGGTTCACGCCGGGCACGGTCGCCCGCACCGCCATCTTGGTGCGATGCCCGGCCTCTCGGGCGAGCCCGATGATCTCGACGGTGCCGTCGGCGACCTCCGGCACCTCGAGCGCGAACAGCCTCCGCACCAGGTTCGGATGCGAGCGCGAGAGCGTGATCTGCGGGCCCTTGGGCCCACGGCGCGCCTCGGTGACATAGGCGCGCAGACGCTTGCCGTGCGAGTATTCCTCCCCCGGCACCCGCTCATGCGGAGGCAGCACGGCCTCGACCCCGCCGAGGTCGACGAAGACCATCCGCGGATCGCGGCCCTGCTGGATGATGCCGGAGACGATGTCGTCGGCACGGTCCGCATACTCCCCCAGCACCGCCTCGTCCTCGAGATCGCGGATCCGCTGGAAGATCACCTGGCGGGCCGTGGACGCGGCGACGCGACCGAAGTTCTCCGGAGTGTCGTCCCACTCCTCGACCACGTTGCCGTCCGCGTCGAGCTCTCGGGCGATCACGGCGACCTGACCGGTCTTCTCGTCGATGATCACCTCGGAGTCGCGCACCGGATGATCGGTGTGCAGATAGGCGGCGTGGAGCGCCGAGCGGATCGCATCCAGCAGCACCGGCAGACGGATGTCGCGCTCGCGCTCGAGCGCACGCAGCGCTCCCATGTCGATGTCCATTTCAGCTCTCCTCAGCGGTGGGGCGGGCGGCCTCGGCGAGCAGCTGCTCGAGGTCGGCGGGCGGGTCGAACTCGATCTGGACGCGTGCCCGTTCGACCTCCGCGAAGGGGATCTCGAGACGGGCGGGAGCATCCTTCGGGAGCTTCAGGGGCCGGCCGCGGTCGTCGCGACCCGGTTCCGGTCGGAGTGTCAGCGCATCGTCGTCGGCGACATCCAGCAGGCGCGCGCGGTGGACCGCTCCGCTCGCCAGGGTCAGCTCGAGCAGACGACCTCTCGCACGCCGGAAGTGACGCGGGGCGGTGAGCGGCCGGTCGATGCCAGGGGTCGTCACCTCGACGAGCGAGGGCCCGGGACCCAGCAGCGACTCGTCCTCGTCGATCAGGGCGTTCAGCGCCGTGGCCGCCGCCGAGACCGTGTCCATGTCCACGGCGCCCAGCCGGTCCTCTGGGAGATCGACGACCAGCCTGACCTCGGGGACTCCTGACCGACCGCGCACGACGACCTCCTCGAGGACGAGACCGTGCTCGCCGAGGACGCGCCGGGCGGCCTCCTGCAGGGCCGGGTGGGGATCGACGGTGCTCATCGTTCGCTCACCTCCTCCTGCGTATGGTTTCCTGGTCCCTCGAGGCCGCACCGGCCGCGGGGACTGCACCCAGGATAGTGGGCGCGCCATCCTTTCGCGCTCCTGAGGACCGCGGGTGCGAGAATCCTCCCGTGCCATACGTCTCCCCCGCCCGCGCCGACCGCTCGGCCCCCTCCTCCCGCGCCCCATCGCCTGCCTCTCCGGCTGCCGAGGGCGCCGAAGCCCTCGAGGCGCGCGACCGTCGCCCCAGCAGGAGAGGCCTGCTCCTGGCGGGCGCCGGGATCCTCAGCGCGCTCTCGGCCGGGCCCCTGCTGAGCGCCTGCGGCCCTGTCCAGCTCGGACAGCCCGCGACCTACACACCGCCCCCGCCGGGCATCGATGACCTGTACAGGACCGACCTCATCGCTCAGCTCGACCTCCTGATCGCCGGTGCCGCCGCCGTCGTCGCCGGCACTGCCCCGGAAGCCGACGACGCAGACGGCTCGGACGGTGCAGACGGTGCAGACGCTGGCAGCGATCTCCTCGAGGTCGCCCTCGCCGAGCTCGAGGCCGCGCTCCCCGTCCAGCGCACGGCCCTGCTCACCGGTGCAGAGGTCGAGGACGAGGAGGAGGCGTCCGCCGGCGATGAGGGCGGGGACTCCGGAGCACAGGACTCCGCCGCCTCCGCCGCACCGGATCCCGCCGAGCTCCCCGCGGACCCGGACGGACTGGTCACGGCGCTCATCGCGCTCCGCGACCTGTGCACCGACGCGGCCCGTCAGGTGTCCGGATCACTGGCCCGTCCTGTCGCGGCGATCGGCGCGCACGCCCAGTTCGCCGCCGAACGGATCATCCTCGCCACCGGTTCCTCCCTCGGGACGACCATCCCCGACCCCGAGGACATCGTCCCGAGCCGTGAGGTCCCCGCGCAGGACCCGCCCTCGATCGGCGCCGCCAGCGACTACGAGCTGACGCTCGTCGGAGCCCAGGAGCAGGAGTGGTACGCGGGGTACGTCCATGAGGTGCTCGCGGCGCGCTCCGCCGACGATGAGCGCGCTGCGCACAGCGCTCTCAGCGAGGTCCACCGTGCACGGGCGGAGGAGCTCGCTGAGATCGCCGAGGAGGACGGCGTCGAGGTGGTCGAGCGTCAGGCCGTCTACGCCCTGCCTGGCGGCGAGCTCGACGACGCCACCGCAGCCGCCCTGCCGACCCAGGTCGCCGATGCGGTGCTGGTCGCCCATCTGTCCCTGGTCGGAGCCGCCCCGTTCGCACGTCGGCCGATCGCCATCGCGGCCTCCCTCTCGCAGGCTGCGACGCTGTCGGGCCTGCGCCGCACCCTCGATGCAGTCCCCTCGCTCACCGTCGAGGACGTCGACGCGAGCTGAGGGCGCCACCTTCCGAGGCGCGTCCAGCAGCTCCGTCGGCGGAGCATCCGGCGCCGGCCCGCCGCGCGGAGCGGCCGGCCACGGGCCGAGAGGGCCGCAGCGAGAGCGCCGCCCCGCATGCCCTCTCAGACGCCGGCGGCCTCCGCGAAGGCGCGGATCTGCGCGAGGACGCCGTCGGGGGCGACCTCGACGACCTGCCCCGTGGCCCGGTCGCGGACCTCCACGATACCGTCGGCGAGGCTGCGCCCGACCACGACCGATGCCGGCATGCCCAGCAGCTCGGCGTCCTTGAACTTCACGCCCGGGGAGACCTTGGGACGGTCGTCGTAGATGACGCTCAGACCCGCGGCCTCGAGGTCCCCGGCGATCTCCTCCGCGGCCTCGAAGACCGAGGAGTCCTTACCCGTGGCCAGCACATGCACGTCGGCCGGAGCGACCGAGCGGGGCCACACCAGGCCCTTGTCGTCATGGTGGAGCTCGGCGATCGCGGCGACCGCGCGGGTCACGCCGATGCCATAGGAGCCCATGGTGACCGTGACGGACCTGCCGTGGGGATCGAGGACCTTCACGTCGAGCGCCTCGGCGTACTTCCGGCCGAGCTGGAAGATGTGCCCCATCTCCATGCCGCGGGTCAGACGCAGCGGCCCCGAGCCGTCGGGAGCGGGATCGCCGTCGCGGACCTCTGCGGCCTCGATCGTCCCGTCGGCCGTGAAGTCTCGCCCGAAGACCAGGTCGTAGACGTGCTTGCCCGCCTCCCCGGCCCCGGCGACCCAGCGGGTACCCGGCACGACGCGCGGGTCCACGAGATAGCGGATCTTCGAGGGCGACTCGAGGCCCAGCCCCTCCGGGCCGATGAACCCCTTCGCGAGCACCGGATGCGCTGCGAAGTCCTCATCCCCGAAGGGCACTGCGACGGCCGGGGCGACAGCGGCCTCGAGGCGCTTGTCGTCGATCTCCCGATCCCCGGGCAGGGCGATGACCAGGGGCTCCGTGGATCCGTCGGGATGGTGGAGCAGGTAGACGAGGTGCTTGAGCATCTCGTAGCGGGTCCAGCTGCCGTCCTCCGCGATGGGTCCCGCACCGGGGAACTCCGCATTGGAGAAGTCGGTGAGCGCGGCGATCGTCGAGGCTCCCGGGGTGTCCTCGACGTGCATCGCCGGCAGCTGGGCGATCTGCTCATCCGTCAGCGGCTCGGGGGCGACGGTGGTGACGGCCTCGACGTTCGCCGCGTAGCCGCCGTCCGAGACCACGAAGGTGTCCTCGCCGATGGGCGTCGGGTGCAGGAACTCCTCCGAGCGCGATCCGCCCATGGCGCCGGCGTCGGCCTGGCAGATCACCGTCGGCAGGCCGAGGCGGTCGAAGGTCCGCTGATAGGCGGCACGCTGCTTGAGGTACGACACGTCGAGGCCGGCGTCGTCGATGTCGAAGGAGTAGGCATCCTTCATGACGAACTCGCGCACGCGCAGCAGGCCCGCGCGCGGGCGCGCCTCGTCGCGGTACTTCGTCTGCACCTGGTACAGCATCACCGGGAGGTCCTTGTACGACGAGAACAGGTCCTTCACGGCGAGCGCGAACATCTCCTCATGCGTCGGCGCGAGGAGGTAGTCGGCGCTCTTGCGGTCCTGCAGCCGGAACAGGGTGGGCCCGTACTCCTCCCAGCGGCCGGTGGCCTCATAGGGCTCGCGGGGCTGCAGAGCGGAGAACAGGAGCTCCTGGCCGCCGATCGCGTCCTGCTCCTCGCGCACGATCTGCTCGACCCTGCGCAGCACCCGCAGTCCCAGCGGGAGCCACGTGTACACGCCCGGGGCGCTGCGGCGGATGTACCCGGCGCGCACCAGCAGCTTGTGGCTCGCGACCTCGGCATCCGACGGGTCCTCGCGCAGAGTGCGGACGAACGAGGAGGACAGACGGATCATGGAGGGACCTTTCGGACGTGAGGAACGGGACCGACGCCGACGACGGACCCCGCCCCATGGTAGTGGGCGCGAGCGAGGGCCAGTGCGCAGGGGACCCGGGCGGCGCGTGCGGAGGAGATGCGCAGCGAGCGCGGCGGGGCGAGGCGAGCGGGGCGCGAGAGATCAGGGTGGTGCATGAGAGGGCGAGCCGTGGCAGGGTGACCGCATGGACGACGACACCCGCATCCTCAGCACCGAGGAGGTCGCCGCGGCCGTTCCGGACGGCTTCCGCGCCTCCACTCCCGAGCTCACCGCCCGCTTCCGCACCGGGGACTTCGCCACCGGTCTCGCCCTCGTCGAGCGCATCGGCGCAGCCGCGGAGGAGGCGGGACACCATCCGGACGTCCTGCTCACGTATCCGAGTGTGACGGTCACCCTCACCAGCCACGACGTGGGAGGCATCACCTCCCGGGACATCGACCTCGCCGCGACCATCGCCTCTCTCGCCGCACAGGCGGGAATCCCGACGGACGAGGCCGACGACGACTGAGAGCCCGCCGTAGGCTGGACCCGCCTCCAGGGCCGACGCCGGAGGATTGATGCACGGGAGGAGTCGATCGGCGTGGACATGGACGTGGTGCTCGCCCGACGCCTCCTGCTCGGCGGGGCCGGGGTGCTGGGCGCATCCGGTCTGATCGCCGCCGGCGTGCATCGCTCCGCCACAGCCGTCGACCCGCGCACGGAGCTGCCGCTCGCCTCGCAGACGGTCGCGCTGTCGGCCGATTCCCGGCGCGTGCTCGTCGGCTCCGACGCGGCCCCGACCGCCGAGGTGTCCCCCGGAACACGCCTTCTCGCCGATGTCCCCGACGAAGCCCCTCCGGCCGCACGTGCCCTCTCCTTCCGCCGAGCGGCCTCGAGCTGGCTGGATCGCGTCCCCGCCGAGCTGCACGATCTCGCCGAGGGCGCGCTGTGGGATCTGTGGGCGCTCACCGACGGCCTGCCTGCTCCCGTCGCCGGCTGGACCTCGAACTGGCGATACCTCTGGCCGCGAGATGTCGCGTTCTGCGCCGTCGCCCTCGCGCGCACCGGCCACGTCGCGATGGCGATCGATGCCCTCGAGCACATGCAGTCCCTCCAGCGCCCGCGGACCTGGTTCGAGGCTCGCTACACGCTGGACACCGGACGCTCCCCCGACGACCGAGCCGCCCAGGTCGACGGGACCGGCCTGATGCTGTGGGCCGTGGCCGAGGTGATGGGCACGGTCGACGACGGCTCGGACGATGCCGGCTCGGACGACGGTTCGGTCGGTGCAGTCCGCGATCGGCTCGCGACGCTCATCGACGACTCCACCGAGCTGCTGATCGAGGCCACCGGCGGGGGACGCCACCTCCCGCCGGTCTCCCCCGACTACTGGGAGGTCCCCGAGCGCTCGGTCACGCTCGAGACGATGACGGCCACGCTCGCGGGGCTGCGCTCGGCCGCCGAGATCGACGGCGGCGCAGCGATCGCCGAGGTCGCCGAGTCCTTCCTCCTCCTGACCGAAGGCACCTTCGGCGTCGGCGGATGGCAGCGGTACCGTTCCGGCGGAGGCGCCGACTCCGCCCGTGCGCTGCCCGACGCCCTCGGCATCAGCGGCCTCGTGCCCTCCGCGGATCTGCTGTGCCTGCGGCAGGAGCTGGCTCGTCCCGCGGGTGGCATCGCTCCTGGAGCGGCATGGCGCGAGGACGGCATCAGCTGGACCCCGTCGACCAGCCTGCTCGCGCTGGGCCTCGCCCGGGCCGGGCATGCGGAGCAGGCGAAGGAGACCCTGCACTGGCTCGCCGAGCATCGGACCGGGGCCGGATCGCTGCCTGAGAAGGTCCTCCACGACGGCAGGCCCGCCAGCGTCGCCCCGCTGTCGTGGACCGCAGCGAACGTGCTGCTGGCTCTGGATGCGCTGAGCTGACGTCGCCCGCGGGCGCGCGCCCGCGAGCACCCATGGGCATCCGGGCGGGTCCGACCGCCGGCCTTCACCGCAAATGAGGCGACAGACGACGGCGACCGGCCTAGGGTCATGCCCATGGGAGCTGATGGCGGTCACGATGAGCTGGCGGGCTGGTTCGCGCAGAACAGGTCGAACTGGGACGACCGGGCTGCGCTGCACGAGGCGGCCGGATATGGGATCCGCGAGCTCGTGGAGGATCCGACGGCGCTCGGAGAGGTCGAGCAGGACCGCGAGCGGATCGGCGACCTGACCGGGAAGGACGTGATCCATCTGCAGTGCCATCTGGGCACGGACACGGTGGGTCTCGCGCGCCTGGGGGCTCGACGGGTCGTGGGTGTGGACCTCTCCGGACAGGCGGTGCGCCGTGCTCGAGCGATCGCCGCCCGGTGCGACGCGGAGATCGATTTCGTGGAGGCGAACGTCTACGACGCCCGCCAGGTGGTCGATGGGCGCTTCGACCTGGTCTACACGTCGATCGGAGTGCTGTGCTGGCTGCCCGACGTCGCCGACTGGGCGCGCGTGGTCGCCTCCCTGCTGCGACCCGGCGGTCGCTTCCTGATCCGCGACGACCATCCCATGTTCATGGCCGTCGCCGATGACGTGTCCGACGGACTGAGGCTGGGCCAGCCCTACTTCCAGCGAGATCGGCCGACGACCTGGGACCAGCCCGGAAGCTATGTGGAGACGCCGGAGGGCGCTCCGGAGTTCACCCATACGATCAGCCACGAGTGGAACCACTCCGTCGGGGAGATCATCACCGCGGTGCTGGAGGCGGGTCTGGTGCTCGACAGCTTCGAGGAGACCCCGTACTCGGCATGGATGCCGTGGCCGGAGCTGATGGTCCGCGAGGGTCGCCGCTATCGGCTTCGCGAGGACCCCGATCAGCTGGCCATGCAGTACGTGCTCACCGCCCATCTGCCTGAGTGAGCGGCGCGCGGGTCCTGGTCCAGGGCCAGCGCGAACCGGTTGGACCGAGCCTGCACGGCCGAGTGCACCTAGAACAGGATCGTCGAGAGCTCGCCGATGCGCTGGAAGCCCGCGGCGGCGTACGCCCGTCGAGCGGGCTCGTTGAAGTCGTTGACGTACAGCGAGACCTTCTCGGCGTGGTCGCGCCGGACCTGGTGGACCAGCTGCGCCATCGCCGCCCGTCCGAGCCCGCGGCTGCGATAGGCGGGCCGGACCCACACGCCATGGATCTGGGCGACGGGACCGAAGACGGCTCCGACGTCGGCCTTGAACAGGACCTGGCCGCGCTCGACGACCACGTAGCTGCGCCCGGCCCGCACGAGATCCGCGACGCGGGAGGAGTAGGCGCGCCCTCCGTCACCGCGCACGGGGTCGACGCCGACCTCCTCGCGGAACATCGCCACCGCTGCAGGGAAGACCATCGACTCCTCCCCCGGTCGAGCCTGTCGCAGCCCGACATCCCCGAGGTCCGGCGCCGCCCCGTCGGCCAGGAGGAGCGGCTGGCTCCAGCGATACTCGCGCACCGCATCGACCCAGGCCCCGCCCATGGATCTCCACAGGAGCTCGACGTCATCGCGCGGACCGACGATCGAGCTCGAGCGGCGCGAGCGCTGCGAGAGGTGCCGGCCGAACTCCTCCAGAGCCTCCTCGGTGGCACCCATCGGGGAGATGTTCACGCCGTGCCAGAGCACGCCGCGGGGCGTGAGCTCCTCGCCGATCGCGGAGAACTCCCCGGCGACGCCGCCCGTGCGACGCAGCTCCCGGAGCCGGGAACCCCCCAGGGCGTTCTTCGCCGGATCGCGCAGCGCGAGCGCGAGCGCGGCGTCGGCGCCTCCGGACCGGACCGGCCGCACCTTCGTCCCCCGCCGGAACACGGGATGGTCAGCTCACAGCCACGGACGGCGTGCCAGACTCGGCGCCATCGCCCATCTCTGCCGCGATGCGCGTCGCCTCGGCGACCAGGGTGTCGACGATCTCGTCCTCCATGACGGTCTTGATGACCTCGCCCTTGACGAAGATCTGTCCCTTGCCGTTGCCCGACGCGACGCCGAGATCCGCCTCCCGGGCCTCCCCCGGCCCGTTGACGACGCACCCCATGACCGCCACCCGCAGCGGCACCTCGAGGTGCTTGAGCCCCTCGGTGACCTTCTCCGCGAGGGTGTAGACATCCACCTGGGCACGGCCGCAGGAGGGGCAGGAGACGATGTCGAGCTTGCGGGGCTTGAGGTTCAGCGACTGGAGGATCTGGTTGCCGACCTTGACCTCCTCCACCGGAGGGGCGGAGAGCGAGACGCGGATGGTGTCGCCGATGCCCTCGCCCAGCAGGATGCCGAAGGCGACCGAGGACTTGATGGTGCCCTGGAAGGCGGGACCGGCCTCGGTGACGCCGAGATGGAGCGGCCAGTCGCCCTTCTCCGACAGCTGACGGTAGGCCTCCACCATGATCACCGGATCGTTGTGCTTGACCGAGATCCCGAACTCGTGGAAGTCATGCTCCTCGAACAGGGAGGCCTCCCACACGGCAGAGGCGACCAGCGCCTCCGGGGTCACGCGGTCGCCCTTCATCATGCGCTTGTCGATGCTTCCGGCGTTCACGCCGATGCGCAGCGCCGTGCCATGGTCCTTCGCCGCCTGAGCGATGTCCTTGACCTGGTCGTCGAAACGACGGATGTTGCCCGGGTTCACACGGACGCCTGCGCAGCCGGCCTCGATCGCGGCGAAGACGTACTTGGGCTGGAAGTGGATGTCGGCGATCACCGGGATCGGGGACTTCGCGGCGATCGCGACCAGCGCGTCGGCGTCCTCCTGGCGCGGGCAGGCCACCCGCACGATGTCGCAGCCCGCCGCCGTCAGCTCGGCGATCTGCTGGAGCGTCGCGTTGATGTCGTGCGTCGGAGTGGTCGTCATCGACTGGACGGTCACGGGAGCGTCACCGCCGACGGCGATGTCACCCAGTCGCACCTTGCGGGTCTTGCGGCGGGGCGCGAGGACGGGCGGCGCCGTCTTGACGGAGGGGATGCCGAGGCTCACGGAAGTCACCACACCATTATGGACGCGCGCCCCCACCGCCGGGAGGCGACGTGGGTCATCTCCACCTCTCCTGCACGATGCGCGTGGCGGGCGGCACATCCGAGCCGGGCCGAGCAGCCGACGAGCGCTGAGGAGCAGCCTCTCAGAACAGCGTGATGGGCCTGACGATGTCGGCATAGACCAGCAGCAGCGTCATGCCGACGAAGAGGAGCGCCACGGCGTTGGTGAGCGGGAGCATCCTCGAGATGTCGAACGGTCCGGGGTCCGGGCGACCTCGCAGTCGCGCGAGCAGTCGCCTCACCCCCTCGATGAGCGCGCCCAGCACGTGCCCGCCATCCAGCGGGAGCAGCGGCACCAGGTTGAACACGAAGAGCGCCATGTTCAGCGATGCGAGCATCGACACGAGCGTCGCAGCCTTCTCCTTGAGCTCGAAGCCCGGCTGGTCGGCGGAGGCGATCTCGCCCGCGAGGCGGGAGACGCCGACCACGCCTATCGGGCCCTCGGGATCGCGCTCGGCGGAGCCGAAGGCCGCCTGCGCGACGTCGTACAGCCGCATCGGCAGGGTCACGATGATCTGACCGGTCCGTGAGAAGGCGTCCCACACCAGGCCGGGCACCACCGCCGGCGACTGCGGCACGAGCTCAGGCGTCCCGGAGACGCCCAGGAAGCCGACGTCCTCCGTGACGTACCGTCCGTCCTCGTCGACGATCGCGGTGCCGCTCTCGTCATAGACCGGACGAGCGTCGATGATCGGCGTGGCCTGGAGCGTGAGCTCCTGCCCGTCCCGCTCCACGACGATTTCCACGGTCTCCCCGCCGGAGGCCCGCACCGCCTCGGTCACGTCGTCCCAGGTCGCGATGTCCTGCCCGCCGATCTCGACGAGGACATCGTCCGGCTCGATGCCGGCGGCGAGCGCCGGTGCCTCCTCCTGGCCGTCGCAGGTGGCGTCCTCGGCGGCATCGATCGGCAGCACGCACTGGGAGACCGACTGCACCTTCGGAGTCACCTCGGTCATGCCGAAGCCGCAGGCGAGCACGGTGATCAGGACGATCGAGATGAGGAGGTTCATGAACGGCCCGCCGAGCATGACCACGATCTTCCTCGGGACCGTCAGCGCGACGAAGGTGCGGTGACGGTCGGCCGGATCGTACTGGGAGGACTCGTACTCCTTGGCCTCCTCCGCCATCTGCTGGAAGAAGCCGGTGGAGTCCTCGCGCACCGCGCCCTCGGGCTCTCCCCTGTGCGGCGGGTACATGCCGATCATCCGGATGTACCCGCCCAGCGGGAACGCCTTGACGCCGTACTCCGTCTCTCCGCGCCGGCGGGACCAGATGGTCGGGCCGAAGCCGATCATGTACTGCGTGACCTTGACGCCGAACAGCTTCGCGGGCACCAGATGCCCGATCTCATGCAGCGCGATCGAGATCGCGAGCCCGACGGCGACCACGAGGATGCCGATCACGAAGAGCGCGACGGTCATCGGTCCTCGCCCGCCCAGCGCGCGATGCTCTCGGCGGCGGTGCGACGAGCCCACGCTTCGACCTCGAGGACTGCGGGAACGCCGTCCTCGACCCGGGCCCGAGGCCGCTCGGGATGGTCGAGGACGGACCTGACGAGATCGACGATGCCCAGGAACGGCAGCCGTCCGGCGAGGAAGGCGGCCACGGCCTCCTCGTTGGCCGCGTTGTAGGCGGCCATCGCTCCTCCTCCCGTGCGGTGCGCGGCACGGGCGAGGCGGATGGCGGGGAAGGTCTCCTCGTCGACCGGCTCGAAGGTCCAGCTCTGCGCCGCGGAGAAGTCCAGGGGCGCGGCGAGCCGAGGCAGCTTCTCGGGATGGGCGAGGGCCCAGCCGATCGCATGGCGCATGTCCGGAGGGCTGGCCTGCGCGATCGTCGAACCGTCCACGAAGGTCGCCATCGAGTGCACGATCGACTGCGGATGCACGACGACGTCCACACGGTCCTCGGGCAGGTCGAACTGGAAGCAGGCCTCGATCACCTCGAGGGCCTTGTTCACCAGCGTCGCCGAGTTGGTCGTGATCACCGGCCCCATCGCCCAGGTGGGGTGCGCGAGCGCCTGCTCGGGAGATACGGCGGCGAGCTGCTCGCGGGTTCGTCCTCGGAACGGGCCCCCGGAGGCGGTGACGACGAGACGATCGATCTGGTCATGGCGGACGCCCGCTATCGCCTGGGCGATCGCGGTGTGCTCGGAGTCCACCGGGAGGATCTGCCCGGGAGCGGCGGCACGCGTGACGAGCTCACCGCCGACGACGAGGGACTCCTTGTTCGCGAGAGCGAGGCGGGCACCGCTGGCGAGGACGGCGAGCGTCGGCAGGAGGCCGACGGACCCCGTGATCGCGTTGAGCACCGCGTCACCGTCGCCGAGGGAGCCGGCGAGATCGACGACCGCCTCCTGGCCCGCGTCCAGACGCGGAACAGCGACCTGCTCGGCTGCGCAGACGGACGCGATGGCGCGCTCGACGGACTCGACGCGCTCGGCGTCGGAGACCACCACCCGCTCAGGGCGGTGATCGATCACCTGTCGTGCCACCAGCTCGGGCCGGGAACCGCCGACGGCGATGCCGTGCAGGATCCCGACCCCGGGGTAGCGGGAGAGGACATCGAGCGTCTGCGTGCCGATGGACCCGGTGGATCCCAGCAGCACGATGCGCCGCGGAGGTCTGCCCGGGACCGCTGAGCGACCGACGCTCCGCTCGGCGGCGGTCGACTGCCCGGCGCCGGTCACGGGACGGAGGCCATCACGTCCGCGACGTGGTCGAGGTAGACGTCGACGACGGCCTCGCGGTAGCCCTCCGCACCGCGGCGGCGGCGGAAGGCGGCCCGACGGACATCGTCCACGCTCATCGGGAGGCCCTCGGTGAAGTAGGCGACCAGCTGGTCGCAGAGCGCGTCCACATCAGCCCGGTCGTAGGCGGCCTCACCGCTCGCCGCAGGGGCGAAGCGCTCCCCCGCCGGTCGTTCGAGACGCTCCTTGAGCACCTCGGCCCGCTCGGTGAGCTCCGCGATCCAGGCGGACTCGCCCTTCTCGGCGATGGCGTCGTCCCTCGCCTGGAGCGCGAAGGCGTCGGAGAGGCGATCGAGCGCCTCGTCGACCACGCGCATGTCGTAGCCGCCGCGCTCGGTGCCGAAGCTCGCCGAGGTGATGTCCGCCCCGTCGAACCCGGGCTCGCGGCCCTCGTACGCCGTGCGCGCACGGGACAGGAATGCGTCGACCTCGCCCATGTCGTACCCGACGCTGAAACGGGAGACCCGTTCGAACGATGTGCTCACCTGTGGATCCTTCCTCGGTGCTGTCGGTGTCCCACTGTAGCGGCGCCATGCTGGACGCCGTCGGAGGCTCTGCGTCGCGCCGTCGGCCCGCCACCGGCCCTTCGACGTCGTCATCTCATCGTCGGCCGCTCATCGGCCGCCGAACAGGCGCTGGAGGACCCCTCCGCGCCTCCGGGGCGCCCGGAGCGTCCCGCCTCCTCCGGAGTCGGCCTCCGCGGAGTCCCGCACGCCGCCGGAGGCGGCCGTGTAGTCGCGCTCGGGGTCGTAGGCGAGCTCGCCGCGCAGCATCGGGACGATCACGCTGTCGAGGAGATCGTCGACCTCGTCCATCGCGTACCCCTCGCCGAAGCGGGTCGAGGAGAAGCGGAGCTGCAGCACCTCCTCCGGGGTGATCGAGGCGCCCGGCCCGGCGGCGCAGGTCCCTCGCAGCACAGGTTCGACACGGTCCAGGAAGTCGTCGACCTCCTGCATGTCGTAGCCCCCCGACAGGCGGGTCGTCGTGAAGCGGACGATCACTGGACGCCTCCCGCGACGGCCTCCACCCTCGCCACTCGCGCCTCCCGATCAGCGCGGTGGGCGTCTGTCTCGATGACCTCGGCCGCGAGCTGTCCGCATGCGCCGTCGATGTCCGATCCGCGCGTGTCGCGGATCGTCGCGGAGATCCCGTTCGCCCGCAGGGTCTCCACGAAGCGCTTCTCGACCAGCGGGTCGGAGGCGGTCCACTTGGATCCCTTCACCGGGTTCAGCGGGATCGGGTTCACATGCACCCAGTGGGCGCCACCGTGAGCGATCAGCCGGTCCGCGAGCAGCTGAGCGCGATGCTCCTGATCGTTGATGTCCCGGATCAGCGCATACTCGATGCTCACCCGTCGACCGGTGGCCTCGAAGTACTCATGGGCCGCGGAGAGGATCTCGTCGACGTCGAATCGCGTGTTGATCGGGACCAGCTCGTTGCGGAGCTCGTCATCGGGAGCGTGCAGCGAGACCGCCAGGGTCACCGGGATCTCCTCCTTGACGAGCTTGCGCACCGCGGGCGCCAGACCGACGGTCGAGACCGTGATGTGACGGGCCCCCATCCCGAAGCCCTCCGGTGCCGGGGCGTTCAGGCGCCTGCACACCGTCGCCACCGGACGGTAGTTCGCCAGCGGCTCCCCCATGCCCATGAACACGATGTTCGAGACCCGTCCCGGCCCGCCGGGCAGCTGGCCCGTCGAGAGGAGCCGGTTGGCGATGCGCACCTGCTCGAGGATCTCCGCGGTGGAGAGGTTGCGGGTCAGGCCCATCTGCCCGGTCGCGCAGAAGGGGCAGTTCATGCCGCAGCCTGCTTCCGACGAGATGCACAGCGTCACCCGATCGCTGTAGCGCATGAGCACGGACTCCACGAGAGAGCCGTCGAACAGCTTCCACAGGAACTTCTGGGTCGCGCCATGGTCGGCGCTCTGGCGCGAGACCGGCGTCAGCAGCGTCGGGAAGAAGCGCTCGACGAGCTCCGCGCGCCGATCCTTGGGCAGGTCGGTGAGATCGTCGGGCTCGGTCGTGAAGTGCTCGAAGTAGTGCTTGGACAGCTGCTTGGCGCGGAAGGCTGGGAGCCCCATCTCCTGCACCGCTTCGATCCGCTCGGGCAGCGAGAGGTCGGCGAGATGCGCAGGCGCCTTGCCTCGGCGGGTGGGGCGCAGCTGGAGCTGTCCGGGGGCCAGTGCGACCTTCTGGCCGGGGATCGCTTCGCGCGAGAGGTCCGGGTTCCCGGATGGTGCGGATGAGGTGGTCATGGCAGCAGCAGCTCCAGGATGATGAAGGTGGTGGGGGCCGCGAGAAGTATCGAGTCGATGCGATCGAGCACGCCTCCATGGCCGGGCAGGAGATCGCCCATGTCCTTGATCCCCAGGTCGCGCTTGAGGAGCGACTCTGCGAGATCACCGCAGGTCGAGACGATCACCAGCACGACGCCGACGACGACCCCGATCCACCAGCTCTCGTCCAGCAGGAGCATGGTGATCGCGAGGGCGACGCCGACGCCCATCAGCAGCGACCCGATGAAGCCCTCCCAGCTCTTCTTCGGGCTGATGCTCGGAGCCATCGGATGGGAGCCGAACAGGACTCCGGCGATGTACCCGCCGATGTCGTTGCCCGCAGGCGTCAGGACGGCGAGGAGGACCAGATAGGGGCCCTGCGCCTGGTCGAAGAGGAGCAGGGTGAAGCAGCCGAGGAACGGCACCCAGGCGATCGTGAACACGCCCCCCGCGACGTCCCGCAGCGCGGTGAGGCCCATGGACTCGGTCACGCGCCACAGGATCAGGACGCACACCGCGGCGGCGGTCGCGATCAGCAGGCCCTCGCCCCCGAGCACGACCGTCGAGACCACCATGCCGACGCCGCCGACGAGCAGGGGCAGCGACGGGACCCGCAGACCGCCCTCGGACAGCGCACGGGTGGCCTCGAGGATCCCGAGGACCATCGCCAGACTCACCACGACGGGGAAGGCCGCAGGCACGACCAGCAGCGACCCCAGCAGCAGCGCGACGAGTCCGACGCCGACGCCTATCGCTGCCGGCAGATTGCGCCCGGGCCCGCGCTTGGCCGGGCTTCCCGTCCCCTCCGACTCCTGCGGAGGCTCCGACGGCCGCTGCGGTGCCCGATCGTCCGTCGTCCGGGCGGCCCGTCCCCCACGCGGCGCAGGATCGGGCAGGCCGAGCGCCGCCCCGAAGGTGGCCGGGGCGGCGGGGGTGTACGACGAAGGTGCCGGTGAGGTCACAGGAGGATGCCGGGCTTCCCGATCAGATCGTCTCGAGCTCGGTCTCCTTGGCGCTGAGCGCCTCGTCGACCAGCTCGATGTGACGCTTGGTGAGGGCCTCCAGCTCCTTCTCGGCTCGAGCGCCCTCGTCCTCGCCGATCTCCTTGTCCTTGACGAGCTTCTCGATGGCCTTCTTGGCGTTCCCGCGCGAGGCCCGGATCGCGACCTTCCCGTCCTCGGCCTTGTTCCTGGCGAGCTTGACGTACTCTCGGCGGCGCTCCTCGGTGAGGGCCGGCAGCACCACGCGCAGGTTGTCGCCGTTGTTCGTGGGATTCACCCCGAGGTCCGACTCGCGCAGAGCGGACTCGACAGCGCTGGTCGAGGTCTTGTCGTAGGGGGTGACGATGACCGTGCGGGCCTCGGGGAACTGCAGCGAGGCGAGCTGGTTCAGCGGAGTGGGAGCGCCGTAGTACTCGACGCTGATGCCCTCGAACATCGCAGCGCTGGCGCGGCCGGTGCGGATCGCGGAGAACTCGTCCTTGGTCACCCCGATCGACTTGACCATCCTGGACTCGGCGTCCTTCAGGATGCTGGGGATGTCATCGCTCATGGTCGGGTGCTCCTCGGTGTCGAAGGGGTGATCGCGGGCGCGATCGAAGACGGTCGGGTCCATTGTCGCGCATGGGCGCTGCGACGGTCGGATGCGGGGGGAAGAGGCAGGTGGGACGCGCGGCCGCGCCGCCTCCCCCATCGGGACGGGGCGGCGGGGACGATCGCGGCCGGGCGGTCGAGGGCTCTCAGGCTCCGGTGACGAGGGTGCCGATGCGCTCGCCCACCATCGCACGGGTGATGTTCCCGGGCGAGTCGAGGCCGAAGACCATCATCGGCTGGGCATTGTCCATGCAGAGGCTGAAGGCCGTCGCGTCCACGACCCGCAGGTTGCGCTGGAGCGCCTCCGCATAGGTGATGGCATCGAGCTTCTGGGCATCGGGGTCGATGCGAGGATCGGCGGTGTAGACGCCGTCGACGCCGTTCTTGGCCATCAGCACCTCCTGGCAGCCGATCTCCAGCGCCCTCTGGACGGCGACGGTGTCGGTCGAGAAGTACGGCATGCCGGCACCCGCACCGAAGATGACCACACGCCCCTTCTCCAGGTGGCGCACGGCTCGCAGCGGAAGGTACGGCTCTGCGACCTGGCCCATCGTGATGGCCGTCTGGACGCGGGTGGAGACGCCCTTCTGCTCCAGGAAGTCCTGCAGGGCGAGGCAGTTCATGACCGTGCCGAGCATGCCCATGTAATCCGCGCGCCGACGGTCCATCCCGCGCTGGGAGAGCTCCGCTCCGCGGAAGAAGTTGCCGCCGCCGACGACGATCGCGCACTCGATGCCCTGAGCCACGGCCTCGGCGATCTCCGCGGCGATGCGGGAGACCACATCGGGGTCGACGCCCACGGCACCGCCGCCGAAGGCCTCACCGGACAGCTTCAGCAGAACCCTCCGACCGCCCTCCTTCTTGGGGAGAACCGGGATCTGCGAAGTGATGGTCGCCTGGGTCATGGAAGTCCTTCCGGTCGAGGTCATCGGTGATGATACCGGCGCGGCCCCGCACCGAAGGTGCGGGGCCGCGAGCTGGTGGTCACGCTCACGCGCGGCCAGGGCGGGACGAGGCTGCACGCCCCGGCCCGACGCCGGATCAGTTGCCGACGCGGAAGCGGACGAAACCGGTGACGGTGCCGCCCGCGGCCTCGACGACCTTGCCGACGCTCTGCTTCGGGTCCTTGGCGAACGCCTGGTCCAGCAGGACGTTCTCCTTGAAGAAGCCGTTCAGGCGTCCCTCGACGATCTTGGGCAGAGCCTTCTCCGGCTTGCCCTCGTTCTTCGCGGTCTCCTCGGCGATGCGACGCTCGTTCTCCACGGTCTCCGCGGGGACCTCGTCACGCGTGAGGTACTTCGGGGAGTACGCGGCGATGTGCATGGCGACGTCGCGCGCGACCTCGGCGCCGGCCTTGTCGGTGGCGACGAGCACGCCGACCTGCGGGGGCAGGTCCTTGTTGGTGCGGTGCATGTACGAGGTGACGACCTCGCCGGTGACGCGACCGATGCGACGGACCTCGATCTTCTCACCCATGGTGGCACTGGCGTTGGTGAGGGCCTCGCCGAAGGGGGTCGCAGCCAGCTCGGCCGGCTCGGAGGCGCCGGACTCGACGGCCGCCGCGACGGCCTCATCGCCCAGGGCGATGAACTTCTCGTTCTTGGCCACGAAGTCGGTCTCGGAGTTGATCTCGACCAGGGTGCCGGTCTGACCGCCCTCGCCGTCGCGGATGTCGAAGGCCACCAGGCCCTCGGAGGCGGTGCGGCCCTCGCGCTTGGCGATGCCCTTCAGGCCCTTGACGCGGATGATCTCCACGGCCTTGGTCTTGTCGCCGTCGGCCTCGTCGAGGGCCTTCTTGACGTCGAGCATGCCCGCGCCGGTGGCCTCGCGGATCTCCTTGATGTCGGCTGCCGTGTAGTTAGCCATGTTCCTCTTCCTTGTGGGAGCTGCGTGCGTGCAGGGACGGACGGCTCGGCCGCCCGTGGGAGGGCCCGGGACCGACGCGGACGTCGGTCCCGGGCCCGGCGGGTCACTCGGCGGCCGGAGCCTCGGTGGAGGACTCCTCGGCGGCGGCCTCGGCGGGCGCCTCGGCAGCGGCCTCGGCGGCCACGGACTCCTCGGCCGGGGCGTCCTGCTGCTGCACCTCGGACTGAGCGAGGAGCTCGCGCTCCCACTCGGCCAGCGGCTCGGCGTCGACGGCGGAGACGTTCTTCTCGCCGCCGGTGCTCTTGGCGTGACGCTCCTGCAGGCCGGCGGCCACGGCATCGGCGATCACGCGGGTGAGCAGCGTGACGGAGCGGATGGCGTCGTCATTGCCCGGGATGGGGTAGGCGACCTCATCGGGATCGCAGTTGGTGTCGAGGATGGCGACGACCGGGATGTTGAGCTTCTGGGCCTCATCGACGGCCAGGTGCTCCTTGTTGGTGTCCACGACCCACACCGCGGAGGGGGCCTTGGACATGTCGCGGATGCCGCCGAGGGTCTTCTCGAGCTTGTCCTTCTCACGACGCATCATCAGCAGCTCCTTCTTGGTGCGGCCCGAGGAGGCCACATCGTCGAAGTCGATCTGCTCGAGCTCCTTCAGGCGGTTCACGCGCTGCGAGACCGTCTGCAGGTTGGTGAGCATGCCACCCAGCCAGCGCTGGTTGACGTAGGGCATGCCCACGCGGGTCGCCTGCTCCTGGATGGACTCCTGAGCCTGCTTCTTGGTGCCGACGAACAGCACGGTGCCGCCGTGGGCGACCGTCTGCTTGACGAAGTCGTAGGCCTTGTCGATGTACGACAGGGTCTGCATGAGGTCGACGATGTAGATGCCGTTGCGCTCGGTGAAGATGAAGCGACGCATCTTCGGGTTCCAGCGACGGGTCTGGTGCCCGAAGTGGACACCGCTCTCGAGGAGCTGGCGCATGGTCACGACTGCCATGGTGGGTCCTGTTCCGATCCTGGGCTCGCGCGGTGCACCCGTGGGCGTCCGCGGTCCTCGCGCAGGACCTCGTTCTCGGTTCCTCCCCTGCACCGGGTGGTGCGGGGCCTGGTGCCCGGGAGGTCGCCCGCCCCGGAGGCTCCGCTGGAAGCGGGGCCGACGGGGACCGCTGGACGACGAGCCCTGGTGGGCACGCGAAGTCATCCGGACGGACCGGATGCTGGCATGAGTCTATCCGACGCTCAGACTGGACCCCGCGCGTGATGCGTCACGTGGCGCACCGCCCCACGGCGCCGCCCTCCTGCGCGGCGCGATGGCTACTGACCAGCGATCCCGGATGCCAGTGCTCCTCCACAGACCATGCTCATCCACATTCCTTCGCGCCGCGGCGACAGCGACGTGAGCAGGGCATGGGATGGCGCTCATGACCCCGCGCTCCGCTCCGCCCCGCCCGCTCCTCTCGCATTCGTCGCCGCCCGGGCCGGAGCTGTCCTCCAGCTCCGGCCCCGCATCCTCTGCGCCGCTTCAGCCGCCGGCCCAGCGTCGGCGCCTGCTCCTGCGCATGCTGGCGCTCGTCCTCGCCATCCTCCTGGGCACCGACCTCCTGGCTCCCGCCGGGGCCGGCGCCGACGGACCTCGCTGGCAATGGCCCGTCGGCCCGTCCCCCTCCGTGGTCCGTTCCTTCGAGGCTCCGGACGGCCCTTACGGACCGGGCCACCGCGGGATCGACATCGGGACCGAAGCGGGTGCCGAGGTGCGTGCCGTCGAGTCCGGGACGGTGCGGTTCGTCGGCGAGATCGCCGGCCGGGGAGTCGTCTCGATCATCCACGCCGACGGGCTGATCTCCACCTATGAGCCTGTCAGTGCCGAGGTGAGCGCCGGGGACGCCGTGAGCGCAGGCGAGAGGATCGGGAGCGTCCGAGGAAGGGAGCAGGATCATGAGGAGGGCGATGCGATCAGCGCCTCCTCGCACTGCGGGGGCAGGAGCTGCCTGCATCTGGGAGCACGCCGGGGCTCGAAGGCGTACATCGATCCGCTCCTGCTCCTGGGTGCTCAGGCCCCCAGCGTCCTGCTGCGCTGGGATGGCATCAGGAGGACTGCTCCGAGCGCATCGGCGGCGCTCCGCCGATCCCCGGACGGATCCCGGGATCCGGCACGCATCGCCTCAGGCCCGCGGATGCGCCTGCTCGACCGTGCTGCGCAGACGCTCGGCGCTCACATGCGTGTAGATCTGCGTGGTCGCCAGGGAGGAATGCCCGAGGAAGTCCTGCACGCTGCGCAGATCAGCACCTCCCTCGACGAGATGGGTCGCAGCGCTGTGGCGCAGCGTGTGCGGACTGATCCTGCGATCGATGCCGGCTGCCGCGGAGTGCCGCTCCACGAGGGTCCGCACAGCCCGATCGCCGATCCGGCCGCCCCTTGCTCCCAGGAAGAGCGCCTCCCCCGCTCGAGCTCCCCCGCGATCGAACAGGATGGGGCGGCCATCGTTCTCCCAGCGTGAGATCGCCTCGAGAGCCGGCGCCCCGACGGGGACGACGCGATCCCTGTCCCCCTTGCCCCGCACCCGCACCGTCCGTCGGGAGCGATCGAGCCCGTTCCGGTCGAGGGCGACGAGCTCGGAGACGCGAAGGCCGGAGGAGTACAGGAGCTCCAGGATCGCCGCGTCACGCAGCGCGACCGCCCGCGAGACCGGATCCGGTCGCGCAGACTGCTGCTGCAGGTCCGTCGGCCGCGCGTCAGCGTCGGCGCTGTCGGCCTCGTCCATGAGCTCCGTCGCCTGGTCGACCGACAGGACGGTCGGCAGATGCCGGCCGCGCTTGGGGGCGCGCAGCCGTCCGCCCACGTCGTGCGGAATCCTCCCTGTGGCGGCGAGCCAGGTGCTGAAGGTGCGGGCGGCCGCAGCGGAGCGGGCGAGGGTGCTCGCTGCGACCCCGGTCTCCGCCCTCGAGGCGAGCCAGGAGCGCAGCGCAGCGATATCAAGCTCGGCGAGATCCGCCCGCTCGACATCGCGCAGATGGAGCAGGAGATCCTCGGCCTCCCGGACGTACGCGCGCACCGTGTGCTCGGAGCGCCCGCGCTCGAGCCCCAGATGCGCGGCGAAGGCCTCCAGGATCATCATCTGCGAGCGATCGAGCTCGCCGATGCCGTCCTGGACGTCCGGCATCGGGGACTCGGCGTCCGGCGCTCCCTGTGGGGTCATCGCACCAGTGTCGCCCATCCCTGTCTGAAGTCCAGGAGCGCGACGACACCGTCAGGAGCGGGTCGACACCGTGATGCCCCGAGGCGGGACTCACGGCGTCGCCGCCCGCGGAGGACGGCGTCACGCTCCTCTGGTCCTCCGGACGCTCTCGCCGGAGGGCTCGACCAGTCCGAGCACATCCAGTCTGCCCAGCACCGCATCGACCTGGGTCACGGTGAATCCGGTCTCGTCGACCAGCTTCTCGCGGGTGATCGACGAGCGCGGCGGGACCGCGTCCAGGACTCGCCGGTCCGAGGGGGAGAGCAGGTCGAGCTCGTCCTGGACGGCGAAGCGTCCGTCCCCCGCGGCCATGCCCCCGGGCAGGAGGTCGATGACGTCCTCGTTCTCGGTCACGAGGACTGCGCCTCGCTCACGGATGATCCGATGCGAACCGGCGCTCGCAGCGGAGGTGATCGGCCCGGGGACTGCGCCGATCGGACGCGAGAGATGATCCGCGAGCCGTGCCGTCGACAGCGCACCGGATCTCCAGGATGCCTCGACCACCACCACGGCCTCGGACAGAGCAGCGATCAGACGATTGCGGGACAGGAACCGCCAGCGGGTCGGCGCCGTCCCCGGCGGTGCCTCCGAGATCAGAAGATGCTGCTCGGCGATGCTCCTGAGCAGGCGCTCGTTCCCTCGCGGATACAGAGCGTCCAGCCCGCCGGCGAGGACGGCGATGGTGCGACCGCCGGCGGCGAGCGCCCCGCGATGCGCGGCGGCGTCGATACCGTAGGCACCGCCGGACACGACGGTCCCGCCCGCGGCCGCGAAGGCTGCGCCGAACGAAGCGGCGGCCTCCTCCCCATATGCCGTGGACGCTCGCGAGCCCACGAACGCGACCCGTCGGGCGCGGAGGATCTCATCGAGCCGGGCGGAACCGCGCAGCCACAGGCAATGAGGAGCAGTCTCCTGCAGGTCGTCGATGCATGGTGCCCACTCGTCGTGCTCCGGGGTGATCGCTCGGATCCCGAGACGGGCCGCCGAATCGAGGGCCTCGTCGACGTCGACCCTCTCCAGGCGGCGGCGCCAGCGCCCGAGGGCCTCCTGAGCCCGGGCGAGCGGAGGCCCTCCTGGCTGGGTCGGGTCCGCAGGAGCCTCGCCTCCGAGGGCTCGCAGGAGGCCGCGGGCGTCGGACGTCTCCGCGATGCGCAGCGCTTCGACCGGCCCGCGGTTCTGCCGCAGCAGCAGAGCCATCGCATCGGAGGGCTCAGCGGTCAGCGACCAGGTGATGCGGGCACGGCTCTCCTGGCTCATCGTGCATCCTCCTCGCGCAGGTTCAGCGCTTCTCCGATGTGCTGCTCATCCGGGTGCTCGATGCCGGCGAGGTCGGCGATGGTCCACGCGATGCGCACCACCCGGTCGTAGCCGCGCAGCGATATCGCCCCATGGGCGACCCGCATGTCCAGGAAGCGCCTGTCCGCAGGCCGGGGTGCGAAGCGCCGACGAAGCTCCGGAGCTGGGATCTGGGAGTTCAGGCTCCACGGATCCTCCGCGAATCTCTCCCGCTGCCGCGATCTGGCGTCGGCGACGCGTGCGGCGATCTTCGCGCTGGACTCCTCGAGCTCCTCTCCGATGCGCAGGACGTCGACGGGCGGCACCTCGACATGCATGTCGATCCGGTCCCGCAGCGGACCGGAGAGCCTGCTTCGGTACCGCCTCTGCTGGAGCGGTGTGCATCGGCAGCTCTCACCTCTCCCGAAGCTCATCCCGCAGGGGCACGGGTTCGATGCCATCACCAGCTGGAAGCGTGCCGGATAGCGCGAGACGTGCCGCTGCCGGTGCAGGGTGATGTCACCGGTCTCGAGAGGCTCGCGCAGTGCCTCCAGGACGCGTGAGGAGAACTCCGGTGCCTCGTCGAGGAACAGCACTCCCGCATGCGCTCGCGAGATCGCTCCCGGACGGGCGATCCCGGCGCCTCCGCCGACCATCGCCGCTGTGGTCGCCGTATGGTGCGGCGCCTCGAAGGGTGGTCGACGCAGCAGCCCCTGCTCAGGGTCGAAGCGCCCCGCGAGCGAGTGGACGGCAGACACCTCGAGCGCCTCGTCGACGTCGAGATCGGGGAGGATCCCCGGTATGCGCGACGCGATCATCGTCTTGCCCGATCCAGGCGGGCCGGTCAGCAGGAGATGATGCGCACCGGCGGCCGCGATCTCCGCGGCACGCCGGGCACGACGCTGCCCGACGACATCGCGGAAGTCCGGGACGGACGCCGACGCCACCGTCATCGGTCGGCCTCCGGTCCACGTCCCCACGCTCCTGTCCTCCTTCGCGTCCTCTCCCTGCGCGCGCACGACGGCCCGCAGAGGGCGCGCCGGGCCGGGATCGACCTCGGCGCCCCAGCGATGCAGGACGCCGCGCAGATCCGCCGCTGCGTGAACGGCGATCCCTTCGACCAGCTGTGCCTCGAGGAGGTTCTCCTGCGGCACGACAGCCTCGAGGATCCCCTGCTCCCGGGCGGCGACGAGCGCCGCGAGGACACCGGGCACCGGCCTCACACGGCCGTCCAGTCCCAGTTCGCCCAGATGGACGGTGCGGCGCTGTCCGCGACCGGGCAGATCTCCCTGAGCATCGGCGATGGCGACGGCCATCGCGAGGTCGAAGCCCGATCCGTGCTTCTGCTGCCAGGCAGGCGTCAGGTTGATGGTCAAGCGGCGCGGTGCGATCCCCAGCCCGCTGCGCGAGAGCGCCGCGCGGACGCGCTCGCGGGCCTGGAGCATGGAGGAGTCCGGCAGGCCGACGACGACGAAGGCCGGCAGACCGGAGGCGACGTCCGCCTCCACTTCGACAAGGGTCCCCTCGAGGCCGCTCAGGGAGACGGAGAGCGTGCGTGCGTGTCCCATCAGCCCACCGCCCGCAGATGCTCGAGTCCGACAGCGCCGTCGGTGTGCGCGTGCACTGCGACGACGTCGATCCGGACGTCGCGGTGGGGCGTCGACCTCTCCATGAGGTACTGCCCGACCAGACGTCGCAGGCGCTTCAGCTTGCGATCGGTCACCGCCGCCTGAGGCACCCCTGTGACGAAGCTGCGGCGGGTCTTCACCTCGAGGAACACGAGGGTCTGCCCATCCAGCGCCACGATGTCGAGCTCACCGGCGCCGAGGCGGAGGTTGCGCTCGATGACGACCCATCCCTGGGCGACGAGCCGCCGTGCGACGATCTCCTCGCCCGCCCGTCCGAGCTCTGCGGGGGTGAGGTCGCGCACTCCGTGCAGGGTCGTCGTGTCCGCGCCGACAGCGGTCGCGGCGGTGGCCGGGGGCGGTGCGGGTGGGCGGGTTCCGGTGGTGGCTGCGCTGTTCATGCCCCCAGCGTGCTGAGCGAGCGACTGCCTCGCATCGGGACGGCCCGCTCTGGGGACGACGGGCCTCTGGGGAGGAGCAGACAAGCTTCTGGGGAGGAGCACCGATGCCGGTCATAGGCACGCCGACGACCCTCGCCGAGGCTGCGCTCCCGGTGGAGGACGACGGATCCCGCTGCTCAGAGCAGCGAGATGTCCTCCTTGCTGAGCTCCTCGATGTTGACATCCTTGAACGTCACCACGCGCACGGAGCGGACGAAGCGGTTGGACCGGTAGATGTCCCAGACCCAGACGTCCGCGAGGTTCAGCTCGTAGAAGACCTCGCCGCCAGCCGAACGGACCTGCATGTCGACCTGATTGGCGAGGTAGAAGCGACGCTCGGTCTCCACCACGTACGTGAAGGTGCGCACGACGTCCCGGTATTCGCGGAAGAGCTGAAGCTCGAGGTCGGATTCGAAGTTCTCGAGGTCCTGGCTGCTCACCGACGCTCCTCCTCATGGTGCAGGGGCCACTGGTCGTCCCACAGTACGCCAGCAGAGCTGGGCGCCGAGGCCGACGGTAGCGCAGCAGAACGAGCGTCCGACGTCTCCCGCGCGGCCCGCTTCATCCCGGGAGTGCTCCCCGTCCCCAGGTTCCAGCTGCGGCGATGCTCCCGATGCGGTCCGAGGCGGCCTATGGCTTCGCGGTGCGCGGCTGAGCCGTATCCCTTGTTCCGCGCCCACGAGTAGCCCGGCGCCTGGGCGTCCAGCTCCACCAGCAGCGCGTCCCTCGCGACCTTGGCGAGGATGCTCGCAGCGGCGACGGAGGCGCAGTCCCGGTCCGCACCGACCCGCAGCGCGACCGGCGGGACCACGGCCCCGGAGGCCGCGAGGGCAGGGGTGACCACATCGACGTCTCCGTCCAGCAGGATCGCGTCGGGTCTGATGCCGGACGCCCCCAGCCCCTCGAGCGCACGGATCGCAGCCGCTGCGAGCGCGTCCATGATGCCCGCGCGGTCGATCTCGGCGGCGCTCGCCCAGCCGATCGCATGCGCTGCGGAGGACTCACGGATCGGGGCAGCCAGTGCTTCGCGGCGCTTCGGGCTCAGACGCTTGGAGTCGCGCACGCCGTCGGGCAGAGGGCTGCAGACGCCGTCGCGGACCTCGATCGCGACCGCTCCGACGGCGACCGGACCGGCCAGCGCCCCGCGACCCACCTCATCGAGCCCGACGACGATCCGGCGACCGGGACCGCACCGTCGAGCGAGCTCGAGCTCCACCTCGAGAGTGGGGACGGGGATGGTCATGAGGGGTCCGGGACGTCCGCGAAGGCGTCATGCCCCTGACCGAGCCTGGACCAGCTGCTGGCCGGCCAGAACACGAGAACGGCTCGTCCGGTGATGTTCGAGATCGGGACCATGCCTGCGCCGGTCCCCTCGCGGTCCTCGTGGTAGGCGGAGTCCGCCGAGGCCAGGCGGTTGTCGCCGAGCACCCAGACATCCCCCTCGGGGACCGTCACGTCGAACGCCGTCTGGCAGGCGGGAGTCGAGGGATTGATGTACGGCTCGTCGATGGTGACGCCGTTGACCTGCAGGTCCGCGCCCTCCTCCGCGCACACCACATGGTCGCCGGGCAGTCCGATCAGGCGCTTGACCAGATGGTTCTGCGAAGGGTCCGGAGCCAGGCCGATGAGGCTGAGGACTCCCAGGACGCGGTTGCGCACTCCGGTGTCGGAGGTCGCCTCGTTCTGGAGCCAGTCGTCGGGATCCTCGAACACGATCACGTCCCCGCGCTCGAGGTCGAACACGCCCGGTGTCAGCTTGGAGACGACGATCTTGTCGTCGACCACCAGGGTCGGGCTCATCGACGCGGAGGGGATGTAGAACGGCTGGATCAGGAAGGTCTTCACCAGGACGGCGATCACCAGGGCGATCACCATCGTCACGGCGGTATCCATCCACAGGGGCATCCTGCGCGGCGCCTCGCCGCGATGCACCGCCCGCTCTACGGGCTCCCCCTCGCCTGCGTCGAGATCATCTTCGGCGGCGTCCTCGGCAGCGCCATCAGCACCGCCACCGGCATGGTCCTCGCCGGCACCTCGGTCGGAGCCGCCTGAGGCGGGCGGATGCCCGGAGCCCTCCCGGGGTGCACCGGGCAGAGGTCCCCGATCCTGCTCAGGGGACGCGGGGCCTCGGGGCTCGTCGGACTCGTTCATCGCCGCGATCCTATCCGGAAGTCCCTGGACGTCACAGCACTGCTCCCCGCGAGAGCGGCCACACGATCCGGTCGACGGGACCGACCACCCTCGACACCGGGATCATCCCCCCTCCGGGGCGGCCCAGCAGGTTACGGGAGTCGGTGGAGTCCGAGCGGTTGTCGCCGAGCACGAACATGCGCCCCACCGGGACCTCGAGATCGAACTCGTCCTCGCTCGGGGCGACGCCGTCGGGCAGATAGGGCTCGTCGATCGCGACGCCGTCGACCTCGATGCGCCCGTCATCGCTGCAGCAGCTGACGGAGTCGCCCCCGACGGCGATCACGCGCTTGACCCAGTAGCGCCCGGTCGCGGACCCGCCGTCGGAGGAGCCGAAGTAGCCCGAACCGTCGAGCACCACGATCTGACCGCGCTCGGCGGTCCCCCGCTGAGAGCGATCCACGAGGATCACGTCGCCGACCTGGAGCGTCGGCTCCATCGAGGAGGACGGGACGCGGAACGGCTGGGTGACGAACTGCCTCACAGCGAACGCGGCCAGCAGCATCGCGACCACGCAGACGGCGGCGGCCACCACCAGGTGGGGCCGCCGCCGTGCAGGCGCCATCTCCGGGAGCATCCCTGAGACCAGCGATCTCGCAGTGATCAGCTGAAGTCGCGCTTCTCCTTGATGCGCGCCTTCTTGCCGGTCAGACCGCGCAGGTAGTACAGCTTCGCGCGGCGGACGTCACCGCGGGTGACGACCTCGATCTTGTCGATGGTCGGGGCGTGCACGGGGAACACGCGCTCCACGCCGACGCCGAAGGAGATCTTGCGGACGCGGAAGGTCTCTCCGACGCCGTGGCCCTGGCGGCCGATGACGTAGCCCTGGAAGACCTGGACGCGGGAGCGGTTGCCCTCGACGACCTTGACGTGGACCTTGACGTTGTCGCCGGCGCGGAACGCGGGGATGTCCTCGCGCAGCTGCGGCTTGGTGAGCTCGTCGAACTTCTGCATGCTCTTTCTCCGGCCTCCGCCTCAGGTCGGACGGCCTCGTTCGCGGGGCGCCAGGCGGCGCCCGTCATGAACCGTCGATCCGGCGAGGATCGTGAGGACTCCCCGTGCCGGTGTGCTGGGCCTCTGGCGGCGACTCCCATCGCCACGGACCTGCCCGACCGCTTGCAGCGGCCCTCCCCTGAGGCAGAGGGACGCGCGGCGCGCACGAACGACCATTCTGCCAGCGCGCTCCCGCCCCGGCAAGCTCGGCCCAGGACGACCCCGCTGGTCAGCGATGCGATCGGCTGTCAGCTGCGTCACGTGCATCGCGGCAGCGCCGAGCTCATGCGCGCCGTCCGGATCAGGCGCCGACCATCCCGCCTGCACCCTCGGGGCCCATCAGGTCCGGGCGACGCTCGCGGGTACGACGGATCGCCTGCTCACGGCGCCAGGCCGCGATCCGCCCGTGGTCTCCCGAGAGCAGGATCGCAGGCGCCTCGCGCAGCGTCCCGCCGGGGTCGGTCCAGGCCGCCGGGCGCGTGTAGAGCGGATACTCCAGGAGACCGTCGGCATGGGACTCCTCGACCAGCGACTCGGCGTTGCCGACCACACCCGGCACCAGCCGCACGACCGCCTCGGTGATCGCGAGCACGGCGACCTCGCCGCCGTTGAGCACGTAGTCGCCCAGCGAGGCGAGCGCGATCTCGAAGCCCTCGTCGGCGAGGTGCTCATAGACCCGCTCGTCGATGCCCTCATAGCGCCCGCACGCGAAGATGATCCACTCGCGCTCCGCCCAGACATGCGCGGTGGCCTGCACGAACGGCGCTCCGGCGGGATTGGGGAAGACGACCAGAGGTCGAGCCTCCGCACCGAGCGCTTCGCCTCCGCGGCGTCGCACGTCGGCGAACGCCTCGGCCCAGGGCTCGGGCTTCATCACCATGCCGGCACCGCCGCCGAGCGGGGTGTCGTCGACCGTGCGGTGCCTGTCGTGCGTGTAGTCGCGCAGATCATGGACATGCAGATCCACGATGCCCTCGCGGCGGGCCTTGCCGATGAGTGACAGCTCGAGGGGCGCGAGATAGTCGGGGAACAGGGTCAGGACGTCGATGCGCACGCGATCAGCCCTGCTCCGGCACGTCGTCATCGCTCTCAGGCTGCTCATCGAAGAGTCCTCCTGGGGGAGCGGCGACCACCAGTCCGGCCTCCAGGTCGATCTCCGGCACCAGCTGCTCGACCAGCGGCAGCTGCACCCGGCGGCGATCCGGGGTCCGCACCACCAGCAGATCCTGTGCCGGGTAGTGCTCGACGCCGACGACAGTTCCCAGCTCGCGTCGATCCTCGATGTGCACCACCGCGAGCCCCTTGAGCTGCGAGGGGTACCACGCGTCGGGATCGGCCTCGGCCTCCTCCGCCTCGTCGACCTCCATCACCAGGTCCACGCCGCGGAGCGCCTCGGCTCCGCTGCGATCGCTGATCTCCTCGAAGCGGACGTACCAGCGGTCCTGCTGCACCCGCGTGAAGAGCACGGTCAGCACCCGGGTGCTCGAGGTGCCGGCGCCCGACGGGATCTCGACCTCGAACTGCGCGCCGTCATGCAGCCGCTCCTCGGGGATGTCCGTGCGCAGGCGCAGCGACACCTCGCCCTTGAGTCCGTGCGCCCTGCCGATGGTCGCCACCACCACGTCGCGAGTGCTCATACCAGTCCTCCGTCGTCCGTCTCGTCGCCCGAGTCCGTGCTCCCCGTCTCGGGGCTGTCATATCCGATCGCCCCGCAGGCGGAGCCGAGGTGGTCCAGAGGCGTCTGCAGCCCGTCGGACCGGGTATCGCCCTCGAGGGCGTCGAGGAAGGGCTGACGCACCTCCTCGAGCGCCGCGCGGACGCCGTCGTCATCGACCGCCGAGATCTCCGCTCCGAGCAGGTCCGAGGTCGCCCGGACGTCGTCCATGCGGTCCGACGGAACCTGCATGGCGCTCAGCCCCACGAGCTTGAACATGTTGGAGGTCAGCACGTTGGCGTTGGCGAAGACGGTGAGCGTGCCTGGGGTGTCGAAGACGTCCGCGCAGACGAGTGCCGCCGGCTTGGTCCCGTCCTCGCCGCCGCCCGCAGCCCAGGATGCCGCGACGGAGGATCCGGCGCATGCACCGGCCAGACCCTCCCAGGCTGAGGCGAAGGCCTCGCCGTCCGCATCCGCGCCGCGCTCGGGCTCGCTGCGGAACCAGTCCGCGAGCTCGGCAGCAGCGGTGCGGGGGGCATCCTCGGGGACGTCCTCGAAGACGGCGTCGACGTCGTCGGCGGTCATCGCATAGAAGAACGGATCATCCGGCCCGGCATCAGGGGCGGTGGCCGCGCGGTCGAGGACGGTGCGGGAGAGCGGATCCCGATAGTCGGGGTCCCCCCAGAAGGTCCCGCAGGCGGCGTCCAGCTCGGCGGAGGCGGCCTGCGGGCTCTCCCCACGCCCGGAGGATGACTCCTCCGTCTGGTCGGCACCGGTCCCCGACGGGTCCTGCCCGCCTGCCGCGGTTCCGGATGGGAGGCCCGAGCATCCGACCAGCAGTGCGATGGCGAGACCCGTCAGGGCCGTACCGCGTGCCGCAGCCTCGAGGCGCGAGGCGAGCTCGGAGCGCCCGGACGACCGATCCGGAGCCGTCAGACGGCGGGAGCGGCGCCACCGGCCCATGCCGGCGGCGCCGCTCCCTGAAGAGGCGTTGCGCACCTCAGCGTCGGTCGACGTCGACGATGTCCACGCGGATGTCCTCGTCCGACAGCGCCGCGGTGACCGTGCGCAGGGCACGGGCGGTGCGGCCCGATCGGCCGATGACGCGACCGAGATCGGCAGGACTGACCCGGACCTCGAGCAGCGGACCGCGTCGGGTGGACTTCTCGCTCACCCGGACGTCGTCGGGGCTGTCGACGATCCCGCGGACGAGGTGGTCGAGTGCTTCGGCGCGCGCGCTCATCTCAGGCCTCGTCGGTGGTCGCGGCCTCGGCGTCCTCGGTGCTCTCGCCCTCGGCAGGGGCCTCCTCGGACCCGGCCTCGACCGCGGAGGCCTCCTTGGCCTTCTTGGCGCCCTCGCGGGACTCGGCGGCGGCCTTGTCGGCAGCGGCGATGAGCTCCTCCGCGGACTGCTTGGCCTCAGCGGTCTTCAGGGAGCCGGCCGCATCGGCCTCGCCCTTGAACTGCTGCCAGTCGCCCGTGATCTTGAGGATGGCGGCGACCTGCTCGGTCGGCTGCGCGCCGACGCCGAGCCAGTACTGCGCACGATCGCCCTTGACCTCGATCCGAGAGGGGTTCTCGGTCGGGTGGTAGATGCCGATCTCCTCGATCACGGAGCCGTCGCGCTTCTTGCGCGAGTCTGCCACGACGATGCGGTAGTACGGTGCACGGATCTTGCCCATGCGCTTCAGACGGATCTTGACAGCCACGTGTGTGGACTCTCCTTTTGGAAGTTCCGGTGAGTCCCGCCGCAGCCTGTGGGGTCATGCGGGCGCTGACGGTGCTCGGGGTGCCGCGCCATGGCGGGTAGAGGGCCGGCCAGGGCGCATACAGGAGAAGATTATGCCAGCTGCCCCGTCCTCGAATCCACCTGGGACCGGTGTGCGGCGAGGCACATGCCGGGCTCGGCCTCCTGGTCCGCCGTGCTCACCGCGCCACGATCCTGCCTCCGAGCACGACATGGGTCCGCTCGCGCAGAGCCCGATGGTCGAGCCGCGGGTCCCGGGGCACGACCAGCAGATCCGCCGGCTCCCCATCCGCCAGTCCCGGCGCTCCCAGGAACCTGCGCGGTCCCCACGCGGCCGCCTGCAGGATGGCCGTGCCGTCCAGTCCGGCGGCGGCCAGCTCGTCGAGCTCGTCATGGACGATCCCGTGACCGAGCACTCCCCCGGCGTCAGTCCCCACCAGGAGCTCCACCCCCGCGTCATGCGCATCCCGGGTGCGGTCGTAGCGCCCCTCGCGAAGCCGGCGCATATGGGCCGCATACTGCGGGAACCTCTTCTCCCCCTGACGCGCATAGGTCTCGAACTCCCCGACGTTCACGAGCGTCGTCACCACGGGCGTCCCGGACTCGGCCGTCCGACGGATCGTCTCGTCGGTCAATCCGGTCGCATGCTCCAGGCAGTCGAAGCCGGCGTCCAGCACCATCGGCAGCGTCTCCTCGTCGAAGGTGTGCGTGGTGATCCTCGCGCCCGCATCGTGCGCGGCGCGGGCCGCCGCCGCGAAGTCCTCCGCGTCCCAGCACGGCGCGAGGTCCCCGTTCCCGCGATCGATCCAGTCCCCCACCAGCTTCACCCACCCGTCCCCGCGACGCGCCTCACGCGCGACCGCTGTCGGCAGGTCCTCCGGCTCGATCTCGTCGGCATACCCGATCAGATACCGACGTGTGCGCGCCAGATGCCGCCCGCAGCGGACCAGCCGCGGCAGATCCGGATGCGTCTGGAGCGCTGAGGTGTCGGTGATCGAGCCGGCATCGCGGATGAGCAGGACGCCGGTGTCGCGATCCACGATCGCCTGCGCCCTGGCCGTCGCGAGGTCCGTCCCCGTCCCCTCGTCGCTGATGCCGACGTGGCAGTGCAGATCGGAGAGCCCCGGGACGACGAACCCCTCGACCTCGAGCGGCTCCATCTCGCCGGAAGCGGCGACCGCGGCTCTGAGCAGGTCGGACTCAGGACGCTCGTGATGGATGCGGCCGTCTATCACCCACGCCTCAGCCACCTCCTCCTCGGGTCCGACGAGGACAGGACCGCGCAGATGCAGCACGGGGTGCGCTGCGGCTCGGGGAGGGGCAGGGGCGAACATGCTCATGACCCGAGCGTAGACCGAGGCGCGCGGAGACGGATCCCGCGCCGACGGCTCACTTCCCGCCGAAGAGCTTCTGCATGTCCGGCGGAAGCTGGCTGGGGTCGAAGTCGGAGAGATCCGGCGCACCGTTCGCGCTCGGGCTCCCGGCATCGGCCGCAGCGCCCGCTCCGCCGCCGAACGCGGATCCGCCCTGGCCGCCCGCGGCCGCCTTGCGCTGAGCCTCGGCCGCCTCACGAGCTGCCTTGGCGGGGTTCTTGGACTTGGCCTTCTTCGACTTCGGCTGCGCCTGCATCCTGCCGCGCGACTTCTTGCCCATCCCCATGCCGGGTCCGCCGGGCATGCCGGGTGCTCCTCCCCCGGCCATGCCGCGGCCCATCTGCTTCATCATCTGCTGCGCCTGCTTGAAGCGATCGAGCAGCTGATTGACCTGCTGGACAGTGGTGCCCGAGCCCTTGGCGATGCGCCCTCGACGGGAGCCGTTGATGACCTTGGGGTTCGCTCGCTCCTCAGGCGTCATGGAGCGGATGATCGCCTCGATCCGCCCGAGCTCCCTCTCGTCGAAGCTGTCGAGCTGCTCACGGAACTGCCCCATGTTCGGGAGCATGCCGAGCATCTTCTTGATGCTGCCCATGTTCTTGAGCTGCTGCATCTGGTTGAGGAAGTCGTCGAGGGTGAAGTCCTCGCCGGCCGCAAGCTTCTTGGCGGCCTTCTCGGCCTCCTTCTGGTCGAAGGCCTTCTCCGCCTGCTCGATCAGGGTGAGCACATCACCCATGTCCAGGATGCGGTTGGCCATGCGATCCGGATGGAAGCGCTCGAAGTCGTCGAGGCTCTCGCCGGTCGAGGCAAACAGGATCGGGCGCTGCGTGACACCCGTGATCGACAGGGCCGCGCCGCCTCGCGCATCGCCGTCGAGCTTGGACAGGACCACGCCGGAGAAGCCGACGCCGTCCCGGAACGCCTCGGCGACGCGCGCGGCATCCTGACCGATCATCGCGTCGACGACGAACAGCGTCTCATGAGGGTTGACCGCATCGCGGATGTCCCTCGCCTGCTGCATCATCTCCTCGTCGATGCCCAGGCGCCCTGCCGTGTCGACGATGACGACGTCATGCTGCTGGAACTGCGCGGTGGAGACGCCGTTCATCGCGACCAGCACAGGATCGCCCACGCCGTTGCCGGGCTCCGGCGCGAACACCGGGACACCGGCCCGCTCGCCGACGATCTGGAGCTGGTTCACGGCGTTGGGGCGCTGGAGGTCCGCGGCGACGAGCAGCGGGGTGTGCCCTTCGGACTTCATCCACCTCGCGAGCTTGCCCGCGAGCGTGGTCTTGCCGGCGCCCTGGAGGCCCGCGAGCATGATGACCGTCGGAGGATGCTTGGCCCAGGTCAGCTCGCCGGTGGCGCCGCCGAGGACCTCGACCAGCTCGTCATGGACGATCTTGACGACCTGCTGCGCCGGGTTGAGGGCCTTGGAGACCTCCTCGCCCAGGGCGCGCTCCCGCACCCGACCGGTGAACTCGCGGACCACCGGCACCGCGACGTCGGCGTCGAGCAGGGCGCGCCGGATCTCGCGGATGGTCTTGTCGACGTCCGCCTCGGTGAGGCGGCCGTGACCGCGAAGCCCCTTGAGGGACGCGGTGATGCGATCGGACAGGTTGTTGAACACGAAGAGCTTCCCCTTGGTCGTGCGGACCGCACCAGTGTAGTGGCCTCGGCCGGACAGCCCGGGTGACGACCGCGAGAGACCTGCCACGCCGCCCCGGAGGACGGGATGACCGGATGACCGGTGCCCCCGGTGGCCGATGGGACGCTCCCGGGCTGCGGACCGCCGCCGCGGCGCCACGACGCCGCGGCGGCAGGCTCAGGTCGTCGCAGCGTCCATGAGTGCTGCGATGATGCGACCGACCGTCGGGGCGTCGAGCGCCCGGCCCTTCTGGTCGGTCAGGTAGAGCACGTCGATGGCCCTCTGGCCGAGGGTCATGACGTGGGCGCTGCGCACCTCGAGGCGATGCTGGGTGATCGTCTCGGCGACGTCCGCCAGCAGGCTCGGACGGTTGCGGGCATTGACCTGCACGACCGTCGCCTCGCTGGAGGCTCCGGGCAGGAGGGTGACCACAGGGGTGTCCTCCGTGCTGCGCGGGGGCGGAGGCGGGGGCAGCTCGAGGACGCGGGCATCGGCCCGATCCCGATGCTTCAGCTCGCGGTCCAGCGCCGAGCGCAGAGCCGAGGGATGGGGAAGGTCCTGATGTGTGCCGGAGACCCACCAGGTGTTCACGGCGATCCCGTCCATGGTCAGCACGACCGCGCTGCGCACGTCGATCCGCTGGCGGGCGAGCACGCGGGCCATCGCTGCGAAGACGCCGGCGCCATCGGGCGCGCCCAGGCAGATCTGCGAGATCGGCTCGTCCTCGGTGGGCGCCGGATAGAGCACCTGGGCGCTGTCGGTGCGCTGCACCGCCGCCACCACCGCCTCCTGGACGGAGCGCTGCGGGGTGAGCATGAGACGCGGTGCCGGCGCATTGCCGCTGAGCGCGTCGCGCGCCAGATCCGTGAGGTGGTCGACGAGCGAGGAGCGCCAGCCCGACCAGGCGGCGGGGCCCGCGGCGATCGCATCGGCCTCCGTGAGCGCGCGCAGGAGCTCCAGGATCGTCGGATCGCCCTGCACCGCGCGCAGCAGGTCCTGCAGCGTCGCGGGATCGGCGAGGTCGCGCCCGGTCGCGAGTCCCACGAGCGTGAGGTGCTCGCGCACGAGCGTGCCCACGATCCCGGCATCGGTCTCGTCGAAGCCCAGGTGCCGAGCGGCCGCCTCCGCGAGCGGTGCGCCCTCGCGGGCGTGATCGCGGGCGTCGGCGCGCTTGCCGAGGTCGTGGAGCAGCGCCGTGACCAGCAGCAGGTCGGGTCGGCCGACGCGCGCGAGGAACGGCTGGACCTCGCGCACCGTCTCGATCTGGTGGCGGTCCACCGTGAAGCGATGCACGGCTGATCGCTGGGGACGGTTGCGGACCTCCGACCAGCCCGGCACCCACCTCGCGAAGATCCCCTTCACGTCGAGCGCCTCGTAGGCGTCCGCGATGTGCTCGCCGGCCAGTGCGTCGACGAAGACATCGCGCTGCGCATCGGTGAACGGCCGCACCGGTGCCTCGGCGAGGCGCGCGAGGGTGGCGTCGGCCAGAGGGAGCCCCGTGGTGGCGGCATGACGGACCGCTGCGAGGTCCCGGAGCGGATCGGTGCTCCGCGGGTCGACGGACACCTCGCCGGCCTGAACCAGTGCTCCGTGCCCGACGCGAGAGATCGCCGGACGGCGGTCCGTGCCCGCGCCGTAGGTCCCTGCACCGCCGGGCGCCACAGCGGCCTGGGCGGCGCGGATGGTCCTATGCATCTCCCAGGTGACCGCGCGAGCCGCCTCGGCGAGCACCGCGAGATGATCGTCCGCGGTGGCGTGCCCGGTCAGGGCGGCGACCGCGTCCTGGTCGGCCCGGCCCAATCGGGTCCCGGACTTGCCGGTCACCGCCTGGAGCGCATCACGGGCGTCGGCGAGGACGTGAGCGGCATGGTCGATGACCGCGTGGTCGTGGTCGGCCAGCCAGCTCTCGGCGATGGCCCGGATGACCGTGATGTCACGCAGGCCCCCGCGATCGGACTTGAGGTTCGGTTCGATCGAATGGGCGAGCTGGCCGTAGCGGGCGCTGCGATCCTCCGCCAGCTCGACGACCTCGCCGATGCGGAGGCGGGCCTCACGTCGCCATTGGGCGCGCACCCGGGCGGAGGCGTCGTCCACGAGGGACTGGTCGCCCGCCACCAGGCGCAGGTCCAGGAGCGAGATCGCCGCCCGCAGATCGTCGCGCGCGACCTGCTCGCATTCCAGCGGGCTGCGCATCGAGTGGTCGAGCGACGTGCCCGAGTCCCAGATCGGATACCAGACGGCGCTCGCGAGGCGGGCGGACTCCGCGGCGTCGAGCTGGCCGGGATCGACCAGCAGCACCAGATCGAGATCGCTGCCCGGGCCGAGGGTGCGGCGACCGAGCGAGCCGATGGCGGCGAGGGCGGCTCCGGACGCCGGAGCGCCGGCCCCCAGCCAGAGCTCGTTCAGCCACTCGTCGACGAGAGCGGACTGATCGAGCCTGCGCTGGGGACCGGCGGAGGAATCCGCGAAGCCGGCGTTCAGGACCTGCGTGAGCCGGCGGCCGGGGAGCTCCTCAGAGTGCATCCGTTCCCCGTTCGCCGGTGCGGACGCGGACGACGGTGCCGACCTCGGTGGTCCAGACCTTCCCGTCGCCGATCCGCCCGCTGCGGGAGGCGGCGACGATCAGGTCGACGATGTCCTTCTCGTCGGGATCGTCGGCGAGGACCTCGATCTTCACCTTCGGGATGGTGTCGATCGTGTACTCGGCGCCGCGGTAGACCTCGGTGTGCCCGCCCTGGCGGCCGTAGCCGGCGACCTCAGTGATCGTGATCCCGCTGACCCCGTACTCGCGCAGGGAGTCGGTGACGGCCTGGAGGGCGTGGGGCTGGACGATGGCGGTGATGAGCTTCATCGGGCGTCTCCTGCGGTGACGGGCTGGGAGTCCTCGGCCGACGGTTCGGACGGGGCGGACTCGATGCGGACCGTACGATCGCGGCGGGCCGCGAGGGAGCCGCCCAGATCGTATCCGGACTCCGCATGGTGGGTGATGTCGATCCCTGCGGCCTCGTCGGCGTCGGAGATCCTCCAGCCGAGCGTGTACTTGATGGCCAGGGCGATCACAGCGGTGAGGACGCCGGAGAAGACCATCGCGGAGAGGGCCACCAGGATCTGCACCAGCAGCAGTCGCGCCCCGCCGCCGAAGATCAGGCCGCCGTCATCGGCCAGCACGCCGATCAGGATGGTGCCGACGAGACCGCCGACCAGGTGGACGCCGACGACATCGAGCGAGTCATCGATCCCGAAGCGGTACTTCAGGCCCACGGCCAGGGCGCACAGCGCACCGGCGATCAGACCGAGCACGATCGAGGTGACCGGGTTCAGCGCGGCGGCGGCCGGCGTGATGGCGACAAGGCCGGCGACCACGCCGGAGGCTGCGCCGAGCGAGGTGACGTGCTTGTCGCGGAGCTTCTCCACGAGGGCCCAGCCGAGCATCGCACCGGCGGTCGCGACGGTCGTGTTGACCCAGGCCAGACCCGCGGTGCCATCGGCCGTGCCGGCGGAGCCCGCGTTGAAGCCGAACCAGCCGAACCACAGCAGCGCCGCACCGAGCATGACCAGCGGCAGGTTGTGGGGCTTCATCGGCTCCTTGCCGAAGCCCTTGCGAGCACCGACGACGAGCGCGAGGACGAGGCCCGCGACACCAGCGTTGATGTGGACCACGGTGCCGCCCGCGAAGTCGACGGGCTCGGCGATCGAGGCGAAGATGCCGTCACCGCCCAGGAGTCCGCCGCCCCACACCATGTGCGCGAGGGGTGCGTACACGATCAGAACCCACACCAGGGCGAAGACCATCCAGGAGCCGAGCTTCACGCGATCGGCGATGGCGCCGGAGACGAGCGCCGTGGAGATGATCGCGAAGGTCATCTGGAAGCCGGCGGCGACGAAGAAGGGCACCCCGCTGCCGGCGAGGATCGACTGGTCGTCGGTGCCGGAGAGACCGAAGAACTCCAGCGGGTTGCCGAAGAGGCCTGCGACGTCAGATCCGAAGGCGATCGAGTATCCGCCGAGGACCCAGGCGACGGCCACGACGGCCATCGCCATGAAGGACATCAGCATCATGTTGAGAACGGTGCGGGCCCGCACCATCCCTCCGTAGAAGAGGGAGAGGCCGGGCGTCATGAGCAGCACGAGGGCGGCGCTGGCGAGTATCCAGGCTGTCGCCCCGGTGTCCAGGGTGAACTCCATGTCGGCTCCAGGGTGAGTGGTGGCGAACGGGGCGACAGGGCGCCCTGCTCGGTCGACCCAATCGGTCGATGGAGAACATCGTGGGAGAGCGCCGCCGATCCACCTATACCGGACAGCCCCCGTGATCGTTCCGTGACCGTGGTCGTCGTACCGTGGAACGGACGGGAGCCATCCGTTCCCCGGTCAGTCCCCCAGCAGCGCGTCGACGAAGCCGTGGGCGTCGAAGGGCGCGAGGTCGTCCATGCCCTCTCCGAGCCCGACCATCTTGACGGGAACACCCAGCTCCCGCTGGACGTTGACGACGATCCCGCCCTTCGCCGTGCCGTCCAGCTTCGTCAGGACGATGCCGGTGACGTCGACGGCCTCGGAGAAGACCCTCGCCTGCTGCATGCCGTTCTGACCGGTGGTGGCGTCGATGACCAGCAGGACCTCGGCGACCTTGTCGCCGTGCAGCCCCTTCTCTGCGACCCGACGCACCTTCCCGAGCTCGTCCATCAGGCCCTTCTTGTTCTGGAGCCTCCCGGCGGTGTCGACGATGACAACGTCGACGCCCTGCTCGATGCCCTCCTTCACAGCGTCGAACGCGACCGCCGCAGGGTCCGCCCCGTCGCGGTCGGAGCGCACGGTGTCCACTCCCACGCGGGCTCCCCAGGTCGCCAGCTGCTCGGCGGCGGCGGCGCGGAAGGTGTCAGCGGCGCCGAGGACCACGCTGCGATCCGCGGCCACGAGGACCCGCGCGAGCTTGCCGACGGTGGTGGTCTTGCCCGTGCCGTTGACGCCGACCATGAGGACGACGGACGGGACGCGAGCGCCGTCCTCCGCGGTCCGGGCCGTGGCGGCGACGCGTCGGTCGAGGGACGGGTCGACGAGCGCGAGCAGCTCCTCACGCAGCGCCTCGCGGACGGCGGAGGGCTCATCGCCGCCGATCACCTGCATGCGCCGGCGGAGGCTCTCCAGGAGCTCGTCGGTCGCATCAGGACCGAGATCGGCGAGCAGGAGGGTCTCCTCGATCTCGTCCCAGGTGTCCTCGTCGACGCTCGAGCGGGTCAGGAGGCTGAGGATCCCTCGGCCGAGAGCGCCGGAGCGGGAGAGCCGCTCGCGGAGCCGCAGCATGCGACTCTCCGGAGCCTCGGGCTTCTCGACGACCACGGCACCGGTCGCGGCGTCGGCCACGGGCTCCTCAGCGGCACCCTTGCCAGCGTGCTCCCCGTCGGTGCGCTCCTCTTCGGCGATGCCGGTGCCCTGCGCGGCATCGGGCGCGGCCTCAGTCGGCTCGCTCTCGGTCGCAGCCTGCTCGCTCTCGAGCGATGCCCTCTCGACCGGTGCGGCTCCGGCGGTCCGGTCCTCTGCGGTCGGCTCCGCCACGTCGGGCTCGGAGGGACTGCCCGTGGCCTCTTCCTCCTCGGAGGCACCGGACTCTGCGACGGGTCCCGGTGCGACGGACTCGTCCTTCGCCGTCGTCTCCGGAGCGGAGAGCGTGTCGGCCCAGGTCGGTGCCGCGGGACGCTCCTTGGCAGCAGTCGCCGTCGGCGTGTCGGAGCTGGTCCTCCCGGCGTCGTCCGGACGCTCCTCGCCCTCGCCCTGCGAGCCCTTCCTCCCGCGTCCGCGCACGAGGGCCCAGGCCCCGGCACCGAGGATGAGGAGGACGCCTCCTCCTCCGGCGATGAGGGAGAGGATGTCATTGGGATCCACGGGTCACCTCCGCGATCGGGGAAGCCGGCGCTGCGGCAGGACGTGCGCCAGTCTAGGGGCAGGGCGCCGACCTCTCGCAGGGACGAGATCGATGACCGGCCTCTGACGGGGCCCTGGTCACTCCGCAGATGGCGGAGGGTCGCGACGCTGCCCGGTCCGGGAGCTGTGCCCACGCGGTGCGCGGACGGAATCCTGCGCGCCGCGCTCCCGAGCGCGATCGGTGCGGACGTTCGGCAGGGCGACCATGACGACGATCCCGACCGCCACCAGCACGGCGACGAGCAGGAAGATGACGGTCACGAGCGTCAGGGACGACATGTCCTCATTGTGCACATACAGACCGGTTCCTCGCTGGGAACGCAGGAGGCCGGACGCTCCTGGACCCGCGGCACGTGCCGACCGACCCGCTGTCGGGCGTCCGCGCGCAGGACGTCGGCTGATGGCTCAGAGGGAACGGCTCATGCCGCACGGCCGATCAGGAATGCCCGGTCGACGGGGACAGCGGGCTCAGACCAGGCCCGGGAACCAGATCGCGATCTCTCGGGCTGCGGACTCCTCGGAGTCCGATCCGTGGACGAGATTCTGGATCACGGGCAGGTCCCACTCGCGGGCGAGGTCCCCGCGGATGGTGCCGGGGGCCGCCTCGGTGGGGTTGGTGGCACCGGCGAGGGAGCGGAAGCCCGCGATCACGCTGTCGCCCTCGGCGACGATCGCGACGAGCGGGGCGGAGCCCATGTACTCGACGAGGCCGGGGTAGAAGGGCTTCCCCTCGTGCTCGGCGTAGTGGGCGGAGAGCTCCTCGTCGGTGGCGGTGCGCTGGGCGAGGGCGATGATGTCGTAGCCCTTCGCCTCGATGCGCCGGATGATCTCCCCGCGCAGGCCACGCTGCACGGCATCGGGCTTGAGCAGGACCAGGGTGCGCTGTGCGGTCATGGCCCTACTGTACCGAGAGCTCTGCCATGCTCGGGACGCCTCCGCGAGGCTCAGAGCCGCTCCGCCGCTCCGGCACGGAGGCTCCGGCACGGTCCCAGGACGGGCTCACTCCTGTCCGGCCCTGTCCTCCTCGCCGAGCACCTGACGGTCGATCGCGTCCTTCTCGGCGTCCAGCTGATGTCCCTTGAGGACGCCGTAGACGTACAGCACCAGGAATGCACCCCCGACGACGAACATCGCGGGGACGCTCAGTCCGAGCAGGATGACCGGGATCTGGAGGACGAGACCGAGCAGATAGGGCCAGGCGCCGCGGCGCAGCAGGCCCGAGCACAGGACCAGGGCGACTGCCGTGACCAGCCCCCAGGTCCAGTTCAAGGTGCGCTGATCGGCGTCGAGCTGATGGGCGACCAGGACCGCGAAGAACGTCACGAGAGCCTGCACCACCAGCACGGTCGCGGCGATCATGCGCTGGGCGCCATGAGCGCGCTGCGACGGGCTGAGGGCGGCGAGCACCGCGTTCATCGGTCCTCCCCGTCGTCCGGGGCCCCGAGCAGCTCGCGGACCTCGGCGGCGAGCGTCACCGACCCCGCTGCGACGACGCCGCCGAACTGATCTCCGCCCGACTCGGCGAGGTCGACCGCGGTCTGGATCGCGTCGGGCAGCGAGGCGACCTCGATCACCCGGTCCTCGTCGTCGAACACGTCGCGGGCGATGTCCGCGAGCTCGTCGGCGGGGATCGCGCGGGGCGACGACGATCGGGTGATCACGACGGAGTCCATGAGCGGTTCGAGCACGGCGAGGATCTGCTCGGCGTCCTTCTCCTGGAGGATGCCGACGAGCCCGACGGTGCGGGTGAACCGGAAGTTCTCCCGGACCGTCTCGACCAGGGTCGCCGCGCCCGCTGGATTGTGCGCCGCATCGATCACGACCGTCGGCGACTGCCTCACGACCTCCGCCCGGCCGGGCGAGGTCACCGAGGCGAGCGCTGCGGAGAGCATCTCTCCGTCCAGCGGGGTCCCACCGCCCAGGAGCGCCTCAGCCGCTGCGACGGCCAGGAGCGCGTTGGATGCCTGGTGCTCGCCCAGCAGCGAGAGGAAGACCTCTTCGTAGCGGCCCGCGATGCCCTGGAGGGTCAGCAGCTGCCCTCCGACGCCGGGGGTCCTCGCGATGACGCCGATCTGCTCGCCCTCGAAGGCGGCCTCGGCGCCGAGCTCCTGGACGCGCCCCCTGAGCACGTCGAGGGCTTCACCCTCGGGCTGTGCGGCGATGATGGCGGTCGCGCCGGCGGTGAGGATGCCCGCCTTCTCCCCGGCGATCAGGTCGATGGTGTCGCCCAGGTACTCCTGATGGTCCATCCCGATGGGGGTGATCACCGCGACGTCGGGATCGACAGCCCCGGTGGCGTCCCAGGTGCCGCCGAGGCCCGTCTCGACGACGGCCACGTCGACAGGAGCGGTCGCGAAGGCCTGGAAGGCCATGGCGGTGAGGTACTCGAAGAAGGTCAGCCGCGGGCCCCCGCCGGCGAGGGACTCCTCGTCCACGATCTGCGCGAAGGGGAGCACATCCTCGTAGGCCTGCACGAAGCCGTCGTCGTCGATCGGGAGCCCGTCGATGGCGATGCGCTCTGCGGGGGTGCGCAGATGCGGACTGGTGGTGCGACCGGTGCGCAGACCGGCCTCCCGCAGGATCCGCTCGAGGACGCGCGCAGTGGTGGTCTTGCCGTTCGTGCCCGCGATCCGGATGGAGCGGTAGGAGCGCTGCGGATCGCCCATCAGCTCCATCACCCTCCGGATGCGGGACAGATCCGGTTCGATCCGGTTCTCGGGGGCGCGTTCGAGCAGCGCGGCGTAGACCTCACGCACTTCCGGCGACATGACCGGACGGGACGGACGGGGCACATCAGCTCCTGGGATGGAGGGAGGACGGGGCCGGTCCAGTGTACGAGCGGCGCCTGGGACGCCGGCGCGTCCCAGGCACGGCGATGCTCCTCCCCACACCCCCGCGGTCCACAGCCTCTGGAGTTCGAGTCCGCGCCTCGGACGCGGCGCCTAGGGTCGGGATCGCGAGGCGGGCGACGAGGCTCGCCCCGCTCACCGAGGCACGATCGAAGCAGGACGACGAGCAGGAGATCACGATGCAACAGCTGACCGTGCATGTGCGGAAGGCGGCCCGCTGCGTCGCCGACGGCTGCGATCCCTCCCGCGACTGGAACCCCGTGTACCGGGCACTGACCCCGCATCCGCCGGGAGCGAGCACCGGATCCAGGACCGAGGCGGCGGGGGCGACGGAGACGGAGGTCCCCACGCTCTCCGCCGACGAGACCGAGCTCGTCACCCGGCAGCTCGCCGCCCCCGCCCTGATGGTGATCGCCGTGACGCAGGGCGACTCGACCTGTCGGCTGCGGATCGCTCCCGGCCCGAGGACGGCAGCGCTGGAGTCCTCGCGCGACGACGGTCCGTCCGTGTGGCGGACCGCACCGACGGACCAGGTCCCGGCCGCGATCGGCGAGCTCCTCGACGGCTGCGGGATCGCGCTCGATCCGCCGCGGCTGATGGTCGAGGGAGCCGGAGGAGAGCTCCACCCGTCCCCGGACCAGGTCAGGGCGATCCGCCGCTCGCTCGATGGCGGGGCCTCCCCGGAGGACGCCTTCGCGGGCCTTCCTGATCTGGATCCACGTCTGAGGGACGCGCTCGCCGCCGATGGCCCCCGCATCGCTCTCTCGCTGACCCTGCATGACAGGACCGGACGCGTCGTGCAGTCCCCGGTGTCCTTCTCCCGCCTCTGGGTGCAGGGCGAGATGGGCATGCACCGCATCGATGCGGAAGCGCCGCTGCCAGCGATTCTGCTGGTCACCTCAGGGGACATCCTCGGCACCGCACTCCCCCTCCTCGAGGAGGCGATGCGCTTCACCGCGGCGTGCATCGGAGCCGGTGGTCCCGCCGACTCGGGCGCCGGTTCTGCGACGGACGGCGGCGGGAGATGAGCGGCTTCCAGGGAATGGACCCCGAGCAGATGCGTGCTCATGCCGAGCGGCTGCGGTCGGCATCCGGGTCGATCGAGAATCTGAAGTCCCGTCTGGACGGAGCTGTCCAGGCGGTGCGCTGGGAGGGACGTGACGCCGAGGGCTTCCGCAGCGCATGGTCGGACGGGAGCGCCGAGCGCCTGAGAGCGGTCAGCCATGAGCTCACGGCACTGGGAGAGCAGGCCGGAGCCGAGTCCGAGCAGCAGGATGCCGCCTCCGCCCCAGATGCAGCCCCTGGCCCGGCTCCGGCCCCTGCACGGGACAGCGCCCCGGCGGGAGGCGCCGGGGACGAGACCGGTCCTGGGAGACAGAGCACGAACCCTGCGGCGGATGCCTCCGCGGCGCTCTCCGGCTATCTCCATGAGAACGCCCCCTGGCTCCCGGACTGGCTGGAACGACCGCTCGAGCAGGCCGCCTCGACGCTCGCAGGCCAGGTCTCCGACGGCATCGGCTGGGCCGTGGGAACCGGCGTCGACCTCCTCGAGAGCGGACTCGGCCAGCTCGGGGCGAGAACCGACGGCATCGCACAGCTGCAGCGCGACGCCGAGCACCTCGGGACTCTCCTCGCGGACTGGGCCACCGGCGAGCGCGCGCCGACGATCGCCGAGGTCGGTGCGGCCGGTCTGGTCGCCGCGGGCTCGGCCGGCGTAGGAGCCTATGAGGTGCTGACCGGGAAGGACAGCCCTCTGCTCGACGACCGCCCCGGGGGCATCGTCGCCTCCGTGGAGGTCGACGACTCCCCCGGCGCAGGCCCGCGGACCCTGCAGGATCTCGTGCTCGCCAACGACGACCTGCGCGTCCCCGGCAACGAGGGAAGGAGACCGCTGGAGACCGGGCGGATCGGCATCCAGCAGCTGCGGGCCGACGACGGGGAGGCGGTGTACATCGTGCAGATCCCCCCGACCGAGGGCGCGTCCATCACGGATGTGCCGGAGGCGTACGGCGAGCAGGGGAACTCCCGGGACTGGGCCTCGAACCTGCGTCTGGTCGCCGGTCAGCGCACAGCAGCGATGGACGACGTCACCGCGGCGATGGAAGCGGCGGACGTCCCCCCGGGGTCCCGGGTGCTGCTGGTGGGACACTCGCAGGGCGGGATCATCGCCGGCCGGCTCGCCGCAGATCCGGGGTTCAACAGCCCGTCGGGCGCGGCAGGGACCTACGACGTCACGCACGTCCTCACCGTCGGCTCACCCGTCCAGACCGTCCTCCCGGCCCAGGCGTCGACCGAGGTGGTGGACGTCCACCATGGCTTCGCCATCGATGAGCAGGGGATCAGCGGGGACCTCGTGCCGGCCCTCGATCTCGGCGGGGCGCAGATCGGCGGGGGCGCACTGTCGGCGCCGAACCTGCACGAGGTCACGCTGCCCGGATACCCGGTCTCCTCCCTGGATCCGCTCGAGGTGCTGGCGGCGAACCACGACTCGACGGGACCCGGCGACGACCCCTCCGGCGGGTACGCCGGCTCCCTCGATCGGGCGATCGGCAGCGACCCCGTGCTCACCGCGCTGCAGGAGGAGCTGACCGGGACCTATCTCGGCGAAGGGGCAGTTCTCAACCGCTCGACGGTGGTGACTGCGGGTCGCGGCGCTCCCTGACCCGGGAAGGGGACTGCGGTGCGAAGTCCGCGAGGATCACCCTGTCCGGCCGCGCACGCTCGGCCTCCAGGTCGGGCCGCAGATCCCAGATCCCGTACCGCGTCCCGCCGGCGTCGAGCGCGATGATCCCTCCGACGATGCGAGTGCGCTGCCGCGACGCATCGCTGCGGGCATCGACCGCGATGGCGAGCGCGGACATCACCTCATCGAAGACGAGCAGCGCCTCCTCCCCTGCGACGGCCAGGTCGACATGACCGTCGATGCTCCGGCGGAACTCGGCGTCGAAGCCCGTCGTCAGGGAAGCCCTGCTCACGCCGGCGACCGCCTCGGCGGCCTCCGCGAGCGTCCGCTCCAGGCCGCGGCCCAGCAGACGGCTCGAGCCGACCGTCGACGCCGCGGCCGACGCGAGCCCGCCGATGATCCTCCTGCCGTCCATCACGCTCCCTCCTCCGGACCGGAGACCGACCCCGGGAGGAGTCGGTCCCCGGTAGAGCATGCCACCGCCGACACGCAGACGCCCACGGGCGGACCGGAGGGCGCGCGGCGAGACGAGGAGGTGAGAGGAGGAGGCGTCGGCAGAAGGACCTCGGATCAGGCCCTCGCGACCGACACCCGGACGGTGCCGCCCGTGACCTTCTCGCTCGCCTCATGGGCGTCGTCCGCGGGAGCCGCAGGGACCGAGAGCTCCACGGCGAGGACCTCCCCGGCGACCAGCTCGCGATGCGCGTCGACCGCTGCGACGACATTCGCATCACCATCCACGGTCAACCGGATCCGATCGGAGACGTCGAGACCCGCCTCGCGGCGAGCCGACTGGATAGCCCGGATCACGTCACGGGCGACGCCCTCGGCCTCGAGCTCCGGCGTCAGCCGGGTGTCGAGGACGACGAAGTCTCCGCCGCGGAGCACGCCCACGGCGCGCCCCTCGAGCGCGGAGGAGTCCCCGGCGACCAGATCGAGCGAGTACTCGCCCTCGACCAGATCGATGCCCCCCGAGGTGACGGTGCCATCCTCCGCGACGGACCAGTCGCCCGTCTTCGAGCCCTTGATGACGACCTGCACCTGCTTGCCCAGGCGCGGGCCGGCGGCACGGGCGTTCACGCTCAGCCGCTGCTCGACGCCCATGCCCTGGGCCTCCTCGCTCGCGACGTCGAGCAGGCGCACCGCCTTGACGTTGAGCTCGTCGGCGATGATCGCGGTGAAGGCCTCGAGCGCGGCGGGATCCGCGTGGACCACGGTGAGCTCGGCGAGCGGCAGGCGGGCGCGCAGCCCCTCCTTCTTGCGCAGCGCGTTGCCTGCGCTGGCGATGGCTCGCACGTCGTCCATCTGGGCGACCAGCGCGTCGTCGGTCGGGAAGAGATCGGCATCGGGCCAGTCGGTCAGGTGCACCGAGCGCCCGCCGGTGAGCTGCTTCCAGATCTCCTCCGAGACCATCGGCAGCAGCGGCGCCACGACCCGGCACAGGGTCTCCAGGCAGGTGGAGAGCGTGTCGATGGCCTGCTCGTCACCCTCCCAGAAGCGGTCCCGGGAGCGGCGCACGTACCAGTTGGTGAGCATGTCCAGGTAGTCCTGGATCAGCTCGGCGGCATCGGCGATGGCGAGCGCCGTCATCGACTCCTTCACGGTGCGCACGAGCTCGCCGGTGCGGGCGAGAAGGTAGCGGTCCATGACGTCGGTCGAGTCGTGGCGGGTGCGTCCGCGGTATCCGGTCGGCGCGCCGTCGGCGTCCTGGGGTCCCGCGGCGTTCGCGTACAGGCCCAGGAAGTACCAGACGTTCCACAGCGGAAGCACCACGTGGCGCGTGGCGTCGCGGATCTTCGGCTCGTCGACGACGAGGTTGCCGCCGCGCAGGATCGGCGAGCTCATGAGGAACCAGCGCATCGCGTCGGCGCCGTACCTGTCGAACATCTCGCGGACGTCCGGATAGTTGCGCAGCGACTTGGACATCTTCTGCCCGTCCTCTCCGAGGACGATGCCGTGGCAGATCACCGAGGTGAACGCCGGGCGGTCGAAGAGCGCCGTGGAGAGCACGTGCATGACGTAGAACCAGCCACGGGTCTGTCCGATGTACTCCACGATGAAGTCCGCCGGGTTGTGCGACTCGAACCAGTCGGTGTTCTCGAAGGGGTAGTGCACCTGCGCGAAGGGCATCGAGCCCGAGTCGAACCAGACGTCGAAGACCTCGTCCACGCGCCGCATGGTGGAGCGGCCGGTCGGGTCGTCCGGGTTCGGCCGGGTGAGCTCGTCGATGTAGGGACGGTGGAGGTTGACCTCGCCGTGCTCGTCGCGCGGGAGCGTCCCGAAGGCCTCCTCGAGCTCCGCGAGGGAGCCGTAGACCTCGACGCGCGGATGGTTCGGGTCGTCGCTCTTCCACACCGGGATCGGCGAGCCCCAGTAGCGGTTGCGGGAGATCGCCCAGTCACGGGCGCCCTCGAGCCACCTGCCGAACTGGCCGTCCTTGACGTTCCCGGGGACCCAGTCGATCTGCTCGTTGAGCTCGAGCATGCGCTCGCGCTGGTCGGCGACCTTCACGTACCAGGAGCTGACGGCCTTGTAGATCAGAGGGTTGCGGCAGCGCCAGCAGTGCGGGTACGAGTGCACATAGCTGGCCTCGCGCATCAGCCGGCCCTCGCGCTGCAGGTTGCGGATGATCGGGCGGTTGGCCTCGAACACCTGGAGACCGGCGATCTCGTCGAGCTCGGTGCCGCGGAAGTAGTCCAGGAACTGGGCGCCCTCGTCGACCGAGACGATCACGGGGATGCCGTACTCGGCGTTGACCTGCTGGTCGATCTCGCCGTATGCGGTCGCCTGATGGACCACGCCGGTGCCGTCATCGGTGGAGACGTAGTCGGCGACGGTGACGATCCAGGCGTTCTGGGTGCCCCACCGGGCGCGGTCGTCGGAGTAGACCGTCCACAGCGGCAGGTAGGCGACGCGCTCGAGCTCGGAGCCCGCGAACACGCGCTCCTCGAGTGCGGCGAGGACGTCGTCGGCGCCCTCGTAGCCGAGCTCCTTGGCGTAGGTGCCGATGAGCGCCTTCGCCATGAGGTACCGTCCCTCGCCGGCGGGGGTGCCGTCGGCCGCACCGAGCGGTCCGGCGGCGACGACCGCGTACTCGAGCTCGGGGCCGACGGCGAGGGAGAAGTTGGTCGGGAGGGTCCACGGGGTGGTGGTCCAGGCCAGCGCCTTCACGTCCTCGAGACCGAGCTCGCGAGCCTTCTCGCCGACGAACGGGAAGGTGACCGTCACGGTCTGATCCTGGCGGTCCTGGTAGACGTCGTCGTCCATGCGCAGCTCGTGGGCGCTGAGCGGCGTCTGGTCCTTCCAGCAGTAGGGCAGGACGTAGTAGCCCTCATAGGCGCGGCCCTTGTCGTAGAGCGTCTTGAAGGCCCACAGCACGGACTCCATGAAGGTGACGTCGAGGGTCTTGTAGTCGTTCTCGAAGTCGACCCAGCGCGCCTGCCGGGTGACGTACTCCTCCCACTCCTTCGTGTACTTCAGGACCGAGGCGCGGGCGGCATTGTTGAACGCCTGCAGACCCATCTCCTCGATCTCGGACTTCTCGGTCATGCCGAGCTCCCGCATGGCCTCGAGCTCGGCGGGCAGACCGTGGGTGTCCCAGCCGAAGCGGCGGTCGACCCTGTACCCGCACATCGTCCGGAAGCGCGGGATGACGTCCTTGACGAACCCGGTCAGCAGGTGGCCGTAGTGCGGCAGCCCGTTGGCGAAGGGAGGGCCGTCGTAGAAGACGAACTCCTCGGCGCCCTCGCGCTGGGCGATCGAGGCGCGGAAGGTGTCGTCGGTGCGCCAGAACTCCTGGATGCTGTTCTCCAGCTGGGGCAGGTTCGGCGAGGGGACGAGCGGGTCTCCGCTGACCGGGTAGACCATGGGGACGGACCTCCGTCATAGGTGGTGATGGACGGCGACGATGCAGTCCGAGGACGTCTCCGGCACGGGCCGACGACGCGGTACCACCTCGGTTGACGCCCGATCCGCACCGGGGCGCGGTGCGGTGGGGGCGCCCCCTCGTTCCTCAGCTGTGACGGGCTGGTCCCGGCGGGTTCTACTGGGCCCCTCCCGTGCGCCCGAGGACGGACGACAGGCGGAGGGGCTGTTCTTCCCGCGGCTCTCCGGTGATGGCCGGGTCGATGCCGATGGCCGACAGTGTACGCAGCAGCCCGGCGCGGGTCATCCGTCGGCCAGCGGAAGAGACAGGGTGAACACGGTCCGCCCCGGCCGGGACTCGACGACGACGTCGCCGCCGTGGGCGACCGCGATCGCGCGCACGATGGACAGCCCCAGACCCGTCGTCCCCTCCTTGCCCGACCGTGCCCGGTCCGCGCGGGTGAAGCGGGAGAACACGTCCGGCAGCAGCTCGGGGTCGATGCCCGGCCCGTCGTCCTCGACCGTCAGCACCGCTGCATCGCCGCTCTCGCCCTCGCGCTCGCCCTCGCCCTCCAGGCGCACTCTCACCCGGGTCCCCGCGGGGGTGTGCTTGCGGGCATTGGACAGAAGGTTCACGACCACCTGGGTGAGCTGGCGCGGGTCCCCGCGGACGACGACAGGGGCATCCGGCACATGCACGTCCCAGCGATGGTCGGGACCGGTGGCGCGGGCGTCCATCACGGACTCGAGGACGGCCTCGCCGAGGTCGACGTCCTCCTCGGCCCGCGGTGCTCCGTCGTCGAGCCTGGTCAGCAGCAGCAGGTCCTCGACGAGGGAGGTCATGCGCTGGGACTGCGCGTCGAGCCGGGAGACGGACTGCAGCCCCTGCTCGCTCAGCGACTCGGTCAGCCGCAGGATCTCCGAGTATCCGCGGATCGCGGTGAGCGGGGTGCGCAGCTCGTGGCTGGCGTCGGCGATGAAGCGCCGCATGCGCTCCTCACTGCGATGACGGGTGTCGATGGCGCTCTCGACGTTGTCCAGCAGATGGTTGAGGGCGCGGCCGACCTCCCCCACCTCCGTGCCCGGCGCCGAGTGCTGGGCAGGAACCCGCTCTGCGAGGGTGACCGAACCGTGGTCCAGCGGCGTGACGGCGACGTCCGAGGCGAGCCGGGCGACATCATCGAGCGGACGCAGCGTGCGCCGCACGATGAACGATCCGGCCAGCCCTGTCACGAGGACCGCTCCGAGTCCTGCGACCAGCAGGGTCACGTCCAGACGCATGAGCGTGCTGCTCACCGAGGTCATCGGAAGCCCCGTCATCACTGTCGCCCAGTCCGCGCCATCCGCATCACCGGCGACGTCGGCATCGTCGGCATCGTCGGCATGGGTGCCGGCGTCGGCGCCGTCGGGATCATCTGCGTCGGGGGCGCCGATCTCCCGCGTGAGCACGCGGTACGTGCCGATGGACAGCTGGACGGTGGTCGATCCCTCCCCGTCGTCGAGCGCCTCCTGGAGCACCTCGCGGTCCTCGGCTCCGAGGATCTGCTGGACCCCGTGCTGGTCGCGCCAGGCAGCCGAGACGACGACGCCGTCCTCCACCACGGCCGTCAGCTCGAACTCGCCGCTGTCCGGCGGCTGCTGGGACGGATCCTGCGGATCCTCGAGGACGGTCCCGTCCTCAGGGACCGTGCCGTCGTCGGGGACGGGCTGCTGGAGCATGTCCTCGAACGCGTCGAGGAACTCCTCACGGGAGACCGCACGCTCGGCGGCCCGCTCGAGCTGGCCGTCGAGCTCGGCATGGAGCTGAGTCCGGACGGAGGCATGGGTGACGACGCCGACGGCGATGCACACCACGGCGACCGTCGCGATCAGCAGTCCGACGAGGGTGGTGCGCAGGCTGAGCCGACGTGGGGCACGAGCGCCGTCGGCCGCGGGCGCGCCGCTCATCCGGCCGGCTTGAGCACGTAGCCCGCGCCGCGGACGGTGTGGATCATCGGCTCACGGCCGACGTCGATCCGCTTGCGCAGATAGGAGATGTACAGCTCGACGATGTTGGCCTGCCCGCCGAAGTCGTAGTTCCACACTGCCTCGAGGATCTGCGCCTTCGAGAGCACCCTCTGCGGGTTCTCCATCAGGTACTGCAGCAGCTGGTACTGCGTCGCCGTCAGCGCGATGTCCTCACCGCCCCGCGTGACCTCGTGGGTGTCCAGGTTCATCACCAGATCGCCGACGACCAGTTCGTTGCTGCCCTGCGCGACGACGCCGGAGCGCTGCACCAGACGGTGCAGCCGCAGCAGCACCTCCTCGATGGCGAACGGCTTGGTCACGTAGTCATCGGCACCGGCGGCGAGGCCCCCGATGCGGTCCGACGGCGCATCCATCGCCGTGAGCATGAGAGCGGGGATCTCGGGATGCAGCGCACGGATCCGGCGGAGCACCTCGGCCCCGTCCAGGCCGGGGAGCATGCGGTCCAGGACCAGCACATCGGGCCGCGTCTCCCGCGCCACCCGCACAGCCTCCAGGCCGTCGCCGCTGATCGCGACGTCCCAGCCGATCATCTGCAGGGGGAAGCGCAGGAGGTCCGCGATCGTCGGCTCGTCCTCCACGACGAGCACGCGCACCGGCGAGCCGTCGGGGTGCTCGAGGCGCGGCAGCGCGGCGAGGGCGGAATGAGCGGTGTCCGGCACAGGTCCTCCTGAGAACGCCCGGGGTGGGCTGATGCTCCGAGCGTAGACCGCGTCCGTCTCCCCGTCACCGGGGCCAGCGCCCTTCACAGGGACCCGGATCCGCGCGCACAGGGGATGCACAGGGGCAGCGACTTCGATGGATCCCGGACGTCGACCCAAGGACCGGTCGAGGACCGGACCCCGCCGGGGCCGGCCGCCGCCGGACCACGAGTCCAGGAGGTCTCGATGACGAACGATGACAGCGCGACGACGCGACACAGCTCTCACCGCGGCGCCGTCCGCCCCGCCGCCGCCACCCTCGGCGCAGCGGCGATGCTGGTGCTCTCCTTCGGGCCCTCAGCCCTCGCCCTCCAGCCCTCGAGCAGCTCCTCCGCAGCAGGTCAGAACCAGATCTCGGTGTCGACCACCACGACGACGACGCACACCTCGTCCAGCTCGGAGCGGGACCGGGAGGACTCCTGACCCGCTGATCGGCTGCTGACATGACGGACCGGCCGCGCCATCACGGGGCGCTCCCGGACAGCCCGGCGTCCGGCATGACGGTCGTCACCCGAAGGTCCCGTCCCGATCGTGAGATCCTGGAGAGACCGCCGCCGTGGAAAACTCCCGGTACGGCCCGTCGTCACGTCCCATGAGGAGCGAGCATGTCGCTGTTCGGAGAGCCCTTCACCGCCAAGTGCCTGAAGTCCGGCATCACCGTCGAGGTCGAAGAGGGTCAGTCCCTCCTGCAGGCTCTGCTCGACGCCGGCGTCTCCATGGACTACTCGTGCGAGGGCGGCGTGTGCGGCACCTGCGTCGTCCCCCTGGTCTCCGGCGAGGTCGAGCACATGGACGAGTTCCTCATGGAGGACGAGCACGAGACTCAGATGACCACGTGCGTGTCGCGAGGCGTCGGCGAGATCGAGATCGACATCTGATCCCCCCGGGGTCCGCCCCCTCCGGCCTCCCCGGCCTGCTCCCTCAGCTGCTGGTCCCTGCGGGCGATCCGCAGGGCCCCCTCCACCGGTGAGCGGGCGGGCAGCACCTCGAGACCCCGCTCCGCGAGCCCCGCACGCACGCGTTCCGACACCGCGAGGTTGTGCTCGAGCACCGACCCGGTCAGCACGACCGGACCCTCCGCTCCTCTGGCCCGCGAGCCACGCACCGCATCGACGGCATCGAGGAGCGCCCCGGCCGCAGCTCGCAGGATGGCCCCCGCGATCGGGTCGTGCTCGCATCGCTGCAGGATCGGCGCGAAGGCTCCCCACTGCGCCGGATCGAGCCCTCTGACAGCGGCGATCAGCGGCTGTCGCGGATCGGCGGCACCGATCCCCAGATGGTCGAGCACCAGAGCGGTCAGAGCGGTCCCCGGACCCCGGTCGTCGATGTCTGCGGCGACGGCGCGCAGCACCTCGCGTCCCATCCACACCGCTGATCCCGTATCCCCCAGCAGCCACCCCATCCCGTCGCAGCGGTCCATGGGCCTGTGCCCGACGAACCGCACGGCGGCCGCACCGGTGCCCGCCATCAGCAGCAGCCCGTCACCGTCGGTGCCGCCCGCGGCGAACGCCGTGGTCTGGTCGTCGACGACCCGCACGTCCTCTCGCGAGACGCCGTGCTCGGCGAGCGCCCCGCGCACGAGGGACTGGACCTCCGCATGGTGGGCAGGACCGGCGCCGGCAATCCCGAGCACGGCGATCACCTGTCCGGGGTCCGCATCGCGCACCCCCTCGAGGACCTCGCGCAGCGTATCGACCAGCGGGAGGATGCCGCTGCGATGGGTGGAGTTCGGGTTGTAGCCGGGCCCCTCTGCACGGGCGATCAGCGGGCCGGGACCGTCGGCACAGGGGTCCGTCGGCGCCTCGTGGAGCCGCACACGGCTGTGCGTCGCGCCGACATCCCCGCCCATCAGCAGCATCCGCCGCGGCGGGTCGCCCGACGGCTCCTCGGCTTCCGAGGGCAGGTGGGTGCGTCCCATAGTGATCATGGTAACTTTTATGTGGACGAATGCAATGGAACTCTTTTTCACGAGTCATCCCGGCGGACCACGATCGAAGGAGATCGCTCATGCTCGACCGTCGCACTCTGCTCACCGCCGGCACCGCCGGCACTCTCGCCCTCACCGCCGCGGCCTGCGGCGACGGCGGGACCACCGATCCCACCGACACCGAGGCCAACGCCGGCAAGACCCTCACCCTCTGGATCATGGAGGGGACCAACGCCGACGCCGACGCATACATCGAAGAGCTCAAGACCGCCTTCACCGACCTCACCGGAGCGGACCTGACCGTCGAGGTGCAGCCCTGGGACGGCGCCCACGACAAGTTCGTGACAGCCATGACCGGCGGCACCGGCCCTGATGTCGCCGAGGTCGGCACGACCTGGACGCCCGAGTTCGCCGACGCCGGAGGACTCTCGGACCTCACCGACGACATCGAGGCGGCCGGCCTGGCCGACGGCCTGGTGCAGGGGCTCGTCGACGCCGGCACCCTGGACGGCGTCACCTACGGCATGCCCTGGTACGCCGGTGTGCGGGCCATCCTCGGGGACGCGGAGATCCTCGAGAGGGCCGGCGTGAACAGGCAGCCGGAGTCCTGGGACGACCTGCTCGCGATGATCGAGGCGATCCAGGAGTCCGACCCGGACACCATCGCCTTCCCGGTCCCCGGCGCCGCCATGTTCTCCATGGTCCCGTTCATCTGGGGCGCGGGCGGCGACATCGCCACCGAGGCCGACGGCCAGTGGACCGCGGCGATCGACCAGCCCGAGGCCGTCGAGGGCCTCTCCTGGTACGTGGGGCTCGCGCAGGACCATGACTCCTCCACCGCCGCCGCCTCGACGTGGACGGAGACCGATGCGCTCGCGTCCTTCGAGCAGGGGCAGATCGCCATGTTCATCACCGGTTCCTGGGTCCCCGCGACCATCCAGCAGGATGTCCCGGAGCTGTACGACAGGCTCGTGGCCTACACCGTCCCGGCCAAGGACTCCCCTGTCGCGGACGCCTTCCTCGGCGGCTCGCACCTGTGCCGCTTCGAGTCCTGCGAGGAGCCCGAGCTCGCCTTCGAGCTGATCCAGCTGATGGCCACAGGGGACTTCGCCACCCGATGGGCCCAGGAGACCAACTACTTCCCGGGCCAGACCGAGGCGCTGCAGACCGTTGTCGACGAGGGCGGGGACCTCATGGCACCGTTCGCGCAGGCCATGGAGGAGGGAGGGAGGTCGGTCCCGGTCACTCCGCTGTGGGGGAAGATCGAGGGCAGGAAGACGATCCCGAACCTGCTCAACAGCATCCTCGCCGAGGGGCAGGACGTGCAGACCGCGTGCGATGCCGCGGCCGCCGAGATGGACGAGATCTTCCAGGACTGAGGGACGGCCGCATGACCTCGCTCGCCCCGCCGACGAGCGGCCTCGCGGAGTCGACGGGCGCCGCACCGCCGTCGGCCTCCCGACGTCGTCGGCGCGCGCTCGCGCCGTGGCTGCTGCTCGCGCCCGGCCTGATCGTCCTCGCCGCCCTGCTCGTCGTCCCCCTGATCCGGGTGGTGAACCTGTCCCTGCAGGACTACGAGCTGCGCAACCTGCTGCGGGGCGAGAGCGACTACGTGGGGCTCGACAACTATGTCGACGTCCTCACCGATCCGTTCCTCTGGGGGACGGTTCTGCCCAACACCGTCGGCTTCGCCATCGTCTGCGTCGTGCTGACGATGGCGGTCGGAGTCGCCGTCGCGCTGTTCCTGCACTCGCTGGGGCGGACCTGGAGGACGATCTGCGTCACGGCGATCATGGTGGCCTGGGCGATTCCCGCGATCACCGGGACCTATGTGTTCGTGTGGCTGTTCGACCCGCTCAACGGCTTCGTCGCGAGCTCGCTGGACCTGCTCGGCGTTCTCGAGGCCGGTCGCTGGAACTGGTGGGACTCCCGGCTGATGTTCTACGCGATCGCGACCATGAACGTCGTATACCACGGCTTCCCGTTCATCGCGGTGACGGTCCTGGCCGGACGGCTCACCGTGCCCGTCGAGCTGTACGAGGCCGCTCGCGTCGACGGCGCGAGCGCCTGGACCTGCTTCACGAGGGTGACCGTCCCGATGCTGCGACCGATCCTCGCGGTCTGCATCATCCTGTCGACGATCTGGGACTTCAAGGTCTTCACGCAGGTGTATCTGATGCCCGGCGGCGACGGCACCAACCGCTCCGTGATGAACCTGGGCGTGTGGTCCTACACCGAATCGTTCTCGCAGGGCGAGTACGGGATGGGATCGACGATCGCCGTGCTGCTGACCGCCGTGCTGCTGGTGATCTCCGTGATCTACATGCGCGTGCTGATGAAGGAGGACGAGCTGTGAGGCCCCCTCGCTCCGCCGCGGTGCTCAAGGGTGCGGGCGTCGCCGTGCTGCTGCTGCTCTCCCTCTTCCCCTTCTACTGGATGATCTCGACCGCGTTCGACCCCTCCGCCTCCTCCCGCGGCGCCTCCCTGCTGCCGGAGGGGTTCACCCTCGACCACTTCCATCGCGTGCTGGTCCGGGCCTCGTTCCTGGACTATGTCCGCAACTCGGCGGTCGTCGCGATCGGAACGGTCCTGATCTCCTCGCTGGTGGCGCTGCTGGCGGCGATCGCCGTGGCCCGGTTCCGCTTTCGGCTGCACACGATGGTCCTGATCCTGGTGCTCATGGTCCAGATGGTTCCGCTCGAGGCCCTCGTGATCCCGCTCTTCCTCCAGGCCAAGACCTTCTCCCTGCTGAACTCCCTGCTGGGCCTGGTGATCGTGTACCTGGCGTTCTCCCTGCCCTTCGCCATCTGGAACCTGCGCGGGTTCGTCGCCGCGGTCCCCAAGGAGCTCGAGGAGGCCGCCTACGTCGACGGGGCGACGCCGCTGCGGATGTTCCGCTCGATCCTCCTGCCGCTGGTCGCCCCCGGTCTCGTGGCGACCTCGGTGTTCTCCTTCATCACCGCCTGGAACGAGTTCATCTTCGCGCTGACCTTCCTGAACGACTCCTCGAAGTACACCGTCGGCATCGGCCTGCGCGGCTTCTTCACGCAGAACTCCGCCGAGTGGGGGCCGATCATGGCGGCGTCGACGATCATCGCCCTTCCCGTCGTGATCTTCTTCGTGCTGGTGCAGCGCAATCTCGCCTCCGGGCTGACAGCAGGGGCGGTGAAGGGATGAGCGCCGACGACCTCTGGGATCCCGACGCCCTGGCCCCGCTGCTGGCGTGCATGGACGGCACCGAGCTGCGGCCGTGGCTCGCCGAGGCGCTCCGCGTCGGCCTCGGGGGGATCGTGCTGTTCGGCCGCAACGTCCCGGACCTCGGGACGACGGCGGCGCTGACGGCGAGCATCCGTGCGGCCTCCGAGGGTCGCGCTCTGATCGCGATCGACGAGGAGGGCGGCCAGGTCACCAGGCTCGAGGCGACCGTCGGCTCCTCGCTCCCGTCGGCCGCGGCGCTCGGGCGGGTCGACGACGAGGTCCTGACCCGCCGGGCGGGGAGGGCCACGGGCGCGCTGCTTTCCGCCGTCGGCATCGACATGGACTTCGCGCCGGTCGCCGACGTCGCGAGCCGCGACGCGAACCCGGTCATCGGCGTCCGCTCCTTCGGCCCCGATCCTCGCCTGGTGGCCCGTCATGCCATCGCCTTCGCCGAGGGTCTCGAGGCCGCGGGGGTCCTCGCCTGCGCGAAGCACTTTCCCGGCCACGGCGACACCGCCCAGGACTCCCACGTGGCCCTGCCCAGCGTCGATCTCGACCGGGACGCCTTCGCCCGGACCCATCTGGCGCCCTTCTTCGACCTCGCGGTCGCCGGAGCGGCGTCGGCCTGGATGAGCGCGCACATCCTCGTGCCCGCACTCGGTGAGGGCCCCGCCTCCCTCTCGTCCTGGGGTCCTGCCCGTGCCCGCTCGCTCGGGTTCGAAGGGCTGATCATCACCGATGCCCTCGACATGGCCGGGGCCTCCGCGGAGATCGGGCTCGGCGAGGCCGCGGTCCGCGCTCTCGAGGCGGGCTCGGACCTGCTGTGCCTGGGGACCTCGATGCGCCGGGACGATCGAGGGATGCTGCGCGAGGCCCACGACGCGATCGTCGCCGCGCTCGATGCCGGACGGCTCGAGCGGGAGCACCTCCGCACGCTCCGTGCACGGCGGGATGCGCTGCTCAGCCCGACCGCCGGGCATCGTCGACCCGCAGCCGCAGCCGCAGCCGCAGCCGCAGCCGCAGCCGCAACCGCAACCGCAGCATCGGAGCCGCTCGAGCGGCTGAGGGCGGTGGGAGCAGAGGCGGCGCAGCGGGCGGTCGCACTCCTCGGTCCCGCGCCGAGAGCTCCGAAGGGCGCGGCGGTCGCGGTGATCGACGCGCGCATCCGGCGGGACCACGCCTCGGGATCCGGTCAGGATCTGCTGTCCCCTGCTCTCGAGCGGAGCGGGCTGCGCTCCGTCGGATTCCCGACCTCGGACGACGAGGAGCCGCCGGTCCTGACCACGGTGATCACCCGCATGGGCCGCGCCGACGAGCGCGAGCTCGCGATCCTCAGGAGGACCGCCGCGCAGACCGACCGCACAGGCCACCTCCTCGTCGTGCACACCGGCGTCCCCGCGCTCGCGCCCGACCGGGTGCCCCGCGCACCGGAGGGCGCGACCCCGGAGGGCGCGACTCCGGAGGGCGCGACCCCGGAGGGCGCCGAGCCTGACCATCCTCTGACCGTCGCCCTCGCACCGGGCGGTGGTCGGGCCATGATGGACGCCGTCGTACAGCTGCTGACGGCCCCGACGCAAGGAGATCGGTCCTGATGACCACATGGCGCGATGTGCTGGACCTGCGCTCTCCGACCGAGGAGCGCAATCCCTCCACCACGGATCTCGACACGCTCGGCTCGTCGGACCTCGTCGCGAGGATCCTCGATGAGGACAGCGCCGTGATCGCCGCCGTGCAGACGCTGTCGGACCGGCTCGGCGCGCTGGTCGACGCCTGCGTCGATGCGATCGCCGCGGGCGGGACCGTCCATTACGTGGGTGCGGGGACGTCGGGGCGGCTCGGCGTGCTGGATGCCGCCGAGCTGCCCCCGACCTTCCATGTCGGCCCCGAGAGCTTCCGGGCGCACATCGCTGGAGGGCTCGAGGCGATGATCGTCGCCGGCGAGGGGGCCGAGGACTCCGAGCAGGCGGGAGCGACGGTCGTCGCGGAGCACTGCCGGGACGGTGACGTCGTCATCGGGCTCGCCGCCTCGGGCCGCACCCCGTACGTCGGCGGGGCACTGGCCGCGGCCCGTGAGCGCTCCCTGGTGACGGGCCTGATCTCGGCGAACCCCCATGCTCCGCTCGCGACGCTCGCGGACCATGCGCTGCTGGCGGACGTCGGCCCCGAGGCGGTCACCGGATCGACGCGCATGAAGGCGGGGACCGCGCAGAAGATCCTCCTGAACGCGCTGTCCACGGCGACCATGGTGAGACTGGGCAAGACCTACTCGAACCTCATGATCGATGTGCGGGCGAGCAACGAGAAGCTGGTCGCTCGCACCGTCCGGATGCTCGTCCAGGCGGGGGCCGAGAGCGCGAGCGCCGCCGAGGCCGCGCTGGAGGCGGCGGACGGCAGCGTGCGGATCGCCCTCATCAGCATCCTCTCGGGGGCGGACGTCGAGACCTCCCGGTCGGCCTCGGACCGCTACCCGTCCGATCCCGGGCGCAGCGGCGATCCCGCCGGGATCCGCACGGCCGTCGCCTCTCTGCGTCAGGCGCCCGCGCAGGGGGCTGGCGGATGAGCGCCGACGGGAGCAGCGGCACCGAGGGGCGCGACGGCTCCGAGGGGAGGGACGCCGAGCCCGACGGCGGCGTGCTCACTCCGCTGAAGGCGGTGCGACGGTCCCTGGCCGGTGCGCTGCGGCGCATCGCCGACACGGTCCTCGCCGATCCCGCCGCGAGCGCCGACATGTCGATCGCGCAGCTCGCCGACGCCTCGGACTCCTCCCCCGCCTCGGTCGTCCGTCTGGCCCGTGACCTCGGCTTCACCGGCTACCGGGAGTTCCGAGCCGCCCTGCGCACGGACCTCGCCTTCGCGCACGGCAAGGAGGCGGGCGAGGCCGCGCGCGAGGAGTTCATGCACCTGAATCGAGACATCGACCCGGCGGACTCGCTCGAGCAGGTGGTGGCGAAGATCGCCTATGCCGACTCCCGCGCCGTCGCCGAGACCGCCCGCGGGATCGACCTCGACGATCTCGCGCACGCCACCCGGACCGTCGCCTCCGCACGCAGGATCGCCGTGTTCGGGGCGGGCGCCTCCGGGATCGCGGCCGTGGACCTGCAGCAGAAGCTCTCGAGGATCGGCCGCTGGGCGACCTCCTACACCAACGCCCATGAGGGTCTGCCCGCCGCGGCGCTGCTCGAGGAGGGGGACGTCGCGATCGGCATCTCCCACGGAGGCGACACGATCGATATCCTCGATGCGCTGCGGATCGCGCGCAGCGGCGGTGCGGCGACCGTCGCGGTCACGAACACTCCGGGCAGTCCCGTCGTGGAGGAGAGCGACGTGCACCTCCTGACGGCTGCGCAGGAGTCGCCCTTCCGGTCGGGGGCGACGGCGTCGCGACTGGCGCAGCTGACCCTCGTGGACATCCTGTTCGTCGCGGTCGCCCAGCGCCATCACGAGAGCGCTGGGGAGGCTCTGGCCCGCACCTACGCGGCCGTCTCCGACCGTCGCCTGGGCAGGCGCCCCTGATCCCCTGCCGCCGTGGCCCGCTCGGTGCCGCCGCCCCGGGCAGCGGCTAGAGCCTCGGCCCCGCGAGGACCCAGCCGGCGAGGACCAGCACGACCACGGCCGCCGCGGAGCCGACGGCGACGACCGGGTTTAGCGTCGGACCGATGATCAGCAGGCCCAGGGCGATCGCCGCAGCGGCGCACAGCATCACGGCGAAGAGCACCGGACGGCCGACGGCGGGCTTCCCCCTGCGATCGCGATGCGCGGCAGAGCCATCGCCGTCGGCCGGTCGACGACCGTCGTCGAGCATCGAGGTGATCATCATGGGTCCTTCCTGCGTCGGATCGGGCGGCACCGCACCCGCCGACCCCGGGCGGAGCGGCCGGTCGGGCAGCGCTCCTTCGTCCATGCTCCCCATGCTCGCCGAGCACACCGCGGACGAGCATCCCGCCACGGGGTGACTGCGCCTCATCCTTTCGTCGTAGTCCGGGCGGTCCGAGCGGGACCGCGCGGGAGCACCGCGACGACCACGAGGATCACGGAGAGGCCGAGCACAGAGGCCGCACCGAGGATCCAGGGCTCCGGGCGGGGCTGCGGCAGCACTGCCGCCGCGGTGATGCCCGCACCCAGCAGGAGCAGGAGGCCCAGGGCGATCGTGCCCATGCGCCGCGGATGCCGCGGTGCTCGGGTCCGCTCCGCCGGGGACCGCTCGGTGATGGCATCCGGTCCCGTCGCCCCCGTCTGCGCCGTCTTCGCCGCCACAGCCGTCTGCGGTGCACCGGTCCGGTCGTCCGCGCTCATCCCTGCTCCTCCCTCGGCGTCCCGTCCGCCTCTTCCACCTGCACCCGACCCACGACCACGGATCCGTAGACCTGGATCACCGGATCCTCGTCCCCTGAGCCGACGTCGATCCATTCCTCTCCCGCGCTCATCGAGACCGACACCGGATCAGGGTCCGCGGGCAGGCGGACGGTCACGTCGCCGACGAGCGGGGAGCAGTGCACCGACAGCGGCATCGCGCTCCCGTCGGAGGCAGGGCGCTGGGCACGCAGCTCCTCGGCCCGCTCCGCGGTAAGCCCGCTGAGATCGATCACCACCGGCCTCGCCCAGGCATCCGGTGCCACCGGACAGGAGACGTACTCGCCGTAGTCCAGCTCAGCAGCGTCGATCACGAGCGGCTGGGCATCGGGATCCTCGGTGAGCCTCAGCCAGGCCGCTCCCATGCCGGCGTTCGCGAGGGCGACGGCCCCGGCGAGCGCGATCACGATGCTGCGCCTGCCCCGCAGCCCCAGCACGACCAGGGAGATCCCGGCGACCACCGCGGCGGCCGCGCAGCCCGCGGCGATCCGCCCGGCCTGCGGCGCGATCCTCGCATCGGAGACGTCCGTCAGCAGCGACGGATCGAGGTTCAGCACCAGGACCGTCAGCGCAAGAGCGGCGAGCATCCCCGCGAGCACCGCGAGCAGCGTGCGAGCGGAGGCCCCGGGCACTCGCGGTCTGCGGCGAGGAGGGCGCAGCGCCCGGACCGGGGCCGACGCGCGCGCCACGCTCCTGGACCCGGGTCGCCCGCCCTGCGACCGCTGCTCCCGCTGCCGCTCGTGCTCGTGCTCGTGCTCGTGCTCGTGCTCGTGCTCGTGCTCACCGAAGGATGACCAGGCCCATGGCGCGCGGCGGCGCTGCTCGAGCAGGAAGCGCTCGAGCTGCTCCTCATCGGCGATCCCCGCCCGCCGTGCGAGCTGGACCACCATGAAGGCGCGCCTGGCCTCGGCGCCGCGGCGCGCGGCGATCGCCGCCACCGCGAGCAGGATCAGTGCCAGACCGAGCAGGACCCCGAGAAACCCGCGCAGGTGGACCGCTTCGATCACGATCCACCACAGGCTCAGCACCGTCACGGGGATCAGGGCCAGGAGCGCGAGCACGTCCGCGACCCGCAGCCGGCCGGCGGCGAGAGCGCTCAGCGGGGTCTCGATGCCCCGGCACCCGTCGTCCGGTCCCGGTCGCCGTCCCGCGAGCACTGCGCCCGGATCCTCTGCTCCGGCGGTCTCGCGCGGCAGTGTGAGGACGGCGATGAGATAGAGAGGGAGGCCAGGGCCGAGGAGCCCCAGCACCGCAGCGAGCACCCGGACCATCAGCGGCGGCAGACCGAGCGGTCGTGCGAAGGCCGCGCAGACGCCCCCGAGCACCCGGTCCCCGGAGCGGCGCAGCGGTGCTCCCAGCAGCACCCGGTCGGAGGGGGATCGTGCACCGGCCGGCCGGGTGGCCGCTCGCAGCGTCCGCTCGGCGGTGTCGTCGGCGCCGCCCGGGGCCGCACCCGAGGCGTCGCCGCCCGCTGCGGCCCGACCGTCCGCCGTGCCGGGGCCGCGCTCCTCATGTCTCGTCGTGGTCATGGAGCCATTCTCGCCCGAGGCCGGTGCGGTGGCGTCCGGCGACATCCCTGGGAGCACCCGGAGAGATCCCGGATCGTTCCCCGGGTGCGTCCCGGATCCTGCGATGGACCAGGCATCACGCCGCGCTCGCACGGCAGAATGCAGAGCATGACCGTCGCTCCAGCCCCGCCCGACGCGCTCCGCCCCTCGGGGTCCTCTTGGACCCGCCGTCGCGACCGCGCCCTGCTCGCCGGGGTGTGCGATGTGCTCGCACGGCAGCTGGATGCACCACCGCGCCTGGTGCGCATCGCCTTCGCGCTGCCGATGCTGCTGATCCCGTCGGCGGTGCTGATGCTCTCGGACGTCTACGTCCTGTGGGTCCAGCATCGCGTGATGCTGCTCCTCGCCGCTCCCGCGGTGCTCGGGTACGTCGCACTGTGGTGGACCCTCCCCGACGACTCCGCCCAGCTGCGGGAGGAGGCGATGCGCGAGGGCATCGCCGCCGTCCGCGGCATGCCCGCCGCACAGGCCGGATCAGTGAGCACCGACCGCTCTCCCACCGCCGCCTCGGTCCCGAGGGGTGGCGGGGAGGCCCGACGCGGACCGGGCTGGCCGGCCGGGCTGCGCTGGGCAGGGCTCGCGGCGCTCGTCGGCACTGCATCGCTGGTCCTCCTGCTCACCGCCGGCATCGACCTCTACGCGACGGCCCGCGGCATCTTCCTGCCCGATGCCTTCCTCGTCCAGCATCTGACCGTCCTGTCCGCTCTGATCGCGGTCATGGCCGCCGCCGTCGCCTTCGGGCTCATGCCGCTCGCCGACCTCGATCGGGCTCGCTGGTCCGGTCTGCCCTCGGGAGTCCCGGTCGGGGCTCTGCTCGCCCTGGGCGCCGGGCTGAGCCTGCTGGTCCTGGGCGCCCTCGCCCTCGCCGCGGCGATCCTCGGCGCCCCGGCGGCGGTGCTCCTCCTGGCCGCGGTCCTCGCGGCGATCGCACTGCTGGCGATTCTTCTGGTGCCGTGGGCCCGACGGCTGTGGCGGGGCCTGCGCGAGGAGGCCGAGCAGCGGGCGGTGATGGCCCACCATCGCGAGACCACAGCCCATCTGCACGACTCCGTGCTCCAGACCCTCGCCGTCCTGCAGCGTCCCGGCGTCGGCGCCGAGGAGGCGCGCCGGCTGGCGCGGACCCAGGAGAGGGAGCTGCGCCGGTGGCTCTACCGCGACGACCTCGACGAGGACGCCGTGCACACCGACCTGCGGACGGCTGTCGAGTCCCTGACCGCGGAGATCGAGGACGAGCACGGCTCGCGGATCAGCACCGTCATCGTCGGCGACGGTCCCCTCGAGGACCGGATGCGTCCGCTGCTGGGCGCCCTGCGGGAGGCGAGCGTCAACGCCTGCCGGCACGGCCGCGTGGACGTCGACGTGTTCGTGGAAGTCCGCGACCACGAGGTCCTGGCGTTCGTGCGCGACCGTGGCCCCGGATTCGACCTCGATGCGGTGCCCTCCGACCGGCTCGGCGTGCGCGAGTCGATCATCGGTCGCATGGAGCGCGCCGGCGGATCCGCCCAGCTGCGTCCCGCCCCCGGCGGCGGCACCGAGGTCGCTCTCGCGCTCCCCAGGAGCCGAGCATGATCGCCGTCGGCGGCGCAGCGGCCGACGACCGGGCTGGGGCGGACGGCCGGGCTGGGGCCGACGGCGATCGCGCGCCCGTGCGAGTGCTGGTCGTGGACGACCATCGGATCTTCGCCGCCGGCGTCGCCGGCGAGATCGCCCGGGCGGACGACGGCATCGCCGTGGTCGGGCAGGCCCATGACGTCGTCTCCGCGATCACCGCCGCACGCGACCTGCTGCCCGAGGTGGTGCTGCTGGACGTCCACCTGCCCGGCGGCGCCGGGGGCGGCGGCGCAGAGGTCGCCCAGGCCCTCGACGGGATGACCACGACCCAGGGCGCACCGGTGCGCTGCCTGGCGCTGTCCGTCTCCGATGCCGAGGAGGACGTGCTGGCGGTCATCCGCGCCGGCGCGCGCGGCTACGTCACGAAGTCGATCACCGCAGAGGAGCTCACCTCCTCGCTCCGCCGGGTGGCCGAGGGGGATGCGGTGTTCTCCCCGCGCCTTGCGGGATTCGTGCTCGATGCCTTCCGCAGCTCCGTGCCGGCCGCGCCGTCGGACCTCGACCTGCTCTCCCCGCGCGAGCAGGAGGTGATGACGCTGATCGCCCGCGGCTACACCTACCGGGAGGCCGCCGCGAGCCTGTTCATCTCCGACCGGACCGTCGAGAGCCACGTCTCGAGCGTCCTGCGCAAGCTGCAGCTGTCGGACCGGCGGGCGCTCATGCGCTGGGCGCGGGACCGTCGGATGATCTGAGCGCCGCCTCCCGGGCGTCCTGCGCGGCGAGCTCGGCGAAGGCCCCGCCGCGGGCGACCAGCTCCTCATAGGTGCCCCGCTCGACGATCCTCCCGCGGGAGAGCACGACGATCTGGTCGGCATCGCGGATGGTGGAGAGCCGGTGGGCGATCGAGACGGTCGTGCGCCCCCGCGCGACCGCATCCAGCGCCCCGGACATGGCGCGCTCGGTGGCCACGTCGAGGGCGGAGGTCGCCTCGTCCAGCAGCAGCACCGGAGGATCCCGCAGGATCGTGCGGGCCAGCGCCAGACGCTGCTTCTCTCCCCCGGAGAATCGATAGCCGCGCTCCCCCACGACCGTCGCATATCCGTCGGGCAGGGCGACGATGTGCTCATGGATCTGCGCGATGCGGCACGCCCGCTCGAGCTCGGTGTCGCTCGCACCGGGTCGGGCGAAGCGCAGGTTCTCGGCGATGGTGGCGTGGAGCAGATAGGTCTCCTGGGTGACCACGCCCAGGCAGTCGGCGAGCGACTCCCGTGCGATCGTGCGCAGATCGTGGCCGTCCAGGGTGATCCGACCGGCGCTCGGCTCGTAGAGCCGGGCCATGAGGTAGCCGGTGCTGGTCTTCCCGGAACCCGTCGTCCCCACGAGGGCCGTGTGCCTCCCCGCGGGGATCACCAGGTCCAGGCCCTGCAGCGAAGGCTCCTCGGCCCCGGGATAGGTGAAGTCGACCGCCTCGAAGCGGACCTCGCCGCGCACCCTCGAGGCGTCCAGCACGATCGCGTCCGGGGCATCCTGGACCGTGATCGGCGCATCCAGGTACTCGAACACCCTGGTGAACAGCGCGAGCGAGGCATTGACCTGGGTCATGACCCGCAGCATCCCGTTGACCTGCGGGAACAGGCTGCTCTGGAGGGAGACGAAGGCGACCAGGGTACCGATGGTGACGCCGCTGCCGCCGAACAGCAGCCGACCGCCGAGGAAGTAGGTCAGAGCGGGGAAGATCGCCATCAGGGTCGTGAACAGGGCCATGTGCCAGCGGCCGGCCATCTCCGAGCGCACCTCGAGGTCCGCGAGGTCCCGCGAGTCCTGCTCGAAGGCGTCGGTCAGCGCACGGGTGCGCCCCATGGTCAGCCCCAGGAGGATCCCCGAGACCGAGAGCGACTCCTGGATGCCGGCCGACAGATCGGCGGCCTTCTCCTGGCGCTGCTTCACGATGACGCGACGGCGCCTTCCCACCCGCCGGTTCATCCACACGGCGAAGGGCATGGCGATCAGGGAGAAGAGGGTCAGTCGCCAGTCCAGCACGATCATCGCGACCAGCGACATGGTGATCCCTGCGGCGGAGGAGACGATCTGCGTCATCACCGAGGTGACCACGGCCTGCATGGAGCCGATGTCGGAGAAGATGCGCGACTGGATCTCGCCGGTCCGGGTGCGGGTGAAGAAGCCCAGACCCATCCGCTGCAGATGCCCGTAGACCGCGACGCGCAGGTCGTGCATGACGGCCTGCCCGACACGGGTCGAGAGCATCGACTGCGTGACGCCGAGGGCGCTGGCGACGACTGTCACGGCGATGAGCCCGCCGACGGACCAGGCCAGCAGGTCGGCGCGCTGACGGGGCAGGGCGACATCGACGATCTCGCGGATCAGGAACGGCGAGACCACACCGGCGGCCGCTCCGAGGGCGATCAGCACCAGCACCCCCAGCAGCGTGCCGCGGTACGGGGTGAACAGGCGCATCACGCGCCGCACGTCGGCTCGCTGGCCGGGGGCGAGCCGCAGATCCTCAGCGCCCCTTCGGCCGCCACCGGGGCCTCCCATGCCGGGGCCCGCCCCGGGGCCCCCGAAGGCCATCAGAGCCCCTGGTGGCGGGCGACCCTGTGGGCGGCGGCCTGGGCGAGCGGGCGCACGGTGACCAGGTCGAGGTTGACGTGGTGGGGAGCGTTCAGCGCGTAGGAGATGACATCGGCGCAGTCCTCGGCCGTCAGCGGGTTCTCGACGCCGTCGTAGACCGCATCGGCCGCAGCCCGGTCGCCGAGCCGCACGAGGGAGAACTCCTCGGTGCGGACCATGCCGGGTGCGATCTCGATGACGCGCACCGGCTCGCCGTTCAGCTCGAGACGCAGAGCATGGGCGAGCATGTGCTCGCCGGCCTTGGCGGCGTTGTAGCCGGACCCTCCGGGATAGGCCTCATGGCCCGCGACGGAGGTCACGAACAGCAGGTCTCCGCGGCCCGAGGTGCGAAGAGCAGGCAGCAGCGCCCGGGTGACGCGGACTGCGCCGAGCACGTTGATGTCGTACATGGTCTGCCACTTGTCCAGATCCGCCTCGGCCGCGGGCTCGACGCCGAGCGCTCCGCCGGCGACATGGACCACGGCGTTGAGACGGTCGCCGAAGAGCTCCGCGCTGCGCACGGCGAGCGCGGCGACGGAGTCGTCGGAGGTGATATCGACCTCGAGGACGTCACAGCCGGTCTCGGCGGCGAGCGCGGCGAGGCGGTCGCCGCGGCGCGCGACGGCGAGGACCCTCCAGCCGTCGGCGACCAGGCGCGCGGCGGTGGCGCGGCCGATGCCGGAGGAGGCGCCGGTGACGACGGCGGTGAGCGGTGCGGGGACGTCGGGAGCCATGGTCCGAGCCTACGTCCGACCGTCGACCCCGGATGACCTCACCAGGCGGACTCGCCCTCGGCGCAGTCGTCGTGGGGCTCGATCTGCAGCGTCGAGTGCTCGAGCTCGTGCTCGCGCTCGAGCACTCCCTGGGCCGCGTGCAGCACCTCATGGGCGTCGGCCGAGGGCGCGATGCGCAGGTGCGCCGTGGCCACGTCCATCCCGGAGGTGAGGGTCCACAGGTGCAGGTCGTGCACCTCGAGCACGCCCTCGACGGACTCGAGGTCGGCCTGGACGCGATCAGGGTCCAGATGGACGGGGGTGTCCTGGGAGAGCACCGCGAGCACCTCGCGCCCGAGGATCACCGCGCGCACGGCGACGAAGACGCCGATCGCGAGCGCGATCGCGGTGTCCCAGAGGACGCTGCCGGTCGCGGAGACCAGCAGGGCCGCAGCGATCACGCCGACGGAGCCGACGGTGTCGGCGAGCACCTCGAGATAGGCGCCCTTGAGGTTCAGGCTCTCGCCGGCACCCTGCCTCAGCAGACCCATCACCACGAGGTTCACGAGCAGCCCGAGGACGCCGACGACGAGCATGGCGCCGACGCCGACCTCGGCGCCCTCGGCGCCCTCGGCGCCCTGACCGATCCTGCCGATCGCCTCGACGACCACCATGGCGGCGACCGCGAGCATGACGAGCACCGCGAGTAGGGAGGCGAGCACCTCGAGGCGGTAGCGGCCGAAGCTGCGCCGCCCGGAGCGGTCGGGCCGGTTGGCGATGACGGTGGCGCCGAGGGCTGCGGAGAGGGTGAGGACGTCGGCGGCCATGTGCCCGGCGTCGGAGAGCAGGGCCAGGGAGCCCGAGACGAGGGCCGCGACCAGCTCGACGACGAAGAACGCTCCGATGAGCACGGCCGCGATCGCGAGCCGGGTGCGATGCCTGCCCCCGGCGGAGAGGACGGCGTGGGCGGAGGCGTGGGAATGCCCGCCGTGCTCGTGCGGGCTCATCGCTCCCCTCCTGTCCCTGCCCGGTCCGACCTCGCCCGGCCCTCAGCGGTCCCGGACCTCTCGGGATGCTCCATCGTCGAGTGGGAGGCGTGGTGGACGGCGAGGTCCAGCAGCATCCTCACGTGCGGGTCGTCCAGGCGGTAGAAGACGCGGCGGCCGTCGCGGCGCGGGGCGACCACTCGGTGGGCGCGCAGCAGCTTGAGCGAGTGCGAGGTCGATGACTCCGACTGCCCGGTGACGGCGGCGAGGTCGTGGACGCACAGCTCCCCGTCGAGGAGCGCGAGCAGCAGCGTGAGACGACGGGGATCGCCCAGCAGGGAGAAGACGTCAGCGGTGTCGGCGATGTCCGCGGGGACCGGGAGGTGCTCGCGCGCCAGGTTCACGCGCCCCGCGTCGACCAGGTCGGTCGCACACTCCTGAACATCTGAAGATGTGTTCATATGTTCAAGCTAGGTCCGCCCGCGGCGAAGGTCAACGCCTTCGCGGACGGAGCACGCGTGACCTTGTGACCGCTGCCGCAGCCCACTAGGCTCGCGCGAGTGCTCGCTTACCGGAGGATCATCGCCGCGTCCTTCCGGCAGTACTCGACCTACCGCATGGCGACCGCCGCGGGAGTGTTCACCAACACCGTCTTCGGGTTCATCCGCGCCTCGATCATGTTCGCGGCGATCGGCACCGCGGGTGGCGAGCTCAGCGGCTACACCGCTCTGCAGGCGGCCACCTATGTGTGGCTCGGGCAGGCGCTCCTGGCCCCCATCGAGGCCTTCGGCACCCGTGAGGTGTCCCAGCGGGTCCATCAGGGCGACATCGCCGTCGACCTGCTGCGTCCCGTCCCCTTCCTCGGGCTCCACTATGCGCAGAAGCTGGGGCGGGCCAGCTTCCTGATCCTCGGCCGCGGGATCCCGCCGCTGGTGGTCGGGGCGCTCGTGACCGGCCTGGCGCTGCCCGAGCACCCTGCCTCCTACCTGCTGGGTGCCGTGTCGATCCTCCTCGCGATCACCGTCGCCTTCCTCGCCGACATGATGGTCAACCTCGCGGCCTTCTGGCTGCTGGAGACGCGCGGCCTGACCGTCGTCTACAACGCGGTGATGAACCTGCTCTCGGGGTTCCTCATCCCCATCGTGTGGTTCCCCGACTGGCTCCTGGCGATCGCCCGGGCCACCCCGTTCCCCTCGATGGTGCAGACGCCGATCGATGCGATCTCCGGGCGCATCCCGCCGACGGAGGCGCTCAGCGCGATCGCGGTCCAGGCCAGCTGGATCGCGGTGCTGCTGGTGGGAGCGACCCTGATGCTCCGCGCCGGAGTGCGCAGCGTGGAGGTGCAGGGTGGCTGAGCGCCCCGTGTCGACATTGAGGATGATCCGCACCCTCTACGGCTCGCGGATCCGGTCCCAGGCGTCCTTCCGCACCAGCTTCGTCACCGACCTGCTGGGCCAGATGCTGGTCGTGGGCACCGAGTTCCTCGAGCTGTGGGTGATTCTCGCTCAGGTGGGGACCCTCGGCGGGATGACCCTTCCGCAGGTCGCGGTCGTCTACGGCCTGGGAGCGCTGGCCTTCGGCCTCGCCGACCTCCTCTTCGGGGAGATCGACGGGCTCTCCGCGCAGATCAGGAGCGGGAGGCTCGAGACGCTGCTGATCCGTCCGGTGCCGATGCTCCTGCAGATCTCGAGCCTGGACCTGTCCCTGCGCCGGCTCGGGCGCATCGCCGTGGGCCTGGCGATGTACGCGACGGCGCTCGGGATCAGCGGGTTCGAGCCGACACCCGCCCGCCTGGTCCTCGCGGTGCTCGCCCCGCTCGCGGGCGCCGCCCTGTTCGGGGCGCTGTTCACGATGGCCGGGGCGATGCAGTTCTGGCTCGTCGACGGGCGCGAGTTCGCCAACGCCTTCACCTACGGCGGCAACTACGTCGCCACCACGCCGGGCGCCGTCTTCTCCCTCCCGATGCGGGTCTTCTTCACCTTCGTCATACCGGCGACCCTGGTCGCCTACGCCCCGACCCTCGCCCTGCTGGACCTGCCCGGACCGGCCCTGCTGCCGCAGTGGTCGGGCTGGATGGGCCTGCCGGCGGCGGTCCTCGCCTGGATCCTCGCCGCGCTGCTGTGGCGCGCGGGGATCCGCCGATACACAGGAGCCGGCGGATGAGCGCCACCCCCACCTCCCCTGATCCCGTCGCACCCGGTCCCCTCGTGCGCGATCCCGCCGTGCCCGGGGCGCCGTCGTCGGCGCCGGCGATCGTCCTCGAGCATCTGCGCCGCGACTACGTGCTGCGCACGAAGGCAGAGGGTGCGCTGCTGCGGCGCGAGCGGCGGATCGTCCGCGCGGTCGACGACATCAGCCTGCGGATCGATCGCGGCGAGTCCGTCGGCTTCGTCGGCGCGAACGGCGCCGGGAAGTCGACGACCATCAAGATGATGACCGGGATCCTGCAGCCGACCTCCGGGTCCGTGCAGGTCCTCGGACGCTCCCCCGTCCCCGAGCGGCGCCATCTCGCGCGCGAGATCGGCGTGGTCTTCGGCCAGCGCTCCCAGCTGTGGTGGGATCTTCCGCTGAGGGACTCCTACCGGATCCTCGCGGCGATGCACCGCATGGGCGACGCCGCTCGCGACGCCCGCCTCGCGCGCCTCTGCGACGGCCTGGACCTCGGCGGCTTCCTGGACCGTCCGGTGCGCCAGCTGTCGCTCGGGCAGCGGATGCGCGGCGAGGTCGCCGCGGCGCTGCTGCACTCCCCCGCCCTGGTGTTCCTCGACGAGCCGACGATCGGGCTGGACATGGTCTCCAAGGAGGGGCTGCGGCGCTTCCTGCGCGAGGACCGGGCCGAGCGCGGCACCACGCTGTTCCTGACCACGCACGACATGGGCGACGTGGAGCGGCTGTGCGAGCGGATCGTCGTGGTGAACTCCGGCACCGTCGCCTACGACGGCGAGCTGGGGACCTTCCGCGACCATCTCAGCGCGCCCCGCGAGCTCGTCGTCGATCTGGCGGCGCCGCATGGCACGCTGCGCCTGCCCGATGGCGCCGAGACCGCGGCCGTGGAGGCCGACGGGATCCGTCATCGCATCCGCTTCCCCGGCTCGCAGCTGACCGTGCCGGCGCTCCTCGCGGCGATCGCCGAGCAGGCCGAGGTGCGCGATCTGGAGCTGCGCGAGCCCGCGATCGAGGACCTCGTGCGCGCGATCTACGCACGGGACCGCTGAGGCCGCGACACGCCGACGCACGGACAGGTCAGGCCTCCCTTACCGGGATGGGGAACAATGTCCCATCACCCGGTTCCGGTACGGCCCGCCTCCGCGCGGCCGTCGTCGCGCGTCGTCGGACCGGCCGCGGCTCCGGCGGGACCGCACGACCCGTCCTCGTCGACGACCGCCGTCCGCTCCGCTGGACCGTCCGCACCGGGTCCCGGACCATCGGGCCCGCCCCGGGCCCACCGGACGAGATCGGAGGATCATGGCCCGCTCCTACGCCAGCGTCGGACAGATGACGACGTACGCCGTCGACCGCTCCGTCACCGCCCCCGACCTCGACATCCATCGCGACGACGAGGCCTATGTCGAGCTGCTGCTGCGGCACATGCTGGAGTTCGTGCTCATGGCGCCCCGCAGCCGCGACGCCTTCCTGCGCGCGTACGTCCACTCCGACGCGACCACCGGATCGATCACCGCCGAGCCCCGCGCCCGCCGTCGGACACCGGCGCTGGTCGCCGAGATCCTCCCCTGGTCGGGACACCGGGACGAGGGAGCCCGGCTCGGCATCGCCCTGCACGTCGGCCGCCCCTTCGGCACGAGCGATCTGGCGCAGCTGCGCCGCAGCCTCGGCGGATGCCCTCACGGCACCATGGTCGCGATCGTCCGCCGTGCCGACCTGGAGACTCAGCAGGAGGTCCTCCGCCGTCTTCCGGACTCCCCGAAGGAGGCCCGCGTCGTCGTCACGACCTGGAAGCATCTGGCACGACGGCTCGCGAAGTCCGACACCGGTCATGCGCACCTGTGGGAGGCGATCGCCGAGATCGGGGAGCATGCCGCCTCGCCCATCGTGCAGTACCCCGTGGATCCGCGTCGGCTGCTCGGCGACGCCGACACCGCCCTCGAGCTGCGCGCCCATCTGGACGTGCTGCTCACCGCCTCCCGCGAGCTGCACGGCCAGGCTCCGCGCTTCTCCTCCCGCCGGGGCCAGCGCGATGCCCTGCTGCAGGTGGGCGGCTCCCGCGGCCGCACGGCCCTCGAGTTCGGCGAAGTCGCCCACGGCACCCCGATCCGCCTCGCCGCACCCGGCGAGGCGCCGATCCCCCTGGGCATCGGCCGGATCACGACCGAGGAGGAGCGCGCCGAGGCCGACGCCCTGCTGTCTGTCATCGGCCGCCGCACCGCCTGGCGCACGGACGCCCATGCCCTGCATGCGCTGCCCGGACGGGATGAGCTGATCGGGATCCCCGCCTCCCCCGAGGTCGAGAACGCTCGCCTCGTGCTCTGGGCTGTCCTGAACCCCGCCCTTCTGAGGGACCACGGCTTCGATCTCGCCCCGGCGCGCCGGCAGCCGGCGCTGACCGCACGCACCCTCGCCCTGCGCCTGACCTACCGCGAGGATCCCGACACCCTCTACCGGATCTGGGTCGGCGGACGTCGCCGCTGGGATGCGCTGATCCCGCGCGTCACCCGCGAGGCCACCGCACACAGGCCCGAGGAGACCTACGCGATCGCCCCGCGCAAGGGGCAGTCCACCGCGGACTTCGTCTGGGAGGTGCACCGGGCCCTGCGCTCCCTGACCATCCCGACTGTGCTGTGAGCAGGCAGGCCGCGGGCCGGCAGGCCGCGAGCAGGCTGTGACCTCCTCGGCACCGCCGTCGGCCTCGGGATGCGCGAGGATGGAGGGCATGAGCATCGACAGGGCCACGGGGTTCGGAGCAGTCGCGGGCGCAGACGGGCAGGACGCGCCCCTGCACGGCGAGTACAAGGTGCGCGGGGGCAAGCTGGTCGCCGTCGACGTCACCGTCGAGGATGCGCGCATCGCCTCCGCCTCGGTGTTCGGGGACTTCTTCCTCGAGCCCGACGACGCCCTGGAGGACATCTCCGCCGCGCTCGTGGGCCAGGCCACCGCGGCGTCCGCCGCCGAGCTGGCCGCTGCGATCACCACCCGGCTCGAGGCGCTCCCCGAGCCCGTCCAGATGATCGGGTTCGACGCCCAGGCCGTCGCGATCGCCGTGCGTCGGGCCCTCGGCCACGCCTCCCGCTGGGAGGACATCACCTTCGACGTGATCGGTCCCGTGGTGCTCCCGCCCGTGCTGCACGTCGCGCTCGACGAGGTGCTCCCCCACGAGGTCGCTGCGGGGCGCCGTCCCCCGCTGCTGCGCATCTGGGACTGGGACTCGCCGCTGGTGGTGATCGGGTCCTACCAGTCGCTGCGCAACGAGATCGACCCGGAGGGCGCCGCCCGCCACGGCATCGACGTGGTCCGCCGCATCACCGGCGGCGGCGCCATGTTCATGGAGCAGGGCAACTGCATCACCTACTCGCTGGTCGTGCCGACCTCCCTCGTCGAGGGGCTCTCCTTCGAGCAGGCCTACGCGTACCTCGACGACTGGGTGATGGGCGCCCTCGCGGAGATCGGCGTGACGGCGCGCTACGTGCCGCTGAACGACATCGCCTCCGAGAAGGGGAAGATCGGGGGCGCCGCGCAGCGCCGCTTCGCGGGCGGTGTGCTGCTGCACCACGTGACCATGTCCTACGACATCGACGCCGACAAGATGGGCGAGGTGCTGCGGATCGGTCGCGAGAAGCTCTCCGACAAGGGGACCCGCAGCGCGAACAAGCGCGTGGACCCCATGCGATCGCAGACGGGCCTGCCGCGCGAGCAGATCATCGAGGGCTTCCTCGAGCATTTCCGGTCCCGCTACGACACCGTCGACTCGCAGTACACCGACGCCGAGATGGACGCCGCCCGCGAGCTCGCCCGCACCAAGTTCAGCACCCCGGAATGGACCGCGCGCGTGCCGTGACCCCGTGCGATCGGCTCACCTGGCCCTCGGGGTCATCTGAGCCCCAGCGCCTCGTGCCTGCCGCGGTAGATGCCGGTGCGCAGCTCGATCGCCCACGCCTCCGCCTCGGGCATGCCGAGATCGCGGGCGACGGCGATCTCCGCCTCGACGTCGTAGGGCACGCGCACCAGCTGCACCCCGAACGGCGCGGGAGCGGTCGCCTCGGGGTCGCCCTCGAGGATCGCGTAGGAGGGCGTCGGCTCGTCGAGCGGGTTGCCGACGCTGCCGATGTTCACCAGCGTCCCCTCGGGCTGCGCCGACAGGTAGACGTCGTGGATGTCGCCATAGACGAGGACGTCGGCTCGCTCTCCGCCGCCGGTGAACGGCGTGGGCGCGAGCATCATCGAGAAGGTCTCGGGATCGGGCTCCCGATGCACGCGCGTGAACTCGTCGATCGGCGAGGCGTGGACGAGACGGACCAGGCGGCCCGACAGCCGCAGGTCGATGCTGCCCGGCAGCGAGGTCAGCCACGAGCGGTCCCCGGCCGTGAGCTCCCTGCGCCACCACGCCTGCCCCTCCGACAGCACCTCGCCGTCGCCTGCGACATACGCCTCCCAGTTCCCGCGCACCATCGCCTCGCAGCGCTCGCGCGTCAGCGCCGTGCATGCGCTCCCGCGCGGCCCCTTCCCGACGACGTCGCCGAGGTTGATCACCCGCTCGATGCCGCGAGCGGCGATGTCGGCGAGGACGGCACGGTAGGCGGTGAGGTTCCCGTGCACGTCGGAGACGAGGGCGAGGCGCTGGAGAGGCATGCCCCCACCGTAGGCCGCAACGCTGCCCGCCCGCGGCTCCCCCGCGCGAGGGCGCTCACACTGGGGACCCTCGCGTTGCGCCGACGGGCATACCTGGAACAATGACCCCATGACCGATACCGCACCGCGCACTGCCCCCGCCATCCCCGATCGTCCCTCCCTCGAGGGCCTGGAGGAGAAGTGGGACAGCGTATGGAGCGAGCAGCAGCTGTACGCCTTCGACCCGGAGACCACGCGCGATCAGGTCTTCTCCGTCGACACCCCGCCGCCCACGGCATCCGGCTCGCTGCATGTGGGGCACGTGTTCGGCTACTCGCAGGCCGACATGATCGTGCGCTACCAGCGCATGCGCGGCAAGAACATCTTCTACCCGCTGGGCTGGGACGACAACGGCCTGCCCACCGAGCGTCGGGTGCAGAACTACTTCGGTGTGCGCTGCGATCCCTCGCTGCCCTACGACCCGGACTTCACGCCCCCGCAGGAGGGCGGGGACAACAAGTCGTCGAAGGCGGCGAACCAGCTGCCCATCTCGCGCCGCAACTTCATCGAGCTGTGCGAGCGCCTCACCGAGATCGACGAGAAGTCCTTCGAGGAGGTCTTCCGGGCGCTCGGCCTGTCGGTCGACTGGAACTACAGCTACCAGACCATCGACGCCCGCTCCCGCGCGACCTCCCAGCGCGCCTTCCTCGAGAACCTCGCCGCCGGCCAGGCGTACCAGGCGGAGGCACCCACGATGTGGGACGTCACCTACCGCACCGCGGTCGCCCAGGCCGAGCAGGAGGATCGTGAGCGCCCGGGCGCCTACCACCGTCTGGGCTTCACGCGGACCGACGGCTCCGGCGAGAAGGTCGTCATCGCGACTACCCGCCCCGAGCTGCTGCCCGCCTGTGTCGCCCTCGTGGCGCATCCCGACGACGAGCGCTACCAGGGCCTCTTCGGCACGACGGTGTCCTCGCCCCTGTTCGGCGTCGAGGTGCCGGTGCTGGCGCATCCGCTCGCACAGCCCGACAAGGGCGCCGGCATCGCCATGATCTGCACCTTCGGCGACGCCAACGACGTCACCTGGTGGCGCGAGCTCGAGCTGCCGACGCGCTCGGTGATCGGCCGCGACGGCCGCTTCATCGCCGAGGCCCCCTGGATCACCTCGGAGGAGGGCCGGGCTCGCTATGCGGAGCTCGCGGGCCTGACCGTCTTCAGCGCCCAGAAGCGCGTGGTGGAGATGGCGATCGAGTCCGGCGACCTCACCGGTGAGATCGAGAAGATCACCCACCCGGTGAAGTTCTACGAGAACGGTGACAAGCCGCTCGAGTTCGTCACCTCCCGCCAGTGGTACCTCACCAACGGCGGCCGGGACCAGTCCGAGGGCGGTCTGCGGGACGAGCTGATCGCCCGAGGCCGGGAGCTGACCTGGCATCCCTCCTACATGGAGGCCCGCTACCGCAACTGGGTCGAGGGTCTCGCCGGCGACTGGCTGATCTCCCGCCAGCGCTTCTTCGGTGTTCCCTTCCCGGTCTGGTACGCCGTCGGCGCCGACGGCGAGACCGACTACGACACGATCCTCACCCCGTCGATCGACCGCCTGCCGATCGATCCGACGATCGACGTGCCCGAGGGCTACTCGGAGGAGCAGCGCGGGCAGGCCGGCGGCTTCGTCGCCGATCCCGACATCCTCGACACCTGGGCGACCTCCTCCCTGACCCCGCAGCTCGCAGGCGGCTGGAACACCGCCTCCGAGGACGGCGGCCTGTTCGAGAAGGTCTATCCCATGGACCTGCGCCCGCAGGGCCACGACATCATCCGCACCTGGCTGTTCTCCACGATCGTCCGCTCGCACCTGCAGCAGGACGCCCTGCCCTGGCATCACGCGTCCATCAACGGCTGGATCCTGGACCCCGACCGCAAGAAGATGTCCAAGTCCAAGGGCAATGTGGTCACCCCGATCGGCCTGCTGCAGCAGCATGGCTCCGATGGCGTCCGCTACTGGGCGGGCCGCGCGCGCCAGGGCGTGGACACCGCCTTCGACGAGGGCCAGATGAAGATCGGTCGTCGTCTGGCGATCAAGATCCTCAACGCCTCGAAGTTCGCCCTCGGCTTCGGCGGGGCGCCTGCGGATCCCGCCGGACGCCTCGCCGCGGACCCATCGGCCGTGACCCATCCGCTGGATCGCGCCCTGCTGGCTCGTCTGGCGGATGTGGTCGACCAGGCCACCGTCGCCTTCGACGACATGGACTACGCCCGCGCGCTCGAGGTCGCCGAGCCCTTCTTCTGGGCCTTCTGCGACGACTACATCGAACTGGTGAAGGAGCGCGCCCACGGCAACGGCGCCGACGGCGAGGCAGGTGCCGCCTCTGCGCGTGCAGCGCTCGCGATCGCGCTCGAGGTGCAGCTGCGTCTGTTCGCACCCGTGATCGTGTTCGCGACCGAGGAAGTCTGGTCGTGGTGGCGCGGCGGCAGCGTGCACACCCAGGCGTGGCCGACCTCCGAGAGCCTGCGCGAGGCCTCCGCCGGGCAGGATGCCGCTCTCCTGGACGTCCTCGCCGACGCCGCGATCGCCGTCCGCCGCATCAAGTCCGATGCCAAGGTCTCGCAGAAGACCCCGGTCCTCTCCGTGAGGATCGTCGCGCCTGCGTCGTCCATCGCCGCACTCGAGGCCGCATCCGGCGATCTCACGGCACTGGGCCGCATCGAGCAGCTGGACCTCGCCGCCGGCGAGGTCGAAGGCATCCTCACCGAGGATGTCGTCCTCGGTGAGCCCCCTGTCAAGACTCCGCGGAACAGGGCCTGACCGATCCGACCCCGCGCCGGTCGGGCCCTCTCCGGTCCGACCGGCTCCGCCGGGCATCGCGGCGCGAGCTCCCGAGGCACCTCCGAGGGGCGGTGGACGAGAGCCCGCTCCGCGCAGAAGGGACTGGCATGCAGCGCACGTACCGCTCCGGTGTCGCGACGATCCTGATGTGGGTGGGTCCGCTCGTCGCCGTCGTGCCGTCGATCGTCTTCGTCATCCTCCCGCTCGCCCTGCTGGCGACCGGGGCAGGTCCGAGCACGCTCCTCATGCTCGTCGTCGTCCCCATCGCCGTGATCGCCGGAGCGCTCCTCTTCCTGTCCGGGCTGCGGAGCACCGTGACCATCGGCGTCGACGCCGTGTCCTGGCGGACCCTGTCCTCCGGAGCTCGGACGTTCCCGTACTCGGCAGTCCGGCAGGTGGAGATCCCGACGGGACGGCGCGGGCCTCGCAGCGTCCGCCTGCACCTCATGGACGGCTCCGTCGCATCCATCGGCTCCCTCACGATGTCAGGCGGGGAGGGCGGGAACACTCCCGACAGGCAGTACCTCCGGGTCGGCTCCGAGATCGCCTCCGCCCACCAGGAGTGGTGGAGGCACCACCAGCGCTGAGACGCGGCCCACGACGAGCGGCCGAGGACGAGCGACTGAGGACGGGCGGCCGACGACGAGCGGCCGGGGACGGAGCGGCTGCCTCCACGGCGCACGAGCGGCGCTCAGAACGGCCAGTTCGCCACTGCCCATTCCCCGGCATCAGCAAGGGCGCCGCTCGCATCGCTGATCGCATCGTCGATGTCGTAGTCACCAGGCGTGAAGGTGTCCACGATGGCATTCGGATGGATCGCCAGAGTGGTGGATCCTCCCAGACCGAGCTCAGCGGCGAGCTGTCCGCCGACGTTCACCGAGATCTCGTCCGTGGAGACTGTCGCGCCCGCGCCCGCTCCGACACCGGCACCGGCCTTCTCACTGATGGACGTCGATCCGGAGAACCAGCCGAGCGGCGAGGTCGACTCGTACGTCTGGGTCACCTGGGCGCCGACGAAGGCATTCGCCCCGCCGCCGACCGTGAATCCGTTGATCTGTCCCTCATCGGTGCGGGTCACATGCTGGTAGGAGTAGGCGTTCGCGTTGGCGCCCACGTAGTAGTCCTGGGAGATGCTGGTGGACGATCCGAGGAGGCCGTCCACCGTCAGATCCTGGGTTCCATAGAGGCCCGCACCTGCACGGGCACCGTACGAGTAGCCGTCGGGCCCGATGGTCCCGCCGCCCTCGAGGTAGGCCTCCATGCCGACGGCAGTGCTCGCGGTGACCCCGGTCCCGAACGGGCCCGAGAGATGGCCGTCGATACCGATCTCCGCGCTGCCGCGGGCACCGAGGGTGCCCGTCACATTGCCGTACGGGTCGGTCGTGACGTTCCCGCCGGCGCTGTAGTTCACCCCCGCATATCCGTCGACGTATCCGAGATCGGTGTCGATCTCGCGTCCGTCCCAGATGCCGTCGTTCCAGGTGAACTGCTCCCCGACAGGGCGATCATCCCCGAAGATCTGACCCCGCCCGCCGTACCCGGCATCCCCGTAGAAGTACTGATCCCCGTTGGCCCCGTCGCCGGACGCCCGGTCCCCGAGCCCTTCGAGCAGCCGGTCGATGCCGATCGGGCCGACCGGCAGCGGAGTCGGCCAGCCGATCAGCGGCCCCCAGGGCATCCGCGGCCAGCAGGTTCCGGGATCCAGCAGGTTCCTGATGATCTCGAAGAAGTCCGCATCGCCGTCCCGGGAGGCGTCGTCCTGCTCCTCGGCGTGCTGACGCAGCTCCTGCCCGCGCAGACGCAGATCGTCGGCGCGGGTGAGGACCGAGCCGCGCACGGAGCCGCTCCACGCGGCCCTGAACGCGTCGGCATCGGGGCCGATCCAGCCGGTCTGCTCGATGAGCGCGGAGGTGGCCTCCACCAGGTCGACGAGCCGCTGCGATCCCCTGGCGCACGCTTCCGCGTGTCCGCGCAGCTGCTCCGTGTCCCCGCCGTAGAACTCTGCCACCGCCGCGCTCCTCTGTCCCTGTCCCACCATCCCTGACGTGAGGTCAACGGTATGGGGCCGCGAGCGATCGGCCCATGGGGAGAACTCCCCATGCGCCGCTCAGCGACAGGCGGCCAACGGCGGGGGATCTCCGATGGGACGGAGGCGTTCAGGACCGATCGCAGGCATGCGGAGTCCCGATGGCCTGGAGGGTCAGGCCCCCTCCGGGCCCTCCTCGCGGATCCTCTCGTGGTGCCGGATCACCTCGATGACGATGAAGCGCAGGAAGGCCTCGGCGAAGGTCGGGTCCAGGCCCGCCTCGTCGGCCAGGGAGCGCAGGCGCTCGATCTGGAGCTGCTCTCGGTCGGGATCGGCAGGAGGCAGCCCGTGGGTGGCCTTGAGGACGCCGACGCGCTGGGTGTGACGGAAGCGCTCGGCGAGCAGATGCACGAGCGCGGCGTCGATGTTGTCGATGCTGCGCCGCTCGTCGAGCAGGAGCTCGCGGGCGCGGGCGACGTCGTCGGCCGTCGGATCGCCGACGGGGGCCGACGGGTCTGCAGGGGCGGCGGAGTCGGCCATCAGGCGGTGCGGTCCTCTCGGGAGGAGTCGGAGTCCTTCTCGGACTCCTTCGACGTGACCATCAGCGGTGCACGGCCCTCGGTGACCACGCCCTCGGTGATGACGACCTTGGCGACGTCCCCGCGCGAGGGGACCTCGAACATGACCGGCTGCAGGGACTCCTCGAGGATGGCCCGCAGCCCTCGGGCACCGGTGCCGCGCTCGATGGCCTTGTCGGCGATGGCCTCGAGGGCGCTGCGCTCGAAGTCGAGCTCCGCGCCATCCAGCTCGAACATCTTCTGATACTGCTTGACCAGGGCGTTCTTCGGCTCGGTGAGGATCTGGATCAGAGCCTCGCGGTCGAGGTTCGCCACGCTCGTGATGACCGGGAGGCGGCCGATGAACTCGGGGATCAGCCCGAACTTCAGCAGGTCCTCCGGGCGGAGCTCGGCATAGATCTGCTCCTGCTCCATCGGGGTGTGCAGCTCCGCACCGAAGCCGATGCCCCGCTTGCCGATGCGCGATCCGATGATGTCCTCGATGCCGGCGAACGCCCCGGCCACGATGAACAGGACATTGGTGGTGTCGATCTGGATGAAGTCCTGATGGGGATGCTTGCGCCCGCCCTGCGGCGGCACCGCTGCGACCGTCCCCTCGAGGATCTTCAGCAGCGCCTGCTGGACGCCCTCGCCGGAGACATCACGGGTGATCGACGGGTTCTCCGCCTTGCGCCCGATCTTGTCCACCTCGTCGATGTAGATGATGCCCCGCTCGGCCTTCTTGACGTCGTAGTCAGCGGCCTGGAGGAGCTTCAGGAGGATGTTCTCCACGTCCTCGCCGACGTAGCCGGCCTCCGTCAGCGCCGTCGCATCGGCCATGGCGAAGGGGACGTCGAGCATCTTCGCGAGAGTCTGCGCGAGATACGTCTTGCCGCAGCCGGTGGGGCCGACGATCATGACGTTCGACTTGGCGACCTCCACATCACCGGACGCCGGCGAGATCTCCTCGACCTCGCCCGCCTTCGCGGGTCGCGCGGCGGACTTCAGCGCCTGCTCCTGCTCCTGGGCGCGCACCCTCTTGTAGTGGTTGTAGACCGCCACCGCGAGGGACCGCTTCGCCGGCTCCTGTCCGACGACGTACTCCTCGAGGAAGTCGAAGATCTCCCGCGGCGTCGGCAGCGGGGCCTGCTTCTCGGCAGCCGGCTGGGCGGCCTGGATCTCCTCGGCGATGATCTCGTTGCACAGCTCGATGCACTCTTCGCAGATGTACACCTGGGGCCCGGAGATCAGGCGCTCCACCTGCTTCTGCGACTTGCCGCAGAAGGAGCACTTGAACACGTCGGCTCCGTCGCTGATGCGGGCCATGTCCGTCCTCTTTCCTTGCCGGTGGTCTTCCTTGCCGGTGGGGTGCGGGACGACCGGAGCCGTCCTCGGTCCGCGGGCCGTCCGCCCTCGGGACCGGGTACCACGGTAGCCCAGGGAGAGGCCTTCCCGCGGCAGGCACGCGGCCCCGGCACCTCGCGGTGCCGGGGCCGCATGACGGGGTCCTCAGCGATCGAGCTGGTGCCGGACGTCCTTGCGGGAGGCCAGGACCTGGTCGACCAGGCCGTAGTCCAGGGCGCCCTGGGCGGTGAGGATCTTGTCGCGCTCGATGTCGCGGCTGATCTCCTCCTTCGACCGACCGGAGTGGTGGGCGAGGGTCTCCTCGAGCCACTCCCGCATGCGCATGATCTCGTTGGCCTGGATCTCCAGGTCCGACGCCTGACCGCCGCCGCCCTGGCCGCCCATCGCAGGCTGGTGGATCAGGATGCGGGCATTGGGCAGCGCGAGGCGCTTGCCGGGAGAGCCCGCGGCCAGCAGCACGGCAGCGGCCGACGCCGCCTGGCCGAGGCACACCGTGGTGATGTCCGGCTTGATGTACTGCATCGTGTCGTAGATGGCGGTCAGCGCGGTGAACGAGCCGCCGGGGCTGTTGATGTACAGCGTGATGTCGCGGTCCGGGTCCTGGGACTCCAGCACCAGCAGCTGGGCCATCACGTCGTCGGCCGAGGCGTCGTCCACCTGCACGCCGAGGAAGATGATGCGGTCCTCGAAGAGCTTGGTGTAGGGGTCCTGGCGCTTGAAGCCGTAGGCGGTGCGCTCCTCGTACTGCGGAAGCACGTAGCGGGAGGTCGGCATCGCGCCGGCCTGGCCGTAGCCGGCCTGCGCGACGGGGGAGAATCGGGGGTCGAAGGTCACGGGGTCTCCTTGCTCAAGGCGTGTCGGATGGTGCGGGCGGTTCCGGGGCGGGCCGGGATCAGCTCTCGGTGCCGCCGCTGCCCGTGACGTCGCCCGCACGGGTGACGATCTTGTCGATGAAGCCGTACTCCAGCGCCTCGTGGGCCGTGAACCAGCGATCGCGGTCGGAGTCCTCGGTGATCTGCTCGACGGTCTTGCCGGTCTGCTCGGCGATCAGCTCGGCCAGCTGCTTCTTCATCGAGAGGATGAGGTCGGCCTGGATCTTGATCTCCGAGGCCGTGCCGCCGAGCCCGCCCAGGGGCTGGTGCATGAGCACGCGCGTGTGCGGGGTCGCGAACCGCTTGCCCTTGCTGCCCGAGGACAGCAGGAACTGCCCCATCGAGGCGGCCATGCCCATGCCCACGGTGACGACGTCCGGCTGGATGTACTGCATCGTGTCGTAGATGGCCATCCCGGCCGTGATCGAGCCGCCGGGGCTGTTGATGTAGAGGAAGATGTCCTTCTCGGGATCCTCGGCGGCCAGCAGCAGCATCTTGGCGCAGATGGCGTTCGCGTTCTCATCGCGGACCTCGGATCCCAGCCACACGATGCGCTCGCGCAGCAGGCGCTGGTAGACGTTGTCGTCCAGCCCCATGGGGGAGTCGCCGGCCGCGCTCATGGGCCGGGGGTCGTTGCTCTGGGAGGTCACGGTGTCTCCTTCGTGGCGGGAATCGGCGATGAGACGACTCTAGGCCGTCCCGGAGGCCCAGCGGCGCGCTGTTCGCCCTGGGCCTATCGGTTCGCTCCGGGCCCATCGGTCCATCCGGGTCCGTCCCGGCCCGCAGTCCCGCCCCTTCCCCGCCCCTTCCCCGTCCCGCCCGGGTCCGACGGACCTCGGACGCTTGACCGATGTGCGCCGGATCCCCCTCTCGGGTCAAGCCGCCCCGGCTTCTGGTCACGAACAGTCGCATTGACGTAAAGGGTCTGCCAAGTCCCCTGCCCGGCTCTCTCAAGCCCCTTATCACCAGGGGCGCCGCCTCCTACGGTTGATGTCAACGGCTCACGAAGCATGACCACCGCAGGACGAATCGACCGAACGGGTCGGAAGGAACGCACCGAACACATGGCTAAGCACAACTCGCACCGCGCGTCCGGCCGCGCCGTCACCCCCGCCGCCTCCGCTCACCGCGCCGCCCGCGGATTCGGCGGCGCCGCAGTCCTCGGCACGGTCCTCGTCGGCACCGCCTTCGCGGGAAGCTCGGCCCAGGCCGCTCCGACCACCGCCACGACCGCGCCCGCCGTCTCCTCCGCCGCGAGCACCGCCGCCACGAACACCGTCGGCGCCGCGAGCACCGCCGCCGAGGCCGCGACGACCGTGTCCTCCAAGGCGCTGAACTCCACCTCGAAGCTGCGCTTCGGCTCCCGCGGCGACGCGGTCTCGGAGCTCCAGACGGCGCTGAACGAGAACGGCGCCAGCCTGGTCGTCGACGGCGTCTTCGGCTCCAAGACCAATGCCGCGGTCCGCTCCTACCAGAGCAGCGCCGGCCTCGCGGTCGACGGCGTGGTCGGGCCGAACACCCGCGCCGCGCTGAACGGCGGCACCTCCGCCTCCGCCGCCTCCAGCTCGAGCAGCTCCTCCACCAGCTCCGGCAGCGCGATCGTCGACCGTGCGCGCTCCGCCATCGGCACCCCCTACGTCTGGGCCGGTTCGTCGCTCAGCGGCTTCGACTGCTCGGGCCTGGTCCAGTACGCCTACGAGGCCGCTGGCATCAGCCTCCCCCACCAGAGCGGTTCGATCGCCAACGGCGGCCGCTGGATCTCCCAGTCCGAGGCGCAGCCCGGCGACATCGTCGCCTACTCGGGCCACGTCGCCATCTACGCCGGCAACGGCAAGATCATCGACGCCTCCCGCTCCAAGAGCCAGGTCGTCGAGCGCTCCATCTGGGGCTCCCCGATCGGGTTCGTCACCTACCGCTGATCCCCGGTCCTCGGATCATCGCAGCCGAGGCCCGTCACGGTCCCACCAGGACCCTGACCCGTCCTCGATCATCTGCACAGAAGCGCCCGGTCTCCTCACCCAGGAGGCCGGGCGCTTCGTCATGCCGAACCGGCAGGCAGGCTCGTTCCTGTGCCCCGCCGCCGGTGATCGATCGGTCTCCCTGCGGCCGAGTCCGCTGCCGTCGGCGGTGCCGCATCTCCGTCATGCCCCGCTCCCCCGCCCTCGACCGCCAGCCCCGCTCAGATGCTCAGCCCGGCGCTGGCGTACTGCCGGACCTCGGCATGGCAGGAACGCCGACGGGCCGCCACCCCCTGAGGGGTGGCGGCCCGTCGCTGACTGCGACCCCGGGGGCTTCAGCCCGGGGCGGGACTCACTTGTCGGAGTCGGAGGCCTCTGCGGACTCGTCCTCAGCGGACTCCTCGGCGTCGGACTCCTCACCGGACTCGTCCTCGTCGGACTCCTCGTCCGCGTCGAGACCGAGATCGAGGACGGCGCCATCCGTGTTCTTGACGGTCACCTCGGCCAGGGCCACATCGAGCGCCTTGGAGCGCTGGACCTCACCGAAGATCTGCTCAAGCTGGCCGGACTGGGCGAGCATCTGCAGCAGCTGGTTCGGCTCGATGCCGTACTGGGCGGAGAGCTGGCTCATGTATCCCATGAGGTCGCCCTGGCCGACCTGGACCTCGCGGGTCGCGTTGATCTCGTCGAGCAGGAACTGCGCACGGATCGCCTTCTCGGTGTCCTCGCGGATCTCCTCGGCGTGAGGATCGTCGGCATCCTTGCCCTCGTTCTCGAGGTGCTGGAGGATCTCGTCCTGGACCAGCTGCTCGGGCACAGCGATCTCGAGCTCGTCGAGGAGCTTCTCGAGGAGAGCGTTGCGGGCGATGGCGACGCGGTTGCCCGCAGCATCGGCCTCCGCCTGGTTGCGCAGGTCCTCCTTGAGCTCGTCGATGGTGTCGAACTCGGACGCGAGCTCTGCGAACTCGTCGTCGGCCTCGGGCAGCTCGCGAACCTTGACGGACTGGGCGGTGACCGTGATGGTCGCCTCCTCGCCCGCGCGGTCGCCGCCGGCCAGCTTCGAGGTGAAGGTGGTGGACTCCCCGGCCGAGAGGCCGATCAGAGCCTCGTCGAGGCCCTCGAGCATGTTGCCCTCGCCGATCTGGTAGGAGACGCCCTCGACGGACTCGATCTCCTCATCCTCGATGGTGGCGGTCATGTCCAGGGACACGAAGTCGCGATCCTCGGCGGGGCGGTCGACGCCGGCCAGGGTGCCGAAGCGCTCGCGCAGCTCGTCCAGGCGGACGTCGACGGCGTCGTCGTCGACGACGGGCTCCTCGATCTCGAGCTCGACGCTCGAGAAGTCGGGCAGCGCGATCTCGGGGCGGACGTCCTGCTCGACCACGAAGACCAGGTCGCCCTCGTCCTTGCCGTCGAGGCCCGGGATCTCGGTGATCTCGACCTCGGGGCGGCCGACCGGCTTCAGCTCGGCCTCGACGGCCGCCTGCTGGTAGAAGTCGGGCATGGCGTCGTTGACGGCCTCCTGCATGATCGCAGGACGGCCGAAGCGCTGCTCGATGATCCGAGCGGGGACCTTGCCCTTGCGGAAGCCCGGGATCTGGACCTGCTCGGCGATCTTCTTGGTGGCGGCCTCGACGGCCGGCTTCAGCTCGTCGAAGGGCACCTCGACGGTGAGCTTCACCCGGGTGGGGCCGAGCTTCTCGGACGCGGTCTTCACTGGTCAGGTCTCCCTGTTGGATGCGGTGGATGGTGGTCTGTTCTCACGGATGCCCGGGGACGCGCGCTGAGCGGCGACCCGTCGGCGGAGTCGGGGTGACAGGATTTGAACCTGCGGCTTCCCGCTCCCAAAGCGGGTGCTCTACCAAGCTGAGCTACACCCCGGAGGGCAACCCATCAGATGCTACCCGGTCAGGAGAACGCGCGCGGCGGGCGTCCGGGCCTGCTGTGAGCAGATACATGCGCCACACTGAGGGCCGCCTGGTGCACCGCGACCCGCAGAATCTGGTTCAATAGGTCTCGGCCGGTTCGCCCGGCCGATTGTCCCGCTGGCCGTCGGAACCGATCGCCATGCAGGTCACGCGGATGTAGCTCAATGGTAGAGCCTCAGTCTTCCAAACTGATTACGCGGGTTCGATTCCCGTCATCCGCTCCAGCTGAGACAGCCGCGGCCCCCAGGGGCCGCGGCTGTCTCGTTCTGCACTGATCCTGCACTGATCCTGCACCGACCGGGTGGTCCTGTGCTCCGCTCGCTGTGCTCTGCTCAGCCGAGCGAGCGCCGCACGAGGTCCGCGATCCTCCCGGCGACTTCGTCGTCGACCTCCGTCACCGCGAACGACGTCGGCCACATCGGGCCGTCGTCGAGCGTCGCCACGGCGTTGAACCCGAAGCTGTGGTAGCGCTCCCCGAACTTCGAGGCGTGGGTGAAGAAGCACAGGACGTCACCGTCGAGCGCCCAGGCGGCCATGCCGTACCAGGTGCGGGGATCGAGCTGAGGTGCGACGAGGGAGATCGTCTCGTGCACGCGGGACAGGGCCGCGCGCTCTCCGTCGGGGAGCGAGGCGATGAGCTCCTCGAGCTTGGCACGATCCGCCTCGCGCTTCCTGGCGCCCTTGCCGAGCGCCTTCTCGGCTCGGATCTCCTCGGCCCGGGCGCGCATCGCCTCCCTCTCGGCGGCGGTGAATGCGCCTGCTGCAGTGCTGTCGTCCATGATCGGTCCTCCAGATGGTGCCGTCGGTGTCTCGGGGGTCGGGGGTGTCGGTTCCGTCAGGCGCGGGCCTGCTGGATGCGCAGCAGGTTGCCCGCGGGGTCCCGCACCGCGCAGTCGCGCACGCCGTAGGACTGGTCGATCGGCTCCTGCACGATCTCCGCGCCCGCGGCTTCGAGCGACGCGAAGGTGGCATCGAGGTCCGAGGCGGCGAGGTTGACCCCGAAGTAGGCGCCCTTGGCGATGACGGACAGGAGCGCGGCGTGCTCGTCGTCCGTCAGCCCGTTGCCCTCGAGCACCGGGTGCAGCACGATCGCCGTGTCCTCCTGACCGACGGGGCCGACGGTGATCCAGCGCATCGGACCACCGCCGACGTCGAGCCGCACCTCGAAGCCGAGCACATCGCGGTAGAAGACGAGGGAGGCCTCGGGATCGGTGTGCGGCAGGAAGCTCGAACGGATGCTCAGGGCGCGGTGCTCCGCAGCGGCGCCGGACGCGGAGCCCGTCGTTGTGTCGTGGATGTCCATGGCCGAGAATCTACGGCCCGGAACGCGGCGGCGCTTCTCGATTCCTGATCTCTGCGGAGCGGTCCGACCTGACGGGTCTGGTGACCTTGCGGGCGATGCAGGCGGGCATGGCGTCGGTGATCTCCGCGCCGCGCTCCCGATAGCGGCTCGGAGAGACGCCGACGAGCTCCTTGAACCGGGTCGAGAAGGTCCCCAGCGACGAGAAGCCGACCTCCATGCAGATATCGGTGACCGTGCGGTCGGTCAGCCGCAGCATCGCCATGGCCCGCTCGATCCTCCGCGTCATGAGGTAGGAGTAGGGGGACTCCCCGAACTCCTCGCGGAAGCGACGGCTGAGGTGGCCTGCGGACATGTGCACCCCGCGGGCGAGCTCCTCGACGTCGAGCGGCGAGGCGTGCTCGCGGTCCATGCGGTCGCGGACCCGCCGCAGCAGCACGAGGTCGGTGCGGGTCTCCGTCATGCCCGCCCCGTCGGCGTTGAGTCCGCTCCCCTGGGCCGGCCGAGCCGGACGACGGCGGTGAGACCGTCGGCTCCCTCGACCACGTCGCCGACGAGGCCGTGGTCCGCCCCGTGCGCGAGCGCGGCGGCGATCTGGCTCCTATGCATCTCCGCCAGGAGCAGCCCGCCCGGCTCCCGGAGCCATCCGACGCTCTGGGAGATCAGGCGGCGGACGACGTCGAGCCCGTCCGCTCCTCCGTCGAGGGCGGCCCGCTCCTCGTGCTCGCGCGCTTCCCTCGGCATCAGGGCGATCTCCGCGGTGGGGACGTACGGCGGGACCGCCGCGATGACGTCGACCCGGCCGGCGAGCGCGGCAGGCAGCGCGGCCAGCAGGTCTCCGCGGTGCAGACCGGCACCCGGGTGCAGGTTCCGCCGTGCCGCGTCGAGAGCTCCGTCGCTGAGGTCGGTCGCGTGGACCTCCAGGTCGGGCTGGCGCCGGACGGCGATCGCGGCGACGGGCGCGACGCCGCAGCACGCCTCGACCAGCACCGGTCCCGCCCCGGGCGCCTGGGCTCGTCGTCGGTCCAGAGCGACGAGGGTCTGCTCGACGAGCAGACGGGTGCGCTGCCGGGGGATGAACGTTCCGGGGCCGACGACGAGCCGCTCCCCCATCAGCTCGACGGAGCCGACGATGCGCTCGAGGAACTCCCCTGCCTCGCGCCGTGAGCACAGGCTGTCGAGGTCGGCGTCGTCGACCGCGGCGTCCTCCAGGGCACGGGCCTCCTCCTCGGCGAAGACGCAGCCTGCGCGACGCAGTCGCGCGACCAGCACAGGAGTGTCCACGCCGACGATTCTGCGGGGCGCATCAGGCAACGGCAAGCATCGTGACCGCGCTGGCCGGATCCCGCTGGCGCGGCAGGCTGCGAGCGAGAACACTGGAGGCATGGACGAGCTCACCGACGACCAGCGGTATGCCGCGATCCGTGCCCGCGACGCGCGGTTCGACGGCGTCTTCTTCACCTGCGTGCGCACGACCGGGATCTTCTGCCGCCCTTCCTGCCCCGCCCGCACCCCCGGCCGTTCCAGCGTGGAGTTCGTCCCGAGCGCCGCCGCCGCGGTCGAGCTCGGCTACCGCGCCTGCAAGCGCTGCGGTCCGCTGGCTCCTCCTGGCACCGACGTCGGCGACCCGGCCGGGTCCCTCGCTCGTCGGGCGCTGGACCTGATCGGAGCGGGTGCCCTGGATCCGGGGCCCGGCGGGGCGCCGCACGTCGCCGACCTCGCTGCCCGCCTGCACGTCTCGGAGCGGACCCTGCATCGCACGCTGCTGGAGCGCACCGGCGCGAGCGCGGTCGCACATGCCCGCATGGCACGTGCCCGCCGCGCCCATGATCTGCTGCGCAGCACCCGGCTGCCGCTCACGGACATCGCCTCCGCCTCAGGGTTCGGCAGCGAGCGCCAGCTGCACGACACGGTCCGCAGGATCTACGGACGCGCTCCGTCGGCGATCCGCGGGCGTGCGGGCTCCCGTCGCCCGAGCCCGACTGCCGACCGGACCGCCGGCCCGACCGCGCACCGGGGAGAGGGTCCGGATGCCGCAGCGGTGCGCGTGGAGCTGGCGGTGCGTCGTCCCTTCGACGCCGACGGCCTGCTCGACTGGTTCGCCCGTCGTGCTGTCGACGGCGCCGAGCGTGTCGAGGGCACCCGGTGGTCCCGTGCTGTGAGGCTGTCACGGGGCCCCGCGCTGCTTCAGGTCGACCTGGGAGTCGAGGGTCCGCTCCCCCTGGATGCGCGTCTCACGGATCTGCGCGATCTCCCGGCGGCCATCGCGCTGGTGCGGCGGATGCTGGACCTGGACGCGGACCCGGTCGGGATCGACGAGGGCCTCGCCACCGCGCTTCCGGCCCTGGAGCCTCTGATCGTCGCGCGCCCCGGGGTGCGCCTGCCGGGGACGACCGGGGTCCGTGAGGCGCTGCTGTGGGCGATCGTCGGACAGCAGATCACGATCGGCCAGACTCGCGAGCAGATCGTCCGCGCCGCGGATCTGATCGAGCTCGAGGATCCCGCAGACATGCTCCTGCCGGAGGATCTGCAGGTCGACGGCCTGCACCGCCTCCCTCCGGATCCGGTTCGCGCGGCGGAGCGGGCCGAGAGCTGGTTCCGCGGCCCGTCGGCCCGGCGGCGCGCTCTCGCCGAGGCGCTGACCTCCCCGCTCTCGGCGGAGGAGTCCTCCGACCGCCGGGCGCTGAGGGATCAGCTCCTGGCGCTCCGCGGCGTCGGCCCCTGGACGGCGGACTACGTGCTCCTGCGCGCGGTCCGCGCAGTGGACGTCGCCCCGCCACGGGACGCGGCACTGCTCGCCGCAGCCCGGGACCTCGGCCTCGCCGAGGACCATGACGGTCTCGCCTCCGCCCTGGCCGCCGCATCGCCCTGGCGCTCCTACGCCGCCCTGCACCTGTGGCACCATGCCGCAGCATCGAGGAAGGACCTCTCATGAACGACCGCACGACGCAGACCGCGCATCGCTGGATCACGACCCCTGTCGGGCGCTACCTGCTGGCTGCCGGCCCCGACGCCCTCCTCGGCGTGTGGCGCGAGGACCAGGCGCACTTCCCCACCGGCTCCCGTCTCGTCACGCTCGGCGAGGAGCGCACGTCGGGCCATCCTGTGCTCGACGCCGCAGAGCGCCAGCTGCAGGAGTACCTCGCCGGGGAACGCACCGCCTTCGACCTGCCGCTGCATCCCGGTGGGACGGCCTTCCAGCGCGAGGTCTGGGCGCAGCTGCGCGAGATCCCGCGCGGACGGACCGTCACCTACGGGGCGATCGCGCGGAGCCTCGGACGGCCGCGCGCCGCGCAGGCCGTGGGGGCGGCTGTCGGCGCGAACCCGATCTCGATCGTGGTGCCCTGCCATCGCGTCCTCGGCGCGGACGGCTCCCTCACCGGCTACGCGGGCGGAACTGCGACCAAACAGGCACTGCTGACCCTCGAGGGCGCTCTGGAGAGATGACACGATAGAGCGATGACCTCGACCCCGACCCCGTCCCATCCGTTCAGCTTCCCCGTCGCGGCCCGCTATGCGGGCATGGAGTCCTCGCCGCTGAAGGACATCTTCGCCCTCGCCGCGAAGGACGGCGTGGTGTCCTTCGCCGGAGGGATCCCGGATCCGGAGCTGTTCGCGCTCGAGGACGTCACCGCCGCCTACGACTGGGTGCTCTCGCACCACGGCAGCCGTGCTCTGCAGTACGGGGTCAGCGAGGGCGAGACCGAGCTGCGGGAGCAGGCGGCGCGACGGCTGTCCCGCTCCGTGCCGACGGACGCCTCGCAGATCCGCATCACCTCCGGGTCCCAGGAGGCGCTGTTCGTGATCGCCGAGGCGCTCCTGGAGCCCGGTGACACGGTGCTGGTGGAGTCCCCCACCTACCTGGCGGCGGTGCAGGCCTTCGGTGTCCACGGCGCGCACATGATCGGCGTGGACACGGACGACGACGGGGTGATCCCGGAGGCGCTCGAGGAGGCTGTCCGCACCCACCACCCGCGGTTCGTGTACCTCATCCCGACCTTCCAGAACCCGACCGGTCGCACGATGCCGATGCTGCGCCGCCAGGCCGTCGCCGACGTGCTGCTGCGCACCGGCGTGCCGCTCGTGGAGGACGATCCCTACGGCGAGCTCACCTTCACCGGCGGCACCTGGGCACCGATCGCCTCGCTCCCGGGGATGGGCGAGCGGACCCTGCTGCTGAACTCCATGAGCAAGCTGATGAGCCCGGGCGTGCGGATCGGATGGATCCGCGCCGAGGGCCCGATCCTGGACACGCTCGCCGTCGCCAAGGCCGCGATCTCCATGCAGTCCTCGGTCGTGGATCAGCTGACGGTCGCCCGCTACCTGGAGGTCGCGGACCTGGGACTGCACGTGAAGAAGGTCTGCGAGGTCTATCGTGAGCGCCGGGACGCGATGGCTGAGGCGATCGCGCCGGTCCTGCCCGAGGGCGCTCATGTGACGCGTCCCGACGGGGGCATGTTCCTGTGGGCCGCGCTCGGCGAGGGGTGGGATGCGCAGGCGATGCTCTCCGACGCGGTCGACGCGGGGGTCGCCTACCTTCCCGGCTGGTCGTTCTTCGCCTCGGATCCCGACCGCTCGACGATGCGTCTGAGCTTCGTCACGCACTCCCCCGCCGTCATCACGGACGCGATCTGCCGGCTCGGCGAGGTCATCGCCCGGCACGAGCCCCGCTGATCGCGCTGATCCCGCTGATCCCGCTGATCCCGCTGAGTAGGGTCAGTCCGGTCGCGTCCAGGACATCGTGACGCGGAATCCCTCCCGTCGATGGACCCGCGCTCCGGGCAGCACGGCTCGGGCGCGCTCGCGCAGCTCCGCGACGCCCATGTCGGGATCCCGCAGCGGCATCTGCACGTCCTCGGCGCCCGAGGCTCCCGGAGTCGCCCGACGGGGGTGCTTCACGAGTCCGATCAGGGGGTTCGTCAGAGCGTTCACGATGTCCCAGGCACCGTCGAGCGCTCCGTGGGGACGCACGAGCGCGACCGCGAGCAGCCTCCCGCCCGGACGCAGCAGACCCGCCGCCTGCACCAGGGCCGGCTCGAGAGCCATGTGGTGCAGGGAGGCGATCATCGTGATGGCGTCGTAGGGACCCGGGCCTGGTTCTCCGGGCCGGTCGTGCTCGAGCTGCTCGGCGGCGATGTCCGCGAGGCTCGCCCGTCGGATGCGCACGCCTGCCGCTCCGCGGAACCGTTCGGCCGAGGAGAGCGCCATGCGCGGGTCCGGGTCGATGCCCTCGATGAGCGCCGACCCGCCGAGCTCCGCCTGCAGCGCGGCGATCAGGCTCCCCCGCCCGCAGCCCACGTCGAGCAGCCGTCGGGAACCGGGAGGAAGCGACCGCAGGATCCAGCGGTGGAAGTGATCGTTGTGGCTCCAGGGGTGTCGGGCGTTCGCCTCCTCGAGCTTCCTGCCCGCCCAGCGCACGGCAGGGTTGGGTGTCGTCCTGATGTCCATCGGGTCTCCTTCCCTCGCCCAGTCCTCGTGCGCGGCCGGTCTGCGGCCGCTCATCTCCTCAGGCGGCGGATCCGGAGGGCCGCCATCGCAGCCAGGATCACGGTCGCCCCGAGGGCGACACCGGTCGCGGCGAGCATCCCTGCCCCTGCCCCGGCGGCCGCCGCCGCACCGGCGGCCAGCAGCGTCAGCAGCAGCGCATCGAGCTGCCAGCCGAGGATCAGGAGCACCGAGAAGTCCCCCTGGACTGTCGGCATCGGAGTCATCAGCGCCAGCGGCAGTGGCCCCTTGGCGGCGTCCCGGACGCGGCCGACGGCGATCAGGGGCACGAGCAGCAGCGCGAGCGGCGGCGCACCGAGCGCGAGGCTCGTCGCCGCCGCGGCCACCGCCAGCAGCAGGATCGGCGCGGTGCTGTGCAGCACCACCTGCCTTCCCGCCGTCTGCCCGAGCAGCGTCGGAGCGCCGAGGGTGTGGACGGCATGGCGGATCCCATCGACGAACGCACCGGATCCCCACCAGAGGAGCGCGGCACCGATGAGCAGCAGGGCGGCGTCGACTCCCGGGCCGAGGCCCGATCCGGCGGATGCGCCGAGTCCGATGCCGCTGGAGCCGGCGAGCACGAGCAGCGCTCCGAGAAGGGAGCGCTGCGGCGTGCGCGACCAGGCGACGACGTCGCGCCGCAGGTAGATCCAGGGCAGCGGTCCGGCACCGACGGCCGGCAGGGCGCGGCCGATGCTCGGCAGGTCGCGCAGCTCGCCGACGACGCCGACGAGATCGGCGGAGAGCGCGATCGTCGTCGTGCGATCCCGGCGCAGCGCCTGCTCCCTGAGGACGCTCCCGCGGACCAGGTCCAGAGCCCGCACCCCTGCCGCCACCGCTGCCACCGCCGCCACCGCCACCGCCACCGCCACCGCCACCGCCAGGGCAGTCGATGCAGCCAGGAGGGGCACCGCGATCGCGCTGCTGCCGAGCAGACCGATCACCACGGCGAGCGCGGTCAGGGCCCCCGCCGCGACCCCTCGTCCAGCAGGACCCAGCAGCTCCCCCGCGAGCCAGCACTGCGCGAGCAGCGCCCCCAGACCGAGGGCGCCGGCCCCGGTGAGCACGGTCTCCATCACGGTCGACGTCCCGGAGACCGCCAGCGCGATCCCGACCGGCAGGACGATGCACAGCGTCAGACCCGCGAGCAGCAGCACGGATCGCAGGAGGGGCCGCCGCAGCGCGATCCGGCGAGGATCGGGACCGGAGGCGAGGGTCGCGGTGAGGAAGGGCGGCAGCACGGCCGGCCCCTGTCGGCCGCCGGCGATGACGAGGACGGCGGCGGCGGCGCAGAGGAGCGCGAGAGCCGTCGCCGGAGCCCGCGGGGACAGCAGCAGCGCGAGGGGCCGCGGGGCCGCGAGCGCCAGTCCGACCGCGCGGACAGCGGGTGCGACCACCACGAGGAGGATCATCACCGCGACGTACAGGTCGTACGCAGAGCTCCTCGTGCTCCTCGGGCTCCACAGACTCCTCGTGCTCCTCGCAGATCCTGCGCTCATCGTGCCTCCCGGATCACCTGTCGGCGGTCCGCGAGGGTGTCGAGCACCTGCGGGCTGTGGGTGGCTGCCAGCACGGAGCACCCTGTATCCGCCCGCCGACGCAGCGCACCGATCACCAGATCGAGGCGGTCCTCGTCCAGCCGCTGCTCCGGCTCGTCCAGGACGAGGACCTCGGCGGGGCGCGCGAGCACCAGCGCGATCGCCAGCAGCTGCGACTGACCGCTGGAGAGCTCATGCGGATAGCGGTCGGCGAGCCGCATGATGTCCAGCTCGTCGAGCAGGCCGTCCGCAGTCGCACGGGCGTCGTCGGCGTCGGCTCCCCAGGTCGCAGCGACGAAGCGGAGATGCTCGCTGACGGTGAGGTCGCGGGCCGTCTGGGGCGGGCCGATCAGCGCGGCGAGCGCGCTGCGGAAGCGCCGGTCCCGGTCGTCGGGCCTGAGTCCTCCGACGCGCACGGTCCCCTGCGTCGGCGCGATGAGCCCGGCGACGGCGCGCAGCAGCGTGGTCTTCCCGCTGCCGTTGGCTCCGGCGATCGCGAGCACCTCGCCGCGCTCGAGACGGACGTCCACCGGTGCCAGCAGCGTGCCCGAGCGCAGGGCGACGCCGACCTGCTCGGCGAGCACCGCGGGGAGCCCGAGGGACCTCGGCGAGGACAGGAGAGGCACCATGGATCCATCTGACCTCACCGCGCTCCGCCCATGGATCCGACGATGGTCTCGATCTCAGCGACGGGAGGCCGGGCTCCCCGCCGTGCGCGTCCCGCCCGACGGGGTCATGCGCGGCAGGACCCGTGCGAGCCAGGCTCCACCGACGAGGCAGAGCGCACCGGTGACGGCGCCGGCCATCGCGACCGGCGCGACCAGGGCGATGCCGCTGACGATCAGTGGCGCGATCATCCGACCGCCGCCCAGCAGCGTGTTCCACCAGGCGAGATAGCCGGTGCGCCCGTGCACCGGGGACACGTCGATCCCGAGCGTCATGCCGATTCCGGAGCCCAGGCCGTTGCCCAGGGCGATCAGCATGCTCGGCACCACCAGCGACACCACAGCAGCGCCGAACGAGCCCTCGCCGACCGTGAGGGCGAGCAGAGCCAGCAGCAGGTATCCGGCCCCCATCACGAGCGCACAGGGGACGGCGACGGCGGCACGGCCGAAGCGGTCCATGAGGGTGCCCGCGGGGAAGACCATGAGGATCTCCACCACGGCGCTCACGCCGAAGACGATCGAGACCCAGCTCGAGTCGAGTCCGAGAGCGGCGCCCAGGAGCGGGACGATCGTCGTGCGGTTCACCCGCGAGATCATCACCGGGGCGAAGCCGAGGCCCACCGACAGCATCCTCGCGAGCACCGCCCTGTCGAGCATCCTGCGCGCATCGCTGCGCCTGCCCCGGCGGATGCTCGCACCGGCGGCCGAGCCTCCGCCCACGGCCTCGCCGTGCGGGAGGAAGACCGCCACCATCACCGTCGCACCCAGGGAGGTCGCGGCGTAGAGCAGGAAGACGAGCGAGTCCTGCCCGAGGCCGAGCACGATCGCACCCAGCAGGGGACCCACCACCTGACCGATGCGGATCATGCCGCCGAAGGTCGTCATGCCTCGCGCTCGCAGAGTCGGCGGCAGCGCGGAGCCGAGATACGACTGGCGACCCAGCGTCCAGACCTGCGAGGCAGAGGCCATGATCGTCAGCAGGGCGATCAGGGTGCCGCGGTGGAGATCCTGGGCGGTGTCCTCGAGACCCGGCGTGATGACCAGGTACGCCGCGATGTTCGCGAGGATCAGGAGGCATCCGGTGACCACGAGAGAGGCGCGTGCGCCGAAGCGGGAGATGACCCTGCCGGCGGGGATGGGCCCCACGAAGGAGGCCGCGCCGAAGATCAGCGAGAGCGCCGCCGCCTGAGGGACCGTGAAGTCCAGCTGCAGGGCGATCAGCGGGATCACCGGCATGAGCGCGGCCTGTCCGGTGAACTCGAGCAGCGTGGGCAGGTACACCGACGGGATCAGCGTGCGCATCACCGCCGCGGCGGAGGGCGGGGAGGACGACACTCGCGGAAGTCTCCCATCCGATAGTGAGCATAGGCAAATACTGTGCGCGGCGGCGGTACGGTATCGCCCATGATCTTCGTGCTCGGCGCCGACGACCCCCTCGGCGAGGCCGTCGTGCGCGAGGCCCTGGCCGCGGGCCTCCCCGTCACCGCGACGACGCCGAGGGCCCTCGGCGCCGGCGCCGAGGGGGTCGCGGGCCCGGCGGACGCCGCCGTCCTCGCGCTGACGCCCTCGCCGGGCCGCGCTCCCTCCACCCGGATGACCGACCTCGCCCTCGCCACCACGGCGGCGCTGCGCTCTGCAGGGATCTCCCGGCTCGTCGCGGCGTCCTCCGCCGCCCTCTCCTCACCGCGGAGTCGGCCGCGCTCCCTGCGCCCCGGCCGTCGGCGCGGGGGCGTCGCCGATGCGGAGCGGCTCGAGAGGGTGCTGGCCGGCAGCGGACTGGACTGGACGGCGCTGCGCGCCGGCGCGACGTCCGACGTCGCCGGTGCAGGGGATCCGCGGATCAGCCCGGCCGTCGGCCGCGCCTCCGCCCTGGTCCCGCGCGAGGATCTGGCGCGGGCGCTGCTCGATCTGGCGGGACGACCGGGAGCATCTCCCCGGGTGCTGGAGATCAGTCGCCGCTGAGGGCGCGCACCGTCTCCTCCTCGCTGCGCCGGACGGTCTCCTCGTCGACGCCGGCTGCCAGCAGCTCCGCCGCCCATCGCACCGCCCAGGCCCGCCGATGCTCGGCGCCCTCCGGACCGTCGATCCAGCGGGTATCGGGCACGGGGACGTCCGTCATGCAGGTGACGCGCCATCCGTCGGTCGCCGACGCGAGCCGCAGCAGCAGGAGCTCCCAGCCGATCGCCGCGGCGCCCGGGCCGAGCGCCTCGAACTCCTCGCGGGACTGCGACAGCTCGTGGACGATCCGCAGGGAGGTGGTGCCGTCGTCCTCGGGGTCGAGCCGCACCTGCAGCGGCTCCTCGCCGTGTCCGCGATCCCAGGCGAGCACGATCCGGTGGGGGGAGGCGGACTCGAGTACCCGGCCGCGGGCCAGCCCGGGCAGCTCGAAGCTCCCGCCCTCGCGGAGCTCCCCGATGACGGGGCCGCACCAGCGTGCGAGGCCTGCGGACGTCGCCAGCAGGGGCCACAGGCGCACCGGCGCGAGGGCGATGTTGGTGGTCAGCGACAGGCGGACGCCCATCTGGGCGCCCCTGTCCTCGATCTGGACTCGTCGTCGCACCGCATCGATCACGGGCAGCGACCGGGTGGGAACCATGGTCTCCTCGCCGGGCTCGTTCCTCTCCGGCCCGGCGCGGCGCGCGAGGTCGGACCCGGGAAGGGTAACCGACGCCGCGCCGTCGACACCATGCGCTCCTGCAGGCATCCGCGCGATTAGCATGGCCAGGGTGAGCGCTGAGCCGAACTCCCACCCGTCCTCCCGCCCCTCGGATCTGCCCGTCCATCTCTTCGACCTCGACGGAGTCGTCACCCCGACCGCTGAGCTGCACATGCGCGCCTGGGACGCGATGTTCTCCGGCTTCCTCGCCTCCCGCGGGGTCCCCGAGCCGTACACGGAGGCGGACTACTTCGCCCATGTCGACGGCAGGCCCCGCTACGACGGGGTGCGGGCGATGCTCGCCTCACGCGGGATCGTCCTGCCCGAGGGCGAGGACTCCGACGGCGGCGATCAGCCGCTCGGCGCGGAGACCGTGCGCGGGCTGGGCAACCGCAAGAACGCCGTCGTCCTCGACCTGATCCGGAAGGGTGTGCGTCCCTATGCCGGCACGGTCGCCTATCTGGACCGTCTGGCCGCCCTCCCGGGGCGGCGCCTGGCCATCGTCTCCTCCTCCCGCAACGCCGAGGAGGTCCTGCGCGGCGCAGGCCTGCGCGACCGCTTCGAGCTCGTGGTCGACGGCAACGTGGCGCGCGATGAGCAGCTGCCCGGCAAGCCCGCGCCGGACACCTTCCTCTTCGCCGCCCGTCGCCTGGGGGCCGAGCCCGCCGAGGCGGTCGTCTACGAGGATGCGGTCCCGGGGGTGAGGGCGGGGGCCGACGGCGCCTTCGGCGCCGTCGTCGGCGTGGACCGGGGGGCGGGCGCCGACGCACTCTCCGCCGCCGGCGCGACCCTGGTGGTCGACGATCTGGAGGAGCTGTCATGACACGCCTGCGCTCGGTGCCCGCCGACCCCATCGACCGGACCCACCTGCCGGTGGACGAGTGGCGCCTGGTGGAGTCCCGTCCCGGCGCGGATCTCGGCCATCTGGAGACCCTGTTCGCGACGGCAAACGGCTACATGGGGATGCGCGGCACTCCCGAGGAGGGCCGCGACGTGCACGCGCACGGCACCTTCCTCAACGGCTTCCACGAGATCTGGCCGATCCACCACGCGGAGTCCGCCTTCGGCTTCGCACGCACCGGGCAGACGATGATCTCCGTGCCGGACTCCTCGGTCATGAAGCTGTACGTCGATGACGAGCCGCTTCTGCTGAGCGTCGCGGATCTGCTGGAGTACGAGCGCTGGATCGACTTCCGCGAGGGCGTGCTGCGCAGGGACCTCGTGTGGCGCACCCCCTCGGGCAAGCGGGTGAGGGTGCGCAGCAGCCGCATGGTCTCCTTCCCGCAGCGGCACCTCGCCCTGATGGACATGGAGGTGACGATGCTCGACGGCGCCGCGCCCGTCGCGATCTCCTCCCAGGTGATCAACCGCGAGGACATGGTCGACGACTTCGGGCACGGGGTCGACGGGCCGATCACGCAGAAGGTGGATCCGCGCAAGACCACCGCCTTCACCCATCGGGTCCTCGAACCGCTGCAGCACTGGCACAGCGAGCGACGGCTGCTGCTGGGATACCGCGTGGCCGCGTCGGGCATGACCCTCGCCGTCGGCGCCGATCACGAGATCGCCTCCGACGCCGAGGTCGAGCACCTCATGGACACGTCCGAGGACCGCGGCCGCAAGGTCGTCCGCGCGAACCTCGAGCCGGGGCAGACGCTGCGGGTGCGCAAGGCGGTCGCCTACCACTCCTCCCGCTCCGTCCCCCATCGAGAGCTGTTCGACCGCTGCCGACGGACGCTGGACCGCGTGCGCGACGAGGGGTTCGAGCATCAGTGGTCCGACCAGGCCGACTACCTCGCCGACTTCTGGGAGCGCTCGGACGTCCGCCTGCCCGGCCGTCCCGTCGAGCAGCAGGCCACCCGCTGGTGCCTGTTCCAGCTCGCGCAGGCCTCGGCCCGCTCGGACCAGTGGGGCATCCCGGCCAAGGGCCTCACCGGCTCCGGCTATGAGGGCCACTACTTCTGGGACACGGAGGTGTACGTCGTCCCCTTCCTGACCTTCACCTCCCCCGCCTGGGCGCGCAACGCGCTGCGCTTCCGCGCGAACATGCTTCCCAAGGCCAGGGAGCGGGCCCGCGAGCTGAACCAGCGCGGAGCCCTGTTCCCCTGGCGCACGATCAACGGCGACGAGGCCTCCGCCTACTACGCCGCCGGCACGGCGCAGTACCACATCGACGCGGACATCGCCTTCGCCTTCGCGCAGTACACGGACGTCACCGGCGACATCGGGTTCGAGCGCCGCGATGGTGTCGAAGTGCTCGTGGAGACCGCGAGGATGTGGGCCGACCTCGGCTTCTGGCGGGTCACGGCCGAGGGCGACGCGAGCTTCCACATCCATGGCGTGACTGGGCCCGATGAGTACACGACCGTCGTCAACAACAACATGTTCACCAACGTCATGGCCCGCTACAACCTGCGCCGAGCGGTGCTCGCGGTCCGCGCCCTGAAGGCTGCGGATCCGGCCCGCTATCGCGGGCTCGTGGTCGAGCTCGAGCTCGATGAGCTGGAGCTCGAGCAGTGGGAGGCCTGCGCCGACGGGATGTTCGTGGCCAAGGACGAGGCGCTGGGCATCCATCTGCAGGAGGACCGCTTCCTCGAGCGGGAGATCTGGGACCTCTCGTCGACGCCGCCGGAGTCCTTCCCGCTGCTGCTCAACTACCACCCCCTGGTGATCTACCGGTTCCAGGTGCTCAAGCAGGCCGACGTCGTGCTCGCCCTGTTCCTGCGCGGCAGCGAGTTCACGGCCGAGGAGAAGCGCGCCGACTTCGAGTACTACGACCCGATCACCACCGGCGACTCCTCGCTCTCCGCCGTCGTGCAGTCGATCATGGCCGCCGAGGTGGGGCACCAGAAGGCTGCGCTGGACTACTTCCGGGCCGGGCTGTTCGTCGATCTCGGGGACCTGCACCACAACACCTCCGACGGCGTGCACATCGCCTCGGCGGGCGGGGTGTGGAACGCGCTCGTCCACGGCTTCGGGGGCATGCGCCAGGACGGCGGTGAGATCTCCTTCGACCCGCGCCTCCCCTCGCTCTGGCCGGAGCTGAGCTTCCCGCTGACGATCCGCGGCTCGCGGATCCGCGTGCGCATCGTGCGCAGGGAGATCTCCTTCGTCCTCGAGAGCGGCGCTCCCGTCGAGGTGACGGTGCGCGGGGTGCGCGTGGGCATCGGCGCCGAGGGATCGGAGGCCGACGGCGTCGCAGGAGCTGCCACCGTGCCGCTCGAGGACCAGGGGCCCGTCCTGGACGACGCGGTGCTCGCCTCGCCCGTCGGTCTCGGGGACGCCCGCCCGGACGGGACGATCGTCACCTCCGTCGTCCCCACGGATCCCGAGGACCCGTGGGAGTATCCGGTGCACACCGATCCCGACGACATCATCGAGGACGCCTGAGCGATCCCGCTGAGGCGCCCTGGGCTCCCGTAGGCTTCCGAGGCGTCCGCCGGGCTGCCGCGCCATCCTCTCCCACCGCCCGGTCCCGTCCTGTCCCGCCCCGCCCCGCCCCGCCCCGCCCCGAGCCGAGGAGTCCCATGCGCCCAGCACATCGGTCCCGGCCCGTCGTGGAGTATGAGAGCCCGCGGCTGAGCATCCTGCACGTGCTCAACCGGGTGCGCATGAGGATGCTCGACATCCAGGTGTGGGACGTCGCCGGGACGATGACCTTCTACGCGGTCCTGTCCCTGTTCCCCGGGGCGGTGGCCGTGGTGTCGATGCTCTCGATGCTCGGCATCGGGCGGGAGTCCGTCGAGGCCGCCGCCACGATGGTGCACGAGGTCTTCCCGACGCTCGATCCCCGTCCGTTCGTCTCCGCCATCCTGGCGGTCTCGACCACCAACGGCGGTCTCCTGGGCCTCGCGCTGGGCACCGCGGGCTCGCTGCTGTCGGCCTCCAACGGGGTCGCGGCCTTCCATCGCGCCCTGCACCGGGTCTACGACACCCGCGAGGGCAGGCCCTTCCTCTGGTTCCGCACCATCGTGTTCGGCGAGACCGTGCTGATCGTCGCCGTGGCGCTGCTGGCCCTGTCGATGCTGGTGATCGGCTCCGACGCCTCGCAGAGGCTCGGGGAGCTCATCGGGATCCCGCGCGTCGCCTTCGTGGCGTGGAACATCGTGAAGTGGCCGATCCTCCTGATCATCCTCATCATCGGGGTCTCCCTCGCCTACTACCTGTTCCCCAACGTGAAGCTCCCGCGCTACCGGCTGATGACCCTCGGGTCGGTGGTGTCGGTCCTGATGCTCTTCGGCTCCGCGCACCTGCTCGGGCAGCTGATGGTCTACGCGACGCGCTTCACCGAGGTGCTCACCGTGCTCAACGGGCTGATCGGGATCCTCCTGCTGCTGTGGCTGGGGAACATCGTGATCATCGGGGGCGCGGCGCTGGACGCCGAGTTCCTGCGCGCCCGGCAGATCGCCAGCGGCCTCGAGGCGTGGCACACGATCGTGCTGGACTCCCATGCCACCCACACCCTGGACTTCCTGGCCGAGGATGCCGCGGAGGCCGAGCGCATCGGTCGCGCCGTCGCGCTCTCGGCGCGCGACGGCGCGCCGCTGCGCCGGGAGCGCTCCGTCTGGATCGTCGACGCCGGCAGCGTCCTCGCCGTCAACCCGCCCCGTCGGCACCGCGTGACCAGCCCGTCCCAGAGCGGCCCGACGAGCTCCGCTGCCGCCGACGATCCGGATCGCACCGCAGACGATGATGCCGACCGAGGTGCCGGAGCGTCTCCTGAGTCCTCCGGGTCCTCGGTCGGCGCGATGCAGGAGGACGTGCCAGACTCTGCGTCGGACCGACCACCAGCCCGCCCAGGAGATCCCCCCGCATGACCGTCCGCCCCATCACCATCATCGGCCACCGCGCTCTCGAGCAGCGCACCCGCCGGGTCCGAGAGGTCACCGACGACATCCGCACCCTGGTGGCGGACATGCTCGAGACCAACGACGCGGCCGACGGGGCCGGGCTCGCCGCCCCGCAGGTCGGGTCGCGCTGGCGGATCTTCGTGTACTCCTGCACGGACGCGCAGGAGCAGCTGCGTCGGGGCGTCGTGATCAACCCGCGCCTCGAGCGCTTCGGACCGCTCGAGCTCGACGAGGAGACCATCGAGGGGTGCCTGTCGGTTCCCGGCGAGGGCTTCCCCACGGCCCGTCATCGGGGGGCGCGCGTGACCGGGATCGACCTCGAGGGCAACCCCGTCGTGGTCGAGGACGAGGGGGGCGTCCTCGCCCGCTGCCTCCAGCATGAGGTGGACCACCTCGAGGGCTCGCTGTACGTCGATCGCCTCTCCCCCGCGCGGCGTCGCGAGGCACGGGACGCGGTGAGCGCCCGCGGCTGGCGCGCCCGCGGGCTGATCTCCTGGGATCCTCGCGAGATGACCGCCGACAAGGTCTGAGACGCCCTCCCGGGCACGCATCAGGGGCGCGCTCCCGGGGAGTGTGAGCCACAGCCCCTCCTGAACTCCTTCCCGACCGGCCCTCCCACCGCGGCGCCGACTATCCTGGGACGCATGCCCCGACCGCGCCTGACTCGTCGCCATGCCCTGATGATCCCCGCCGTGTCCGCCGCGGGGGTGTGCGCCCTGGCCGGGTGCGGACCGGACGACCAGGGGTTCGGCGATGCAGATCCCGTGCCCGCCGAGGACGACGGCGGCATCCCGCTCGACGAGATCCCCGAGAACGCGAGCACGCTGGTGAACTTCGGAGGCGAGCGGCCCTTCGCCCTCATCGTGCGCGGTGCCGGGGAGGAGATCACCGCGTACTCGGGGTACTGCACCCACAACGGCTGCGCGCTGTCGATGGCGGGGGACGAGCTGGACTGCCCCTGCCATGGCTCCCGCTTCGACGCCTCCAGCGCAGAGGTGCTCGAGGGGCCCGCCGAGAGTCCTCTGCCGGCCCTCACCGTCACCGTCAGGGACGGTGCCCTCTACCGTGACGCCTGATCCCTCGTCGGCGGAGTCCGAGCTCCCGTCGGAGCTGAGCTCGGCCTCCGGCGCTGCGCGACCTCAGCGGGAGATCGTCTCGTTCGTCCGCCGCGGAGACCGCCTCTCCTCGAGCCGCCAGGACGCCTGGGACCGTCTCTCCGGTCGCTATCTGCTCGATCTTCCGCGGGGCGAGCGCGACACCCTGCCCGCCCCGGGAACGACCCTGGACGTCGAGGAGGTCTTCGGGCGGCGCGCTCCGCTGGTGGTCGAGGTCGGCAGCGGTCAGGGGGAGAACATCGCCGCCGCGGCGGCCGCCCGCCCGGATCGCGATCATCTCGCCGTCGAGGTGTACGTCCCCGGGCTGGCGCAGACCCTGGACCGCATCGAGCGGGCGGGTCACCCGCAGAACATCCGGCTGCTCCCGCTGGACGCCCAGCGCAGCCTGCCGGTCCTCCTCCCGCCGTCGTCGGTGCAGGAGCTGTGGATCTTCTTCCCCGATCCGTGGCACAAGTCCAAGCATCACAAGCGCCGTCTGGTGAATCCTCCCTTCCTGGACGCGGTGCTGCCGCTGCTCTCCGACGACGGGGTGCTCCGCCTGGCGACGGACTGGGCGCAGTACGCCCATCACATGCGCGAGGTGCTGGATGCCGACCCTCGCCTGAGGAGCCTCCATCCGCACGGACCCCGTCCTGAGGGTGAGCCGAGCGACCCGGTCCCCGAGCACATGCCCTCCCGCGGCTGGGCGCCGAGGTTCGAAGGTCGTGTGAAGACGAGCTTCGAGAGCAAGGGACGGCGGGCCGGACGTCTAATATGGGATCTGGCGTACGCACCGGTCCGCTGACCGGGGCGGCGTCCTCTTCCTGTCCTCCTCCACCATCCCGTGACACTCCCGGACGTGCCAGCGCGCACCCGATGAGAGCGAGCCCGCCATGACCACACCCGATGACGTCGAACTGCCCTCGGACTGGGAGGACGGGGACTCCCCCGAACCCGGCGCCCGCCGTGGGCGCCGCGCAGCGCTGATCGCCCTGGCCGTGGTCGCCGCGCTGGTGATCGGAGTCGGCATCGTCGTCGGCGGATACCTCAACTCCCTGCGCAACGAGTACAAGAAGATCACCACGGTGGAGATCACTCGCGGGGCGTCCGACGGCGAGGCGCCGGAGGCGATCGAGGGGTCCGGCCAGAACTTCCTGCTGCTGGGCTCGGACAAGCGCAGCGAGGAGGATGCGGTCTCCGAGGGCGTCTACGGTCAGCGCTCGGACGTCATGATGCTCGTGCACGTCTCCGACGACGGCCAGAGCGTGTACATCATGTCCTTCCCGCGCGATCTCTACGTGGACATCCCCGGCTTCGGCAAGGACCGCATCAACGCGGCCCTCGCCTTCGGAGGCGTCAGCCTCGCGGTGACCACGGTGGAGAACTATGTGGGGGTGCCGATCGATCACGTGGCGCTGATCGACTTCGACGGCATCCAGGGTCTGGTCGACACCCTCGGCGGGATCGACGTGGAGGTGCCGATCTCCTTCACCGCCGGCGACTTCGAGTTCACCGAGGGGACCCAGCATCTGAACGGCGAGGAGGCCCTCGCCTTCGTCCGCTCCCGCAAGCAGTTCTCCGACGGCGACTTCCAGCGCAACCGCAATCAGCAGCTGGTGCTGAAGGCGATCGCCGCGGAGCTGATCAGCCGGGACACCCTGACGGATCCTGCGAAGCTCCGCGAGACCGTCTCCTCGATCGCCCCCTATCTGACGACCGACGACGGCCTGACGCCGACGGCGATGATCGAGCTGGGCCTGTCGATGCGCGACATCCGCACCTCGGACATGTACTTCCTGGCCATCCCCCACGGCGATCCGTACACCACCAGCGGAGGCGCCTCCGTGGTCGCGACGGACGAGGACGGCATGGACGTCCTGCGGGAGGCCCTGCAGGACGACACCGTCGGCACCTATTACGCTGAGAACGCCGGCACGTACTGACGCCCTGCTGACCGGGGCGGCGGCTGCGCCCGCCGCCCGACCGTCGTCGCCTGCACCGTCCGACCGCTCTCCGCATCCGTCTTCCGCCCGGAGGTTCCCATGGCCAATCCGCTCGTCAAGATCATCGTCCCGATCGCCGGTGTCGCCGCTGGCATGGTCGGCAGGAAGGTCGCCACTGCCGGGTGGGGCGCGGTCTTCGGTGAGGATGCGCCCACCGCCAAGGCCCAGAAGGCCTCGGCGAAGGCCACGGCCAAGCAGCGCAAGCAGGCGAAGAAGGACGGCCTCGGCAAGGACGAGATCGCCGGGATCACCGATCCGATGCAGGAGCAGGCGCTGTGGAAGATCGCGCTGTGGACGCTGATCTCCGGAGTGCTGCTGCAGGGACTGCGACAGGTCGCCCAGCGCGGCGCCAAGCGAGGAGCTGAAGCGGTCACGGAGCGGCGCCCGCGCCCCAACCGGGGCTGAGCCCCAGCGCACAGCGCGCCCGACGCCGCAGCGCCCGCCGTCCCCAGAGGGGAGGGCGGGCGCTGCGGCGTCCTGGATCGTGCGCTCAGAACTCCGACACGTCGGTCCCGGGGTGGAGGGTGTCCAGCGCATCGCCGGTCACGAGGAAGCCGACACGGCGGACCAGCGAGACGGCATGGTCGCCCAGGCGCTCGTAGAACCGGATCAGGAGCGTCACGTCGATGACCTGGCGGTTGGAGTAGCCGTCGCCCCTCCCGATCTCGCGGGAGATCTCCAGCAGCAGCTCGTCGAGCTGGTCGTCGTTCTTCTCGACCTGTGCGGCGAGCGCGAGATCCCGCTCGGCGATGACCTGGGAGGCGTCCTTCAGAGCGGCCTCGGCGATGGTGGACATGCGCCGGATCTGGTCGCGGTGCTGCTCGGGGACGGCGGGCTCCGGATGCGTGCGGCGCGCGACGAGGGCGATGTGCGTGCACAGATCGCCCATGCGCTCGAGCGAGGAGCTCATGCGCAGCGCCGCGACCAGCAGGCGCAGGTCCGTGGCGACCGGGTTCTGGCGCGCCAGCAGCTCGACGATCTTCGCATCGAGGTCGTTCTGTCGCTGATCGATGTGGACGTCGGCCGCGATGACCCGCTCGGCGAGGGCCAGGTCGCCCTCGAGCAGGGCCTCGGTGGCGTCCTCGAGGGCCGAGCCCACCTTGTCTGCCATGTCGACGAGGTCGTCGACGAGATGCCGCAGGTCGCTCTGGTACGCCTCGCGCATGGTGTGCACTCTCCTTGGTTCGGGATGTCCGCCGCCCGAGTCTGGCAAGAGCGGGTGAACGGAGACGGTTCCTCGGTGAACTCCCGGTGCAGTCCGGATGAACTCCTGCCCCGCTCCTCGCCCTGACGGGGCGCGGCAGTGCGGGGCACGGCGCTCGTCGGCCTAGGCTGTCCTCGTGCCCCTGTCTGTCCTCCTCCTGCTCGCCGGTGTCATCGGCCTCGTGATCGGCTGCGCCGCCACGCTCGCGATGACTCGGTCGGAGGGGCGGCGCTCACGCGCTCCCGAACTTCCGCCGCCGGTGGTGCCTGAGCCTGCCGCGGAGGTGCTGTCCATCCTCTCCTCGGCCTATGTCGTGCTCGACACGGCCGGGGACGTCCTGCGCGCCTCCCCGCTGGCATACTCCTACGGGATCGTGCGCGCAGCGGGCAACGACTACCCGCGGCTGGCGAACAGCGAGCTGATGGAGCTCGCCGCCGATGTCGGCCGCAACGGTGGCTACCGCGACGAACGGCTCACGCTGCGCCGCTCCAGCCAGGCTGACTCGGACACCGACGCCGTGATCGACGTGCGCATCGGTGCGCTCGGCGAGAGCGGGGTGCTGCTGCTGGCCGACGACCTCACGCGCGCCGTGCGCGTGGAGGAGACCCGGCGGGACTTCGTCGCGAACGTGTCGCATGAGCTGAAGACGCCCGTCGGTGCCATCATCCTGCTGGCCGAGACGATGGAGGACGCCGCCGAGGACCCTCAGGCCGTGCGCCGCTTCGCCGAGCGCATGCAGACGGAGTCGCAACGGCTCTCCCGTCTGGTGCAGGAGATCATCGAGCTCTCGCGCGTCCAGGGCACCTCCGCGCTGCCCGATGCCAAGCCCGTCGAGATCGACGACGTCGTCGAGGAGGCGGTGCGCCAGAACCGCAATGTGGCGATGGGCCGACGCATCGAGCTGGCCTCGGGCGGGACCGGCGGGCTGCGGGTGTTCGGTTCGCAGACGATGCTGGTGACCGCACTGTCCAACCTCGTCGCCAACGCCATCAGCTACTCCGATGCCGACACCCGCGTAGGGATCTCCGTGCGCCGCGACAGCGGCATGGTCGAGCTCTCCGTCAAGGACGAGGGCATCGGGATCTCCAAGGAGGATCTGGAGCGGGTCTTCGAGCGGTTCTTCCGCGTGGACCGCGCCCGCTCGCGCGAGACCGGGGGCACCGGCCTCGGTCTCGCGATCGTCAAGCACATCGCCGCCGACCACGGCGGCGAGGTGACAGCCTGGTCCCTGCCCGGGCAGGGCTCCACCTTCACCCTGCGCATCCCCGAGATGGGACGCACGGGGACGGTCACCGCCAGCGGCGCCGAGGCGTCGAGAAAGGGAAACTGAGATGACCCGCATCCTGATCGTGGAGGACGAGGAGTCCTTCTCCGATCCGCTGTCCTACTCCCTGCGCAAGGAGGGGTACGAAGTCGCGGTGGCGGACAACGGCGTCGACGGCCTGCGGATCTTCACCGCCCATGGCGCCGACCTGGTGCTGCTGGACCTCATGCTCCCCGGCATGAGCGGGACCGAGGTCTGCCGGGAGATCCGCCGCACCTCCTCGGTCCCCGTCATCATGCTGACGGCGAAGGACGACGAGTTCGACAAGGTGCTGGGCCTCGAGCTCGGGGCCGACGACTACGTCACCAAGCCGTACTCCTCCCGGGAGCTCCTGGCCCGCATCAAGGCAGTGCTGCGCCGGGGACAGGACTCCGCGGACGTCGAGGAGTCCACCACCCTGTCGACCGCGCACATCACGATGGACGTCGAGCGCCATGTCGTGCGCGTCCACGGCGAGGAGGTGCAGCTGCCGCTCAAGGAGTTCGAGCTGCTGGAGATGCTGCTGCGCAACGTCGACAGGGTGCTCACGCGCGGCCAGCTGATCGACCGCGTCTGGGGTGCCAACTACGTCGGCGACACCAAGACGCTCGACGTCCACGTGAAGAGGCTCCGCGCGAAGATCGAGGACGACCCCAAGAATCCGGTGCACCTGGTGACGGTGCGCGGTCTGGGGTACAAGTTCGAGTCCGGCGGCGCCTGATCCTCTGATCGGCCGGTCTGCGGCGCGCTCGCACCACAGACCCCCAGCACGACGACGGCGGGCCCGGGAGATCGCTCCCGGGCCCGCCGCCGTCGTGCTGGCTGGATGCTCAGCCCTCGATGCCGGCCTCCGCCTCGCCGTAGTACGCGAGCGAGGTGTCGGTCACCGGCAGGGTGATCTCGGTGGTCAGCGCACCGGAGGTGACGCTGAGCTCGATGACGTCGCCGGGCGCGGCGGTCAGGTTCTCGACCGGGACGGGCTGCTGGTCGGCCTGCGAACCCAGCTGGACGGCGCCGCCGGCGGGGACGGAGACGGTCGCGGTGAAGACCGAGGCTCCCTCGTCCAGACCCTCGAGGCTGACGGTCGCGGCCTCATCGGTGTAGTTCACGACCGAGGCGAGCAGCTCCGCGGAGCCGTCGTCCGCGACGACGACGATCGCGTTGCGCACACCGAAGCTCGGAGAGCTGGCGTCGGACTCGATGAGGTTCGCGTTCGTCCCGTCGGCGGCCTGATAGAACTCGTGGGTCTGGACCGGGTTGACATAGGTGCAGCCGGTCGCCGCGAGGGCGAACCCGAGGGCGGCGACGGAGAGCGCGAGACGGCGAGGACGACGCACGGAGTACTCCTGTTCGATCCCGCGGCGAGCGCAGGACATGGGGCGGGACAGCGCTGACAGAGTACCTCACGACAGGGCGTCATCTCCCCTGCGTCCGGGGGAAGTCCCGAGGATCACGTCGATCGACCAGCACCGACCGTCGGTCCCGACACCCCGGCCCCTCCAGCATCCCGCCCCTTCTCAGCACCCCCATCGGCTGCTTCCGTCACAAAGGCGCGAATATTAGCACAGGCCACCGGTGATAGACTGGTGCCCGGAAAGGGGACCAGCCACATGAATTTTGCCGTCGGCGAGACCGTCGTCTACCCGCACCACGGTGCAGCGCTCATCGAAGAGGTGAAGACCCGCACCATCAAGGGTGAGGACCGCACATACCTCAAGCTCAAGGTCGCCCAGGGCGACCTGACCATCGAGGTCCCCGCCGACAACGTCGACCTGGTCGGCGTGCGGGACGTGGTCGACAAGGAAGGCCTCGACGAGGTCTTCGAGGTGCTTCGCCAGCCCTACACGGAGGAGCCGACCAACTGGTCCCGCCGGTACAAGGCGAACGTGGAGAAGCTCGCCTCGGGCGATGTCAAGAAGGTCGCCGAGGTCGTGCGCGACCTGTGGCGCCGCGATCAGGATCGCGGCCTCTCCGCCGGAGAGAAGCGCATGCTCGCCAAGGCCCGCCAGATCCTCGTGTCCGAGCTCGCGCTCGCGGAGAAGACCGACGAGGCCAGCGCCGAGTCGATCCTCGACGAGGTCCTCGCCTCCTGACCGGCGTCCCACCCGTGCCAGACATCGCTGCGACGGCCGTCCCCGACGGGGGCGGCCGTCCGCTGATCCGCCCTGTCGTCCTCGTCGGCGCCGTGGCCGCCTCGGGCGCCTCGCGCGAACGGGTGCTGCCTGCGCTGGCCCCGCTCGGCGGATCCACGCTCCTCGACCGCCTGCTGGGCACGCTCGCCGACGCCGGGCTCCCCCGTCCCCTGCTCGCCGCGGACACGGCGACATCCCCGGAGCTGCGGGCAGCGGTCGGCGATCGGCTCCGGGTGGTCGCCGCTTCAGGATCCCGCCGCGCGGTGCTGGCTGCCGCGGCCGCGGCGATCGACTCGCCCTGGGTCCTCGTGCACGAGGCCGAGCGGGCCCTCACCCCGCTGCGCGTCCTCCTCGACGTCCTGGCCGAGCACGCCGACAGGTGCGTGCGCTCCGACGAGGCCGATGCGGTCCTGCCTGTCGTGGACATGACGGACTCCGTCAAGCAGATCGTCGACGACGGGCTGCGCAACATCGACCGTTCGACCCTCGCCGGGCTGCAGTGCCCGCGCGTCCTCCGCCGCGATCTGCTGCTGGCAGGTGCGCCGTCGGATCCTGGGGCGCCGTCGGATCCCGATGATGAGATCCTCGCCGCTCTCGCCGCCGGTGCGCGCGTGCGCACCGTGCAGGGCTCGCATTCGGGCTTCGCGGTGGTGGACAGGCTGAGCCTGTGGCAGGCGCAGATCGCGCTGGGCCTCGCGCGGGACACCTCCCACCGGCACGGGCTCGCGCGCGGCGCCTGAGGTGCACCCGGCGCCTGAGATGCGCGGGGCTGTCAGCTGCGGCGGCTGCGCCAGACTGCGCGGAACTCCTCGGCCATGCGCCGGGGCTTGGACAGCGTCCGCACGGGAAGCGTGGTCGCGAGCTCACCGGGGTCGTCGCGCAGACGGCGCATCAGCCGCCCCGGCTTGCTGGAGATCCGCTGCTTCAGGTCCGGCAGATACGCCTCGCTGACATCCAGCCTCGTGACGGCGCCGCAGCCGGTGCACTGGATCTCGGAGACGAAGCGGCCCGCGTACACCACCACGTGCTCGGCCTCCTGGTCGCAGGCGGTGCAGCGCAGGAAGCTCTCCTCGACGGCCATCATCTTCTCCTCACCCGGACCTCAAACCTAGCGCCGTGACCACGTCCTGCGCCAGCAGCAGGTCCTGCGCGTAAGTGATCTTGAAGTTGGTCTCCTCCCCGCGCACCCAGGCGACGGGGATGTCCGTGTACTCCTCGGCGCAGGACGCTGTGTCGGTCCCGACGAAGCCGTCGCGCGCGGCCTGCTCGTAGGCGTCCAGGAGCGGGGCCGCGGCGAACCCTTGCGGGGTCTGCACCCGCAGCATCGTCTCGGGGCGGAACGGACCGGTCGCGAGCGCGGCCTCCGATCCGACGGGCGCGATCGAGGTCGCCGGGATCCCCGGCACCGCTCCCCCGACCTCGCGCGCGGCATGGAGGACGGCGGCGGCCAGCCCATGGGAGACCAGCGGGCGGGCGGCGTCATGGATCAGGACGGTGTCGATCGCTCCGGCGTCGATGCGGTCGGCGAGGTGCCGCAGCGCCAGCAGCTCGGACTCCTGGCGGGTGTCGCCTCCGGTGATGATCTCCAGCGGATGCTCCGTCTCCCGGGAGGCGACGAAGCGCGCGTGCTCGCGGTCCTCCGGGCGCACCACGAAGACCAGGAGCCCGATGCCCTCCACGGTCGCGAGGGTGTTCAGGCCCCAGCTGGCGATGCTGCGGCCGGCGAGCGGGAGGAACGCCTTGTTGATGTCTGCACCGACGCGGGTGCCGGATCCTCCGGCGAGGACGATGCCAGCGGCGCTCCCGCGCAGGCGGGAGGCGCGACGGTTTCGGGACTGGCTCACCCGGGCATCGTAGACGGCCCGCGGACCCGCGTGGACCCGTCGGAGTCCGACGTGGGAGAATCGACGTCCGCCGGTGGGTCCCCGCGCGTCCGGAGATTCCGGCCGCCTCTGCCGCGCGCACTGCCGCCGACCTCGTCAGGAGACCCCGCCCATGCTCACCATCGCCATCGTGTGCGGTGCCGGGATCGCGACCTCCGCGCTCGTCGCGGATCAGGTGCGCGATCATCTGACCGCTCGCGGGCTGGAGGCCTCCGTGGTGCAGGCGACCGTGATGGACCTGCTCTCTCCGCAGTTCACCGCCGATCTCGTGGTCAGCACCGTGGATCTCCCGGATGCCCTCGGCATCCCCCGCGTCTCGGGCATGCCGCTGCTGCTGGGCACGAGCCCCCACGTCACCTTCGCCGACATCGACCGGGTGATCGACGCGCTGGGCCCGCGCGGCAGCGCCGGCCCCGCCGCCGGAGGACCTCGACGATGAGCGGCTCCGCTCCGCACCTGTCGCCCCTTCCTCGCGTCGGGACCGGCGTGGACGTGCATGCCTACGCGCCGCCGGATGCGCCGCGGCCGCTGCATCTGGCTGCTCTGGAATGGGCTGGGGAACGGGGGCTGGCAGGTCATTCGGATGCCGACGTCGCCTGTCACGCAGCCTGCGACGCCCTCTTCTCCGCTGCGGGGATCGGCGATCTCGGCACCCATTTCGGCACGGATCGTCCGGAATGGGCCGGCGCCTCCGGCGCAGCTCTGCTCGCGGAGGCGGCGCGTCTGGTGCGGGAGGCGGGCTTCCGGATAGGCAACGTGTCGGTGCAGGTCATCGGCAACCGCCCGCATCTCTCGCGTCGCCGCGTCGAGGCCTGCGAGGCGATGAGCACGGCCGCCGGCGCACCGGTGTCGGTGTCGGGGACCACCACGGACCGGCTCGGTCTGACCGGGCGCGGAGAGGGCGTGGCCGCGATCGCGACCGCCCTCGTCGTCGAGGACCGGCCCGAACAGGCCAGCACCGGCACGGGTACGGGCACGGGCACGGGCACGGGCACGGGTACGGGCACGGGCACGGAGGCGAGCACACCGTCCGAGAGCACACACCCTCAGGAGGAGAGCCGATGAGCAGGACCGAGCAGGCAGGTGCCCCGCTGCCGCTGACCGCCGACGACGTCGAGGCCGCCGCCGCACGTCTCGCGCCCGTGCTGCGGCGCACTCCTCTGCAGCGCAGCGAGCGGCTGAGCGAGATCGCGGGCGTTCCCGTGTGGCTCAAGCGCGAGGACCTGCAGTCGGTGCGCTCGTACAAGCTGCGCGGCGCCTACCTGTTCCTCGCCTCGCTCGACGAGGATGCCCGCGAGGCGGGTGTCGTCGCCGCGAGCGCGGGGAACCATGCTCAGGGTGTCGCGCGCGCCTGCCGGGACCTGGGGATCAGCGGTCGCATCTACGTCCCGGGCACGACGCCCCGCCAGAAGCGCGACCGGATCATCGCGATCGGCGGTGACGCCGTCGACCTGGTCCTCGTCGGCGATACCTTCGACGATGCCGCCGAGGCCGCGGCCGACGACGCCGAGCGCACCGGCGCCACGCAGGTCCCGCCCTTCGATCATCCCCTGATCATGGCCGGTCAGGGCACGGTCGCCCTGGAGGCTGTCGAGCAGCTGCGCGCCGAGCACGGCAGGGAGCCCGCCACCGTGGTGCTGCCCGTCGGCGGCGGCGGACTGCTCGGCGGCTGCGGAGCCTGGCTGCGCGAGCGCACCCCGTCGGTGAGGATCGTGGGCGTCGAGCCTGCGGGCGCCGTCTCGATGGCGGCGGCGGTGCGGGCCGGGCGTCCCGTGACCCTCAACGAGCTGGATCGGTTCGTGGACGGCGCCGCCGTGCGCCGGGTCGGTGCGGATCCGCTGCGCATGGTGCTGGCGATGGCTCCGGAGCTGATCTCCGTCGAGGAGGGCGCGGTGTGCACCGAGATGCTCGAGCTGTACCAGGTCGACGGCATCATCGCGGAACCTGCTGGGGCACTGGCCGCGACCGCCGTCGCCACGGGCGCCCTCGGTCCCCTCCGACCTGAGATCTCGTCGGGCCCGACGCACGACGGGGCAGGTGCCGGTCCGGTCGGCGAGGGCACCGATGACGACGTCGCCCTCGATTCCGACGGCGACGTGATCATCGTGGTCTCGGGCGGGAACAACGATGTCTCCCGCTACAACGAGATCGTCGAGCGGTCCCTCGTCCATGAGGGGCTCAAGCACTACTTCCTGGTGACCTTCCCGCAGGAGCCGGGGGCGCTGCGAAGCTTCCTGGACAAGGTGCTCGGGCCGGACGACGACATCGTCCTGTTCGACTACATCAAGCGGAACAATCGCGAGGAGGGCCCCGCGCTGGTCGGCCTCGAGATCGGCGCCCCCGAGGACCTCGATCCGCTCATGGCGCGCATGGCCGCCTCCAACATGGAGATCGAGCGCATCGATCCCGAGGATCCGATGTACCGCTATCTCACCTGAGCGGCCGGAGCACCCTGAGCGGACAGCCGACCGACCTGAGGCAGCCGAGCGCATCGAGACTTCCGAGCGCTCGGAGGCGGCCGAGCGCTCCGACGTCGAGCGCCCCGCCCACCGCAGGGGTGGGCGGGGCGTCCGGGCATCTCATGGCGCTCAGGGCGCTGGGCGCGAGCTCCGCGGTCAGCGCTCCTCAGGCCTCGCGGGCCTCGACGGCGGAGCGGACGATGTCATCGAGTCCATGCTCAGACTTCCAGCCGAGGATCTCGGCGATGCGGTCTCCGGAGCAGATGAGCCGTGCGGGATCGCCGGCCCGACGGGGCCCGATCTCGGGGGTGATCTCGATGCCCTTCGCACGGGCGATCGCGTCGATCACCTCCAGGACGCTCGACCCCTCCCCCGTGCCGACGTTGAACACGCGGTGCGGACGGTCCTCGCCCCGCAGATAGTCCAGCGCGGCGATGTGCGCGTGGGCGAGGTCGAGCACATGGACGTAGTCGCGGATGCAGGTGCCGTCGGGGGTGTCGTAGTCGTCGCCGAAGACGATCGGCGCCTTCCCCTGCTCGAGGCGATCCAGGACGATCGGCACGAGGTTCATCACCGCGGTGTCCGCGAGCTCGGGCCAGCCGGCGCCCGCGACGTTGAAGTAGCGCAGGGCGACCGTGCGCATCCCGTGGGCGCGCTCGGCGTCGGCGAGCATCCACTCGCCGACGTACTTGGTGGCCCCGTAGGGGTTGATGGGCTGGGGGGTGAGGTCCTCGGTGACGAGGTCGACGTCGGGGACGCCGTAGACCGCGGCGGAGGAGGAGAACACCACATCGCGGATGCCCGCGCTCGCACAGGCGGACAGGACGTTGGCGAGCCCGCCGACGTTGTCGTGCCAGTACATCTCCGGGTTCTCGACCGACTCCCCCACCTGCTTGTGGGCGGCGAAGTGGATCACGGAGTCCGCCCCGGAGGCCGTGAGGTGGAAGGCCAGCTTCTCGGCCGCATCGGACTGGGTGACGTCGAGCTCGATGAGCTCAGCGCCCTCCGTGCGCTCGCGGAGACCCGTGGAGAGATCGTCCACCACGAGCACCCGCTCGCCCTTCTCCACGAGGAGTCGCACCACGTGCGATCCGATGTACCCGGCACCACCGATCACGAGAGTCGTCATGGCCCTGAGCCTACCGGCATCGGTCCGCCCGGAGCGGACCGTTCAGCTCCAGGAGCTGGCCACCGGTCGTCCCTCGGCGTATCCCGCCGCACCCTGCAGACCGATCACCGCGCGGTCCCGGAACTCCTCGGTCGTCGACGCGCCGGCGTACGTGTAGGAGGAGCGGACCCCCGCGGTGATCTCGTCCAGGAGGTCCTCGACGCCTCCGCGGCCGGCGGCGAGATACATCCGCGAGCTCGAGATGCCTTCCTCGAACAGGCCCTTGCGGGCGCGTGCGAACGCGTCCTCGTGCGCGGTGCGGTTCGAGACGGCGCGCTTGGAGGCCATGCCGAAGCTCTCCTTGTACCGACGTCCGTGCTCATCGACGCGCATGTCCCCGGGCGACTCGTAGGTGCCGGCGAACCAGGACCCGATCATGACGTTGGAGGCTCCCGCCGCGAGAGCGAGCGCGATATCCCTCGGATGGCGCACCCCGCCGTCGGCCCAGATGCTCCCACCGAGGCGCCGCGCCTCGGCGGCGCACTCGAGGACGGCGGAGAACTGCGGGCGTCCGACTCCGGTCATCATGCGCGTGGTGCACATGGCCCCCGGGCCGACGCCGACCTTCACGATGTCCGCTCCCGCCTCGATGAGCTCGCGAGTCCCCTCGGCGGTGACGATGTTCCCTGCGACGAGGCGGATCGGGGTGGAATCGCGCGGACCGAGCACCTGGCGGGCGATGCGCAGCGCTTCGATCATCCGGTCCTGGTGCCCGTGGGCTGTGTCGAGGACGATCACGTCGGCCCCTGAGGCGACCAGCGCCTCCACCCTCGAGGCGACATCGGCATTGATGCCGACGGCGACGGCGATGCGCAGTCGGCCCGCGGCGTCGACCGCCGGGCGGTAGATCGTCGAGCGCAGCACCCCCGTCGCGGTGAGCACGCCGCGGAGCGCGCCGTCGGCGTCGACCACGACGGCAGCGTCATCGTGGGTGGCGGCGATGCGTGCGTGGAGGATCGAGGGCTCGGCCTCGAGATCGGCCGGGCCGAGGACCAGGTGATCGGTGTTCAGGACGTCGCCGACAGCGGAGAAGGAGTCCCGTCCTGCGATCTCCGTGGCAGATACCACACCGAGCGGGCGCCGGTCGTCGTCGACGACCACGACGATGCCGTGGGGCCGCTTGGGCAGCAGCGCGGCTGCCTGGCCGAGAGTGCCCTCGGGCCCCAGGGTCAGCGGATGGTCGACGAGCAGGTCACGCTGCTTGACCGAGCGGATGATGGAGTCGATGCGCTCCGGCGAGAGGTCCTGGGGAAGCACGGCGAGCCCTCCGCGACGAGCCATGGTCTCAGCCATCCGACGTCCGGAGACAGCGGTCATGTTGGCTGCGACCAGAGGGATCGTCGTGCCGGTGCCGTCGTCGCTCGAGAGGTCGACGTCGAATCGGGAGGTGACCGCCGATCGCGCAGGCAGGAAGAAGCAGTCGTCATACGTCAGGTCGGTGGTCGGGGTGTGGATCAGGCGCATGGGCCCAGCCTAGGACGCCTCGTCCCGGCGCGCTCCGGAGCAGGACCGTTTCCACCGATCCGCACGACCTCCACGAGGCCCTCACGTCCCGAAGCGGCTCCGTACAGGAAAGAGAAGCGGACGAGAACCTAGGATGTCCCGCATGACGGATCCGTCCTCGGCCTCGTGGCGCAGACGACGTCGGGGAGGCAGGCATCAGCAGCCGAACCGGCGCGCTCAGCCGCGCCCGCAGACGCCCGAGGCCGCGAAGAAGAACCGCGACCAGGCGTTCGGCAGCTCGCGGCGCCCCTGGGTGGGGTCGTCGAGCCCCGCCTCCGCCTCCTCGGCTCCGACCGCGCCTGCTCTCCCGGGCGCATCCGCGTCGCCCGCCGGCGCCCCCGAGCCCCCTACCCCCGCAGCATCACCTGCACCTGCACCTGCACCTGCACCTGCACCTGCACCTGCACCTGCACCTGCACCTGCAGCATCGTCAGGCGAGGCTTCCGCTGCCGACGCCTCTTCACCAGGTGCATCCGCGCCCAGGACTGAAGCTGCTCAGCCCCCACGCGGGCACGGACGCCGCTCCGCCCGTCCCCTGGGCTCGTCCCCGACTGCACCGTCGGCGTCAGCCTCGGCGTCGGCCGGGTCCCCGACATCGGGGTCCGCCGCAGTCAGCTCCACCAGCCCAGGATCGACCTCGCCGTCCGACGCCTGGTCGACGGGTGCCGCTCCAGCGAGGGCGGCTGAGCGGCAGCGACATGCCGAGGCTGCGCCGGATCGGACCGAGCAGAGCGCCTGGACCGTCGCCGATCCCCAGTCGACGAGCGCCGACCCCTCGGCTCGTCCCGAGGCCCCGGCGTCGTCCTCGTCCGCGGCCGCGGCATCGGCTGCTCCGTCGCCGACGGAGCAGCGGGCTCAGATCCCCGCGAGCTCAGCGAGCTCGCGGGCGGTCCGTGCTCGACGCTCACCCCACAATGACTTCTCGTCCCCGAACCGCTGGGTCACGGACTCCTACGCCGCAGCGGCAGCGTCGAGCGGAGGCTCGGGGGGCGACGGCGGCTCCGGGAAGCCACCGCTCCCCCTGCGCAGGGACCGCGCGGAGCGCGATCGGGAGGGCTCACTGCCCGTGGTGGCGTTCTGGACGGTGATCACCTCGCTGATCCCCGGCACCGGACTGCTCACCACACGGCTCCGGACACTGGGCTGGACGCTCCTCGGGGTGCTCATCCTGGGGATCGTCGCCGTCGGCGGCTGGTTCATCATCGGCGACCCGCTGATGTCCCTCGTGGATCTGCTGACCCGGCGGTCGGTGATCGTCGCCCTGATGGTCGCCGCAGGCGTCGTGGGCCTCATCTGGATCCTCCAGGTCGTCCTGGCGAACCTGTCGCACGCCACTCTCCAGAGGCTGCGGGGCCGGCGCCGCGTCGCGTCCTTCGCGATCGCGGCCGTCATGGTCCTGCTGATCGCTGTCCCCTTCGGACGCGGAGTGCAGTCGCTGTGGGCGGCGCAGGGCCTTCTGGGCTCCGAGAGCGTGTTCGCCAGATCCGATCAGTCCAACAGCGTGATCTCCGAGGGCAAGGACCCGTGGGAGGGCGTCGGCAGGCTCAACGTCATGCTGCTGGGCCAGGACGCCGGCGAGGACCGCACCGGAACCCGCCCCGACACGATCATGGTCGCCTCCATCGACACCGAGACCGGTCGCACAGCCCTGTTCTCCATCCCCCGCAACCTCGAGAACGTCCGCTTCCCCGAGGGGACGGCGGCCGCGGAGGAGTTCCCCGACGGCTTCGACTACTTCGGCAAGAACCAGAACCTGATCAACGCCGTCTGGACCTGGGCCAGCGATCGCCCGGATCTGTTCCCCGGCGACGACGACCCCGGGCTGACCGCGACCACCTGGGCTGTCGAGGAGACTCTGGGACTGGACATCGACTACTACGCGATGGTCGACCTCGAGGGATTCGAGGATCTGGTCGACGCGATCGGCGGCGTCGAGATCGAGGTCGAGCGACAGATCCCCATCGGAGGAGGCACCAACCAGGCAACCGGGGGCAAGTATCCGATCACGGGGTACATCGAGCCCGGTCTGCAGAAGCTCGACGGCTATCACGCCCTGTGGTATGCCCGTTCGCGCGAAGGCTCCGACGACTTCGACCGCATCTGCCGACAGCAGCGCATGGTCCGCGTGGTGACCCAGGAGGCGGATCCGGCGACGCTCGCCCTGTCGTTCCCGAGCCTGGTATCGGCGACGGAGAAGAACATCGAGACGGACATCCCTGTCAAGGACCTCGATGCATTCGTGGATCTCGCGCTGAGGATCAAGGATGCCGGGTACAACTCGTACCCGATCACCGAGGACGTCACCCCCTCGTACAACGCGGACTGGGACTACCTCAAGAAGTGGGTCCAGGCCTCCATCGAGGACTCCGAGGAGAACGTCCAGACCGCCTCGGTCATCGACGGCTCCGAGGAGACCGACGCCGCCGCGGACTCTGACGGATCCGATGCCTCCGACGACGCAACCGCAGAGGACCCGTCGGCCGAGGAGACGGAGGAGCCCACCGAGGAGCCCACCGACGAGGAGACGACGACCGACGACGACGGGACCGGCTCCGAGTCCGAGTCCGACGTCACCATCGATGATGACCCGCTGAGCTCGTGCCTGCCCAGCTCCGAGCAGTAGGCGCGAGGCAGTCGCGCAGCGGCGGCGCAGCATCCTGACATCCGACGGGCCGCAGAGACGACGCCGAGGCAGGCTCGGCCCTGCGACCGTCGAAGCTCTCACGGGTCCCGGAGAGACTCAGAACGGCGGCGGACCTGCACCTGACGGTGCTCCGTCAGCAGCCCTCCGATCGGATCTCGAGGATGGCCCGGTGCTGCGCGGGGCCGGGGCCCCCACCGGCATCCCCGCCTCGCCCGCTCTGTCACGACGGTCGCAGTAGACCTGCCATGAATGCTCGAGCTCAGCGATCACGAAGAGGGTCCCGATGTCGACGTCGTCGTCGACGACGACCTCATCGGCTCCGGCCCCTTCCGGGCCGATCCTCCAGCGCGTGGACCCTGGATCGTCCTCCCGGTGCGCCAGACGCGTCGGGTCCAGCAGGCCGAGGGTCTTGTCGAGATGATGCTGCCAGCACAGGAGATGGAGGTTCTCGATCTCGGTGAGTCCGCCTGCCGCCGGGTCGCCGTGACGGAACTCCTCGATGTGATCGCACTCGGAGGCCCAGGAGACCGGACGGGTGCAACCCGGCACTGCGCATCGGGGCCCTCGAAGGCGCAGATGCTCCAGCATCGTCTGCGTCGGCTGATAGCGATCGGCGGGAAGCGGCAGGAAGGCGCCGCTCGTGGGATCCGTCAGGACCCGATGCCACACAGGTTCGCCACCCGCCAGCTCTCGGGCCATCTCCGCCGGAATCGGATGGCAGCCGTCGACCATGCCAGGGGCGTCCGACGCTCCGAGGAGCGTCATCACCGGGACGGTCACGTTCACCCTGAACCTCGGCGCAGGGATCGTGACCCCCTCGACATCCAGCTCGGCTCCCATCAGGAGCATCGATCGCAGAGTGTCCAGTCCTGTGGTCCGACCGGTGCGCGCGACCTCACCGTCCGCATCCCACGGGATCGCATCGCCGTCCCTGAGCGCTCTGCGCTGTGCGACCTGGATCGCCCGGGCGGCCTCGTCGAGCTCCTTCCAGCGGGCCAGGATCTCCGGGATCGCACCGCGCAGGATGATCGCCCCCGTGCCCGCCGCGCCATCGGTCGACAGCTCCACTCGCCGCACGGGCCCGGTAACGGTGCGGTTCTCCAGTCGGTCGCGTTCGGCGAGGAGCGCCACAAGAGCTCGCAGGAGAGTTACGAAGCGCTCCGCGGTGATGTCCACGGACCACGTCGAGACGACGAGGTCGACCAGTCGCTGAGGGGCCGCCTTCAGCTTCCGCGAGATCCGAAGCATGGTGGAGAACCACCATGACGGGAACTCGCCCCGTTCCATGAGATCGAGGCAGCGGACGAAGCACCGCACCGCTCGCGCCGCGTCCTGCAGCTCCCGCTGCGCAGCATTGTCCGTGACGCGGAGCGCGAGGGCCGCGCGAACAGTGTCGAGGGGATCGATGGGATCGAGGTCCCGCTCCGTTGCCGAGTCGCCGTCGGATCCGGACCGGGCGGTCTGCCCGGAGTCCTCCGCCGCCTCCTCCGCGACGAGCAGCGCATCCAGCGCACGAAACCGGCCAGCGAGGGACGATGCCGACGACTTCTCCGCATCCCAGACCGCCTGCGCGGCAGCGCTGAGCACAGGATCCTCAGCGGCTCCGGCCCGGGCCGGGAGGTCGCCCCTGCTCAGCGGACGACGGGCACGCACCACTCGAAGCCGGCGAGGAAGGCTCGCGAGGAAGGCCTCCTCGGCGGCAGCAGCGACCGTCGGCCCGCTCTCCGCCTGCGGGGCACCACGATCCTCAGGCCGCCCCGTGCTCTCCTGCACCACCATTCCTCACACCCCCTCCCTCAGCCCGAACCCACCGGCTCCGAAGATTGATCTCCGTCACCGACCTCGAGAATCTCATCTACTGCCACCACATTAATGGTTCCACGCTTCCCTCGAGGAGGTATGTGGAAAATCCGAACAGCCTCCCCAAAGGAGCCCGACATGAGATCGGCACGACGTCGCCCCAGCTCACCATGGCTTCAAGCGCACTGAACATAGGCGCATCGCACGGCCAGGAATGCCGCCGTCGAATATTGGGGAGGAGTATTGGGGAGGACTATAAGGGAGGAGTATTGGGGATGAACTGAAATCGACAGGTCAGACAGGAGTGAAGGGCCTGGGGTCCACCCCGTGCGGTCCGAGGCCCGAGGACTTGCCCGAGGCTCGGCGGCCTCCTCGCCCCGAGCACGCTCCGTTCCGGGATCCCGGGACGACGCGCCGAGGAGCCATCCGACGCGCCGGCGAGCCTTCTGACGCCGCAGAGACGTCAGAAGGCTGCGCGCATCAGGAGGATCGGGGTGGCCGACAGCCGCGCGAGGGCGCGGAGCAGCTCGGGAGGATCAGCCTGCGACCTGGAGGAGCGCGTTCTCGATGAGCTCCGGCATCGCCGGATGGATCCAGTACTGGGTACGAGCGATGTCGCGGGCGGTCTGCCCGGTGCTCATGGCCTGGATGAGCAGCTGGATGAGAGTCGTCGCCTCAGGGCCGACGATGTGGGCGCCGAGGATCCGCGTGCTCTCCGCGTCGACGATCAGCTTGGCGAATCCGGTGGTGTCCTCCATGGCCCATCCGTAGGCGATGGAGGCGTACTCCTGCACGGCGACGGCGACGTCGAAGCCCTCCACGGCGGCCCGCTCCCGCGCGGCACGCTCGGTCAGTCCCACCCAGGCGACCTGAGGATGGGTGAAGACTCCGTGAGGCACCGGCATCGTGTCCGATCGGCGCAGCGACTCGGGGTGGAGGACGTTGTGGCGGACGATGCGCAGCTCATGGTTCGCGACGTGCTTGAGCTGGTGCGGGCTGGAGATGTCCCCCAGAGCCCAGATCCCGTCGAGCACCGTGGATCCCGCGTCGGCCGCAGGATCCGACCCGTCGGCCGCGATCCTCGGCGCGGCCTCTCCTCCACCGCTCGTCCTCGATCCGAGGACCCGCTGATGGGCGTCGACGCGGACTCGTCCTGCGTCGTCGACAGCGATTCCCGCCTGCTCGACGTCGAGCAGGTCGGAGTTGGGGCGTCGGCCTGTCGCGACGAGGATCTCCTCGGCCTTCAGCACGACGTCCTCCCCTCGCCCGGGAGACGTGCTGCGGTGGCCATGGAGCTCGATGCCCACTGCCGTGCGGCGCACCTGGGTCGTCTCGAGCTCCGTCTCGAGGCGGATGCGCTCGCCGAGGATCTCCGTGAGCCGTGCGGAGACGTCGCGATCGGCGCGACGCAGCACCCGCGAGGAGCGGGCGACGAGAGTGACCTCGACACCGAGCGAGGAGAGCACATGGGCCATCTCCACAGCCACGACCCCAGATCCGAGGATGATGAGCGAGGACGGCAGCTGCTCCACGCGCATGATCGTGTCCGAGGTGTGGGGCGCTGCATCGGCGAGACCGTCGATCGGCGGGATCGTCGGCCGGGAGCCGGCGCCCAGGACGATGACGTCCGCCGTCACCTCCTCGACGGAGCCGTCGGTGAGCTCCACCGAGAGGGTCCGTGCGGCGGTGAAGCGCGCCGTGCCGCGCAGAAGGGTGAGGTTCGCATTGTCCTCGTGGTCGCGCCGATACTCCTCCCCGCCCTGCGAGATCGGATCGATGCGCCCGAAGATCCGGTCCCTGATGTCGGGCCACCGCACCGTCTCGAGCTTCTCGTCGACCCCGAAGCGGGAGGACTCCGCGGGAGTGCGGGCGAGATCCGCGGTATGCACGAACATCTTGGTGGGGATGCAGCCGAGGTTCAGACAGGTCCCGCCGAAGACTCTGTCGGGGCCGACACCGCGGTCGATCTGGACGATGCTGCGGCCGGCCAGATCCGGACCCGGGAAGGAGTTGACGGAGCCGGAGCCGACGAGGGCGATGTCGTAATGGGTCACCGTCCCAGGCTAGTGCGCGATCGATGACCGAGCGGTATACCACTGCGAGCACGGAGAACCTCGACCTGGTAGGTTCCCGTCCGAACCACGAATACGGCGGGCGCCGCCAGTTCCCTGACGCCCGCTTCCGCACTCCCAGCCCGGCGGACCGCTCGCGGAGCTCTGCCGTCCCTTCTGGAGAGGAACCTCCATGACCGACGCCACCCTCACCGGCGACTGGACCATCGACCCTGCCCACAGCCGGATCGGCTTCTCGACGCGTCACGCCATGGTGACGAAGGTCCGAGGGGCGTTCAACGACGTGGCCGGAGACATCACGTTCGCCGAGGACGGCTCCGAGGGGTCCCACGCATCGGTGACGGTGCAGATGAACAGCATCGACACCCGCAATCAGCAGCGGGACGACCATCTGAGGACCCTCGACTTCTTCCACACCGAGCAGTACCCGGAGATGACCTTCGTCTCCAGCTCGATCGAGGAGGTCGACGACGACGGGTACATCGTCAGCGGTGATCTGACGATCATGGACACGACGCGGAACGTCGCCATCCCGCTGCGCTTCATGGGAGTCAACACCGACCCGTTCGGTGTCGTGCGCGCCGGCTTCGAAGGCACGCGTCGCCTGGATCGCCGCGACTGGGGCATCACCTACAACGCGCCCCTGGCCAACGGCGGGCTGCTCATCGGCGACCGCATCCAGCTCGAGTTCGAGCTGTCCCTGATCAAGGTCGATCCGCAGGCCGACGAGGCCGATGAGGCCGATGAGCAGGCCGACGGAAACAGCCAGCCGGACGACGCTGCAGCCGCCCAGCCGGCTGACGGCGCGGCCGATCCCGAAGGGATCATCGACGCGGTCCCCACCGGCGACCAGCAGGAGGACGCCTCAGCGCCTCGCACCGAGAACGGCAGCTGATCACGCCGGCCCCCGTCGGAGGCGGGACGCGTTCCTGACCGCGCGGACGAGCATCCGAGGGCGACGCGGCCGACGGGGAAGTCGGGGCAGTCAGGACAGTCAGGGCAGAATGGAGGCAGGTCGGCGGCGGGTCGACAGCGCGAACAGGACGGAGGGCCTCAGATGGCGCGTCCTCTTCCTCCGGCACTGACCGAAGCGCTCCGCATCCTCCGCTGCCCGGCCTGCGGACAGCCGATGTCTGCGGCCGATGGAGCCCTGGTCTGTCCGGCCCGGCACAGCTTCGACGTCGCCCGGGCCGGATACGTGTCACTGGTGACCGGACGCGGTGCGATCACGGCCGACGACGACGAGATGGCCCGCGCACGGGAGCGCTTCCTGTCCTCGGGCGCCTACGAACCGCTCGCCAGGACCCTTGCCGAGCTCGTCGATCCCGCGCTCTCCGCCGCCTCCCGGACGACGGCCCCAGACCCAGACCCAGACCCAGACCCAGACCCAGACCCAGACCCAGACCCAGACCCAGACCCAGACCCACCGAGGATCCTGGATGCCGGCTGCGGCTCCGGCCACTATCTGTCCTGCATCCTGGAACGCTTCCCGCCGGCTCGGGGTATGGGCTTCGACACGTCGGCGCGCTCGCTGCGATTCGCCGCGCGAGCCCATGAGCGAGCAGCCGTCTGGCGGGGCGACTCCTTCGCCCCCTTCCCGCTGGGGGACGGCAGCGTCGATGCACTGCTCGACGTCTTCGCTCCGCGCAACCCGACCGAGTTCGCGCGCGTACTGCGCCCTGGCGGCCGCCTGGTCGTCGCCCGCCCCTCCGGCACCCATCTCTCCGAGCTGCGCAAGGCCGTCCCCGACATGGTCGCGGTGGATCCGCGCAAGGAGGAGCGTCTGCATGCGGCCCTCGACCCGCTGTTCGACCTCGTCGAGAGCCGCGAGCTGCGCTTCACCATGGAGCTCTCCGGGAACGAGGCTCGCGACCTCGTCGCCATGACCCCGAGCGCCCGGCACGTGGACCCCGAACGGCTCGCCGCATCGCTCGGCGGCGGATTGCGCGTGTCAGCGGCGATGGTCGTCAGCGCCCACGTTCCGCGCTGAGAGGATCCGTCCGTCTCGAGGGTCCGCCGGCGCGCCGACGACAGCCTCCGGACAGCGTCAGATCAGGCTCGGAGGACGCCGCCCGATCAGGCTCGGGAGACGTCGTCCCTCAGGATCTCGACGGCCTGCTCGAGGATGTCCCGCTGCTCGTCGCCGAGATCCGGCAGGCGCTCCGTCAGGACATCGGACCAGTGCTCCCGGATGCGCTCCCGGCTCACGGCGGCCCGCTGCGTCGGCCGCAGATGCACGATGCGCGAGTCGGCGGGATCGGTCTCCCGGAGGATCATGCCCTTGGAGTCCAGGGAGCGCAGAGCTGTGCTCAGGTTCGACCGACGCAGCCCCATGCCCTCGGCCGCAGCGCTCGGCGTGGTCCCGGGATGGAGATCCACCCAGCGCAGGACCATGGCCTCCGTTCCGGTCAGCGGCACGACGCTCGGTCGCGAGTGGGCCTCCAGCTGAAGGCTCCGCGCGAGCTCGACGATGACATCGCCGAGGTCGGCCAGCAGCCGGCGGTCTCCGCGGGCGGGCGGCGTGCCCGACCCGTCCCGGCAGTCCGGCCCGTCCTCGCCGTCCGGCCGCGGTGCCTCGTCGGGGGTGGTGGTCGTCGATCTCACGTCCAGATCCTATCGACAGCACCATCATAGTTATGTTTCCATAATCATCTATGAATGCTCTCCCCTCTGCGTCCGCTCCGTCACGTCCCTCGTCGGCTCCCGAGCCGGCCTCCTCCGCTGATGCCGGCTCGGCACCCTCTGCGATCGCAGCTCCCTCTGCGCACGGAGGCACCATCGGGCTCGGTCTCCTCGCCATCCTGGGCCTGCTCAGCGCCATCGCGCCCCTGGCGACGGACCTGTACCTGCCCTCCTTCCCCGAGATGACCGCTGATCTCGGCGCGAGCGCGTCGCAGGTCCAGCTCACGCTGACCGCGTTCCTGCTGGGGCTGACCATCGGCCAGCTCGTCTTCGGTCCGCTGTCCGACCGCACCGGCCGATATCTCCCTCTGCTGGTCGGATCGATCCTCTTCGTCGTCGCCGGCATCGCCTCGACGTTCGCCCCCAGCATCGGGGTGCTCATCGCGGTACGCCTGGTCCAGGGCCTCGCCGGGGCCGCCGGCATGGTGCTCGCCCGCGCGATCGTCTCGGATCTCTCCCACGGGGTCGCAGCAGCCCGAGCGTTCAGCCTGATGATGATCATCGGCGGCGTCGCACCGGTGGTCGCCCCGGTCCTCGGCGGCATCCTCACCGGGATCATCGGATGGCGAGGCCTGCTGGGGATCGTGCTCGCGCTCAGCGCGGTCATGCTCCTGGCCGTCGTCCTGGGCGTCCGCGAGACCCTCCCGCCCGCTCGCCGTGCCGAGCTCCAGGCCGAGCGCCGCGCCGGCGGCAGCGCCCTGCAGAGCCTGCGTGATCGGACCTACATCGGTCACACGCTGTCCTTCGGCCTCGCCTTCGGCGTGATGATGGCGTACATCTCCGCCTCCCCGTTCGTCTACCAGGACCTGATGGGGTTCGGAACCGTCGGCTACGGCCTGGCCTTCGGGCTCAACGCCCTCGCGCTGATGGTCGTCAGCGCCGTCTCGGCGAAGCTCGTGGACACCGTGGGCCCTGCCCGGCTGCTGCGGCTCGGTCTGACCATCATCGTGGTCTCCACCGCCGCGATCCTGGCGCTGGTGCTCCTCGGCGTCCCGACGATCTGGCTGATGATCCCGCTCTTCACGACGGTCGCCTCGCTGGGCCTCGTCTTCGGCAACGCGACCGCGCTCGCCCTCGGAGCGGTCCCCCGGGCCGCAGGCACCGCCTCCGCGGTGCTCGGAGCCTTCCAGTTCGGGCTCGGCGCGCTGGTCTCGCCCCTGGTGAGCCTCGGCGGCGAGAGCACCGCCCTGCCGCTGGCGATCGTCATGCTCAGCTGCGCCCTGCTCTCCTCAGCATTCCTCGCTGCGAGCGGGCGACGCTGAACGCACCGGCGCTCCATGCTCCTCAGCATGCTCCTGACCGTGCTCCTGGCCCTCCTCCTGCTGCCGCTCATCCTCCTGCTGCCCCTGGCCCGCCTCAGGATCCTCCTCGCGCTGCGCCCACTCGTCGGCCGGGTCCCTCCAGGCGCCGTTGATCAGCTGGAACATGCGGCAGTCCGCCCAGTGCCCGCCCAGCCGTAGGAACGCCGGTGCGAGCCCGAACTCGACGAAGCCGCAGCGTTCGAGGACCGTCACCGAGGCGTCGTTCCCGACCTGGACCTCGGCCTGGAGCCGGTGCAGGCCCAGCGCCCCGAAGGCGATCGCCACCGCAGCCCGCACGGCGAACGTGGCGATCCCTCGTCCGGTGACCTCCTTGTCGACCCAGTAGCCGAGGGACCCTGCCTCCACGGCTCCGCGCACGATCCCGCTGATGCTGATGCGGCCGACGACGACCGGGCCCTCCCCGGACCCGTCATCATGGATGATCACCATCGGCAGGCAGCGTCCCTCCGCCTTCTCGGCCAGCAGGCCGCGGATCGCCGCGTCCTGCCCCGCCTCCGTGAACCATTCGGCGTCCCTCGACGGGGCTCCGATCAGCAGCTCCTCACGATTGCGCTGTTCGAGCCAGGCCAGTCGCCCGGCATGGGACGGGGAGATCAGCGCGAGAGTCGTCGCGGAGGAGTGATCGATCATGTCTGCATTGTGCCCCGGGCTCGCACGGAGGATCCGCTCGCTCTGCTCGCATAGTCTGAGAGGGCACCCATCCCCGACGCTTCCGAGAGAAGGCACCTGTGACCGGACGCCGCGGCGTGTTCATCGACTTCGACGGCACGATCGCCGACCAGGGAGTTGTCCCTGCCGCACACGTCCAGGCGGTCGCCCGCGCTCGAGCGGCGGGCCACACGATCGTGCTGTGCACCGGGCGCTCGGCGGCCATCGTCGCCGATCCGGTCGCCGCGCTCTTCGACGGCGCCGTGACCTCGGCCGGCGGGCATGTGCGCATCGGCGACGACGTGCTGCGCGATGTGCGCTTCCCGTCGGACCTGGCGCGCCGCACCGTGTCCGCGCTCGAGGAGCGTGAGGTCGTCTTCGCGCTCGAGGCGCCCGAAGCCCTGTTCTGCCCGCCGAGGACGCGCTCCTTCTTCTCGGGCCGTCCCCAGCTCGTCGAACCGCGACCGGGCGACGTCGGCGGCGGCGCCCAGGACCTCGTCGACGCCGTCGTGGAGCCCGAGGACCTGGGCTCATGCTCCTTCGCGAAGATCGCCCTGTGGCGCTCCCCCGTGCCGGTCGGCGAGCTCGCCGCCGAGATCGGGAGCGAACTCGCGACGCTGCCGAACTCCATCGCCGACGACGGGACCAGCTCCGGGGAGATCTTCCTGCGGGGCATCGACAAGGCCGACGGCGTGCGCCGGGTGGCGGAGCACCTGGGGCTGGGGATCGAGGCGACCGTGGGCATCGGAGACGGCATGAACGACCTGGGAATGCTGCGTGCGGCCGGCACAGCGGTCGCGATCAGCGGCGCGCCCGCACCGCTGCTGGAGGAGGCCGACATGGTGGTCCCGCCTCCGTCCCAGCACGGGCTCGTGGAGGCCTTCGAGCGCCTCGGCATGATCTGAGCTCAGCGCTCTGCAGGTGATCCGGGTCCTGCAGGGGAACGGTGCCGTCAGCGAGCGCGCACCGGTCGGTGGAGACCCATCAGCACCAGGCCCAGCGTGGTGACCAGAGCGCCGGCCCCCACGATCACGATCGACGGGCCGGTCAGATCCGTGCCCATCTGCGCCTCGAACACCTGGATGATCGGCCCGATGAAGGTCGCCTGGTCGACGCGATCGGGGATCAGCAGCTCGACGTTCGCCGCAAGGAGGAAGGCCAGGCCTCCGGCACCCATGGTCGCCAGGCCGGCGAGCAGCAGCATGGTGCGGCGATGACCGGCGATCAGCACCGCGACCGCCGCCATCCCCAGAGCGATCGGCCCCAGGCGGCCCGCCCACGGGTCCAGCACTGCGGCGTGTCGCAGCAGCGGCACGTCAGGGACCGTGGCGAGGGTGACCACCGCGCTGTCCGGACGCGGGAGGGAGATCGGGACGTACTCCTCCGCACCCGTGAGGATGACGTCGATCGTCGGTGCGAGGTCGACGTCCAGCGGTGACTCCCCGGAATCGAAGAGGGCCGTGTGCAGCGACGCCATCGCGGTGCGCCAGGTCGTCGCGTACGCCTCCGTGTCGGTCGCCTTCGCGACCTGCTCCTCGGCGATGGGGGTGATCTGCTCGGACAGCCAGCCCGGCACGCTGTCGTCCCCGAGGATCTCCTCGACGGCGGAATCGCTCAGGGTGCGCTGCAGCTCGGTGTCGTCGGCCAGCGGCTCGGTCACGGCCAGGAAGCCCTCCTGGTCGACGACGTTCGTCTCGAGCCAGACGGCCGGCATCCACAGGGCCCCGAGCACGAGCGCCGCCATCAGCAGCACGACGGAGAAGAGGTCACGAAGAGCGGTCACCCCACCACGCTACAGCCGGAGCGTCCTGCACCTGCGCAGGCTGCGGGCGGGTGATGGGCGCATCTCGTGAAGGCGACGATCGGGTCGCGCTCCGTGTCCGGACGATGCACCGCAGGAACGGGAGCGGCCCCGCACCGTGAGGTGCGGGGCCGTGCATCGGGAGCGGGGCTCAGCCGTTGATGCGGATGAAGGTCCAGCTGCCGGAGTAGATGTTGCGCTCGGAGGTGTCCACGCGGCTGTTGCCGGCGTCGATGAAGGTGTTGCCTCCGACGTAGATGCCGATGTGGCCCGGCTTGTAGACGAGATCGCCCGCCTGGGCCTCGGAGCGGGGGATGACGGTTCCGGCGGCGGCCTGCGCGCTCGCGGTGCGGGGAAGCGAGATGCCGTTCTGGGCGTAGACCCACTGGACGAAGCCGGAGCAGTCCCAACCGGAGGTGGAGGATCCGCCGTAGACATAGGGGACGCCGATGCCCGAGCGGGCGGTGGCCAGGATCGAGGAGCTGCTGCCGTTGGAGGCGGCACCGGAGGTGGCCTCCGAGGAGCTGGAGTCGTCGGACCCGGAGTCCTCCGAGCCGGAGTCGCTCGAGGAGGAGCTCTCCGAGGAGCTCGAGGAGGAGTCGGAGGACGAGCTGTCCGACGAGGAGCTCGAGGAGGAATCGGAGGACGAGCTGTCCGACGTCGAGGAGCGCTCGTTCGAGCGGCTGGAGCCGCTCGAGTCATCGCGGGACTGGGTCGAGGAGGTGGACTCCTCGACGACCGGCTCGGGCTCAGGCTCCGGCTCCGGTGCGGCGATGGTGATGGAGCCGTCCTCCGGAGCGGTCACGACCAGCGCGGTCGTCGTGGTGGTCGCGTCGTCGTCATCCGAGGAGGCGCTCGCAGCGGGGATCCCGACGGCGGGGGCGGTCACGGGAGCCAGGACTGCCGTCGCAGCGCCATCGGCCTGCGGCGCGGCGCTGCCGGAGTCGGCCGTGTTCTCGGCCGTCGCGGCGGAGGCGCCTCCCAGCAGGACTCCCGCGGCGATCGCCGCACCGGCGGCCGCGCGACCTGCGCGGACAGCGGGCGTCACCGGTCGCATGGCGCGGCGGTGGGTGTTGTTCGCAGTCTTCGACACGTTGGGCTCCCGTCCCCCGGGCTGGTGCCCTGCGCGTGGGTTCTCCGTGGTCCTGACGCGGCGCGCAGCGGGGGCTCCCGGTCGGACATGCCCGGCGATCTCGCCCAGGCACGAGTACGACCATAGGGGGAGAAACACCGTCGGTCAGTCCGACACAAAGTGTCTGGAGGAGAACTTGACCGCGGCTTTACTCAGCGGAGATCGGGGTCACGTGCAGCTGGCTCGCGCTGTCCTTGGCGAGCGCCACCTGGCCCCCGCGAGGCCCCTGGATGAGGTAGCTGTCCGCGACCCTCTCGACCGACAGATCGGCCGCCGGGACGATCCCGTGCTCGGCGAGCTCGCCCAGCAGCTCCGGATCCGACTGCAGGACCTCACCGATGCGCTCGAGGCGCACCGCGACGGTGCGCCGATCGCCCACCGCGTCGGGGAGGTCGACGTCCGGGCGCTCATCACCCTGGCCCGCCCCGGCGGCGAGCTCCCCGGACACTCCCAGCTCCTCCAGGCCCGGGATCGAGTTCCCGTAGGGATCGATGAACGGCGGCTCGAGCTTCTCTGCGATGCGCTTCTCGACGGCGAGGCTCATCACGTGCTCCCAGCGGCACGCCTCCTCATGGACATGCGCGTAGTCCAGACCGATCACGTCGAGGAGATGGCGCTCGGCCAGCCGATGCTTGCGCATGACCGCGGTCGCCACCGCCCGCCCCTGATCGCTCAGCCGGATCTGACGCTGCGGATCGAGGTGCAGAAGTCCGTCGCGCTCCATGCGGGCCACGGTCTGCGAGACCGTCGGACCGGAGTGCCCGAGCCGCTCGGCGATGCGCGCGCGCATCGGCGCGATCCCCGCCTCATGGAGCTCGAACACCGTCTTCAGGTACATCTCGGTGGTGTCGATGAGATCGCCGCTCACGAGCTCCCCCTCCATCTTCTGCCGGTCGACGGCTCCGAATCTTGACTGTGTCCATCCTAGTGCCGGGCGCAGTCATCCGAGAGCGTTTCCCGAGCATGCGCCGTCGGCCGACGGACGGTCGCTCCGCCCAGGGGCCCGTCGGCGGACACGACGGACGTCTCGGGACGCGAAGGACCCCGGGGTCATCACCCCGGGGTCCTTCGGACGGAGCAGGACCGGACAGAGGGCCGGTCCCCTGCAGGATCAGAGAGCGGCGACGATGCCGCGCATCAGCTCAGCGGTCTCGGTCGGCGTCCTGCCGACCTTCACCCCGGCGGCCTCGAGAGCCTCCTTCTTCGCCTGGGCGGTGCCGGCGGAGCCGGAGACGATCGCGCCCGCGTGGCCCATCGTCTTGCCCTCGGGGGCGGTGAAGCCCGCGACGTAGCCGACGACCGGCTTGGTCATGTTCTCCTGGATGTATGCGGCGGCGCGCTCCTCGGCGTCGCCGCCGATCTCGCCGATCATCACCACGCCCACGGTGTCGGGGTCGTTCTCGAACGCCTCGAGGGCGTCGATGTGGGTAGTGCCGATGACCGGGTCGCCGCCGATGCCGATGCAGGTGGTGAAGCCGATGTCGGCGAGCTCGTACATCATCTGGTAGGTCAGGGTGCCGGACTTGGAGACCAGTCCCAGCTTCCCGGCACCGGTGATGTTCGCGGGGGTGATGCCGGCGTTGGACTTCCCGGGACTGATCAGGCCGGGGCAGTTGGGGCCGATGATGCGCGTGGTGCCCTCGGCCTGCGCATAGTTGAAGAACTCCGCGGAGTCCTTGACCGGGATGCCCTCGGTGATCACGACGAGGAGCTCGATGCCCGCGTCGATCGCCTCGATCGCGGCGTCCTTGGCGAACCTCGGGGGCACGAAGACGACCGACACGTTCGCACCGGTGGCCTCCCGGGCCTCCGCGACGGTGCCGTAGACGGGCACCTCGTGCCCGCCTTCGAAGGACACGGACTGACCCGCCTTGCGGGGGTTGACGCCGCCGACGACGGCGGTGCCGGAGTCGAGCATGCGCTGGGAGTGCTTCATGCCCTCCGAGCCCGTCATGCCCTGGACGATGACCTTGCTGTTCTCATCAAGGAAGATAGACATGTCGGGTCCTGCTCACTTTCCTGCGGCGGCGAGCTCGGCGACCTTCGCGGCGCCGCCGTCCATCGTGTCGGCCTGGGTGACGAGCGGGTGGGCGAACTCCGCGAGGATGCGTCGGCCCTCGTCGACGTTGTTGCCGTCGAGGCGCACGACCAGCGGCTTGGTGGCAGCATCGCCGAGCTTCCTCAGCGCGCCGACGATGCCGTTGGCGACCGCGTCGCACGCGGTGATGCCGCCGAAGACGTTCACGAACACGGCGGTGACCTGCTCGTCGCCGAGGATCACGTCGAGGCCGTTGGCCATGACCTCGGCCGAGGCGCCGCCACCGATGTCCAGGAAGTTCGCGGGCTTCACGCCGTGCTGCTCACCGGCGTAGGCGACCACATCGAGGGTGGACATGACCAGGCCGGCGCCGTTGCCGATGATGCCGACCTCACCGTCGAGCTTCACGTAGTTGAGGCTGAGCGCCTTGGCCTTCGCCTCGAGCGGGTCCTCGGTCCTGGCATCGACCAGCGCCGCGTGGTCCTCGTGGCGGAAGTCGGCGTTCTCGTCGAGCGTGACCTTGCCGTCCAGCGCCACGATGTCCCCCGCGCCGGTCTTCACGAGCGGGTTCACCTCGACGAGGGTGGCGTCCTCCTCGCGGTACACCTCCCAGAGCCGCTGCAGCACGGGAGCGACCTTCGCGCCGGTCTCCGGATCGAAGCGCGCGGCCTCGACGATCTCCTTCGCCTTCGCCTCATCGATGCCGACGTTCGGGTCCACCGCGACGCGCGCGAGGGCCTCGGGCCGCTCGACGGCGAGCTGCTCGATCTCCATGCCTCCTTCGACTGAGCACATGGCCAGGTAGTTGCGGTTGGCGCGATCCAGCAGCAGGGAGAAGTAGTACTCCTCGGCGATGTCGGCGCCGGCGGCGACCATCACCCGGTGCACGGTGTGCCCCTTGATGTCCATGCCGAGGATCTCGGAGGCCTTCGCCTCCGCATCGTCGGGCGACGTGGCGATCTTCACACCGCCGGCCTTGCCTCGGCCGCCGGTCTTGACCTGGGCCTTGACGACCACGACCGGCGTGCCCAGCTGCTCTGCTGCGGCCTTGGCGGTGGCGGCGTCCTCCGCGACGACTCCTCCGAGCACGGGGACCCCGTGCTTCTCGAAGAGATCGCGGGCCTGGTACTCATACAGGTCCACGGGGTGATTCCTCTCGAATTCGGCAGCGGGCGACCGGCCGCACTCGGCCTCGGGGCCGCCCCTGTGAACGCTGTCAGGGTAACGCTTCCCCGGCCTCCGGAGGGACGCGCGCACCCAGCCGATCCCCGGGCCGCACGGACCCAGCCGATCCTCGGGCGGCGCGGCTACGATGGGACGATGAGCACACGGCCCCGACTCGCGACGCAGCGCGGGCTCGTCCAGCGCATCCGCGATCACCTCGGCTTCAGCGTCGTGGCGATCCTCGTGCTCTTCATCGTGCTGCGGCTGCTGGGATTCCGCTCGACGGTCTCGGGGCTGTTCCTCAGCATCGTCATCACCCTCGCGCTGAACGTCGGACTGTCCTACTACTACGAGCACCGCGCCCGGCGCGGGCGTCGGCCCTCCGGCCCGACCCGCGGCGGGGGCGACATCCGCTGGCGCGACGACGACCGGCGCTGATGCCGGTCCCCTGTGTGCCGGAGACTCTCTGAGGAGGCCCCATGGCCGACTGGAAGACCTACGTCAAGGCGGCGCAGAACACCGCCCGCAAGCAGGCGCCCGAGGTGAGCCGCGCCGCCCGCGAGGGCGTCGAGGGCGCCGCGCGCCGCACCGGCGACTACGCCCGCGCCGCCAGCCGGGCCGTCGAGGGCGCACGCCGCGAGGAGCCGCGCGACGAGCGTGAGCGGCAGCGGCCCCGGTCGGACTCCCAGAGCACGGCCCGCACGCGCGAGCACGACAGCGACGAGGACCGGGGCGAGACGCGGCGGAGCCAGGAGGATCGCGGCCAGGAGGGCCCCCGCCGGGAGAGCCGCAGCCAGGAGAGCCGCAGCCAGAAGCGGCCGACGGTCGACGCCGAGAAGCTGCGCAAGGACGCCGCCGCCTACGCCACGGTCGCCGGGCGGCGCGTGCAGAGCGCGAACATCGGCCCCAAGATCCTCAAGGCGCTGCGGGAGGCGCTGCTGATCGGCGGATCGCTGCTCGTGATCTGGCTCGTGCTCTCCGCGACCGGCATCAGCATCCCCTTCTCCGCCGTGCTCACCTTCGTGATCGTGATCGTGGTGATCGCCTTCGGTGCCACCCTCTATGCGAACTTCAGGCGCCGGCCGACGCCTGAGGACGACATGGAGGACCGGGACGAGGCGGAGGACCGGGACGACGACAGACCGTCCGCGCCCTGACCTGCGCCGTCAGCCGCATCGGGCCGGGACCTAGGCCTGTCCCCCGCTGAGGAGCCGGACGTACCCTGGCCGGGTGCCCGATCTCTCCGCGCCCTCTCCCGCCTCCCGCCCGCCCTTGGGCCCCTCGGCTCCCCGCGCGAGTTCCCGGAAGTCCTGGCATCGGCGCGCGAGCCGACCGGTGACGCTGTGGATGCTCGCTCTGGTCGTGGTGGTGTTCATCCATCAATGGATCCCGCAGGCCCGCTGGCTGATGGTGCACATGGTCACGCTGGGTCTGATCACCACCTCGATCATGGTGTGGGGGCAGCATTTCACCGAGGCGCTGCTGAAGACCCGCCTGGCGGACGAGACCCGTGCCATCCAGGTCGGCCGCATCTGGCTGCTGACCGGCGGTGTCGTCGTGGCGATCCTCGGCATGCTGCCGGGCTGGCCGTGGCTCGTGGTGCTCGGCGCCCTCATCGTGTCCGCGGCGATCGTCTGGTACGCGATCGCCCTCGGCTCACAGGTGCGGGCAGCGATCGCCCCGCGCTTCGCCTTCACCGTCAAGGCCTATATCGCAGCGGCCTGCCTGCTGCCGATCGGCGCGTCGCTGGGCGCGATCCTCGCGTTCAGCCCGCCGGAGCCGTGGCAGGGACGCCTGCTGCTCGCACATCAGGTGCTCAATGTGCTGGGCTTCGTGGGCATCACCGTCACGGGCACGCTGCTGAGCCTGTGGCCGACGATCCTGCGCACCAAGGTCGAGCTGCCGTCGGCCCAGCGAGCAGCCCGCGGGCTGATCGGGATGGTGATCGGCGTGGTCGGCGCGACCGCCGGCGCTCTCACCGGAGCGGTGCTGATCGGCACCGTGTTCCTCGCCGTCTACATCGGCTCGTTCCTGTGGGTCGTCGTGCTGCTGGTGCAGCTGGCCAAGCGGTCGGCGAGCCAGGACCACCGGGTGCCCCTGCCGCTGTTCCCGATCCTGTCGATCTCCGCCGGGATGATCTGGTTCCTGCTCACGCAGCTGCGGATGCTGTCGATGTGGTGGGGGTCCGCGGACGACCAGCTGTCGTCCTCGCTGATGGCCGATGATGCGCAGCAGCTCACGATCGCGCTCGTCGCCGGGTTCCTGCTGCAGGTGCTGCTCGGAGCGATGACGTACCTGCTCCCGGTGAGCATGCGGGGCGGCCCGCGCGCGGTGAAGGCCGCCAGCTCGACCATGAACCGCTTCGCGATCCCGCGCGTGGTCGCCTACAACCTGGTGGTCGCGCTGTTCGTCCTCGCCGACGCCGGGACCGCCGTGAGCGGGGCCCTCTTCTCGGGGCTGACCCTGGGCACGGCGGAGGTCTCCGCCTTCGGCTCGCTCTCGCGGGTGCTGGTGTCGATGCTGGGGTTCGTCGTCCTCGTGACCTTCCTGGTCCTCATGATCCTGGGCGTGAGGGCGAGCGCGAGGGCCCGCGCCGAGGACTCCTCGCTCGGGATGCCGACGATCGGCAGCCCCGGTCCTGCCGCCGGGCCCAGCCTCGCAGCCGGTCCCGGCGCCGCAGCCGGCGATCGGACCATGGGCTCAGCATCCATCGCGACGGACGAATCCATCGCGACGGCCGACGAGCGCCGCGAGGTCCTCGACCGCCGTTCGCTGACCGGAGTGCTCGTCGGCCTGGGCTCGGTCCTCGGCGTCACCGCCGTCGGCTCCGCCCTGGACCGGGCCTACGGGTCCGTCGGGACGTCCACCGCCTCGGGCGATGGAACGGGCGCCTCCTCGAGCTCGGCCGACGTCGCGGCCACGGGCGAGACCACCACGATCGCCGTGAGCATGGCCGACATGCGCTTCAGCCCTGATGCTCTGTCCGTCCCGGCGGGGAACGCCCTGGTCATCGAGCTGACCAATGACGACGCCCACGATGTGCACGACCTCGTCATCGCCAACGGCGCCAGCTCCGGACGTCTCCAACCGGGCGAGTCGACCACCCTCGAGGTCGGCGTGATCGGTCACGACCTCGCTGGCTGGTGCTCGATCGTCGGCCACCGCTCGATGGGCATGACCCTCCAGATCACGGCCGACGGTGCGAGCGGATCCGGGCACGAGCACTCCTCCGGAGGCGCGTCGTCGGCGTCGGACACCGACGACCTCACCCCCGTGACCGCCGATCTCACCCAGCCCGCCGGCTCGAGCCACACCGTCCGCGACGCGGCGCTTCCCGAGTCCGCCGGCGAGGACCAGCGCATCACCCTCGAGATCAGCGAGGCCGCCCTCGAGATCGCCCCCGGTGTGACCCTCGATGCGATGACCTTCGGCGGTGCCGTCGTCGGCCCCGTGATCCGCTCCGAGCTCGGGGCGAGGCTCACCGTGGAGCTCGTCAACAACGGATCCATGGGCCACTCGCTGGACATGCACGCCGGCCGCATCGCCCCCGACGACGTGATGCGCACCATCGCGCCCGGCGAGAGCCTCGAGTATCCGATCACCACCGACCATGCCGGGGTCTGGCTCTACCACTGCTCGACGATGCCGATGTCGGTCCATCTGGCCTCCGGCATGCTCGGGGCGCTCATCGTGCCTCCCGCCGGCCTCGCCGCCGTCGACCGGGAGTACGTGCTCGTGCAGTCCGACCACTACCTCGTGCCCGAGGGCGCCACCGGCTACGACGAGGCGATGCATGAGGGCGCCCACCCTGTGAGCCCCGCGAAGATCGCTGCCGACCGGCCCGACTTCACCGTCTTCAACGGTCATGCGAGCCAGTACGTCGGCGAACCGCTGACGGCGAGGGTGGGAGAGCGGGTCCGGCTGTGGGTGCTGGCCGCCGGCCCTTCCCGGGGGATCTCGTTCCATGTGGTCGGCGGGGTCTTCGACACCGTCTTCGCGGAGGGCGAGTACCTGCTGCGACCCGATGCGGAGACCGGCGGCGGATCGCAGGCGCTGCACCTCGGCGCCGCCCAGGGCGGCTTCGTGGAGCTCGTCTTCGACGAGCCCGGCACCTACACCGCGGTCAACCATTCCTTCTCGGACATGGAGCGCGGAGCGAGGGCGCTGATCACGGTGTCCTGAGCGCATCGACCGGGACGCGCGCCATGTGCCGCGCGGCGATCAGACCGAACACGCTGGCCGGACCGATCGTCGACCCCGGCCCGGGATAGGTGTGCCCCATGACTGCGGCGGAGTTGTTCCCGGCGCTGTAGAGCCCCTCGATGACGCTCCCATCCTCTCGCAGGGCGCGGGCGTGCTCGTCGGTGACGACTCCGCCCTTGGTGCCGAGGTCCCCGATCACCGTCCGGTAGGCGGTGAACGGGCCTTTCTCGATCGGTCCGAGGTTCGGGTTCGGATGCACGGTCGGATCTCCGTAGTAGCGGTCGTAGGCGGAGTCGCCGCGATGGAAGTCCTGATCGCGGCCGCTGCAGGCGAAGCCGTTGAAGCGCTCGACCTCCGCGCGGAGGACGGCAGGGTCCGCGCCGATCCGTTCCGCGAGCTCGGCGATCGTGGGTGCGGTGACCTTGATGCCCTGCTCGGCCATCGCCCGATCGGCCCGCGGATCCGCGGCGAAGGTCAGGAAGTAGCGGTGCAGGTAGCGGCGGTCGAGGATCAGCCAGCAGGGGCCCTCGGCGCCGTCGTGCTCGAGCATGTGGTGGCCGAGGTCCACGTAGGACTCGGACTCATCGGCGAAGCGACGGCCCTCTCGGTCCACCATGATCGAGTACGGCATCGACCGCTCGCCGACGATGAAGGAGGACAGCCCGCCCTCGACCGGCTGGACGGTCGCGCCCCACCAGGAATCCTCCATGTACTCGAGCGCCGCTCCCGCCTCGACGGCCATGTCGATGCCGCCGCCGAGAGCACCGGGAGAGCCGGCGGGGTTCCCCTCGACCCCCTGCAGCTCCAGACGCCGCTCCCGATCGCGATCGAAGCCTCCGGCGGCGAGCATGACGCCGCGCCGCGCCATCACGGAGATCCGCCGGCCGCCGCGCTCGACATCGACGCCGACGACGCGCTCGTCCTTCACGATCAGGCTCCGCGCCGGGGCCTCGAGCCACAGCTCGCCGCCGCCCCGGATCACGACCGCCTCCAGCAGAGCGGCGGCGAGCGCACCACCCATCCCCAGCAGCCGCTTGCCGGTGACGACGCCGCGCAGGGTGCGGCCGACGAGCTGCGCGCCGCGTGCGAAGCCACCCACCGTGGACCATGCGCGGCCCAGGAGATACATGTCGGCGTTCATCATCGGGAAGGGCAGCAGGGCACGGGACTTCGTGCGCCACGGACCGATGCGGCGCGCGTCGAAGGGCTGCAGCTCGATCGAGCGTCCGATCTTCCCGCCCGGCAGCTCCGGATAGCAGTCGGGGTAGTTCTTCGCCCGTGACCAGCGGAATCCATGCTTCTCGGTCGTCATCACATAGTCCTCGACGCCGTCGACGAAGGCCTCCTTGCGAGCCCGGTCCGAGGAGCGTCCCGGTTCCCCGACGGTCGCCTCGAGATAGGCGAGGGCCTCCTCGCGGGAGTCTCCGGCGCCTTCGGGACGCATGAGGGGATTGTCGGGGAGCCAGAGCCCACCGCCGGACATGGCGGTGTTCCCGCCGAAGCGGTCCGTGCTCTCGACGAGCAGGACGGTCAGCCCTTCGTCGACCGCTCCCAGTGCGCAGGTCAGGGCCGCCGCTCCCGACCCCACCACGATGACGTCGTACTCCGTGCCCTCGGAGCCTGTTCCGATTCCGTCCCCGGCCATGGATCCTCCTCGATCGACCTGTGTTCATATTGCGTAACGGACCGTCACGGGAGAAGGGGTCGCGACCGAGCAGCGCCGGATATCCTCGCCGTATGCCAGGACGAGGACGCGGAGCGCCCCGCAGCGAGAGCGCGCGGCAGGCGATCCTGCACGCCACGGCGGCCCAGCTCGACGAGAAGGGCTGGCCGGGCCTGACCGTCGAAGGGATCGCCGCCGCAGCGGGGGTCGGCAAGCCCACCATCTACCGCTGGTGGCGGACGAAGACCGCGCTCGTGGCCGAGGCCATCGCCGAGGGGGTGCTCCTGCAGAGCACCCCGGACGTCTACGACACCGGCGACCTCCGTGCCGATCTGGAGGCATGGCTGGACGCGATGCTGCGCTTCTCGGGAGACAGCGGATCGACCTCCCTGTTCCGCTCGCTGATCGCCGCGGCCGCCGAGGACGACGAGGTCGGACGCCTGCTGGAGCGCACGAACCCTGCACCCGCCTCCCTGTTGGCACGGCTCTCCGTCGCGGCGGAGCGACGCGAGCTGCCTGCCTGGGCGGATCCCGCGGCGATCGCCGACGCGCTCTTCGGCGCCATCGTGCTCAGCACCATGCGCCGCGCACCGCACGACCCCGAGCGTGCCCGTGCTCTCGCGACGTCGGCACTGGGCCCTCAGGGGCAGGCGCAGCCCCCGCAGGGGCAGGCACAGGACCCGCAGGGCAGTGAACGCGACGATGCCAGCGATGACCGTCGCGGCTCGGCCTTCACCGTGCGCCCCCTCTCCCCTGCCGACGCGGCAGCCGTCCAGCACCTCCTCGAGGCCGGAGGCGGCTTCACCGAGCGGATCCGCGGGAGGGCGCCCGCCCCCGGGGATGGCCTCGCCATCCTCACCGACCTGCCGCCGGATGCGGTGCCGGAGGCGAAGCTCGTGCTCGGACTCCTCTCCTCCGGTCCCGATACCGGGCCCGAGGATCTCCTGGGCCTGGTGGACGTCATCCGGGACTGGCCAGAGCCCGGCACCGCCCACATCGGACTGCTGCTGACGCATCAGGACCATCGCGGGCGCGGCCTCGGCCGCCTGCTGCACGAGAGCCTGCTGGCGCAGCTGCGCGCCCTGGGCGGGACCGACCGCCTGCGCATCGGGATCGTCGCCACGAACGCCGAGGCCGCAGCCTCGTTCTGGGAGAGGCTCGGGTATCTCCCGACGGGAGAGGTCCGTCCTTTCGCCGACGGCCCTGTCCGGAGCACGACGACGATCCTCGCTCGCCCGCTCGCACAGCCCCCGCGACCGCCCGAGGCCGTTGCGGAGTCTCCCGACGCCGCTGCGGAGTCTCCCGAGGCCGCTGCGGGACCGTCCGGGGCCGGTCCGGCTCCCCTCGCGGGCATGCACCACCTGGAGCTGTGGACCTCGGATCTGCGGACCGCCGAACCCGCCTGGGACTGGCTGCTGGGCGCCCTCGGCTGGCACAGCGAGGTCGTCCCGGGATGGGACGAGGGGCGGACCTGGCGCCACCGCGACAGCTCGTACATCGTCCTCGAGCAGTCCCCCGACGTCGTCGGCTCCGCAGCGGAGCGACGTCGTCCGGGCATGAACCATGTGGCGCTGCGGCTGTCAGGCGGCGCGGATCCGCAGGACCGGGTGCGCATGCTCGACGAGCTTCGCGCGCTGGCCCCCGAGCATGGCTGGTCGGAGCTGTATGCCGACCGCTATCCGCATGCCGGGGGCGACCGGCAGCTCGCCTGGTGCGCGGAGCGCGCGGAGGGGATCGAGGTCGAGGTCGTCGCGGACTGAGACCTCGCCCGACGGGCTCAGAGCTTGGTGACGGGCGCGTACCGCAGCAGCAGGCGCTTACGGCCGTGGGGGTCTCGGAACTGGACCTCGATCTGCGTCTTCTCGCCGCTGCCTGCCACCTCGGTGACGGTGCCCATGCCGAAGGAGTCGTGCGTGACGCGATCGCCCACGGCGAGCTGCGGCATCGCCGAGGCGGGCGTGGGCTTGCGTCCCGAGCCGAAGCTGCTGGTCCGCTTGACGTCGTTCCTGCCGCCCCCGATCCCGCCCGAGAAGGACGGTCCGCGACGGCTCTCCGAGCGGGAGGATCCACCGAATCCGCCTCCGTAGCCGCCCCCGTGACCGCCCGATCCGAAGCCGACGCCGCTGAGCGTCGATCCGGCGCGCGCGACGTCCACGACCTCTTCGGGGAGCTCCTCGAGGAAGCGGCTCGCGGGCATGAACTGCGGGGCGCCCCTGGTGGCGCGCATCTGCGCCCGCGTCAGGTACAGCTTCTCGCGGGCTCGCGTGATCCCCACGTACGCCAGACGCCGCTCCTCCTCGAGGTCTCCGGGATCGCCCAGCGTGCGCTGATGCGGGAAGGTCCCGTCCTCCATGCCGGTCAGGAACACCACCGGGAACTCGAGGCCCTTGGCGGTGTGCAGGGTCATCAGCGTGACGAACTGGTCCTCCGCCCCGGGGACCTGGTCGGCATCTGCCACCAGGGAGACCTTCTCGAGGAACTGGTCCACGAGGCTCGCCTCCGGGTCGCCCGCCGCATCGAGGGTCGCGCCGCGCACCTCGGTGCCCACGACCGCGGCGGATGCACTCCCGGCACCGGCCTCGTCGGCCTCATCAGCACCGTCCGCGCCGTCCGCGCCGTTGCCGTCGTCGTCCTCCATCTCGCTGGCGACGGCGTCCGCGGCCTCCCGCTGCGCCTCGAACTCGGTGGCGACGCTGATCAGCTCGGCGAGGTTCTCCAGACGGGACTCGTCCTGAGGGTCGTCGCTGCCCTGCAGCTCCGCGTAGTAGCCCGAGCGCTGCAGGACGGCCTCGAGCAGCTCTGCCGGGCCCTCGCCGCTCGCGGCGATCGCCCGCAGGTCATCGATCATCGCGACGAAGCCGCGCACCGAGTTGAGAGAACGGGTGGCGATGCCGGGAGCGTCCTCGGCGCGGCGCAGAGCCTCCCCGAAGGAGATCCGATCGCGTTCGGCGAGCATCGCGATCGCCGCCTCGGCCCTGTCGCCGATGCCGCGCTTGGGCACGTTGAGGATGCGCCGCAGGTTGATCTCGTCGTCGGCGTTGACCAGGACGTGCAGGTAGGCGATCGCGTCCTTGACCTCGCGGCGCTCGTAGAAGCGGGTGCCGCCGACGACCCGATAGGGCAGGCCCACCCTGATCAGCTGATCCTCGAGCGCGCGGGACTGCGCGTTGGCACGGTAGAAGATCGCGATGTCGCCGGCACTGCGTCCGTCGTCGACCAGCGCGTCGATCTGGCGGCCGATGTAGCGTGCCTCCGCCTGCTCATCGTCCGCGACGTACAGCGTGATCTGCTCCCCCTCGCCCTGATCGGTCCACAGGCTCTTGCGGCGCCGTCCCTCGTTGCCCTCGATGAGGGCGTTGGCCGCGCTGAGGATGTTCTGGGTGGAGCGGTAGTTCTGCTCGAGCACGATGGTGCGCGCCGAGGGGAAGTCCTGCTCGAACTCGACGATGTTGCGGATGGTCGCGCCGCGGAAGGCGTAGATCGACTGGTCCGAGTCGCCCACGACGGTGAGGTCCGCGGTCGGGTCATCGCCTGTCAGCTCCCGCACCAGCGCGTACTGCGCGGGGTTGGTGTCCTGGTACTCGTCGACCATCAGGTGGCGGAAGCGCCGGCGATACCCTTCGCGGATCGCCGGGTTCTCGCGCAGCATGGTGACCGTCAGCCCGATGAGGTCGTCGAAGTCCACGGCGTTGGCCTGCCGCAGACGCGCCTGATACGCCGTGTAGATCTGCGAGAGGGTCTTCTCGAAGGGGTTCTTCGCGCTCTCCGCCTGGTCGGCGAAGTCGACGGGGTCGATGAGCTCGTTCTTGAGGGACGAGATCCGCGAGGCGATCATCCGCGGGGCGTGCTTCTTCGTGTCCAGCTGCAGATCCTTGGCGATGGTGGTGATCAGCCTCTGGGAGTCCGCGCTGTCGTAGATGGTGAAGGAGCTCTTCAGTCCTGCGGCCTGCGCGTCGCGCCGCAGGATCCGCACGCAGGCGCTGTGGAAGGTCGACACCCACATGTACCGGGCGGCGGGGCCGACGAGCTCCTCGACCCTCTCCCGCATCTCGGCCGCCGCCTTGTTGGTGAAGGTGATCGCAAGGATCTCGCCCGGCAGCGCCTGCCCGGATCCCAGCAGATGGGCGATGCGCCGGGTGAGCACGCGGGTCTTGCCCGAGCCGGCTCCCGCGACGATCAGCAGCGGGCTCCCGCGGTGCTCGACGGCCTCGCGCTGGGGCGGGTTCAGATCCGCGACGAGCGCGTCGAGATCCGCCGACGACGCATGGGCCGCCGACGGCGCGCGGTCCGCCCAGGACCCGGACGTCGCCGTGGACGCGGCGACGGGCGGTGCGGAGGCGGACGTGGCGGCCGGCGGCTCGGCCGCGAAGGGGGACTCCTCGAAGGGGGGCTCGTCCTCCTCCGGGGGGATCTCGTCGAACACCGGCTCCTGCGGGTCGTACGGGTCGTGCGAGTCGTGCGAGTCGTCCGGGTGGTGCTGATCAGCTTCGCTCGGCGCTCCGCCTCCAGGTGCGGCCGACGCCGCGGACGCGGCCGAGGGCGCGACCTGGACGCCGTCGAGTCGGCGGAAGGCGTCGGGCAGGGAGAGGTCGTCGAAGAGTGAGCTCATGGGGGCACCAGGATAGGCGGGAGGCCCGACCGCTGGGAGCGGACCGGGCCTCGCTGTGGACGATCCGGCGCCGCAGCCGCCCGGACCGGGGACGTCAGACGAAGACGGCGATGATGATGTTGAGGATGATCGCGGTGGGGATCCCGAACCAGATCGGCGCCGGGGTCTCCTCGCCGCGGTTCTTGGCGACGTAGGCGAAGGCGGTCGCGATCAGCGCGACGAGGAACTTGATCCCGAGCTTCATCTGGTTCGCGTCCCCTCCGACCGAGGCGAGGATCATCAGGACCAGCCCGAACACGAGCGCGCCGGCGGTCGCATGGGCCATGCCGGGGCTGGGGCGGCGGGTGCGCGCGGCAGCGACCCACGTGCCGAGCGCGACGGCCCAGCAGATCATGTGGAGGACGACGAAGACGGAGATGAGCGCGGACATGACTCAACGATACGACGCAGTGTCCGAAAAATGGTTCCCAGCTCGCGTGCGAGAATTCACCCCATGCCCCACCACGGCGAGCAGCCCGAGCCCGCGCATCAGTCCGAGCCCGCTTCCCCGCCCGAGCCCGGGCAGGAGTCCGAGCGCACGCAGGAGCGCGAGCGCACGCAGGAGTCCGGGCGCACGCAGGAGTCCGCGCCCGGGGAGCGCGATATCGCCTGGCTCCCGGACGACCTGAGCATCGAGGCCCCTCCTCACGTCGGCCGACGGCGGATCCTCACCTCGCTCGGTTCGCTGATCCTGGTCGCAGCGCTGCTGGGGTTCGTCCTCCCCTGGGCGACGGGCGCGACCTGGCCGGGGATCCTGAGCGCGCTCGCGTCACTGCCCGCCTGGTCGATCCCGACCGTGGCCGTGCTCGGCGCGGTGGCCGTCGCGCTCGAGGCCGTGACCGTGCGCACCGCCGTGCGCGGAGCCCGGTATCCGACGGCGCTCGCCGGGCACTCGGCGTCGAGCGCCCTGTCGCTCGCGATCCCCGGCGGCTCGCTGCTCGGCCCCCTGCTGCTGGGCTGGATGCTCCGCCGTGCAGGCCTCGCGCTGGCTGCGATCATCACCGGCATCCTGACCGCCTCGCTCGTCGAGACGGCCGTCTCCACGGTGGTCGTCCCCGTGATCGGACTGCTCGCGTATGCGCTCGCGGCACCCACCGGAGCCGCCGCCATCGATCTGCCGGGCACCATCTGGGCTGTGGTGATCGCGGTCGCGATGGGCGCGATCGCCCTCCTGCTGGCCTCGCTGCTGCTGCGCCGTCGGCCGCTCACCCGCCTGGTCGAGCAGCTCGGCGGGATACTCCCGCTGCCCGAGACCGAGCGGCCCCTGGTCGATGTGGTCATCGCCGAGCGCGACGCCCTGGTGGAGCGAGTGCGCACCCGCACCGTCGGACTCCTGCTGCCCACCCTGCTCGCGCGCGCGCTGCAGTGCGCGGCACTCGCCCTGGCGATCCGCGCGAGCGGCGCCGAGCTGCCTCTGCTGCTGGTGATCGCGGTCTTCGCCCTCGGCCGCGTGCTGTCCTTGGTGCCGTTGACGCCGGGCGGGGTCGGCATCGCCGAGACGGCAGGAGCGGCCGCACTGGTCGCCCTCGGCATCGGCGCGGACGCAGCGGCATCGGCGGTGCTGCTCGCTGCGATCGCCACCCTGGTCGTGCCGCTGGTGATGGGCGCGGCGGCAGCGATGCCGACCCTCGCTCGCCGGCGCTGATCCCACCCCGACGATCGCACCGGCGTCAGTCGCCGTCGAACTCCGGCGTCGCCTCACCCAGGCGGTGGGAGACCTGTGGGAGGAACCGCACCTCCTGCGGATCTCCTCCCAGGGGGGCTCCTCCGATCAGCGCGCCCTGTGCGCCTCCCGCGAGGTGGGCGATGGACCATACCTGTGCGATGGCCTCATCGCCGCGACCGAGGAATCCGGCGCCTTGATACCCGCCCATGCGCCGACCCTCCGCCCTCTCCCCCGCGACCGCGACGTCGTCGAGATGCCGGGCGCAGCGGCGAAGCCCCGTCACGACCCGCCCGAGCTCGAGATCCTCGTGCTGGGACCACCGCTCCCGGAGCGCATCCCCGCTGTGGCCGGCACCGGCGTCGGCCGCAGAGGCGAGACTGGTGAGGGAGGCCGACAGGCGGAGGCGCAGGAGCGTCACCCTGTCGGCGGCACGCCGCAGAGCGACGGCCTGATGGCGCAGGTCAGAGGTGCTCATCGACATCGGTCCCGTTCCTCCCCCGTTCATCCTAGGGCGTCGGAGACCCCGTTCTCGGAGGTGCCTCCACCGTGCTCGTCGAGCCAGCCGTCCAGCACCTCGAACGCGGTGGCCCGGACGTCGGCGTCGGAGAGGAACACCTCGTGCCGCGCACCGTCGAGTGCGGTGACCTGCACCCTGCGTCCGAGGTGGCGTGCGGCCATGGCGATCGCGTGCACGTCCAGCACGGTGTCCGAGCGGCGCATCGACTCGTGCCATCGCACCCCGATGCGGGTGCGCGCGGAGTGCAGCACGAGGATCGGCAGGAGGAGCGGACCCGCGGCAGCCAGGCGCCGCTGACCATCGAGCACCGCCGCCATCGTGGACGCGGGGAGCGGATGCCCGCGTGCGGGCTTGAGGCCGAGGTCGTAGTCGTACAGCCCGCCGAACTCGCGATGCGTGGCCCTCGCGGCATGGGTCGCCGCCGGGGGGAGGAAGGATCGGTCGCCGGCCCGACGGGCGATGGCGGTCACCGGCCGAGTGAGCAGCCGTCTCGTGGAGGGGCCCAGATGCATCTCGAGCCAGGGGGAGTTCAGCACGAGGCCCCGCACCGCTCCGGGTCTGCGCTGCGCGTACAGCGCGGCGACCAGTCCTCCGGTCGAGTGTCCGATGATGATCGGTGGGCGGTGCCAGCCGATGATGCGCAGCGCCATGTCGATCTCCCGGTCATAGCGGGAGAGATGATCGATGGCCGTGGGCGTCTGCCACGGCATCAGGGAGCGTCCGTGCTTGCGCAGGTCGAGGGCGAACACGTCATGCCCGCGCCGCCCCAGGTGGTCGAGGAGCCCCCGGTCGAGGACATAGTCGGACCAGCCGTGCATGATCAGGACCGGAGCGCGGTCCGACGACGCGCGTGCATCGGAGGCCCTGACCGCGCCGGCAGCGCTGCCGGTACCGGCTGCGTTGCCGGCGCCGACATCACTGCCGGCATCGGCTTCGCGGTGGACGAGCGTGGCCACTACCGGGCCCTCGTCATCGGCTCCGAGATCGAGGTGGTGGACGGTGAAGCCCTCCCCGAAGACGGGGTCCTGGGTCATTCGCCCTCGGCGCTCTCTTTCAGAAGGTCGATGACCTCGCTCCGGTGGTACCGGCGGTGCCCGCCCAGGGTGCGCATGTAGGAGAGCTTCCCCGCCTGAGCCCACCGCGTGACCGTCTTGGGGTCGACATGGAACATCTGGGCCACCTCGGCAGGGGTGAGGAGCTCAGCGCGCTCGTCGCCCTCGGCGGTGCGGTCCGGGGATCCGTTCATGAGCTCAGAAGGCCTTTCGCGTGGTGTGAGGGAGTCGCATCCGCACGGCAGCGGAGGCCGACGATGCATCGCAACAGCGTATCGACGAAGGTCATCGCCTCGGCAAACACTTCTTCCGTTTCAGATCAAAAGATCGGGCGGACAGCGGCGCTCTCCGACTGCGCCCGCAGGGCGCCCATAGCGCACAGCGCTCCTCGATGGGGGGCGCGGACCAGCGGACGTCGTCAATGTCTCGTCGGGCGGTTGGCCCCCGCACATCGAGTGCATGTACTCTTGGGTTCCGAGACATTGCCATCTTCCGGGCCCGTCAGAGCGCCCGCCAGCCGACGCACAGGGGGTCAGATCCATGGGTCGCGGCCGACAGAAAGCCAAGCAGACCAAGGTGGCACGGGACCTGAAGTACTACAGTCCGCCCACCGACCTCTCGGCACTGCAGCGCGAGCTCCAGTCCTCCTCCAAGAGCGATTCCTCCGACGAATGGTCGGATGAGGACAGCGACGACTGGGCCGATGAGGATGCCTCGCACTCCGCGCATCGCCGCTGAGCGCTGACGGCAGGAGTCTCTCCCCGCTCCGCGCATCCGTCGTCGGCTCCGGACCGGTGCCGGAACGCACCGTCGACAGCTCGACGCTCCGCAGCGCGACGGACCGACGAACGACAGGGCCGCCCCTCGGGGCGGCCCTGTCGTGCTCCGGCCATCCCGACGGCGCCGACGGACCAGGCCGCCGACGGCGAGTCGGGCGGCCGACGGACCGAACGGTCACCGCACGCAGCGGACTGATCAGACCCACCCCGGATGCTGGGAGGCCATCAGCACCGCTCCGCCCTCGACGCCCTTCGCGCCGGAGACGATCCGTTCGATCTCGCCGACGGGCGTCGGGAGGGCGTCCCGCTCGACCACCTCGCCGATCGCACGGGACGGCAGTCCGCGCTCCGCGAGCACGGCCAGTGCCGCATCCGCAGAGTCCGGGGACACGACGGCGATCATGCCGATGCCCATGTTCAGGGTGCCCTCGAGATCCAGCTGCGGCACCGAGCCCCACCCCGCCATCGCGGGGAACACGGCGGAGGGCTCCCACCGGGAGCGGTCGATGCGCGCCCCGACCGCCGCGGGGAGGACGCGCGCGAGATTCGCCGCCAGTCCCCCGCCGGTCACGTGGCTGATCGCGTGCACGCCTTCTCCGGTGCGAGCGTCCTCGAGCAGCGCCAGCACATCGGCGGCATAGATCCGGGTGGGCTCCAGGAGCTCCTCTCCGAGGGTGCGACCGAACTCCTCGACATGCTGGTCGAGCCCCCGGCCGGCGGCGGCGATGACGGCGCGCACGAGCGAGTAGCCGTTGGAGTGCAGTCCCGAGGCATCCATGCCGAGCACCACGTCGCCGGGACGCACCCGCTCGGCGCCCAGCAGACGATCAGCCTCGACGACGCCGACGGCTGCACCGGCCACGTCGTAGTCCTCGGGCGCCATGAGGCCCGGATGCTCGGCGGTCTCGCCGCCGACGAGAGCGCAGCCTGCCAGGCGACAGCCCTCGGCGATGCCCCGCACGATGTCGGCGATGCGCTCGGGGACGACGGAGCCGCAGGCGATGTAGTCGGTCATCGCGATCGGCTTCGCGCCGACCACGACGATGTCGTCGACGACCATCCCCACCAGGTCCTGGCCGATGGTGTCGTGCACGTCGAGCGCGCGGGCGATCGCGATCTTGGTGCCCACCCCGTCAGTCGACGAGGCCAGCAGCGGACGGCGGTACTCCTTGAGAGCGCTGACGTCGACCAGACCGGCGAAGGCTCCGATCCCGCCGAGCACCTCGGGACCGTGGGTGGCCGCCACGGCCTCCTTCATCAGGTCCACCGCACGATCGCCGGCCGCGGTGTCCACACCGGCCGAGGCGTAGGTGATCGAGGCACCCTCCGGGGCGCGATCGCTGGTGGTCATGCATCCTCCTTGACGGGGGCGGTGATGGTCTCGGCCGGATCGCCGGTGCCCGCGGTCTCCGCGGCCGCAGGGACTCCGACGGTGCGTGCGACCCGGGGATCGGACTCGGACGCGCGGGCTGCGGGCCGCGCGACGATGCCCTGGGCGCGCATCTCGGGCTCAGGCAGGGACACCGGGTACTCGCCCGTGAAGCAGGCGCTGCACAGGGTCGAGGAGTCCTGGCCGGTGGCGGCCACCATGCCCTCCTGGGAGATGTATCCCAGCGAGTCGGCGCCCAACGACCGGGCGATCTCCTCGATGCCCAGGCCGTTGGCGATCAGCTCCGCCCGCGAGGCGAAGTCGATGCCGTAGAAGCAGGGCCAGCGCACCGGCGGCGAGGAGATCCGGACATGCACCTCTGCGGCACCCGCCTCGCGCAGCATCCGCACCACGGCGCGCTGCGTGTTGCCGCGCACGATCGAGTCGTCGATGACGACCAGGCGCTTGCCCGCGATCACCTCGCGCAGCGGGTTGAGCTTGAGACGGATGCCGAGCTGCCGGATCGTCTGCGAGGGCTGGATGAAGGTCCGGCCGACATAGGCGTTCTTCACCATGCCCTGCCCATAGGGGATGCCGGACTCCTGGGCGTAGCCGATCGCCGCCGGCGTCCCCGACTCCGGGGTGGGGATGACCAGATCCGCCTCGACCGGATGCTCCCGGGCGAGCTGACGCCCCATCTCGATGCGGGACTCGTTCACGCTGCGCCCGGAGATGCGGGTATCAGGGCGGGCGAGGTAGACGTACTCGAACACGCAGCCCTTGGGGCGCGGCTCCATCACCTGCTCGCAGCGCAGTCCCTGCTCGTCGATCACGATCATCTCGCCGGGAGCGACCTCTCGCACGAAGCTCGCACCGCAGATGTCGAGCGCGGCGGTCTCGGAGGCGACCACCCAGCCGCGCTCGAGACGCCCCAGCACCAGCGGACGGATCCCCTGCGGGTCACGGGCGGCGTACAGCGCGCTCTCGTCCATGAGCGTGAAGCAGTAGGCCCCGCGCAGGCGCGGCAGGACGTCCCGCAGCGCATCCTCGAGAGAGCCCTCGGTGTTCAGGAGCGCCGTCACCAGAGCGGTGTCGGTGGTGTTCCCGCGAGCGATCTCCCCGCGCCTGAGCTCTCCGTGGCGCTCCTGCACCAGCTGCACGAGCTCGTCGGTGTTGACCAGGTTGCCGTTGTGCGCGAGAGCCACGGTCCCCTCGGGACGAGGACCCAGTGTCGGCTGGGCGTTCGACCAGATCGACCCGCCCGTCGTCGAGTACCGGGCGTGACCGATCGCGATGTGCCCCTGGAGGGCCTCGAGGGAGGCCTCGTCGAACACCTGGGAGACCAGCCCCATGTCCTTGTAGACGAGGATCTGCGAGCCGTCGGATGTCGCGATGCCCGCGGACTCCTGCCCGCGGTGCTGAAGGGCGTAGAGCCCGTAGTAGGTGAGCTTCGCGACCTCTTCCCCCGGGGCGAAGACGCCGAAGACGCCGCAGGCGTCCTGGGGTCCCTTCTCACCGGGAAGGAGGTCGTGGGAAAGTTTGCCGTCGCCACGTGCCACCGGCTCATCATGCCACAGCATCAGCATCCGGGACCGTGCCGTCCGCGCCCCGACGAGCGGGGTGCGTCACGTCGGCGGGACCCTTCCCGGACCACGGCGGGACTGCGGCGGGACCGCGGGCGGCCCGACCATGAGCGCGACCAGCGAGGACCTGCTCAGCGGGAGCGGCGATGGATCACCATGTCCACGATGCAGGCGATCGTCGCCAGCGGCAGACCGGCCGCGACCATCAGGAACAGCGCCATGTTCACGGCCTCGTTCGCGGCGTCGAGGTCCAGGAGCGGAGAGATCGCCAGGCCCACGATCCCCGGCAGCAGGAGCGCGGCGACCACCCAGGTGATCAGGGTCGGCCGACGACGACGGCGCACGTAGAGCGTCTCCTGGACGATCGGGGCGCCATCCTGCTCGTCAGCAGCCTGCTCGTCGGAGCCCTGCTCATCAGCGCTCGTCGGATCGACAGCGCGCTCGTCGGCGGACGTCGGGTCGACGGCCCGCTCGTCGGCGGACGTCGGGTCGATGGGCTGGTTCTCGTTCACAGCGCTCCTGCGGCATCGACCGCTGCGGCGACGATCGCTGGATCGGTCACGGTGGAGGGGGCATCAGCCTCGACGACGGCACCGGGACGACGTCGTGCGGAGAGATGCACGTCCGTCGCTCCGGTCCGCCGCACCAGCTCGGCGATGTCGGCAGGCCGCACGCCGGCGCCCGCCGTCACCTGGATCAGGTCCTCTCCGGCACGCACCATCGCCGCCAGGTCGTCGGCACCCTCGAGTGCGGTGCGGGCGCCGCCGGAGCTGAGCACACGATGGAAGCCGAGAGCGAGCAGCTGCTCGACCGCGCCGACCCGTGCGGTGCGGTCGGGCATGGCGTCGACGGCACGATGGAAGGCGAGGGTCGCTCCGCGCAGCTCGGTCCGGGCGGCGTCCAGCGCGGCATCCCGCATGGCCTCCAGCGCAGGCAGATCGAGACCTCCCGCTGGCGTGAGAGCGCCGAGGACGACGCCGGAGGCTCCCGCGGCGATGGCCTCCCCGGCCTGGCGAGCCATCAGCTCGATCTCGTCGGCGTCGAAGACGAACTCCTCGGGACGACCCAGGAAGTCGTCGGACCCTGCCCGGCAGCGGATCAGCGCATGCACATCGAAATGGGGGCGGGCATCGCCCGCCGCGACCAGCTCGCGGGCACGTCGGGCGCAGTCCTCGACGAGCTCCGCGGGCGGGGTCGCCCCGCCCCGAGCGAGGTCGGAGCACAGCTCGACGCGGTCGGCACCGCCGACGGCGGCGACCTCCAGACCTGCCAGGTCCTCCACAGCGATCTCCACGGCGATGCTCACGCCTCGGGCTCCTTCTGCTGGTCGTGCTCTTCGTGCTGGTCGCGCTGGTCGTGCGGTTCCGGGGCCCGCTCCTCCGACCGGGTCGGGTCCGGGCCCGCTGCTCCCGCCTGCCCCGGATCCCCTGCGGACACAGCCTGTCCATCGTCCCCGCGGCGCCTGAGAGCATCCCGGACGATCCGGCGCGGGCCGGGCAGCGGAAGCGCCTCCTCGAGGTCGCTGCGCTCCCCGCTGGCGCGCACCCGCCCCGAGGAGACGGCCTGGGACCAGGGCAGGGAACCGGTCACGAGCTCCAGCCAGGTGCCGGCATCGGTCTCGACGACGGCGGGAGGGGTGCCGCGCGTGTGACGGACGCCGCTGATCGCCTGCACCGCGGCGAACGGCGGCACACGCAGCTCCACCGCGCCGCCGGGGAACTCCTCGGCGAACAGCTCGAGGGTGTGGCGCACCGCCGGGGCGAGGACCGTGCGGCGCGCGCTCGCCGGATCCTCGGCCCAGCTCAGGAGCGCGGCGCGCCCCTCCTCCGGATCGGTGCGGCGGGGCATCGGATCAGTCGTCGGCGCCCGGAAGCAGCGAGTGCACCTCGATGGTGTCCTCGCGATCCGGGCCGACGCCGATGGCGCTGATGCGGCAGCCGGCGAGCTCCTCGAGACGGCGCACGTAGTTGCGCGCGTTCTCCGGGAGGTCGTCGACGGTGCGGCACTGCGAGAGGTCCTCGGTCCACCCGGGGAGGGTCTCGAACACCGGCCTCGCATGGTGGAACTCGGTCTGCGTCATCGGCATCTCCCGATGCAGGACGCCGTCGACGTCGTAGGCGGTGCAGATCGGCACCTCCTCGATGCCGGTGAGGACGTCGAGCTTCGTCAGCACCAGATCGGTGAAGCCGTTGACGCGCACCGCGTGGCGGATCATCAGCGCGTCGTACCAGCCGCAGCGGCGAGGGCGACCCGTGTTCACTCCCACCTCGTGGCCTGTGGTCTGCAGGTGCTCGCCCCACTTGTCGAACAGCTCGGTGGGGAACGGGCCCGCGCCGACGCGGGTCGTGTACGCCTTGACGATGCCGATCACGCGATCGATGCGGGTGGGGCCGATGCCGGACCCTGTGCAGGCGCCACCCGCGGTCGGGTTCGAGCTGGTCACGAACGGGTATGTGCCGTGGTCGACATCCAGATAGGTCGCCTGGCCGCCCTCCATCAGCACCACCTCGTCGCGATCGAGGGCGGAGTTGAGCAGCTCGACGGTGTCCACCACCATCGGACGCAGGCGCTCGGCGTAGGCCAGCAGGCCGTCGGAGATCTCGTCGGCATCGATGTCGCGCCGGTTGTAGATCTTCACGAGCAGCTGGTTCTTCTGGCGCAGCGACGCCTCGACCTTCTGGCGCAGGATCGACTCGTCGAACAGGTCCTGCACGCGGATGCCGAGCCGGCCGACCTTGTCCATGTAGGCCGGGCCGATGCCGCGGCCCGTGGTCCCGATCGCACGCTTGCCCAGGAAGCGCTCGGTGACCTTGTCCATCGTCTGGTGGTACGGAGCGACGACATGCGCGTTCGCGCTGATCCGCAGCCGGGAGGTGTCCACCCCGCGACTCTCGAGGGTGGCGATCTCCTCGAAGAGAGCGTCGAGGTTCACCACCACGCCGTTGCCGATGACAGGGGTGACACGGGGCGAGAGGATGCCGGCGGGAAGGAGCTTGAGCTCGAACTTCTCGCCATGGACCACGACGGTGTGCCCGGCGTTGTTGCCGCCGTTGGGCTTGACGACATAGTCGACGTGCTCTCCGAGCAGGTCGGTGGCTTTCCCCTTGCCCTCGTCTCCCCACTGGGCTCCGACGATCACGACGGCGGGCATGGCGACTCCTGGGCAGGTCTGCTTGAGGACCAGGGGATCGTACCAAGCCGGGCACGACGCCCGAGGCGGGGACGCCCGGGCGTGGGGAGAGTCTCTCTGACACGCCCGGGCGTCCCCGCAGCCGAGACGCTCATGCCGACCGCTCGCGCGGAGCACCGAGCACGGGAAGGAGCCGATCAGCGAAGCCGATCAGCGGAGCCGATCAGGAGAGCAGGCTCGGATCTGCCTCGCGGCGGAAGTCCTGGATGCGCTCGGCCTCGGCGTCGTCGCCGATGCGACGGGATGCCTCGCCCAGCATCGCCAGTGCTCGCAGGAACCCCCGGTTCGGGGCATGGGAGGCGGGGATCGGCCCCTGGCCGCGCCAACCGGCGCGCCGCAGCGCGTCGAGCCCGCGGTGATAGCCGGTGCGCGCGAAGGCGTAGGCCACGACGTCATCGCCGTCGGCGAGAGCCTCCTGCGCGCAGCTCGCCCATGCGAGCGGCGAGTCAGGATGGCGCCGGGCGACGTCGACCGGATCGTCGCCGTCGGAGATCAGCTGGGAGACCTCCACATCGACGAAGTCGTCGGGAAGACGGGTCTCAGGAATGCCGAGGAGGTTCGCCCCGAGGGCGCTGTCGGTACGATCAACCATGCAAGCATCGTAGGCACTGACGCCCAGATGGCCCTTCACACCTGGTAGAAACACCCACATGTCACGTACGCAGGACGGCTCGGAGCTTCTCACCGGGCCCGGCGCGGGGGGTCTGCTCCGCTCGGCCGTCAGCAACTCCGGTGGAGTGCTGCACAGCTGGCAGCTGGACCATGTCGACCATCGCCCCGGTCGCAGCACCAAGGCGCTGTACCGCACGATGGTCTCCTGGCCCGAGCTCGACGGCCCGCAGGCGCCCGCGCGCGAGGAGCTCTTCGGTGCCAGCGCGCACATCGGCGAGAGAGAGAAGGATCTCTACGTCGCCGAGCAGACGCTCGTGATGACCGACGGGGACATCAACGTGCGCGTCTGGCGCTACCCCCACGACCCGTGGCTGCCGATGCTCCCGCACGTCTGCTACCCCGACGTCGTCGGCCGGACCCTGCATGACCTGGGCGTGAACCTGGGCCCGGACCCGTCAGCACCGATCGCGATCGACGTCGTCTCCTACCGACCGGGCCGGCGCGCCGTCCTGCGCGCGAGCCAGGGGCCGGTCGGCGTGTTCCTCAAGGTGATGCAGCCCCACCGCAGCGGGGAGATCGTCGAGCGGCATCAGCACCTGCTGTCAGCGGGCGTTCCGGTGCCGGAGGTTCTCGCCCACCATGACGGTCTGGTGGTCCTCAAGGAGCTGCCGGGCCGCCCCCTCGCGCGGGCCGTGGTCGACGAGGGCGTCGCCGCCTGCAGCGGGCAGGATCTGGTGGCGCTGCTGGATCGCCTCCCCGCATCGATGTACTCGCTGCCGCTCCGTCCCCCGTGGACGGATTCGGTGGAGTTCTACGCGGGGATCGTGGCCTCGTCGCTGCCCTCGCTCGGACCGCGGCTGGATGCGCTCGTGCGCTCGATCCGGGAAGGGCTCGCCGCGGTCGACCAGCGGATGGACACCCAGGCGCACGACGTCGTCCACGGCGACTTCTACGAGGCGCAGGTCTTCGTCGACGGCGGCAGGGTGGTGGGCCTGCTGGACATCGACACGGTGGGTCCGGGCAGGCGGGCCGACGATCTCGCCTGCCTGCTCGCGCATCTCAGCGTCCTGGCCGACTACGGGAACACCGGACGCATCGACCGCGCGATGCAGCAGAGGGTCGAGGGAGCCATCGGGTCCTGGCACCAGGTGTTCGTCGACCGCGTGGATCCGACGGAGCTCGCGCTGCGCTCAGCAGGCGTCGTGCTCTCCCTGGCCACCGGTCCGCACCGGCAGCAGGAGGCCTCCTGGGAGGCGGCCACCGAGGCCATCGTGAGGGTCGCCGAGGAGTGGGTGGAGCGTGCTCGCGCCGCCGAGTCCGCTCGCCGTGCGGCGCGCGACGGGACGGTCGCTCCGACCTCTCCCGCGCCGGGGTCCGCTGCCACTCCCACCGCCTCGGCGTCGGCTCAGCCCACCGCCCCACCGCAGCCCACCGCCCCGCCGCAGCCCACCGCTCCGGCGCCCGGATCCGGACCGCCCCCTCAGAGCGCTCCTCCGTTCCCGGCCCAGGGAGGGCAGCCCCAGGGCAGGCATCCCCGGGGAGAGCAGCCCCAGGGCGGGCACCCTCAGCCGGACCGCAGCCCTCGCGCCGAGACTCGCCTCCCTCCGGAGCCGCCGACGATCCCGCTGCCCGCGCTCGATGCCGGGGCTGACCGCGCCGCGCACCAGCGCACCGCACCGTCGGAGGGCGCGACGGCAGGCGGTGCGGCGGCAGGGGGTGCACGGCCTGCCGCGGGTCCGTCGGGCGGAGCCCCGGCCCCTCCGAGCGCGCGTCCCTCCCGCGGCTCCGGCGACGACTCCCCCACCCAGGAGCGCAGGATCGGCTCGATCCCGCTGCAGTGAGCCCTGCCTGCGGCGAGGACCGCACTCGCCGTGCACATAACATCGAGTCATGCGTGCAGTACTGCAGAGAGTCGACGGCGCGAGCGTCGAGGTCGACGGCACCCGGGTCGGTGCGGTCAGCGGAGAGGGTCTGCTGGCGCTGATCGGCGTCACCCATGAGGACGGACCCGAGCAGGTCTCCATCATCGCCCGCAAGATCTGCGAGCTGCGGATCCTCGAGGGCGAACGCTCCGTGCTCGAGGCCGGCGCCCAGGTCCTGGTGGTCTCCCAGTTCACCCTCTACGCCGACGTGCGGAAGGGGCGCCGCCCCTCCTGGAGCCGCGCCGCCCCTGGCCCCGTCGCCGAACCGCTCGTCGATCAGGTCGTCGACGCGATCAGAGCGCGGGGCGTCCAGGCGGAGACCGGTGAGTTCGGCGCGCACATGCGCGTGAGCCTGGTCAACGACGGTCCGATGACGATCCTCGTCGAGGCCTGACCGGACTCCTCGTCGACATCCTGGTCGGAAGCCGGATCCCGGATCCGGCCAGGGCCCGGTCGTCTGCGCACTCAGGCTCGTCGTGTGCCTGCGCCCCGCAGCAGGCGCCCGAGGTCCTCGACGCTCGGGGCGACGGGCCCCTCATAGGAGCGCTCGGCATCGCCGCCGTAACCCCAGCCCACGAGCACGGTCGGGAGCCCGTTGGCCGCCGCTCCGTGCACATCGTGCAGGCGATCGCCGACCATCACCGCCCTGGTCTGCCCGAGCCGCTCGAGGACGCTCGCGATCACCGCGGCCTTGTCCCGGCGGCCGACGACGAGATCGGTGCCCCCGATCAGCGCGAGGTCGTCGGCGATGCCGAGGTGGGCGAGCAGCAGCTCCGCCGTCGTCTCGGCCTTGTTGGTGGCCACCGCCACCGTGCGGCCATCGGACGCGAGATCGCGGATGAGCTCCGGCATCCCCGGATAGACGACGGAGGATCTGAAGCCTCCGCCGACGTAGTGCTCGACATAGGCTCGCCGCATCGCCTCCGAGCGCTCGGAGGTCATCCCCAGCACCTCCTCGAAGGACTCCGTCAGCGGCGGGCCGAGGAAGGTCCTCAGCACCTCGTCCGTCGGCCGCTGCTCTCCGCAGGCGGCGAAGGCGCGGTCGAGGCTGGCGAGGATCCCCGGCGAGGAGTCGACGAGGGTCCCGTCGAGATCCAGCAGGACGACGGGGGCATCGAGAGGGGCTTCGAGATCATGGGCGGGGCGGGGAGGCGTCTCGGTGGTCACGTCGGGATCGTAGCGGCCGCTCTCACGTACGCTGGGGGCATGACCTACACACTCGTGCTGCTCCGCCATGGCGAGAGCGAATGGAACGCGAAGAACCTCTTCACCGGCTGGGTCGACGTGGCCCTGACCGAGAAGGGCAAGGAGGAGGCCACCGGCGGCGGCGTCCTGCTCAAGGAGGCCGGGATCCTCCCCGACGTCGTGCACACCTCGCTGCAGCGGCGCGCCATCATGACCGCCAACCTGGCCCTCGATGCCGCCGATCGCCACTGGATCCCCGTCAAGCGCGACTGGCGGCTGAACGAGCGCCACTACGGCGCCCTCCAGGGCATGAACAAGACCGAGATCCGCGACAAGTACGGCGACGAGCAGTTCATGGCCTGGCGCCGCTCCTACGACACGCCGCCGCCGGAGATCGAGTTCGGCACCGAGTTCAGCCAGGACCAGGACCCGCAGTATGCGGGCCTCGGCGACCAGCTTCCGAAGTCGGAGTGCCTCAAGGACGTCGTGGCCCGCTTCCTCCCCTACTGGGAGGAGGGCATCAAGCCCGACCTGGTCGCGGGCAGGACCGTCCTGATCGCTGCTCATGGGAACTCGCTGCGCGCGCTCGTGAAGTACCTCGACGGCATCTCCGACGAAGAGATCTCGGGGCTCAACATCCCCACCGGCCAGCCGCTGGTGTACGAGCTCGACGAGGACTTCCGCCCCCTCGAGAAGGGCGGCCGCTATCTCGACCCGGTCGCTGCGAAGGCCGCTGCCGAGGCCGTCGCCAACCAGGGCAAGTGATCCGCTGAGCGCTCCGCCGCTCGCCACAGGTGGCCCCCGGTCCGCTCGGACCGGGGGCCACCGTCGTCCGCAGGACCGATCACCCGATAGCGTGGCGTCATGCCTCCGATCCCGCCCGACGTCCCCGCCCCGTCCGCCGCCGGGGCCCCCGACGGCGGCGCTCCCCTCCGCTCCTCCGGCCCAGTGGCCGCGGCCCCGCCCCCGATCGTGGTGCGGGCCGAGCGCGAGCTGAGCATCACGGAGGTGCGGGAGCTCCTCGCCGAGGACTCCCGGTCCGAGCGGCAGGAGCGACTCGGCCGTCTCGGGATCGTCGGTCCTGATGCCGAGGAGCTGATCCCGCTGGCCGAGGCGGCCGCCGAGGATCCCGAGCTCCTCGAGGAGATCACCGGGATCGCGAACCGCCTGCGATCCGCGGCCGGGCTGCACGCGACAGCGCTGGACCTCGAGGCGCACAAGGCGCACCATGACGCGCTCCAGAGGCGGCTGACGCCCGGAGAGGGCCTGATCCCCGTCCTCGCCCTCACGGTCTCGACCGACACCGTCCGGGCCTGGCATGCTGCTCGTGGGCTCGCGCCCGAGCAGTCCGAGCACGTCCTCTCGGACCTCGGCCAGCAGATGCGGGTGCATCGCGCGGGGACGGGCCTGCTGGGCCTCCACCAGCTGAACTGGGTCAGCGTCAACTGGGCGGGGAGGCTGGTCCATCTGGGCCGCCTGCAGTTCGACCTGCACCGGCGCAGGACCTCCCGCCTCGAGCACGGACTTGCAGCGACCCGGTCCGACGAGCCCGAGCGCTGGGTCGTCGGCACGCACATCCCCGCGACCGGACCGCTCGACCCCACGCAGGTGGACGCGTCCTTCGATGCCGCGACCGCCTACTTCGGCGAGCACTATGCGGATCTGGACGACGGCCGCGGCGCGCAGGAGCCGCGGATCGGGCACGAGTTCGTCTGCGACTCGTGGCTCCTGAGCGATCAGCTCGCGGAGATCACCGGTGAGGGCTCCAACCTCGCCCGCTTCGCGGCGCGCTGGGATCTCCTCGACCGCGCCCGGATGGATGACGGGGCCCTGTTCTTCGTGTTCGGGCAGCGCCCGCCCGCCGACGTCGCCGCGCTGCCCCGTCGCACCCGACTCGAGCAGGGCGTGGCCGATCGTCTCGCCGACGGTCGAGGGTGGACGGGCGGCACCGGTCGGCTGCTGCGCTGAGCGTCAGCTCCTGAGAGCGTCCCCCGGGAGCTCGTCTCGCGGGAGCTCTTCCGTCGGGAGCTTCTCCGTCAGGTGCTCGCCCGTCGGGTGCTCGTCCCGGGGGAACTGCGCGACCACCCAGTCGAAGGCGGCCACGAGGTCGGTCCCCTGACGCATCGAGATGGCGAAGGCGCTGCGCGCGAGACCGAAGGCCACCTGGACCATGATCACGGCACGGTCGTGTGCGCGATCCCCCTCGATAGCCTCGGCGAGCGTCTCGATCAGCTCCGCCTGCATGGCCTGGAGGTTGCCGGTGGACATCAGCTGGAGCGTCGGCTCCCTCGCCATGACCTGCTTCTTCAGCTCGCGGAGTCCCGTGTCGACAGGAGCGTTCGAGATCGCTTCCCGGATCGTGGCGCGCAGGGCGTCGCGGGGCGGGAGCAGAACCAGATGGCCCTGCAGGGTCGCCACGGTGCGCGACGCCTCGTCCCCCACCACGCCGAGGATCGCCGCCTCCTTGGTGGACCAGTGGTTGAAGAAGGTGCGCGTGGACACGCCCGCACGGCGCGCGATCATCTGGACCGTGACGCCCGCCAGACCGTTCTCCGCGACCAGCTCCAGGGCCGCGCGATGCATCGCAACCCTGGTCAGCAGCTTCTTCTGCTCCCTCAGCCCCATCTCCTCAGGAGCCGGGACGCGGTCAGGGGCGCTGGTATCGGTCACGACGCCATCGTAGGTCGGGCGAGGGGAGGCCTGATCCCGGAAGGTCCGCCATCTCACAAATCCTGCATCGAGTGCAATAGTGCAGTGAGTGCACTTGTTGGCTAGCATGTCTCGGTCGACGCCCGAGGACGTGCCGAGGCCATCGGGCGCGCCGGAGCGCGCCCCATCCGAATGTCCGTCCAACTCTCCCCGAGGTACTCGTGAGCACACCACACCCATCGGCGTCAGGGTCCTCCGCGCCGCAGGAGTTCACCGGCCTGGACCGGCAGGGCAAGCTGGTCTTCATCGGCCTCATGCTCGGCATGTTCGTCGCATCCCTGTCGCAGACCATCGTCGGCCCCGCCATGCCCCGCATCGTCGCCGAGCTCGGCGGCGTCGAGCACTACAGCTGGATCGCCACCGCTGCGATGCTGGTGTCCGCCGTGGCCGTGCCGATCGTCGGCAAGCTGTCCGATCTCTACGGGCGACGCTGGTTCTACCTCGGCGGGCTCGCCGTGTTCATGATCGGCTCCATCCTGGCGGGACTCTCCCAGGGCTTCTGGTTCCTGGTCTTCGCCCGCGCCGTGCAGGGCCTGGGCATGGGCACCCTGATGCCGCTGTCCCAGACGATCATCGGCGACATCATCCCGCCCCGGCAGCGCGGCAAGTACCAGGGCATCATGGGCGCCGTCTTCGGCGTGACCTCCGTGGTGGGCCCCCTCATCGGCGGCACCATCACCGACAACTTCGGCTGGCGCTGGCTGTTCTACCTGACCCTCCCGATCGGCATCGCGGCCTTCGTCTTCATCCTGCGCTACCTGCATCTGCCGGTCTCCTCGCAGCACGGCAAGGTCGACCTGCTGGGGATGCTCACGCTGACCCCCGGCCTGGTGATCGCCCTGCTCGCGACCACCTGGGGCGGCAACTCCTACGCCTGGTCCTCGCCCACCATCATCGGCATGTACGCCGTCGCCGCCGTGTTCCTGGTCGCCTTCGTGGTGGTCGAGACCAAGGTGCCCGAGCCGCTGCTCCCGATGCATCTGCTGGGACGACCTATCGTGGCGCTGTCGGTGGCCGCATCCTTCGCGATCGCGGTCGCGATGTTCGGTGCGATCATCTACATCCCCGTCTACGCACAGGGCGTCATGGGGGTCTCGGCCACGAACTCCGGTGCGATCCTCATCCCGCTGTCCGTGGCGATGATCCTCACCTCGATCGTCGTCGGCCTGCTCATCACCCGGACCGGCCGGTACAAGCCGTTCCTCGTGATCGGCGGTGTGGTGCTCGTGGTCGGATATGCGCTGCTCGCCCGCCTGCAGTTCGGCGACTCCCAGTGGCATCTGACCCTCGCGATGATCGTGATCGGCCTGGGCCTGGGGCTCTCCATGCAGGTGTATACGCTGGTCGTGCAGAACGCCGTCGCGCAGCGGGAGCTGGGCATCGCCACCGCGGCGATCCAGTTCTTCCGCAACATCGGCTCCACCATCGGCACCGCGGTGCTCGGCACCGTCATGTCCTCCCAGATGGCCGACGCGATCCAGAACGAGCTGGAGAAGCTCCCCGCCGAGCAGCTCGCAGCGCTCCAGCAGGAGGGCGGCATGGACTCCTCCGATCTCGAGTCCGCCGTGCTGGATCCGGAGGCGCTCGAGCAGCTGCCCTCCTTCCTCGTCGAGCCGATCCGCTCCGGGATGGGCATCGCGATGCACGACGTCTTCCTCACGGCGCTCCCCTTCGTCGTGCTGGCTCTGATCATCTCGCTGTTCATCAAGCAGGTGCCGCTGCGCGACACCCTGCATGAGGCCGATGAGGCCGATGGCGGCGAGCACCACGAGCTCCGGGACACCACCACCGGTGCTCTCGCCGCGGTGGGTGCGAGCGAGTCCGTGACCGTGACCGGCGAGTTCCCGGAGGTCGGGCCCGACGACAGCGGAGAGCCCACGCATCGGGCGGACGGCCCCGCCCGGAGCTGACCACCGATCCGCTCCCCCGACGGACGACTTCGGACGGACGGCCTCCTGCCCTGCGGCAGGGGGCCGTCCGCCGTTCTGAGGTACGCCGACGCACCGGCTCCATCTCCCCGCGGCCGCGACGGATCGCCGATGCGCCGGCGATGGATCCCAGCGGGAACGTGCCACCATGGACTCGTGCCGCATTCAGATCATTTCCCGCCCGATCTCCCCGACGGGTTCGCCTCGCGCCTGCCCGAGGAGACCGATGTGGGGCCGCTCGCGGCGCTGCTCACGGCGGACATGCGGACCCATACTCCTGACGCCGTCGTCTCCGTCGACGGCCTGCGGTCCCGTCTGGTGGGCCCACGGTCCTGGTCGCGCCGCCAGGTCGTCGTCGTCCCCTCCGAGGCCGACGGCGCCCCCACCGATGCTCCGCCGCTGGCGTGGATGGCGCTCGAGGACCGCGCGAGCGGACGCACGAACGTCCAGTGGGCGGCGGACCGACGGATCCCCTGCCGAGATGCCGTCGTCGCCGCGCTGCTGGACTGGGCGGTCGAGGTGGGCGGCTCCTTCGCACGCCATCGCGGCGTGGAGTCCACGCAGCTCGACGCGACGGCGAACGCTCTGGACGAGGATCGGGCTCGGCTCCTCGCCGCGTCCGGCTACACGCGGGTGCGCAGCTGGCTGCACATGCGCCGGCCGGTGGACCCTGCGGAGGCCGACGGCCTGCCCGCTCCCCGTGAGGGGACCAGAGTGCGGCGCGTGCGCCTCCACCCCTCCGGGCTCCCGGTCGCCCAGGACGTCACCACCGTGCACCGCATGCTCGAGGAGTCCTTCGCGGACCACTGGGGCTCCTACCGGGAGTCCTTCGCCGAGTTCGTGCAGCGACTGGTCGAGGACCCGCAGGATGCGGACTGGGACCACTGGTGGATCGCGGAGGTCGAGCGGGAGGGCCGCTGGCTGCCCGCCGGGGGCCTCGTCGCCGCACGGCAGGCGCCCCAGGGGGACCTCGGCGAGGGCACCTACCTCGAGTACCTCGGCGTGCACCGCAGCGCCCGCGGCCACGGCATCGCCAAGTCGCTCCTGCGCGCCGCCTTCGCCGACGCGGCCCAGCGCGGCCGGTCGCGCGTGGAGCTGGAGGTGGACGCGGACTCCCCGACGGGAGCCGACGGACTCTACGAGGCGATGGGCTTCACGACCTTCGAGCGCACCGAGACCTGGCACGCCACGGCGTCGGCCCATCCGTCACGGCTTCTCGAGCCGCCGTCGGCCTGAGCTGACGACGGACGGGCCGGGCGCCCTCGTCCTCCGCGGAGGATGGGGGCGCCCGGCCCGTCGTGCGGCACGTCAGCGCCGGCCTGGGGAGAGTCTCACTCCCACTCGATCGTGCCCGGCGGCTTGCTCGTGACGTCGAGGGTGACGCGGTTGATCTCCGGGACCTGGTTCGTGATCCGCGTGGAGATGCGGCCGAGGACCTCGTAGGGAACCTTCGCCCAGTCCGCAGTCATGGCATCATCGCTGGTCACAGGGCGCAGGACGACCGGGTGGCCGTAGGTGCGGCCGTCGCCCTGGACGCCCACGGAGCGGACGTCCGCGAGGAGCACCACCGGGCACTGCCAGATGTCGCGGTCCAGGCCCGCGGCGGTGAGCTCCTCGCGTGCGATGGCGTCGGCGGCACGGAGGATGTCCAGACGCTCCTTGGTGACCTCACCGATGATCCGGATGCCCAGACCGGGTCCGGGGAAGGGCTGACGCCAGACGATCTCGTCGGGCAGTCCGAGGGCGGAGCCGACGGCGCGGACCTCGTCCTTGAACAGCAGCCGCAGCGGCTCGACGAGCTCGAAGGAGAGGTCCTCCGGCAGGCCGCCGACGTTGTGGTGGCTCTTGATGTTGGCCGCGCCCTCACCGCCGCCGGACTCGACGACGTCCGGGTAGAGGGTGCCCTGCACGAGGAAGGCCTTGTGCATGGACGACGCGGTATGGGCGGCCGCTCCGGTCCCCGCCACGATGCCCTGCTCGCGCAGGATGTCGGCCTGGGCCCCCTCGAAGGCGCGGATGAACTCGCGGCCGATGATCTTGCGCTTCTGCTCGGGGTCGGTGACCCCGGCGAGCGCGCTGAGGAACTGCTCCTCGGCATCGACCATGACCAGCTTCGCCCCGCCGGTGGACTCGCCGAAGGTCTTCTCGATCTGCGCGGACTCGTCCTGCCGCATGAGCCCGTGGTCCACGTAGACGCAGGTGAGGCGGTCGCCGATGGCACGCTGCACGAGCGCCGCGGCGACGGCGGAGTCCACGCCGCCGGAGAGCCCGCAGATGGCGGTGCCGTCGCCCACCTGGGCTCGGATCCGCTCGACCTGCTCCTCGATGACGTTGCCGGTGGTCCACGTCGGCTCGATCCCGGCTCCGCGGTACAGGAAGTTCTCGAGCACCTCCTGGCCGCGGTCGGAGTGGCCGACCTCGGGATGCCACTGGACGCCGAAGAGGCACTTCTCGGTGTTCTCGAAGGCCGCGACCGGACTGCCGGCGGAGGTCGCGAGGACCTGGAAGCCCTCGGGAGCCTCGGAGACGGAGTCCCCGTGGCTCATCCACACGTTCTGGTCGAGGTCCTGCGCGTGCAGCAGGGCGGAGTCACCGTCGAGAGCCTGGAGCCGGGTGGCGCCGTACTCGCGGACACCGGTCGCCGAGACGGTGCCGCCGAGGGCGGCCGCCATCGACTGGAACCCGTAGCAGAGGCCGAGCACGGGCACTCCCGCCTCGAGCAGCGCGCGGTCGAGGCGCGGGGCACCGGGCTCGTAGACGGAGCTGGGGCCTCCGGAGAGGATGATCGCCCGGGGCTGCTTGGCGAGGATCTCCGCGGCCGGCATCGTGTGCGGCACGACCTCGGAGTACACGCGGGCCTCGCGGACGCGGCGGGCGATGAGCTGGGCGTACTGGGCGCCGAAGTCGACGACGAGGACGGGGCGCTGATCGGTATCGGTCACCCCGCGAGTCTACGGTGCGCGCACGGCCGGGCGGGACTCCGCGCGCACTGCGGACGCACCGCGTTCGTCACGCTCGCCCCGCAGCGGTCAGGCTCCGGCGCGCTCGGCGTCCTGGATCGTCGGACGCGTGCGCAGATCGTGGTCCACGCGGGCATGGGTCCAGCGCTCCCCCACGAACGACAGCACCGGGATCACACCGAAGAACATGAGCAGCAGCATGCGCGGGAGCTTCCAGCGCATCTTGAGCCACAGGTCGAAGCCGAGGATCACGTAGACCATGTAGATCAGACCGTGGATCGGCGACCAGACGGAGGACACCTGCTCCCAGGTCGCCTGGGTCTCGGTTCCCGAGAAGACGATGTAGCGCATCACCATGATCACGCACAGGACGAGAAGGGCGATGCCCTCGACGATCGACGCCACGCGGAAGCGGGCGAACGAGGTGCGGGCCTGGATCTCATCGAGCGGCCGGGGTTCCGGCATCGGCGTCCTCCTGGACTCGGGCGGCGCTCTCGGCGCCGGAAGCGGGTGCGACGCCCTCGGCGCCGTGGACAGCGGGGGCCGACGACGCGCCGTCGGCCGGACTCGACGGCGCGAGGGCGGCCTCGAGCGCCTCGCGCTGGGCGGCGAGCTCGTCGAGATGGGCGGTCCGCACGGTGCGGAACCACAGATAGAGGAAGAAGACCCCGAACAGGATCCACTGCGCGGCGTAGCCGAGGTTCTGGAGGTCGAGTCCGCGGGAGAAGGAGGACTCCGCCTCCGGCATCGGCTGCAGGCCCTCCGAGGCGGAGGTCTGGCCGACATACCCCGAGAACATCGGTCCGCCCCAGACGTTCACCAGCTGAGGGGTCGCGATCTCGGAGGCGAAGCCGTCCTCCACGCCGCCGGCGGCCGCCTCGCTCGCCTCCAGCATGCCGACGATCGTGACCTCTCCGGACGGTGCCGACGGGATGAGGGAGGGGTCGATCTCGCCGTCCGCGCCGGTGACATCATCGGCGGCGATCCAGCCCCGAGCGACGGGGAGCAGCGCCTCGCGGCCGTCCTCGAGGGGCACGTGCAGGGCGGTCACCACGATCACCGCGTCCGTGCCGTCGATGCGGCGATCGGCCACGAGCACCTGCTCGTCCTCGGCGAACTCGCCGGTCGCGAAGACGGTGAGGCCGTCGAGATCGTTGGTGACGACATCGCCGATGCCGAGGACGTCCAGCAGATCCGAGGCGTCCTCGGACTCCAGCGCGCTCTTGGCCTGCTCGGACGCCATGCTGCGGTGCGCGCGATCCCACTGCCAGCTCGCGAGGAGTCCGCACACGATCGTCGCCGCCACCATGAGGGCGAGCAGCCCGAGGTAGCGGGGACGGAGAGCGACGCGCAGCATGCCCCCCATGGTAGGAGGGGTGCCTGAGGATGGCCTCCGACGGGACCGTCCGGCGTGCCCTGGCTCACTCCTGCCGGAGCAGGGCGGCTCGGACGACGGCGATCAACCGGTCCAGGAGGGCCACAGGGCGGGGCCGATGCGCACGCATCACATCCCCGGCACCGGTTGCAGGGACTCCTGCCCCTCCCGCTGGCAGGTTCCGCTGTCTAAGGTGGTCGACGTGTCGCAAAGCGTGTACGTCGCCAGCCCCGAGGGGATGACCGGGAAGTCCATCGTGGCCTTCGGACTGCTGGAGGCCCTCGCCTCCAGCTCGGATCGGGTCGGCGTGTTCCGCCCGGTCGTGAAGTCCACCAGCACGAGGGACTACGCCGTCGATCTGCTCACCACCCATCCCGCCGTCGATCAGGCGTATGACGACGCCATCGGCGTGGACTACCAGCTGATGCTGTCCGATCCGGAGGCCGCCCACGAGCAGATCCTGCGCAAGCACCACGAGCTCGCCCAGCGGTACTCGCTGCTGGTGGTCCTCGGCTCGGACTACGACGACCTGGCCAATCCCACCGAGCTCTCCTTCAACGCCGAGGTCGCCGCGAACCTCTCGGCGCCGGTCGTGATCGTCGTCTCCGGCATGGGGCGCACGCCCGAGCAGATCGGCGCCCTGGCCGCCGTCGCCGTCGGCGAGTTCTCCGGCCATCACGCCACACCGATCGCCGTGATCGTCAACCGCGCCGCGGCCGACGAGCTCGCGCAGGTGCGCGAGGCCGTCTCGGCCAAGGTCCCCACCGCCCTGGTCTCGGCGCTCCCCGAGAACCCGGTGATCATGGCCCCGACCATCGCGGAGCTGCAGACCGCAGTCGACGGCACGCTGCTGATGGGCAGCCCCGAATGGCTCGATCGCGTGGCGCTCGGCACCGTGATCGCCGCGATGAGCCTGCCCAACGTCCTGGAGCGGCTGACGGAGAGCGTGACCGTGGTCGCCCCCGGCGATCGCTACGACCTGCTGCCCGGGCTGGTCCTGGCGCAGCAGTCGGGCACGCTCCCGGCGCTCTCCTCGATCATCCTCACGGGCGGCTACGAGATCCCCGAGTCCGTCACCCGGCTCGTCGAGGGCATCCAGCAGGATCTGCCGATCATCGCGACCGACCTGTCCACCTTCGACACGGCGGTCCGCGTGGACCGCACTCGGGGCCGGCTGAACGTCCACAGCCCGCAGAAGCTCGACGCCGCCCGACGGGCCGTGGCCGAGCACCTTCCGACCTCCGATGTGCTGCAGGCGCTGGAGCTGACCCGCAGCGAGGTGGTCACTCCGCTCATGTTCGAGTTCGAGCTGCTGGCGCGGGCGCGCGGCGCGAAGAAGCGGATCGTCCTGCCCGAGGGCGACGAGCCCCGCATCCTCGCAGCGGCCGACGCTCTCCTCGCTCGGGGCGTGGCCGATCTGATCCTCCTCGGCGACGAGAAGGTCATCCGGGCGAAGGCCTCCCAGCTGGGGCACAACATCACCGAGGCGCGCATCGTCTCCCCGCAGGATCCCGAGCTGGTCGAGAAGTATGCGGCCGAGTACGCGCGGCTGCGCGCCAAGAAGGGCGTCACCCTGGAGCAGGCCCGTGAGAAGGTCCAGGACGTCTCCTACTTCGGCACGATGATGGTGCAGATGGGAGAGGCCGACGGCATGGTCTCGGGCGCGGTGCACTCCACCGCCCACACCATCCGCCCGAGCTTCGAGATCATCAAGACCAAGCCCGATGCGAAGATCGTCTCCTCGGTGTTCCTGATGGCGCTCCAGGACCGGGTCCTGGTCTACGGGGACTGCGCCGTGAACCCCGATCCGACGGCCGAGCAGCTCGCCGACATCGCCGTGCAGTCCGCGCAGACGGCCCGCCAGTTCGGTGTGGAGCCGCGAGTGGCGATGCTGTCCTACTCGACCGGCACCTCCGGCTCCGGAGCGGATGTCGACAAGGTCCGCGAGGCCACCGCCGCCGTGCGCTCTCAGCATCCCGAGCTCGACGTCGAGGGCCCCATCCAGTACGACGCCGCAGTCGACGCCTCCGTGGCCAAGACCAAGCTGCCCGACTCCGCCGTCGCCGGCCGTGCCACGGTGTTCGTCTTCCCGGACCTCAACACGGGCAACAACACCTACAAGGCGGTCCAGCGCTCAGCCGGGGCGATCGCGATCGGCCCGGTCCTGCAGGGCCTGAACAAGCCGGTCAACGACCTCTCCCGCGGCGCCCTGGTCGACGACATCATCAACACCGTGGTCATCACCGCGATCCAGGCGCAGGCCGAGGACGCCTCCGGCCCCGCCCCCTCCTCCGAGACGAAGGACCCCGCATGAGCCCGTACTCCCCCGCCGGCCGCTCCGACTCCGCTGAGCACGGGGCGAACGCCCCGTCCGGCGCCGAGACCGTCCTGGTGATCAACTCCGGGTCCTCCTCGCTGAAGTTCCAGCTGGTGGATCCCGTGACCCCGGAGGTCTTCGCCTCCGGCATCGTCGAGCGGATCGGCCTGGACAGCGGAGACGCGCGGATCGAGGCGGGCAGCGCCCGCGCGCCCTATCGCGGCGAGGTGCGCGATCACGTGCAGGCGATGAAGATCGTCTCGGGGCTGTTCGACCAGGTGGGCCTGTCGCTCGCCGACGCCAACGTGGTGGCCGTGGGCCATCGTGTCGTCCAGGGCGGGGCGCGCTTCTCGCAGCCGCACCGGATCGACTCATGGGTGCGCGATCAGATCTCGGACCTCAGCTCCCTCGCCCCGCTGCACAATCCGCCCGCGGTCGACGGCATCGACGCCGCCCGCGAGCTGCTGCCGGACATCCCGCACGTGGCCGTCTTCGACACCGCCTTCTTCGTCGACCTGCCCGAGCGCTCCAAGAACTATGCGCTGAACAAGGGTGTCGCGAGCGAGTACCGGATCCGTCGCTACGGCGCCCACGGCACCAGCCACCAGTACGTCTCCGAGCAGGTCTCGGCGGCGCTCGCCGCGGAGGGGCGCGACGTCTCCGACCTCCGTCAGATCGTGCTGCACCTGGGCAACGGCGCATCGGTCTCCGCGGTGCGCGGAGGCTCGCCGATCGACACGTCGATGGGCCTGACCCCTCTCGAGGGGCTCGTGATGGGCACGCGCACCGGCGACATCGATCCGGCGGTCTACGCCCATCTGCACCGCAGCGCGGGCATGACGGTCGATGCGATCGACGCCCTGCTGAACAAGCAGTCGGGCATGAAGGGCCTGTGCGGCATGAGCGATTTCCGCGACATCACCTCGGCCATCGAGCAGGGCAACGAGGATGCGACGCTCGCGATGGAGATCTACCTCCACCGCCTGCGCAAGTACATCGGGTCCTACGCCTTCGCGATGGGAGGGATCGACGTCATCACCTTCACCGCGGGGATCGGGGAGAACGTCGCCGAGGTCCGCTCGGGAGCGCTCGAGGGGCTCGAGGCCTTCGGCATCGAGATCGATGCAGAGCAGAACGCGCAGCGGTCGAAGGGCATCCGCACGGTCTCCTCGAAGTCCTCGGCGGTGCGCGTCATGGTCGTCCCCACGGACGAGGAGCTCGCGATCGCCCGTCAGGCCCTCGAGCTCGCCTCCAGCTGAACCCTGCCTCCCGTCCTCGTCGTCGGGCGCTGCGGCCCGACGACGATCACCTCATGAGTCACGACGCGACGGCGCCCGTCCCGGCATCCGGGGCGGGCGCCGTCGTGCTGTGGGCTCAGCCGCGATCGAGCGCGCCGAACAGCTCGCCCGCCAGCGCATAGCCGATCCTGGCCTCAGCCAGGAGCTCCTCCTGCACGGAGGGATCGCTGATCGCGTCCAGAAGCTCGCGATAGTCGTCCTTCACGCGTTTGGGCGCGTCGATCTCCGAGAAGTCCCACATGGTCAGCTGCTCCCGCGGAACGGCGTAGTGCCGCGCGACGAGCGCACCGATGGCCTGCCCTCCGGAGAGGTCGCCGAGGTACCGCAGGTAGTGGGGCGCGAGCAGCCCAGGGACAAAGGCCGAGCGGATCCGCTCGGCGTATCGGGCGGTGGCCGGCAGCGGCGCAGTGATCACGATCCCCTCCGCGACGGGCTCCTCCGATCCGAAGCGGGACCGCAGGTCGGATCGGATGGCCGATGATCGGGCGAGCCGCGGGTCGTGGAACGAGGCGGCGAGATCGTCGGCCGCAGCGGCCCTGGCGATCGCCTCCTCGAGAGCCTCGTACAGCGGCAGGTACTGGCCGAGCAGCCGCCAGTAGTCCAGCTCCGCGAGCCGACCGGCCATGAGGGCGGAGATGAACCCCTTCCCCTCGGCCGAGGAGTGCTCCTCGCGCGTCTCCTCACGCAGACGCTGGGAGAAGGGGGCGGGGGCGACGCGGGGTGCATCGAGGGCGGTCATGAGCATCTTCTCCCGGGAACCCTGAGCCGTTCGGCGGCTTTTTCTGACGTACTGTCATTTCCAGTGGACCACGATCGGGCCCCACCCGCAACAGGCGTCCCGACACGCGACCCGAGTGGCATGCGCCACATGCTGACAGTGTGGCAGATCATCAGCTCTCAGACTAGGGTTGCCTCACCTGCCCGGTTTTAGCAAGTCTCGCCTTGCCTTTAGTTCGCGTTCGGTCACGCCTCCTCGCATGCTTCAGAAGCCTTGCCTCATCGAACCCGAGGCCCGTATCGTCGTCGACCGCCGAGGCGTCACCGGCTCAGGCGGATCCTTCGGATCACGCGACTCAGGAGGCTCAGGAGGGTCAGGAGGGTCAGGAGGCTCCCGACGAGAGCCGGCCCAGCAGCCCCGAGCGAACCTCCGGCCACTCCGAGGAGAGCACCGAGAAGTAGTCGACATCGGCCACTGTGCCGTCGGCCGCGGGTCGGAAGGCTCGCAGCGTCCCCTCGAAGCGAGCGCCCAGCCGGGCGATCGCCGCGTGCGAGCGAGCATTGCGGTGATCGCATCGCAGCGCGACGCGTCCGACGCCGAGCTGCTCGAAGGCGTGGGTGAGCAGCAGCAGCTTCGCCGTCGGGTTCACAGAGCTCCCCCACACCTCCCGCGCATAGATCGTGTTGCCGATCTCCACCCGCAGTCCCGGAACCAGGTCGTAGAAGGTGGTGCGGCCGACCAGCCGCCCCTCCAGCTCGACGGCGAAGGCGAGCAGGCCCTCGCGCTCGGTCAGCGTCCGCAGGTGGCGCGCCATCGGCTCGTCGTCGGCCGGCAGCGGGGCGGACATCCCCGCCCACATCTTCTCGTCGACGAGCGCGCGCAGCGGCGCGGCGTCGTCGTCGGCGCGCAGCGGCCGGAGGGTGACGGCATCCCGGACGAGGACCAGGTCGTGCTGCATGCGGACTCCTTCTCGTGGCAGGTCTCCGAGCGTAGACCTGTCGCGGCTGGTGGGCGCCCATCTCCTACTCTATCCTCAGGGCCGTGACCGCGGCCGTCCCCGGGCTGCCGTCGACGACGGCCCCCGTCCCATCCCCATCCCCATCCCCACCCCGGTCCCTGCCCTGCGGGGAACCGACGAGACGAACCGGAGCACACGATGAGCTACCCCGGATACACCCCCGCCCCGAGCTACGGGTACGGCCCGCCCCCGAAGCGGCGCGGCATGAAGCGGATCATCTTCGGCATCCTGGGACTGATAGCCAACGGCCTGGGGCTCATCCTGATGCCGTTCCTCGGCGGCTTCATCGGGATCATCCTCGCCGCCGTCGGCATGTTGGATCTGGAGGCATCGGCCCCCGACGGCGGCACCTTCGAGATGAGCCTGACGAAGGTGGTGACCGTCTGGGTCCCGTCCGACGAGGCGGCAGGCGCCACCTGTGAGTTCGAGGGCGACGGGATCACCGCGGAGCCCGCCTACACGCCCGACGACGAGACCACCGTCGAGGTCGACGGCGTCGCCTACACCCAGATCTACTCCGTCCAGTCGGACAGCACCACCACTGCCACCATGCACTGCGAGGGCGCGAGCTCCGTGGCGTACTCGACGATGGGGATCATGCCGACCCTGATCCTCGCCGGCGTCGGCGTGCTCATCCCGATCGTGCTGGGCCTTGCCGCGCTGGTCCTGCTGATCTGGGGGATCATCGCGCGAGTGCGGTCCTGAGGCACCTCACGCCGCTGACGCGGCGTCGGCAGGCGGGGCGGCGACCGCAGGCGGGGCGGCGTCGGCAGCTGACCCGTCAGCCACGGGTCGCAGCTCCGGACCCGCCGCGGAGAACCTCGAGGGCCTCCCGCATGCCCGTCTCATAGGCCCGCTGCCAGAGCTCGTCGTCCGTCGCCCAGGCGTCGTCCCACCCGATCTCAAGAGCTCTCGCGGCCTCCTGTCGCGCGGTCGTGCTGAGCGCGCCGATCGTCCCGATCGGTATCCGCAGTGCGGGTCCCGTCGCATCATGGGACGGCTCCTCGGCGAGCGCGACCGCCTCGTCCGTCGTCTCCCCGCCGGGACGCGCGGTCCGCGATCCCACGAGGAGGAAGGACCCTCCGAAGGTCAGGAACAGGGCGGCCGTGAGGCTGAGCATCCCCGTGCTGGGGCGCAGCAGCGACGGCAGCAGATACTCGAGAAGGTCGATCCGCAGCGCCCAGTGGAAGGTAGGGGCGAGCACCCACAGCGACACCAGGATCGACGCTGCGAGCAGGAGGAGCACCGACGAGGCCCGTCGGCCTCCTGAGGATCGGCTCATCGGCTCCCCTCCCGCTGCTCCGGATCGTCATCCCCCGCCTCGGTGCCGCCTCAGTCGGCGCTCCCAGCTCCCGGCGCGCTCGACGGAGCGCTCGAGGTGTCCGGAGCGCTCGAGCTGTAGAGGACGGTCGGGGTGTACACCGAGCCGATCGCGTCGGCGGCCTCGGCGGAGTCGGACGTCGCAGCAGCGGCGTCCTGCCGCGGACCCGGCTCCGCCGACGATCCCTGTTCAGGGTCCGGCTCGGAGAGCGGGCTCAGCTCCGGTATCCGGCCAGGCTCAGGGAGCGGGCTCGGGTCCAGGGGTGGCTCCGCTGTCGAGTCTGGCTCCGGGGGCGATACGAGATCGACGGGGCGCGTCCCGGACTCCCCGGAGAAGCGCCCCGTGTCGAGCGCCTCCATCAGGTCCAGCAGGACGCGGGCTCCGCCCGGTCTGTCGTAGTCGCTGTGCCAGCGCATGCGGCGCTTCTCCGCGAGACGCGCGAGCTGGAGCGGTGTGCGCTCGATGTGTCCTGTCAGCGTCATGTCGTCGCCGATGATCCGTCCGTCATCCAGGTGGCGGACCTCGTCGGCCTCGTCGGCGGCTGCGCGCCGGGCGGAGATCGCAGCGTCCCGGGCTCGCCGCGCCACCCGTCCCCGCCACGCGGGGAGCACGACGAGCATCAGGAGCGTGATCGCGACGATGGCGAGGGGAAGCTGCTCGGCGAGCCGACGGCCCGCACCGCCCGACGTGCCGAGCGCGCCGGTGACGCGCGTGATCAGATCACCGAGCCGATAGCGGGCGATCTCGGCGACGGACCAGGTGTATCCCTCACCCGGCAGCGGCACGAACCACAGGGCGAGGACGACGACGGCGAGGACTCCGCCGACCGTCGCCTTCCCCCAGAGCGTCAGTCCGCGTGCAGACGCTCGCACCGTCGATCCTGCATCGTGCGCCGCCATCATCACCCCCGTGCCGCGCGGCGAAGCCCCTCTGGGATCAGAGGGTCGTGACGACCTCGACCCGCTGGAACTCCTTCAGATCGGTGTACCCGGTCGTGGCCATCGCATGCCGGAGAGCCCCCACGAGGTTGGTGGTGCCGTCGGCGGCGATCGACGGGCCGAACAGGATCTGCTCGAGGGACCCGGCTGTTCCGACGTGCACGCGATGGCCGCGGGTGAGCGTGGGATGGTGCGCCTCGCTGCCCCAGTGGTGGCCGCGACCGGGCGCCTCCTCGGCGCGTGCGAGCGCGGCACCCACCATGAGGCCGTCGGCCCCGCAGGCGATCGCCTTGACGAGATCGCCAGACCGGCCGAGGCCGCCATCGGCGATGACGTGGACGTACCGGCCCCCGGACTCGTCCATGTAGTCGCGGCGCGCGGCGGCCACGTCGGCCACCGCGCTGGCCAGCGGCACGGAGATGCCGAGGGTCTCCCGGGTGGTCTGCGAGGCGCCGCCGCCGAAGCCGACGAGCACGCCGGCCGCGCCGGTGCGCATGAGGTGCAGGGCGGCGGTGTAGGTCGCGCAGCCTCCGACGATCACCGGCACGTCGAGCTCGTAGATGAACCTCTTGAGGTTCAGCGGCTCGCGGTTGGAGGAGACGTGCTCCGCGGAGACCGTGGTGCCGCGGATGAAGAACAGGTCGACGCCGGCGTCGACGACCGTCTTCCAGTGCTCCTGGGTGCGCTGGGGGGACAGCGAGCCGGCGGCCGTCACGCCGGCGTCGCGCAGCTGCTGGATGCGGTCGCGGATCAGCTCCGCCTTGACCGGCTCCTCGTAGATCTCGCGCATGACCGTGACGACCTCGGCATCCGAGGCGTTGGCGATGCGGTCGTACTGCGAGGTCGGATCCTCATAGCGGGTCCACAGGCCCTCGAGGTCGAGCACGCCGAGGCCGCCGTGCTCGCCGAGCTCGATCGCGACCTCGGGCGACATGATGGAGTCCATCGGCGCCGCGAAGATCGGGATGTCGAACCGGTAGGCGTCCACCTGCCAGGACGTCGAGACGTCCTCGGGGTCACGGGTGCGGCGGGAGGGCACCACCGCCACGTCGTCGAAGCTGTAGCTGCGCCGCCCGCGCTTGTTCCGGCCGATCTCGATCTCGCTCATCACGCGGGCAGTCTACCGGCGCGGCCGGTCCGCCGAGTCCGACGGGCCGAACGGCTGAGGGGTGATCGGGGTCCCCTGGCGGGACGATCCGGCTGCGCCGACGAGAAGGCCTGCGGCCGCCAGCAGCGTGCCCGCGAGCGCCAGCACGAGCACCGTGATCGTCACCGCCTGCTCCACGCCATAGATCAGCCACATGTCGAGGTAGAAGATGATGCGCTCGCGCACCCACGGCAGCATCCCCAGATAGGCCAGCTGGGACAGGAGGCGCACGGTGACCGCTGCGAGCACGAGCGCACCGCCCGCCCGGACGAGACGCAGCCGCGAGCCCAGCAGCAGACCTGCACCGATCCCTCCAGCCAGGACGGACACGAGCAGCACCGTGACGATCGCCGCGACCCCCAGCGGACGGTGACCGACCAGACCGGACCACATCACGGCCCACCAGCTGAAGTGCGAGGCGAGCACCTGGATCAGCGAGAGGACGCTCTCAGCCAGCAGGATCACCGCACCCACCAGTCCCAGCGCCGCCGACGGCCGCGGGCCGACGACCGGACTCCGCCGCCCCGCGGCGATCAGCAGCAGGACCGCGGCGATCAGTGCCGACACCATCCCAGCGGCGATCGTCGCTCCCGGGTAGAGGGTCACCGCGAGTCGCGCGGACGGCGAGTAGGACACGGACATCCACTGCACCAGGACCATCAGCTGGAGGTGGAGCACCGTCGGGAGCGCTACCGCGAGCACGGCGAGGATGCCGGCGACCGCGGCGAGGCCCCGCCGTCGGCCGATGCACAGCACCCCTCCGACGAGCAGCACCCCGCTCACCACCGCCCAGAGCAGGGTCTGCAGCGCGTTGATCGGGAAGCCGAGCGCGAGCCGCGGACCCGAGCTGTACCCCCAGGCGACATAGCCGATGTCATTGGCCGTGAAGGTGAGGCCGACCAGCATCTGCAGCAGGTCCACCGCGGAGATCAGAACGAACAGGGCGGCGGCGATGCCGGTGATCAGCGGAAGCGCTCGACCCGAACGTGCGACGCCGCCCTCCTCGCCGGGATGTCCCGTGCGGCCCCGGGGACCGCTCGCCGCCGCGATCGGATCGGACGGCCCTGGGCCGCGATCGGACGCGGCGAAGTCGTCTGCGCTCATGGAACCAGAGGGTAGCCCAGCAGCGGTTCGCGGAGAAGATGCCGCGACCATCGTGGACGCCGGGCGGTCCACCGAACGAGCGGACGGTCCGGTTCACAGACGCCAGCTCATCACAGAGGCCAGCTCAGCGGCACGTCGGGTGTGCGGCCCTTCTTGCGCAGGAACTCGTTGAAGTTCTCCGCCCAGGCGCGATGCCAGGAGATCTGCTCGCGGTGCAGGTCCTCCAACGAGGAGCGCCCGACCTGGGGGAACGCCGCGACGATCGCTCGCAGCACATCGAGGGTGCTGGAGACGTCGACGTCGGCCGTGTGCAGACGCCCGTCCTGCTGGATGCCGTAGTGCTCGAGCAGGTCCACCAGCTTGCGCTTGCCCTTGCGGTAGCGGTCCACGCCGCGGTCGATCACCAGCGGGTCGATCACCGGGACGATGTCGTGCCCGAGCCGGTCGGCGACCGTGGGCAGACCCAGCCTGCGCAGCTCGTTCTCGATGATCTGAAGGTCGAAGGAGGCGTTGAAGGCGACCACGGGGACATCCTTCGACAGGGCATCGGCCAGCAGCGTCGCCACCTCGTCCAGGGCTGTCGCCGGATCCATGCCATGCTCCGCCGCATGCTTCGTGCTGATCCCGTGCACCGACTGCGCCTGCTCGGGGATCGGAACGCCCGGGTCGATCAGCCAGGTCGCGACCGTCTCCCCGGCTCTGCCGGGTGCGACCGAATGGACCAGGGCGACCGTGACGATGCGGTCCGTGGCGGTATCGGTGCCGGTGGTCTCGGTGTCGAAGCCCAGAAGCGGACGCTCGATCCAGCTGCCGGATGCGGAGGTCTGGTTCATGGACCCACCCTAGAGGGCCGGCCCGACCTTCCCCTCCCCGGACCCTCCGGCTGTGGACGAACCGGCGATGAGGAGGAATGATCATCTCCCCCATGCACCCGGACGCGAGGAGCCCCGCATGCCCGCCCCGACGCCGTATCTGCTGCTGCCTGGCACCGCCCGCGAGGCCCTCGAGCTCTATCAGCGGATCTTCGGCGGGGAGCTCGCTCTGGCCACCTACGGAGATCTCGAGCGCACCGATGGGCCGTCCATCGCCATCGCCCACGGGATGCTGAAGGGGACCGTCGATCTCTACGCCTCGGATGCGGCGGAGGGCGAGGCGACGCTCAGCACGGAGGGGCTCATGGTCGCCCTGCTCGGCCATGCCGACCCCACGACGCTGCGCACCTGGTTCGCAGCTCTGACAGAGGGCGGAGAGGTCGTCGATCCGCTGCAGCGGCGCCCGTGGGGCGCCTCCGACGGCCAGGTCCGCGACCGCTTCGGCGTCCTGTGGCTTATCGGGTACGAGCACGGGACGGGCCCCGACGCCGCCGCTCACCAGGAGTGAGCCGCGCGGCCTCGGGGCCCGGGAGCCCTGCCGTCAGTGGGTCGAGTAGTTCGGCGCCTCCATGATGGCGGCCATGTCGTGCGGGTGGGACTCCTTCAGCCCTGCCGCGGTGATACGCACGAACCGGCCGCGCTCCTTGAGCTCGCCCACGGTGTTCGCACCGACGTAGAACATGGACTGGTGCAGTCCGCCCACCAGCTGGTGCACGACGGTGGACAGCCCGCCCTTGTAGGCGACCCGGCCCTCGATGCCCTCCGGCACGATCTTGTCGTCGCTGGTGACGTCGGCCTGGAAGTAGCGGTCCTTGGAGAAGGACTTCTTGCCGCGGGAGGCCATGGCCCCGAGCGATCCCATGCCCCGATAGGACTTGTACTGCTTGCCGCCCACCAGGACGACCTCGCCCGGAGCCTCCTCGGTGCCTGCCAGGAGCGAGCCCACCATGACGGAGTCCGCGCCGGCGACGAGCGCCTTGGCGATGTCACCCGAGTACTGCAGGCCGCCGTCGCCGATCAGCGGCACCCCCGCCGGACCGCAGGCCTTGGACGCCTCGTGGATGGCGGTGATCTGCGGGACCCCGACACCGGCGACGACCCTCGTGGTGCAGATGGAGCCCGGGCCGACCCCCACCTTGACGGCGTCGGCGCCGGCGTCGACGAGCGCCTGGGCCCCCGGACGGGTGGCCACGTTGCCGCCGATGACCTGCACGTCCGCGAAGTATGGGTCGGACTTGATGCGCTGGATCATCTCGAGCGCGAGGCGCGCATGACCGTTGGCGGTGTCCACCACGAGCACGTCGACGCCCGCGTCGCGCAGCGCCCCCGCACGGTCGATCGAGTCGCCGAAGAACCCGACTCCCGCACCGACCAGCAGACGGCCCTGCCCGTCCTTCGAGGCGTCGGGGAACTGCTCGGACTTCACGAAGTCCTTCACCGTGATCAGTCCGGTCAGGCGGCCCTGGTCGTCGACCAGCGGGAGCCGCTCGCGCTTGTTCCTCCGCAGCAGCGCGGTGGCCTGCTCGGGGGTGACGTCCGAGGGGGCGGTGAACAGCTCGGTCGTCATCACCTCGGAGACCTTGGTGCTGGCCCACTCCGCGACGGGGATGAAGCGCAGATCGCGGTTGGTGCAGATGCCCAGGAGGCGATCGTCGGGGCCGACGACGGGCAGACCGGAGACCCGGTACTGGCCGCACAGGGCATCGAAGTCCTCGAGGGTCGCGTCGGGGCCGATGGTCACCGGATTGGTGATGCGCCCCGTCTGGGTGCGCTTGACGAGGTCGACCTGATGGGCCTGGTCCTCGATCGAGAGGTTCCGGTGGAGGATGCCGATGCCGCCGTGGCGGGCCATCGCGATCGCCATGCGGGACTCGGTGACCGTGTCCATCGCGGCGGACGCGAGCGGCGTGCGCAGGGTGATCTCGCGAGTGAGGCGACTGCTGGTGTCGACCTCGGAGGGGATCACGTCCGTCTCCCCCGGGAGGAGGAGGACGTCGTCGTAGGTGAGTCCGATGAAACCGAAGGGATCCGCGCTCGTCATGGATCGATGGTAGCCGCGCGCTCGCCCCGAGTGCAGTTCCGACCACCACAGCACATGGCCCGCAGCTGCGCCATGACCTGCGGCGACACCGGGCGTGGGCGGGATCACGCCCACCCGCCGGCGTGAAGGCCGGGCGGCATCCCGATGTCTTCCGCGCATCGCCCGGATGGCGGCGCCATGGCGGGGTGGTGTCCCGCACATGTCGCGCCGATGTCCTCCGGGTGGCGCGGTCGCTGCTGTGCGTCGAGGCGAACAGTCCCCGCAGGCCCGGATTCGTGGCCTAGAGTGACGGCGCCCCGTACCGCGGGTGCAGCGCCCTGTCCACCGACACCCCGGGAACCTGACGATGCCCCGTACCACGGCCACCCCGCCCGCCGACCCTCCGGCGACGGCCGGATTCCTCGGCCCCGACCGCAACTGGCACCTCGCGGCCGGCACGATGACGGTCGCCACCGTCGTGATCTTCACGATCTGGGCCTTCTCGCACACGGGCACGAACGTGAACGCCATGCTCCTGCTGCTGGCGATCGCCTTCGGCCTGTTCATGGCCTTCAACGTCGGCGGCAACGACGTCGCGAACTCCTTCGGCACGAGCGTCGGCGCCGGGACCCTGACCATGAAGCAGGCGCTCCTGGTGGCTGCGGTCTTCGAGGTCTCCGGCGCGGTGCTGGCCGGCAGCTCGGTGACCGACACGGTCCGCACCAGCATCGTCGACCTCGATGCGCTGCACGTGGATCCGCAGGCCTTCGCGTACATCATGATGTCGGCGCTGCTGGGCGCGGCGGTCTGGCTGCTGCTCGCCACGCGCATGGGCTGGCCCGTCTCCACCACGCACGCGATCATCGGCGGCATCGTCGGCGCGGCGGTCACCACGGGCGTGGTGACCGGCGCCGGTGGTCTCGAGCTCGTGCAGTGGGACCAGATCGGACAGATCGCGATCTCCTGGGTGCTCTCGCCGCTGCTCGGCGGCCTCGCCGCCTTCTTCCTGTTCAGCGCTATCAAGCGCTTCATCCTCGCCCCGGTGTCCCGGGCCGTGGCCCTCGGCTCCCACGGCTTCTACGACACCGAGGAGGACGACGAGGACGACGATGACGAGGACGACGGCCGCCGTCTCGCCGCGACCGAGCGCGTCACCGAGCTGCAGCAGACGGCCTTCGCGGAGTCCGCCGTCCACGACCTCATGCCGGGCCGACCCGGCGCGGAGCTGGCAGAGCAGGCCGCCCGCATGAAGAAGAAGGACCGCAAGGCGGCCCGGAAGATCGAACGCAAGGCCGCCTACCATGCGCTCGAGAAGCGGGTGCCGCCGCTCGCCGCGGGAGCCTCCGTGGTGATCGCCGCGATGCTCATCTTCAAGGGCCTGAAGAACGTCGGCCTGGACCTCACCGTCGGCGGCAGCATCCTGCTGCTGATGATGGTCGGGGCGGCCGTCTGGATGGCCGTGACCGTCTTCGCCCGCAGCCTGAAGAAGCAGTCGATCTCCAAGGCCACCTTCACCATGTTCAGCTGGATGCAGGTGTTCACGGCCTCGGCCTTCGCCTTCAGCCACGGCGCCAACGACATCTCCAACGCCGTGGGCCCCTTCGCCGCCGTCCTGGACGTGCTGCGCACCGACACGATCTCGACCGAATCCGCGGTGCCCACCGCCGTGCTGGTCGCCTTCGGCATCGCCCTGGTCTCGGGCCTGTGGTTCGTCGGCCGACGCGTGATCCAGACCGTCGGATCCGGTCTGACCCAGATGCACCCGGCCTCGGGGTTCGCCGCGGAGCTGTCGGCGGCGGCCATCGTCATGCTCGCGTCGGTCCTGGGTCTGCCGGTCTCCTCGACGCACATCCTGATCGGTGCGGTCCTCGGCGTCGGCGTCGTGAACCGCTCGGCGAACTGGAAGCTCATGACGCCGATCGCCCTGGCATGGGGCATCACACTCCCCGCCGCGGCGCTCATCGGCGCGATCGTGGTGCTGGTTCTGCGCGCGACCTTCTGACCGGCCCTCCTCCCCCGCCCGCCCCCTCGCCCGCCCGCGGGCGACGGGAGCCCGGGACGACGACAGCGCCCGCCCGCACCTGAGGTGCGGGCGGGCGCTGTCGTCCCATCGGGCGCTGTGCCCATCGGGCGTCGCGGTTCAGCCGGGCGCGAGGCTCACGCGGCCGCCGCGCTCGCTCCGGCGGCGAGAGCCACCTCGGTCTCCTCCCGGTCGGTGGCCATGGCGAACAGGTGGCGACGCTTCTGGCGGACGGTCCCCGCGACGGTCAGCAGCACGCCGCCGACCAGCCAGGCGAGCATCACCAGCACGGGGCCGGTGAGGGAGGCATCCTCGAAGTAGAGGGACTCCTGCACTCCCTGGATGCCCTGCGCCGAGAACACCCAGGTGTGCATCGCCGCAAAGAACGGGGAGATCATGTCCACCGGCGCAGAGATGCCGGCGGAGCTCATGCCGAGCATCGTGCACAGCAGGATCGCTATCGGCATGGCGACCGGGCCCAGCAGCAGCATGAACCCGACGGTCACCGCCAGACAGGTGAGGCTGAGCAGGTACAGCATCGCCCACGGCAGGATCGCGACGCCGCTGAAGATCCCGAACACCGCCCAGCCGCAGACGATCATGCCGGTCGCGAAGACAGCCGGCATCACCAGGCCCAGCAGCAGTCGGATCTTCGAGCCGACGGGCATCAGGCTGAGGATGATCGCCGTCATGAAGCCGCCGAGGATCGCCCCCAGGGCGAGATACATCCCTGCGCTCCCGGAGGGGTCACCGTCCTCGAGCGGCTGGAGGTCCTCGGTGCTCAGATCGACCCCGAACTGCTCGGCCACGGTGCTGAAGAACCCGGTCACGGCACTGGTGACCTGCGCGCCGTTGACCCCTGCGAGGTAGAGGGTGCCGTCGGAGGGGTCGAACGCGGCCCGCACATCCTTCTCGAGCACCTGGGTGCGCGCCTCATCAGTGCTCGAGATGACGGAGACCTCGAAGGCTCCGTCGGACTGCTCGTCGAGATCCTGTGCGGTGCTCTCGATGTCATCCCCGGTCCCGATGATCGCCACCTGCATGTCGCGCGGGGCGATGTCGGTGGTCATGCCGGTCATGAGAAGAGGCATGATCATGATGATGAACAGCGGCATCATCATGGCCACGGAGATCATGCGACGTCCGGTCAGCGCTCGGTCGACCTTCGGCTTCGGCGGCTTGGTGGGGTCCTGCATGGCCCCGATGGCGGAGGCGGCGGGCGCATCCGCGAGACGGGCGCGATCGGCACGGTGGCCGTTCCCGCCGCTCGCGGCCGCTCCTCGAGGCGCCTCCGGCGCAGGCGCCGGCGAGGCGGTGCTCCGCGACGTCGTGGTTGTCTCGTCGATCTCGCTCATGCCAGACCTTCTTCCTGCGCGATGCGGCGGGGCATGAGGGGCCTGCCAGGCGCTTCGATGTCGGTGTCCACGGAGGCCGACGGCGCGGAGACCGCGGTCGCCGAGGAGGGCGCGGTCGCCACGGTGGATGCGGTGGATGCGGTGGATGCGGTCGTCACGGCGGCTGCGGTTGCCGAGGAGGGCGCGGTGGAGTCGCTGCGCGGGGCGCTCGCCCCGGCGGGGCCGGGTGTCCAGGCATCGTCCGGCCGCTCAGCGTCGCGCTCGTAGGCGGTCAGCAGCGGATCGTCGGGATGCTCGCGGACGTGCTCGACCCCCTCGGCCACGACGCTCTCGCGCGCCTTGTCCGGCGCACGCAGGGAGGTGAGCCACAGGAGCCCGGCACCGACGAGTCCCCAGGTCACCAGCAGCAGGATCCAGGGGCCGACGCCGACGCCGTCGAAGTAGAGGACGCGACGCATGAGCTCGCCGGAGGCGCCCGAGGGGAGCGTCCTGTGCAGGACGGCGAAGAATCCCGGCAGGAGGTCCTCGGTCACGGCGATGCCCGTGGTGGGGATGCCGAGGACGACGAACAGCGCGATGCCGATGATCGTGGAGGCCTGGCCGAAGATCCCGCACAGGCCGAGCTGCACGACGGACGAGGTCAGGAACGTCGCCGCGGCGATCAGCGCGATGGCGACCATGTGCTCGCTGTGGATCCCGAACAGCCCGTAGAGGATGCCCGTGGTGAGGACAGCCGCGACGGCGGACATGATCAGCTGCACCAGAAGCTTCGTGAGCAGCCGGGCGGAGCCGGCGATGTTGGTGAGCATGGTGGCGGTGACGTATCCACCGACAAGGCAGGCGGTGAGGATGTACATGAAGGCGATCCCGAGGGTGTCCTTGCCCTCGGGAGCCCGCAGGTCCTCGACGCTGAGCGTCGCGCCGGTCTGGTCGGCGACCTGCTCGAAGGCGCTCTGCGCGACGCGGGTGGCCTGCATGCCTCCAGCGGAGGCGACGTAGAGCGTCCCGTCGGAGGGGTCGTACGTGGCACGGGCGTCGAGAGCGAGGACATCGGCACGGGCGGTGTCAGCATCCTCGACGGTGGAGACGTCGAACGCGCCGTCTCCCTCGATGGACAGCTGGCTGGCGATCTGGGAGGCGTCGTCGGTGCTGTCGATGACCTCGAGGGCCATGTCCCGCGGGACGGGATCGACCATCGATGACAGGTATGAGCCCGGGTAGGCGAAGGCCATGAGGATCGGAAAGATCATGGCCGCAAGAAGCATGGGGAGAGGGACCCGGCGTCCGGGTCCCGCGATGGCTGGCATGGATATGCGGGAAACCTTACGATCGTAAGTCTGAACAACAGGTGTAAGTGAATGTCCTCACCCGCGAGTGGGTCCGCATGCTGGACATCGCTAGAGTCGGATCATGGACAACGACGGCGCTGCCGGGCCCCGTGCGACCCGCGACCCCCGGATCGGCGCGACCCCGGAGCCCGAGCGCGTCGACGTGCGCGTCGCCCATTCCCGCGGCTCGCTGAAGGCGGCGCTGCGAACCCTGCTGCGGACCCACTCCCCCGACGAGATCTCGATCTCCCAGCTGTGCAAGGCCGCAGGTCTGTCGCGGCCCACCTTCTACCAGCACTTCTCGAGCGTCGACGACGTCTTCGCGGCGATCGTGCGCGACCAGCTCGACGTGGGAAGCCGGCGCATGCGCGACAGGGCGAAGGATGAGGACGCCCCCGGCGATCCGCTCGAGCTGACCCTCTCGTACATCCAGAAGCACCGCGAGCACCTGGCGGTGGCGCTGGACTCCCGTCACGCTCTGCCGCAGGCGCGATCAGCGGCCATGGACTGGATGTGCGAGGAGGTCGCCATGGGGACCTACGGCACCGAGTTCGGGTCCCTGGACGGGCACCGCCGTGCGCGCGTCATCTTCGTCGTCGGCGGCATCACCACGACCCTCGAGGCGGAGCTGCGGAACCCCGCGACCACAGAGGTCATCGCCTCGGAGCTCACGCCCCTGATCCGGGACGCGATCCGGGCGGTGCTCCTGCCCGGCCATCCGAGGCCCTGAGACGAGAACCCGAGACGGGACCCTGAGCTGTGGCCCTGACCTGAGGTCCTGAGTGCTCGTTCCTCAGCGCGGATGCTCGGCCTGCCGCCATTGCGGCGAGGTGGCCAGGTGCGCGAGGGCGAGGCCGGAGGCGGCGGCGATCACGATCTGCACGGCCTCCTGCAGCTGCATCGCCCCGGCGACCACATCGCCCGAGCTGAGCTGCGCGAACCCGTCGTACATCGCGAAGCCCGGGATCATGATCACGACCGCCGGCACGGAGATGGCCGGACGCGGCACATGGTAGGCGCGGGCGATGAGATAGCTGATCGCCCCCACCAGAGCAGTCGCCAGCAGGGTGGCGATCTGGTCGGGGACCTGGGACTCGGTCAGGCAGAACCGCAGCGAGTTCGCCACCAGCGACACCCCGGCGGCGGCGAGCGCGATCCGCCATGGCGAGTTGAACAGCACGGCGAACCCGAGCACGCCGACGAACGTCGCGAGCGCTCGCAGGGCGAGCAGCTGCACGAAGGGCATGGCGAGGGATGAGGCGGGCTGGGCCTCGAGACCCGCGGCGAGCGTCACCGTCCACACCACCGAGGCCGCGCCGACGATGATCACAGAGGCATGCGCGAGCCGCTGCAGCCCCGCAGCGTAGTCGCCGCGCACGAGGTCGAGCAGCCCGGTGATCAGCGGGAACCCGGGGATCAGGAAGAGCACCGCGCTGAGGTGCCCGGCAGTGTGGCCGCTCTCGATCCAGCCCGCTGCGGTGGGTGCACCGACCGCCAGCAGATACAGCACGGTCGTGATGGCGGCGGCGATCACGGTGATCAGCAGCTGGTTCCACCGCCTGCGCTGCAGGCGTCGGCGGACGGCCTGCCCGAGCGTCGCCGAGACCAGTACGGCGAGGATCTCGACGATCCCGCCCTGGTTGAGGAAGGCGAAGGCCGCGCAGGCCAGACCCGCGGCGAGCGCGTTCAGCACCGGGGAGTGGAGAGGTCCGCGGGCGCTGATCCGTCCGAGCTCGTCGTACACCTCGGCGGCGCTGACGCCGGACTCCGGCAGGGAGTCCACGAAGCGCTGGGTGCGGTACAGATGGTCGACGTCCACCCCGACGTGCGAGGGCTGCGTGACCCGTGTGCGGTATCGACCGCCGTAGGTCGCCGTGGCGGTGATGTCCGAGGCGGTCACGATGGAGGTGAACGAGTCCAGGTCGAGGGCGCGGGCGGTGCGGCTCATCGCTGCCCTGACGCGATAGGAGGCCATGCCGCTGGCGAGCAGCTCGCTGCCCACGGCGGCGGCGGCCTCGGAGCGCACGGTCAGGGAGTCCGGGACGCCGAGCGGGCTGGTGGCGGTGCTGAGCACGTCATCGTTCATGGCATCGGATCTCCGGGTCGGGGCGGCTCCTTGCCGCCGAGGACGCGTCGGACGCGATCGAACTCCTGCTGGAAGGCGGCTTCGTCGCGGTCGTACTCCTCGCGCCATGGCATCCCCAGGCGCTGCGCGTACTCGCGGTGCAGAGCGGTGCGTCGGGCGTGCCGCGCCTCGGCGACCAGTTGCGAGCGTCGGGGGGCGACGGGGAGCCCGGCCGCGGCCTGCAGTGCGCGCAGGCCGTCGAAGGAGCGATCATCCCAGCCGATGCCGGGGACGACCCAGCGGCGCTCTCCGTCGAGGATGATCTCTGCGCTGTCACCCCGCTCCGGTCCTCCGACCGCTCGCACCGCATCGGCGAGCGGGGCGACGTCGAGGGATCGCAGGCCCCGGCGCATGGTCAGCCGACCCGCCGCCTCATCGAGCAGCACCACCTGCCGGGTCGCCACCAGCGGCACCAGCGCCCACAGCGCGAACAGGACCCACAGCACGAGCGCCCCCAGCAGGAGCTGCACGGCGGAGCTCCCGAGCAGCTCCTCGAGCGCTCCATGATGTCCGGCCGCCAGGCGCGAGCGACGCAGCTCCTGGATGCCCGCCCCAGCGAACGGCGACAGCAGGATCGAGATCAGAGGGAGACCGAGGAGAGCGCCGGGAAGATATCGGGCGCCGATCGTCGGGCCGACGACGACGGCTCCGCTGCGCAGACGGCGCGGCATCGGCGTCCCGTCGGCCGGATGGCCGCTCTCGGCGCCGTCGGCCGGATCACCCGACGCGGCGTCGTCGGCCGGATCAGCGGCGTCAGCAGGCACGGGCATGGGGATGCTCACCCGTCCAGGCTACGCGGGCCCTGCAGGCCGCGCGCGCTGCGGAAGGTCCTGTCCTGTCCGGTGATCGGGTCCGTGAAGGCCAGGGTGCGGGCGAGCAACTGCAGCGGCTCCTCGGGCTCCGAGCGCGGGACGGGATAGAGGTCGTCGCCGATGATCGGCAGCCCCCTGACCGACAGCTGAGCCCGCAGCTGATGGGTGCGCCCCGTCTGCGGGCTCAGATGGAGCAGCATCGCGCCGTCGGGCTCGACCTCGAGCACCTCGACGTCGGTGATCGCGTTGGGCTCCCCCGCGACCGGTCGGGTCTGCAGCTGCCCCCGGGGCTTCTCGAGGCGATCCCGCATCTGCCAGCGGGCGCCGACGACGAGCGGTGCAGCAGGACTCCCCACGCGCACCGCAGCGGTGTCGGCGGGTCCGGGCGCCTCAGGCGCGGAGCCGTCCGCCCGAACCCTGGCCAGGTACTCCTTCTGCACATCCCCCTCGGCGAAGAGCCGCTGGTAGGAGGAGCGCTCGTCGGGGACGAGCCCGAAGGCGAGCACACCCGCGGTGCGCCGATCCAGGCGATGCAGGGGGCTGAGCCCGGTCAGGCCCGTCGCCCGGCGCAGTCGCACCAGCGCACTGGCGAGCACATGGGCTCCGCGGGGCATGGTGGCCATCCCGTGAGGCTTGTCGAGCACCAGCAGGTGCTCGTCGCGGTGAAGGATCCTCAGCTCCTGGGGCGGGACGTCCTCCGGAGCGATCTCACGGTGGAACCACAGCGCATCTCCGGCCCCGACGGTCTCGTCGGCGCCCCAGGGGGTGCCGTCGGAGCGCACGATGTCACCGCGTGCGAAGCGATCGTCGAGAGGGGTCGCGTCCTCGGCGCCGAGCCGCGGGAAGCGTTCGAGCAGAGCCTCCCGCGCCGGACGCGGAGACGCGGACGGCGGAACGCTCCAGCGCACGGGGTCGAGCCCTTCCCGCTGCGGCAGCGGAGGGTCGGGCCGTCGAGCCCGACGCCGGGCGGCGCGGCCCGAAGAAGGGCCAGGGCCGGGCTCCCGGCCGGGCTCGGCACCGCTCACAGACCCCATATGGCGAAGGTCAGCGCGTTGTGTCCGACATAGAAGGCGGCGAGCGCCAGCAGGATGAGGTTCGGATGCTGGTCCGCGAAGGTCAGGGCCTGCGGGGCGTGGACCTTCAGCTCCGAGGTCGAGACCGCGTCGACGTGGTCGATCCGCACGCCGGCCTCACGAGCGCGCCGCAGAGCCATGTCCTGCGCGCGTGGACCGAAGAATCGGCTGGAGACGGCGAGGAGGCGGTGGTCCTCGCGGTCGAGGACGTACACCCCGTCATAGGCGGTCTCCGCCGACGTCGTGCCGGCCTCGCCCCCGTCCTCGCGGCCGACGTCGCGCACGGCGATGACCCGGCCGACCTCGTCCCATCCGGCCGTGACCGTCCGACGGCACAGCCCGCGCAGCACGAAGCCGCGCTCGTCGATCTGCAGCCACGCCGTCAGCACGCGCAGCATGATCGCGATCGAGGCGATGAGCACGGCCACCCACAGTGCGAAGGGCAGGGTGAACAGCGGATCGTGCCCCAGCAGCGGGCTGCTCCACAGCCGCTGGCCGACGAAGCTGATGATGACCAGGAACTCGAGCACGACGACGAAGATGACACCGGCCACGAGCGTGCCGAGGACCACGGTGGCGGGCGGTCCGAAGGTGCGCGTCGAGAGCGCCTCCGCGGGAGCGCCGCTGTCGTCAGGACTGACTGCCATCGCACCTCCTCGCACTGCCCGCTCACACTGCCCGGGCTCTTCGGATCTGCCCATCCTAGAACGCCCGACGGCCCTGGGCGCGCGCATCCACACTGGTGGGACGGCCCGCACATCCACGACGGGCCGGTGCTCGACGGGCGGGCGGGAGCACGACCGGCGGGCGGGCGGGAGCACGACCGGCGGGCGGTAGCACGACCGGCGGGCGGGAGCACGAAGGGCGGGCGGGCAGGACATCTCTCCTGCCCGCCCGCCCTGGCGGCGGGATGGTGCACCGGCCCGGGGACCGTGCGCCATCCGACGGCGGCTCGTACTCAGGCCGCCCGGCGGCCATCAGGCCGCCGGAGGATCACTCCTCGTCCTCGTCCTTCTTCTCGACCACGAGGGTCTCGGTGGTCAGCACCAGGCCCGCGATCGAGGCGGCGTTCCGCAGCGCGGAGCGGGTCACCTTGACCGGGTCGATGATGCCTGCGGCCACGAGATCGACGTACTCGCCGGTCGCAGCGTTCAGGCCATGGCCGACCTCGGCCTCCTTGACCTTCTCGACCACGACGTAGCCCTCGAGCCCGGCGTTCTCCGAGATCCAGCGCAGCGGCTCGACGACGGCGCGAGCCACCAGACGCACGCCCACGGCCTCGTCGCCCGTCAGGCCGAGACCGTCCTGGAGGACGGAGGACGCCTGGACGATGGCGCTTCCGCCACCGGCCACGATGCCCTCCTCGATGGCCGCACGAGTCGCGGAGACCGCGTCCTCGATGCGCATCTTCTTCTCCTTGAGCTCGACCTCCGTGTGGGCGCCCACGCGGATGACGGACACGCCGCCGGCGAGCTTGGCGAGGCGCTCCTGGAGCTTCTCGCGGTCCCAGTCGGAGTCGGTCGCGGCGATCTCGGCGCGGATCTGCGCGACGCGGTCGGCCACGGCCTCGTCATCGCCGGCGCCGCCGACGATGGTGGTCGAGTCCTTGGTGATGACCACGCGACCCGCGTGGCCGAGCACCTCGGTGCCGACGGACTTGAGGTCCAGGCCGAGATCCGCGGTGACCACCTGGGCACCGGTGAGGACCGCGATGTCCTGGAGCATCGCCTTGCGTCGGTCGCCGAAGGCCGGGGCCTTCACGGCGGCGCCCTTGAAGTTGCCGCGGATCCGGTTGACGACCAGCGTGGACAGGGCCTCGCCGTCGACGTCCTCAGCGATCACGAACAGCGGCTTGCCGCCCTCGACGACCTTCTCCAGCAGGGGCAGGATGTCCGCGACCGCGGAGATCTTGCCCTGGTGCAGCAGCACCTGGGCGTCCTCGAGCACGACCTCCTGGCGGTCGGCGTCGGTGACGAAGTGCGGGGAGATGAAGCCCTTGTCGAACTGCATGCCCTCGGTGAAGTCCAGCTCCATCGCGGTGGTCGAGGACTCCTCGACCGTGATGACGCCGTCCTTGCCGACCTTGTCGAAGGCGTCGGCGAGAAGCTCGCCGATCTCGCGGTCCTGACTCGAGACCGCGGCGACGCTGGCGATCTGCGCCTTGTCCTCGATCTCGATCGCGATCTCGCCGAGCTGCGCGGACAGCGCCTCGACGGCCTTCTCGATGCCGCGCTTGAGAGCGGACGGAGCCGCACCCGAGGCGACGTTGCGCAGACCCTCGTGGACCAGCGCCTGCGCCAGCACGGTGGCGGTGGTGGTGCCGTCTCCCGCGATGTCGTTGGTCTTGGTCGCGACCTCCTTGGTGAGCTGCGCGCCGAGGTTCTCGTACGGATCCTCGAGCTCGACCTCACGGGCGATGGTCACGCCGTCGTTGGTGATCGTGGGGGCGCCCCACTTCTTGTCGAGGACGACGTTGCGGCCCTTGGGGCCGAGCGTGACCTTGACGGTGTTCGCGAGCTTGTCGACGCCGCGCTCGAGGGCGCGACGAGCATCCTCGTCGTAGATGATTTCCTTAGCCATGGATCAGAATCCTCGATCCGGTCAGTTCTCGATGATGGCGAGGATGTCGCGCGCACCGAGGACCAGGTACTCCTCGTTGCCGTACTTCAGCTCGGTGCCGCCGTACTTGGAGAAGACGACCTTGTCGCCGACCTTGACGTCGACGGGGATGCGCTCGCCCTTGTCGTCGAAGCGGCCGGCGCCGACGGCGACGACCTCGCCCTCCTGGGGCTTCTCCTTGGCGGTGTCGGGGATCACGAGGCCGGACGCGGTGGTCTGCTCGGCCTCGAGCGGCTTGACGACGACACGATCCTCGAGGGGCTTGATGGAGACCGACATGCGGGTCACTCCTTCATGGTGAGTTGACTCAGAGAGTTCTGGGTTCAGGGATCCGGGTCCCGGGCGTCGTCGCGGTGCCGACCGGAGAAGATCCCTCTGGCAGCCTCTGGCACTCTCGGCCGTCGACTGCCAACGGAGCCAACTCTAGGACCGGTCTGGCACTCATGCAAGACGAGTGCTAATCGCGGTCGGCGATCACGCGGGCGAACGGCTCCGGGACTGCTCGCGCCGGCGGCGCCCGACCCCGGTCGCCATCCTCTGCTCCGCAGGTCACACACTTCTTGTGACCCTGCCGACGAGGGATCGCCAGCCCGGTGACGAACCGGCCGCGGACGAGTACAACAGGAGCGGGCGGAGCGCCGGCCGGAGCATCTGAGACCCAGGGACCGTCCAGCGTCCCGCCCGCACCGATCGCTCATCCACCCGAACCGAAGGGGATCCCGACCGCCATGCACGTCCTCCGCCGCCTGAACACCGCCATGGAGCACCTCGCCGACCGCCTGCAGGGCCAGGACATCGAACGCCGCACCACCGCCGGAGGCGAGCGCCGCGGCGGAAGCGACTACGCGGCCCTGATGCGCGCCCGCCAGTCACAGGGCAGCAGCACCATCGGCTTCGGCCGCTGAACCGGCCGCCGGACCGGCCGCTGAGCCGGTCCCGCCGGCCGCATCACCCCGCAGCCGGGCGGCCGGCGGCGGCGATGATCTGCTCCACCTGCTCCGGGGTGAAGTCGTAGACGGGGGTCCCGGCGGCATCGCTCCCGGACAGGGTGTCCCCGGCATTGGGATGGACCGAGGTGATCACGCGCGGCGCCCCCTCCCCGAGCTCGACGAGGCTCACGCCCGACAGCGCGAGCGCCCGCTCGTGCGCCTGCGACCCGACGGCGTCGACCACGTTCGTCACGCCCGGCGCGACATGCACAGGGATCCCTGCGATCTGCCCGTCCATCGCATGGTGGTAGTGGCCCGAGAGCACGATCCGCACGTCAGAGCCCTCGAGCACCTCGGAGAGCTCCTCCAGGCCGTCGAGCTCGAGACCGCCCAGCAGGCGGGTCACGGCTCGCAGCGGCGGATGGTGGATCGCGAGCACCGTGCCCGGGGCCGTTCCGTCGGCCGACGGCGGAGCCGGCTCGGCGAGCACGGCGTCCAGCCACTGCAGCTGCTCCTGCTCGAGATGTCCGTAGCCGGCTCCGGGGACGCTCGAGTCCAGGACCACGACGCGACCGCCGTCGGGCAGCGCGACCTCGCGATCCTGCACGACGGTCCCCCGATCGCCGAGCGCGACGGACTCCCCGTACACCGCGGAGACGTCATGGTTGCCCATCGCCACCACGAGGACGGCCCCGAGCTCCGCGACGAAGGGATCCAGCAGCTCGTGCAGACGGCGGTAGCTGTCGGCGCTGCCGTCCTCGGAGGCGTCGCCGGTGTGGACGACCGCATCGATCCCCAGCAGTCCCCCGCAGTGCGCGAGCAGCCCGCGGAGAGCCGCGGCGGTGTCGATCCGGTCGTAGTGGCGGGCCGACGGGTCGCCGTACAGGTGCGTGTCGGTCAGGTGGAGGATGCGCATGCTCCCCACGCTAGGCGCCGCGGATGACCCGCGCGTGAACCGGAGCCGAACCGGGCGCCGCCATCCGGCTCAGCGGCGCGCCGCCTCACCGTCAGCCGAGGGCGCCGACCCACTCGTCGGTGCCGTCATCGAACTCCTGGTGCTTCCAGATCGGCACCCTGCGCTTGACGGTGTCGACCAGGTCGTCGCATGCGGCGAAGGCCAGCTTGCGATGCGGGGCGGCGACCGCGCAGACCAGGGCGCTCTCCCCGATCGCCACCGCTCCGTGACGGTGCGCGACCGCGACCAGCGCATCGGGATAGCGCTCGGCGATCTCGAGGGCGACCTCGGCGATCGCCTCCCCCGCGGTCGGATGGGCCGTGTAGGTCAGGGAGCGCACGCCCTTGCCCCCGTCGTGATCGCGCACGACGCCGTCGAAGGTCACGACGGCGCCGCATCGCGGATCCGCCACGGCCTCGGCCACGGCGACGACGGAGATCGGCTCGAGGCCGACGTCGGCGCGGAGCACCCGCTCGTCGGCCCCGCCCATCCCCGGGTCGCCGGGCACGCGCAGGCTCTCGGCCGGGGCGCCGAACGGCGTCGGCCCAGGGCCGGGATCGGTCGCACTCATCGGTGGTCGCCCCCGTCGCGCTGGTCCAGCAGATGGTCGAGGATCGGGTCCAGCACCGCGATCCCGTCGCGCACCCCGCCCCGGGAGCCCGGCAGCGTGACCACGAAGCTGCCGCCCGCCATCCCGGCGACTCCGCGGCTGAGGAGCGCCGTCGGGGTCTTCTCGGCACCGAGCCGGCGCACGGCCTCGAGCACACCGGGCATGTCCCGCTCGATCAGCGGCGCGACCTGCTCGGGGGTCACGTCGGTGGGGCTCACGCCGGTGCCCCCGGAGGTGATGATGACGTCCGCCCCGGCGGCGATCGCCTCGGAGACCGCTCGGCCGACGTCAGGGCCGTCGGCCACCACCACCCGACGGACGGGATCCAGCCCGCGGCCGACGAGCCACTCCTCGAGGATCGGACCGGTCCGATCCTCGTAGGTGCCGTCGGCGGCGCGGGTCGAGGCGATCACGACGCACGCCGCGCCCCGCAGACGGGGCACCCCGTCGCCGTCGCGACGGATGCAGTCGACATCGCTGCGCACCGCGGGCACATCCCTCATAGCCGGCCCTCCTGCTGCTGCTGCGCCTGCTGGTGCTGCTGCTCCAGCTCGGCGCGCTGCTGCTCCGCGAGCATCTGCTCGCGCGTCCAATCCCCGCTCTTGCCGCCGGACTTGGACACCACTCCGATGTCCTCGATCGTGGCCAGGTGGTCGACGGCCTTGATCATGTCGTAGACCGTCAGCGCGGTGACGGTCACCGCCGTCAGCGCCTCCATCTCGACACCGGTGACGCCCCGGGTGCGGACCCGCGCCGTGATCTCCACACGGTCCTCGACCGGCACGAGGTCGACCTCGACCCCGGAGATCGGCAGCGGGTGGCACAGAGGCACCAGGTCGCTGGTGCGCTTGGCGCCCATGATCCCGGCGATCCGGGCGACCGGCAGCGCCTCGCCCTTGGGCAGATCGCCCTGGGCGATGCGCTCGACCACGTCGGACCGGGTGCGCAGAGTGCCGCGGGCGACGGCCTCGCGGGATGTCACCGCCTTCTCCGTCACATCGACCATATGGGCCGATCCGTCGGGACGCACATGCGTGAGCTCGTTCATCTCTCCCCTCCAGGGATCAGGATCGTCTCCACCAGGTCGCCGTCCGCGATGCGGTCGACGCCGACGGGGACCAGGACCAGGGCGTCCGCGGCCGCGAGGCCGCCGATCAGGTGCGAGCTCGGGCCGCCGACCAGGCGCACACGGCCCGACGGCAGCACCCGGGCCCGACGATGCTGCGCGAGATCCGCCGGGGAGGAGACCTCCTCCTCCTCCAGCAGGATCGGCAGGCGCAGACGCTGGCGGGCGGGCGCGCGCAGAGCCGGTCGGGCGATGAGCTCGCAGCTCAGGAGCGCCGAGACGGGATTGCCGGGGAATGCCAGCCAGGGGACGCGTCGGCCCGACCCGGGAGCTCCGTCCTGGCCGACGGACCGGCCCGGAGCACTCCCGAGGTCGAGGGTGCCGATGCCCTGCGGCCCGCCGGGCTGCATCGCGACCTTCGGGAACGTGAGCACGGCACCGGGCAGCTCGGCCGCCTGTCGGACAACCTCGAAGGCGCCCGCGCTGACGCCACCGCTGGTGACGATCAGATCCGCATCGGTGCGCTCGACCTCAGCGCACAGGTGCTGCAGCAGCGCCTCCGGGTCGTCGGGAACGGTGCCCACGCTCACGACCTCGGCCCCCGCCTCGGCGAGCGCGGCGGCGAGGCCGGGCCCGTTCGCGTCGAAGGCCCCGCCCGCCGGGATCCCCGGGCTCGCTGTGCCGGCGCCCGCAGCGGTGCTCCTCGCTGCACTGGCCCCCGTGCTCGACGGCGCGACCTCGCTCGCGGGCGCGACCTCGCTGCCGGTCGAGAGGACGAGCACGCGGATCGGGGCGAGCACCTCGACCTCGGCGATGCCGCACGCGGCCAGGTGCGCGATCCGTGCGGGCGTGAGCTGCGCACCGGCGCGCAGGACGGTGTCGCCCGCGTACGTGTCCGAGCCGCGCCGGCGCACATAGCGTCCGACGGTCGAATCCTGCGGGTGCAGGATCACGTTCTCGCCGGCTGCCTCGGCGACGGTCTCGGTGTCGGACGCGGACGCGGACAGGGACGCGGATACGGGGAAGGCACCCTCTGCTGACTCCTCGACGGGGACGACGAGGTCGGCTCCGACGGGCATGGGCGCGCCGGTCATGATCGGTCGGGCAGTGCCTGGTTCGAGGGTCGAGGGCGCATCGCCCGCGGCGATCGTCGGCCCGAGCCGGAGGGGCGCGCCGACGAGGTCCGCGCGGGCGACCGCATAGCCGTCCATCTGGGAGTTGTCGGCCGACGGCACGTCGACGCGGGCCCGCACGTCATGGGCGATGATCCGGCCGATGGCGTCGGCGCCCAGCCGGACGGGCGTCCGCGCATGCAGCGGAGCCAGCAGCGCTGCGGCGTCTGCCGCATGCTCCTCGAGAGGGATGCGGATGCTCTCCTGCGCCGTCCTCGACCGTGCCATCAGCGCCGTCCTCCGTCTCCTGGTCCCGCGTGCCGCGTCGGTCCGGCGTGCGTCGCGTCGCACCTCGCCGTCAGCGGGGCGCACGTCCCCCCAGTATGGATGCAGCGCGGCCTATGCTGGATGTCGTCGTCGGGCGCCGCGCCCCGACAGGTGGAGGTGGATCGCGATGTCATCGCGTCCGATCGCGCTCGGAATGCCGCGCCCGCGCACGACCGACGAGACCTCCTCGGCCCTCCCCGACGTCTCCGACCGTCCCGCCTCCCCGGGCCTGCTGGACAGCTTCGGCCGCTCCGCGACCGACCTGCGCCTGTCCCTGACGGACTTCTGCAACCTGCGCTGCACCTACTGCATGCCCGCCTCCGGACTGACGTTCCTGGCCAAGGACCAGATGCTGTCGGTCGAGGAGATCGTGCGCCTGGTGCGGATCGGCGTGGACCGCCTCGGCATCACCCAGGTGCGCTTCACCGGCGGCGAGCCCCTCACCCGCCCCGACCTCGACGAGATCATCGCCGGGGTCGCCGCCCTCGCGAACCGCCCGGACATCTCCCTGACCACCAATGCGATCGGACTCGAGGTCCGCGCGCAGAAGCTTCGGGCAGCAGGTCTCGATCGGATCAACGTCTCGCTCGACTCCGTGGTCTCCGAGACCTTCGAGCGGATCACCCGCCGTCCGCTGCTGCATCGGGTGCTCGAGGGCATCGACGGCGCCCGCTCCGCAGGCCTGGACCCCATCAAGGTCAATGCCGTGCTGATGCCCGACGTCAACGACCACGAACTCCCCGACCTGCTGGACTGGTGCCTCGATCGCGCCCTGCAGCTGCGGGTCATCGAGCAGATGCCGCTCGACGCCGATCACCGCTGGAACCGCGGCACCATGATCACTGCCGCCGACGTGCACCAGATCCTCGCGGACCGCTACCTCCTCACGCCCGCCGATGTCCGACGCGACGGCGCCCCCGCCGAGCTCTACGACGTCGCGGACCGCGCCGACGGTCGCCCCCGCGGACGGGTCGGCATCATCGCCTCGGTCACTCGCCCGTTCTGCGCCGACTGCCGCCGCACCCGCCTCACCGCCGAGGGCCGTGTGCGCACCTGCCTGTTCTCCCGCGAGGAGACGGACCTGCGAGGCGCTCTGCGGAACGGGGCCGACGACGAGACCATCGCCGACATCTGGCGCGCCGCGCACTGGGGGAAGAAGGCCGGGCACGGCATGGACCGCTCCGACTTCCGCCAGCCCGAGCGCCCCATGAGCGCCATCGGCGGATGAGCCCGATGAGCCGATGAGCAGGGCGCACGGATGAGCACGAGAGGAGCAGCGCCACGATGACCACGACAGACACTCCCGCCTCCGAGGCGACCAGCGGCGGAGCACCATCCGCCGAGACGGAGCAGTCTTCCTTGGCCGACGACCACGCTCCCTCGATCGAGGTGAACCTCTTCGCCGGAGCCGCCGCCGAGTACGGTGCCGAGACCGCGACCGTCCCCGGTGCAACCCTCCAGCAGGTGCTCGATGCGCTGGTCGCCGGAGCCACTGAGCGCGGCGCGAAGGTCATCCGCCGGTCGAGCGTCCTCGTCAACGGCGTGGCCTGCACCGATCTCGAGCGGACGCTCGTCGACACCGATCGCGTGGATGTTCTGCCCCCCTTCGCCGGAGGCTGACGGTCACTGAAGTGCCCTCGCCACGCCGGCACGCCGCCACGCCGCCACGCTGAGCAGTGTCCGTCTACCGCCGTTTGAACGCCTTTCAAGCGGCGGTAGACGGACACTGCTCCTGGTTCAGGGCCGCTGAGAGGACATCTCGGCCCTCCTGGTGAGGGTCCGACGCGATCCGAGGGCTGATCGAAGCTCGGAAAGCATCGGTGGCGAGATCGGTGGGCGTCTCATGGCTTCGGGGGCGTCACGCGGGGTCGATCGCGGGCGTCACGCGGGATCGATCGCGGGCATCACGCGGGATCGATCGAGGGCATCACGCGGGGTTGATCGAGGGCATCACGCGGGGGTCAGAGGGGAATGACCTGCACGTATACCCGGTCGCCGGACGGAGACGAGAACGGAGACAGCGACTCGTCCGCATCGATGGCGGCCCTCGACGCAGAGCCGGCGACCCTCGACGCAGAGCCGGGGACCGTAGACGCGGAGCCGGGGACCGTGGACGCGGAGCCGGAGGCGGGGGCGCCGTGGGATGGACGCTCGCGCAGGACGATCGCATCAGCACGGGCGAACGGGGTCAGACGGCTGCCGGGGACGATGTCGACGACCTCGATGCCCTCCTCGTCGATGCGTCGTCGGCCGGGTCGAGCGGAGATCCCCGGACGCGCCCGACGAGCCCTGCGACCGCCGGGCCCCGCCTCGTCGTCGACGCCGAGGGGCATGCGGCGGATCGCGGCGTCGGCCCCGGGGAGCAGCGGCCGGACGAACAGATGCAGTCCGACGAAGGCGCCCACGGGAGTCCCGGGCAGATGCACGATCGGGGTGCCCGCGGTGGGATCACCGAGTGCCGCCGGCAGGTGGCCTGCGCCCTGCGGACCACCGGGCTGGAGGGCCAGATGCTCGAAGCGCGAGGAGTTCTCACCGCGGGGGCCCAGCAGGTTCTTCACGACGTCGTAGGCTCCCTGCCCGACCCCGCCGGTGGTGATGACAAGATCGGCGGAGCGCGCGGCCTCGGCGAGGACAGTGCGCAGAGCCTCCGGATCGTCACCGCTGCGCCAGGCGGAGACGTCGGCCCCGTCGGCTCGCAGCGCCGCGGCGAGCATCGTGCCGTTGGACTCCCGGACCGTACCGGGAAGGCGCTCGTGCCCTGTCGCTGCTCCGACTCCGACTGCCGCTCCCGACGCCGCTCCGACCGCCGCTGACGCCGCTCCCGACGTCGCTCTGGCCGTGGATCCTGCCGGGCCCATCGCTGTGTCTGCTGCCGGCTCTCCAGATGAAGCCGCCGGCTCTCCTGATGCACCGGGGCCGACGAGCTCGTCGCCGGTGACGACGACGGCGATCCGGGGCGGCGCGAGCACCGGCAGGGTCGCGATCCCCAGCGAGCGGGCGATGCCGATCAGGCCCGCACCGACCGTGTCCCCTGCGAGGGCGATGGCGCTGCCACGAGCGGTCTCCTCGCCGCGGTCGCGGATGTGCCGGCCCGCGGCCGGCACCGCATCAAGGGTGATGCGGACCTGAGCGGGGGCGGGGGCGAAGGGGTCTGCGTCGGTCGACTCGACCTGGATCACGACGTCGGCTCCGACGGGAACGGGAGCACCGGTCATGATCCGTGCGGCGCTGCCCTCGCGCAGATGGACGGGATGGCCAGGACGGGCGGGGAGGTCCGTGCTCACGGGAAGCACGATGCCGCCGGTCGCAAGGTCCGATCGACGCACCGCGAAGCCGTCCATGGCGGCTACGGGGAGGGCGGGGACATCCTCGGGACTGATGACGTCGGCCGCGAGGACCCTTCCGCGCGCCTCCTCCGGCGGGATGTCGAGCCGCGGGGGCCGGATCACGATCTCCTGCGCGAGATGCTCTCGCCACCGGGCGACAGTGAGGCGGTGCTCGGACATGCTGCTCCTTCGGGCGGACGTGCGCCGATCCTCCCACGCCAACGGACCGCTCCCTTCATCCGCAGGGCCTGCCGGCACCGTGGCCCCCGCTCGCAGGGCCTTCCGGTCCCGTGCCACTCCTCCGCAGGGCCTCTCATCCGCAGGGCCTCTCATCCACAGGCCCCGGCGCCTCGGTCGCCGGGGGTGCATGATGGAGGCATGCGCGAGATCCGTTTCGACCGCTTCGGCGGCCCCGAGGTCCTGACCCTCCATGAGGACGCCCCCGTTCCGGAGCCCGCCCCGGGTGAGGTGCTGGTGCAGGTCTCGTACGTCGGCCTGAACCCCGTGGACTACAAGATCCGCGACGGGTCCTCCGGCATGGCGGCATCCCTCGATCTGCCCGCCGGGACCGGTCGGGAGATGGCCGGCACGGTGATCGGCGCCGCCCCGGACCTCGACGAGGCGGAGCTCGCCTCCCGCGGCATCGCCCCAGGCACCCGCGTGCTCGGGATGCGCAATCCGTCGGACCGTCGCGGCACGGCGGCGGAGATCATCGCCATCAGCGCCGACGACCTCGCACCGATCCCCGATGAGATCTCCGCCGAGGATCTCCCCGGCTGGGCCGGTCTCTCCCTCGCGGGGCTGACGGCGATCGCGGCCATCCAGGACTGCGCGCAGATCACCGAGGGGCAGACAGTGCTCGTGCACGGCGGCTCCGGTGGCGTCGGGCAGCTGCTGATCCCCATGGCGCTCGAGGCCGGCGCCGCACAGGTCTGGGCCACCGGCCGCGCCGCCAACGCCTCCCGGATCGAGGACCTCGGCGCGAGCGCCATCGCCTACGACCAGGCCGACTGGGAGCAGGAGATCGACCGGGCCACGGACGGCCGAGGCGTCGACGTCGTGCTGGACACCCACTACTTCTCGACCTTCGTGCCGAGCCTGGACCACGTCGCCGACGGCGGACGCATCGTCGTCCTGCCCACCCTCGCCGACCTCGGGCCGGCGAAGGAGCGCGGCATCACGGCGCTGATCCCCCAGATCGTGATCCGTCGCGCTCGACTGGATCATCTGGTGCAGGGGATGCGCTCGGGCGCCTACCCCCTGGAGGCCTCCCAGGTCCTTCCGCTCGGTGAGATCGCCCGCGCCCACCAGCTCCTGCAGGAGGGGCACACCCGCGGCAAGATCGTCCTGGACGCCTCGGCTTGAGTCGTTCCCGACCGCGGGGCCGGGCGCTCGCTCGCCACTCGACAGGTAGGCTCGCGAGCATGGATGTTCCCCCTGCCGCTGATGATGCCGCCGTCGCCGACGAAGCGGTCAGGGCCATCGAACCCGTCCTCCATCCCAGCGGCTGGTCGCTGCTGAACTCGCTGCCTCCCTACGACGAGAAGGATGCGCTGCGCCGCGGCGCCTCCCTCCGTGCCGCCGGGCACTCCCCCGAGCTCGTCTCCGCAGTCCTCACCCAGTCGCGCCTGCGCGCCCGCGCGGCCGACAAGTTCGGCGAGTTCGCTGCGAGCATGCTGTTCACCCCGCACGGTCTCGAGCAGGCCACCCGGCTGTCCATCGCCGCCCTGCATGCCCGCCGCTTCCGGGACGCGGGCGTCGCCTCGGTCGCCGACCTCGGCTGCGGCATCGGCGGGGACGCGATGGCCCTCGCGGGCTTCGACATCGACGTGCATGCCGTGGACCGGGATCCGGTGACCGTCGCCGTCGCGACGATGAACCTGCGCCCCTTCCCCTCCGCCGAGGTGCGACTGGGCCGGGTCGAGGACCATGACCCCGCCTCCACCGAGGGGATCTGGCTGGATCCGGCGCGCCGCGCCCCGGCCCGCGGCAGTGCGCGCGGAACCCGCCGCCTGCACGATCCCGAGGAGTACGAGCCGCCGCTGTCGACGGTGATCGAGCTGGCCCGGGCTCTGGGCGCCGGCAGCGCGGCGCCGTCCCCGGGGTCCGATGCCCGCAGCGGCTTCGGGCCGCTCGGGGCGAAGCTCGGTCCCGGGATCGACCGCGAGGCCCTGCCTGACGGCACCGAGACGCAGTGGCTGTCCTTCCACGGGCAGGTGCTCGAGGCCACCTGCTGGTTCGGTCCGCTGGCGGCAGCGGGGGCGTCCACCTCGGCGCTCGTCATCGACCGCGACGGCACCCACACGCTCCTCTCCCGTCCGGACTCCCCCGGCGATCCGGGGACCGGCCCGATCGGGGATCACCTCTACGAGCCCGACGGCGCCGTCATCCGCGCGGGACTGATCGGGACGATCGCCGAGCAGCTCGACGCCCGCACGCTCGATCCGACGATCGCGTACCTGTCCTCGGACCGCCGCGCGGACACCCCCTTCGCCCGCGGCTACGCCGTCCGCGATGTCATGCCCTTCGGGCTCAAGCGCCTGACCTCCTATCTGCGCGAGCATCGTCTCGGGGTGCTCGAGATCAAGAAGCGCGGCACCGTCGTCGAGCCCGACGAGCTGCGTCGCAAGCTGCGACCGCGCCGCTTCGGCGACGAGAAGGCCACGCTCGTGCTCACCCGGATCGCGGGCGAGCAGTGCGTCATCGTCGCCTCCCCGCACACTGCCGGATCCTCGCAGGAGCCCTCCCATGCCTGATGACCCTCGGACGTCGTCGACGGAGCCGACGTCCTCCCCCCGACGGACGGTGGCGATCGTCCTGATGCTGGTCGCCCTGGGCGCGCTGGCGCTGGTCACGCTCGGTGCCGCCGCGGATCGCGGCGAGCTCATGACCTACACGGGCGGCGGTGACCTCGAGCTCTCCACCGTCCAGCAGACCGCCGAGGACTACAGCGAACCGGACTGGGACACCCACGAGGTCGAGACGGTGGAGCCGCGGGCCGACGTCGGACGCGGCGCCGTGACCGCGCTGCTGGTGATCGCGAGCATCGCCCTGGTGCTGCTGGCCATCTGGGTCGTCCACCGCATGCGCCGCCTGGCCGAGCCGCCGCCGCCCCTCGCGGCCGAGGTCGCCGACAGCGAGGAGCTCACGGTGGCGCAGGCGAGGGCCGCTCTCGACGATGCCCGGGCACGCCTGTCCAGCGTGGTGGACGCGCACGATGCGGTGATCGCCGCCTGGCTCGCGCTCGAGCGGGCGATCGCCGCCGCCGGGATCCGCCGTCAGCCGACGCAGACGACGCTCGAGTACGTGGTCGCCGTCCTCGCCTCCCTCGACCTGGATGCGACCTCGCTGGAGCGCCTCTCGGAGCTGTACCGTCGGGCGCTGTTCGACGACCGGCCGCTGGCCGAGGCCGATCGCGAGACCGCCCTCGCCCTGCTCGATGCGCTCACGGCGCAGCTCGAGGGGCGCACCGCCGCGGCAGAGGGCTCCGCAGGAGGTGCACGATGAGCACGGATCTCCGGGATCTGCTTCTGCGCCTGGGCATCTGCACCGCCGGGATCCTCGCGCTCGTCGGGGTCTGCGCGCTGTTCGGCATGCGCTTCGCGCTGCCACTGCCGATCACCCTCGGCCTGATGGCCGGCACCGCGAGCTGGCTGATCCAGCGCACCCCGGTGTGCGCCGACCATGCGGACGCCCCGCCCCTCGACCTCGACGCCGACTTCGCCCTCCCCCATGCCCAGGACATGCGGGTTCGGCGGACCGAGGACATGATCCACGGTGCCCAGCCCAGCCGGCGCATGACCTCACGGAGCCTGGCCAGGGTCCTCGCCGAGATCGACGACGAGCGCTCCCGCGACCCGGAGGCACCGGCGCTGAGCCCTCAGCTGACCCGGATCCTGGACGAGGCCCGCGAAGCCGACGCCGCGGAGCATCCCGTCGGCCCGATCGACCGCCGCCATCTCCACCGCTACCTGCGCGAACTCTCCGGCCGCCCTGAGCAGGACTGATGCTCTCCCACTGAGGAGGGCGGCATGGTCGCCACCGCGCGGACAGCAGAAGATGGCAGCGACCGACGCGGCGGTCGGCGCGCCCTCGGCGCCCTCAGCACCCTCAGCGCGCCCTCGTGCGGACGACGCCGATGCCGCCTGCGCCACATGGGTTCACATGGATAACGATTCGGATGCGGAGAGCGTCTGAGAGCTGGGTGCACTGCCTCACGTGACCTAGAGTTCAAAAAACGACGCAGAACGAAACATAGTGTCGACGGGACGTACCCCCACGGGGTACCACGGGTGAACCATCACGGGCGCCCCGCCCTCGACGTGAGGATGACAAGTGCCGCAGTACCTTCAGATGCTTCCCCCGCATGGCCCTGTGCCCTCGTCGGTGCGCCGTCTCCCCCATCGCGCATCAGTCCGAGGAGCCGCTCGGTGATCAAGTACATCCTGCGCAGGTTCGTGAACTACGCGATCCTCACCGCTCTCGCCACCGTGTTCGCGTACATCGCGGCGAGCTCGTTCTTCCATCCGCGCAACCGGTACCTCGGCAGGAACCCTCCTCTGGACGAGTCCTCGATCGACGCGATCCTCACCGCTCAGGGCATCAACGACAAGGATCCCGTGCTGCTGCGCACCTGGTGGTGGATCGAGCGCATCGTCACCGCGCCGTTCTCCGACAAGCTCGGCAAGGACACCAGCGGCAGCCCGGTGATCACCGAGATGCTGGGCGATCCGAGCTCGTGGCTGTTCTTCTGGGAGCAGGGATGGCTGGGCCGCGCCGGCGTGAGCCTCCGCCTGCTGATCATCGGCTCGATCCTGGCGGCCCTGCTCGGCGTCGCCGCCGGCGTCTGGAGCGCGGTCCGGCAGTACAAGGCCACCGATCAGGCGATCTCGTACATCTCCTACATCCTGATCTCGATGCCGACGTTCGTCGGCGGCGTGCTGCTGATGATCGCGGCGACGAAGATCAACCAGCTGCTGGGCGGTCAGGTCATCCGGTTCACCGGCGCCTACACGCCAGGGGTGACCGGCTTCTGGGCGACTTTGTGGGACTACACGTCCCACCTGCTGCTGCCGACGATCGCCCTGATGCTGTTCGGAGCGGCGGGCTACTCGAGGTACCAGCGAGCGGTCATGCTCGACGTGCTCGGCTCCGACTTCATCCGCACGGCCCGCGCCAAGGGGGCCACCCGCTCGCGAGCCCTGATCAAGCACGGCCTGCGCGTCGCGCTGATCCCGATGTCCACCTACTTCGCGTACTCCTTCGGAACCCTCGTGGCCGGGTCCGCGTTCCTCGAGATCGTGTTCTCGTGGGCGGGCATGGGCCAGTACGGCATCGAGGCCGTGCAGAAGTCCGATGTGAACGCGCTGGCGGGCAATGTCATGTTCTCGGCCGTGATCATCCTGTTCGCCTCCACTCTGTCCGAGTTCCTCTACGCCGCGCTCGATCCGAGAGTGAGGGTCTGACCGATGTCCATGCTTTCCACCCCTCCCTCAGGGGCCGCCGAGGCGCCCGCCGAGATCGATCCGCTGGCCGAGGTCGTCGAGCAGGATGCGGTCGCCGACGCCGCGGTCCAGCGTCCGGTATCCCGCAACGGTCTGGTCTGGCGCCGGCTCAAGCGCAAGCCGAACTTCTGGATCGGCGGCGGCATCACGCTGGCGATCATCCTGTTCGCCCTGTTCGGGAACATCCCGAACATCTACGCCGTCGGCCAGCAGGATCCGTACGGGTTCAACGCCGCCCCGGGTGCGCAGCACTGGTTCGGAGCCGACGCCATCGGCATCGACCTGTACGCCTCGATCACCGCGGCTCTGCGCAAGTCCCTGCTCATCGGCTTCATCGCCGCCCCGGCAGCGACCATCATCGCGGCTCTGATCGGATCCCTCGCCGGATATCTCGGCGGGCCGCTCGAGCTGTTCCACGGCTGGCTCGTGAACCTGCTGCTCGTGCTGCCGGTGTTCTACGTCCTGATGATCATCTCGCCCCTGCTCTCGAGCATGTCCTGGATGGTCCTCGTGGTCGCGATCGCGCTGTTCGGCTGGATGATCATGTCCCAGATCGTCAAGAACCAGACGAAGTCGCTGCGAGAGCGGGAGTTCGTGCTCGCCGCGCGGTTCACCGGCGTGGGGACGTTCAGGATCCTCACCCGCCACATCATCCCGAACGTGTCCTCGCTGCTGATCGTCGACGCGACGCTGGGCGTCTGCTCCGCGATCCTCGCCGAGACGTCCCTGTCGTACTTCGGCCTGGGCATCCAGCCGCCGGACGTCTCCCTGGGCACCCTGCTGCAGGACGGCACCTCGGCGGCGGTCTCCCGCCCCTGGCTGTTCATCTTCCCCGCCGCGTTCCTGGTCATCCTGCTGACCGCCGTGTCCCTCGTCGGCGACGCCCTGCGCGACGCCCTCGACCCGACCAGCGGCACCGAGCGGTCATGACCTCCCGCGTCCGCTCTCCGCGGCAGCGCGCGAGTCCGCCGAGCGCGTTGCGCCACCCATCCGTTCCCTGACCCCAGTCGGACCTCCGACTCCCTCAGCGTCCGTCTCCACCGGCGACGGCGTCACCCCAAAGGAGATTCACCATGACCATCACCAGCAACCGTCGCCGGTTCCTGCAGGGCACCGCCCTGGTCGGCGGGATGGGCGCCCTCGCGGCATGCGGCCAGCAGTCCTCGGAGGAGCAGGCCAGCTCCGCCGCGGAGTCGAACTCCGCCGCCGCCGAGGCGACCTCCGAGCTCCCCAGCACCGACTGGGTCCGCGCGGAGTACGACGAGGTCGAGGAGGGCGGCACGCTCCGCCTGGCCGTCAACCAGCTGCCGGACACGTGGAACTACTACCACCTCAACGGTGCTCTCGCCGATCTGAACACCATCCGCGAGCCCACCGCCCCCGGCGGTCTGAAGGCCGACGAGGACGGCGTCATCTCGATCAACGAGGACTGCGTCGTCTCCGCCGAGCTGACCAGCGAGGATCCGCAGATCGTCACCGTCAAGTACAACCCGGACGCCGTCTGGGAGGACGGCACTCCGATCACGATCGCCGACATGATCTCCCAGTGGAAGGCGTGCAACGGCTCGGACAGCGACTTCGAGGTCGCCTCCACCTCCGGCTGGGAGGACATCGCCGACATCCGGCAGACCGACGACGAGTACACCGGCGAGATCGAGTACTCCTCCTCGTTCCCGGACTGGATCTCGTACATCTACCCGGACATCCCGCAGGCCGTCTCCAGCGAGGCCACCGCCTTCAACGAGGACTACGTCTCCACCCCGACGCCCTCCTACGGCCCGTTCGTGGTGGACAGCATCGACCAGACCGGCGGCGTCGTCACCCTCAAGCGCAACGAGAAGTGGTGGGGCCAGGCCCCGAAGCTCGAGACGATCATCTACTCCGTCGTGACCCAGACCCAGATGCCGTCCTCGTTCGCCAACGGCGAGCTCGACGCGATCGACGTCGCCGACGGTGACACCTTCTCGCAGGCCAGCAGCCGCTCGGACGCTGTCATGCAGACCACCAACGGTCTGACCTGGACCCACGTCACGATCAACACCAAGGGCGGCGACGGCGTTCTCGAGGACGCCGCGGTGCGCGAGGCCCTCGCCCGTGCGATCAACCGCGACGCCGTGGGCGAGGCCGTGGTGGGCCCGCTCGACGCACCTGTCGTGAAGGTCGACAACTTCGTGTTCATGCCCGGCCAGGACGGCTACGAGGACTCCTTCGAGGCCGGCACGGGCTCAGCGCTCGCCTACGATCCCGATGCGGCCGGGGCCCTGCTCGACGAGGCCGGCTGGGAGCTGAACGGTGATGTCCGGGAGAAGGACGGCAAGCAGCTCGCGCTGTCCGTCACCATCCCGGCAGACGTCAAGTCGAACTCCGACCGAGCCCGCCAGATCCAGACGGACCTCAACGCCGTGGGCTTCTCGGTCGAGCTCACCACGGTCCCCTCGGACACCTACTTCGATGACTACATCGCCACCGGCGACTTCGATCTGGTGACCTTCTCGTGGCAGGGCACGCTGTTCCCGCAGCAGTCCTCGGGCAACCTGTTCTACCCCGTCGACTCCAACCAGAACTACACGGGCCTGGATCTGGACGACGAGCTCGCCGACAATGCGAAGCTCATGCAGACCGAGCTTGATCCCGACAAGCGCATGGCCGCGTCCAACGAGTTCTCCGCGACGGTCGCCGCCGCGTTCACGGTGATCCCGTTCTACGCGACGCCGAAAATCGTGGCGATCGCCGACGGCATCGTGAACTACGGCGCCGCCCTGTTCGAGACCGTCGACTGGACGACGGTGGGCTTCAAGGCCTGAGCCTGGACGAGCGCTCCGAGCCGACAGGAGCAGGAGGGTCCGGTCGCCTCATGGCGACCGGACCCTCTCATGCTGAGACGGGCCCTCTTGATCAGAGACGGGCCCCTATTCGGAGACGGGCCCTCTGGTGCTGCGAGCTGTCAGGAGCGCACCCTGCACGCACGCCGCCGTGCTCGGCGCGCAGCGCTCAGCTGAGGCCGAACGCTCAGCGGAGGCCCTGTGCTCAGAGGATGATGTGAATGACCACGAGAGCTGCTGCGACGGCGAGGCCTGCCACGACGGGCGCGTTCACCTGCCGGGTCGCGAGCTCGGCGTGCCCAGCATCCCGGTCAGCATGCTCGGCACCCGGGTCGGCGTGCTCGACCCCGTCGTCGGATGAGCGCTCCCACTGCTGCCACGCCTCGAGGGCCCGGAAGCTGGGGCTCGACCGCTGATCCTCCACCAGCCGCTGGGACCAGTCCGACGCGGCTCTGCGACGCGACGCAGCCCGGCCGCCGCCCCGCACGGTGCTGTCGGCCGCGGCGGCTCGCGGGTCGGATGCGGAGATCCGCTCGCGCGGACGGTCCTTGCCGACACCCGGGGCGTTCCAGGCGGTGATGACATCGGCGTCGTCGGCCTCGGAGCGGGGCTCGAGGACGAAGCGGAGCATCGCCCCGAGCCGGACGTCGGCGATCGAGGCCATCGGCAGACGGTGCGTGACCAGCACGTTGCGCACCTCGATCTCGTGATCGCGCACGATCACGCGCGGCGCCCACAGCAGCGCCCACACGACGATCGCGACGGCGACCGGCAGCTCGGCGAACCGGAGACCTGACGCGCCGTACACCCACAGGGCCTGCGCGACCGTCGCCGAGCACAGCGCCCACACCAGTGCGCTCAGGACGATCGCGCTGGTGGGGCGGATGTGCGTGGAGCCATCACCGCGCACAGCGGTTCCCGGACGCCGCATGGCTCAGGCGCTCAGGGCCTCGACGGCCTCCCCGGAGGCGATCATCGCGTCCAGCTCGTCGCGGTCCAGGAAGATCCGTTCGCGGCTGCGCTCGATCTCCGGATCGGGGATCGGGACGGCCGACAGCAGCGACTGCGTGTACGGGTGCTGCGGATCGTCGAAGACGTCCTCGGTGCGGCCCATCTCGACGATGCGCCCCTTGTACATCACGGCGATGCGGTCGGAGATGTTGCGGACCACGGAGAGGTCGTGGGAGACGAACAGGTAGCTGACCTGCAGCTCGCGCTTGAGCTTCTCGAGCAGCTCCAGGACTCCCGCCTGGATCGTCACGTCCAGGGCCGACGTCGGCTCGTCCAGCACGATCAGCTTGGGCTCGCAGGCGAGGGCCCGGGCCACGCCGATGCGCTGGCGCTGACCGCCGGAGAACTCGTGCGGGTAGCGGCCCGCATGCTCGGGGAGGAGGCCGACGGTCTCCAGCAGCCAGTCGATGCGGTCGTTCATCTGCTGCTTGGTGTATCCCTGGACCTGCATCGGCTCGCGCAGCGAGTCGGCGATCGGCAGACGCGGGTCGAGCGAGGCCATCGGATCCTGGAAGACGATCGCGATCTCCGCGCGCAGGCGCTTGCGGTCGGCCTTGGTCAGCTGCGAGGTGTCGGTGCCGTTGAAGCGGATCGCCCCGCCCTGCAGCTTCTCGAGCTTCATGATCTCCATGAGCGTCGTGGTCTTCCCGCAGCCGGACTCGCCGACCAGCGCGAAGCACTCGCCCTCATGGATGTCGAAGGAGATGCCGTCGACGGCGCGCTGCTCGCCGATCTGGCGACGGAACACCATTCCCTTGGTGATCGGGTAGATGCGCTCGAGCCGGTCGACCTCGAGGATCTTGGGCGCCCTCGTGGTGTCCGTCCGCTCCTTCACCGCGACCTCCGGAGCGGTGCCGCCGACCTCGCTGGCCTCGCTCGCCGTCATCTCGCCCCGCTCGATGGCGATGCGCTCGGAGGCGATGGCCCGGCCGTCCACGCGCGGGACCGCCGAGAGGAGCTTCTGCGTGTAGGCCTCGCGGGGGTGGTAGAAGATGTCGTCGACCGACCCCTCCTCGACCAGCAGGGACTTCTCCATCACCAGCACGCGGTCGGCGAAGCCGGCCACGACGCCGAGGTCATGGGTGATCAGGATCGTCGCGGCGTCGACCATCTCCTGCGCCGTCTTGAGCAGGTCCATGACCTGCGCCTGGATCGTCACGTCGAGGGCGGTGGTCGGCTCGTCGGCGATGATCAGCTCGGGCTCGTTGGCGATCGCCATCGCGATCATCACGCGCTGGCGCATGCCGCCGGAGAACTCGTGGGGGAACTGCTTGGCCCGACGGCGCGCCTCGGGGATGCCGACGGACTCGAGCAGCTGCACCGCCCTGTCCGCCGCCGCGGCCTTGGACACCGAGGGGTCGTGCAGCTGGATCACCTCGGCGACCTGATCGCCGATCGTGTAGACCGGGGTCAGCGCCGACAGCGGATCCTGGAAGACCATGGAGATCTTGTCGCCGCGCAGCCGCGAGAGCTGGCGATCATCCAGGGCGAACATGTCCTGGCCCATGAAGTCGATCGAGCCGGTGACGGTCGCGGTGCTCGGCAGGAGGCCCATCACGGCCAGCGAGCTGACGGACTTGCCCGAGCCCGACTCGCCGACGATCGCGAGAGCCTCCCCCGCTCGGACCTCGTAGTCGAGGTTCTGCACGGCGTGCACCGGGCCCGCCTCGGAAGGGAAGGTGACGCTGAGGTCGCTCACGGTAAGGATCGGTTCGGACATGTTCCTGCCTCTGGTGGTCTCCGTCTCGGAGAGCAGACTATCCCGGCCCCGCCTCGGGGAACCATGTATGAGCGGGACCCGCCCGATCATGACCGAACCGTGATCTGGCCGTCCGCCGAGCAGCCGGAGAGCGCACGGGCGCCCTGTGGGCGAGCGCTGTCCGACGACCGTCCGCGCTCCCCCGACGGGCCCTCTCTCGCGTAGGGTCGGAGGCATCGTGCCGCACCGCGGCGGCACCCGCGATCGAAGAAGGGCCGGCCCGTGCCAGCAGAGGGAACCGAGATCAGCAGTACGCCGTCCGACGACCGGCATCTCCCCGATGGGGCGCCGTCCGGCATCGATGCGCCGTCGACCTCCACCCCGCCACCGGCCACCGTGGCCGAGGCGTCCGCCGCGGCGATCCGTGTCCTGGATGCCGTCGAGACGGCGGTGGTCGGCAAGCGGCCAGCCCTGGAGCTGGTGCTCGCCGGCATCCTCGCCGGCGGCCATGTGCTGCTCGAGGACCTGCCGGGGCTGGGCAAGACCCTCGCCGCCCGCTCCTTCGCCCAGGCCCTCGGCCTTCCGTTCACCCGTGCGCAGTTCACCCCTGACCTGCTGCCGGCGGATCTCACCGGCGCCGAGGTGTTCGATCAGCGCACCGGGGAGTTCGTCTTCCGTCCCGGCCCCGTGTTCACGGGGCTGCTGCTGGCCGACGAGATCAACCGCACCCCTCCGAAGACCCAGTCCGCGCTGCTGGAGGCGATGCAGGAGCGGCAGGTGTCCGTCGAGGGCACCACCCGACCGCTACCCCGCCCGTTCCACGTGCTGGCGACCGCCAACCCGGTCGAGCACGAGGGCACCTATCCGCTGCCGGAGGCGCAGCTGGACCGCTTCCTGCTGCGCCTGAGCTTCGGCTACCCCACGCCCGAGCAGGAGTGGGACGTGGTCGCACGGCGCATCGGCCGACGCACCGAGGACCAGAGCGTCGAGCAGGTCCTCGACGGCGCCGGGCTGCTGGCTGTGCAGGCTGCCGTGGAGACCGTGCACGTCGACGACGCCATCGGCCACTACGCCGTCGAGCTCGTCACCGGGACCCGCGAGCACCAGCATGTCCTCGTCGGCGCGTCGCCCCGCGGCACGCTGGCGCTGATCACCTGCGCCCGTGCGCTCGCGGTCATCCGTGGCCGCTCCTACGTCGTCCCGGAGGACATCAAGGCGCTCGCCCATCCCGCGCTCGACCATCGCGTCACCGTCAAGCCCGAGCTGTGGCTGCAGAACGCGACCGGCGCAGGCGTCGTCGACGCGGTGCTCGGGCAGGTCCCGGTGCCGGCCGCGGCGGAGGACCCGGCGGCGCACCCGGCCGACGACGGCCTGGTCAGCAGCGGCGATCGGGCGTGAGGAGGGACGCGAGCAGCGTGGTGAGCAGGACGGCGAGCCGGGGATCGAGCGGAGCTGCGGCCGAGCCTGCGGCTGGCGCTGCGAGCGGCTCGCCGACGGGCACCGCGGGCCTCCCTCCGCTGCAGACCCGTCCGACGGCGGCCATGCTCCGTGCCGTCATCACCGGCGGAGCTCTGCTCGCCCTCGCGCTGCTGCTGGGACGGCCGCTCCTGGTGCTGGCAGCGGTGCCGGTCCTCGCCTGGGCCACGGTCGCCCTGGCGCGGCGGATCACGCGGAGCGAGGAGCTCGGGGTGCGGCGGCCGACGGCGCAGCCCGGCCGCGGGATCATCGAGGAGGGCGCCTCCTCCTCGATCACCGTGCGCACGTCACCGGGTCTGCTGCTCGCCGCGACGGTCCCGCTGCGCGCCCATGCCGACCTCGCTCCCCGCTACGGGGCGATCGTCTCCGACGGCGAGGTGCGGGTGCGCGTGACATCCCACCGCTGGGGGCTGGTGTCCATGGGGCCGACGCATGTGCTGGTCGCCGACCCCTTGGGCGCCTTCCGCGCCCAGCAGAGCCTGCCGGTCATCGGCATCCGGGTGGTGCCCCGCTCCTCCGTCCTCGATGCACCCATCGAGGTGCCCACCCCGATCGGGATCAGCGGCGTGCATCTCTCACGCCGCCGCGGTGACGGCACCGCGCTCAGCGAGGTGCGCGAGTTCCGTCCCGGCGACCGGCTGCACCGCGTGAACTGGCGCGTGACCAGCCGCACCGGGACCCTGCACACGAACGCGACCTTCACCGAGCAGGACACGGACGTCCTCATCGTCACCGACACCATCTCGGACGTGCATCCTGCCCCGTGGGCCGGGGAGGACGCTCCCACGAGCCTCGACATGACGATCCGTGCGACCGCCGCGATCGCCCGCCACTACCTGACCGCCGGGGATCGTGTCGCGATCGCGGACATCGGTCATCTCATCGGGGCGGTCCCCGCGGGCACCGGGCCGAGGCAGCTGCGGGTGCTCACCGACGCGCTCTCCCGCGCCCGCCGCGACGACGGGGTGGCGCGCACGCCCAACCGGGTGCGCAGCGTCCGCCCGGGGACGCTGGTCGTCGTGTGCACCCCTCTGCTGCATCCGTCGGCGATCGAGCAGATCGGTGTGCTGGTCTCCCACGGCGCGGACGTGATCGTCGTGGACACGCTGCCGCCGAGCATCGGGGACGTCTCGGTGCTGAACGGGCGTCCCCTGCGCATGGACACCGTCGACTCGACGCGGTTCTGGCCCGAGGCCTGGGCGATACGTCGTCTGCAGCGCGAGCGCACCGTCCGCGAGCTGCGGGAGGCGGGCGTCCCCGTCACGGCCTGGGACGGGCCCAGCTCGCTCGCACCCGTCCTGCTGTCCCTGTCCGTCTCCCGGACCGCACCGAGGATGAGGAGGTCCTGATGCATCTGCTGAACCGGATCGCCGATCCGATCGCTGAGCTCCTGCTGAGCCTGCGCCGTGTGAGCGCCGCCCAGTGGCTGCTGCGCCTGGCCCCCGTCCTCGCCGCCGTCGGTGCCCTGGCGGTGCTGTACCCGCAGGGTCTGTCCGCGAACCTGATCGGGATGATGGTGGCGATGATCGTCGCCGTCGGCGTCCTCATCCAGACCGTCTCCCCCGACTCGGACCTCGGTCTGATCGCCCCGCTGGGTCTCGTGCTCGGCCTGGCCGCGCGCGGGGAGCTCAGCATCCTGGTCGCGCTCGCGACGGGCTCGCTGATCCTGGTCATGCATGTGGGGTGGTCGCTGGCGGCGATGCTCCCCGTCCATGGGGTGTGGACCCGGGAGGCATGGCTGCTCGCCGGCTCGAGCCTGCTCGGGGTCCTCGCGGCCGCGATCACGGGATCCCTCATCGTGATGGCGCTGCTGGGTGTGGACCTGGGCGCCTGGATGGTGGTCCTCGGCGCGGCAGCGGCCATCGCTCTGTTCGTGCTGCTGCTGCCGCGATCAGCGCCGCGGTGAACTGAGGAGCGCCTGCCGAGGGCGAGACGGGACGGGACTCCTGCTCCGTCCGGCAGGTCAGGGAGCGTCGGACGTGGTGGTCGAGGTCGCGGTGCCCGAGCGCTGGTTGTCGGTGCTCTCGGGAGGCGTGCTTCCGGGACCCGAGCTGCCCTCGCCGGAGTCGTCCCCGGTTCCGGGGCTGTCGCCGGCCCCGCTGTCGGAGTTGTCCTCGTCGATGGTGTCATCCCCGCCGGACTCACCGCCCCCGCCGGACTCACCGCCCCCGCCGGACTCACCGCCCCCGCCGGACTCACCGCCCCCGCCGGACTCACCGCCCCCGCCGGACTCATCGTCCTCGCTGGGATCATCGCTCTCAGACTCCGTCAGCGAATCCGTCGGGTCATCAGGCGTGGTGCTGGACTCCTCGTCCTCCGGGGCCGGAGAGTCGTCGGCCGCCCCGGAGCCGCCGTCGTCGCTCGCCCCGCCGCCGGAACCGCCCGAGCCCGACCCCGAGCCGGTGCCCGAACCCGACGAACCGGAGCCTGAGCCGGACGAACCGGACCATCCCGAGGACCCGCCGGACGAGCCGGACCCGCTGGATCCGCCGCGGTGGGACGAGGACGATCCGCTCGAGCCGCTCGACCTGTCTGAGGAATCCGCATCGACAGCGGCCTCGGCGGTCTGCTCGTCGGACGTCTCGGTGTCCGCGCTCTCCGTCTCCTCCGTCTCGGAGGCCTCGGCCGTCGTCGGCTCCTCGCTCTCCGCCGTGGTCTCCTCGGCGACGGTGGTCTCCTCGGTGGTCCGCTCCTCAGCGCTGGTCCGGGAGGTCTCCTCGGCCGTCGAGGCGGGGTCGGAGGTCGCTGCGGCGTGGCGGTAGTCGTCCTCCTCGCCGGCGAGCGCGGCGAGGGGGCCGAGGCCGGCGATGCCGAAGCCGGTCAGGCTGCCCACCGTGACGACCGTCGCGGAGGCGAGGGCGGCGGCCTTCCATGGGCGACGAGCGCGCGGCGGCTGCTCGCTGCGGATCCCCGACAGGCGCTTGCGCATGCCAGCTCCTCCCCCACTGCTGGTCCTCACCGATCGCGGTGCACGGTCCGCCGCTGTCGGCGCACAGGCCACAGGGTACCGAGAGTCGGGCATCCCAGGAAAGACAGGAGATGTCGGTCATGCGCCACAGGACGCAGGGGCCCCTCAGGACGACGACCGGCCGCTGCTCTCGGGCCCCTGGCTCTGCAGCCTGACCGTCCCGGCTCTACAGCTTGACGGTCCTGGCCCGGCGCCCGGTCGGATCGGCCTGGGCGTCCTGCCGGCGCCGACGGGCGACCTCGAACCTCAGCCGCCAGGGCGAGTAGCGCTCGGCGGCGAGCGCGAGGCGCAGCCCCTGGGCGAGGGTCTGGTCGGTCGGCGTCGCGGGAAGGGCGGCGAGCTCGGCGGCATGGTCTGCCAGCAGGGGCCCCATCCCGGCGGCCGCCCAGCGTGCCGCGATCTGGGCGATGTGCTCGCGGGAGTCGAGGATGGCGTTCCCGACCCCGGGCAGCTCGAGCAGCGCGGCGCCGGGGATGCGTGCGGCCAGGTCCCGGGAGATCTGGGCGGGGCGCACCAGATCGCGCGCCCCGGCGACGACGAGCGTCGGGGCCTCGATGTCCCGGGCGAGCCGATGGAGGTCGAACGGCTCCCCCGCGAAGTCGGGGACCGCCCGAGCGCGGGCGCCGCCGAGGGCGAGCGGATCCAGGGGGCCGCCATCGGCGTGGCGCCCCATGCCGAGCTCCGTGTGGGCGATGTAGGCGCACAGGTCGTGCTCGACGACGTACGGGGTGGACTGCAGCCATCCCTGCGCGAGCACCTGGCGGACGCTCGACCAGGTCAGGCGCCCGCGCCCGACGGCGAGCAGGTCCACGAGGTCGCGCACAGCGTCCGGGCCGCCGTGCTCGTGGACGGCGAGGACGACAGGACCCCCGCGACGGATGTCGACGACTCCCTCATCGGCCAGGCGTCGCAGCACCGCAGCGATCGTGGAGGTCGAGGGGACCGTGCCGTCCCAGTAGACCGCGCGCAGCGCGCGCTGGGCGATGACCTCGTCGTCCGCGCTGGTCAGCGCCGAGTCCAGGACGAGCGAGTGCACGCGCTCAGGATGCTTCGCGGCGAGCGCCTGCGCGAGATGGCCGCCGTAGCCGCAGCCATACACCGCGGCCCGCTCGACCTTGGCGTGGTCGAGCACCGCGACCAGGTCCTCGATCACCTCGGCGATGCGCATGGCATGCTGCGGGAGGTCGCGACCGGTGGAGTCCAGCCGCGAGAGCCCGACGCCGCGATGCTCCATCATCAGCACGTCGAGGCCGCGGGCCGCGAGGGTCCGCCGCATCGGGTCGTAGGGCAGCACGGAGCCGGTGCCGGGACCGTCGGGGATGATCAGCAGCGGCACCCGCGGCGGGGCGACGCCGCGACGGGCCGCGAGGTCCCTCGGGCCGGGATGGCGCGGGGTGGTGCGCGCGTAGCGCAGCGGGAAGAGCCGGTCGTCGGCCGTCGAGATCTCGCGGTAGACCGTCATGAGGTCGTTGCGGATCGACAGCAGGTCGTCCTGCGCCGAGCGGTCGAACAGCTCCCGGGTGCTCACGACCGCTGGTGCTCCCCGCGCCCGACGGTGTCCCACAGGAAGGTGTACATCAGGGCGTTCATGCGGGCGGCCTGCTCGTTGGTGGCGGCCCCGCCGTGTCCGCCCTCGGTGTTCTCCCAGGAGCGCACGTCGGCGCCGAGCGACTCCATGGCGGCGGCGAACTTGCGGGCATGGCCGGGGTGGACCCGGTCGTCCCGGGTGGAGGTGAGCAGGAACGTCGGCGGGTAGTCGGCGTCCTCGCGGAGCAGGTGGTACGGGCTGAAGGTGCGGATGAACTCCCAGTCCTCGGTGTCGGGGTCGCCGTACTCGGCCATCCAGGAGGCGCCGGCGAGCAGATGGGAGTAGCGCTTCATGTCCAGCAGCGGCACCTGGATGACGACGGCTCCGAACAGCTCGGGATGCTGGGTGACCATGTTCCCGGTCAGGAGGCCGCCGTTGGATCCGCCGCGGACCGCCAGGTGGGCCTGATCGGTCACGCCCCGCTCGAGGAGGTCCTTCGCGACGCTCGAGAAGTCCTCGTAGGCGCGATGGCGGTTCTCCTTGAGCGCGGCCTGATGCCAGCGGGGGCCGTACTCGCCGCCGCCGCGGATGTTGGCCAGCACGTAGGTGCCGCCGCGCTCGAGCCAGGCCCTGCCGATGGCGCCGAGGTACGACGGGGTCAGCGAGATCTCGAAGCCGCCGTAGCCGTACAGGAGGGTCGGGGACGGCTCGTCCCCCTCCTCGCGGTCGCGTCGTCCGATCTCGAAGTAGGGGATGCGGGTGCCGTCGTCGCTGCTCGCGAAGTGCTGCGAGACCTCGAGTCCCTCGGAGTCGAATCGCGAGGGGGCGCTCTTGATGCTCTCCAGCGGGCCGGCGACGCCGCCCTCCGGGATCGCCGCGAGGTCCCCGAGCATCAGGCGGGTGGGCTCCACGAAGCCGGTGACGGTCACCCATACCTCGTCGCTCTCGTCGGCGTCGACCGCGCGCACGCCGATCGATCCCTCGAGCTCGGGGTACAGGTCCTCGCGGATCCAGCGTCCGTCGGAGGCGCGGTGGTGCACCTCGAGGCGGTCGACGACGTCCTCGAGGATCGTGAGCACGAGCGTCGAGCGGGTGATGGTCAGGCCTGCCAGGGAGCTCGACTCCGTCGGCTCGAACAGCATCGTCAGCTCGGGCTCCCCGCGCAGGAACGCGTCCAGGTCGCCGACGACGAGCGAGCCCGCCGGGTAGACGGACCCGGCGATCTCCCAGTCGCTGCGCGGGCTGAAGACCGCGAGGTCCCGGTGGGCGTTCACCTCGAGGTCGCGGGGGACGTCGATCAGGGTGAGCTCGGGCGGCTCCTGGCTGCGGTCGACGAGGCGCACGCTGCTGTCGTAGAAGGCGTGGGCCTGGATGATCCAGTCGCGCTCCCAGCCCGGGGTGGAGTCATGGGAGCCGATGACGGCCATGTCCTCCTCCGCGCCCTCGAAGACGATCTCGGCGTCGGCGAGATCCTGCCCGCGCCGCCAGAGCCGAACCTGGCGGGCATAGCCCGAGGTGGTGGTGCTGCCCTCGCCGACCTCGGTCGACGCCCACACGGTGTCCTCGTCGATCCAGCTGAGCGATCCCTTCGCCTCGGGACGCAGGAAGCCGCCGTCCTCGGGGCCGACGAAGGAGAGGGTCCCGAGGTCGAACTCGCGGGTGACATCGGCGTCGGAGCCGCCGTGGGAGAGGTCCACGAGCGCGCGCCGGTAGGGCTCGCCGTCGGCCAGGCCCTCCGGTCGCAGCAGCCGCGCGCCGTGCCAGACCCAGTCCTCCCTCTCGGCCTCGTTGAGCGCGTCGACGTCCAGCAGGATCTCCCACTCGGGCTCGTCGGTCCGGTAGGAGTCGAGGGTGGTGCGGCGCCACAGACCGCGCTCGTGGTCGGCGTCGGTCCAGAAGTTGTAGAGGTGCTCCCCGCGCTTGGTGACCCCGGGGATGCGGTCCTTGGCGTCGAGGATCTCGAGGATCTCCCGCTGCAGGGTCGCGGCGAGGCCCTCGCCGTCCGGGTCGCGCGGGTCGGCGACGGCGTCGAGCTCGGACTCCGCGCGGGCGTTGCGCTCGCGCACCCACTCCAGGGCCTTCTCGCCCGTGACCTCCTCGAGCCATGCGTGGGGGTCGGCGGTGCCGTCGGGCGCGGGCAGCTGGGGTGGGGTCATCGGTCCTCCTCGCGCTCGACGACGAAGGCGTCGAGAGTGCTCTTCCAGGTCATCTTCCAGGTCTCTCGGTCCTCGGAGCTGTCGAGCCCCTTGTGCTCGACGCCGAGCGTGCTGCGCGGCGCCTCGGACGCCGTCGCCTTCGCCGGGCTCTTCGCCGAGATGTTCACGGACACCCGGCCGGCGCCCTCGACGTCGGCCCGCCAGTAGCGCCAGCGCTCGGTGTCCGACAGGGTCGGCTCGCCGAGCCCGAGGGCGGCGCGCCGGTCGGCGTCCATGAACGCATGCCAGGCGTCGCGCACCGCATCCATCTCACCGGCGAGCGTGCGCGAGGCCGAGGCCGCGAAGTCGCCCTCGCAGCTCTGGCCGACCTCGCGGCGGCCGATCACCTGCTCGTAGGCGACGGTGACGCCCTGCGCCCACCAGTCCGGGACCTGCCAGTGCTCGACGAGGGCGCGGGCGATCGCCGCATGGTCGAGCTCGCGGGCACCGAGCGCGTCCAGGCGGCGCGCCCACTCCTCCAGGTCGGAACCGGTGCCCTCAGCGATCGTTCCGGCGCGGGGATGCTCCGTCGGCGGGGTCACGAAGTCCATGGGTTCAGCCTAAGCGGAGGACTCCCCGGCGCGACGCCGGATGCCACACTGGCGTGATGCGTCGACGTCATCTGCTCTCCCTCGCCCCCGCGCTCGCGCTCGGAGCCTGCTCGACGGTCGGCTCCGACGGTTCCGACGGGTCCGCCTCGGACGGCGGCTCATCGGCCTCCGACGGCTCGTCGGCCGCCTCCGATGCCGCCGGATCGGACGGCGGCTCCGGAAGCCCGTCCGACGACGGCTCCGCGACCGCGGATCCGACCGACGAGCCGACGACGCCCAGCCTCGCCCAGCAGCGCCTCGAGGGCCTCTCGGATCGCGAGGTCGCCGGCCAGCTGGTGCTGGTAGGGATCCAGCAGGGCTCCTCGATCTCCCCCGAGCTGATCGAGGAGCATCATGCCGGGGGCTTCTTCCTGCTGGGGGAATGGAGCGACCCCGCCGAGGTCGAGGCGCTCGTGGACTCCGCCTGCGGCCTCTCCCCCGCCGACTGCGCGCCCCTGTTCGCCGTCGACCAGGAGGGCGGGCAGGTGCGGCGCCTGCGCGGGGACGCCGCCCGACGGACCGCGTCGGCCGAGGAGCTCGGCGCGCAGGGCGCCGACGCCGTGCGGGAGGCCTTCACGACCATCGGTGAGGACCTGGCAGCCCTCGACCTGCCGCTCGCGCTCGCCCCCGTCGCCGACGTCGTCGACCCGGACCTCGGGGACGAGAACGAGCCCGTCGGCGGCCTGGATCGCGGTTTCGGCACCGATCCGGAGCAGGTGGGCGAGTGCGTCGCCGCCGCGATCGAGGGGCTGGACTCCGCCGGCGTCGGCGGCACCCTCAAGCACTTCCCCGGACTCGGCCGGGTCGAGCAGAACACCGACTTCTCCGCCGAGGGCATCGTCGACGGGACCACAGATGCCGACGACCCGTTCCTGGCATCCTTCAGCGCCGGGATCGAGGCGGGCGCCGACGCGGTGATGCTGTCCTCCGCCGTGTATCCGCGGATCGAGGCCGACGTCCCGGCGATGTTCTCCTCCGCCGTCGTGACGGATCTGCTGCGCGGTGATCTCGGCTGGGACGGGCTGGTGGTCTCCGACGACATCGGGATCGCCGAGGCGGTGCAGGACGTCCCCGTCGCCGACCGCGCCGTGCGCCTGCTGGCGGCCGGCGGCGACGCGGTGCTCACCGCGGACCCGTCGCTCACCGGCGAGCTGGTCGAAGCGATCCGGGACTGGGCGGAGCAGGACCCCGCCCAGGCGGAACGGGTGCGCGAATCCGCCGCCCGCATGCTCGCCGTCAAGGAGCGTCGGGGCCTGCTGGACGGCTGAGCGCCCGCCGGAGGGCCGGGGTCAGGCCTTGTCGAGGGTCACCAGATGGTTCAGCGGGTGGAATCCGCCGCGCCGGTCGGAGACCTGCCAGTCCTGCGAGTTGTCCGTCGCGGAGGCGACGAACTCGCGGGCTGTGGCGATGAGGACCGCGAGATCGTCCTGGTCCCCGTCGTCGCCGATCTCCCCGAGCTCCCCCGCACGGTCGAGCTCGGCGATCCGGGCGATCTGCGCGGCGATCGCCGCGGAGAAGGTCGCGCCCGCGCCGCGGACGCGCCGACCGCGGATCCTGGGCGTCCGCAGCAGATCGGTGCCGCCGGGATGGACGACGACGTCCACCGCCTCCTCGCCGCCGAGACCGCCGCCGGTGACGACGACGGCCTCCGGCCCGAGGGCCTGCAGAGCGAGCGCCTGATCGCGCATCTCGTCGATCGACGTCGCCGGTCGCATGCCCAGCAGCTGCGCCGCCTCGGAGATGTTCGGGGTGAGCACGTGCGCGACGGGGACCAGCTGCTCGCGCAGGGCCCTGGCGCCCTCGGCGCTGATCCTCGGCGTGCCGTCGGAGTCGACCATCACCGGGTCCAGCACGATCCGTCCGAGGCGCGGCCCCTGCGCATGCACCGCCTCGGCGACGGTGCGCACGACGTCGGCGCTGCCCAGCGCGCCGATCTTCGTGGCGTCCAGGAGCAGATCCTCGGCGACCGCGTCGATCTGCTCGCGCACGACGTCGGCCGGAAGATGATGGGTCCCCAGGGTCCGATGACCGGTGACGGTGCTGACCGCAGTGACCGCGCTGGCGCCGTAGACGCCCAGCGCGGTGAAGGTCTTCAGATCCGCCTGCACCCCGGAGGCGCCGTCGGACGCGGAGCCGGAGACGGTCAGGACGATGGGCGGGCGCATGCGGGACTCCGTTCGTCGGGTGGTCCGGAGCGTATCAACGCCCACCTGAGGATCAGCAGGGCGACGAGCGGCAGGCCGCCTCCCCCCCTGCGCATCGGAGGTCGGAGCGCACCGTCGACGGACCTGCTGCACGGTCCCGTCCACGGTCGGTCCGCCGCGGTCCAGGCTCCGCATGCGAGAATCGGCCGGGGCGCGCCCCGCACGGGATCGCCTCGGCAGCTGAGCTGGTCCGGGACGATCCTGGACGTTCCGGGGCGAGGCGCTGATTCGAGGCGCTGGTCCGATGCGCTGAGGCGATGCACTGAGGGAGCGCCGGGGAGGTGGCGATGACGGAGGATCCGCACGGCAGAGGCCAGGACGGCGGAGGGCCCGCGCAGGACGGGCGCGGAGCAGGCGACGGCCTGCCCTCGTTCCAGGACGGCACCCTGCCCGACTTCTCGGCGAGCGAGCAGCCGGGCACGTCGATGCCGGACTTCTCCTCCGCACCCGACGGGATCTCCCTCGGCGAGCCGAGCGAGCGCACCAGGAACCGCACCCTGGCGATCACGCTGTCCGTCGTCGGCTCCGGCATCGTCCTGCTCGCAGTGGTCGCGCTGGTCCTCTCCCAGACCGTCTTCCGCTCCGTCCTCGACGACGACGATGACGACGCCTACACCGCCGCCGGCGACCGCACCGGCGAGGGCCAGAGCGAGTACATCCCCGACGAGGAGGATCCCGACCTCGCTCCCCCGCCGGAGATCTTCACGCAGGCACCGACCACGAACTGCACCATCCCCGACGACTACACGCCGGCCGGCAGCGCCGATCCCGGCACCATCCGCGGCGGCGACCTGCAGTACACGATCCCCGACGGCTGGGACTTCCCCTGGGGCTCGGACTCCCTCCCCTACATGACGGAGACGGACGGCCAGGGCCGCAACGTCGAGGGCAACTGGTACAGCGTCGTGAGCCTCGGCAAGGTCGTCTGGCCGGAGGACGAGGGCGGCTACCAGGGGCTCGAGCCGACGGCCGTGGCCCTGTTCCAGTGCTATGCGACCACGGCGGGCGTGCTCACCCAGTTCGGGGAGAACCCGACCGTGACCGACTACCGCAGCGAGACGATCGACGTCGACGGGCACAGCGGCTGGATCGTCCAGGCCACCTATCACTTCGAGGACCCCGACAGCCTCTCCACCACGAGCGCCTCGATCGTCACGTCGATCGTCGTGGAGACGGACGACGGACCCAGCGCCCTGGTCTCCGACGTCGCCGCCGACCACGAGGACCACGTCCAGAACCTCGAGGACATCATCGCCAGCCTCGAGGTCGTCGGCTGACGCCGTCGGCACCGCCGCCCGGGACGCCGCACGAGGAGCACCGATGAGTTCCACCTCCCAGCGAACACCGCCGCAGCGTCCCTCCGGGGGCGGACGCGGCAGCGCCCTGATCGCCGGCATGATCGCCTTCGCCGTGGTGTTCCTCCTGATCGTCGGCGGCACCGTCGGCTTCCTGGTGCTGCGGGACTCCCGCAGCGGCACGACCGGCACCGAGACCTCGCAGGCGGTCGAGACGCCCACGACGGAGACGGCGACACCGCCCACGGAATCCGTCGAGGAGGAGCGCTGCTGGACGCCCGAGTACGAGCGCACCTCCACGAACCCGTCCGGACGCCTGCGCGGCGGTGGGCTCGAGTTCGTCCCGCCGTCGGACTTCACCTCGCGCTCCAACGGCACCTATGCGTCCTTCGTGAACGACGCGCAGACCGCCACAGCCCCGCTCGAGGGCGACTGGGTCGAGGTGCTGACCGTCGGCGCGGTCCAGTGGCAGCCGGGCATCGACTATCCCGGGGACAAGGAGGCCTCCGAGCGGATCCTGGAGTGCATGTACGCCGACGGCTACCTGTGGGGGAACACGTCGGAGCGCTCGCTGCACGATCAGACGACCGTCCCGGTCACCATCGCCGGCATGCCCGGCTACAAGACCACCGCGACGCTCGAGTTCGGTGTCGACGACCTCGAGCTGATCGATGCCACCACGATCACCGTGGTCGTCGTCGACACCCCCGAAGGTCCCAGCGTCTTCATCTCCGAGATCGGTGCGGGCATGACCGAGCACGAGGAGGCCGCGCAGGAGGCCTACGACTCCCTGACCGGCGTCTCCGGCTGAGCGTCAGTCCGGACGGCGAGCCGCACGACGAGCCGGACGGCGGGCGGGCTGGACGGCGGGCGGCTCAGACGACCGATGAGGCGAGACGGCAGACGTTGTCCAGCAGCGCCATCGGCAGCGGCCTCGAGTTCCATTCCTCGAGGGTCAGCTCGCGGCTGTGCTCGCGGTAGTCGGCCTCGACCACCCGCATCTTCTCCATGAAGTCGGTGCCGCCGATCATCAGGGAGCTCTCCATGTCCAGCAGGAACGAGCGGATGTCCATGTTGGAGGAGCCGATCACCGTCACCGAGTCGTCGACGGTGACGTGCTTGGCGTGCAGGATCGTCGGCGACCGGTAGAGCCAGATCCGCACCCCCGCCTCCAGCAGCGCCGCGTAGTAGGAGCGCTGCGCGTGGAAGACGAGGAACTGGTCCCCGATCTCGGAGACGAACAGCTCGACCTCGACGCCGCGCCGGGCGGCCGTCTGCAGCGCTGCGAGCATCGACTCGTCGGGCACGAAGTACGGGCTGACCGCGACGATCCGCTCCTGCGCCGAGTAGAACAGCTGGTTGAACAGCAGCAGATTGTTCTCGAACACGAACCCGGGGCCCGAGGGCACCATCTGGCACTCGTAGGTGCCGGAGGTGTCGGGAGCGGGCCGCACCAGGGTCTCCTCCGAGAGCTCGTCTCCGGACTCGTAGTACCAGTCGATCGCGAACAGCAGGTTGATCTCCGTCACGATCGGTCCGCGCAGACGCGCCATCGTCTCCTGCCAGTGCAGGCCGCGGCGGATGTTCGTCCCCTTGTTGTAGTGCGAGGCGATCATGTTCTGGCTGCCCATCCAGCCGGTCTCGCCGTCGACGACCAGGAGCTTGCGATGGTTGCGCAGGTCCGGGCGCTGGAAGGCGCCGTCGCTGAACGGCTTGATCGGCATCATCGGATAGTGCTCGATGCGATGCTCGTCCAGGAAGCGGCGCATGGCCTTGTACTGCTTGCGATGGCTGAGGGACCCCCAGTGGTCGTAGAGCACGCGCACGGTCACTCCGCGGTCGGCGACCTCGCCGAGGGCGGCGAAGAAGTCCCGGGTCGTCTCGTCGAGCGCCATCGTGTAGAAGAGGACGTTGACATCGGTGCGGGCGGTGCGCACGTCGGCCGCCATCTGAGCGATCGACGTCGCATAGTCGATCTCGAGGTCGACGGAGTTGTTGCCCGTCAGCGGGAACGCCCCGAGCTCGCGGTTCAGGCGCACCGCGGACTGCAGCCAGCTGGGGCTGTCCTCGTCGAGCTCGCTGTCGGGGATGTTCAGCGCGCGCTCGCGCATGAGCGCGTTGATGTCCTCCTGCTTGCGGCGGCGCTTGCGGGGCAGCTGGGCGCTCCCGAGGATCAGGTACAGGGGGAATCCGACGATCGGCAGCACCATGATGGCCAGCAGCCACGCGAGCGCCGAGCCGGGGCGGCGGTTGCGCGGCACCACCACGATGCCCACGATCCGCAGCAGCATGTCGATCGCCAGATAGACGTACGTGCCGATGACGGAGTAGCCGATCAGCGTCTGCCAGAGTCCCACCGGCGCACCTCCGGGAACAGGGAAGGAGAGAGGAAGGGAGAGGAGAAGAACGGCAGGCCCCGGAGGGACCTGCCGTTCAGCATAAAGGGCCGGGGGCCTGCACGGGCGCCGCTCAGGGGCGGCTCCCGCGCGCCGTCAGCCGTTCCCGCGGAAGATCGCGATGATGCGCAGGATCTCGATGTAGAGCCACACCAGGGTGACGGCGAGCCCGAAGGCGCAGCGCCACGCGTAGACCCTCGGCACACCGGCGTTCGCGGCGCGCTGCACGTCCTCGAAGTCCATGACCAGCGAGTACGAGGCCATGACGACGGCGAGGCCACCGATGACCAGGCCGATCACGCCGTCGCGCAGGCTCTGCCCCGTGAAGAGCAGATATCCGATGTTGACCAGACCGAAGATCAGGTAGGCGATCATCGCGACCATGAAGATCTTCGTCAGCACGGGCGAGGTGCGCAGCACGCCGACGCGGAAGAGCACCAGGACGGTCCCGGCGACGGCGAGCGTGCCCACGACCGCCTGCAGGGCGATGCCCGGGTAGATGATCTCCATGGAGCCGGAGATGCCGCCGAGCAGAAGGCCCTCGAAAAGCGCGTACGCGAGCACCAGCACAGGCGAGGGGGTCTTCTTGAAGATGTTCACCAGCGAGGTGATCAGACCGCCGATGAGGCCGATGATCGTGGCGCCGCCGGCGAGCATGAGGCCGATGGCCAGCCCGTCGTCGCCGGCGACCGCGCCGAGCATCTTCGGGGTCACGGCCACGACGAACCCGACCACGAGGATCAGGCCGAGGGTGGCGGTGATGGCGTTGAGCGCGTCGCGCATGGTCATCCGACCGGTGTCATGGCCGGAAGCCGCGGGACGGGCGTACATCGCCTCGAGGTTCGCGGTCTGCTGCTGGTCGAAGCCGCTGGACCACTGCGTCTGCGAGGTCTGCGTGCTCTGGTAGGTCTGGCCCTGCTGACCTGAGGGCGCCTGCTGGGAGAAGGACTGGCCGAACTGCGGGGCGCTGTGCTGGGCGCTCCCGTTCTGGACGACCTTGTCGTGGCCGAAGACGACGTTGTGGCGTGCCATGGGGCTCCTCACGAGGGGGATGCGTGCCGATCGGTCCAGTCTACCGACGTTCCCTCGGATCGGGCTGGGCGAAGTGCGCCGATCCGTCCGCTTCGCCCAGAGCGCAGAACCGGGGCCGCTCGTCGGCTGCGGCTGTCGGCCCCGCTCGTCGGCCCGCCGGCCCGCCATCGCCCGCTCGTCGGCGCCCGAGCACCGTCAGCCGGCCGCGGCGAGCGCCTGATCGAGATCGGCGATCAGGTCGCCGAGGTCCTCGATGCCGACCGCGAGGCGCAGCAGGTCCTCGGAGATGCCGGCCTCCGTGCGCTCGGCGGGGGTCATCGCCTCCTGGGTCATCGAGGCGGGACGGCAGATGAGGGTCTCGACGCCGCCGAGGCTCACCGCGTAGACCGGCAGCCGCAGCGCCTTCAGAAACGCGGTGCGGTCGAGGTGCGGGGCGAGCTCGAAGGAGAGCACGGCGCCCGGGCCGTCGGCCTGCTCAGCCTGGACGCGGGCCTCCTCCTCGTCGGCCCATCCGGGCACCAGCACGCGGGCGACCGACGGATCCTCGCGCAGGTGCTCGGCGATCGCGATCGCATTGTCCTGCTGACGCTCGAGCCGCAGCGGCAGGGTCTTGATCGACTGGATCAGACGGTAGGCGTCGATGGGTGCGAGGACCCCGCCCTCGATCGTCTGCGCGAGCGCGTACGCCTCGGCGAGCGCGGCATCGGAGGTGGTCAGAGCCCCCGCCAGGAGGTCGGAGTGGCCGGCCAGGTACTTGGTCGCTGACTGCACGACGGCGTCGGCCCCGAGCGCGAGCGGACGCTGCAGCACCGGCGAGAGGAAGGTGTTGTCGACGACGACCCGGGCGTCGTGACGATGGGCGAGGTCCGCCGCGCGGCGCAGGTCGGTGACCCGCAGCGTCGGGTTCGACGGCGTCTCGAGATAGAGCATCCGCGTGGCGGGCCCGAAGTCGGCGTCGCCGAGGGCCCCGATGTCGGCGACGAAGCGGCCGACGACGCCGCGCGGCGCGAGCACCTCGCGCACATACCGGTAGGTGCCGCCGTAGACGCTCGCCGGGAGGATCACCTCGTCACCGGGCCGCAGGGTCGAGAACGCGGCCGCGATCGCCGCCATCCCGGTCGCGAAGGCGAAGGCGTGCTCGGCGCCGTCGAGCGCGGCGAGCACCTGTTCGAGCTGCGCGCGGGTCGGGTTCGCGGCCCGCTGGTAGTGGTAGACCGACTCCTCGGTGTCGATGTCGTGCGCGAAGGTCGAGGCCAGGTGCAGGGGCGGGACCACGGCACCGAGATCGTCGGCGTCGTGCGAGCGCAGAGCATGCACCGCTGTCGTCTGGATGTGCACCGGGGCCTCCTGTGAGCACGGAATCGCTGGTGAAGGCGCTTCAGGGAGCGCCCCGCTCAGAGTAGGCGCGCACCCTTCCGCCCGGGTCGAGGATGACAGCGCGTGAACCAGCGCGATCGGGCGCCTCAGGCGGGCCGGGCTCCGAAGATCGCAGATCCCACGCGCACGATGGTCGCGCCCTCCTCGACAGCGATCTCGAGGTCTCCGCTCATGCCCATCGACAGCTCGCGGAGGCTCTCGAGTCCGGTTCGCTCGCGCAGCTGCTCGGAGAGCTCGCGCAGGCGCCGCAGGGAGGCCCGCACCGCCGTCTCGTCGCTGGTGTTCGCCCCGATGGTCATGAGTCCGACGGGACGGAGCCGCTCGCTCGCGGCGAGCCGCTCGAGGATCGGCATGAGCGCCTCGACCGTCGGCTCGAAGCCGCCCTTGGACTCCTCCCCAGAGGTGTTGACCTGCACGAGCACCTCGCGATGGAGGTCCGCGAGCTCGGCCCGGCGCTCGAGGGCATCGGCGATGTCGTCGCGGTCGACGCTGTGGATCATCTCGGCGAAGGCGACCACGTCACGGGCCTTGTTGGTCTGCAGACGGCCGATGAAGTGGCGGGCCACACCGTTGCCGACGAGCAGGGGATCGGCATGCTTGGCGATCTCCTGCGCCCGGTTCTCGCCCACCGCGATCCTCCGCCCGCGCTCGCGCAGCAGCTCGATCGCGGCGGCCACCTGCGCGGGGGTGCGGGTCTTGGTCGCCAGCAGCAGGGTGACCTCGCTGCCGTCGCGGCCGACGCGCCGCGCCGCCTCATCGATCCGCGCGAGCACCCGGTCCATCCGTGCAGCCATCGACGCCCTCTCCTCGGCCGGGATCAGATCGCCCGGGATCGAATCAGCCGGGATCAGCGGCGCCGCGGCAGCCTCGGAGCCGGGGACTCCCGCTCTCGGATCGGAGGGCGCAGCGGACGACGGAGGGACGGAGGGGGTCATGTCTCCATTGTGGGACATCCTCCGACCTCCTCCGACCTCCTGCGGACGACGTCGCGGGATCCGATGTGCATTGGACACATGTCAAACGAGATCGTCGGACCGCGCCTCGCACCGGAGCGGCGTCGAGAGCAGATCATCGAGATCGCTGCGACGCATTTCGCCCGCGACGGAGCGGCCGCGGCGTCGATGAGCGCGATCGCGCGAGATGCCGGAGTGACCCGAGCACTCGTCTACCACTACTTCCCCGGCAAGGAGAGCCTGCTGGACGCGGTGTGGCAGAGGGAAGCGGACCGCCTCCTCGCCGCCACCGCACCCGCGCAGGGGGCATCCGAGCAGGAGAACCTCCGCCGCGCGCTGACCGCCTACTTCGACCACTTCGCCGCGAGCGCCGGGGGCGTGCGCGAGCTGTACATGCCCTCGGCCCCACCGACCTCGTCGTCGGCGCGGCTCGCGACCGCCAACCACGCCGTCCAGGTCCAGCGGCTCCTGGAGGCGACCGGCACACCCGACACCCCCCCCCAGAGCCGCCTGGCTCTCGGGGCATGGCTCGCGTTCGTGGAGTTCACGGCGCGGCACGCGGAGGACTCCGAGGAGATCGACCGCGAGCCCGCCCTCGATCTCTGCATCGGCGCCGTCGAGACCGTCCTGGGTCGGCCCCTCGCCCCCTGATCCCCCGGCCCGCAGCGTCGGGGCCGGACGTCGACCGCCGCAGCGGCCGTCCATCAGCCCGCAGCAGTCCATCACCCCCGCAGCAGTCCATCACCCCACAGCACGCCACACCCCCAGCAGCACGCAGCTTCAGCAGAGGAGAGCACACCATGAAGATCGTCATCGTCGGAGCCACCGGGAACGTCGGATCCCGCACCGTCAAGGAAGCGCTCGCCGCCGGTCACGAGGTCGTCGCGTACGCCCGTCGGCCGGAGGCGGTGCAGAAGGCACCGGGTCTCAGCGTCATCGGCGGCGACGTCGCCGACGCGGATGCGCTCGCGTCGGCCTCCGAGGGCGCCGACGCTGTCGTCGTCGCCGTCACGGGGCCGACCAAGGACGCCACCTTCATGCAGCGCGCCATGCCCGCGATCATCGAAGCGGTCCGCCGATCGGGCGCACGCCGGATCATCCTGGTCTCCGCCTTCGGCGCCGGGGAGACGGCGCAGAAGGCGTCGGGCTTCGCGCGGCTCGTCTACCGCACGGTCCTGGGGAGGTTCTTCGCCGACAAGGCCGCCGCCGACGAGCTCCTCGCCACCTCCGGCCTCGACCACACGATCGTGTATCCGGTGAACCTCAAGGACGCCCCGGCTCTGCCGCAGGTCGCGGTCGAGCCCCTGGAGCGGGTCGCGAAGGTGCCGGGCCTGCCCACGCTGCCGTTCGAGAACGTGGCGTCCGCACTGGTCGGGATCGCCACTGATCCGGCGACCTCGGGAGCGCGCCTGCTCGTGACGACCCCGACCGGCTGGAGGCCCTCCGCATGAAGGTCCACCATCTGAACTGCGGCACGATGCGGATGCCCGGTGCACCGCTCGTCTGCCACGTGCTGCTGATCGAGACCTCGACCTCCCTGGTGCTGGTCGACACCGGGTTCGGGATGGGCGACATCGCCGACCCTGCCGGGCGGATCGGCCCCTACCGGGCGGTGATCAGGCCGGCGCTGGTCGACGAGCAGACCGCGATCCAGCAGATCCGGGCGCGCGGCCTGGACCCCCACGACGTGCGGGACATCGTGCTGACGCACGGCGCCTCCGACCACGCCGGCGGACTCTCCGACTTCCCCTGGGCGTGCGTGCACACCGGCGCCGTGGAGGCGCGGGCCATCCGGGAGCGCCCGACCTGGTTCGAGCGACAGCGCTACAGCGCACGGCAGTGGGCGCACCGCCCGCGGCTGATCGGGCACGAGCCGGGCAGGGAGAGCTGGCGGGGCTTCCACGGGGTGACAGCGCTCGAGGAGATCGACCCCGGGATCCTTCTCGTCCCGCTGCATGGCCACAGCCGGGGACACATGGGGGTGGCCGTCGACGCGGGTGAGCGCTGGGTGCTGCATGCGGGCGACTGCTTCTACCACCCCGGCACGCTCGATCACGGCCGACGCCCTCCGGTGGCGCTGCGCCTGCAGGAGGCGGCTTTCGCCACCGACCTCCCCCAGCTCCGTGCCAACCAGGCTCGGCTGGCCTCCCTGCAGGCGCGTCGCGATCCGACCCTGATGCTGGTCAACCCCCACGACCCCGACCTGCTGAGCACAGCGCGCGGCACCGCTTGAGGGTCGAACGCGCACGCGGAGCAGACTGCCAGTGCCCCCAACGGGACTCGAACCCGCACTGTGCCGCTTTTAAGGCGGCCGCCTCTGCCGATTGGGCTATGGGGGCGGGGCCAAGCCTATGCTGGGACGCATCATGACCGCTGAGATCAGGTCCCTCGCGGACTCCCTGCGACGGTTCGGCGATGAACGCCTCGAGGCGCTGCTGATCGCCCGACCGGATCTCGCCTCGCCCGTCCCCCAGGGCATCGCCCCTCTCGCCGCCCGCGCCGCCGGTGCGACCTCCGCACGGCGTGCCCTGGATGCTCTGACCCTGCCCGAGCTGCATCTCGTCGAGGCCCTCGCCGTGCTCCCCGACGGCGCCTCGCCGTCGATGCTGGCCGACGCCGTCTCGTCGGACCCGCCGACGGTCTCGCCCGAGATCGAGCGCCTGCAGACCCTCGCCCTGGTGTGGGGCGAGGACGAGCTGCACCTGGTCCGGCCCCTGCGCGAAGGGCTGCGCTCCCCGGCGGGCCTCGCCCCTGCGCTGCGGGACGACCCCTCCGATGAGGAGGCTCGGGAGATCGTCGAGGCGGCCCGGTCCGACGAGCGCCTCTCCACCGTGCTCGGCACCCTCGCCTGGGGGCCGAACGAGGTAACCGGGCAGGGCGAGCTCGCGCGGGCGCTGCGTCGCGCCGGCATCGTCCGCGCCGATGACGACGGACCTCTGCGCATCCCCCGCACCGTCCACCTCGCCCTGCGCGACGGCCGCGTGCGGCGTTCGCACATCGCCCGTCGGCCCGCTCCCGACGGACCTGCACTGCACGAGCGCTTTCCGGGCTCCCGCACCGCGCAGGCGGTCGAGCACGCCTTCGAGGCGCTGCGGGTGCTGGGCACCGTGCGAGGCTTCGACGACGATCCGCCGGGCGTGCTGCGACGAGGGGGCCTGCCGCAGCGGGACCTGAGACGGCTGGCAGATCGCGCAGGCGTCGAGGTCGTCGCCATGGCGACCGTCCTGCAGACGGCATGGCAGGCCGGGCTCATCGGGCACGACGGCCAGGAATGGCACCCGACGCGCGACTGGGACGCCCACCGCTGCCTGCCCGCCGAGGAGCGCTGGGCGGAGCTCGCCCTCGCCTGGGCGCGGGGCCATCACCTCGCAGCCGTCGTCGGCACCCCGGACGCGTCGGGCACCTCCCGGTCGCTGCTCTCGGATCTCACCCGACGGGACGGCGTGCGCACGCGCCGCGGCAGCCTGCTGCGTGCGCTGCGCACCTCCCCCGGCGTCGCCGCGACCGCGGAGTCCCTGTGCGCCTCTCTCGCCTGGGCGTTCCCGCTGATCCCGCAGACGGTCGCCGTCGAGGAGACCGAAGCGCTGCTCGCCGAGGGCGAGGTCCTGGGCCTCGTCGACGACGGCGCCCTGACCGTGCTCGGCCAGGAGCTCGTGAGCACCCTCGACATGACTGTCGTCGAGGCCGACGACCGCCTCGCCGCGATCCTGCGCGAGGTCGCACCGCCTCCGGTCGACGAGGTGCTGCTGGACGCCGATCTCACGGTCGTCATCCCAGGCCGCCCGACGGAGCGGCTGATGCCCCTCCTGGACTGGGGCGAGATCGTCTCCCGCGGCGGTGCGCTCACCCTGCGCCTCAGCTCGGCCTCGCTGCGGCGGGCGATCAGCGCGGGACGCGATCCCGAGCAGCTGCGGGAGCTGCTGGCCTCGGCCTCGCGCACCCCCCTGCCGCAGGCTCTCGAGTATCTGATCCAGGACGAGAGGCGCCGCCATGGACGGGTCCAGGTCTCCCGCGCCTCCACCGTGCTGACCGCGGATGCGGAGGTCCTCGACCTGCTGCAGGCCTCGTCGGAGGCCTCGGTGCTGTCCCTGCATCGGATCGCGCCGACCGTCGCCGTGACGACGTCGGACGCCGGCTTCGCCCTCCAGGTGGCTCGCCGTGCGGGACTGTCCCCGGTCGCCGTCGGACCTGATGGCCGGTCCGGCGGGCCCGAGCTCGCCCATGCCCTCGTCGGCGGGCCGATCGACGTGGATCTCGTGACCGTCGAGAGTCCTGACCTGCGACTTCCGGCACTCGAGGCCGTCGCCCGGATCCGGTCCGCAGAGAGGGGCGAGACCGAGCTGTCGGTCACGGACCGTCTGCTGGAGGCGATCGCCCAGGGTTCGGAGCTCGAGCTCGGGATCGTGGACGGGCGCGGTGGCGTCGAGGTTCACCGGGTCCTGCCCGTCTCGCTCGAGGGCGGCAGGCTGCGCGCGCGGTCCGCGGCCGGAGTGCGCGGTGCGGCTCCGACGGTCGACCCGGACGGAGAGTTCACGGTGCTCGTCCACCGGGTGACGCTGGGCTGACAGGTCGCCCGACCTCCCGGCGGAGCGCATGGGGAGTTCTCCCCTTCGCGGCTCAGGGTCCTCCCAGGGTTAAGATATGCACCGGCATCGCTCAGGCTCTCCGGCCCAGCGGTGCCGTGACCGACACCAGGGAGCCGACTCCCGCACCTCCAAGGGGGCCATCACCATGTCCGATCAGAACTTCAGCACCGTCAGCGGCGGCGCGCCCGTGAGCAAGACGAAGTGGATCGTCCAGCTCGTCGTCTCCGTCCTCTGCGGAGGCAACATCATCACCCTGATCCTGGCGATCCTCGGCCTGGTCAAGGCCGACACCGACCTCGAGACGGCCAACAAGTACTACAAGTGGGGCTGGATCGTCTTCGCGATCGTGTGGGTCCTCTACATCCTTCTGTTCATCATCGCCATCGCGACAGGTGCCTTCACGGCGTCCTACTCGACATCCACCTACTGACCAGCGCCTGCTGGTGATCACCACCGGTTGATCGCCACCGGCTGATCGCCAGGTCGATCTGCTCCTGAGCGATCGCCCAGGCCGCTGCTCCGGTGCACCGCCCAGGAGGAGTTCGAGACCAGAGCATCTCCGAGCGCAGCACGACAGGACCCCGGACCATCGGTCCGGGGTCCTGTCGTGCTGCGGGCGTCATCGACGCCGACGAGGTGCCGCGCAGGACAGTCCTGCGCGGCACCCCCAGTGTCAGTCCTGCTTCGTCTCGCGACGATCCTCGGACCACTCCACGTGGAAGGTGCCCTCGGTGTCGACGCGCTTGTAGGTGTGGGCGCCGAAGAAGTCGCGCTGGGCCTGGACCAGGGCGGCGGACAGGCGGTCCGAGCGCACCGAGTCGTAGTAGGACAGCGTCGAGGCGAAGACCGGGACGGGGTAGCCGGCGGCGGCGGCGAAGGCCACCACGCGACGCCACGCCGGGACGCACTTGGCGATCTCGGCGGTGAAGTACTCGTCCGAGAGCAGCAGGGGCAGCTCGGCGTTGCGCTCGTAGGCCTCGGTGATGCGGTTGAGGAACTTGGCGCGGATGATGCAACCGCCGCGCCAGATGCGAGCCATCGAGCCCAGGTCGATCTCCCAGCCGTACTCCTTGGCACCGGCGGCGATCTCGTCGAAGCCCTGCGAGTAGGAGACCAGCTTGGCGGCGTAGAGCGCCTTCTGCAGGTCGTCCACGAACTGCGCGGGATCGGCGATCTCCAGGTCCTGCGCCTCGGCGGGGAGGACCGCACGGCCGGCCTCGCGCTGCGGGGTCGAGCCGGACACGGAGCGGGCGAAGGTGGCCTCGGCGATGCCGGTGACCGGGACGCCGAGGTCCAGGGCCGTCTGCACGGTCCAGGCGCCGGTGCCCTTCTGGGCGGCCTGGTCGAGGATGACGTCCACGAACGGCTTGCCGGAGGTGGCGTCGACGTGGTGGAGCACCTCGGCGGTGATCTCGATGAGGAAGGACTCGAGGTCGCCCTTGTTCCACTCGGCGAAGACGTCGCCGATCTCGGAGGCGCTCTTGCCGAGGGCCTTCGACATGAGGTCGTAGGCCTCGGAGATGACCTGCATGTCGGCGTACTCGATGCCGTTGTGGACCATCTTCACGAAGTGGCCGGCACCGTCGGCGCCGACGTGCGTGCAGCAGGGGGTGCCGTCGACGTGCGCCGAGATCTTCTCGAACATCGGGCCGAGGCGGTCGTAGGACTCCTTGGTGCCGCCGGGCATGATCGACGGGCCGTTGAGCGCGCCCTCCTCGCCGCCGGACACGCCGGCGCCGACGAAGTGCAGGCCCTTCTCGCGCAGCGCGGCCTCGCGGCGGCGGGTGTCGGAGAACAGGGCGTTGCCGGCGTCGACGATGATGTCGCCCGGCTCCATGAGGGCGGAGAGCTCGTCGATGACGGCGTCGGTCGGCTTGCCGGCCTTGACCATGATGATCGCGACGCGCGGCTTCTGCAGCGAGGCCACGAAGTCGGCGGAGGACTCGGAGGGGAAGAACTCGCCCTCGGTGCCGTAGGAGTCGACGACCTTCTCGGTCTTGGCGACGCTGCGGTTGTGGATGGCGACCTTGAAGCCGTTGCGGGCCAGGTTGCGGGCCAGGTTGGAGCCCATCACCGCCATGCCGGTGACGCCGATGTCTGCGACATCGGCGGGGGACGGAGCGAAGCTTGCCATGGGATCTCCTCAAGTCGGGCGACAGTCGATCCGGGGCCGACGCGGCGACCGCTTCATCGGTCGCTCTGGCGCCACATGCCCCGGGGCATCGCCGTCCATTCTAGGGAGATCGCGATCCGTCCGTCGTGCGGTGCCACTCCTTGTCACCTCTTCCGTCACCGTTCGGCCACCTCTCCCGCCCCCGCTGGACGTCCGACCCCGACTCACGGTATTGACGTGCAGGAGTCTCCCAGCGGCGTCGGCGCGCTTCTCACCTGCCGATCGCCTGCCGATCGGCTCCCGGGCCGTCCCGACGGCAGCAGGGGTCGCGGCCGACCGGCGATGACCGCGGCGTCTTCTGCGCCACAATGACCGTCGCGGCGATCCCGAGCGGTCCCCCGAAGGTCCCATGCGGAGGCGCGTCAGGAGAGAGCGAGCAGGGGACGCACACCATCCGGGCGAGAGCGTGCCTGCCCCGCGCCGGGCATCTCCACGTGGCCGACCCGCATGCCGCTAGTGTCGTGGGCATCCCCGAGCACCAGGAGCTTCGCTGATGTCCGAGAACCCCTATCCCGCCCCGCAGCCCGATCCCCGATACGGTCCGTCGGCCGCCTCCGCCGGCCAGACCTATGAAGGTCAGCCCTATGGGGGGCAGCCCGTCAGCGGCCAGACCGGCATCGGACCGCAGCCGGGCACCGACCTCGCGTCGGACCTCGGCGCCGCCTTCTCCTTCGCCGGACGCGCGATGCTGCGCAATCCCGTGACCTACCTCGTCAGCGGCATCATCTACGGGATCCTCATCGTCGTGGTGACCGCGATCGCCATCGCCGCCGGCCTCGGCTACCTCTTCTCGCAGTCGGACGCCATGGCCTCGGACGAGCTCCCTCTGTCGGTGCTGATCATCTACATGCTGATCATCGGCGCTATCCTGCTGCTGCTCGTACCGATCGTCCTGTTCTGGGAGTCGGGTGCGGGTCGCGCCGCCGAGATCGTCCGCGAGGGCGGGCGGCCGAGCATCGGCCAGGCCATGATCGGGCCGGGGCGGGTCATGCTGACCGCCCTCCTGGTCGGACTGATCGTCAGCGTCGCCAGCCTCCTCCTGTACATCCCGGGCCTGATCGCCTCGGTGCTGCTGTTCTACGCGATCCCCGCAGCGGTCCGCGGGGCCTCCCCCGTCGAGGCCATCAAGCAGAGCGTCTCGCTGGCCCGCGCGAACCTCGGCACCACCATCGTGGCCTGGCTCGTGATGAGCGTGGCCTCCTCGATCGCGGGCAGCATCATCATCGGCATCGTCTTCGCCATCCCGTTCAGCATCCTGTTCCAGCTGGGCATGCACGAGCGCGTCAGCGGTCGCTCGCTGCCCGAGCCGGCACGGGGGTGAGCGGGGCCGGCGAGCCCGGCGAGCCCGGCCGAGGCGGTTCAGGATCCCGGACCGCCGGCGACGGTCCTCGCCGCGTAGCCTGAGAGGATGACCGACGGCCCCCTCATCGTCCAGAGCGACAAGTCCCTGCTGCTCGAGGTCGCGCACCCTCGCGCCGCCGCGGCTCGGGCGGCGATCGCGCCGTTCGCCGAGCTCGAGCGGGCGCCCGAGCATGTCCACACCTATCGGATCACCGACCTCGGCCTGTGGAACGCCCGCGCGGCCGGCTACGACGCCGAGACCGTCGTCGCCGCTCTCGTGGACAGCTCGCGCTACGCGGTCCCGCACTCGCTGCTGATCGACGTCGCGGACACCATGGACCGCTACGGGCGCCTGCAGCTGCAGGCGCATCCGGTGCACGGCCTGGTGCTGCATGCGCTGGACCGCGCCGTGCTCGAGGAGGTCCGGCGCGCGCGCCGCGTCCAGGGGATGCTCGGCGCCGAGGTCGACGAGTCGACCGTCGTCGTCCATCCCTCCGAGCGCGGCGCCCTCAAGCAGGCGCTGCTGAAGCTCGGCTGGCCGGCCGAGGACCTCGCCGGCTACGTCGACGGCGAGGCGCACCCGATCGGGCTGGTCGAGGACGGCTGGTCCCTGCGGCCCTACCAGCAGGAGGCCGTCGACGGGTTCCGCCATGGCGGCAGCGGCGTCGTCGTCCTGCCCTGCGGCGCCGGGAAGACGCTCGTCGGCGCGGGCGCGATGGCCGCGATGCAGCGCACGACCCTCATCCTGGTGACCTCGACGGTCTCCGCCCGGCAGTGGAAGGCGGAGCTGCTGCGACGCACCACCCTGACGGAGGAGGAGATCGGCGAGTACTCCGGCTCCTCCAAGGAGGTCCGGCCGGTCACGATCGCCACCTACCAGGTGCTCACGACGAAGCGGAAGGGCATCCATCCGCATCTGGAGCTGATGAGCGCCCGTGACTGGGGCCTGATCGTCTACGACGAGGTGCACCTGCTGCCCGCGCCCGTGTTCCGCATGACCGCCGACCTCCAGGCCCGCCGCCGGCTCGGGCTGACGGCGACCCTCGTGCGCGAGGACGGTCGCGAGGGCGAGGTGTTCTCGCTGATCGGCCCCAAGCGCTACGACGCCCCGTGGAAGGACATCGAGGCGCAGGGGTACATCGCCCCTGCGGAGTGCACCGAGGTGCGCGTCGCGATGCCCGCCGACGACCGCATGGCCTATGCGATGGCCGAGGCCGAGGATCGCCCGCGGCTCGGTGCCGCGCATCCGGCCAAGATCCGGGTCGTCGAGAGCCTCGCCTCGCGCCACCCCGGGGAGCCGCTGCTGGTCATCGGCCAGTACATCGATCAGCTCGAGGAGATCGCCGAGCATCTCGGCTGCGACCTGATCACGGGGCAGACGCCGGTGCGCCGCCGCCAGGAGCTCTTCGACGCCTTCCGCGCCGGGGAGATCTCGCGCCTGGTGGTCTCGAAGGTCGCGAACTTCTCGATCGATCTTCCGGAGGCCTCGGTCGCGATCCAGGTCTCGGGCGCGTTCGGCTCGCGCCAGGAGGAGGCCCAGCGCCTCGGCCGACTCCTGCGCCCCAAGGCCGACGGCCGCTCCGCCCGCTTCTACACCGTCGTCATGCGCGACACCCAGGACCAGGACTTCGCCGCCCACCGCCAGCGCTTCCTCGCCGAGCAGGGCTATGCCTACTCGATCGTCGATGCGGAGCAGATCCTCGCAGAGGGCGGGGCCGACGACGTCAACGGCGATGCCGCGGCCGACGGAGTCCGCGAGTCGCAGGCGGACTGAGCGACGCATCCGGCCGCACCCCTGTCTGGGAAGCGCCTGGATGACTAGAGTGGCGGCATCGTGGACCGTCGGCGGACGGCCGAGGAGACGTCCTGCGTCCCCTCGCCCCGTCGTCGGCCCGACCATCGTCCTCAGGAGCGAGCATGACCACCGGATCCGAGCAGCCGGACCCCACCGACCGTCCCGTCTCCCGCGCGCCTCGGGCCGGCGGGACGGAGTCCGAGAATCCTTCGACGTCCGCGGAGAAGTCGCCTGCGCAGAAGCCTCCCGCGCCGGGGAGCCGCACCTCCGAGAGTCCGGATCGGAAGCCCGAGGGCACGAGCGAGCAGGAGCCGGTCATCGGCGAGGTCGAGGTCGGCGGGGGCGGCCGGACCGCCGTGCTGTGGACGGCCCTGATCCTCGGCGCGATCATCCTGGTGCTGCTGCTGATCTTCGTCATCCAGAACAACGTCACCACGTCCTTCGAGTATCTCGGCACGCAGTTCGAGCTGCCGCTGGGCGTGGCCATGCTGCTCGCGGCGATCGCGGGCGCGCTCGTGATGGGCCTCGTCGGATCAGTCCGGATCATCCAGCTGAGCTGGGGCATCCGGAAGCTCCGCAAGGCCCAGGAGAAGGTGCGCAAGGCCTCACGCTGAGCGCTCACGAGCATCGTCGGACGAACCTGGGATCCGCTTCCGCGCTCGTCCAGCAGACATCCAGCCGATTCCCAAGCGCGCGGAGGACGGTGGCCCCATGAACACCACGGACCAGGAGTACGAGGCACGACTGCTCGTCGTCGACGACGAGCCCAACATCCGCGATCTGCTCGCGACGTCCCTGCGCTTCGCAGGCTTCGAGGTGTTCACCGCGTCGACGGGCAACGAGGCGATCCGCGAGGCCACGGAGCATCAGCCCGACCTGGTCGTGCTGGACGTCATGCTCCCGGACATGGACGGCTTCACGGTGACCCGCCGCCTGCGGGACCGCGGCGAGCAGTATCCGATCCTGTTCCTCACCGCGCGCGACGAGACCCAGGACAAGGTCGCCGGCCTCACCGTCGGCGGCGACGACTACGTGACCAAGCCGTTCAGTCTCGAGGAGGTCGTCGCCCGCATCCGCGCCGTGCTGCGCCGCACCCACGGCGGATCGGACACGACCGTGGAGAGCGCGCTCGTCGTCGGGGACCTGAGCCTGGACGAGGACTCGCACGAGGTCTACCGCGGAGACGTCACCATCGATCTCTCCCCCACCGAGTTCAAGCTCCTTCGCTACCTCATGCTCAACGCCGGCCGCGTGGTCTCCAAGACCCAGATCCTCGACCACGTGTGGGACTACGACTGGTCCGGAGAGGTCGGCATCGTCGAGTCCTACATCTCCTACCTCCGCCGCAAGATCGACGTGGTGGGCGAGCCGATGATCCACACCAAGCGAGGCATCGGCTACGTCCTGCGCGCCGCCGACGGCCGCTGACCGAGCACGAGGCACTCCCGCGTGGCCATGCCGTCCCTGCGCGCCCAGCGTCCGGTCTCCCTCTGGACGCGGATCGTCGCACTCATCTCCCTGCTCCTGGTCGCGGGGACGCTGATCACCGGCAGCCTCTCGCTCTTCCTGCTCAACCGCACCCTCCTGCAGTCCGTCGACAGCAACCTCAGCTCCGCCCGCAACGGCATCCTCAAGCTCGCCGAGCTCAAGCTCACCGAGGGCGACGACAGCTCCGGCGAGAACATCTATACGCCGGTCGAGTACGCGATCGAGATCCGCGGCGAGGACGGCAACGTGGTCTGGGACGACGTCCACCGCTACGACGGCGACGAGAACAGGGTCCCGTTCCCGGATCTCAGCGATGAGGAGATCTATGCGCTCGGCGGGAGGGCCTTCACCGTCGTCGACTCCCAGGAGAACCGGTGGCGGGTCATCGCCGCGGTCAACACGGGACCCGGCGGCGGCAGCGTGTACGTGGCGCTGCCCCTGGACGGGGTGGACCGCACCATGCACGAGATGGCGCTGATCATCGTGCTGGTGGGCACGCTCGTGGTGCTGGTGGGCATGGGCCTGGGCGGCTACATGGCCCACCGCGCGCTCGAGCCGCTCCAGGACGTCGAGGCGACCGCGTCCCAGATCGCCGGCGGCGACCTCTCCCGCCGCGTCCCGGTCACGGAGACCAGCCTGGAGGTCAACGCGCTGGCGATCTCTCTGAACGAGATGCTGGTGCGGATCGAGCAGGCCTTCGCCGCGCAGTCCGACTCCGAGGAGCACGCCACCCGATCCGAGGCGAAGATGCGACGGTTCGTCGGCGACGCCTCCCATGAGCTGCGGACCCCGCTCGCGGCGATCCGCGGCTTCGGCGAGCTGTACAGGATGGGCGCCCTGCGCAGTGACGACGACGTCGCCCAGGCCATGCGCCGGATCGAGGACGAGGCCCGCCGTATGGGATCCCTGGTCGAGAACCTCCTGCGCCTCGCCCGGCTGGACGAGAACCCCGCCCTGGACCTGGCCCCGGTCGACCTCTCCGATGCGCTCTTCGACGCCGCCCAGGATCTGCGCGCCCTGGACCCCTCCCGGCAGGTGATGGTGGTGTCGCTGGCGGGCGTCCCGCTGCCCGTCGCACCCCATCAGGCGATCGGGGTGCTCGGCGACGAGGCCTCGCTGCGCCAGGTCATCCTGAACCTCGTCGGCAACGCCAACCGCCACACGCCCAAGGGATCGCCGGTGGAGATCGCCGTGGGTCCCGACTCCCCCGGGCACGTGCGCATCGAGGTCCGCGACCACGGCGACGGGATCCCCGAGGACCAGCGCGAGAAGGTCTTCGAGCGCTTCTACCGGACCGACGAGTCCCGCAGCCGCTCGGCCTCCCAGGGAGGGGGCGCCGGGCTGGGGCTGTCGATCGCCGCGACGATCGTGCAGCAGCACCGCGGGAGCATCGGGGTGGACGAGACCCCCGACGGCGGGAGCACCTTCTGGATCCGGCTGCAGGCCGCCGAGGTCGATGAGGAGCACCTCGCCGAGCCCGATCAGACCCATGCCCTGGGGGAACCGAGCCCGGCGGACTCACCCTCGGCCGACGAGGACGGCGCAGGGTCCGAGCCCGCGAGACCGCGTCCGTCCGATGCTCAGAGCCCCGGATCGCCCGACTCCCCCCGGTCCCCCGGGTCCGCCCGCGCCGACGGATCGGCCTGAGCCCCCGGGACAGCACGGTCCCGACGGTCCCGCGGCCCTTCCGGCACCACCAGCAGCTGACCGACATAGCCCTCCGCGTGCCCGGCCTCCCGAGCGAGGCGATGCAGCTGCTCGGCGAGACGGAGCGCGTCGGTGCGACCCTGCCGGTCATGCGCCTCGATCCGCGGCTCCGCCCCGGCGCCCTCGCAGGTCATGCGGAACGCCCCGGGAGGTGCGTCGCCGGACGCAGGCAGCGGATCGACGTGCCCGCGGGGCCCCCACAGGAAGTCGCGGGGACGGGCGGGCGGGGGCACGAGCAGAGGCTCCGGTCCGGCGCTCGGCACCAGGCCGATCGCCTCGAGGTCCCGCGCGGTGCGCTCGGCTCGCGCCGCGGGCCGGTCGACCAGAGGGATCCGCAGTCCGGAGCGGATCAGGATCCGGGTCAGCTCGCGGTCGCCGACGAACGTGACTCCCGCAGCGGCGAGGCCCTCGCGCATCGACAGCGGCCAGTCGTAGTGATCGAGGTCGAAGGCGCGGGCCGGCAGCCCGGCGCGGGCGGCGGACTCGTGCAGCTCCTCGAGCGACAGGTCGGAGATCAGATGGCCCCACACGGTCCCGTGACGGGGCCATCGAGGCGTGTCCGCGAAGACGGTCATCGGCCGCTGGCCTCCCGTCCCGTCGGCCGGGTGCTCGGCAGGTCCGTCGGCCGGGTGCTCGGCAGTTCCTTCGGCCGGGTGCTCGGCAGGTCCGTCGGCCGGTCCGCGCGGTCGACCGCAGCGGCCGACGGACGGGCGGAGCCTCCGAGACGGCGCAGCACCGCTTCGAGCAGTCCGCGGCGCCCGGTGCGACGCCAGAGCGCCGCGAGGACGAGGGTCGCGATCCAGGCGGCGGTGATGATCGCGGCGGCGCCCGCGCTGCCCAGGCGGGCCCCGAGATCCAGCGCGTACGGCGGGAAGAGCAGGGCGAACACGAGGGACTGGGCGACGTAGGCGCTGAGCGCCGTCGCACCCAGCGCCTCGAGCGAGGACGCGAGGAGCCGGGAGGGACGATGACGGGCGCGGTCGGCGAGCAGCGCGCAGGCCGCCGCGATGCCGAGCGCCCCGACCAGACCGCTGAGCTGATGGATCATGCCCAGCACGCCGAGGACCGGCTCGGACGAGACGGTGCGCAGGTGCGGGTCCAGCACCAGCACGGCGGTCAGCGGGAGCGCGCCGACCAGCCCGACCGGCAGGCACCATCGGAGGATCCGCGCGAGCGCCGCACGCCGCCGCTCGACGTTCTCGAGCAGCTCGATCCGTGCGGCGATCGCTCCGATGGCCATGGGGGTGACCAGGCCGATGTCCGCGGCGGGCGCGAGCAGAAGATCCTCGGCGGCGCTGCGGGTGCGCATCGTGACGGCCTCCATCCAGGTCGCCGTCTCGGCGGAGGCGTAGCCGGTCCCGCCCCCGAGCCCGATCGTGCCGTCGGCCCAGCCCCACATCGCCAGAGCGGGCAGCCCGAGCGCCGCAGCGACCATCAGCACCCAGGGACGGCGCGTGACCAGGACGGCGCAGAGCATCCCGATCACCGCGTAGGCGACGAGGATGTCGCCCTCGAACAGCAGGATCGCATGGGCGAGACCGATGGCGCAGAGCACGGCGAGGCGTCGGAGCATGCGCAGCAGGAAGCGTCGGCCGCTCTCCCCCGCGGCGAGGGAGCGTCGGCGCATGATCCCGAGGCCGTAGCCGAACTGCAGGGCGAACAGGGGGAAGCCGCGGTTGTCGGCCAGGACCGCGATGACGACGTCGACCGCGCGGTCGACGCCTCCGGCGTCCGCCTGCTTCAGCAGCACCGTCCAGCGGTCCCCGTGAAGCCAGCCGACGATGTTCGCCAGCCCGATGCCCAGCAGCGCCGTCCCGCGGGCGAGGTCCGGTCCTCCGGCGCGCAGGGCGAGCGGGATCGAGCCCGGGGGCGCAGCGGGGGCCCGGCCGACGGGGGTCATCGGCGGGCCGCGGGTGTGCCCTGGTGGTGACGCAGCTGCCAGCGATCGCCGTCCCGCAGCCACAGTGAGCTGCGCAGGACGGTCCCCTGCGAGCCCGTGGTCTCGTAGCACAGCAGGACGACGCCCGGCGAGACCTCGTCGGCGACGAAGCCGGCGGCCGACACGTCCTCGAGCGGTGAGATGACCTCGAGGATCTCCTCGAGGTCGTACGTGCGCCCGCTCGCTCCGATCTCGCAGAAGTCGGGATGCAGGAGCGACGCGGCGCTGGGGGTGTCGGCGCGCACGGCATCCGAGAGCAGGGCACGCTCATGGGCGATGACCTGCTCGGCGACCGTGCCGGGCGTTCCCGCGGGGCCGCCCGGGAGGTGGAAGGTGGAGCACGCCTCGGCTGCGGGCTCGGCGGCGGTCTCCTGCTCGAAGAGGCTGAACAGGTCGTCCTCGGGCAGCGCCGTCACGGCGGCGGACGAGGATGCCGGTGACGAGGCGGAGCGGCCGGACGCCGGCAGCGGCGAGGGCGGGGACTGCAGCGCGAACTCGCCGGGAGCGAGGTCGAGCGGGAGAGCGCCCGGGTCGTCGGCCGCGTCCTCGATCTCGGCGGCGGGAGCCGCGGCCGTCCTGTACCCGGGCCCGACCTCGGGGTCCCGGCCCTTCGAGAAGGCCGTGGCGGCGGCGTTCGCACGCCGGTCCGCGGCCTCGTTCATGCTGTGGCCCGAGTGTCCCTTGACCCATTCGAACTCGACGCTGCGCCCCACCAGGGCCTGGTCGATCGCCTTGAGCAGCTCCACGTTCAGGACCGGCTTGCCGTCCTTCTTCCGCCACCCCTTGCGCTTCCATCCGGGCATCCACTTCGTCACCGAGTTGATGACGTACTGGCTGTCGCACAGCACCAGCAGGTGCTGGTCGGCATCGACGGCGGTCGCCTCGAGCAGGTCGAGGACGGCCTTGAGCTCCCCCATGTTGTTCGTGCCGTGGGGCCATCCGCCCGCGCGCCAGGTGTCGTCGTCGATGTACCAGGCCCAGCCTGCGGGCCCGGGATTGCCGAGGGCGGAGCCGTCGGCCGCAGCGGTGATCGTCATGGGGACAATCGTTCCACAGGGAGGCGGCCCGCTCGGACCGGCGAGCGCCCCCGCGCTCCCCGCGGCCCGCTCCTCGTCAGGGCCGAAGCTCGCGCTCGAAGGTCGCGTACACGTGCTGAGCGGTGAAGCCCAGTCCCTCGTACAGGCGCGTGGCACCCGTCAGGGACTCGGCGTCGACCTCGAGCCGGGCGCTGGCGAATCCGGCGCGGGCGGCAGAGGCGAGGCTGCGGGCGATCATGGCGCGGGCGAGTCCGCGACCGCGCGCCTCGGGCCGTGTGCCGACGAGTGCGATGTGCAGGGAGCCGGGGATGTCCTCCGAGGTCAGCACGTACCCGAGCACCGCTCCGTCGGGGCCGACGGCGATCGTGGAGTGCTCACGGCGTGCGGTGTGGGAGCCCCAGAGGGTCGCCCAGCGCTCCGCGGTGGGAGGCGTGGAGCCCCAGTGGTCGGCGAAGGCGGCGATATGCGCGAGGCGGGTCGCCTCGGCCCGATCCTCGGCGGGGGCGACGACGGCGATCTCGCCGACGGCGGGCGCCTCAGCCTCATCGCCGGTGAGCGTCCGCTCCATCTCGAGCCAGCTGCGCACGCGCGAGAACCCGCGGGCCAGGAGCAGAGGGCGGATGTCGGCGCCGCCGCCCGGCGCCGCGTCTACCGGCCCATCAGCCGGCTCCCCGGCCCTCCCGCCGGCCTCGACCGCCGGAGCGGACTCGGGATCGCGGCCGCCGCCGACCCGCAGCACCGCGGGCTCCCCGGGGTGCTGCGCGGCGGCCTGGGCGGCTGCTCGCTCGGAGAGCTCGTCGAGGATGCGTCCGCCCAGACCCTGCCGACGATGCTCGGGATCCACACCGCCCATCAGGCTGCAGCGGACGCGTCCGTCGCGGTCGAGGGACGGGGAGACATCGAGGAGCCCGAAGGCGACCAGACGCCCTGCCGCGAAGTCGGCCCGCCCGGGTGCTCTCACGGCGATGCTGTCGCGCGCGAGATCCCGGCCGTCGACCGTGAGCCACTCGCGGGTGCTCGGCTCCTCGGCCGGGTCCTCGGTGCCGTCGGCGGCGTCGATGCGGTTCAGCAGTGCCGTCAGCGCGGGCGCGTCCTCGACCTCCAGGCTGTCCCACCGCGCCCCCGCCCCGGGTGCCGTGGCCGGACCGCCGCTCTCCCAGGATTCGGCAGAGACAGAGACAGAGACGGAAGCGGATGCGGAAGCGGATGCGGAGGAGGTCACCTGTTCATCCTAGAGATGCAGCCGGCCCGACCTCGCTGCTGCGGCCTGGTGGCCCGGACCGGGCGCCGAGCGGTGGCGCCCGGTCCGAGCAGGGCTGTCGGCACCGCTCAGGCTCGCTCCGACGCGTCCGCCTCGTAGGCCGCGGTCCGCTCCTGGACGGCGCGGATCCGTGCGAGGTCGAGCTTGCGGCCGCGGGCGAAGTCGACGATGCCGTTCTTCTCCTGGAAGACGTCGGTCAGCTGCGTATAGCAGTAGCCGAACATCAGCGGGTCCTCGAGCAGCACTCGCGTCAGGCCCTCGAAGCGCTCGTAGAGCTCCTCCTCGCTGCCGATCCGCTGGCCGTACCCCCAGGACTCACCGGCGTTGCTCCCGGCGCGCTCGGCCTCGGCGGCCTCGCGCGCCTCCTGCTCGTTCCACCAGATGCCGCCGTACTCGGAGACGAAGTAGGGCTGACCGGCGTAGGCGAGGGAGTAGGAGCCGTCGGCGAAGGGCATCTCGTCCGGTCCGAGCTCCCGACGGTTCACATGCGGGCGCCCGTCGGCGAGCCCGGACTGCTCGGCGCGGAAGCGCGCAGGATCCTGCTCGTAGGAGTGGGAGTCGTAGACGTCGGCACCGCGGACGCGATGGCTGTAGCCGGAGGCGTCGAGCACGGGCCGGGAGGGATCGGCGAGCTTGGTGGCGTCGTACATCGCCTGGGTGACGTCGTCGAGCTGGGTGAGACGGTCGTGCAGGACCTGGTGGGTCTCGTTCAGGGGGCACCAGCCGATGATCGAGGGATGGTTGATGTCGCGGGCGACGGCCTCGATCCACTCGCCGATGAAGGAGGCGGTGGGCTGCTGGTTGTCGCCCGTCGGCCCCATGCCGGAGACGCCCCAGTCGCCGAACTCTCCCCACGTGAGGTAGCCGTGCAGATCGGCCCAGAACAGCATGCGCTCCTCGAAGACCTTCTGGTGCAGGCGCGCGCCGTTGAAGCCGGCTTCGAGCGCGAGACGGATGTCCTCGCGGAACGCCTCGTCGGCCGGGGTGGTCATGAACGTGTCCTCCCAGTACCCCTGGTCGAGGACCAGGCGCTGGAAGACCTTCTGCCCGTTGATGCGGTACTCGTGGCCGTTCAGCGTCGTCGAGCGCAGGCCCGCGTACGAGGAGACCTCGTCGAGCACCTCGCCGTCGGCGCCGAGCAGACGCACCTGCAGGGAGTACAGCTCGGGCGCTCCCGGGCCCCACACGCGGACCCGGTCCTCGGGGACCGCGAGCTCGAGGTGCGGCGCCAGATCCAGGTCGGCACGGACCTCTGCACGGGCGACCTCGTCGCCTCCCGGCTCGGAGGCGATGACCTCCAGACGGGTCCCGGCGGTCGAGCGCGCCAGGGGGACGTCGATCGCGAAGGAGTGCGCGGCGAGAGAGGGGATGATGCGCAGGGAGCGGATCTCGTCGGCCGGGACGCCCTCGAGCCAGACGGTCTGCCAGATGCCGGTGGTGCGGTGATAGACCGCATGGGTGGCGCGGTACCACAGCGACTGCTTGCCCCGGGCCTGCGGGCCGTCCTTCGGGTCGCGGGCCCGCACGACGATCTCGACCTCGCTGCCCGCGCCGACGCCGTCGACCTGGGAGAGATCGGCGCTGAAGGGCGTGAACCCCCCGCGATGGCGCGCGACCTCGACGCCGTTCGCCCAGACGGTCGCGTCATGGTCGACGGCGCCCAGGTGCAGGACCGGGCGCAGCCCCTCCCACTCGGCGGGCACAGTGACGGTGCGGCGGTACCAGACGGCCTCGAGGAAGTCCCGATCGCCGATCCCCGAGGCGGGGGTCTCCGGGGCGAAGGGCACGGTGATCTCGCTGACGAGGTCGCGCTCGAGCAGGCCCCGCTCCCGTCCGGTGTCGGAGCGGTCGACCTCGAACTGCCAGGTCCCGTTGAGGTTCAGCCAGGCGGGGCGGTGCAGCTGCGGGCGCGGATGCTCGGGCCGCGGCACGTCGACCGCGGCAGACAGCGGGGCGTCCAGCAGCTCGGCGAGCTCATCGGCTCGAGCGAAGAGGTCGGTCAGGTGCGCGGGCAGGGCCGCTGGCTGATAGGCCACAGGGTCTCCTCGGAGGATCGGCGGTGATCGCTGGGAATCGCCGACCCGCGCTGGCGGTCGGGTCGTCGCGATGTCACCAGTGAACCTCAGCAGCCTCCGAGGTGCAACGTGGGAATTTCTGACCGGCCGTCGGACTCCGCACCCGGGAGGCGGACCTCAGGCGCGGCTGGAGGCGCGCACCACGAGCCGGTGGGCGATCACCCGCTCCGCCCCCGGGACGGCGGCCGCGGCGGCATCCGAACCGTCGGCCGACGGATCTCCGAGAGCGGCGTCCAGAGCCGCCGCGACCAGCGCCTCCATATCGGGGGCGACGGTCGTCAGCGGCGGACGCGCCCAGGCGGACTCGGGAAGGTCGTCCCAGCCCACGACCGCGACGTCCTCCGGCACCCGGACCCCGCGCGAGGCGAGCGCCGCCATGGCGCCGATCGCCAGCAGATCGTTGCCCGCGATGACCGCGTCGAACCCGACGCCGTCCTCGAGCACCGCGAGCATCGCGTCCCGGCCGGACTGACGGGTCCAGTGCTCCGCCCGACGGATCAGGCGCGGATCCTGCGGGAGCTCGGCGAAGCGGCACGCGGCCCGGAACCCGTCCAGGCGCAGCGACCCCGTCGTGAGCGCCGTGCCCTCGGCTCCGAGGAAGAGCAGGCGGCGCCGCCCCGCGGAGACCAGATGGCGGACGATGTCGGCCGCGGAGGCGACATTGTCGATGGCCACGTGCACGACGTCCGCCGAGCCGGGCAGGGACTCCCCCAGCAGCACCACCCGCGGGCCGCCCTCCCGGCGCACGAGCTCCGCGGACTCCAGGGCGGAGGGCGAGATCACCACGGCGTCCACGGGTCGCGCGGCGAGCCCGCGCACATGCGCCCGCTCGGTCTCGGCGCTCCCCAGGGAGACCTCGACGCTCACGCTGCATCCCCGCTCACGGGCAGCGGCCTGCATCCTCTCGGCCAGGCGCGCGAAGTACGGATTCTGCAGCTCGGGGACCACCAGGGAGATCGCGCGCGTCGGTCCGCCGCGCAGCTCACGGCCGACATGGTTGGGCACATATCCGAGCTCCTCGATCGCCGCGAGCACGCGATCACGGGTCTCGGGCCGGACCACGGGCCGTTCGTTCACGACGTTCGAGACGGTCTTCCAGGACACGCCCGCCCTCTGCGCGACATCCTTGATGCTGACCCTGCGCGACATTCCGCCTCCCTCTCCAGCCGCCCTAGCCGCCCTAGCCGCCCCGCCGCTCCAGCAGTGGAGCCCGGCTGCGGCAGCCTGATCATCTCACGTGGGAAGATCTGCTGCCCGATCCGCGCCGGTCCGCGTCAGCCCGTCTCAGCCCTCCTCAGCGCGCTCCGACGCCGTGGTCGAAGCGCAGGTATGTCACAAACAAGGCCCGGAACCTCGTCGTCGGCGCCTCCGGGGCCGTAGCGTGGCGGGCGAGTGCCGTCACCCCGCCGCGGCACAGGTCCCGCCCCGTGCGGTGACAGCGCCGACCCGAGGCCGCCGCCGGTGGACCGCATGCCGAACGGACCTGTGCCGTCGATGCCGGACCCGGCCGCCGCGGACCGCGAGTGCGAGCGCGTCGTGCGGGACTTCACCGCAGAACGGATCACCCACGTGACCACCCCTGACTTCGCACGCCTCGGCGTGCCCGCCGAGCTGATCGACGCCCTCTCCCCGCAGGGCATCACCGCCCCCACTCCCATCCAGGCCGCGACGCTGCCCGACTCCCTCGCCGGGCGCGACGTGCTCGGCCGCGGCCGCACCGGCTCCGGCAAGACCTACGCCTTCCTGCTCCCGCTGGTCGCGCGCCTGACGCAGGATCCGCGCCGTCGGACTGCCCGTCGGCCCCGCTCCCTGGTCCTCGCCCCGACCCGCGAGCTCGCCTCGCAGATCGAGCGATCGCTGATGCCGCTGCAGAAGGCCGCCGGCCTCCGCAGCACCGTCGTCTTCGGCGGCGTGGGGCAGAAGCCCCAGGTCGACGCCATCGGCCGCGGCGTCGACGTGCTCATCGCCTGCCCCGGCCGCCTCCTGGACCTCATGGGACAGGGGCACGTCGACCTCTCCGCCATCGAGATCACCATCATCGACGAGGCCGACCACATGGCCGACATGGGCTTCCTGCCGATGGTCCAGCGGATCCTCGACCGGACGCCGCAGACGGGCCAGCGGATGCTGTTCTCCGCGACGCTCGACAACGGGGTGCAGAAGCTCGTCAGCCGCTACCTGCACGACCCGGTCACCCATTCGGCCGATCCGGCGACGAGCCCCGTCGGCACCATGGAGCACCATGTGCTCGAGGTCGAGCCGACCGACCGCTTCGACGTGCTGCGCGACCTCGCCGCCGCCCCGGGACGCACCATCATGTTCACCCGCACCAAGTACGGTGCGAAGAACCTCGCCCGGAAGCTCAGCGCTCGCGGGATCGACGCGGTCGAGCTGCACGGCAACCTCTCCCAGGGCGCCCGCACCCGTAACCTCGAGGCCTTCGGCACCGGCGCCGCCACCACGCTGGTCTCCACCGACATCGCCGCACGCGGCATCCACGTCGACGAGGTCGCGCTCGTGGTCCATGCCGACCCGCCCGTCGAGCACAAGGCCTACCTGCACCGTTCCGGCCGCACGGCGCGCGCCGGCGAGTCCGGCACCGTGATCACCGTTCAGGTGCCCGAGCAGAAGCGGGACGTCCAGGACCTGATGCGCAAGGCGCGCATCACCCCGACCTACCACCGCCAGGTCACCACCTCCTCGGCCGTGCTGCAGGACCTCGCGCCCGGCGAGCGCACCGTCACCGACGCGACCACCCCGGCGAGCGCCGAGGAGCAGACCTTCGACCAGCGCTCCGGCGGGCGCGGGCAGGGCGGACGCGGCGGCCAGGGCGGACGCGGACGCGGCGGCCAGGGCGGACGCGGGCGCGGCGGCCAGGGATCCCGCGGTCAGGGCGGCGGGCAGCCCCGCTCCGGCGGACGCTCCCGCTCCGGCGAGCAGGGCTCCTCGGAGCGCTCACGGCAGGGTGGACGCTCCCGACAGGGCGGTCAGGGCCAGGGCGCGCGCAGCCAGGAGCAGGGGCGCGGTCAGGGCCAGCACGGTCAGAGCCAGCACGGACAGGGCGGCCAGTCCCGACAGGGCGGCTCCCGTCAGGGCCAGTCGCGGCAGGGCCGCTCCGGTCGCAGCGGAGGCGCCGGGCTCGCGGCCTTCTCCTCCGGCCGCGGCCGCTAAGCGCCAGAGCCGCTGAGCGCCTGCTCCGCTGAACCGGTGAGCCGCTGGGCTCCGTCGGCCCGGGTCCCCCTCGCGGGACCCGGGCCGCTTGCATCCGTGCTGGCCGGGGCGGAGACTCGAGCCATGGACGACGCCGCTCCCGATGCCCCCACGGACGGGGCCCCCGGTGCCGCTCGACGACCGGTCGCGCAGGCCCAGGATCTGACTCGCTTCGCGTGGCTGTCGATCGCCGCAGCGATCGTCACGATCGCTCTGAAGACGGGGGCATGGGCGGTCACGGGATCTGTCGGCCTGCTCTCGGATGCGGCCGAGTCCACCGTGAACCTGGTCGCCGCGGTCGTCGCGCTGATCGCTCTGCGGGTGGCGTCGCGGCCGGCGACCGAGCGGTACCTCTACGGGCGGGCGAAGGCGGAGTACTTCTCCGCGGCGGTCGAGGGGATGATGATCTTCGTGGCCGCCGCGGTCATCCTGGTCACCGCAGTCGAGCGCTTCGTGAATCCTCGCGAGCTGGAGAACGTCGGTTGGGGTCTGCTGATCAGCGTCCTCGCCTCACTGGTCAACGGGGGCGTCGCGATCGTGCTCCTGAGAGCGGGGCGACGCCACCGATCGATCACCCTGCGGGCCGACAGCAAGCACCTGATGACCGACGTGGTCACGAGCGCCGGGGTTCTGATCGGGGTGGGTCTGGTGGCGCTGACCGGCTGGGTCCGACTGGATGCGGTGGTCGCCTTCGCCGTCGGCGTCAACATCGTCGTCACCGGGATCCGGCTCATCACAGAGTCCGTCTCCGGTCTCCTGGACAAGGCCCTCGAGGATGGGGACCACGAGGTCATCACCGACATCCTGCGCCGTCGCAGCGCCGACGGGCGGATCGCCTTCCACGGCCTGCAGACCCGCGAGGCCGGGCAGGAGAAGTTCATGAACGTCCACGTGCTGGTCCCCGACGACTGGTCGGTCAAGCAGGGGCACGACTACATCGAGCAGCTCGAGGTCGAGCTGATGGAGGCGCTCCCCGGGCTCCGCGTCCTGACGCACCTGGAGCCGATCTCGGATCCGGCGAGCTACGAGGACATCCCCGAGGCCCATGTGCCGATCAACAGCTCGGGCGGCGAGGCGACGAGCCCGCCCGTCTGACGCCCCCGCCCGCCCGAGGCCGTGGTCCACGGACGCTGTCGTCCGAGTGCGGATGTCCCCCATCTTCTCTACGATGACCGCACGCCCGGAGAGCGCCGCGCACACCGCCGACGCCCGGCCGACGGAGGGGGATCCATGTCCAGCGCACAGCACGGCTCCGGGAGCGGGCCGGTGATCCCGGGCGAACTCGTCCCGACCGAGCCTCCCGGCCGCAGTCTCCCTCTGCAGCCCGCCCATGGACCGCTTCAGCCCTACGACCCCATGCAGGGGTGCGACCCCATGCAGGGGCAAGCGCCGCACCATCCGTACGGGGCGGGCCTGCCGTACAGGGCGGAACCCGGCTACCCGGTCGGCCAGCCCTATGGGGGCGTCCAGGCCTACCCGGCAGGTCCTCTGTCCGGGCCGGCGCCGGTAGTGATGCTCGCGCCGGAGAAGAGCGTCGGCATCGCCTTCCTCCTGACCTTCCTCTTCGGACCGCTCGGGATGCTCTACTCGACGGTCGTCGGCGCGCTCGTGATGCTCGGGATCGAGGCGATCGTCACGGTCGTCGGCTGGTTCCTGGTCGCGGCCACCTTCGGCCTCGGCCTGGTCATCCTGGTCCCCGGATACTTCCTGATCTGGGTCGCGTGCATCCTGTGGGGATGCCTCGCCGCGTCCGGCCACAACGAGCGCAGCCGCGCCGCGGCGCACGCCATGGCGCAGAGCATGGGCGCTCCTGTCGCCTACCGCTGATCACTCCAGGGACACGACCAGCCTCCCGGACAGCGACCGGGGACCGTCGAGCGCTGCTTCGGGGGCGGAGAGTTCTCCCGGTCACCCCCGCACCACCAGGTGATCGCCGTGATTAGGCTCGAACGCATGAGTGCTCCCCATGTCCCGCTGTCGATCCTCGACCTCGTGCCGATCTCCGAAGGGCAGTCGACCGTCGACGCCATCGCCACGTCGATGGACGCGGCCGGTGCGGCGGATCGCGCCGGCTTCCACCGCTACTGGTTCGCCGAGCATCACAACACCGCCTCCCTCGCCTCGAGCGCCACCAGTCTGCTGATCGACCGGGCCGCCTCGCTCACGGAGCGGATCCGTGTGGGCTCCGGCGGAATCATGCTGCCCAACCATTCGCCGCTCGCGGTGATCGAGCAGTTCGGCACTCTCGTGCAGTTCCATGGCGATCGCATCGATCTGGGTCTGGGGCGAGCCCCCGGCACCGATCAGCACACGGCGCAGCTGCTGGCCCGCACCTCCGCGGAACCGGCCGCCTTCATCGCCGCCGTCGAGCAGATGCGCGACTGGTCCCATGCGGAGCCCACCGGTCAGCTCCCCATCCGGGCCGCGGTCGCCGAGGGCACCGAGGTGCCCATGTGGATCCTGGGCTCGACCACGAACGGCGCCCGTCTGGCCGCGCAGCTGGGGATGCCGTTCTCCGTCGCCTCCCACTTCGCGCCCTTCCAGTACCTCGAGGCGCTGCGCGTGTACCGCGAGAGCTTCAGCGCGAGCCAGAGCGAGGCCGCGCAGATCGAGAAGCCCCGCACCATGGTGGGCGTCAACGTCGTCATCGCGCCCACCGATGCGGAGGCGCAGCATCTGCTGACCACGAACGTGCAGCAGTTCCTGGGCGTCGTCACCGGGCAGCGGATGAAGACGCAGCCGCCGCGGGACCTCGAGAACCTCTACCCGGACCACCTCCTCCAGCAGGTGGAGCAGACGCTGTCGATCCGGGCCGTCGGCTCACCGAGCACCGTGGTCTCCCAGCTGGAGGAGATCGTCGCGGCCACCGAGGCGGACGAGCTCATCGTCTCCGCGAACTACTTCGATCCGGCCCACCGGATCCGCGGGATCGAGCTGCTCGGCGAGGCGTGGGGGCTGTGACCTCCGGTCAGCCGACGACGATCTCGGCGAGCACGTGGGCATGGTCGCTGGCATGCACAGAGCCGACCCGGTGGTCGCGCGCCGCATAGGTCAGGACCCGGGCCCCGCGCACGAGGATCCAGTCGATCCGCTCCCCTCCCTCGACGCTCTCGCCGTAGTCGGGGAAGGTGCCGATGTCGGGCCCGTCGACGCGGTCGGCCGCATCGTGGGCGTCGGAGTAGCCGGCGTCGCGCAGCACCCGCCAGGGGATGCTGTCGCCGCCGGCGGCGTTGAAGTCCCCGCACAGGATGACGGGCGCGCCGCGGCACTCCTCGCGCAGACGCTGGGCGAGGAGCCCGGCGCCCTTCTCCCGGGCGGTCTCCCCCGCATGGTCGAGGTGGGTGTCGGCCAGGACCAGCTCCCGCCCGGCGTCGGCGAGGTCACGCACCCGGGCCCACACGGCGATGCGCGGGCAGTGCCCGTCCCAGCCGACGGCGCCGATGCTCCTGGGGTCCTCGGCGAGCCAGAGCTGGTCCCAGTCGAGCACCTCGAACCGATCCCGGCGCAGCCACAGCAGGTTGTGCTCGCCGCGCGCGCCGCCCTCGCGCCCGACCCCGAGGCGCACATGCGTCGCCCCGAGGACCTCGTCGAGCACGGGGATCTGGGCGAAGGTGACCTCCTGGGTGCCGACGACGTCGGCGTCGACCGTGCGCAGGAGATCCGCGAGCACCGGGGCCCGGTCCGCCCAGTGGTCCGCATCGCCCGGAGAGGTGCCGGGTGCGAGGATGCGGATGTTCTGGGTCAGGATCCGCAGCGGACGGGCGGCGCCGTCCGCGGGGTCGGTGCCGTCGGGGAGGTCGGAGTCGGCCAGGAAGATCCGGGTGTCAGAGGTCATGCCTCCATCCTGACCGATCCGACGCCTCCCAGGGCCCGGACGGCGGAGGTGTCAGCGATCAGCACCGCCGCCGGGGCCGTGTCATTCGCTGGACATGCCCAGCAGACCGGGGATGAACATCGAGATCTGCGGGACGAACACGATCAGCAGCAGCCCGATCACGAGCGGCACGTAGAACGGCAGCAGACGCATGATCACGGGCTCGACCTTCATCCGCCCGACCCTCGCGCCGACGAACAGGATCACGCCGACCGGCGGGGTGATCGTGCCCAGGCACAGGTTGAAGGTCATCATCAGGCCGAACTGGATCGGGCCGACGCCGAGCTCGAGCGCGACCGGCAGGAAGATCGGGGTGAAGATGAGGATCGCCGGAGTGGGATCCATGAACATGCCCACGATCAGCAGGGCGAGCATCATCAGCAGCAGCACGATGATCGGCGAGCTCGAGACGCCGAGCAGCGCGCTCGAGATGAACCGCGGGATCGTCGCGTACGCCAGGACCCAGCCCAGCACGCCCGACACGGCGATCAGCAGCAGCACGACGGCCGTCGTGCGCGTCGCGGCGAGGATCACGGCCGGAAGCTTCCTCAGCGTCAGCTCCCGGTAGATCAGCCCCAGCACCAGCGAGTAGACCACGGCGATCACTGCGGACTCGGTGGCGGTGAAGAAGCCGGCCACCAGACCGCCGATCACGATCACCATCATCAGCACCGAGGGCAGCGCGGCCAGCAGCGTGCGCACGGCGAGACCGGCGGTCAGCCCCTCGCGCGCCGCGCCGTCGTCGGACCCGGCGAGCTCAGGCCGGCGCTTGACGGCGATCCACACCATCACGAGGCAGGCGAGCATCCACACCGCACCCGGACCGTAGCCGGCGGCGAACAGCGTCGCCACCGAGGTCGAGGACGCGAGCGAGTAGACGATCAGGGTGTTCGACGGCGGGATCAGCATCCCCGACGGTGCCGAGGCGACGTTCACCGCGGCGGCGAACGCCGGGTCGTAGCCCTCCTTGCGCTGACGCGGTCCGAGGACCCCGCCCACCGCGGCAGCCGAGGCGACCGCCGCACCGGAGACGGATCCGAACAGGGCGTTGGCGACCACGTTGGTCTGGGCGAGCGAACCGGGCATGCGGCCCACCAGGACCTTCGCCGCGTCGATGAGACGGGCGGCGACGCCCCCTGTGTTCATCAGCTGGCCCGCCAGCACGAAGAACGGGATCGCGAGCAGGGAGAACGAGTTCGCCCCCATGAACATGCGCTGACCGGCGACGAACACCGCCGGCTCGATGCCGATCACGGCGATCAGCGCGACCACCGAGGGCAGACCGATGGCGATCGCGACCGGAGCCCCGATGCCGATGAGGATGATGATGCCGGCGACCAGGATGATGCCTGCGAGCACTGCGGGATCCACGATCAGCCCTCCTTCTCGTCGTCTCGTCGGAGGTCCTCCTGCGAGGGCTCCCGGCCGTCCTGCGTCGGCCCGTCCTGCGTCGGCACCCCCTGGGCGCGCTCGGCCTGCTCCTCCTCGAGGATGGCGGCCGCGGCCGCGGACCCGGCGGCCTCCGCGGCCTCCTCCTCGGTCTCCTCCAGCGGGTGCAGCTCGTCGCCGCGCACCGCGAGGACGAGGTCCTCGAGGGTCAGCAGGGCGATCATCGCCCCGGTGACCGGCAGCGCGAGGTACATGTGCCCCACCGTGAAGGGGAATCCGGGGATCACCTGCTCCCAGGACATCGACATGCCCCGGATGCCTCCCCACACCATCGCCAGCAGCGCGAATGCGAGGGTGCAGGCCTGGACCGCGACGATCAGAGGACGCCGCAGGCCTCCCGGTGCCCGTGCGGCCAGCACATCGACCGCGATGTGCCCGCGCTCGCCGAAGACCAGGGTCGCGGCGAACAGGCTCAGCCAGACGAACATGTACTGGGCGGTGACGGTCGTCCATGCGCTCGGGTTCCCGAGGACCTGGCGGGTGAACACCTGCCACACGACCACGACGACGAGCACCGAGAAGAGCACGACGCACAGCACCTTGAGGACGGACATCAGTCCTTCGCGGATCGACATCATCATGACGCTCCCTCCTCGGAGACGGCGCGGATCGCCTCGTACAGCTCGATGTCCTGGGGGTCCTCGAGCAGCGAGAGCCCGGTCTCGGTGATGATCGGGGCGAACGCCTCGGGGTCCGGCTCGGTGATCACCACGCCGCGGTCGAGCATCTCCTGGGTCGCGGCCTCGGTCTGCTCCTTCCAGATCTCCACGAACTCGCTCTGCGTGGTCGCCCATGCCTCGCGGACGGCGTCGGCGTCGCGGTCGTCCATCTTCTCGAGCATGTCGGTGCTCGCCAGCAGGAAGTCGAAGCCGATGAGGTGGTTGGTGAGGGTGGAGTGCTTCGCCACCTCGTAGTGGCGCTGGGTGACGTAGGAGATCTCGTTGTTCTCGGCGCCGTCGAGCACACCGGCCTGCAGGGCCGTGTAGACCTCGCTGTAGGCCAAGGGCGTGGGGACTCCGCCCATGTTGCGGATCAGGCGCAGGAAGATCTCGGACTCCTGCACGCGGATCTTCATGCCCGCCAGGTCGTCGACCGATTCGATCGGACCCGCGGCGGTGTAGAGGTGGCGGCTGCCCTGGGTGTACCCGCCCAGCACGGTCAGGCGCTTGTCGGGCTCGAGGGAGGCGAAGAGGTCGCCGACGATCGAGTCGTCCAGCATCACCCGGTTCTGATGGTCGATGTCATCGAAGATCCCGGCGACGTTCATCGGCAGGAAGCGGGGCGAGGAGTTCTCGATCTGGGTGCCGGAGATGACCGCCATGTCGATGGCGCCGTCGGAGACGAGCTGCACCGTCTCCTGCTGGTCCCCCAGGGAGTTGTTCGCGTAGACGCGGGCGCCGTACCGGCCGTCGGTCGCCTCGGCGATCCGATCGCCGAAGGACAGCAGGGAGTCGTAGCTGGGATGGGACTCCGCCTGGCCGAGCGATATCGACAGCACGCGACCCACTCCGGACAGCCCGCCCTCCTGCGAGGAGCATCCGCCCAGCAGTGCGGCTCCGGCGCCGATCACGGGAAGCGACGCGAGCAGATCCCGTCGCCGCACACCTCCTCGGGCTGGAGCGGGGCTCCCGGGTCCGGAGCTGCGGGCTCCTCCTCGGCGCGGATGCGGTGGACGCACTGCATTCCTCCTCGAATGGACGTGCTGACGATCGAGGAAGCGCTTGCCTGGACGGGGCGCTGGTCTCGCGTCGGTTCGTTCGGCGGTCCCCCGGCGGGCCGGGGCACGTCATCCGCGGGCGCCGGGCTGTCTGCCTCGGTGCTCGGCCGACGGCCGCTCCTGCATCGGTGGAGCCGTCGCGCACATCGCGGGGACGATGCGCCACAGCGTGCCAGTCAGCTCACGACCGGCTCCCGCCTTGCCGCGCGTTGCCACAGCTTCCGAGCATCAGCGCAGGTGGGAACGATCTTTGACCGGGTGCGCCATGTCACGATCTCACGAGGCACGGGCACCCGGACCCGCAGCACGGCATGCCGCCCATGACGCCCACCTCATCGGCGCCGGCGGGAGCCTTCACGAGGTCGAGTCGAGCAGGCCATCGTGGCTCCGACGTCGCGTTCTGCGCGCGGCGGAAGCCGTCAGTCGGCGCGCCGACGGAGGTGAAGACGGACGACGGTCGGGTCGGCGTCGTCGATGAGGAGCATCAGCTCCTTCGAGGTGCCCTCGACCGAGCGCTTCATCGAGCGCCAGGACTCCGGCACCTCGTCCACGTCGAACGCCTCAGAGACCGCCGGATTCAGCGTGTGCACGTTCTGCGCGACGTTCGCGGAGCCGAAGGACTCCGCGAGCCAGGCCTCCACCTGGTCCGTCGGCACGGAGAAGGTCACCTCCCGCGCCCAGACATAGCCCTCGGGAGCGGCCGGCTCCGTCATCTCGGGGCTCGCATCGCCCGGCAGCTCAGCGACCTGCGCCTCGTCGAGCACGGCGGCGGCATCGGAGGGACCGTCCTCGCTGTCCGTGCGCACTCCGGTGCCTCCGGGGCCGAGCGTCGGCGAGCATCCGGCGACGAGACCTCCCAGGCCGAGTGTCGCCGACGCGAGGAATGCCTTGCGTCCCATGGCCATCGGTACCTCCCTCAGGGGCCGGTCGTGGACTGTGCGGAGGACTGGCCGACGATGATGCACTCCATCCTGCTGGTGGCGCAGAGGTGCTCCTCGCTCTCGGACCGGGTGATGCATCGGTCCCCTGCGGCCCTCAGAGCTTCGGCGTGCGCCCGCAGCTCCTCGGTGCTCGCTCCGCAGAGCATCCTGCCCCCCTGCCCTTCCCCCTGTCGACGCCCCCGTCAACGCCCCGTCAACGCCCCCTCCGACGCCCCCTGTCGAGAGTAGAGCCCGCCGCAGCCCGTCATGATGGGGAGAAGTCCCCATGCCGACCAGCGCACACGCGCGACGGGCCCCGATCCTCCTGAGAGGATCGGGGCCCGTCGTGCGCTCGGGTGGAGCGGCGGTGATCAGAAGATCACATCATGCCGCCCATGCCGCCCATCTCGTCGGCGCCGGCGGGAGCCTTGACGGGCTCGGGCTTGTCGGCGACGACGGCCTCGGTGGTCAGGAACAGGCCCGCGATGGACGCGGCGTTCTGCAGCGCGGAGCGCGTCACCTTGACCGGGTCGAGGACGCCGGCCTCGAGCAGGTTCTCGTACTCGCCGGTGGCGGCGTTCAGGCCCTCGCCCACGGGGAGCGACTTGACCTTCTCGGCCACGACGCCGCCCTCGAGACCGGCGTTGACGGCGATCTGCTTGAGCGGGGCCTCGATGGCGACCTTGACGATCGTCGCACCGGTGACCTCGTCGCCCGCGAGGTCGAGCTTGTCGAAGGTGTCCTTGCCGGCCTGCAGCAGGGCGACGCCGCCACCGGCGACGATGCCCTCCTCCACGGCGGCCTTGGCGTTGCGCACGGCATCCTCGATGCGGTGCTTGCGCTCCTTCAGCTCCACCTCGGTGGCGGCGCCGGCCTTGATGACGGCCACGCCGCCGGCCAGCTTCGCGAGGCGCTCCTGCAGCTTCTCGCGGTCGTAGTCCGAGTCCGAGGACTCGATCTGCGAGCGGATCTGCTTGACGCGGCCGGCGATGCGCTCGGCGTCGCCCGAGCCCTCGACGATGGTGGTCTCGTCCTTGGTGACGACGACCTTGCGCGCCTGGCCCAGCAGCTCGAGGCCCGCGGTCTCCAGCTTGAGGCCGACCTCCTCGGAGATGACCTGGCCGCCGGTCAGGATGGCCATGTCCTCGAGCATCGCCTTGCGGCGGTCACCGAAGCCGGGAGCCTTGACGGCCACGGACTTGAAGGAGCCCTTGAGCTTGTTCACGACCAGGACGGCCAGGGCCTCGCCCTCGACGTCCTCGGCGATGATGGCGAGCGGCTTGCCGGCCTGGATGACCTTCTCCAGCAGCGGCAGCAGGTCCTTGACGGAGGAGACCTTGGAGGAGAGCAGGAGGATGTAGGGATCCTCGAGCACGGCCTCCTGGCGCTCGGCGTCGGTCACGAAGTAGGGCGAGATGAAGCCCTTGTCGAACCGCATGCCCTCGGTGAGCTCCAGCTCGAGGCCCATGGTGTTGGACTCCTCGACCGTGATCACGCCCTCCTTGCCGACCTTGTCGAGGGCCTCGGCGATGAGCTCGCCGATCGCCTGGTCGGCGGCGGAGATCGCGGCGGTGTTCGCGATCTGCTCCTTGGTCTCGATCTCCTTGGCCTGCGCCAGCAGGGTCTCGGAGACGGCGGCGACGGCCTTCTCGATGCCGCGCTTGAGCGCGATCGGGTTGGCGCCCGCGGCGACGTTGCGCAGGCCCTCCTTGACCAGGGCCTGAGCCAGGACGGTGGCGGTGGTGGTGCCGTCGCCCGCGATGTCGTCGGTCTTCTTGGCGACCTCCTTGACGAGCTCGGCACCGATCTTCTCGTACGGGTCGTCGAGCTCGATCTCCTTGGCGATCGAGACGCCGTCGTTGGTGATCGTGGGGGCGCCCCAGGACTTCTCGAGCACGACGTTGCGGCCCTTGGGGCCGAGGGTGACCTTGACGGCGTCGGCGAGCTGGTTCATACCGCGCTCGAGACCGCGCCGGGCCTCCTCGTCGTAGGCAATGAGCTTGGCCATTGTGGAATCTCTCCCGTGTGGTGTGGTGTCCACCCGACCCTGTGCCCGCGACGGACGGCACCGAGCGCCGTGGTCACGTCCCACCGCGCCGGGCACCTCACGGGGCCGGAATGTTCGTGGTCGGCCGGCGGGGATGCCGCCGGACGATCGCTGCACCCTCCCGGCGAGGACCGCGCCCGCAGACGCTGTCACTCTCCATCGGCGAGTGCCAGATCATCATAAGCACTCTCACCCCGAGAGTGCTAACCCCGTTCCCAGGTTCACGCGATCGGCCGCTCAGCCCTCGCCGTCGCCGGAGTCGTCTCCCGCGTCATCGCCCGACGGCGGGTCGGCGACGACGACGATCGTCACGCGCGAGTCGTACTCGTCGCTCTGGTTGGCTCCGTCGGCGCCGACGACCTCGGCGAGCGCCTCGGCGGTCTCGGCGTCGGCGTCATCGCGGTAGAAGACGACCGGCTCCTGCTGGACGGTGTCGGCGGTGGCGACGCCGACCTCGGACCAGCCGTCGTCCTGCAGGTACGTCTGCCAGCTGCCGGCCAGACCGGTGATGCCGGCGCCGTTGACCACGAGCACGGGGACGGACTTGTCGGCCTCCGGCGCGGCCTCCTCGGTGGTCTCCTCCGCGGCCTCCTCGGACTCCGTGCCCTCCTCCGCAGCGGTGGTCTCCTCGGCCGCGGTGGTGGGCTCGTCGGCCCGATCGTCGGAGCCCCCGCCCATGCCCCCGATGACGAACAGCAGCACCAGGAGGGTCACGAAGGCGGCCCCGATGATGACGATGTACACGAGGTTCTGGCGCCAGAACGGCTCCTCGGCGCGATGCGCGCCGTGGAACGTGGCCGCATCGGCCTCGTCGTCGAACCGGTCGGGCGGGTACGGGTACTGGGAATCTGCCACGGGCCCATTAAACCCGGTGAGGCTCCGCCGTGCTGGGAGCACACGCGCCGGAGCCCGCATCGGACCACCGGGCGGTCCGACGATCGGCCGTTCGCCGATCGGCTGTGCGTCGGGCGCCCGTGCGGCGGGCCCCAGCGGCTCGAGGCGCGGCTCAGGCCACGCGGTCGGCCCCGCCGGTCACCGCAGGGCCGTCGGCGCTCACGCGCCGGGCGCGCAGCCGGTTGACGACGGCTGGCGCCTCGCGCAGAGCGCGAGGGTCGTCGAGCAGGGCGTTGAGCCGCACGTAGTAGGCGGTGCGCGACAGGCCGATCTCCTCGCGGATCGCACGCTCCTTGGTGCCGACGTAGCGGAAGGTGCGGCTCTCCAGGGCGAGGATCCGACGATCCCGGTCCGTCAGCCCCGAGGAGCCCGTCACACCCGAGGAGTCTGTCGGGCCTGAGGGGTCCGTCGGACCGGCAGGGGCGTCGGGGGACGTCGGGGAGGGCATGGATCCAGGGTAGGCGCCGACGGGCGGGCGGATCGCCTCGGCGCGCCGGTGCGCGGGTGCTGGGAGACTGTCCCCATGCCCAAGCCTCTCTCCGAGATCATCAGCCCCGACTGGGCCGAGGCCCTCGCTCCCGTCGAGCCGACCATCCACCGCATGGGCGACTTCCTGCGTGCCGAGACCGAGGCCGGCCGCGGCTACCTGCCCGCCGGGGACAAGGTGCTGCGCGCCTTCACGCGCCCCATGTCCGAGGTGAAGGTGCTGATCGTCGGGCAGGACCCGTATCCGACCCCCGGGCACGCGATCGGGCTGTCCTTCGCCGTCGAGGAGCATGTTCGCCCGCTGCCGCGCTCGCTGACGAACATCTACCGCGAGCTGCAGGACGACCTGGGCATCGAGCCCGCACCCCACGGCGACCTCACCGCCTGGCAGGACCAGGGCGTGCTGCTCCTGAACCGGGTGCTCACGGTCTCGCCCGGGGCGCCCGCCTCGCATCGCCGACGAGGCTGGGAGGAGGTGACGGAGCTCGCACTGCGCGCGCTCGTCGCACGCGGGGGTCCGCTGGTGGCGATCCTCTGGGGCCGCGATGCGCAGTCGCTGGTGCCGCTGCTCGGCGAGGTCCCGCACATCGCCAGCGCGCATCCGAGCCCCCTGTCGGCCTCTCGCGGGTTCTTCGGGTCGCGTCCGTTCTCGCGCGCCGACGAGCTCCTCGTCGCCCAGGGTGCGCAACCGGTGGACTGGCGGGTCACCAGGCCCGGCTGATCCCTTCCGGCCCTCCACGGCCCTTCCATGCCCCGCTACTGTGGGCTCTTCGGACGACCGCCCCGCCGGCCGACGACGTCGGCCGCATCTCGCTCGCGGAGGACCACATGCCCCTGAACCCCTCCCAGTTCTCGCCTCAGGGCCCCGGAGTCGACTACGACCCCCACTGGTATCGCCGAGCCGTGTTCTACGAGGTCCTCGTGCGCGCCTTCGCCGATGGCAACGGCGACGGCACCGGTGACTTCACCGGGCTCATCGAGCGTCTGGACTATCTGCAGTGGCTCGGCATCGACTGCCTGTGGCTGCCGCCGTTCTTCGCCTCCCCGCTGCGCGACGGCGGCTACGACATCTCCGACTACGAGGCCGTGCTGCCGGAGTTCGGTTCGCTCACAGATGTCGAGCGGCTGATCTCCGAGGCGCATCGGCGCGGGATCCGGGTGATCATCGATCTGCCGATGAACCACACGAGCGACAAGCATCCCTGGTTCCTCGAGTCCCGCTCGGATCCCGACGGACCCTACGGGGACTTCTACGTCTGGTCGGACACCGACGAGAAGTACTCGGAGGCGCGGATCATCTTCGTGGACACCGAGGAGTCGAACTGGTCCTTCGACCCCGTGCGCCGGCAGTTCTACTGGCATCGGTTCTTCTCCCATCAGCCCGACCTGAACTTCGAGAACCCCGCTGTGCGGCAGGCGATGCTCGACGTCGTCAGGTTCTGGATGGAGAAGGGCATCGACGGCTTCCGCGCCGATGCGATCCCCTACCTCTTCGAGGAGGAGGGGACCGACGGGGAGAACCATCCGCGCACCCACGAGTTCCTCGCGGAGCTGCGCTCCTATGTCGACGAGCACTGGCCCGGCCGCGTGATCATCGCCGAGGCCAACCAGTGGCCCGCCGACGTGGTGGAGTACTTCGGCTCCGACGACGCCCCGGAATGCCACATGTGCTTCCACTTCCCGGTGATGCCCCGGATCTTCTACGCGCTGCGCGAGGGCAGCGCCCGACAGATCGTCGAGATCATGGAGGAGACCCCTGCGATCCCCCGCGGTGCGCAGTGGGGCACGTTCCTGCGCAACCACGACGAGCTGACCCTCGAGATGGTCAGCCCCGAGGACCGTTCGGCGATGCTCGGCTGGTACGCGCCGGACTCGCGGATGCGCGCGAACATCGGCATCCGTCGCCGTCTGGCACCGCTGCTGGACAACTCCCGCTCCGAGCTGGAGCTGATCCATGCGCTGCTGCTGAGCCTGCCCGGATCTCCGTTCCTCTACTACGGCGACGAGATCGGCATGGGCGACAACATCTGGCTCGACGACCGCGACGCCGTGCGCACCCCCATGCAGTGGACTCCCGATCGCAACGCCGGGTTCAGCGAGATCACCGATCCCGGCAAGCTGTACCTCCCGGTGATCCAGAACCTCGTCTACCACTATGCGACCGCGAACGTGGAGGCGCAGATGGCGCACTCCGGATCCCTGCTGCACTTCGTGCGCTGGATGCTCGCGGTGAGGCGCCAGCACGAGGCCTTCGGGATGGGCGACTTCGAGAACGTGCCCACCGACTCCGACAAGGTGCTCGCCTTCACCCGCTCCTACGACGGCGCCGAGCACGGGGAGGAGGCCGACGAGCACGCGGAGACCCTGCTGTGCGTGTTCAACCTCGCACCGCACCCGGTGACCGTGTCGCTGGAGGCGCCGGGCCTCGCGCGGCGCACGGTCCGCGACCTCTTCGGCGGGCACGAGTTCCCCGCCGTCTCCGAGGACGGGTCGATGGGCGTCACGCTGGGCTCCCACGGGTACTACTGGCTGCGGGTGCGTCCGCTGAGCCCCGACGGAGAGCCGATCACCGAGACCACCGCGCTGCCGGTGCTCGCCGGAGACGTCCCGCCGGAGGCCGAGGCCGCCGCCGTCGGATGATCGCCGCCGTCGGGTGATCTGGGCCCCGCATGCCGGGGATCCAGGACACGCTCCCGGGCAGGTGTGGCACTCTCGTTGGTCGGCAGATGGAGCGGGCCGCCCCCATCGCCCGAGAACGGGCTCGATGCGGTGCGCTTCCAGGCAACGGAACGGGAGACCCTTGTGAGCGCAGCACGATCAGCGGCCGAGGAGGCACGGGACCCGGGGACCTCCCCGGAGCGGCTCCTCGATCTCACCAACCGCCACCCTCAGCTGCAGGGACTGATCGTGGCCAACCCGTCGTGCCCGCCCGTCGCGCGCGACTGGATCCTCGCCACCAATCCGTGGGCGAAGAAGCTCTACGAGCAGGGCGCGGACGCGACCGAGGTCGCTGACGCGGTCGACGCCGGCAATGCCGAGCGCGAGCGCACCGGACAGCTGCCCGCGACGGATCCCGACACCGCAGCGGCCGCCGACGAGACCGCGCCCTTCACCCCGATCCTCGACGAGACCGCTCCTTTCGCCCCCGTCGTCGAGGGCACCGCCCCTTCCCCCCAGTCGCAGCCCCAGGGCGAGCAGCAGGAACCGGCGCAGGACAGAGAGCAGGATCAGGTGCAGCAGCACCGGCCGCCGGAGGACGAGGAGGATCCCTCCCAGGACGTGGAGGCCTCCGTCTGGGGCCCCTACCCGGCAGTCTCCGGCTCCGCCGCCCCGAGCTCCGCCGTCTCCGGTCCGGAGAGCTCCGACGCCGGCGCCCCCTCCCCCGCGGCACCGGTCTCCGAGGAGTCGGCCTCCGACGAGTCGGTCTCCGACCCGTCGGCCCCTGAAGCATCGGCGCCCGAGGCACCCGCTCCTGAGGCGCCCGCTCCCGGTCCCCGGGCCGCGGCGTCGCCGAGCAGCGGCGTCCGCCTGGCGTCCGACGACGTGGTCCCGCTCGGCCCCTCGCCGTCGGCCGACGCATCGGCCCCGTCCGGCCCCTCGGCCTCGTCGGCAGCCTCCGGACCGGCCTCGCTGCAGCAGGGATGGACACTGGTCCCGGCGCCGGGCCCCGCGCCGGCCGAGTCCGAGTGGGCTCCCGCTCCCGGACAGTACGACTACGGATCGGCGAACAGCGCCCCGCCGACTCCCGGTGCCTACCCGCTCGCCGCCGCTCCCCAGCCCGGTCCGCCGGGATCCGCGGGCCAGCCGATGCAGCCCGGACCGTCGGCCCAGACCGGCCAGCCGCCCCAGGGCGGGCAGCCGACGCAGGCGATGCCCGTCGCCCCCGCCGTCGGCCGAGGGGACCTGATGGCCGGAGCTCCTGGAGACGACGACGGTGCAGGCAAGGATCACCGGCGCACCTGGATCGCCTGCGGCGGATGCCTGCTGCTCGCACTGATCGTGCTGATCGCAGGGATCTTCGGCGTGAGGGCCTGGATCAGCGGCGACGAGGACGACAGCTACTCGCGCACCACCGAGTCCACGACCTCCCAGGAGGCCGAGGAGTCCCCTTCCGAGGAGCCGACCTCCGAGGAGCCCACGGAGGAGGACCCCGTCTCCCCCGCCCCTGACGGCTCCCTGGACCTCGACGCCGTCCAGTCGCCGACCGGCAACATCCGCTGCTCCCTCGCGGACGGTTCCGTGGGCTGCTCCATCTCCGAGCGGGACTTCTCCGCGGGAGACCAGGAGGACTGCTCCGACGGGCCGTTCTCCATCGCGGTCAGCTCGGGCGAGGCGGCTCCCGCCTGCGGCACCGCCTACGGCTCCGACAGCGCCGAGACCCTCGAGTACGGGTCCAGCACCACGATCGGAGACGTCGCCTGCACGAGCCGCTCCGACGGCATGACCTGCTGGAACATCATGACCGGCAAGGGGTTCTCGGTGAACAGGGACGAGTACACGACCTTCTGAGGCATCCCTCGGCCGGCCCCACGCCTGCACGACGAACCGACCGCGTGAGGCGCCGGCCGCATGCCTCACCATGCTTCACCCCGCATGCCGCGCTGAGCGCCGGCATCGACGACGAAGGCCCCGGTGATCGCTCACCGGGGCCTTCGTCGCGCGAACGATGTCCTGAGACATCCGCGAGACCACGCAGAGAGCCTGAGTCGCGACATCCTCTGTCGAGGATGTCGCGACTCAGGCCAAGAGAGCTGGAGACGGGATTCGAACCCGCAACCACCTGTTTACAAGACAGGTGCGCTACCGTTGCGCCACTCCAGCAGAAGGGACCGGCCGACGACGTCGACCGGTCCCTGAGCGTACCGGATTCCGGTCAGCCCTCGCCGTCGTCGGACGCGCCGCCCGCGTCCGAGGCCACCGAGTCCGCGTCCGCGCCCGCGGCGACAGCCGCCTCGAGGAAGGCGCCCTCGGTGTAGAGGTCCGAGAACTCGGTCCCGTCGATCGTGATGTAGGGGGTGCCGCCGCCGGTCTCGGCGCCGTGCGGGTCCGCGACGTCGTCGACCCAGTCGGAGTAGGTGCCGTCGGTCAGGCACGTCTGCACGGAGTCCGAGGCGCCGGCCTCCTGGGCGTAGCCCCAGATCTCGTCGTCGGTGAGGCCCGCGCTGCCCTCCGCCGGCTGGTTCTCGAACAGCAGCGTGAGGAAGCTCAGCGCATTGTCGGGGCTCTCCTCGTACACGCACACGAGCGCATTGGCGGTGCGGGTGGAGTAGTCGCCGGTCGTCGAGGCGGTGTCCAGGAAGTTGCGCGGAACCAGGTGCAGCGTGATCGCGTCAGCGGCGACGAGGTCCTGGACGTCCTGGCCGTTGGCGGACTCGAACTCGCCGCAGTACGGGCACATGAAGTCCAGCTGCATCTCCACGACGGGCTTGCCGGAGTCCTCGTCAGCCCCGAAGACCAGATACGGCTGATCCTCGGCCACCCCCTCGGGGACGGCGATCGGGCCTGCCGGCCGCGTCGCGAGGTAGATGCCGTAACCGATGCCGCCGGCGACGACAAGGGCGATGATCACGATGATCGAGATGATCACGGCGCGCACCGTGCGCTGACGGCGGAGCTCCGCCTGCCTCTGCTGACGCAGGGCCTCGCGCTGCGCCTCGCGGCGCTCCTGCGCGGACTTCGAAGGACCGGACGCGGCCATGGATGCTCCTCTCGCCGGCATTCGGCGATGGACGACGGGACGGGGCGAGTGTAGCGGTGCGGGATCGACAGAGGCTCCGAGGTGTGACCTGGGCACCGAAGCGCAGCGGGCGCGTCGTCGTCCCCTCGGGCGCGGGCACGTCCTCGCACGGTCAGCGGCGCCAGAAGGCGATGTCCTCCAGGCGCGGGCCGCCGACGAAGGGGAAGTAGTCCACCATCCCCTCCCTCGCGATGAGCGTCGTGCCGACCGCGGCCACCAGCAGGAGCAGCAGACCCAGCAGGATCGCGGTCCATACGCGGTCCGGTGCCGCGGCGTCGACCATGCGATGGGCGCCGTTGCGGGTGGTGCGGCTGCCGACGCCCACCCAGGTGATCAGCAGCGTGATCGCCATCGCGACCGCGAAGGCGATCCCGTCGGGCGGAGCGGCGGGGCTCGTCATCGTCCAGGCGACGTCGATCGCGAGACCCACCAGCAGCCCCAGCACGAGAGGCAGGAGCGCCTGCAGCGCCGTCTCCAGCAGCCCCAGCAGGAACCGGAAGGGAATGGCGAGCCCAGCGCCCCACAGCGGACCGGAACCGGTCGAGCCGCGCAGGCGCGCGGACGCGACGGAGCGCGCCGTTCTCTCCCAGGTGCGGGCCATCGCGCCCAGCAGCAGGAGCACCGTCAGAGCGACGTAGGGCGCCACCCCCGCGAGGGCGACCAGCAGCAGATGGCCGAGCCACACGAGGACAGGACGACGAGGAGGCGGCGCGGGCTGCGGGGGCCATCCCCCCGGCGGCGCCTGCATCCCCTCCGGGCTCGGCCACGGAGCGAGCGGGCCCGCCTGGCCCTGCGCAGTCGGGGCGAACTGGCCCTGCGATGCCGGGGCGAACTGGCGGCCGTCGCCGGGAGCTCCCGGCCCCGCGGCATAGCCCTGACCCGCCATGGGCTGGTCCTGCACCCCCCGCCGCACGGGACGCCCGCCCGACATGGGCTGCGCCGCAGCCGGCGCGGCGGTCCCAGGACCCGGGATGTCCTCACGGATCGGGGGCATGCGCAGCGTGGGGGGCCCGACCATCGGGATCGCCTCGGTGGGGGCGCCCTGGGGGGTCGGCGGCGGCGCGTCGACCGCGGGGAGACCCTGCGTCGCCCCGCCGCCCAGGGTCGGGAGGACCTGGGTGGCGTCCGCGTCGTCGGACCGGGCGGATCCGGTCCGGGCCGCAGGCAGGGCCTCCGTCGGCGCGCCTCCCCGCAGGGCCTCCGTCGGCGCCCCCGCGGACAGCGCCTCGGTCGCGGGACCGGAGTCGTCGGCGGAGCTCGCGGACCGGCTCGATGCGTCGCCTTCGGCCGCGCCGCCTCCGGGGAGCGCGATGGTGCGTCCGCGGGCGTCGAGCGCCTCCGTCGGCCCCGGATCGTCGTAGCGGGCGAGGTCGAGCTCGGCGAGCTCGGCGAGCATGCTCTGGGGATCGGGGCGCGCCGCAGGATCGGCGGTCAGCGCCGCGCGCAGCCAGGCGGCCAGCTCGGTCGGCGCTCCGTCGACGTCGATCTCCCCGCGCTCCGCGCGCAGGAGCACCAGGTCCGCACGGCCCGTGCCGAACGGCTCGCGGCCGGTCGCGGCGAAGGCCAGCAGCGCCGACAGCGCCCACCAGTCCCCCGCCTCTCCCGTGCTGTTGGTGCTGATCACCTCGGGGTCCAGATAGGCGGCAGTGCCCATGACCAGTCCCGTGGAGGTCAGTCGGGACTCCTCGGCAGCGATCGCGATGCCGAAGTCGATGATCACGGGATCGAGCCGGTCTCCGTCGGGATCGAAGGAGATCAGGTCCTCCTCCTGCGCATCCCGCAGCAGCACGTTGGAGGGCTTGAGGTCGCGGTGGATCACACCGGCGCCGTGGATCCGCCGGAGCGCCTCCCCGAGCACCAGCCCGATCTCGCGCACCGCTTCGGGGTGCAGCCCGCCGTGATCGCGCACGGCGTCCTCGAGGGTCGGGCCGGGGATGAACTCGGTGACGACGAAGGCGTCGGCCGAGTCGAGCTCGGCGTCGACGATCCGCACGATGTTCTCGCTGCGCACGAGCTTCTGCGCGGCGACCTCGCGCGCGAGCCTCTCCCGGGCGCGCGGGTCGTCGGCGATCTCGTGGCGCAGCAGCTTGATGGCGACGTCATGGCCGTCGGCGTCGAGCGCGCGGTAGACGATCCCCATCCCGCCGGCGCCGATGCGCTCGCGCACCTCATAGCCGGACTCCTCGGCGAGCGCGACGAGCCGCGGGTCGCGTCGGCCGGTGCGGGGGCGTCGAGCGTGATCCATGATCGCCATGCTACGAGGGCCGGTGTGGAGGATTCGTGGTGACACCCCTGGCTATATACCCTCCGGGGGTATACGATGCGAGGGTCCGCGGCACCGCCGCACCCATCGAGCGAGGAGAGTCCATGAGCACCACCACCTTCGGCGTCACCGGCCTGACCTGCGGCCACTGCGTGAGCGCGGTGACCGCGGAGGTCTCGGCCCTCGACGGCGTCAGCGACGTCCGCGTGGACCTGGTCTCCGGTGGAGTCTCCACCCTCAGCGTCACCGCCGAAGGTGGGGTCGCCGCCGAGGCCGTCGCCGCCGCGGTCGACGAGGCGGGCGACTACCGCCTGGCCGACCTCCCCGCCTGACCCGCGCTCCCTCCGGAGCGCACTGGGCCCAGGTCCTCCCCCTGTGGGACGATGCCCCCGGCGCCGCGCAGGCGCCGGGGGACCGTCCCCAGGGGAAGAGAGGACCGAGACCATGCGCTCGAACCTGTTCGATGCCGCCAACCAGGAGCGGCAGACCAACGACCGGTGGACGCTGCAGTCCAACAAGATGCTGCGCGCGGGCCTGTTCCCGCAGGCGCCGGAGATCATCTCCGCCCAGGGGGCGATGGTGGCCTACCAGGGCCAGATGGACTTCTCGTACCAGGGATCCGGCGGCGGCATGAAGCTGCTGAAGAAGATGGCCACCGGCGAGGGCGGCAACCTCATGCGGGTGAAGGGCCACGGGGAGGTGTTCTTCGCCCATCAGAACCATGAGATCTTCCTGATCCAGCTCGAGAACGACGCGCTCACGCTGAACACGAGGTCGCTGCTGGCCTTCGACAGCTCGATCCAGTGGGACATCCGCTCCCTCGGGGGCGCGGGCTTCATGGCCGGCGGTCTGTTCAACCTGTTCCTGCAGGGCCAGGGCATGGTCGCGGTGACCTCCGACGGACCGCCGATGCTGCTCGACTGCTCGCAGCAGCCCACCTATGTGGACCCGCAGGCGGCGGTGTGCTGGTCGGCGAACCTCCAGCCGCAGATCAAGAACGACTTCAAGATGGGCTCGCTCATCGGCCGCGGCTCAGGCGAGTCCTTCCAGCTGGCCTTCCACGGCCCCGGCTTCGTGGTGGTGCAGCCCTCCGAGGGCACCCCGGCGGTCCAGGCCTGAGGTCCGACATCACTCCGGCGCTCGCCGCTCTCCCCGCACCCCTGCAGGGGGAGCTGAGCGCGCTCGGTCCTCAGGGTCTCCGGCGCGCGTCGTCGGCCGCGGCCGAGATGGTCGCGGCCGACGTCTCCGTGCGCTCCCCGCGCATCGACCCGATTCCCGTGCTGCTCGACGCCGCCCTCTGGGAGGAGCTGTCCGCGGGCCTCGAGCAGCGCGCACGCCTGCTGGACGCCCTCCACGCCGACCTCTACGGTCCGCGCACGGTGCTCTCCTCCGGCATCGCGCCGACGGCATCGCTCCTCGCGGACCCCGCCTACCTGCGCTCCGTGATCGGCATCCCGTCCCGCGCTCCGCATCGGCTGTTCGCCCTGACCTGCGTCCTCGAGCTGTCGGCCGACGGAGCCTGGTGCGTGCTCGAGGACCGGGCCGACATCCCGGCGGGGGCCGGCTCGGCGCTCGAGATCCGCCGCGCCCTCTCCCGCAGCGCCCCCTCGCTCTACGGCTCGACGCCCCTGCTCCGGCTGCACCCCTTCTTCGACGGAGTCCGCGCGATGCTGCATCGCCGCGCCCGCCTCGGGGGGAGGCTCGGCCGGGCGGCTCTGCTGTCCGACGACGCCGATGCCCAGAGCGCCTTCGACCAGCACCGTCTGGCGAACCTGCTCGGGGTGCCGGTCGTCGCCGCCGGGGACCTCGTGGTCACCGAGGGCGGTCTCCTGCTGCGCCGCGCCGGCGGCGAGCCCCGCCGTTCCTCAGCCGACGGGAGCTCCCCGGGATCGGTCGGCGATCCGGTCGATCTGCTCATCCGCATGGTCCCCTCGGCACGGCTCGATCCGCTGGACACGGGGCAGGGCATGGGGCCGACGGACAGCGGTGTCACCGGCCTCGTGGAGGCCGCCCGCTGCGGGGACGTCGAGATCCTCAACCCCCTGGGATCCGGCCTGCTCGAGAGCCCTGCGCTGCGCGACGCCCTGCCGGATCTGTGCCGGCTCCTGCTGCACGAGGACCTTCGCCTGCGCTCTGCGCCGTCGGCGGGGTCCGCCGCGCTCTGGCCGAGCCTCGACCCTGACGGCGGCGAGCGCCTCGTCCCACGACCCGCGCGCCTGCAGATGCTGGTGGTCGCGGGATCCGACGGCTTCGAGGTCCTGCCCGGCGGCCTCGCCCGCACCGCCGATCACCTGCCCGAGGCGATCAAGGATGTGTGGGTGGGTCCCGGGGCGGTCGCTGACGGCGACCGCCCCCGACTCACCGGTTCCACCGATTCCACCGATGCCTCTGATGCCACCGACCGGGAGCATGAGGCGGGCGCCGCAGAGGACAGGGGCGCCGCAGAGGACAGGGGCGCCGCGGAGGGCGAGGGAACCGCCGGGGATCTGCTCCGCGCCGCTCCCGAGATCACCGTCTCGCTGGGATCGGACCTCTTCTGGTTCGGCCGCTACCTCGAGCGCGTCGACGCGACCGCACGGATCCTGCGCACGATGCTCGATGCGGCCAACGATCTGGGCGTCGAGCACGGCCCCGCGCCCCGCACCGCGCTCGCGGTGCTGCTGCGCGCGGTCACCGACGTCACCTCGACCTCGCCCGGCTTCCACGAGGTCGATCTGCACGACCCCGCGGCAGTGCGGACGGAGCTGAGGAGCCTGCTGACCGACGTCGGCCGACCGGGGTCCCTCGCGCAGTCGACGGCCGCGCTCGTGCGCACCGCCCGCCCGCTGCGGGACCTGATCTCCGACAGCCTCTGGCCGACGATCTCGCGCCTGCATTCCCGCGTGCGGTCACTCGGCGGCACCGACCTCCCGCTGGAGACGGAGCTCAGCACGATCATCGGCAGCTGCCTGACCCTCTCCGGGGCGATCGCCGACTCCATGCCGCGGGCGCTGGGCTGGGACCTGCTGGAGTGCGGTCGAAGGATCGAGCGCTCCTCGAGCCTGCTCACGCTCCTGGGCGCCTGCCTCGGGCGACGCCGCAGCCCGCAGGCCGAGGAGCGGATCGTGGGAGCTATCGCATCCATCACCGAGTCCGGCGCGAGCTACCGCCGCGCCTACCGCACCGGCCTGCGGCCCGAGCCGCTGCTGGGGCTGCTGCTGGCCGACACCGCGCTCCCCCGGTCCATCGCCTTCCAGATCGACCGGCTGGGGAGCGCCGTCGCACGACTGCCGGAGGACGGCACCGCCCTCGAGGCCGCCGACGTGCCCGGCTCCGATGCGACGGCCCGCTCCGCTCCTCCGCTCGGCCCGTCGCTCGAGGTGCGCGCGGAGCTCGAGCGGCTGCGCGACCGCGTCGGCACCTGGGCTCCCCCGGACCTCCTCGCCCCCGACACGGGAAGGCTGGTCGAGGAGACGGGTGCGGCCCTGGACTCCCTGCGCCGCCTGGCCGCCGCGATCGAGGACAGCTGCTTCCGCAGCGCCGATCCCATCCGGGCCTGGGGGAGGGACGATGTCTGAGGGGACGACCCATGAGGCGGCGATGCCCCTCATCCCGCTGCACTCCGAGCGGACAGGTGCAGCATCCACGCGGGAGGCGCGGGAGACGCCGACCGTCCGCTACCGGGTCCGCCATCTGACCCGCTATCGCTATGCGAGCACGGTCTCCCGCAACGACGGTCGCGCGCACGTGTCGCCTCGACCGACGGAGCATCAGAGGGTGCTCTCCCATGAGGTGAGCGTGGACCCGCATCCGGTCCGACTGAGCTCGCACACGGACTTCTACGGCAACTCCTCGACCTACTTCCTGGTCGACGGGCCCCATGACCAGCTCGAGGTCCGCTCGAAGGCCCGGGTCTCCGTCGCCGAGCGCCGCTACCCGCTGGAGTCGATGTCCCGCCCCTGGGAGCGGGGTCTGCCCGGCGCGTGGGGACCGCTGATGCCCTCGGAGAGCATCGACTTCACCCATCCCTCACCGCGGCTGCCGGCACCGGACGCCGCCGCGGAGATCGCCGCCGAGGTGTTCCGGCCCGGCCGTGCGATCGGCGAGTGCCTGGCGGCGCTGACCGCGCTGATCCACACCGACTTCGCCTACGATCCGGCCGCGACGACGGTCTCCTCCACCCTCGAGGAGGTCCTCGCGGTGCGGCGGGGGGTCTGCCAGGACTTCGCGCACGTCGGCATCGCCGCGGTCCGCGCCGCCGGGCTCGCCGCCCGCTACGTCTCGGGCTATCTGCGCACCGCCCCGTCGGCCGACGGCGAGCTCGTGACCGAGCCGGCCGGTGAGATGGTGGGATCCGCCGCCTCCCATGCGTGGCTCGCGGTGCTGGTGCCCGGCTCCGGCTGGGTCGGGATCGACCCCACCAACTGCACCTTCGTCGATCAGCGCTTCGTGACCACGGCCTGGGGGCGCGACTACTCGGACGTGCCCCCGCTGACAGGGATCGTCGTCGGCCCGCCCGGCGCAGGCAGCTCCCCCGAGGTCGCCGTCGAGGTCGTGCCCGATCCGGAGGACTGATCCGCGGGCCCCGGAGGCCCGGGCGGACGGAATCCCGGATGCTGGACGAGCCCGCGCTCCCCGTGAGGCTCACCTCTCCTCCCTCCCCATCCGACCCCCGCCGGTGGGATGATCGGGGGTGCCCCGGCACGGCGCCGTGACCTCGCACATCGCTGCCGTGACACGCGAGGACGAGCGGCGACCTGCATGTTCGCGATCGTTCACAGAGCATTGCGATCGTCGTTTACGCGTATATGGTGGTGCGGAATTCACCGTGCCCCGCTGCACGGCCCCGCAGCCGCTCAGCCGCACATCCGACCAGGCGTCATCAGGCGCCGAGAGACCGAGGTGAGATGACCTCCTCCCAGCCCTTCCGCCTTGCCGTCATCGGCGCGGGCCCCGCCGGCGTGTACGCCGCCGAGACCCTCCTGCGCTCCGCTCCCGTGAAGTCCGGCGAGCTCGAGGTGAAGATCGACCTGTTCGATCGCTTCCCCGCGCCCTTCGGCCTGATCCGCTACGGCGTCGCACCCGACCATCCTCGCATCAAGGGCATCATCACCGCCCTGCAGCGCATCCTCGGGCGCGGCGACATCCGCTTCCTGGGCGACGTCGAGTTCGGCACCGATCTGACCGCCGAGGAGATCTCCGACCACTACGACGCCGTGATCTACGCGACCGGCGCCCTCAAGGACGCCGATCTCGACATCCCCGGCATCGAGCTCGAGGGATCCCACGGCGCCGCCGACTTCGTCGCCTGGTACGACGGCAACCCGGACTACCCCCGCACCTGGGAGCTGGATGCCGAGCACCTCGCGGTGATCGGCAACGGCAACGTCGCCCTCGACGTGGCCCGCGTCCTCGCCAAGACGGCCGACGAGCTCCTGCTCACCGAGATCCCCGAGAACGTCTACGCCGGTCTCAAGGCTGCGAAGACCACCGATGTGCACGTCTTCGGCCGCCGCGGCCCTGCGCAGACGAAGTTCTCCCCACTCGAGGCGCGCGAGCTCGCCCACCCCAAGGGCGTGCAGGTCGTCATGGACCCCCGGGATCTCGAGCAGATCACCGAGGCCGAGTGGGAGGCCATCCGCGCCGACAAGCGCACCGACCAGATCGTCCAGACCTTCGAGGGCTGGGCGGAGGAGCAGAAGCGCCGCGAGGCCGCCGGCGAGGAGCCGACGGACGCCCACGGCAACCCCGTCGTGCGCCGCCTGCACCTGCACTTCTGGCACCGTCCGGTCGAGGTCCTCGGCGAGGACGGCAAGGTCACCGGCATGCGGTTCGAGCGCACCCGCCTGGACGCCGAGGGCAACCTCGAGGGCACCGGCGAGTTCGTCGACTACGAGCTGGGCGCGGTCTACCGGGCGGTCGGCTACCACGGCTCCGAGCTGCCGGGAGTGCCCTACGACGCGCGCCGCGGCGTGATCACCAACGAGGCCGGCCGCGTCATCGAGGCCGACGGCACCGTCCGTCGCGGCTCCTACGCCAACGGCTGGATCAAGCGCGGCCCGATCGGCCTGATCGGCGCCACCAAGTCCGACGCCCTGGAGACCATCACCTCCCTGCTCGAGGACATCGACGCCGGCGTGCTCGAGTCCGCCCCGATCCGCGAGGACGACGCGATCCTGCGCCTGTTCGACGCCAAGGGTGTGGAGTACACGACCTGGGATGGCTGGGTCGCCCTGGACGACCACGAGAAGTCGCTCGGCGCCGCCGCCCTGGACGCCGACGGCAACCCGCGCGCCCGCGTCAAGGTGGTCGAGCGCGAGGAGATGGTCCGCGTGTCCCGCGAGGGGATGCGCGCCCTCGCTGAGGCCGAGGCCGCCGCCGAGGAGGCCGACGCCGCCGAGGAGCCCTCCCGAGCCTGACGCATGGCCCGCCCTCCGGGCCGTCCACCGCACGACGAGCGCCCTTCGTCTCCGGCAACACTGGAGACGAGGGGCGCTCGTCGTCGTTCCTGCCCGATGCTCCTGCCCGATCCGGTGGATCGGACCTGATCGGCCCTGCTCGATCCGGCGGACGCGAAGCGTCCGGAGGGAGGGTCAGTCGTCGGAGACCGACACCGTGACGGGGATGTTCCCGCGGGTCGCGTTCGAGTACGGGCACACCTGGTGCGCGGCGTCCGCGAGCGACTGCGCCGTCTCGTGATCGACCTCGGGGATGACGACCTCGAGGTCGACGGCGAGCGAGAAGCCGCCCGAGTCCTCGGAGCCGATCGTCACACGGGCACCGACGCTCGAGCCGTCGATAGCGACCTTCCGCTGGCGCGCCACGAGCTGCAGCGCGGAGTGGAAGCAGGCGGAGTATCCCGCGGCGAAGAGCTGCTCGGGGTTGGCCCCGCCGCCGCTGCCGCCCATGGCGACCGGGACGGCGAGATCGAAGGCGAGATCGGACTCGGAGACGTCGACGTGACCGTCACGGCCCGCGCCGGTGGCGAGCGCCTCGGTGCTGTACAGGGGCTTCATGGGGTGTCCTTCCGATCGAGATGGGAGAGGGCGGCGTCGAGGGCGGCGAGCGCCGCCCCGGTATCCACCCGCGTCATGACCAGCGCGCTGACGAGCAGCGCGGCACAGGTCTCGACGAGCCGCTCGCGCTCCGCGGGCGGCTGCTGGGGGTCCCGGGCCTCGGCGCCGCGGGCGAACGCGGCGCCGAGCTCGGCACGATAGGCGCGCACGACCTCGGCCACGCCGCTGTCCCGGGCGAGCCCGGAGCAGGCGGAGTTCACCAGCAGGCACCCGTCAGGCAGGGTGCGGCCGCTCGGATCCGCGAACAGCTCGCGGGCCGCGCGGAAGTAGTCCGCGAGCGCGTCGGGCCGGACAGGATCGGAGCGCAGAGGGGCGAGGCCGGGCCTCACGACGTCCTCGAGGTAGTCCTCGACGGCGAGATCGAACAGCTCCCGCTTCGAGCCGAAGCCGTGGTAGAGGCTGCTGGCATTCAGCCCGGTGGCCTCCTGGAGCATCGCCATGGAGGCGCCGTCATAGCCTTCGCGCCAGAACAGGTCGCGTGCGGCGCGCACGACCTGGGCCCGATCGTAGGCAGGACGTCGTCCCATGTCCGGATCCTCCTCGCCCGCACGGACGGGGTGCCCGCGCGACGAGCCCATCATACTGGAACGTCCACTTCAATAAAACCCCCGAGGTTCCGCGAGACCCCCGGCGCTCGATGGGCCCCGGCGTTCGATGGGCCCCGGGGGGACTCAGCGCCGGATCGAGGCCAGATGGTCGGCGATGCGATCCACGGCATCGGCGAGCAGGTCGACTCCGGGCAGGGTCACCAGGCGGAAGTGGTCAGGGGTGGTGAGGTTGAAGCCGGTGCCGTGGTTGATCAGCAGCTTCTTCGAGCGCAGCAGGTCGAAGGCGAACTGCTCGTCGTTGTCGATCCGGTACATGTCGGTGTCGATGCGCGGGAACATGTAGAGGGCGCCCTGCGCCTTGACGACGTCGACCCCGTCGATGCTGCTGAGACCCTCGTACGCGACATCGCGCTGCTCACGCAGCCGACCTCCCGGCAGGAGCAGGTCGTTGATGCTCTGATATCCGCCCAGGGCGGTCGCCACCACGTGCTGCGCAGGAACGTTCGGGCACAGGCGCATGTTCGAGAGCACGTCGAGCCCCTCGATGAAGCTCGAGGCGTGATCCTTGGGGCCGTACAGGACCATCCAGCCGGCGCGGAAGCCGGCGACCCGATAGGCCTTGGACAGGCCGTTGAAGGTGATCGTGAGCAGATCGGGGGCGAGGGACGCGATCGGCGTGTGCACCACGTCGTCGTAGAGGATCTTGTCGTAGATCTCGTCGGCCAGGATCATCAGCCCGTGCTTGCGCGCGACCTCGACGATCTCCTGGAGCACATGCTCGGGGTAGACCGCGCCGGTGGGATTGTTGGGGTTGATGACGACGATCGCCTTGGTGCGCGGGGTGACCCTGTCCGCGATGTCGGAGACGTCGGGCCACCAGCTGCTCTCCTCATCGCAGCGGTAGTGCACCGCCGTCCCGCCGGCGAGCGCGACCGACGCGGTCCACAGCGGATAGTCGGGCGAGGGGATGAGCACCTCGTCGCCGTCGTCGATGAGGCCCTGGCAGGTCATCTGGATGAGCTCCGAGACGCCGTTGCCGAGATAGACGTCGTCCAGCCCGATCCCGGGCATGCCCTTGGTCTGGTAGTACTGCGCGACGGCGCGGCGCGCGGCGGGGATCCCCTTCGACTCGGAGTACCCCTGCGCGGTCGGCAGGTTGCGGATCATGTCGACGAGGATCTCGTCGGGGCATTCGAAGCCGAAGGGGGCGGGGTTGCCGATGTTGAGCTTGATGACCTTGTGACCCTCAGCCTCCATGCGGGCGGCCTCCGCGGGGACCGGTCCTCGGATCTCGTAGCACACGTCGCGCAGCTTCGAGGACTGGGTGAAGATCATCAGAATGCTCCTTGGGCTCTCGGCCCCGTTCCGGCCGCGCGCAGGCGACCGGCTCCGGTGCCCGGTGCACCGGATCGCAACAGGGTAGCGCCGTCGAGCACCCCGACGCGGCCGCCGTCTTCTGCATGGTCGCCGCGCCCGCGGGTCCGCATCGCGACACTCCTTGACGCACACCGCCCGAAGGTTTAATTTCGTCCCGTAAATAATGAGTGACGGGCAGCACGCTCCTCGGCGGCCCCGTCCCCGCTGACCCGGAGAGCAACGATGCCCGCCACCTCCCCCACCCGTCGGATCCATCTCAGCACCGCCGGGGTCTCCCTGCTGCTGGACGCCACCGACGGCCGCATGCCCTGGATCCTCCACTGGGGGACCTCCCTCGGCGATCTCGACGCCGACGATGCCCGCATCCTGTTCGCGACGACCACCCCGATCGCGTCGAACAACGCGATCGACCAGCCCCTGCGGATCGGCGTCATCCCGCAGGAGTGCGACGGCTTCATGGGCCGCCCCGGGCTCACCGGCGCGCGCGCCGACGGGTCGGGCTTCGCCCCGCGCCTGGAGGTCCGCGGGGTCTCGCTGCACGCCTCGGGCACGGCCGACGGGTACGCGGCGTCGATCGGCGGCTCGATGCCGCTCCCGGGCGAGCCGCTGACCGAGGAGTTCGCAGCCGTCGGCGCCGGTCGGGTGCGCTTCGACCTGGCCGACGACGTCGTCGGCCTCACCGTCGCGCTCGACGTGGAGCTGCTGCCCAGCGGCCTGGTCCGCACCCGCGCGGAGGTCGTCAACACCGGTGCCGACGACTACGTCGTCTCCGACCTCGTCACCGCGCTGCCGGTGCCGCTGGATGCGACCGAGCTGCTGGACTTCGGCGGGCGCTGGGGCAAGGAGCGCACCCCGCAGCGGCAGATCATGGGCACCGGGACGCATCTGCGCGAGGGCCGGCGCGGGCGCACGGGCGCCGACTCCGCATACGTCCTGCACCTGGGCACCGCCGGATTCACCTTCGCCGAGGGCGAGATCTGGGCCGTCCACACCGCCTTCTCGGGCGACCACACCCACTACGCCGAGCGCCTGAACTCCGGGGTCCAGGTCCTCGGCGGCGGCGAGCTGCTGCAGCCCGGCGAGGGCCGCATCGCGCCCGGCGCCTCGTACCGCTCCCCCTGGGTGTACGGCTCGCACTCCGCCGTCGGCCTGGACGGGATCGCACGGCGCTTCCATGCGCATGTCCGTGATCGCGCCGCCCACGGCGGGCTCCCCTCCGTCGGCCCCGACCGCCCCGTCACCCTGAACGTGTGGGAGGCGGTGTACTTCGACCACGAGCTGCAGCGGCTCACCGATCTCGCCGATGTCGCGGCGGAGCTCGGCGTCGAGCGCTTCGTGCTCGACGACGGCTGGTTCGGCTCGCGGCGCGACGACACCTCCGGCCTCGGCGACTGGACCGTCTCGGCCGACGTCTGGCCCGACGGCCTCTCCCCGCTGATCGACCACGTCACGGGGCTGGGAATGCAGTTCGGCCTCTGGTTCGAGCCCGAGATGGTCAACCTCGACTCCGACCTGGCCCGTGAGCATCCCGACTGGATCATGGCGCCGTCGGCCGACCGCCTCCCGCGCGAGTCCCGCACCCAGCAGGTGCTGAACCTGGCGATCCCCGAGGCCTGGCAGCACATCCATGACGCCATCGACGCCCTGCTGGACGAGTACGCCATCTCGTACATCAAGTGGGACCACAACCGGGACCTGGTGGAGGCCGCGCACCGCGCGACCGGCGCGGCCGCGACCCATGAGCAGACCCTCGCCGTGTACCGCCTGCTGGCCTCCCTCAAGCAGCGCCACCCGGGGCTGGAGATCGAGTCCTGCTCCTCGGGCGGAGCGCGCGTCGACCTCGGGATCCTCGAGCTCGCGGACCGCATCTGGGTCTCCGACTGCATCGATCCCCTCGAACGCGCGCAGATGAACCGCTGGACCTCCCAGCTGGTCCCGCTGGAGGTGATGGGCAGCCACATCGCCTCCGGCGCCTCCCACACCACCGGGCGTCTGCACTCCCTGTCCTACCGGGCCGCGAGCGCCCTGCTGGGGCACCTGGGCATCGAATGGGATCTGCGTCAGGCCACCGAGACGGAGCTGGCGGAGCTGCGCGAGTGGATCGCCTTCTACAAGGACCGGCGCGAGCTGCTGCTGACCGGCGATCTCGTGCGCGCAGACCGCGGCCAGGACTGCCTGTGGGTGACCGGCGTGCTCTCCCCCGAGCGCGACCGCGGCCTGTACACCGTGGTCTGCGTGGACACGCCCGACATCGCACCCGTCGGACGGATCCGCCTGCCCGGGCTGGATCCGGAGCGCCGCTACCGGCTGAGCCCGCGGGTCATCGGCGAGAGGCCCCGCGGTCTGGTGCTGCCCGCCTGGGCGCGCGCCGGCGCCGACCCCGCGACCGACACCAACCGCGACGCATACCGCGGAGGAGAGCTCGTCGGCGGCGTCGAGCTGCCGGGCTCCGCGCTGACCGGAGCCGGCGTCACCGCACCGCTGATGAACCCCGAGACCGCCGTGCTGCTGGAGGTCACGGCGATCGGCTGAACGGCGTCGCGCAGGACCGAGGCTCTCCCGGTCCTGCGCGACGCCGCTGTCGAGCATCCGTCGGAGCCGATCTGCGCCGACGGACCCACCGAAGAAAGGACGATGATGTCCCTCTCCACCACCGCACCGGGGGATGCCCCGGCCGCTCGGAGCGGCTCCGCTCCGTCGGGCGCCGGCTCCCCGCGGAAGCGCCGCGACGACACGCGGCTCGCCCTGCTGTTCATCGCCCCCGCCTCCGTCGGCCTGCTGGTCTTCCTGGTCTGGCCGCTGCTGACGGGCATCTACTACTCGCTGACCGAGTACACGATCCTGAACCCGCCCGAATGGGTGGGGCTGGCGAACTACCGGGCGATGCTCGTCGACCCCGTCTTCTGGAACTCCCTGAAGGTCACCGTCGAGTACGTCGTCATCAACATCGGCGTCCAGACGATCGTCGCGCTGCTGATCGCCGTCCTCATGCAGCGCCTGACGCAGTCGACCTGGCTGCGCTCGCTGGTGCTCGCGCCCTACCTGGTCTCGAACGTGGTCGCCGCGATCGTGTTCCTCTGGCTGCTCGACTCCCAGCTCGGCATCGTGAACCTCCTCATGCAGGGGATCGGCTTCGACCCGGTCTCCTTCTGGGCCGACGAGACCTGGGTGATCCCGACGATCGCCCTGGTCAACGTGTGGCGGCACATGGGGTACACGGCGCTGCTGCTTTTCGCCGGGCTGCAGTCGATCCCCGGATACCTCTACGAGGCCGCGAGGACCGAGGGCGCCGGCGAATGGCAGATGTTCCGCCGCGTGACCCTGCCGCTGCTGCGCCCGATCCTCGCGCTGGTGCTGATCATGACGATCATCGGCAGCTTCCAGGTGTTCGACACCGTGTCGGTGACGACCCAGGGCGGGCCCGCGGACGCCTCGAAGGTGCTGCAGATGTACATCTACGAGAACGCCTTCGCGCAGTACCGGTTCGGCTACGCGTCGGCGCTCTCGGTCGCACTGCTGGTGATCCTCATGATCATCACCTTCGTGCAGTACCGCGTGACCCGCGCCGGCGAATCCGACCTGGACTGACCGGACCGAGAGGAGTCGATGATGACCACCGCTGCTTCCGCCGCCCCGTCCTCGCCTGCCACGTCGCGCCCGACGGGAACCGACCCGGCGCAGGCCCCCGCCCGCCGCCGCCGACGGGTCTCCCCCGGCCGCATCCTCGCCTGGATCGCGATGATCGCGATCCTGTTCGTGACCCTGTTCCCCTTCTACTGGATGCTGCGCACCGCGCTGTCGAGCAACACGGCGCTCGCGACCGATCCGACCAGCCTGCTGCCGGTCGGCTTCAGCCTGGGCGGCTTCGAGCGCGTCTTCGGCATGCAGAGCGTGGAGGAGGCCGTCGCCCAGGGCGGCTCCGGCGCCTCCATCAGCTTCTGGCGCTACCTGCTGAACTCCGTGATCGTGGCCACCTGCATCACCGTCGTGCAGACCTTCTCGTGCGCGATGGCCGCCTACGCCTTCTCCCGCCTGCGGTGGAAGGGACGCGAGGTCGTGTTCATGATCTTCCTCGGCGCGATGATGATCCCGACGATCTTCACGCTGCTGCCGAACTTCATCCTGATCAAGAACCTGAACCTCATCGACACGCTCGCCGGCATCATGCTGCCGAGCCTGTTCATCTCGCCGTTCGCGATCTTCTTCCTGCGCCAGTTCTTCAACAACATCTCGCGCGAGGTCGAGGAGGCGGCGCTCATCGACGGCGCCTCGAAGTCCCGGGTGTTCTTCACGCTGATCCTGCCGATCTCCTCGGCGCCTCTCGCGACCCTCGCCCTGCTGACCTACATGACCTCGTGGAACGAGTACTTCTGGTCGCTGCTCGTGTCCTACACCGACCAGTCGCGCGTGCTCACCGTCGCTCTCGCCGTGTTCCGCGCGCAGTCCCCCAACACGGGCACCGACTGGTCCGGGCTGATGGCCGCGACCCTGGTGGCGGCGGCGCCCATGCTGATCCTCTTCGCGTGCTTCGCGAAGAGGATCGTCAACTCCATCGGCTTCAGCGGGATCAAGTGAGGAACCGACGATGACGCACACCCCCACCCACCCCGACCGCCCCGCCGTGATCCCGCCCCGGGAGCCGGCGCCCGTCCCCGGCCCGACCCGGCGACGGCTCCTGTCGACCGGTGCCGCCGCCGTCGGCGCCCTCGCCGCGACCGGGGGCCTGGCCTCCTGCGGCTCGGGCTCCGGCAGCGGGAGGACCCAGCTGGACTACTGGCTGTGGGACGCGAACCAGCTGCCCGGCTACGCCGAGGCCATAGACCTGTTCATGGAGCGCAACCCCGACATCGAGGTGCGCATCACCCAGATGGGATGGGACGACTACTGGACCAAGCTGACGGCGGGCTTCGTCGCCGGCGCCGGCCCCGATGTCTTCACCGACCACCTGGGCCGCTACCCCGAGTTCCTGCGGCTGGGGGTGATCATCCCGCTGGACGGCCTCGCGCCGATCGACGCGATTCCCGGCGACAGCTTCCAGCCCGGTCTGCAGGACCTGTGGACGGGCCAGGACGGGAAGCGCTACGGGCTGCCCAAGGACTACGACACGATCGCGATCATGTACGACCGGAACCTGCTCGCCGAGGCGGGGGTCGCCGAGGAGGAGCTCCTCGGCCTGGACTGGAACCCGGAGGACGGCGGCAGCTTCGAGGCCCTGCTCGCGCGGCTCACCCTCGACACCGAGGGCCGTCGCGGCGACGAGGACGGCTTCGATCCCACGAGCATCCAGCGGTACGGTCTCGCGGCCGACGCCGGGACGGACTACACGGGCCAGACCACCTGGTCGCCCTTCGCGTTCTCCACCGGCTGGACGTTCACCGACGCCGACACCTGGGGCACGCGCTTCAACTACGACGACGACCGCTTCCAGGCCACCATGGACTGGTACTTCGGACTCGTGGACAAGGGGATCCTCCCGCCCTTCGGCCTGTTCGGGGACTCCAGTCCCGCGCAGACCCAGCTGCAGGGAGGACGCAGCGCCCTGTGCCTGACCGGCTCGTGGATGATCGGCACGTACGCGAACCTCGAGGGCGTGGACCTGGGGATCGCTCCGCTGCCCTCGGGACCGATCGGCACCCCCATGTCGATGTTCAACGGCCTGGGGGACTCCATCTCGGCGCAGTCCGCGGACCCCGAGGCGGCAGCCCGCCTGGTCGCCTTCCTCGGCTCTGACGACGCGCAGGAGATCATCGGCGGGCGCGGTATCGTCTTCCCCGCCACCGACGCCGGCACGCAGGCCGCGATCGACGCCTACACGGGCAAGGGACTGGACGTCTCCCCCTTCACCGACCGTGTCGCGAACGGGGAGACGGGCCTGTACCCGCTGGTGGAGAACGCCGCCCAGATCGCCTCGATCATGCAGCCGGCCTTCGACCAGATCTGGATGCGCCAGACCTCGGCAGCGGACTTCACCGCCTACAACGAACGGGTCAACGCCCTGTTCGAGTGACCCCGGAGCACGCCTCCGGGAGCACCGTGAGGTCCTCGGGCCGGCCGCTCAGCCGTCCCGAGGACCCGGGGAGCTCCTGCCCACGAAGCGCTGCAGGGCGATCACGGCGGCCCCGCGGGTCCAGTCGTCGAAGTCGTCGGGCAGGAAACGCAGCTCGACCTCCCGATGCACGGGCCGCAGGAGGTCGTCGATGGTGGTGCGCAGCTCGTCGCCGTGCTGCAGGAGCCCCACGCCCTCGCCTCCCAGGACCACGGCGTCGGGATCCAGCAGCCCGACGAGTCCGGCGGCGGCGACGCCGACCGCGTGGGCGACGTCCGCGGCCACGTCGAGCGCCGCCGGCTCCCCCTCCCGGACGGCGGCGATGACCCTCTGCAGGCCCTCAGCCTCCATCTCGTCGGTCGACGCGCCGGGCGCGGCGCCCGCCCCTGCCGTCGGCTCCGGCGGCAGGCCCGGCAGGCCCCTCGCCCGAGCTGCTGCGACGACGTCCCGAGCGCTCGCGACGTCGGCGAGCATCACCCCGCGACCGTCGCGGGCGATCGTGGGGAGGGTCCCGAGCAGACCGGCCCGATGCCCCCCGCCGCGATGGACCTCGCCGCGGCGCACATGGCCGACGGCGACGCCTGCTCCGATGGTGATCAGCACGAACGAGGGATGCCGGCGGCCGATGCCGAACCAGGTCAGCCCCTCCAGGAGCGCATGGAAGTCGTTGCTCACGGTGACCGGCAGCGCCAGACGCTCCTGGAGCCGGTCCCGCAGCGGCACCGGGCCGTCCCACCCCAGCAGCCGGGCCTCGAGGACATCTCCGTCGTCGTCGACCAGGACCGGCCCGGCGACCCCCACCCCGGCGATCCGCGGATGGGAGTCGGCGAGCGCGACGGCGAGCTCGGCGGCACGGTCCACGACGGTCTCGGGCGCGGAGTCCGGCAGGGTCGCGGAGAGCTCCTCGAGCGCACGACCGCGCACGTCGACGACGACGGCGTGCACGACGGTGGCGGTGATCTTGAGGCCGATGAACAGCGCATGATGCTCGTCGACGTCGAGCGGCAGCTGGGGGCGCCCCTTGGCCACGGGGCGGGGCGGGAGCTCGCGCAGCAGACCCTGGTCGAGCATCTCGCGGGCCAGGCGGGTCAGCGTCGGCCCCGACAGTCCGAGCCGGGAGGCGAGGTCGGTGCGGGCCCGGGGACCGGTGAGGAGGAGGTGCTCGTAGACCTCCGCCGCGGTCGGCGAGCTCGGTGCGTCCGGCGTCGGCCGACGATGCATCGTCCCGACCGGGGCGGTCTCGTCGTCGGCGTCCATGGACATCAGAGTACGGAAAGTCCGCCAGCCGCGGACGCGCCGCGCTCGTCGCCCGTCCAGAACCCGCCTCCAGGAGTCCCCCGTCTCCAGGGGTCCCCCTCCTGGGGCGCCCCGGGTCCTGGAGCGCCCCGGCTCGATCTGACATGCTTCCTCTGTCAGCCCTGTCCGCTCCGGCCCGTCGCCGAGCGCGGCAGGTGAGGCCCGAGCACACGGCCCCGGCATCGGGACCAGCATCCAGGGGGATCCATGAGCACTGCCAGCACCAGCGCCGACGACGACAGCAGCACGATCTACACCGCCTACGAGATCGACTTCATGCTGGGCCTGCGGCCCACGGAGAGCGGCCGCATCTCGCGCGAGCAGATCGGTCTGCGCGCCGCCCCCGAGGAGGCACGCGAGTTCGTCACCGCCGCCGTCACCTCGGGCCTCCGGGCGCGCGGGAAGGTGGAGCGCTCGGAGGAGGGCCAGTGGCTGCTGGGAGAGGAGGGCCAGGTCGTCGCGACCGTCCTGACCGCCGCCGACCGCTGGCTGGGGGTCGCGCTGTCCGAGGGCGAGGCCATGCGGATGGCCTTCGTGGTCAAGGCGAAGCAGGCCGTGCTCATGCTCACCCAGGACGATCTCGACTCCTTCGTCGTCTCCTCGCTGCCCGACCCTTCGCAGGTCCCGGCATCGATCGCCGACGTCGTCGTGGCCTTCCTCGGAGAGGGCAGCGAGCGCACCGTCTCGCTGCGGCGCACCGACCTGTCGGATCCTGAACAGCAGGTCCCGCTGATGTTCCATGTGGAGGCCGACGGCGCCTGGCGCACCGGGCATCTGCCGCTGGACGAGGACGGCATCCTCACGGTCTCCGACGCGGACAGCGGATCGATCGCCCGCAGCGTGGCCGAGCTCTGGGAGGACGGCGTCAGCCGCGCCCCGGGCGCCTGATCGTCCACACGCGGCAGATCGCACCGTCCCGCCTGATCATCATCGCGGTTCAGGCCGGGCCGACTGCGCCTCCGCCTCGTGCATCACGGGCGGCCCGCAGCTTCGCCCGCAGTCCGCGGATCGTGCGGTGGATCCGCCAGGCCGCGTAGGCCCCGATCGCGAGGAGCAGGACCGCGAGGATCCCGGCTACCACCGGGAGAAGGACGGTCAGCACCCCTATCACCACGACGGCGAGGTCCTCGCCCGTGGAGACGAGCGCGTTGGAGACGGGCTCCGGCGACACGTTGACCGCCGCCCGAGCGGTCGCCTTGGCGGTGTGGGCGCCGAGCGCCGTCGCCGCGCCGATCACCGCCATGACGATCGCAGTGGTCGTGTCGGTCTCCCCGCCGAGCAGGTACCCGAGCGCTCCCCCGGCGATCGGCCGCACGACGGTGTGCAGCTGGTCCCAGAAGGAGTCGAGGAAGGCGACCTTGTCGGCGAGGAAGTCGACGACGAGCAGGATCCCGGCGATGACCAGGACGTCGGTGCGCTGGAGCACCTCGGGGACCTGCTCGATCCCGGCCACGCGCCCGACGATCCCCAGCAGGAAGATCATGAAGTAGGGCCGCACGCCGGAGACCCAGCCGGATCCGAGCGTCATCAGCAGTGCTTCCATGGTGCCTCCTCCTCTGCGTCAGCCAGCCTCAGCGGCGAGCGCGACGCTGATGCAGCTCGCGGCGCAGCCGCCGGGTCTGGGGACCGGAGGGCCTCGAGTACTCCCACAGCGGACGGTCCAGGATCGGCAGCAGCACCATCGAGCCGTCCGTGAGCCGGAGGCCCCCGGTCAGCCCGTGCACCGGGTGCACGACGCGGGACTCCACCGCGGCGACCTCCCCCCAGTCGATCTCACGCTCGCGCAGCACCCCGCGCACCCGGACGCTCCGCGACCTGATCACGACGCGGGAGCGGGCCGCGGCGAGGCCGACGATCGCGAACCGCACCCCGAGCAGCACGAGTGCGAGACCCACGAGGACCAGCCCGGCGATCACCGCCAGGGCGACGAGGTCGGGGCTGCGGCCCGACGGGATCCCCGCCAGGACCAGGACGACGCCGACGCCCGGCAGCGGAGCGGATCCCAATGCCGCGCCGGAGACCACCGCGCATGCGACGCACCGCCTGAGCGGATCGGCGGGCTCGAGGACCGTCGCCAGCTCCCTCGCCGCGGCCGGCGGCCGTGCCCGTGACGCCTCGCCGGCGACGGCATCGCCGTCGGAGCCAGTGCGGTCGGAGCCAGCGCCGTCGCGACCGCCGTAGAGGGCGTCGTCGAGGGCGCGCAGCATCCGCTCGACCGTCGATGCGCCGCGCGTGAGGTCGGGCAGCGCGCACCGCGGGCCGGTCGGCGTGCTGAGACTGCCGGGGATGCTCACGCACCCAGGCTAGACCGGCCCGGGACGACGGTCGACGGGGAGGACTGCCCATCCTTCCCGTCGTCTGCGGGGGTCGTCGGCACGCAGGCGCAGCCCGTACAGTGCCGTGCATGTCCTCCGGCGCGCCCGCTCCCCGTTTCCGTCGTCCCGCCCCGCTGTTCCCCAGCACCGCGGAGTCGATCCCCGGCGCGCCCGATCCGGCCACCGCCGCCGACCTCGCGCACGACTCCGCGCGGGCCCTCCTGGACGGCGTCTTCCACAGCTCGGATCCGGAGGTCGTGCACCGCGTGGTCACCCTCGCCGCCGACGAGGGCCTGGGGGATCTCTCCGCACTGTGGTCGAGCGCCCCGGCGGGGACGCTGCCCGGGGCCCTGTGGCGGCTGTATGTGCTGCACACCTGGGTGCAGCGCTCGGGCGATGAGGTGGTGCGCCGCTACCGCGCGGGCTCCCGCACCGTGCCCGGCCTGCGCTATCTCTCCGGCTTCGCCGAGCCGCCGCAGATCGACCAGGTGCGCGAGACCATGGACGACATCCTGCGCGGGGCTTTCACCGGAGACCTGTCGCTCGCCCTGATCCGCGCCGGGGCCGTGGCCACGATCGTCGCCCACGGCACCGCCCACCTGGCCGATGACGACCCCGCCTCGGATCCGGAGAACGTCCTGACGGCGCAGGCCGAGCGCCTGCTGCGCACCGGTGAGGAGCTCGTCGCCGCCGGCCGTCGGGCCGAGGCCGGCACCCTGGACTGATCCGCCACGGATCCCGCGCCCTGCGGCCTCCCTGCTCACGAGCCGACCGCCGCGCGCTCCCCGTCCCCGCCGCCCCGCCGACCCCAGGACGCATCTCACGCTCGCCCTCACCCGGCTGGCAGCGGTCCAGGATCGTGCCCTAGCATGGTCGACGCGTCGGGCCGCGGTTGCCCCGGGCTCCAACATTCGCCGCTTCGAGCGGCCTTCGCGCCGACAGGCGCATCCCGGTCCGGCGCGCGACCTTCCTGAGGCGGCCCGCATCCCGCGGGCGGCGCCCGCACGGAGCACTGCGCCCTCGGCGCAAGGAGGCGTCTGGACGTGGTGCGTTTCTTCCCGACCCGGGTCGAGCGGTCGATGTACGACCTGTTCGCGGAGCTGGCGGAGATCCAGGTGCAGGCGGCCGACTCCCATTCGACGATCCTGGGCAGCGGCCTGCGCGAGCGGGAGCGCCTGGCGCCGCGCCTGCACGACCGCTCCACCCGCGCCGAGGAGCTGTGCCGCCGCATCGCCAACCGGCTCGCCGAATCGCTGATCACCCCGTATCAGGCGGAGCTCCTCTACGATCTCGCGCTGACCATCGCCGATGCGATCGAGTCGATGGAGAACACCGCCGAGCTGCTGGTTCTCTCGCGGGCCGGGGCGGTCCCCGAGGCGCTGCTGGAGGCTGCGCGCGGAATCGAGCGCTCCGCGGAGATCACCGTGGCCGCCACCTGGAAGCTCGACGACGTGCGTGAGCTCGGTGACTACTACGCGCAGATCCGCAAGATCCGCCGCCAGGGCGACCGGCTCGTGCGCCAGGCGCTCGCCGTGCAGTACGAGCACGGCGGTGCCGCCTCGGACCTGCTGCCGATGCGCGATGTGATCGCCTCCATCGCGACCACCGTGTCCCTGCAGGAGCGCACGGGCCGCTTCGCGGATCTCCTCCGGGTCAAGGACGCCTGAGTGGATCCGCTGCTGCTGGGGCTCGTCGTCGTCCTGACGCTGGTGCTGGCCTACTACAACGGCTTCCACGACGCCTCGAACGCCGTCTCCACGGCGATCACCACCCGGTCCCTGAGCGAGTCGGGCGCGCTGATCCTCGCGGCTCTGCTGAACCTGCTGGGCGCCCTGCTGGGCCTGCTCCTGGTGCCGGCGACCGCCGGCTGGGCGATGGACCTGCTGGGGCTCCACCATCTGTTCGAGCTCAGCGGCACGGCGCCGGACCTGCTGGGCTGGGCGCTCGTGGTCATCCTGGTGACGACCCTGGGCTGGGAGGTGCTGACGTGGTGGCTCGGGATGCCGTCCTCCACCTGGCACGCCTTCTTCGGCTCGACGCTCGGGGTCACCGCCACCCTGGGCGTCCCTGACGCGTTCGCGCCCGTGATCCTGCTGCTCGTGATCGCGACGGTGATCGGCCCGCTGCTGGGTGCGGTGGTCAGCTTCACGGCGATGCGGGGCGTGCTGGCCTTCGGCCGCACCGAGCGCCTGCGCATCGGTCATCTGCGATTCGCCCAGACGGTCACCTCGAGCGCTGTCGCCACCGGTCACGGGATGAGCGACTCCCGTCTTCCCTTCGCCGTGCTGCTGATCGCCCTGACCGCCACCGGCTACGACGCCTCCTCGGTGACGGCGTGGATGATCCCGATCGCCGTGGCCATGGCGCTGGGCACGCTGACCGGCGGCCACCGGATCATCCGCACCATCGGTCGTCGGCTGACGGACCTCTCCTCCGCCCAGGGCATGGCAGCGGAGACCTCCGCGGCCGCGGTGATGGGCCTCGCGGTGATCGGTTTCGATGTGCCGATCTCGACCTCCCACACGCTGGCCTCGAGCGTCGTCGGCGCCGGGACCGCGATCGGTCCGCGCCAGGTGCGCTGGAGGGTCGCCGCGACCATGGTCGGCACCTGGATCGCAGCCCCGATCGCCACTGCGCTGGTGGGCGCCGCGGCGATCGTCGTGGTGCAGCAGCTCGTCTGACCCGTGCTCGGACTCCTCTCTGGACCGGCGGCTATCCTGGCCCGGCCGCCATCCGAGGAGGATCGATGACCGACGGAGAGTCCGCGACGCCCCCCGCTCGCCGACGCCCCACCTATGGCCTTCCGGGCCCCGCTCAGAGCCCCCTGCCGGGGACGGGCACCGACGGCGACCCGTCGGCCGGCGACCAGACCGGCTGGGGCGCCCCCGCCTCCCCCTATGGAGCTCCCGCTTCGCCTTACGGCGCATACTCCTCGCCCGCTCCGCACCACGGGGCGGCGACCGGTCAGGGCTCCGCACCCGGGTTCGACGGCGGCTCCTCCAGATCGTCGCCCGCCGGGTTCTCCGGCGGTCAGACGGGCGGGGCGTTCGGACCGGCGCCAGGCGGCACCGGGTCCTTCGACGGCACCGGATCGTTCGGCGGTCCGATGGGCGGGGCCGGCCCTCAGGGCTCCCCCGCGCCCCGCCGCCGCGGCCTCGTGCCTCTGATCATCGGTCTGGTGCTCCTGATCGTCATCGCGCCGCTGTTCGCGATCGGAGGGATCCTCTGGTCCGTCGGCTCCCTGACGGGGGACGTCAGCGAGGGGCCGACGGCGATGTCCGGCGGCACCGCGCAGATCGAGGTCGCAGCCAACGAGATGATCCTCGTCTACGTCCCCTCGGAGGATGCCGCCTCCACGACCTGCACCGCCGAGGCGGCCGACGGCTCTTCATCGCTGTCGACCGTGTCGCTCTCGGGCACCACGCAGTTCGGTGACGGCAGCAGCTATGAGCAGACTCTCGGGGTCGCGGCCCTCGAGGACACGACGGTGACGATCGCCTGCGACGGGACCGACGCCCCCGCATACCTCGGCCCTTACGACCTGCTGGGCATCGCCGCCCCGATGCTCATCGGTCCGATCATCGGCGTGCTGGCCGGGCTCGTCGGTCTGATCCTGACGATCATCGGCATCGTCCGCCTGGTGCAGACGCGCCGCCGCTGACCCGCCGCGGGCAGGAGCCCGTTGCGGGGAGGGCCGGCGATCGATGCGGGACGTCTCAGCAGTCGATCCCCGGTCCTCCCCGCCCTGGGGCCGTCGCCTAGAGTTGAACGGTGACCCCGAACCCGAGGATGGAGTGGTGAATATGCACCCCCGTGCAGGCCAGAAGGCTCTTCCCGAGGACCTCGTCGATGTCGACGCCCTCCTGGACGCCTACTACGACCTCCACCCGGATCCCTCGGATCCCGACCAGGCCGTCTCCTTCGGCACCTCGGGCCACCGCGGCTCCTCGCTGGACACCAAGTTCAACGAGGACCACATCGCGGCCACCACGCAGGCGATCGTCGAGTACCGTGCTTCGCAGGGGATCCGCGGCCCCCTGTACATCGGCCGCGACACGCATGCGCTCTCGCGACCCGCCTTCGACACCGCGCTCGAGGTGCTCTCGGGCAACGACGTGCACGCGCTCATCGATGCCGACGACCGCTACACGCCCACCCCGGCGGTGTCCCACGCGATCCTCGTGCACAACAGGGGCATGGCGGGGAACGATCCGGCACGGGCCGACGGGATCGTCGTCACCCCCAGCCACAACCCGCCGCGCGACGGCGGGTTCAAGTACAACCCGCCGCATGGCGGCCCTGCAGGCTCCGACGCGACCACCTGGATCGCCGACCGCGCCAACCAGCTGCTGGCCGAGGGGCTCTCGGGCGTCCGCCGCAACGGTCGGCAGAAGGCCCTGCAGGACGCCGGGCGCCATGACTACCTGCACACCTATGTGCGAGATCTGGCGAACGTCGTCGACCTCGACGCGATCCGGCGCGCGGGCGTTCGCATCGGCGCCGATCCGCTCGGCGGGGCCGCGGTCGACTACTGGGCGATGATCGGGGAGATGCACGATCTCGACCTCACCGTGGTCAACCCCGAGGTGGATCCCCAGTTCTCCTTCATGACCCTGGATCGCGACGGCAAGATCCGCATGGACTGCTCGAGCTCGTGGTCCATGGCGTCGCTGCTCGAGCGCCGCAGCGAGTACGACATCGCCACCGGGAACGACGCGGACTCCGACCGCCACGGCATCGTCACGCCCGATGCCGGCCTGATGAACCCCAACCACTATCTGGCGGTGGCGATCACCTATCTGTTCGCGCACCGCCCCGGCTGGCCCTCTGGGGCGAAGGTCGGCAAGACCGTCGTGTCCTCGAGCCTCATCGACCGTGTCGTGAAGGATCTCGGACGCGAGCTGTTCGAGGTCCCCGTCGGCTTCAAGTGGTTCGTGCCCGGCCTCATCGACTCCTCCGTCGGCTTCGGCGGCGAGGAGAGCGCAGGCGCCTCCTTCCTGCGCAAGGACGGCACCGTGTGGACGACCGACAAGGACGGCATCACCCTCGCGCTGCTCGCCTCGGAGATCCTCGCCGTCACCGGACGCTCCCCCAGCGCCCTGCACGGGGAGCTGGTCGAGACGTTCGGCTCGAGCGCCTACGCCCGGACCGATGCCCCCGCCGATCGCGAGCAGAAGGCGACACTCAAGGCCCTCAGCCCCGAGCAGGTCACCGCCACGGAGCTCGCAGGCGAGCCCATCCTGGCGAAGATCACCGAGGCGCCCGCCGGGGGTCCGATCGGCGGTCTGAAGGTGTCGACGGAGTCGGCCTGGTTCGCGGCGCGCCCCTCCGGCACCGAGGACATCTACAAGATCTATGCCGAGTCCTTCCGCGGCCAGGAGCACCTGGATGAGGTGCTGGCCGCGGCGAAGTCCCTGGTCGACAGCGCGCTGTCCGAGTGACGGCGGCGTCGGGGCCCCGAACGGGGCTTCCGACGCCCCTCCTCGGCCCCGGTGGGATGGCCGCCCGCACGTCGTCCAGGGAGCGGACGATGGCCGATTCGCCCGTTTTTTCGTCGCATGATGCCATCGGTGTCACGGTGCACACCTGCTTGCATCGCGCTCCTCCCTCACGACACCATGAAGAGAAGGTAAAGGTTCGGTAGGGTAGAGTTCCCCGTCGGGCCCGCCGGTAATGTCTCCGAGAGCGCCGTGCCAAGGCGCGACAGGGAAAGGGGGTAGCCCGCCTATGCGTCTGCGTTCACGTCTGTGCATCTGCACTGCGGCCGCGGCGATAGCTCTACCCTCTGCCGCCCTGCCCGCGTTCGCGCAGCCCGCCGCCGATCAGGGAGCCTCCACCCAGGAGGAGACCTCGGCAGAGGCCGATTCCTCGAGCGCTCTGGAGGACGATCAGTCCTCCGACGCCGTGGTTGAGAGCGCTCCCGAGGCCTCGGCGACGTCGGAGGCTCCGGCGGATGCGGTGACCGATGCCGTGACGGATGCGGATGCGGATACCGAGACGAGCTCCAGCGCCGGGACCGGCACGGATCCTGCCGACGATGCCGCGTCCTCCCCCACGAACGATGACGGCCTCGCGTCGCACGAGACCGCGCAGACCGAGGCCACCGAGGGCGAAGCTCCTGAGGCAGAGGCTCCTGAGGCCGATGAGGAACCAACGGACTCCGCCTCGAGCGGCGAGCAGACCGAAGGCGCTCCCACCGCCGATGCAACGGACGATGCTGCTGAGGACGCTGATGCAGACGCCGATGCCGACGCCGCGGACACCGATGCACCGGACGCGATCCCGGAGCTCGGATCAGCGGAGGACTCCTCGGACTCCCTGCAGGACGAGCTGACGACCGCCGAGGCCGAGAGCTCGGATGATGCCGCCGACGAGGAGGCCGGAAGCGCCGAGAGCGGAAGCGCGGACACCGTCGGTGACTCTGGTGCCGACCTCACCGACACCGACACCGGCTCAGACGCCGGCACGGAGAGCGACATCGAGGCCCCGGCCGAAGAGGAGCCCACCGACCCGGAGGAGTCCCCGTCGGAGGAACTTGCAGAGCCCGAGGAGACTCCGTCGAAGGAGCCCACCGACCCAGCAGAGTCCCCGACGGAAGAGCCCACCGAGGACCCCGAACCGCCTGCGGTCACCCTTCCGAGCGCTGGAGACTCTCAGAGCTCAGCAGCTCCGTCGGATCCGACCGAGGAGCCGACAGACCCAGAGGAGCCGTCGGGCGATGGATCCGAGGAGCCGACGGGGACCACGGCTCCCGAGGCTCCGACCGAAGAGCCGACGGACGACGAGTCCGAGGAGCCGACGGAGACGACCTCGCCCTCCACATCGCCCCCGGAGACCCCTTCCCCGTCGCCCTCGGAGACTCCTTCCACCCCTGCGCCGACTCCCTCCACCGGCGAGGAGAGCACCACGACAGCCCCTGAGGAGATCACGAGCCCATCCAGCTCGCTTGCCGAGGAGGACCCGACCACCGATTCCGGATCCGCCTCCACCCCCTCCCGCACGCAGGACCCGAGCACGGACACCGACGCGTCCACGAGGTCGGACCAGACCACGACGTCGGACGAGACTGTCCAGGACCCGACGGACTCACCGGTCGAGGAGCCCCATCTGACCTCGTCGCGCACCGATGCCTCCTCGGTGTCGACGACCGAGGACCCCGCTGGCAGCAGCGGCGGCTCCACCGCGGAGGCCCCCGCTCAGGACGCCGACGGCGACGAGTCGACAGCCCAGGACGAGGACACATCGCAGCCGGCGGCCGCCGAGCAGAGCTCCGGCGACGACGATGGCGGAGGTCCGATCGTCCAGCTGCTCAAGCCCTTCTCCGACGACTACGACGGCACGCTCGGCGGTATGCAGCAGGTCCTCGTCGCCGCCCTCGGCATCGGCTTCCTCACCGCTGCGGGCTTCGTCGGAGCGACCTGGCACAGCCGGCACTCCGCAGCCGTGGCCCGCAGGATCGGTCGGCGCAAGCCCTGACCTCCCGCGCCGGCCCGCCGAGAGCGTCTGCCAGACCGCAGCATCGCGCCGTGGCGCGCACCGCCTGACACCCCCGCGTCCGCTGACGCCCCGCGCAGCCTTGCACGGCGCACCGCCTGGAGCCCCTCAGCACCTGGCGCCCTGCACCGCCCGACAGCGCGGTCCGCGATCGTGAGCTTTTCGGAACCTTCAGGACCTCAGCCCCGGCGTGTCGCCAGCGCCGCAGCCTCGTCACGTTCGCGCAGGCGGGAGCGGAGATGCACGAGCAGGGAGGGGACGGCCGCCTGCATCGAGAGGATCGTGCGATCGAACGCCTTCTGCCCGCTGTACCAGGGATCCTTCACAGCGAGCTCCGCCTCGGTCGCGGTCACAGGCGCAGCAGGGTCGAACTGGCGCCACAGGATCACCTCAGGCACCGGCGATCCCGGAGGCGCGTGATCGATCATCCGTCGCAGCGACGCAGCGTGCTCAGCCGTCATCGGCAGCACGAGATCCCAGGTCAGAAGCTCAGTGAGGTGGATCGTCGTCGCAGTGTGGATGAACGGCGGATGGTAGCCGGCACGCTCGAGGGCGAGCACCGTCCGCTCATCCATAGGCTGCCCCTCGGCCTCCCAGCTGGTCCCGGCGCTCCCGATCTCGATGCGGTCGGCGAGGCCGTCGAGCCGCACTCCCTCCCGCAGCATCACGGCCGCCGCAGGGGATCGGCAGACATTGCCAGTGCAGACGGTGAGCACGCGATACGACTCCATGGCACCATTGTGGCAACTCCCCGGGCTCTCCGAGAGACCGAACGGCCTTGCCCCGTACAATGCCGACGGGAGTGCACCCCACGCCACCGCGGCACCGAGGCAGCCGCCCGGGCGGGATGCCCGCGACGCACCGACGGCTCAGGAGGACAGCAATGGCCGACATCATCCGCGCCCACGACGACGATTGGTCGCTCGTGCGCGAGATCCGACTCCGCTCCCTCAGCAGCGATCCCGCAGCGTTCGGGCAGAGCTGGGAGAAGGAGTCCACCTACGAGGACAAGGTCTGGAAGCAGCGCGTCGGCGAGGCCGCCTGGTTCCTCGCCGTCGAGTCCGGTCAGCCGATCGGCGTCGTCGCGGTGCGCCATGAGGCGGACTCCCCGGAGAACGAGCGCGAGCTCCAGGCCATGTGGGTCACCCCCACCTCCCGCAAGGCCGGGCTCGCCCAGCGCCTCGCTGAAGCGGTCATCGAGTGGGCCAAGGAGGACGGCGCGGACACCGTCACCCTGTACGTCGGCCCCACCAACACCGGCGCCCGCGCCGCCTACGAGAGCCTCGGCTTCACGGATACGGGAGAGCGCTGGCAGATCGTCGAGGATGACCCGTCGAGCGCCTGGGTGAAGATGGCCCGAAGGGTCTGAGCCCCCGTCGGCCGATCCTCTCCGCCTCGACAACGCACTCGAGACCCTGCACGTGCGATCACCCATCCCCCTGCGTCGTCCGCGGCGCGCACCGGACACCGGCCCGGATCGCCCCCACTGGGCGGCCCGGGTCGAGGACGTCAAGAACACTGCGGTCAGCCAGGTGCTGCGCCGCATGCATTGGGATCTGCGGCTGCAGCCGTTCCACGGCTACGGCAGCACCTCCCGGGTGCGGATCCTCGCGAAGGTCCGCTATGCCTCCCCCGGCACTCCCGCGGATCTCCATGATCAGCCGGTGCAGGATATGCGACGGATGGCCGTGCGCGGCTGGAGGAACTTCGCCGGCCAGGTCGCCGCGCATCGCACCGTGCACATCCGCATCGGGGGCAGGGAGGTCCGGGCGGTCGCCGATCGCTCCGGCATCCTCGACACCTGGGTCGAGGTCGATCTCCCGCCCGGTCGTCACCAGGCGGAGCTGTGGACGGCCCCGTCCAACACGGTCACCGCCGACATCGACGTCCTGGAGCCGGAAGCTCGCATCGGCCTGGTCAGCGACATCGACGACACGGTGATGATCACCTGGTTGCCGCGCCCCCTGATCGCGTTCTGGAACGCGTTCGTCGCGCACCAGACCACCCGTCGGATCGTCCCCGGGATGCCGGCCCTGTACCAGCACCTGGCTAGGGAGCATCCGGAGATGCCGTTCCTGTACCTCTCCACGGGAGCATGGAACGTCTTCCCGGTCCTGCGCCGCTTCCTGTACAAGAACGGCTACCCGGAGGGGCCCCTGCTGCTGACGGACTGGGGGCCGACGAACACCGGCATGTTCCGCTCGGGCCGCGAGCACAAGCGGCGCTCCTTGGAGAGCCTCGCCGAGCAGTTCCCCCATATCCGCTGGATCCTCGTCGGCGACGACGGCCAGCACGACCCGGCCACCTATGCCGCGTTCGCGGCGCGCCATCCCGACAACGTCGAGGCGATCGCGATCCGGCAGCTCACGGAGCCCGAGCAGCTGCTCGCCCACGGAACGCTGCGGCCCCTCGACGGCGCACGCCGCACGGGTCCCGGCCCGACGACGGTCGAGGCGCCGGACGGCCACGGTCTGCTGCGCGAGCTGCAGCACCTGGGCCTGGTGCGCTGAACACCGCCCTCGAACCAGCAGAGCGCACCGCGCGCACCTGGCCCACGGCGCCCACCGGGCGCGGTGGGCGTTGGGCGCACCCGCAGGAACGCACGGAAGAACACGCAGAAGAACGCACGGAAGACCCTGGAACGATGAGCACTGCACCCGCCCCCGGCATCACGATCCGTCCCGCCACCGCGCAGGATGTCCCCGGCATCCTCCCCGTCGTCGAGGACGCCTACCGCGGAGAGGGAGGATGGACCACCGAGGCGCATCTGGTGCGCGGAGCCCGCACGGACGCCGACGAGGTCGCCGGCATGGTCGCCGACGATGACGTCGTGCTGCTGGTCGCCGTCGGCCCCGACGACCAGGTCGTCGGCTGCTGCTACACGCATCGCGAGGGACCGGACGACCTCGGCCGGTCGAGCGCCGAGCTGGGACTGTTCGCCGTCGCCCCCAGAGCCCAGGCGGGAGGGATCGGAGCGACCCTGCTCGAGGCGCAGGCCGAGCTGCTGTCCGCCGACGGCGTCGAGGTGCTGCGCATCCGGGTGCTCGAGTCCCGGCCCGAGCTGCACGGCTGGTATCGGCGCCACGGCTTCGTGCCCACCGGCGAGCTGCTCCCCTTCCCCGGAGACCCCGCCGATCTCACCGTCACGGGTCTGCGGATGGTCGGCATGGAGAGGCCCCTGCCGAAGGCATGAGGTCCCTCCTGCGATGTGACGCGCCCCTCTAGAATGCGGCCATGAGCACCGACGCCTTCTCCCCCGCCATGTACCGCCACGACCACATGCCGTACCGGAGGGCAGGGCGCTCCGGGCTGATGCTGCCGCCGATCTCCCTGGGACTGTGGCAGAACTTCGGCGAGAACCGCGACCCGAAGACGCTGCGCACGATCGTCCGTCGGGCCTTCGATCTGGGGATCACCCACCTGGACCTGGCCAACAACTACGGTCCGCCCCCGGGAGCCGCGGAGGCGAACATCGGCCGCATCCTCGCCGAGGACTTCCAGCACCACCGCGACGAGCTCATCATCTCCACCAAGGCCGGCTATCGCATGTGGGACGGACCCTACGGCGACGGAGGCTCGCGCAAGTACCTGCTGAGCTCGCTGGACCAGTCCCTGCACCGCCTCGGCCTGCCGTACGTGGACATCTTCTACCATCACCGCGAGGATCCCCAGACCCCCCTCGAGGAGACCATGGGTGCGCTCGCGACGGCTGTGAGCAGCGGTCGCGCGCTGTATGTCGGCATCTCGAACTACTCCCCGGAGCGCACCCGGGAGGCTGCCGCCATCCTCGACGACATGGGGGTGCCGCTGCTGATCCACCAGCCGTCCTACTCGATGTTCAACCGGCACATCGAGCATGGCCTGCTGGAGACCGTCGAGGATCTCGGCGTCGGCATCGCCGCCTTCTCGCCGCTGCAGCAGGGCCTGCTGACCAACCGCTACATGTCCGGGGTGCCCCTCGACTCCCGCGCCGGAGGGCCCTCGCCCTTCCTGAGCGAGCGCCAGGTCCAGGATCCCGACTACCAGAACCGTGTGCGGGGGCTCTCGGCGATCGCCCACGAGCGCGGCCAGAGCCTCGCGCAGATGGCCCTGGCATGGGCGCTGCGGCATCCGCAGGTCACCACGGCCCTGGTGGGTGCATCCTCGCTGCATCAGCTCGAGCAGAACGTCGGCACGCTCTCGAAGCTCGGCTTCACGGCCGAGGAGCTCGAGCGGATCGACGAGTTCGCGGTCGACGGCACCGCCCGCTGAGGCCGACCGCCGACCAGGGCCTCACCGGCGCGACGCCCGGCCGACGAGCCGCAGTCGCCCCCGGACGCGACGACGCCCGGTCCCTCCTGGAGGGGCCGGGCGTCGTCTCGGGATCCGATCGGAGCGATCAGCCGGTGTTCTTCATGCCGGCGGCCACGCCGTTGATCGTCGTCAGAAGCGCGCGCTGCAGCTCGGGCTCGACCTCGCGCCCCTCCTCCGCGGCGGCGCGCACCCGCTGGAGCATCGCGACCTGCATGTAGGAGATCGGGTCGAGGTAGCGGTCGCGCACCGACAGGGTGCGCTTGAGCACGGGCTGACCATCGAGCAGATCGAGCACACCGGTGAGGCGCTCGACCTCAGCCACCGACAGCTCGTACTCCTCCTTGATCCGCTCGTACAGCGGCCACAGGCGCTCCGGCACGAGCGAGTGCACGTAGTGCGCGGCGATCGCCATGTCGGTCTTCGCGAGGGTCATCTCGACGTTGCTGATGACCGTGCGGAAGAAGTGCCAGTGACGCAGCATCTCGTGCAGGTCGGCCTCGAGACCGGCCTCGCGGGCGGCCTTCAGGCCGGAGCCGACGCCGAACCAGCCGGGCACGATCTGGCGGGACTGGGTCCAGCCGAACACCCATGGGATCGCCCGCAGACCATCCAGGCCCTTGTCCGAGGTCGCGCGCTTCGAGGGGCGGGAGCCGATGTTCAGCTCACCCAGCTGCTCCACCGGGGTGGAGGTCACGAAGTACTCGGGCAGGTCCGGGTCGTCGGCCAGCGTCCGGTAGCGGGCGTACGCCGCGTCGGAGACCTGCTGCATGACCTCGCCGTAGTGCTCCAGCTGCTGGGGCGTCGAGCGGGGGCTGGTGTGCAGCGCGGACCCCTCGAGCACGGCCGCCAGCGACAGGTCCAGGTTCTCCCGGGCCAGCGTGGGCAGCATGTACTTGTCGGAGATGACCTCGCCCTGCTCGGTGAACTTGATCTCGCCCTCGAGCACGCCGTACGGCTGGGCGAGGATCGCGTCGTACGTCGGACCGCCGCCGCGGCCGACGGAGCCGCCGCGGCCGTGGAACAGGCGCAGCGTCACGCCGTGGCGGGCGGCCACGTCCCGCAGCCGTCGCTGGGCCTGGTGGATCTCCCACTGGCTGGTCAGCACGCCGGAGTCCTTGTTGCCGTCGGAGTAGCCGAGCATGACCTCCTGGAGGTCGCCGCGCAGCCGCACGATCTCGCGGTAGGAGGGATCGCTCAGCAGCTCGTCGAGGATCTCGCCGGCATGCCGCAGCTCGGCGACCTCCTCGAGCAGCGGGGCGAAGGAGATGTCCGCCCGGTTCTCGTCCCCGCCGGGGAGCGTGACCAGACCGGCCTCGCGGGCCAGCAGGGCGACGGCCAGGATGTCGTCGGCCCCATGGGTCATCGAGACGATGTAGGTCTCGATGCAGGACTGGCCGTACTGCCGGTGGGCGTCGCGGATCTCGCCGAACACCCGATAGGTGGTGCGGGTGGCGTCGTCGAGGATCGTCTCGTCCTCGCTGAGGGCGGTGCCCACCAGCGGACGGCGGCTCGCGAGCTCGGCCGAGAGCACCTTCGTGCGCTCGGCGCGGCTGAGCTCCGCATAGGGGCGGTCGAGCTCCCCCACCCTGTCGAACAGGCGGGCCAGAACCTCGTGGTGCTTCTCGGAGTGCTCGCGCACGTCCAGGATCGCGAGGTTCAGACCGGAGCCGGCGAGCACCTGCTGGGCGACGGCGATGGCGCCGTCCGCCGCGCGCTTGCCTCCGTGGCGGGCGAGCGCGCCCCGCAGCACCTCGAAGTCGTCCTGCAGCTCCTCGCCGTCGCGGTAGTCGCGTCCCGGCACGTGCGGCTCGCCCGAGCGGATCCGCTCCCGGGTGGCCAGGAGCTTGGCGCGCATCGTGCCGAGCTTGAGGCGATAGGGCTCCTCGGAGAAGAGCCGCTGCTGGACCTCGTCGATGTCGGACTCGAACTCGAGGTCGGCGGCGATGCTCGCACGCAGCTCCTCGTCGTCGCCGGTCAGGGCGCTGGATATCGAGAGATCGGCGATCAGCTCGGAGACCGCATGGATGGCGATGTCGACCGCGGCCTCGGCCTGCAGCTTCAGGACATCCCGGGTGACCTCGGCGGTGACGAACGGATTGCCGTCACGATCCCCGCCGATCCACGAGCCGAATCGCAGCGGCACCTGGCGCTCGACCAGGTCCGCCCCGTGCGCGCGCAGCTCCTCCCGCAGGTCGTTGAGGAACCCGGGCATCGTCTGGGTGTACAGCTGGCGCAGGTAGTACAGGGCGTTGCGCGCCTCGTCCTGCGGGGTGGGCCGCTCGCGGCGCAGCTCGTCGGTCTGCCAGAGCGACTCGATGAGCTCGGCCAGGAGATTATCCTGGCGACGGCGCTCCGGCGTGCCCTCCTCGGTGTCGTTCTCGAGGATGTCGGAGATCTTGCGGAGCTTGGTCAGCACCGCCCGGCGGGACGCCTCGGTGGGATGCGCGGTGAAGATCAGCCGCACGTCCAGGGAGTCGAGAGCCTTCTGCAGGCCGTCGGCCCCGAGCTCCTCCGCCACGGCGGCGACCGTGCGCGGCACCCACGACTCCGAGGCCGGGCGCTCGCGCAGGGCGCGGACGCGGTAGACCTGCTCGGCGGCGTTCGCCAGCAGGAAGTACTCGGCGAAGGCTCGGGTCAGGGCGGTCGCCTGCTCGAGCGGCAGCTCGGCGAGGCGCGCCTGCACGTCAGCGGCCTCAGCGGTGGAGGCCGAGGACTTCGCGTCCTTGGTCAGAGCGCGGACCTGCTCGACCAGCTCGAGCAGCTCCGGGCCGTGCTGGTCCGCGAGGGTGCGACCGAGGATGGTCGACAGGCGGCGGACCGTCGCACGCAGGGGCGCATCGATGTGCGGATCATCGCCGACGACGGGGAACTCGCTCGTCAGCGTCGGTACGCGGATCGCGTCGGAATCAGGCACATGGTCTCCTGGGGATCGGCGGCGCCGCACGGCGGCCGTCGACGGAGCGAGCGACCGCCACGACGCGGAATGAACGGGCACAGACTATCGCGGTGCGTCTCTGATCCCGAGTCGTACCAGCACTCGGGACAGCGTGGACAGCCCGGTGGCGGGTCGCGCGGACGCCGCGCGCCGGCGGGATCACACGCAACCGGGGTGCGCGCATCGGCCGCCTGACGGCGGCGTCGGCGCAGGCGCCCCGGGGCGCGAGGACCTGTTCGCGGCACGTTCCGCGGTCAGGTCCGGACAGGGGTCAGAGCACAGAACGGGTCACAGCACAGCGCGCAGGAAGTCCTGGGTGCGCTGGTGGGAGGGGTCGGAGAAGATCTTCTGCGGCGCCCCCTCCTCCACGATGGACCCCTGGTCGAACATCATGACGCGGTCGGAGACGTCATTGGCGAACTGCATCTCGTGCGTGACGATCAGCATAGAGATGTCGGTCTCGGCGGCGACGTCCTTCAGCACCCCGAGCACCTCGCCCACCAGCTCCGGGTCCAGCGCGGAGGTGACCTCGTCCAGCAGGAGGATCTCGGGGTCCATCGCGAGGGCGCGGGCGATCGCGACACGCTGCTGCTGACCGCCGGACAGCTGCGAGGGCCGGGCGTCCTCACGATCGGCGAGACCGACCTTCTCGAGCAGTCCGCGGGCCTTCTCCGCGGCCTCGTCCTTGGACAAGCCCATCACGTGGATCGGCGCCTCCACGATGTTCTCCCGCACAGTCATGTTGGGGAACAGGTTGAAGTGCTGGAACACCATGCCGATGTCCTGCGTGGTGCGGCGCCGGCGCTTGTCGGGGATCCGCACGCGCTTGCCTCCCTGCTCCTCGTACTGCAGCGGATGGCCGCCCACCATGATGTAGCCGCCGGTGAGCTCCTCCAGAGTCATCACCAGGCGCAGAATCGTGGTCTTCCCGGAGCCTGAGGGGCCGATGAGGGTGACCCTCTCCCCCTTGGACACCGAGAAGTTCAGATCGGACAGCACGGTGTTGTCCCCGAACTTCTTGACCACGTCGCGGAACTCGATGTGGGGTATCTGCGACGGGCCGACGGAGGCTCCGGCCGTGGCCGGGGCCGGCGTTGCGGAGGTTGCGTCGGCGCCCGCGGCAGGGCTGCTGTTCTCAGGCAAGCTTCTTCTCCAGACGTCGGACGAGGAGGGAGGTCGGATAGCTGGCGATCAGGAAGATGAGACCCGCCAGCGTGATGGCCTCGGTGTAGCGGAAGTTCGATGCCCCGTAGTTCTGGGCCTCGCGCACCATCTCGCCGACGTAGATGACGACGAAGAACGGAGTCTCCTTGAACATGGAGATCGCGTAGTTGCCCAGCGCCGGCAGGGTGTTGCGGATCGCCTGCGGGACCACCACTGCGCGCCAGGTCCTGGCTCGCGGCAGGGACAGCGCGGTGGCCGCCTCCCACTGGCCGCGCGGGACGGAGTCGATGCCCGCGCGATACACCTCGGCCATGTAGGTCGTGTAGTGGATGCCCAGCACCCAGATGCCGATCGCCAGGGTGCTGTCGACGTACGGGGAGATCACGAGGTTCGCGAACACCAGCTGGACGACCAGAGGCGTCATGCGGATGAACTCGACGACAGCGGTCACCGGCGAGGCGATCACCCTCGGGGCGCTGCGACGCACGAGGGCGACGAGCAGACCCAGCACGACGGCGATCAGCGTGCCGAGCACCGTCGCCAGCAGCGTGTAGCGGAATCCGGCGAGCAGATGCGGGAGGGCGGCCGCGGCGTGGTCCCAGTCCCACCAGGAGGTCTCGGTCATGCCGCGCTCCCCTCCGCCGGCGTGCTGCCGGGCGCGCGGAAGAGCACCCGCCAGGACGAGGACAGGGCCGGTCCGCGCCCGATGCGATGCTTGGCGCGGATCTCGAGGGCGTTCATCAGGATCACGATCACCCAGGCGGTCAGGTAGTAGGCGAGCAGGGCGAAGAGATAGGCGAACCAGGTGCCGGTGCGGTCGCGCAGCTGCTCGACCTGGAAGAACAGGTCATACAGCGTGACGGTGCTGACGATCGCGCTGCCCTTGAGCAGCTGGATCCACAGGTTCGACAGCGAGGGCAGCATGAGCGCCCACGCCTGCGGGATCACCACGCGGAACAGTCCGCGCATCGGACTGAGGGAGAGCGCGCTGATCGCCTCGTACTGCCCCTTGGGCACCGAGCCGATGGAGCCGCGCACGACCTCGGCCGCGTAGGCGCCGTAGTTCAGCCCCAGTGCGATGACGCCGACGAGCAGCGGGTCGAGCCGGAACCCGAAGGGATAGGGCAGCTGCGGGAGCACGAATGCGAGCCAGAACAGCTGCACCACCAGCGAGGTGCCGCGGAAGAACTCCACGAACACCCGGGAGACGAACCGCACCGCGACGAACCGGTTGGTCTGCGCGATGCCGAAGACGAAGGCGATCACGAGCGCGACCGCCGCGCCGAGGGCCGTCGTCAGCAGCGTGACGAGCAGCCCGTCGAGGATCTGCGGTGAGCGCTCGGCCAGCAGGCGGAGGTTCGGACCGAGGTTCTCGAAGAAGCCGATCACTGCAGCGAGGAGAGATCGCCCGAGCAGAGGATCTCCGTGGTCATGTCCTCCGGCGGCAGCTCCTCCTCGGTGAAGCCGAAGTCGCCGACGATCGAGAGGTAGCGGTCAGGATCGGCGATGATCTCGGCGAGCTTCTCGTTGTAGGCGTCCAGCAGCGACGTGTCGTCCTGACGGAACACGGTGCCGCCGGCGCCGTACTGCTTCACGCCGTCGATCTCCTGGACGAAGCTCTCGGTGACCTCGACCCCGTCGACGGTGTTGTCCGCCAGGTAGTTCAGGGAGATCGCGGTCAGGGCGAAGGCATCGGCGTTGCCCGCCTTGAGGGCATCCACGCCGTCCTGCGGGCCGCCGACCTCGATGCTGTCGAGCCCCAGCTGGGTGGCGTAGTCGGATTCGATCGCACCGGACATGGTCGCGACCGTCAGACCCGAGTCGACGAACGAGTTCATGTCCACGAGCCCCTCGGGGTTCCCCTCGGGGACCATGAGCGCGGTCGTGTACTGGAACTCCGGCTCGGAGAAGGCCGCCTGGGCGCAGCGATCGGGGAGGATCGACATGCCGGCGCTGACGGCGTCGAACTGCCCGGCGTTCAGGCCCGGGATCAGCGAGCCCCAGTCGGTGAGCTTGCCCTCGACGGTGTCGATGCCCAGCTCCCCGAAGATCTCGCGGTGCATCGCGACCGTCGCACCGGTCAGCTCACCGCCGTCCTCGAAGCTGTACGGGGCCTCACCGGCGAAGCCGACCGTGATGGTGCCGGCGTTCTGGAGACGAGTGAGGACATCCTCGCCGCCCCCGTCACTGGCGTCCCCGCCGGTGCTCGTGCGGGTGCATGCGGCGAGTCCGCCGAGCGCTGCGGCGGACAGGACCAGCCCGGAGTTGCGGACGAACGTTCGGCGGTTGTGCATGGGAGCTTCCTCTCGCTCTACGATTCACCGCGCTCCGGATTGTCCGACAATCCGAAGAACGGACACAGGAGCCTACACCGTAGCGCGTCGGCCCGTTCCTCACGGTGTGCTCGCACGTCGAGCGCGTATCGTGACGAGGCCGTGACCACAGCCCGTCGGCCCCGCGACGGCCCCTACCACCAGGAGCACCCGATGGACACCCTCTCCGCCGGAGTCCCGCTGCCTACGCTTCAGCCGCTGCGTCGGCCCTCGGTCATCGACCAGGCCGAGATCGAGCTGCGCGGCGCGATCTTCAGCGGCGCTCTGCGTCCCGGCGACCCCGTGCCCGAGGTGCACGTCTCCTCCCAGATGGGGATCTCCCGCTCCTCGCTCCGGGAGGCCTGCCAGCGGCTGGTCCGCGACGGACTGCTGACCCAGCACCCGGGGCGCGGTCTGTTCGTCACCGAGATGGACGCCGCGACGATGTCGGACTTCCTGCACTACCGCATCGGCATCGAGATGCAGACCGCCACGATCGTCGCCGAGCGCATCGCAGAGCTCCGGGAAGGGTCCGACGGAGCAGACGGGACGGACAGCTCGGACGACGCGGGCTCGGTCCAGGCGCAGGCGCTGCTCTCGCCCCTGCGCGAATGCCTGGAGCGGATGCGCACAGCGCTCGAGGCGGGCGAGATCATCGAGGCGGGCACGGCGGATCTCGATCTCCACCTGCGCCTCGCCGAGGCCGCGGGGAACAGGTTCCTCACCACGGCCATGAGCACCATCGTGATCCTCACGCGGCTGGGGTCCTTCTCCGATCCGCGCGGCTTCGGAGTGCGCCCTGACCTGCCCGAGACGCACGCCGAGCTGGTGGATGCCATCGCCACCGGGGACGCCGTGCGGGCACGGATGCTGCTGCGGGAGGACCTCGGCTCGCTCGCCGCGCGCCTCAAGGAGGGCCCCCAGGAGGAGCTCGTGCGCGATCCGGAGCTGCTCGAGACGTCGGATCCCGAATGGCCGGAGATCGGCGACGCGACCACGCAGGGCTCGACGCTGGGCCGCTGAGCCGCCCGGGCCGCGGAGCCCGCCAAGCTCGCCGGACCCGCCAGGCCCACCGGACCCACTGGGCCTACCACGCCCACCACGCCCTCCGCGCGCACCGGACCCACCACGCCCACCAGCGAGCAGTGTCCGTCTACCACCGCTTGAACGTCGTTCAAGCGGTGGTAGACGGACACTGCTCCACGAGATTGGCAACCGTCGCTGCGGAACCGGCCGATAGCGCGGGGATGCGCCGATAGCCCGGGGTTGGGGGCTCAGGCCAGGGCTGGGGGATCAGGCCAGGGTTGGGGGCTCAGGCCAGGGTTGGGGGCTCAGGCCAGGGTTGGGGGATCAGGCCAGGGCTGGGGGATCAGGCCAGGGACATGGACCATGGCGGAGATGCGAAGGGCCCCGGCGACGGATCGCCGGGGCCCTCAGCTGGGCGGAGACGAGAGGATTTGAACCTCCGAGGCGGTTTATCACCACCTACTCCCTTAGCAGGGGAGCGCATTCGGCCGCTCTGCCACGTCTCCTCGCACGGGCCAAGGGCCTGCGCGCCGACTCAGCATACGGGAGCATGGCAGGGAGCACCAAAGCGACCGGCGGCGATCGGGTCACGTCCTTGGCGCACGTCACACCGGCGGATCGACCCGTCGGACGATCGTCGGCCGACCGGTGCCCCGCAGGGTCTCCACGGAGGCTCCCCCAGAAGCACCCCCGAGGCCCCTGCGAGCCGCCGCAGATTCTCCACGGAGGCTCTCCTAAGGCGCCCCGAAGCCCCGCGAGGCGTCCCTGAGGCTGCTCAGAGACCGAGCTTCTCCTGGAGAAGCTGGATGTGGGACGGGGTCCCGACGCGGTACTTCACGAAGGTCAGCACGCCCTCGGCGTCGATCGCGAAGGTGGAGCGGATGGTGCCCATCTTCTTGACGCCGTACATGTTCTTCTCGCCCCAGGCCCCGTAGGCCTCCATGACCTCGTGGGACTCGTCCCCGGCCAGCGTGTACGGCAGCTGCTGACGCTCGACGAACCGCTCGATGTCCTCGATCGCGTCGGGAGAGATGCCGACCACGCGGTAGCTGGCGTCCAGGAACATCTGATGGTTGTCGCGCAGGTCGCAGGCCTGCTTCGTGCACAGCGAGGTGTTCGCCGCCGGGTAGAACCAGAGGAGCGCCGGGGCGCCGCGCAGATCGGCGAGGCTGATCCGGCCGCCTCCGGCGGTCGGCAGGTCGAAGTCGGGGGCGGCGTCGCCGACGGCGAGCTTCACGAGGGAGGTGGATGCGGCGGTCATGGCTCTCCTGTCTGTCCTGGTCTCTCGGGTGACGGGTGACGGGTGATGGGCGATGGACGGTTCGTCGGGCGCGAGGCGGGCAGAGCCGCGCGGTCAGCGCACGGATCGACGATATCGGCGCGGCGATCGACGATATCGGCGCGCGGATCGGCGGGGTCAGCGCACACCAGCGCGAGCGGGGCGGCGCCGACGGCGCAGGTAGGTCTGGCGGAAGAGGCGCTCCGCGTGGCGGTCGCCGAGGAGGAGCAGCTGCGCCGTGCCGGCATCGATGCGCTCGGTGTCGTAGCTGAGGGTGCCGTGCTCGTCGGCGACCGCGACGACGTGGCAGCCGGTGCGCTCATGGACGTCGGCGTTGCGGACGGAGCGTCGGACCAGGGTCTGAGGGCAGGGCACCAGGAACAGCTCGTTGCCCTCGGCGACCAGCACGCGATGGCTCAGGCCGGCGTCGTTCCACAGCTCGGTCGCGCCGATCGTGGCGTACGAGAGGACGGTGTCGGCTCCCGCGCGGTACAGGGTCGCGACGTTGCGCTCGTAGCTGGCGCGGGAGACGATCTGGAGCTCCGGGCGCAGGCGGCGGCAGTACAGCGTGAGATACACGTTGAGGTCGTCGTCGTGCGGGGTGACCAGGATGCCGGAGGCGGACTCCAGGCCGGCCTCGCGCAGCAGACGATAGTCGGCCGCGTCGCCGTGGACGACCCGGTACGAGGACGTGCCCTCGAGCGCGCCGGCCGAGTTCTCGACCCTGCCCGGCAGCTGCTCCACGATCGTGTTGGGGATCCCGTCCTCGCTGAGCGCCCGTGAGGCGGCCCGGCCGACGCGGCCTCCCCCGAGGATGATCACGGGGTCCTCGCTGCGATGCTCGACGGCGAAGCGGGCGTCGAAGGCGGCCAGCTCCTCGGACTCCCCCGCGAGCACCAGCACCGTCCCCTCAGCGATCGTCTGGTCGGGTCGAAGCTGCCGCAGACGACCCTTGCGCATCACCGCCAGGATCCTCACGCACGAGGTGATCTCGGCGGTCGCCTCCCCCAGCGTCCGGCCGACGAGCTCCGTGCCCCCGACCGCCACCTCCGCGATGACGGTGCGGCCGAAGCTGCCGATGCGGTGCACGCGACCCGTCGAGCCGAGGACGCGCCCGGCCATCTCCCGCCCCAGCACCGCACCCAGCTGGAGCACATGGTCGGCGCCGGCAAGGCCCAGGACGTCGACCGACGCCCACTTCTCCGCGGTCACCGCGATCCCGACCTCGCCCGAGACGGAGCGGACGGTGAACGCCACGTTCGTGTTGGCCGTGTCCGAGAGCGTCGAGGCCACCAGTCGGGCCCGGTCCGCCCCGGCGTTGCGGTAGGTCTGCGCGGAGTCCAGCGGGCCGACGACGACCTGCTGGCCCTGGTCGTGAAGCCGGCCGGCGGAGACCGGATCCTCCAGCACAACCACCGCGGGGACCTTCGAGCGCTCGGCCCGCGCCATGAACGCATGGGTGACCGCGCCCTGACCCACCAGGATCACGTGATCCCGCAGGGCCTGCGGGATCTTGCGGGGCATGCGCGCGGTCTCCCGACGATCCAGCCACGGGTTGACGACGTACTGGATGACGAAGAACGGGAGCAGCACGAGCAGGAACACGACGCCGCTGGCGAGCACCAGCATCGAGTAGAGGCGCCCGAGATCGGACTCGAAGACCACGTCCCCGTAGCCGAGGGTGCTCATGGTCGTGATCGCCCAGTAGAGGGCGGAGATCCATGAGTAGCTGCGGCCCTCGGCGGCCATGATCGCGAGGAACCCTGCGGCATACAGAGCGACCATCGCCATGCCCGCGACCAGGAGCTTCAGCCCTGGACGGCGTCGTCTGACGACGCCGAAGCGATCGGACGGCCTGCGCCGCTCGATCGGACCGATCGGACCGTTCATCCCCGTCCTCCCGACGCGGTCCGCGGCCGACGGACGGCCCGGGCGGCGTCTGCTGCGCCTGTGCACCGGCAGCTGCCGTGCATCCGCTCGAAGCCTAGGCCAGTTCGCGCCCGATCGCCCGCGCGGTCTGCCGCCGCGTGATCCTCCCGACCCGTACGGCATCGTGATCCTCCCGACCCTGGCAGCATCCGGCACCGGGTCCGTCTGCGGAGCCCGCCGCCCTAGAAACGGAGGGCTGCCGCGGGACCTGCCTCCCGCTGCCGGACGCGGTCGTCCCGCCGCTTCCTCCGGTCGTCCCCGAGGAAGCGGAGGAACCCCATGGAATGGCTCCACGTCGTGTGGATCGTGCTGGGCATCGCCCTGATGCTCTGGCTGAACATGAAGTACAAGCTCAACGCCATGCTGGCGCTGCTCCTCGCGGCGCTCCTGATCGGCATCGGCGAGATGGTCTCCATCGCTGCCCGCTGGATGCCGGGCGAGCCCCTCACCCTCTCGTCGCTGCTGGAGACGATGTCCTCCGGCTTCGGCGGCACGCTCGGTTCGCTGGCGATCCTGGTGGTCTTCGGTGCGGTCATCGGCAAGCTGATGGTGGACTCCGGCGCCGCGAGCCAGATCGTCGAGACCCTCATCGCCCGGCTCGGCGTGCGCTGGGTGAAGGTGTCCATGGTCATCTGCGGGCTGGTCTTCGGCCTCGCCATGTTCTACGAGGTCGCCTTCATCGTCCTCGCCCCGCTGGTCATCGCCGTCGCCCACGAGGCACGGATGCCGTTCATGAAGCTCGCGACCCCCGCGGTCGCCGCCACCACCACCGCCCACTCCCTGTTCGTCCCGCAGGCGGGCCCCGTCGCCCTCGTCGACGCCTACGGCGCCGACACCGGCATGACCTACATCTACGGCATCCCGATCGCGATCGTCACGATCGCCGTCACCGGCTGGGTGCTCCCCCGCTTCCTCGGTGATCTGGACTTCCCGACTCCCGCGATCATGGAGGCCGACGAGGAGGTCCCGGTCGAGGAGCGCCCCAGCTTCGCCGTCTCCCTGATCGTCCCCCTCATCCCGGCGATCATCATGATCGTCGCCACCATCGCCGACAGCTGGCTGGTCGAGGGCACCCTCGCCTACGACCTGGTGAACTTCGTCGGCTCCTCCGAGGTCGCCATCACGATCGCCATGATCGCCGCATTCCTGCTGTTCGGCACGCGCCGCCGCAAGCCCTTCACCTGGGTGATGGACAAGTTCGAGGAGGCGGTCAGGGCCATCGCCGTCGTCGTCCTGATCATCGGCGCGGGCGGTGCCCTCAAGCAGGTCATCATCGACACCGGCATCGGCGACTTCATCGGCACGCTGATGACGGGCGTCGACGCCAACCCGTACATCATGGCCTGGCTGATCACCGTGCTGATCCGACTGGCCACCGGTCAGGGGGTGGTCTCCGCCATGACCGCCTCGGGCATCATCGCCGCCGCCGTCATCGACCCCGCCACCGGCGCCATGACCGGAGGGATCGACCCGGCGCTGCTGGTGCTCGCCACGGCCGCCGGGTCCAACACCTTCACCCACGTCAACGATGCCGCGTTCTGGCTGTTCAAGGGCTACTTCGGGCTCTCCGTCAAGGACACCCTGAAGACCTAAGGCCTGTTCCAGCTGTGCAACTCCGTCGTCGGCCTCGGCATGGTGCTGCTGCTGTCGCTGCTCGTCGGCTGACCCGCCCGACGACGGGGTGGGGTCAGCCCTGCGCCCGACCGCCGCTCGCGGGCCACAGCCCGCCCGCGTGGCCGGCGGTGGCCTGCGCACGTGCCAGTATGGTCCCCTGACTGCCAGGACGAGCACAGCGGAGACGAGGAGTTGGAATGCTGGGATCGCTGATCGGTGCCGCCTTCTGGTGGGGCCTGTTCCTGCTCGTGTTCCGTCGCGACCGTCGACGGGTGCGCAACGGCGTGCTGGTGCTGATCGCTCTGTACGCCTCGCTGATGGCGATGCTTCAGCTGATCGGGGAGACCATCCCCTTCGGCGAAGCGGTGGTGCTGGCCCTGGGCGTGCTGGTGGTGCTGGGCGTGCTCGTGCTGCCGATCGCGCTGATCGGGAACGGCCTGACGATGGCCCGCCGCGAGGGCCGCTCCCTCGGCAACGCCCTCTCCCTGCTGGCGGGCCTCGCCCTGATCGCGGCCCCCGTGGCCTCCGGCGCGCTCATCGCCTCCACGAATCCGGTGAGTCTGGGGCTCGGGGCGCTGCTGGCGCTCGTGTCGCTGCACCTGGGCATGTCGTTCCTGGTGTTCCTCGCCGCGAGCGTGCTGTACCAGCTCTTCCCGCGACGTCTGGAAACCACCGGCGTCATCGTGCTGGGCTCAGGCCTGATCCAGGGGAAGATCACCCGTCTGCTGCAGAGCCGACTGGACCGAGCGGTCGCCGCGCGCGCCGACCTCGCCGCCCGCGGTATCGACGCGGTGCTCGTGCCCTCGGGAGGCAGGGGTGGCGACGAGGAGCGCGCAGAGGGCACGGCGATGGCCGAGTACCTCGTGGAGGAGGCCGGGATGCCCGCTGCGAGCGTCATGCCGGAGACCGCGTCGAGCACCACCGAGGAGAACCTGAGGTTCTCCCACCGGCTGCTCGACGAGGCAGGTCACCAGGGGCCCTACCTGATCTCCACGAGCCGCTATCACGCCTTCCGGGCCGCGCTGCTGGCCCGCAGCCTCGGCTACGACGACGAGGCCGTGGGCGGACCCACCCGCTTCTACTACGTCCCCAGCGCGACGCTGCGCGAGTTCATCGCGGTGATCAGCTATCGACGGGCGTGGTTCCTCGGTCTGCTGGTGCCGTCGCTCGCCCTGACCGCGTTGATCGTCCGCGCGGCCGTGCTGGCGTACTGATCCGTCCGACGCTCCCGGCCCGCCCGCGGGCTGCCGGGACGGGCGAGGTCAGCTGCGCCCGTCGAGCGAGCGGACTGCCCGCCACACCATCGGGATCACGACGGCGGCGATCGCAGCCTTGACGAGGCCACCGGCGATGAAGGGGGTCACGCCTGCAGCCATGATGCCGCCGAGGTCCATGCCCAGACCCATCACGACGTTGAGGATGTAGGCCATGTAGGGGACGCCCACCAGGAAGGGCACGATGCTGGCGGCGACGAAGCCCGCCATCGCGGTCCAGGAGCGACGATCCCAGGCCCGCTCGGCGAACCAGCCGGCGAGAGCCGCAGCGGGGATGAAGCCGATGATGAACCCGAAGCTCGGCTGCATCACCATCGCGAGCGACCCGCTGAACTCCGCGAAGACCGGAAGACCGGCCAGGCCCGCGACCATGTAGGTGGTCAGCGCCGCGGCACCGCGGCGAGCGCCGAGCGCGGAGCCGACGATGATGACGGCGAGCGTCTGCCCGGTGATCGGGACGTACGGCATGGGGATCGTCACCTGGGCGAGCAGTGCCACCAGCAGCGCTCCACCGAGGACGAGAGCGACGTCCTTGGCGCGGGAGGAGCGCGCGATCAGGGCATCTGCCAGCACGGGACGGCGCGAGGGGAGGGCGAGCGAGGTCATCGGACTCCTTGGGACGGACGGAGGATCGGGCGATCGCTGACAGCACAGGGTAGGCCACCGAGCCCGCCGCGTGCGACGCGGCGGCTGCGGGGATGAGACACGGGCCCGGCGCTCGGGCCCGGTGCTCAGCGGTCGGGGCCGTAGGAGGCGTCGGGGGCCCCTGCCATCTCGGCGACCACACCGAGGTCCGTGCGCACCCAGGTCGCGCCGTCGCGCCGCCTCTCCTCGGCGGTCGCGAACCGGTACTCGAACAGCCGGACCCGGAGCGCCGTCGGGCGTGCACCGCCGAAGGGGTCGGTGCGCAGCAGGCGCCGGATCGGACGGTCGCCGTCGCGCAGTCGCTCCAGCAGCGCCACGAACCAGTCCTCGGCGCGGGGGCGCAGGGCCAGGAACCACATCTGCCAGTCGAGCCGCAGATGATAGGGCGCGAACTGGCGGGGTCGGCGCCGCACGTCACCTGGCTTCCCCCGGAGCTCGAACGCCCTCCAGCCGTCGTCGGCCGGCCCGTCGTCGACCGGCCGGTCGAGCCTCCCCTCCACGACGACCTCCAGCCGACGCTCGGTCATCGACCCGAAGGCCCCATAGGCGTTGACCAGATGGAAGCGGTTGAAGCTGGCATTCATCAGCTGATCCCGCGAGAAGAGGGTGGCCACCGGCTCGCGGCTGAGGATCACCAGACCCACGAAGACCGCCGCGATCAGGAGAGTCCACCACAGCGGCGAGCCCGCTCCAGAGGCAGGACCGACCGTACCAGCGGAGACGGGACCTGTCTCGAGGAGTCCTTCCCAGCCCCATCCGGGGAACGGGCCGCCGAGCAGCCAGTGCCAGCAGCCGTCGCTGATCGCCGAGGTCGCCACCAGGATCGTCAACCAGTTCAGCCACGCATAGTTCCCGGTCACCACCAGGAACAGCTGCGTCAGGATCACGAGGCCCGCACCGAACGAGGCGAACGGCTGCGGAAGCAGCACCAGCCAGATCGCTCCGAGCTGCACGACATGGCTGCCGAGCACCTCGCAGCGATGCCACCAGCGCGGAGCCAGGTGGGCGCGACGGCTGAGGGGACCGGGCATCGGCTGGGTCTCATGGTGGTGGTCCATCGCGGTCAGATCCCGCCACGAGCGGTCTCCGCGCATCTTGATCATGCCCGCCCCGAACTCGACGCGGACCAGCAGCCAGCGCAGGAAGACGATGATCAGCATCGGCGGAGCGACAGCATGGGATCCCAGCAGGCCGACGACGAACCCGGTCTCCAGCAGCAGCGACTCCCACCCGTACCCGTAGAACACGCGTCCCAGGCTGTGGATCGACAGGTACAGCCCCCACATCGCCCAGAACACGAGGACCGTCGTCCAGGCGGGCCCCTGCTGCGGAAGCCCCAGCACGGTCGCCACGCCGAGCGCGACGCCCACGGCGCACACGATCCGCAGCAGGCGATCGCTGTACGGGGTCCATCGCCAGTGGAACAGGCTGGGCCGACGGCGGGCTCCGGGCATCTCGAGCAGGTCGCCGACCGGAAGCAGCCCCCGCTCCCCCAGCAGCGCGGGGAACTGCTGCAGGCTCGACCAGAACGCCAGCACGCACACGACCGCGGTCCCCCGCTGGATGATCTCGCGGGAGATCGTGTAGTCGCTGCCGTCGAGCAGCGCTGCGAGCACGGTGAGATCCATGACGATCACCTCCCTGTCGGTTCGCCCGGGGATCCGCTCTCGGTGCTCCTCCCGATGCTCCTCCTCCGGGAGCACGATGGCGAGCGGGTGCGGCGATCAGATCAGGTGCGGGGCGAGCGCCGTCCACGACCCCCAGGTGCAGGCGGCGAGGACCAGCACGAAGCTGAGGATCCATGCCCAGGCGGGCAGCACGGTGAGCTGGGCCAGCTGGGCGGGATCGTCCGATCCGCGGTTCGCGCGGATCACCGCACCCACGTGCCTCCATGCGCCCAGCAGCAGGAACACCCCGGCGGCGAGCGCGACCAGCGCCGCCGTCGCAGGACTGGCCCACCACCACACGGCCCCGAGCCCGAGGATCACGCCCAGCACCGCCGCCAGGGTGTGCAGGGATCTGGTGAACACGAGCGACACCAGCAGGATCGCGAGGGCGGCCGACAGCGCGGTGCGCGCCCAACCGTGCAGAGCGACCTGCACGAGCACGGCTCCCAGCAGCGCCGGCGCGGGGTACCCGGCCCAGGCTGAGATGATGCGGCCGATCCCCCGACGGGGGCCGACGGTCACCGCATGCCCGGACATGTCCGAGCTGACGACGAACCCCGTGAAGCGCCGCCCCACAAGGATCCCGGCGATCGCATGGCCGAGCTCATGGACGATCGTCACCGCGAGCCGCGCGAACCGCCACAGCGGGGGCATCAGCACGAGCACGGCGGCGACGGCGACGGCGGCGAGCACCCACCAGGTGCTCGCCGGGACGGGCCCGGGCTGGATGCGTTCCCAGACGTCCTGGGCGAGGCGCGAGAGGTCCATCCCGTCATGGTCGCAGGTGGAGCCGGGACCGCGCTGGTGACCGCCCCGGAGCAGGACGAGCCCGGCATCGTCCGGCCTGCACGTGGCAGGACCGGTCGATGCCGGGCTCGGACTCCGTCCCCGTCACCGCGTCCCGCAGGAGCACGGCCGACGGACGGCGGAGGACGCTCAGATCGCGCGGATGTTCACGGCCTGCAGGCCCTTGGGGCCCCGCTCGGTCTCGAACTCGACGCGCTGGTTCTCGACCAGGTCGCGACGGCCGGTGCCGATGATCGCGCTGAAGTGCGCGAACACATCAGCGGAGCCGTCCTCGGGGGCGATGAAGCCGTAGCCCTTGTCGGAGTTGAACCAGGTGACGATGCCAGTTGCCATGGCGGTATTCCTTCTGTCTGCTTCGGGCCACGGTCGTGACCCGATATCCATCGCGGCGATCGCCGCTCAGGAGTCTGGACACCCCGACGGGACGCGCTCCGGGCGGAGGCGCGTCGAGGTGTGGTCTGTGGTGGGTGCAGGGATGGTGCCGGCTGCGGTGTGAGTGATGTGAACCCGTTCTCGTCGTGATGAGCGCGACCGTCGTCGGTCAGCCCCCGAGGGGTCCTGCGCCGTGCGCGCCGCCCGCCGGTATCCGGAGCGACCCCCTGCGGGGCCGCGCCCCTCCGGCTGATGATGCCGGTGATCGCGGACGACGTCGACGAGCCTACGGCACGTGGAGCCCGACGACGGGAGATCTGTGACCCAGTGCACGAGCGGCCTCTTGCGCGTCCCCTCCTGCCGCGTCGTGCATCCATCAGCGAGAGCCGATGTTCGATGGGGGATCAGCGCGCCCCGGCTCGCGTCCCCTCGATCTGATCCGCAGGTACCGCATCCGCGTCGATGTCGAGCAGATGCTCGAGGACGCGCACCACGCCGTCCTCGTCGTTGCCCGGGGCGAGGTAGCGCGCGGCGGCGACGATGTCGGGATGGGCGGCCGCCATCGCGAAGGACCACTCGGCGGTCCGGTACATCGCCAGGTCGTTGAGGTAGTCGCCGAACACCGCGGTCTGCGACGGCGCGATGCCGAGGGAGTCCTGCAGGGCGCGCACCCCGCGCCCCTTGTCTGCCGCAGGGTTCATGACATCGATCCAGTGCCTGCCGGAGACGACGACCTGCTGGGTCCGCTCGAAGCGGGTGAACGCCTCGGTTCCGGCGGTGGCCTCGGCGTCGACCGCATCGTGCACGGCGAGCTTGAGGATCCCGCCCTCGATGTCGGCGACGTCGGTGAGATCCTCGACGACCTCGAGGCTCCTGTAGTAGGTGCGCGCCTCGCGGAGGAACTCCTCGTCGGTCCGCTCGACGTAGGCGGTGCGCACCCCGCACACCACCAGGCCGACGTCGTGGATGCCCTCGGCCGCGCATCGCCGCACCGCATCGATCACCTCGAGCACGGCGGTGCGATCGACGACGACCGTCTCGACGACCTCGCCGTCACGGATCACCAGGGTGCCGTTCTCGGCGACGAAGGTGGTGGTGCCGCGCTCCCCGCCGAAGGTCTCCGCGAGCGTCGCGTACTGGCGGCCGCTGGCCGGGACGAACAGGATCCCGCGCTCGCGCATGCGCTCCTGCAGCTCCCAGAAGCGCGCCGGGACCTCGCCCTGCGGGGTGAGCAGCGTGCCGTCCATGTCGCACACGACCAGCCGCACGTCCTGACCCCCGGCGGGGATGTCGGTCCAGGACCGCGCACGGTGCGTCGCGCCGGCGACCGAGCGCTGCGGGTCGGCGCCGGCGCCGGCGCCAGCATCGGCGTCAGGGTCGGGATGGGGCGAACGGGAATCGAGCTGGGTGTGCGTCACCCTCCCATTGGAGCATCCCCGGGACATCCGCCGGGCGACGGAGTGCCCTGGAGCACTCCGTCGCCCGGATGCGACCGGGACGCGCCCGGTCGGCGCCTCCCCGGCCGACAGGTCAGAGGCCGACGGGCAAGAGCCCGATGGGTCAGAGGCCCAAGCTGCGTGAGACCTCCGTCTGCCCCGGATCAGCGCGCTGGCGAGCATCACCAGTGCGACCATGAACAGCACGGCGAGTGCGTCGCCCAGCAGGTTCGCCGTCACCGGACAGTCTTGCGAGGCGGTCCAGAACTCGCGCCGCAACCGTCCCGCGGCGGCGTCGGGAGATCCTGGCTCCCGAGCCGCTGCACCAGCTGGTCCCGACGCAGCTGCGCATGGACGGCGCCGGTGGGATCAGGTGCCAGAGCACCGGAGGGGAACCGCGGATCAGCTGCCGGTGGGGAGCCAGATCCGCATCGCCCCGGGGCCGCGATCACCCCAGGTCGAGAAGGGGACGAGGACGGCATCGACGGCGACGCCCTCCTCCGGGTTTGAGCCGGCGGCACGCAGCAGCGGGCCGGCGTCGTGATGGGCGGCCGCCCGGACGACGAGCGCGGGCAGGGTGCCGCCGGACGGCGCCGGGAAGGCCTCCTGGACCGCGGCACCGGACGGGACCGTGAGGTCGTCGACCTCGACGCCCTCCGGGAGATCGGCCTGCTCCAGGCAGTAGACGACGGGGCCGCGCTCGAGGGCGACGCAGCCGCGGGTGGCGTCCACGCGCGGATGCGAGACGGTCCAGCGCGCGGGCATGTCCAGCACCACCACCGCGCCGTCGACCTCATCGGGCCCGAGAGCGAGGCGGCCCGAGGCGATCTCCTCGGCGGTGAGCGCGCGGGCCTCTCCCCCGCCCACGGCGATCGTCCCGCTCGCGACCCATCCGGGGATCCGGAGCACGATCCGGGAGCCGGGGTGCAGCTCGGCGGCAGGCGCGAGAGAGAGGCGGATCTCGCCGTCGGCCGGGTAGGCGGTCGCGATGCGCAGCGTGCCGTGCCCCACCTCGGCGGGCAGGTCGATCTCGCCGGCGGCGTGGTGGAGGACCTCGAGCGCTGCGCCGTGGCCGTCGGCCACCGGGCGAAGCGCCGCGACGTACGAGCCGAGCTGTGCGATCGCCCGGGCGATGTTGGGCGGGCAGCAGGCGCAGGAGTACCAGGGCTGGCGCTCCGCCGGCGCGTTCTCCTCGGAGAAGCGATCGGGCCGGCGCTGCATCGGGTTCGAGTAGAAGAAGCGGGTGCCGGTCGCGTCGACGGACGCGGCCAGCGCATTGTGGATCTCGCGCTCGACCACATCGGCATGGCGCGGATCGTCGGTCGCGAGCATCATCCGCCAGGTCCACTGGAGGTCCGCGATCGTCGCGCAGGTCTCGGCGTAGGCGCGGTCCGAGGGGAGCTCGTAGTCGTTGCCGAAGGACTCGTCCCGGTGACGGGAGCCGAAGGCGCCGGAGAGGTACATCTTGCGCTCGTGGACGCGATCCCACTGCTCGCGCATCACCTCCAGCAGTGCCTCCTCGCCGGTCTCGAGATGGAGGTCGGTGACGCCGGCGTCGAGGTACAGCTGACGGACGGCGTGACCGATGGGATCCACGGCCTCGCGCACCGGCAGGTGGTCCTGGAAGTAGTGGTGGCCGAAGCCGTCCCGCGGCAGGATGTCGCGTCCGCGCTGGTCGATCAGATGCTCGGCGAGCCGCAGGTGCCGCGGGTCCCCGGTATGCCGGTAGAGCTCGACCAGGGCAGTCTCGATCTCCGGATGGCCGGGGACGCCGCGCTCCCGACCGGGACCGAAGCGACGGTCCACGAGATCGACGAACCGCACCGCCATCTCCAGCAGATCGCTGCGCCCGGTGGCCCGGTCCAGGGCCACGGCCGCCTGGATCCAGTGACCGAGGACGTACATCTCGTGCGTCCAGTGCAGCTCGGCGAACCTCTTCTCCGGATGCACGCCCTGGATCCAGGTGTGCAGGTATCCCGAGGGCTCCTGGACGCGACCGATGAGCGCGATCATGTCATCGAGCCACGCGTCGTGCGCGGTGGTGCCCGAGCGTCCGATCTCCCAGGCCACCGCCTCGATGACCTTGTAGAGATCGGAGTCGGCGAAGACGAAGCCGCGGTGCGGCGCACCGGACTCCCCCACCACCCGGCGGAAGTTGTCGATCACGCCCGAGGTCTCGAGCTGCTCGATGCAGTGCGGGATCGTCGCCTCGGCGTTCAGACGCTGCCAGGCGCCGAGCGGGCCGCTCTCGTCCAGGCGGATCGTGCGCAGGTCCAGCGGGCGAAGGCCCGATCCTGCGGCGCCGGAGCGCGGGACGGCGGGGGCGAGCAGGACGCTCGGGGCCTTCGCGGATGCCGCGGCGGCGATGGTCGGTCGGGACTCGGTGGCCAACAGATGCTCCTCATCAAGCGGTGACGCGGTTCATCCTGGGGCCACGGATAAAGCGTTGTCAACGCGAGTCAACCGACGAGAGGATCACGGATTGGCAACGACAGGTGAGCGCGGGGCCGACGGAGCTGCGAGGGGCGCGCGGGGCTCAACCACCGGAGGAGGCGCGGATGACCAGTGAGGTCTCCGCCGTGACCCGGCGATCCGGGCCCTCCGCGCCGTCGAGCCGATCGGCGAGCATGTCGACGGCGAGCGCGGCCATCTGCTCGACCCCGGGATCGACCGAGGTCAGCGGCGGCGTGGTGAAGGCCGCCTCCTCGGTGTTGTCGAAGCCGGTGAAGGCGACATCCTCGGGGATGCGCAGCCCCGCGAGCGAGACCGCCCTCAGCGCGCCGACCGCGACCGCGTCGTTCACGCTCATCACCGCGTCGACCTCGATCCCGGACCGCAGGAGCCCGACCATCACCTCGAGCCCCGACTCGCGACGGTCCCAGTCGGCGCCGCTGACCACCAGGCGCGGATCGACCTCGAGGCCGGCCTCCTCGTGCGCGGACGCGTATCCCCGGCAGCGCGGGCTGCGCCCGGGGTCCAGCCACGGCTCGCCGACATAGGCGATCCTGCGCCTGCCCCGGGCGATGAGGTGCCGGGCGGCGCTCAGCGCGCCGTCGAGCTCGCCCATCACCACGCAGTCGATGCCATCCACGGGCGCTCCGCCGACCTGGACGACCGGCGAGCGCGGAGTGCGGCCCGCCAGCAGATCGGGGGTGAGGAAGTGCGGGCACACGATCACGCCGTCGGCGTCGGCGGTCGAGAGGCCCAGCACCGCCTCGCTCTCCGCCGTCGCATCCCGGGACAGGCGCATCGTGGTCGTCCACCCCCGCCCCTCGAGCGCGAGGATGAGCGCCTCTGCCATGCGCGCGAAGTAGGGCTGGTAGAGGTTCGGGACCACGATCGCGATGCGCCCCGCCGACCCTCGCGCGAGCCCGCGGGCCGCCGTCGACGGCACGTACTGCATCTCCTCCGCCGCCCGCCTCACCAGGGCGCTCGTCGCGTCGGAGACCCTGATCCGACCGACGCCGGTGCCGTTGAGGACATGGGATGCAGTCGCCGGGGACACTCCGGCCCGCCGGGCGACGTCCGCCAGGGTCACCCGCGCCATGAGGACGCTCCTCCCGCGGGCAGCCCGCCGGGCAGGGTCCCCAGCGTCGACTCCCGCCGCACCAGGGCCACCGGGACGATCGATCGTCGCAGCGGCAGCCGGTCGTCCTCGAGCCGGGTCCGCAGGAGATCGACCGCGCGACGAGCGATCTCGGCGACGCCGATGTCGACCGTGGTCAGCGCCGGGGTCGTGAAGCGGGTGTCCTCGAGATCGCCGTGGCCGACGATCGCGATCGGATCGGGAACGCCCCCGCCCCGCTCGAGCAGGAGGGACAGCGCCCCGATGGCCAGCTCGTCGTCGGCGCACACGAGCGAGTCGGCGTCGGGATGCTCGATCAGCGCCCGGGCTGCGAGCTCTCTGCCCGCTGCGCGATCGGGTGCACCGATCGGGCGCAGCACCGGTGCCTGGGGGAGCTCGGCGACCAGACGGCGCACGTACTCGTCCGCCCGCCCCGACGGACGGGCCAGCAGCACCGGTGCCCGTCGGCCGAGGGTCTGCAGATGACGGACGACGGCGAGCGCGGCGGCGGCATCGTCGGGATCCACGAGGTCGTATCCCCCAGCAGGCCCGTCGGGGGATGCAGGTCCGTCGGCCTCGGGAGGCCCCTCCCCCGTCGTCACTCCGACGAGCGGACCGGCCGACGACGAGGCGTCGAGGCCCTCCGGCAGCGGACCGACGTGGATGACGCCGTCGAAGGACGCTCCGATGGCGTCGAGCGTCTGACGCACCCGTCCGGCCCGTCCGTGGGAGGGCTCGATCGAGACCAGCAGCCCCTGCCTCTCCGCCTCCGTGACCAGCTCCTGGAGCATTCTCGAGGCCGTCGGCGCCGTGAGGTCCGGGAGGGAGACCGCGATCACGCCGGTGCGCCCCGTGCGCAGCGAGCGGGCGTGGGTGTTGGGCCTCCAGTCCAGCTCGCGGATGGCGCGGCCCACCCGGTCCCGGACGTCGTCGCTGATGTTGGGGTGGGCGTTGACGACTCGGGAGACCGTCTTGACCGAGACTCCGGCCCGGGCTGCGACCTCGCGCATCGTCGCCGCCATGCCTCTCCTGACCGCCGCGTGACCTGCGCACGCACGCACCGGCGAGGATACCGCCTGGACGGCCGGTCGGGGCGGCCGGCTTTGCGCGCGACCCCCGCGGGGAGCATGATGGTCCGATATCGATTCGATTCGATCACTGCGGCGCGGAGCAGCGCCGCCCATCGAACGCAGCGGAGCACTGAACCCGCTGGACGCATTGTCCGAGGAAGGACACATCGCATGACCACAGCCTCCGCACCCCTGCGGGTCACCGTCTGGGGCGAGAACCGCCACGAGCAGCGCGACGAGCGCGTGCGCTCCCACTACCCCGAGGGCATGCACGCCGCGATCCGCGACGGCATCGTCGAGAACCTCGGCGACGGCGTGAGCACCCGCATCGCCCTGCTCGACGACCCCGAGCACGGCCTGAGCGAGGAGGTCCTCGCCCGGACCGACGTGCTCACCTGGTGGGGGCACATGGCGCACGACGAGGTCTCCGACGAGGTCGCCGAGCGCGTCCAGCGCCATGTGCTCTCCGGCATGGGGCTCGTGGTGCTGCACTCGGGCCACTGGTCCAAGCCCTTCGTGAAGCTCATGGGCACCTCCTGCACCCTGCGCTGGCGCAACGAGTCCGACCGTGAGCTGGTGTGGACGGTCAACCCCTCGCATCCGATCGCCGAGGGCGTCCCGCATCCGATCGTCATCCCCGAGCAGGAGATGTACGGGGAGCACTTCGACATCCCGGTGCCCGACGAGCTCGTGTTCGTCTCCAGCTTCTCCGGCGGCGAGGTCTTCCGCTCCGGCTGCACCTTCCGGCGCGGAAAGGGCAAGATCTTCTACTTCTCGCCCGGAGACCAGGACTACCCCGTCTATCAGCACAGGGACGTCCGCCGAGTGATCGCCAACGGCGTGGCCTGGGCGCGCCCCGCCTCCGCGGACCGCACGGCGCCCTTCCTCGACCGCTACCCCACGGACTGGTTCCTCACGGGCGAGGGCGGCCAGGGCGTGGGCGACGCCGAGGCCGCCGGCAAGGACGGGGCAGAGGCGTGAGCGCGCCCGTGCGCACCGTCGTCGTCGGCGCCGGCGCCATGGGCAGGGCATGGATCTCGACCGTGCTGCGATCGCGCGGGGCCGTTCTCGTCGGCGTCGTCGACGTCCTCGAGGGCGCCGCGGAGCGGGCCGCCGAGGAGCTGGTCCCCGCCGAGAGCCGCTCTCGCGTCGCCGTCGGCACGGACCTGCTGGAGGTCGCCCGCCGCGCCGAGGCCGAGGCCGTCGTCGACGTGACGATCCCCGACGCCCACCACCGGGTCACGGCCGACGCGCTCCACGCGGGCCTGGCGGTGCTCGGCGAGAAGCCGTGCGCGGCGACCCTCGCCGAGGCCGTCTCCCTGGCGGGGCATGCCGAGACCACGGGGCGGCTGTTCATGGTCTCCCAGTCGCGGCGCCACAACCCGCACCTGCGCGAGGCCCGCCGTCTGGCCGATGAGCTCGGCGGCTCCGGCATAGTGCGCACGCGCTTCTCGCGCGCTCCCCGCTTCGGCGGGTTCCGCGAGGAGATGGCGCACCCGCTGATCGTCGACATGGCGATCCATGCCTTCGACGCCGGACGGGTGCTGGTCGACGGCGATCCGGTGTCCGTCGACGCAGTCTCCTTCAACCCCGCCTGGAGCTGGTACGACGGGGACGCGGCGGCGAGCGTCACGATCCGCTACGACTCCGGGGCGGTGCATGTCTACGAGGGCTCCTGGGCGTCCCCCGGCTTCGAGACCAGCTGGAACGGGCAGTGGTCGCTCTCCTGCCCGCGCGGCACCGTCCAGTGGGACGGGGACACGGCGCCGTCGGCGACCGTCGAGGACGGCACGGAGCAGGCGGGGCGCACCCCCGGGGCCGACGAGCTGTGGGAGCTGGACTCCTCGCTCGACGTCTTCTGCCGGGCCCTGCGGGACGGCTCCGTCCCGGAGTCCGAGGTCCATGACAACGTGTGGACGCAGGCGATCGTCGAGGCGTCGGTGCGCTCTGCCGACGAGCACCGCCGGGTGCTGCTGGGCGACATCCTCGACGCCGCCCTCGCCGAGGCGCGCACCATGGATGCGGCCGACGGACGCAGCTCCTGCCTCGCGTCGTGGGAGGATGGCCGGGCCGGCCTCGCAGCCGCCGGCCGCTGACCTGGGGCGAGAGGGGGACCGGTGAGGAAACCGGCGGACAGCAGCGATCCCGGGCGCAGGCCGCCCACCAGCCAGGACGTCGCGCGCCTGGCGGGCGTCGCGCAGTCCACCGTCAGCTACGTCCTCACCGGTTCCCGCCCCATCTCCCAGGCCACCCGCGAGCGCGTCGAGGCCGCCATCGAGGAGCTCGGCTACCACCCCAACTCCGGCGCCAGGGCTCTGCGCTCCCGCCGCAGCGGGGTGATCGGGCTGATGGTCCCCGACGCCGACGGCGAGCGCACCATCACGATGCGCTTCGTGGGCACCATCGCCCGCGAGACCCGACGCCTGGGCTACGACCTGCTGCTGGTGACCGCCCAGGAGGGTGCCGACGGTGTCCGGCGGGTGGTGCGCACCGGCATCTGCGAGGCGCTGATCCTGATGGAGGTCTCCCGGCGCGACGAGCGCGTGGACGCGCTGCTGGAGTCCGGGCTGCCGTTCGTGCTGATCGGCAACCCCGAGGACCTGCCCGACGGCTCCGCCGTCGACCTCGACTTCGAGGCCCTCGGCCGGATGGTCGTCGAGCACGCCCTGTCCAGGAGCGCGCAGGAGCTGATGATCCTGGGCGGTGTCGAGCACGTGCGCCATCGCAGCGACGTCTCCCGCTTCCTCACGGGCGTCGAGGACGCCCTGGCCGGCACGCCCCTCGCGCTCGTGCTCGACGACGGGCCGGTCTCCGAGCTCCCCCAGCGCTTGCGTGCGCGGATCGGAGATCCCGCCGAGGACGGCTCTGCCACCGGTGACCCGGACCGACGGGTGCTGCTGTTCGGGCTCGGGGGGATCGGCGAGGTGCTCTTCGCGCTCGCCGCCGACTCGCTGCTCGACGATCCGCGGATCGGCATCCTCTCGCTCGACGATGACGACCACTCGGACCTGAGCCCTCTGCTCCCCCGCATCCCACGGATGGACCCTCGTCGCGACGAGATCAGCGAGCTCGCCGTCCAGGAGCTCGTGCGCCTCCTGCGCGAGGACAGCGCGAGCCCTCGGGTGAACCTCGTCCCGCCGCGCGAGCTCGGCGCCGACGGACGCTGAGCGCACTGAGCACTCTGACGATCCTCAGCCGTGCGCGAGGATCTGCAGCCCTATGACGGCGAGGCCCAGCAGCGCCTCACCGCCGAGCACCGCCACGCGCTGCAGAAGCGTCAAGGGCACCCGTCGGGCGGCCAGATAGCCGAACAGCACCAGGACGACGACCAGCGCGATGCTCGAGGCCTTCAGCGCAGCCTCGACGTCCCACCCGGTCAGCGCCGAGATCGCCAGGAGCACGAAGGGCACCGAGACGGCCTCCAGCCCGCCCCGCGCCACGAGCAGCGCATGTCCGATCTCCGCCCGGGTCACCATCCGCTCATGCACGACCAGATGAGAGATCAGCTCCGCGGTGAACATCGCCAGCAGCGCCCCGATCACCGTCACGCCAAGAGTCGAAGCGGCCTCGCCCACGCTCACGTGACCATGCGACGCGAGAGCGAGCACCACGGCGAGCGCCGCGAACGAGATGTAGATCCGCTCCTTGAGGCGCTCCGCCCGCTCCTCCCGCTCGTGCCTGCCGACCGGTCCGTCCTCATACTCGGGTGCGGGCGCTCGGACCGCCCCGGCCCCGGCAGCCCCGCCAGACGGCTCGACGGAGCCGCTGCGCAGGACGTCGTCTGTGCCATCAGTCATCGGCTGCCCCTCACGACGAGCAGGTCCGCTGCAGTCCTGCACTGCGACAGAGAATACCGAGCGGTCGTTCACGATCTGTCGAGCGCCTTCACCTCCGAAGCCTCTTCAGACGCATTCTGTCGGGCCTTCGACAGAAATCGACGCATGTCGTTGCGCATCGCCCGTACCGCCTCGATCCTGTCGGGATGAGCCGTGCGACCACGAGGCCGTTCCGCGGCGCCGACCACGAGGTGGTGCTGGCGCTGCGGCTGCACGGACCGTCCACGCGCGCCGAACTGGTGCGCCGCACCGGGCTGTCGAGGGCGACGGTCTCGGCCGCGACCAACCGGCTGCTGGGCTCAGGCCGCCTCGAGAGCCTGGGCCCGGAGCCCGCGCAGCGCGCAGGACGGAGCCCCGTCGGCCGCACCCCCGAGCTGCTCGCGCTGAGCGTCTCGGGCGCCGTGCTGCTCGGCGTCGAGTTCGGTCACCGGAGGGTCACCGCGACCGCCTTGGACGAGGCGCATCGCATCGTCGGCAGCTCCTTCCACCGACCATGAGCAGACCGCCCCGTGGCCGGAGCGCCTCGCGATCGCGTTCGCGCTCCAGCGCGACCTCGGCATCCCCGGACGCCGCGACGTGATCGCCTTCGGACTCGGCGTCCCCGGGCGCATCCCGGAGCGGGAACGGACGACTGCGCTGCTGACCTCGACGTTCGCGGAGAACGTCTGCCCTGAGGTGCGGGCGGACAACAATGCCCGTCTCGCCGGGCTCGCGGAGTCCGTCTGGGGAACGGGACAGGATCTGCAGAGCTTCGTCTACCTGCGTCTGATGGACGGCGTGGGCGGGGCCCTGATCAGCCACGGCACGATCTACGACGGCCTGCACGGCACCGCCGGCGAGTTCGGGCACATGACCGTGGACCCCGGCGGTCCCGCGTGCCGCTGCGGCAAGCACGGCTGCCCCGAGGCCTACGTCTCCCGCGAGCGGATCCTCGCCGCCACCGCACAGCGCTCCCTGGCCTCGTTGCGCGAGGTCCTCGACGCCGGCGACGCCCGCCGGAGGGAGATCATCGCGGAGGCCGGCCGACGAATAGGGGTGGTCCTCGCCAACGCCTGCACCGCCCTGGACGTCCAGGGCGTCGTGCTCGGCGGTGACCTCATGCTCCTCGGAGATCACCTGACCGATCCCTTGAGCGACGCCCTCGCCGAGAGCCTCATGCCGGAGCGCGCCGGAGCCGTCGGCGGCATCGTGCTCGTGCTGCGCGACCCCACCATCTCCCTGTCCGCCGCCACCAGCACCAGCACCAGCACCCGGAAAGCACGCATCTCCCCATGACCAGGCCGAACATCCTTTTCTTCATGACCGATCAGCACCGGGTCGACACTCTTCCCTGCTACTGCCGTGGCTCGAGCAGAGGCTCGAGGTCGCCGGCACCGCCGTGCTCGAGATCGGCGGTTCTGAGGTCGAGCTGACGGTGACCGGGAGCTCGAGCATCCTCTTCACCGATGAGACCTCGGGCGAGGAGACGCCCGCATGGCGGGTGGTCACCGCTCGGATCGATGGGGAGGAGATCCGGGTCGACCTGAATCGCGCGGTGGACTTCCCGTGCGCATTCAGCCTCTGGGCGACCTGCCCGAAGCCGCCGGCGGGAAATCACCTGCCGTTCCCGGTGCGTTCGGGCGAGCGTGCTGTCGACGCGACGGAGCGCTGAGGACCTGTCCGGATGAACCTCTGAAGACCCATCGAACTCCCATTGATCGGTATCGCCGTTGCGCAAGGGGAACGACATGCACGTCACAATGAGGCGGATACCTCTATGACCTCGGGCTGCAACAAGTTGACTGCACTCCCGCCAGGTGTTTGCGTACGTTCATGCTCCCTCCTTCCCCTTCCGCAGAGACCTCAGCTCCCCGCCCTCGAGCGGGCCGTGGGCGTCCGACGGTGATCGCCCGCCCGGTCGTGAGCGCGGCGGCGCTGCGGCTGTGGAGCGAGAAGGGCTTCGACTGCGTCAGCTGGGCTGACATCAGCACGGCGACCGGCGTCAGCACGCGCACCCTGCTGCGCCACTTCTCCACCAAGGAGACCCTCGCATGGACGGGGATCGGTCCCGCGACGGCCGCCCTCCGGGAGTCTCTCGCGACGGTCGACTCCGGCGACCTCGCCCAGGACCTGCGCACCGCCGTCGTCCGCTCGACGACCGCGGCCGACGCCGACACCCAGGCGATGGGCCACTGGCTGCAGGTCATCTCCAGCGCCCCGACGCTGATCGCGACCTCCGTCGAGGCGCACCGCGAATGGATCGAGGCGCTCCGGAGCTTCCTGGCCGAGCGTCTTCCCGACGCTCCCGGCCCCGTCCTCCACGGCATCGCCGTCGCCTACCAGGTGGCGACGTTCGACGCTCTCCTGGAGTGGTCGGCGTCAAGCAAGGACGGACTGCCCTCCGAGGCCGTGGACATCGTGCTCGCGCACCTGCCTCTCGCCGCTCGCTGACGACACTCCGGCCCGAACCATGCCCACGACGCCCGATGCGACCGGCGCCTCCGCCGCACAGGACGCGGGGGACGCAGGCGGCGCCGCTGACGCAGCCGGCGCCGATGCAGGGAAGGGCCGCGCGCGACTGGCCTGGAGCACCTCTGCCCGCAACGGAGCCCTTGCGCTCGCGGTGCTGGCGATGGTGTGGCTGGCCTTCAACGTCCGACTGCCCGATCTGAGCACGCTGCGCGAGGACATCCAGGACCTGGGACTGTGGGCGCCGCTGGGGTTCGTGGCTCTCTATGCGGTGGTGGCCCTCACCCCGATCCCGGTGACCGTCACCGCCGTCGCAGGCGGGATGGTCTTCGGGCTCGGCCTCGGCACGGGCCTGTCGATGCTCGGCGTGGTGCTGGGCTGCTGGGGCGCCTACTGGATCGCCCGTCTGCTCGGGCGCGAGGTCGTCCTGCGCCGCCTCGGGTCGCACGCCGCCGTCGTCGAGGAGAAGCTCGAGGACGGCGGCTTCTGGGCGGTGTGCACGCTGCGGCTCATGCCCGGACTGCCCTACTGGCCCGTGAACTACGGCAGCGGAGCACTGGGCGTCAGCAACCGGGAGTTCCTGCTCGCCACCTCCCTCGCCTCGCTGCCCGGGCAGCTCTCGCTCGTGGCGATCGGCACCTTCATCACCGACCCGGGCCTGCGTCAGGGGATCGCCGTGGTGTGTGCCTGGGCGCTGGTGATCGTGCTGACGATCCTGGCCTTCCGCCGCTGGCGCTCGACCCGCTGAGGCCTCTCCTCCTGCTGCGGACCGCGCTGCGGGTCCCCGACGACCGATCCCTCGATCTCCCCCAGATCAGAGGACACGAATCCACTCAGCTGTGACGCGGAGCACTCTCGCCCTCGACTGAACGGGCGCCGTCGGAGAAGCCCGCGCTCCGCACGTCGGGCGATCCCCCGTCGGCGCGGCGCGCCGACCGGTGCGCTGAGCCGCCCAGACCGGGGTCCATGGCGTCCCCGGATGTCGATGAGGACTCCTGATGAGCACAGCAACCGAGGCGCCCAGCGGCTTCAGCCCGCGCGTAGCGCTCCAGAAGGTCGGCACATCACTGTCGAACATGGTGATGCCGAACATCCCCGCCCTGATCGCCTGGGGCATCCTCACCGCGTTCTTCATCGCCGACGGCTGGACGCCGAACGCCCAGCTCGAGACCGTCGTCGGCCCGATGATCCACTATCTGCTCCCGCTGCTGATCGCCAACACCGGCGGCAGGATGATCTACGAGGCGCGCGGCGCGGTGGTCGGCGTGATCGCCACCATGGGTGTGATCGCCGGCTCCGACTGGCTGATCGCCCAGGAGAACGCCCGGCTGCTCGAGCAGTGGATCGCCGACGGCAATGCGGCCGCCGACTACACGGAGCTCGGGCAGGTGCACATGTTCATCGGCGCCATGATCATGGCGCCGCTCGCGGCCTGGCTGATGAAGCGGCTGGACCGGCTGTGGCAGGACCACATCCCGGCGGGCTTCGAGATGCTCGTGAACATGTTCTCCGCTGGCATCTTCGGCTTCATCATGCTGGTGGTCGGGTTCTTCGGCCTGGCGCCGATCGTCAACGGCCTGATGAGCCTGCTGTCCGACGGCGTGGGTGCGCTGGTCGACGTCGGCCTGCTGCCCCTGGTCTCGATCCTCATCGAGCCGGCGAAGGTGTTCTTCCTCAACAACGCGATCAACCATGGCGTGCTCACGCCGCTGGGGATCTCCCAGGCCGCGGAGAACGGGAAGTCGGTGCTCTTCCTGCTCGAGGCCAACCCGGGACCCGGCGTCGGCATCCTGCTGGCCTACACGGTCTTCGGGCGCGGCGCGGCGCGCGCCTCCGCCCCGGGTGCCGCGATCATCCAGTTCTTCGGCGGCATCCACGAGATCTACTTCCCCTATGTGCTGATGAAGCCGATCCTGATCCTCGCCGCGATCGGCAGAGGCATGACCGGCGTCGCCATCAACGTCGCCTTCGGCACGGGACTCATCGCGCCCGCCTCGCCCGGCTCGATCTTCGCGATCTTCGGCGTCGCCGCCCGCGACTCCTATCTGGGCATCGCCCTGGCGGTCTTCGGAGCCGCCGCGGTCAGCTTCGTGCTCTCGGCGCTGCTGCTGCGCATCGGCAAGCAGGAGGACGGCGACCTCGCCGCCGCCACCGCAAGGATGGAGCAGATGAAGGGGAAGAAGTCCTCGGTGGCGGGAGCCCTGGTGGGCGACTCGGCCGCCGGAGACGATCTCGTCGCGCAGTCCGCAGCCGCCGGTCATGACGGCCCGATCTCCCGCATCGTCTTCGCCTGCGACGCCGGGATGGGCTCCTCGGCGATGGGGGCGACGGTCCTGCGCAAGAAGGTCCGTGCGGCGGGCTTCGAGGACATCGAGGTCACCAACAAGGCCATCTCCTCGCTCAGCGACGAATGGGACGTGGTGGTCACGCAGAAGGAGCTCACTGATCGGGCCCGTCAGCGCACCGGCTCGGCAGTCCATGTCAGCGTCGACCAGTTCATGAACTCGCCCCGCTACGACGAGGTCGTCGAGCTGGTCCGCCAGCGCAGCTCCGGCGGTGGTGCAGGAGCGGCCGACGACGGCGGCGCCGGAGGTGGCGCCGACGAGGCCGCTGCGGCCCCGGCGCGCGGAAGGCGCGCCGCGGACGTGCCCCCGCGGGGCGGGGAGATCCTCTCCCCCGACTCGATCGTCCTGGCAGGCTCGGCCGACAGCGCCGAGACCGCGATCGACGAGGCCGGCGGCCTGCTCGTCGCGGCCGGAGCCGTCGACGAGGGGTACGTCGCCGCCATGCACGACCGCGAGGCCTCGGTGTCCACCTTCATGGGCAACGGCCTGGCCATCCCCCACGGCACCAACGAGGCCAAGGGGACCATCCGCCGCTCCGCGATGACCTTCACCCGCTACCCCGAGGGCATCGACTGGAACGGCAACGAGGTGCACTTCGTCGTCGGCATCGCCGGCGTCGGGGACGAGCACCTGGTGCTCCTGCAGAAGGTCGCGATGACCTTCTCGGATCCCGCGCAGGTGGAGAAGCTCGAGAGGGCCTCCTCCGCCGACGAGATCCTGTCCATCTTCAGCGAGACCGGGGAGTGATCCTTCCATGAAGGCTGTCCATTTCAGAGCGGGCAACATCGGCCGCGGATTCGTCGGGCTGCTGCTGCACGAGGCAGGGTACGAGGTCGTCTTCGCCGACGTCGCCGACTCCCTCATCGATTCCCTCCAGCAGGCCGATTCCTACCTCGTGCGGACCGTCGGGCAGAGCCCGACGCAGACCGTCGTCGACGGGTTCCGGGCGGTGAACTCGAAGACCCATCCCGACGAGGTCGCCGCGGAGATCGCCTCCGCGGACATCGTCACCACCGCCGTCGGCGCCCACATCCTGCGCTTCGTGGCGCCGAACATCGCCGACGGCATCGCCCGGCGCGACCCGGACACACCCCGTCTGGCCGTGATGGCCTGCGAGAACGCCATCAACGCCACCGACCTGCTCGAACAGGAGGTGCGCGCCGCCTACGCCGGGGACGGCGCCTCCCGTGAGCCGCGCGGCGACCTCGACAGCAGAGCCCTCTTCGCCAACACCGCCGTCGACCGGATCGTCCCGGTGCAGGACCCCGACGCCGGCCTCGACGTCACCGTCGAGGACTTCCACGAATGGGCGGTCGACCGCACGCCCTTCGACGGAGCCGAGCCCGCCGTCCCCGGCATCACCTGGGTCGACGACCTCGGGCCCTACATCGAGCGCAAGCTGTTCACCGTCAACACCGGCCATGCGACGACCGGCTGGGCGGCGGGCCACGCCACCATCGCCGACGCGATCGAGGACCCTGCCGTGCTCGCAGCGGTCCGGGCGGTGCTCGCGGAGACGTCAGCGCTCCTGGTCGCGAAGCACGGGTTCGCCGAGGAGACCCAGCAGGCGTACGTCTCCACGGTGCTGGGCCGCTTCGCGAACCGGGCGCTGCCCGATCCCGTGGAGCGCGTGGGGCGCTCCCCGCTGCGCAAGCTCTCCCGCCATGAGCGCATCGTCGGCCCCGCTGCGGAGCTCGCCGAACGAGGGCTGCCCCGCGACGGCCTGCTCGCCGCCCTGTCGGCGGGACTCGCCTTCACCCCCGAGGGCGACGACGAGGTCGATCGGCTGCAGGAGATCCTGCGCACCGCCGACGCCGACGCCGCGAGCGCGGAGATCACAGGACTGGAGGAGGACCATCCGCTGCACGCGGCCGTGCGCGAGCGCATCGCCGATCGTCAGCAGGCGCTCTGAGCCCCTCCCGCCGACGGATCCGTCGGGCGCGATGCTCCCGCCATCACGTGATGCTCCCGTCATCGACGGCGCATCGGGACCGGTTGCTCCCCACGCCCTCGGATCCGTCGGATATCGTCCGACCCGTACACCTCCCGGCCGAGACCGTCCGGGGCACCACCGGCCGCCGCCGCGGCCCCTCCCACCGAAAGGCACTCCCATGGCAGAGCGCACCGTCAAGATCGCCAGCTCCTCCGGTCTCCACGCCCGCCCGGCGACCATCTTCTCCAAGGCCGCCGCCGAGCAGCCCGCCGCCGTCACCATCGAGAAGGTCGGCGGCAGCCCCGTCGCCGCCTCCTCCATGCTGATGCTCATGACCCTCGGCGCCGGCAAGGGCGACGAGGTCGTCCTGCGCGCCGAGGGCGACGGTGCCGAGGAGTCCGTGGCGGCCCTCGCGGCGCTGCTCGAGACCGACCTCGACGCCCAGTGATCGCCTGCTGGGCGGGCGCCTGCCAGCGCTGACCCGGCATCGGCACGGGAGAGCCCCCGACCTGCACCATCACGGTGGGGATCGGGGGCTCCTCCGTCGGCGGCGACACAGCGTCGGCACCGCAGCGGATGACCGACGGGTCAGAGGCCCAGCTCGCCCAGGATCGGCAGTCCGGCGCGGACGGCGTCGCGGGCGTCCTCGGCGGTGCGCGCGGTGACCGCCGCGGCCGCGAGCTCCCGGGCCTGGTCGAGGGACACGGTCGACAGGACCTTGGCGACCGCCGGGAGGGAGCGCGGGGTCATCGACAGGCTGTTGACGCCCAGTCCCACGAGCACCACCGCGAGGCCCGGATCCCCCGCGGCCTCACCGCACACGCCCACGGGCTTGGCGGCCTTCTCCCCGAAGGACTCGGGGTCGCCGCCGGCGGTGCGGGCACCGTCGCAGGTGGCCTTCACGAGGGCCAGCACGGCCGGCTGCCAGGGGTTGTTGAGGTGGGCGAGGGAGCCCAGCTGACGATCCGCGGCCATCGTGTACTGGGTGAGGTCGTTGGTGCCGATGGACACGAAGTCGCAGGCGGTCAGCTGACGGTCCGCGATCAGTGCGGCCGACGGCGTCTCGACCATGATGCCGGCCGGAGCCAGGCCCCGCTCGGCGCACAGCGCCGCGAAGTCCTCGGTCTCGTCGACCGTGGCGATCATCGGCGCCATCACCCAGGGCTTGGCGTCGGACTGCTTCGCCGCGGCGGCGATCGCGTCGAGCTGGTTGGTCAGCACCGAGCGCTTCTCCCACGAGGTGCGGTAGGCGCGGACGCCGAGGGCCGGGTTCGGCTCGTCGGCGTCGGTGAGGAACGGCAGCGGCTTGTCCGCGCCCGCGTCGATCGTCCGCACGACGACCTTCCGGCCGGGGAAGTGCGCGAACACCTCCGCGTAGGCCGCGGTCTGCTCCTCGACGGACGGCTCGTCCTCGCGGTCGAGGAAGAGGAACTCGGTGCGGAACAGGCCCACGCCGTCGGCGTTGGCCGCATGGGCCTTCTCGGCGTCCTTGGCGCCGCCGATGTTGGCCAGCAGCTGCACGCGGGTGCCATCGGCGAGCACGCCGCCCCCGCCCTCGTAGGTCAGGGGGTTCTTCTGCAGCTCCGCCCAGGCCTCGGCGAGGCGATGGTGCTCCTCGGTGACCTCGTCGGTGACGGTGCCGTAGCCGGAATCCACGAAGACCTCGGTGCCGTCGGCGAACTCGTGGATGCCCTTGCAGGCGACGATCGCGGGAAGTCCCAGCTGGCGGGCCAGGATCGCGGTGTGGGACTGCGGTCCGCCATCGGAGGTGACCAGGGCGATCACCCGCGTCGGATCGAGGGTAGCGGTGTCGGCGGGGGCGAGATCCACGGCGGTGAGGATGAACGGCTCGTCGAGCTCGGGGATGCCGGGGGCCTGCTCGCCGCGCAGCTCCGCGACGATGCGGGCGCGCACGTCGCGCACGTCGGTGGCACGCTCGGCCATGTAGCCGCCGAGGCCCTCGAGCATCGAGGCGACCTGGTCGCCGGCCTCCCAGACCGCGCGGGGCGCCGACTTGCCGGCGCTGAGCACGAGGCCCTTCGCGGTGTGCGCGAGCGACGGATCCGCGGCCATCTGCGCGGTGGCCTCGAGGATCGCCTGGCCTCCGCCGGTCGCGCGCTCGGCCAGCCGCGTGAGTGCCTCCTGCACGGCCGCCGCCGCGACCGGGATGCGCTCGGCCTCGGTCTCCGGGGCCACGCCCTCGGGGATGGTCTCGTCCGCCGCGGGCTCGACGACCGGCGGCGCCATCGTCCGGATGGTGCCGACGACGCGGCCGGGGCTGACTGCTACACCTGTGTACTGGGCCATGACGTGCCCTCTCCTCTGCCGATGTCTGGACTGCGGTCGGGGCGCGGAGCACAGGCGTGGACGACCCGGCCGCGCCGCGGCGACAGCGCCATCGTACGCATTGCGCGTGCTTCCCACCTGGGTCCTTCGGCACGGTCCGGGCGGCCACGACCCACAGCAGACCCTGGAGATCAGGCTGCGTGCGGGTGAGCGCCGACCGCGGCGCGACGGGACCGGAGCAGGGACAGGCCCACCATGCCGGCACCGACGACCGCCCAGCAGCAGAGCACGACGTTCTCCATGCCGGCGCCCTGGCCGTCGAAGAACGCAGCGGAGCGGACCAGGGTGCCGGAGGCGCCGATGGGGAGCAGCTGACCGATGAGTCCCCACGAGCTGGGCAGCCACTGCCAGCCGGTGGCCATGCCGGACAGCGGGTTGCCGACGAACATCATCAGCGCGCCGCCGATGCCGAGGCCCGGGAACCCGAGCAGGGACTCCATGCCGAGCACGAACAGGGAGATCGCGGCGGTGCCGAGGGAGAGCGCGAGAGCGGTCTTCACGTAGCTGCCGTCCACCGAGCCGAAGCCGAACTGGAGGATCGCGATGACCGCGAACCCGACGGCGAGAGAGGCGAGGAGCGCGCCGATGATGCGCATGACGGGACTGCCCTTGAGCACGGTGGACAGCAGCACCGCGGAGATCATGCCGCCGAAGGCGAGCGGCATGGCGAGGGCACTCAGGCCGGTGCCGTTGGGGTCATCCTCCGTGAGCGGGGCGACGTCCTCGGTGGTCACGGTCACGCCCTGCGCAGCGAGCCCCTCGCCGACGCTGCCCAGCAGCGAGGCATAGGCGGTCCCTGCGCCGCCCGCGGTGATGATGGTGACGGCGCCGTCGGCGTCGATGCTGATGCCGCCCACGGCCTCGCGGTCGTGGACCGCGTCCTCGACGGAGGCGATGGAGCTGTGGACGGTGACATCGAAGGCGTCCGGATCCGCGGCGGAGAGGGCCGAGGAGAGGGAGGCGACGGCCTGCTCGGATCCGGAGACGGCGATCGGGAGGTCCTTCGGACCCGAGTTGATCGCCGGGGCCAGGAACGCGAGCACCATGAGAGAGACCGCGCCGGCGAGGCCGACGACCACGCCGATGAGTCGCAGCCCGACGGAGGAGGCAGGGCGCTCGGCACCGGCGGGGTCGCTGGGATCGGCGGGATCGGCGGGATCGGCGGGAGCAGTGGTGGTCTCGGTGGATGTGCTCATGGAGCTCATCTGCGGCAGGCCGGTGACGACCGGCATCATCCGGAGCATTTTACTCCGTTTACGATGTGGAGCGTAACCCTCCGGTTGCGATGCGGCAAGATGGATGGCGACCGAGGAGAGATGGAAGGCATCACATGAGAGCCGATGCGCAGGCCAAGCGACAGGCCCTGCTGAGAGCGGCATGGGACCTCATGGCGGAGCGCGGTCCCGACGTGCCCCTGCGCACGGTCGCGCAGCGAGCCGACGTCGGAATCGGCACCCTCTACCGCCACTTCCCCACTCGCGAAGCGCTGGTGCTGGGGCTCCTCGACGACTTCGGCGGGCGTGTGACCGCCATCATCGAGGATCATCTCGAGCGATGGGACGAGAATCCGGAGGCCGTGTGGCGCGGGTTCGTGACCTCGCTCGCGGAGCTCGGCTTCGGCGAGATCGCCTTCCAGATCGGCCCTCTCGCGACCTCATCCACCCTCCTCGTGAAGAACACCCAGGAGCGGCGCGATCGGATGATCACCACGCTGGAGAGGATCCTGGATGCCGCACGCCGGGCAGGGCTGCTGCGCGAGGACGTGCGCCCGGAGCAGTTCATGGTCACCCTCGCGGCGCTGTCGCGGCCGCTGCCGCCGCAGGTCCAGGAGCTGGTGCCGGACCATCGTTCCTGGATGGTCGAGGTCTACCTGCGAGGGCTGCGAACGGAGGGGTGAGCTGCACTGCTGGCCGACGACGGAGCGGAGGGAGCAGGATTCGAACCCGCGGTGCAGGGTCAATGCACAGTGGTTTCCACGGCCACCGCATTCGGCCGGCCTGTCAACCCTCCTGGTGGCGTCGCTGCTGATCACGAGCATTTCCGGTGCTCTGGTGCGGGTGAGGGCTGGGATGGGTGACCACGATCTGACCACTTTGCCCTCGAGGGCGTGCCTCGGGCGGGCCTGGTGGACTCGTGACCTACCGGGTGTGACCGCGCAGCGCGCGATCCGCCAGAGAATGCCGCTCCTCGCTCGAGCACTCGACCGGGCTGCCGGCGAGACGAAGCACCCCGGGGCATGAAGAAGGCGCCCCACCTCCCGAAGGAGATGGGGCGCGAGGGCGTGACGGAGACCTCCCCGGTTTTGTTTAGGCCCCCTTGCGCTTGACTGTCTAGGGGGACTAAACTACAGTCATGACGAAGTCGATGAAGTACCGGGACCTCACCAAGCGCCTCCGTGCCGCCGGGTTCACCTCCCGCCAGGGCAAGGGCGACCACGAGGTCTGGACCGGACCCACCGGCACCGTCGTCGTCATCACACAGTCCCGCGAAGTGTCCCCTGGACTCGTCCGCAAGGCCCTCACCGCCATCGAGCAGGAGGAGAACCGATGAGCACCATCACCGCCACCGCGACCCGCTGGGAGCACGGCTGGGAGCTCTCCATCGACGGAGATGTCGTCACCCAGGTGAGCACCCTCGCCAAGGCTCGCCAGCAGCTCCGCGACTACCTCGACACCATCGACCCAGACGTCGACCACAGCATCTGGACCATCGTCCTCGCACCCGGCCGAGACGACCTCGCCGAGCGCACCCGGCACGCCCAGGAAGCCACCCGCGAGGCCGCGGACGCCCAGCAGCGCGCCGCCCGCGAGACCCGCCAGGTTGTCAGCGACCTGCTCGAGGCGGGCTACCGTGCTGCGGACGTTGCCGCGTTCCTCGATGTCTCGCGTGGACGCGTCACCCAGCTCGCGCACGCCTGACCCGGAACGCACGGAAGCGGCCCTGCCAGCCCGTGAGGGCCGACAAGGGGGCGCTGCGTGTCGTCACCTCATCGAGTGAGGCCGTCACTCGATCGAGTGAACCGCTCAGTGAGCAGAGTGACGGCCGTGTGCAGCTGTGGGTCACTGCAGGTCGGCGGGGTCGCCTCCACCCGCGAGATATCGCTCTCTCAGGGTGGCGATCTCGTCGGGGATTCTGGCGAGGGTCTCGCGGCGCGCTTGTTCGTCGGAGATCGCGCGCCGCTGGTCGGCGAGGTCCTCATCGGTCCATTCGGTCAGGTCTGTCATGCTTCGCTCCCAGGGAGGATGGTCGGCCAGGCGTCACCGGTTTACCAGCGGACGTGTCCCCAGTAGACGGCACCCGTCGCCGGTCGGACGACCGCGATGCCGCCGCTCGCATTGCTGGTGACGCGACGCGGCACAGGGGTATCGGCGAGGGAGTGGATGGGCCCCTGGTCGCCGCCCGGTGAAGGCGCGAATCCGGAGAGCACCGCGTACACCACGGACGACGCCGAGTAGGTGACCCACGAGAAGAAGAGGTCCACGAGGTCTCCGTCCCTGCGGATCAGGATCCTGCCGCCACTGATCACGGACCAGAGAGAGGTCGCGTCTCGCCAGCCGGTCGTGGGCAGTACTGCGGTGCTGGGGGTGCCCCGCTCGCCGCGGGGCAGGACCAGGTCCAGCACCTGTGCCGGTGCGTCACCGGTGATGGTCGCAGACGCCGTGTCGCCAGCGGTGACAGTGCCGATGGTCAGCTCTTTGGCGGGGCCGGGATCGCCGGGATCGCCCTTCTCGCCCGGGGCCTTACCCGTGTTCGTGGACACGGGTAAGGCCCCTCCACATCCCTGGTGCGGGTCATCCCCTCAGACATCGAGGCGTGGATGGCGGGGATGACCGCCGCGGGGAAGTCACCGACGGTGGTGCGGCGGGCGCATGCGGCGCTGGCGCAGATGCTGAATGTCGCGGTGCGGGACCGGCGGCTCGCAGTGAACCCCACGCGGGGTCTCGAGCTGCCCCGTGTCCGGACGACCGCGCACCGGTATCTGTCGCATGTGGAGGTGAAGGCCGTCGCCGATCATGCCGGCGAGCATGCGGCGCTCGTGTACGTCCTCGCCTACGGGGGCTGCGGTGGGGTGAGGCGGTTGCTCTGCGGGTCGGGGATGTGGAGGGGACGCGGGTGCGGGTGGATCGGGCGGTGGTGCCGACGACGGCGGGATGGGTGGTGGGGACACCGAAGACGCATGAGCGGCGAACGCCTGCATCTCCCACTGTTCGTGGCGAAGATGCTCGCGGTCGAGGGTCGGGATCAGGCGGAGCTGCTGTTCCCGGCGGAGCGGGGCGAGTATCTGCGGACGCCGGGACGGGTGAGGGAGGGGCGGCGGACGTGGTGGCAGGCGGCGCTCGAGGCGGCGGGGGTCGAGTATCTGCGGATCCATGATCTGCGGCATACGGCGGCGTCGCTGGCGGTGCAGTCGGGGGCGCATGTGAAGGCGGTGCAGCGGATGCTGGGGCACCGGTCAGCGGCCATGACTCGTGATCGGTACGCGGACCTGTGGGATTCGGATCTGGAAGCGGTGGCAGGGTCGCTGGATCGGGCGCGGGCGGCGGCGGTGGGTGGTCACGGGTTGACCACAGACGACCGGGGTACGGAGGGAACCGTGGGGAACACGGGGACGGTGATCCCGCTGCGCGGATGACCGGATTCTGTCTGTGACCTGCGGGTTCCCGGTAGGGGCGGAGGGTGCGGGATTCGAACCCGCGGTGCAGGGTCACTGCACAGTGGTTTTCAAGACCACCACATTCGGCCGCTCTGTCAACCCTCCTGGATGCTGCACGTACGGCGCGGCACCACCGAAGAGGGTATCGGACATCGACGCCCCGAGCGGACCGGGTCCGGCGCCGGTCCACCGTCCCGGTGCCTCAGCACAATGCTCGGCCCGACCTGTCCGGTCAGGCGGCGAGGCCGAACTCGCCGGCGTCCGGGGTGCCCGTCTCCTCGCTGAAGGGCGGGAAGCCCTCGCAGGTCACGAGCACCTCCTGCATCGCCTGTTTCTCCTCGGGAGTCACCCACAGGCCGTACTCCGCCTTCACGGCAATCTGCCGGGCCACATACTCGCAGCGGGAGGACTCCAGTGGCGGCAGCCATTCGGAGGCGTCCTTGTCCCCCTTGGAGGAGTTCAGTCCGTCCTCGGCGGCCACCAGGTTCAGCGGATCGTTGGCGAACTCGCGACGCTCGTCGTCGTCCCAGGCGTAGGCACCGGTCCGCCAGGCGTCCGAGAGGGCGACGACATGGTCGATGTCGAGGGTGTTGCTGTCATGGCGCTCGAACTCGACGGTCGCGCCGGTGTAGGGCGAGGAGGAGAGGACGCCCGATTCGACCACGCATCCCTTCGTCCCCTCCTCGAGGACGATCTCGTCGAGGTCGCGGCGCAGCACGTCGTTGCGGGTGTCACAGCCGTTGCGGTCCACGTCATCGCGCCACCGGAACGACTCCCGGTCGTAGCCGGCGCTGGTGGCAGGGCCCTCGACCTCGAGGGTCTCGAGCTGAGCGAGCGCGGTGGCACCGTCGGCGACGGCGCCGTCCGAGGCCGGATCCGTCGCCGTGCCGGGCGCTGAGTCCGCCGTCGTGTCCGATGTCGTGCTCGTCGTCGAGGAGCCTCCGGCGAGCTCGTCCAGAAGAGCGCCGAGATCCACCGCGCCGCCGAGCACGATCAGGAGCAGGATCCCCAGGGAGGTGAGGATCGAGGCGATCCCGACCTTCGTCGTCGCTCCGCCGCTGCGTCGCCGCGTGGCCATACCGCTCCCTCCGTCCGCGCCGCGGACCGCGAGCCGCACGTCCTGCACGTCATGCACGTCCGGCACCTCGGGGTCCGTGCCGGCGCCTCCGCCGACCATGCTCCAGTCTGCGTGCGGCGGCCGACGTCCGAGGACGCCGGCCGCCTGGTCACAGGGGAATCTGGGCTGGAGGAGAGCTATCTCACCGCACCTGGGTGCGACGGACCATCACCGCCCAGGCACCGGCCGCGATGACCGCGATCACGGCGACCACACCCATCCAGGGACCCCAGCCCATGCCGAGGATGTCCAGGAACGCGGCACGGAAGCCGTCCAGGAGCAGCGCACCGGAGAGGATCGCGACGCCGATGAGTGCGAGAACGACCCCGCCGGCCCACAGGAATCCCTGACCGAAGCGGAGATAGGCCGAGGTGATCGCCGCACCGAGGAAGAGGATCGCGGTGATCAGCAGGAAGGTCTGCACGAAGGTCTGCCAGACGGGCCCGGTGCCGGTGTAGGCGACGTCGAAGAAGCGCACTCCGAGGCCGAAGCCGTCGGTCGCGACCTCGATCGCCTTGCCGATGGTGACCAGCAGGGAGTAGGCCAGGGCGTTCCCGAGGAACACGATGCCGAGCCCGGTGGCGAACTCGCGCCGGGTCAGGCCGAGGCCGAGGGCGAGCGGGAAGTGCTGGCCCATGGACACGAAGCCGTAGCCGATCATGGGCCCGAGCAGGGCGAAGATCGCCCCGCTCCAGCGCATGCCCTCGGTCATCCCTGCACGGGCCTCAGCTCCCTGGGTGCCGACGACGGCCCCGATGACCAGGACGATCGCGAGCGCGAAGCACATGATGGCCAGCGGCCACAGGATGGACTGCCGACGGTTGACGAAATGCATGGCGATGACGCTGCGGTAGCGCATGGCCTCTCCTCTCAGCGGGCCGCGGCGGCGGCGGTCGTGGTGCGGTGGACGATGTAGTCCTGCAGGGACACCGGAGCGGTCTCCAGCCCCGCGGCGTGCGCGGCGCGATGCGCGTCGTCGTCGGCCCCGATCTCGACCGAGGCGGTCGACAGGGCGCCGACCTGGGCCAGGTGCAGGACCTCTCTCCCGGCAGTGAAGGCCTCGACCTCGGACGCCCGACCGCTGACCTGGATCGCGGCGGACCGCAGGGCGTCGGTCTCCTCATGCAGGAGCACCTTCCCCTCGTCGAGCAGGGTGACCTGCTCGAGGAGGTTCGCGGCCTCGTCGATGTGGTGGGTCGACAGCAGGACGGTGCGGGGATGCTCCGAGTAGTCGGCCAGCAGTCGGTCGAAGAACAGCCGGCGGGCGACGGCGTCCAGGCCCAGATAGGGCTCATCGAAGAACGTCAGGGGCGCCCGCGAGGCGATCCCGATGATGATCCCGACCGCGGAGAGCTGCCCGCGCGAGAGCTTGCTGATCGCCCGGCTCTCGGGGAGGCGGAAGTCCACCGCCAGGTCCTTGGCGAGCGCGCTGTCCCACAGGGGGTAGACGCCCTCGGCGATGTGCAGCACGTCGCGGGCACGGAACCCGTCGGGATACTTCTGGCTCTCCTGGATGAAGCAGGTGCGCGAGAGCACCCCGGCGTTCTCCACCGGATCCTCGCCCAGCACCCGGATGCTGCCGGAGGTCGCGAAGACCTGAGCGGTCAGCAGCTTCATGAGGGTGGTCTTGCCGGCGCCGTTGCGGCCCAGCAGGCCGTGCACGACGTCCGCCTCGAGGTCCAGGTCGATACCGTCGATGGCGGCGACATCGCGGTAGCGCTTGGTCAGGTCGCGGGTCTCGATGATGCTCATCGGGAAGCCTCCTTCGTGATCATCCGGACGAGCTCGTCCGGTCCGATGTCGAGCTGGGCCGCCTCCCGCAGCAGGGGGACGACGTATGCCGCGATGAACGCCTCGCGGCGGCGGCTGCGCAGGATCTCCGAGGCACCCGGCGCGACGAACATGCCGATCCCCCGGCGCTTGACCAGGATTCCGCCGTCCACCAGGCGATTCAGTCCTTTTCCCGCGGTCGCGGGGTTGATCCGCAGGAACGCCGCGAGCTCGTTGGTCGAGGGGACCGCGGAGTCCTCCGGATAGGTGCCGTCGAGTATTCCGTCCTCGATCTGCTCGGCCACCGCGATGAACAGCGGCTTGGAATCGTCGAGCATGCCGCCTCCCTAGTTCGGTGGTTCATTACTCGACTAATGAACCATAGAACCGGAGGTGCGTCAAGAGGTCCGGGCGCCACGGCGCCCGTCGACCCGTCCATCGCCCACCCGTCACCCCTCACCTCGGCGAGCGCCGGGTCCGCGGCGATCCGCCGGGTGGCCTCGATCCCGTCGACCCCCGGCATGCGGATGTCCATCAGCACGACGTCCGGGATCAGGCGTGCGGCGAGCTCGACCGCACGCAGGCCGTCGCCGGCCTCGTCGATCACGTCGAGATCGGGCTCCCCGGCGAGCAGGGCCCGGACGGCCTGGCGGATCAGGGGCTGATCGTCGACGATGAGGATGCGTGCGGTCATCGGGGCTCTCCTCGCGGGGGGAGATCGGCGGTCGATCGAGCGGCAGCACGGCGCACAGGCGGAAGAGCCCCGGCCGGGACTCGATCTCCACCTCGCCGCGGACGGCGAGGACCCGTTCGCGCAGTCCGATGAGACCGAGACCTCCGGTGCGGTCGGCGTCGTCGGACCGGAGCTGCGCGTCGGGTCGCGAGGAGGCCTCGGGGCGCGGATCGAGCGGCACGGGGTTGGTGACGGTGAGCCTCAGACGATGCGCATCCCGCTCGATCAGGACGTGGGCTCGCGCTCCGGTGCCGTGCTTGTGCGCATTGGCCAGCGCCTCCCGCAGCACGAGATAGGCGGTGCGGTCTGTCGACGGCGGAAGCGTCGCTGCCGATGCGGAGGACGGCGAGGTCTCCTCCCGGCGCACGTCGACGGCGAGGCCGGCCGTCGAGAACTCCTCGACGAGACGGTCGAGGTCGGCCAGGCCCGCCTGCGGCGAGGTCGGCGCGTCGTCGTCGGGCCCGGTGCGGAGCACGGACAGCAGCTCGCGGATCTCGCGCAGCACGCCGCGCGACGCCCTGCCCACGGTGTCCAGCGAGTCCCGTGCCTGGACCAGGTCGGGCTCGCGCCCCTCGGCGATGGCGCGCGAGGCGACGCTGGACTGGAGGTTGATCACCGCGATCTGGTGGGCGACGGTGTCGTGCAGGTCGCGGGCTATCCGCAGCCGCTCCTCGGCCACCCGGCTGCGCGCCTCCGCCTCCCGCCCGGCCTCCGCCCGCTCCGGAGCTCCGCACGCTCCGCGAGCGCCTGCACGTACGCGCGCCGGGAGCGGGAACCGTCCCCGGCCGCCGCCCCGAGGGCGATCACCGCCGGAGCGGGGATGAGTCGCGGATCGAGGCCCGCGGCATGGATCGCGTCGACCTCGAAGGAGATCAGGATCACGAGCGCCACCCCACAGCGATCGCCGCCCGGCGACGGGGCAGCCTCTGAGCCATCCCGAAGGCGGCGATCGCCGCCGCGGGGACGAAGGGCAGTGTGCTCCCTGACATGGCCGCACCGGCGACGAGCGCCACCCCGCAGCCGATGAAGGCGGCCATCGGGAAGCGCCGCCGCAGCTGGAGCACGACCAGCGAAGCCGCGACGGCGACTGCTCCACCCGGATGCTGCAGGACCGCCGGACGGGCCAGCCCCTCGCCCGGCACGTTGTACGGAGCCAGTGCCACGACCAGCACGACGACGACGACGAGCAGGTCCCAGGCCCGGTCGGGCAGATGGGGCGGATGCGCACCGCGGCCGGACCCGCTCAGCACGGCCCCGCCGTCCAGCGCGGCGGAACCGCTCTGGACGGCGGGGCCGCCCCGGCCGGCGGGGTCGCTCGATGCGGCCGGCTCGCTCATGGCGAGACCTCACTCATAGCGCAGGGACGCGATCGGGTCCTGCTTCGCCGCTCGCGCTGCGGGGATGCTGCCGGCAGCCAGTCCGATCGCCATCACGAGCGCGTCGATACCGGCGATGGAGAGCGGATCGAAGGCGATCAGCGTCGGGCCGGGCAGATCGGAGAACATCGACGTGGCGAGCGCGTCGCCGAGCAGCGATCCGACCAGCATTCCGACGCTGACGCCGAGACCCGCGCCGAGGAAGCCGATGAAGGTCGCCTCGGTCGAGAACAGTCCGAAGACCTTGCCCGATCCCATGCCCATGGCCTTCATCAGACCGATCTCGCGGGTCCGCTCCTGCACCGACATCAGCAGCGTGTTGACGATGCCGATGCCCGCTGCGACCAGGGCGATGACCGCGAAGGCGTTGAGGATCAGCACGATGACGTCGAAGAAGCTGCGGAACTGACCGATCTGGTCGTCCACCGTGGTCGCGGTGAACCCTGCGTCCTCCAGATCGTCCTTGAGGGCCTGGGTCGCATCGTCCCCCTGGTCGGGGTCGAAGCGGACGGTCGCCGCGCTGTACACGTCGGCCTCGCCGTCGGGCGCACCGGTCATCTGGGCGTCGTACAGGTCATCGGTCAGCGCGGTGTTCGGGGAGGCGCTCTCGGTGGCCGCGAGGCCGACCTCGGAGATGCCGACGATCTCGGCGGTCACCGTGCGCTCGGTCCCGGTGCGATCCGTGACGCCGAAGGTCACCGTGCTCCCGAGCGCCTCGTCGTCGGACTCGAATCCGAGCGCCTCCACGTACTCCTCGGGGATGGCCACCTGCGGATCATCGCTGGACAGGTCGGGCTGCTCGCCCGCGGAGAGCTGCACCTCCATGCCCGGGACGAAGGAGCCCACGGAGATCGAGTCCCGGGTGCCGTCATCGTGCTGGACATAGTCGACGGAGACCTGCTTGGAGGGCTCGACCGAGAGCACCCCGTCGATCGCGGCGATCGTGTCGAGATCGTCCTCGGTGATGGGATCGATCGTCGTCGTCCCCGAGGCGGGCATCTCCGTGCAGGGACCGACCTGGGCGCTCGCCTCGACGGCGTAGGGATCGTACTCCTGCGGCCCGTCCTCCTCGGAGTCCTACCCCTGGTGCGCGACGGTCATGACGTCCTCGGCGCCGATCTCCGCGACCGTCGTGTCGATGTACCGGTTGATGCCGGTGCCGAGTCCCGTGGTGATGGTCAGCGTGAAGGCGCCGACGAAGATCGCGAGCACCGTCAGCAGGGTCCGCGTCCGCCCTCGGAAGGTGTTGGAGACCGCCGAGGCGAGGATGTCCAGCGCCTTCATGCCGCCACCCCCTGCGCGGCCTCGGAGCCGGCGCCGTCGGCCTCTGCGGGACGACCGCTGCGGTCCGACGGATCCGGATCGTGATCGGATCCTTCGGCGACGAGCCGGCCGTCGCGGATCTGGACGCGGCGATCGCAGCGGGCGGCGAGGTCGTCGTCGTGCGTGACGACGATGAGCGTGATCCCGCGCTCGCGGTTGAGGCCGAACAGGATGTCCTCGACGACCTCGCCTGTGGCCGAGTCGAGGTTGCCCGTGGGCTCGTCGGCGAAGATCACCTCGGGGTCGTTGACCAGGGCGCGGGCGATCACCACGCGCTGCTTCTGCCCTCCGGAGAGGGCGGTGGCCCTGTTCTTCGCCTTGTCCGCCATGTCCAGCTGCTCGAGGACGGCCATCCCCCGACGTCGACGCTCGGCGCGCCCGACGCCGGCGATCTTCAGGGGGAGCACCACGTTCTCGAGCACGGTGGCGTCGGCCGTGAGGAAGAACTGCTGGAAGACGAAGCCGAAGGTGCGATTGCGGGTGAGGTTGAGCTCGCGGCCGCGCAGCCCACCCGCAGGCTCGCCGCCCAGCAGGATCCGGCCGCTGGTGGGCTGATCGAGCAGCGCGAGCAGGTGCATCAGAGTCGACTTGCCCGAGCCGGACTTGCCGACGATCGCGAGGGACTCGCCGCGCTGCACGTCGAAGCTCACTCCCGTGAGCGCCTCGAAGCGGGTCTCGCCTCGACCATAGGTCTTGTGCAGGTCCTGGACCTGCAGGAGCGGGGTGGTCATCGGATCTCCTTCCATGATCGTGCACGCCGTGCGCGCGCTCGTGACCATGTCCCCCAGTCAAGTCTCAGCGCGGGATCGGCGCGTCCCGCCCACGGGTGCACCTCGCGTACTGCGCTGGTGGTACGTCCGGTGCCGCACACTCATCCGCTGCGGTGGCACGACGACGAGGTCGCCTGCGGCATGACGGCGGAGGTCAGCGTCCGACGCACTCAGGACTGGTGGAGGAACTGCTCGTAGTAGCCGTCGTCCGGGAACGGATAGGGGGAGTCCTCGTCCTTGAGCAGGAGCTCGGGCAGCTGGACCAGAAGGAGGCTGCCCACCACGATCGCGATGAGGCCGCGGGCCCACTGCCCGACCCTGGGCACCGTCCTGCTCCTGATGAAGTGCACGAGATAGCCGATGAAGACGACGAGGAACCCCAGCAGCGCGGTGACCAGGCCCGGTGCGTAGATGATGCTCTGCCCGGCGTCTGCGAACTCCGCATGGGACTGGAAGGCGAGCAGCACGTGCACGATGACCTCGAAGAGGCTGAACAGCGCGATCGCGATGCTTGCGGAGACCCCGAAGCCCCAGAGGATCAGGACGACGACGCCGAGCATCGCCGCTCCGAAGTTGGTGATCATGTCGGTGAGCTCGCTCATCGGATACCGATCGGGGTGGTCCGAGCCCAGGTTGTAGATGTAGTGGAAGCCTCCGGGGACGACCCACTCCTCCCAGACGTGGAGGACCAGGACGATGATCGCGAAGGTCCCCAGGCGGTTCAACCAGTCCCACTGCTTCCACCTGGCGACCAGGACGCCGGTCAGGATGACCCCGATCGCCGCCAGCACAGAGATCCAGATGGACAGCCATGCCTCGATCACAGCGTGCATCTCTCCTGCTCCGTTCTCCCTGACTGAACCGGCACACTACAGCATTTCAGTACTACTGGTCTTGAGCGGGTCCCGAACAGCGTGCCAGACTGGATCCATGACCTCCGACCGCATCCGACCCCGGCGCGCCGACGTGCGCCGGAACCTCCTGCGCGCAGCACGGGAGGAGTTCCTCGAGCGGGGCTATGCCCGCTCCGGCCTCCGCAGCATCTCCGAGCGCGCCGGCTACACCAAGGGCGCCGTCTACTCGAACTTCGCCTCGAAGCACGAGCTGCTCGCCGAGGTGCTGGCAGAGGACTTCGGCGAGGTGAGCGAGCGGTTCCGGACGGCCGCCCCGTCGGCCGACGAGCCCTGGGAGCGAGCGATCGGGACGATCATCGACATCGGCGTCGCCGCCGCGACCTCCGACGCGAGGATGCTGCGCCTGGGAGCGGAGTTCGCCCTCGAGGCCGCGCGCGACCCCGAGCTCCAGCCGATGTACAGGACGCTGCAGGAGCGTCGGAGGGCAGCCGTGCTGGCGGCGGTCGAGCCTCTCGCCGCTGCGGCCGACGGGCCGAGCCCGGCCGAGGTCGAGGCCATCTACCGATCGGCGACCAGCCTCATCACCGGATGGATCATCGACCACGGGGCACTCGGCGAGGAGCCCGACCCCAATGCCCTGCGCGCGGCCCTCACAGCACAGGTCCGGGGCGGCCACCGGGCGCCCGAGCCCGCCTGACATCCCGGTACCGGCACCGACGCGAGGAGATGCGCATGCGCGCCCTGCAGATCACCGAGGACCGCACGCTCGAGCTCGTCGAGCTCCCCGAGCCGGTCGCCGCCGAGGGCGAGATCCTCGTGGACGTCCTCGCCGCGGGCGTGAACCGCGCCGATCTCGCCCAGGTCGCGGGCTCCTATCCCCCGCCACCGGGCGCTTCCCCCCTGCCAGGGCTGGAGGTCTCCGGCCGACGACGGGACACCGGCGAGCCGGTGGTTGCGCTTCTCGCCGGCGGCGGGTACGCCGAGGTGGCCGCCGTCCCCGAGGGTCAGCTGCTCCCGCTTCCCGCCGGCGCCGACCCCGTCGACGCGGCGGGGATCATCGAGGCCTGCGCGACGGTCATCTCGAACCTCGCGATCGAGGCCGGCCTGCACGCCGGCGAGACGGTGCTGATCCATGGCGCCACCGGCGGCGTCGGCACTGCGGCCGTCCGCATCGCCGGCGAGCTCGGCGCCAGGGTCCTCGCCGTCGTCGGATCCGATGAGGCGGTCGACGAGGTGCGCGGCCTCGGCGCCGACCGCGCCTGGAACCGTCGCACGACGGACCTGCGGGAGGCCGTGGCGTCCGCTGGAGGCGCCGACGTGATCCTCGACGTCGTCGGCGGATCGATGCTCGCCGACAACGTGGCGATGCTGCGCGAGCACGGGAGGCTGGTCATCATCGGGACGCTCGGCGGCGCGAGCGGCGACCTGCCGATCGGGATGCTCATGGCCAAGCGCGCCCGCGTCATCGGCACGACGCTGCGCTCGCGCGCGGTCGCCGACAAGCAGTGGATCCTCGAGCGCACTCGCGGGATCGTCTGGCCCATGCTCGAGTCGGGTCGCCTGGAGATCCCGATCCAGGCGCGGCTCCCCCTCGATCGGGCCGACGAGGCGCACGCCATCCTGCGTCGCGGCGGGCACCTCGGGAAGGTCGTCCTCGAGGTCGCGCCCGCACCTCCCGCCATTGCGCCGATGTGACGATCGGATCACCGCCCGGAGGGCGATTGGCCCCGACCACAACATAGATGCATCATGTATCTATGATCGCTCCCGCTGCTCCCCCTCCCGCCGCCGACCGCGTCTACGCGCACGTCAAGGAGCGCATCCTGGCCGGTGAGCTCGAGGGCGGGACGATGATCACCGAAGGGGAGATCTCCGAGGCCACCGGGCTCTCCCGCACGCCGGTCCGCGAGGCGTTCCTGCGGCTCCAGGCCGAGCAGTGGCTGACCCTCTACCCCAAGCGCGGTGCACTGGTGCGCCCCGTCGCCGCCGGCGAGGCGCAGGACGTCCTCGATGCCCGACGCATGGTCGAGGCGCATGCCGCGCGCAGCATCTGCGCGCTGCCTCCGGCCGAACGCGCACGCGTGGTCGGGACGCTCGCCGCGATCCTCGTCGAGCAGGATGCGGCGATCGAGTCAGCGGACCTGGCGGGCTACTCCCTCCAGGACGCCCGCTTCCATCAGCAGATCGTCGCCGGCGCCGGGAACTCCCTGGTCACCGCGTTCGCGGTCACTCTGCGCGAGCGTCAGGAGCGCCTGATCGCCCACACCGTGCAGCGCGATCTCGGGCGCGCCGCCCAGTACGTGGCGGACCATCATCGGATGCTCGAGAGGCTGCGGGAGGCCGACGCCGACGGCTACCTCGCCGAGCTCGACCAGCATCTGGCGCTCTCCCGCGAGGTGCTCTCATGAGCACGGCCACCGCCCCGGTCCCCGTCATCCCCGACGAGGACACCGCCCCGGTCGCGACCGTCGCACCCGTCCCGGCACCCGCGCAGGTCCCGACTGCCGCACCCGTCTCTCCCGGCGCGCGCCCCGTCGGCCGACGGGCCTGGGTCCCGGTCGCCGCGGCGATGGTGGCCGTGGCCTGGGGAGGCAATGAGTTCACCCCGCTGCTCGTGATGTACCGGCAGGTCAGCGACTTCTCGGCGATCGTCGTCGACGGACTGCTGGCCGCCTACATCCTCGGCATCGTCCCCGCGCTGCTGCTGGGAGGCCCGCTGTCGGACCTCCACGGGCGACGCACCCTGATGATCCCCGCGGCTCCGCTGTCCTTCGCCGGATCGCTGCTGCTGGCCCTCACTCCGGGCTCGCCGGTGGTCATGGCCGTCGGGCGGATCCTGTGCGGGCTCGCCCTCGGCCTCGTGATGGCGGTGGGCACCGCCTGGATCAAGGAGCTCTCGGACGCCTCCGGCGCCGATGTCGGTGCCGGTCCCCGCCGCGCCTCCCTCTCGCTGACGGGCGGCTTCCTGGTCGGTGCGGGCGTCGCCGCCGTCCTCGCCCAGTGGGCGCCCTGGCCCACGGGCACCGCCTACACCCTGCACATGGTCCTGACCGCCGTCACAGGTATCTGGGTGCTGCGAGCACCCGAGACCCGCGTCCTCGGCAGAGCGGCCGCGGGCGAGTCCCGGTCGGCGGGGCCGCAGGCCGGTCCGCAGGATGCAGCGGGCACGGGGAGGGAGAGCGCACCGCGCCGCCACGGCCTGAAGGGGCTGCTCTCGCTGCTGCGCGTGCCCAGCGCCGCGCACCGGCGCTTCCTCCTGGTCGTGCTGCCGGTGGCCCCCTGGGTGTTCGGGTGCGCTGGTGCCGCCTATGCTGTCCTGCCCTCGCTGCTGATCGACAGCGCGCGCGGCCTGCCCATCGCGTTCTCCGGGCTGATGACCGCGCTGACCCTCGGGTGCGGCGCCGGCATCCAGGTGATCGGCAAGCGGATCGACACCCACCGCTCCGCACGGGCCTCGGTGATCGCGATGGCGGTGATCACCGTCGGCGTCGTACTCGGAGCGATCGCCGCGGCGACGCTGGACCTGCCTATCGGCCTGCTCTCCGCGGCCATCATGGGCATGGGGTACGGGCTGGCCCTCGTCGCGGGCCTCAGCGAGGTGCAGCGGATCGCCGACGACGAGGACCTCGCCGGTCTCACCGCCGTCTACTACTCGGTCGCCTACCTCGGGTTCTTCATCCCCATGATCTTCGCGGCGCTGTCCATCGCGGTCCCGTACACGGTGCTGTTCGGCATCGGCGCCGTCCTCGCGGCGGTCTGCCTGGCGATCGTGGCGTCGGCCTGGTCGAAGCACCTCCCCGGGCCCCGGCGCTGAGCCGGGTGCCCACGGTTCAGGAGGTGAGCTGGTCCAGGACCAGCACCGTGCCGTCCTCGTAGACCGACAGCGTCTCGGCGTCGGCCGCGTCCTTGACCCCCTGCGGAGCCTGTCCCATCGCCACACCGACTCTCGCCCACGCGAGCATCTCCGTGTCGTTGAAGCCGTCGCCCACGGCGACGGTGCGGGCCGCGTCGATGCCCAGGCGCGCGCGGACAGTCTCCAGAGCGGTCGCCTTGGACACGCCGGGGGCGGCCATATCGAGCCAGGCGGTCCAGCCGATCGCGTACTCGACGCCGTGGACGCCGGACTGGGCGACCACTTCGCTGAACTCCTGCGGGGTCAGGTCCGGCACGTGCACGACCACGCGCACCGCCTCGAGCCCCATCAGCTGGTCGAGATCGGACTCGGCGGCCTCGACCCCGAAGCTGGCGTCCTGGAAGCCGGCGGTCGCGTGGAAGCCGCCATCGGCGGTCTCGACCGCGTAATGCGCATCCGGCGCGACCTCGCGCAGGGTCGCCAGGGCATGCCCCGGCTGGAAGGTGCGGGTGTCGATCACGCGGTAGCCCTGCGGGGCCGACGGGTCCATCTCGAGCGTCACCGCACCGTTGGAGCACACCGCGAAGCCGTGCTCCACCCCCGCCGCCCGGACCACGGGGACGGTCGCTCCGATCGATCGGCCGGTGGCGATGACGACGGTGTGCCGGTCGGCGGCGCGACGCAGTGCCTCACGCATCGCCTCGGTCATCGCACCGTCGTGGTCCACGAGCGTGCCGTCGACGTCGAGACCGATCAGCAGGGCGTCGTCCCCGAGGGCGGCGAGCCGATCGTGCAGGTTCCTCCGGGCCGCCTCGGCGGCGGTGACCGACGAGACCATGCCGGCGATCCCCGGACCGGAGTCGACGGAGCCTGCGGAGCGGCTGCCTGTGCTGGCCGGGCTGTCCGTGCTGACGGGGCTGTCCGTGGCGGTGGAGTCGGTGAGCGTCGCATCGGTGGCCATGCGAGCCAGTCTTCCAGCGACGTCCGACGTCCGGGTGAACCGCAGACGACGCAGCGGGGCCAGCCACCGGGCGAGGCGCCCTCCGCGCCGGGGCGCTCCCGCCACCAGCTCGTCGGCGTCGATGATCCTGCCCGACTCTGCCTGCACGTCGTCTCCTCCTCGGCCGCGCTGTGCGCCGCGTCCGTCCTCGCGCCGGTCCCCTCCGCCGTGCGGGGCTCCGACCACGAGGGTACCGCTGCCGTGCTCCTCCCCAGCAGGTGGTTCTCCACACCAGTGCGCTGACCCGCCCTGACGCGCGCCCGGGTCCCTACTGTCTGAGCATCGACGAGGGAACGAGCCAGGAGGCGGGATGGCAGGAGCAGCATCGGCGGAGACGATCGGCATCGGCGTGCTGGATGCGGACGCGCTGGTCCAGCAGCGTCGGAGCGCGGCACCGCCCGTCGGAGCGGGGAGCCGGATCACCCGCCGGGGCGGCACCCCCTGGTACCCCGAGGACTATCTGCTGCTGGTCCAGGGACTGCGCGAGCAGATGCCCCTGGATGAGCTCGCCCGCGCGCTGGGTCGCTCCCCTGCGGCGCTGCGCACTCGCGCGGTGTGCCTGATCGCCCATCCCGACGACGAGCTCGCACTCGGCCGCCGTCGCAACTGGCTGGCACTTCTGACGGCGGAGGTGCTGGTGGACCCGCGCTGGGACTGGGAGTCCCGCGCCAGGGCGTGGCATGCCGCACGAGCCCGCGCATACTTCGACTCCGCGCTCGACGACCGGCTCGAGGAGGCCTGGCTCAACGGGAGGGAGACGCTTCCGGCCATCGCGCGCTCGGTCCGAGCGAGGGAGCACGAGATCGCCGACCGCTGCGTCTACATCGGCCTCGCCCGCTCCCGGCGTCAGGTCGCCGAGCGGATGGGCTGCACCCCGGGGCTCCTGCTGTCGCGATCCCTGCTGCCTGATCACTGGGGCGCGGACGGCGGCGGCACCGGTCCGCACGGCCGAGGCTCCACCGGGCCGGGGCGTCGCGATCCCTCGCAGCCGCTGCTCGGGGCGTTCGAGAGCGACTGGAGCTGGCCGCCGGTGCTCGGCCCGTTCGACGATGTGCCCGACGATCCCCCCGGCACGTGCGAGGGGGATGGCACCGGCTGGGAGGACGATCGCTGGGAGGACGATCTGCCGGAGGACGACGACCTGTCCGGCATGCTCGACCCCTCCGACCCGATCTGGCGGAGGGAGCGCTGGACGGGGGACGGGCCGCTGGACCCCTTCGGCGAGGACGACCGCGCCTGGGCGTTCGAGCCTCCCTGGGAGGAGCGGGAGGAGCTCGATGTGCTGTCCTTCGGGGCGACCGCTCCGGATCCGCGAGGACTGTGGGTGCTGACGGTCGCCGCCGGCGCCTGGCCGTTCCACATCTCCGTGCACCGCACCCGCGCCGACGCCGCCGATGTGCTCGACTCCCTCGCCCCGCCCCCGACCGCACCCGAGCAGGACTCGGGCGGCGCCGACGGTGCGAGCGGAGGGGCCGGGACCGGCGCGCAGCTGTGCCACTGGTCGATCGCCCGTCGCGAGGTCGCCGCCGGTCCCGACGGCGACCTCGAGGAGGGCACGTTCAGCCGTGCGGCCGCGTGAACCGCCCTCAGCGCACCGGCTCGAAGACCTCCCGGCCGCCGAGATACGGACGCAGGCCCTCGGGGACCACGACGGAGCCGTCGGCCTGCTGATGGTTCTCGAGGACCGCGACGATGAAGCGGGTCGTGCCGAGGGTCCCGTTGAGCGTGGCCACCGGGCGCAGGCCGTCCTCGGTGCGCTCGCGGATGTTCAGACGGCGAGCCTGGAACTGCGTGGTGTTCGAGGTCGAGGTGAGCTCGCGGTAGGTGCTCTGGCTGGGGACCCACGCCTCGCAGTCGAACTTGCGCGCGGCGGAGGTTCCCAGATCGCCGGCGGCGGTGTCGATCACGCGGTAGGGCACGTCGATCGTCGCCATCATCTGGCGCTCCCAGTCCAGCAGCCGCTCATGCTCCGCATAGGAGTCCTCGATGCGGCAGTAGCTGAACATCTCCACCTTGTGGAACTGGTGGACGCGGATGATGCCGCGGGTGTCCTTGCCGTAGCTGCCGGCCTCGCGCCGGTAGCAGGCGCTCCACCCGGCATAGCGGATGGGGCCGTCGGAGAGATCCAGGATCTCGTCACGGTGATAGCTCGCCAGAGCCACCTCGCTGGTGCCCACGAGATACAGGTCGTCGTCCTTGTCGAGGTGGTAGACCTCGTCGGCGTGCTCGCCGAGGAATCCCGTGCCCTCCATCGACTCCGGCAGCACCAGGGTCGGGGTGATCATCGGGGTGAAGCCGGCCCTCGTGGCCTGGTCGATCGCCGCGTTGAGGATCGCGAGCTCCAGCTGGGCGCCGACGCCGGTGAGGAAGTAGAAGCGGGCACCGGAGACCTTCGCGCCCCGCGCCATGTCGATGGCCTTCAGCCCCTCAGCGATCTCCAGGTGATCCCTGACCTCGAAATCGAAGCTCGGGATCTCCCCGACGGTCTCGCGGACCACGAAGTCCTCCTCGAGACCCTCGGGCGCACCCTCGGCGACGTTCGGGATCGCCCGCAGCGCCCGGTCGCGGGCCGCGATCGCCTCGGCGGCCTCCGCCTCGAGCCGCTTCACGCTCGCGGCGAGCTCCTTGACCTCGGCCAGCAGCGCCTGCTTCTCCTCGCCCGAGGCCTGTGCGACCTTCTTGCCGAAGGACTTCTGCTCGGCGCGAGCGGACTCGAAGGCCGCCGTGGCCTCTCGCCAGGTGGAGTCGGCCGCGAGGACGGCATCGACCGTGGAAGGGTCGCGCCGACGCGCCCTCTGTGCGTCACGGACCAGGTCGGGGTTCTCGCGCAGCTGCCGCAGATCGATCATTGCACCAGGGTACCTGCGCGTGCACCCGCCGTCGGCCCCGGCCCCTCAGTACTCTGTGGCCATGGATCTCGGTGCCGTCCTCACGATCGTCTCGATCGCCCTGAGCGTGATCGCCGTCGCGCTTCTGGTGGTCGTCCTGACCTCCCTCACCCGGCACCGCGCAGAGCTGCAGGCCCTGCGCCGCGACTCCGACGAGCTGCGTCGCAGCACGAGCGCCGCCCTGAGCGCCGACGGGAGGGGCGGCTCCGACGGGCAGGACCACCGTCCGGGCTTCCAGCACGTGGCCGTGGTCATGAACCCCTCCAAGCACGACGATCCCGACGCCTTCCGGGAGCGGCTCCGGCAGATCGCCGAACGGATCGCCGGCGTCGAGCTGACCTTCCACGACACGACGCGCGAGGACGCCGGCTACGGGCAGGCGCTCGCTGCGCTCGACGACGACGCCGACCTGGTCATCGCCGCCGGCGGCGACGGCACCGTGCGGATGGTCGCCGCCGCGCTCGCCCATTCCGGGGTGCGGATGGGCATCCTCCCCGTAGGGACCGGCAACCTCATGGCACGCAACCTCGACATCCCTCTCGGCGATCTCGAGAAGGCTCTGCGGGTCTCCCTCGAGGGCGAGGACCGCGGCGTCGACATGGGCTGGATGCGGACCGGAACCTCCCTCGCCCTCACCGAGCAGGCCGAGGCGCAGCCCTTCCTCGTGATCGCTGGAGTCGGGGCCGATGCCGAGATCATCGGCGCCACCGATCCGACCATGAAGAAGCGGATCGGCTGGCCCGCCTACGTCATCCCGGGGCTGAGCCGGATCATCGGCCGCAGCTTCGACGCCCGCGTCGAGATGGTCCCCGGTCGCACGCAGGATCTCGAGGTCCGCACCGTCCTGATCGGCAACGTCGGGAAGCTGCCGGCCGGGATCGTGCTCATGCCCGACGCCGACGCCTCCAACGGGAAGCTCGAGATCCTCGCCCTCTCCTGGCGCGGCGCCGCGGGCCTGAGCCAGATCGCCGCCAAGCTCGTCAACCCCCACGCCCCCACCTACCCGCAGCTGGCGACCATGGAGAAGGGGATGGTCTCCGAGGTGCGCGTGACCACGGCCAAGCCTCAGCCGGTCCAGCTCGACGGCGATACCGAGGACCGATCCACGCACATCATCGCCCGCGTCGACGCCGGAGCGCTCCTGATGCGGGTTCCCGCGAAGAGGGCGGGATAGCAGCCGACCACCGGCGGCTGCCGATCACCCGCGCTTCTGCCGCTTCTGCACCTCGGCGAGCGCTTCGCGGACGGACGCGAGGATCGTCGCAGCCTCATGCCCCCGATCGAGCGCCGCCTCGACCGGTGCCGCGAACAGCTCGACGAGCCCCTCGTCGGCCCCTCCCCCGCTCTCGCGGGCGAGCACCGCGGACTGCTCCTCAGCGGCCGCGACCGCGTCCGGGGCGACCGTCGTGCCGGAGCCGCGGCGCGTGAGGATCACGCCGCACTCCTCGAGCATCTTGTAGGCCTTCGCGACGGTGCCCGCCGCCAGGCGGCGCTCCGAGGCGGCGGCACGGATCGCCGGTAGGCGGTCGCCCGGCTGCAGCTCCCCCGACCGGACCTTGTCGAGGATCTCGCGTCGGACCTGTTCGAAGGGAGGGATCGCAGAGCTCATGGCGACACACTAGAGCCACATCGTGCTCCAGCGGCATCCGCTGCTGCTGCGCGGGCCCTCCCCCGCCGTGCTCAGCCCTCCGGGGTGACCATGCCGGCCTCCGGGGTGACCATGCCGGTGAGCTGGTCGACCCAGGCATGAGCGGCGTCGTAGGCGTCGTCCGCAAAGTCCTCCCGCATATCGGCGACCTCTCCATCGGCCCGCGGATAGGAGCCCAGGTAGTGCACGACCGGACACACGCGATGGAGACCGCGCAGCGCCGCCGCGACCCGACGGTCCTCGATATGTCCCTCAAGATCGATGGAGAAGGAGTACCGGCCCAGGAAGTCCCCGATCGGGCGGGACTCGATCCGCGACATGTTCACGCCGTTCGCGTTGAGCAGCTCGAGCGCCTCCAGCAGCGCGCCGGAGCGGTTGTGCGGGAGCTGGATGACGATCGTGGTCTTGTCGACCCCGGTTCGCGCGGGGATCCGTCCCTCGCGCGTGACCAGCACGAAGCGCGTCTGGGCGCCCTCGTTGTCCTCGATGCCCTCGGCGAGCACGGTCAGCCCGAAGTGCTGGGCTGCCAGCGGCGAGCACACGGCGGCGCGTCCCCTCGCCTCCTCGGGGGCCAGCGCGGCGAGGTCACGGGCCGCGGCTGCGGTCGAGGACGCGGTCGCGACCTGCGCGTCCGGCAGCTGCGCGCGGATCCAGCCCTGGACCTGCGCCTGCGCATGAGGGTGCGAGGAGACCACCTCGACGTCCTCGAGGGCCGTCCCCTCACGAGCGGCCAGCACGAAGGTGATCCGCACGATCTGCTCGGCGACGATGGTGATCTCATCGGTCGCGGCGAGCACGTCGAGCGTCCCGGACACCCCGCCCTCGACCGAGTTCTCGATCGGCGCCATGAGGGCATCGATGTCCCCGGCGAGCAGATCGGAGGCTGCGGTGGCGACGGCGGTGAAGGGCACGATCTCCGCGTCCCGCTGAGCGAACTCCTCGGGCACCTCGGCGAGCGCCTGCAGCAGCGCCTGATGGGTGAAGGTCGTCTCGGGGCCCAGGAATCCGTACCGCATGGGACGAAGGGTATCGCCAGGGCGTGAGGACGACCCGACCGTCCGCAGGACGAAGCGGCCCGGCAGTCGCCCGGCCGAACGCGAGGGCCTGGGCCGGTCGCCGATCCTGACGGCGCCGCTTCACCGCGGCCCCCGTGCACGCCACATCTGCGCACCCCTGCATGCTCATTGCATGCTCATCCCCGGGGGCGCAGCCGGCGTCCGTCATCGTGCGGGGCGCGCCGGAGGTCGTCGGACGGGCTCGACCGCACCGACAGCTCCCAACGATCGACGCGACGGGTTGCGTCGGCGGGATGGCGCTCGCTGCGGCCGACAGGACCGGCGCCGAGGCTCCGGGCGACGGCCCGCGAGGCGGCGTTGTCGGGAGAGATGCGCAGCACGAGCGTGCCGATGCGGTCGTCGGCCCGGGCGAGGTCGACGAGCCGGGCGGCGAGAACCGGCCCGAGGCCGCATCCGCGGTGCGCGGGCAGGAGCCAGTAGCTCAGCGACGCCTCACCTCGTTCGAGACCCGGGCCGAGACTGGTGATGCCCCCTCCTCCGACCAGCGCCGTCCCTTCGGCATCGGGGACCACCGCGGCGACCTCCCGCACGGGCCCGTCGTCGCCCCAGCGCGAGGCCCGCTCGAGGAACTCCCGCAGGCTCTCAGGCTCCCAACGCCCGCCGACGACTTCCCGGGCCAGCGCCTCGTCCTGCCCGGCGAGGATCGCAGCGCCGTGACGCGGGCCGAGCTGCTCGAGAAGCAGGCAGGGCCCAGCCGCTGTCATCTCAGCGCCTCCCTTCCGACGCACCGGGCCCCCGGCCGACCGCACGGGCCGACCCCGCCGACGGGGCCTTCGGCCGCTTCAGCGCGGCGCGAGCGGCGGCGCCGATCTCGACATCGCTGAAACCGAGCTCGCGGGCGGCCGCCACGGCGTCGTCCATCATCGCGAGGAGCTCTCGACCGGGCGACGCGGACGACACAGGCTCTGCATCCCCGGCACCCGGAGCGACACGGGTGCCCGCGCCCCGACGGGTGACGACGAGCCCCGCCTCCTCGAGCAGCTTCACGGCTCGCGCGACCGTCCCCGGTGCGAGTCCGAGGTCGGAGGCGAGCGCGCGGATGCTCGGCAGGCGGTCGCCCTCCCGCAGCTCTCCGCTGAGGATCCGCTCGGCGATGGCCCGTCTGACCTGCTCGAACGGCGGTGTCGGATCCGTGAGATCGACGACGATGTCGCTCATCGCGCCGCCTGCGGGCTGATCTGTGCAGAGCGCCCGCCAGCGGATCCGCTCCAGTCGTCCGCAGCCTCCGATCCCGACCGCGTCGCACGGGGCGGCCCGAGCAGGATGGCGGGGAGAACCACCATCACGAGGCCCGTGAGCAGGGACAAGAGCCCGACGGCGACGCTGAGGACGGCGTACACGAGCGCGCTGCGCTCGCTGCCCTGCAGCAGTCCGACAGCTGCTCCGCCGGCGATCCGCCCTGCGGCCAGAGCGGACACCGCGATCTGGGCGACGGCGGTCGCGAGCGTGATGCCGCCGAGCACCGAGGTCGAGGAGCACCGGCGCAGACGCAGGTCGTGAGCGTCTCCGGAGGGCCGGCGTCGCACGATGACGACGACGACCACGAGGCTCACGGCGAGGGCGACCAGCAGTCCCGCCCACATGGGGGCGGTGTACCACCAGCCGGGGAAAGGAGTGGAGACAGAGCGCTGGACGGTGCCGTCGACCTCGACCCGGTAGGACTCGTAGGCGCGGCCGTCGAGCGCCATCGTCCCCAGCACGATCGTGGTCGCCAGCAGATGGCCGAGGACGATCGCCGCGATGGCTCGAGCGCGCCGCGGGACGACGGCGCCGAGGGTGCGCGGCACGAGGGAGGCGGTGCGTCGTCCGTCGTCGAGGCGAGCGGGCAGGGTCAGCTCCCCTGCTCCCACGGCGAGCGCGAGCAGCACGGCGCCGACGGCCGGGGCGAACGCCGCGGCGGCACCGTACCCGAGCAGACCTCCGTCCGCGCCCAGCCCGGCTCCTGCGCCTCCGGCGACGAGGACACCGCACATGCCCAGCATCAGGCCGGTCCAGCGCGCGATGAGCGCACCGCTGTGCAGACCGGTGCGATCGACGCCGAGCCTTCCGGCCACGAGGAGGAGGGTGACGGACCCCAGAAGCACGATCGCACCGAGGACCAGGAGGAGCAGGGGGAGCAGGACGGGCACGAGGACCTCACGATGCATGCAGGAGCGGCACATCTTGTACCGGATGGGCGACACAATGCCACCATCGTCACTCTGTGTCAAGCACCTGACACAAGCGGCCCCAGCGATCGTCAGGGGCGTCAGCGGCACCTCTCCTCCGCCGCCACGAGTCCATCACCACCTCCTCACACCCGCCCCCGTACCATCGACATCATGCCCGAGCCGCGCCGCCTTCCTGTGCCCCGGACCGTCCGACCGCGGCATGCGCTGCTGCTCGCGGTGCTCGCCGTACTCGCGACCCTGCTCCTGGCGCCGCTGTCGATGCTCTCCGCACAGGCCGACGACAACGGGACCGCATCCTCCCCCGTCCGGATGGTCCTCACCACTGCAGGCCTGAACTGGGACGACATCTCCGAGGAGAGCACCCCGAACCTGCAGTGCCTGGCGGACCGCTCCGGCATCGGCGCGATGAACACGACCTCCACGACCGTCGTCTCGACCAAGCGGCAGGGCCTGGAGACCATACATTCCGGCTATCGGGGGCTCGCAGAGACCGCGCCGCGGACCAGCGGGATCCCCTCCCCGGCGACGGATCAGTGGGCGCAGCTGCCGGTGCAGACCGTGCAGATCGACGCGACCGACGCCGGGGCTGGGGAGGGCGTCACCGCCGCCGACGAGATCACCGCGGCCCTGGACTCCGGCTCGATCGTGCAGATCGATCTCGGCTCCGTCGCCGACCACGACGACCCCGCGCGAGGGAAGTCCCTCTCAGCCCTCGACGAGACCGTCGGCACGGTGCTCGACGCCGCCGGCGGCTGCGACGCCGCCGATCTCCCCCGCACTCTGCTGGTCTCCGTCGCGGCGACGGATCCGGAGGATCCGGATCAGGTCGAGTCCACCGGAGCGGTCGCCTCCCGCACCGTCGGACTGCAGGTCGCCATGGACTCCGCTCTCGAGGGGCAGGCACTGACCACGGGATCGACCAAGCAGAACGGGATCGTGATGCTGACCGACGTGGTCGCCACGGTGCTGGACTCCTACGACGCGGACGCCGACGGACTGGTCACGGGCGAGCCGTTCCGCGGCGTCGACAGCGACGATCCCCAGCAGCTCGCCGTCGACCGCTCCGAGGCCGCCTCCCTGGTGGACTCCGCGACCGTGCCGGCGCTGGGCTCCTTCCTCGTCCTCGGCGTCGTCGGCCTCGTGATCCTGCTGGTGCCGCCGCTCGCACGTCGGCCCCGGCTCGCGGCCGTCGGGAGGGCGCTCGCGACGGTCGCCCCGCTCGCCCTGCCCGTCGGCCTGATCGCCTCGATCGTGCCCTGGTGGCGCGCCGACCATCCGACGCTCGCGCTCGCGGGCACGGTCTGGGCAGGCTGCCTGATCCTCTCGGCCGTGGTGCTGCTCGGCCCCTGGCGGCGCTCCCGGTTCGGCCCGATCGGCGTCTCCGCCGCGCTGATCGCCCTGATCGTGCTGGGCGAGTCCGCGACCGGGTCCCGGTTCCAGCTGTCCTCGCCGCTGGGAGCCCAGCCGATCTCCGGCGGGCGCTTCTACGGGCTCTCCAACCACCTGTTCGGCCTGGTCCTCGCCGCCTCGCTGATGGCTCTGCTGTGCCTGTTCACCCATGTGACCTCGAGACGGGCCCGAGTGATCTGGTCGATCGCCGTGGGAGCCGTGGTCGCTGCGGTGTGCGTGGCCCCGTCGATGGGTGCCGACTTCGGCTCGATGCTCGCCACCATCCCGACCTTCGGCCTGCTCGCCCTGCTGGTCTCCGGGATCCGGCTGCGACCCTGGCACGTCCTCGCTCTGTGCGCCGCCGGCGCGGTCGCCGTGCTCGGCGTGTCCTTCCTGGACTGGCTGCGACCGGCCGAGGACCGCACCCATCTGGGCCGCTTCATCGACGAGCTCCTCTCGGGCGAGCTGTTCTCGGTGATCATCCGCAAGCTCGCGCAGAACGTCGCGATGACCACCGGCTACTGGTCGCTCGGGCTCGTGCTGATCGCGACCGTCGTGCTGTCCATCGCGGTGCTGATGCCGAAGCGGCTCCACCTGCGCCGGCTCGCCGCGCTGGATGCCGCCCATCCCGCCTCGTACTCGGTCCGGATCGCCCTGGTGGCCGGCGGCTGGCTGGGCTACGCCGTCAACGACACCGGCCCGGTCCTGATCGCGGCGATGCTCGGGGTATGGCTCGCCCTGCTGCCGGCGGCGATCCCGACGCCTGCGGAGCTCCAGGACGGACCGGCCGACGGCCGACCTGCCGACGACGGAGTTCTCGACGACGGATCTGCCGGATCTGCCGACGACGGATCCCGGGGCACCGCCGCGACCACCGGATGATCAGCGGCCGATCGTGGGCCGGTGGGGGCTGGTCCGATCCTGATCAGCTGCTGATCAGGAGTTCTCGGCCTCGACGGCGGCGTGGACGACGAGCGAGGTGTACTCGTCGGCCGTGAGGGGCGGACGGATCGCCCGCGGCAGCTCAGGATGCGGCAGGTCGAGATGCGAGGCGATGATGACGGCCTGCGTCGGGTCGAAGGGCTCCTCGACAGGGGCCGTCCGCAGGCGCTCGGCGAGCTCGGACAGATCGGTGCCGGCGAGATAGGCGATGTCATCCGGGGCGAAGCTGCCGTCCACGGGGAGCGCCCTCAGCGCCCGATCGAGGGCGGCGAGATCGGTGTCCTCGAGGTGGGTGGCCTGCTCCTCGCTGAACTCGCCGTCGACCGGCAGGTCCGTCAGCTGCATGCGCAGCCTCTCGCGGTCGTGCTCGTCGTCGGCCGGATGCAGACTCGCGATCGGCTCCTCAGGATCGTCGGAGACGACGGTCCACGCCGAGGTCTCACGGTCATCCTCCGCGTCGGCCGCGCCCCGGTCGTCGGCCGCCTCTCCGTCGTCGGCCGCACCCGCGTCGTCGGCCGCACCCGCGTCGGCATCGGCGTCATCTGCGGCGCTGGGAGCAGCGGGCTCGTCGCGCTTCGCGCCCGGCCCGTCGGGCGCGTCCGATCCGTCGGTCCCGGCCTCGATCTCGAATCCGGCCTCGGCCCCGGCTTCGGCTTCGGCTTCGGCTTCGGCTTCGGCTTCGGCTTCGGCTTCGGCTTCGGCTTCGGCTTCGGCTTCGGCCTCAGAGTCGGGCTCGGGCGGGGCGAGGTGACGACGGCGCGCCAGCGCGCGCAGCACGTCGCGCAGCTGCGCCGCCCGATGCAGCTGACCGCGCAGATCTCGTCCGGTGGCGCGATGGTGGAGGTCGCACTCGATCTCCTTGACCCAGAAGCCCGCGGTGAGCGCATCGATCGTCAGCGACGTCTCGACGCCCCAGCCTGACGCCAGGGGCTGGCACTCCTCCCAGGCCTCGCGAGTGATGCACCGGGTCCCCGAGAGGGGCTGGACCGGGGCCCACCCCGTCGCGCGCTCGATCCCGTTGCGGGAGGTCCGCACGACGAGGCCCATCCCGGACGCGCCATCCTGCGGCGGCAGCAGCGCGATCGCCATGTCGACGCCGTCCTCGAGGACCGCGTCGACCAGAGGCTGCGCGGCCGAGGCGGACTCCCCCATGTCAGCGTCGAGGAAGAGCAGGGCGTGCGGGGCGTCGCCGTCGGGGAGGATGACCGGGAGAGGACCGGTGTGCCCGGGCACGCGAGGCTCCGCGTGCAGCTCCTCGCGGAACTCATCGCCGCCGTCGGCGCGCTCAGCCTCCTCCCGCAGAGCTACCAGCTGAGCCCCCGTCGCCATCGCCGCCGCCTTGCCGCGATTGGTGCGGTGGCGCACGACGAGCGCATCCGCACCCATCGCGACCGCCGCGGTGGAGTCGGTGGAGCCGTCGTCGACCACCACGACGAGGTCGACCCCGTGGATCGCCCGCGCGGCATGGATGGTGGCCTCGATGCGCTCCGCCTCGTTCTTGGCGGGGATCACCACCGCGACCCGCTCGGGTCGCTCTGCGGCCGACGGCCCCGCCGTGCTCATCGCAGCGTCACCTGGCGGGCCACGATGCCGCCGCGGGTGCGCCGCTCGAGCGCAGTCAGCGGCTCATCCGTCGTGAGCGCCTCCTCGAAGCGGGAACGGAACGCCCCGGCCTCCGCCTCGACGCCCGCGGCGCCGTACCCGGAGGGAAGATCCCACACAGGGATCGTCATGCCCTCGGCACGGAAGGAGCCGACGTACTTCGTGCCCTCGCCGATCGCCGACTCGCGACGGGCGTGGAGCCGGGCGACGGCGTCGATGACCCGATCCTCGTCGGCGTCGAGCACCCAGCGCAGATGCTCCTTCGGGCCGGCGTCGACCCAGTAGGCGTGCGGGAGGCCCTCGACCGGAGCCGTCGGCATGATCGACTCGTTCGCCTGCGCGATCGCGGCCTCGACCTCACCCGTCCGCTCGGCGCTCGGATCGACCCAGAAGTCGAAGGTGGAGTGCACCTCGATCGCGAAGTCGCCCTCGAGGTCCAGCAGATCCTGCAGACGCGGGGAGTCCGCGCTCAGCTGGACGCCGGTGACCGGCGTGCCGGCCTCTGCGCCGAGCGCCTGCAGGAGGGCCTGGCCGAGTGCGCGGGAGAGATCGCCGCCGGGGTAGCTGGCCTGGATGCCCAGGGCGATCGAACCGTCGGAGCGGCGCACCGCCGGCCAGGCCATCGGCAGGATCGTCGCGAGCACGACGTCGACGCCTCCGTGCTCTGCGGTGGTCCGCGCGGCCATCGTCGCCGCCGGGATCAGCTGCCGCATCGCGACCAGGTCGCGCTCGTTGGGCAGGCCCTCGAAGGGGCGACGGACCAGGTCGTTGCTGGAGGCGGAAGTCATGCGGGAAGTGTACCGAGGCAGGGCCCTCGCCCGCGCGAGGTGGAGGGACCCGTCGTGCTCACACCTCCAGGAGCGTGCGGGCGCGGCGCTCGAGATCCAGCGGCTCGACACCATCGAGCATGTGCAGGGCGAAGTCGGTGCTGAGCTGTTCGAACGCCCAGGTCCCGCGCACCGAGTTGCCGTGCGCGTCGAGCTGCGGAGCATAGGTGGCGATGCCGAAGCGGGACGGGAGCGCCGCGATGATCCCTCCGGCGACACCGGACTTCGCCGGCAGGCCGACGTCGCTGACCCAGTCGCCCGCGTTGTCGTACATACCGCAGGTCAGCATCACCGAGAGCACCTGACGCGCGGCGACCCGGGAGAGCACCTCCTCGCCGGTCAGGGGGCAGGTGCCGCCCGAGGCGAGGGTCGCCGCCATCACCGACAGATCCCGCACGGTGGCGAGGACGGCGCAGCCGACGATGTACCCGTCGACCACCTCCTCAGCATCCTCGTCCATGGACCCGGCCGCCTTCAGCATGTGCGCCAGGGCGAGGTTGCGGTCCGAGACCTTCGCCTCCGAGGCCCGCGTCGGCTCATGGAGGTCCAGCCGATGCCCGGCGGCCGCGTCCATGACCGCCCTCAGGCGCTGCGTGCGCTCGTCCTGGGTGGGGCCGAGCATCGCATGCGTGCGAATCGCACCGATGTTGACCAGCGGGTTCTTCGGTCGACGGGTCACCGGGTCGAGGCTCAGAGCGTTGAACTGCTCTCCCGTCGGCTCCTGATCGACCTGATCGGTGACGTAGTCCAGACCATGCAGGTCGATGGCCGCTCCATAGGCGAAGGCCTTGGAGATCGACTGCACCGGGAAGGCGTGGTCGGAGCCCGCGGCGGTGATCTCCCCGTCGACCGAGCACAGCGCGACTCCGAAGTGGTCGTCGCGCGCACCCGAGAGCCGGGCGAGATCAGGGATCTCCCCATCGTCGTCGGCGGCGGACAGCACCTGGGCCAGGCGCTCGAGATAGGTGGTCAGCGCACTCTTCACGCCGCCGACGCTCCCAGACCCGGCGGCACCGCGCAACCGTCCCAGCGGGCCAGGTGCGATCGCCCCAGCACGCTCGGTGCATCGCCCCAGCGCGCTCGATGCACCGCCGACGCAGTCCGCGGTCGCCGCCCCGCTGACCTGCTGCCGTGGCCGGTGGTCGCCATGGGCTGTGATCCGCGCCTCGGAGCTGCGCCTCCCCACGCCTGCGCCGCATCCGACGCGCCTCGGCCGTCAGACCCCACCAGTACCCTTCCGACGGCCCCTCCTTCCTGGCGACGTCCTGCGTCCCACCAGCGGTTACACCCGCGACCTTCCCCTGGTGGGGGCACGATCGACAGACTCCCGAGGAGGACGATGCCCATGATGGGCGGACACCACGCGATCAGCGGCACGGCCGCATGGATGGCATTGGCAGGCTCGGTGCAGGTGCTCGGGCATCCCATCGGGCTCGGCCTGTGGGACCTCGACAGCGGGCAGGTGATCTCGGGTGCGGTCGTCGCCACCGGAGCGGCGCTGCTGCCCGACATCGACCACCCCGGTGCGACGATCTCCCGCTCCGGCGGGGGCATCACGAAGGCGATCACCCGCACCATCGGCTCCCTCGCCGGACATCGCGGCGCCACCCACACGCTCCTCGCTGTCGCCGTGTTCACCGGGATCGCGATGCTGGTGAACACCGTGGACTGGACCCTGCGCCTTCCCGTGCTCGGCGAGGTCCAGACCGGGGCCGCCCTGCTGGTGGGAGCCATGTGCGCCATCGGGACCCGTGCGCTGAAGATGGTCGACGGCCCCGTGCTCCCTTGGATCGTGGGCATCATCGCCGCTCTCGTGATCGCAGTCATCGCCCCCGACACGGCCTTCTGGCTGCCGGCCGCCGTCGCGGTCGGCTGCCTGACCCATCTGGTCGGCGACCTCCTCACGACCGACGGGATCCCCTTCCCCACCTGGCCTCTCGTCCTGAAGCCCCCGAAGAGGATGGCCTCTGACCTCTGGCAGCGCAGCGGCGACATCGCTCTGCCGGTCCTCGGCGACGCCGGCTCCGCCCGGGAATGGCTGCTGTGCACCCTCCTGACGGTCTACGGCTCCATCACGGTGCTGACCACCCTCTTCGCCTCGCCGAACGCACTCCTCGCGCTCTCCTCGCCGAGCTGAGGCATCCCCGCCAGAACGAGACGTCTGCGCCAGAGCAGTGTCCGTCTACCGCCGCTCGAGCGCGCCGCGAGCGGCGGTAGACGGACACTGCTCGACCACGGGCGGGCGAGACGACCACGAGCGGGCGAGACGACCGGTCAGGGCAATCCCGACGGACCTTCACCACGTCAGGACCCGGTCGAGCCGTCAGTACCCGGTCGAACCGTCAGGACCCGGTCGAGCCGTCAGTACCCGGTCGACCCGTCGATCGCCTCGCGCAGCAGATCCGCATGTCCCAGGTGCCGGGCGTACTCCTCGATCAGGTGCGTGAGGATCCACCGCAGGTTCAGCTCCTGGCCGTGACGCAGCCCGGTGACAGGGATGTCGAGATCCTCCCAGCGGGCGGCGTCTGCCGCGGTCGTAGCGATCACGCGCAGGTAGGTCTGCACATCGTCGGCAGCGGTGGAGGCCCTCGCACCGTCGATGTCGCCATCGGGCTCCTCCTGCGAGGACCAGCGCAGAGGCACCTCGATGCCATGCAGCACCTCACGCAGCCAGTACTCCTCGACCTCCGCGAGATGACGGACGATCCCGAGCAGGCTCAGGGCCGACGGCGGGACTGAGCGCGCCGCCAGCTGCACAGGCGTGAGGCCATCGATCTTCAGGAGGAGCGCCTGACGGTACTCGGCGAGCCAGGCGTCCAGCTGCTCGCGCTCGGTGCCGAGCTTCGGCCCGCCCGTACGGATGTCAGCAGTCCCGACGACGACGGGTGCACCGCCATCGGCGACGGCGTCGGGGGCACTGGGGGCGGGCCCGCTCGAGCCGAGCTCGGCGCCAGGATCGGGACGAGGATCGGCGTCGAGCTCGGCGTCAGGATCGGGGTGAGCATCGGGGTGGGAGCGGGCCATGGGACGCACCCTCTCATGGCCCGCAGCACCGCCTCATGGTCCGCAGCTCCGCCACGGCGCCTGCCAGCCGCGGGGCCCGTCAGCCGCGGCGCCCGTCGGCCGCCCCTCCCTCGGGCACGTTCCTCAGCCGGTCGCGCACGTCGTGCAGGGCGCCGACCCGCCCGTGATCGAGTCGTGACTGAAAATTCTTGCAGAACGCGCCGAATCTCTTGAGGCGATTCAGACCGACTCGTATGGTCGATGCGGGCCTACCGCGCAGCGATGCGCCGAAGATGCCCGCAAGAACTGCAAGAGCGGCCTCTCCCCTCCGCTCTGCAGCACACCGTTCCCCGTCGTTCCCCACCGGCATCTGCCCGGACGAAGGAGTCCTGCATGTCCTCCTCGAGGTCACGCTCTCTCGACCCCCTGCCGAGCTCGCGCTCAGCGCGCGTGCTGCTCGTATCCCGCGAGCACCCGGTCCACCTGCGCGTGATCGCCGTGCTCGGAGCCCTGCTGCTGGCGAGCGTCAGCATGATCGGCACGGCACCGATGGTCCGTGCCGTCGGCCCCGGGGACGTGGTGCTCACTGGGTCCCTGCAGGCCGAGCTCGGCTGCGACGACGACTGGCTGGCGGACTGCGACGCGACGAAGCTCGCCGCGACCGGAGAGGACGGCGTCCACTCCTCGACCTTCACCGTGCCCGCCGGGCAGTGGGAGGTGAAGGTCGCGGTCGGCGGCAGCTGGGACGAGTCCTACGGGCTCGACGGCGGCGAGGACAACATCCCGCTGGCGGTCGCTGCGCCCACCGAGGTGACCTTCCGCTTCGACACCTCCACGAAGCGCCTCTCGGTCGCGCTGGCGGAGGCGCGCGAGGAGTACACCGACGAGGATGCCGACCTCGCCGAGGAGCCCTACCGTCATCCGGGCGGCGGGCAGGTCTTCTACTTCGTGCTGACCGACCGCTTCGAGAACGGCGACTCCTCCAACGACGAGGGCGGCCTCGAGGGCGACCGACTCACCACGGGCTACGACCCGACGGACAATGGCTTCTACCAGGGAGGCGACCTCGCCGGGCTGCGTTCGCAGCTGGACTACATCGAGGACCTGGGGGTCTCCGCGATCTGGCTGACCCCGTCGTTCACCAACAATCCGGTCCAGGGCGAGGGCGATGACGCCAGCGCCGGGTACCACGGCTACTGGGTCACCGACTTCACCACGATCGATCCGCATCTGGGCACCAACGAGGAGCTCGAGGCCCTGATCGACGACGCGCACTCCCGCGGCATCAAGGTCTACTTCGACATCATCACCAACCACACGGCCGACCTGATCGACTATGAGGAGGGCACCTACGACTACGTCGACCAGGAGACCTCCCCCTACCTCGACGCGAACGGAGACGCGGTCGACGTGACCGCCCTGGCGCAGTCCGAGGACTTCCCGGAGCTCGACGCCGAGACCTCCTTCCCCTACACGCCGGTGCGCTCGGAGGAGAACACCGTGATGGTCCCCGAGGTCCTCAACGACGTCACGCTTTACCACAACCGCGGCAACTCGACCTGGACCGGCGAGTCCGTCACCTTCGGCGACTTCAACGGGCTCGATGACCTCATGACCGAGGATCCGGTGGTCCTCGAGACGATGGAGGACATCTACACCACCTGGATGGACTTCGGCATCGACGGCTTCCGCATCGACACCGTCAAGCACGTGGACTTCTCGTTCTGGCAGCACTTCACCGACACCCTCGTCGAGCATCAGGCCGCCACTCCCGCAGGCGAGGACTTCTTCACCTTCGGCGAGGTCTACGATGCCGACGCCGAGCTCCTCTCCCCCTACGTCCGCGAGACGGAGATGGACTCCGTGCTCGACTTCGCCTTCCAGGCTGCGGCGACGAACTGGGCCAAGGGGTTCACCGCGCAGGGTCTCGCCTCCCTCTACGCCGACGACGACCTGTACACGACGGCGAGCTCGTCGGCCGCGGATCTGCCCACGTTCCTCGGAAACCACGACATGGGCCGCATCGGCTATCTCCTGAAGGACTCCGACCGCCTCGACGAGCGCACCGCCCTCGCCAACGAGACGATGCTCCTGACCCGCGGACAGCCCGTCATCTACTACGGTGACGAGCAGGGTTTCGTGGGCGACGGCGTGGACAAGGACGCCCGCCAGTCCATGTTCGCCAGCCAGGTCGACTCCTACCTCGACGACACCCTCGTCGACGGCAGCTCCTACGGCACCGGCGACCACTTCGACGAGGAGGCCGAGCTGTACACCCTGATCAGCGAGCTGGCCTCCCTGCGCAGCTCCACGCCCGCCCTGTCCACGGGTGCGCAGATCGAGCTGTACGCCGAGGACGGCCCCGGGGTCTACGCCTTCTCCCGCGTCGATCGCGACGAGAAGATCGAGCATCTGGTCGCCCTGAACAACGCCTCCTCCGAGCAGACCGTCACGCTGAGCACGCTCACGCCGGGCGCCACCTACACGACCCTGTTCGGACAGGATCAGACCGTCACGGCCGATGCCGACGGCACCGTCACGATCACCGTCCCCTCGCTGGACGCCGTCGTGCTGGTCGCCGACCAGCAGGTCGCCGCGGCCGGGGACGCGCAGGCGATCAGCCTGGGCATCGCCGACGGCGCCGAGGTCAGCGGCGAGGCCGCGATCACCGCCGATGTCGCCGACGGGCGCTGGGCGGAGACCACCTTCAGCTACCGTCTGGCCGGCGAGACCTCCTGGACCTCGCTCGGCACCGCCGAGGATGACAGCCCCCGCGTCTTCCACGACGTCTCCGACCTGGCCACCGGCACTCTGATCGAGTACCGGGCGGTGTCCACCGACGCCGCCGGGAACCGGGTCGCCGACTCGGCCACCGCCGTCGTCGGCGCGGACCTGTCGGCCGAGGGACCGTCCGACGACGACTCCGGCTCCGACGGGGACGCCGCCTTCGTGACCCTGCCCGGCAGCCACAACGCGGCCATGGGCTGCACCGCTGACTGGGCTCCGGCCTGCGAGGCCGCACGGCTCAGCCTCGACGCCGACTCCGGCATGTACACGGGCACCTTCGACATCCCCGCCGGCACCTACGAGTACAAGGCGGCCATCGACGGCACCTGGGACGTGAACTACGGTGCCGGCGGCGTGCCCGGCGGCGACAACATCAGCTACACGACCGAGGGCGGCAGCATCACCTTCTGGTACGACCCGACCACCCACGTCGTCAGCTCCAGCGCCGAGGGTCCCTTCGTGACCCTGCCCGGCTCCTTCAACGCGGCCCTCGGCTGCCCGGAGGACTGGATGCCGTCCTGCATGCGCACCTGGATGCAGGACGCCGACGGCGATGGGGTCTACACCTTCTCCACCGATGCCATCCCGACCGGCTCGTACGAGACGAAGGTCGTCCACGGAGGCTCCTGGGACGAGAACTACGGGGCCGACGGAGCGCGCGACGGGGAGAACATGGGCTTCTCGACGCAAGAGGGCAAGATCGTGACGTTCAGCTACGACATCGCCACCCATGTCCTGACCATCGAGTCCGAGGACCCGCTCACCGCGGGACAGGGCAAGCAGCTGGCGCACTTCGTGGACGCCGACACCATCGCCTGGCCCGACTACCTCGTCGGCGATGACGCCTCCTCGAGGACCTTCGAGCTGTGGTCCTCCCCCGAGGGCGGCCTGGGCGTCGCCGACGGCGAGATCACCGGGGGCGAGCAGCTGGGCACCCTGACCCTGCGCGACGGCGCGCTCTCCGAGGAGGAGCTCGAGGACCGCGCCCATCTGTCCGACTTCCTCGCCCTGGATCTCTCCGGCGTCGACACCGCCGATCTCGAGGAGGCGCTGCGCGGCGAGCTCATGGTCGCGCAGATCGCCGAGGACGGCTCGATCGAGGCCTTCACCGGAATCCAGATCGCCGGAGTGCTCGACGCCCTGTTCGCCGACGACGCGGAGGGCGCCGATCTCGGCCCGGTCTTCGGCGAGGACGGCTCCGTCACCCTCTCCCTGTGGGCGCCGACCGCCAAGGAGGTCACGCTCCAGCTGTTCGACGGCGTCGGGTCCGTGGCCGATGCCGGATCGACCGGGAGCGAGCTCTCCGCCGAGCTCGCGGCCGCGACGCCGACCGAGATCGAGATGGAGCGCGGAGCTGACGGCGTGTGGACGGCGAGCGGTCCCGCCGACTGGGAGGACCTCGCCTACCGCTATGCGGTCGAGGTCTATGTCCCCGAGACCGGGCAGGTGGAGACCAACCTCGTCACCGACCCGTACTCCACCGGCCTGACGCTGAACTCCACGCATTCGGTGCTGCTGGATCTCGACGACCCGCGCTGGGCTCCGGAGATCTGGTCGGACACCGCCGCGCCCGTCGTCGAGCAGTTCGCCGATCAGACGATCTACGAGCTGCACGTGCGCGACTTCTCCGCGGAGGACGAGGCCCTGTCCGAGGACCTGCGCGGCACCTATGCCGCGTTCGGTGCCGAGGGCTCGACGGGCACCGCCCGCCTGCAGGAGCTCTCCGACGCGGGCATCACGACGGTGCACCTCCTGCCGACCTTCGACATCGCCACCATCGAGGAGGACCGTGCCGAGCAGGCCGTGCCCGACATCCCCGAGGGGGCGGGCCCGGCGTCGACCGAGCAGCAGGCAGCGGTGTCCGCGGTCGCCGACCAGGACGCCTACAACTGGGGCTACGACCCGCTGCACTACATGACCCCCGAGGGCTCCTACGCCACCGAGGGCAATCAGGTCGGCGGCGACCGCACCAGCGAGTTCCGCTCCATGGTCGGGAACCTCCATTCCATGGGCCTGCAGGTCGTGCTCGACCAGGTGTACAACCACACCGCGGCCTCCGGGCAGGACGAGGACAGCGTGCTGGACCGCATCGTGCCCGGCTACTACCAGCGGCTCAGCCTCGAGGGCACCGTGGAAGACTCCACCTGCTGCTCGAACGTGGCGACGGAGAACACGATGGCGCAGAAGCTCATGGTGGACTCCACCGTGCTGTGGGCGCGCGAGTACCACGTCGACGGCTTCCGCTTCGACCTCATGGGCCACAGCTCCGTGGAGAACATGCTGGCCGTCCGCGAGGCTCTCGATGAGCTCACCCTCGAGGACGACGGCGTCGACGGCTCGAGCATCTACCTGTACGGCGAGGGCTGGAACTTCGGCGAGGTCGCCGACAACGCCCGCTTCACGCAGGCCACGCAGGGCCAGCTGGGCGGCACCTCGATCGGAGCCTTCAACGATCGACTGCGCGATGCCGTCCACGGCGGCAGCCCGTTCGACACGGACAAGCGCACGAACCAGGGCTTCGGCAACGGCGCGTACACCATGCCCAACGGGTACTCCGAGTCCAGCGAGGAGGAGCAGTACCAGACGCTGCTGCATCAGACGGATCTGATCCGTCTCGCCATGGCCGGCAACCTCGCCGACTACGAGCTGCTCACCTCTGACGGGACCGTCAAGCGCGGCGACGAGATCGACTACAACGGCGCATCCGCCGGGTACGCGACCCGTCCGGAGGAGTCGGTGAACTATGTCGACGCGCACGACAACGAGGCGCTGTACGACATGAACGTGTGGAAGCTGCCCCAGGACGCGAGCATGGAGACGCGGGTGCGCATGAACACCCTGTCTCTGGCGACCGTGACCCTCGGTCAGTCGCCGTCGTTCTGGGCCGGCGGCACCGATCTGCTGCGCTCGAAGTCGATGGACCGCGACAGCTACAACTCGGGCGACCACTTCAACACGATCGACTGGTCCGAGCAGACCAACGGCTTCGGCAGCGGTCTGCCCATCGAGGAGAAGAACGGCGAAGCCTGGGACCTGATCACCCCGATGCTGGAGGACGAGTCGAAGACGCCGAGCGCCGAGGACATCGCCCTGAGCAGCGACGTGACCCTGGACCTGCTGCGTCTGCGCTCGTCCTCGAACCTGTTCACCCTCGGTGACGCGGACCTGATCACGCAGAAGGTCACCTTCCCGAACTCCGGTGCCGATGCGACCGCGGGCCTGCTGGTCATGCGGATCGACGACACCGTGGGCGAGGACGCGGACTCCGCCCTCGACGGCATCGTGATCGTCTTCAACGCCTCGGGCGAGCCGATCTCCGAGGCCATCGACGGCATGGAGGGTCTCGACTACGAGCTCTCGCCGATCCAGGCCGACGGTTCCGACGAGATCGTCAAGGAGTCCACCTGGGACGCCGCGACCGGCACTGCCACGGTCCCTGCAGCCACGGTCGCCGTGTTCGTCGCCCCGCAGGCCGACGACGGCACCGGCGGCGGCGATGACGGCACCGGCGGCGGAGACGGCGGCACCGACGATGGTGACGACGGCACCGGAGGCGGCACCGACGACGGAAGCGACGGGACCGGAGGCGGCACCGACGACGGAAGCGACGGGACCGGAGGCGGGACCGATGGCGAGGACGGCACTGATGACGGCGCCGGCTCCGACCAGGACGGAACCGGTCAGGACGGCGCTGATGACGGCACCGACGGGTCGGGCGACGGCACCGGCTCCGGCCAGACCGGGGACGACGGCTCCGCTGCACCCGACGGCACCGGAGGCGGCACCGACGACGGAAGCGACGGGACCGGGGACGGGACCGATGGCGAGGACGGCACTGATGACGGCGCCGGCTCCGACCAGGACGGAACCGGTCAGGACGGCGCTGATGACGGCACCGACGGGTCGGGCGACGGCACCGGCTCCGGCCAGACCGGGGACGACGGCTCCGCTGCACCCGACGGCACCGGAACCGACGGCACCGCCTCCGATGACGGTGCGTCCGATGCCGGCCCGTCGGCCGACGGGGACGACAGCACCCAGGCCGATGGGCAGGAGGAGTCCTCCGGTCCGCTCGCCCGCACGGGGATCGAGCTGCTTCCGCTCGCAGCGGCGGTCGTGACCGCCATCGCGCTCGGCGTCGGTCTCGTCGCACGGTCCCGCAGCATCCGGTCGGCGATCGGCAGCAGCGCCGGAGACAGCAGCGGCGGCGGAGGCTCCGGTGGCCCCGGCGGCAAGGGCGACTGACTCAGGGTCCCCTCCGCACCATTCGACGGCCATCGGCGCGAACCGATGGCCGTCGGCCCCAGATCTCCCCGCGGCCGCGCCGGTCTCTCCGGATGAGCGCGGCCTCGGGTGAGCGAGAGACGTCGGGCCGCACCCTTTGAGGGAGGGGGAACGGCCCGACGTCGATCACCGCACCGCGGCGCACATCACGCGCGCCGCGGTGCAGCCCCTCCTCGACGGCCCGTCCGGGACGGGACCACGCCGAGCAGGCCGTTCCCCCGGCGACGCTCCTTCGGTTCGTCAGCCCTTCAGCCCGGACTGCGCCAGACCCTGTATGAAGTGGCGCTGGGCCAGAACGAAGACGATCAGCACCGGCACGGCGGTGAGCGTCGTCGCCGCCAGCTGGATGTTCCACATGGGCCCGCCATAGGCGTCGACGTACTGCGTGAGGGCGCGAGGCAGCGTGAAGTTCTCCTGGCTGGAGAGGAACACCACCGGCTCGAGGTACATGTTCCAGGACTTCAGGAACGTGATGATCGCGACCGAGGCGAGAGCCGGTCCGGCCAGCGGCAGCGCAACACGTCGGAAGATCCCCCATCGGCCGAGACCGTCGATGCGTCCCGCCTCCTCGAGCTCGTCGGGGATCCCCACGAAGAACTGCCGCATGATGAAGGTCGCGAGCACGCTCGGGGCCCCGAAGATCGGGATGATGATCAGCGGCCAGTGGGTGTCGATCAGGCCGAGTGCGCTGACGGCCCGGAACATGGGCACGATGGTCACCTCGATCGGCACCAGGAGCCCCACCAGCACGATCAGGAACAGCACGTTCTGACCGCGGAAGCGGATCCGGGCGAAGCCGTACCCGGCGAGCGCGGAGACCGCCATCGTCCCCGCGGTCACCAGCACCGCGATGTACACGCTGTTGAAGTACTGGCGGGCGAAGGGCTGGAGCTCGAACACCGAGCGATAGGCGGACAGATCCGGGCTCTCGGGCCACAGCGACGGCGGCACCTGGAGGATCTCGCTGGTGGTCTTCAGGCTCGAGGAGATCATCCACCAGGTGGGGAAGACGAACGGGATCGCGAGCACCACCATCAGCGCGAGAACCAGGACGGTCCGACGGCGGGACCCGCGCATGCGACGGGGCCTCGGCGCGGACGACCCCGCACCACTGGCCCTTCCTGTCGGCCCGCTCTGCTCGCCACCTGCGCCGGTGCGACCGCCGGAACCGGCACGACTGCCCGACTCGGCGCGACCGCCGGAACCTGCGCCGTCGCCCGAGCGGGGGACCTCCTCGCCGTCGGACGGTTCCAGGATGCCGCCCTGTCGGAGGTTCGGATGGATGTCAGCTCTCATGGTGCACCCACCTCCGGCGGGTCTGCCATTGCAGGAGGGTCAGCGCCAGGACGATCATGAACAGGAGCATCGCGATCGCGCTCGCATAGCCGAAGTCGTTGAACCGGAACGCCTGCTGGTAGAAGTAGTAGACGAGCACGTTGGTCGAGTTCCCCGGCCCGCCCGCGGTCAGGACGTCGATCAGGGCGAAGGTCTCGAGCGACCCCACCACGGTGATGATCGAGACGAGCATGACGGTGGGGCTGATCAGCGGGATCGTGATCGAGACGAAGCGGCGCAGCGCGCCGGCGCCGTCGATGCGGGCCGCCTCCAGCATCTCCTCGGGGACGCCCTGCAGCGCCGCCAGGAACAGCACTATGTTCAGTCCGACGTTCTTGAACACCTGCACGACGACGACGGCGGCCAGCGCCGTCCATCCCCCCCGGAGCCAGTTCGGCCCGGTGATGCCGATCGTCGAGAGCAGGCCGTTGATGCCGCCGGTGTTCTGCAGGAGGAACCCCCACACGATCGACCAGGCGACCAGGGAGACCACCACCGGGGAGAAGAACAGCACCCGGAAGAAGGTCGTCCCGCGGACCTTCTGGTTCAGCAGGACGGCCAGCAGGAGTGCAAGCGAGATGTTCAGGACCACGATGCCCGCCGAGAACAGCACGGTCGCCAGCAGAGAGGCACGCAGCGTGCGGTCCTCGACGAGCGCCGCATAGTTCTCCGCGACGACGAAGCGGAACTGTCCCGACAGCGCGTTCCAGTCATGCAGCGAGTACCAGGCGACAGCGCCCAGCGGCACGATGACCAGGATGATCGCACCCAGCACGCTCGGAGCCACGAAGAGGTAGCCCAGCAGCGAATCGCGGCGCTGCCACGATCCTGGCCGTCCTGGACGGGCAGGAGATCCCGGATGGTCGGGAGATCCGGGACGAGCGGGAGATCCCGGACGCGCGGAGCGCCCGGGACCGCGAGCCGAGGCCGAGGCGGTCATGAGTCGAGCAGCGGCTGGGCGGCGGCGCACACGTCTTCCAGGACGGCGGGGACGTCGGCGTCGGCCGTCCAGAGCGGGTCCAGCGCGCTGCGGACGGTGGTCTGCAGCTCGGCGAACCGCCGGTGGGAGGGCTTGGTGATCGCGTCGACGGTCCCGTCGATGACGGCCCTCTGCAGCTGGTCCTCATCGAGCAGCGGATTGCCGGCGGCCATCGTCTCGACGGTCAGCAGGGACCGGCGCGGCGGCGGGAAGAACTGCGCGAGCCTCTCCGCGGCTGCCGGAGCGGTGAAGTGCGCGAGGAAGTCCGCGGCGATCTCGGGGGCCTGCCCCTGGGCGAGCACGCCGATCCCTGCCTGTCCGACGACGTTCTGCTGGAGAGCGGGCCCGGAGGGCAGAGGCAGCACGTCCCAGTCGAAGGAGCCGTCGAGCGAGGAGGCCCGGGAGATCTGGGTGATGGTCATGGTGGTCTGGCCTCCGAAGAGGTCGACGTCGTCGCCCGGGCCCGGCATCGCCCCGGTGACGAAGGCGGCCTCGTGCAGGTCGGTCATCGCGTCGACCATCGGCTGCTGCGCGAACTCGCATTCGGTGCCGTCCTCGCTCCAGGCGCGGGCACCGTATCCGGCCCAGACGCTCGCGAGGTTGTCCCAGGTCTCGTAGCCGAAGTCACGCACGACCAGGCCAGCTCCTCCGAGCGCCTCGACACTCGCAGCACTGACCTCGAACGCCGCGTCGTAGGTCCATCCGCCGTCCTCGAAGAGAGCGACCAGGTCCTCCTGCTCGGCGTCCTGGAGCCGGGTGGTGTTGAGGAACATGCAGAACGGCGAGTTGGAGAACGGGTAGGCGAACAGGCCCTCGTCGCTCTGCCACAGCGTCAGGGCGGCCGGGTCGATGTCGTCGAAGGCGTAGCCGTCGGCGGCCTCCAGGGTCTGTCCGACCTCGACCAGGGCCCCGGACTCGACGAACTCGGGTCCCGAGCTCTCCAGGATCCAGGCCAGGTCGGGCGCGTTGCCCCGGAGAGCTGCGTGGTCAGGGACGTCGTGTAGTCCTCGAACGGGATGCTCTCGAAGGTGACGCCGCTGACGGTGTCGGCGTGCTCCTGGACGTACTCATCGGCGATCTCCTGGAAGAGGGCGAGGTGGGCCTCGTCGGCGGTCCACACGGTCATGCGGAGCTCGACGGGTCCGTCGGGCGCGTTGTCGCCCCCGGTGCCGCAGGAGGCGGCGCCGAGGCCGAGCGCCGCGGCGAGGACGCCGCCCGTGGCGAGCTGTCGGCGGGTGATCATGATCTTCTCCTTCGAAGGATCGGTGAGGCTCTGCTGGAAGGGTGGGTGTGCAGCGGGGGCGAGGTGCTGCGGGCGCTGCGATCAGCAGCCGTCAGCAGCTGTCAGCAGCGTCAGTAGCCGTGGACGGTGTCGGGCCACCGCAGCTCGACGCCGTCGGCGACGAGCAGCGTCTGGAGGTCGGCGACCTGCTGCTCGGAGCCGTGCACGGCATGGGGTGTCGTCTCCTCGCGCAGGCAGTGCGCGACCAGCAGGCCCGCCGCCTCCCCGAGGTTCCATTCGACGGGATGCAGTCGATAGCACCCGTTGGTGATGTGTGTGGTGGAGATGTTCTTGCAGGCGGCGAGCAGGTTCGTGGTGCGTCGGGGGATGAGCGCTCCCAGCGGGATCTCGAAGGGCTCCGCGGGGACGTCGATGTAGTTGTCACCGCCGGTGGAGGGGTGCAGGTCGATGCGGTACATGCCGATCCCCACCGAGTCGGGGTAGCTGCGAGCTCCTGCGCCGCCGCGGATCGCCCCGGAGACGTCCTGCTCGCGGACGGTCTCGAGCCCCCGTATCCGACGGGACTCGCGATGATAGGGGGCCATGGCGAGCCCGTCCTCGGTGCCCATCACGTCGGCCCGCAGACGCAGTCCGGGCCAGCCGCGCCCGCCGTCGGGCCGAGGCGCCTCCGTCTGCATCCAGTGCAGCATCGACAGCGAGAGCTGCTTGGCGTCGGCCAGGCGCTCCGTGCGCTCCTGCTCGTCCGCGTCCAGGACGGGATGCTCGAAGTAGTCGATGCTGGGCCAGTTGATCAGGCAGATGTCGCTCGCGAAGGCGCCCGGTTCGAAGAGGTCCTTCGCAATGATGCGCCGGAAGGTCCAGAGGTTTCCGTCGCCGGGGTCCTGGGACTGGTCGGCGGTCACCGCGAGCGCGTCGTCGCCGGGATTGGGCTCGAAGTGCCGGTGGCCGATGTCGAGGGTGCGGGGGTCGGGCGCGGTCCAGGACAGCAGCGGTCCTCCCCAGAACGCCGGCTGGACGGAACGCCAGTGCTCATAGCGCTCGGGACGGGGGATCGTGTGATCCTCTCCCTCGATGTGGTCGACGGCGAAGCAGTAGGTCAGGGCCTGGATGTTCTCCGGCTGCGGCTCGTCGGGTGCGCTCGGCTCCCCGGTCTCGGCCCGCGACTCGAATCCCGTGACATGCTCGGTGCCGGTCAGGGGCAGCAGCTCCCCGGTCTCGGTGGCGTCGATGACGTAGGCGGCCTCGATCGTGCGCTCCTCCCCCGTCGTGACCGACCGCAGGGTCACCGAGCGCACCGCATCGCCCTGCATCCGGGCCGCCGTCGGGCGCACCCCGCGCTCGACGGTCAGTCGGCGGCTCGCGGTGTGCGGGGCGATCATCTCCTCGATCACCGCGACTCCTGCTCTCGGCTCGTGGCACAGCTTGGAGACCCAGCCCGCACCGGGGTTGAGGTCCTCCCGGGCCCGGGCCGCCTCGGTCAGCGGATAGCTGCGGCGGTAGTGCTCCCGGATGCCGTCGCGCAGGCGCCGGTAGGAGGCGGTGCAGCCGATCTCCTCGATCCAGGGATGCTCGTCGGGCGGGACTCCCTGGCTGGTCAGCTGGCCGCCGAGCCAGGCGTGCTCCTCCGTGAGATGGACGCGCAGGCCGTGCCTGGCGGCGGCGAGGGCCGCCGCCACCCCGCCGAGCCCGCCGCCGACGATGAGCAGGTCGACGCGGAAGCCGCGCGAAGCATCGGCCCGGGTGCGACCGACGCACTGGTCCGGGGTGCGTCAGAGGCGTCGGGCGACTCGGGCCGGGAGCGGTGCAGGGTCATCGGATGGTCTCCTGGGTGTCGGGGGACAGGGCTGTGCGGGGGATCGACGTCGCCCCGGGCTTCGGGCCGGGCTCCGGGCTGGGCGGCGGACTCAGCGGGGCGCCGACGGTGCTTCCGACGTGCACCGTGCACGGGAGCAGGACCTGCAGCCGGGCGAGGCGCTCGGGGTCGTGCATCACAGAGGGCTCGTGGAGGAGCCGACGCAGCGTCCTCACCGCGCCCGCTCCCATCTCGTGTCGCGGGACGCTGAAGCCGCTCCAGGCCACGGCGGTGCGGTCGGGCTCCTCGGGGTCGCCGAGCCGCGCGATCGACAGATCGCCGGGGACGTTCATGCCGCGCCGCAGCGCATCCATCCGCAGCCTCGCGGCGATGTCCGGGGTCGCGGCGATCGCGGTGGTGCCGGTGCCGATCACGTCCTCGAGCAGCGACGAGGGATCCTCGACGGAGGCGTCCAGCATCAGCGGCGTCGCCCCGGTCCGGCGCACGGCACCGTCGAACCCGCGGCGCCGATCCACTCCCGACTCGTGGTCGGGGTACTCCAGGGCGAGCGCGATCCGGCGGTGACCGAGCTGGACGAGACGCTCGACGAGCGCCGACGTCCCACTCTCGTAGTCGGCTCCGACGTAGGGCACCGCGGCGCCGTCGGCCTCCCGTCGCCCGACGAAGACGAAGGGGAACTCGTGCGCGAGGAGCTCGGCGAGATCCCGGCCCTCGCTGTGCCGTCCCAGGAGGATGCACCCGTCGGTCATCTGCAGACGCCCCCTCCGCGCCCAGTCCCTGAGCCCCTGGACGCCGGTGCCCTCGCGGGAGCGATGGCTGGAGGTGAACAGCAGCAGGTCGACGTCGTGCTGCAGCGCCTCCGCCTCGATGCCCTGCAGGAACGGGTAGTAGAAGTCGCTCGCGGCGTGAGGGAAGACCGGCTCGTAGGTGAACACCCCGAGCACAGAGGTGCGGCCTCCGGCGAGCTGTCTGGCCGCCAGGTTGCCCCAGTAGCCGGTCTCCTCGACCGCGGCGAGGATCCGCTGTCGGGTCTGCTCGGTCAGCCGTCCCTCCGCCGCGGGACCGCCGTTCAGCGCCATCGACACCGCTGCCTGGCTGACGCCGGCCTCACGGGCGACGTCGGCCTGGGTCGGCCTGCGGTGCGGCGTCGGCATGTCGTCCGGCGTGTGCGGACCGTCCTCTCGCATCTCCGGCGACCACCATGTCGCCGATCCCCGAGCGGCGTCGGTGCCGACCCGGTGACTGCGAGCGAAACAGGTTATGCGCATGACGGCAAGCGTCCCGTCGCGCCGGGATCCGACGGGGCCCGCGCTCGGGGCCTACGCTCGGAGGATCACGCTGAGCCGACGCGACGAGGCGTCGGCCGAAGGGAGGTCGCCATGTCCGGCGAGCACGGTCACGATCCCGCCGCAGCGGGAGTCGCTGCTCCGTCGGCGCAGCCCTCGCTGCTCGATGTCGCCGGGACGGTGCGCTGGCTGCGGCGCGACGGCGTCGAGCAGGTCCTGAAGAGGCTCGTCGGCCACCTCGAGGCGGACCTGCGCCGATGGGAGGAGTTCGAGAAGATCCCTCGGATCGCGAGCCACTCCCCCGTCGGCGTGATCGAGCTGATGCCCGTCTCCGACGGCCGCCTCTACTCGTTCAAGTACGTCAACGGCCATCCGATCAATCCCTCACGCGGCCTGCAGACGGTCACCGCCTTCGGCGCCCTCGCCGACGTCGGGACCGGCTATCCGCTGCTCATCGCCGAGATGACGATCCTGACGGCGCTGCGCACCGCGGCGACGTCGGCGCTGGCCGCAGGCCATCTCGCCCGCCGCGGAGCCCGGGTCCACGCCATGATCGGGGCAGGGTCGCAGGCGGAGTTCCAGGCGCTGGCGATGCGCGCCGTGCTCGGTCTGGACCGGCTGCGCGTGCTGGATCCGGATCCGGCGGCGGTCGCGAAGCTGCGGCGGAACCTCGGACCGCTCGGCTTCGGCATCGAGGTCGCCGGGAGCATCAGCGAGGTGCTCGAGGGGGCCGACGTCGTCACCACCTGCACGGCCGCGAAGGCACACCAGGCGGTCCTGCACCGCGGTGACCTGCGACCGGGCATGCACCTGAACGCGATCGGCGGCGACTGCCCGGGCAAGACCGAGCTCGATCCCGAGGTCGTGAGAGCAGCCCGGGTCGTCGTCGAGTTCGCACCACAGACCCGCATCGAGGGCGAGATCCAGCAGGTCGAGCCGGATCTGCCCGTCACCGAGCTGTGGCGGATCGTCGCCGGTCATGAGGGGGGACGGGCACCCGGGGACGCGGACCCCGAGCAGGAGATCACCCTGTTCGACTCCGTCGGGTTCGCGCTCGCCGACTTCTCCGTGCTGCGGCTCGCCCACGGGGCGACCGCCGGCACGGACCTGGTCGCGCCCCTCGACCTGGTGGCCGCGCCGTCGGACCCGAAGGACCTGTACTCCCTGATCGGCCAGGATGCCTCCGCACCGGCCAGGGACGGTCCGCTCAGGCCCGGGACCTCCACAGCAGCCACACGAAGTACGGCGCCCCGATCAGGGAGACCATGAGCCCGGCGGGGATCTGACTGGGTGCGATGAGGGAGCGGCCGAGGGCGTCGGCGAGGCCGACGAGCACCCCGCCTAGCAGCATCGCCACGGGGATCGTGCGCAGGTGGCGTCCGCCGACGAGGGCCCGGGCGAGATGCGGGGCGACCAGGCCCACGAACCCGACGACGCCCACGGCGATCACGCTGATCGCGGCGAGGACCGCCGCCAGGCCCAGCACCAGCACCCGGGTGCGTTCGAGGCGCACCCCGAGGATCCGCGGGGAGTCCTCGTCGATCGACAGCAGGTCGAGCTCGCGGTGCAGGCCCAGCAGCAGCGGGGTCGCGACCGCCAGCGCGATCAGCACGGGGACCACGTCGCTGAGCTGCCGGCCATAGGTGGTCCCGGACAGCCAGGTCATGATGCTCGGGGTGTCCCAGGCGTTGGCCTGCAGCAGCAGGAACGAGCTCAGTGCGCTCATCCCGTAGCCGACGCCGATGCCCACCAGCACGAACCGCTCCGGGGCGAGGCCCCCGCGCCAGGCCAGCAGGCCGATGAGCACGAAGGTGGCGATGCCGGCGAGGACGGCGCAGGTGATCATGAGCGGGCGGCTCGTGCCCAGCAGCGTCACCACGACGACCGCGCCGAGGCCGGCGCCTGCAGTGATGCCGAGCAGACCGGGCTCGGCGAGCGGATTGCGCACGGTGGACTGGACGATGCAGCCGGCGAGCGCGAGGGCGGCGCCGGCGAGGACGGCAGCGCTGGTCCTCGGCAGGCGCTCCCCGAGGGCCCGGTCGACGAGACGGGGCGCCTCCCCCTGGATCCACAGCACGATGTCCCCTGTCCTCAGCCACATGCTGCCGGCGAGCAGGCCCAGCAGGGCGATCCCGGCCAGGGCCGCGGCACTGATCGCGAGGGCGATCAGGAACCGGCGTCGGGAGCGCAGTCCGGTGCGGGCCTGCGGGGGCTGCTTGGCGGGCCCCGAGTCCGGGAGCCGACGGGCCATCAGGATGATGACGAGCGCGCCCAGCAGTGCCGTGGGGATTCCGGTGGGCACCGCCGTCGCGCCCCGTGGGCCGAGGATCGCACGGATGGTCGCGTCGGCGAGCAGCACCACGAGGGCACCGATCAGCCCCGAGGCGGGGACCAGCAGCAGGTGACGGTTCAGGGAGCGCACGGCGCCGCCGAGGAGCCTCGCCAGCACGGGCGCGCCCAGCCCGACGAAGGCGATGGGACCGGCGACGGTGACGGCCGTGGAGGTCAGCAGCACCGCGGCGACGACCGCGATCACGCGGGTCGAGCGCACGGGCACGCCGAGGCTGGAGGCGGCGTCGTCCCCGAGGCCCAGCACGTCCAGGCGGCGGGAGAGCACCAGCGCCACCACCAGCACGATCGCGATGACCGGCAGGGCGCGCAGGGAGGCGGTGAGGTTCAGCTGGGCGAGCGATCCGCTGCCCCAGGCGTAGAGGCCCGTGGTCTCGGCCTCGAAGAGGATCAGCAGCATGGAGCTGCCGGACTGGAGCGCCATGGCGACCGCGGAGCCGGCGAGGACCAGCCGCGTCGTCGAGGATCCGGCGCCGCCGGCGAGCGCGAGCACCACTCCGGCGGCGAGCAGACCGCCGAGGAAGGCGACGCCGCTGGATGCCCACAGCGGCACGGAGATGTTGAACGCCGCGACCAGGCACAGCATGAAGTAGGAGCCGGCCGTGACGGCGAGCGTGTCGGGGCTGGCCAGCGCGTTGCGGGAGACGGACTGCAGGAGCGCTCCGGCGCAGCCGAGGGCCATGCCGACGGCGACGCCCGCGAGCAGCCGCGGCAGGCGGGAGGCGGTGAAGATGTCGGAGATGGCGACGCCTCCGACGGTGTCGTCGGCGCCCGCGAGATAGGCCAGCAGGTCCTGCAGGCCGACGCCGGAGGTGCCCTGAGTGAGATGCCAGGCTCCGACGAGGACGACGGCGAGGGCCAGCAGGATCAGCGTCGCGATCCCGCCGAGAACCCCGCCCGCCCCGACCCGCAGCGACTCTCGGACGCTGCGGGTCGGGGCGGAGGAGGGGTCGGCCGACGGGCCGGTCGGCGCCTCGGAGGTGACGGTCACGAGGCCGTCAGGATGTCGACGTACGCGTCGATGGCCTGCTCGGAGGAGCGGGGGCCTCCGAAGGTCCAGATGCCGGCGGGGAATCCGTAGGCCCGGCCCTCCTGGACGGCCGGCAGCGAGGTCCACACGTCGTTCTTCTCGAGCTCGGTGACGTAGCTGCCTGCGGGGTCGTCGGTCGAGGTGTAGATCAGGTTCGCGTCGCCGACGGCGGTGAGGCCCTCGATGTCCGTCTGGCCGAGGCCGTAGGTCGGATCGGTCTCCTCCGTCCACACGCAGTTCAGGCCCAGCTCCTCACCGAGGGCAGAGAAGAGCGCGCCCTCGCCGAAGGGCCGGATCGCCACGTTGCCGCCGTCGACCCAGCCGTCGAAGTACACGAAGTCGGTGGTGGCCAGGTCCGCATCGGCGACCTGCTGCTTCGCCTCGGCGACGTGCTCGTCGAACTCGTCGAGGACGACCTGCGCCCGCTCGCTGCGACCGGTGGCGTCGCCGATGAGGGTGAACAGGCCCTTCATGGTGCCGATCGGATCGGAGGCGTCGGCTCCGACGGTCGCGAGGACCGGCACGTCGAGGGACTCGAGCTGCTCGACGACCGGATCGTCCTCCCCGGAGACCTCGACGATGATCAGGTCGGGATCGGCGGCGGCGAGAGCGTCCATGTTGGGCTCGCCGCGGCTGCCGACATCGGTCGTGCCCTCGGGCAGCACCTCGGCGGTGTCCCATGTGGAGTAGCCCTCGACGTCGGCGACGGCGACGGGCGCGATGCACAGGGTCAGCAGATCCTCGGTCTGCTGCCATTCGAGCACGGCGACGCGCTCGGCGGGCTGATCGAGCTCGACGGTGCGGCCGAGGTCGTCGGTGAGGGTGACCGGATCGGTGGAGGTCTCGGTGGTGTCCTCGGCGCACGAGTCGCTGATCGCGTCAGCGGTGCCGGAGGCGGTGGCGGCATCGGTCTCGGGGACCTCGGTGGTGCCGCAGGCGGCGAGGGCGGCGGAGGCCGCGAGCGCGGCGAGGGCGGCGAGGGCGCGCCGGGGGATACGGGTCATCGGTTCTCCTGGGACGGGCGGCGGAGCCGCAGGACCGACGGGCGGGATGCCCGCCGGGCACGGCGATCGGAACGTCAGGGAACGACCGCCGAGTCGGGTGGACTGACGTGCCCGACGGTGCGTCGAGCAGGATGCCCGACAGAGCGTCAGGCAGGGATGTCAGACGGGGGCGGCGACCCGGGCGCCGTGGCGGCCGCGGGCCTCGATCCGCAGTCGCCCGTCGACCGGGTCGACCGCGGCGTCGATGGGGATGTCGTAGACCTCGCTGAGGTTCTCGGAGGTGAGCACCTCCAGCGCGGACCCGGCCGCGTGGACGCGGCCCGAGCGCAGCAGGATCACGTGGTCGGCGATGCGGGCGGCATGGTCGAGGTCGTGCAGGACGATGCCGACGGCCACGCCATGGAGCTCGGCGAGGTCACGCACGAGGTCCAGGGTCTCGATCTGGTAGCGCAGGTCGAGATGGTTGGTGGGCTCGTCCAGCAGCACGATGGCGGTGTCCTGGGCGAGGCAGGACGCGAGCCACACACGCTGCATCTCCCCGCCGGAGAGCTCGCCCACGCCACGATCGGCGAAGGCGGCGATGCCGGTCAGCTCCATCGCATGGTCGATCGCGGCACGATCGGCGTCGGTGAGGCCGGCGAACCGCCGACGGTGGGGATGACGGCCGAAGGCGACGACGTCCCGCACCGAGAGCCCCTGGGGACTGGTCCGGGACTGCGAGAACAGCGTGAGGGCCCGTGCGAGCTCCTTGGCGCTGAGCAGCGAGGCGCTGCGGAGCGTGCTTCCCGCCCCGGCTTCGCGGCCCGTGCCCGATCCGGCCCCGCGCCCTGCATCCGATGCGGCGGCGGGGTCCGGCCCCGGGCCGACGGCGATGCTGACCTCTCCGGCATCCAGAGGGTGCAGCCGGGCCAGCGATCGCAGGACGGTGGACTTCCCGCTCCCGTTGGGGCCCAGCAGAGCGGTGACCTTCCCCGGGGTCAGCTCGATGGAGACCCCGTGCACGACCGGCGTGCGCCCGTAGCGGAGCCGCAGGTCCTCGCCGGTCAGAGCGGGGGCGTTCGCAGGGGCGCTCTCGGAGCAGTCGGCAGGGTTCTCGAGATCGACAGGCACGGGAGGAAGCGTAGCCTTACCTGTTTACGCGCGTCGATGGCGATGTGACGTTGTCAGCAGGTCGTGACCATGGACCGGAAGAGGGGCCCTCCCCGGACGAGGTCGTCGGCGTCTCAGCCCTCGCCGGAGGGAGCGGCCGGCTCGATGACCTCCGCGGGCTCGGAGACCGTCTCGGTCCCCGTGATCCGGCCGAGCCGGTCCATGACGTGATAGATCACCAGCGCCGCGACGGTGCCCAGCGTGATGCCGGTGAGCGTGATCCCGTCGAAGGTCCAGGTCACGTTGGCGATGCCGACGACGAGCGCGACGCCCGCGGTGATCTGGTTCTTGGGGCGCGAGAAGTCCACGCGGCCGTCGACCCACATGCGCACGCCGACGATGCCGATCAGGCCGTACAGCACGAAGGTGACGCCGCCGAGCACGCCCGCGGGGATCGTGAAGATCAGCTCCCCCACCTTCGGGGACAGCGAGAGCAGCACGGCGACGACGCCGGCCACCCAGTAGGCGGCGGTCGAATAGACGCGGGTGGCGCTCATGACGCCGATGTTCTCTCCGTAGGTGGTCGTGGGAGAGCCGCCGAAGCCTGCCGAGAGCATCGTCGCCAGACCATCCGAGGCGAGGGTGCGGCCGACCATGTGGTCGAGGTTCCGTCCGGTCATCAGGCCGACGCTCGAGACGTGGCCGACGTTCTCCGCCAGCAGCACGACCACGACCGGGAGGAACATCGGCAGCAGGCCGAGGGAGAACTCGGGGTGATGGAACTGGGGCAGGCCGAACCAGTCGGCCTCGGCCACCCGCGAGAAGTCGACCTCTCCGCGGATCACGGCGCACACGTAGCCGACGATCACGCCGAGCAGCACGGAGATGCGCCCCAGCAGCCCCTTGAACAGCGCCGTGCACAGCACCACCGCGACCAGGGTGACCACGGCGGTCACCGTCGACTCCTGGAAGTTCTCATAGGCGGTGGGGGCGAGGTTGAACCCGATCAGAGCGACGATCGAGCCCATCACCACGGGCGGCATCAGGTGCCCGATCCATGCGGTGCCCACGCGGGTGACCAGCAGTCCCAGCAGCGCCAGCAGCGCTCCCGTGATCATGACGCCGCCGAGCGCCGCACCCATCGAGTCCGATGCTGTCGCCGCCGTGATCGGGGCGATGAACGCGAAGGAGGAGCCGAGGTAGCTGGGCACTTTGTTGCGCGTGATCGTCAGGAACAGCAGGGTGCCGATGCCTGAGAACAGCAGCGTCGTCGACGGCGGGAAGCCCGTCAGCAGCGGCACCAGGAAGGTCGCGCCGAACATGGCCACGACATGCTGGGCGCCGATGCCGATGATCACCGGCCAGGCGAGTCGTTCCTCGGGCTTGACGATGGCGTCGGGGGCGACGCTGCGGCCGTCGCCGTGCAGGGTCCAGACGGGCATGGCTCTCCCAGGTGTTCATCGGGGACGGGACGGGCCGCGATCAGCATCGGGGAGCGGCACCGAGGGAAGAGTACCGCGCCGGACCCGGGCTCCGGGTGACGGTGGTCCCGGTCGCGAGAGGGATCTCCGGGGAGCTCAGCCGCCGGGGAAGGTCTTCTTGCGGGTGCGCTCCTCGGTGACGTCCGGGACGCGGTCCAGCAGGGAGGCCCGTCCGCTGTCGCGGCTGCGGAAGTCGGCGAACATCTGCACGAGATCGGGGGCGCCGAACTCGTCGCGCACCGGTGCCGGGACCGTCAGCATGAGCGTCGCTGCGATGCCGATCGCGAGCGCGGCACCACCGGTGACGAGCCCTGCCCCGTACCCGGTGGCCAGGGAGTTCACGATCACGGCGAGGAAGCCGACGACGATCAGCACCAGCCCGGAGACGACGCCGGAGGCGCGGGCACGGTCAGCGGGCTTCTCCAGCAGCGCCTTGCGGGCCGTGAGCGACACCAGCACGAAGATCGCGCACACGAGGGCGTCCAGCAGATGGAGCACCGGCCCTCCCGGGGAGATGCCGGTGGTCCCGGCGACGGCGGCGAGGAGGTGCCACAGCACCGCCGCGGCATGCATGATCGCGCTGAACTCGAAGGCCCGCACCGTGTAGACCAGCCAGTCCGGGCGGGCGAAGGAGACGGGCATGGTGCGCACGAAGGAGCGCGAGATCATCAGCCCGAACGCCGCGAACAGGAACGGCAGGTAGACGAAGCCGGTCGCGAAGCTCATCGGGGCGGCGAACTGGAGGCGCAGGGTGTTGTCGGCGAGACTCGCGATCATCAGGCCGCCCACCGCCCCGGCGGAGAACACGAACCAGTAGCGGTCACGCCTCAGCGACGAGGCGAGCACGAGCGTCAGCAGCACCGTCGAGATCAGGGCGTTGGCGAAGGTCATCAGCGAGTATCCCCAGCCGGTGGTGAAGATCCGGCCGATGATCATGACCAGCGCCAGCAGCAGCGCGGCGGCCGCCGCGACGCCCACGCCGGCCAGCGCCCGACGAGCCCACCGCTGGGCGACCTTCGTGGGCAGATAGCCCTCATGGGCGCGCGGCTCCATCCCGACGATCGCACCGAGCAGCAGCAGGGGCACGCCGACGCCGATCCCCAGCGGCGGCCCGTCGGGCAGGGAGGCGAACAGCACCGGCAGCGACAGCACGAGGTCCGCACCGATCACGAACAGGGCGGCGGCGAGCGCCGGCAGCAGACCGAGGATGCGGATCGCCCGCACCGCCGCGATCGGCGGTTTCCTCGGGATCCAGCGCAGCAGATGCACGACGATCAGCGCCACCAGGGAGATGCCGATCGCGGTCTTGGCGACGGTCCCCAGCACCGGGACCTCCGCGAGGGTGAAGGTCGTGGTCAGCGCCGAGACCAGGCAGATCAGGGCGAGCACGTCCCGCAGGCCGTCGAACACCCCGAGCTCGCGGAAGCGGTCCGGCAGCACGATCCCGCCGAGCGCTCCGTCACCGTCGCCGGCATCGGCCTCGTTCGGCGTGGTGCCGGAGCGGGCGTAGGTCGAGGGCGAGGGCGCGCTGGGATCGTCAGATCCGAGGACGGGGAGGGCACCGGTGACGGCGTCCGGCTCCGCGGCCTGCGCACCCGGCGGGCTGGGCACGATCACGCCGTAGGGCGAGGAGCTGCTGCGCCCCGCGCTCTGCGGGGAGGCGTCGGCGGCGAGATCCTCCGGATCGATGTCCGAGAGGTCGACGGTCTCGTTCTCGCCCTGCGGCATGGCAGGAGTGCTCCGATGCGCGAGCAGCGGCGCGGCATACCGGTCGAATTCGGCCCGTGAGGGGAGCCTCTCGGTGGGAAGGCTGCGCGGATCGTCGGTGGCGAAGATCCAGTCCGCATCCTGCGGCTCCTCGTCCCGGCGATCCCTGTCCATCGACCCTCTCTCCACTGTCCTGCGGGCGACCGGAGGGCGCTCCCCCGTCCCGCCGCTCTGCCCGCCTCCGATCATAGGGATGCGCAGGGCGTCGTCCCCGGGCGACGCGCCGCAGGCGGCATCGTGGGGTCATCGCCGGCGCAGATCACAGATCCGGTGCCGACCGGCATCAGAGATGCGGTGACGACCGGCATCACAGATGCAGCCGCCTGGCGAGCTCGTGGCGCACGGCGCCGCGGGTCGAGAGCTGCTGCGTCGTCAGCGCGACCAGACTCAGCGCTCCGCAGAGCACCGAGGGCAGCGGCACGGCGATCCACCCCAGGGCCAGGAGCACGAGGGGGGCCAGTCCCAGCAGGACGATCAGGGAGCTGTGGACGATGTGCTCCCCCACCTCGATCCGCATCACCCGCACGAGGATGATCAGCGCCAGCAGCGAGGACCCGCACACGATCGGGACGACGTAGTCGAGCGACCAGCCGCTCCATCCCAGCAGATAGTCCCAGTACACGCTGACCAGGCCCACCAGGACCACGAGGTAGAGCGTCGTCTTGGCGAGGTTGCGCCGCTTGCGCACGGCGGCGAGGGCCACCAGCCACAAGGATCCCACGGCGAGCCAGATCGAGCGCAGCATGCCGAGGCCCGGCACCCCGGGGGTGATCAGCAGCTGCACGGCGAAGGACGCCAGAACCATCCCGACCGAGGTCAGCATGAGCGCCCGCAGCAGCCGCCGTCGGGAGAAGCGCAGCGGGACGTCCGGCAGAGGCCCGGCCTCGGCGCGGCCCCGCCTCGTGACCGGTCCGCCGCACAGGGGGCAGATCCGCCAGGTCCCCTCGATCGCCACCGCGCATGCTTCGCAGACGGCTCCGCCGCGGCCGACGGCTCCGCCGCCTCCGATGGGTTCGCCGCCTCCGATGGGTGCGCCACTGCCGACGGGTCCGGTCCCGCTCATGCCGCCCCCTCGTCGTCGGACCCCGTCCTGTCCGGCTCCGCGTCGGCGGAACCCGGCCTGTCCGGCTCCGCATCGGCGGGCTCCGCGTCGTCCAGCTCCTCCTCGGAGACCCGTCCCGCAGCCACCGTCACGTCGACGCCAGCCGCGACCAGCAGTCGCGCGAACTCGCGCACATGATCGGTCTCGACGAACGGCGAGGTGAAGGTGACCGTCAGCAGATCCCCGTGCGAGACGGCGCCGAACTGAGGCCGCACCGCGGAGACGGTCAGGGCAAGCCGCCGGACATGCTGGTCGACGCCCTCCGGCAGCACCACCCGGCCGAGGTTGGAGACGGCGACGCTCAGACCCCGGTTGCTGACGCTGTTGATCAGGCGCAGGATCACGTCCTTCGCCGGACGCGGCACGACCCTCAGCAGCGGGTGGCGCTCGAAGCGCAGGAAGCGTCGCAGCCGGTCCTCGAGGGCCGACGGATCGGCCTGCGCCCGGAAGTCGCGCTCGAGCGCTCGGGCGACCTCACCGATCCCGTCGGCCGGAGCGGAGCCGCCATCGGCCGGATCCGAACCGCCGTATCGATGCTCGACCCGTGTGGTCGCGAAGAAGTTGCGGGCCGATGTCGAGGGGAAGAACTGGCGGAGGTTCACCGGCACGGAGGCAGTCAGCAGCATCTCCTTCCGAGGGTCCGGGGCCGCCCTCCGCACGGCTTCGAAGAACATGGCCGTGAGGTGCATGGTCAGCGACACGCCCTCGCCCCTGGCGAGGGCCAGCACCTGGGGGACCGGCATGGTGAGCTCGACGACGCGCATCCGATGATCGGGGGTGCGCGTCCCGCGGACGCGATGCGCGCGCTGTCGGGCGATCGTCGGCCGACGGAGCGCCGGTGCCCGTCGGCCGCGGCGGTGCGGAGCGGAGGGCGACGGGCCCTCCATCAGCGATGCCGCCGCAGCGACCTCCCCGTCGACGGCGGACCCCTGCTCGGAGCGGTCGCCCGCCGCGACCGCCCTGGTGCGCCGCTCGGACCGCTCTCGCTGACGGGCCCGCAGGGCGCGCCGCCGCGCTCTCCCTCCGCGCCGGAAGTACCGCGCGAAGGAGTCCCCGGTCAGCTCCTGCAGCGGAGCGGCCTCGCTGACCGCCGACTCCGAGGACCGCAGACGCAGGTACGTCGTGACGAGATCGCTGAGGAACCACAGCGCTCCCGTGCCGTCCGAGAGGGCATGGAAGACCTCCAGCGAGATGCGCCGACGGTGGTGCATCACGCGGAACAGCAGCGTGCGGCGATCGACCTGGTAGAGCGGGGCGCAGTGCACGGTGGTCTCGGCGGCGACCTGCGGCACGAGGTCGCTGTCCTGGAGGTAGTACCAGAACACTCCGCGGCGCAGCACCGCACGGTAGAGCGGGTAGGCGGCGTATGTCGCCTCGAGCGCCGTCTGCAGCACCACCGGATCGACGTCGTGATCGAGCTCGGCGGCGATCCGGAAGACCTTGGGATCCCTGTCGGTGCGAGCCGCCAGGAAGATGTTCGAGGCGTTGTCCAGCCGCGCCCAGGGACGGGCCATCAGTCCGCGCCCTCGCGCGATCCCTGCGCCCCGTGCGGCCGGTGCGACCCGGCCTCCGGGGGTTCCTCGTCGAGGAAGGCGTTGATCTGCACGTACGCATCCCGCAGGGAGCGTGAGAAGCGGGGCAGCGTGATGAACCCGTGCAGCGCGCCCTCGACGCGGTGCAGGCGCGCGTCGACGCCCGCGTCGGCGAGCGCACGGGCATAGGCCTCGCCCTCGTCGCACAGCAGGTCCAGCTCGGCGCTGATCACGAGCGTGCGAGGCTGCCCGGAGAAGTCGCGGGCCATCAGCGGGGCGACCCTCGGGTCCTGCCGATCCTTCGGATCGGGGACGTACATCTGCATGTAGTCCTCGACCTCGGTGCTGGTCAGACGGAGACCCGCTCCGTGGCGGCGCACGGAGGCGAAGGGCGAGGTGCGCGGATCGTGGTCCCAGTGCGTCACGGGATAGAGCAGGATCTGCCGCGATGCCCCGCGCATCCCCTGCTCGTGCAGCATCAGCGAGACGACGGCCACCAGGTTCGCGCCGGCGGAGTCCCCCACCAGCACGATCCGATCGGGATCGGTGAGACCGGCCGGGGAGGGATCCTCCAGGAGGCGATGCACGATCCGGAAGCAGTCCTCGAGACCGGCAGGGAACGGATGCTCGGGCGCCAGGCGGTAGTCGACCGAGACCACCTCCGCCCCCGTCAGGTCTGCCATGGTCGCGCAGGCCGGGGTGTAGCTCTCGATGTCCCCGGTCACCCAGCCTCCGCCGTGGAAGAACAGCAGCAGATCCTCGCGCCGCTTCTCATGCGGGACGAACACGCGCACACGAACCGGAGGCGCCTCGCCGCTCTCCCCGGCTCCGCTGTCCTCGCTCTCCCCGGCTCCGCTGTCTGCGCTGCTCTCGCCTGCCACGACGGTGCGCCAGGAGGCCGAGCGGTACCCGGGGCGCGGTAGAGCGGCCAGCTGACGCTGCAGCTGCCGGACCTTCGCGTAGTCCTCCCGCATGTTCACCCTCGGGGCGGCGAACAGACCCAGAACGGCCCTCAGCAGGGGATTCACGCGCCGACCGGCCTCATCGAGCAGTCGGGAGCATGCGTGCGCGGGCATCGGAGGTCGCGATGACCTCCTTGCCGAAGGGGAAGCAGGTCACCGGGATCAGCTTGATGTTCGCCCAGGCCAGCGGGATGCCGATGATCGTGATGGCCTGAGCGATGGCGGTGCCGATGTGCCCGAGGGCGAGCCACCAGCCGGCGATCAGGAACCACACCACGTTCCCGACCGCGCCGGCCGCGCCGGTGCGCCCGGTGTCCACGACCTCGCGGCCGAAGGGCCAGATCACGAACCCGGCGATGCGGAAGGAGGCGATGCCGAACGGGATGGTGACGATGAAGATGCAGGCCAGGACCCCGGCGAGCAGGTACCCCAGGAAGAGGGCCCACCCCGCGGTGACCAGCCAGATGATGTTCAGGACGAGGGCGATCAGAGAGCGCATGGAGCCACCCTAGGCATCGCCGGCGGCGACGGCCAGGGGGACAGCCCCCGCTCCGCCTTCCCCGCTCCGACCTCGGTCGAGCATCACGTCGCGAGGACTGGATCGCCGACGACCGGTCGGTCGCCCTCGATTACCCTGGATCCCATGCCTGCTCCCGAGTTCGCGCTCACCCAGCGCTTCCAGTCCGCCTTCGTCGCCGCCTTCGGGCCCGAGTACGCCGACGCGGACCCGATCATCCGCCCCTCGCAGTTCGCGGACTTCCAGTGCAATGCGGCGATGGGGCTGGCCAAGCGACTGGGGAGGAAGCCCCGGGACATCGCTGCGGAGATCCTCGATGCGGTCGATCTGGACGACATCGCCGAGCCTCTCGAGATCGCGGGCCCGGGCTTCCTGAACATCCGTCTGCGCACCGAGTGGATCGCGGCCCAGGCGGCGCAGCTGAAGGATGCCTCCGCCGAGCTGGGGGTCGTGCCCGCCGCCTCCCCCCAGACCGTGGTCATCGACTACTCGGCGCCGAACGTCGCCAAGGAGATGCACGTCGGCCATCTGCGCACCACCGTCGTCGGCGATGCCCTCGCCCGGACGCTGGAGAAGCTCGGCCACACCGTCGTGCGCCAGAACCACATCGGCGACTGGGGCACCCCCTTCGGCATGCTCATCGAGCACCTGCTCGAGGTCGGCGAGGACAGCGCGGAGGCCGACCTCCTCAAGACGGACCCGAACGCGTTCTACCAGGCTGCGCGCGCGAAGTTCGACGCCGCCGAGGCGGGGGGCGGGGCCACGGGGTCCGACGGCGCAGGGGCCGCCGGTGCCGGGGCCGACGGCGCAGAGGCCGGCAGCGACTTCGCGTCGCGGGCCCGTCGTCGGGTGGCGACCCTGCAGTCGGGCGACGCCGAATCCCTGCGCATCTGGACCGACCTGGTCAACCTCTCCAAGCAGTACTTCCACCGCATCTACGACACGCTCGACGTGACTCTCACGGATGCGGATCTCGCGGGCGAGTCCACCTACAACGACCAGCTCGCCGCCGTCTGCGCGGACCTCGAGGCCGACGGGATCGCGAGGATCTCCGACGGTGCCCTCTGCGTCTTCCCCGAGGGCTTCACGGGCCGCGACGAGCAGCCGCTGCCGCTGATCATCCGCAAGTCCGACGGCGGCTACGGCTATGCCACCACGGACCTCGCAGCGATCCGCCACCGCGTCGCCGACCTGCACGCCGACCGCATCGCCTACGTCGTCGGCACCGCCCAGGAGCTGCACTTCCAGATGGTCTTCACGACCGCTGCCGAAGCCGGCTGGCTGCCTGACGACGTCGCCGCCTCGCACGTGAAGATCGGCTCCGTGCTCGGCGAGGACGGCAAGATCCTGCGCACCCGCTCCGGCTCCTCCCTGCGGCTGATGGCGCTGCTCGAGGAGGCGGTCGCGAAGGCCCGCACCGTCATCGACGACCTGCGCCCCGACCTCCCGGAGGAGGAGCGCGCCTCGATCGCCCACGACATCGGCATCGGCGGAGTCAAGTACGCGGACCTGTCCACCGCGCACGACTCCGACTACACCTTCGATCTCGACCGGATGCTCGCCCTGACCGGCAACACCGCCCCCTACCTCCAGTACGCGGTGGCGAGGATCCGCTCCATCCGCCGCAAGGCCGAGGCCCAGGGCGTCACCGCCGCCGACGCCCCGCACGTCGTGAACGATGCCGAGCGCGCGCTCGCGCTGCAGCTGCTGGACTTCGCACCGACCCTGGAGCTGGTCGGAGCGCAGTACGAGCCGCACCGCCTGTGCGCTTACCTGTTCTCCCTCGCGCAGGCCTTCACGGGCTTCTACGAGGCCTCGCCGATCCTCAAGGAGTCCGACGAGGCGGTCCGTGCCGGCCGCCTCGCCCTGGCGGCGCTGACCGAGGAGGTCCTCGTCGCAGGGCTCGACGCCCTCGGTGTGAACGCGCCGCAGCAGATGTGACCGCAGCAGAAGCAAGGGCGTCGAGCGTGTGAGGCGCCGGCCGCTGTGAGCCGCGTCGCTCGGATCGCGATGCGCAGGTCACAGAGCGTCAAGCCGTTACGGAACCGTGCCCCCACCAGGGCTTCGTCCCCCTGTTGCGGTATGCGATGCCTCCCTAGCCTGGTTCCGTGCCTTCTCTGCGGACCGTCCATGCCACCCTCTGGGTGGCCTATGCCCTGACCGCACTGATCCACATCGGCGCGCTCATCGGCGGGGCAGACCTGATCCGCAACAGCAGCCAGGCGCTCTTCGCCCCGCTGCTGCTGGGCGTCCTGCTGACGGCCGCACCGCGACTGAACCGCACCGTGATCCTGCTGTCCGCGGGCCTGGTCACCTCTCTCGCCGGGGACACCGCCGGCCAGATCACCGGGGTCACGGGTCCGCAGTCGATCACAGTCGTCTGCTTCCTGGTGACCCTGGTCTGCTACGCGCTGGCGATGCTCCCCCTGTGGATCCGCCATCGCGATCCGCTGCGAGCGGCCCTCGCGATCCCCTACGGCGCCGTGATCATCGGACTGTTCGTCGCCTGCAGCGACGGCGCCGGGGACATGCTGCCGCTGGTGGCCGTGTACTCCCTCGCGCTCGCAGCGGTGGCCTTCCTCTCCGCCGGCATCAACCTGCTGACCTGGATGGGCGGCACCCTGTTCCTGCTGTCCAGCTCGATCCTCGCGATCGAATGGTTCCTGCCGGGCGCGGCGATCTCATCGAGCACCCTGCTGGTCATGGTCACCTACATCGTCGGCCACGCCCTGCTGATCGGCGGGATGATCCGGAGCATGCCCTCCCGCCGCTGGGCCCCCTCGCGGGCATCGTCCGCCCTGGTGATCATCGAGAGCTGAACGGTGGCCGTCGAGGGCCGGATGGTGGCCGTCGAGGGCCGGACGATCCGGGACGGTCGCCGGGCGGCGGCTCAGGCGCCCAGACGCTCGGCGATGAAGTCCGCCTGCTCGCGGTGCAGGCGGTCCATGTCCTCGCCGTGGCGCACCAGCAGCTGCAGGCCCAGACGCCCGCTGACCTCCCGATAGGTGAGGTCGACCCCTCGCTCCTCGAGCTGGAGCTTCGCCACCCGGACGTCGGCGAGGAAGAGATCCCTCAGCCCGACGCTCAGGTGCACTGGCGGCAGTCCCGTGAAGGAGGCGTTCATCGGCGACAGCTCCGGATCGTCCAGCGGGGTCCGTCCTGCGTAGACCTTCGCGGCATCGCGCAGCAGGCGCCGTTCATGCACGGGATCGCTCTGGCCCGTCTCGGTGATCCCCGAGTTGGCGAGCTCCAGGTCGAGCCACGGTGAGACCGCGACGACGCCCGCCGGCGCCGGGATCGCCTCCTGGTCGATCAGGCGCCGGGCCACCGAGAAGGCGGCACCGCCGCCCGCATGCTGGCCGCTGAGGATCCAGGGCACCTCGCCGATCGCACCCTGCTCGACGAGGGCGCTCAGCGCCGCCTCGGTGTCGTCGAGCGCGATCGGATGGGCGTGGTCGGGGGCGGTGCGGTAATCCACCAGCAGCCCCGCGCCCCCGTGGGCGTCGACCTGTCGCGACAGCCACGCCCAGTCGCTCGTGAAGGGGCCGGACACGTAGGCGCCGCCGTGCAGATGCACGATGATCCCCTCGGAGGCCCGATGACGGTCCAGCCACACGCTGCGCGTGCGCCCGAGCATCTGGACCTCCACGGCATGGGCCTTGAGCACGCTCGACGGCGGCAGCGGCCGACGAGCCTCGCGCAGCGCCTGGTGCGTCAGCGTCGACGGGATGGGGATCCGGCTCACGGTGCGGGCTCCCCCCACGACGGCGTCCCGGATGCGTCCCATGGTCTCCTCCGTCCTGCGGTCCTGCGACCGCTCCGCGGCCAAGAGGCCGCCTCGTCCCGACCTGCCCAGCCTAACGAACCTCGGGACCGGATAACCTGCGAGCATGACGACGAATCCGACCGCAGGCCCGGGTCCCCTCCTGGTGATCGCCGCGATGCCCGAGGAGGCGGCTCCGATCGTCGGCCGACTCGAGGACGCCGCAGACCTCCCCGTCCCCTTCCTCCGCGGCGCCTCCGCCGTGCGCGGGCGCCTCGCCGGCCTCGACACCACCGTGGTGACCAGCGGCATCGGGGTCGCAGCGGCGACCGCTGCCACGACCTGGGCGATCCTCGCCGTCGGCCCGCGCGCCGTGGTCTCCGCCGGCTCCTGCGGCGGCCTCGCGGCCGACGTCGAGGTCGGCACCCTCATCATCGGCGAGAGCTTCACCTGGTCGATCGCCGATGCCACCGCCTTCGGCTACGCCCCCGGCCAGGTCCCGGGCGGCCCGGAGCGCCACCTCGCCGACGCCGCGCTGACAGCCGCCGCCGAGAACGCAGCGGCCGAGAGCACGGCCCGAGACGCGGCCGCGGGCGAGGACGCCGCCCGCGCCGGACTGACAGCGCGCCGCGGGCTCATGCTCTCGGGCGACGCCTTCGTCACCGCCGACATCGCGGTTCCCATGCGCGAGCGCTTCCCCGAGGCGCTGAGCGCGGACATGGAGACCACCGCGATCGCCCGCACCGCCGAGGTCCTCGGCGTGCCGTTCACCGCACTGCGCGCGGTCTCCGACCTGTGCGGCCCCGCCGCCGGCCAGCAGTTCCACCTCGAGCTGGATCTCGTGGCCGAGACCTCCGCCCGGGCCGTCGAGCAGCTCGCAGGGATGCTCGCCGCCTGACGCGGGGAGGGCGAAGGGGAAGCTCTCAGCGAGCGGCCACGGAGAAGATCTCGGAGCCATCGACGAAGGCCTGCAGGTTGCGGGCGATGCGCTCGTCGGCCCCGACGGGGCGCCCGCCGGCGGCATGCGAGGTGATCACCAGCCGCGGCGCGTCCCACAGCGGATCGTCGGCCGGGAGCGGCTCCGGGTCGGTCACGTCCAGAGCAGCGCCCCCGAGCGTGCCCGCCTCGAGGGCCTCGCGCAGGGCCGTCTGGTCGACGGTGGTCCCGCGACCCACGTTGACGAACAGGGCATGATCCGGCAGGACGGCGAGGAGATCCGCATCGACCGCGCCGCGGGTCGCGTCGGTGGCGGGAAGGATGTTCACGAGCACGTCCGTCGTCGGCAGCACGGAGCGGACGTCGGACTCGGCGATGACCTCGAAGCCAGCGCGCTCCCCCGCGCTGCGGGCGGCACCGCGCACGTTCGCGCCCAGACCCTGGAGGATCGGCGCGAGCGTCTGCCCGATCTGCCCGAACCCCCAGATCAGCACGTTCGCCCCGATCAGCGTCGTGATGCGCCCCTCCGGATGCAGCGGCTGCAGCCCGCCGAGCTCCTCCGACCACTCATGGCGCTCCTGCGCCTCTAGCGCCTCAGGGATGCGCCGCACCAGCGTCAGCAGCAGCGCGACCGTGTGCTCGGTGACGGTCGCGGAGTGCAGTCCGGCGCCGTTGGCGATCACGACATCCTCGCGGAAGCCCGCGGCGAGGATGCCCTCGACCCCCGCGGACAGCGACTGCACGAAGCGCAGACGCGGCAGATCGGAGGCGGCCGAGGCGAGATGGCGGCGCGATGGCCCCCACAGCACCAGGACGTCGGCGTCATGATGCTCGGCAGGGATCTCGGCGCGCGCGTCGACGACCGCGGCCTCCCATCCCTCAGGCAGAGCGGGGTCCAGGGCGACGGTATCGGGGAGGAGGATCTTCATCTCCCCAGGCTACGACCCGCGAGCGGAGGAGAAGGGCGCGTCCGTCGGCCGGGAACGTCCGTCGGCACGGGCAGACCCCGACGGACGGCGTCCGATAGCCTGCGCTCATGCTTCTCCGCTCCGGTTCCCCTGCCCAGAGGCTCGGACGAGCGCTCGTCGGCGCCGCCCGGATCACGCGGTCGGTCACCCGCGCGACGAGGGCCCGAGCGCGGCGCACCGCGATCACCAGACCGCTGTCCACCGGCGGGTTCCTTGGCGCCTCCGCGACCGGCTGGATCTCCACCTCCCCCAGCCTCCTGCCGCGCACCTGGTGGATGTGGTCGGTCAACATCGGCCTCTCCCAGATCTACGGCTACGCCACCGGAGTGGTGGCTGAGAAGATCGCCCTCCGCGGCGCCCGCGCGATCGGGCTGAGCCTGGACATCGCCGAGGACCATCGCGAGAGGGCCCGGCTCGCCGGCGCCGCGGCGCTCGTCAGCATCTCCGCCTACTCATGGGTGCGGGGTGTTATGCGTCAGCGGGAGATCAGCCACCTCGTGCAGCAGGAGCCCAAGAACCTCGCCACCCACGTCGTCGGCACCGTCGGGGGCCTCAGCGCCTCCGTGAGCGCGCTCATCGCGGTCCGCACCGTGCGGGCGACCTCCTCGATGTACCGGGCGCTGCTCCGTCCCTACCTGCCCACCCGTGCAGTGCGCGTCGTCTCGATCGCACTGACCACCGCGACCGTCGTCATCCTGCTCGAACGACTCCTGCGCGGACGAGTCCTCGAGCAGATGATCGAGCGCGCCGAAGAGGCCAACCGACGCATCTCCCCCGACGTCCCGCGACCGACCTCCCCTCTCCGCTCCGGCAGCCCGGCCTCCCACGAGAGCTGGGAGTCGCTCGGCGCCCCGGGCCGCAAGATCGTCTCCGGTGGAGCATCCGCCGAGGTCATCGCCCGCACCACCGGGGCCGACGCCATGGAGCCGATCCGCGTCTACGCCGGCAAGTCCACCTCCCGCACCCTCGAGCAGACCGTCGACGCCGTCCTCGCCGAACTCGACCGCACCGACGCCTGGGACCGGGACGTGCTCGCCCTCTTCACCGGCACCGGCACCGGCTGGCTGCAGGAATGGTCGATCTCAGCCATCGAGTTCCTCACCGGCGGGAACTGCGCGACCGCCTCCCTGCAGTACTCCGTGTACACCTCCGGGCTGAGCTACATGCTGGACCGCCGCACACCGCAGGAGGCAGGGCGCCTCCTCTTCACCGCGGTCCGACGACGCCTCGACAAGATCCCCCCGGATCAGCGTCCCCGCTTCTTCGTCGCCGGAGAATCCCTCGGATCCTTCGGAGGCCAGGCGGCATTCCGCGACGTCCCCGAGATGCTCCGCAAGGTCGACGGCGCCGTCTGGACCGGCACCCCCTCGTTCACGCCGCTGTGGAAGCAGCTGACCGCCCACGCACGCCCCGGCTCCCCCGCCGTCGCACCCATCTTCGCCGACGGCGAGCACATCCGCGTCGTCACCCGCCCCCGCGACCTCGAGCGCAACTACTGGGGCGGCCTCTACGCCGACTGGGAGTTCCCACGAGTGGTCTACGCCCAGCACCCCTCCGACCCCGTCGTCTGGTGGCAGCCCTCCCTGCTGTGGGAGGAGCCCGCCTGGCTGCGCGAGCGCGCTGGCCACGACGTCAGCCCATCGGTGCGCTGGTTCCCCTGGATCAGCTTCTGGCAGATCGCCTCCGACATGCCCCTCTCCGTCAAGGCCTCCGGCGGCCACGGCCACTCCTATCACCAGGAGATGGTCCCCATCTGGGCCGCCGTCCTCGGACAGGACGGCACCCCCGCGCCCCGCGAGGCGAAGGCCGACGGTGGCACCCCCGCGCCCCGCGAGGCGAAGGCAGGCCGGCGCAACCACGAGGGCGGCCTGGATCAGCACGCCCGACGTCGTCTCCACCAGGCCATCACCCGTGCAATCCGCGAGCACAGCGGAGTCTGACGACCTCGCAGACCCCGGACGTCGCACTGCGCAGCGCCCGTCCACGGTCCACCGTCTGCCGTCTGCCGTCTGCCGTCTTCCATCTGCCGTCGCTCAGCGCCGAGCAGTGTCCGTCCACCCCGCCAGAAGACCGAGCAGTGTCCGTCTACCACCGCTCCAGAGCCGCCCGAGCGACGGTAGACGGACACTTCCCCCGCCAAGGAGCCGCTCGGCTCCGATCAGCGGCCGGTGCCGGTCTCGAGGGGCCGAGACGGGTCCGCGCTCCACTGGGACCACGAGCCGGGGAACAGCCGAACCTTCGTGAACCCCGCACGCTGGAGCGCGAGGATGTCATGGGTCGCAGTCACTCCGGAGCCGCAGTACACGATGATCTCCCGATCCTCCCGTGCCCCCACAGACTCGAAACGCTCGCGCAGCGCCGGTGGAGGCAGGAAGCGGCCCTCCTCATCGAGATTCCCTGGGTACGGGAGGTTCACGGCACCGGGCACGTGACCCGCACGCGGATCCACAGGCTCCGTCTCGCCCCGGTAGCGGGCGGCCGCTCGGGCATCGATGATGAGCGGCGTCTCGACAGCATCGGATGAACCCGCACCGGATGTACCTGCACCGGCGGATTCGGCACCAGAAGACCCGCTAGCAGCGGGCACTGCAGCAGCAGACCCTGCAGCAGCAGACCCAGCCGCAGTGGACGCGGCAGCGACCTCGTCGATGGTCGCGATGACGGCCGAGGACCATTCCCGAGCGGTGACATTGCCAGCTGCAGGGCTGGGCGTGGGGTCGCCGATCTCGAGGTCATGGGGAGATGCGTCCGCACCGCCGGTCCAGGCCGCGAGCCCTCCGGAGAGCACGGCGGCATCATGACCGAGAGCGCGGAGCATCCACACGAGGCGTCCGGAGGGAGCGCCATCGGTGTCGTCGTAGACGACGATGCGCATGCCGTCGTCGACGCCTGCGCGCCGCAGCGTCGCGGCGAACTCCTCGGGCGGGGGCAGAGGGTGCCGACCAGCTTGCGGGCTTGCAGGAGCGGCGAGCTCAGACTCGAGGTCGACGTAGACGGCGCCGGGGATGTGGCCCGCGCGATAGGTGCTGCGCCCCTTGGATCCATCGAGGGCCCATCGCACGTCCAGCAGGCGCAGCGGACGCGATGCGGGGGCGCCGCCGGCGGAAGGACCGTCAGCGGAGGCACCGTCGGTGGCGGCGCCGTCGGTGGCAGCACCGCTCAGCGCGGTGGACTCGGCGATCAGATCACGCAGCTGATCAGCATCGATGATCGGCGGCAGCTTGGACGAGGTCGACATGCGACCAGCGTACGACGTGGGCGGACCGACGCGAGCGCCGTCGCCGACCGCCGTCAGGAACGCACTGGCCGTGGACCATGCATCGAGGTCTCACCGCGGACGACGGCGCAGCTCGGTGGAGAGATCCGGTTCCGGAGCACCGGGGCTGGCACGATCCGGTGGATGCCGAGCGCACTGCCCGTGAATGCCGTGCACCCTGACGCGTGGACGCCGAGCGCCCTGACCCGTGGATGCCGAGCGCCCTGACGCGTGGCGACTCAGAGCCGCGGCATGTGCACGTCCACACGCACCAGGCGGTGGTCAGAGGTGGGGAAGGGTGCCACGCCGGTGAGCTCGCTGCCGGTCTGTCCGGATGCGGGCCAGTAGACGCCCGAGCTGACGGGATGGAGATCCGAGGACGGCAGCACGTAGTCCACTCGGAGGTTCCCCGGCCCCGACTCCTCGGCGAAGTCGGCGGTGTCGAGGCGGGAGTCGGTTCCATGCTCGGCGTTGACGGCGCCCTGGTCCTCGGCGGCCTCGGTGCCGCCCGCGCTGGAGGGTCTGGTGTCGCGGACCCTGGCGTGGTCGAGCAGCTGGTCGATCGCGCCCGGCCAGGAGTCCCCGTCGGACGGATCGGAGTTCAGATCGCCCATGATCACGAAGGACTCCCCGGGAGCGAGCCCGCCCCTACCGCCGGCGTCGTCGACGATCCAGTCGGCTCCGTCCCCGCCGGTGATGTACTCCGACCACAGTCGAATCTCGTCGAAGTTCCGACGCTTGTTGCGCTTCTCGTCGCCGTCGAAGCTCGGAGGGGTGGGGTGCGAGGCGAGGACGTGGACGACGTCGGAGCCGAGCTTGACGGGGACGTCCCAATGGGACTTCGAGCTCAGACGCAGCTTCGACGCCTTCTCCGCACCGTAGTGCTCGATCGGCAGGAGGCTGCTGGGCATGTCCGACCACAGCAGCTGCTGGAAGGTGCGCACCTGGTCGGTGAGGATCCGATAGCGCGAGAGGATGACCATCCCGTACTGGCCGGGGAAGTCGCCGTACCCGAAGGCGTCGTCGGGCCCCTCTGCCGTCCCGTCGCCGTCGAGGTCCAGGCCGCTCGGGACACCCGTGTTGACCGGTGCCGTGTACATGTACGGGTAGTAGACGGGCGTGCAACCGTTCTGTCCGACCTGCAGGTATGCGCTGCGGAACAGCTCGATCGCCTCGCCGGCGTCGTCATGGTCGAACTCGTTGAGCAGCAGGACATCGGGATTGTTGATCTGGATGACCTGTGCGATCGCCTTCGCCTGGGGGTCGGTGCCGCCTCTCAGGTCGGCGATCAGCGCGCCCTCGGTCGCTCGGTTCAGGGAGGTGTTGTAGGTCGCGAAGCGCACGTTCGCGCCACGCGTCCCGTAGCGGCCGGGGTCGGCCTCGGCGGAGTCCTCCTGCCCCGCGACCACGGGGATCCCGAGGGTTGCGGCTGCGACGGCGGTGAGTGCTCCACGTCGGCTGATCATCGATGGCATGGCCTCTATTGTGCACGGGAGCACAGGGCCCGCGCCAGGACCTGTGGACAGAGCAGGAAGACGCTTCGACGAGCGCATCGTCCGAGCCCGCCGATCGAGCACGGCTCGAGGCGCGGCGCACCCCGGTCCGCCCGGTCCGCGCGTCGGCGCCCGTGCACGCGTTAGCGCGTGAGCGCCCGGAGCCTGTGATCCCGACGGCGCCGACGAGCAGGATCGACAGGTGTTCGCCCGCCGGTCCGTCGTCGGCCGTCATCGCAGCTGCTCGAGGACGCCGAGCGCGGCCTGTCGGCCGGAGAACAGGCAGCCGCCGAGGAAGGTGCCCTCGAGGGCGCTGCGGCCGTGGACCCCACCGCCGCCGAAGCCGCTGGCCTCGCCGACGGCGTACAGCCCGGGCAGGGGGCGGTCGGCCGCCCAGGGCGAGGCGGCGGCGCCACCAGCGGCGCCACCAGCGGCGGCTCCAGCGGCGGGGACCCGCTGGACGCGGCCGTAGAGGTCGGTCTCGAGTCCCCCGAGGGTCTTGCGCAGCAGGACGTGCAGGCGAACAGCGATCAGCCCGCCGGCTGCCGGGTCGAGCAGACGGTGCGGGGCGGCGGTGCGGATGAGGCGGTCCCCGAGATATCTGCGAGCGCCGCGCACGGCCGTGATCTGGGCGTCCTTGCCGTAGGCGTTGACGATCCCGGCGTCGCGGGCGCGGATGGTGCGCTCGAGCGCGGAGGGGTCGATGAGGTCCTCACCGGTCACCGCGTTCATCTTCGCGGCCAGCTCCGGGACGGTCGCCGCCTGCAGGAAGTCCTCCCCGTGATCGAGGAAGGCCTGCACGGCCCCGGGCGCTCCGGCCTTCGCCCGCGAGAGCACGAGGCGGACGTCCTTGCCGGTCAGGTCCGGGTTCTGCTCGCTGCCGGAGAGGGCGAACTCCTTCTCGATGATCCTGGGGGTGAGCACGAACCAGGAGTGGTCGTGCCCGGTCGTGCGCAGATGGCGCAGGGTCGAGGTGGTGTCGAACCCCGGGAAGGCAGGGGCGGGAAGGCGGTGCCCGCGCGCGTCCACCCACAGCGACGACGGGCCGGGCAGGATGCGTATCCCGTGGCCCCGCCAGACGGGATCCCAGTTGCGCACGCCCTCGGTGTAGTGCCACATGCGGTCGCGGTTGATCCAGCTGGCCCCCGCGCGCTCGGCGGCGAGGATCCCGGTCCCGTCGACGCTCGCCGGGACGCCGTGCACGGGGCTCTGCGGCATGGTTCCGAGCTCCGCGGGCCACAGACTGCGCACGAGCTCCTCGTTCCCGCCGATCCCGCCGGTGGCGAGCACGACGGCGGGGGCGCGATGCTCGAAGACGCCGATCGCCTCGCGGGACGATCCGCGGCCGCGCTCGGTCGGGTCGGAAGCGAGGACGGAGCCTCGGACGCCGACGACGGCTCCGCTCTCGACGAGGAGCTCTTCGACGGCGCGCCGGGTCTCCAGCACGATCGCACCGCGCTCGCGATGGTGCGCGAGGCGGCGGAGGAAGGGGTCGACGACGCCGGGTCCTGTGCCCCAGGTGATATGGAATCGGGGCACGGAGTTGCCGTGCCCGTCGGCCCGTCCGTCGCCCCGCTCGGCCCAGCCGACGACGGGGAAGAACCTCACGCCCTTGGCATGCAGCCACTCGCGCTTCTCGGTGGCAGCGAACCGGAGGTAGGCCTCGGCCCAGCGCCGCGGCCAGTGGTCCTCGGGCCGGTCGAACGCCGCTGTTCCGAGCCAGTCCTGGCGGGCGAGCTCCAGGCTGTCGCGGATCCCGAGGCGCCGCTGCTCCGGGGAGTCGACGAGGAAGAGCCCTCCGAAGCTCCACCAGGCCTGGGCACCCAGGTCCTGCTCGCCCTCGCGCTCGAGCAGCAGGACCCGTCGGCCGCCGTCGGCGATGACGGTCGCGGCGACCAGGCCCGACAGGCCCGCGCCGATCACGATCGCGTCGCAGCCCTCCATCGCAGGGTCACTCCACCCTGATCCGACGCACCCGCTCGAGATGCGAGTCCTCGTTCGCACCGCTCATCCTGCGGGTGCGCTGTCGGTTGTTCGACCCGCGGCGGTTGTCGGCGGTCTTGAGGTTGCCGACGGACACATCGGTCTTCCGCTCGAAGTGGAAGCGCTTGTCGGTGTTGCGGTAGTAGCGGTAGATCCCCAGGTAGACGCCGATGAAGACGGCGGGGCCGGCGATGAAGGGGAGGGCGATCCCGATGGCCCCATCGTCGCCGTCGGCCAGGAGCATGGGGGTGGCGGGGTTCGCCATGACGTCGGCGAGCAGCGGGAGCATGTGCCCCTCCTTTCCGTGGCCGCGATCCGGGGACCGCAGCTCCATGGTGGCACCGGTCGTGCCGATGCGCGAGGTGCGTCGGCCTCAGCCGGCGAGGAACCATCCGATGCCGACGACCGCTCCGATCACTGCGGCGATCGTCCCCAGCGCGCAGGACAGCGCGAAGATCTTGGGGTGGGAGACGGGCACGGAGCCCATCGTGTTGCCGTTGCGGGCGTTGACGGCGATGTAGTGGACCAGGGAGTCGCCGGTCGCGGACTCGGCATAGCTGTACAGCCACACCGGCACGTACACCGCGACCCAGCGGGTGCCGCGCACGGCCACGCCCTCCTGCTCCCAGCGCACGCCCCGGTCGTAACGGGAGACGGTGGGCTGGGCCTTCGCCCGGGCGATCGCCAGGAACCTGTCCTCGACGGTGTCGTCGACGTCGCGGATGTTCAGGTCTCGCCGTTCGGACGTGAACCCCTTGAGGTAGTTGGAGTTGTAGGCGACCGCGTTCTGCGTGTCGTACGGCTGGACCGCGTTGAGGATGTTGTTGGTGGCCTGCGAGTTGTCGTGCGCGGAGTAGCGGGCCGCGGACTCCACCGCGAGGTCGTCGACGAGGATGTCGAAGGCCCGCTGGACGGCGTACTCGTCGGCGTCGTAATAGGTCTCGGTGACGTACTGGTCCTTGCCGACCTTCCGACGCACCGTGTACTGGCGGGTGGTGACCTCGCCGGTGCCGCGCAGCAGGGCGTGCATGTTGCCGTCCACGATCATGTACGGGATGTACACGCCCATCACGTTGTCGGCCACGAACTCCTGCTTGAACTTCGAGGCGGCGAAGGTCCGACGGGCATGGACGAACTCCTCGATCTTCGCCATCGCCTGCTCCTTGGTCAGGGCGAACGGCAGGATGGCGTCGGGCACGGATCCGTTGGGGATCTGCGTGTTGATCGAGAGGGTCTGACGGCACCAGTGGCAGCGGGCCTGGAGCTGCTCGTCGGCGTTGATGACGACCTCGGCGCCGCAGCCCTGGCACTTCAGGGTCACGACCGAGGAGTCCTCGCGCACGTCCGCGGTGCCGGAGGCCATGGTGTGCCCGCGCAGCTCGGAGATCGCGGAGTCGAGGCCGAACGTCTTCTCGGCGTTGGCCTCGTTCCACTGGTAGCGGCAGTACGTGCAGGTCAGCGCCTTGGCGTTGATGTCGTACCGGATGTCCGTGCTGCCGCAGCGCGGGCACTTGTCCAGGCCGTCCTCGCGCTGGACGCTGGTGTCGATGATCCGGTTGCCGTCGCCCTGCGGAGGGACCGACGGCTGCTGCCCGGCGGGCTGCTGCGGGACCGGAGGCTGCTGCTGCGCAGGCTGCGGCTGCGCGGCCGACGGGACGGCGGGCTGCGCCCCGCCCGTCGGCGGGACGGACGGGACCTGCTGCTGCGGGTCCCGCCCGTCGCCGTACCCGGGCGCGGGGCTCTGAGGAGGAACGCTCATCTCGTATCGGGTCTCCGGGTCTCGTCTCGTTCTCGCGCGGCGGCTCGGGTCAGAGCCCGAGCGCGCTCTTCTTCGCCGCCTCGTAGTCCTCCGCGGTGATCAGGCCCTGGTCGAGCATCTGCTTGTACTGGGCGAGCTTCGCGACCGGGTCCTCGGCCGCGGGCGCGGGCTGCGGAGCGGCCTGCTGCGGGGCCGCCTGCTGAGGCGCGCCCTGCTGCGGGAAGCCCTGCTGGACCGGATTGACGAGGCCGCCCGCGGCACCCGCGCCCATGCCGAACATGGCCAGGCCCGCACCGCCGCCGTTCTCGCCGGCGCCCTGCACGCCGCGCGCGACGGCCTGGTTGATGAAGGACTGCGAGCGGGCGCCGGAGAGGGCGTCGGCCTTCTGCACGTCGGCGAGGAGCTCGCGGGTGCGCTGGTCGTACTCGATCGAGGCGATCGCCGTCTTCACGATCGCGAGGCCGCGATCGGTGGACCAGCGGTAGCCCTCCTCGACGGCGGCCGAGAGCGACTGCGCGAAGCCGACCGAGTCGCCCTGAATGCGGGAGATGCGGTTGCCCTTGTCGGGATCGTTCGTGTAACGGGAGAACGCGGCCGCGAGGGAGCCGACGACCTCGGTGAACAGCTGTGCGCCGGCCGCGTTGTCCTGGTCGGCGAAGTCGAAGACCGGGGCGTTCGCGGAGATGAAGGAGGCGGGCACGAAGTTGTGCACGAACAGCAGCGGGTCGACGATCCGCATCGTGTACGAGCCGCGGCAGACGGCGCCGACCTGCGTGTTCAGGTACGCGTCATCCCAATAGATCTCCGACTGGGTGCCGAAGCGGTTGTCCGGCAGCTCCTTGAGGCTCACGTAGAACGCGAGCTGCTGGGAGCCGGGACGGCCGCCGTACTTGAAGCGCTCCCACGACATCCCGACCGTCGAGGCGAGGATGCTGTCGCCCGCGAAGACCGACTGCGCGTCGGGCGAGGAGTCGTTGAACTCGTAGCCGCCCGCCTCGGTGACGAGTCCGGTCGCGCGCCCGTCGACCACGGTGATCAGGCCGTACCCCTGGGGCACGAGGATCTTGGAGCCGTTGGTGATGATGTTCTCCGAGCCGCGGGTGTTCGAGCCGCGGCCGGCATTGGTGCCCTGCGGGACCGCCGGGAACAGGGCCGCCGTCTGCGGCAGCCCGTTCGGGATGGTCAGGAAGTCCTTCCACTGGTCGGCGAGCATCCCGCCGACAGCGCCCTTGAATGCCTGGATGAATCCCATGTCGCCTCCTCATTGTTCCCCATGATGTGATCCGCACCATCGTAGCCGTCGCTCCCTGGACCCCGGCCGGATCCTCCGAATGCCGGATATTCCGGCTATCCCCCTCCTGGCCCGACAGGTCCGGTCGGGCGGATCCCGTCCGACAGGTCCGGCCCGGCAGGTCCGGCCCGGCAGGTCCGGTCCGGGAGGCCGGGACCGACGGATCAGGCCCGACCGACCATGAGCGCCGCCACGACCGGGAACGCGAGGACCTCTCCGTCACGGAACTCCTCCCACAGCGCACGGGCGCCTCGCTCCGTGTCCGCGCGGACGGCAGGCGTCTGCGCACGATGCAGGCGTCCGGGGCCGGCGATCCCGGCGGAGATCCCCGCCATGAGGTCGTCCGCGGCGATCCTCCAGGTCCAGCGCAGCTCCTCTGCCCGTTCGACGCGGAGCCCGGCCTCCCCTGCGATCCCTCCGAGTCCGGCGGCGGTGCGCGGGAAGTCCCTGTCCGCAGGCAGGCGGGAGCTCGGGACGGGCACCGCTCCGGCCTCCTCGGCCGCGGCGGCGAAGGTCGTGAGGTGGGGCCCCGGCTCGGTCGTCCAGATGGTCATCGCGACCGGTGCTCCCGGGGCGGCGACACGCACGAGGTCACGGACCGTGGCTCGCGGATCCGGAGCATGATTGACGACGAAGTTCGCGGTGATCGCATCCATCGCTCCGGAGGCGATCGGGAGGGTCGGCGCGCCCGCGTCGAGCACGACGGATCCGTCGTGCCCGGCGAGGGCCTCGCGGGTCAGCGCCGCCATCTCGAGATCGGGGTCCGCGGCGACGATGCTCCTCCCTCTCCTCGAGGCGGCGACGGCGAGCTCGCCGGTACCGCATCCGAGGTCCAGATGGCGCACTCTCCCGGCTCGCGACGATCCTCCGGTCGCGTCCAGGAGCGGCTCGATCGTCCCCGCGCACAGGGTCGCGAAGGAGCGCCGATACGCCGCTGCCGTGCCGACCCAGTCCGTCATGCCGGCATCGTGCCAGATCAGGACCGCGGGCACCGGCGACGGTCCCGCCTCCGGCCCAGACTCCGGTCCTGCTCCAGTCCCTCTCCGGTCCCGCTCCGGTCTCGCCCCAGTCCGGTCTCCTGTCTCGTCTCCGGTCCCGGGGCCTCCCGACCGTCGTCAGCCGCTGACGCTGCGGAAGCCGCGCAGACGCAGGCTGTTGGTCACCACGAAGACGCTGGAGAAGGCCATGGCGGCGCCGGCGAGCATCGGGTTCAGCAGCCCCAGGGCGGCGATCGGGATCGCCGCCGTGTTGTAGGCGAAGGCCCAGAACAGGTTGCCCTTGATGGTGCCGAGCGTGCGACGGGACAGCCGGATCGCATCGACCGCGGCACGCAGATCGCCGCGCACCAGGGTGATGTCGGCGGCCTCGATGGCGACATCGGTGCCGGTCCCCATCGCAAGGCCCAGGTCGGCGGTGGCCAGGGCCGGGGCGTCGTTCACGCCGTCGCCGACCATCGCGACGGCGCGACCTTCGGCCTGCAGCGCGGTGACCACGTCGACCTTGTCCTCGGGCAGGACGCCAGCGACGACGCGCTCGATGCCGATCTCGGCGGCGACGGCCCGGGCGACGGTCTCGTGGTCCCCGGTCAGCAGGACCGGCTCGAGGCCGAGATCCCGCAGCTCGCGGACGGCCTGCGCGCTCGTGGGGCGGACCTCGTCGGCGACGGCGAGCAGACCCTGCACGCGCCCGTCCCAGATCACGGGGACGACGGTGCGGCCCGCCGCACGGGCCTCGTCCTGGGCGGCGACGAGATCGGCATCCAGCCCGTCAGCCCCGTCGGCGCCGTCGGCCCCGTCGACCCCGTCGGCTCCGTCGGCCCGGACCGCGGTCCCGCCGGCCAGCAGGCCGCGCCCGACGCGGACCTCCGTGCCGTCGACCGTGCCGCGCACGCCGCGGCCGGCGAGGTTCTCGAAGCCCTCGACCGCGGGCAGATCGCCCAGCTCCTGGCGGGCTCCGGCGACGATCGCCCGCGCGACGGGGTGCTCGCTGGCGGCCTCGACGGCGCCGGCCCGGCGCAGCAGCTCGCCGCGGTCGGTGCCGCGGGCCGGACGGACGTCCTGCAGGGTCATGGTGCCGGTGGTGACGGTGCCGGTCTTGTCGAGCACGACGGTGTCGACACGGCGGGTGGACTCGAGCACCTCGGGGCCCTTGATGAGCACGCCGAGCTGGGCACCGCGGCCGGTGCCGACCAGCAGGGCCGTCGGAGTGGCGAGCCCCAGGGCGCAGGGGCACGCGATGATCAGCACGGCGACGGCGGCGGTCCCCGCCATCACGGCGCCGCCTCCGGCGATCAGCCAGCCGACCACGGTGATCGCGGCGATGGCGAACACGATCGGGACGAACACGCCGGCCACGCGATCGGCGAGCCGCTGGATCTCGGCCTTGCCGGACTGCGCGTCCTCGACGAGCTTCGCCATCTTCGCCAGCTGGGTGTCGGTCCCGACGCCCGTCGCCCGGACGACCAGGCGCCCGCCGACGTTGACGGTCGCGCCGGTGACCGCATCGCCCTCGCCGACCTCGACGGGGACGGACTCCCCGGTCAGCATCGAGCGGTCCACGGCGCTGGATCCTGAGACGACCTCACCGTCGGTCGCGATGGTCTCCCCAGGGCGGACCACGAACTCGTCGCCGACGGCGAGTCGGTCGATCGGCACGCGATGCTCACGGCCCTCCCGGAGGACGGAGACCTCCTTCGCCCCCATCTGCAGGAGCGCCCGGAGAGCGGCTCCGGCCTGCCGCTTCGAGCGCCTCTCGAGATAGCGTCCCAGCAGGACGAAGGTGATCACGCCTGCGGCGACCTCGAGATAGATGCTGTCCAGCCCGTGGGAGCGCTCGAGGGTGAGGGAGAAGGAGTGGTGCATCCCGGGCTCGCCGGCGGACCCCAGGAACAGGGCGACGATGGACCACAGGAAGGCCGCGGAGGTTCCCACCGAGACCAGGGTGTCCATGGTGGCGGCGCCGTGGCGGGCGTTGATCGCCGCCGCACGATGGAAGGGCCATCCGGCCCACACCACCACGGGCGCCGCGAGCACCAGCGAGGCGAAGCCCCAGTAGTCGAACTGGAGGGCGGGGATCATCGCGAGGGCGACCACGGGCACGGTGAGGATCGCCGCGCCGATCAGCCGCTGACGCAGGGAGGCGAGCTCCAGGTCGTCCGCCGCGTCCTCGCCGCCGCTCGCGACAGGGCCTGTCGCACCGTCGGCCGACGACGGGGCCGGCTCCGGCGGAGCAGGCACCTGCGCGGTGTAGCCGGTGCGCTCGACGACCGCGATCAGGTCCTCCGCGGTGGTGCCCTCGGGAACCTGGACGCTGGCCTTCTCGGTCGCATAGTTGACCGCCGCGGTCACGCCGTCGAGCCTGTTGAGCTTCTTCTCGATGCGGGCGGCGCAGCTGGCACAGGTCATCCCTCCGACCTCGAGGTCGATGACCTCGAGGGGAGCGACGGGCTGCGATGCGGTCGGACTGCTCACGACGGACCTCCTGGATGACGGTCGAACACCCCGATCCTATACCCCTAGGGGGTATATGGGAAGGGTGGTGGGCCGTCATCGATCCGCTCTGGGCGGACGAGGCTGCGCGCCTCAGTCCGTGCTCGGGCCGACGATGCCCAGCATCACGCCCAGGCTCGTCCTCTCCCCCGCCCGACGACGGCGGATGTACCCGCTGATCGCGGCATAGGGCACGAGCATCACGAAGCCGACGGCGGACAGCAGCAGGATCGAGACGATCAGGGACTCGTTGGTCCCGTCGGCCCGGGCGACCAGCAGCGCCGCGGCGATGTTGCGCTGGCTGGAAAGGATCGCGGGTCCGTCCGAGACGGTCAGGGTGTCGCCGGCCAGGTCGCCAGCGATGCGCCCGCTCGCGAAGGCGAGGACGATCAGGCCCGCGGCGACCAGGATCGCCGGGGACAGCACCAGATCGATGAGGACGTCGGCGTTGGATCCGAAGCCGGAGAGGAACATGAGCACCGCGAACACCGCGGCGGCGGCACCGGCGATCCGGGCGAGCTGGTCGGCCCGGGGACGGAACACGCGCCCGATGACGATGCCCGCGAGCATCGGCGAGAGCATCGTGCCCAGCAGCAGGCGCGCCACCGCCCAGCCGTCGACCTCGATGTCCTGCAGCAGGAACGGCACGACGATCGGCATGAAGAGGATCGATCCGAGCAGCATCACAGCCATCGGCCCGGCGACCTCCCCGTAGGGGACGCGGGCCATCGCACCGAGCTGCAGCACGAAGGGCGCTCCCGCGGCGCACAGGGCGATGATGAAGCCCTCGGACGCCTGATGGGGCATCAGGGGGCTGAGGATCCACAGCAGGAGCGTCCCCACCGCAGGGATCACCACGAAGTTGGCCCCGACCAGGGCGAGGACGGTGCAACGGTCGCGCAGCTGGGCTGCGAAGGTCCGCACCGGAGTGCGCAGACCCATCGAGAGCATCGAGGCGATCGCGAATCCGGGGACGCTGACGTGGATCAGGGACACCAGCAGGGATTCGATCGCATGCACCGCAGCAGACTACGCGTCCCGCCTCGGACCGGCCCTCACAGCCAGCCGCAGTCGGTCGCGGCGCGCACCGCCTCGACCCGGTTGGTCACGCCGAGCTTGCCGATCGCGGCGGAGATGTGATTGCGCACGGTCCCCTCGGACAGATGCACCCGGGCGGCGATGTCGGCGGTGGACCCGCCGAGCGCGGCCGAGCGCAGCACCTCGGTCTCCTTCGCGGACAGCGGGTTCGGCCCGACGGCGAGGGACTGGGCGGCGAGCTCCGGGTCGACGACGCGCATCCCCTGGTGGACGCGCCGGATCCCGTCGGTGAGGCGTTCGACGGGTGCGTCCTTGACCATGAACCCGTCGGCTCCGGCCTCGAGGGTCCGGCGCAGGTAGCCGGCGCGACCGAAGGTCGTCAGCACGATCACCCGGGTCCGTGCGCCGGTCTCGCGCAGTCGCTCGGCGACCTCGATCCCGTCGGCCGGTCCGTCGGACCCGTCGGGCAGCGTCCCGGGCGGCATCTGGACGTCCAGCAGCAGCACGTCGGGATCCTCCCGCTCGATCAGGGTGAGCGTGTCGGCGCAGGTGGCGGCCTCGCCGACCACCTCGATCCCCGCTTCGAGGCGCAGCAGGGCGACCAGTCCGCTGCGCAGCAGAGCCTGATCGTCGGCGAGGGCGATGCGGAGGATGCCGGTCATCGCGGAGCTCCTTCGGAGGACGGGGAGGAGCCGGCCCCGGCTGCGGGCGCCGGGCCGGACGTCGGAGAGGACGCCGGGTCGGGCGTCGGAGAGGGCGCTGGGGCGGGCGCCGGGTCTGGCGTCGAGGCGGAGCCGGGGCTGGGAGCAGGGCCGGGAACCGCCTCGGGGGCGGCGGCGAGGACGGCGGTGAGGACGGTGCCCTCGGGGCCGCTCTCGATGCGCAGCTCGCCGCCGTGCTCGGCCAGGCGCGCGGCGAGCCCGGCGAGGCCGGTGCGCGCGCGATCGGCGGGGAAGCCGACGCCGTCGTCGGCCATGATCGCCCTGTCCGCCTCGAGCCGGATGGTGCAGCGGCCGGCGCGGGAGTGGCGCACCACGTTGGTGACGCCCTCGCGGATGACGTAGCCGAGCAGCTCGGCGCGCTCGTCGTCGAGCTCGGGCAGCGCGGCCGGGACGTCCGCGTCGATGCCTGCGGCGGCGAGGACGCTGCGCGCTGAGGCGATCTCGGTGGCGGCACGCACCTGCTGCATGCCGCTCGCGGTGGCGCGGACGTCGGCGAGGGACTGACGGGAGACCCGCTCGATCTCCTCGATCTGGGCTCGTGCGGCCTCGGGATCGGCGTCGAGGAGACGACGGGCGAGCTGCGCGGAGACCGTGATCGTGGTCAGCGAATGGCCGAGGATGTCGTGGAGGTCGCGGCCGATGCGCTCGCGCTCCGCGGCGACGGCGAGCACGGCATTGCGCTGCTCGGCCCGTGCGAGGCGGTCGCGGAGGATCTCCTGCTCGATGCCGTGGCCGATGCCGAGGGACATCACCAGTCCCACGACGGCCAGGACGATCGCCGTGGGCTGGCCCAGCAGCAGCGAGGCCGCAATGAAGACGGCGGTGATGGGGATGACGCACGCCCGGCCGATCCGCCACGGCAGCGCGACGGTGTGCATGATCTGCGCATACATCACCATGAAGAGGGCGTTCTCGCGGATCAGCACGGCGAGGAGGCCGATCAGCACCCACATCACGATGATCCAGCAGACGGCGAAGCGCGTTCCGTACGAGCGCACCGCCGGCGTGTACAGGAACATCGCCCCGTAGGCGACCGCGACCAGGATCGTCGCGGCGCTCTCCCACGGGCTGTCGGCCCAGAAGGCCGGGATGATCACCAGGAGGAGGAACAGCAGGGAGGGGGCCGTGTACCAGAGGGCCCCCGAGGAGAGCAGCGCACGGTGCAGATCGCGCGGGGTGCGGGGGATCTCCTCCTCGTCGCAGTCGCTCATCGTCTCCACCCTCCTCCCTCCGGCCGGATCGATCCGACCGGAGGGATTCTTCCAGCTTCCCTCGACCTCAGCATGGGTCGGCCCCCGATCAGCGCCGGGTGGAGGTGCGGGCGGCGCGCCCCAGCAGCAGCGCCGAGGCTCCCGCGAGCACGAGCGTCCACGTCGCGAGGGTGATCAGGCCGCGGAGCGGGACGCCCTCTCCGGTGATGGCCATGGTGCCCAGATCGCTGATCCAGAAGGTCGGGGTGAACCGGGAGAGCGTCTGCATCCAGGTCGGGAACATCTCGTAGGGGAACCACAGCCCGCCGGCGACAGCCAGCAGCATCATGCCGATCGTGGTCGCGGCGCCCACCGCGCTGGGCTTCAGCGCGAGGCCGAGCGCGAGCCCGAGCACCGCCAGCGGCAGCATGCACACCCACAGCGTCAGCAGGGACAGGAGGGTCTCGCCGACGTCCAGGCGCACTCCCCCGATCGTCATCCCCGCGATGTAGACGCCGAGCAGCGCAGGCAGCGCCACCGCCATCGCGGCGACCATCTTCCCGATCACGAAGGAGCGCGGGGACAGTCCCGCGACCATGAGCTGGCGCAGCCAGCCGTTGGCCCGCTCGAGCTGGATCATGGCGCCCGCGTTCATCGCGGCGCCGAGACCGCCGTAAGCGGCCATGCGGACCATCATCACGGTGCCGACCGTGGTCGCCCCCTGCTCGTACCCTCCGAACAGCGAGTTGAACATCAGGAACATGATCACCGGCAGGGCGATCGTGAAGAAGAGGAACAGGCCGTTGCGCAGCGTCAGCAGGGTCGAGGCGATGCTGAAGCGGACGGTCCGGCGCAGCTGAGGGACAGTCGGCGCGGACAGCGCCGACGACGGGGCCCCCGCGAGGGCGCTGCTGCGGCCGACGGGCTCCGTAGCGACGGGCTCCCGGGCGACCTGCCCCTGGACTGCGGTCCTCTGGCTTGCTGTGCTCTGGCTGGCTGTGCTCTGGCTTGCGGTGGTCATGGCGTCCTCCTGGACGAGGGATGTGGGGATGGCACGGGGAAGCGGGGTCAGCGGCCGGTCGGGTCAGCGGCCGGTGGGGGCAGCGGCCGGTGGGGGCAGCGGCCGGTGCGGTCAGTGGCTCGTGAGCTGGACGAACGCGTCCTCGAGGCTCGGCGCGGTGACGGACACGTCCTTCACCAGGCCCTTCGCCCCGAGACCCCCGGGAGCGAAGAGTCTGGCGAGGGTGGCGTCGGAGTCGGAGGTCGCGAGCCTCAGCCGACCGTCCTCGAGCAGGTCGACGGAGGTCACGCCGTCCAGGAGGGCCAGGGCATCGCAGTGCTCGGGATCCGAGGCGGCGGGGGCGAGGGTGATGACGCGGCCGCCGATGCGGGCCTTGATGTCGGCTCCGGTGCCGTCGGCGACGAGGTGCCCGCGGTCGACGACGACCACGCGCCCGGCCTGCTGATCTGCCTCCTCGAGGTAATGGGTGGCGAAGACGATGGTGCGACCGTCGGACGCGACCTGGCGCATGCGCTCCCAGAACCTCCGACGGGTCTCGACATCCATCCCGACCGTCGGCTCGTCCAGCAGCAGCACCTCCGGGTCCGGCAGCAGGGCGAGGGCGAAGCGCACCCTCTGGGCCTCGCCTCCCGAGAGCTTGGAGGAGTTGCGCCGCATCAGGGCCCCGATGTCGGCCTGTTCGACCACCTGGTCGATCGGCAGCGGGTGCGAGCACACCCCGGAGACGAGCGACAGCATGGCCCGCACGGGCACGTCCTCGAGCAGGGCGCCGTTCTGGAGCATCGCGCCGACGAGGCCCCGCTCGGCGGCGGCCGACGGCGTGGTGCCGAGCACGCGCACGGTGCCCTGGTCCGGGGTCGCCAGACCCAGGATCATCTCGGCGGTGGTGGACTTCCCGGCGCCGTTGGGGCCGAGCAGCGCGAGGATCTGGCCGCGCGGGATCGTGAGGTCGATGCCGTCGACGGCGGTCACGTCGCCGTACCTCTTGGTCAGGCCCCGCAGCTCGACGGCATGCGGGGCGGCAGAGGCGGCAGAGACGGCAGGGGCGGCAGGGGCGCCCGGGGCATCGGTGACGGCAGGGGACGAGAAGGCGGCAGCGGCATCGGGAGCGGTCGGAGCGTGATCGGTGGGAGACATGGTCCTACCCTCCGGCCGGGGTCCGGTCGGCCGCGATCCCCCGCCGTCACGAGTGCAGGGTGACAGCTGTCATGGCGCAGATTCCTCCGTGTCGTCGGCGCTGGTTACGCTCGACTCGTGCTGCTCCGCGACATCCGCCTGGCCACCGCTTCCGGTCCCGTCTCCCTGCGCGCCGTCGAAGGCGCGATCACCGAGATCGCCCCCGGGCTGCGTCCTCATGCCGACGAGGAGGTCCACGACGCCGGCGGCGCGCTCGCGATCCCGGGCCTGTGGGACCACCATGTGCACGTCGGCCAGACCGCCCAGGGGTATGCGCGCCTGGGCACGGCCGGCCTCGCCACGGTCGACGAGGTGCTGCGCACCGTGGAGCGCGCTCTCGGGGAGCGCACCGTCGAGCTGGGCGACTCCCGTCGGCGCGATGCGCTCGTCGGGTTCGGCCACCGCCTCGTGGACATGGCCGGTGAGCCGACGGTCGCCGCGCTCGACGCCGTCGGCGGTGACGTCACACCGATCGTGCTGATCGGCGGGGATGCGCATCATGCCTGGATGAGCTCTGCCGCGCTGCGGGGTCTCGGCCTGCCGCCGCGGCGCGGGATCGTCGCCGAGGACGAGTGGTTCGACGCCGTCGCGCATCTCGACGACCTGCCCGGCGTCGCCGCCTCCCTCGAGTCCGGCATCGTGCAGCTGCAGGCCGACGCGCTCTCTCGCGGCGTCGTCGGCCTGACCGACATGGAGTGGGGCCCGAACTGGGAGCTGTGGCGGCGCCGACCGGTGAGGATGCGCGTGCGCACCGCCACCTACGTCTCCACACTCGACCGGATCCCGGGGCCGACGGGAACTGTCGTGGACTCGACGGGGCTGGTCACGATGGGTCCGCTGAAGGTGATCGCCGACGGATCCCTGGGATCCCGGTCGGCCTACTGCCGCCATCCCTACGCCTTCTCCGGCGACGCGAACGGGATGCACGGGACCCACGGAGTCCACGGCACGCACGGCACCCAGGTCACCCAGGGTGCGGATCACGCGGGCTACGGGGTGCTCAGCGAGTACGCCGACCAGCTCGACGCCCTCCTCTCCCGCGCGCAGGAGCTCGGGCTGGAGGCCGCCGTCCATGCCATCGGCGACGCCGCCGCGCAGGTGGGGCTCGACGCCTTCGCGGCCCGCGGGATGCGCGGCCGCATCGAGCATGCGCAGCTGCTGGAGGACGTCGACGTCGCCCGGATGTCCGCGCTCGGGATGACCGCCTCGATCCAGCCCGCGCACCTGCTGGACGACCGCGATCCGACGACGGAGGTGTGGCCCGACCTCGCACGGCTGTGCTACCGCTTCCGCGATCTCGCCGATGCGGGCGTCCCGCTGCTGATGGGCTCGGACTCCCCGGTCGCACCGGTGGACCCGTGGCTCGCGATGTCGGCCGCGGTGCACCGCAGCGCCGACGACCGGGACGCCTGGTTCCCTCTCCAGCAGCTGCAGCCCCGTGAGGCGCTCGCCGCCTCGACCGACGGGATCGCGGAGCTCGCCGTCGGCGGCCCGGCGGACATCGTGCTCCTGGACGATCCGCACGACGATCGCGCCGAGGACCACGCGGGGAACCGCACGGAGAACCATGCGGAGAACCGCACTGGCAACCGCGCCGGGGCGAGCTCGCTGTTCGCCGACGTCCCGCTCGACGCCGACGGGGTGATGATCGAGGGTGCGGCCCGCGAGGCCGCCGCTCGTCTGCGCGAGGCGTCTGTGCTGGCGACCTTCGTCGCGGGCAGGGTCGCTGCGCAGCGCTGAGCCGAGGACGCCGGCAGCCAGCAGACCTGCCGGGTCGGCACGATAATTCGCTGGACACCGCCGACCTCGCAGCCCTACCGTCGTGCTCGTCGGCTCAGGAGGCCGACGACCCCAGGCCGCACCGCGGCTGGACCCGTCGGCTGAGCCGACCTGAGCGAAGGAGGAGCACATGGCTGTCACCGTCCTGACCCCTGCCCTCCTCCCGTCCGCTCCGACCTGCTGAGGCGCCCTCTCACCGATCGCCCGCCCCTCCGGCGGCACGCCCTGCGCGCTCCCGAAGCGCGCTCCCGATGCGCTGCGACGACATGCGCACCTCGCGCCCGCAGGTCCCCTCCTCCAGGAGACCCTCGCCATGACCTCGTCCTTCGACTGGGACCGCTTCTACTCGACCTCGCTCGTGACCACCGGCCTCGCCGATGCAGACCCCGATGACCCGCATGCACTCTATGAGGAGCCAGGCCCCGATCAGCGCTGGTCGACCTGGCCGGAGACCGCCCACACCCTCGACCGCGGTCCGCAGCCCTTCCCCGCCTGGGTGGTCCAGCACGACGGCGCCTTCGACACCGAGCTCGGCGTGCTCAAGACCGGCAAGGAGGCCGACGCCTTCCTCATCGAGCGCGCCCTGCCGCCGGGCTCCCGCATCGGCGACGACGGCGAGCGCGCGCTGATGGTCGCCAAGCGCTACCGCACGGACGAGCGCTCCTCGTTCCACCGCTCCGCCCAGTACACCGAGGGCCGACGCGTGAAGAACTCCCGCGAGGCGCGCGCGATCGCCCGCGGCTCGGCCTTCGGCAGGGAGGCCGCCGCCTCCCGCTGGGCCCGCGCCGAGTTCGACGTCCTCTCCCGGCTCTGGTCGGCGGGACTGCCGGTCCCCTACCCGGTGCAGATCGTCGGCACCGAGGTGCTCATGGAGTTCATCGGGACCTCCGACGGCGGCACGCCGGTCGCCTCGCCGCGGCTCCACGAGCGTCGACCGTCGGCCGCCCTCGCCGAGCAGTGGGCGCTGCAGCTGCACGCCGTCGTCGTCGACCTCGCCGGGCTCGGCCTCGTGCACGGAGACCTGTCCGCCTACAACATCCTCGCGGACACCCGCGACCGCGACGAGCGGCTCATCGTGATCGACGTCCCGCAGGTCATCGACCTGATCGCGAACCCCGCAGGCGAGAAGTTCCTGCGCCGCGACTGCGAGAACGTGTGCACCTGGCTGCGATCGCACGGGGCACCGCCCGCGCTGGTCGACCCCGAGCAGTGGTGCGCCGACGCGACCGCCCGTCCCCGCTGACCTCCGGCAGCGCGATCGACGGTACGGGCGCCGGACCGGACGCCGCTAGGCCCGCGGCGCGGGGAGCAGGCAGAACTCGTTGCCCGAGGGGTCGCGGAAGGTGCGCCAGGGCAGCTCGCCCCATCCGCCGTCGTACTCCTCGCCCCCGCGCGCGGCGATGGCCGCCGCGATCGCGTCAGGGTCGTCGACCGCCTCGAGGCGGATGTCCAGGTGGGCTCTGTTCTTCGCACCGCCCTTCGACTCCTCCTCGGGGCAGATCTCGAGCAGCGGTCCGGTCCCGGACGGGTGGCGCAGCGAGTGCAGACCGACGCCGGCGGTCGGCTCCCAGCCGGAGAGCCATCGCCAGAACACGTGATCGCGCGCAGGATCGGCGGAGTCCATCGGCAGCGCCGCGATCGGCCCGGTGCGGGCGTACGCCGCCCGCTCCTCCATCACGCAGAAGGGGTTGCCCTCGACGTCGGCCATGACGATCCATGGGACGTCGCCCTGGCCGATGTCGAGATCCCGGGCCCCGAGGCCGCGCAGACGCTCAGCCACCTCCGCCTGCCGATCCCCGCCGAGCAGATCCATGTGCAGACGCAGCGGCTCCGACGGCGGCTCGGGCACGGGCTGGATGCACAGGTCGAGATAGGCGTCTCCCGCCAGCGGCAGACGCATCTCCGTGCCCTCCTCCCCGTCGACGAGGAGGGTCGCCCCCAGCGCAGCGGACCAGAAGCGGCCCAGCCGTGAGGGATCGACGGCATCGAGGACGAGATTCTCGAGGAACATGGGCGGGGCCTCCGTCAGGCTCGGTCAGGGTCGGTCAAAGTCGATCGGGGTGGTCAGGGTCGATCGGGGTGGTCAGGACCATCGCCCAGGCAGCACGGCCGGTGAAGGTCACCTCCCGTCCCGCAGGCGCGCCACCACGCCCAGCAGCGCATCGAGATCGGCATCCCGGCTCCCGGCGTCGGCCGACGCGTCGGGGTCGAGCATGGCGTTGAAGTACAGGCCGTCGCCGATGAGCATGATCGCCTCGGCGACGGCGTCGTCGCCGACCTCCTCGCGGATCAGCCCGAGCCACTGCGCCTGGATCTCGTCGAAGACCGCACGAGCCGGGGCGTCGACGGTGCGCGACAGGCGCGAGATCGCGACCAGGGTGCGATCGAAGGGGCTGTCCTCATAGACCGAGGTGCGCACGTAGTAGAGGGACGGTCCCTCCTCCGCGGCGGCCATGGCCTCGATGTCGGCCTGTCCGCGCTCGCGTGCACGCTCCGCGAGACCGTCCATCAGCGCCCTCTTCGAGCCGAAGTGGTAGAGCAGCCCGCCCTTGGAGACTCCTGCCCTCGCCGCGACGGCATCGAAGGTCGCGGCGCGCTCCCCCTCGTGGATGAGGATCTGCTCCAGGGCGTCGAGGACGTCTTCGCGTGCGGACATGACTGACACCATAGGCGCAGACCATCGACTGTACCGTCTGGACGGTTTAGCGTTGTGGCATTCCATCCCTCCGCGCACGAAGGACCAGACCCGTGACCGCACGGACCCCGGACATCGACCGGACCCTCGCACAGACCGCCGCCCGCCGCTCGGCACCCTCCCCTGCCGGGAGCTCCGCGCGTCGGCGATGGGCGGCGCTGGCCGTGCTGATGCTCCCGGTGCTGCTCGTGTCCGTCGACAACACCGTGCTGGCCTTCGCCGTCCCCTCGATCGCGACGTCACTGCAGCCCAGCGGCGCCCAGCAGCTGTGGATCGTGGACATCTACCCGCTCATGCTGGCCGGCCTCCTGGTCCCCATGGGCAGCCTTGGGGACCGCATCGGTCGGCGCCGGCTGCTGCTGATCGGCTCCGCCGGCTTCGCGATCATCTCGGCGATCGCGGCCTTCGCACCCACCGCCGGCGCCCTCATCGTCCTGCGCGGCGCCATGGGCCTGTTCGGGGCCATGCTCATGCCCTCGACGCTCTCGCTGATCCGCAACATCTTCACCGACGCCACCGAGCGCCGGACCGCCATCGCCATCTGGGCCGCGGCCTTCTCCGGGGGTGCGGCCCTCGGGCCGATCGTCGGCGGCTTCCTGCTCGAGCACTTCTGGTGGGGCTCCGTGTTCCTGCTCAGCGTGCCCGTGCTGATCCCGCTGCTGGCCCTCGCGCCCCTGCTGGTGCCCGAGTCCCGGGACCCGCATCCCAGTCCCGTCGATCCGCTCAGCATCCTGCTGGCCATGGCGACGATGAGCCCGATCGTGTGGGCCATCAAGACCGCCGCGCACGACGGCCTGAGCTACGCGGCCGTGATCGCGGTCGGCGTCGGCCTGCTCGCAGGGGTCTGGTTCGTCCGCCGCCAGCTGACGCGCACCTCCCCCATGCTCGACGTCCGGCTCTTCGGCATCCCCGCCTTCTCGGTCTCGATCGCGGCGAACCTGCTGAGCGTCTTCTCGATGGTCGGATTCCTGTACTTCGTCTCGCAGCATCTCCAGCTGGTCTCGGGCCGCACGCCCATGGAGGCGGGCCTCATGCTGATCCCCGGCGCCGTGGTGACCGTGATCTCGGGCCTCCTCGTGGTGCGCGCCGTGCGGACGGTGCGCCCCTCGCATGCCATGGCCTTCGGCCTGCTGCTGAACGCCGTCGGCTACGGCGTGCTCGTCGTGACCGGCACGAGCGGCAGCGACATCGCGCTGATCATCGCCTTCGCGATCCTCGGTGCAGGCGTCGGCTGCGCCGAGACCATCTCCAACGACCTCATCCTCGCGGCAGTCCCGGCCGAGCGCGCCGGCGCCGCCTCCGCCATCTCCGAGACGGCCTACGAGGCCGGCGCCGTGCTCGGCACGGCGGTGCTCGGCAGCATCCTCAACGCCGCCTACCGGGCGCACATCGAACTGCCCGACGGCCTCACCGCCGCCCAGACCGCCGCCGCCGGCGAGACCCTCGGCGGCGCCACCGAGGTCGCCGACGGCCTCGACGCCGCCACGGGCGCCTCGCTGCTGGACTCAGCCCGGGAGGCCTTCGACTCCGGTGTGGGGATCACGTCCGCAGTGGGCCTGGTGCTCATGCTCTGCGCGACTGCACTGGTGCTGTGGGGGATGCGGGAGCGTCGCGAGGCGACGTCCTGACGTCCTGACGGTCCGACGGTCCGACGGTCCGACGGTCCGGCCGCGCCCCGGCAGTCCCGCAGCATTCACCCATCCCGGCGGCGGAGGAGGCGGAGCCGCAGGCGGAGGAGCCCTCTCCAGCGCGAGGGCCGGGACCGGCGAGGCTCCTGAGCGATCTGGCGGCGGCCCTGTCCTTCCTCGCCACCAGCAGCGCCCCCGCCCTCAGCAGCGCCCTCGCCGTCCGCGAGCTGCTCGGACTGCGCCCGCAGCTCCTGCCAGCGCCGGACCGCCGCCTCGGGATCGAGCTCGGGGGCGAGCATGCGGGCCAGCGGGTTCGCGGCGCGGTCCTCCCGGACCCGGGTGGTGAAGTCCTCGGCGTACTCGCGGACCGCCTGCTCGTCGAGGAGCTCGCGGAGGGTCTCGTCGCGGCGGTCGAACTCCCGACGCAGAAGCACCACCACGGGCAGCAGGGCGTCGCGATCGACATCATCGTCATCGAGGCGCTGCCTGATCCACCAGTCGGGGTCGTGGGTGTCCGGAAGGTCGAGCGGCCTGCCGGCGCCGGGGAGGTCGGTGAAGTCGCCGCGTGCGACGGCCTGCTCGATCTCGCTGTCGACCCACCGGCCGTCCCGCATGGACATCGTCAGCTCCTGGACTCGGCGAGCGCCTTCAGCCGCAGCACGGAGGCGCGCAGGTTGTCCGTCGTGGTGGCGCGGGCCCTGGCCAGGCGCTTGGGGTCCCGCAGGCCGGTCCAGTCGTAGGTGTGGGTGACGCGCGCTCGGCCGTCCTCGAGGGGGTCGACGTCCCACCGCCAGAGCTGCCCGAACGGGCGCCCTCCCTGCTCGGAGGGCTGCCAGGCGATGGATCGGCCCTCGACGAAGCGAACGACATGGTTCTCGCGGACGGCGCCCTTGGTGAGCAGGGTCAGGAAGGACTCTCCGGCGCCGTGGACCCGCTGCCCCTCGACGGCGGAGCCGACGTTGTCGTTGCCGTCCCAGTCGGCGTGCCGGGCGGGATCCGCGATGAGCTCGAAGATCGCTTCCGCCGGCGCATCGACGATCTCCTCGGCGTCGATGATCCGCTCGTCGTCGGCCGGGCGTCCCTGCAGTCCGATCTCTCTCATGCGCAGCCGGTAGCCGAGCTTCTCGTTGATGCCGATCATCCAGGGGTTCACGTGGGAGTTCCAGGTGAGCAGCGAGCGAACCCGCGGGGCCCGCTCGCCGAGCACGCGATGCGTGGCGATCTTCATCGCCAGACCCAGCCGATGCCCGCGATGTGCGGGCATGACCAGAGTGTTCTCCTGGAATGCGAGGGAGGCGCCGTCCCGCAGATGGATCACGGAGTTGCCGGCGACGGTGCCGTCGGGCGCGATCGCCACGGCGAGGATCCTGCGGATGCCGAGCCGCTCCAGCCGCGCCTCGAGATGACGCATGCGGTCGAGGTCGTAGGCCGGGGCCTCCTGCTCGAAGTCCTCGTCGGGGTCGTCGAGGTCGAGCTGGGTCAGGAGCTTCCCGTAGGAGAGCAGGTGCTCCTCGGGGATGCCGTCGTCCCACAGCTCGATCCGGTAGTCGCCGAGGCGCTCGTCGGCCTCCGCCTGCAAGGAGTCCAGCACCGCGATGTCGATCGGCAGGTCAAGGGCGCGGCACATGGTGACGTTCCGGCAGCGGAGGCCGATCCGCGTCGCCAGACGGTTGGCGGGCAGGCTCGCGTCGTCGACATCGCCGTCGGCGGGCACGTCGGCCCAGGCGTCGACGAGGCCGCGACCGCTCTCGCGGATCGCCGGCAGCAGCGCCTCCTCCACGAGCGCGGTCGCGATGCCCTGACCGCGGAAGGCCGGATGGACACCGAGGGAGAGGTTCACGGCGTCGGTGTTCTCCTGCAGCGGGAGCATCAGCGACCCTGTGCCGACGATCGCCTCGGCACCGTCCATGGGCTCGGCGAGAGCCACCCAGGTGCGGGTCCGACGGTACGGCGTGTCCTCGAGCGCGACACGGCGCTGGGCGGAGGTCATCGCGAAGCTGCCGCCGAGGGCATCCTCATCGATCGCCTTCTCGAGCGCGATCAGCTGCTCGACGTCGATGTCGGCGAGAAGGTCCAGGGGGCGGATGCTCACGTGCATGCGTCCAGTCGACCACGGGGCAGGTCGCGCCGTCGACCGAATTCGACGGCGACCGGTCCTGACAGCGATCGGTCCTGGCAGCGATCGCTCTCGCCGTCGCCGCCCCCGGCGACGGCGAGGGCCGGCGGGGAGCCTCTCAGCGGGCGGCGCGCAGCAGACGGATGATGCCGAGAGCGGCGAGGACCCCCAGCAGCCGGAGCGCCCACGTGACCGGCCCGGGCCCATCGGTGCGGCCGGGACGCGAGCAAACCGGGCGATCGGAGGTGGAGCGCAGGGGGTCGGGGTGCCTGGTGCTCATGGTGCGAGTCATGCTACCGACCGCGTCGGGAGCGATGGGAGCGGGTGAGCCCCTTGCCGGGCTCGATGCCGGTCCCGGTGTCCCGCTCGTGCTCGAGCGCCTCGCGCAGATAGGGCAGCGAGAACTCGACCAGGCCGCGGCCGGCGGGCTGGATGAGGTCGTCGTCGATGAGGCGCTCGCGGTAGGTGGACTGGTTGCGCGGATCGATGCTCATCCGCTCGGCGATGTCGCCGACGTTCGAGGGCCCGTCGTCGAGCAGCATCGCGTGCAGGTACTCCCGCTTGCGGGAGCTGAGGCCGCGCAGCGCCGGCCCGTGGACGTTCTTGATCATCGAGGCGACGGTGGACTCGCGCCCGGCGCGGACGTCCTCGATCTCGATGATGTCCGCGCCCTCCGCGCTCTGCCAGGCCTTCGAGCCGATCAGCTGGATCAGGTACGGGTACCCCTGGGAGATCTCCCCGGCGAGGACCGCGGCCTCCGGGGTGATGGAGCGGTCGGTGTCGGCGACCGTCATGCGGATCGCCTCGGCCGCGGTGCCGACGTCGACGCTTCCCACCTCGATGCGATGGGCGCGGCGCAGGAAGGTGGTGCGCTCATGGTCCAGCAGCGCGTCGACCCCGGTGCGCACTCCCGCCGCGACGAAGGCGATCGCGTGCCCGGCGCCGATCAGGTCCTGCACGTGCTGGGTGACGGCATGGAGCTGGTCCCGCTCGACCGACTGCAGCTCGTCGATCGAGATCAGCAGGCCGCCGCCGTCGACGTCGGCGAGCGCGGCGAGGCGCTCGAGCACCGCGGAGAGGGTCTCGACCTCCCCCTCGTAGCGCTCCACGACCTCCCGGGACGCGGACAGCGAGGAGATGCGGGCGCTGGTCAGGCGCGACCTCTCCGCCTCGGGGTCCATGCTGCGCAGCATGCCGACCGCGCTCGAACGCAGCTCCTCCACCAGGGACGACGAGGAGGTGTGCAGCCGCAGGTCGATCCAGCCCGCGTCGGTGGCGAGGTCGGAGAACTCGGTGAGGAGAACGGTCTTCCCGGCACCGCGCGCGCCGGAGATCAGGATCGCGCGGGCCTCCGGGACCTGCCCCGACAGCGCCGCGGTGAACTCCTCGATGGCCTCGGCGCGCCCGGCGAGGATGCTCGGGGTGAGCCCGAAGCCGGGGGTGAAGGGGTTGTCGTGGCGGCGCGGCGCAGACTGCTGCGGGGAGTGCATGGGAGGAACCGTAGGCGACCCCGCGCCGGTGCCGCGACGTCCTCCCATCGTCCGGCGATCGCTCCCGCCCGCTGCCGCCCTGCTGTCAGGCACGGATCGTCTCGACGCCGGCGGCATGCAGCTCGCGCTCGAGGGTGCCGTCGTGCTCGGGATGCACCGACGCGGTCAGGCCGCGCAGCACCCGAACCTGCGCACCCGATGAGGCGCAGCCCAGCGCCGTGGCCCGTACGCAGAAGTCGTAGGCGAGACCGGTGATGTCCACGCGCTCGAAGCCGCCGTTCTCGATCAGCTCGTCGACCCTCTGGCCCGGCGCGCCCGTCCCCTCGGACCCGGCAGCCCCGTCGGCGCCGGCAGCCCCGTCGGATCCGGCCTTCCCGTCGGCGTCCTCCGAGCCGCCTGTCGCAGCGATCCCGCGGCCCACGATCGTGCCCTCGAGCGCGCTGTACGCGGGCTCCCCGTACCCCTTGTGCACGATCTCGATGCGCTCCCCGAGCTCCTCGACCAGGTCCCTGATCTGCGGGTGCAGCTCCGCGCCGGGCGTCCCGGCGACGCAGTGCACGGGCCAGGACTCTTCGTAGTCCGGCTCCTGCGGCGGCACGGCGAAGTGCCCGCCGTTGTCGGATCCGGGACGGTGCCAGTCCTGCGTCACCAGGATCCGGTCGTAGACCTCTCCGCGGTCCCGCACGTACTGCGCGAGCGCCGCGGCGACGCGCCTGCCGCCTGCGACGGCCAGCGCCCCGCCTTCGCAGAAGTCGTTCTGGACGTCCACGATGATCAGCATCGTCCCGCTCATTCCCATGCCCTCCTGCTCCATCGCCCAGCCGCTCCATGGTCCTGCGACCATCCTGCCCTCGACGCCCGCAGCGCGCACCCAGGCTTCCCAGGCATCCCAGGACTCTCGGAGCCGCCGAAGGCTACTCACGCGTCACCGGGCCCTGGCACAATCGCAGGCATGCTCCGATCGCTGACCGGACCGACGACGTCGTCGGCCTACCCCGCCCTGCTGTCGCCGCTGGATCTCGGGCCCTTCGAGGTGCGCAACAGGATCGTCATGGGGTCCATGCACGTCGGCCTCGAGGATCGGCCCGCCGACGCCGCGAAGCTCGCCGCCTATCTCGGCGAGCGCGCGCGCGGCGGCGCGGGCCTGATCGTGACCGGCGGATACTCCCCGAATCGCACTGGTCGTCTGACCCCGCACGGTGCGCAGGCCGACGCCGCGACCATGCGCCGCCACCGGCGGGTGACGCGCGAGGTCCACGAGGCCGACGGACGGATCGTGCTGCAGCTGCTGCACGCCGGCCGGTACGCGATGCATCCGCTGGCGGCCTCGGCCTCGTCGGGCCGCTCGCCGCTGTCCCCGTTCCGGGTGCGGCGGCTGACCCGCCGCGGAGTCCGCCGGACGATCGAGCAGTTCGCGCTCTCGGCGCGCCGTGCGATCGATGCCGGGTACGACGGCATCGAGATCATGGGCTCCGAGGGCTACCTGCTCAACCAGTTCCTGGCCCCGGCGACCAATCGTCGGCGCGACCGCTGGGCGCGCGGCGATGCGGGCCGACGGGCCCTGCCCCTCGCGGTCGCCGCGGCCGTGCGGGCCGCGATCGGCGACGACCGGCTGCTCACCTACCGCATCTCCCTGCAGGATCTGGTGCCCGGCGGCCAGGACTGGGAGGAGACGCTCGCGCTCGCGCAGGATCTCGCAGGACACGGCGTCGACGTGCTCTCCACGGGCATCGGATGGCACGAGGCGCGCGTGCCCACGATCGTCACCTCCGTCCCCCGCGGTGCGTTCACCGAGGTCACCGCTCTTCTGAAGGACGAGGTGCCGATCCCGGTGGTGGCCTCGAACCGGATCCACGACCCGCAGCTCGCGGAGCGGGTGATCGCGGACGGGCAGGCGGATCTGGTCTCCATGGCGCGCCCCCTGCTGGCCGATCCCCGGCTGCCGGAGAAGCTCGCCACGGGTCGGGCTCCCCAGGTGGTCTCCTGCATCTCCTGCAACCAGGCGTGCCTGGACCGCGTGTTCGACGGCGAGCGCGCGAGCTGCCTGGTCAACCCGCGTGCCGCCCATGAGACGGAGCTCGTGCTGACCCCGGTGGTGCAGCGCCGGGCGCGGCGCGTGGCCGTCGTCGGCGCGGGTCCCGCGGGCATCGAGGCCGCGCTCGCCGCGGCGGAGCGCGGGCATGTGGTGACGCTCTTCGAGGCGACCGACGAGATCGGCGGACAGCTGCGCCTGGCCGCGCGGGTCCCCGGCAAGGAGGACTATGCGCAGGCGCTGCGGTCCTGGCGAATGCGACTCGCGGCGGCGGGCGTCGGGATCCGGCTCGGTGTGCGGCCCACGGGCCGGGACCTGCGCGGCTATCACGATGTCATCGTCGCCACGGGCGTCGCCCCGCGCGAGATCGACCTGCCCGGCTTCGCGACCTCGCACGATCGCTCGTCCGCCGCGGCCTCGGCCGAGGCAGGACCGTCGGCCGAGGCAGGACCGCCGACCGAGCAGGTCGGGCCCCAGGTGATCAGCTATCAGGATCTGCTCGAGGAGCGCACGGTTCCCGGGGAGCGGGTCGCGATCATCGGCGCCGGAGGCATCGGGGTCGACGTCGCCGAGTATCTGACCTCGGCGATCCCCTCCCCCACGCTCGACCTGCCGGCCTGGCGGGACCACTGGGGCGTCGCCCTCCCCACGGAGCCGGACGCCGGTCCCGGCGGCCTCCGGGCACCTGTGCCCGCACCGGGTCGGCGCTCCGAGACCGACAGGGCCGACGGGACTGCCGACTCCGATGGGGCTGCCGGCTCCGACGGGGTCGGACATGGGCTCGCCGTGCCGCGGGACGGCCGACGAGCCCGCGAGGTGCACATCCTCCAGCGCAAGGAGACGAAGATCGGAGCCCGTCTCGGGCGCACGACCGGGTGGGTGCATCGGGCGGAGCTGCGCCGTGCCGGGGTGATCGAGCATCGTGGCGTCGTCTACGAGCGCGTCGACGAGGACGGCCTGCACTTCCTCGAGGACGGCGAGGAGCGCGTCCTCGAGGTCGACACGGTCGTGGTGTGCGCCGGTCAGGTCAGCGTCAGCGACCTGGCCGATGAGGTGCGCGCCGCCCGGGGCGGCCGCTCGCCGCGCGTCCACGTCGTCGGCGGGGCCGACGTCGCCGCGGAGCTCGACGCCGAGCGCGCCATCCGCCAGGCCGTCGAGACCGCGGCGGCTCTCTGAGCGCACCCTGCACCGGACGGTCGGCACCGGACGGTCCGCACCGGGCGACGCGGACTCGGAGGAGGCCGGCGCCTCAGAGGTCGGCCGCGCCCTCCAGGACCTCGCGGGCGATCGGTCCGGCCGTGACCGACCCGTAGCTGCCGTCCTCGACGAAGGCCGCAACCACCAGGTCCCCCTGGGCGACGATGACCCATGAGTGCAGCTTCAGCTCGCCGTCCTCATCGGTCCACTCGGCGGTGCCCGTCTTGCCGATGACAGGGTCACCGGGGAGGTCGGCGAAGTCGTCGAGGCTCCCGTCGGTGACGACACCGCGCAGCATCTGCTGCATCTGCTCGGTCTCGTCCTCGGTCAGCGGATCGGCCACCTCGAGCGCGGAGCCGCCGTCGGCCCCGGCCTCGGAACCGCTGTCGGACGCCGCGTCGTCGGCGAGGATGCGGGGCTGGACGGCCTCGCCCTGCTGGATGCTCGCGAGGACGACCGCCATGGACAGCGGGGAGGCGAGCACGCGGCCCTGGCCGATCATCGCGGCCGCATGCTCGGTGCCCTCGTCCTCGGGATCGACGGAGCCCATGAACGCCTCGAGCCCCTCAGGGGCGTCCTGGCCGACGCCGAGGGCGGTGGCGGCGTCGGCGAGCGACTGCTGGTCGACGGTGTCGGACTCGAGCACCATCGCCGTGTTGCAGGAGTGCGCGATCGCCTCGGCGAGGGTCATCTCCCCGAACAGGTCGGAGGAGAGCGAGTCGGCGTTCTTGAAGCTGCGTCCCTCGACGGTCGCGGTTTCGGGGCACTGGACGGTGCTGTCGGGCGTGAGGCCCGCGCGCAGCAGCCCCAGAGCGGTGACCGTCTTGAAGGTGGAGCCGGGCGCGTACTGGCCGACGAGCCCGACGGGATACGACTGGCCGGTCGGTCCGAGCGCCGAGGCGAGCAGGTCGCCGGTGGAGGGCTGCAGCACGATCACGGCCGACGGGGCGTCCTCGTCGGCGATGGCGGACGTCGCGAGCTCCTGCATGTCGGAGTCGAGGGTGATGGCGACGTCGGTGCCGTCGGTCGGCTCGATCCGGTGCAGGGAGCGCTCGGTGCCGGCCTCGTCGTCGACCGCGCGGACGTCCAGTCCGTCGGTGCCGACCAGCTGGTCGTGGCGCGCGGCGACCACACCGCCGCTCGCCACGAGATCCCCCTCCTCGATCTCGCCGTCGGAGCCCTCGACATCCTCCGCGGTGGCCTCCCGGAGCGAGCCGAGCACACCGGGCGCATAGCTCTTGGAGATCGCGAGCGGCTGGGTGTCCTCGAGGGCGCGATAGCCGGTGATCTCCTCCGCCCGGTCCAGCGGATAGTCGCCGACGGCCTCGGCCCGGATCGTCAGAGCGGGCACGAACGCCTCATCGCCGTAGCCGGCGACCTTCTCGGCGTAGCTGTCGGCATTGATGCCGAGCAGGTCGGCGAGATCGCGTGCCGCCTGCTCCTGGTCGTCGGCGTCGATCTGGGTCTTGTCCAGACCGAGCACGCGCACGTCCCGCTCTCCGTAGACGTCGTTCCCGTCGCGGTCGACGACGGTGCCGAGCGCCGCGGACAGCGTCGAGAGCTCGAGATGCTCGCTCTCGGTGAGGTCCGGGGCGAACACCTCGCTCCCGAGCTGCGCATCCCAGCCGTCATCGCCGCGCACGAGCGTCACCTCGGTGGTGTACTCCCAGGTCACGGGCTCCTGGTCCGCGGCGTCGGACCCTGCCACGTCGGATCCCCCGGCGTCGGAAGCACCGCCGTCGGAGGCACCGCCGTCGGAGGCGTCGGATCCGCCGGCGTCGGAGGCGTCGGATCCGCCGGCGTCGGAGGCGTCGGCCTCTGCCTCGGTGCCGCCGGACAGGGTCCAGGTCCAGTGCAGGGTCGCGGTGCGCGCGCCGTCCTCGGCGGTGCCGGGGTCGTCGACCTCGACGACGGGCAGCTGGCCGGTCGTCTCGATCATCTGCCCGAGCGCCCGCTCATGCTCGTCGGCGGCCTCCTGGGCGGTCATGCCGTCGAGACCGACCTCGCCGAAGTCGCCGCTGGAGAGCGCGTCGGCGAGGTCCTCCACAGCCTGCGCGCCGTCACCGAGACGGCCCCTCCACAGCAGCAGCGCGACCACCAGCGCGGCGATCGCGACCACCGCCACGGCGATGATCAGGGGCGTGCGTCGACGGGGCCGTACGGCGTCGGAGCTCATGGCGCTCATCGTCACGGACCGGGCGGCCCGAGTCCAATGCGCTGGTCAGGCCCCTAGACTCTCCCCATGCCCCGTGTGCTGCACACCTCCCAGGCTCTCGTCGACGTCGTCGTCGAAGTGCCCAGCCTCCCGCCGCGCGGCGGGAACACCAATGCCATCAGCGAGAACCGCTACGCGGGAGGCGCTGCGACGATCCTGATCGCGGCCGCCCGGACCGGAGCCGAGGCGGTCCACGGGGGCGCCCACGGCACAGGTCCGAACGGCGACCTGGTCCGAGAGGTGCTCGCGGCCGACGGCGTCTCCCTCGCCGACATCCCCCGCCCCGACGCCGACACCGGCTCGTGCATCGTGCTGGTGGAGCCGACGGCCGAACGCAGCTTCATCACCATCTACGGCGCCGAGCGGCAGATCACCGCAACCTCCCTCGCCGCCCTGGAGCCGCGACCCGGGGACCTGCTGTGCGTCTCCGGCTACAGCCTGTTCGAGCCCACCCGGGAGCCCCTGCTCGACTTCCTGGAGTCGCTGCCCGACGGGATCGAGGTCGTGCTCGATCCGGGCGAGCCCTTCGCCGCCTTCCCCGCGGAGATCCAGGACCGGGTGCTCGCGCGGACGACGGTGTGGACCTCCAACGCCGACGAGGCCCGCGCGATCACGGGCCTGGATGCGCTCGAGGACACCCCGGAGGCGCTCCGCCGCCGCATCGGTCCGCATGCCGTGGTCATCGTCCGCGACGGCGAGCGCGGCTGCACCGTCTTCCATCACGGCCGCGGAACCGACATCCCGGCCTTCCCGCAGACGCCCGTGGACACCAACGGGGCCGGCGACACCCACACCGGGGTGATCCTGGGCGAGCGGGCCCTCGGCGCGGACTGGGAATCCGCCGCGACCCGCGCCAACGCCGCTGCCGCGATCGCCGTGACCCGCCGCGGCCCGCAGAGCGCTCCCACCCGCGCGGAGGTCGACGCCTTCCTCGCGTGACAGCGATCCAGCGATCCAGCGATCCAGCGAGCCAGCGGGACGAGAGTGCTGAAGGGCTGAAGGGCTGAGGGGCACTGGCAGTTCCTCCCTCGGCAGGCGGCGCGCGGTTAGCGTCGAAGAATGCGACGTCTCCTCATCCCGTCGACCGCGCTGCTGTGGGGCCTGCAGCTCGCCTTCCTCAATCCGGCGCTCGCGCTGATCCTCACGGCGCTGTACGACGCCAGCACGACCGAGCTCGGCTGGGCGCTCGCGCTGTACAACGCGAGCGGTCTGATCGCCACCGCCATCATCCCCTCCCGCGCCGACCGCAGCCATCGCTATCTGCCGCCGATGCTCGCCAGCGCCGGACTGACGTTCCTGCTGGCGGTGCTGCTCGGCGTCGTCGGATCCCTTCCCGTCGCCGTCGCCGCGCTGATCGTCCTCGGCGGGCCCGCCGGGGTGGGCAGCTCCCTGCTGTTCGCCCACCTGCGCCATTCCGGGGCGAGCAGCCGCCAGATCGTCAACACGCGTGCACTGTTCTCCGTCTCCTGGGTGGCGGGCCCGCCGCTCGCGACGCTGATCATCGGTGCCGCCGGCGAGCGCGCGGTGCTCGGCGCCGTCGCACTGATCGCCGTGCTCTGCATCCTCGCCGGCACTGCGGTGCAGCGGACCGCCGCCGCGGACGCGACCGCGTCGTCGTCGGCGGAGGCTGAGGCGGAGGCGGAATCGGAGTCGACCACGTCAGCATCGGCGCAGGCGTCGTCGGCCCCGGAGCCTGCGGAGGCATCCGACGGCGAGCCCGCAGCCGGACGCGGTCGCGTCGCAGCTGTCGTCGGCGCCTTCGTACTCCTGCAGGCGGCGAACGCGAGCGCCATGAGCTTCCTGACCGTCTACGTCGCCCAGACCCTGGGTCTCGACGTGGTCTGGGCGGGCATCGCCCTGGGCGTGGCGGCGGGGCTCGAGGTGCCGGCGATGTGGATCCTGGGATGGCTCGGCGAGCGGCACAGCCCCTGGCGGCTGCTGCTCGTGGCCGGGGTCGTCGGCGTCGTCTACTACGCGCTGCTCGCTGCGGTCTCCGGGCCCGTGGGCCTGATCGCGATCCAGGTCCTGAACGCGTGGTCGTTCGCGACCGTCTCCGGCATCGGACTCACACTGTTCCAGCAGATCATCGACCAGCCCGGACGGGCCACAGGCCTCTACATGAACTCCCGCCGCGTGGGAGCGATCCTCTCCGGCGGAGCCATCGGCGCCGGGTCCGCGACCGTGCTGGGCCAGTCCGGGATCTTCGTGCTCTGCGCGATCCTGACGGCGGGCGGTGCACTCGTGCTGGCGTTCGCCCGGCCACGGCGCCGCCCGCCGCGGCCGGCGTCGCCGTCGGCCGCTCCCGACGAGGACCGCCGCACGATCCCCGGCTGAGGGTCCCGCGAGCGGCACCGGATGTGAGGACTCCGTGCCGATGACCGACCGGGCCGAGGTGTCCCAGGTCTCCTTCTCCTACGATGGAAATCGCATGCCCGTCTCCCATCGCCACCGACTGGAGGAGCCCGGATGAGCCTCGAGAGCACGCCGACGGAGAGCCTCTCCTTCCACGACTTCTCCGCCGTCACCATCGACGGCGAGATCCAGGAGATGAGCCGCTACCGAGGAGCTCCCGTGCTCGTGGTCAACACGGCGACCCAGTGCGCCTTCACCCCGCAGCTGCGCGGCCTGGAGTCCCTGCACCGGGCCTTCTCCCCCGAGGGGTTCTCGGTGCTGGGCTTCCCCTCGGACCAGTTCCATCAGGACCCCGGCACCGACGCCGACACCCAGGAGGCCTGCTCGGCCTTCGACGTCACCTTCCCGCTGTTCTCGAAGATCGATGTCAACGGCCCGCACGCCCACCCGCTGTGGGCGTGGATGCGCCGTCAGAAGGGCGGAGTGCTCGGCGGTCGCATCGCCTGGAACTTCACGAAGTTCCTCATCGACGCCGACGGCCGCGTGCTGCGCCGCTTCGCGCCACCGGTGCCTCCCAGCCGCATCGCCCGCGTGATCGAGCATCAGCTGGGCGTCGACCCCGGCAGCACGGTCCTCCCCGACGTGTGAGCCCTCGGGCGCTCGAGCCGTCGGGTGCTCGAGCCGTCGCGCTGGTATAGACCATCCGACGTGATGGCCGGCACAGGGACATTGATAGCGTGGTGCGCATCGATCACCCACAACGAAAGGGGGACCTGTGGAAGGCATCGCCGTCGTCCTCATCCTCGCCGTCATCGCCATCATCGTCATCGCCATCCTGGCGGGACTCCTGTTCGGTGGCCTGCGCACCTCGATCATGTTCACCGTGCATACCCAGGAGAACGTGATCGTCGAGAGGTTCGGAAAGTTCCGCAGGGTTGCGCGCCCGGGTCTGAACCTCAAGGCTCCGTTCATCGACAGCACCACCCGCCCGATCTCCCTGCGCATCCAGCAGCTCGAGGTCAACATCGAGTCCAAGACCAAGGACAACGTGTTCGTGACGGTCCCGGTGGCGGTGCAGTACGTCATCAAGGAGGAGCAGGTCGTCGACGCCTACTACCGCCTGTCGAACCCGGAGAACCAGATCCGCTCCTACGTCTTCGACACCGTCCGCTCCGCGCTGTCGGCCCTCGAGCTGGATGCCGCCTTCGAGTCGAAGGACGACATCGCCCGCAGCGTCGAGAACACCCTGTCCTCGCGCATGCAGGAGTTCGGCTTCAACATCGTCAACACGCTGGTCCAGGACATCTCCCCGGACGCCCGGGTGCGCGACTCGATGAACTCCATCAATGCCGCCCAGCGCGACCGCGTGGCCGCTCAGTCCCTCGCCGAGGCCGACAAGATCAAGCGCGTGACCCAGGCCGAGGCCGAGGCCGAGTCCAAGCGCCTCCAGGGCGAGGGCGTCGCCGCCCAGCGCAAGGCGATCGCGATGGGCATCGCCGAGCAGTACGAGATGCTCCGCAAGGTCGGCATCGAGCAGTCCGCCGAGCAGCTGCTGCTGATGACGCAGTACTTCGACACCATGCAGGACGTGGCCCGCAACGGCCGCTCCAACGTCCTGTTCCTGCCCTCGAACCCCGGCACCGTCGGCTCCATGGGCGACGAGATCCGCAACGCGATGCTCCAGGCGCAGGCCGCCCACGAGGCGGACTCGGTCGCCGACGCGGTCGACGACGAGCAGCGCCGTGCCCAGGCGCAGCGCCGCCAGCAGGAAGCCCGCTCCCGTGCGGAGGCGGCCCGTCGGCATGCGGAGCAGGATGCACAGCGCGCCGCCCAGCAGGAGGCCTCGCACCGAGGCGATGAGCAGCTCCCGCCGTGGGCGCATCCCGGCAGCGCCGGATGACCTCCGGCCGCTGATCGTCGGCCGTGGAGCCGCGGGCCCGTCTCCCCGAGGGGAGGCGGGCCCGCCGCATGTGCGCCGGCCCCGGGTCCTGGGCCGCATGGTGCGGGCAGCAGGCCCCGCGGAGAGCGGGCAGCAGGCTCCGCGGAGGGCGGGCAGCAGGCCCCGCGCTCGACCGCAGATGACGCCATGCGTCACAGGCCGTGAAAGCAGGCCTTTGCCCTCCGATAACGTGCGCTGTGCACGACGTGCCGTCGACATCGGCGCTCGTCACCCAGCACCACCATCCGGAGGAGACCAGATGTCCGCCGTCGAGACCACCGCGCACAACGCCACGAGCACCCCTATCGCCCCGCTGCTCGCCGACCGCTGGAGCCCTCGCGGCTACGCTGCCGACCACGAGCTCACCGGTGACGAGCTGAGCAGCCTCGTCGAGGCGGCACGCTGGTCGCCGTCATGGATGAACTCCCAGCCCTGGCGCCTGGCCGTCGCCCGTCGCGGCACCCCGCTCTTCGACCGGATCGTCGCGACACTCGCAGGGTTCAACCAGTCCTGGATGCCGCGCGTCTCCGCCCTGATCGTTCTGGTCACCGAGACTGAGCGCGAGGGCGAGGAGCTCCCCTACGCCGCCTACGACGCGGGCCAGGCCGCCGCGCACCTCAGCATCCAGGCCGCGCATCTGGGCCTGTGGACGCACCAGGTCGCCGGCTTCGACAAGCCGTCGATCTCGGACCTGTTCGATCTCGACGCCTCGCAGGCGCCCCAGACCATCATCGGCGTGGGCCGCCACTCCTCCCAGGAGGACGTGCCCGAGGGGATCCGCGAGCGCGACGCCCGCCCCCGCGAGCGCCGCGGCGTCGAGGAGATCCTGCTGGCCCCCATCGCGTGAGCGGGGGGCTGTCCGGCAGCTCGCCGCCTGAGGAATCATGGCTGCCATGAGCACCGACCGGACCCGCCGCCCCAACATCATCCTGGTGTGCGTGGACCAGATGCGGGCCGACGCGATGGGCGTCGCCGGCAACGACCGCATCGACACCCCCAACCTCGACGACATGGCCCGGGGCGGGTACCGCTTCACCCGCGCCTACTCGGCGACCCCCACCTGCGTGCCCGCCCGCGTCGCCCTGTTCACCGGCCAGTCCCCCGAGCGCCACGGCCGGTACGGGTACCGCGAGGGCATCTGCTTCCCCGACGCCTACCCGGTCACTCTGCAGTCGACCCTGCGCGACGCCGGATACCAGAGCTTCGCCGTCGGGAAGATGCACGTCTTCCCCGACCGTGCCCGCTGCGGCTTCGACGAGGTCCTCCTGCACGACGGCTTCCTGCACACCTCCCGCAGGCTCAGCGGGGGCCCGTCGGGCGCGATCGACGACTACGTCGACTTCCTGCGCCGGGAGACCGGGGATCCGCGCGCCGACCACCAGGAGACCGGGGTCGGCTGCAATGCCATGACTGCCCGGCCGTGGGAGCGCGAGGAGCGCCTGCACCCCACCCGCTGGGTCGCCGACGAGTCCGTCCGCTTCCTCGAACGGCGCGACCCCACGCGCCCGTTCTTCCTGTACATGTCGTTCCACCGGCCCCATGCGCCCTTCGATCCGCCGCAGTGGCTCTGGGACAAGTACCGCGAGAGGGCCGTCGCCCAGCGACCCATGGGCGACTGGGTCTCGCGGTTCGACGAGCATCGTCGGGACTTCGGCTCCGAGTCCGAGTTCGGCGCCCAGAAGGAGACCACGCACCATCAGGTGCGGGCCGGCTACTACGGCTCCATCGAGTTCATCGACCTGCAGCTGAACCGTCTGCGCGAGAAGCTCTCCGATCTGGGCCTCGCAGAGGACACCGTCGTCGCGTTCGTCTCCGATCACGGCGAGATGCTGGGCGACCACGACATGTACCGCAAGTCCGTCGCCTACGAGGGATCCTCCCGCGTCCCGCTCGTCCTGCACCTCCCCCCGGCCCTGCGGGACGGCTGGGGCGAGCCCGGCGACGTCGAGGGCATCGCCGAGCTGCGGGACGTCATGCCCACCCTCCTCGACATCGCCGGTGCCGACATCCCCGACACCGTCGACGGCGTGAGCCTGCGGCAGACGACGTCGGGCGCCCCCGTGCGCGACCACCTGCACGGAGAGCACCTCATCGGATCGCTCGGACGGCACTCCATGCAGTGGATCCGCAGCGAGCGGCACAAGTACATATGGTTCTCGGGCGACGGCCACGAGCAGCTCTTCGACCTCGAGGACGACCCCCAGGAGCGTCACGACCTCGCTCACCAGCAGGACCTCCCCGCGGAGCGCGCGGCCGAGATCGCCGACGAGCTCGCACGGCACCGCGCCCTGCTGATCGACGCCCTCGACGGCCGGGAGGAGGGATACGTGCAGGACGGACGACTGGTCGCCGGCCGCGAGCCGCAGTCGGAGGCCTCATGGGTCAGAGCGCACGCCATGCTGTGAGGAGTCGACAGGACCACGACACCGCTGACGGCTGACGGCACGACGCCATCGCCGCCAGCTGACAGGTCCACGACACCGCATTCATAGGAGATCGACAGGTTCGACAGGTCCGATGGATCGACCAGCCATCCCCGATCCGGAGGTCCCTGTGCCGCGCCCCATCCGCCTGACCCGACGGACCGTCCTCGCATCCGCCCTGCTGGCAGGGATCGCCGGGACCACCGCCGCCTGCACCGCCTCGGGAGGCGACGACGCCGACAGCGCCGACTCCCTCGGCGCGATCACCCGCACCGACGTGTCCTCCTTCTGGGACGCCACCACGCTGCACACGATCGAGGCGACCATCGACGAGGCCGACCTCGAGGCGATGATCGAGACCTACACATCCTCCGGGGACAAGGAGTGGATCTCGGGAACCCTGGTGATCGACGGCGAGAGCTTTGACGAGGTCGGCTTCAAGCTCAAGGGCAACTCCTCCCTGATGGGCATCTCGACCGACACCGATCCGGCGACGATGCCCTGGCGCATCCGCCTGGACAAGTTCGTCGACGACCAGAACTTCGACGGGGAGGATGACCTGGTCATCCGCGACAACTCCACGCCCTCGTCGCTCAACGAGGCCGTCGCCCTGGACCTGCTCGCGGAGGCGGGCCTCGCCTCGGAGCTGTCCGTCGCAGTCTCCTTCACCGTCAACGACGGGGATCCTCAGCTGCGTCTCGCGCTCGAGTTCATGGACGACGACTGGATGGCCTCGGTCTTCTCCGCCGACGGCATCCTCTACAAGGCCGACGCCGACGGCGATTACAGCTATCGCGGGGACGACGCCTCCGACTATGAGGACGCCTTCTCCGTCGAGGGCGGCGAGGAGGACTTCACCCCGCTCATCGCCCTGCTGAAGTTCCTCGACGAGTCCACCGACGACGAGTTCTCCGAGCAGCTGGCCGACTATCTCGACGTCGACCTGTTCGCCCGCTACCTCGCCTTCGAGACCATGATCGACAACTTCGACGACATCGACGGTCCCGGCAACAACTCCTACCTGTACTATTCCACCGCCGACGATGAGATCACCGTCGTCGCCTGGGACCACAACCTCGCCTTCGGCGGCATGAGCTCCAAGGGCGGGGGCATGGGGGACGAGGGCGGCATGGGCGGTGCGCCCGGGGGCGCGAGCGACGCGGGCGGTGCCAGCGACGCGGGCGGCTTCGCCATGCCCTCCGACGGCGAGATGCCGGAGGGCTTCGAGCTGCCCGACGGCGTCGAGCTGCCGGACGGCGTCGAGCTGCCGGAGGACTTCGATCCCTCAGCAGTCTCCGATGGCGGCGGAGAAGGCGGGGCCGGCGGCATGGGAGGCATGGGCGGCGGCATGGGAGGCATGGGCGGCGGCATGGGAGGCATGGGCGGCGGCATGGGAGGCATGGGCGGGAACGTCCTGTCCGAGCGGTTCACCGCCGACGACACCTTCTCCGCTCTGGTCGACGACGCCTACGAGACCCTCCGCACCGAGCTCGTCGCCTCGGGCCGTGCCGCCGAGATCCTCGCCGCGCGCGTCCAGGTCCTCACCGACGAGGCCTCCGACCTGATCACCTCTGACGAGATCTCCTCCGACGCCGAGACCATCTCCGACATCCTCGACAACGGTCCGACCACCGGAACCAGCGACATGGGCGGCGCCAGCGACATGGGTGGCGGCATGCCCGGCGGTGCGGGCGGCGGCATGCCCGGCGGCGATTCGAGCGACGCCTCCGACGCCGGCGGCTCGAGCGACAGCGCTGACCAGGACTCCTGAGTCGACGCTCGGCCCGGGCGCACAACCAGCGCTCCCCTGATGCTCCGGCCCGGGCGCACAACCAGCGCTCCCGTGATGCTCCGGCCCGAGCAGTGTCCGTCTACCGCCGCTTCAGCCCGTCCCGAGCGGCGGTAGACGGACACTGCTCGGGGACTTCGGGCCGCACTCTCTACTCTCTGCACCGGGAGCACGGCTCGCAGTCCACGCGGCCTGAGGTCCACAAGGTGCCGCCGCTGCGCTCGACCGTCGGCGGGCTCCCCTACTGTGGACGTGCGCGGTCACGGGGACCGCGATGACGTCGTGAAGGAGCCGCCGGAATGCGAGTCGAGCTCGGTTGGTCCCTCGATGGAGCGTCCTGGGCCGATGCCGGTTCCGCACCATCAGAGCGCACCGACAGCTGCCGGACCTCAGGGGACACCGGGCCCTCAAGAGGCACGGGGACCTCAGGAGGCACCGGCAGCGCCGGGGGCACGGGTGCCGCCGGGCAGGTGCGCATGGGACCGCGGGGGTTCGTCGGCCTGCTGCAGACGCGGCTCGGCCTGACACACCCGGCCGTCGATCAGGCGGTGAGGATCGCTCAGTACATGCTGATCGTGGAGCGATGCGCAGCCAGCACCAGCACCAGCACCAGCACCGGAACCGACACCAGCACCAGCGGCTCCTCGGATTTCTGGCCGGCACGGTCATTCGCACTGGATCCATGGAGCACCGCTCGGCAGCTGCTGCGATGGCGGGATGCCGCGATCGAAGCGGGCTGGAGACCGAGGGCGATGAAGAGGACACGCTCCGGTGAGTCGGCAGGCGCAGAAGGCCGGGGACGCGCGGACGGGGTACTCGCGGAAGGGACGCTCACGGACGAGACCCCGGAGGAGACGGACCAGCTCGACCTCTTCGGCCATCTTCTCGACCCGCACGACGTGCACTACCCGCACGACCAGCACGACCAGCACGACCAGCCTGGCCGGCACGAGCCGCGAGGGCTGCCCGCGCGGCTCGAGGCTCTCGCGCGGATCGAGGAGGCCGTCGTCGTGGGCATGCCCGGGATGCAGGATGCCGAGGGGCGCTCAGCGACGCTGTCCCCCGGGGCGGCCGACGATCTCCTCGAGACGATCGAGGAGCTCGAACGCCTGCGGGAGCAGCATCTGCGCTGGCCGCTGGGGATCGACCTCCTCACCCTGGCCGAGGATCCGCGACGGCTGCCCGGGATGTGGCCGCACCTCATCACCCTGCTCGCCGATGCCGGGGTGACTGTCGAGCATGCTGGCAGAGCCATCACGGCGAAGTCGCTGGCGTCGGAGGCGGCCGCGTCTCATGGTGGCAGCACAGACCTCGCCTCCAGCACAGACCTCACCACCTGCGCCGACGCCTTCTCCGGCACGGAGGTCGTCGTGGTCCAGTGCCGCGACGAATGGACCGCCGCCGACGTCGCAGCCAGGTACCTCAGGTCGGAGGTCCAGGGCGGCTCGGACTCCAGCCCTGAGGCCGAGGGGAAGGACGAGGCTCCCCTGCACGTGCTCGCGACCACTGACACGGCTGTCCTCGACCGGGCTCTGCATCGACGAGGGCTGCCTGCCGTCGGCGCCGTCGACCGATCCACGGATCGCGCCTCCCACCAGGTGCTGGGGCTGTTCCTCGACGTCGCGACCGGACCGGTGGACGTCCACCTGCTCGCGGCGCTCCTGGATCTGAGGGTCCTGCCTGCGATGACGGCCGAGGGCGACCCCGTCGGCATCGTGCCCGCGCCGGTGCGCAGGGAGCTGCTGCGAGCCCTCGCCCGCGAGCCCGGCGTCGGCGGGGCGGCCTGGCGCGAAGCCCTCGCACGTCTCGAGGAGCGCATCGCCGACGTCGAGCCGGACAGGCAGGAGACCGCTCGCCGCGCGTTCGAGGTGGCGCGCGAGATCGACCGCCTGGTCGAGGATCCCCTCCCCGGCGATGACCTGCGACCTGGACCGATCGGCGACCGTCTGGACTGGCTCGCGGAGCGTCTGCGGGCGGTCGCGCACCGCGACGGCGATCTCCTGGCGAGCCTCACCCAGGTCAGGACCGTGCAGCAGGTCCTGGGCTTGCTCGATCCGTCGGCCCCCGTCAGCCGCCGCACCCTCCAGCAGATCATCGACGCCTGCGGGCCCGCGGGCACCTCGGCTCTCGCGCGGCGCGAGGTCGCGCCGTGGACCGTGACGACCCGGCCCGCGCAGCTCCCGGCCGACGGCGGCACGGTCCTGTGGTGGGGTCCGGACGCCGACGAGATCCCGACGCCCGTGGTCTGGGACGACGGCGAGGCGGAGGCCCTCGTCGACGGCGGGGCGCGCCTGCTGCCTCCCGAGGAGCTGGCCTCTCTGCAGGTCGAAGCGGGGATCGTCGGCCTGAGGGGCGCCCGCCGGGTGATCGCCGTGCTGCCGGGGCGCAGGCTCGAGGAGCCGGGCCGTCCCAGCAGCCTGCTCGCACGTCTGGAGACCGATGCGGGCCAGAGCGAGGAGGACCGTCTGTCCCCGGAGGACCTGATCTCGGAGGGCTCCTGGAAGCTCGCGGGGCGTACTCTGCCGGTGGTCGTCCCGCCCCAGGAGCATCCGGGGCCCTTCAGCGGCACCGTCCGCGAGGCGGTCGACGCGGCGACCGGTGCACCGCAGGACCTGCAGCACCTGCTGCCCTCGCGACTGTCCTACAGCCAGGTCGACACCCTCATCTCGTGCCCGCACCGCTGGGTGCTGCAGTATGCGCTGGACGTGCGTCCGGCCGAGGTGGCGAGCCTGCCCACGGGCCCCCGGATGGTCGGGACGCTCGTCCATGCGGTCGTGGAAGCGCTCGTCCAGGAGAGCTGGGACGAGGAGCTGGGCGGGAGCCGCCTGACTCCGCCGTCGGCCGCGCGGATCGGCGAGGAGTTCGACCGGCTCGTGCCCCAGCTCGCGTCGGAGCTGGATCTCCCGGGCCGCAGCGCGCAGCGCGCGGAGATCCGCGGCCGCACGATCCGCTCCCTGACCGAGCTGTTCGGCCGCATGGCCGAGGCGGGCTGGCGGATCACGGGCACGGAGTCCCGCTTCGAGCTGCCGCTGACGCTCCCGCTCGACGGCGGGGCCGCACCGCGCCAGGTGCTGTTCGTCGGCTCCCGGGACGTCGATGCGCGTGGGTCCGACGGGTCCGCGCTGATCCTCGACCTCAAGTGGACCTCCAGCCTGCGCCGCTATGCCGACCTCTACGACAGCGGGGATGCGATCCAGCTCGCCTCCTATGCCTGGTCGGTGGCGCGAGAGGCCGACGGGCCCGGCGCGCTGCAGGCCGACGGCCCCGGCGCGAGCTCGTCGATCCCGGCGCGGGTCGGCTACTTCCTCCTGCGGGACGGCGAGTTCGTCTCCGCCGACAGGGCCCTGGACCCGCGCCGGCGCGAGGAGCTGGACGTCGCCGACGCCTGGCAGCGGATGATCACGACCGCCGCGGAGGTCCTCGACCGGATCGCCGGCGGCGAGGTGCCGCTGGGCTGCCGGACGCTGCTGGAGGAGCAGGACCTGGACGAGACCGCGACCTACTCCCAGCGGACCAGCGCCATCAGGCGGGCCCGCGAGACCGCCCGCGCCGACGGGAGGGTCTTCGTCGAGGACCACTGCGGCATCGGGGACTATGCCCAGCTGTGCGGGATGATCGGAGACCGACGATGACCTTCACCCTGATCAACGCCTCCGCCGGGTCGGGGAAGACCTACACCCTCACCCACGAGATCGCTGCGCGCATCGAGCAGGGGCTGCGGCCCTCGCAGCTGATCGCGACGACGTTCACCCGCAAGGCCGCCTCCGAGCTCGTCGACCGGGTGCATCGCACGCTGCTGGAGGAGCAGCGCTTCGACGACGCCCAGGGCATCGCCAGCGCTCTGATCGGGACCGTCAACTCCGTCGCCGGGCGCCTGGTGCGGGAGTTCGCGCTGGACGTGGGCATCTCCCCCGACGTGCAGGAGCTCGACGAGGACCGTCAGAAGGCCGCCTTCTCCGCCGCGATCGACGAGGCCGCCGCCGCCGCGGGTGCCCGGGCGAGCGACCTGCTCGCCCGCACCGAGCATGACGGCGAGGAGGATCCGGCCCGGCCCTACGGCACCGTCCCGTCGTGGCGGGCGCATGTGCGCGAGCTCGCCGAGAAGGCCCGCACCAACGGCATCGATGCTGATCAGCTGCGCGCGGACGCCGAGACCGCCTGGCAGGAGTTCCGTGCGGCCGCGGGGATGGACCCAGTCCGCGCCGGGACGGGAGCGGCCGACGACGGGCCCGGGCACGATCGTCGGCCGGACTGGCTCGCACGGCTCGACCGGGTGATCGCCGGCCTGCGAGAGGATCTGCAGGCCTCGGAGGATCCGTCGCCGGACGCGGGCAGGCCCCCGATCGCGAAGCGCTCCCTGGGCTCCGTGCGCCGAGGCATCGAGACCCTCGAGCGGATGCGCCGCACTCTCGCCCGCCCGGAGCGGGCCCCCTGGTCGATGTGGGCCCGGCTCGCCGCGGTCGCCGACTCGAAGGCCGCCGGCGGCGACGGCGGATACGTCTTCGGCAAGGACACCGACACCGCCCTCGCCGGTCTCGCCCTCGACATCGACCGGCACCTCCTGGATGACCCGCAGCTCCAGGCCGACGTCCGCGACCTCATCGCCCTGGTCATGGACACTGCCGCGACGTCCCTGGACGCCTACGCCCGCTACAAGGACGAGCTGGGGCTGATGGACTTCATCGACCAGGAGGTGCTCGCCCTGCAGGTGCTGCAGCAGAGCGAGCGCGCACGGGACGCCGTGCGCTCCCGCTTCCGCCTCCTCGCCGTCGACGAGTTCCAGGACACCTCCCCCATCCAGCTGGCGCTGTTCCTCGAGCTCGGCACCCTCGTCGAGGACCTCATCTGGGTGGGAGACCCGAAGCAGGCGATCTACGGATTCCGCGACGCCGACCCCGAGCTGATGCTCGGCATCCTCGAGCGGATCGGGGCCGGCACCACGGCGCTCGGCGAAGGACGGGTGGAGGTGCTCCCGGAGTCCTGGCGATCCCAGAAGCCGGTCCTCGACCTGGTGAGCAGGCTCTTCCCGCGCGTGTTCCCCGACCTGCCGCGCGAACGGGTCGTCCTCGAGGCCGCACCGGCGGCAGAGCGCAGACGCGCCGAGGCAGGTCATCGGGCCGGGCGGATCGAGGCCTGGGTCCCGCAGCACGACGGGCGCCGGTCCCAGCCCAAGCACGCCCGCGCGATCGCCGACGGCGTGCTCGCGCTCCTCGAGGAGGACGGCGTCGGCCCGCAGGACGTGGCCGTGCTGGTCCGCTCGAACGCCCAGGCCCAGCAGGTCGTCGACGCACTCACCGCGCGCGGGATCCCGGCGTCCGGGGAGGGCGCCTCGATCCTCGCCACCCGCGAGGGGCGCATCCTGCGCGCCGCCCTCGCCGTCACCCTCGACGGCTCCGACACGCTCGCCCTGACCGAGCTCGTCGACCTCCTCTCCGACCATCCCGCGCATGAGGACTGGTTCTCCCGGCTCAGCGCGGCGCCCGACCGTCGGGCGCGTCGGGCCGTGTTCGACTCCTGGTGGCAGGCCGATGTGCTGTCCGGACTGCGATCCCTGCGCGAGGAGTGCATCTCGCTGACCCCCGTGGAGATGATCACGGCTCTGTCCGACGCCCTCGACCTGCCCGAGCGGATCCGCTCCTGGTCCGCGCCCGACCAGCGCCTGCGCACCCTCGATGCGATGCGCAGGGTCGCCGGCGAGTACGCCGACCAGGCGCGCTCCGCCTCCGCGCCGATCACCCTGACCGGTCTGCGCGGCGTGCTCGACGACACCGACCGCGGGCCCGACCTGACCGGCACGCCCGACACCGTGTGGGTCGGCACCGTCCATGCCGCCAAGGGCCTGGAGTGGCCGCACGTGGTGGTCATGCAGCAGGACCCGAAGGACCATGCGGTCACCAGCGGCACCTTCGTCGTCCCCGCGGCCGAGCTCGACGTGATGCATCCGCTGGACGGCCGCTCCCTGCGCTACTGGCCGAAGCTCCTACCCGCCTGGCCGAAGCTCCAGGAGGTCCTCGCCTCCTCGGAGCACGCCCGACGCCGGGGTGCCGCGGAGCGCGGGGAGGCCGGTCGTCTGCAGTACGTCGCCCTGACGCGCGCCGCCGATGTCACCGTCCTCAGCGGCTACGGCTCGGCGCCCGTGCTGGACGCCCTGCTGGAAGCCCAGGAGGGCGAGGCTCTGCCGACACCGGTGCTGAGCTGGGCCGTCGGCGCCGACGTGCTGCACGTCCAGGAGCTCTGCGAGGACGGCGGCATCCGCGACGCCGCCCTCACCGCGACGATCCGCGCCGTCTCCTCCGACGTCGACGAGAACTCCCCCGTCCACCGCCCCCGTCGCAGCCCTCTCGCCGCCACCGATCTCCCGGCCCGGCGCGGCGGGGCCGGTGCGGCAGGCGGGACCGGTGCGGCAGGCGGGACTGGCACGGCAGGCGGGACTGGCGCGGCAGACGGAGCCAGTGCGGCCGGTGCGGCCGACGAGGCGAGGAGGGAGGTCAGCGCCCGCTTCCAGGCCTCCGGCGTCAGCTCCGACGAGGCCCTGGGCACCGTGCTGGATCCGGTGCGGATCGGGCCGCCGCTCGTCGAGGGCGGAGGGACGGGCTGGGAGCGCGTCGGAGAGGCCGTGCACGGGTACCTCGCCCTGCCGCTGCGCGACCTCGATGACGCCCAGCGGGAGCTCGCCGCCGAGCGCCTCGTGCGACGCTGGAGCGTGGAGCGCGCACTCGGGGCCGAGCGCCTCATGGCGGCCGGACGCGCCTGGCTGGACCACCTCGACGCCCGCTTCCCGGGCGCCGAGCAGCTCACCGAGCAGCCCATCACCTGGTGGAACGAGGACGCGCAGGTCATGGAAGGGTGGATCGATGCTCTGCTGCGTCTGGCCGACGGCCGCATCGTCCTGATCGACCACAAGTCCTACCCCGGCCAGGATCCTGTCGCGCATGTGCGTGAGCACTACCTCGGCCAGATGGACACCTATGCGCAGGCGCTGACCGCTGCAGGCATGGCCCCGGACCAGATCCTCATGCATCTGCCGCTGCGCAGCGAGGTCCTCGAGGTCCGCCTGGCGCGAGGAGCAGGGGGCACGGACCCCGGAGCCGCGGATCCTGGGAGCACGGACCCCGGAGCCGCGGATCCTGGGAGCACGGACCCCCAGTTCGCAGATGCGGAGCCTGCAGATGCCTGAGACGCCGACATCGACCGCCCCGCTCCCGACCGTCCTCGAGAGCGCCGACGAGGTCCTCGCCGCCGCGCGCACGGTCCTGGATGAAGCGCTCCGCCATGGGAGCAGACGGCTTCTGGGGATAGCCGGTGCCCCCGGCGCAGGCAAGTCGACGCTCACCGCGCTGCTGGCCGAGCACCTGCCGCAGGGCTCGAGCGTCGTCGTGCCGATGGACGGCTATCACCTGGCCGACGTCGCTCTGGACCGGCTCGGCCGCCGCGATCGCAAGGGCGCGCCCGACACCTTCGACGCCGCCGGGTACGTCTCCCTGCTGCAGCGCATCCGCAGCGCACTCCCCCAGGATCCGCCGGTGTGGGCACCGATGTTCGAACGTGACCTCGAGCAGCCGCTCGCGGGCGCCATCGAGGTCCCCTCGGACATTCCCCTCATCATCACCGAAGGGAACTACCTCCTCTCCGACGACGACGGGTTCGCCCAGGTCAGAGCTCTGCTGGATGTCTGCTGGTTCGTCGAGGCGCCCGAGGCCCTGAGACATGAGCGCCTCATCGCCCGCCATGAGAGATTCGGAAAGGCTCCCGACGCCGCACGTGCCTGGTCGCTCGGTCCCGACGAGGCCAACGCCCGCATCGTCACCGCCACCCGGGGCCGCGCCGACGCCATCGTCCATCTCGACTGACAGGCCAGCACCGAGCGCTGCAGCTGCCACCCCCGACCCGCATCCCTACCCACCTGAGCCACTGCTGCCTGTCCTAGACCACCGTCCGCCTACCCTCAGCCCCTGACCTTCTGCCCTCAATCACCGCAGCCCACCATCCGCCCGGGCCTCTGTCCACCATCCGCTCGGGCCTCTGTCCACCATCGGCAGATGAGAAGCATCTGCCTCGCATATACCGAGGCTCGTGCCGCTCATCTGCCGATCATGGACAGGACTGCTGAACCTGGGCAGAGCTGCCGATCACGGACGGGAACGACCAGGAGGGCATGGAGGCGTTGGGCCGAGGGCACCCGGCCAACGGGGACTCCGCGATGATGCCGAGCTCAGCCGCGGGAGATGACCGTGCGGACGAAAGCCGCTGATCGTTCGCGCAGACCCTCGATCTTCATCTGCTGGTGGTACTCGAGCAGGGCGGGGTCCTCGGTGCGCAGCTCGTGGGGCGGCGGGGGCTGACGCACGTTCGAGGAGCAGGCGAAGTTCGCGCACACCAGGGTCCCGATGGTGTTGCCGCGCCGTCCTGCCTCGCCGGCGAGCGGAGCGACGAACGAGGCGGCCTCGACACCGCCCTCGCACCAGGAGCACATGATCTTGCGGACGGGCCCGGTCTCGGTGCCGCGCAGCAGCATCACGGCCAGCTCGCCGTCGAGCTCGAGAGCGACGTAGTGCTGGCGGGGCCGCTTGGCATCCTGCCAGCCGAGATAGTCGAGGTTCTCGAAGTCGATCTGGTCGAGGTCAGGCAGGAAGGCGCGCTTCGCCTCGCCCTTGCTGGCGTTGATGAAGGAACTGCGGATCTGGGATTCGGTCAGGGTGTTCATGGGGTGTCCTCACGACAGGGCATGCCGACATGCGCGGTGCCGAGGCAGCGGTCCGGCGGCAGCGCAGAGAAGGCGTCCGGCAGAGTCCGGCGACCGGGACAGCTGGGCTGTTCAAGCCGGCGCCGACTCGGGCTCTGACGCTGACTGCTGGCGCTGGCTCACGGATCGCATCGGGCTGACGGTTCTCACGGGTGCGGAGCGCACGTCGTTCCGTCCTGGTCCGGGCAGGGGCATGCGGAGATCTGGATACGGCGGAGGCGGCGTGCCCTGGGCACGCCGTGGTCACACCAAGGAGGCCCAGTGGGCCGCCTCGCTTCCTGCACGCTGACCGCGCATGCTCATCTCCTCGAACGTCGTGGATGTCGCCTGCCCTGGCTTCAGCCTCGCATTCTCAGCCCCGGGATGACACGAGCTTCCCGGTACAGGATCTGTTGCGGGGTCCGGTGCAGAGTCCGATCCGGGGTGCGGTTCGCTCTCCGAGCTCCGAGCTCCGATCCAGGTGACGACGGCCGCAACACTACGCCCGCGCATCCCGACGGGCAAGGCCATAATCCCCGGGCGTGGGCCGCGGAACACACGCGCCCAGAGCAATGGCTTCGCTGATCGGTGCCTCGGCTCCTGCCCTCTCCTCCGCCGCTGCCTTCGCCCCCGGTGCTGCCCGCACTGCAGATGCTGCCCGCGCTGCTGATCTTGGCTGCTGATCCTGGCAGCTGCTATATGCAGCTGTCCACAGAAGGCAGGTGAGCGGCACTTGCCCCGACATATGCAGGGCAGATGCCGCTCATCTCCCGATCATGGACAGGGCCAGCCCGACCAGCCTTGAGCACAGCCAGATCAGCGCGAAACCAGCCCGAGACCAGCCCGATCAGCCCGATCAGCCCGATCAGCCCGATCAGCCCGATCAGCCCGATCAGCCCGATCAGCCGAGGATCGTGGTGCTGAGACCGGCGATCTCCTCGACCGTGAGCTCGAGGGAGGCGGCGGCCGCGGAATCGACGATCGATGCAGGGCGGCCGGCACCGGGAATCGGGATGACGTGCTCGTCCAGGGCGAGCTCCCAGGCGAGGATGACCTGCTGGGCGCTGACGCCATGGGCCTCGGCGACGGCGGCGATCTGCGGGAAGCGCTGCTGCAGGCGGTCGCCGGAGCCGATGCCGCCGAGCGGAGACCAGGGCACGAAGGCGATGTCGTGTGCGGCGCAATGGCGCAGCTCGCCGAGGCTGGCGTGGAAATAGGTGGGCGAGAACTGGTTCTGGACCGCGGCGAGGACGCCGTCGCCGAGCACATCGCGGGCGACGTCGATCTCGTCGATGGTGGCGTTGGAGATCGCGACTTCGCGCACGAGTCCTTCGGCGCGGGCGGTGGCGAGGAACTCGGCGCCGTCGGCGTAGCGGCGGGAGCGGTCGGGCCGGTGCCAGTAGTAGAGGTCGATCTGGTCGACACCGAGGTTCTCGAGCGATGCCTCGAGCGCGGAGCGGAGGTAGGCGGGGTCGGCGGAGCGGCCCCAGGTCTCACCCTCGGAGCGGGTGATGCCGCCCTTGGTGGCGACGACGACGTCGGCGGTGTCGCCGCTGTAGGTGCGCAGCGCCTCGGCGACGAGCCTCTCGTTGTGGCCCATGGCGTCCCAGGTGGGGGCGTAGATGTCGGCGGTGTCGATGAGGGTGACGCCGGCGTCGAGGGCGGCGTGGATGGTGGCGATGCCCTGGTCGTGGGGGACCGCGGGCTCGCGGCCGGCGGACAGCGGCATCGCGCCGAGGCCGATCGCGGAGACGGTGAAGGAGCCGATGCGTCGGGTGGATGCGCTCATGGTCCGACCCTACGTCCTCGATGCTGCACGGGAGCCGACGGGCGGGACGCCCTGGATCGTCCCGCCCGCCGACCCCGGTTCGTGTCACCCCGGAGGGGCGCGTCGGCTGATCCGATCTGCCGGATGTGGACGGCGCGATCGGCGAGCATCGGCTCCGCACGGATGCGGTGCCGACGCCCGGGGAATGCGCGACGTCGCCGGCTGCCAGTCCGGGACCAGCATTCACAGGGCACCGGCACATTCCCTCCCGGGCTCTGGAACCGTACGACCGCAGGGGCGCGGCCGCCGAGACAGCCAGGCGCCGTGACCTTCCCGTGACCCGGCGTCTCATCCGCCGCCGGAAATCCCCGCTCCCGACCCGGAGTGCGGGGCCCGGAGTGCTGAGCCCGGGCCACGGGGAACCGGGCCCGGGGCGCGGGGACCCGAGCCCAGGTCACGGGGCCCCGGGCCCGACGTCCTGGATCAGACGCCGACGTCCTGGCGCAGGGCCGTGTCCTCGGGCCGAGTCGTGTCCTCGCGCAGGCCGTCTCCGGCGAGGAGCTCACGGGCCCAGACGTCGGCGAGGGCATCGATCCCTGTGGCGTGGGCGGCGTCGCCGACGGTGCGGGCGAGGGTGCCGGGGGCATCGAGCTGCAGGTGCACCGGCAGCGCAGTGAGGCCCGGAGTCGACGCGTGCGGTGGGACGACGTCGGCCCCGGGATCGGACCCGGAATCGCCCGCCCGTCGGCCCAGCTGGATGACGGTGTCGAGCACGCGATGCCCGCCGAGGACGCCGGCGAGCGGGACGGCGCCGTCGAGCGCGAGGTCCTCGAGCAGGATCGCGTCGCCGTCGGCGGTGCGGGCGCGGGTGGAGGCGCGGAGCATTCCGCCGCGCTCCCCGGAGCGACCGAGCACGAGGGTCTCGCGCAGCAGCAGGACGGACCCCTCGGCCATGACGACGTCGGTGGTGCGGTCGACATCGGCGCCGTCGGTCACCACGAAGGGGTGCGCTCGCCACACGAGTCGCGCGCCTGCGTCGAGGCGGATGCGGATGTCCAGACGGCTGGGCTCGTCCTGGCACTCGTAGGCGACGGTGCCGCCGATGTCCTCGAGCTCGAGCGTGCATCCCTCCCCGACGTGCACGTCGACCGCGACCCGGTCGCCGCCGAGCAGCATGGCGCCTCCGGCGACGAGCGCGACATGCGCGCCGTCGGCGTCCCGATTGATCAGCCGAGGCTGCAGGAGCCCCGGTGTCAGGCCCACGCGCACGAGGCCCTCGTCGTGCCGGGCGATGCTGATGCGGGTCACTGCGCACCCGCCGGCGCGTGGTCGTGCTCGTGCTCGCCGCCGTGCTCGTGCGAGTGGCCATGCGAGTGCTCATGCGAGTGCTCGTGCGTGTGGTCATGAGGATGCGGGTGGTCGTGCCCGTGGTCCTCGTCCTCGGCGTGGAAGTGCGGGGCCATGGGTCCGGGGTCCTGCGGCTCGTGGGTGCCGGCCGTGTGCGCAGCCAGGAGGCCCAGCACCCACTCGCGCAGCGCGGCGACGGTGGGTTCGCTGTGCCGTGACAGGGCCAGCACGGGGGCGCCCTCACGGGCCTCGGTGGCGTCGGCGACCATCTGCTCGACGTCGACGTCGACGAACGGGGCGAGGTCGATCTTGTTGACGACCAGCAGGTCGGCGCGGCCGATGCCGGGGCCGCCCTTGCGGGCGACGTCGCCGCCGCCGGCGACGTCGAGCACGAAGATCTGCGCATCGACGAGCGCCGGGGAGAACGTGGCGGTGAGGTTGTCGCCGCCGGACTCGACGAGCACCAGGTCCAGCGGGTCGAAGTCCTGCTCGAGCTCCTCGACGGCGGCGAGGTTCGCGGTGACGTCGTCGCGGATGGCGGTGTGCGGGCAGGCGCCGGTCTCGACGGCACGGATCCGCTCCGGGTCGAGGACGCCGGCGGAGCGCAGGAAGCGGGCGTCCTCATCGGTGTAGATGTCGTTGGTGATCACGCCGATGCGGATCTCCTGGGCCATGGCGCGGCAGATGGTGGCGATCAGGGAGCTCTTTCCCGTCCCCACGGGGCCGGCGATGCCGAGGCGGAGGGAGCGGTGGGCGGTGGTCTCAGGCACGGAACAGCCTCCTCGGGAGCTGGGACTGGGCCTCGGCCCATTCCTCGGTCAGGGGTGCCCCGGTGCACGGGATGTGCTCGGGGCTCTCGAGCGCGGCCAGGTGCGGGACCTGGAGCTCGAAGGTCGCGCATGCCTCGAGGACGAGGTGCGCGGCACGGCGGGGGTCCGACGGCTCGAGCTTGAGCCAGGCGGAGGCGACGGTCTGGGCGTCGTCGTAGGCGACCAGGCGCACGAGGTCGGCGGCACCGAGCCCGGCGGCCGCGGCGATCGCACCCAGCACGATGGGACGCGGCAGGCCGACGGTCGGGTGACCTCCGACGGGCCGGCGTCCGACGACGGTCGGACCGAGCACGGCGAGAGCATCGGGCCACACCTCCGCGGCGAGGCGGCGCAGTCCGTCGCCGAGCGCGCAGGCGATCTCCCGCTGTGCGCGGCTGGGCGTGCGGGCCGCCCATTCCCGGCGCAGCTCCTCGACGCGGGCGCTCGAGCCGGTGGGCAGGGCGGACGCGCCCGAGGCGGTGACCGACTCGGCGGCGTGCTGGTCGTGCGGGTCGTGCTTGCTGTGCTGGTCGTTCGGGTCGTGCTTGCTGTGCAGGTCGTGCGTGTCCTGCAGTCCGTGCAGGGAGATCATGCGGGCGACGGCGGCGGTTCCGGCCTCGACCGGGACCACGGTGCCGAGGCGAGATCGAAGGTAGTCGCCGACCTTCTCCGGTGCGAGGCCGCGCCGCAGCGCGGCCTCGAGTCCGTTGGAGGAGACATGGGCTCCGGCGGGCAGGCGCGAGTCTGCCAGCAGCATCGCGATCGTCGCGGACGCTGCGGCTCCGGCCGACGGTGCAGCTCCGGTCGACGAGACGGCTCCGGAAGACGGTGCGTCCCGAGGAGCGGGAGCGCGGCGGCTGGTCAGCATCAGAACATCTGGTAGAGCTGGGCCAGAGGCAGGGTCTGCGCCGGCGCGGGGACAACGGGCTCGCCGTCGATGCTGATCTCGAAAGTGTCGGGACGGATGTCGATGACGGGCAGGGCATCGTTGTTGCGCAGGTCCGCCTTGGTGACCTCTCGGGTGGGGGCCACGGGCAGCAGCTCCCGGGTCAGTCCGAGTCGCTCGCGCAGGCCGTCGTCGACCGCGGAGGGCGCGACGAAGGACACCGAGGTCCTGGCGCCGATCGCATCGCCGAAGGCGGGACGCATGAGCACCGGCTGCGGGGTGGGGATCGAGGCGTTGGGGTCCCCGAGCGCGGCCCAGGCGATCATGCCGCCCTTGAGGACCAGATGCGGGCGGACACCGAAGAACCGCGGATCCCACAGCACCAGATCGGCCATCTTCCCGGGCTCGACGGAGCCGATGTGCGCGTCGACGCCGTGCGCGATCGCGGGGTTGATCGTGTACTTCGCGACGTAGCGTCGGGCCCGCTCGTTGTCGGCCGGCAGTGCCCCGCCGAGCGGGCCGAGGCGCTGCTTCATCACGTGCGCGACCTGCCAGGTGCGGGTGATGACCTCTCCGATGCGACCCATCGCCTGGGCGTCCGACGAGGTGATGGACAGCGCGCCCATGTCGTGCAGGAGGTCCTCGGCGGCGATCGTCGTCGCCCGGATCCGCGACTCGGCGAACGCCAGGTCCTCCGGGACGGAGGCCTTGAGATGGTGGCACACCATGAGCATGTCGAGGTGCTCGGCGACCGTGTTGACGGTGTGCGGGAGGGTCGGGTTCGTCGAGCCCGGCAGGACGTTCGGGAGCGAGGCGATCTCGAGGATGTCCGGGGCGTGGCCGCCGCCGGCGCCCTCGATGTGGAAGGCGTGGATGGTGCGCCCGCCGATCGCTGCGATCGTGGACTCGACGAAGCCGGACTCGTTGAGCGAGTCGGAGTGCAGGGCGACCTGGAGCCCGTGCTCGTCGGCCGCCCGCAGGGAGGCGTCGATCGCGGCGGGCGTGGCGCCCCAGTCCTCGTGGACCTTGTAGCCGGCGGCGCCGGCGAGCGCCTGCTCCGCGAGGCCCTCGGCGCTGACCGTGTTGCCCTTGCCCAGCAGCAGCACGTTCACGGGCAGGTCGTCGAGGGCCTGATGCATGCGCCCGAGGTGCCAGGCACCGGGGGTGACGGTGGTCGCGCGGCTCCCCTCAGAGGGTCCGGTGCCTCCCCCGCCGACGGTGGTGATGCCGGTGGCGAGCGCCTCGTGGATCTGCGAGGGCGAGAGCATGTGCACGTGGGTGTCGAAGGCGCCGGCGGTGAGGATCCTGCCCTCGCCGGAGATGACATCGGTGGAGGGGCCGATACGCAGATCGGGATGGATGCCGTCGGAGACGTCGGGGTTCCCGGCCTTGCCGAGGGCGACGATGCGGCCGTCCCGGATGCCGACGTCGGCGCGGACCACTCCCCACCAGTCCAGGACGATCGCGTTGGTGATGATCGTGTCCGGGGCGCCCTCAGCTCGGGTGGTCGAGCCCTGACCCATCGACTCGCGGATCGACTTGCCGCCGCCGAAGACGGCCTCCTCACCGCCGAAGGTGCGATCCTCCTCGACCTCGATCCACAGGTCGGTGTCGCCGAGACGCACCTGGTCGCCGACCGTCGGCCCGTACAGCGCGGCGTAGCGGGCGGAGCTGATGACAGCCATTCAGGCCTCCTCGGTGGGGACGTCTAAAGGACCGGCCGCGCGAGCCGGCGCGAGGCCCGGGGCACCCTTGATCTGGATGCCGGGGACGCGGCGAGCGCCGCCGAGGCGCACGAGCGGCAGCTCCCTTGACGCGCCCGGCTCGAAGCGCAGCGAGGTGCCCGCCGGGATGTCCAGGCGGAACCCGTCGGCCGCCTCCCGATCGAAGGCGAGGGCCGTGTTCGCATCCGGGAGATGCAGGTGGGAGCCGATCTGGATGGGCCGATCGCCGGTGTTCTCGAAGACCAGCACGAGGCGGTCGGCCGGATCCTCGCGAACGTTGAGCACCCGCTGGCCCGGCCGCACCCGGATCGCCCCGGGCCCGGGTTCAGGTCCGGGCCCAGGCCCGGATCCGGGCGCCGGGGCCGACGACGGGGACTGCTCCTGTGCGCTCATCGCGCTCCTCTCCTGCGTCTGCGCCCGCTCGTCGGCACCTAGCGCCCTATCGTCCGCGCCTGCTGACGACCGGTCGACCGACGGTCGCGCCGCCGACCGGGTCAGTCGATGGGACGGTGGATGGTGACGAGCTTCCGCCCGTCCGGGAAAGTGGCCTCGACCTGCACGTCCGTCAGCAGGTCGGGGACGGCGTCCATCACCTGCTCGCGGGTGAGGACCTCGCGGCCGGCGACCATGAGCTCCTCGACGCTCGCACCCGCCCGGGCCCGCTCGATCACCCACGTGGACAGCAGCGCGACCGCTTCGGGGTGGTTCAGCAGGACTCCGCGCTCGAGACGGTCGCGGGCGACCATCCCGGCGACGGCCAGCATCAGCTTCTCGGTGTCGCCGGGGGTGAAGCGCACTCTCAGTCCTCCTTGGGCAGCACGTGCTCGCCGCTGCGGTCCGTCGCCAGGGCCAGGGAGCTGAGGTAGAGGGTCTCCCCCTCCGGTCCCTTCTTCGCCGAGGCGATCATATCCGGCCGCTCGAAGTCGAGACCCGTGACATGGCAGGTCAGGGTGTCACCGGAGGGGTTGCCGTGCTCGTCGTACATCGGCAGGTCGATGCCGTCGTCGGTGCGCCGCAGGTAGTAGCGGCCCTGGGTGATGATCGCCATCAGCGGGGTCGCGACCACGGCGATGCCCACGGCGAACAGGGGCGAGTACGGCTGGACCGCGGAGCCGAAGGCGCCGAAGAAGATCGCGATGGAGATGCCGCCGGAAAGAACCAGGGACACCACGCCCACGGGGTTGATGCCGTAGAGCATGCCGCGACGGAACTCCGGCTTCTTCGGGGACAGCTTGAGGATGTGCTTGTTCAGGACGATGTCGGCGGCGACCACGCAGATCCACGACATCGCCAGGTTCGCGTAGAACCCGAGGATCGTGTTGAGGAAGTCGAACATGTTCGCCTCCATCAGCACCAGCGCGATCGCGAGGTTCACGCCCAGGAACACCAGGCGGCCCGGGTAGCGGCCGGTGACGCGGGTGAACGCGTTGGTCCAGGCGAGGGAGCCGGAGTAGGCGTTGGTGACGTTGATCTTGACCTGCGAGATCACCACCAGGACCACTGCCAGCAGCAGCGCCAGCCAGCCCGGCATCAGCTGCTGGTAGGTGACCAGGAACTGCTGCACCGGCTCGTTGGCGACCTCACGGGCGCCGGGGACGTTGGAGACCAGGTAGATCGCCAGGAACATGCCGAGGATCTGCTTGGTCGCACCGAACAGGACCCAGCCGGGACCGCCGAGGATCGTGGCCGCCCACCAGCGCCGGGAGTTCTCCGGGGTGCGGGGCGGCATGAACCGCAGGTAGTCGATCTGCTCGGCGATCTGGGCGATCAGCGACAGGCACACGCCTGCGGCGAGCATCGCCGCGGCGAAGCTGACGCCCTCGTCGGCGTCGCCCGCATAGGCGATGAACGTGGAGACCGAGTCCGGATGCGACACGATCAGGTACGCCACCGGGATCACCATCAGGATCAGCCACACGGGAGTGGTGGCGACCTGCAGCTTCGCCAGCACCTTCATGCCGTAGATGACCAGCGGGAAGATCAGGACCGTGGAGAGCAGGTAGCCCACCGGTCTGGGGATCCCGAGGCCCAGGTACAGGCCCTGCGCCATGATCGATCCCTCGAGGGCGAAGAAGATGAAGGTGAACGTCGCGAAGATGACGTTGGTGATCACGGAGCCGTAGTAGCCGAAGCCGGAGCCGCGCGTGATCAGATCCAGGTCGAGGTTGTACCTGGCCGCGTAGTACGCCAGCGGGAAGCCGGTGAGGAAGATGATCGTCGCGGCGACGCCGATGCCGATCAGGCCGTTGATGGTGCCATGGGTGAGACCGATGTTCGCACCGATCGAGAAGTCGGCGAGATAGGCGATGCCGCCGAGCGCGCTGGTGGCGACGACGCCCGGTCCCCACTTCCGGTAGGAGCGGGGTGCGAAGCGCAGCGTGTAGTCCTCGAGGCTCTCGGCCGCGGCGGCGCGCGCATCGGCCGCGCCGGCGGAGCCGACGGGCGGGGTCGAGGGGGCGACGGTCGCGGTGGAGCCGTCGGGCGGCGGGCCGGCCGGGGTCGGCGTGGTGTCCAGGGCCATGACGATCCTCCGTGGGGATGAGAAGGGGGGATGGGGCGCTCGAACGCTAGGACCCGGGGCGCTCCGCCGACATCGCCCGCCGAACGCCGTGACCCGCCCGTTACCTCGCATCTCAGGTTCCGCTGCAACGATCGTTCCACCTGCTATGGGGCATGCGAACCTACGATGGGCCCCATGCCCGACGACGCCCCCGACGCTCTGCGCAACACTCCTCTCACCTCCTCCGACGTGCAGGGTCTCGCCTCCCAGGGCGCCTCGGAGCCCGCCTCCCAGACCGCCTCGGCGCCGTCCTCCCAGGGCGCATCGGGACCATCGTCGGCGGAGACCGTCGGAACCGGCTGCGCGCCCGGTGCCTGCACCTGCGCGGGCGGCTCGCGCGCCGACGTGCGGACCGGTATCGGTGCGCCTCCGGCGTCGGAGCCCGCCCCGTCCGGCGCCCCGTCCATCGCCTCGTCGCCCCGCTCCTGGGCGGCGCCCGCCCAGCAGGTCCGCACCCGCGCCGAGCGCACGGTGCTCGTCGGGGCCGGCACCTTCCGGATGGGCACCGACGACGCCGACCGCAATCCTCAGGACGGCGAGTCCCCGATCCGCGAGGTCCACGTCGACGCCTTCCGCATCGACCCGTGCACCGTGACCAATGCCGAGTTCGTCGCCTTCGTCGACGCGACCGGGTACGTCACCGAGGCCGAGGAGTTCGGCTGGTCCTACGTCTTCGGCGGCCTGCTCGACCCAGAGGTCCGACGCTCCTCCCCCAAGCCCCCGGGCACCCCCTGGTGGCGAGCTGTCCAGGGCGCCGACTGGGAGCATCCGCAGGGACCGGGGTCCGACGCGGCGGAGGTGCCCGATCATCCCGTCGTCCACATCTCGCTGCGCGACGCCGAGGCCTTCGCCGCGTGGTGCGGGATGCGGCTGCCTCGGGAGGCCGAATGGGAGAAGGCCGCCCGCGGGGGCCTCGACCAGGCCCGCTATGCCTGGGGCGATGACCTCACCCCGGACGGGCAGTACATGTGCAACATCTGGCAGGGGGTGTTCCCCGTGCGCAACGACCTCGAGGACGGCTTCCTCGGCACGGCGCCCGTCGGCTCCTTCCCCGCCAACGGCTTCGGACTGTTCGACATGGCGGGGAACGTCTGGGAATGGTGCGCCGACGCATGGCGGACGGGCGAGGCCCCGTCGCTCACCGGCGACGTCCGCGTGATGCGAGGCGGCTCGTACCTGTGCCACGACTCCTACTGCAACCGCTATCGGGTCGCCGCCCGCAGCGCGACCGCCGCCGAGGACTCCAGCGGCAACAAGGGATTCCGCCTCGCCGTCGACGCCTGAGGGGCAGGTCCCCCGGACGGGCGTCAGCGGGCCCGTCGGCCGGCCGCCAGGTCCAGCAGGTGCTCGAGCACGCCGGTGCCGCTGGCACGCAGGCCGTCGTGCTCGAACTCGCTGGTCACCCACGGGGTGACGTTCTGGAGCAGGTCCGCTGTGGGCAGCGAGTGCTGGCGCGGGACGTAGGCGTCGTCGAAGTAGACGGCGGCGGCGCCGCGCGCGGTCGCCTCCCGCAGGGAGCGCTCGTCGTAGAGGCGGGGCCAGACGTGGTCGGCGAGGAGGTCGGCGGCCTCGGCCCAGGGCGCGAGCTCGGGGTCCTCGGCGAACAGGTCGCGGTGGATGTGCTCGCCTGCCAGCAGCGTCGGATCCTCGGCGACCGCGAGGGGCATGGTGCGGTCGGCGGACCAACGGGTGGCCAGCCCGTCCGCCCAGCAGGACTCGTGCAGCACGGCGTAGATCGGGTTGCGCCCGCCGAAGGGCAGCAGGCTCGCCAGGTCATGGGCGAAGGCGGCCGACGACGGATCCAGCTCCAGCAGGAGGTGCAGCTTCTCCTGGCCCGTCGACCCTCCGAGCAGGTGTCCGAGGCGGCGCAGGCGCTCGACGCCGACGCTCTGCCCGTCGGGCAGGCGCAGCCGGCCGGCGCCTGCGAGATCGGCGAGGCGCCGGAAGCGGTCGCGGTCCTCGGGGAAGCGCGCCCAGAAGCGCTCGCTGCGGGCGATCATCCCCTCCCAGGTGATCGTGTAGACCGCATCCATGTGGGGGCCGACGGTGGGCAGTCCGCCGGTGAACAGGACGGTGTCCACCGAACCGGCGTGGGCGGAGAGGTACCGCAGCGCCGTGAACCCGCCGAAGGACTGGCCCAGCAGGGACCAGCTCTCCGCGCCGAGATGCTCGCGCAGCAGCTCGGCGTCGCGGACGATCGCGTCGGCGCGGAAGCGGGTGAGATGGCGGGCCTGCTGCTCGGGGGTCGCCTCGCGCAGGGTGCGGGGATCGTCGGCCGACGACGGACCGCCGAGCACGCCCTCGGGCAGCACCACGTCCAGGCCCACGGGGGTGGAGCGGCCGGTGCCGCGCTGGTCGAGCAGGACGACCCGGAAGTCCTCCAGCGCCCTGGTCAGCCATCCGGGGGTGTCGGCGGTCAGCGGACGCGGCGCCTCCGAGCCGGGGCCGCCCTGGAGGAAGACCAGGTAGGGACGGTCCGCTCCGCCGTCGGCCTCGACGATGCGGGCGAAGAGCTCGATGCTCGGGCCCGACGGCTCCGCGTGGTCGAGCGGGACCGGGAGCGTCACGTCGGTCAGCCGCAGGCCGGGCAGCGTCCAGGCGCTGCGGGATGCGGTCGGGAGAGGACGGGCGGAGGCGCTGGCTCGACCGGAGGGGACAGTGCTGGAGGGGATGCTGGAGGATTCCGTGTCGTCGATGCTCATGGCCCCAGACTAGGAGCATCCGGGCCCGTGGTCCTCAGCGCCGGGGAGGCTCCGGCACGGGAGACCGGGCGGTGAGGTGCTCGGCGAATGCCGAGACGGCGTCGGCGCCCACCACGTCGCCGTCGATCAGCGGGATCTCCTGCAGGGGTGCGCGCGGGAGCGCATCCCGCAGCGTGAGCAGATGCTGCTCCTCGAGCGCACGGCGGCGCGCGAGGAACTCCCCGCGGTCCGCCGGGGAGCGCCTGTTGACCACGAGCGCGCCCACGTCGATGCCGAGCCCCGTCAGCTCCTCGTGCAGGTCGATGGTCTCGAGGACGGGAAGGCGCTCCGCGGCCAGGACGATCCCGAAGGAGGTGGTGGACCCGTCGGTGAGGACCTCACGCAGATGCGCCAGACGGTCCCGTCGACGCATCAGGAGCGCCCGGATCTCCTGATCCCTCGCCTCCTGCGGATCGGGCTCCCCGCCCTGCAGGCCGCGCCGGGCCGCGCCGAGCCTCTCACTCCTCCTGCGGCTGCGCAGCATCCCGTCGGTCCATGCCGTCATCAGCTCCGGCAGCGCCATCAGCCGTGCCGTGTGCCCGGAGGGCGCGGTGTCGAAGACGACCAGGTCGGCGTCGCTCAGCCCCTGCTCGACCAGGTCGGTCATGCGTTCGAGGACCGCGGCCTCGTGCGTGCCCGGCGAGCGCCGCGACAGGTCCATGTGACGGTCGACCTCGCTGTGGCGCTGCGCGGGCATCATGCCCTTCAGGGTCCTGCCCACCTCGCGCACATGCTGGTCCGCGGCGGCTCCCGGGTCGATCTCGATGCCGTGCAGCATCCCGCCGTCGGCCGTCGGCCGGGCGAGCTCCACCATCCGGTCCCCGATCCTGCGGCCCCACAGATGCCCGAGGTTGTGGGCAGGGTCGGTGGAGACCACGAGGACCCGTCGGCCCCGCTGCGCGGCCGCGAGGGCGACCGCCGAGGCGACCGTCGTCTTGCCGACGCCGCCCTTGCCCCCGAGGAACAGCACGCGGTGTCCGAGCGCCAGGTTCAGCAGCATCGGAAGCCCTCCAGGGGCGATCGGTCCATCCCCATCCGCAGATGCCATTCATGGAAGCCGTCGTAGAGCACGGGCAGCAGCTCCTCGGTGAACCCGGCGGCGGGATTGGGCACGCCCAGCATCTCGCTCATGACGAGCATCCTGAACAGGTCGTCCTCCTCCCGCTCGGCGCGGGCGAAGGTCTGGCGGTAGGGACCGACGTAGAACTCGTGCAGCCCGGCGGAGAACCGCCGCCAGCCCGTCGCGAAGCTCTGCCAGCTTGTCGCGAGCCCCTGCCGGCCTGTCGCGAAGCTCTGCCAGCCCGCTGCGGGCCGTCGGCCGCGGGCGGTGCTCATGCTCCTCCGCGGCCGACGTTCCCGACCTCGTCGAAGTCCTCGTCGTCGCCGTCGCCGGCGTCGGGACGCTCTCCGTGCTCACCGCCTTCTCCGCCATCGCGACGAGCATCCGGGCGGGCGTCGCCGTCGTCGGGCTCCGGGGGATCCCTGCGGGCGCGGTTCAGGGCGACCGCGGCCTCGACGATCACCCACGCCGCGGCGACCAGGATGATCACGTCGAGCACCAGCAGCAGCCAGTTCCCGTCGCGGTAGAAGCCGCCGAGCTGGATGATCAGCGCATACACGCTGACGAACAGCACGAACACGAGCGGCAGCATGATCGGCAGGACCGGGCGCCGCTTGCGCATCAGCATCACCGCGAGGATCGACAGCGTCAGTCCCGCCAGGATCTGATTGGTGGTGCCGAACAGCGGCCAGATGATCATGCCGCCGGAGCCGTCGGCACCGGCACTGAAGGTCAGGCCCAGGCAGACGGCGAGGACGATCGCGGTCGCCAGGACGGTCCCCAGCCTCGCACCGACCACCTCGCCGATCTCCTGGACGACGAAGCGCTGCAGGCGCACGCCCGTGTCCATGGTGGTGGCGGCGAACAGCACCGCCATGGTGGCGAGGATCGTGGCGGACAGGGAGGTCGGGATGCCCAGGCCCGCGTTCAGGATCGCGCCGCCGCCGTCGACGAACGCCGCGACACCGCCCTCGTTGAAGGCGCTGTAGACCGCCTCCCAGTCCGCGAGCGTGCGGAAGCCGGCCGTCGTCGCGATGATCGCCCCGAGCGCCAGCAGTCCCTCGCCGACCGCCCCGAAGTAGCCGACGAAGCGGGCGTCCGTCTCCTTGTCGAGCTGCTTGGCGGTCGTGCCGGAGGAGACGATGCCGTGGAATCCGGAGATGGCGCCGCAGGCCACGGTGACGAACAGCAGCGGCATGATGCCCGGCGTCCCCTCGGGGACGTTCGCGTTGATCGCCGGGGCGACGACCTCCGGATGGAGGATCAGCACCGACCCGTACAGCAGGATCAGGCCGATGAACAGCTGCAGGCCGTTGATGTAGTCACGGGGCTGCAGCAGCACCCACACCGGGAGCACCGAGGCGATCGCCGCGTAGACGAACAGCAGCACGATCCAGAACGCCGTGGGGCTCAGGCCCAGGACGCTCTCGGGCAGCACGATCGGCACCTGGTCGCCCAGCAGGATCAGCCCGTACAGCGCGATCACGCCCACGGCCGAGACCAGCGGGAGGTTCCATCGGAACCGGTAGATGGCCTGGCCGATCAGCACTGCGACGACGAGGGCTCCCCCGGTCGGGATCACCGCGGTGGGCGTCGAGACCAGCAGGCCTGCGATGACGACCGCGAAGGCCGCGTTGACCATGAGCAGCAGCAGGAAGATCACCACGAGGAACAGGCGGCTGCCGCGCGCTCCGATGTACCTCGCCGACAGCGATCCGATGGACTGCCCGCGGTTGCGGACCGACGCCCACAGGGCGCCGAGGTCGTGCATGCCGGCGAAGAAGACGGTGCCGAGGGTGACCCAGAGGAAGGCGGGGAGCCAGCCCCAGATCACGGCGACGGCGGGGCCGACGATCGGCGCCGCACCGGCCACCGACGTGAAGTGATGGCCCCACAGGATGAACTTGTTGGTGGGGACGTAGTCGACGCCGTCCTGGAGCTCGTGGGAGGGCGTGCGGAAGGAGGCGTCCAGCCGGTAGACGCGGCGGGCGAGGAAGCGGGAGTAGAGGAGGTAGCCGGCGATCATCATGCCGACGCCGACGATGGCGAGGACCAGGGAGTTCATGGAACTGTCCTTGGATCGAGGATCGGGGGGAAGGTGTCGGGGGCAGGGAGCGCGCCCGCGAGGCGGCATGCCCCCGACGGCCTCCGTCGGCCTCGGATGCATCGTGCCCCTCGTCGGACCCGATACCGGCATCGTAGGGGCAGCGGGCGGCGAGCGGGCCGATTCTGGGAGATGTCGCCTTTATTGCCGGACCGGCCCCGCCCTCCCGTCCTCCGGCCCCGCTCTCACGTCCCGCCTGAGAGGGCTGAGATGACAGGACCGGCGGTGTTCAGCACCAGGATCACGCCGATGATGCCGATCGCCCAGGAGAACGCCGACGCCGCGCTGCGCATCAACCAGGCATGCACCCGATCGAGGAGAGCGTCCGCGCGGCGTCCGGCGAGGACGCGCAGGCCGCACAGGATGACGCCGGGCAGGATCATCACCACGCAGTAGCCGACGAGGACGAGGGCGCCCCGGGCGAGCCCGATCCCCATGTCGGCGATGATGCCCATCGCGGCGAGATAGGGGATCATCGACGCCGCCTCCACGAACCCCGCGGCGAGCGCGAGCAGGACGAGGGTGCGCGGACGACCCGCGGCCCGTCGGGCCCTGTCCGACCAGCGCTTCGCCGAGGCCTCGGGGTCGCCGCCGCGCTTGCGGATCGCCGCCGGATCGGTCCGGAACGACCAGACGACGAGGCCGACGCCCGCTGCGGCCAGCACCGTCATGACCGGGATCGTCGTCAGCAGATGGCCGAAGCGTTCGATCAGCGGCAGCAGCCCGGCGAGCAGCGCGATACCGAGCGCCAGGTAGAAGGCGCCGATGATCCCGAGGTACAGCAGGGTGCCGGTCGCGGCGCGCCGGGCCCCACCGTCGGCCGTCACCAGGAGGATGACGGGGATGACGAGGGTCCCCATCGAGGTGGAGTCCACCAGCGCGAGGATGATCAGACCCAGCGGGCCCGCGACCTCGGTGAGGCCGGTGACGTCGGTCAGGAAGTCCATGCCCTCCATGCTGTCGGCGCCGCACCCCGGCGTCCCCCCCCGGAGGTGCCGATCTGCCGAGGCTGCGCGCGGGGATGCCGCCCCGGGCTCCTCCCTTGGTGCCGACTGCCCCCGGGAGGGGAGCGCCTCCGACGCCGTCCGCCTACCCTCGTCTGCATGGCCTCCGTCGATCCCCCTCACGCGCTCCGCAGCGGGCTCGCGCCCGGCGGAGCCGAGCCCGGCGGAGCAGCAGCCGGCGTAGCAGCAGCCGGCGTAGCAGCAGCTGGCACGGGCCCGAGACGCATGGAGCGCCGAGACGTCCTGACCGCGGCCGGCTACGCGGCGCTCGTGGTGCTTCTGGCCCTGTCCGGCCTCTCCAACGGCAGCCTCGTGCAGGACGGGCCGCGCCTGCCCCTGGAGGCGTCGATGGCCATGATGCTGGTCGCCTCGGCCTCGATCGCCTGGCGTCGGAGCCGACCGTGGACGGTGCTGGCGGTGGCGGGACCGCTGTCCCTCGTCGAGATGGCCCTCGGTGGCCAGGTCAGCGCGTACGTGCTGTTCTTCGAGGCGATGTTCGAACCGGTCATGCACGGCAGCGCGCGCCTCGCCCGCTGGACGACGAGGCTGGGCGTCGCCGCGACGGCCCTGGGGATGCTGACGGCGGGCGTGCTCGGTGAGCAGATGCACGTGCTGATGATCGTGATGGTCGCGGCGCTCGTGGTGATGGTCCCGCTCCTGTGGGGCTGGGAGGTGCGCCACCATCGCACCGCCCGCCAGGCCGCCGAGCACCTCGCGGAGCTCCAGCAGGAGCTCGCCGCCGCCCAGGCCGCCGGCGCCGTCGAGGCCGAGCGCCGACGCATCGCCCACGACCTGCATGACGTCATCTCCGGCCACCTCAGCGCCGTCTCCCTGCACACGAGCCTCGCCGCATCCCTGCCCGATCAGGCCTCCCGCAGCAGCTCCCTGGCGACCGCGCGGGACTCCGCCCTCGCAGCACTGCGGGATCTGCGCTCGATGATCGGGGTGCTCGCCGAGGAGGAGTCCGGCGGCGAGCCGACCGTGACGCTGAGCTGGTCCTCTCTGGCCGACCGTCTGCGGGGCCGCGACCCCGCGGCCCACGTGGTCGTCGACGAGAGGGTGGACGACCCCGCTGCCGTCGCGCCCGCGGTGCAGGCGGCCCTGCTGCGGCTCGGCGCCGAGGCCGTCACCAATGCGGTGCGCCACGGCGCGGCCCCGATCGCCCTGGAGGTCCGGCTCGAGACCTCGGACGAGGCCCGACCCCGGTCCCGATCTCAGTCGCAGCCCCGCCCCCAGCAGGAGCCGCAGCCGCAGCCCCAGCCCCAGCCCCAGCCACGGGACGCCGGCGCTCAGACCGTGGTCGTCCTCGAGCTCGTGAACCGGCGCAGCGACCCGTCGGCGGCAGGCAGCGGCATGGGGCGTCGCGCGATCGCCGACCGCGCGGCGGCCGTCGGCGGCGAGGCCATCTCCGGTCCGCTGGCCGACGATCCGGGGGCATGGCACGTCCTCGCCCGCCTGCCCGCCGCTCCGCCTTCCCCTGCCGCACCCCGCCCCGCCGTGCACAGTCCCGCCGCGTCCGAGGAGATCCCCCGATGACCGCCGCCTCCGAAGACTCTTCCTCGGCTGCCGGACCGGGGCCCGGTCCGGAGGCCGCTCCGCAGTCCGCGCCGATCCGCATCGTCGTCGCGGACGACCATCCCGCCGTCCTCTCCGGCCTGGTCGCCCTGCTGGACTCCGCCCCCGACATGAGCGTCGTGGCGCAGGCGACGGATGGTCCCTCCGCTCTCGACGCCGCCCGCGAGCATCGCCCGGACGTCGTGCTCACCGACGTGCGGATGCCCGGTGCGACCGGTATCGACATCACTCCACGACTCCGGGAGATCGACGCGGACGTGCTGGTCATCTCTGGTTTCGACCTCGACGAGTTCGTGCTCGGGGCGCTCGCCGCCGGTGCCGACGGCTATCTCGTGAAGTCCGAGGAGCCCGAGCGGATCCTCGAGGCCGTCCGCGCAGTCCATCGGGGCGACGCAGCGCTCTCCCCCGCCGCCACCCGCACCGTGCTCGGTGCGCTGCGCGGACGTGCCGCGACCGACCGCTCCCCTGCAGCGTCCGACAGCTCCGCCGCGGCGTCCCATCGCTCCCCCGCCGTGGCACCGGCGGTCGGCGGGCGCCCCGGTCCGGAACCGGAGTTCACTCGCCGCGAGGAGGAGGTGCTCGCCCTGGTCGCCGAGGGACTGTCGAACCAGCAGATCGCCTCACGGCTGTTCGTCGAGGTCAGCACGGTCAAGTCCCACATCTCCCACGCGCTCGCCAAGCTGAACCTGGACTCACGGGTGCAGGCTGCGCTGTGGTGGCAGCAGCACCGGGGATGAGAGCGAGGATCAGATGCGGTCCGGCCGGGCTCCCCGCCGCACTGCTACAGCGGTCCGTGCGACGGATCACGGACGGGGATGCCGCGGCGTTCGACGGATCACCCTCAGTGCCAAAGCTGGGAAAAGACTGATCGCTGTCCGGCAAAGACTCCTTGACCTGTCCGCGCGCTCAGCTGTGCTCAGGATGCAATGGACGTCGGGGGAAGCATGCGCGCTGGTGCTTCATGCCCCTGCATGTCCCTCTCCCATCCTCGAAGGAGACCTGCCTTGTCGAAGTTCGCGATCCTGGGCGCCACCGGAACTGCCGGAGCGCATGTCGTCGCCGCCGCCGAGGCCGCCGGCCACGTGGCCGTACCGCTGTCCCGCGCCACCGGCGTCGATCTGAGCACCGGCGAGGGGCTGACCGAGAGCCTCGCCGGGGTGGATGTCGTGATCGATGCGTCGAACGCACTGCCTGCCGATCCCGATGCTGATGTGGTGGAGGCGCTGCGGGGCGCGACGGAGCATCTGATCGCCGCCGTCCAGGAGTCGGGGGTGCAGCACCTGGTGCACCTGTCGATCTGCGGGATCGGCGCGCCGGCCTTCGACGGCTTCCCCTACTACCTGGCCAAGCGCGCCCAGGAGCAGGCGCTGAAGGACTCCTCCCTCCCCCATACGATCGTCCGCTCCGCGCAGTGGATGGAGTTCGCCATGAACCCGGCGGCGGTCACCGAGCACGAGGACCGCATCGAGGTGCAGGACTGGCTGATCCAGCCGATCGCCGTGCAGACCGTCGCAGAGGTCCTGGTGGAGTGCGCCGAGGCGGCGGTCGCGGATCCGGTCTCCGCGAACGATCCGCTGACCGCGCGGGATCGTCAGATCGCCGGTCCCGAGCCGATCCGTCTCCCGGAGCTGACGGCTCTGCGTCTCGAGGCGGTGGGTGACGCGCGGCCGATCGAGCGGACGCATCCGGCCCTGCCGGAGCTGGAGGCCGGGGTGCTGCTCGCACCGTCGGACGCTGAGCTGCTCGGTCCCGTGCCCAGCCGGTGGGCGGCGGACCAGAGCTCCTGGACGGTCGTCGCCCCCGAGAGCACCACTGCCGAGGAGCCCACCGAGAACACCACCGCCGAGGAGCCCGCGCACGACGAGGCCGCGCCCGAGCGCGAGGAGTGAGGTGGTCCCGCGCTGGCCGCGCTGGCCGCGCTGGCCAGGATCACGCGGAGCGTGTGAGGCGTCGGACGACGGCGAGGGTGGCGAGCGTGATGGCGACCGGCAGCACGACCCCCAGCAGCACGAACGCGGTGAGGGAGCCGACGCGGTCCTCCATCCAGGCGAAGTTCATGCCGAAGAATCCGGTCGCGAGGGTGAGCGGCAGGAAGATCGTCGCGACAAGCGTGAGGCGCTCGTTGACGACGGCGTCCTGCTCGGCGAGGACGTCGCCGAGCATCGCGTAGAGCCGCTCGGCGAGCGCCCGGTTCGCGGCGAACGCCCCTGCGGCCCGCTGGAGGAGATGCCGCAGGCGCGTCGAGCGGCGGCCATGGGAGGCGGAGCTCCCAGCGCTCCCAGCGCTGCCCGCGCTTCCGGTGCTCCCGTCGTCGAGCTTCTGCAGGAGGTGCTGCGCGGTCTCCTCGTCCTTCGACAGCAGCTCCTGCTGGGCGGCCTGGAACTCCTGGATCCGGAACAGGTCGGTGCGCATCCTCGCGATGCCCCGCCGCTCCGGCGAGGACCGGTATCCGGTGACGCGCTCGGCGATGGCCTGGCATTCGTCGTCGAGGTCGTCGAGGATCTCCTCGCAGCGTCGGGCGACGCCGAGGATGATCGCGACGACCATCGCCCAGGTGTCGTCGAGGGCCGCGCCGTCCCGCAGGCGGCCGTCACCCAGGTGGGCGCGCACGGACTGCAGCACAGCGTCGTCGGCCGCCACCAGCAGGCCCGACGGCGCGGCGAGCATCTCCAGCCGATGCTGGGAGCGGTCTGCTCCGAGGACGAACAGCACCAGCTCCAGCTGGTCGCCGTCGACTGCGGCCGACGGACGGCGCGCCGTCCCCGGACGCATCGGCAGGCGCAGGCCCAGATGCTCCGCGACCTCGCGCGCGATCCCACGGTCAGCACCGGAGCCCGCAGGTGCTCCGGCGGCACCGAGGTCCTGGGGGCCGACCAGGACGCACACGGGACCGCTCTCCTCCTGCCGGCGGTGCTCGTCCCACTCCTGGGCGCTGGTCACGATGCGCATCGGATGCTCTCCTCACCGGCGCTGTCCTGTGCCCGCGCCTCGTGCGGACACCATGGCGCACCATGCCGTCGGCGTCCACTGCGACGCGCGCGTCGCCGGTGACTGCCGCGAAGCACGGCCGACGGCCGCTGGGTCACGGCCACCAGGTCACAGCCGCCGCGTCACGGCCACCACGTCACGGCCACCACGTCACGGCCGTCCGGACCTCCTGTCGGCCGAGGCGATCCCGAGCCAGGTGTGCCGGTTGCCCCACCAGCACCAGCCGACCTTCGGGGCGCCTCTCCTGTCCTTCCCATCACGGCCGGTGCCGCCCGAGATCCAGAGCGCCGGCGTGCGCGCATCATGCTTCCCGCCGAGCTTCAGCCTCCGCGAGCCGATGGTCATGAAGCAGTGGCCGGGGGCGATGATCTCCGGGACCTGGAGCGCCCAGTGGATGCCCTCGGTGAGCAGGAGCGGAGTGCGTCCGCGGGCGAGGATCTCCGGCAGGGCCTCCTGCGGGGTCATGTTCTCGAAGTCCTCGCCGCGCGAGGGATCCTCGAGGAGGTACGTCGGACCGTCCCCTGGCAGCTCGATGCCCGTCGGCGCGAAGTCGTCGACGTCGTCCATGTCCACGACGACGAAGCCCGGCTTCCCGCCGCGCCGCATCAGCGGGGCCAGGGCCGACGGCGGGGCGAGGTCCGGGCGGACCACCAGCAGCGCATCGGTCCGGTCGCTGCCCCATACGTCGGCCGCGTCGCGGAGCTGCTGCGCGTCCAGGCCGGCGATCTCGTGGACGCCCAGGTCGATGAGCCGCTGGGCCTGCGCGGCGAGCGTCGGGAGGCTCGGGTGCGAAAGGCCGGGTTCGGCCGCGACGGGTTCCGCAGCGTCGGGGTGCAGGGAGTCGGACGGGTGAGAGTCGGTCTGCTGAGGGTCGGGGTGCTGGGGGCTGTCGTGCGGCATCGGGCATCCTTCCGTGGACCGGGCGCAGGACTGGTAGGCAACGGGCCGGGGACGCACGGTATTCCCGCATGTGTGCGCCCCTCGGCCCAGGGCTCGCCTCTGCGCTCGGGTCTGCGACCGCGCTCGGTTCCGCCAGTGCGCCCGCTATGCCTGGGAGGGCTGCGCACCGAGGGGGATGGGCGGCCTCAGCCCTGTCGGCGTCGACGGGAACCTGCGGCGAGCGCGCGCAGCGCCTCCGCGGTCGACTCCCAGTCCATGCACTTGTCGGTCACGGACTGGCCGCGCACGAGCCCGGCCGGGCCGACGGCGACGTCGAGCTTCTGCGCGCCGGCGACGAGATTGGATTCGAGCATGATGCCTGCGATCGCCGGGCCGCGGGCTGCACCATCGTGGTCCGTCGCGGACTCGCTGCGGGAGGCGGCTTCGGCCGACACCTGGTCGGCGAGCAGGTGCGCGACCTCGGCCTGGCGGACATGGTCCTTGCCGCTGTTGCCGTGGCTCGCGTCGATGACCAGACGCGCGGGCAGGCCGTTGTCGATGAGGCGGTCGGAGGCGGCACGCACGTGCTCGGGGCCGAAGTTGGGGCCGTCGGCGCCGCCGCGCAGGATGAGGTTCACGTCGGGGTTGCCGAGGGTGGAGACGAGGCTCGCACAGCCGTCGGCTCCGATCCCGAGGAACGCCTGCGGGCAGGAGGCTGCGCTGATCGCGTCGAGGGCGACCTGGATGCCGCCGTCGGTGCCGTTCTTGAAGCCGATCGGCATGGACAGCCCGGAGGCGAGCTGACGGTGGATCTGGCTCTCGGTGGTGCGCGCTCCGATGGCTCCCCAGCTGATGAGGTCGGCGATGTACTGGGGGCTGATGGGTTCGAGGAACTCGGTCGCGCAGGGAAGCCCGAGACTCGTGACGTCGCGCAGGAAGCCTCGGGCTCGTCGCAGGCCGGTGGCGATGTCGTGAGATCCGTTCAGATGCGGGTCGTTGATCAGGCCCTTCCAGCCGACGGTGGTGCGCGGCTTCTCGAAGTAGGTGCGCATCACCAGCAGAAGATCCGATCGGACCTCGTCCTGGATGCCGGCGAGCTGTCGTGCGTAGTCGAGACCGGCTTCCGGGTCGTGGATCGAGCAGGGTCCGACGACGACCAGCAGCCGGTCGTCCTCGCCGGAGAGCACGGCGCGGACCTGCTCACGGGATCGGCCGACGAGCTGTTCGTGCTCGGTGTCCAGGGGGAGCTCTTCGAGGAGCTCGGCGGGGGTCGGCAGCGACGTGAAGCTCGCGATGTTCCGGTCGGGGATGGTCGCGGTGCTGGTGGGAGCGGCAACCGGGGAGGTGAGTGTCGAGGTCATAGGTCCTGTCCTGGGGAGGGGCGGACCCATGCAGAGCCCGCCGGGAACGGCGAAGGGCAGAGCTTGCGCTCTGCCCTGTCGGCTCTGAAGGGATGGTGACGCTATGCCGTCGCCGGCCCCTCCAGGGCCGACTTCGCATAGGTAAACCATCGGTTCGTCATGAGCGGCACCGTACATCACGCCTCGTCGGCGTCCAACCTGGTTCCGCGGAGCGGATCGCCTCCGGTGGCATCCGCGCACTGGCCGCGCCGCGCGGGCCGCGGTCCGGTCGCAGTGCTTGGGGGTGCGGCGGGCCGATCGCGGGTCACAGGGTGATGTGCTTCGCCTCGGGGTCGATGGGTCCTTCGGTGTCCGGGGTCCGCTCAGGGATCCACGGATCCGCCTCCTCATCGACCGGCACATCACCATCGACCAGCCGCGCCTCGAACGACTTCGAGAAGATCTCCACCGGCTCCGACGCCACCTCGATCTCCCCGACGATGTCCTGCCACGGACCCCCGTCGACCGAGAACTGCCCCGCGAACGTCGTCGTCAACGTGATGTCATACCAGCCCTCAAACGCATACATCGCCGACACCTCCTCCGACGGATACGGACCACCCGGCTTCGACGTCGTGATCCTCGTCCCGTCCCCCAGATCCCACTGGAACTCCACCGGCATCGCCCGCACCCGCACCGGAACCCCCAGCAGCTCCGTCTCCAGCACCTGCGTCTCCACCTCCGCATACAGCACATTCACCATGTTCACCGGCACCCACCCCACCTCCGGCCCCGCATGCGCCACCAGCCCCTCCACCGGCAGCTCCGCAAAATCCTCCTGCGAAACCGTGATGACGACCGGCTCCCCCGCCGCATCCACCGGAACCGTCACAGGAACACACCCGTACCCCGTCACCCGCTCCGTGTCAGCGACAAGATCGACAGAGGTGTACTCGACAGTACGGCGATCCTCTCCATCATCAGGAGACTCCGCTGATCCCGCGAGACCGTGGACGTTCGCCACGACATCCCCGTTCGCTCCTTCGGTGATCCGATAGTCGACCCCCTGCTCGCAGCTGTCCTGAACAGCCCGGCACGTGATGACGCGAGGACCCATGGGCTGATCGCCACTCGCACTCGCCTCATCGCTGTCCGTGCAGGAGCTCCCGGTCTGAGTCGCTGTGTAGGTCGTCCGCGTGAAACGGGTGACCACCGAAGCATCCCCCGCATGGGACCCCGCGGGAGCTTCTGCACCCTGCTCAGAACATGAGGACGCATCATCTGCATCGACCAGATAAGCCCCATTTCCGGAAGCCGTAACGATCTCAGACTTCACACAATCCCCCCCTGGCTCCCCGACCGCAAATGATTCAGCAACGTTCGAAAGAAGGATAAACGGGAGAGCCAACAGAAGGCCAGCCATCGCAAAACCCACCTGCGGATATTTACGCATAAAATGCCACCATGTCCATGCCTACCACCATCCACCTACCCCCCACCCAAGAAAGTCCTGCGCCAAAGGCAACGTCACTCCTTTCAGCTTCGATCACACCTCCAGACTCCACATTAGGTTCAGAATGTGCGGAAACAAATAAGCCGTAACTCACGACGACGTCCTCGTCCCCGCCGGTCACCCTAGACGAGAGGGAGCCACCTCCCTCCTCTAGGGTGACCGGCGTCCAGAATGTGCCTTCTTCTTTGAACTCATTCATCATGTCCACATTGCCCGAGCAGGCCTCACAAGATTCGACAAACCGACCCTCAAGCTCTTCCGTCTCCCCAGTCTGGAATCCCCAGAAAGTGAGCGCGATGAAGTATCGGAACGCCTGCTCCGCACCCTCCGGCGTGTTCTCGTCCATGCCGGGATAGTCGGCGGGATCGGGTGCGGGGATGGTCGCGACATCGGCCTCCGAATCCTCCGAGTCCTCCGACTCGACGGCGTCACCCCCGCCGTCGCTCGCCTCACCGTCTGCTTCGGGCTCGCTGCTGGCGAGGGTCACGGTCGCGGGTGGATCCGTGCGCGGTCCGTCGGCGGCGTCGCCGCAGGCGGCGAGGCAGAGGGCGAGGATCGCCGTCGCGGCAGTGAGAGTGAGGGGTCGATAGGACATCGGCGGCCTTCCGGAAGCTCAACGGTTCCTCGGCACGCTAGCCAGACCGGTCCTGGGTTGCCACGGCACCTGCGGGAATGTGGATAACCGATGCTCCTCCCCAGCGCCCCGTGGAGACAGAAGGACTGCCGCCCGCGGGGCTCTCCCCGCGGGCGGCAGTCCTTCACACCCTCGATCGCTCGTCCCTGAACCGGGTCGACCGCACTGCGGCCAGGCAGGTCACCCCCGCCGAGACGGCCCTCGCGCGGACAGGCGAGCGGACGCTCAGTCGTAGTACTGCGCGACCTCCTCCTCGACCTGCTCGACGAGCGCCGGGTCGTAGTCCGCATGCTCACCGGGCTCATAGGTGACGGCGACGAGGCGGCCGTCGAACCGGTAGGAGCCGTGAGCGGCGTGGAGGCCCCAGTGGACCGGTCCGCCGCGGTTCACGCCGACGTCGATGCCGCTGAACGGCGCCATGCCGATCAGCATGGCGACGGAGTCGAGGCGACCGCGCTCGGTGAGCCCGTGCCCACCGTCAGCCGCAGCGGCAGCTCCGCCGTCGGCAGGCGTGTCCGCGGCCTCTGCGACGATGCTCCAGCGGAACTTCGGCAGCCAGCGGAAGCGGAGCACCGCGCGACCGGTGGTGAACGGTCCGAGATCGAGCTCGTGCAGGCGCCCGTACTCGTTGTAGGCGAATCGCAGCGCACCGTCCTCGACGTACAGGACGTACCCGCCGCCCTGGTCGCCGTGGGCGACGAGCACGCCGGAGCCGGCCTCGGCGACCTCCGCGGTCACATCGAAGGAGCGCAGCGAGGTCAGCTTCGAGGAGCGGTAGCGCTCTAGGCGGCGCACCCCCGGCAGCAGCCGGACGGGCCTCTCGAGGGCCTTCTCGGCAGGACGCCGGCCCTGCGCGGAGGCCGCCCCGAGAGGGAAGACCGTGTTGCGCCAGGCGGCCTCCTGCCAGGCCTCGGCGAGCTCGGCGACCTTCTCGGGCTCACGCGCGGCGAGGTCGACGAGCTCGTTGGGGTCGGAGTCGACGTGGTACAGCTCCCACGCCGGGTCGGTGAGCGGGATGCCCGGCCGATGGAGGCTGACGAGCTTCCATCCGTCCCGGTAGTAGCCGCGGGAGCCGCCGAACTCGGCGTACTGCTCGGGATGGGTGGAGTCCGCCGCGGCGTCCTCGAGGATCGGGCGCAGGGAGGCGCCGTCGACGTCCTGCGTGGGGCGGCCGGCGCGCTCGGCCAGACGCGGCACGCCGACGAGGTCGAGGATCGTCGGCGTCAGATCGGTGACGTACTGGTACTGGCGGCGCAGGCCGTCGTCGTCCTCCCCCTTCGGCAGCCCCTCCGGCCAGGAGACGAGAAAGGGAACGCGCACGCCGCCCGCATGGGTCTGCCCCTTGTAGAACCGGAAGGGCGTGTTGGAGACCTGCCCCCAGCCGCGCGGGTAGTGGACCATCGTGCCGGGGGCCGCCGATGAGATCGGGGTCGCGGTCGACGTCGGCCTCCCAGTCCTGCGCGAGTCCGGCCAGGTGCACGAAGCGGGAGAAGTACGAGCGGGTGCCCTCCGGGCCGCCTTCGGCGGAGCCTCCGTTGTCGGAGGTGAAGACGACGATCGTGTTGTCGAGCTCGCCGAGCTCCTCGACGACGCCGAGGAGCCGTCCGAGGTTCTCGTCGACGTTCGCGACCATCGCCGCGTACACCTCCATGTACCGGGCGTAGAGGTCCTGGGTGGTCTCGTCGAGGTCGTCCCAGGCGGGGACCGCAAAGCGCGGATCCTCGGAGGACGGCGGCAGCGGCGTGCCCTCGGCCTTGGCACCGAGCGGCCCGTGCATCGCATGGTGCGCGAAGTAGAGCAGGAACGGCTTGTCGGGCTCCTGCGCGCGCAGGGTCGCGAGCTGGGAGATCGCGTCATCGGTGAGGTCGTCGGTGAGGTAGTAGTCCGCGGGCCACTCCTCCCGGTCCACCGGGGTGTTGTCGCGGATCAGCTGGTTGGGGTGGAAGAACGAGTTCGCGCCCTCGAGGGTCCCGTAGAAGTGGTCGAAGCCGCGCTGGAGGGGCCAGGAGGACTTGTCGGCGCCGTCGTGCATGAGCGCATCGCGCGTGAGATGCCATTTGCCGAAGGCGAAGGTGGCGTAGCCGGCGGCGCGGAGCGACTCCGGCAGCGTCGCGACGTCCTGGTCGATCTCCAGGCGCAGGTTCGGGTAGCCGGGGTCGGAGTTCGCGACCGAGGCGAAGCCCGCACGGTGCGGGTTCAGCCCGGTCATGATCGCGGCCCGCGCCGGTGAGCAGACCGGGGTCGTGTGGTAGTTCGTCAGCCGGTAGCCGCGCTCGGCGATCGCCTCGAGGGTCGGCGTGGGGATCTCGGACCCGAAGGGTCCGATGTCGGAGAAGCCCATGTCGTCGAGCACCACGATGATCACGTTCGGCGCCCCCTCGGGAGCGGTGCGGGGGCGCGGCCAGGCGGGCGTGGACTCGGCGACCGTCTCGCCGATCCGGCCGGGGAAGCGCCCGTACCCGCGAGCGTGCCCGCGGACGTCGGGATGCTGCGCCTCAGCGGCGTCGGGGAAGGAGGTCACTGGTCGGCTCCGGTCAGCAGGTCGTCGAAGCGGTCGTCGTACTCGGTGCTCACATCGAGGGGTTCGGCGATGAGGCCGAGCTCGGTGCAGACGTCGGCCTGCTCCTGCTGGGCGGCGATCACCGTCTCGTCGATCGGCACCCGGCCGGCGGAACTCCGTTCGAGGATGGCGAGCGAGACCTCCTCGCTCAGGCCGGTGAGGGAGGCGTACGTCGGCGCCCACTGCTCGGGGTTGTCATGGCTCCACTGCAGCGCCCTGCCGAGCCGGCCCAGGTAGTCGCCGATGGCCTCGACCTTCGCCTCGTCGGCGAGCGCCGCATCCGTCGCGACGACGTACGAGTACCCGGTGGTGAAGCCGGAGTCGGGCTGCGCGACGATCTCGACGGAGGAGACGTCCTCCGGGGTCGAGGCCTGCACACCGATCACCTTCACCGGGGTCCCGCCGACCTGCGCGAAGATCGCCGGGGTGTCGGCCATGAGCGCGAGATCGACGGCGCCCGAGGGGACGGCCTCCATGAACGCGGGGCCGGAGTAGAACAGCGAGTGCTCGAGGCCGTACGCGAGGTCCTCGCCCTCCCCGGCGGCGTCGAGCTTCTGCCTCTCGGTGGGAGCGGAGCCGAGCTCGCCGATGCGCAGCGTGGTCGAGGAGCCGGAGCCCCCGTCGGAGGCGCTGGTGGAGGAGCAGGCCGTCGGCGACAGGCCTGCGGCGGCGGAGGCGAGCAGGAAGCCCGCGCGGGTCAGGGCCGGTGCGGAGGAGACGATGGGCATGGGGATCCTCGGAGTCGGACGGTCAGATGATCGGACGGTGGGGCGGGAGCGGGGCCGGCTAGCGGGTCGCGGTACTGGTCACAGGTCGGCGTCGGCCACGCCGAGCTCGACGAGCAGTCGCTCCCGCAGCGACTCGAAGCCCGGGTGCGCGCGACGGCCGGAGTGCGGCAGGCCGACGGGCTCGTCGAACGAGAGCCGGCCCTCGGTCAGGACGATGATGCGATCGGCCAGGAGGATCGCCTCGTCCACGTCGTGGGTGACGAACAGGACGGCCTGCTCATGGCGTTCGACGAGGTCGCGCAGCAGGCGCTGCATCCTCAGCCGGGTGAGCGCGTCGAGGGCGCCGAAGGGCTCGTCCATCAGCAGCAGGTCGGGTTCGCGGGCGAGCGCCCGGGCGAGCGCGGCGCGCTGCTTCTCGCCGCCGGAGAGGGTCTTCGGCCAGGCCCGGGCGCGCTCGGCGAGCCCGACCTCGTCGAGCAGCGCGGCCGCACGCTCCCTGCTGCGGGCGTCCTTGAGGCCGAGCTGCACATTGGGCAGGGCCCGGTCCCAGGGCAGCAGCCGGGAGTCCTGGAAGGCGACGGCACGACGCGACGGCACCGTGAGCTCGCCGGTGCACCCGGTGTCCTGCTGCGCCAGCAGGCGCAGCAGCGTGGACTTGCCCGAGCCGGATCGGCCCAGCAGGGCCACGAACTCGCCCTGACGGATCTGCAGGTCGATGCCCTGCAGGATCGGCCGACCGTCGAAGGCTCGGGCGAGACCGGTCGCCCGGACGACGGGGACGTCGTCGGCCGGGCCGACGGACGATGCGGGGCCGACGGATGATGCGGGGCCGACGCGATCTGCGTTCAGCGCGACTGGAGCCTGGGAGCCCATGCGAGCACCCTTCTCTCGATGGTGCGGACGAGGATGTCGGAGGTCAGACCCAGCAGGGCATAGATGACCAGGCCGACGATGATGATGTCGGTGCGGGCGACGGTCCGGGCCTGCGTCATGAGGATCCGATGCCGGCGGTCGCGTTGATCTGCTCGGCGACGACCAGGACGAGCCAGGAGATCGAGGTGGCGAACCGCAGCCCGGTGAGGAAGCCGGGCATCGAACCGGGCAGGATGACGCGTCGGATGAACGCCCAGCGCGAGAGCTCGAGGGTCGAGGCCAGCTCGACCAGGCTCGCGTCCACCGACCGGATCGCCGCGTGGGTGTTGATGCAGATCGGGAAGGTGACGGCGAGCAAGACCAGCAGGATCTTCGTCGGCTCCCCGATGCCGAACCACACGATGACCAGAGGCTGCAGCGCCAGGATCGGCATCGCACGCAGCATCTGCACGTTGGAGTCGATGAGCACCTCGCCGACACGGCTCAGCCCGGTGACCAGCGCGAGCAGGACGCCGACGGGCACGCCGATCGCCAGGCCCGTACCGGCTCTGCCGAGCGACACCAGCAGGTTGTCGGTGAGCGATCCGGACTGCAGGAGGTCGAGGAACGCGGTGGCGACCGTCGCGGGCGACGGCAGCAGGATCGGCGAGATCCATTCGAAGGAGGTCGCCGTCCACCACAGCGCCAGCACCAGCAGCGGGCCGACGACGCGGCCGGCCGTGCCCCGCAGCCGTCGCGGGAGCACCCGGTCCAGCAGGCGGAGCACGCCGGGCCGGGGAGGCCGTGACGATCCGGCCTCGGGCGCGGCGCTCCCGGGGGCCTCGATGCGGGAGGCGGCCGCCGTCGCCCCGTCGGCCGCGTCGCCGCCTGCGGAATCGTCGAACGGCGAGCCCGCGGAGGATGCCCCCGAGGGCGGAGGCGCGGGGAGCAGTGCGGTTATCGTGGCCTCTCTCTGTCTCTGTCTCTGACGTAGAACTCTGTCTCTGGGCAGTCGTGCTCAGGGCTGTCGCGGTGGGTGCTGGTGGCAGAGCCCGGCACCCATCTCTATCTCTCCGGTAAGTCCGGCTGCTTTTGTCGCGGATTTGACGGGACTGACTCCCCCTCCAAGTCCAGGATTCATGGACGTTCACTCGCGCACCGGCCTACGGTGGACGGAGGTCCGCCGCCGGACCGGTGGCGGGAGCAACCCCAGGAGGGCAGCACCGTGTCACGCAACGTCGCGCAGAAGCTCATCGCCGACCATCTCCTCGAAGGCGAGATGATCCCCGGCTCGGAGGTCGCCCTGAAGGTCGACCAGACCCTCTGCCAGGACGCCACCGGGACGATGGTCATGCTCGAGCTGGAGGCGATGGGGCTGGACAGGATCCGCACCGAGCTGTCGGTCCAGTACGTCGACCACAACCTGCTGCAGGCCGACGAGAAGAACTCCGACGACCACCTCTTCCTGCAGTCCGCCGCGCAGCGCTTCGGACTGTGGTACTCGCGGCCGGGCAACGGGGTCTCGCACCCCGTGCACCAGGCGCACTTCGGCCGACCCGGCGCCCTCCTGATCGGTTCGGACTCGCACACCTGCGCGGCCGGAGCGCTGGGGATGCTCGCCGTCGGCGTCGGCGGCCTGGAGATCGCGATGGCGATGGCCGGCCAGCCGCTGTACGTGTCGATGCCCGAGATCTGGGGCGTCGAGCTGACCGGGTCACTGCCGGACTGGGTAAGTGCGAAGGACGTGGTGCTGGAGATGCTGCGGCGCCACGGCGTGAAGGGCGGCGTCGGCCGGATCATCGAGTACCGCGGCGAGGGCCTCGCCGAGCTGACCGCCATGGACCGCCACGTGATCGCGAACATGGGCGCGGAGCTGGGGGCGACCGCGAGCGTCTTCCCGGCCGACGACGCTGCGCGCGACTACCTGCGCGCCGTCGGCCGGGAGGAGGACTTCACCCGGATCGAGGCCGACCCGGGGGCGCAGTACGACGTCGAGGAGCGCATCGACCTCTCCTCGCTCGTACCGCTGATCGCCAGACCCTCCTCCCCCGGCAGCGTGGTCCCGGTCGAAGAGGTCCACGACGAGGAGGTCGCCCAGGTCGTCGTCGGCTCCTCCGCGAACCCGGGCCTGCGGGACGCCGCGGTGGTCGCCGAGATCCTCCGCGACCATCAGGCCGCGCCCGGGGTGTCGGTGGACATCAACCCCGCCTCGCGCGAGGTCCTCGCCGACCTCATCTCCGGCGGCTGGCTGTCGGCGCTGGTGACCGCGGGCGCACGGATCCACCAGTCCGGGTGCCTGGGCTGCATCGGCATGGGGCAGGCCCCGGCGACGGGACGGAACTCCCTGCGCACGATGCCGCGCAACTTCCCCGGACGGTCGGGCACCGAGGAGGACGCGGTCTGGCTGTGTTCCCCGGAGACCGCCGCGGCCGCGGCTCTGACCGGCCGCATCACCGATCCCCGCACGCTCGAGGACAGCCATGGGATGGTCTGCCCCCGGCCGACGATGCCCGACCCCTACGCCACCATCGACGACATGCTGCAGCCCCCGCTCCCGCCCGACGAGGCGGCGGAGGTCGAGCTGGTCAAGGGCCCCAACATCTCGACGCTGCCCGACTTCGACCCGATCGAGGACCACCTCGAGGTCCCGGCCCTGCTGGTGATGGGCGACGACGTCTCCACCGACGAGATCATGCCGGCCGGCTCGCGCGTGCTCCCCTACCGCTCCAACATCCCGAAGATCGCCGAGTACGCCTTCACCCGCATCGACGAGACCTACGCCGAGCGGGCCTCACAGGCCGAGGGCGGGCACGTCGTGATCGCCGGTGAGAACTACGGGCAGGGCTCCTCGCGGGAGCACGCCGTGATCGCTCCCCGCTATCTGGGCCTGCGAGCGGTGATCGCCGCATCCTTCGCCCGCATCCACTGGCAGAACCTCGCCAACTTCGGGATCCTCCCCCTCGAGCTCGACGATCCGAGCGCTCTCGACTCCATCAGCCAGGGCGATGAGGTGGTGCTGGACGGCATCCACGATGCGCTGCGCAGCGGCGGCGACCTGACCGCGAGCATCGGGGGCCGCGAGGTGGGCGTGCATCATCGGCTCTCTCCGCGCCAGGCGGAGATGATCCTCGCCGGCGGCCGGATCCCGCTCGCAGCCCAGGAGGTGTGAGCGCCGATCGGGAGACGCCGGTCGGGAGACGCCGGTCACGCTCGTTCACGCGGACACCCCTCGACGCGGGACAGGACTTAGGCTTACCTTCACGAATTACGGAAGCACCTATTTCCCATAGGGCTTCCCTGCGGACTCCGCCCGGAGCCGTCCCGATCGACAGAGGAGAGCCGATGCCCGCAACGCTCCATCTCGTCCAACGCCCCGCCACCGCCGCCGAGGACACCCCGCGCATCGCCATGCGCGACGTCTACGACCTCGACCGGCTGGACCTCGATGCCTTCACCGGGATCGTCCTCGCGCGCGACGTCGATCAGCGCTTCCTGGCCCGACATCGCGACCGCCTGACCGCCTGGGTGCGCTCGGGCGGACGCCTGCTGGTCTCCGGTCATCCGCAGACGGTCTTCGTCGATCGCCTCCCCCTGCCCCGGCAGATGGAGTTCCGCACCGAGGACGACCTGCGCCTGAGCGCTCTCGAGCCGCATCCCATCTGGGAGGGCGCCGACCGGGCCTCCACCTCCTGCGGCTGCTCCTATCTCGTGGACCTGCCCTCGCAGGCGCACGTCATCACCGGGATCGGTCTGGGGCGTCTGCCGGTGGACGTGTCCTATCCGCTGGGCGCGGGGGAGGTCATCGTCCACGGCGGCGGCGACCTCCTGGATCCCGCTCATCCGGGGCGTCCCGCCGCGGACCTGGCAGCCTTCGCCGAGCTCGCCGGGGACCCGTCGTCGGCCGACGCGATCGCCGTGCGGATCCTCGAGCATCTCGAGCTCGCTCCCGCCCTGCAGGCGGTGGGACCATGAGCGCCGACGACGCACCGACTCGCCGCTCCCGTCCGCGCCACGAGTGCCGCATCGCCTTCGTCCACACCGGCAGCCCCTCCCATCTGGCCGTCCTCGAGGACCCGGTCCTGCGCGCTCTCGGACTCGAGGACGCCTACGCACCGGAGCTGGAGGGCTGGGACCTGGATCCGTTCGACGCGGTGTTCGTCGCCGCCCGGCTGCATCCGTCGGTGCTGAACTACATCGCACCGATGCTGCTGGAGGTGCTGGACCGCCCGGGTGCACGCATGGTCGTCGACGGCGGGAACCGGCCCGAGCACTGGCTGCCCCAGCTGGACCTCCCGGACGCCGAGAGCCTCATGCGCTATGACCCCGGCACCTTCCCCGCCGAGCTGGTCGTCTCCGGTGTCGAGGCCTCGTGCCTGCACGGCGCCGGTCGCGCCCCGGGAGCGACCCAGGTGCTGCATCGCACCGTCATGTGGCTGCGCGAGGCGGGCACGGACCGGCCCGCGCGCACGTACGGCTGGGTTCCCGTCCGGGACCTGGTGTCCTCGGGCCGCGCGCTATAGCGATCCAGCGATCCAGCTGCGCTCTGCGCCGCCGCTCGAGGTCCGGAGCTCCTCCACCCACTGCAGGACCTGCGCGGGGTCGTCGGCGGTGACTCCGTCGGCGCCCACGCGCAGGGCCGCGGCGACATCCTCGGCGGTGCGCGCCGACCACAGGTGCAGCTCGAGACCGTCCCCATGGATCTCCGCGGCGATGGCCTCGGTCATCCCCGGGAAGCCGAGCAGGATCCGGGACGCGGAGGTGTGTTCCACGAGCCCTCTCCATCCGCCGTCGAAGGATTCGGCCCGGGCGATGTCGTGACGGATGATGCCCCTCGGGACCTGCGGGATCAGCTGCGCCGCCTCCCGCAGGGCATCCTCCTTGAAGCTCGTCAGCACGGTCCGCCCGGCATCCTCGGGGCGGGTCGCGAAATGGTCGGCGAGGTGCGGGACGGTCTCGGGTGCCTTGATCTCGAGCTGGATGGTGGTGCTCGTCGCCTGGTACATCTCGGCGAGGGTGACGACGCCCCGACCGGAGTCCAGGACGACCTCCCGCAGCTGAGCGAGGGTCCGCTCCCCGGCCGGACCGAGGCCGCGCGCGGAGTCGTCGCCTGCAGTGCGATCGAGCGTCGCATCGTGGAGGAGGAAAAGCTGCTCGTCGGCGCTCAGCCGCACATCGGTCTCGATCTCATCGACCCCGATCTCCTCAGCGAGCGCGAACCCCTCGAGGCTGTTCTCCGGCGCCTTCGCCATCGCGCCGCGATGCCCGGCCACCATCAGCGGCCGCCCCGAGCCCCTGACGCCTGTCTCCGCCGAGCTGCCTGCCTCTGCCGAGCTGCCTGCCTCTGCCGAGCTGCCTGCCTCTGCCGAGCTGCCTGCGCCCATCCGCCCAGCTCCTGCCCTGTCGTCCCCGATCATCGGATGCTCCCCTCTGCTCGGCCGGATCAACCCTGGTTCTGGTTCTGGTTCTGGTTCTGGTCCCGGTCCCGGTCCACGGTAGCCGCGCCCGACGCCCCCGCAAGCCTCTCACCCCAGCCGTTTCCGCAGTTCGTGTCCATGAATGGCAGATGAGCGGCACCTGCTCCTCTATATGCAGGACAGATGCCGCTCATCTGCCATGGATGGACAGGCCGGAGGCGAAACCTGCCCCAGACCGCCGAAGCAGCACCTCCGGGAATCGATGGACAGCGCTTGCCGAGGCGTCCTATGCTCCCGCCACAGCGATCGGACTGATCAGTGCACGGATGCACATCGGAAGCACACATCAGTGCACGTCAGCACAGACCGCTCGAGCACGATCCGCACCACGCATCTCCCGCGACCGACGACGTTCCGAGGAAACAGCCATGCAGACCGCATCCCTCTCCCCCGCCCTGCTCACCTCCTCCGCCCTGCTCACCTCCTCCGCCCTGCTCACCTCCTCCGCTTCGCGCACCGATCACCGCATCGGCGCCTCCTCCCCGGGCTGTGCGGCAGCGCTCCGCACCGTGTGCGCACCCGCCATGCCCACCGGGCGCGCATCTGCGGCGCCGCACGTCCACCTGCCGCTCTTGTCAACGCAGGCAGTCCACCGACCAGGCGGCCACCCCTTCGGCGTCGTCCATCCGGCCAGTGCTCTCGACGCCGTCCATCCGGGTCCTGCGCTCCGCTCCGGCTCCGGTTCGAGCTCCGGTTCGCGGTCAGCTCTGGGCAGCGGATGCGGCGGGCCGCGCCGTCGGACGCTGCTCTCGGCAGGTCTCGCCGGCTCGCTCGCGTCGTCGCTGATGCTCGCGGGCTGCGGCCCCTCGGCCAGGACATCGGAGACGTCCAACGAGGTGAGCTTCATGTTCTGGGGTCCGACGTTCTATCAGGACTTCACCGGTGAGATGGTCGATGCGTTCATCACGGAGAACCCGGAGATCGACGTCGAGCTCCAGCCTTCGGAGTGGGACGGCTACTGGGACAAGCTCGCCACCCAGGTCGCCGGCGGCACCCCGCCGGATGTGATCAACATGGACGGCAAGTACATCGCCGAGTACTCGGGCCGCGGGGTCCTCGCCGACCTCGAGTCGCTCGAGGGTCTGGACCTCTCGGCCATCGCCGACGCGGATCTCGACGCCGGCCGCGTCGACGGCGTCCTGACCGGGCTGTCCACGGGCTCGAATGCCTGGGTGATCGCCGCGAACCCGGCAGTGTTCGAGGCCGCGGGCGTCGACCTGCCCGACGACACCACCTGGACCTGGGACGACTTCATGGAGATCGCGACGGCCATCAGCGACTCCGGGGTCGCGACGGGTGTGACCGGGGGCGGCAGCTATGCGGATCTGACGATCTACCTGCGCCAGAAGGGCGAGGACCTATGGGCGGGCGATGCGATGGGCTGCTCGGTCGAGTCCCTCACCGAGTGGTTCCAGCTCTACCTCGACCTGCAGGAGTCCGGGGCGACGCTCCCGGCGGATGCGGCCGTCGAGGATGCCGCGGTCGCCCTCGAGCAGCAGGCCTTCTCGACCGGGGCGTCGGCGATGACCTGGACGTGGACGAACCAGCTGCAGTCCCTGCGGGATGCGGTCGGCGATGACGGAGCGGTCATGCTGCGTCCGCCGTCGATCGCCGGGAGCGCCGAGGAGAACGGTCTGTTCAGGAAGGCGACCATGTTCTGGTCGATCGCCGCGCAGAGCACCCACCAGGAGCAGGCGGCGAAGCTGGTGGACTTCCTGGTCAACGACCCCTCGGCTCAGGCGATCCAACTGCTGAACAGGGGCGTCCCCTCCGATCCCGCGGCGGTCGAGGCGATGGGGGATGCTCTCACGCAGACCGATCAGGACGTCGTCGACTTCCTCGATGCGGTCGGAGCGGAGATCACCGGCGCTCCTGCGGTGCAGCCCATGGGAACGGCGGACTCCCAGAACACCTTCACGCGACTGCTGGATGAGGTCCGCTTCGGGACCGCCACCCCGGCCGAGGCAGCACGGACGACGATCGACGAGGTCAACGCGATGGTCGAGAGCTGAGCGGAGGGGATGCGGAGCGTCGGCGACGGAGCACCTCGCTATGCTGAACACATGGCGTCCTCGACAATCTTCCGCACGGAGCCGATGGCGACCCGTGCTCTCGCCGCCGAGATCCGGCACGACTCCGAACGGTTCGTGCGTCTGCTGGAGTCGGTCGGCGAGGCCGGGTCGCTCGGAGTCCTGCAATCCCTGAGCTGCGAGGCTGTGGAGCAGGTGGACCTGCAGCTCGACTTCGCCGACTGCGTCGTCGGGATCGAGGCGAAGCTCGACCATGAGCTGACGCCGGAGCAGATCAGCCGGGAGGCAGGGGTCGTCGACCGGCTCTTCGTCCTGCTCCCCCGCAAGGAGTCAGCACCGGACTGGCTCGCGCGGGAGCATCCCGAGGTGGGCGTCCTCAGCTGGGAGGAGGCGCTCGCCTGCTTCACCGGCTCCCGTCTCACCCTCGAGGACATCCATGCCGATCGGCTGCTGAAGTCGACCGTCGAGGCCTGGCTCGCTGAACTCCGGCTCGAGGAGCGGATGCCCGGGTGGGACGTCGAGATCCGACGAGGAGGCAGCGGGATGCCCTCGATCATCATCGAATCGCCCGAGCTCCCCTGCGGCCGGACGCTGCGCGGGCAGGTCGAGGTCTACGGTCGACGGATGCCGGAGGTCCTCGAGGAGGTCCGCTTCACGCGGCACACGGGGGTCTCCGTCCCCGAGGATGCGGAGAACTACTTCGATCCTGAGGACTCCGACGTCATCCCAGGATGGATCTCGCATCTGAGGACGCTGCAGACGGAGGTCCTCGAGGGCCAGGAGCGGCGTCTGCGGGTGAGCCGGCATGCACCGGGAGAGAGCAGGCGCGAGCTCGGCCGCTGGAAGCTCCCGCTGGCCAGGAGGCACCTGGGGGCGCATACCCACCTGGCCAAGGGGTACACCGACGGCTGGGCGCTCGGCCCGAAGTCGACGCCCGTCGGCCGTGATCGCCTCGCCGAGCTCGCCGACAGCACGGTCGAGATCTTCACCCGCTGGTTCGCCGCGGAGACTTCGCACTGAGGGACCGTCGGACGCATCGGCCCGGCGCTCCGCGAGCATCGCAGAAGCCCGCTGAGAGCAACCACGGTCTACGCAGTTCCGACCTGGGGAAGGTCAGACGTGACGACCATCGATCCCCCCGGCTGCGACCGTGTCAGGTCGGTCTCCAGCATCGCCGGGGCGTCGACCGCATGCCGTGTGTAGACGCGGTAGCGGTCTACGGCTCTCACTTCGTATGCCAGCCGCTCGGCACTGATCGCCGGGCGGCTTCGCCCGCCCGGACCGTTCAATACGTGCTGAGCGAAGGAGGAAGGGACCCAGCGTCAGCTGGTGAGATCGTCCGAACCCGCCAATGTCTTCTCATATGCCTCCAGCCACCGTTGCCGGATCTGGTGCTCCGACACCTCCGGAGCTACGTCCAAGCACACGACGTCGATCGAGTAGCCAGCCCCTTCAAGCTCCCTCCCCAGGGCTGCTGCTCGCTCATCATCCGAGAGCACGCCATCGATCACCACAGGCAGGCCGTTGGAGAGAGCGCGATGGCGTGCCCTATCTGCCACTGCGGAGGCCTCTCGGTGAACCAGCGCTGACAGCTCGAGCGGAAAGAACCGCTCCCCTGCCTCCTCGAGGCGCCTGACTTCGGGTGGTTTCAGGAACGACTCGTACGAGGAGTCCGACTCCGCGATCGAGAGAAGGTTCTGCTTGATGTCGTCCACATCGAGCAGCACGCGTCCAGCGACGTCGTCCTCGAGGGCTCCCTTGCGCAGGTGACTCTTCCCTGCCCCCGGCGCGCCCGCGAGGGTCATCGCATGCTATCCCCTACCGGAGTCTGCTGAGGCGAGCAGCGACGCCACGATGGACGCGTGCAGGGATCGCCGGGATGCAACGGGATGCAACGGGATGCAACGGGATGCAACGGGATGACCGTACTCGTCGAACCACTCCGGATTGTTCACCGAAGCCGTCGGGGCGTCCAGATCCAGTGGACCGGACCGCCTGGTCAGCTCGCGAACCAGCTCAATGTGCCGCTCAACAGGACTGTTCACGAAGACGTCGAGCCCCGCCGGCGACTATGGGCCTTGCTCTGACGAACAGTCTCATAGATCTCGTCATCGATGAGACCGTCGTCGGCGGCATCCTCGACCTCACGCCAGGAACCCGGTGCGGGCGAAGGGATCGGATCCTCGAACCATTCACCCCTCGGTATAGGGGGGGTAGTCCCAACGGGTGAGCTCTGAGATCAGGCGATCTCGGCTGATCACACCAGCTGCGTAGCGCTGGCAGATCTCGTACGGCCCGGCCCCGGAGAAGCCCGGTGCGGGATCGGGAGCCCCTGCAGCACCCTTCACAGCCTTCGAGACTGCCGGCTGGCTGATGTGCAGTGCTCGGGCGATCTCCGTCTGCTTGTACCCCTCGGTGACGAGTGCATTCAGCTCCCGTCGGTAGTCGATCTGCGCGACGTCGATGGCAGCTCTCCGGCGTATGAGCACCTCGAGCCGACTGCTGTCGCTCTCCGTCCATGCCGTCATGGCAGTCACCCCTTCCGAATAACCTAGGTTATAAGGAGAGGTCGGCATCGCCCACCCTCCCAGGGACTTGACCGTGGCCTGGGGCCTCATCTCCGTCGATCTGGATGCGGCGGTCCCTGCGGCTGTGCCGACCCCGCCATCGACCTCGTCGCCCCCCATTCGCTGGCGCAGAGCGCACCGCCCCTCCCGCGGAGACATCGGCTGCCGGACGCAATGGCCCCTCGGTCTGGTCCGCACTCGGCGACGAGTCGACCATCGCTCAGATCGTCGACGCAACAGGCCTCACCACCAACCAGGTGCGCTACGCGCTGACCGGACTGATCCGGGCCGGACTCGTCGCCATGGATGGCGGCCAGGGTGCGAGAGGGACCGTCTACCGGAGGATCCGGACGAGCCCGCGAGCGGGTGAGGGCCCTCGGGCCGGGATCCGCTGATCACCTCGGACTCCCTCGGCGTACCGTTCCGGGGAGAGGGTCCGTCGGCGAAGCGCCGGCTGTGCGTCCGGATCGACGGCCTCGCATGACGACGAAGGAGAGCCACCACCATGTCCACGGGTTCTGCGACCAGCATCGACCGCGCATTCATCGACGCCCTGCCGAAGGCGGAGCTGCACCTGCACATCGAGGGGACCCTCGAGCCCGAGCTGAAGCTCGAGCTCGCTCGGCGCAACGGCGTCGACATCGGCCAGACGACGGTCGACGAGGTGCGCGCGACCTATGGGTTCACCGATCTCACGAGCTTCCTCGCGGTCTACTACCCGGCGATGGAGGTGCTGGTCACCGAGCAGGACTTCCATGATCTGGCCCTCGCCTATCTGCGTCGCGCCGCGGCCGACGGCGTCTTCCGCGCCGAGATCTTCTTCGACCCGCAGGCGCACACGAGCCGCGGCATCCCGTTCTCCACCGTGATCGACGGGCTGTGGTCGGCCGTCCAGGAGGCTCCGTCGCTGGGTGTGGATGCGGCGCTGATCATGTGCTTCCTGCGCGATCACAGCGTCGAGTCGGCGAGCGAGACGCTGAAGGCCTCGCTCCCCTACCGCGATCGCATCGTCGGCGTCGGCCTGGACTCCGATGAGCGCGGGAACCCGCCCGAGAAGTTCGCCGAGGTGTTCGCCGCCGCGAAGGAGGCCGGGTACCGGCTGACGATGCACTGCGACATCGACCAGGAGCAGTCCATCCGCAACATCGCGACGGTCCTGCGCACGATCGGCGTCGAGCGCATCGACCATGGCACCAACATCGTCGAGGACCCCGAGCTGGTCGCCGAGGCGAAGGCGCGAGGGATCGGCTTCACCTGCTGCCCGCTGTCGAACTCCTTCGTGACCGAGGAGATGAAGGGGAAGGAGATCGCCGCGCTGCTGCGCGACGGCCTGCGGATCTCCATCGCCTCCGACGATCCCGCGTACTTCGGCGGGTACGTCGGCGACAACATCGCCGCCGTCGCCGAGGCGCAGCAGCTCACCCGCGAGGAGGTCGTGCTTCTGGCCCGCCGCTCCCTCGAGATCAGCTGGGCCGACGACGCGCGCAAGCAGGCCTGGATCGAGCAGCTCGAGGCCGTCGCCGGGGTCTGAGCGGCCGGGGCACCCTGATGTGCCTTTTGTGAGCCCTCTTCGACTCACCCATGATGTGGTTACGCACTATCAGTGCGGTGAGAGATGATGGCAGAGGATGACCGCACGGCCATCGACGACGCGTCGCACGCCGATCGCGTCGTCGTCGAGATGTGGGCCGACGCCGGCTGCCCATGGTGCTACCTCGGCAAGCACCGGCTGCGGACCGCGATCGCCGAGCGGGCGGACGCGGACCGCTTCGACATCGTGCTCCGCTCCTTCCCGCTGGACCCCGGCGCGCCGCGGACGGCGGAGCGGAACGAGGACGCCTACCTGCGCACCCATGCTGGCTCGGCCGACGATCTGCACCGGATGGAGCAGCAGATGCAGGACCTCGCCCGACGCGAGGGCCTCGAGTACGCGGTGGAGCGGATGACGGCGAACACCCTGGACCTGCATCGGCTGGTCCGCTGGGCGGAGGAGCAGGCGACCGGTCGCGGGTTCGCGCTCTTCTCCCGCATCCAGGACGCTCTCTTCGCGGGGGCCGACGACCCCTTCGACCGGGACGCCCTCGTGCGCGCCGCGGAGTCCGTCGGGCTGGCCGCCGAGCGCGCCCGTGAGGTCCTCGCCGGTGACGCGTTCGCCGACGCCGTGCGCGCCGACCGTGAGGAGGCCGTCGCACTCGGAGCGACCGGGGTCCCGTTCGTCGTGGTCGATCGTCGGATGGCGGCCCCGGGAGCCCTGGCCGCGTCGGCGTACTCGAGCCTGCTGACGCAGGCCGTCGGCGCTCCCCTGCAGGGTCGGAGCGCGGGGGCGGATCCCGCGCGAGCGGATTCCGCGTGAGCGGATCCCGCGTGAGCGGATCCCGCGTGAGCGGGACGCAGATCCGTCAGCGAGCGGGCGCCGGATGCGCGTCGGCACCCTCGGTCCGGCCGGCGCTGCTGCGCCCACGGGCGCGGCCGACGCCCAGGCGCTCGCTCTCCGCGCGGTTCTCGGCGATCTCACCGTGGTGGGCCGCGGCCCATCCGGCCATGGCCGACACGGCCTCCCGCAGGGATGCACCGAGTGCGGTCAGCGCGTACTCGACGCGCGGGGGCACCTCCGCGTAGGCGGTCCGCGTGATCAGGCCGTCGCGCTCGAGGTGCTTGAAGGTCTGCGTGAGCATGCGCTGCGAGATGCCGGGGATGCTCGCCTGCAGGTCGGAGTACCGCAGCGACCTGTCACCGAGGGTGCTGATCACCAGCACGGTCCACTTGTCGCCGATCCGGTCGAGGACCTCGCGGATGAGCGCGCTGTCCTCGGGCCACTCCCTGCAGGGGCCGCTGATGGTCCTCGACGCCGCCATCTCATCGCCCTCCATCCGCATCCGTCGCCACCGCCCTCATCGCGGCGCCACCGTCACCGTCACCGTCACCGTCACCGCAGAACGCTAGCCGTTCTGCTGCCGCACCATCCGGAAGAACCAGAGTTCACAGCCGTGCCGCACCCACGCCGCACGACCATCGGAAGGACACCAGTCATGCCCACCGCACCCACCGCACCCACCGCACCCACCATCGCCGTCGTCGGTGCCGGGCCCGGACTCGGGCTCGCCATCGCCACCGCCTTCGGGGAGCGCGGATTCTCCGTCGCCCTCGTCTCGCGCACCCAGGAGAAGCTCGACGCGCTGGCCGCGCAGCTGGGCGAGGCCGGGATCGAGGCCGCCGGCTTCGCCGCCGACGTCATAGACCCCGCCTCCCTCGAACAGGCCTTCACGCTGATCACCGAGCGCTTCGGGACCGTCGACGTGCTGGAGTACTCGCCGGCTCCCCACTCCCCCGTGCCCGGCCTGAGCAGTCCGCCTCCGCTCGAAGCCGACCGGGCGAGCATCCAGCCGCAGATCGACTACTACCTCTACGGCGGGATCGCCGCGGCCGAGCAGGTGCTGCCGGGCATGCTCGAGCGCGGCAGCGGCACGATCCTGTTCACGACCGGCGGGACGTCGGTCGATCCGCTGGCCGGGCCGCCCGAGTTCACCACTACGACCATCGGCAGCGCCGCTCTGCGCGCCTACGCCCTCAAGCTCCATCAGGCGACCGCGGGCACCGGCGTGCACGTCGCGCACGTCCCGATCTTCGCCTGGATCGGCTCCGGCTCCCCCGAGGCCGAGCCCCGCGCCATCGCCGAGCACTACTGGCGGATCCACCGCGAGCGCGAGGGCGCCGAGCAGGCGTACGACGCGCTGTGACGCGGAGCTGAGGCCACCGTGCCCGGGGCGCCGCGCGCGACAATGGGCCGATGATCGACTGGGGAACCGTCTGGGACGACTACATCGGCATCAGCGCGAGCGGAGCTCTGGGCGTGCTCGCCGCGACGATCGCGCTCTATCTGTTCTTCTCGCTGCTCGTGCACCTGTCCGGGCAGCGTCTGATGGCGAATCCGACCGTCGGCAGCTTCGTGGTGCTCGCCGTGATCGGCGGCGTCACGGCCCGGTCGATGCTGGGAGAGTCTCCGACCCTGCTCGGCGCGCTGATCGTGCTGAACACGCTGATGGTCCTCGAGTGGACCATGGGCACCCTCCGCGGGGTCATCCGCCCCGGCACGGCCCGCGGGACCCGTCGGCCCGCTGTGGTCATGGTCGGCGGGCGCATCGTCCCCGGCATGCTCCGACGGCGGCGCCTGACCGAGCAGGACCTCCTGAACCGGCTGCGGACCGGCGGGGTGACGAGCCTTCAGCAGGTGGAGCTGGTGATCCTCGAGACCCGCGGGACGCTGACCGTCGTGCGCTCAGGAGCGACGATCGATGCGGCCCTGGTCGAAGGCGTGGACGGTCGCGAATCCATCCCCGAGCACCTCCTGGCGCAGTGAGCTGGGCAGTGAGCTGGTCAGTGAGCTGGTCAGTGAGCTGGTCCGACCCACCGATCAGGAGACCAGCCTGCCCGTGAGCAACGGCAGGCAGGGGTCGTCGACGGTGCTCGGCATCGGCGAGCACGGCTCATCGCGTCCCAGCGGAACCCACAGCCCGCCTCACAGGAGCATCCCCGCCCAGAGACCGAGCCCGGCCGCGAGGGTCGCTCCGATGAGCGTCCCGAGGGCGTTGATCGCGCCGATCAGCGTCTTGCGCTCCTGGAGCAGGCGGACCGTCTCGTAGCTCGCGGTGGAGAAGGTGGTGTACCCGCCGAGGAAGCCGGTGCCGAGCACGAGCTGCCAGGACTCAGGGGCGACCTGAGAGGTCACGAGCCCGGTGAGGAGCCCCAGCAGGAACGAGCCGGAGAGGTTGATGGCGATCGTCCCCCACGGGAGGACGCCCTGGGTGCGGGCGCGGATCTCGGAGTCCAGGACGAACCTCGCCACGGCACCGACGCCCCCGGCGACGGCCATGGCGATGAGCATCAGCGGAGCCATGTCACTCCTCCCCCTCGGTCAGTCGGTGCGCGTCAGCAGGTCGGTCCGCGTCGGCTCGGCCGGGTCTGTCGGCCCGCCGGTGCGCGAGGGACGACAGGGCGATGCCGCCGACGGTCGCAGCGGCTCCGATCAGGACGGTGGCCAGCGCATATCCCATACCGACGCCGATCCGGCCCTCGCCCATGAGCAGGGCGCTGTCCACGGCCAGGGTGCTGTAGGTGGTGAAGCCGCCCATGAAGCCCGTGCCGATCAGGAGGCGCAGGCGCCGTCGTCGGCCGTGGTCAGGGCCGCGGCGGGCCAGGCCGTCCAGCAGGAGGCCCAGCAGGAACGCCCCGACGACGTTGATCGCGAGGACCGTGCTGGGGATCCCGCCCGCCGACGGGATGGCAAGGATGAGGGAGGCTCGGGCGGCGGTGCCGAGCGCGCCGCCGATGCCGACGAGCGCGAGCAGTCCCGGATTCCGGTGCGCTGGACGCGGGTGTCCGCTCATGCGAGGCCGAAGGGGAGGTCGGGATGGTCGAGGGCGATCTCCATCAGGCGGTTGTACTTGGCGACCCGCTCGCCGCGCGCGGGGGCGCCCGACGTGATCTGTCCGATGCCGACTGCGTCCGACGGACCGGCTGCGACAGGTGGGGTGGGTGCGGCGGGGGTCGGGCTGTCAGTCATCTCGGGTTCCTCCTCAGGGGTGAAGCTGTCGTCGGTCGTGATGCCGTCGGTCGGCTGTCATCGGTCGTGATGCTGTCACCGATCCGTCCAGGGCAGGTCGTCGTCCCCGGCGACCGGGTTCAGGGGGATGACGACGAGCGGCCGGTGCTGGCGATGGGCGAGCTGCACGGCCACCGAGCCGTTGAAGAACTCGCGCAGGGAGTCCTTGAGACCGGGCTCCCGGGTGCCGACGACGATCATCGCCGCGTCGGCCTCGTCCGCCAGACGAGCGAGCGCCGAGGCGGCACCGCCCGCCAGGGTCCGCAGGGACCAGGTGACGCTCCGGCCGTCGAGGGCCGCCCGGATGATGTCCTCGAGCTCGGCGTCGGCTCCCCCGACGTCGGAAGCGTCGTCGTCGGCGAGATCGGGGTCGATCGGCATGGTCGTCTCCGTCCCGTCGGGATGCCGCTCGACGACGTACCGGGAGGCGTCGACGCGGGCGCAGATCATGTCCGCGCCGAACCGCTCGGCGAACACCGCCGCCTGCTCGAGGACGGCGGCCGGCTGCCCCGGCACGACGCCGACGACGATCGGGCGCATCGCGCGCGCCTGCTCCGGAGGCTGGTCCGGGCCCGGGCCCGATGTCTGCTGCGCGGTCTCGTTCATGATCTCCACTCCTTCGTGGCCTGCATGTCCTTCATGGTCCGTATGATCGCGACCGTCATGGGGCCGCCGCGGGCTCGGGACCTCGGGGCCGCCCGTCGCCGTTCGGGCACAGGGAAGCGGCCGACGGCTCCGAAGAGGTCGGCTGCTGCTTCACGGATGGATGTCACTGCGTCTCGTCTCCTACCTGTGGGCGCACGGATGCTGCCGAGGTAGGGACTGTTGTCAGGAATCCTGAGGTTGGGTGCGGCGAGCCCCACCGCCGCGACGCCGAGGCGTCGGTCCACATCCTGCCACTACTCGCACCAGGAGTCGACTCGGGGCGGAGGTCTGCCCGGGTCCGGCTCCGACGAGACTCTGAGCCTGCTCAGAGCACATGGCGGCGAGTGAACACGTCCTCGCAGACGTCCTCGTCGATCACCCCTCGCTCGATGGCCTCGGCGAAGGCAGATCGTCGAACTCGCCGTCGGGCCGACGATCACCCCGCGCCGCGCACCCCGCCGCCCGGCGTCTCCCCCGTGAGGCGGCCGCCCGAGAGCACGGGCCGACCGGCGACGATGACGTCGTCGATGCCGTCGGCGAGCGCGAGCGGCTCCTCGTAGGTGGCACGGTCCCGGACGGCATCGGGGTCCACGAGGGCGATGTCGGCGATGGCACCGGGACGGATGCGTCCGCGGTCGCCCAGACGGAGGAGGTCCGACGGGGCGGTCGCGAGATGATGCACAGCCGTCGGCCAGTCCAGGTCGCCGCGCTCGCGGACGAAGGTGGCCAGATAGAAGGCGAAGGTGCCGCGGGCCCGCGGATGCGGGTGGGCGCCGACGAAGATCCCGTCGGATCCACCCTGGTGCGCGGGATGGGCGAGCAGCCGGGCCAGGTCCTCGACGGGCCGCTGGTCGTGGACCGCTATGACGACGCTGACGTCCAGGCGCGCGGCGAGCAGCAGGTCCAGGGCGGCGTCGACCGCGTCGGTGGCGCGCCGGGCCGCGATCTCGGCCAGGGTCAGCCCGGGCGCCCAGCGGAGGTCCTCCGCGCCGCGCGTTCCCGCGGGAACGCCTTCGCCCACGTGCGCGATGGTGATGAGGTCGGGCCAGTCGGGCCCCAGGCTGGGGTTCCTGGCGACCTGCGGGAACCAGTCGCGGCGCAGCGCCTCCCGCTGCGCGGCGTCGGAGAGCAGGGTGAGCGTCTGCTCGCGAGGCATGGCGTTGAGCTCCGGCGGGAGCATCGTCATCGCCAGCAGCGAGCAGCCGCGCGTGTACGGGTAGGCGTCGAAGCTCATGCTGACGCCCTGCTCCTCAGCCCAGGCGAACAGACGACGGGCCTCGGCCGCGGGCGTGTGGAAGTGGGAGATGTGCACGGGCACGCCCGCACGCGCCCCGATCCGCACCGCCTCCTCGACGCCGACCTGTGCGTTGTGCTCGTACCCGCCGCGCGTGTGCGTGACGTACGGCAGGGAGCGCGCCGCAAGCGGAGGTCGCAGCGGTGGGTGCGGCGGTGGGTGCGGCGCAGCGCGCAGCGGCGAGCACAGGGCGGCGATCTCGTCGGCGTCGGCGAACAGCCCCGGCACATAGTCGAGACCGGTGGAGAGGCCGACGGCGCCGTCGGCGATCCCCTCCGCGACGAGGCTCTGCATGCGGACGAGCTCGTCGGCCGACGCCGGACGCCGCACCGACCCCATGACCTCGTGCCGGACGGTCCCCGCAGGCACCAGGTAGGCGACACCCAGCGGGATCCGCCCGTCGTACCCGGCCAGGAGATCCCCGACCCGCGGACCGCGATAGGTGGGATGGCGGCCGTTGATGGGCGCGAAGTACTCGCTCGCGAAGCGCCCGTCCCCGGGGGCGAAGGAGACGCCGTCCTGCCCGCCGATCACGGTGGTGATGCCCTGGCGCAGCAGCGCGAGCTGCACCTCCGGGTCGAAGACGGCGGCGTCGGCGTGCGAGTGCGCGTCGACGAACCCGGGGACGACGAGCCGACCATCGGCCTCGATCGTCGTCGTGTCGTCCGATGGCGTCGGCAGGCCGCCCGAGGGAGCCGGCGAACCATCCGAGCGGGCCAGCGCGCCATCCGAGCGGGCCAGCGCGCCATCCGTGGACCGCCCGCTGTCGTCGCCGGTCGGACGCACCTGGGCGATCCGGTCCCCCTCGATCAGGACGTCGGCCCGGATGGGCTGCTGCCCATCACCGGGCACGACGACACCGCCGCGGATGAGCAGAGCGGACATCGTCGTGTGCCTCCTGGGACTGGGCGGGGCGGGAGGGGAGTGAGTGAGGCTGGAGCGGGCGGGGCTGCCCCCGTACTCACCCTCATGGTCGGTCCGGCCTGGGCGCGTCTGGCGGCCGCTGTTCCGGGCAAGACTCCGGGCGAGATTCCGGGCAAGGTACGTGCGGTGCTCACGCGTCCGGCATCGTCGTAGGCTCTTGCCATGGACGACAAGCACTTCGAGGACGTGGACGGTCTCGAGCTCAGCATGCCCCACGACCAGAGCTACCGGACGTGCTCGACCTGCGGCGGGGACTGCGAGCCTGAGACCAGCGCCATCGACGGCCTGGGCGTGCGGATCATGTTCGTGTGCCCGGAGCACGGCGCGCAGAGCGTGGTGGATCCGTTCAGCGATCTGCGCTGACACGACCCGCCGCGACGCAGCACCTCTTCAGGGCTGAAGGACTGAAGGGCGGCAGGACTGAAGGGCTGCAGGGCGGCAGGGCTGCAAGGCTGCAAGGCTGCAAAGCTGCGGCACTGAAGCGGTTTGTTAGCATCGTGGACGATCGTCGGGCGGGGGCCCGACGTCGATCCGAGGGGACGTCGGCGCGCGGCTCGCGTCGGCCGAGGGGGAAGCAGATGCGACGTGATCACCGTCGACCGCTGCGCCCGTCGCACCGTCGCCCCTGTCCCATCCCTTCCTCACAACAGGAGATCCCCATGAAGACCCAGCACGTTCTCACGGCCTCCCTGGTCGCCGGCGCCGCCCTCGCTCTCTCGGGATGCGGCGGCTCCTACGACGACTCCCGTGACGTCTACGAGGAGCTGCGGGTCGAGATCGGCTGCGACACCGTCGACTCCGACGACTTCGAGTCGTTCATGGAGGGCGAGGTCGCCGACGGCTTCCCGGCATTCGATGCGGTCAGCGGCTACTGCCAGCAGGGCGACGAGGAGTTCTCCGTCCTCGCGGTGGTCCCCCACGACGTCAACGGCGAGGAGTTCCTCGAAGCCCTGTCGCAGGAGGACAGCGGCGAGGGATTCGCCGTCCAGTCCCGCAAGTGGGTCGTCGTCATCGACGGGGACGACGAGGAGGACCGTCAGTTCGCCGACACCGTGAAGGACGAGCTCGGCGGCAAGGTCGTCGCGTTCTCCGAGAACGGGGTCAAGAAGGTCTGATCAAGAAGGTCCGCGGGGCGTGCGGCGCCCGGGCCGCACCGGCTCCCTCACCCTCGACTCGGGATATGCCGCCAGACAGCCTCCACGTCAGTTCATGACTGGCGTGGAGGCTGGAATGCTCTTCGGGGCCTCTGTGCTGGCCGCCTCCGAATCGGCCGCGCTGGACAGGGCCAGGCAGGTGTCCATGACCGGTAGCACAGCAGCACATGCCCCGTCATATGCAGAGCAACTGCCCCTCAGCTACCGATTCGTGCCTGACCTACCGATTCGGGCCAGACCTGCCGATAAATGCCGGGCCAGACCTACCTGCTCATGCCGGGCCAGACCTACCTGCTCATGCCGGGCCAGACCTACCTGCTCATGCCGGGCCAGACCTACCTGCTCATGCCGGGCCAGACCTACCTGCTCATGCCGGGCCAGACCTACCGCCAGCACCACCGGACGGCCCGCCAGCACCACCGGGCCTGACCGAGGACCTCTGAGCCCGCTGACCGTGGAGGACGCCGGGCGGGTGTCCATGACCGGTAGCTCAGCAGCACTTGCCCCGTCATATGCAGAGCACCTGCCCCTCAGCTACCGATTCGTGCCAGACCTACCGATTCATGCCAGCCCTGCCGCCAGCGCCGCAGGGCATACCCACAGGGTCACCAGCCCCAGCTGGGCGGCAGGTTCTCGTCAGGCTTCGCCGTCGAGCACCCGCAGGACGTCATCCGCCTGATACACCTCGGAGCGCCTGTACCGACCTGTGCCCTGACTGAGGATCCCGCGGGTGACGAGCGAGTCGACGGCGGAGTGCGCAGCGACGCGGGAGACGCCCAGCCGGTCAGCGAGGTATGCGGCGGTGACCACGGGCTGCTCACGCAGCAGCGGCAGGGCGCGACGGGCCGAGGAGTCCGCTCGCAGTCCCGCCGCCTTCTCGAGCAGGAGCTCGTCGAGGGCTCTCACCTGGCGCTGGACGGTGCGGACGACGTCGCATGCCTCGACGGCGACATCGACGAAGAATCGCACCCAGTCGTTGAGTGCGGCGATCGCCTCAGCGGGATCGTCGGTCCTCGTCGCGGTGAGCCGACGGACGTACTCGCCCTCCCGCTTGCGCAGCTCCGTCGAGATGGGCAGCAGGCCCGAGCGCACAACGCCCCCGCGCTCGAGCACGGCGTGCACGAGGGCGCGGCCGACGCGACCGTTCCCGTCCTCGAAGGGGTGGACGGTCTCGAACTGGAGGTGGGCGAGAGCCGCGAGCAGCAGCGGATGCTCCCCCGACCGGTCGAGGTGCACCAGCAGATCCTCGATCAGACCGGGCACCTCGGCGGCGGGCGGAGCGACATAGTCGGCTCGAGTCCTGTCACGCCCGCCGATCCACACGTCGACGGTGCGCAGTCCGGGCCGCGCACCGACGACGCCGAGCGCTCCGTGGACCTGCTCGAGGTCCGCGATGGTCCAGCGCTCGCGCCGGGCGAGCTGTTCGATCGCCGTGCGTGTCGCCGCGACGTTCCGCGCCACGCTCATCGCCTCGAGGTTGCGCAGATGCTGCGCCTGCTCGTCGAGCTGCGCATAGGACACGTCCCGGGCCGAGGCGCGGATCCGCTCTATCTGGGACGAGGCGATGGACTCCGAGCGCAGCAGCAGCGGGTAGATCCCCTGTCGGGTCCGCTCGTCGATCTCCATCGACGTAGTCGAGATCAGGGCCGAGACCTCGAGTGCGGCTTCTCGGACCTCCGGTTCGAGGAGCGAGCCGACACCGGAGTCGGCGAGGCGGGCGGGCAGGTAGTACGAGAAGGAGCCGCCGCGACGGGCCGACGACGTGATGCCGCGGAAGTCCGGCGGCTGCTGCTCCCGTCGCCATGCACCGTGAACACCCATCCGAACTCCCTCATTGAAGGTTAGCTCCATAAGGTTAACTCAACGGCGACGGGCGCAAACCCTCAGGGCATCGCGCGGCACTCATCCCCCGCTCATCGCCCCACCGACAGCCTCCACGCCACCATCACCTGGCCTGGAGGCATCACCTGATCTGGAGGCATCACGTGGCCTGGAGGCTGGATTGCTCTTCGGGGCCTCTGTGCTGGCCGCCTCCGAATCGGCCGCGCTGGACAGGGCCAGGCAGGTGTCCATGACCGGTAGCTCAGCAGCACTTGCCCCGTCATATGCAGAGCACCTGCCCCTCAGCTACCGATTCGTGCCAGACCTGCCGATAAGCGCCGGGCCACACCTGCCGATCGGTGCCGGGCCAGACCTACCCGATAAGCGCCGGACCAGACCTACCGATAAGTCCCGGGACCGAAGTCCGTTGCTCTCCTCCCCGGCGCTATGTACCGTCAGCCTCAGCTCCACCCGCCTGCCGAGGGCCACCTGCCGAAGGACAGTCAGCCCGCAGGTCAGGCACAGTGTGCGGAGAGTGCCCGAGAGGCTCGCCCCGGTACCCGTCCTCGGTCGTGGGCGTTCTGCCCGCCCACCGGTGCAGGAGGTCGACTGGCCATGACACAGACGATGGACGACGATCCGATCCCGGAATCGCGAGCGGCCCTGGATCGGCTCCGTGACCGGGTCGCGGGGCAGGTCGTGGTCCCCGGGCACCCGGACTACGAGTCGGCGCGGGCGGTGTGGAACGGGCGGGAGGACCGCTTCCCCTTCATGGTGGTGCGCGCCGCCTCGATCGACGACGTCGCGCCTGTGCTCGAGGCGGTGCGGGAGACCGGCCTGCCGCTCGCGGTGCGCGGCGGCGGACACTCGGTGGCGGGGCTCGGAACCGTCGACGACGGGATCGTGCTCGACCTCGGCGCCCTGCGCGAGGTGACCGTCGATCCGACGACGCAGCAGGTCACGGCGGCGCCCGGGGCCCGCGTCGGCGACGTCGACACGGCGACCGCACCCCATCGTCTCGCCGTCCCGCTGGGCACCGTCCCGACCCCCGGCATCGCCGGGATGACGCTCGGCGGCGGGGTGGGCTGGCTGTCGCGGCGGGCGGGGCTGAGCCTGGACCGGCTCGAGAGCGCGGAGGTGATCACCGCGGACGGCCGACGTGTGGTCGCGAGCGCGGACGAGCACCCGGACCTGTTCTGGGCGCTGCGCGGAGGGGGCGGGAACTTCGGTGTGGTCACCTCGCTCACCTATCGGGCGGTGCCGATGCCGGAGACCGTGCTCGGGGCGAGCCTGTACTACCGGTCGGCGCGGTGGCGACGCGCGCTCGGTGCCTTCGAGCGCTGGAGCCGCGATCTGCCCGATGAGCTCGCCGCCATCGTCTCGATCTCGTCACCGCCGGTCGAGGACGGGCTGGGCGATGCCCCATGGCTCGCGATCCACAGCGTCTGGATCGACGACGACCGCGCCCAGGGCGAGCAGCTGATCGGGAGGCTGCGCCGCGCGGTGCCCCCGGACCGGGAGCTGATCGGACCGGTGAGCTGGGAGGCCTGGCAGGGTGCGCGCAGCGAGGCGATGCCGTCCGGGACGCGCGGACTGTGGCGCAGCGCCAGCTTCCGTCTGCTGGACGAGGAGGTGCTGGACGAGCTCACCGCGGTCGGCGAGGTGCTGCCCGGGCGCGGATCGAGTCTGGAGCTGCACCTGCTCGGCGGGGTGTTCGCCCGCGTGCCGGAGGGGTCGACCGCATTCCCCCACCGCACCGGTCGGGTCATGGTCTCGATCCATCTCGCCTGGCAGGACCCCCGTGAGGACGCCCGGTTCCTCGCCTTCGCCGAGCAGGCCGGGGCGGCGCTCGCCCGGCTGCGCGAGCGCGGCGAGTACGTCAACTTCCGCTCGATCGAGCCGACTCGGCCCGTGCCTGAGGTGACCCGCGGGTCGTACGGCGAGAAGACCTACCGGCGCCTGCAGCAGGTCAAGCGGATCTACGACCCCGGGAACATGTTCCGTCGGAACCTCAACGTGGCGCCGTAGGTGATGGGGAGTCGCACCGATCACGAGAGTAGTCCGCCGTTCCTCGACCACGTACCATCGTCAGAAAGCGGCTCCGTCATCACCGAGAGTGCGCAATTCGGGTAGCGCGACGTGCTCACGATGCTCCATAACGCTCAGTGGAGTGCCGAACTCCCCAAGTTCCATCGGCTCCCCGATGTGAATCACCCGCTTCGGCGCCGACCGGAAGAGTACGGACTCGGCACAGTCACGCCGTCCGGCCGTCACCGCCACATCTCGTTCGGAGTTGGCCGCCGTCGTCGGCTCCGGCTCTCGCCGAGCCTTGCGGTCGGGCTGCGGCGATTGTGCTCCGCTGCTCTCGGTGCCCGCGTCTCCCTGAGGCGCACGTGAGTCGCCCACACCATCGGGACCATCCCCACCGTCGCCGGAATCCGGACCGCCGCCGTCATCCGGACCGCCGCCGTCACCGTCCGAAGACCTGAAGCACGGCACCTTCAGTCCGTACCTGAAAGCGCCCTGACCGGCCCCATAGAATCCCGCCCCAAGGAAATCTCCGAAGGAGCCAAACATGTTGATCAAATCAGCATGCGTGCGCGGACTCCTCGGGACCACACGGATAGGAACTTTGAGATGCCCTGGAACCGGCGGATCGGCCAGCCTTGCCCACGGAAAGAGGAGCCGCCGGTAGTACTGAAGATCAATCTTATCTGCAGGCCCTTTCAATCCACGCATTACCCCATCCATCAAATACGATGACATAGCATAACACCCACCATTCACACCCAGGCGAACGCCCAGCGATGGCGACTGATAGACCAGATGGATAGGGTTGGCCATATCCAGGATAGATCGCGCCAGAAGAATGTCCACCTGACGCTTTTTAGCCTTTCCAACGAGATGGTCGAGGGATGACGCGACGACGCGGTTTCCACTGCCCACCGTTGCCTTTTTGGCCTGGATGCTGAAACCTATGACCGCATCGTCCAGGTTTAACCAGATCCGTAAATCGGCTCCATTCTGGGACTCCTGATAATGATTGTAGGTTTCAATGTCGAACGGTTCCCGACAGTTATTCAAATTCTCCAGAATCTCGAGCACCATCATCTCGGTGAGCGTCTCCTCGCCGAGCACTGTTCCAGCCTGTTCGGCCCGGCGCAGCCTCTTCGAGGTCTCGAGGGACGCTTTGCTCAGCACTCGTCGGAGGTTCGAGAGAGCAAGAGGGTCCATGGACTCATCCTCGAGGAGTCAGAGGCATGCATCAAGTCCGATCGACCGACTGTCGACGACGCTCTCCGTCACCCGCTCGCGAGCCGCAGCCCCCTCCAGCGGTTCACCGCGGCGTGGACCTCGAGCGGCCGCGGCCGCGCCAGGTGGCCCGGATGGCCGTGGTGGGGTGAGAGCGTATCGAGCCCGGCCGCGTCGATCCGCTCGAACAGGGCCCGGACGGCGTCGGTGAGCGGGAGCGGCCCTGCCTGCCCCGTCTGCTCCGCCTGCCCTGCCTGCCCCACCTGCTCCGTCTGCCCAGGCCGCCCCGCGTGCTCGGCGAGGCGATCCAGAGTGTGGGCGATGGCCTGGGTCTGCGCGGCATCGACCAGCTGGGAGACCGCGGAGAGGTCGAGGTGCTCGCGCCCGAGGCGGATCGTGTCGCGGCCGCGCGCTGAGGCGGGCTTGCGGGACCCCGTCGGCCGCAGGGAGCCGGGGTCCGGGATGCGGGCGCGCGGTGATGCGAAGACCGGCGCGGCCGACGACGGCGAGGGGCGGTCGTCGAGTGCTGAAGGCCCGTCCGCGAGCGCACTGGGCCCGTCGGCGAGCGCGCGGGCCTGGGCGGTGACGTCCCGGGGGCGGTAGGAGTCGAGGGCGATGACGTGGTCGGCGACGTCGAAGAAGGCCCCGGAGCCGCCGGCGACGAGCACGGTGGAGACCCCGCGCTCGTCCAGCAGCGGGCGGACCCGCTCGACGAACGGGGTGATCGGCTCGCGCTCGGCGGGGATCAGGGCACGCATCCGCTCGTCGCGGATCATGAAGTTCGTGGCGGAGGTGTCCTCGTCGATCAGCAGCGCCGAAGCGCCGGCGTCGACCGCTTCGACGAGGGAGGCGGCCTGGGAGGTCGAGCCCGAGGCGTTCGCGGTGGTGAAGCATGTGGTGCCGACGCCGGAGGGCAGGCCGCTGATGAACGGCGAGATGTCGACGCCGGTCACGGCGCGGCCGTCCTCAGCGCGCACCGCGGCGACGTCAGCCCGCGTGACCACCCATTCGCGGCCGTCGCCCTCGCGGTGGGCGAAGACGCCCCGCTCGATCGCGCGCAGCAGGGTGGACTTGCCGTGGTAGCCGCCGCCGACGATCACGGTCACCCCGTCGGGCACTCCCATCCCGGTCACGCTCCGGCCGCTGGGCAGGTCGATCGTGACGCGCAGCGAGGCGGGGCTCTCGAAGGGGACGGCCCCCTCGAGCAGCGGCAGGTCGGAGTCCCCGGAGCGGCGCGGCAGGATCGCGCCGTCGCCGACGAACGCCACCAGTCCCCGTGCGGCGAGCTGGTCGCGCAGCGCCTCCTGGTCGCGGTGGAGGACGACGTGGGCGCGCAGCACCTCGGCGTCGTGGCGGTCATGGAACAGGACGGCCTCCGCGATCCGCGGCAGGTCCTCGGTGAGCAGGCGCGCGGCCCGTCGGCCCTGGATGCGTCTGCCGGTGGCGGGCAGCTCGGCGGCCAGACGCGCTTCGATCCGGTCCGCGGTGACCGCGATGGTGGTGCGCTCGAGCACCTCCTGCCCCGGGGTGCCGACGTCGATCCGCTCCCCGCTGCGCGCGGCGGCCTCGGCGAGCGCCCGGGCCAGGAAGTCGGTGGTCGCGACGCGTCCGCGATGGTCGGCCAGGAGCTCCTCGGGGAAGCCCGCCGCATCCCGGTCCACGATCAGGCGGAGCAGGGAGGGCGGCGCGAAGGGATCCGCCTGCACGTGGTCGATCACCAGACGGCACGACCCCAGGCCGTAGCTGCCCTTCAGCTGCTTGTAGGAGCCGTAGCCGCGACCGTCGAGCGAGGAGAGGAGACGGGTGAGGGCGGCGGCGTCGGCAGCGGTGGCGTCGGGAGCAGTGGAGTCGGGGGCGGTGGCGTCGGGGGCGGTGGAGTCGGGAGTCATCGCCCGGCCCATGCTAGGAGCTGGGAGCGCGGATGTCAGAGGCAGGCGGGGTGGAGCGCAAGCCCGAAGCTCCGCGCGGCGGTGGCGAGCTCGCGATCGAAGGTCGCCATCTCGGTCACCGTGCCGGCGTACAGGAGCGCGGTGGACAGATGCAGCGCATCCATCGCGCACAGCCCCGATCCCAGTGCCAGGGCGTGGTCGACGACGTCGTCGTCGATGGCGTCGAGGTCCACCCGGCGGACGATGGCGTCGACGTCCTCGTGCGATCCGCCGCGACGATCCACGGTCGCGTGGAGCTCGACCTCGAGAAGCCGGGAGGAGAGCAGTCCGGCGCCCTGCGCGAACAGCGATTCCACCGCCGCCGCCTCGGGCTCCCTGCTGAGCAGCTTGTACGCGGCGGAGGTGTCGAGGTATATCACCGGCCCTCCCCGCGCATGTCCTCGAGCATCTGCTCGGTGGTCCAATCCCGGATCGGCGTGCTGATCAGGGGCACTCCGCTCTCTGCTGCCGGGCGCAGGGCACCGGACGCGAGCCGGCGGGAGCGATGGTCGGACTCGATCGGTGAGAGCCGGGCGATGGGCCGCCCCCGGTCCGTGACGGTGAGCTCCTCCCCCGCCTGGACGCGCGCGAGCACACGGGCCGTCTGCTGGTTCAACTCGGTGCGGGTCACAGTGGCCATGGGACCACCCTAGCCACTGGTACTAGTTCTAGTACAGGAGAAAGTGGACAGCGGGCCGGTTCATCTGCCTCGGCGCCGACGGAACCGTCGCTCTCGTCAGTCCACGTGCTGTCGACGGATGAAGTCATCCATGTGCGGCACGGTGAACTGCAGGACGCCTCGTTCAGGAGCGAAGATGAGACCCTTCTTGAGGAGCGCGTCCCTCGACACGCTGAGATCACTGGGGCGTCGCTTTCCGAGTCGCACCACGAGCTCCGAGACCTGACTCGGACCACGGTCCTGCGCCATAGCCCGCATCAGCTCCTTCTGCGCCGGCGTGACCCGATCCCATCGGGAGTGGAAGAGACTCTCATCGAGCAGGGCCGTGCCGTTCGCGATGGCGACCTCGGCGTCGGCGAGAGTGATGCGATCGGGCCCCGCTGCGGTCTTCCATGCCTGGTCGCCGAAGATCTGGATGAAGTACGGGTAGCCGTCGGCGACGTCGACGAGCCTCTGGAGCGCAGGCTCTTCGAACTCGACGCCCTCCTCGCGCGCCGGTTCCGCGAGTGCGGCTCGCGCATCTGCGTCGATCAGCTCGCCGATCCGCACGTACGTGAAGCGCTCGGCATAGGACCGCACCTCAGCGAGCCTTCCAGGCACGTTCGGCAGCCCGGCGCCGTACAGCTGGAAGGGCCATCCATTCTGACTGGCCCTGTGGCGCACGGAGATCAGCGCGCTGAGCGTCGCGGCATCGAGATCCTGGATCTCATCGACGAAGACGCCAAGTCCGATCCCCGTCTCGTCCAACGCGGGTGCGAGGGACCTCACGAGCTCCTCGACGTCGATCGTCGCGTCCCCCGAATCTGCGACACCGGGACTCGGTTCGATATCGACGCCGAGGTTCACACCGGCCACCCCGAGGCCGATGCTGAACGACCTCACCGCTCCGAGCGCTCTCCGCCACGCGACCGTCCACCCGGAGGGTGGTGAGACGGAGCGGATCGAACTCATCAGTCCACGAGCCAACCGCTGACGGGCGAGCAGCTGCTCCCCCTTGTCCTGCTTCCCTTCGACCTCGACGGTCACCCACCCCGCCCGATCGGCCTGACGCTGCAGCTCCTTGAGCAGCACGGTCCTTCCCACCCCACGGAGACCGTAGAAGATCGGCGCCTCTGCCGGTCGTCCTCGCGCTGTGCGCGCAATGACGACTTCACCCATCTCGAGCTGCTCCTGCCGGCCGACGAGAGCCGGGGGAGGCGTACCGGCCCCGGGTGTGTACGGGTTGCTGGCGAGCTCCATCTCTCAGCCTCTCTATCGCTGTATAAGAGTTTCTGTTATACAGCGATAGAGAGTCGTACTCAAGACCTCGGAAGCCGCATGAGCTCTCCGGTCGGGGGCATCGGACAGCACGGGTCGGCACCCCCTCACCAGATGACGGAGTTCTCCACAGCCACAGCGCGCCGCTCGGACACGTCCTCCCCTGTCCCCCTCACCTGCGATGATCGAGCGATCACCATCCCTGCCCGGAGAGGATCCTCGTGGGACTTCTCGATCGCCTGCGCGGCCACGCCTCGGCGCCGTCCGCAACGTCGCCGTCCGCGACTCCGCCGCCCGCCCCGTCGGGCGCTCCAACGGCCGCCGCATCAGACGGCCTGTCGGACGCCCCGTCGGCCGCCCAGTCGGAAGCTCCGTCGGAAGCTCCGGCGAGCACCCTGTCGGGCACCCCGCGCTTCGCGGTGATCGACGTGGAGACGACGGGCCTGGATCCGGAGCGCGAGCGGATCATCGAGCTCGCGATCCTGCGGGCCGACGAGCAGGGACGCCCGATCGACCAGTGGGTCTCGCGCTTCCACCCGGACGGCCCCGTGCGCGCCACGCACATCCACGGGATCACCGATGCGGATGTCGCGGGTGCGCCGCGCTTCGCGGATCTCGCCGTCTGGATCGGCACGGCGCTGCAGGGCCTGGTCGTCGTCGCGCACAACGCCGAGTTCGACCTCGCGTTCCTGCAGGCGGAGTTCACGCGAGCCTCGCTGCCGATGCCGCAGGTGAGCAGCTACTGCACCCTGCAGGGCAGCACGGTGTACCTCCCGCAGCTGCGTCGGCGCACGCTTGCCGCATGCTGCGCGGCGCTCGGGGTCACGCATCAGCGGGCGCACTCCGCGCTCGGGGACGCCCATGCGGCGGCGGCTCTGCTCGAGCGGTACCTCGCGCTGGACCGGCAGACGGGATACGACGCCCCGCTCACCGCCTCGCGGGCGCTGCGCGGAGGCAGCGGCGGGCCCGCTCCGTCGGTCGCGCCATCTCCGGCTGCCCCGTCAGCGCCGCCCGTCCCGTCGGTCGCGCCATCTCCGGCTGCCCCGTCAGCATCACCGATCCCGTCAGCCGACATCGCGGCGCCGGCGGAGCGGCCGACGGCGGAGGTCGACCTCTCCCCCACCGCGATCCGCGCCTGGGCGCGGAAGCAGGGCATCCCCGTCGGCGACCGCGGGCGGCTCAAGGCCGAGCTCGTCGCGCAGTACCGGACGGCGATGGGACTTCCGCCAGCAGCCGGGACGACGTCGCGCGACGCCTCGGGTGCGGCGCGGACGGAGACGGCGCGGACGGAGACGGGGCGGACGGAGACGGGCGACACGCCGGGCGCGGCGTCGTCGGCCCCGAGCCGCCTGACGATCACCGACGAGTTCCGGACGGCGCTCGACCATCTCCATGCCGGCCACCACCTGTTCCTCACCGGCAAGGCCGGAACCGGCAAGTCGACGCTGATCAGGCACTACCTGGAGAGCACCGAGCGCAGCACGATCACGGTCGCGCCCACCGGGATCGCGGCGCTGAACGTCGACGGGTACACGATCCACCGCCTGTTCTCCTTCCCGCTCGGCGTGACGGAACCGCTGGTGCGCAGCGACGACTACTATCCGCGCCGCTTCGCGAAGGCGCTGAAGAAGCTGGACACGCTGATCATCGACGAGGCGTCGATGGTGCGGGCGGACCTGTTCGATGCGCTGACCGCCGCACTGGAGCGATTCGGTCCGAAGCCGGGCACACCCTTCGGCGGGGTGCAGCTGGTGCTCGTCGGAGATCTGTACCAGCTGCCGCCCGTGGTCACCGATGCGGAGGCGGGCTGGATCGAGGAGCATTTCGGCACGCCGTTCTTCTTCTCCGCCCGCTCCTTCGATCAGGAGACGTTCCCGGTGGTCGAGCTGTCGACCGTGTTCCGGCAGCAGGGCGACGACCGTCTGGTGAACCTGCTGAACGCGGTGCGGGAGGGGGCCCTGCTCGAGGAGGCGTGCGCCGAGCTGAACCAGCGGACCGATCCGGACTTCGAGCCGGCGCTCGACGAGTTCTGGCTGACGCTCGCCACCACCAACCGGATCGTCGGCGCGAGGAACCGGCAGATGCTCGAGCGCCTCCCCGATCCGGTGCGGACCTTCACCGCACGGATCACCGGGGACACCGACGGGTTCGAGAAGCCGACCGACGAGTCGCTGCACATCGCCGTCGGCGCGCAGATCATGCTGCTGAACAACGACCCGGCGGACCGCTGGGTCAACGGCACCCTCGGCCGGATCATCGCGATCGCCGACGGTGACAGCGGAGCCGACGACGACGGAGGCGACGACGGGCCGGTCGTGACCGTGCAGCTGCGCGACGGCCGCACCGAGCAGGTGCGGGAGCACACCTGGGAGATCACCCGGCCCAGCGTCGAGGGCGGGGCGCTGGTGCATGAGGTCATCGGCACGTTCACTCAGCTGCCGATGAAGCTGGCCTGGGCGATCACGATCCACAAGTCGCAGGGGCAGACCCTGGACCGGGTGGTCGTCGACCTCACCGGCGGCACCTTCGCCAACGGTCAGCTGTATGTGGCGCTGTCGCGGTGCACGAGCCCCGAGGGGCTGGTCCTGAAGCGGGACGTGCTCCCTCGCGACCTGAAGGCCGACGTGCGGGTGCGCCGCTATCTCGCGACCGGCGCCGCGGGGACCGAGACGCTCGGCGAGGCGTACCTGTCGGTGATCACGGTGGGCACGACCGGGGACAGGTGGCGTCCGCGCCCGGTGGAGATCGCGGTGGTCACCGACGAGGGCGATGAGGCGACCACCGTCATCAACCCGACCTCCGACCTGTTCACCGCGGGCGCCGATTATCGCCTCACCGCGCGGGACGTGCAGCTGGCACCGCTGCTCACCGAGGCCTGGCCGGCGCTCGGATCGATGCTCGCCGGCCGCGTGCCGGTGGGCGTGAACGTGGATCGGCAGCTCGCGCACGTCGACTTCGAGCTCAAGCGCAACGGGATCGTCGAACCGATCCCCCTGGGCCTCGACCTGCCCGGCGGGATGCTGAGCGCCGACGAGCTCACCCGGCTGACCGCGCCCACCGCCCTCGAACGGGCACGGGCCGTCCGCGATGCCGTGCAGCGGGTGCGCCGCGCCGGTGCCGAGCTGCCGGGCACGGGCCTGCCGTTCCCCCAGCTGGTGCGCGGGCACGGCTATCTGCTCGCCCGCACCACCGGGCCTGCGGGGACGGCGGATCCGACGGGCTTCGTGGTCGGCGGGAACCTCGGCGCCGAGGACGACTCGGCGGAGGTGCTGGCCGGTCTGCTGCGCGGTGCGTGGGCGCGGGTGCTGCAGCCCGACGAGACCGTCGTCGAGCGCATGCGCACGGTCGAGCAGCACTTCGGGGTGAGCATCCTGCCCGAGGATCTCGCCGTGGGCGGGCCGGTCGATCCTGCGGCGGTGCTGGTGCCCGGGGCACGGATCTGCTTCTCCGGCTCGGTGGTCTCCCCCGCGCACGGCGCCCTCAGCAAGGACGAGCTGCACCGCATGGCCGAGGGCCGCGGGCTTGTCGCCGTCCCGACCCTCACCAAGACCCGCACGGACGTGCTGGTCGTGGCCGAGGCCGGGTCGCAGTCCACGAAGGCGAAGAACGCCGCGAAGTGGGAGAAGCCGGTGCTGACGGCGGCGGAGTTCCTGGCGTGGGTGGGGTGATGGTGCGCTCGTCGACCGCTGACACTCCCTGTATGTCAGTTATGGACTCCACGTCAGTTATTAGCTGACGTGGAGTCCGTATGCTGCACGCCGTCCCCCATCTGACCGCGGTCGATGCCGGAGCCGATCCCTATCGGCTCGCGAGCCGCGGGGAGGAGATCCCTGTCAGCCCCGCGGCAGAGTGACCAGCTGCAGCTAGATCCTCCCGGCGCGGTACAGCCCGAGCAGCAGCTCCTGGAACTCGGGCGTGTACTCGATGGCGGTGTACGAGGTGCCGTCCTTCGTCGTCCGCTCGACCTCGAGGACGCCGAGGAGGGCTGCCAGGCGCGTCGGCCGCCAGCTCCCGGCCTCGCCCTCGAGGATCCCCGCCTCCGCGAGACGCGGGTTCAGAGCGGACGCCTTCAGCGAGGCGTCGTCCTCGGGGATCGCCCCGGTCTCCCGCCAGCGCTTGAGCACCACGGACAGCGTCCCCTGGACCGCGGGCACGGCGTCAGGCGGCGCGGCGCCCTCCGCTGGAATCTCCGTCGAAGCCTCTCCCGTCGGGGCCTCCGCTGGCTCCTCCCCCGTCGGCGCCTCTGCGGGCTCCTCCACCGTCGGCACCTCGTGCGTCGGCTCCGCTTCCGCCGCCACCACCGTCGGCGCCTCGTCGGTCGGCGTCTCGGCGGCGAGGGACGGCTCAGCGGGTGCCGGCGCGCTGAGGGGCTGTGCGGTGATGCGCTGCGCGCGGCGGGCCATGACCTCGAAGACCGGGCCGGTGCCCCAGCGGTCGGGAGCGGCGAGCACGACGAAGAGGTCCTTCGCGCGGGAGACGGCGACGTTCATGAGCTCCGGGGTGCTGTCGATGAAGCCGGATGCTCCGCTGTTCGTGCCGTAGACGGCGGAGAACAGCACGACGGGTCGTTCGGCGCCCTGCAGACGGTGCGCGGTCCCGACCGTGATCAGCCCGGCGAGGTCCGTCGGCAGCTCCGCGGAGGCCGGGGCGTCGCGGGCGGCCCGGCGGATCTCCCGCGTGATCACAGCGGCCTGGGCGGCGAAGGGGGTGACCACACCGATCAGGTCCTTCGGGGCGACCCGCTTCGCCGGATCCTCGACCCGGTGGTGGTAGGTCGCCAGCAGCTCGGTGACGTTCTCGACGATCCAGGTGGCGATCGCTCTGGCCTCGGCCTGGTTGACGCGGCTGGAGCCCTGGCGCTCGTCCTGCGAGTCGGGCACGTCGATCCAGGCGAAGGCGGGGATCCGGCCGTGCAGGCGCGAGGAGTCCGCCGGGCGCATCGGCTGCAGCTGGCCGTCGTACAGCAGGTCGTTGCAGAAGCCGATGATCTCCGGATGGCAGCGGAAGTGCTCGCGCAGCAGCAGACCGGGCTGGTCCTCGCCGGGTCTGTCCTCCCCGAAGCTCCAGCGGGAGGCATGGCTCGCCGCGCGCATGAGGCTCGAGGGGGCGGAGCAGGTCAGGCCCCGCTCCTGCAGATCGTCCTCCCAGGCCTCGGGGGTGATGCCTTCGGCGAGTGCGATCTCGCGGTCGGTCTCGTCGTCGATCGACCAGACGGGGGCGAGCTGCTGCTCGTCGCCGACGACGAGGGCGCGCTGCGCGAGACCCAGCAGCGGCAGCGCGATGGGGGTGTCGACCTGGCCTGCCTCGTCGACGATGAGCAGGTCGATGCGGCCCATGTCGGGCCGCTTCCGTCCGCGGCCCAGGTGGTTCTGGAAGTACTTGGGCAGCTGGTAGACCGTCATCACGAAGCACGGGGTGAGGGCCGCGGCCTGCCGCCAGTAGCGGTCGTTGATCTCCTGCGTGCTCCTCCAGCGCTCCTTCTCGGGGTCCAGGAAGTCGTCGTCCTGGAGACCGGTCCACACCCATTGCGCCTCGAAGCAGTGCACGGCGAGCCAGAACTCCGCATAGCGGAGGGTCACGTCGAGCGCCCTGTCGAGCTCGGCGAGGCTCGTGCACTCCTTCAGGTCCCCGATCTTCGCGAGATCGCGCAGATGGGGAGAGGACTCCGCCTCCCGGCACAGCCGCAGGAAGGCCGACGACGGGGCGGGAGCGCCCGCGGAGTCCCCGACGCCTGTGGAGTCCTGCGCGCCCGCGGAGTCCTGCGCGCCCGCGGAGTCCTGGGCGGCCATGGCCTGCAGGAGGGCGATGCGGAGGTCGTCGACCTCGGTGAGGGCCTCACGGATCCGCTCCTGGACGCGGGCCGGCTCGTCGATGCTCCCGAAGTGGGCGTGCATGCGGCGCAGGAAGTGGTCGCGGGCACCGTCGAGATAGTCGTCGGCGCTGTAGTCCGTGTAGGCCTCGCTACGGTCCGCCTGCTCGACGAGATGCTTCCTCCTCTCCGCGGCGAGCTTCTGCGTGGAGGGGCAGTAGACCGCGAGCGACCGCAGCGGCTCAGCGTCTGCCGTGCTGCCCGCCGCCCCGCCGTCGGCTGCCGTGGCATCGTCGGCCGCCGCGGCATCGTCGGCCGACCCGCCGTCGGCCCCGCTGCTGCCGACGGCCTGGGGCAGCCAGCGCAGGTCGAGGGTCCCGGGCTGCGCCTTCGCGACGGAGGCGAAGGACGTGATGATGTTGGTGACCGCCTGATTGTTGGTCGAGGTGCCGACGATCACCGGGGCGTCCTGGCCGGCCAGGGCGCGGCGGGTGATCTCGGTGGCGACGATCGCCTGGAGCATGGTGGTCTTCCCGGTCCCGGGCGGTCCGCTGACCGCGGTGACCGTGTCCGGCCCGTCGGCCAGGAAGCCGTGGACCGCACGGCGCTGGGACGGCGTCAGCGGATGCTCATCGCTCATGGAGCCGCAGGCCAGACGGGCGGAGTCCAGCAGAGCGCGACCCGCGTCGATCCCCTCCTCGGGGCTGCGCGGTCCTCGATGTCCGGCGACCGTCCGCTCGATCAGCGGGCCGGGCGAGGGCTCCTTCCGGAGGCTCTCGTAGAGGTCGACGAGCACTCTCGCGGGGAAGATCCGCTCATGCTCCTGGACGTAGCAGAAGGTGTGCTCGACGGTCCGTCCGGCCTGCTCATGGGCCTCGGCGAACGCGGTCGTGCTGGTGCCGGCGACGCGGCGGAACAGCGTCTGCGCGAGGGCGATCGCCCCGGCCATGCCCTCGCACCGGGAGATCTCGGAGGCGAGCTCGGTGCGCACATACCGCCAGAAGTCCTTCAGCGCGCCCGCCGTGATCTCCTCCTCGGAGAGGCCTGGCGCCGTCAGACGGTTCGCGGGGATCCAGGGGGCGGTGAGGTTCTCGAGGTCCGGTTCGAGGCGCCCGTCCCGGTGCAGGGCGGCGGGCAGCAGGAGGATCCCGTGGTGCTTCTCCCCGCGGCCCTCCGGCACCGAGAGCAGCGAGACGACCACGGGGATCGTAGAGTCCTTCTCCTTCTCCCCCGCCGTCCCGCCGCGCGACCCACCGCGGGACTGGCGGTCGTGATGCGCGAACAGGTCCTTCGCGTGATCCTCGGCGAGCGCACCGGTGGCGAGCTGCTCACGATCGGTCGCGACGAACGGTGCACCACCGCCGAAGGTCACCTCCTCCAGCTGCCCGCGGCGCAGCACCTGCGCGAAGTACTCCATGACCGTGCTCGTGCTCGTGCTTGCCCTCGTGCTGGCCCTCGTGCCGGTGCTGGTGCTCATCTCGCCGGGCCCCTCCCTCTCGATGCTCGATGCTCGCGGCCCGCCTGCACGTCCCCGCGCTTCCTCGCCTCGCCGATCCAGTGCCTCAGCGCCACAGCGCCTCGATGCGATCCTACGGGCGCCGGGCGACGGCGCCCCGGCGACCGGGGCGGCCGCCGGCCTCGGCGAGCAGCGCGGACCATCGGCGGCCGCTGCGACGCTGGAGCGTGGCCATGGTGGGGCGACCGTTCGCGCTCGCCCAGACCCGGTAGCGCTCGGTGGTCGGGGCGGGAACCGAAGAGGCGAACATGCCTCTGCGCCCGCGTCGACAGCCTCATGACCACCTGCATCCAGCCTCTTCCGGTCACACCCCGAGGAGCCGGTTCCTCCTCTGAGGGCCCTTCGTCCAGTGCTCTTCGATCTGCTGCACGAAGTCGGGTCGCACGAGCTTCGCCCGTGCCGGCGAGGAACCTGGCCCCACCGCACGGAGGACGACACCTTCCATCGTCTCCCGACCGAAGCCGCTCCGTGCCTCTGTGAGGTCGATCAGCTCTTCGAGGGTGAATCTGCCTTCGGCGATCAGCGGGGTCGTGGCGAGCCCCAGTTCTGCCGCCAGCTCATCGCGCATTGCGGCGGGCCAGAACTCGCCGGTGTCGCGATCGAAGACGTCGAAGGCGAGGAACCAGTCGGGCAGGCAGTCATACCGGACGCTGTGCGTGATCGCCATCCATTCCCCGAACAGCACCAGCTGCGTCCCCAGAGCCTCGTCGATCCGTGCTGCCCGCGGCTTGACCCAGGATTCGAGGCCCTGGAAATGGCGTCCGCCCAGCTCGATGTAGCTTCCTCGCGATTGGAAGAGCAGCCCGTCCCCGTTGCTGGAGATCCCCAGGTTCTGCCCATCGACCTTCTCCTCCACGCGCAGCGTCCGGTCCAGCAGCTGTGCCCGCTCCTCTGCGCTGAGCACCTTGTCGGCACGGACATCGAGTCCTCGCGGGGCCACGAGGTATGGAGTGGAGGGGAAGCGGAAGAACGTCGTCACGGGGCTTCCTGTCCGAACTTTCTCCGGTACGCCTCTCGGATCGCTCCTTCGTGGACGAAGTGCACCTCGACGCCATGGCGCGCGAGGACCTCGGTCCAGTTGAGCCATTTCGTATCCGTGGCCTGCACGATCGGCACGCCCGTGAGCTTGGCGACGGCGACGAACTTCCGATCGGAGGGATCGATCTCCGCGTCGTCGCCGGCAAGAGCATCGTAACGATGCTCGATCTCCGGATCCGCGCCGAGATCGGGTCGCAGCTCCTCGTCCCACGACCAGCACGCGTCATGCACGTACCGGGCGAACAGGTCCGCGAGATCCGCCTGGCCGCCCCGTGTCATCTGATGGAAGTACTCGGCGACGATCTCGCCGCCGGCATCGACCGGGACGGGAATCCGGTTCTCGAGGATCTCCATGATGATGTCCTGGCACGCCTCGACGAGCTCCGGCGGATGCTCATCCTCGAACTTCAGGACCAGCGGGACATTGGTGTCCACGACCCGGATCACGGCTGCTCCCGTGCCGCTCGCCGGCGGTCGCGCGCGGCGCGGGTCTGTGCGATCAGGTCGCCCGACTGGTCGCCGAAGAAGTCCTGCGGCCAGTTCCGCACGTCCCCGTACTCATCGACCTGCAGCGGTTCGATGCTCGACCCGTTCCTCCCCGGGCTGACGAAGAAGCAGGCGACGTCACTCGGGTCGACCGTCCCCTCTGCGATCCTCCGCAGCAGCCGGCGGAGGAGGTGCTCGGAATGGGATTCGATGATCATCTGGGTCCGACGGGGCTGTCCGTACTCCCGCGAGCTGATCGCCTCGATGAACAGGTCGGCGAGGCCCGCCTGGACAGCGGGATGGAGATGGATCTCCGGCTGCTCCATGATCACGGTTGATCCCGGCTCCGCGTAGAAGCTCTCCACGACGACAGGGAGCACCTGGGATACTCCGAAGCCGACGTCGGTGAGCAGGACCTCCGGACCGCTCCTCGTCGTCCGCACCCGGACCTCGTACTCATCGCGTCCGGCGCCGATGGGGGTCACCGAGAAGTCCTCGATCACCCCCAGCTGCTTGAGCCACCTCGCGACCACTGCCTGCAGGCCTTGGTAGCGCATATTGGGTCCACGGCTGATCCGTCGGCCCTGCCCGGCGAGGAGGGCCTCGACGGTCCGCTCTCCGCGCCACCCGACGTCGCCGACCTCCTCCCCGGACCAGCGATAGAGCCTGTTCGGCTTCTGGCGCAGCGGACCGAGGTAGTTGAGCATCGAGAGCTGCTCCTCGAGTGCGAGGGTCAGGTCCGAGGTGAACTCGACGCTCTGATACCTGGCCGTCACGTCGTCGGGGAACGCGTGGAAGTGTCCCGGCGCCGAGACGGGCCACTTCCTCCCCAGCGTCTTGACGAGATCGATGGTGTCCGCCTCCAGCGAGTAGTCATCGCTCCCAGCACGCGTGCTGCGCACGGCAAGCTGGGAGATCCCGCCTTCGCTCAGACGGTAGCCGTACTCGTGGACGTTCAGCCGGGGCGGAGTCTCGTCGGTCGCCCTGATCGTCGCGTCGAAGGTGAGATCGTGCCCGCTGAACGTGCGTTCCTCCCGGGGGTACTCGAGGTCGAGGACGCCACGACGTCTCCATCCGAGCTCGAACTCGAGAGCCGAGTCCGTATCCCCATCATGCACCAGCTGGGAGTAGCTGCCGAGATCCACCGGGGTCCCGGTGTCGCCCGTGTGGAGGACCCGTCGCCTGTCCGAGGACTCTGCTGTCTGCCGCAGCAGCATCAAGAACTGGTGCAGGCTGGACTTCCCTGACGAGTTGGCCCCGAACAGGATCGTCAAGGGGGCGAGCGCGATGTCGCCCGTGTCCCGCCATGCCTTGAAGTTCTTGATCCGCAGGTTCGTCAGCATGCTCTCCACCTCAGAGTCGACAGTTGGTGCCCACAGTAGCTGTGCTGGAGGAGGCTCTGCTCGTCGGATGCTGATCGCTGTTCACGACCTGCTATCGCGCTGCCGGATCGCCAACACCGCGCTCAGAGAGCTGGCTGCTCTCCGCGTCCTCGAGTTCAGAGCAGCTCGGCCCCGTCGATGAGGTAGGCCGGCACCGTCGTGCTGCCGCCGATCTGGGTGTCGTAGCTGAGGCTTCCGCCGATGGTGATCCAGAGCTTGACCTCGTCGTCGGCGACGAAGGGGTCCAGGACCGGGCAGTCGGACTCTCCGTCACCCGCGAAGCCGACGGAGTTGTGCTCGTAGTCGTACCAGTCGTCCTGCGGGGCGTCGGAGATCGAGATCCTCACGAAGCACTTGCCCGTCGCCGCATCCAGCTGGGTGATCCTGCCGTAGACGATCACCTGGCGTCCGATGTGGTCATCGGGCGCCTTGACGATCTGCGCGAGGGTGCGCTCGTCGATCTCCTCGTAGGTGCTGAGGTCCGGTGCCGCCGTCTCCTCCGGAGTGGGCTCCTCGCTTGGCTCGTCGGTGGGCTCGTCGGCGGGTTCTTCGGTGGGCTCGTCGGCGGGTTCGTCCGACGACGACGCCTCATCCGCGGAGGCGTCCTCCCCGGTCTGCGCATCGGACTCCTCGGTCTGCGTCGCGGAGCCGGCGTCGGCTCCCGCCCCCTGGCCGGCGGGGTCCTCGCCTCGCGCGACGCGGCCCGACGCGCCGGGCACGACGCCCGCAGATCAAGACCGGCTGCTGCTGCCACCGCAGCCGGCTGCCCGCCCGCGCCGCTGACCACCATCGGTAGGTGAGGAGCATTTGCCCCGCATATATCGAGGCACGTGCCGCTCATCTGCCGATCATGGACAGGACCGGCACCCCGGCGATCGGAGAGAGCTCGAGGGGCTCATTCGATCCGCCGCTTCCGCACGACTCTGCCCGCACAAGCCAGTAGGCTCTGTCACCGGTGGGTGGAATGGGGAGCAGTCCCCAACGGAAAGGGGCAGACGATGGACGCGCGATCACGCCGACCGCAAGGGCACCGCAGGCACAGCAGGGGGCCCGCCCTGCTCGCAGCCGTGGGGAGCCTCCTGCTGAGCGGCTGCACGCTTCTGGGCGCCGCGGATGATCCGACGACCCAGCCGGCCGACCCTCTCGAGGGCACGCTCCTCCCCGAGGGGACCGTCGAGGTCGACGTGGCCGCCGGGGAGAGCGTGCAGGTCGCCCTCCCCGAGGGCTCTCTCGGCGTAGGAGATTTCTGGGGCGTGGCCTCGGTGTCGGACCCCGCCGTCGCGGAGGCAGACATCGCCATCGGGGAGGATGTGGTCGGCGTCGAACCGGCCGACGACGAGAGCCCCGAGCCCGTCGGCGGCACCCAGCAGTTCGCCGTCGAGATCGAAGGGCTCGAACCGGGCACCACCACCGTGCGCGTCCTCTACTGCACGCGCGTCCACGAGGTCACCGAGGACTGCGACCAGACGCAGGGCACGCTCGATGCGCCCGTCGAGCCGGTCGAGATCGAAGTGCGGGTGGAGTGAGCTGAGCGGGGCGGGGCGGCAGCCTCGAGGTCAGGTTCCCCGTCCGCGCTGGCCCTACGCGGGACTCTCCTCCGAGGACGATTCCTTGCCGGAAATGTCGCCTGCAGCCCGGGCATCCTCCTCCTGCTCGATGAGGAACGCGGTGACGATCTCGTCATGGAGCGAGGCGATCCGCTTCTTCGCGACCTTGCGGTGCTTCCTGGTCGCGGCAGGGGTGTCGAGGAGCGCGATCGCATGTTCGCAGTCCGCCAGCTGCTTCTCCCATGCGGTCGCGCGCCTGTGCTCAGCGTCGTCATCGGCGGAGTCCTTCAGGTAGCTGACCTGGTCACGCAGCGCATCGACCGTCGCACGCATCGCGGAAGCCGTGCCGCCCCGGTTCTTCAGCAGCCTCTCGAGCTGGCCCTGCACCTTGGCGAAGAGCTCGGGATTCTCGCTGAGCTTGCGGAACGCGGCCACCGCAAGCGGGCTGAGCGCGGACACGAGTCCGATCACCGTCCCCAGCTTCGACTCCCCGCCCACGGGCTTCGCCGGGGAGCTCGCGCCGGCACCCCGGCTGGTCTTCTTGGTCGCCATGAGGGTCCTCCCAGGTCAGGGCCGGGTCAAAGAGGTTCAGCATACGGCCCGACGGCGTTCTCCGAGAGGAGTACGGGTGAGGAGCTCAGTGGTCCGCCCCGGCGGGGGCGCACGGCGAGTCACCGAGCGCATTGAGCCCATGCGACATCGAGGCCTTCCCGAGACGAGTCCATGGCGCTCTGGTGGATGTTGGTGCCCATCGAGGGCCGTCCGGCGTCTCCCGGACACCGGAGAACGCCGGGTGGCCCACTCGCCGCTCGCCGTTCGCCACTAACGAGTGACCTTCAGTGCCGGACCTCCAGGGTGAACCGGAATCCGTCTGCCCGCGAACGTGCTGCTGATGCCGGGGTCGGAGGTGTCCACCGTGAAGGAGACCGCGTCGAACCACGGGCAGTCCGCGACCGCCTCGATGCGGCCGGCGAGCGTGACGAAACCTGCGATGGAAGCGACGAACGGTGCGCCGATCCACTCTTCGGCGTCTCGGAGGAACCACCATCGGGTAGCGGCGTCATATCGCTCCTGATCGGTGAAGACACGATGGAACCCCAGGTAGGGTCGCTGGGCTTGGTCCTCAGGCAAGACGCTCCGGGTCCCGGGCCCGAGGCGGACATTGATGTACTTCCCGGGAGCGCCTTCGACTGGCGGAACGCCCGCCAGCAGTTCGAGGCCCCGCCGAGGCATGAGCAGTCGGGATCCGGAGCGGATGACCCACGGGCCGGCACCCGAAGAGCCGGCGCCTCGCTCCGGGGAGGGTTCATCATCGGCGGTCGCAAGATCGCCCGCGAGCTCAGAGACCATCAACTGCGTGGCCAGCGACTGCGTCAGGCCAAGCCGCTCCGAGACCGTTCGCGCCGGGACCCACTCGTCCGGAAGCGAGACTGCGAGCGGTCGCTCCGCAAAAGTCGTCAGGTCCGTATCGAACACCGAGCGCACTGCCATCATCACCACCCCCTGCCGCAGCTGCAGGGCGTCAGGCTCGCCGTCGCGCATCCTATGTTAGCTTTTGTGTACATAGGTGGGGAGCGGTGCTCGATCGGCCGCACAGGAAGCGTCTCTCGATCCCGAACCTGGGGCAGCATCTGAGCGGAAGCGGGAACCCTCATGTCGCACTACTCCTCGTCCGCACGCACCCCAGGTCTCATCCTGGGCGGCGTGGTCCTCCTCGGCGTGACCGCCGCGCTCAGTCTTCCATTCCCGCTGCTCGGCGGCATCCTGCTCACTCCCGCTCTCCTGGCTGCAGCGGTCACCGGCTATCTGAACCGACCCTCGTCGCACATCATCGCCGTCGCCGCATCGATGGCGGCTCTCCTGATCGCTCTGCTGTCGATCATTCTGATCTTCGCCCAGCCGAGTGGCGACCTCGTCGTCCTCTCCGTACTCCACACGTTCTACGGGTTCTTCTGCGCCATCTGCGCTCTCATCGGCACAACGAAGCTCCGGCTGGGCCGGAAGCAGCATATGAAGGCCGACAACGGCACTCCCCCGGACCTGCGCACGGATCTCACGCGAGTCGGTGCCGCCGCGGTCCAGGGTGATCGTCACGCCGTCGCGGCATGGGAGACGTACCAGCGATTGTCCGAGCCACGACGACGCCGCGCCGCAGCTCGGGCAGAGCGCAGGGAACGACGCCGCGAAGAATACAGAGAGCGGCTACGACTGCTCGAAGCGGAGAAGCGCGCTCGCGAGTCGGATGAGATCCACAAGGCACAGCTCCGTCAGGCCCGGGAGTACAACTCCAGATTCTGGTTCTGACCCTTCGGTCCGACCAAGACCCGACATCTGACGAGCTCCTCACCGCTCGCACTTCTCACCGATAACCATCGACCACCACCGCCCGAAACAGGAGCTCATCCCATGGCCCAACTCATGACCAGCGACCAGATGATCGCCATCGCCGAGGGAATCGGCATCCACCTGGAAGACGCGCCGACCAATGCCGCGAATCTGTACGCCTGGACGGACCCCGACCAGCACGTCCTGTACGTGGGCAAGGCTTCGTCGAAGAGGCGACACGACGAGGAGATGCGCTGGAAGAGTCTCGACCACACGAGCGAGATCGTCAGCGGGTTCGTAGCACTGCTGGCCGAGAACGACGCACGGCAACACCCCTTGCGATATGACCCTTCCACATTCGATCCGGCACCGCTCACACAGCATGTGGCGGCGGAAGGATGGAACGGCAAGGCCATTGACACCGTCCTCGAACGCTGCCGACGCCAGGACGGCGCTCCGACCGTCGAAGAGGTCGAACAGATCCTCGTGCGCCTGCATGTCCGTACCGGTCGACTCATCGGGAACTCCCAGTACGCCTCGCAATGGGAGACTCCTATCGGCTCCTTCACCGACACGGTCGCCGTTCTCGCTGCCGACGCCGCCCGGTCCGCAGGGATCCTGCCGGCGCGGACCGTCGTCGCCACCCAGGGAATCGACGCCTCCGAGTCTGACGGCGCTCCCGACTCACAGCCGACGCCGTAAGGAAGGCTGGCGGATCGGGAAACGCGAAGCTCTGGGAACGCCACACCAAGACGGTGCAGCGAGGTCAGCTCCCGGCAGGAGCATCGAGCCAGTCGAAGAGCTTCCTGCGTGCGGACACGTAGTAGGGCGGGTGCCCACCGGCGCCGACGAACTCGTCCCACAGTCGTTCTGCCTGTGCCGTCGTGAGCACGTCCCGCCTGTATGCCATGCGGAGGAGCTTCCACGTGCCGGCGCACGGGACCGGCGCCGCCCACTTCGTCGCATCACCGTCGTCGGTCACGAACACGGCGCGCAGCCCGCGCTTCTGGATGATGGTGATCGTCTCGGCTTCTCCGAGATGCTCGTCGGGGTGGTCGCCCGGCTTGGCCATCTGGATCCTCAGCTGGCGCAGTGCCGCGTGCTCACCGCCTTCGGCGGAGATCGGCTGCGGCAGCATCTCGCTCGCGGCCCTCTCCAGCCCGGGGAGACAGAGCTCCTTCTCCTTCCGACGGCACTCGGCGCGAATCGAGGCGGTCCACTGCACATTCGGACCGAGCAGGTTCCCCAGAGCCGGGATCAGACTTGGCCGGTGGAAGTTCACCAGTACGGACGTGTCGTGGAAGAACAGCAGTGGAGCATCTGTCATCGGGACGCGCTCACCCGAGCAGTGCGTCGAGGTCGGCATCCTCGATCTCCGGGCGACTCTCCGGCTCATCGACCTCGAGGGAGGCCGAGGGGACGCCGAGCATCCACCCGAGGGTCCCCTTGCCGACCTTCCCGGCGGCGATGCGCTCCAGGTGCGCTTCCTTGAGCCAGGCCGGGAACCGGCGTTCGCCCGCGTCCGTCATACGCTGAGTGATGGGATCGCCGATCCTCGCTCCTGTCCAGTGACGTCGCAGCAGCTTCTGGGTCGTCCACGTGAGCGCCTCGGCGACCTCGTCCGAAGGCTCGAGGGCGAGCTTGCTCAGGCGCCGACTCAGGGCATCGGTCGAGACTCCCCAGGACCACACGAGCTCCCCGAGCTCGGCGAGCTCTAGTGCCCCCCAGGAGATGTCCCGCAGACGCGCCTCCGGCAGCAGAAGCTCAGCGGCGAAGGCGTTGGCCGCCGCCTCCTCGGGCACCACCTTGTCCTCGACGGTGAGGACGCCTTCGTGTCCGAGCGCGAGGTGCCCGAGCTCATGGGCGAGTGACCAGTTCTCGCGGAACCAGTTCCCGGTCGCCTTGAGCACGATGATCGGGCGCGCCTCGACGGTGAACGAGTAGTCGTTCGCCACCTCGTCGAGTCGCACCACGTCCAACTCGATCGCGGCAAGATGCTCGATGAAGTCGCGGACGAAGTCCGGATGCAGGAGGTTGCGGACCTCCTCGACGCCCGACGGCAGGGAAGGCGTGGCCGGGGGTTCGCCCGCTTGGGCGTAGGCGAGCTGGATGTCCTCGAGCACCGCGCGGTCACCATCGGCACCTTCGACGCGCCGCTGCCTGGTGTCATGGTCAAAGGCGTGGCGTGCGGAGACGACCAGGCGGTGCGGGTCGGGCTCGCCGGTGATCAGCTCGTGCACGTCGGCGTCGAGCACACGCGCAATCTCCGCGATCTCGAGAGCGGCGAATCCTCGATGCCCGCTCAGCGCGCGCGAGAGCGCGTCGGGGGTCATCCCGACGCGCTGCGCGAGCTGGTTCTGCCGCAGAGAGGCCGCCTGCATCGCGGCGCGGACACGGTCTCCGATGGTGGTCATGCGTCAACCGTACGAGGAAGTTGGGATAATCCCAAGAGGTGTGTCGGTGGTGCCACTTCCCGTGAGGTGAGCCCAGCCTCGATATCCCATGGGGTGGGCCTCACCAGTGAGGTTGCCACACTCGGACCGTGAATCGGCCCGGGTTCTCTGCCGCTACTTTGTGGGTGCGGGCTCTCTGGCGAGGGCCTCGTTGTGCAGCGTCTCGAACTCTATCGGGGTGAGCATCCCGAGGGAGCCGTGGAGGCGCCGGTTGTTGTACCAGTCGACCCAGCCGGCGGTCGCGAACTCGACGTCCGCGAGGGTCCGGTAGGGGCCGGCGTGGAAGACGGTGGTGCGGATGCACTCGGTCTTGAACAGGCCATTGACCGTCTCCATCAGGGCGTTGTCATAGGCGTCGCCTACGGTCCCGATCGACGCAGCGATGCCCTCGAGAGCGAGATGCTCTGTCAGGCGGATGGCGGTGTACTGAGACCCAGCGTCGCTGTGATGGATCAAGTCCCCTGGTGAAACTGGGTTTCCTTCCCTCTCGCGTTGCCACAGAGCGATGCGCAGCGGGGTCATGACCAGGTCGACCTGCTTCGAGGTGGAGGCGTGCCAGCCGACGACCCGCTGGGCGAACACGTCCACGACGAACGCGACGTAGACGAACCCCGCCCAGGTGCGGACGTAGGTGAAGTCGGTGACCCAGACCCGGTTCGGAGCAGGGGCGGTGAAATCACGATTCAGCAGGTCACCGGCCCGCTTCCCGTCCGGGCCAGGGATCGTGGTGCGGATCTTCTTCACCCGCCTGACGCCCTCGAGGCCGAGGGTCCGCATCGCCCGGTCCACCGCCCCGCGGGACGTGCCGGCCAGGCCTTCCTGGCGGCGGAGCAGCGCGACCCACTTCCTGCGTCCGTAGAGTCCCTCGGGCGTCATCTGGACCTGCCCGGTGGCGGGGTTGATGGTCCAGGCGAGGTCGCGGATCTTGTCCTCGACCAGGGCGTCGGTGACGGTGCGGGCAGCGATGCTGGCCGGACTCTTCCAGGACCGGTAGGTGCGTGCAGCGATCTTCAGGCCCTGCTGACGCAGAACGCGGAGGATCGACTCGACTGCATAGCCCTCGGCTCTCATCTCGTCGATGAACGCGCAGATCATCGGCTTCGGGGGTCGAGCTCCCCCGCGAAGAAAATCGAAGCCCGACGAAGGATCTCATTGTCCTCCCGCAGCCGCTTGTTCTCAGCCTTCAGTCGCTTGACCTCGGCAGACTCCTCGCTCGTGACACCGGGGCGGGTCCCGTCGTCGACCTCGGCCTGCGCGAGCCAGCGCCGCACGGACTCGCGCGAGACGCCTTCCTGGCGAGCCACTGCGGTGACGGCAGCGGTCAGGGTGGGGTACTCCTGGAGGTGCTCCCTGACGAGCCGCACGCACCTCGCGCGCAGCTGGGGATCAATCTTCTTCGGCATGCTGTCCATCCTTCCGGACTCAAACAGCAGCGGCATCAAACCTGGACCGATTCACTACAAGTACGTCAGCCGGGATTGGGTGGCCGGCGCGGTGCAAGTTATTGATCGAGCCCAGGAGCTTCGCCCATTATTCACGGTGGTGGAGCAGGTCGGCTCAACTGCCAACATCGAGTTGCTACGCACTCGACCGCTGGCAGTTCTCCTCGACCACTCCGGATCGGACCGTCTACGCATATTCCATGCTCTGGCGCGCTGGACGGTTGACAAGCCCGAGAACCATGACCGTCATCGTCACGACAAGTACCATTTGCATCCGCTGGACGGCCGCGGCGCACATCTGGGCTACAAGCTGCTGTTCGACCCTCTACGTGGCCAGTCCTGGCTTTCGTGGGAGTTGCATGGAAAAGGGAGAACGGATTGGGGAGATCCCGAGCATCAGGTGCTCGGTCGCCACCACAGTGAACGACTGCATAAGAGTTCGCTATATGCGGTTAGGGGGTCCGTAATCGCGCCGAAGGGTGCGCGTTTCAGTGAGTGGGCTTCGTTGTTTGAGGAGGTTGGGAAGACTGGCCGAGTGGCTGCCCCGCAAGTGCTGGTACCAACCGCGTGGCCAAAAACCCACAAGGAGGCTGGGCGGGTTCGTTAACACCGTTTTCTGCGTTCACCTCAGACAAGTCGGGTGTGTGTGCTCTCAAGCTTCAATGTCATGGTCTCTGTCCTGACCTGCATCGTGCGAGTCCGGGTGTGCTGGCGTCAGTTGCATCGGGTCCAGTCCGTCACGTTCGTGGGCGCGGTAGAGGCGGTGCGGGCCAGACGTCCCTGGTTCTGTCCGGAGCCCACTCGCGCCCGAGGAGCGATCTGGAGGTTCTCGGGAGGATTCCTCGAAAAACGCGCTTGACGACCCGGCTGCGGGGTCAGATCGTCTCCGCGGTGATCACCTCCGGACGTGTGGAGTCGGAGGTCGCCGAGCCCATGGCATCACGTGGTGGCTGGTCCAGGCCGAGCTCAGCGCCGATGCTGTGGTCCTGCCTGCTGCCGATGACGTGCTCGTGACACGGTTGGGCATCGATGAGCACCGCTGTCGGTCGGTGAATCGGTCCAGGTTTGATGCCGCTGCTGTTTGAGTCCGGAAGGATGGACAGCATGCCGAAGAAGATTGATCCCCAGCTGCGCGCGAGGTGCGTGCGGCTCGTCAGGGAGCACCTCCAGGAGTACCCCACCCTGACCGCTGCCGTCACCGCAGTGGCTCGCCAGGAAGGCGTCTCGCGCGAGTCCGTGCGGCGCTGGCTCGCGCAGGCCGAGGTCGACGACGGGACCCGCCCCGGTGTCACGAGCGAGGAGTCTGCCGAGGTCAAGCGACTGAAGGCTGAGAACAAGCGGCTGCGGGAGGACAATGAGATCCTTCGTCGGGCTTCGATTTTCTTCGCGGGGGAGCTCGACCCCCGAAGCCGATGATCTGCGCGTTCATCGACGAGATGAGAGCCGAGGGCTATGCAGTCGAGTCGATCCTCCGCGTTCTGCGTCAGCAGGGCCTGAAGATCGCTGCACGCACCTACCGGTCCTGGAAGAGTCCGGCCAGCATCGCTGCCCGCACCGTCACCGACGCCCTGGTCGAGGACAAGATCCGCGACCTCGCCTGGACCATCAACCCCGCCACCGGGCAGGTCCAGATGACGCCCGAGGGACTCTACGGACGCAGGAAGTGGGTCGCGCTGCTCCGCCGCCAGGAAGGCCTGGCCGGCACGTCCCGCGGGGCGGTGGACCGGGCGATGCGGACCCTCGGCCTCGAGGGCGTCAGGCGGGTGAAGAAGATCCGCACCACGATCCCTGGCCCGGACGGGAAGCGGGCCGGTGACCTGCTGAATCGTGATTTCACCGCCCCTGCTCCGAACCGGGTCTGGGTCACCGACTTCACCTACGTCCGCACCTGGGCGGGGTTCGTCTACGTCGCGTTCGTCGTGGACGTGTTCGCCCAGCGGGTCGTCGGCTGGCACGCCTCCACCTCGAAGCAGGTCGACCTGGTCATGACCCCGCTGCGCATCGCTCTGTGGCAACGCGAGAGGGAAGGAAACCCAGTTTCACCAGGGGACTTGATCCATCACAGCGACGCTGGGTCTCAGTACACCGCCATCCGCCTGACAGAGCATCTCGCTCTCGAGGGCATCGCTGCGTCGATCGGGACCGTAGGCGACGCCTATGACAACGCCCTGATGGAGACGGTCAATGGCCTGTTCAAGACCGAGTGCATCCGCACCACCGTCTTCCACGCCGGCCCCTACCGGACCCTCGCGGACGTCGAGTTCGCGACCGCCGGCTGGGTCGACTGGTACAACAACCGGCGCCTCCACGGCTCCCTCGGGATGCTCACCCCGATAGAGTTCGAGACGCTGCACAACGAGGCCCTCGCCAGAGAGCCCGCACCCACAAAGTAGCGGCAGAGAACCCGGGCCGATTCACCCTGGCCACGAGCATGCCGGTCTCCTTCGCCGACCCCCACTCCCCGTGGCAGAGGCCGTCGAACGAGAACACGAACAGGCTCTATCGGGAGTACCTGCCCAAAGGCACCGAGATCCCGGACCACCAGCCCTACCTCACCGCGATCGCCGTAGAGATCAACAACCAACCCCGCCGCCGGCTCGGCTTCCTGACCCCGACAGAATCCTTCGCTCGCCTCCTCGCTGGCGAGTCCATGTTGCTTCCACGCCTTGACACCACCCGCCGCTCTTCATGGTTTGTGATGAACGCTCGATACCGCAGGATTATTTAGCACGAACCACGAAGAGCCGATAAAGATGCCCGGACGGCCCCGCCAGCCCCTTCTCCTCAAGCAACTCGGGGACGGGTGCTCACGTGAAGCCAATAACTACGGGTGGCGCCTACTCATCGCGATCTCCCCGTATCTTTCGGGCCCATTTGACACAAAAACCAAGAAAGCAAGAGAAAGCGCCCCAGCCATCAGAGTCGTCACAACGGAGGCCATGGTCAATGCCGATTGAACAGCTCCCGCTATGAGGCTCAATGCCGTCACCGTCCCCGCAGTCAAGCCGAGGTACATGATGATCGCCCATACGGCCCCCATGACGCTCACTTTGCGTCGGAGTCCCGAAGAGAGGTCGAGGTCCTCCACGGCCCCTTCGATCCTTGCATGCCTTATGAATCGCCGATGCAGTTCCTCGCGGAGCAGGTGTCTGCCCAGCAAGGGTCCCAGTGCAAACCATCCCACAATCCAAGCCACAGATGGCCCCACTATAAGCGAAACTGGGATAAGGATACCAGCGTTCCGCAACCCCAGATCGATTGCATTATTCGCAACGAGTATCCCTGTGAGAATAGAAAACATGCTGACGGCTGTAGCAGTTCCCGCCAGCGGCAGCTTCGCTATTCCGATGCGGTTCCATGACCCAGATATCACGGTCGCCAAATAGTCTGCAACCACTTCGCGTTGGAGCCTGTGGATGTGGTCTGCGAGGTCATCGGGTGCGATCGACAAAACCTTCTCAAGCTGACCCATGCGTTCCATCTGACGCTTAACCAGCCGGTCCTCCCTCATGAAGCGCACGATTGCGAACCAGGTTGTGGACATGGTCGCGATCAATGCCAGCGCCTGCGCCCATCGGTACAAAGCATCGGCGTTCACGATCAGCTCACGTCCTCGGGTGAGAGAAGACCGCTCGCTTCGCCGCTCCACGCCACAGCCAGCTGATCCCGCGCCCGCGTCGCCCCCACATACAGCAGCGACCGCTCTTGCAATTCCGCGGCCTGGCGGGTCTGCTCGTCATACGCGCTCCGAGCGGGGTCTACGGACGAGGAGTCGTCCACGCCGAACAGCACCACGTGGGTGAACTCCATTCCCTTGGCGCGGTGGAACGTCATCACGAGCGGTGCCCCGCGGCGGTAGCTGGTGTTGCGGTCCACGGAGACGACGCGCACCCCGCGGTCGTCGAGCGCACGCACGAGGGTGTCGCGGGTCTTGTTGAACCGGGTGAGCACGCCGATCGTCGAGAGATCCCCACCAGCCTCGGCGATCTCCTGGCTCCAGCGGCGGACCAGAGCTGCGACTTTCTCGATCTCGTCGGCCAGGTCCGTGGCGGGCAGGAACGTCACCTCGGGACCGGTGCGCACGGAGCGGAACGTGCCGCGCTCGGGGCCATGGGTGACCTCGCTTCCGGGCAGGTCGTCGTCCTCCATGGCGGCGATGTCGAAGTCGCCGCCGCGCAGGATCGAGACGGCGAAGTCGAGGTTCTGCGCGGTGGTGCGGTAGTTGAGCTTCAGCCGCCTGGAGCGACCGCGGATCCCGATCCCGTACCGTCCGAGCTTCACGGGATTGGAGTAGATGCGCTGGTGAGAGTCCTCGGCGATGAACATGTCATCCTCGCCCTCGGCGACGAGAGCCCGCAGCATCTGCCACTGGGTGGGGCGCAGGTCCTGACCCTCGTCGACGAGGACATGATCGGCGATCCGTTCCCCCGCCGACGTGGCTCGGGCGTCGAGGATCGCAGCAGCGACCGCTGAGGTCTCGTCCCAGTCCAGGGCCGAGTCGCGCTTGCCCGCTTCGCGGTAGGCGTCGATGACAGCCCACACCTCGCGTCGCTGGGCTCGGCCGAGCCGGGTGCCGCGACCGGTGCGGGTGACCCGCAGGTACTGCGCCTCCTCGAGGAGACGGTGGGGCAGCACCACCTCGCGGTACTCGTCGACGAGGAACGCGGGAGTGACATGCGGCTGGGTGCGGTCTCGGATCGCGCCGTCTGCAGCAGCGACATCGAGGGCGTCGCCCCACTCCCGGGCGTTGCGTGAGAACTTCGCTCGGCTTGTGGTCCAGCCGAGCACCCCAGCCATCGGCGCGAGGTCCTGGGCGGAGGTGACGATGCCGTGGGCGATGCGGTCCACGCCGGTGACGTGTATGCCGGGCGCCCCGAGCACGCCGGGGCGCGGGATGCTCGGGGCGAGCGCACGGACCTGCTGGGCGAGAGAGTCGGCGAGGGTGCGCGTGTACGTGGTGAGCACGATCCGCGCGTCCTCGCCATTCTCTGCGGCCTTGCGGGCGAGGCGCACGGCGCGGTGGACGAGCACGACCGTCTTGCCGGTGCCGGCGCCGCCGGTGACCCGGTAGGGACCTCGCGTGTTCACCTCCACGTACGTCCTCTGCTCGGGGTGGAGGAAGATCCGCCACTCACCGAAGCTGCCCGAGGAGAGCACCTCGGCGAGCGCCGTGTCATCTTCGATCAGGCGGTAGTTGGCCTGAGACTTCTCGGCGCTGAGCGACTCGAGGATGTCCTCGGTGCCCGAGGGGGTGCCCACTGCGCTGCCGCCGCTGACGCCGGTGAAGTATGAGGCGCGCACGTCCTCGAGGCTGGTTCCGGTGGCGAGGTCGAGGAGAGCGGTGCCCTGCCAGCCCGGGGTCGACTCGGCGAGCTCATACAGAGCGGCATCGTCGGCGGCCACGACGCGATGAGCGAGATCCCGGTCGAAGCCCAGATCGTCGATGAGCTGCTGCGCGGTCACCGTGAGCACCGGAGCCGACGGGCCCGGCTCCGGATCCCGCTCCCCCGCCTGCTCAGCCGCCTCCCGCTCCACCGCCTGGTCAGCAGCCCCGCCGGACGCCTCCTCCGCAGCGCGCCGCTCTGCCTCGTGCCGCTGGTACTCGGCGAGCTGCAGGGCGGCGAGCTCGGCGGCTCGGGCCTCGACCTCGGCTTCGCTGAGGCCTCCGCCGGAGGCGGCGTGGAGGGCTTCGGCGTCGGTGCGGATCTCGGTGGTGCCCGAGACGGGGTTCATGCGCAGGTAGAGGTTGCGGGCGCGCCGGTAGGCCGTGTCGTGGTCGTAGACGCCCTCGATGAGCCAGAGGTCCTGGCCGGTGGAGTTCAGGCGGAACGCGAGGATGCGGTACTGCTTGTTGACGCGGATGGAGCGGAGGCGATCGTCGGCGACCTGCTGGAGCGGCTCGACGTGCAGACCGGGCGACTCAGGGTTCGAGCGGAGCATGGCGAGGGTGCTGGTGACCTGGCCGGCGAGGTCCTTGGGCACCGTGGACAGGGTGGGGAGGAAGGTGTCCGAGATCGAGATGATGCCGTCGCTCACGCCTGTCCTCCTCCTGCCGTCCCCATGCTGGCCGAGCCTTCTCCGGTCGAGCGCCCGCCGTGCGAACCGACGCTTGTCGAGCCCTGTCCGGCCGAAGCCCCGCCGGTCACGCTCAGTGCGTCGAGCACATTCTGAGGAGAGGGGCCGACGATCCGCCACCCTGCGTCTTCGAACTTGGACACATCGCGCCGATTCAGCGGTTCGGCGACGTAGCCGACCTTGAGGTCGGGCCAGGCGACGTCGATCGGGATGCCGGACTCGAACTCCTCGCCGAGCACCGGCGGCTTGACCTGCAGCTGGGAGGCGCGCAGGACGATGTACCGCTCGTCGTCGGTGAAGGCGTCGTCGTAGGAGGCCCTCCAGTCGGGGGACAGCTCGGACGGCTCCGGGATCCTCAGGTCCGACGCGCGGCTCGTGTCGGTGGGCACGTGTCCGAGGGCGGGCTCCTGCCCGGCGGTGGGTGCAAGGGCGCTCTCCAGGCGAGCTTCGGGGGCAGTCTCCGGGCGAGCTTCGGGGGCAGTACTCAGGCGGGCTTCGGCGGCCGACGGCTCCGCCGCCGACGGGGCACCGGCCGCCGGGCCGCGCAGCGCACGCGCGTCGTCGGCGCCGACGTCGATGCCCTTCTCGATGAGGCTCATCGTGGTCAGCCGGAGGGTCGAGCCATCGGGGTCGCCCTGGGCGAGGTTCGCCAGATGCTGCCAGGCGCGCCAGGAGGAGGCGAAGGTGTCGCAGCGCAGGGCATCCTCGCGGTCGTCGAGCACGAGGGTGAGGCGCCGCCTTCCGGTGGCGATCTCGCCGACGGCGGCGAGCTGGTCCTCGCGCTGCACGACGGCGAGCGTCATCTGCGTCGTCGGGTCGGGAGGCGTACGGCCTTCGAGGAGCCCGGCGGCGACGGCCTCGGCGGCGTCGGCCGAGGCGATGTCGGTCATCGTTCCGCCGTGGGGGTTGAGCAGCAGCTGCGGCAGTTCCACGGCGAGCCGGGCGAGGCGGGAGGTGCTTCCGCTGCGGACGACGTCGACGAGCAGCTGCATCGGCGTGGCCCGCAGCAGCGGGACGAGCTCCTGGTCGGCGCGGGAGTTCCTGGCCCACGCGTCGATCATCGAGGGCACCAGCAGCGGCGCGAACTCCTGCTCGCCCGGGGAGCCTTCCGCGGCGGCGCGCTCGCGGGCGGCGTCGGCGTCGAGATCGGCGTGGGTCACGGCGAGGGGCAGGTAGCCGGCGCGGCGCAGCCGCATGCGCTTGACGGCGTCGTCGGCCGCGTTGTTGGCGGAGGCGGTGGCGTGGAAGCTGCGCCCGTCGGTGAAGATCGCGATGCCGGCGATGTCGGAGCCGGGCCAGGTGAGGACGAAGTCGGGCCGCGACCCGGCGATGTCGACCTGGGAGGTGAGGGTGAAGGGACGTCCCTGGTGGCGGACGCTCACGGTCGTCCCGCGGACGGCGACGTCGGCGCCCTCGATGCTCTGCATGGCGGCGGCGAAGGCGCGGCGGAACCGGGCCTCGAGCGGGGATCCGTCGGCGACGGCCGTGCCGAGGCGCGCCTGCTTCTCCTCGACCGCCCAGGTCGCCTCGCCGAGCTGCGGACGGTCCTCGCGCAGCAGCTCCTGCAGCGCGTCGATCGCGGTGGCGCGGCGCATCGACTCGTACTCGTCGGTCCGCACGTAGGGAAGCAGGCAGCGGTGGCAGGCGGCCAGTCCCTCTTCGGCGCACGGGCATCCTTCGAGGGCGCGGAGCGCATGGACGAGGATGTCCCAGACGTTGTCGGCCTCGGCGAGCTCCATGAGGTAGCCGGTGCCGCCGACGATCGAGTCCGACAGCAGCAGCGCCTTGTGCGAGGCGCTGTGGGGGTGGGCGATGACGTCGACGTCGACGTTGCCGATGCTGCCGCCGAAGCGGGTCTCGATGCCGAGCTGCAGGGCCGCCTTGAGGTTCGTCAGCAGCGCCCCGGTGCCGTCCTCGAGGATCGCCGACGGCAGGGTGATCACCACGGTCTCGGTCCGCAGGGTGCGGGAGAGCAGGGCGGCGCGGTTGTCGGCCTCGCGCTCGTAGCGCAGCGGGCACCAGGCCTGATGGTCGCGGGGACTGTTGCCGGCGGTGTCGGAGTCGTGGTGGCCGCACTGGGCGCAGATGAGGAAACCGGGCGCGGTGCGGTCCTCTCCGCCGATGCGGATCCTCTCGGCGACCTGGTGGGGCTTGCCGAGGTTCAGACGGGTCAGGATGGTCCCGCGATGCAGGGCCATGCCGAAGCCCCGGTCGGCGACGGACCAGCGGCGCACCGGATGCGCCTCATGGAAGGACACCGACAGCGCCTGCTCGAACCGCACCTTCTGGCGGTCCTCGCGGGAGTCGCCGATGCGGGTGCGGCTGCGGCTCATGGTGGAGTACACGCGGGTGAGGTCGATGACGTCGCGATGCTGACCGGAGTCGGCGATCCCGGTGCCGCGGCAGCTGGGGCAGCTGGTCGGCGGGTGCCCCCGCTCGAACTGGTGGGCGAGGCCGCAGTCGGGGCAGAACGCGGTGGGGTGGAGGTTCCCGCCGTCGACGCCGATGTCCACGGCGTCGACGACGAGCTCGCGGCCGTGCGCATAGAAGTGGGCGTCGGGCGCGAGCTCGGTGAGGGCGGCGGCGCCGGAGCGCTTGTAGCTGACGGGGTCGTGCCGCCAGGTGCCGTCCTCGTCCTGCCAGATGATGGTGGCCTCGAGGGCGACGGCGTCATCGACGAGGGTGAAGTTCGGCAGCAGCCCGAAGCGTTCGAGCACACCGATCCAGTGGGCGCTGTCGAGCGCGGAGACCTCGCCGCCGATCTGTCCGGCGCGACTGCGCAGCCGTCGGCGCTCCTTCTCCCGCTCCTCCTCGGTGAGCGCCTGCGGGTCCCCGATGTCCTCCTGCTCGGCGGAGATCAGCAGGTCCTCGGCGCGGAGGGTCTCGATGGTCTCGACGCGCTCATCGGTGGCGGGCATCGCCTCGAGCCGATCGAGGTTCACCTGGATGCGCAGACGGCGGCGCCGCAGCTCCTCGCGGCTGGCGTTCCACTGCTGGACGGCGCTGCGGATCGCGTCGATGAGGCCGCTGCTGGCGTCCGCCGCTGGCTCGCCGACGGCGCCGTCGGCCGCAGGACCGCCCGCAGCTCCGCCAGCCGCAGGTTCGCCGACGGCGCCGCCGTCCGCGTCGGGGAGGGCCCAGGCGCGGAGCTCGTCGGCGGCCTCGGCGGTCAGCCCGTCCCAGGAGTGGGTGCCGATGCTGAAGCGGGCGAGGAAGCGGTCGACGTGCGCGGCGCCGTTGCGGGTGATCTCCTCGATGACGTGACCGAGGAAGGTGCCCGGTGCGGCGGAGGCCAGCACCGGCGTGATGCGCGTGGGCGGGGTGACGCGATCATCGCCGGCGAGGGTGTCGAGGATCGAGGCGAACAGCTGCCGGCGCAGGATCTCCTGCGCGGAGAGGTAGGCGCCGGGGGCGCGGACGGTCCCGTTCAGCAGGTCCAGCGGATCGTAGTAGAGGCCGGCGGTGCGTCCGCGCCCGGCGACGAAGGTGATGTCCAGGGCGTTGCCGCTGCGTCGGCCGGCGCGTCCGACGCGCTGGAGGTAGCTGGCGACGCTGCGGGGCACGGAGGCGAGCAGGACGGTGGAGAGGTCGCCGATGTCGATGCCCATCTCGAGGGTGGGCGTCGCGACCAGGACGTTCGGGGATCCTGGCGTCTCGGCGCTGGTCTTGAAGGAGCGCTCGTAGTCCAGGCGGTCCTCGGCGGTGAGCAGGGAGGTGTGCTCGCGGGCGACGACGCGGCGCATGTCCCCCTGGTAGAGCTGGCGGTAGTAGGTCGAGGTGATGGTGTGCGGCCGGAGCCTCCCGGGGCAGCGGTGGCGCAGGCAGGGACCGTCGGCCAGCTGGGCGAGCGCGGTGGTGGTGCCGGTGACCGTCTCCCGGCACTCCTCGCAGACCAGCGACGGGGTGCCGGCGTCCGCTCCCCCGGCGCCCCTCGCTCCCCCAGCTCCTTCCGCGCCCTCCGCGGTCGGCGCGGGCAGGGCGGCCTCGACGCGATCGGAGGCGAGGGTGAAGCTGCGCAGCGGGGCGGTGCCGGTGGCGTCGAGGGCCTCGAGGATGCCGAGATCGACGAGGGCGTCGAACAGCGGTCGCAGGAGCGTCGAGGCGGAGCCCCGCTCGCGCTGCAGGGCGCGGGCGGTCCAGTCGGTGTACCAGCCGGAGCGGGCGGTCGCGTCATCGAACTCGCTGCGCGCGCCCTGGCGTCCGATGCTGGGCAGCTGGGGCAGCGCCCGGCCGGTCGGGAAGGCGGGCATGATGTCGGGCTCGGGCCGACCGCCCCAGAGGCGGTAGACGGGCCCGCCGTCCTTGCGGAACCGCTCGAGCCAGCGGTGGCTGATCGCCCCATGGGTGCGCATCCGCTCGAGGATCCCCCGCACCCAGCGCCGTCGGGCCTGGAGCGTGTCGGCGCTGATCCCGGGCTCGCTATCCGTGTCAGCACCGGTCCCGGGCTCGCCCTCCCTGTCGACGCCCATCATGGGCTCGCTGGTGCCGAGGGCCCGCTGGGCGGCCTCGTCGAGCTCCTCGTCGCTCGCGCGGACCTGTGCGACGGCGGACCCGGTCAGCAGCAGGGTGCGGCCCACCTGGCCGGTGAGACCCAGCTCAAGGCCGACGTCGAAGCGGAGCCGGTCGGCGACGCGGGCGGTGGCCCGCTCGCGCGCATCCTTGCGGATGCCGCGCCGACGCTCCGGGTCCTGATGCCAGTAGGGGCGCAGCCGGTCGGAGTCGGTGATGGTGGGGTGCAGCAGACGGTAGCGCTGCTCGTCGGTGCGGGCGGCGTCCAGCATCCGCTGGACGATGCTGCTGATCGGTGCGGGCTCGGACGTGAGCGCCCCGTGGATCAGGGAGCGCAGGGTGAGGCTGTGGGAGCGGGCCTCGACGAAGCCGGCGCGGTGGGCGGCATCCTGCACGGAGTCGGTGAAGACGAGCGCCTTCTTCTCCTGCAGATCCAATCCCGGGGTGCCGAACAGGCTGGTCAGCGACACGGACAGGAGGGTGGCGAGGCTCGTGCCGAGGAAGCGGATGCCGTCGTCCTCCCCGCAGGCCGGGCAGGTCTGGGCGGTCGACTTCTCGTCGGCGTCGAGGCTCGTGAAGGCGAGGACGCGGATCACGGCGGCGTCGAGGTCGCCGTCGGTCGGCCCGTGCTTGTCGAGGGTCTCGGTGTCGAGGTTCAGGTAGCGGCGGCGGGAGGTCTCGACGGTGGTGTTGTCGGCGGGCTCGTCGGCCGCGGTGGGGTCGAGGATGAGGGCGCGGAAGCGGCCGTTGCGGTCGGCGGCCGCCCTGCGGATTGTGTCGGGGCGCAGGTCGAGGTCGTCGCCGACGGCGCGGGTGGTGGCGCCCCAGCCGGACCTGCCGCAATGGCGGCAGTAGATGGCGGGCAGGGCGCGCTCGCTGTCCTCGGGGGCGGCGTCGGACCAGCGGAAGGCGGGGGCGGTCTGGACGAGCCGGTCCACGCGGGTGATCTCCCGCAGCCACAGGTGCGCTTCGAGGGACGGGAAGGTGTTGCGGGGTGCGAGGGGGCGTGCGCGCTCGTGGGAGAGGGCGGCGAGCAGCAGGGTGGTGAAGTCCCGAGCGATCTGGTCGTCGGTGATGCGGGGGAACAGGGTCGCGGCGAGCTCGGCGAGGCTGGTGGCGCGCGCGGTGGTGCGCAGGAGCTCGGCGACCACGGGATGGGCGAGCAGGAGGTCGCGGGATGTGAGCCCGTGACGCTCTGCGGCGCGGTGCACGGGCTCGTCCTCGTCGGTGCTCTGCCAGAGCGCGCCGAGGACGTCGGCGGTCAGCGCGTCGGGGTCGACGGCGGCTCCGGGCCTCAGGTGCCCGGCGGCGGCGGTCTCGAGGGTGCCGGGGTGGATCCGGTCGACGGGGATCGGGTTCAGGTCGCCGGTCCGGCTGTTGGTCCCGTCGTCGGCGGAACCGAGGGCGCGGCGGGAGGGGCCGACGAAGCCGTCGAGGTCGACGCGGGTCTCGGTGATGACGGCGTCGGTGCCGATGTCGGTGCCGAAGACGGTGCGGGCGAAGTCGAGCATCGCCTCGGAGGCCTGCTCGCCGTCGCCGAGGGTGGCGCTGGTGGCGACGGGGGCGAGGTGGACGCGGCCGGGGGCGATGCCCTCGAGGACGAGGCGGAGGCGGCGCAGCAGCATGCCGACGTCGGTGCCCTGGGCGCCGTCGTAGGTGTGGAACTCGTCGAGCACGAGGTAGCGCAGCGACCGGGCGGAGGCCTCCCACAGGGTCCGGTCGGCGCGGCGCAGGAGCAGCTGGTCGAGCATCTTGTAGTTCGTCAGCAGAACGTCGGGGACGGCGCCGCGGATGATCTCGCGGTCGGTGATGAGGCTGTCGGCGGTGACGACGGTGGAGGGGGTGTGGGAGGCCTCGCCGGTGTAGAGGGCGGCGCTGATGCCGCGATAGGAGGGGTTCTCGGTGATGATCTCGGCGAGGCGTCCGGCCTGGTCGTTGGCCAGCGCGTTCATCGGGTAGAGGATGAGTGCCTTCATGCCGCTGATGCCGGCGTCTCGGGCGCGTGCGACGTGGTCGAGCACCGGGTAGAGGAACGATTCGGTCTTACCGGATCCGGTGCCGGTGGTGACGATGCTGGGCTGCGGCAGACGGAAGCCGCGGTCGTCCTCCTCGCTGTGCCCGTCGGGCACGGTGGACAGGCGTGCGAAGGCCCTGGCCTGGTGGGCGTAGGGCTCGAAGCCGTCGGGCAGGCTCGGCACGAGAGTGCGGGCGGGCGTCTTGCCGGCGCTCTCGGCGAAGGGCAGTCGGGTGCGCAGGTAGGGGCCGAGGAAGATGCCGGAGCGCTCATCGGTGAGGAACGCGTCGAGGGCGTTGGCGACGGACGGGTCGGCGAGAGAGATCGCGGTGGTGACGTAGTCGGTGATCGCCTGGCGCAGCTCGGCGGCCTGCCGGGTGGGCAGCAGCTCGGTCATGATCCCTCCTCCATGCGCCGCTGGAACTCGGCGTAGGCACGGCGCATGTCGGCCTCACGGTCGAGGATCCGGAACGGCTGTTCGTAGACGATGGTCCGTCCGTCTCCGGTGGCGCTGGGGTGCACGGCGGTGCGATCCTCGCGCGACAGGCCGGTCTCGGGCCGTCCGGCCTTGTTCCAGGCGGTGCGGACGGAGCTGGGGATCTGCCGTCCGTTGGCGTCGTAGATGTATGCCTTCTTGCCTTCACCGCGGTCGTAGTCGTTGAGCACTCCGAACTGGGTGCGATAGATCGTCACGAGGTCGTCGATGGAGATGCCAGTGACGATCGCCATGATCGCATCGATCTCGACGAGCGCCTGCCGACGGTCCTCGGCGCTCCGCAGCGGCGAGGCCATCGACCAGGTGGGGCCGACGTCGCCGAGGGCCGGACGGTTCGACCGCTCGAGTCCCCCGGTCCAGGCATCCGCCGTGAACGCCGAGTCGTAGGCATCGCGCCAGAGGTCGGCGTACGCATCGGTGAGGCAGTTCAGGCGGAGGGTGCGGAGGATCGCGGCCGAGGCAAGGGGGTGGTCGGGCGGGATCTGAGAGAGGCGCCCGACAGCGGACATGAAGATGTCGCCAGACACGGTCGATCTGATGATGAAGTCAGAGAGGAGCGACGACATCGACGCAGCCGCGGCCACAAGCTCACTCGCAGGGCGATCCGGCAAGCCCATCGAGTGCACGGGATGGACGTGAGCAGTACCGGGCGGATAGATGGCGGAGATCAAGGTTCTCTCACCAGTCGTGGCAGCCATCCTTCGCCACATAACCCGGTAGTGGGCACGCACGCTCTCTTCCCTCGCAGGATCACCGATCCTTCCACTGCCGACCTTCCAGAAACCGTACGCGGCGTCGTAGCCGAGGGTATCCGTGGCGACTTTACCGTTATCCCGCCGCCAGGTTCCGTAGATCGGTTTGTACTCGGTAGCCGGTAACGCTTTCGCCGTCAGCACTTCAAGATCGAGAGCTGAGTAGTCGAGGTTGCTGGACATCGACTCGTTGCGTTCGGCAGCAAAAGGGTTCCCCACATGGAAGTAGGGGCCCTGAAGGATCACGTCTTTCCATGACTTCGGCACTCCCCAGCGCGTTTCGAAACGCCCCTTCGTGCGGTCGATGCTCTCATCCCACCCTCGGCTGAAGCCGGGATGCATCGAGCCGACCCGCCCCGCCTTGGACAGAATCTCGAGCACGGTGGCCGCGGCATGATTGACGCTGGACAGCATGCGGCTCGACTCCACGGCTATGTCAGGCGCACCTGACTCCATCAGCTCATGCCACAGAGCGAGCTGAGGTCGACGGTTCCTCTGGATGCGGGCTCGATGCGGCGTGATGTCCCAGTTCCCGTCAGCATCCTTGAATCCAGGCTCGGGACCCGATCCGTCATGCCGGATGGATCCTTCGACGACGGCAGGATGGAAGATGGCAACCGCACTCAGAAAGTCCACAGCGTGCTTGTCACCATAGACATTGACCGAATACACAGTGTGATGATCGATCTCGGAGAACAGCTGAAGCTCATTGACTAAGCGCCAATGCCTCCGCAGTCGGCCATAGGTCGCGAGCCTCAGCGCGTATCCCCGAGCATCGGTCAGGTGCGTCGGTGGGTGGATCAGGGTGATGATCCCCGACTCGGCCGAATGCGCCCAGGTCCGGGCCATGAAGTTCCGATACAGGTCCGGCTGGGTACCAGCCATCTCGGGATACATCGCGCCTGAGCCGACGAACGCAGCGAGGGACTCGACGTCGCGCGAGCCGAGCAGCACGGTCTCCTTCGCACCGTCACGAGCGAGCGTCAGCTCTCGACGCTCCTTCTTCGCGGCATTGGACGGCTTGTTCGTGAGCACCCACCACGGGTCGTACTCGGCCATGAGTGCAGCGACGTCCGGGCGCGGCCGCACCCACGGCGGGTTCCCCACCTGCAGGTCGAAGCCGCCGCGGTCGAAGGCGGCGGCGAAATCGAGCTCCCAGTGGAAGAAGCGCTGGTCCTCCGCGATCCGCATGCACCGGCGCAGCCAGTGCGTCTCCTTGATCAGCTGGTCGAGGTTCGCGGCGCCGCCGACGCCGAACATCATCTCCGCCATGTCGAGCTCGTTCCAGGTCTCCGCGCTGTCCACAGCACGCTGACCGAGACCCGGATGATGCTTCCCGCCCCGGCCGTGCGGGACCACGTCCAAGGACCGTCCGAGGATCCTCTCCACCGTGTCGAGCCACTCCGGGAAGGTGGGCGGGGCGGTCTCGTCGTCCGGCAGGATCGGCCAGAACCACAGCGCGCACCAGGCATCCATCACCACGCGCAGACGCCGGTAGGCGGAGTTCGCGTCCGCGAGGCTCTCCTCGATCTGCTGCCTGGTGACCTCGCCACCCGCGCTCGTCAACGCACCCCATACAGGGATCGCACGGCGCGAAGCCTCCTCCGCCGCACGGATGCGGCGCAGGGCCAAGCCCCACAGCTCCTCGACGCGCTGGGTCAGAACCTGGAGACGCTTCAGCTGCGGCGGGGTCAGCTTGCTGCCCCAATGCTTCGCATGGTCGCGCAGATCCTTCGCCGCCTCCGGGGCGAGCTTCTTGATCTCCGTGTCCTTCGCGGCGGCGAGCCATCCCTCCCCCGGCAGCAGGAAGTGGAAGATCTTCCCCTCCGTGCTCGGGCGCACCCCGTCGGGACCCACCTGGTCGTGGACCGTCGTCACCGAAAGCGGCTCCGGGGCCGTCTCGAAGACGGCCTTCATCCGGGTCTTCCGCAGCGTGTCCGCGCTGTACACGGCATGGCGGGCACCGATCAGCGAGTTGCCCGAGCGCAGGCGCAGACCGAACCATGGCGCCTTCAGCCCCGGTGCCATCGTGTCCAGCCACAGCGACACCTCGGCGAGCTCCACCGCCGTCGGATTCAGATCCACGCCGTACACGTTGTGCAGCGCGATGTACGCCTTGACCCGCTGCAGCTCCTCCGCGAACCGCTCCGGGTCGATCCTCTCGCCCAGCTCCTCCTGCCGGCGCGAGAGGTACTCGGAGGCGAGCTGTCGGACCGCCTCGATCGCGAACGCGCCGGAACCGAGCGCCGGCTCGCAGATCGACATCTGCAGGATCTCCGCAGCGGTGGTGCGTCGTCGGCGGATCGGCTCATGGTCGAAGTCCTCGTCGTCGAAGACCTCCGCTCCCTCGGGGAGGTCGGACTCGTCGGTGATGACGGGATCCAGCAGCTCGGCGAGACCCTGCGAGACCGTGAAGGAGGTGATCACCTCCGGGGAGTAGTAGCTCGCGGACTGCTGGCGGGCACGACCCGACAGGCGGAACACGAACTCGCCGTGGCGGTAGGTGCGCGGCACCTTCCGGCCGGTCTCGTCCTCGACCATCACCAGATGCTCCGTCATCGAGTCGTCGATGACGTCCTCCGGGACAACCCAGGAGCCGTTCTTCGGATTGCCGCCCCGGGCGACCTCCACGAGGTCCTGCTCCGCGAAGGAGCCCGTGTAGCTCATGAGGGACTCGTAGACAGCGCCGAGCTGGTTGATGCCGAGCGCGACATAGCTGATGAAGCCCCGATCGCGGCCCTTCTTCACGCGCGAGAGCAGCAGGTTCTCCAGCACCGCCTGGAGCGCACGGTTGCCGAGCTCCACCTCGTCGATGAGGGCGGTGCGCTCGGGCTTGAACAGATCGGCCTCGAGCTTCTCGAAGACGAGCGACCCGCTGCCATGCTCAGCCGCAGTCCCGCCGTCAGCAGCAGCTCCGCCGTCAGCAGCAGTCTCGCTGTCAGCAGCGGCTCCGCCGTCGGCCGTCTCCCCGCCGTCGGACTGCCCCTGGTGTGCGTCGGTGCCGTGGCCCTCATCGATCAGGGTGAACAGGAGCCCGAGGGACTGGAAGAGGTAGGTGCCGTCGGCCGCATCCAGCGGGACCTCGCGCTGGACGAGATCGCGCAGACGATCCACCGAGTACCCGGCCTGGTACTCCGGCGCGCCCACGGGCAGCACGCCCAGCTGCGGGCTCGCCTCGGCATACAGCAGGAACAGGATCCGGTACAGATAGCGCAGCGACTGCAGCGCCAGCACCTGCGCCTGATCCTGCGGCAGAGGCTCCAGGCCCTGCATCCGGCGACGCCGGACGACCTCGTTGGCGATGATCTCGATGCTCTCGCGCACACCGTCGCGCAGATCCTCCGAGACGCCCACCGCGTTGTCGATCGACTCCTGGACCGTCTCGGTCCACCAGATCTGCGAGGACGCGTCCGGGGCGAGGGAGTCCGCGCTGAGGCAGGCGAGCATGCGCTCGACCTCGCCTCCGCGCCGCAGATCATTGCGCTCCGCGATCGTCTGCACATCCGCGACCAGACAGCGCCCCTGCGGCCACAGCTTCGACGAGGTCAGCACCGCGAAGCGGCCCGCGAGCACGAGGATGAACTCCGGGGCATCCCGCTCCACGGCGAGCGCCGACAGCACCTGGGCGACACTCGTCAGACGCTCCTCGTCCGGGGTGTCCGCGTGCAGGACGACATCCTCGGGCAGGAAGCCGCCCTGCTTGGAGAGCACATCCTGCACATCGGGCGCGGCAAGGGCATCGAGAATCGCCAGCGGCGCCTCGTCGACACCGCGGGTCGCGATGCGGCGCAGCGGGCCGTTCACCGTCACGTCCCAGCGGTCCTCGTCGAAGCCGAGGATCCCGCGCAGCGCGTCGGCCATCTGCACGGAGCGCTCTGCGAGCAGCTCGCGGCGCTCGACGCTGCGCTGCGCACCGCGGGCGGTCGCAGGGTTCTGGGCCGACGACGACTCGTCGAACGCTGCGGCGTCGGCCTGCAGATCCAGCAGACGGCTCACCAGCGCGGTGCGCTCGCTCGTGAAGCGCTCCCGCGGGCTGCGCCACGACGGGTCCTCGCTGCCGGTGCTGCGCCACTGGTCCATGAGGGACCGGGTGCGGGCGGTGAAGGTCTTCGCCGTGTCGTCGGACGTGAAGTAGTGCTCGCTGATCCAGTCCTCGACCACATACAGGGCATCGCTGACAGCCATGGCCGCTCTCCTCAGGCTTCCGGACGGGGGACGACGACGAGCAGGGGACGCACGAAGCTGCGATCCGGGAGCATCTCCCCCACCAGCTTCCTCTCCACCGCGAGCGCGGAACGACTCATGGACAGCAGAGCCGACTGGCGGGACTCCCGGGCGTCGGCCTCCCAGCGGGCCTGCTCCTCCTGCCAGCGGTCCACACGCTCCCGCGCCGCGGCCCGGATCCCCGGGGCGATCCGCTCATCCATCACCTCGCGGGCGACGGGGACGGCGTCCCGCAGCAGCTGCTGATGCTGCTCGGGCTCCTCGACAGCGGTGCCGATCGCCTCCGGTCCCAGCCCGATCTCCTGGAACAGGGCCGACGGGGCGGTGTGGCTCACGGGGCGCAGGGTGCCGTCGTCGTCGGCTGCGATCCCGAACACCGTCGAGGAGACGATCTGACCGCGGGCGGTGGTCAGCGTGCCCTGGAAGAGCACCCAGGGACGGTCGACCCTCCCATGGATCGCGAAGACCTCGCCGCTGGGGACCCCCGCGAGCACCCGGTCGCTCATCCAGTCCAGCACCGGATGCAGAGGGCCGAGGAAGTGGACGTCAGGCCAGTTCGTGCCCGAGTCGTCGTCGAGCGCCGCCCGCAGACGCCGGGAGGCGACATCGCGGCGCGAGGTCAGACGCAGGGTCTCCTTCACCCGACGGTCCTTCAGATACGTCTGCGGCAGATGATCCAGCCGACGCCCCAGATCCTCGCCCGGCGTGAACTGGATCAGCCCGCTCGAGGAGTCCAGCACCAGATCGACGCCCCCGCTGGCCACCGGGCGGCCCGGCTCCGTGTGCAGCTCCGTCAGACCCGCGAGGAAGAAGTCCGCATCGGAGGAGAACAGGCCCGTCGAGAAGGAGACCTCCGTCGCGGCACGATGCCCGTCCCGGCGCGGCGGCTGCGCCGCGCTCTGGAGGATCCCCATCAGGAAGGGGCTCAGGGGATGGACCTCCTCGACCTGCGGGAGGACCTCGTCGACGTCCTTCGCACTGCGAAGCACATCGATCAGAGCACGCTCCTCCGAGACCGCGTCGTACTTCTGCATCAGCGAAGCGGCATCGCCGAGCTGCTCATGCGCCTCCCGCTCACGCTCCAGCAGACGCCGCAGCACATAGATGTCCCCGTCGAAGCCCTCGACCTCGGAGAGATCGAGCAGGAGCGCCGTGATCTGCGGAGGCGTGCGCTGCCCGTAGCGGTCGATGCGGCCGTTGCGCTGCTCGATGCGGATCAGCGACCACGGCACATCGAAATGGATCAGCTCATGGCACTGGGCATGCAGGTTCACACCCTCAGAGGCGATGTCCCCGGTCACCAGCACCCGGATCGGCGAAGAGCTCTGCTTGAACGACTCCACCACCTGCTGCTGCTCCACGTCCGTGAGGCCGCCGTGGAGGACGCCCACCTGATCGTCGGCCAGACCGAGATCCTCGATCAGGTGCTCGCGCAGCCACGACAGGGTCGCCACGCGCTCGGCGAAGACCACCACCCGCTCCGGCGACCTCCGCCCCACGCCCTTCTCGCGCAGCAGCTCCACCAGACGCCGATACTTGCCCGACCGAGGGCTCTCATCATCAGGGATGCAGGCCTCGTTCAGGACGGTCAGCCGCTCGAGGGCGGCCGCTTCGGCGGCGAACCCGCTCGACGGCGGGATGTCCGCGAGGGACAGGGGCGGCGCAGTGGGGGTCGGGGTGGCGGCGTCGGCGCTGGCAGGGGCTTTGGTAGCGGCGGGGGCCATGGTGTCGTCGGCGGCGGCCGCCCGTGCGAGCAGCTCGCGGGTGCGATGGCGCAGAGTCTCCCGCAGCGCCACCGGTGAGGACAGGAACGACTTCGCGAGCGTCCACGGGAACAGCTGGGATCCCCGCCCGCTCATCGGGCCATGCCCCTCCGCCGGATGCGTCCACGTCGCCGCGATCTCCCGCGCGACCGCCAGCTCCTGGGCCGACGGCTCCACCGGCAGCATCTCCGGCGGCCGACGCTCCGCCCAGTTCTCCCCCACCACATCCTTCACCGAGTCCGAATAGCGGTGCCGACGGATCATCAGCCGCTGCGTCGCCCCCTCGGCGATCCCCCGCTGCGGCGTCACCGCCGTCGGCTCGAGCAGGCTGATCAGCTGCGCGAACGAATCGTCGCTCCCGTTATGAGGAGTCGCCGACGCCAGGATCAGCGCATCCGTGTTCGGCGCCAGCACATGCGCCAGCTGGTTGTTCTGCGTCGACTGGTTCGTGACATTGTGGGACTCGTCGATCACCACCGCATCCCACCGGTGATGACGCAGATCGTGGATGAATCGATCCTGCTTCAGAGTGTCCATCGAGATGATCACCTTCTCGAAGAACGTGAACGGATTCCTCGACGCCGGCAGCTGCTGCTTCACCTGCTGCACGCCCTCGGAATCCAGACGCACGAACGGGATCGCGAATCGCGTCCACAGCTCATGCTGCATCTGCTCGAGCACATGCCGAGGGCACACGATGAGGATCCGTCGACCCCGACCCCGCCGGATCAGCTCCGACAGGATCATCCCAATCTCCAGCGTCTTGCCCAGACCCACCGCATCGGCGATCAGCACCCGCGGACGCACCCGATCCGGATCCAGCGCCAGCTCCACCGCCTCCCGCTGATACGGCAGATCATCGGCCAGCATCCGATCCGCGACCGTCAGCCCCGCATGGTCCACGGGGACCGGCGTCTTCCGCAGCGTCGACTCGATCCACAGACGGCTGCGGCGATAGCGCGGGGAGGTGTCGGCGACGACGGTCGAGTCCTCCGGGGCGAGCACGCTGATCCGGTCGATGCTCGAGAAGAACGACGCCGTCGTGTCCTTCACGAAGTCGCTCACCCCGCGGACGGAGTAGAGGGGACCGTCCGGGGTGTCCTCCACCGATGTGACCAGCCAGGTCTCGTCCCGGACCCTGACCAGCGAGCCCGGGGAGATCACACCCTGCGTCTCCGCCGTCGCCGACCTCCCGACCGCCTCGTCGACCTGCTGCGCGCTCACTGCACTCCTCGTCCGTGGACCACCCGACACGTGGACCTCCCGTGCACGGGTCCGCGGGCACATCCGCCCGTCTCCTGCTGACTTTAAGGCACTGACGACGAGTGTGCAGGTCGGGGGTGACATTCGAACGAGGGTGGTGGGGAGGGATCGAGTTGAAGGGCGGAGGATGGCGGTGGGAAATGCTGGGAATGCGGCGAGGAAAGACAGGGGCAACCACTTCGATGACGCCGCCCGCTCCGAGAAAGTCCCTGCTCGGGCGCCGCTCATCAGGCATCATGCGCACAGGCCGTCGATCGAAGACCCGAACCAGCGCGATACACCCCAGGAGGGACCATGAGCGTCCGAGAAGCCATCGCCCGCATCGACCTGACGGAAGCGAAGCAGCTCGCCGAGAAATACTTCGCCGAGTCCAAGGAGTTCCCCGGCACCTTCCGATTCACAGGTGCCCACTTCGAGACGCTCGGCGCCGAGCAGAACGACCCGCATCGGATCACGGCCGCCGACCTGATCGCGGTGCAGAACCTCTCCGTCAAGATCCCCGCACGTGCCGCGATAGGCATCCTCGACGTGCACGCCGAGGAGATCTCGGCACTGCTCCAGCAGATCCCCGATGCCACCGCTCTGAGCGCACTCACCATCGAGGACTTCAACCGCTATCTCGGCGAGGACTCACCGGGGTTGCGGCTATGGAACCTCCTGCGCCAGAACGGCCGAGACCATCCATGGGGCATCGGACCGACGATCGCCAGCAAGATCATGGCGAGGAAGCGGCCGCTGCTGGTCCCCATCACCGACTCCGTGGTCGATCGAGTCATCGGAGAGACCCGCTCCGCCCTCCGAGGATCCTGGCATCGCTGGTGGTCGTCGCTGACGGAGGACGGCACCCTCGACGACTATGCGCGTGAAGTGAGCGAGCACCTCGACCGTCCCGAGCTCTCCACTCTGCGGACGCTGGACATCGTGCTCTGGATGTGGGGCAAGCAGCTCACGCTGTGAGAGCTGTCGGCTCGGCATCCTCAACGAGGACATCGTCGCGCTCGATACGTGACGATGTCAGCTCTCCGATGGAGGTCAGCTCTCCGATGATGGAACAGATGTCTCCCGGGTCGACCTCGAGATGGTGGTCTTCTCCCGCACACGCGGCGACACCAGTTGGATGGACTTGGCACAGCCACAGCCGCCTGAGCTCGAAGAGCTCACCACGGACGCTCTTCGAGCTCCTCCATGACGACGTCCGAGAGCTCGCTGATCGCAGCGCCTCCGAGCGCGTCCCCCGATGCTCCGGCTCCTCTCGGCGTCCCCTTCTCAGCGCCGTCTTCTGTGATCGATGCTCGGTGACGCCCGCTTGCTACGGTTGTGCGGCCAGGGATCCCGACCTGAGAGATCGACGATGACCACCTGGACCGAGTTCACCCAGCGTCTCGCCACCACCCTGCAGAACCTCCGCGCCATGGAGTACCTCATCATCTCGGCGGACGACGGCACGGCCGGCTACGTCCAGTTCTTCCGCGACGTCAACCAGCTCATCGCGGAGCCCGCTGCCGAGGTCTACGCACCCACGATGGACACCGGCCCCCTGTACCTCGACGACTGGGAGCTGCCGGTGCACGAGAAGGCGAACTGGCTGTTCGCCATCATCTTCCCCGATTCCGAGCACTCCGAGGAGTTCGAGGACCTCGCCCAGCGCTGCAGCAGAGCACTGCAGAACGCCTACGGCATCAGCTCCCCGGACGTCCTCGTCCACACCGCCTGGCGGGACTCCGGCAATCATCCACTGGAGCTGCCCGAGCTGGGCCTGCGCCGCGAGAGCCCAGCGTGAGCCGCTGCGAGCTCTCATCGAGGAGGTGACGATCAGGCTCGTGATGCGGGAGAACCGTCACGGTGCGGGAAGTCGCTGAGATGCGGGAGAACCGGGACGAGCTGGATAACCTTGCGGAATGACCCACGCCTCACCTCGCCGGCAGTACCGCTGGGAGGTCACCAACGACGTCGCGCCCAGCGTGTACTTCGGTCTGGACCGCAAGCTCTGCGGGATCTACACCCTCGAGTTCGCAGGCGGAGAACGCTACGTCGGCCAGACCGTCGACCTCGCCAGTCGCCTCGCCTCGCATCGGCGCACCTGGCAGGACATCGTCGCGGTCGCGTTCTTCGAATGCGCTGCCGACGAGCTGAACCAGCTCGAGCGCACCCTCATCACGCAGACCGAACGCAGCTTCCCGGTTCGCAACAAGGCATTCACCAGGATGCCGAGCGGCGACGCCGAGATCGACCTCGTCGTGGATCGTCAGCAGCAGGCGGAATGGCTCGACGGCGTCCAGCCGGCCTATCCGCTCGACGAACGCACCCGTGCCGCCGACCGGCGCCGCCGCACCCGGAAGAAGTTCGAAAAGCTCATCGCGCATCCTGCCTACGACGTAGCGCTCGAGGACCTCACCGCGTACGTGCACGCTGTCATCCCCTGGCCGTCGGTCACCGGCGGACTGTACTGGGGAGTCTCCGCACTGCCCTCGACCTCCCGCACCAGGGACCGGCATCGGCTCTTCACCGTGAACGCCCACAACGTGGAGCTGCTGTACATGCTGCACTACCCCGCAGAGCACGCCTCCGACGTGATTCTCAACGTGGCCTCGGGGATCATGAATCGTCGGGATCGCCGCGGGCTCAACATCTATCAGCAGTCGCTCTATCGCAGTTACCGCGAATGCGAGCAGCTGGTCCTTCCCGCAGGGGTGATGGGTGAAGCGCTGGAACGGCCCAGTGTCCTCGAAGCCGCCCGGACGATGGCGCTCGGCCTCATGCGGCGCGGCCCATCGAACTTCGCGAAGTTCCACTCCGACGCCCTTCTGGACGAGGTGCTCCTCCACAGGAGCGATGACGCCACCGCCTGAGGCTGGTGGCGGAGGTCATCTCTGCGTGGGGTCGACCTGCTCGCGACCCAACGATGCGGAGAGCTCCCCATGGAGGTGCCATCCTGCGGTGCTCTACGCTCTCTGGCAGCACACGCCGATCGAAGAACGAGGGATGCTATGCCCGCCTTCCGGGGAGCGCAGACTGAACACCTGCGCGATCTCAGCTCGTCAGCTGCGAGAGCCGCTGGAAGGATCACCGAGCTTCTTGATGCTCTCGACGGGATGGCATCCGTGGAGGAGAACTGGCAGAGCTCGAACGCGGACTCGTTCCGCACCGCCTACACGCCGCATGCCGACCTCCCGGAGCATCGCTACGAGGTCGAGAACCAGGTCAGGCCCCGGGACCGATCCAACCGGGATGAAGGCAAGGCGACCCGGATCGGGCCGTTCACCGTGAGCGACAAGAACCTCACCGCCCTGCACCGGGTCGGCATCGCGAAGGAGGACGACTTCGCGGGCGAGTCCGCTCCCCAGCACACCGAAGACATCGTCCCGTGAACCGCCGACACTTCCTGAGCTTCGCCGCCACCGTCTCCGTCACTGGCCTGCTCACGTCGGCCTGCGGCCCCCGCGCCCGAGAAGGTAGCACGATGGACGCCGACCAGATCCTCGCCGAGGCAGGGTTCGCGAGCCCGGACGTCGAGACCCAGGTCTCCGACGGTCCGCCGTCGGACAACGAAGCATGGAACAAGATCGTCGCCTTCACCGGCACCGCACAGCAGATCGACACCTGGATCAGCGCGAACTTCTCCAGCGGCATCCAGTCCCGCGCCTACCGCGATGACCTGGAGATCGCGGCCGCCCAACTCGGCGAGGGAGTGCAGAAGGAGGGCGACCGCATCGCGAGCGGCACCCGCGGTGCCGTGGCATTCGTCGTCGTGGTCGGCCAGGAGGCGGCACCCTCAGTGCACGTCGCCGTGCGCCGCACCGCACGCTGACGCCCGCCCCTTCGATGCCCGCTCCCCCATCGACTGTCGGTGTCCCGTGCCACGCTGTGCGGCATCGCTGGAGGCAGGCCTCATCGCTCTCGGTGGAAGCAGCCGCATCTGGATGCCGTGCCGTACGTCCGGGAGGAGTATCCGGAGGAGAAGCTCTCCATGGTGCTCATCGGCACGGACCTCACCTTCGGCGGCTGACCGGCACGAGCACTGCTCGGACCCCGAGATTGGACAAGGAGCCCCATGACCACCACCTGGCACACCCGACTCGCCTGGGCAACCAGAACCGACCATCCCGCCTCAGCGAACTCCTCGTCCGGCGCAGTCGCCGAAGGCGCAGCCGCAGCCGCAGCCGCAGCCGCAGCCGCAGCCGCAGCCGCAGAGGAGACTCTCGCGGACGTCCTGGACGACCTCGCCGCCCATGCACCCGTCGGTTCGATCGCGCCCGACGGCAGCTCCGGCACGGTGATGATCGCGCTGGACGCTCCCTCTCTGGACGGCGCTCTGGAGAGTGCACTCGCCGTCGGCCGCGACGCCCTCGAGAAGCACTTCCCGGGAAGCGAGGTCGTCGGACTCGAGATCCTCACCTCCGAGACCCTGGAGCGGGAGCTCGAACAGTCCGACGTGCCTCACGCCGAGCGGGCGTGCTGATCAGGCCGTACCGCTCTCCGGGTCGTCGGCGGCCGCCGGGAGCTCCGTGATCAGAGGTGTCCAGCTGTCGCCGAGCTCGTGCATGCGCTTGAGCTCCGCAAGGCTGCCGAGCCATCCCGCTTCGTGCTGGGCGACGCTGTCTGGCTCGTCATCCGTGTAACCGGTCTGGACGAACGTGAGGACGGTCCGACCGTCGGCCCCGCCGAGCTCCCAGCGAGCGGTCGACCCCTCCGCGTCGGAGTACGCGAGGGTCCTGTCGGGTTCGATCTCGACGACCCTGGCCTCGACCCCGAGGGCGACGATCCCGCCCGGACGCGCGTCGACCTCGACCTCCCAGCCGAACCAGCGCTCGACCTTGCGGGGGTCGGTCAGCGAGGCGAACACCTCGCGCGGGGAGGCGTCGATCTCCATCCGCACCCGGATCTCCGACGCCCGCTCGGGCCGGAAGTCCGCCCGGGGAGTCAGCGGCCGACCCTCGACGTGCTCGGCGAGATTCGCCAGGGCAAGGCCCCAGAACGTGTGCATCGAGTGCAGGCCGTCCCGCCTCCCGCGGGGAGCCATCAGCTCCTCGAACGTGGGCAGACCGTCCTGCTGCAGACGCAGGATCGTCCCGCCATCGCCCGCCTGCAGGTCGATGGCGACGGTGGTGGATGCGCCGTCGAGCGTCTATGCGAACCGCAGCGACCGATCCGCATCAGCAGACAGGAGCACCTGATTCGCCCGGTCGCCCTGAGGGATGGAGCGACCCCAGAACCCGAACCGCAGCGCGGGCAGGGACACGCCGGCATGCTCGGCCAGCCACGTCCTCATCGCCGCCCCGTCGGTCAGGGCGTGGAAGACCTCGTGGGGCCCGGCGGAGAGGCGGGCCTGCAGGCGGAGCATGTCGCTCATGATCAGTGCGTCCTCGTGTCGGGGTTCGGCTAGGTTCGTCGAGGTTCGGCGGGGATGCCGTAAGGGTCCGCCCTCAATCCTCAGTCCTCGGCCAGGGCGAGGAGCTCCTCCGCCCCGACCTTCTGCTCCGGGTCGGCGATCGCGCCCGTGAACAGGATCCCCTCCTCCTCGAGCACGCTGCGGGGATCACGGGTGTCCGTGGGGTCGGACCATCGGAAGGCCTCCGCCACACGTCCCTCGGAGGTCAGCACCCGATAGGCGCCCACGCACTCGCTGCAGACGGAGACGTGATTCGCCAGAGGCTGGGGCGCCGTGCCGACCGCCTCCGCGAGAGCCGCGTAGGTGGTCCACCGGCCCGTCGGCAGCGCCTCGAGGATGCGATGCGTCGTCCGCCAGTCGAAACCGCGACGGCTGTCCCGCAGACGTCGGCGCACGGCGTCGATCACCGCGTCCGGCGCCTGCGGGACCGGCCAGAGAGCGATCGCCTGCTCGGCCAGCCGCTCGCCGCGACGGACGATCTCCTCCTCGGTCCATTCCTCGATCTGGCCGAGACCGGCATTGAGCCGCAGCGGGCTCTCCCGGAAGCCGCCGACCATGTCCCGCTTCTGCGGGAAGGGCCGGTCCTGGTACTCCGAGTTGTAGCCGGTGAGCGTCAGGTTCCCGAGCGTGTGCAGATGCTGCTCGTGGATCCTCCTCCAGTCCTCCCCGAGCGCCTCCCGCCAGGCCGCGGAGAGGTTCTCGTTCTGCGGCATGATGTGCTCGATCGTGAAGTCCGCGACGGAGATCGGCTCTTTGCGGCCCGCGTTCTCGAGATTGCGCAGCAGATACGCGGTGCGCGGGAAGTTGTAGAGGTCCGCAGTGCGCAGCGCCGCCGCGAACTCGTCATCACGCGGGAAGCGCTGGGACGAGGAGAGCGTGAGGAAGCGGGCGGCGAGGCTCGTGACGTAGTCGGACCGGTCGATCGCAGCACCGATCTGAGCGAACGTGGTGCGATGGGTGTTGGACGGCACCTGGCACACCGCCCGGCGCACGAGGAACGACGTGATCATCGCGACCACAGCGAGGACCTCCTCCTCGGACAGCGTCCCCTCGGCGTAGTCGGCATACACCTGGAGCAGGAACGGATGGACGACGCTGGCACGCAGCTGCTCGAGGTCCCGGAAGGCCCGCGCGAGACGCGGGCTGCTCTCCGCGCCGAGCGCGAACGCCGCGTAGTGCCCGGAGCACCGGTGGAGGTCCTCGACGAGATCCCGTCGCGGATGTCCCTCGCGCTCCCGTGCGAGGGCGAAGTCCTTGAACGCCTCGTAGATGTCGCCCTTCCGCAGCGTCACGTCCCGGGTGCGATAGGTGAGGTAGTGGCGGACGAACTCGTCGAACCGCCCCTCCTCGGCACGGGCGAAGCGCTGCTCCATCGGCTGCCAGTACCCCGTGTACAGCGCCTCCTGCTCCGTCGGGACCCGATCCATGAGCACGAAGTTCCGGATGAGGTCCGCTTGCGAGAGCCGCTTGCCCGTGGAGTTCATGGTCTCGAAGACCAGCTGCGGATCGTCCTTTCGACGGTCCAGGCTGACGTCGACGACGACGAGCTTGCGCAGGCCGTTGCAGAGATCCACGAGATCGACCTGCGGATCGGCGAGCTTCCGGCGGAAGAGGGCAGCGTTCTCGATGACACGCGAATGAGTGCCATCCGGGACCGGGGTTCGCGCGATGAGTGCCTGCATCGCCGGCTTGTCCGCCTTCGAGAGGATCAGCTTGAAGAACCGGTCGCCGTCCTCGTCGTCATTCGTGAGATAGCGACGGCGGATCTTCTTCGGGGAGAAGCCCTCGACCGGCTCCTGCCTGTCCTCCGGGAGCGTTTCGAGATGCTCCGCCAGTGCCGCGAGAAGCAGCATCACCGTGGTCACGCGCTGCTGGCCGTCGATGATGAGATCCGGTTCCGCCGAGGAGCGAGTCCCCTCCTCGCGCTCGACGTAGACGATCGATCCGGTGAAGTGGCTGTCGAGCCTCTCGGTGCTGCCGGCGTGGAGGATGTCCGCCCAGAGCCGTTCGCACTCGGTGTCCGTCCAGGAGTAGACCCGCTGATAGATCGGGACCATGAACTGGGTGACGGACTTCAGCAGCGTCAGGAGGTTCGCGTCGTACGCCTTCATCCCTTGATCTTCGCAGCCGGATCGGACAGACGGGCACAGTCCGCCCTGGTCCGCCCCGATCCGCGTCGGCCCCGCCACGTCGGGGCGTCGGCCCGCCCCTATCCCCGCCGCGTCAGGGCGTCGGCCCGCGCCGTCCGACGAAGCCGTCCATGGTGCGGTTGATGCCGAAGAAGTCCATGACCCGGTCGAAGGCTCGCACGGGAAGGATGCGGGCGGTCGGCATGAAGCGGGCCAGGCGCGGCAGGATGAGCTGCTGCGCCCCGGACTCGACGGCGTCGAGGATGCGGCGGGCCACGTCGGCCTCCTCGAGGATCGGCAGCAGACGGGGGAATCTCGTGGTGACCCCGTCGAACATGCCCGTATCGATGTAGTACGGCGCGACCAGGAGCGTCGAGACCCCGCTCCCTCGGACACGGAGCTCGTTGCGCAGGGACTCGGTGAACCCGAAGGCGGCGAACTTGCTGGCCGAGTAGTCCGTCTGCTTGGCGACGCCGGCGATGCCTGCAGCGGAGGAGATGGTCACGATGACGCCGCGGTCCCGGCTCTGCATGGCGGGCAGGAAGGCTCTGGTGGTCCAGTACAGGGCCAGAGTGTTGACCTCGAAGGTCCGGATGATCGCCTCGTCCGTGGCGTCGAGCAGGTCGGCGCCGGTGACCACTCCGGCATTGTTGATGAGCACGTCGATCGCTCCGGTCGCCTCCGCCGCGTCGGCCACGGCGGCGCGGTCGGAGACATCGACGACGGCGGCGGAGGCGCTCCCGCCGAGCGCCTCGATCTCCGCCTTCACGGCCTCGGCCCGTTCTGCGGAGAGGTCCCAGAGGATGATCTCGCGGGCTCCGCGCCTGGCGGCGCCCAGCGCCATGGACCGGCCGATGCCGCTGCCGGCCCCCGTGATCAGGATGCGGGCGCCGCGCACCGCGAGTCCGCGCACGTCCTTCGTTCTCATGGTGTCCTTCCCGCCTGGTTCCGAGTCCGCAGCGCACGGGGAGCCGCGACGCTTCCACCCTCAGCATGCCGCGCACCCGCTCGCTGGGAAGCCCTCAGGCCCACCGCTTCCGCGCCGACGTCTCCCCCACCCCCGCGTTGAACATGTTCAGCGGATCCAGCTCCTGGAAGTGCTCGACCATCGACGCGGGTGCCGGGTAGATGCGCCCGTAGTTGTGCTCGGCGGGGACGGCGGCTCCGCGGTCCTCGAGCAGCGCCGTTATCTCCTTCTTGAGCGCCACGGGATCCACTCCCTTCTTCGCCACGTGGTCCTGGTGCAGGACATGGCAGAAGAAGTGCCCGAAGTAGACGCTCTCGAGCAGCTGGTCGGCGATCCGCGGGGGCAGCCGCTCCAGCCAGTCCTCGTCGTCACGGCGCAGGGCGACGTCGAAGGTGACCATCGCGGAGGCCTCCGCACGGTGCATGACGAAGAAGCGGCTCGCGGCGCTCGCCACGCCGAAGCGGATCAGGGTGGCGCTCTTCGCCTCGTCGGCCTCGCATTCGAAGAACTCGCCCTCATGATCGGACGCGGCGAAGAACGCAGTGAGCATCTGCGCGGTCGCCTCGCGCTCGCTGCCGCTGACCACCAGCAGCAGGTGATGCTCGAAGCGGTCGCGGAAGTCCGTCAGACGCGGAGGGATCCGCTCAGGGACCAGGGAGAACAGGGTTTGGGAGATCGCGTCGGCGGCTGAGGGCCCCAGCCCCGGCACCTTCGCGAGCACGGCGTTCGCCCAGCCCTTGAGGGCGAACATGCGCACCAGGGTCCGGGAGCCGGCGTGCTTCAGGGAGACGTAGGTGTCCTTGCCGTACTCGCACGCCAGGTCGAAGGCGTGCGAGCTCATGTACTCCCCGGAGATCGGCAGGGGGCCGTCGGCGGCGAGGAAGGTGCGGCGCAGCGCCTCGAGGCCGGCGGGCCGATCGGTGCCGATATAGAAGGTCGCCCTGTCCTCCTCGAGCGGGAAGGTGCGGGTGCGCACCGCGAACACCAGGATCTTGCCGGCGCTGCCGGACGCCTCATGGAGGAAGGTCGGGTCGGCGTTGAAACGGGCCGGGGTGCCGACGATCTCGCGCACGTGCTCGGCGTAGGCGGTGCCGGTGGAGTCGGGCGGCGGCGGGGTCACGTCGGCCGCATCCCAGTCCCCCCGCTCCAGACGGTCCAGCACATGCGCGGGGTCGGAGCCGAGCTCGATGCCCAGATGGTTCACCAGCTGGATCCGCCCCTGCTCGTCGACCCTGGCGAAGATCGCCTGCTCGGTATAGGCGGGGCCCTTCCGGATCTGGGAGCCTCCGGAGTTGTTCGCGATGCCGCCGACGACGGTCGCACCGATCGAGCTCGAGCCGATCACCGAATGGGGCTCGCGGCCGTGCGCGGCGAGGGTCTCCTCGAGCGAGAAGAGCGTCGCGCCGGCCAGGCACACCGCCTCGCGCGCGTCGTTGATCAGGTGGATCCCGTCGACCCGCAGGGTGGACATGATGACGATGTCGCGGTCGCAGTCCTGGTCGCCGGGACCGGACCCGCCGGTCAGGCCCGTGTTCGCGGCCTGCGGGATGACGATCAGGTCGTGGTCGACGCACACCTGCAGGGCCCGCCACATGTCCACGAGGGAGCCCGGGCGCAGCACGGCCAGCACCTCCCCCGCCCCGAAGCGATCGCCCGTGGTGTACGGGGCCGTGGCCCGCGCCGAGGTGAGCACATGCTTGCGCCCCATGATCCGGGTGAAGGCCTCGACGGCCTCCGCCGCTCCGCTGCTCCGAGATGTGCGCATGTCCGCTCGCTCCTTCTCCTCGGGTGCGTCGGGCGCTCCAGCGCGCCCCAGGCCCGTCCTGGGACCCGATCCCTCGCGGGGTCCGGCCAGAGTAGCCATTCCGAGGCGCGGCAGGCGGGGTGGGCGGGGAAGGACAGGAAGGGGCGGGCGGGCGCGCATCCCCCCACTCGATCGTCCACAACGTCGAGGGCTGCCTTTCGAGCTTTTGGTAGGTTTATCTGCATCGCATAAAGTTCCCTAAAGCTCCAAAGGACGACGCCGTGGATCCCGTCACGAACCCTTACACGCCCAACGCGGGCGCACGGCCGGACGTGCTCGCAGGACGAGATGACCAGCTCTCGAGCTTCTCCGAGCTGCTCCAGCGCGTGGCACGGGGTCGAGCCGCCCGCTCGATGATCATCACCGGATTGCGAGGCGTCGGGAAGACGGTGCTGCTCGGCGAGTTCCGCGAGACCGCGCTCGAGCATGGATGGAGCGTGGTCGAGCACGAGGTCTCCAAGCACGACGACCAGGGGTTCCGCAGGCTGCTGGCAATGCATCTCAGGACTGCCCTGTTCGATCTGGCTCCTCGCGCACGATGGACTGATCGCTTCCGCCGCGCTGCCGCGGCGATCTCCTCCTTCACGTTCTCCATCGACCAGGCCGGTCAGATCCAGGCCGGCCTGAACGTCGAGACGATCGAGGGGCTCGCGGACCACGGCGATCTGTCCATGGATCTGACGGATGTGCTCGTCACCCTGGGAGAAGCCGCCAAGGAGAAGGAACGCGGAGTCGTCATCCTCCTGGACGAGGTCCAGTTCTTGTCGCAGGAACAGCTCGAGTCACTGATCCTGGCTCTCCACAAGACAGTGCAGCGCGCACTGCCAATCGTCCTCGTCGGTGCAGGTCTGCCCCAGGTCGCGGAGCTCGCCGGCGACGCGAAGTCGTACGCCGAACGGCTCTTCACCTTTCCGATCATCGGGAACCTCTCCCCGGACGATGCCCGGCGCGCTCTGCAGGCGCCCGCAAGACAGGAGAACGCCGATTACGAGGACACGGCGATCGAGAGCGCGTTCGAGGTGACCGGCGGCTACCCGTACTTCATCCAGGAGCTGGGCTGGGCAGCGTGGAACGTCGCTGAGAGGACCCCGATCACGACAGAAGACGTCACTGACGCGATCGACCACTACCTCGCCAAGCTCGACTCCTCGTTCTTCCGGGTTCGCCTGGATCGCGCCACCGAGCTCCAGACGGCGTATCTCCGTGCAATGGCAGAGCTCGGACCCGAACCGCAGAAGGCCTCCGACGTCGCGGCTCTGCTCCATCGGGAGTCCACTCAGCTGGGCCCCACCCGTGCCGAGCTCATCGACATGGGCCTTCTCTACACGCCATCCCACGGCTATGCCGCATTCACCGTTCCTCACTTCGACCAGTTCATGCGGCGAGCAGTGCCACAGCTCACCGTTCCAGAACTGCGCAAGCGGCGCCGTCGCACCTCGTGACCGGCCGCGGGCCTCGCCGCAGATCGACACCTCCGTGCAGTGCACCGACATCTCCCCGCGGCTCAGCGCAGATCCCGCCTCACCCCTCCGCCCCGAAGCAGACCCGATCACCGGCGGTGCCCGGCCCGCTCCGATATCGTCGCAGCGTGTCCCCATCCCGCCGCTCCAGCACCCGCCGCACGACCTCCCGCCGCCGCGGCTCGAGCAGCTCCGGCAGGTCGAGCAGCTCCTGCGGCTCGAGCGGGTCGAACAGGTCGAGAGGCTCCGGCAGGTCGAGCGGCTCGCAGCGGCCGCTGCCCTTCGTCGGCCCGGGTGAGCGCCTGTGGGTGCTGGACGTCCCCTACGGGACGCAGGTCGAGGACGCCGCCTGGCATCCGGCGGTGAGGATGCACCTGCACGTCGGCCGCTCCCTGCCCGCGCATCTGCAGCCCTTTGCGCCCGGCCCGCACACCCTGGGCCGCTTCCTCGAGAACACGCTGAACCCCGACTCCCCCGCGCCCGTCCCCGAGCCGACCGAGGGCTTCGAGCCGCGCCAGAACCAGTACGAGGCGGCCGATGTGATCGCCGCCCGCGCAGCGGCCGGCGGCCGCCTGTTCCTGCTGGCCGACGAGCCGGGGGTCGGCAAGACGATCTCCGCGGTGCTGGGCGCGAGCGCCGTCGGCGACCTGCGCGGCGCCCGACGGGTGCTGGTGGTCGCCGACCGGCCCGCCGCGATCACCATCGGGCACTGGTGCCGCACGATCACGGCGCTCGGCGACAGCGGCCTGGAATGGGTGGTGATCACCTGGGACCGGCTGGAGAAGGTCGCCGACCACGACTGGGACGTGATCATCGCCGACGAGGCCCACGCCCTGCGCCGCACCACCACCAAGCGATGGAAGCTGTGGGCACGCATCTCCGGCCACAGGAAGCCCCATGAGAAGGCACCGTTCGTCATCGCGACCACCGCGACGCCCGGCCACACCCCGCTCGAGCTCCCCTACCTCGCCCCCGCCTACGCGCAGGTGCACGGCGAACCGATGACGCAGTGGACCTCGGCGAAGGACCCCGGCGCGGGCTTCGCCTCCGCCCTCGGACGCCACGGGATCGCCGTCGAGCGGGGACGCTACGGCCCCGCCTGGACCTCGGACGCGACCCGTCGGGCGGAGGACCTGGGCCGGGTGCGCGGCTGGCTCGAGGACGCCGAGCCCACCGCGATGCTGCACCGGGCCGCGCCCTGGGGACCGGTGCCGATCTCCGGCATGCCGGTGGCCCTCACCCCCGGCGAGCGCGAGGCGTACGAAGCGGAATGGGGCGAGTTCTGCCGCGAGATGGATGTGGCCCGGCGGGGACGCAGCACCGCCAAGGGGCGGGCGGCGCTGCTGCGGTTCCGGCAGAAGGCCGGGCTGATCCGGGTGGACTCCACGGTCGCCTGGATCGCGCAGCAGGTCGAGGCCGGACGGCAGGTCGCCTGCTCGGTCGAGTTCGTGGGCACCGCGGCGGAGCCGATCACCGAGAGGCTGCGCGACACCGGCCTCGAGGTCGCCACGATCTTCGGGCAGGACCGGTTCGACGTCGAGGCCGAGCGCCTGCGCTTCCAGACGGGCGAGGCACCGGTCTGCGTGTTCACCACGGTCGCCTCGATCAGCCTGCACGCCGGGGAGATCCTGCCCGGCGGCCGACGGGCGAGCACCGAGCCGCGCGTCGGCGTGTTCCACCAGGCCCGCTTCTCGGGCATCGCCGGGCGGCAGGTCACCGGCCGCACCCACCGTGACCACCAGGTCTCCCCCTGGCACATCGCCTTCGCCCAGGGCACCGTCGAGGAGCAGGTCAGCAAGGCGATGGTGGAACGGATCGCGGCGGCCTCGGACACCGTCGGCGGGGACACCGAGAGCCTCGAGGACGTCGCCCGTCTGCTCGGCGCCGACTGGCTGCCCGCCGCCGCCCTCACCGACGGCGACCGCTGATCGCGGCCGCCGCGAGGTGCAAGCAGGTACCGGACGACGCGCACAGCGCCTCACCCCCGCAACGCAGGTTTCGCACCTTTCTCCTGCGGGGGTAACCGGGGCGAAACATCGTGCGGCATCGGCTGAAACACACGTTGCCTACGGTCGTCGGACACCCCGCGCTTCGCGGCGCATCGGGCCGACGACCGAGCAGAAGAAGGCGACCGCATGGATCTCCCCTCCCGCACCTCCCGCACCTTCCCGACCTCCCGCACCTCCCCGTCCTCCCGGACGCTGTCCGCCGGGAGATCCTCGAGGAGGGCCTTCGTCGTCGGCTCCCTCGCCGCGGCGAGCACCCTGTCCCTCGCCGCCTGCGGCGGGAGCGCCGGTGCCGGGTCCGGGGACGAGAGCGGCGCCGACCACGGCACGGTGGACGTGAACTTCTCATGGATCAAGAACACCGAGTTCGCGGGCGAGTACTTCGCTGTCGACCGCGGCTACTTCGAGGAGGCCGGGTTCTCTGGGGTGAACCTCATCGCGGGCGGTCCCAGCGGCACCTCGACCGAGTCGATGGTGCTCTCCGGATCCGCACTGATCGGCACCTCGACGCCGCTCGCCGTCGCCCCGCTGATCCAGGACGAGGAGGCGCCGCTGAAGATCATCGGCACCACCTTCCAGAAGAACCCGTTCAGCATCATCTCGCTCGGGGACGCCTCGCCGATCACCACGCCGCAGGACGTCATCGGCCGACGCATCGGCGTGCAGTCGGGGGTGAACGAGACCCTGGTCGAGGGGTTCCTGACGGCCAACGGCATCGAGCTCTCGCAGATCGAGGTCGTCCCCGTCCAGTACGATCCGCAGCCTCTGTCCAACGGGGAGGTCGACGGCTTCTTCGGCTATGTCACCAACGAGGCGCTGACCCTGGAGCTGGCCGGTGAGGACGTCGTGAACCTGCCGCTCGCGGACAACGGCCTGCCCTTCATGGCGGGCAGCCTGGTGGTGTCCCAGGAGAGCATCGAGACGCAGCGGGAGACGCTCAAGGACTTCCTGCACGCCCTGATCCGCGGCTGGAGCGATGCGATCGCGGAGCCCGAGGAGGCCGCCCGGCTGGCGGTCGAGGACTTCGGTGCGGATCTGGGCCTGGACCCCGAGAAGGAGAACCGCCAGGCCGAGGAGCAGATCAGCCTGGTCAGCACCGAGGAGACCGATGCCGACGGGCTGCTGACGATGTCCGAGACGCTCATGCAGCAGAACGTGGAGGCGCTCGCGGACGCCGGCTTCGACCTCACCGTCGAGGACTGCTTCGACGCGTCCCTGCTCGAGGAGGTCTATGCGGAGCACCCCGAGCTGCTCTGAGCCGCGCCCCGTCGGCCCTGCACCCGCCGTCGGCCCCGACGGCCGCCCACCCCCGAAGACACCGGCCACCCCGAAGACAGGAGAGAGATGACCACGCTCTACATCGGCGATGTCGTCGTGACCATGGATGCGACCCGCGAGGTCCTGAGCGCCGGAGCGATCGCCGTGGACGGCAGCGAGATCGTGATGGTCGACAGCGCCTCGCTCGTCAGGGCCCAGTACCCGCAGGCCGAGGTCGTCGACCTCACCGGTCACATCCTCCTGCCCGGGCTGGTGAACGGGCACCACCATTCGGGGGTGCTGCGCGGGACGGCGGAGCACCTTCCCGTCTGGGAGTGGCTGCGCCTGCACATCGACCCGATGCATCGGGTGCTCACGCCCGATGACGCCGAGGCCGCCGCCTGGCTCTGCTACGCGGAGGGCCTGCTGGCGGGCACCGCCACCGTCGTGGACATGTGGCGGCACATGGACGGCGCCGCCCGCGCCGCCAGCGCCCTCGGCAACCGCCTGGTGAGCGTCAACTACGTCGGCTCCCATCCCGACTACGACTACTTCGACTCCCTCGACGACAACGAGCGCATGCTGCAGACGTGGAGCGGCGCGGCCGACGGTCGGATCATGCCGTGGGTCGGTCTCGAGCATCTCTTCTACGCCGACGACGCCGGCTGTCGGCGCGCCCTGGATCTCTCGCGCGAGTACGGGACGGGCATGTATCTGCACTGCTCCGAGTCGGAGATCGAGCTGAAGCAGTTCGACGCCGAGTTCGGGGCGCGCCCCATGGTCGCCCTGGAGCGTCTGGGCTTCTTCGACGTGCCCCGCACGATGATCGCCCACGCGGTCTGGCTCGACCAGCAGGAGATCGATCTGATCGCCGATCGCGGCGTCGGCGTCTCCCACAATCCCGTCTCGAACATGAAGCTGGCCAGCGGGATGGCACCGGTCGCCGAGATGCTCGCCGCCGGTGTCGACGTCGCCCTCGGCACCGACGGGGAGAAGGAGAACAACAACCTCGACATGTTCGAGGAGATGAAGGTGGCGTCGCTGCTCGGCAAGCTGCGCGCCATGGATGCCGCGGCGATGGACTCCTGGCAGGTGCTCGAGATGGCGACACTGGGCGGCGCCCGCGCTCTGGGCATCGGCGATCGCATCGGATCCCTCGAGGCCGGCAAGCAGGCGGACTTCATCGCCGTGCGGACCGGCACCCCGCGCACCACCCCGCTCATCGCCGACGGACCCTATGCGAACATCCATCACAACCTCGTCCACGCGGTCCGCGGCTCCGACGTCGCCATGACCGTGGTGGCCGGGTCCGTCGTCGTGCGCGACGGCCAGCTCGTCAACGCCGATCTGGCGGAGATCGTCGAGCGCGCCGCCGCCGTGGTGCCGGACCTGTTCGCCCGCAGATCCGCCTGGCTGGCCGAGGCCGGCGACCCGGAAGGACTCTTCTCATGACCCCCACCCACAGGGCCGCTGCGTCGCCCCTTCCCGGGCAGGATCCGCTCTCCGCGCAGGACGAGGCCCACCTCCGACGCGCCATCGCCCTGGCCGGGGAGAGCGTGGCCCGCGGCCGGCATCCCTTCGCCGCGCTGGTCGTCTCCGCCGACGGCGAGGTGATCTCCGAGGGCCTGAACAACTCCCTCCCACCCGACGGCGATCCGACCCAGCATGCCGAGCTGGTCGCCGCCGCGGCCGCCGCCCGCGCCGTCCCGCCCGAGGAGCTCGCCCGCGCGACCCTCTTCACGAGCGCCGAGCCCTGCGCCATGTGCTCGGGAGCGATCTACTGGACGGGCATCGGCCGCGTCGTCTACGCCCTGTCCGAGACGCGCCTGCTGACGCTCACCGGCGACCATCCGGAGAACCCGACGTTCTCCCTCCCCTGCCGCGACGTCTTCCGCCGCGGCCAGCGCACCATCGAGGTCAGCGGCCCTCACCTGGAGGACGAGGCCGCCGCGACCCACGAGGGGTTCTGGACGAGCGACTAGGTCCCGGGTACCGCCCGATGTTCATTTCTCACCCATGTTCCCGTCTCGTGAAGACATGGGTTCCATTGAGCATCCGTCGGGCGCGGACGCCGCAGTCCTGGCGGAGACGCTCGAGCGTCTGGATGAGCTGGGCATCCGAACGAGCTGGAAGGCCGGTGCGCCCAATGCTGGGGCCGTCGCGACAGGCCGGCTCCAGCTCGACATCGGTGACCAGACCGCCGAGCTTCCTGCGGTCCTCAGCGCGAGCGTCAGCTCGACCGACCTCGCGTTCATCCCACGCACCCCGCAGACGATCCTGCTGACCCGCTATGTCTCACCCGGTCGCATTGACGGCCTGCAACGCCTGGGGTGGAGCGGATTCGTCGACACCGCCGGCAAAGCGTCATTGAGGTCCCGGGGCCTGCTCATCGGCAACGAGCGCGGACGGCGACTCCTGCGGCGTGACCTGGCTGCGGATTCCGGGGCATCGATCGGGACCGTCAACCGCGTCGTGCGAGCGCTGTGCGAGCGCACTCCACCGATCCTCGACGGGAAGAACCGGGTGCTGCGTCCCGGGACCCTGGAGGACGGGTGGGTCACGGCCTATGCCGCGATGCAGCGGGCCGCGTGGCCCGAGGAGCGGTTCACCAGCGACCTCTGGAAGGACCCGTCGGATCGCCTCGAGGCGTCCCTCTCCGACGGCGCTCTCCTGGGATCGGAGCTCGCAGCTGTGCGCAGCGGGGCGCCGATACGCCCCGTCGACCTCGTCTCTCCATCCAGCCTCGAGAACCCCCATTTCGCTGAATCCGCAGCCAAGACGATGGTCGTCATCTATGAAGCCTGACGCAGAGGCATTCGTCTGGGACTCGAGTCGGGCCGCTCAGCGCCCCGACAGCCCCGCGGCCGCCTCGTACAGCGCCCGATGCGCGGGTCGCAGCCTGCCGTAGGCCTCCACGGCCTCGGGGTCCGGAGCGGTGACCTCTCCCCCGCGCTCGGCAAGCGGCGCGATCCGGTGCTCGAGGCCGAGCGCCTCCGCGCCCGCGAGGGCCGCACCGAGCAGGGTTGCGTCGGGCAGAGGCGCGTCGGGCAGGGATGAGCCCGAGCCGACCGCGAGCACACGGCGGCCGGTGACATCGGCGAGGATCCTCCGCCAGGGGGCGGAGGCCGCTCCCCCACCGACCACGGGCAGCACCTCGTCGCCGATGTCGCCGACGGCGCAGACGCCACCGCCGGCGCCATCGCCATCGCCATCGCCGAGATCGGACTGCCCGGGCAGAGCATGCGCCAGGGCGAGGGCGACCCCCTCGAGCATCCCCGCATACAGGTCGATCGGACGGGTCGAGGTGCTCAGGCCGAGCACGGCACCCCGCAGCGCATCGTCGCGGACGGGGAACCTCTCGCCGCCGAGCGACGGGAGGGTGAGCAGGCCCGTCGGCCCGCGGCCGTGCTCCCACTCGCGCTCGGCGAGCAGACGGTCGGCGCTGTCCGCGTCGGCCCCGCCCAGATAGGCGCTGCGCGCCCAGGCGGCGGCCGCACCGGCGGCGAGGACCGCGGAGATCCGCAGCTCGGCGTCGCCGGCGAGCGCGAGACGGTGCGTGGCGAGATCCATGGCCCGCGCTCGACCGTCAGTCGGTGCTCCACCGTCGGTCGGCGCCCCGCCGTCGGCCCGCGCCCCGCCGTCGGAGCGGATGCTCGCGATCCAGCCGCTCGTGCCGAGGGAGGCATGGTCGCGCCCGGGGGCGGGACCGGTCACCCCGAGCGCGGCGGACCCCGCATCACCCGGCGCGAGGACGATCGGCACCCCCGCTGGAAGACCGATCAGCGCTCGCGCGTCCGCCCCGGTGCGGCCGACGATCTCGCCGAGCGTGCGGGTGAGGCGCGGCAGGAGCGCCGGATCGATCCCGGCGGCGCGGGCGACCGACGGCGACCAGTCCCGCGTGCGGGCGTCGAGCAGGCCGGTCGCGGCGGCCGTCGTCGGATCGCAGTGCGCTCCCGCGCCGAGAATCCGGGCGAGATGCCCGGCGGGCCCGAGGACGATGCCGCGAGCATCGGCGACCGCCTCGGGCCGGACGCGGGCGAGGCGCCGGAACATCGCCGCGCAGCTGCTCGCATCCTGCAGGTTCCCCGTGATCGCCTCCCAGTCCTCGCCGTCGCGGGCCAGCGTCTCGCGGATCTCCCGGGCCTCCCGTCCGGCCCGCAGATCGGAGTAGAGGATCGCCGTATGGACGGCGCCTCGCTCGCCCTCGAGCACGAGGTCCTGCATCTGACCGGTCAGGCACAGCGCCGCCACGTCGGCCGACGGCGGGAGCGCCCCGGCGATCGCGGCGCGCGCCGCGACGATCCAGTCGACGGGGTCCTGCTCCCTGCCGCCGTCGGACGTCGTGCGCGTGAGGAGGTCGGCGCTCGAGACGGCGATCGCCCGTCCCTCGAGATCGATCAGTGCGGCCTTCGCGCAGGACGTGCCGAGGTCGAGGCAGAGCAGGACGGTCATGGAGCAAGGGTAGGCAGGACAGCACCGGCGCCGCTGCCCGCTGCCGGTTGCCTGCTGTCTGCTGTCTGCTGTCTGCTGTCTGCCGCCCACAGTGCGCCGTGCACCGTGCACTGGGCCGCCGGGTGCTTTCCGGACACCGGGCGGCCCAGCTCGGGGCGGGGTGGGTCGACTGCCCTGGCGGGTGTGAGGAGCCGTCAGTCGGTGAGGCCCTCGAGAGCGTCGTGGGCGGCGTGCTCGCGCAGGTGGTCAGCGGTGTAGGGGATGGTGAAGCGAACCTTCCCGTGGCCAGCTGGCTCGATGATGCCGTCGCGGATGAGGCGACGGCGGTACTCGCCGGCGTACTGGGCGGTGACGCCCATGCGCCTGGCGATCTCACCGGTACGGGAGACGCCCTCGTCCTGGGCCATGGCAAGCAGGTAGGTGCGATCGACGTCGGACAGCGGGCGCAGGGCCGCGGCGTGGACGAGTCGGCCGAGACGTCGGCGGGCGGCGGCGACGCCTGTTTCGACAGCGACGACATCGACGACGCCGGTCGGCGAGGCGTTCTTGAGCGTGTAGTAGCCGACGAGCTGGATCATGAAGGGATAGCCAGCGGCGGCGTCAGCGGCGCGGTCGAGGGCACGCACGTCGATCTCGCGGTTGCCGTCGGCGATGGTCCGGGCGAGGGCGGTGCGGACGTCACTGCGGGAGACGGGCCCGATGGTGTGGTGCTCGGCGCGGCGGAGGAAGGTTGCTCCGGGGTGGTCGAGCAGTTCCTCGATCGGAGTGGCGAGGCCGGCGCCGGCGAAGCCGAGCATGCGGTCCTCGCGGCGGGCGTACTGGAGGATCTCGCCGAGCTTGCGCAGCTCCTCGAGGGCGGCGGACTGGATCTCGTCGACAGTGATGACGAGGCCGCGACCGCTGGGACGCAGGGCGTCGGTGAGTTCGGCGATCTGGGAGCGGAGGGTGGACTCGGCGGGGTAGCGCTCATCCCACCCGCCCCCGGCACCGACGGGACCGAGGGAGATGCTGCCGCTGGTGAGCTTCGTACGGGGCTGCTCGGAGTGCACCCGGAGGAGCCGCGGGAGGTGGTCGCGGCTGAGCCGCTCGAGGAGGCCATCACTCGAGGCATCGCTGATGACGAGCCAGCCTGCCGCTCGGGCAGCGCGCGCGTAGGCGTCCAGCAGGACAGTCTTGCCCATACCTCGCTGGCCCGAGAGGAGCACCGTCAACCCGGTGGGGTCCAGGAGCCCGTCGAAGGTGTCTTCGAACTCGTCGAGCAGTGCGTCGCGGCCGACGAGGACGTGCGGGTACGTGCCGAAGGACGGCCGGAACAGGTTCGGAGACATCCAAAAAGTATAAAGGACAATGGGCAAATAAGAACAGGTCACAAGGGGCGTGCACCGTCCCGGTTCCAGACCGGGACGGGCAGTTCCCGTCGACCTCAGTATGGAGGGACAGCGGCGATCCGCGGAGGGGATGGCTCAGGGGCTGTTGCCGGCAACGTGCGCAGGGCCTCGGATGCGAGAACGGGGCGCGGCGGCGCAGGGTCGGGCGGGGATGGAGATCGGCGGGGGCCTCCCCGGCCGCGCGCGCCGCGCCTATGGTGGACGTACGCCGCACGGGCGGAATCGCCGCCCGAGCGGACGCTTCGATCAGGAGGACTCCGATGAGCACCGACGACAAGTTCGAGAATGCGAAGGACGACCTGGCGGGCAAGGCCAAGGAGGGGCTGGGCAAGCTCACCGGCGACAAGGAGACCGAGACCGAGGGCAAGGTCGACCAGGCCACGGCCGGTCTCAAGGACAGGGCGCAGGACGCGAAGGACGCCGTCTCCGGCGCCCTGAACAGCCTCAAGAACGACAAGCAGTGACCTCCGCGGGGCGGTCGTCGGGCATCGGCGGCCGCCTCCTCACGACCCTCGCCCTCGCGGTGACCCTGCTGGGCACCGCGGTGGGCGTGGGCGCCTTCGGTGGCGTGGCGACCCAGGACGCCGGCGGCGGCGTCCTCGCGGCCGATGCCACCCATCTCGCGCCCGCGACGACCGCCTTCTCGATCTGGTCCGTCATCTACCTGGGGCTCGCCGCCTACACCGTGCAGCAGTGGTGGGACGGCGAGGACCGACGGCGTCTCCGCGCCCTCGCGATCGCCTCCATGCTGCTGAACGCCGCCTGGCTGCTGGTGGTGCAGGCCGGGTGGGTGATGCTCAGCGTGCTCCTCATCGCAGCGCTGCTCACGGTGCTCGTGCTGCTGCAGGGCCGCCTCGCCGCGCAGGCCCCATCCGGGACGGTCGAGCGGATCATCGTGGACGGCACGTTCGGGCTGTATCTCGGATGGGTGAGCGTGGCCACGGGCGCGAACATCGCCTCGGCGCTGCGGTCCGCGGGCCTCATCGCGCCCGCGCAGGTCGGCGCCTCGACGGCGACCGCGCTCGTGCTGCTGGTCCTCGCCACCGCGGCGGGTGCCATGCTCTGCGTGCGCACCGCCCGTCGCGCGGGCCGCGGCCCGATCGCGCTGCCTGCGGCGCTCGCCTGGGGACTGGCATGGATCGCGGTGGGCCGGCTGACGGACGCCCCGCACTCGGCGCTCGTGGGCGGCGCCGCGATCGCCGCGGCCGTGCTGATCGCCGTCACGGCCGTCCAACTGATCCGCACATCCCGCCCCTGAGACCACCGGAACCCCTCGGCGCCGGTCGGCGCCCCTGAACCCGCCCGACCGAAGGGACTGTGACCATGGACGGCACCGACAGCGCACCCGGGACCGGGCGAGCTCCCGCCACCGGCCTGCGCGCCCGCATCGGACGGCGTCAGCTCGGCGCCCTCGCGGGCCTCGCCCTGCTGCCCCTCGCCGGCTGCGGCCTGCGCCCCGCGACCGCCTACACGCCCGACGCCGGCCCCGGATCGATCCAGCCCATCGAGGGCCCGCCCGACGGCGCTTCCCTCACCATGACCGGCAAGAACTTCACCGAGCAGCTCATCCTCGGGAAGATCGGCGTGATCGCCGCCCGCGCCGCCGGGTTCCAGGTCGACGACCTCACCAACGTTCCCGGCTCCGTGCCGGTGCGCGAGCTGATGACATCCGGCGATGCCGACATGACCTGGGAGTACACGGGCACCGCCTGGCTCACCTACATGGGCGAGGAGGAAGGCATCCCCGACCAGCAGGAGCAGTGGGAGGCCGTGCGGGACGCGGACCTCGCCAACGGGCTCACCTGGCTCGAGCCCGCACCCCTGAACAACACCTACGCCCTGGCCGTGCGCTCCGAGGCCGTCGAGGAGCTGGGCGGGATCTCCACGCTCAGCGAGCTCGCCGACCTTCCCGTCGAGGACCGCACGATCTGCGTGGAGTCCGAGTTCAACTCCCGGGCCGACGGCCTGGTCCCTCTGCTCGAGACCTACGGCATCCCCCGCGACGACCCCGACGGCGTGCCCGGAGAGAACATCAGCATCTACGACACCGGCGCCGTCTACACCGCGACCGATCGCGGCTCATGCAACTTCGGCGAGGTCTTCACGACCGACGGCCGCATCGAGAGCCTCGACCTGACGATCCTCGAGGACGACCAGGGGTACTTCCCCGCCTACAACGTCGCCGCGGTGCTCAGCACGAGCACCCTCGAGACCTACCCCGAGCTCGCCGACGTCTTCGACCAGGTCACCCCCACCCTCACCGACGACGCGCTGCGCTCGCTGAACCTCCGGGTCGACGAGGGCGGAGAGCTCCCGGCCGACGTGGCCCTCGACTTCATGATCGAGCAGGGCTTCGTCACCGAGACGTGAGCAGGCGCGGGTCCCCGGCCGCACCGACGCCCCGTCCCACCGCGCTCCCCTCACCCGAGAGCGAGCATCGCGGCCACGCCGAGCATCGTCGCGGCGACGACCCCGTCGAGCACCCGCCAGGCGCGAGGGCTCGAGAGCACCCGTCCCAACCGCCGCGCACCGAGGCCGAGCGCCGTGAACCACAGGGCGCTGCCGGCGACGGCTCCGACGGCGAACAGCGGCGCCTGTGCGCCGTGGGTGGCGGCGATCGATCCCAGCAGCAGCACCGCGTCGAGGTAGACATGCGGGTTCAGCCAGGTCAGGGCGAGCGCCGCGGCGATCACAGCGCCGCGACCGGTCCCGCGGACCGCGCGGGCGCCGGGGTCGGCGTCCGCCCCGCCGTCGGACCGCAGGGAGCCGCCGCCCTTCACGGCGCGACGGGCGGCCAGCAGGGCATACCCGGTGAGGAAGGCGGCACCGGCCCAGCGGGCCGCGCCGACGACCTCCGGATGGGACCGCACCAGGGACCCGAGCCCGCTCGCACCGGCGCCGATCAGGACGGCGTCGGAGGCGACGCACACCGCGATCACCGGCAGCACGTGCTCGCGGCGCATGCCCTGGCGGAGCACGAACACGTTCTGAGAGCCGATGGCGACGATCAGGCCGAGGCAGGCGGCGAAGCCGTGGAGAGCTGCAGTCACCCGGTCGACGCTAGAGCCGAGGTCTATGAAGCGCCAGCGATGATCCCTGACTCATGTGAAGCAGTGCTTCATCTACGATGCGTTCATGCTCATCGATCCCGCGCTGGCCGAGACGCTCCGCATCGTCGCCGAGGAGGGCACGCTCGAGGCGGCCGCGAGGCGGCAGTTCATGACCCCGTCGGCCGTCAGCCAGCGGGTGAAGCTGCTCGAGCAGCAGGTGGGGCAGCGTCTGCTGGTGCGCGCCCGGCCCGTCCGGCTCACGGAGCCCGGTCGGGTCGTGGTCCGCTATGCCCGGGCCCACGAGCTCGTCGAGCAGGAGGCGCGGGCGGAGCTGGGGCTCGAGGCGCAGGGCGAGCATCCGCGGATCGGCATCGCCGTGAACTCGGATTCGCTCGCGACGTGGCTGCTTCCGGCCTTGGCGGACTTCTCCCGGGACCATGACGCCCAGCTCGAGCTGCTGCGCGAGGATCAGGACGAGACCGCCCGTCTGCTCACCACGGGCGCCGCGATGGCGGCCGTCGCCTCCAGCCCGGAGGCTCCGCCCGGCTTCCGCTCGACGCCGCTGGGGAGCCTCGTCTACATCGCGGCCGCCTCGCCCCTCTGGCGGGAGCGGTGGATCGCTCCGGACCCCGGGACCCGGACCGGCCCCGGGCCCGGGCCCGGGCTCCTCGCGGAGGCTCTCGCACGTGCCCCGCGCATCGACTTCGACCCCCATGACGACCTGCAGCGCACCTGGCTGCGCGGTCAGGGCGTCGATCCGGCTCGCGCGCCCCGGCACCTGGTGCCCTCGACCCATGAGATCGCCACGGCGGCCGTCGCCGGGCTCGGCTGGGGAATGCTGCTGACCAGCCAGGCGGAGCCGCTGATCGCGAGCGGCGAGCTGATCGCGCTCGGCGGGGAGGAGGTCACCACGCCCCTGCACTGGCATGTGGCGGCCATGCCCTCCGCGCTCCTGGATGCGCTCACCGAGGCCGTGCTCGCGACGGCCCGCCGGGAGCTGCAGCAGGGCTGACGGCGGTCCGCGGGTCGGCCTGCACCCGCAGGTCGGGATGCGCCGCACGGGTGAGGCCGCTCAGCGCAGGTGGCCGCCGGGCCCCTCGAGCGGGAAGCGGGCCGGGCGCGGGGGCTGCGGCGGGGCGCTCAGCTCGGCGGTGATCTCCTGAGCCAGAAGGACCGTCATGTCGTGGCGCCACTCCGGCAGGCCGTGGATGTCGTCGTGGTAGAGGTCCGCGGGGATCGCGGCGTCGACGAGCGCGCCGATCTCGCCGTCCCCGGCGCCGAGCGGGACGGCGAGCTGCACGGGGCGCACGGTCGAGGCGGTGACGGTCAGGCGCAGGGTGCCGTCGCCGAGGTCGCGGCCGATGAGCAGCACGCCGGAGCGGCCCAGGTTCGACAGCGACAGGCGACGGAACGCCGCCCTCGACGCGAGCGCCTCACGGGACACGTGGAAGCTGCGGATCAGCTCGCCGGGCGCGAGGGAGGTGCGGCCGTCGCCGACGACGAGCCGTGCGACCGGCACGGTGCGCCGTCGGCCGCCGGGTCCGTGGATCGTCGCGACGGCGTCGAGCCCGGAGAGCAGGGACGTCATGGGACCGGCGGGCAGGGCGGTCGCCACGTTCCCGCCGACGGTCGAGGTGTTCCAGATCTTGAAGGAGGCGACGAAGGCGTCGCAGCAGGGGCGGATGATCGCTGTCGCCGGCCACTGCTCGGCGTCCGGGAACCCGGGCCGCCGCGGGGTGCGGCCGACGCCGGGGCGCAGCAGGGCGTAGGGCGCCTCGCTGCCCGGGAGGGCATACAGCTCGGCGATCGTGCAGGTCGCGGCGAGCTCGAGCCCGTCCTCCCGCACCGTCCACGGCGTCCATCCGGCGGAGCGCAGGTCCAGCAGACGGCGCAGGGTCGAGCTGCCGTAGGAGAACAGGACGGTCCCGCCGGCGAGCCAGGCGTCGCCGTCGGCGAAGTCATCGGGGTCGGCGGTGGCGACGACCTCCTCGACGGTGCTGAGGTCCACGGCGCTCAGACCGCGGTGCCCATGCGGCGCAGCACGAGTCGCTCGAGGGCGGAGACCAGGCCGTACAGCACCAGCGACGCGAGCGTCACGACGACCACGGAGGCCCACACCGAGTCGTAGCGGGCGCGGGAGACGTCCGAGACGATCTGGTAGCCGATCCCCTGTCCGGTGGCGAGCCATTCGGCGAGCAGCGCGCCGGTCAGGGCGCCGGGGATGGAGATCCGCAGGGCGGTGAACAGCGCCGGCAGGGAGGCGGGCAGGGCGACCTTGCGGAAGGCCGCGACGCGGCTGCCTCCGAAGACGGTCACCACGTCGACCATGGCGGGCGAGGCAGAGCGCAGCCCGAGCACGATCGTGACCAGCGCGGGGAAGAGCACGACGATCCCGCCCATCGCGCCGACGGTCGCGGTGCCGCGGCCGAAGATCAGGATGAGGATCGGCGCCATCGCGACCAGCGGCACCGAGCGCAGCAGCATGGCCAGCGGCATGAGGGCGTCCTCGACGCCCCGCACGAGCGTGAACAGGGCGGCGACGACCAGGGCGACGGCGAGACCGCACACGAAGCCGATGCCGGCGTCGGCGAGGGTCCGGCCGAGGTTCGCGAGCACCGCCGCGCGATGCTCCCCGGCGTCCTCGTCCAGGACCAGGTAGGCCCAGACGTCGAGCGGCCCCTTCCCGATGAAGCTGGAGACGTCCAGCACGCGCAGCCCGGCGGACCAGATCGCGACGACCACAGCGAGGGAGACGACCACGCCGAGCACGGAGCGGGAGACGTTCTTGAGGGCATAGGCGGTCATGACCGCGCTCCTTCCGAGCCGGAGGCCCATGGGGTGGCGAACCGGGCGATCAGGGCGAGGACGGCGAAGCCGGCGCCGGCCAGCAGGCCGCACACGATCGCCACGCCCCACACCCGCTCGATCTCGAGGGACTGCTGGGCATTGACCATCGCCGGGCCCAGCCCGCGGTCGACGCCGCCGACGTACTCGCCGAGCACCGCACCCAGCAGCGCACCGGGCGCGGCGATCTTCAGGGAGTTCAGCACGCTCGGGAGCGCCGAGATGACCTGCACCTTCCGCAGCTGGGTGAGGCGGGTGCCGCCGTAGACCGAGATGACGTCGAGCGCGGAGCGGTCCGCGGCGCGGAAGCCGAGGATCGAGCCGACGAGCGTGGTGAAGAAGACCGACAGCGCCGCCAGGACGACCGCGGTGCCCGAGGGGGCACCGCTCTCGGGCGGCCCCAGGACGATGAAGATGATCGGTCCGATCGCGACCAGCGGCAGGCAGTAGCTGATGACGCCGAGCTGGGTGATCAGCCGCTCGAGCGCGGGCACGACCATCACCAGTCCGGCCAGCAGCAGGGCGATCGCATTGCCGCCCAGATAGCCGAGGCCGGCCTCGGCGAGGGTGACCGAGGCGTTGCGCCAGTAGTAGCCGAACCCGTCGGCCGCGAACTGGCTGAGGATCGCGCCGGGCGTGGGGATCGCCCCGCCGTCGGCCGCACCCACCCCCGACAGGACGGTGGACGCAGCGATCCACCACACGGCGATCGTGCCGAGGACGCCGATCGTGCCGATCGCCCAGCGCGGCAGCGGCCGACGGGTCCGGGTCGGCGCGGGAACGGACGCGCCGACGGTCGGTGGTGCGCCTCCGGCGGGCAGGGAGGACGATGCGCCGTCCTGGGCGGAGTCGGTGGCGAGGGTCATGGTGCGCTCCTTCCGGGCATCGCTCAGGCGCTGACGGCGGCGTTCGTCGGGGTTCCGAACAGCACCTCGGAGGCGTGGTCGCACAGGGCATGGAACTCGGGGGTGCGCATCATCTCGGGGGTGCGGGGCCGCGGCAGGTCCACGTCGAAGACCTCGACGATCCGGCCCGGCCGGGCACTCATCACGGCGACCGAGTCGGAGAGGAACACGGCCTCGGAGATGCCGTGGGTGACCATGAGCGTCGTGGCCGGCTTCTCCGTCCAGATGCGCAGCAGCTCGAGGTTCAGGCGCTGGCGGGTCATGTCGTCGAGGGCGCCGAAGGGCTCGTCGAGCAGCAGCACCTCGGGCTTGACGACGAGGGCGCGGGCGATCGAGACGCGCTGGCGCATGCCGCCCGAGAGCTGGCCGGGCTTCGAGCTCTCGAAGCCGCGCAGGCCCACGAGGTCGATGAGGTCGTCGATGTAGGGCTCGTTCTCGAGCTTCCCGGCGACCTCGAGGGCGAGGCGGATGTTCGCCCGCACGGTGCGCCACGGCAGCAGCGCCGAGTCCTGGAAGGCGATGCCGAGACGGGCGCTCGCGCGCAGCTGCTCGGGGCTCATCCCGTCGACGCGGGCGATGCCGGCGGTCGGCGTCTCGAGTCCCGCGAGGATCCGCAGGATCGTCGACTTCCCGCAGCCCGAAGGTCCCAGCAGGGACAGGAAGGAGCCGCGCTCGGTGGCCAGCTCGGTGTCCTGGAAGGCCGTGACGGGGCTGCGGCCCGAGGTGTAGGTCTTGCTCAGGCCCTGGAGGTCGATGCCGGTCGCCCCGGCCCGGGGCATGTCGGGGCCGCGCTCGGCCTGCGGGCCGGCAGGGATGGCGGCGTCGGCGGGGGTGGTGGTGCTGGCGGATGCGGTGGCGCTCTGCTCGGTCATGGTCGTGCCCTTCGCGTGGTCGTGCCCTGCGGGCGGATGGTCGGCGGTCAGGAGGTCAGGAGCTCAGGACAGGAGATCCGGGTTCGCCTCGTAGACCTCCTCGAGCAGAGACATGTCGAAGAAGCTGTCGGCGTCGACCTCGTGACCGGCCAGGGCGAGCAGCTCGACGTTCTTCGCGGCGAGCTCCTCGGAGATGGTGAACAGGCCCGCGGCATCGGTCTCCTCGCTCACCACGAGCTGGTTCTGCTGCTCCGCCTGCAGCTCCTCCTTCTCGGGGTTCAGGCCGAGATCCGAGCCGTACTCCTCGTAGGCGAGGCGGGCGGACTCCTCGGGGTCGGCGAGGGCGTCCTGCCAGCCGCGGATCGTGGCGGTGAGGAAGGCGACGAGCTCCTCACGGCGCTCCTCGACGTTCTGCACCGTGGTGACGAAGGCCCCGGAGACGAAGGGCAGCCCGTTCTCGGCGAAGGGCAGGTTCACCACGTCGTGCCCCTCGAGGCCCACCGTGATCGCCTCGTTGGTGAGGGTCCCGATCTGTCCGTCGACCTCGCCGTTCATGAGGGGCTGCGGGTCGAACTGGACGGTGACCTTCTCGACCGAGGAGGGGTCGATCCCGTGGACCTCGAGCAGAGCCGAGAAGAGCACCTCGTTGGTGCCGGTCGCCACGCCGATCCGCTTGCCCACCATGTCCTCGGGGGTCGCCACGGGGTTGTCGGCCGTCGAGTAGATGGTGAAGGGGTTGCGCTGGAACTTCGCGCCGAGCAGGACGAGCGGCGCGTCCTCCCCCGCGACCATGGAGCCTGCTGCGAGGGGGGTCGTCATGCCCACGAGCGCGGAGTCGGACAGGACCATCGCCTCGGAAGAGGTGCCGCTGGGCCCGCCGGGGATGAGGGTCGTCCCCTCGAAGCCGGCGTCCGTGTAGTAGCCGCGGGAGTCCGCGAAGTACTCGCCGGCGAACTCGGTGGTGCGGATCCAGTTGAGGTTCACGTCGAGCGCTCCGAGACCGTCGGACCCCGACTCCGAGCCGCTCCCGCGGGAGCAGCCCGCCAGCGCGAGCGCGGAGGCGGAGGCGGCGAGCGAGCCGGCGAGCAGGGTGCGGCGGGACGGGGCGCGGAATCCGGCGGAGGGACGGAGCATGGGGTGCCCCTTTCTGGGGTGGCTGAGGAGGAGCGGCCGACGGGCGGGAGGCCTGCCGTCGCACCTGGTCGTCGCAACAGGTCATCCGATGTCGGCCACGCTATGGAACGACTGTTTCGCGAGCGGTGCGGCTCTGTTTCCGGGGCGTAAACCCCGGTCACCGGCGCACTCGTAACATCCCCGACATCTCCCGCTCCTAGCCTGGCCGCGCCCCGCGGCATCCCGCGGGAACGCTCCGAGATCCCCGGGAGGCACCCCATGACCCTGCAGGACCGCTCCGCATCCGCCCCGTCTCCGGGCCCCTCCCCTGCCGCCGCCTTCGGCGTCGAGGTGCCCGCCTGGGTCGCCGACGAGGTCGACGCGACGATCGCGACCCTGGGAGGGATCGCGGCTCCCCAGGACCCGAGCGTGCGCGTCGAGCTGATGCGCCTGCTGAACCGGCTCGCCGCGGGCAGCGTGCGCGATGGCGGCGGCGGACCCTTCGCGGCGCTCGTGCTGGACCCGATCAGCGGCGAGATCGTCTCCGCCGGCGTGAACCGGGTGCTCGCCTCTGGGCTGTCCTCAATGCATGCCGAGGTCACCGCGCTGTCTCTCGCGCAGACGAGGCTGGGCCGCTGGGACCTCGGCGCCGAGGGCACCCCGCCCCTCGAGCTGTGGGTCAACTGGCGCCCGTGCGTCATGTGCTACGGCGCGACCATGTGGTCCGGGGTGAAGCGCCTGGTCATCGCTGGCGACGGACCCGAGGTCGAGGAGCTCACGGGCTTCGACGAGGGACCGATGCCGCAGGACTGGGCGGAGCGGTTCCGCGAGCGCGGCATCGAGGTCGAGGTCGACGTGCTGCGCGATGAGGCGATCGACGTGTTCCGCGACTACCAGCGCCTCGTCGCCGACGGAGGAGCGACGGTCTACAACGCGCGCGGCACCGGCGTCCTCGCTCCCTGAGGCACGGCCCGCGCCGCCGGGCGCAGTCCCGGGAGTGCGGACGGGGCCCCGGGAGCGGTGGAGCTCTCCACCCCTCCCGGGGCCCCGTCGGCCTGCGCGCCCTCAGGACGAGACGGCCCTCAGGACGAGACGGCCCTCAGGACGATTCGGCTCTCATGGCGAGGTGGACGCGGTCCCGGGACATGGGCAGCTGCTCCATCCGCACCCCGACGGCGTCCCGGATCGCATTGGCGAGCGCCGGAGCGACCGGGGTGTAGGGGCTCTCGCTCATCGACTTCGCCCCGAGCGGGCCCAGACTGTCGCTCGTGTCGGCGAAGAGCACCTCGGTGCGGGGGACGTCGGCGAGGGTGGGCACGTGGTACTGGCGCAGGATGTCCGTGCGCACCCGCCCGGAGCCGTCGACGACGACCTCCTCGTGCAGCGCCGCGCCGAGAGCCTGCGCCGCCCCGCCCTGCACCTGCCCGCGGCACTGCAGGGGATTGACCACGAACCCGGCGTCGGCCGCCTGGATGCTGCGCAGGATCCGCAGCTCACCGGTGCGCCGATGGACGGCGACGCGCACCCCGTGGACGTTGAACGCGACCGAGCGGGGCGACCCGTCCCAGTGCGCCTCCGCCTCGAGCACGAGGCCTGCGGCATGGGCCGACGCCGCGATCCGCTCCCAGGTCACGAGGCTGCCGGTCGTCATGCGGCGGAGGCCGTCCGCCTCCCCGGTCCATGCCTCTCCGCCAGCCGACGGCTCGGCAGGGGCCGACGGCTCCGCGTCGAGGAGGGCCTCAGCCTCCTCGATCAGCAGCCGGTGCAGCGCCTGGGCGGCGTGCAGCGTCGCCTTCCCGGCGACGACGGTGCCGGCCGACCCGTAGGCGCCGGTGTCGTGGCCGACGATCGCCGTGTCCGACTGGCGGATCCGGATCCGCTCGGGCGCGCAGCCGAGCGCCGCGGCCGCGAGCTGGACGTGCACCGTGGTGGTGCCGTTGCCGAACTCGGCCGTGCCCACCCGCACCTCGACCGTCCCGTCCTCGAGCAGAGCGATCCTGCTGTGGGAGTAGTGCCCGCGCGGCGGCACCGTGTCCAGCATCGACAGCGCCATGCCCGTGCCGCACGCCCAGTCCGGGCCCAGGGCATCGGCCCCGCCGTCGGCCCCGGGCCTGCCGTCGACTCCGGCTCGTTCGTCGGCCCCGGGGGCGGCGAGCGCGGTCTCGACGAGGTCGAGGCACTGGTCCAGGCCGTAACTGCCGTACTCGACGTCGGCCGTGGGGACCGGCGAGGTCGAGATCATCGGATCGCCCTCACGGATCACGTTGAGGCGCCGGAACGCGAAGGGGTCCAGGTCCAGGGCCCGCGCGAGCTCGTCCATCGCCGACTCGACCGCGAAGACCGTCTGGCTCAGGCCGTACCCGCGGAAGGCGCCCGAGGGGACCGTGTTCGTGTAGACGACCTCGGCATCCACCGCCTTCACGGGGCAGTTGTAGACCGCCAGGCACTCCCCCGTCCCGTGGAACATGGTGCCCGGTCCGTGGTTGCCGTAGGCGCCGGTGTCCGAGAGCAGGCTGAGGTGGATCGCGGTGAGGCGGCCGTCGGCGTCGGCGCCGGCCCGCACCCGGATCCGCATCGGATGGCGGACCGAGGTCGAGGTGAACTGCTCGCTGCGGGTGTGCTCGAGCTGCACGGGACGTCCGGTGCGCAGCGCGGCGAGGGCGACCAGGTCCTCGGTGAAGACCTCCTGCTTGCCGCCGAAGCCGCCGCCGACGCGCGGCGCGACCACGCGCACCTTCTCCGGGGGAAGGCCGAGCAGGCGCTGCAGGGTGCGCCGGGCGAGATAGGGCACCTGGGTGCTGCTGCGCACCAGGAGCGTCCCGTCCTCCTCGACGGAGGCGATCGAGGCGTGGGTCTCGAGGCTCACGTGCTGCACCCGCTGGGTGCGATACACCCGGTCGGTGACGACGGCGGCGCGCTCGAAGCCCTCCTCGAGGTCCCCCACCCGGGAGTGCAGCTCGGTGACGAGGTTCGTGGAGGGATCGGCGATGCCCGAGCCCTCCCCCTTGTCGGCGTGCAGCGCGGGCCCGCTGCGCGCACGCTCGGGGTCGATGACCGCGTCGAGCACCTCGTAGTCGACCTCGAGGGCCCGCACCCCGGCCTCCGCCGCGGCGACGGAGTCCGCGAGCACGGCGGCCACCCGCTGTCCGATGAAGCGGACGGTGTCGTCGAGGATGCGGGTGTCCAGGGGATCGTCGGCGAGGTGCTCGTGCTGGCCCGTGGAGAAAAGCGCGTCGGGGGCGTCCTCATGGGTGAGGACCGCGTGCACGCCGTCGACGGCGAGCGCCGCCGCGGTGTCGATGCGGCGGATCCGGGCATGCGCATGCGGGGAGCGCAGCAGCTTCATGTGGAGCAGCCCGGGGAGCGTCGCCGGGTCCACGTCGAGGGTGTACTGCTCGGTGCCGGTGACGATGCGGCGGGCGGCGGGGGCGGCGAGGCTGCGGCCGGCCGAGGCCCCCTCCTCGACATGGGAGACGCCGGCGAGCGCGTCCTCGATCGCGGAGTACCCGGTGCAGCGGCACAGGTTGCCCTTGAGGGATCGGGGCAGGTCGGCGCGGTCGTCGTCGTCGAGCGCGGCCGCGGTCATGATCATGCCGGAGGTGCAGAACCCGCACTGGAAGCCCTGCGCCCGACGGAAGGCGCACTGCATCGGATGCTCCGCCGGCACGACGGTCGCGTCAGGTGCAGCGGTCTCGTCGGACGCAGTCGGTACGTCGGACGCAGTTGTTACGTCGGACGCAGCGGCCTCGGGCGCGACGCTCGCGGCCAGCCCGTTGATGGTGGTGACGCTCGCTCCCGACGCACGGAACGCCGGGACGACGCAGCTGTGCACGGGCTTCCCGTCGAGGTGCACCGTGCAGGCTCCGCAGTCGCCGCCGTCGCAGCCCTTCTTCACGCCCAGACGGCCGAGCTCGCGCAGGTAGGTGCGCAGGCACTGCCCCGGGCGGGGCGGCGTCGCGGCCGGGGCGCCGTCGACGATCGCCGGGGGCGCCCCGGTGCTCACCGTGCTCACCGGCTCCTCGATCTCCGTCACCTCGTCCTCGCTCATGCGGGGACCAGTCCGTGGAGAGGGCCGACGGTCGCGCGGAGGGGTGCTGCTCCGGGGCGGCCGTGCCGCTCGGCGACCACCTCCGCCATGACGGAGAGGGCGAACTCGGCGGGTGCGGATCCGCCCAGATCGAGTCCGATCGGCGAGTGCAGACGGGCGAGGTCCGACGGGGAGGCTCCTCGCGCAGCGAGGCGCTGCATCCGCTCGCGATGGGTGCGCCGGGAGCCCATCGCTCCGACGTAGGCGATGGGCAGGGCCAGCGCGGTCTCCACGAGGGGGTCGTCGACCTTGGGGTCGTGCCCCAGGCAGCAGACGACGGTGCGATGGTCCAGACGGCCGGCGGCATGCTCCTCGAGGAGGTAGCGATGCGGCCACCGCACGACGATCCGCTCGGCGGCGGGGAACCGCTCCGGGGTGAGGAACGCGGAGCGGGGATCGCAGACGGTCGTCGCATAGCCGAGCATGCGGCCCTGGGCGACGAGCGCGGCGGCGAGGTCCGTGGTGCCGGCGACGATGAGCCGCGGGGCGGGGCGCCGCACCGCGAGGAACAGCTCGGGCAGGCTCTCCGTGCAGTCCTCGCCGGGGCCGACGATCCCGGTGGCCGCTGCGGCCGAGCGGTCCGCGAGCAGCTCGGCCAGGCGCCGCACGGCGGACCCATCGGTCGGGCAGGGACCGTCCTGCCCGTCGGCGAGCAGGGCGGGCAGCGCGGCGCTCCACGCGGCGGGGTCGTCGGCCGCGGGGACGGGCAGGGCGATGCGTCGCTCGGGGGCGTCGAGCCGCCAGAGCACGGCGCCGGACAGGTCCTCCAGCACGGGGGCGAGGCGCTGCACCGCATCGGGCTCCGCCACGGGCTGGATCAGCACATCGATGCTTCCACCGCAGGTCAGACCCACTTCCCAGGCCGCACTGTCGGTGTACCCGTAGCGTCGTCGCTGCGGGATGCCGGCGCTGAGCACCTCACGGCCGGTCTCCACGACGTCGGCCTCGACGCAGCCGCCCGAGAGCGAGCCGTGCACCTCCCCGCCCTCACCGATCACCATCGAGGTCCCCACCGGTCGGGGCGAGGAGCCCTGGGAGTCGACGAGGGTGGCGAGGGCGAAGGGCCGGCCTGCCGCGAGCCAGCGGGCGCAGGTCTCCGCGACGCCGCTCATCGCGCGACCGCCGCATCGGCGAGCTCCACGGACGGGGTTCCGCCGGGACCGGTGAGGAGCCGGCCGTGCGGGGCGGAGAGGCCGTCGGGACCCGCGGCCGTCTCGCCGCGCAGGATGGTCGCGACGACGGCACCCTCGAGGGCCATGCCGTCGTAGGCGGAGAGGGGATGGCGGTGCGCGAAGTCGGCGGCGCGGAGAGTCTGCGGACGGTGCGAGTCGTAGAGGACGAGGTCGGCGTCGGCCCCCGCGGCCAGGCGCCCCTTGGAGCTGAGCCCCACGAGGTCCGCGGTCGCCGTCGACATCCAGCGGCTGACCTGCTCGATGCCGATGCCCCGGCTGCGAGCGTGGGCGGCGACGGCCGTGAACCCGGCCTGCAGCCCGGAGATGCCGCCCCACGCCTGCTGCAGGTCGGGGGCGCCGCGCCGCTTCTCCTGCGGGCTCGACGGGGAGTGGTCGGTGACGACCATGTCGATGACGCCCCCGAGCAGGCCCTCCCACAGCGCGTCGCGGTTGCCGTGGTCGCGGATCGGCGGGCAGCACTTGTACTCGGGGGACGCGTCCGGGACGGTCGCCGCGTCGAAGCACAGGTAGTGGGGACAGGTCTCCACCGTGATGGGCAGGCCCTCCGCGCGGGCGTCGGCGAGGAGGTCGAGGGCTCGTGCGCTCGAGAGGTGCAGCAGATGGGTGCGGGCGCCGGTCTCGCGCACCGCGTCGATGAGTCCGGCGATCGCGGTGACCTCGGCGGACTCCGGTCGTGAGAGCACGAAGTCGGTGTAGGCGGCCGATGGGGCGGACGGCGCCTCGGCGATCGTCCGCTCGTCCTCCGCATGGACGACCACGAGACCGTCGAACGTCGCGACCTCCCGCATCGCCTCCCGCAGCTGGGCGGCGTCCACGGGCGGGAACTCGTCGACGCCGGAGGGCAGCAGGAAGCATTTGAACCCCATCACCCCCGCCTCCCACAGCGGCCGCAGCTGTCCGGCGTTCCCCGGGACGATGCCGCCCCAGAAGCCGAGGTCGGTGCGGAGCGATCCGTGCGCGGCATGCTGCTTCACGCGCAGCGAGGGCACGTCGATCGTCGGCGGGATGCTGTTCAGCGGCATGTCCACGAGGGTGGTCACCCCGCCGAGGACCGCGGCCGTCGTCGCGGTCGCGAAGCCCTCCCACTCGGTGCGGCCGGGCTCGTTGATGTGCACATGCGTGTCGACGTTTCCGGGCAGGACCTGCACGCCGTCGGGGACGATCAGGGTCCCGTCCGCGACGACCGGCGCGCCGTCGTCGGCGGTGAGACGGTCGATGCGATCGAGACGGTCGACGCGATCGAGACGGTCGATGCGGGTGATGGCCCCGTCCTCGATGTGCAGCTCGGCGGGGACGAGCTCCCCGTCGAGCAGCACCTCGCGGGCGCGGACGCGTCGGACGGATTCCATCGTCGGCCCCCTCAGCAGAATCCGCCGAGCCATTCCCAGGCCGCCGGCGCCTCGGGCTCGCCGGTGCGGACCACCGCGGCCTGCATGAGGCCGTAGGGGCGATCCCCGGCGATGAACACCTCGTTGTCGTTGTCCAGCCCGAACGGGGAGAGGTCCACGAGGTAGTGGTGCTTGTTCGGCATCACCATGCGGATCTCCGCGAGCTCCGGGCGGGCCGCGAGCACCGCCTCGCCGATCGCGAAGAGGCTCTGCTGCAGGGACAGCGAATGCGTGGTCGCGAAGGTCTCCAGCAGCAGGGCGCGGACCGCGGCGAAGGTCTCGTCGGCGTCGGCCTCGAGGTCGCGGAACCGCCAGCGGGCGGTGACCTCGGTGGCGAGGATCCGGTCGGTGGTCTCGGGCAGGGTCGTGTACTCGTCGCGCGGGAAGCCGTGGAACTCGCTGCCGGTGGACTTCAGCACCACGAGGTCCTTGATCCCGCCGACCACGTGCGTCTCGCCGTCCTCGACGGTGACCGCGGCGGTGCGGACCTCCGGGCCTGTGCGCACGAAGGCGTGGTCGTGCTCGGCGCCGCCGGCCGTGATGCGGTCCCAGCCGAACTGCTCGGCCTCCCAGCGCCCGCCGGTCAGCCATGTGCCCGGGGCGAGGAAGTGGTCGGCCAGGAGTCGCAGGAACTGCTCGGGGCTGCCGACGCCGTGCTGCTTCGCGAAGGCGTAGACGGTGTTCTTCTGGGTGTCGGTGGCGATGACGCGGGCGTTGTCGCCCGTGCGGTAGCAGTCGTCGAAGTCGCCGCGCAGCATCGAGGTGATGTTGAGGTCGGTCAGCACATGGCGCGGGGTGGAGCGGTCCACATGGACGAGCCGCACCTCGGCCTTGCCGTACTGGTTCCGGCCCAGCGACACGGCGGGCACGACGGACTCTGCGGCCGACGACGCGGCGGGCTCGGCGGCCGACGACGCCGCGGAGGCCGACGGGATGGGCTGGGACGGGGTGGTGGTCTGGGTCATCTCAGCTGCCTCGATAGGTGGAATAGGCGAAGGGGCTCAGGAGCAGCGGCACGTGCACGTGCTCCTCCCCCACGACGAACGCGACGTCGACCTCCGGGAAGAAGGTCTCCTGCGCACGGTCGGAGTAGTAGGCGCCGACGTCGAAGCGGAGCCGATAAGGGCCCGCCGGGAGACGTCCGGGACCCAGGTCGCGCAGCCGGCCGTCGGCGTCGGCCGTGCCGCGGGCGATCTCGGTGCCGTCGGCGGCGAGCAGACGCACTCCGATCCCGGCGGCGGGCCGCCCCGTGCCGGTGTCCAGCACGTGGGTGGTGACGTGACTGATGACGTGGCTGATGACGACCTCCTGGGTCCGACGGTCGGCGTGTCCCGGCCGGTGATCTCACCGTAGGAATCGTGTGCGGCACCGGAGTTTCCCCCGTGTAAAACATGTGTTTCAGCGCCATCCCCTGCAGAAGTAACCTCGGCGAAACAGTCCGTGGCCTCCCGTGAAACACACGATCCCTACCCTCGTCGCCATAGCTCCTCCCTGCGGATCCTGCTCCTCCCCGCAGATCCAGCAGGTCCTGCGGATCCAGCAGATCCAGCAGATCCTGCAGTTCCCCTGTCCTGCAGATTCCCGTCCCCGCGCAGCTCCTGCGATATGCGGTCCTGCGATATCGAGCGAAGAAGGCGACCATCATGGAGAACACGACCACCCCTGTCCCGGGCCCGCAGCCGAGCCGTCGAGCCGTCGTCGGCACCTCCCTCGCGGCCCTCGGCGCGCTCTCCCTCGCCGCCTGCGGCGACAGCGCCGACGCCGGATCCGACGCGTCCGACGGGGCCGACGGCGCCCAGGACCACGGGACCCTCGACCTGAACCTGTCGTGGATCAAGAACGCCGAGTTCGCGGGCGAGTACTTCGCCGTGGACCGCGGCTACTTCGAGGAGGCCGGGTTCTCCTCCGTGAACCTCATCGCCGGCGGCCCCAGCGGCACTTCGACCGAGACGATGGTGCTCTCCGGCTCGGCGCTCGTGGGGACCTCCTCGCCGCTCGGCGTGGCCCCGCTGATCCAGGACGAGGAGGCGCCGCTGAAGATCATCGGCACCACCTACCAGAAGAACCCCTTCACGATCATCTCGCTCGGGGACGCGACCCCCATCGAGACCCCCGCGGATCTCGCGGGGAAGACGATCGGCGTGCAGGCGGGCGTGAACGAGACCCTGTTCGACGGATTCCTCGCCGCCAACGGCATCGATCCCTCCTCCCTCGAGATCGTGCCCGTGCAGTACGACCCGCAGCCGCTGATCAACGGGGAGGTCGACGGGTTCTTCGGGTACCTCACCAACGAGGCGCTCACCCTCGAGCTGGCCGGGGAGGACGTCGTGAACCTGCCCCTGGCCGACAACGGCCTGCCGTTCATGGCGGAGAGCCTGGTGGTGACCCAGGAGAGCATCGAGACGCAGCGGGACGCGCTCAAGGGCGTGCTGCTCGCCCTCGTGCGCGGCTGGGCCGACGCGGTCGAGGACCCCGAGGAGGGCGCCCGCCTGGCGGTCGAGGACTTCGGCCAGGACCTGGGACTGGACCTCGAGAAGGAGATCCGGCAGGCCGAGGAGCAGATCGCGCTCGTGAGCACCGAGGAGACCGATGCGAACGGCCTGCTGACGATGTCCGAGGACCTCATGCAGAAGAACATCGAGGCGCTGGCCGGTGCGGGCTTCGACCTCACCGTCGAGGACTGCTTCGACACCACGCTGCTCGAGGAGGTCTTCGCGGAGAACCCGGACCTGCTCTGACATCCCCAGGACAGCAGCCGCCCACCGCTCGCGCGGAGGGCGGCTGCTCGCTGTCCGGGCCCACCGCCCCCGCACGCCACGGGCCGCACCGCCTCCGCCGGCGGCACCGCCTCCGTCAGGAGCTCTCGAGCTCCCCGAGCGCGTCGTAGGCGGCGGTGATGCGGCTGATGCGGCGGACGCCCTCGGCGCCCCGGGCGTTGAGCACGCCGTTGGCGAGCACGGACACGAGCGACATGGCGGTCGAGTAGCTGTCGAAGGCGCCGTCGGAGTCGATGGGGCACTCGAGCCAGCAGTCCGCGGCCGCGGCGAAGGCCCGGGCGGTGCCGTCGCCGATGAGCAGGAACCGGGCGGGCGAGCGCTCGATCGTCTCCGCGAGGGCGGGGAAGACGGCGGGGCGCCGACGGAACCCGATGAGCACGACGACGTCCTCGGCGCCGATCCCGGCGATCTCCTCCCCCACCGCCTGTCCGGGCTGCGGGGCGACCCGCACATCGTCCCGGGCCTGGATGAGCTGCTGGTGCAGGTGCAGGGCGACCGGATAGCTGTTGCGCAGACCCACCACGAGGATCCGTCGGGCGCTCGCCAGCAGGGCGATCGCCTCCTCGAGGCCGCCTCCCGCGAGCACCGTGAGCAGACGGTCGTGGTTCTCCCGCTCGGAGCGCACATGCCCCTCGAGCCCCGGGCGCAGGCCCGGCACGCCCGTCCGGGACGGCGCGGCGAGCGGCGTCCCGGAGCGGCGCATCGCGCGCGTGTGCTCCTTGACCTCGCGGAAGTCCGCGAAGTCGAGCTTGCGGAACAGGCGGCTCACGGTCGCCTTCGAGACGCCGGTCTCGCGGCTGATGTCGGCGGCGCTGAACACGGCCAGATCGCCGAGATGCTCGAGGAGGAAGTCGGAGATCCTGCGCTCCTGGGGCGTGAGCTCCGCATACTTCGCGTCGATCCGCGCATCGATCCGGGTGTCGATCCTGGTGCCGATCCCGGTGTCGGACGGAGCTCCGACGTCGGCCGACGCACCGCGTGCCGCGCTCATCGCAGGCCCCCGGCCGCGAGCACCGCGCGCTCGAAGGCCTCGAGCGCGACGGCGACGTCCTCGGTGGTGACGCTCTCGTCGGGATGATGGCTGATCCCGTCGGCGCAGCGGACGAACAGCATGCCGATGTCGGTGATCTCGGCGACCGCCATCGCGTCATGGCCGGCGCGGGAGAACAGCTCGAGGGGCTCGTCGGCCCCGCTGCCGCGGATCCCCTCGCGCACAGCCTCCATGAGGCGCGGTGCGCAGCGGACCGCCGGCGCGCCGTGGATCTGCTCGACCTCGAGCTCGAGGCCGCGCCCGGCGCAGAACCCGCGCACATCCTCGAGGATCAGGTCGAGCACCTCGTCGCGCAGCTCGTCGGTCTCCGCACGCAGGTCCAGGGACATCTCGACCCGGCCCGGCACGACGTTCACCCCGCCCGGGCTGGTCTCCAGGCGTCCGACGGTCGCGATGGCGCCGTGCTCGCGGGCGATGGCCTCGATGTCGAGCACTGCACGGCTCGCGCCGATGAGGGCGTCGCGCCGCTTCTCGTAGGGCGTGCCGCCCGCATGGCGCGCCTCCCCGCGCACCGTGAGCATGAAGCGCCGGGCACCGGCGATCGAGGTGACCACGCCGAGGGGACGGTCCGCCGCCTCGAGGTACGGGCCCTGCTCGATGTGCACCTCGAGATAGCCGGCGAGGTCCTCGGGCCGCAGCGCCGCCTCGCCGATGCGCTCGGGATCCAGGCCGAAGCCGTCGAACGCCTCCCGCATCGTGACGCCGTCGGCGTCGGCGAGGTCGAACCACTCCTCCTCCCAGGTCCCGGCGAGCGCGCGGCTGCCCAGCAGGGTCGCCCCGAAACGGGTGCCCTCCTCGTCGGCGAAGGCCGCGACCTCGAGGGCGAAGGGGAGCTCGTGGGCGCGGTCGCGGAGGCGGGCGACGGTCTCCACGGCGATCAGCACCCCGAGGATGCCGTCGTACCGGCCGGCGTCGGGGACCGTATCGAGATGCGAGGCGAGCAGCAGCGCCGGCAGCCCGAGGCGCGCGCTCTCGAGACGACCGCGCTGGTTGCCGGCGGCGTCCTGCCAGGTGCTCATCCCCGCCTCCCGCATGAGCTGGGCGGCGACCTCGTTGTGCCGGGCGTGCTCGGGCGTGAGATAGGTGCGCTCGATGCCGTCCTCGCGGGCGGAGATCATGGCGAGCCGGTCGCAGTCGGCCATGATCCGCTGCGCCGCTTCGAGACTCGAGCCGACCGCGGTCATCGGGCCGCCCCCTCGAGCTCGACAGCACCGGTCGCACCGGGGTCGGCACCGTCCCCGCCGGGGGCGGAGGCGTAGTGCTCGAGAGCGGCGCCGACGCCTCCGCCCCCGGTGACGAGGACCCCGCCGACGCGGAGCACCTGCTCGAGGGCGGCGAGGGTCAGCAGCACCGCGTCCCGTCGGGCGTTGGCACCCATGACGCCGATGCGCCAGACCTTCCCGTGCAGGGGGCCGAAGCTCGTGCCGATCTCGATGCCGAAGTCCTCGAGCATCGCGGTGCGGGCGGCGTCGCCGTCGACCCCCTCGGGGATGCGCACGGCCAGCACGTTGTGCATGCGGTGCGCCTGGTCCCCGAAGAGCTCCAGGCCCAGCCCCTGCACGCCGGCCGCCATGGCGCCGCCGTGCAGACGATGGCGGGCGACGGCCGCGTCCATGCCCTCCTCGACGAGCAGCCGGGCGCATTCCCGGGCCGCATAGAGCATGCTGGTCGCCTCCGTGTGGTGGTTCAGCCGCGACGGCCCCCAGTAGTCCAGGATCATCGCGAGGTCGAAGTAGTTCGAGCGGATCCGGGTTCCGCGCGGCGCGGAGCCGTCTGCGATGCCCGCCTCCACATGGCGCCGGGACTCGACGATCTGCTGCGCGCGCGGGGAGAGGGACAGCGGGGCGCTGCCGGGTGGACCGGCGAGGCACTTCTGCAGGCCGGCGGTCGCGGCGTCGATGCCCCAGGCGTCCATCGCGAGCTCGTTGCCCCCGAGCGAAGCCGTCGCGTCCGTGTACAGCAGCGCCCCGTGCCTCTCGCAGATCGCGCCGAGCTCCTCGAGCGGCTGGATCATCGTGGTCGAGGTGTCCCCCTGCACCACCGCGACCAGCTTCGGACGGGTCCGGACGATCGCCTCCTCGATCCGAGCGGTCGGGAGGACCTGCCCCCACTCGGCCTCGATGGACTCCACCTCGGCGCCGCAGCGCTCGGCGATCTCGACGAGGAGATGGCCGAAGCGCCCGAAGATCGGCACCAGCACCCGATCCCCCGGCTCCAGCAGGGAGACCAGCACGGCCTCGATGCCTGCCCGGGAGGTGCCGTCGACCAGGAGGGTCGCCTCGTTGCGGGTGCGGAACACCTCGCGGTACAGAGCCATGGTCTCCGTCATGCACGCCGTCATCGACGGATCGAACTGGCCCACCAGCGAGGCGGACATGGCGCGCAGCACGCGCGGGTCCGCACTGATCGGGCCGGGGCCCATCAGCAGCCGCTGCGGCGGGTTGATCGGAGAGATGCTCATGGGGAGAGATCCGTTCTGCGGTCGTTCCGGTGTGCCCACCCAGTCAATGCAACAGACGTTTCACATGTGTTTCGGCAGCGAATCGTCTCTGCGACGAAAGCACGGCCCGGCCGCGCGCAGGCCAGTCCCCTGGCCCTGCCCTGCTGGCGACGGGCGCGGGAGCGGGAGCGGCAGCACCCGTGAGCGGACAGCTCAGCCGACGACGAGCGCGGAGAGGCGCAGCAGAGCGATCTGGCGCAGCTGCTCCGCTCGTTCCGCCTGCTCCTGCTCGTCGTCGAGCTGGAGGCGCCGCTCGAGCTCGGCGAGCATCTCGGTCTGGGAGCGTCCCGCCGCACGGATGAGGAAGACGGTGCCGAAGCGGTCCTCGTAGCGCGCGTTCGCCTCGACCCAGGCGTCCGCGTCCTCGACCCCGGACTGCTCGGCGGCGGAGTGCGCGGTCTCGGCGGCGCTGAGCCCCTTCGCTCGCTCCCCGATCCTCGGATGGTGCGCGAGCGCCCCGAGGACCTCCTCGTCCGTCCAGTCGCGAGCGCTCCGGGAGGCCAGCTCCATGAGCTCCTCGAGGCGGGAGAACGGGCGGGCGTCGACCAGCCGTCGGATCCACGGGTCGATGGGTGCGCAGGCCCGCAGCCGGGCCGCGAGGACGCTCGCCCCGGCCGCGTTGAACGTGTCGAGGGTGAAGGTGCTCGGGATCGTCATCGCCGGTCCGCCCCCTCGAGCGCTGTCGCGAGATCCGCCGCGAGACGGATCAGCTCCAGGTCCCCTCCCGCCGGGCCGAGGAGCGTGACACCGGTCGGCAGTCCGTCGGCGGTGCTCAGCGGGATGGTCACGGCCGGCAGGCCCGACAGACCGGCGAGGCAGGTCAGACGCATGGTCCACTCGCGCTGCTGCTCGATGACGGGACCGCCCGCGGTCGCGTCCCGCAGCAGAGGGGCGACCGAGGAGGCGGCCGGCACCACGAGCACGCCGCCCTCCCGTCGGTGCTCCACCCCGCTGATCGCCTCGGCACGGACCTGCCTGGCCTGCTCCTCCTCGGCCGCGGTCACGGTCCGCGCGGTGCGGAAGCGGGAGGCGACGTCGGGGGCGAGATCATCCTCGTGCCGGGAGACCCATTCGCCGTGCGCGGCCCACGCCTCGCGCGCCTGGATGGTGCGGAAGGAGTGCACCCAGGCGGTGTGCGTGCTCTCGTCGATCGGGTCGGTCTCGACCACGGGGATCACGGCGGACCAGCGGTCCAGCGCATCCCGCACCGCCGCGGCGACGTCGTCGTCGACGAGGTCCAGCAGTCCCGGCAGGGTGCGCAGGCTCCGTCGGACCGTCTGCGACGTCTCCAGGGGAGGCGTCGCGGATGCCCCCAGGAGCACCTCGGCGGCGCGCTCGAGGAGTCCGGGCTCCCTCGTGAGCAGGCCGACCGTGTCGAAGCTCGGGGCGAGCGGCAGCACCCCCTCCCGGGGCACGGCGCCATGGGTGGTGCGCAGTCCCCACAGGCCCTGGTAGGCGGCGGGCACACGGATCGAGCCGCCGGTGTCGGTCCCGAGCCCGATGCTCGCATGCCCCATCGAGACCGCGGACGCGGAGCCCGAGGAGGACCCGCCGCTGATCCGGTGCGGAGCACGAGGGTTCGGCGGGGTCCCGTAGTGGGTGTTCGTGCCGGCGAGGCTGTAGGCGAGCTCGTCGGTCGCGGCGATGCCGACGACGGATGCCCCCGCCTCGAGCAGCGCCTGGACCGGGGCGGAGTGGCGGGACTGGATCTGCGCCTCCGCCAGCAGGGCCGGGCTGCCGCCCCCGATCCGCTGGCCGGCCACGGCGAGCACGTCCTTGACGGCGACGCCCTCGCCCGCGAGCGGCCGCAGATCGGTGTCGTCAGCCGACGGGACCGGGGCCGACGGGACCGGGGGCGCCGGGACCAGGGGTGCGCCGACGACGCGCCAGATCCGACGGTCGAACGCCGGAGGGGAGACGGCGACATGGGCGACGGCGACCTTCCAGCCGTCCTCGCCGCGCCGCCACACCTGGGTCTGCAGTCCGCGCCCGCCGCGCAGGAGCTCGGTGGTCGCGACGATCACGGCGTGGTCCTCCCCCAGCTCACGCACCTCGAGAGAGACGATGCGCCGCTTCGGGGCGCCCCCGCGCCCTCCGCGGAACGTGCTGATCGCTTCATGGCCGACGAGCAGGCCGGCGGCATCGCCGCGCAGCGTCTCGGGCCCCGGCGCGAAGAGGGCGTCGAGCGCGGGGAGGTCGTCGGCCATGAGGGCGGTCTCGTAGGCCCAGAAGGCATCGAGCAGGCCCGGCAGCTCAGCGCTCATCGTGCGACCCCTGCGAAGTCCTCGATCCGGATGCGGGCGTGGACGCCCTTGACCACGTCGACGACCTGCGAGATGTCGAAGTCGGTGGCGGCGCTGAGATAGGCGTAGGCGTGCTCGGCGTCCAGCCCCCAGCGGGCCTGGAGCAGCGCGATCGCTGCCCGCACGCAGTTCTGCACGGCCACGTCGAGATCCTCGTCCATCCCGGTGGGCACGAGATGCTCGGCGGTCTCGGCGAGCGGCCCCACCAGCTCGCCGAACTGCGTGATCGCCTCCTCGCGGGCGATGACGTCGAACCGGAGCCGGGTGCGCAGGCTCGCCTCCATCGCGGTGAGCGCGACCTCACCGTCGCCCTGGGCGAAGTGCGGGTCGCCGACGTACGCGAGCGCACCGTCGACCTGCACAGGGAGGTAGAGCGAGGAGCCGACGCCGAGCAGGTTGATGTCGATGTTGCCGCCGTGGGGACCGGGCGGCACCGAATGCGGACGCTCGCTCCCGGACACCGCGACGCCCATGATCCCGAGGAAGGGACGCAGCGGGAAGCGGATCGTCCGCTCCGAGCCGGCGGAGGGCGCCATGGTCCCCCGCAGCTCCCCGTCCCGCTCCTCGACACCGGCGAAGACGCTCACGGCGTCGGCGCCGCGCGGGAGCTCGCCGGGGAGGGCGCCGCGGCCGTGCCGGTTGGAGACGACGCCGTAGGGAACGCGGAGATCATGCGCGAGGACGGTGATCCTCAGCAGGTCGCCGGGACGGGCACCGGCCACGTGCACCGGGCCGGTCACCACGTGCGGGCCGTCGCGGCCCGGGTCCCGGTCGGCGCTGCCCGCGGCGAGGGCGACGGCGTCGGGGAGCACCTGCTCCGGTTCGACGCCGTGGGTGCCGAAGAAGCGACGCGGATCCCTGCCCTGGTCCTCGAGGATGCCCTCGTGGCTGACGGTGTCGATCACGGCCTCCGCCCCGGGCTCGAGGCGCAGCACAGGGGCGTCGGCCGCGCACGGCAGGCGGCCCCAGATGCTCGTGGCCTCCTCCACCGGGAGATAGGGGGCGCTGTCGGGCAGGTCCTCGCCCGGTCGCAGGATGTCCGTCCGCATGGTCCTCCTCAGGTCGTCGGTCACCCTAGGCCTGTGCTTTTACGTGCTTGTTACACGCCTGTGCCGTCCGGGTTTCGCCGACTCAGTAGCGTCCGGTCGCATGACCGGAACCCCTGTGCCCGCCTCCGCGGCGGCCTCCGCCCCCGCTGACCCCGCCGCCCCGACCGGCGCCGACTCGACAGGCGCCGTCCCGACGGATGCCGCTCCCAGCGGTGAAGGTCCGAGTTCTGCTGGACCGAGCGCTGGTGGACCGGAGCAGATGCATCTGCGTCTCATGCTCGCGCTCACCTTCGCGACCGGGATCGTCGACGCCATCGGGTACCTGGGGCTGGACCGCGTGTTCACGGCGAACATGACCGGCAATGTCGTCATCCTCGGCATGGCGCTCACCGGGGCCGACGATCTCCCCGTGGTGGGCCCGGTCCTCGCTCTGGCGGGGTTCGTGCTCGGCGCGGTGCTGGCCGGCCGACTGCTCGGCGGTCGCTCGAGCGAGTGGACCACGGTGAGCACGGGGCTCTTCGGCGGCGTGGGGCTGACCGTCATCGCGCTCGGGACGCTCCTGCTGCTGTGGTCGCAGGTGCCGCATGCGGTGCTGCTCGGGGTGACCGGGACGCTGGGGCTGGCGATGGGCGTGCAGGCGGCCGCGGCCCGCGCGATCGCGGTGAAGGACGTGACGACCGTGGTGATCACCTCGACGATCACGGGCCTGTCGATGGACTCGCGGCTCGCGGGCGGGTCCGGGACGCTGTGGCCGCGGCGCCTGCTCGCCGTCGTGATCATGCTCGTCGGCGCGGGCGTCGGCGCGCTGCTGCTGCGCCTCCATGCGGGCACGGGCCTGCTCGGGGCCGGTCTGATCTGCATCGTCGTCGCCCTCATCGGGCACCGGTCCTGCCGGGCCTGATCACCGGGCCGGCGGGCCGTGCCGAGGGGCCGAGGCCCGCTCAGCGCCCGATCGGAGCCGGGCGAGATCGTCGGCCGTATCCACGTCGCCGCCGTCGTCGAGGTCGGTGCAGTCCACGAGGTCGATCCGGTCGGCATGGCGGGCGAGCCAGTCGCGGGCTCCGCGGTCGCCGACGGCACCGGCCGCCGCGGCCGCGGCATCCGCGCGCTCGAGGATCACCGGATGCCCCCGCCGCAGCCCGTCCTGCGCTCCAGGACCGACACGGGCTCCGGGACTGACGCGGGCACAAGGGACGACAGGCGCTCCGGGGCCGACGGGCTCCCCGGGGCCGACGGGCTCCCCGGCAGGCCGACGATAGGCGGCGGCGGTGACCCGGCCCGGACGGTGCGCGTCGAGCAGTCGTCCGACGAGCGGAGCGGACAGCCCCGGCTGGTCGACGAGCGCCAGCATCAGGTGCCGGGACTCCCCCGCTCCCCCGACGCCCGCGCGCAGGGACGCGGCCATGCCGGTGCGCCACTCGGGGCAGTGGACGGTGCGGGCGCCGGCCGAGCGAGCAGCGGCCGCGACCTCCGCGGATCCGGCACCGGTGACGACGACGACCTCGCGGCAGCCGCCGGCGAGCAGCCGCCGGATGAGGACCGCGACGAGCGGCTCCCCGTCCAGCAGCAGGAGCGCCTTGGGGCCGCGGCCCAGCCGTCGGCCCTCGCCCGCGGCGAGCAGGACGGCCGTCGTCTCCGGCGCGGCGTCGGCCGTGCTGTCGGCCATGGCGTCGGCCTCGCGCCGGATCAGGCGCTCTTCAGCTCGGAGATCGCCACGTCGAACCGATAGCCGACGTTGCGCACCGTGTGGATCGCGGAGTCGATCCCCTCACCGAGCTTCGCGCGCAGACGCCGCACATGCACGTCCACGGTGCGCGTGCCGCCGAAGTAGTCGTAGCCCCAGACCTCCTGCAGCAGCTGGGAGCGGGTGAACACCCTGCCCGGATGCTGGACGAGGTACTTCAGCAGCTCGAACTCCTTGAAGGTCAGCTCGAGCGGCATCCCGTCGAGGGTCGCGGTGTAGCTCGACTCGTCGATGACGAGCCCGCCCGCGGTGATCAGCGCGGAGTCGAGATCGTCCTGCGGAGCGAAGCGGAGGGCGAGACGCAGCCGGGCGTCGACCTCGGCAGGTCCGGAGGTCGGCAGGAGATAGTCCGCTGCGCGCCATTCCTGGTTCGCGGCCGCGAGGCCCGACTCCGGGATCACGAGGACCAGGGGCAGCTGCAGCCGTGCCGCCTCCAGCCGGGTCGCCATGTGCGGGGCCCAGGTCAGATCCGCGGTCGCGTCGAACACGGCGACATCGCACTCGGGCGCATCCTGCAGCTCGGCGATGTCGGCGCCGCTGTAGTGCACGGTGTGCGGAAGGATCGCGAGGGCGCCGAGCGCGGGACGGCGGATCGCCGGTGCGGGCGCGGAGATGTGCAGGACTCGCAGTGCGGATGTCAGGGAACGGCTCACCGGGAGACCACCTTCGCAGTCGGGGACGGGGGCGAGGAACAGCACCCCGAGGTGCTCTCACCTCACCGCAGCGCCCGTGTCAGGGACATGTCGGGAAGGTGTCGAGACCAATTCGAGACCGTTGCGCCTGTCGATCGAACGATCGCGGACCGCGGAGGCTGCCGCTCGCGCATCGCCGCGACCATCACCCATCCCGCGGGCCGGCTGCTCGCTCCCCGGGCGGGAGGCTCAGACCGCGGGTCCGCCCCTCACTCCACGGGCCCGCCGCGCTGGGCGAGCTTCTCGCGGAAGCCGCGCACGGCGCGCCCCAGCCCCGTGGCGGTGTCCTCCTCCTCGGGGATCTCCACGTAGTCGACGATGGCGCGCATGGTCGCCACGTCGATGCTGTGCATCCCACCTTCGAGGAGGAAGGCGACCCGCTGGCCGATGAGCGTCTCGTAGGCGAGAGCCTCGTCGGCCCCGCGCTCGACGCGAGCCCTCTCGAGGCGCTCTCGCAGCAGGCGCGCGGCGACGGTCGAGGCCCGGAACGGCTCAGGGCACCCGGCGATGTCGATGTCTTCCACAGTGGAGTCCCAACGTGTCGAGGATCGGCGCGCAGTGCGGATGCGCGCCGGGCCGGGCGGCTGCGACCGGCCTCTCAGCACAGTACCGGGATCCCCTGGACAGCGGAGGGACCGCAGTGGCAGGCGAACGGCCGACGACGGGTGCCGCGGAATCCCTGCTACGCCCGTCGTCGGCCGACGGATCGGACATCAGACGCTCATGACGTCAGATGCCCATGACCTCAGACGCTCATGACCTCAGCGGCCGCGCCCGTCCGGGCGCTCTCGTAGGCGGCGAGGATGATGCCGAGCACGGCGATGCCCTCCTCCTCGGTGTTGATCGGGCGCCGCCCGGTCTCGAGGCAGGTCACGAAGTCGGCGATCTCCGCGGCGAACGTGTCGACGGGCTCGGCGGCGTGCACTCGGCGCCGGGGGCCGCTTCGTCGATCACCCGATCGTGCCCCGGGACGCCTGGCTCGAGGGCCTGGTCAACGCCGTCGTCCACCGCAGCTACTCGATGGCAGGCGACCACATCCGCGTGAGCATCCACCCGTCGCGGATCGAGATCGAGAGTCCCGGCCGCTTCCCCGGGCTCGCAGACCCCACGACCCCTCCGGACATCTCGCGGTACGCGCGCAATCCGCGGATCGCCCGCGTCTGCTCCGACCTCGGGATCACTCAGGAGCGCGGGGAAGGGATCCGACGGATCTTCGAGGAGATGCGGCTCGACGGCCTCGCGGATCCGGAGTACCACCAGACCAGCGGCAGCGTCCGGCTGACCCTCACATCGTCGAGCCGGCTGACCTCTGAGCAGGAGGATCTCCTCCTTCAGGGAGCGGAGGAGATCCTCGCCGTGCTCAGACGGCTCGGCGCACCTCTCGGCACCGGCGATCTCGTCGAGGCGACCGGGCGCTCCCGCCCTTGGGTGCGCGCGGTCCTCGAGGAGCTCCGGGCCCTGGGCATCGTCCGCTGGGACGGCCGCTCGTCGAAGGACCCTCGGGCCACCTGGTCACTCATGCAGTGACACGGGAAGCTGCTCGAAGCTGCTCGAAGCTACCTCAAAAAATTTAGAGCAGCTTCGAGTCCTCGATGAGCTCGCGGCCGTCGGAGCGCACGGTGACGTCCATCTGTGCGAGGGCATCCAGCCAGCTGCGCGGCCCGACCATCGAGCAGCGGATCGCAGCGGCCTGCGCGGCGATGCCGAGGCGCCTCTCGATCCCGGCCCCTCCGGCGAGCGCATACGCGTACGCGCCATGGAAGACGTCCCCCGCGCCGAGGGTGTCCACGGCCTGCACCGTCGGAACGGTGACCGCTCCGCTCCTCACGGCCGGAGCACCGCAGCCGCCAGCATCCGCCCCCTCGTCGGACGCCGCCCCGCCGTCGGCCCCGGCCGCCCACCAGTGCACCGGGCCGGGCCCGGCGGTCGTCGCGACCACCCGTGCGCCCCGGCGCAGAGCCTCCGCCGCGGACTCCTCGGCGGTCCCCGTGCCGGGGAGGCGGAAGCCCTGCGAGGTGACCGCATCGGTGACGGTGCCGACGAGCTCCTCCATCACCGGCTTCCAGCGTCCTGCATCGAGGACGATCGGGAGCCGCGCCGTGCGAGCCGCTGCGAGCACCGTGCGCGCGAGCTGAGGATGGTGACCGTCGAGGAGGACGACGTCGGCCCCATCGAGCACGTGGGCGATCTGCTCCGGATCCGGTGCGGGGACCTCGAGTCCGGCGGCGTCTCCGCCGACGACGGAGCGCTCCCCCGTCGCCTCGAGCACCGCCACGGAGGAGACCGGAGCAGCATCATGCAGGTCAGGCGCCATGTCGTGGACCTCGACGCCGCAGGAGGCGAGCTCGTCGGCGATGGTCCGGGCGATGGTGCCGCTCCCGAGGGCGGTCAGCAGGACCGCCTCGCCTCCGAGCGCGGCGAAGGCGACGGCCGCGTTCGCGGCGGGCCCTCCGGCGGCGACGAACTGCGCGCGGGCGGTGACCTTCTCATCCGCCCCCGGGGGCGCATCGATGCGATGGATGACGTCCAGGGTGGCGAGACCGGCGAACACGCCCCGGGGTCGTCCGCTCGGCTGCGGACCCGACGGCGCATGCAGAACCGGCGGCGGATGCGGACCCGACGGCGGATGCGGAGCGTCGGACCGGGTCATGCGGCCGGGCCCTGGTACTGCTCCGAGAGCATCTGGAGCACCGTTCCCATGGCGGCCCACAGCGCCGGTCCGCCCTCGAAGGAGTCGGTCACCCCGTCCTCGGACGCCGTGCGCGCCAGAAGGCCATAGCGGGAGAGCCGCAGAAGATCCTCGCGGACGTCCAGGAACCGGTGCCAGTCCTCCTCGCCCTCGTCGACGTCCTCCTCCACGACGGAGCTTGACCGGGGCAGGACCAGGCCCTCCGCGCAGGACGCGTGCAGCAGCGCCATGACGGTGTCGGATCCTCCCAGCAGCTGCTGGTCCTCACCGGCGCCGTCCTCACCGAGCAGCAGACCCGCCACCAGCATCACGATCAGGCCGATGCCGAACTGTCTGAAGGCCGTCGGATCGGTCTCAGCCCTGTCCCATCCGTCCAGCGGGCTGTCCCCGAGGCGGGCGCGCGTGGAGGTGAGCTCGACCCATCCGCCGCCGACGAGCACCCGCCACACCCCCTCCATCTCCGGCACGCCCCACAGGGAGAGGTTCCCGCCCGTCGGCGGCTCGATCCCCCACTGCTCGAGCAGGGCGAGCACGTCGGCCCTCCGGAGGGCACCGGTGGACGTGACCGGTCGGCCCTCGCCCACCAGCTCGAGCATGGAGATCGCCCTGGTCACGAGGGGCATGTCGAGCAGCATCGGCGCGAGCACCCTCGAGGAGCCGGACGGATCGTCGAGCGCCTGCATCGTCTGCGGGTCCCAGCCGGGGCGCGAGAGGTCCCGGTCCGACGGCAGGAACCACGGCCAGTCGCGCCGGTCGTCGTCGGCCCCGGAGCCGACCTCGTCATACTGCATCTCGTCCTGCATCGGGTCCGGGAAGAAGGCCGAGCCGCGCCCCGGTCCTCCGCCGAACGCGGATCCCGCGGGCCCCGACGCAGGCCGTGATGACCGCCGTCCCGGGACGAAGGGCGATCCGGGCTCGCGAAGCGTGCCGGTGTCGGTGAGCTCATGCCGCTCAGCATCGGTGAGCTCGGTGTTGTACCAGGTCATGAAGTCCTCGAGCGCCGCGGGATCGTCGAGCTCGAGCCCCTGCTCCTGTGCGTAGCTCAGGATGTTGCCCGAGAACGAGCGGCGACCGGGATCGTCGACGGCCTCGACGACGTCGAACTCGAGCTCCTCGAGCCGCCGCAGCGCATCGCTCAGCGGGATGCTGTCGCGGCTCCAGCGACCGCGGTCCGCGAGGAACAGGAAGTAGTCGCGCAGCGCGGGCGTCATGTCCATCGCCTGCTCCCGAGGCTGGACCACCTTGCGGGGCACCACCTGGGTGAGCAGCACGTCGATCAGCTCCTCGTCCCAGTACGTCGGGTCGGGGCTGCCCAGCTGCGAGGCCGTCAGCTCGAGGAGCATCTCCAGGAGGGAGGTCTCCGCCTCGGCATCCTGCGCGGAGAGCGCCAGCCCGCGCCACTGGTGGAACTGGGTGAGCAGGAGAGATCGTTCGCGCTCGGAGCGCCGGGGCGACAGCGGTGCGCCCTGCGTCGGCGCCTGGCGTCGGGGCTTCGGGGATCCGCGGCGCTTCTTCTTCGGCATGGTCCCATGGTCGCAGGTCCGTGGGAGGGGTGCGGAGCTGCACCTGGCGCCGGCCATGGCATCGGCCGCCGCAACGGTCCCGGCACCGCTCCCAGCGGCGGCCCCGGACCGCAGCGCTCAGGGAAGACGGGGGACCGCGGCGAGCAGCCGGCGCGTATAGGGCGCCTGCGGCGCCGTGAGCACCTGGCGCGTGGGGCCAAACTCGACGATCCTGCCGTCGTGCAGGATCACCGTCTCCTCGCACAGCCTCCCGACGATCGCGATGTCGTGGCTGACCATCACGAGCGTCATCCCCATCTCGGACTTGAGGCGGGCGAGCAGCGCGATGATCTGGGCGCGCACGGAGACGTCGAGGGCGCTCACGGGCTCGTCGGCGACGAGCACCTGCGGGCGCGGGGCGAGCGCCCGAGCGATCGAGATGCGCTGGCGCTGCCCGCCGGAGAACTCCCCGGGGTAGCGCGCCGCCATCTCGGGCTCGAGGCCGACGGCGTCGAGCAGCTCGGCGACCCGGGCGTCGCGGTCCCCGGGGATGCGGAGCGAGTCCAGGGGCTCGCGCAGGATCCGGCCGACGGTCATCCGCGGGTCGAGGGAGGAGCGCGGGTCCTGGGAGACCAGCTGCACGGCGCTGCGGAAGTCGCGCATGCGACCGGGCCGAGCACGCTGCAGGGGCGCGCCGCGGAACTCGACGCTCCCGGAGGTCGGCGAGGACAGCCCCATCAGCAGGGAGAGGATCGTGGACTTCCCGGCGCCGGACTCGCCGACGATCCCGAGGCTCGTCCCTGCGCGAACCTCGAGATCGATGCCGTGGAGGACCGGTGTCGCGCGCGGCCCGCGTCCGAAGGTCCTGTGCACCTGGCGCAGGGCCAGCAGCGTGTCGCCGGCACGGGCGCTGTCACCGGCGTGGGCGCTGTCGCCGGAGCCGGCGTCGGCGTCGGCGTCGGCGTCGGACGGAAGGGCGTCAGACGGAAGGGTGCTCATCGGTCCTCCTCCTCGGGATCGGGCAGCGCGGTGACGGCGCGGGCGGCGGTGATGAGGCTCCGGGCGTAGTCGCTGGAGGGCTCGGTCAGCAGACGGTCGGCAGGGCCGCTCTCGATCACCCGACCGTCGCGCATGACCACGAGATCGTCGGCGACACGTGCGACCACGGGCAGGTCGTGGGAGATGAACACGAGTGTCGTGCCGGTGCGCTCGATGAGACCGGTGAGCAGGTCGAGGATCTCGTCCTGCAGGGTGACGTCGAGGGCGGTGGTGGGCTCGTCGGCGATCAGCAGCTCGGGCTCGCAGGCGAGCGCCATCGCGAGCGCGACCCGCTGGCGCTGGCCGCCGGAGAGCTCCCACGGGTAGGAGCGCAGGATGCGCTCGTGCTCCCGCAGGGCGACCATGTCGAGCAGCTCCACGACCCGCTCCCGTGCCGCGGCCCCGCGCAGCGGGGTGTGCAGGCGCAGCGGACCCTCGATCTGCTTCCCGACGCTCATCAGGGGATCCAGGGCCGTCAACGGCTCCTGGAACACCATGGCGATGCGGCGACCGCGGATCGCGCGCAGGGACTTCTCCGGCAGACCCAGCAGCTCCTCGCCGTCGAGCCGCACCGATCCGCTCGCGCGCATCCCGTCGGGCAGGAGCCCCAGGACCGCCTGCGCGGTCAGCGACTTCCCCGAACCGGACTCGCCGATCACGCCGATCCGGCCGCCGGTGGGCACGCTCCATCCGACCCCGTCCAGCAGCAGCCGCCCGGAGGACGTGCGCACCTCGAGATCCTCGATCTCCAGGCTCATCGGGCCCTCCTCAGCTCGGGGTCGAAGGTCTCGCGCAGCCCATCGCCCAGCAGGTTCAGGCCGAGCACGGTCCAGGCGATCGCGAGACCGGGCGCGATCGCCGCGAGCGGCTGGGAGGTGACCGTCGACTGCGCCTCCAGGAGCATCCGCCCCCAGCTGGGCGCGGGCGGCGGCGGGCCGAGACCGAGATAGGACAGGGACGCCTCGGCGAGGATCGCGCTGCCTCCCAGGAGCATCATCTGGACGATGAGGGTGGGGGCGACGTTGGGGATCAGGTGGAGACGGATGATCCCGCCCCAGCCGGTGCCGGAGACGATGGAGGCCGTCACGTACTCCTCGCGCAGCACCCGCGCGGTGTTCACCCGGGTGATGCGGGCGATCACCGCGGAGCCGGCGATGCCGATCGCGAGGATCGCCGAGCTGAGCGAGGCGCCCCGGACGGTGACCACGAGCATGGCCAGCAGCAGGGTGGGGAAGGCGATGAGCACGTCGATGAGCGAGGCGAGGATCGTGTCGACGACGCGGAACGAGGCGGCGGCGGCCACGCCGACGACGGTCCCGAGCACCGTCGCGATCGCGACCGAGCTGACGGCGACCAGCAGCGCGGAGCGGGCGGCGGCCATGAACTGGGTGAGCACGTCGCGGCCCAGCCGGTCGGTGCCGAGCCAGAAGTCGGCCGACGGCCCCGCCAGACGCTCCCCGGAGCCGACCTCCCCCAGGGAGTACGGCGTCCAGAGGACGGACAGCAGCGCCAGCAGCGCGGTGAGGCCGACGAGCACTGCTCCGACGACGAGGGAGGCCGATACGGGCCCGCGGGCGCGCTCGCGCGGTCCGTCGGAGCGGCGCCCGTCGGTCCGGACCGATGCGGGGGCGGCGCTCATCCGCGTCCCCCTCTCGCCCGGGCGGACCGGAGCCGCGGATCGATCGCCCGCTGCAGCAGGTCCACGAGCGTGTTGGTCAGCAGCACCACCGCCGTCAGCAGCACCACGAGGTTCTGCACGATCGGCAGGTCCCGCGCGGTGACCGAGCTGAGCAGGAGCGTCCCCAGGCCCGGCAGGGCGAACACGTTCTCCACGACCACGGCGCCCAGCAGGGACGTCGCCAGCTCTATCCCCAGGATCGCGACGACCGGCACGGCGGCGTGCCGCAGCCCGTGGCGCATCAGCGCCGCCGGCAGCGAATATCCGAGCGATCGGGCGGTGCGCAGATGGTCCGAGTCCAGGACGTCGATCACGGCCGAGCGGATGTAGCGGATCATCACCGAGCTCATCGCGATCGCGATGGTGACCGCCGGGAGCACGAGGGCGCGCGCGGCGGCGACGGGATCGGACCATCCCTGCCGGGGGAACCCTCCCGAGGGCAGCTCTCCGGCTTCGAGCGCGAACACCCAGATCAGGATCACGCCCACCCAGAAGATCGGCACCGCCACCCCGATCTGCGACAGGGCGGACACCGCCAGGCCCAGCGGGGAGCGGCGGCGCACGGCGGCGAGGGTGCCCAGGGGGAACGAGATCAGCACGGACAGCACGAAGGCCGAGACCGACAGCGGCACCGTGATCGTCAGCCGGCGCGCGATCAGCTCGCCGAAGCTCGTGCCGGAGACGAAGCTCGTGGTGGTGCCGGTGAGGAACTCCCCGAGCCATTGCACGTACTGGACCGGGAGCGGCTGGTCGGTGCCGAGCTCGCTGCGCAGCTGCTCGAGCTGCTCGTCGGTGGTGCCGGCGCCCAGCAGGGCGCCGGCCGGGTCGCCGGGCAGCACACGGAGCACGAGGAACACGATGACGGAGGTCAGCCAGAGCGCCACGAGCGGCAGCAGCACGCGGGTCAGCAGGAACTCGAGCGTTCCCGTCGCCCGCCCGGCACCGCGCGCCAGCACCGCCGACGGCATCTCCCCGGACACCGCGTCGGCCTCCGCGGCCGTTCCCGCGGGACCGGCCCCGGGTCCGGTCACAGGACCGGTCGCGGGGCCGGTCGGGGCGGGGCTCACGCGTCCTCGCGCACGATGTTCGCCACGTAGAAGGGCTCGGCGTTCTTGTCGGGCGAGAACCCGGTGACACCGGCGGCGGCGATGCGGATCTGCGGGGTGAGGAACAGCCATGCCGAGGGCGCCTCCTCGGCGAGGATCGCGGACAGCGCGCGGATGTCCTCCGTCTGCTCGTCCTCGGAGGCGGCCTCCTCGGCGGAGACGGCGAGCGCCTGCACCTCGGCGTTGTCGTACTGCCAGTAGAAGTCCGGGTTCGCGTACCACAGCACGTCGCGCGGGTTGTTGTGGTTCATGAGCGTGGTCTCGTACTGCTTCTCGGTGTAGACCCGCTCGTACCAGGTGGAGTCGTCGATCGCGTCGAGCTCGACGCTCACCCCGATCGCCTCGAGGTTCGAGGCGATCTGCTGCACGATGATCTCCTCCGTGGAGCCGGCCACATAGGTCAGCGCGAAGCTGAGGCCGCTCTGCCCGGCCTCCTCCAGCAGCGCGGTCGCCGCGTCCGGATCGTAGGCGTGGATCTCCGCGAACGACGCGTCGTACCAGGGCTCGGAGACCGGCGGCATCGAGCCGATGACGGTGCCCATGTCGCCCCAGGCGGCGCGCAGGATGGCCTCGCGGTCGATCGCCGTGTACAGCGCCTGGCGCACGCGCACATCGGTGAACGGCTCGACCTGGTTGTTGAAGGTCCACACCCACTTCTGGATGGAGTCGCCCTCCGTGATCGTGTACTGCGACTCGTCCTCGAACTGGGAGAGCTGGTCGGGGCTCTGCTGCTGGATCACGAGGTCGAGCTCGCCCGTGAGCAGGGCGTTGTTCATCGCGGTCTCGTCGGCGAAGAAGCGGAAGGTGACCCCGGGGTTCTTCGCGGCCTCGCCCCAGTAGTCGTCGTTGCGCACGAGGGTGAGGTGATCGCCCTGCACCCACTCCTCCAGACGGTAGGGGCCGGTGCCGTTGTCGGACGTGTTCTCGGTGTCGCCGTCGCGCACGATGGTGACCGAGGCCAGGAAGAAGCGCAGGGAGGCGCTGCGGTGATCGAGCGTCAGCACCAGCGTGGAGTCGTCGGCCGCATCGATCCCGGTGATCACGCGCAGGTCCGAGGCCCGAGCGGACTTGGACTCCGGGGCGATGGCCTGCTCGATCGACCAGGCGGCGTCCGCCGCGGTCAGGGGCGAGCCGTCGTGGAAGGTCACCCCGTCGCGCAGGGTGATCGTCACGGTCAGTCCGTCGTCGGAGACCTCGATGGACTCCGCGAGCACATCGATCACCTCGCCGGACTCGTCCACCGCCGTGAGCCCCTCGTACACGTTGCGGGAGGTCGTCTCCGAGATGCCGGACGATCCTCCGATGTTGCGCTGCATGCTCGTCGGCTCGTTGGTAGTGCCGATGACGATCTCGTCGGCCGAGGAGCCTCCGTCGCCGTCGCCGCCGGTGCAGGCGGCCAGCGTCAGGGCGGCCAGCGGGCCGGCGCTCAGCAGCAGGGTGCGACGGTTCATGGGGATCCGGGGGAAGGAGGTCATAGCGGGGTTCCAGACGACGAGGGCGGAAGGGAGTCCGGCGCGGTGATCTCGTGAGCTCGATGTCGCGGGGACAGCTCCGGGGAGGCGGTGCCGAGCGCATCGCGGCAGGAGCGGTGCCATCGGGGCCATGCCGCCTGTGCGGCGCGACGGGGACACGTCGAGGATCAGTGCCAAGACAAGCTTAGGGCGTGCACAAGCGGCCGTGCGCACCGCGACGGCGTGACATGCGTCGTCCCGCCGTCGGCCCTCCCTCCGGGGCCGCTCAGAAGCTCGCGGATTCCCGTTCGACGAGCCGGAAGTCGGTGGTGTAGCTGCGCGCCGGACCCGAATAGCCGCCGATGCGCTCGACCAGCATGCTGACGGCGGCGCGCGCATAGTCGTCGAGATCGGGATCGATCGTGCTGAGACCAGGATTGGAGTAGGCGGACTCGGGCACGTTGTCGAAGCCGACGACGGCGACGTCCTCGGGGATCCGGATGCCTTGCCGGCTCAGCTCGTGCAGCGCGCCCAGCGCGATCGCATCGTTGAGGCAGAGGATGGCGTCGGGCCGCGCAGACAGCTCCAGGAGCCGACGCGCACCGATCACGCCCTCCTCATAGGTGAGGTCCGCGACGGGGAGCAGCAGATCCCAGGGGATCTCGGCGCCGCGGTCCGTGTGCGCCTGCGCGTAGCCCTTGGCGCGGAGCTCCCCGGTCCCCTCGACGGCGGAGCGGAGCTTCGGGAGGGTCAGCATCCCCTCGGGCGGTCCGCCGATCATCGCGATCCGGCGATGCCCGCGATCGAGCAGGCGGCCGGTCGTCACCCGCACCGCGTCGACGTTGGGGACGGTCACGAGGTCCGCGCGGTCATGGACGAGCCAGTCGCCGGCGACGACGTAGGGCAGATGCTGGCTGACCCCCTCGTGCAGCGCGGCGGTCGGGGACGAGGCGAAGTAGATCCACCCGTCGGCGGGCAGCAGGTTCATCTCTCCGATGGTCTTGGCGAACCCCGTGGCAGGGTCCGGATAGGTGTCGATGATGACGTTGTAGCCGTGGCTGCGGGCCTCGCGGATGACATGCTGCGACAGATGCGGGGCGAACGGCTGGGAGAACCCGAAGATCGCCAGGCCGATCAGCCCCGACGAACCGGTCTTCAGGGAGCGCGCCGAGGCGTTCACCGAGAAGCCGAGGTCGCGCATCGCCTTCAGGACGCGCTCACGCGTCTCCTCCCGCATGCTGCCCGTGCTGTTGAGGACGTTCGAGACGGTCTTGAAGGAGACCCCCGCCTCGGCCGCCACGTCCTTGATCGTCACGCGCCTGCGCTGGGCGGACGGTCCGCCGCCGCTCTCTGCCATGGTGAGTCGCCTTCCGCCGGGCCGTCGAGGTCGGATCGGCGCACCGGGCGCCGACGACGATGATCTCAGACCGCACTCAGGAGGTCCTGCGCAGGGCGCGCATCCGCGCCATGCGGAGCACCAGCACGGCCAGGTCCGCGCAGACATCGATGACGAAGGCGACCCGGGTGAGCGTGGCCATCGAGACGAAGCCGCCCTCCCCGAGGGCGCGAGAAGCTCACTTGACAGACCACGGGCAAACCGGTTTAATCATGTCGCGTCAAACCGGTTTGCACTTCTATGGCGGAGCATCGCTCCCCGGTCGCATCTGCAGGAGAGGAGGGACGGGATGTCCTCACCCCGCAGGCCCACGATCGGCGACGTCGCGCGCCGGGCCGGCGTCTCCAAGGGCACCGTCTCCCTCGCGTACTCGGGCAAGCGCCCCGTCTCGGAGGAGACGCGCCAGCGGATCTTCGCCGCGGCCGAGGAGCTCCAGTGGACCGCGAGCCATCGGGCGCGGGCGCTCGCGACCTCGCGCACAGGGGCCGTCGGCCTCGTCGTCGCCCGCGATCCCGAGGTCCTCGCCACCGACGCGTTCTTCGCGAAGTTCATCTCGGGCTGCGAGCGCGTGCTCGCGGAGCACGACATGGGGCTGATGCTCCATGCCGTGACCACGCAGACCGCGGAGCGCCAGGTGTACGAGCGGCTCGCCGCCGGGCGGGCCGACGGCGTGATCCTGCTGGACGTCCAGGTCGACGACCCCCGCTTCGCGCTCGTGCAGGATCTGGGACTGCCCGCCGTCGTGCTCAGCGCCCGCGCCCCGTCGGCGACGGAGACGGCGGGTCTGCCGACGGTCTACTCCGACGACGCACCGGCGATCCGCGAGCTCGTGGATCGGATGGTCGACGCCGGTCACACCCGGATCGCGCACGTCGCAGGACCGTCCAGGTATGTCCACGGCCGCATCCGCGCCGAGGCCTTCCGCGCCGCGATGAGAGACCGCGACCTGGACGGATCGCTCGTGGTCGAGGCGGACTTCACCGCCTCCTCGGGCCGTGACGCCACCGCGCGGCTGCTCGATCTGGAGGCGCCGCCCACCGGGATCGTCTATGCCAACGACATGATGGCCATCTCCGGCCTCTCCCTCGCCCGCAGCCGCGGACTCCGGGTCCCCGAGGACCTCTCGGTCTCCGGCTTCGACGACAGCGAGCTGTCCGCCCACCTCTCCCCCGGGCTGTCCACGGTGAGCACCGGCGCGGTCGAGCACGGGGCGACCGCCGTCGGCGAGCTCCTCGACGCGATCGCCGGGGCGCCTGCGCGGGCCGTGGAGATGACCACCACCGCCGTTCACCGAGGCAGCATCTCTTCCCCTCCCCGTTCGTGATCCAAGAATCCGCCCATGCGCGCACTGCAGCGCGCAGCACCGACAGGAGTTCAATGATGAGCATCGATCGACGCACCTTCGCCGCGGGAACGGCCGCCGCACCCCTCCTCGCCGCCCTCACAGCCTGCGGGAACGGCGGGGGCGGGTCCGGTGACGCCCAGACGTCCCGCGGCCCCATCTCCATCTGGCTGTCCAACAACGAGCAGGAGATCGCCTGGGGCGAGGCCGTGGTCGAGGCGTGGAACGCCGAGCATCCCGACGAGGAGGTGACCGCGCAGGAGATCCCCGCCGGCCAGAGCTCCGAGGAGGCCATCACCGCGGCGATCACCGCCGGAACCACTCCCGACCTGATCTTCAACATCTCCACGGCCGCGGCGCCCGGCTGGGTGCAGCAGGGTGGTCTGGTCGACCTCAGCAGCTTCGACGACGGCGCCTCCTATATCGAGGAGCGCACCGGCGCGGAGGTCGCCCAGGGGTACGCCGACGAGAGCGGCAGCTACTACCTGCTGCCGTGGAAGTCGAATCCCGTCATGGTCATGTACAACAAGGATCTGTTCGAGAAGGCTGGCCTCGACCCCGACGACCCGGGGATGAGCTCCCATGAGTCCTTCCTCGAGGGCTGCCGGAAGATCATCGACTCGGGTGCCACGAAGGCAGCGATCTGGCCTTCCCCGACGAGCGAGTTCTACCAGCCCTGGTTCGACTTCTATCCGCTGTACATCGCACAGTCCGACGGCCGTCAGCTGGTCGAGGACGGAGCCTCGACCTTCGCGTCCGACGACGGGTTCGCGGTCGCGGACCTGTGGGCACAGATCTACGCGGACGGGCTCGCGCCGAAGGAGGCGTCGACCGACGACGCCATGTCGACAGGGGAGACCGCGATGCAGCTCGCAGGTCCCTGGGCCATCAGCTCGTACAAGGACGCCTTCCCGCTCGGGTTCATGGCGGTGCCCACCGCCGAGGGCTCTGACCCGGAGACCGTGAAGACCTTCGCGGACTCCAAGAACGTCTCGATGTTCACCACGTCCCAGAACCAGGCCACCGCCTGGGACTTCCTGAAGTTCGCCACGTCCGAGGAGCAGGACGGAGCCTTCCTCGAGGCGACCGGACAGATGCCGCTGCGCACCGGCCTCGTCGACGCATTCGCCGACTACTTCGAAGCGAACCCGGACTACGAGGCCTTCGCCTCGCAGGCCGAGCGCGTGGTCGACGTGCCCAACGTGCCCAACTCGGTCGAGGTGTGGCAGACGTTCCGCGACGCGTTCTCCTCCTCCGTCATCTTCGCGAAGGAGGACGTGGAGACCGCGCTGCAGGACGCGGCCGACGCCATCGACCAGCTCGTGCAGGGCTGACCATGACCGCCTCGCCCCGAGCGCGCTCCGCATCCGCGCCCCGCTCACACCTCCCGCTGGGGGGACGGCTCGGCGCGCAGCCCATCGGGCTGCTGCTGGTGCTGCCCTATGTCCTGTTCCTCATCGCGGTGATGGCGTGGCCGCTGATCCAGGCGGTCTGGATCTCCTTCCACGACTACTTCTTCACCGCCCCCACGGCGGTCGTCGAGCACCCCTTCGTCGGCCTGGAGAACTACGCCACCGCGCTCACGGACCCGCAGGTGCGCAGGTCGTTCCTGAACATCGCGATCTTCCTGGTGATCAACGTCCCGCTGACCGCTGTGCTCTCCCTCGTGCTCGCATCCGTGCTCAACCGGGTGGTGCGCTTCGCCTCCGTGTTCCGGGTCGCGTTCTACATCCCCTACGTCACGGCGAGCGTCTCGCTGATCGGTGTGTGGATGCTGCTGTTCTCCTCCGACGGTCTGGTCAACATGATCCTCGGCCCGCTCGCCCCTGACCCGTCATGGCTGGTCAACAGCTCCCTGGCGATGCCGTCGATCGCTCTCTACGTCACGTGGAAGCAGCTGGGGTTCTACATCCTGCTGTACCTCGCCGCGCTGCAGAACATCCCGAAGGAGCTCTACGAGTCAGCGTCCACGGACGGAGCTGGCGCGCTCCAGAGGTTCCGCAACGTGACGGTCCCCGGCGTGCGCTCGGTGACGGCGCTCGTGCTGATCCTAGCGATCATCACCGGTGCCAATCTGTTCACGGAACCGTATCTGCTGACCAACGGCGGCGGACCCGACGGCGCCTCCGCCACCCCCGTCCTCCTTATCTACCAGAAGGGCATTCAGCAGACGAACCCGGACGTCGCCTCCGCCATCGGCGTGATCCTGGTGATCGGGATCGGTGTGCTGTCGATGCTCGCCGCACGCACAGGAAGGGAGAGCTGAGATGTCCACCGATCCCACCGGCTCCGCGGATCACGCCGGCACTGCTGAGCACGACATCGCGCCACCCGCTTCCGGCCGCGGGCGGAGTCACCGGGGGCGCGGCCCGTCGATCGCCCTGTACGTCGTCCTGGCGGTCTTCGCGCTCGCCTTCGTGTTCCCCTTCTGGTTCATGGCCGTCGGCGCATTCCAGGAGAACCCCACCAGCTCGCCGTCGGACCTCGTCCCCACGGGCGGCTGGACGCTCCAGAACTTCATCGACATCAACGCCCGCCTCGACCTCGCGCGCTCGCTGCTGAACTCGCTCATCTTCACGCTCGGCGTCCTCGCCGGGACGCTGACGTTCGGACTGCTCGCCGGATACGCCCTCTCGCGCCTGCACTGGCGCGGTCGCGGTGCCCTGTTCGCGATCATGCTCGGCGTCCAGGCGATCCCCTTCCAGCTGCTGATGATCCCGCTGTACGTGCAGATCACCCGCACCTACGGGCTCGGCGACACCTATCTCGGGATGATCCTGCCGTTCCTGATCAACACCACCGCCGTGTTCATCTTCCGCCAGTTCTTCCTGTCCCTGCCGGAGTCCCTGTTCGAGGCCGCCCGGATCGACGGTGCCTCCGAACTGAGGATCCTGTCCTCCATCGCCGTCCCGCTCGTGAAGCCGGCCATCGCGACGGTCGCGCTGATCACGTTCATCGGGCCGTGGAACGAGTTCCTGTGGCCGTTCCTGATCACCAAGCAGGCCGATCTCCAGCCGCTCGCCGTGGCGCTCGCGAACTACATCACCAACGTCGCACAGACGGCGTCGAACCCCAACGGCGCGATCCTCGCAGGTGCCGCGACCCTCGCCTTCCCCGTGGTGCTGCTGTTCGTGCTCTTCCAGAGGTACTTCCGCGCCTCGGACATCAGCTCCGGCATCAAGGGCTGACGACGGCACGACCAGAGCACCCGCCCGCCCCCGCTGTCCGACCCACACCGCCCGGCCCTGACCGCCCGACCAGAACCGTCCCGGGGGCTCCCGTCCCCGTCGTTGTCCCGACCATCGACCCGACCCGACAAACGCACCAGCACCTGAGGAGAAGCATGTCCACCGTGTCCCTGTTCGGCGGAGCCTCGTTCCCGCTCGGCCCCTTCACCCCGTATGAGAACAACCCGATCCTGCGCCCGAGGGGCGACTCCTGGGAGTCCGCGAACCTGTACAACCCGGCCGCCCTCGTGGTCGACGACCAGGTCGTCCTCCTCTATCGGGCCCATGCGGAGGACATCGTCTCCCACATCGGCATCGCCTTCTCCGACGACGGCTTCCGCTTCGAGCGCGAGGACGCCCCGATCCTCTCGCCCGAGCACGACTACGAGCGGTACGGCTGCGAGGACCCTCGCATCGCGTTCATCGACGGCACCTACTACCTCACGTACACCGGGTGGGACCGGTACAGCGCGCAGCTGTGCCTGGCCACCTCGACGGATCTGCGCACCTGGACGAAGCACGGTCCCCTGTTCGAGGACTTCGACACCTTCAGGACCACGAACTCGCGCGACCGCACCTGGTCGAAGGCGGGAGTGATCGTCCCGCGCCAGCTGCAGGGGAAGTGGTGGATGTACTTCGGCGAGGGCGCGATCTACTGGGCGACCAGCGACGACCTGATCCACTGGACGCCCGGGACCAGCGACGAGGAGCCGATGCACTCCCCGACTCCCGGCTCCTTCGACGAGTCGCTCGTGGAGATCGGGACCTCCCCCGTCCTGACCGACGACGGCCTGCTGGTGATGCTGACCAACGGCGCCACCCGCACGGTGCACCCCGACGGCTCGGTCGAGGTCGACTACCGCTGCGGACAGATCGCGATCGACCCCGCGGAGCCCACCAGGGTCCTCGCGCGTCTGCAGGAGCCGTGGCTGCGCCCGCAGACCTACGAGGACACCCACGGCCTGGTCTCGAACGTGACCTTCGTCGAGGGGCTCGTGAAGTTCCAGGGGAAGTGGTTCGCCTACTACGGCCAGTCCGACACCACGCTCGCCGTCGCCGTGCACGATCCGGCGCACGGCTACGGGGTGGGTCTGAGCGCCGACGGGTGACCCAGACCGGTCACGGTCCCTGGCACGGCCTGCTAGGACCTCGATAGGATCGTGACCGTACCCCACCGCTTCCAGCGTCGGCAGCGATGTCCCCTCCTTCTCGCGCTGGAGCATCTGTGACCTCGCATCCAGTCCCCTCGCACGCCGCGCTGCCGCCGAGCCGTCTGCGTCTGGTCATCCTGGCCATGTCGCTGGGCGCCTTCGCGATCGGCACCACCGAGTTCGCCTCCATGGGGCTGCTCCCCCAGATCGCCGAGGACCTGTCCGTGTCGGTGCCGCGGGCCGGCATGCTGATCAGCCTGTACGCCCTGGGCGTGGTCGTCGGCGCACCGCTGGTGACGATCGCGGCGGTCCGTCTGCCCCGCTCGCAGCTGCTGATCCTGCTGATCGCGCTGATCGGGTTCGGGAACCTGCTCTCGGCGATCGCCCCGAGCTTCACGGTGCTCGCCGCGGCCCGCTTCATCGCCGGGCTCCCCCACGGCGCCTACTTCGGTGTGGCCTCGCTGGTCGCGGCGCGCCTGTCCCCCGCCGGTCGACGAGCCCGCTCCGTCTCCCTCATCATGCTGGGACTGACGATCGCGACCATGGTGGGCGTGCCGGCCTCGACCGCACTCGGCCAGAACCTCGGCTGGCGGAGCGCCTACGTCATCGTCGTCGTCATCACCGCCGCGAGCACGCTGGCGATCTGGCGGCTCGTGCCGGAGCCGGAGAACGCGGGGGTGACGGGCTCCATCCGCGGCGAGCTGCGCGCCCTGAAGCGTTCCCAGGTGTGGTTCGGCGTCGGCATCGGCGCCATCGGCTTCGGCGGCATGTTCGCCATGTACTCGTACATCGGCGAGCTCGTGCCCGGTGTGCTGGGGCTGTCCGATCAGGCGGTCCCGGTCGCGCTGTTCGTCTTCGGCATCGGCATGACCGTCGGCAATGTGCTCGCCGGTCGTCTCGCTGATCGCAGCGTCTATCTCACGATCTTCCTGGGCCTGATCGGTCTGGGGGTCAGCCTGGCGCTGTTCGCGCTGTTCGCGCACAACGTCGTCGCCGGCTTCATCCTCATGTTCGCCGTCGCCGTGACCAGTCAGCTGATGGGGCCGTCCCTGCAGCTGTTCCTCATGGACGCCTCGCCGGACGCTCCCTCGCTCGCTGCGGCTCTGCACCATTCGGCGCTGAACACCGGCAACTCCCTCGGTGCGGCGCTCGGCGCGGCGGTGCTGGCGGCAGGGTTCGGCCTGCTCGCTCCCTCGTGGGTGGGCGTGGGCCTCGCTGTGGCGGGCATCGGCATCGCGACCTGGTCGTATGCCGTGCATCGTCGCCAGATGGAGCATGCCGCCCTCGATGGCGCGTCCGCCATCGAGGGCGCACACGCGCAGACGGCCGACGAGGACCTCCCGGCCGACGCGCAGGCGGAGAAGACCGTCCCGGCGGGCTGCTGAGCGAGGTCCATCGGGGCCGCCCCGTCGCGGGCCTCGCCCTCGCGGCTCCTCGGACGGCTCCTCGGACGGCTCCTCGGACGGAGGCAGGAGCTTCGTCCCTGCCCTGTCGCGTCGCCGTCTGGTGTGATCGGGGAGGAGCGCCCGACCTCAGATGCCGGCCGTCGGGCGCTCCTCGCCCGGGCCGGGGCCCTGAGGAGGAGCACTCCCCTGCTGGCCGTGCGCTCATCCCAGCATCGCCCGGATCTCGGCCGGGTCAGGCCCCGCTGCGCTCGATCCCGTTGATCCCCTCCCGTCGAGTCCATCGTCGAGCAGCGACGCGGCGAGCTCCCGTTTACCGGCCTGAAGTGCCAGGACCTTCTCCTCGATGGTGTCGGCGGAGACCATCCGGTAGACGGTCACCGGACGGTCCTGGCCGATGCGGTGGGTGCGATCGATCGCCTGCTCCTCGACGGCCGGGTTCCACCACGGGTCCAGGAGGAACACGTAGTCGGCCTCGACGAGGGTGAGGCCGGAGCCGCCGGCCCGGAGGCTGATGAGGAAGGCGGCCTGGTCGCCGCGACGGAACTCCTCGATCCTGGCCTCCCGGTCGGTCGTGGTGCCGTCGAGGTAGGCGGTGGTGATACCGCGGCGCTCGAGGATCTCACGCACGACCCGCAGGTGCCGGGTGAACTGGCTGAACACGAGAGCACGGTGCCCTGACCCGGCGAGCGCCTCGAGCCGCTGGACGAGTTCACGGGTCTTCGCCGACGGGGAGTCGGCGGTGCCCGGGTCGGTCGCCAGCAGACGCAGCCGGGTCAGGGAGGCGAGGATCTCCACGCGGTTGCCCTGGGGATCCACGAGCAGCCCCAGCAGGCGTTGCCGCTCCTTGTTGAGGGCGGCGGTGTACCGGTTGATGTGCGCTGCGGCGAGAGGCAGCACGAGGGCGGTCTCGACCTTGGGCGGAAGGTCCGCGGCGACGAGGTCCTTGGTGCGGCGCAGGAGCAGAGGGGCGATGCGCCGACGCAGCAGGGCCAGGCGCTCCGCGCCTTCAACGGTGCGCCGCTCTATGGGGCGTCGCCACTCGGCGGTGAACTCTCCCAGCCGAGGCAGCAGCCCGGGCGCGGCGAGGGCGGCGAGCGCCCACAGATCCTGCAGCGAGTTCTCGACGGGGGTGCCTGTGACGACGAAGGCGACGTCTCGGGGAATGCTCCGCAGTGCGCGATGCAGCTGTGAGAGAGGGTTCTTCGCGGCCTGCGCCTCGTCGATCACCATCGCGGCCCATCCGACACTCCGGTAGCGGTCGATGTCCCTGCGCAGCAGCTGGTGGGAGACGACGACGAGGTCGACGTCAGCGGGGTCGAGGTCCGCATCGAGCATCCGGGTGACGACACGGACGCGTAGATCGGGCACGAACTGCGCCGCCTGCTGGGCCCAGGTGCCGAGCACGGATCGCGGTGCGGCGACGAGCACCGGCCGTTCGTCGGCCCGACGATGCCGCTGGATCGCGGTGAGCAGCTGGAGGGTCTTGCCCAGGCCCATGTCGTCGGCGAGAAGACCGCCGAGACCCGCATCCCAGCGGGCACCGAGCCAGCGATAGCCCTCGAGCTGATAGGGCCGCAGCTCCGCGCGGACCCCGGTCGGCAGCGGCTCATCGGAGAGGTCGGCGGGTCGGGCGCCCGCGAGCTGTAGGCGCCACCGCTCGGCATCCGCGGCGAGGCCCTCGAGTGTCGCGAGCTGCTCGAGTGTGCCGAGGTCGTGACGGCTGATGAGGATCCGTTCGTCGTCCGGCAGGGCAGCGGCGGTCTCCAGCAGGGCTCGCAGCCGCTGCATCTCCTCGGTGTCCAGATCGACGCAGGATCCGCCGACGACGATGCGCCGAGCTCCGGAGCGCAGATGGAGGATGAGCTCGCGCAGGCTCATCCGGGCTTCGCCGACGGTGACGACCCCGTCCAGATCGAGCCAGTCGCAGCGTGGCTGACCGTCGGCGTCCTGGGCGGGGCGCAGCTCCCAGCTGATGTCGGGCGGCGGCGCGTCGGGCAGATCGAGCCCGCGAGCGAGGATTCGCAGGCGCGTCCGGGGATCCTCCCCGAGCAGCCTCCGAGTCCGTGCGAGGACGTCACGAGCTTGGGCACGGGTGAGCACTCGTCCCTCGTCCTGGAGAAGGTCGAGCAGCTCGGGATGCTCGGCGACGAGGGCACCGAGCACGCGCCCCTCCTCGCGCTCTCGTCGCCACCGCTCGCCGCTGGACAGCAGGGGCACTCGCATGTGCCCGTCCTCGCCCTCATCGCCGTACTCCCAGCTCCACAGGAGGCGGATCTCCTCGTCGACCCGAGCACCGGATGAGGCGTCCTCCGTCCTCCCGGTGCTGCCCTCCGACGCCGTCATCCCCGGTGTCGCGGCCACTCCTGATGCCACGGCCGCTCCCGATGCCGCGGCCGACTCCGGTGCGCTGTCCACCTGCTCAGCACACTGGAGCGTCGCGCACAGCCGCAGCGGCAGCAGCGCCGTCCGGACCTCCTGGACCGCTCCGGTCAGACGGATGCGCGAATGCGCGGTCAGGTCAGGCAGCACGGAGCGGGCGAACTCCTCGACCTCGTCGTCGGGGATCCACAGCTCGCCGGCGATCAGGAGCATGCGCAGCTGCGGGTCATCAGGGATGCGGTGGATGTGCATCGGCGATCGACCGCTGGAGGCCGGGCCGTGCGCAGCACCCACCATCCCCGCAGAGTGCTCGGCATGCTCGGCATGCTCGGCATGCTCGGCATGCTCGGCATGCTCGGCATGCTCGGCGACGATGCTGCCGGCGGGGTCCCCGTGCAGATGCCAGTCCGTCGGACAGCGGTCCTCCTCCCACACCGGCCGGGTCCCGACGACGAGCCCTCCCGTGCTGCGCTCCAGATGCACCTCGACGGCGAGGTCGCTGCCGAGGACGAGGCTGCCGTCACCGGTGACCTCGAGCCCGGCGTCACGCGCCGCATCCAGCAGCGGCCACAGCTCGGGGCCGAGATCGGCCACGGTCGTCCCGATCCCCATCGTCCCGCGGGACCGGGAGAGGGTCCGCAGCACGGACTGCTGCGCAGGCGGCAGCTCGTCCATCGCCTGCTCCACAGCGGCCCAGGTGACCCGTCGATGCCAGGTTCCGGTCGTGGTCCGGCGCGAGGGCCGCACCACGACCGGGGTGCCGTGGCGCTGCGGCAGATGGGGTTCGACGGAGAGGACGAGCGCCGTGACCTCCGGTCTCAGCCAGGAGCTCGGCCTCGGGCTCGCAGCAGTCTCGGCCACGTGCCGCCAGGTCGAGCGGCAGCGGCCCTCGGCAAGAGCGCGCAGGGCCGTGACGCGGTGCTGGCATGCGGCCGGGCCGGCGCCCGGCGCGGCACCCGAGCCGCAGCTGCAGACGTCGGTATCCCGGACGCGGTGGCGCTGGTCGAGCTTGACGTGGATCCCATCGGGAAACCTCAGTTGCAGGAAGCCACCGCGCAGCTCAGCGAGCAGCGGCACATATCCGGTATCGAGCTGCTCCCGCGCGATCCTCCACGCCTCCTGCGGAACGTCTGCTCGGGGCCGCCCGAGCCCTTTCCAGACCCGGGCGACCCGTGCCAGCTCAGCCGCGCTCGCGGGCGGGGCGGCCGAGGGCTCGCGAGGACCATCCGTGCCGGTGAACGCCTCTGCCAGGCTCTCGTCTCCGAACGGCATGCCTCGACCCCATGGAGTGTTCGGGCTGGTGGGGAGCGGTTCCATGGACTCAGGATGCCGATCCTCAGCGCTCGGTGCTGGTCCGTCGGCCGGGCTGTGGATGAACGGGAGGTGGGGAGGAGAAGTCCGTCAGCGCTGCATCTCAGCGCCACCCGCGGCTCATCAGCACCTCCCGCGGCTCATGCGGGTCAGCTCTGCGCGCCTCCCCAGTCTGGGCGCGGGGTCTGCGGGCCGTCATAGGGCAGGTCGCCGACGGCGGCTTGGGCGGCCGCGAGGCGCTCCTCCAGAAGCTGTCGGGCGCGGGCGTGTGCGGGGTCGTCGGCGATGTTGGTGAGCTCCGCGGAATCGTCGACCAGGTCGTACATCTCCCACTCGGTCTCGCGCAGAGCGTCGGAGGCGCCGGGAGCGCCCATCCCATCCCCGTAGTAGCGGATCAGCTTGTGGGTCCGGGTGCGGATGCCGTAGTGGGCGGGCGCGTTGTGGTCGCGGTCCTCGTGCTCCCAGTACCGGTAGTACATCGCATCGGGCCACGAGGCCAGCAGCTGCGCATCCGCGCTGCCGTCGAGGAGCGGCAGCAGGCTGCGGCCCTGCTGCTCGGGCAGCTCCTCGTCAGCCTCGAGTCCGCACACGTCCAGGAGCGTCGCGGCGAGGTCCACGTTGGTGGCGATCTGGTCCACGGTCCTGCCGGCAGGGATGCGAGCGGGCCAGCGGAGCATCATCGGCATCTGCAGGGACTGGTCGAACATGAGTCGCTTGTCGAACCAGCCGTGGTCGCCGAGGAAGAATCCCTGATCGGAGGTGTAGATGACCAGCGTGTTCTCCGCCAATCCCTTCTCCTCGAGCGTGTCGAGGATGCGGCCGACGTTCTCATCGACGGCCTGGACGGTCTGCAGGTAGTCGCGCATGTACAGCTGATAGTTCCGTCGCGTGCGGGCTTCACGGTTCTCCTCGCCCTTCAGCTCCTCAGGGAGCGGCTGCTTGAGATCGTGATCGGTGAGGTCGTCGGCGATCGACATCCGCACATGGCGGACGGCTCGACTCATGCTCGCGTGATCGTCGAAGAGGGTCTCCGGCTCGGGGATCGTGCCCTCTTGGTACAGGCGAGCATGGCGGGGATGGGGGATCCAGTTGCGGTGCGGAGCCTTGTGGTGCACCAGGAGGCAGAACGGCGCATCGGGCTCGGCGGCGAGACTGCGGTCGAGCCAGTCCAGGGCCAGGTCGGTGACGGTGTCCGTCGCATACCCGGGCACCACGTCGTCCACCCGTTCGCCATCGGCGTCGATCCCGTACATGACGGGGTCGTTGTACTCGCCCTGGCCGCGGTAGATCCTCCACTCGTCGAAGCCCTGCGGGTCGTTCTCGGGCCCGTGGCCCAGATGCCACTTGCCGAACAGTGCGGTCCGGTAGCCGCAGTCGTGCAGGACCTGCGGGAACGTCCTGACGCGATAGTCGAATGTCGAGTAGATGGTGCCGGCACCGTTCACATGGGAGTAGGTGCCCGAGAGGATCGAGGCGCGACTGGGAGTGCAGATCGAGTTCGTGCAGTAGAGGGCGTCCATCCTCGCGCCCTCGTCCGCCAGGCGATCCAGGTTCGGGGTGATGTTCACAGCACCGGAGTACGCGCTGATGGCCCCGGCACCGTGATCGTCGGTCAGGATGAACACGATGCTGGGGCGGCGTGAGGGGGATGCAGGCATCGTCGGAACCATCCGACCATTCTTGCCTCGCGTCCCAGCGACCTCAACGATGAGCCTCCGGCGCGTCGGCTCCCCACGCGTCAGCTCGAGACGTCTCTTCCCTCTCCGACTACCGTCGTGGGCGGGGGTCAGCTGTCCGGATCGACCTGGAATCGTCGGACCTCCTGGGGGCAGCGGCAGGCTGCGGCGATCCGCGCCGCCCATACTCTCGCGACATCTGCGTTCGGGACACTGAGAATGGTGTACCCGCCATGGGGTACTGGGCGGTCCGCGTAGAGGTCATCGAGGATGTGCCCGCTCTCGTCGACGCGGAAGGGCCGGAAGGACTCATCGATGCCTCCGCTCGCTACGAGGACACCTGCTGCTCTGGCCGCGGCGATCACACGGTGGGCGTCGTAAGCGATGGTGGGGAGCTCTTCTGCCGCGGCGGTCATCGCTTCGGTGGGGAACGAGATCAGGTACCTGCTCATGCGAGGCTCCGTCCTGGGGCGCTGCCGACGGGCGCGCCTTCGCTGTCGTCCAAGGTTCTGACGACGTCGGGCCGACGCAGCGCTCTCCGGTGAGCCTACTGTGAGCTCCTGCGAAACGTTGGCCTCGCTGGCGTCTCTCCACCCCGGGTTCCGAGACCGGGTCCGGGTCCGGGTCCGGGTTGGGCCCGGGCCAAGCGCTGGGGCTGGGTGAGGGGCTGGGTGCGGGTCCCAGGGTCTGGGAGCGAGCAGTGTCCGTCTGTCGTCGCTGGAACGGTCCCTCAACGGTGGTAGACGGACGCTCCCCCCCCCCCCCCCCGCACCCGCACCCGCACCCGGGGACGCGCACTGAACCCGTGGGCCGCGGGCGGGAGTCGCGGGTCGCGGAGGCGGGCGGGAAAAACGAGAAAGAGGGGTGAGGGAGGCGAGAAACGATCGACCCCATGGATCGATGCCTCTCAGCGACTCCTTCACCCCTCTTCTCGGTGAAGATGTCCGGCGGCGACCTACTCTCCCACACCCTCCCGAGTGCAGTACCATCGGCGCGATCGAGCTTAGCTACCGGGTTCGGAATGGAACCGGGCGTTTCCCCGACGCTATGACCGCCGTAACACGACGAGACCCTGGACCCCAAGACCACCCACCCGACACACGAGCAGGAGAACCCCAGGGATTGTTTCTCCAGAACCACACAGTGGACGCGAACACACGCAAACAACAACAAGTATGTTGATAAGTCATCAGCCATTAGTACCAGTCAGCTCCACACATTACTGCGCTTCCACATCTGGCCTATCAACCCAGTGGTCTACTGGGGGCCTCTCACACGTAAACGTGCACGGATATCTCATCTTGAAGCAGGCTTCCCGCTTAGATGCTTTCAGCGGTTATCCCTTCCCAACGTAGCCAACCAGCCATGCCCTTGGCAGAACAACTGGCACACCAGAGGTCAGTCCATCCCGGTCCTCTCGTACTAGGGACAGGTCTTCTCAAATATCCAACGCGCGCAGCGGATAGGGACCGAACTGTCTCACGACGTTCTAAACCCAGCTCGCGTACCGCTTTAATAGGCGAACAGCCTAACCCTTGGGACCAACTCCAGCCCCAGGATGCGACGAGCCGACATCGAGGTGCCAAACCATGCCGTCGATATGAGCTCTTGGGCAAGATCAGCCTGTTATCCCCGGGGTACCTTTTATCCGTTGAGCGACACCCATTCCACAATGAGGTGCCGGATCACTAGTTCCTGCTTTCGCACCTGCCCGACATGTCTGTCTCGCAGTCAAGCTCCCTTGTGCACTTACACTCAACACCTGATTGCCAACCAGGCTGAGGGAACCTTTGAGCGCCTCCGTTACTCTTTAGGAGGCAACCGCCCCAGTTAAACTACCCATCAGGCACTGTCCCTGATCCGGATCACGGACCGAGGTTAGGAATCCAGAACGACCAGAGTGGTATTTCAACAACGACTCCACATCCACTGGCGTGAACGCTTCCCAGTCTCCCACCTATCCTACACAAATCGTTCCGAACACCAATACCAAACTATAGTAAAGGTCCCGGGGTCTTTCCGTCCTGCTGCGCGTAACGAGCATCTTTACTCGTAATGCAATTTCGCCGAGTTCGCGGTTGAGACAGTGGAGAAGTCGTTACGCCATTCGTGCAGGTCGGAACTTACCCGACAAGGAATTTCGCTACCTTAGGATGGTTATAGTTACCACCGCCGTTTACTGGGGCTTAAATTCTCAGCTTTGCACCGAAGTGCTAACCAGTCCTCTTAACCTTCCAGCACCGGGCAGGCGTCAGTCCGTATACAGCGTCTTACGACTTCGCACGGACCTGTGTTTTTAGTAAACAGTCGCTTCTCCCTGGTCTCTGCGGCCCTCCCCGCTCTCACGGATCGGGCCCCCCTTCTCCCGAAGTTACGGGGGCATTTTGCCGAGTTCCTTAACCACGATTCTCTCGAACGCCTCGGTATTCTCTACCTGATCACCTGAGTCGGTTTAGGGTACGGGCGACCGTATTCGTCACGCCGGAACTTTTCTTGGCAGTACAGGATCACTCACCTACGCCCATACGGGATCCCCATCACGTCTCACCCACACGACCCCAGCATTACCCGGGATCGGGCTGCACGCTTAGACGGACTATTCCATTAAGTCCGCGGAAGCTACCTCTCTGCGTCATCCCACACGCTGACCTACTACATCCCTGGTTCCCAGCCTCACACACCACACCCACCCCGAAGGGCGAGCAGGCAGCTCGGGTGGTTAGCATCAGACGCCTCGGTATGGGTCCTCCTACGATCGGTTCGGGAATATCAACCCGATGTCCATCGACTACGCCTGTCGGCCTCGCCTTAGGTCCCGACTAACCCAGGGCGGATTAACCTAGCCCTGGAACCCTTGATCAATCGGCGGACGGGTTTCTCACCCGTCTTTCGCTACTCATGCCTGCATTCTCACTCGAACAGCCTCCACCACTGGGTTCCCCCGCGGCTTCGCTGGCTGCTCGACGCTCCCCTACCCATCCCGGCAAAACCGGAATGACACAGCTTCGGCGGTGTACTTGAGCCCCGCTACATTGTCGGCGCAGAATCACTTGACCAGTGAGCTATTACGCACTCTTTCAAGGGTGGCTGCTTCTAAGCCAACCTCCTGGTTGTCTCAGCAACTCCACATCCTTTTCCACTTAGCACACGCTTAGGGGCCTTAGCTGATGTTCTGGGCTGTTTCCCTCTCGACTATGAAGCTTATCCCCCACAGTCTCACTGCTGCGCTCTCACGTACCGGCATTCGGAGTTTGGCTAAGGTCAGTAACCCGGTGGGGCCCATCGCCTATCCAGTGCTCTACCTCCGGCACGAAACACGCAACGCTGCACCTAAATGCATTTCGGGGAGAACCAGCTATCACGAAGTTTGATTGGCCTTTCACCCCTATCCACAGGTCATCCCCTCCATTTTCAACTGAAGTGGGTTCGCGCCTCCACGCGGTCTTACCCGCGCTTCACACTGCCCATGGATAGATCACTTCGCTTCGGGTCTAGAGCCGGCGACTGAACGCCCCGTTCAGACTCGCTTTCGCTACGGCTACCCCACACGGGTTAACCTCGCCACCGACCACTAACTCGCAGGCTCATTCTTCAAAAGGCACGCCGTCACCCCAAAAGGCTCCGACGGATTGTAAGCACACGGTTTCAGGTACTATTTCACTCCCCTCCCGGGGTACTTTTCACCTTTCCCTCACGGTACTTGTCCGCTATCGGTCACAAGGGAGTATTCAGGCTTACCAGGTGGTCCTGGCAGATTCACACCGGATTTCACGGGCCCGGTGCTACTCGGGAACAGCAACAACGCCGCACGTCAGTTTCGTCTACGGGGGTCACACCCTCTACGCCGTCGCACTCACCACGACTTCGACTACCAACACACGTCCACGCCGACCCCCCGGCAGAGAGGTCACGCACTGCCCCACAACCCCCAGCCTGCAACCCCTGCCGGGTATCACACAGACCAGGTTTAGCCACCTCCGCTTTCGCTCGCCACTACTCACGGAATCACTATTTGTTTTCTCTTCCTGCAGGTACTGAGATGTTTCACTTCCCCGCGTTCCCTCCACACCACCTATACATTCAATGGCGGGTACCGCAACATGACTTGCGGTGGGTTTCCCCATTCGGATATCCTCGGATCACAGATCGGTTGTCATCTCCCCGAGGCTTATCGCAGACTCCCACGTCCTTCATCGGCTCCTTGTGCCCAGGCATCCACCGTGCGCCCTTAAAGACTTGGCAACACACAAAGACAAAAAATTGCTTACAAGATGCTCGCGTCCACTATGTAGTTCTCAAGAAACAACCCCACACCCACCAGCACACCACCACAGCGATGCCCCAGCGAGGGAGGACCAGCCACACACCCACCCCGAGCCCCTCCCCACAGGAAGAACCCCAGAACAGGCCGCGTGCAGCCTCACAACCCAATAGCGTGTCTCCACCTCGAACCAGCCCACGACCATCCGTTCCCACCCCACCAGGAGGCGTACTAGAACAATCACTGCGAACCAGCGAAGCGCCCATCCGTTGATGTTCCACCCATGAGCAACCATCCCCACCACACGCGGGCAGGCAGACGGCCACCATACTTGGTGATGCTCCTTAGAAAGGAGGTGATCCAGCCGCACCTTCCGGTACGGCTACCTTGTTACGACTTAGTCCCAATCACCGATCCCACCTTCGACAGCTCCCTCACGAGGATGGGCCACTGGCTTCGGGTGTTACCGACTTTCGTGACTTGACGGGCGGTGTGTACAAGGCCCGGGAACGTATTCACCGCAGCGTTGCTGATCTGCGATTACTAGCGACTCCGACTTCATGGGGTCGAGTTGCAGACCCCAATCCGAACTGAGACCGGCTTTTTGGGATTCGCTCCACCTCACAGTATCGCAACCCATTGTACCGGCCATTGTAGCATGCGTGAAGCCCAAGACATAAGGGGCATGATGATTTGACGTCGTCCCCACCTTCCTCCGAGTTGACCCCGGCAGTCTCCCATGAGTCCCCGCCATAACGCGCTGGCAACATGGAACGAGGGTTGCGCTCGTTGCGGGACTTAACCCAACATCTCACGACACGAGCTGACGACAACCATGCACCACCTGTGCACCAGCCCAAAGGAAGCCACATCTCTGCGACCGTCCGGTGCATGTCAAGCCTTGGTAAGGTTCTTCGCGTTGCATCGAATTAATCCGCATGCTCCGCCGCTTGTGCGGGCCCCCGTCAATTCCTTTGAGTTTTAGCCTTGCGGCCGTACTCCCCAGGCGGGGCACTTAATGCGTTAGCTACGGCGCGGAAAACGTGGAATGTTCCCCACACCTAGTGCCCAACGTTTACGGCATGGACTACCAGGGTATCTAATCCTGTTCGCTCCCCATGCTTTCGCTTCTCAGTGTCAGTAATGGCCCAGAGACCTGCCTTCGCCATCGGTGTTCTTCCTGATATCTGCGCATTTCACCGCTACACCAGGAGTTCCAGTCTCCCCTACCACACTCTAGCCTGCCCGTACCCACCGCACGCCCGAGGTTGAGCCTCGGGTTTTCACGGCAGACGCGACAAGCCACCTACAAGCTCTTTACGCCCAATAATTCCGGACAACGCTTGCGCCCTACGTATTACCGCGGCTGCTGGCACGTAGTTAGCCGGCGCTTCTTCTGCAGGTACCGTCACTTTCGCTTCTTCCCTACTGAAAGAGGTTTACAACCCGAAGGCCGTCATCCCTCACGCGGCGTCGCTGCATCAGGCTTTCGCCCATTGTGCAATATTCCCCACTGCTGCCTCCCGTAGGAGTCTGGGCCGTGTCTCAGTCCCAGTGTGGCCGGTCGCCCTCTCAGGCCGGCTACCCGTCATCGCCTTGGTGAGCCACTACCTCACCAACAAACTGATAGGCCGCGAGCCCATCCCCCACCGAAAAACTTTCCAACCACCACCATGCGGTGACAGTTCATATCCGGTATTAGCCCCGATTTCCCGAGGTTATCCCAGAGTGGGGGGCAGGTTACTCACGTGTTACTCGCCCGTTCGCCACTAATCAGGCAGTGCAAGCACCACCGTCATCGTTCGACTTGCATGTGTTAAGCACGCCGCCAGCGTTCGTCCTGAGCCAGGATCAAACTCTCCATGAAAACATGAAAAAATCCCGGCAAAAGAAACGAACAACCAGCTACTGCTGATCATCCGTAAATCTTGCCAATCAAAAATATTGGCATCAACAAACAGACACGCTATTGAGATATCAAGCAACACGCGCACTCGATGCTCCGAGCCGTTAAGCTCTTCGTTCCGAGGCAACCCCTAAACCTTAGGGGCCCGTTTCCCTCTCTGTCAACTCGACCCGGTGTGACCCGCGCCTCCGTTCACTTCGAAGAGAACCGAAGTACCTGGTGAGGAGTGGTTTTCCGGTTTTCCATCTCTGGTCTCCCGTTTCGCCGATCTCCTCGGCACGAGGGAAAACATTACGCAGACCGCTCCAGCACGTCAACTCGAGAAGCCCGTTTCCGGCGTGGCCTCGACCACACCCGGCAACAACGCTCCGTCACCGCAGGTCAGCGGAGTCTCGTTCGACATCTTCGGGCCCCGCCCCGATCCGGTCCTCGTTCAGCTGGTCTGCGCAGGTGCGCCGAGCTCTGATCTCTATGTCGCTCCCGATCCCTGCCTCGGCCCGGGCGGTGATCGCCGAGCTCCGTGCCATCAGCGTTCGAGAGGCCCGCGCCCCAGCACCGCACACCCCGCTCTGCTCTCGCTCCCCTCGTGGTGAGCAGTGGGTTCCGTGCTGGCAGGTTCTCCTCCGCCACCGCAGTCCGGATGGTTCCGGCAGCTCCAGATGGCGCCAGGAGCTGGTGCTGGCGCGGTCTGTTCACCGCCCGCCGGAGCACGGGCATGCTCCACGCGCCTGCGCCCTGGGTGAACCTGTGGTCGGCACCATCCTCTTCGCCGGGGAGCACGACTACGGTGGCGACCATGTGGCAGATGATGGATGTCCTGTACGGGCACAAGAAGCAGATGGTCTCCCGTGAGGATGCTCTGCCCGGTCGTGACACCTACTCCTATCCCCTGCGTCGTGAGCACCTGGTGCTCGGCACCGACATGCTGGGACCGGATGCTCCCACCGCGCCGAGCGCCTGGCCGGAAGGCTCCGAGGAGATCATCCTGGCGGGAGGCTGCTTCTGGGGCATCGAGAGGATCGCCTGGCAGATCCCGGGCGTGCACACGACCTCCGCCGGCTATGCCGGGGGCTTCACGCCGCATCCCACCTACGAGGAGGTGTTCTCAGCGCAGACCGGGCACACCGAGGCGGTGCGCGTGATCTACCTGGGTGGCGACAAGACCCTGCGGGCGCTGCTCACGGAGTTCTGGCAGCAGCATGATCCCACCACGGCGAACCGTCAGGGCAATGACGTGGGGACCGAGTATCGCAGCGCGGTCTACTGGACCGCTCCCGGCCAGGGCGACGTCGTCCGGGAGTCGAGGGCCGTCTACCAGAGGGCGCTCGACGCCGCCGGCCGCGGGACGATCACCACGGAGCTGTCTCCGCTGGCTGAGGCCGGGAACGGCGTGTACTACACGGCTGAGTCGGAGCATCAGCAGTACCTCGCCAAGAACCCGGGCGGCTACTGCAACCACGGCTTCAACGGAGTCGCCTGCTCGCTCGCCTGATCCGGTCGTCCCGCTCTTCCCGTCCTTCTCCTCTCTTCCCCGGCCGTCTCTTCCTTCCCCGGCCGTCTCTTCGTTCCCCTCCTGCCATCGATGCCTTCCGTCATCCCCGGCTTCCCTCTCGAGGGGCAAGAGGTCGGCCTGCCCGTCGGCCGAGCTCACGTGCATGCCATCGAGCCAGCAGCCGGTCCGGACCCAGCAGTCGGTCTGGTCTCTGCCGACGATGAGCTCCTGCTCGCCTACGAGGGGGCCGACGAGACCATCGGGGTCGCCCGTCTCGACATGGACTGGCCACGATGAGCCGCCCCTCCCGGGATCCTCACGCCTCCCGGGACCCTCACGAGTGCCGCTGCTCCTCAGGAGAGCGCGTGATCCTCAGGAGGACCGGTGATCCTCACGAGGGCTGGTCGCTCTCGACCACGAGCTCGAGATCCTCGACCGCGGGCAGCGGCACCTCGCCCTCGCCGAGCATGTCGTAGGCGCGCTCCATGAGGTCGCCGTCCTCAAGGGTGTCGTCGGCGAGCGCCACCATGAGCTGGGAGAGCCGGCCGTCGGTGATCAGCAGGCGCAGCTCGAATCCGATGCCCTCATGACGGAAGCGTCCGAGGACCGGCCAGGTCTGGTCGTGGGGGACGACGAGCCGCTCGGGAGCATCGACGGCGAGCTCGAGGTCGCTGGTCGGATACCCCGGGTCCACGCGCTCGGCGACGGCGAGCTGGGAGCGCAGCGCGGGCGCACCGGGCAGCCCGCCGCGTCCCGAGGGGTTCGCGAGCAGCGCGGCGATCAGCTCCCGCGCCTCGTCGGAGAGCTCCAGCCGCTCGGGCTCGTCATCGGCATCGGCGTCGTCGGGGTCGTCGTCCGCCGCCCAGGTCGGAGCCCAGTAGGCGAGCGCGGTGCCGGCGGCGCCGACCGCTGCGAGGAGCAGACGCGGATGCCGGACGCCGATCCTGCGCAGGCCGTCGACAGTGCGTCCGTCGAGGCCCTCGGAGACCTCGGCGAGCCCCATCGTCAGGCCTGCGGCGAGGACGCCGTCGGCCGTCGGGGAGGCCAGCGCCTGCCCGTCGCGTCCCAGATCCGCAGAGAGGAGCCCGCTGGCCGCGGCCATGCCGACCCGGTACCAGGCGCGCCGGCCCGGTGTGAGGCTGCGCGGCTCGATGAGGGACAGGGCGCCGACGGCGGCTGTCGCCGCGCCCGCGCGCACGAGCAGTCCCAGCGGCAGGGACCGCGAGCCGATCAGCACATGGGACCGCGAGCGGCCGTCCTGCGAGCCGGAGCCGGAGAGCAGGGCGGGAAGGGGGCCGGAGCCCGAGAAGGAGCGGGTGGAGAACGCCATGCTCGGAGCATATGGGCCCAGCCGTCCCGACAGATCCGACGATCGTCTCGCTCCGCCAGGGCGGCAGGACCCAGGTCCGACAGCGCAGCGGCGGAACAGCGCAGCGGCGGAACAGCGCAGCGGCGGATGACCCAGGGCACACGGGGGGTGCGGGATCCCGTGGGGTCCGTTACCTGGGGCGCTCCGCCCCTCCTCCGCAGGCGGCGCTCAGGTCTACGGTGACCACATGCTCGATCTCCTGGCGGACACCCCTCTGCTGACCCTGTTCGCCGTGGTCGCCCTAGGATCGGCGATCGGGGCGCTGAAGATCGGCCCGGTGCGCTTCGGCGCGGCGGGGGCCCTGTTCGTCGGCCTCGCCGTCGGCGCGCTCGACCCGCGGCTCGGCGAGGGCCTCGGAACCCTGCAGTCCCTGGGCCTGGCCCTGTTCGTGTACACGACGGGCCTCGCCGCCGGCTCCACCTTCTTCCACGACCTGCGGACCCAGACCCGCCTCATCATCGGGGCGACGCTCGCGCTGATCGCGACCGCGGTGCTGGGCGTGCTCGGCGGGGAGGCGCTCGGTCTGACGCCCGGCATGATCGGCGGCCTCTACGCCGGCATGTTCACCGCCACGCCCGCGCTGGACACCGCGACGACGGCGCTCGACGGATCGAGCGCCCCCGCCGTCGGCTTCGCGATCGCCTACCCCGTCGGCGTTCTCATCACCCTGGTGATGCTCTCCTCCGCCGTGAAGAGGCAGCTGCCCGGACGCAGCGACCCGCCGCCGGCGTCGGCCGCCGGTCTCCTCGACATCAGCGTCGAGGTCGAGAACCCGATGCGGGTGCGCCAGATCCCCGGGATCGCCGCCACCGCCGGGCGCAGCGGGCAGGTGCGCATGTCCTATCTGCTGCGCGACGGACGGATGCGGGTCGCGCTCCCGGAGGATCATCTCGAGAGAGGCGACCACCTGCTGCTGGTCGGCATCCCCGACGCCGTCCGCGAGGCCGCCCGGGCTCTCGGCCATCAGGCCCCGCAGCACCTCGTGCACGACCGCAGCGCCGTCGAGTTCCGCCGCTTCGTCGTCTCCGATCCGGCGATCGCCGGGCAGACCATCGCCCAGCAGCGGGTACCCGCGCGCGTGGGCGGCATGATCACCCGCGTACGACGCGGCGACCGCGAGCTCCTGGCCGTGCCCGACATGCCCCTCCAGCTCGGCGACCGCGTCGCCGTCGTCGTCCCCCGCGAACGGCTCGACGAGGTCAGGGCCCTGTTCGGCGACTCCGAGAAGCGGATCACCGAGGTAGACTGGATCAGCGTCGGACTCGGACTCGTGCTCGGCATCCTCGCCGGCCTGATCGCGATCCCGCTGGGCGCCGGGGCGGGCCTGTCCCTCGGGGTCGCCGCCGGCCCGCTGGTCGTCGGCCTGATCCTGGGGCGGCTCGGCCGCACCGGACCTCTCGTATGGACCCCGCCGAGCGCGGCTGCCCTGACCATCCGTCAGTTCGGCCTGGTCATCTTCCTCGCCACCGTGGGCCTGACCAGCGGCCAGGCCTTCGCCTCCACCGCCTTCAGCCGGACCGGGCTCACGGTCGCGGTGGTCTCCGCGGTCCTGACCGTGCTGAGCGTCGGCGCCGTGTGGCTGCTCGGTCGCGCCTCGGGCATGTCCACCGCCCGCACCGCCGGTGCCATGGCCGGCTTCATCGGGCAGCCGGTCCTGCTCGGGCATGTCACCGCCTCGATCGACGACGAGCGCGCCGAGTCCGGCTACTCCGCCCTGTTCACCCTCGGGATGATCGTCAAGATCATCGTCGTGCAGCTGATCGTGATGCTGTGAGGACCGCGGCCTGGTGACCGGCGCGCCCGCTACGCTCGCTCCGTGACGAACGCCGAGCCCGACGCCATCGACCGCGGCACCGCCGAGGCGGCGTCCGGCGCCGCCGGATCCGGGCCCGATGCCGCCGGATCCGGGCCCGATGCCGCCCCGCCGCCGGCTGACTGCGTGCAGGGCCGAGGGGCCCGCTCCCGCTTCCGTCTCCTGGTGCCGCTCGCGCTCGCCGCGGTCGGCGCGATCGCCTACGGGCTGCTCGGCTGGCAGCAGTGGCGCAACCTCGTCGCACCGTCCTGGGACCTGGGGATCTTCACCCAGCTCGCGAAGGCCTACGGCACCTTCTCCGCGCCGATCGTGCCGATCAAGGGCGACGACGTGAACCTGCTGGGCGATCATTTCCACCCGATCCTGGTGCTGCTGGCACCGGTGTGGTGGGTGTGGCCGTCGGGGCTGGCGCTGGTGTGGACGCAGGCCGTGCTGCTGGGGGCGTCGGCGATCCCGCTGGCACGGCTGGCGATCGACCGCCTGGGGCGGGCGATGGGCACGGTCGTCGGCGCCGGATACGTGCTCTCCTTCGGGCTGCAGGCCGCGGCCGACGTGCAGTTCCACGAGGTGGCCTTCGCGGTGCCGCTGCTCGCGCTGTCGCTGACGGCGCTCCTGCGCGACAGGGTCACGGCATCCGTCCTGTGGGCGATGCCGCTGGTCCTCGTCAAGGAGGATCTGGGGCTGACGGTCATGATGCTCGGCCTGGTGATCGTCCTGCGGCATCGCCGACGACGGGGTGCGGCGTCGGAATCGGAGCGGGACCGGGACGGCCGGCTCGCAGGGATCGGCCTGGCCTGCTGGGGCGTCGGATGGTTCCTGCTGTCGACCTTCGTGATCCTGCCCCTGCTGAACACCGCCGGCCAGTACGACTACACCGACAACCTCGGCTCGATCCTCGACGTCCTGCTGCCGGGGACCAAATGGGTGACCGCGCTGATGCTGATCGCGACCGCCGGCGTGATCGGTGCCCGCTCACCGCTGATCTGGCTGATGCTGCCCACGCTGGCCTGGCGCTTCACCGGCACCGTCGACTTCTACTGGGGCTGGACCTGGCACTACAGCGCGGTGCTGATGCCGATCGCGTGCGCGGCGCTGCTGGACGCCCTCGGCGACCGTCGGACGGGCCGCGCGACGAGCCTGCTGCGTCGGGACCGCCCCCGACCCACCCGCGCAGTCCGATGGACCGCCGCGATCGCCTCGGCCGCGACCGTCCTGACCGTCGGCGCGCAGATGCCCGTGCTGGACCTCGTCCGACCGGACCGGTGGGAGCTGACCTGGCGCGCCGAGCCTGCCCAGGAGGCCCTCGAGGCGATGCCCGACGGCACGGTCGCCGCCGTGGACATCACGCTGCTGGCCTACGCGGTGCCCGATCACGACGTCCAGTGGATGCATGGCCCGAACACCCGCGTGCCTGACTGCGCCCTGATCGACCAGTACGCCTTCTCCTGGGGCGACCGGCCCCCGCAGACCGCGTCGGACGCCGAGGCCTGGGCGAGCGAGCGCTGGGGCGCGGAGTACGGCACGGCCTACGACGAGGCAGGGTTCATCGTGGTGTGCCGCGACGGGGCCGCGGGCGACGCCTAGGCGACGGCGCAGCCCGGCCGACGGCGCGCAGACGCCGCGTCCGCAGACGCGGCGACCGAGGCCGTCAGGCGGGCATGGGGAACCCGGAGCGCAGCACGATCGAGCGGTCGACGAAGCGCACCCCGGGGACCTGCTCACCCAGCTCCTCGAGGACGGCGGGGACGTCGTCGATCGTGCGCAGCCGCAGGCAGACGGCGATGTCGAACCTCCCGTGGACGGAGGCGGCGAAGCGCAGCGGATGCCGCGCATGCAGCACGGAGAGCGCTGAGCCGACCCGTCCGGGGGCCGCCTTGCCGAAGAGCCAGACGATCACGCGCCCGCGCGAGAACCCCGGGGCCAGCCGCACCCGGAACTGCACGATCCCGTCGTCCACGAGCGCCCCCACGGCGACCCGCATGGCCCGCACTCCCGGCAGCTCCACGAGCCGGTCGACGACGAGGTCGGAGATCTCCTCGGCATCGGTCGCACCGGCCACGACGACGAGGTCGCGCGCTCCCGTGGTGACGTCGACCGAGAGGACCGGCGCCTGCTCCTGCAGCTGCGCGGTGATCCTCTGCAGCGCCGAGGGCGCGCACTCGACCTCGATGACGGCGACGACGGCGGCGGCCCGCGGCCCGGGCTCGACCGCGATCCGGGCGAGCCCCTGCTCCGACAGCCTCCTCCAGCGCCGCGCGAGCGTTCCCGCGTCGGCGCTCAGGATGCTCGCGAGCGCGCTCCAGCTCGTCCGCGGGCGCATCGCCAGCGCGTCGATCAGCGCACGATCGACGGAATCCCCTTCGGAATCTCGCACTCCTCGACCCTCCTCGTTCGGATCCTCGCATCGGAAACCGACGGGAAACACCGCATTCCTAGCCTTGCCGAACCCGTCCTGACCAGCACAGGATCACCGTGAACAGCAGGAGCACCACCCGAGGCGCCGCCGGGCGGCGGCGCGGCGCCGTCGGGTTCCTCGTCGTGATGGAACTGTCCAGCGGGGTCCTCCAGGGATGGTTCACCCCGCTCCTGGAGGCGATCGGCACCCGCTGGCACGTCGACACCGCCCAGCTGAACTGGGTGACCGACATGTACATGCTGATGACGGTCGTCTTCGTGCCTATCATCGGCCGGCTCGGCGATGCGTACGGGCACAAGCGGATGCTGGCGATCACGGCGGTCGCCGTGACCGCGGGCTCCGTCGTCGTCGCCAGCGCCCCCAGCTACGAGCTCTTCCTGCTGGGGCGCACCCTGCAGGCGCCGCTGGCGGCGTTCCTCCCCCTCGAGTTCGCGATCGTGCGCGAGCGCCAGCCCGAGAAGGCCGGTCGCAGCATCGGCCTGCTGATCTCGGCGCTCACCTTCGGAGCGGCCGTCGGCGTCCACCACGCGCGATCCCTGCGCGGAGTCGATGACGAGGGGATCCAGGAACGCCTGAGCGGACCAGGAGTGGAACACGTACCGGCGGTCGTCCTCGGAGGTACGACGGCCGGAGGGGGACTGGGGGATCGGCATCGGACACCTTTCATCTGCGTCTGCTGCATCGACCGTGCGCGCCCAACTGGTCGGCATCCAGAGCCAGGCGCGCGCGGGATGACCGGTCCAGAGGACACATGCGCGACACATGTCCGGGAGCGATCCGCTGGGCCCCTCGGATGCCGCGGATCTGGATCTTCTGCCCGCGCTCCGCGCCGACGCACAGTGGGGCCACCCGCACCGGAAGGACTCCCCTCATGACCTCGCCCGCCGTCACCGCCACCGCCGTCTCCGCCGCGCCCGCCTTCGTCACCGGAGCGAGCAGCGGCATCGGCCGCGCCACCGCCCTCCGGCTCGCCGAGGCGGGCTATGCCGTCGTCGTCGGCGCCCGACGCACGGACCGCCTGGCCGAGCTCGCGCAGCATCCGAGCATCGAGGCCTTCCCCCTCGACGTGACCGACCAGGACTCCGTCGACGCCTTCGTCGCCCACGTGGAGCGCTGCGACGTGCTGGTCAACAATGCCGGCGGTGCGATCGGCACGGACCCGATCGCCTCGTCGGACCTGGACGCCTGGCAGGCGATGTACGACGTCAACGTGCTGGGCGTCCTGCGCGTGACGAAGGCGCTGCTGCCGCAGCTGATCGCCTCGGGCGACGGCCAGGTGGTGACGATCGGCTCGATCGCGGCGCGCGAGCCCTACCGCGGGGGGCGGCGGCTTCAACGCCGCCAAGCATGCGGTGGCTGCGCTGACCCGCGTGCTGCGGAACGAGCTGCTCGGCCAGCCCGTGCGCGTCAGCGAGATCGACCCCGGGCTCGTCGAGACCGAGTTCAGCGTCAACCGCTTCGCGGGCGACGCCGACGCCGCGGCCCGGGTGTACGAGGGGATGACGCCGCTGTCGGCCGAGGACATCGCCGACGCCGTGACCTGGGTCGTCGAGCGTCCCGCGCACGTGAACATCGACAGCATGCTGATCCTCGCCCGGGACCAGACCTCGGCGCAGGTCGTGCACCGCGAGGTCGCCTGAGCCTCCCGGCCCCTCCCCCGCATCCTCGGCCCCTCTCCCCGCGTCCTCCGTCCCACATCCGCCCGCGGATGCCGGTCCCAGGAGGCGCGGGGAGTATCGTTCGGCCCGGTGCGCACAGGGGCCGGAGGGTCTCCTCCGTCCGGACGGGCACCTCTACGACGGAAGGATCCGACCGTGACTTCACCCCGCGTGAGCGTGCAGGAGGCGTGGAATGCCCTCGCCCAGGGCAACCAGCGATTCATCGAGGGGAGTCTGGACCATCCCCAGCAGAGCGCGGCCCGTCGCAGCGAGCTCACCGGATACCAGGCCCCGAACGCCGCCTTCCTGGGCTGCGCGGACTCCCGCGTCGCCGCGGAGATCCTCTTCGACTGCGGTCTGGGCGACCTGTTCGTGGCCCGCAACATCGGCCAGATCGCCAATGAGAACACGGTCGCGACCATGGAGTACGCGGTCGCGGAGCTCGGCGTCGCCGTGATCGTCGTGCTCGCCCACGGCTCCTGCGGCGCGGTCGCCGCCGCCATCGACCAGACCAGCGCGAACCCCAGCGCCGTCACCCCCGCGATCAAGAAGGAGCTGGAGCACATCCAGCCCGCGGTGCAGCGCGAATGGCTGGCTTCCCACCAGGACACCCCCTATGTGGATCCCACACAGATCGACGCCGACGCCGTCGGCCGCCGGCACCTGGACGAGACGATCCATGCCCTCATGCGCTCCTCGCGGGTGATCAGCGACGCCGTCGCCGCAGGAGACCTCGGCATCGTCGGATGCCAGTACCAGCTGGAAGAGGGACGCGTCCTCCCGATCACCGCCGTCGGGCAGCTGACCATCGACGCCTGACCCGCTCCGCGACCCCGGGTCGCGCGGCCGGCCGCGCTGCGGGCTCAGCGGTGCTGGGCCCGCAGGCTGATCGCCGTCAGCCCCACCCCCGCGGCCGCGAGCAGCACCAGCATCGCCGTCCAGGCCACGGCGCCCGCCGCACCGGCCGCGCCGGCGAGGACCGAGACGCCCCCGCCCACGAGGTACTGGGCGGTGCCGAGGAGCGCGGCGGCCTGGCCGGCACCGCCGTCGGCCGCATCCATGGCGCTGCCCATGGCCGCGGGCTCCGCCATCCCGAAGCCGAGGGCGAGCACGATCAGCGCCGCGAGGAACAGCCCGAAGCCGCCTCCGGCCAGCGCCACCACCAGGGCTCCGACCGCGCCGCACCCGGCGAGGACGGCGCCGGCGAGGCCGAGCCGCAGCGTTGCGACGCGCGAGGCGAGCCGGTGCACGGCGAGGGTGGAGAGCATCATCGCCACCCCGGCGGCGCCGAAGGCGAGGCCGAACTGCCGAGCGTCGAGTCCGAATCCGCCCTGGTAGACGTAGGACGCGCCGCCGATGTAGGCGAACAGCAGGGCGAGCATCGAGATCAGCGCAGCCCCGGGCGCGAGGAACCGCGGGGTCCGCAGGAGCCCGGCGAAGGCGGAGGCGACGGCTCGCGGCCGCAGCGGGGAGCGGCGCTCGGGGACCAGCGTCTCGGGCAGACGGGCCAGGGCGAGCAGCAGCAGGACGGTCCCCAGCAGCGCCAGCACCCAGAACACGGCGCGCCAGCCGAGAGCCGCGTCGACGACCCCTCCGAGGGTCGGTGCGATCACGGGCGCGATGCCGGAGATGCCCAGCAGCAGCGCGTACAGACGGGTGGCCGCATCGCCGACGGCCACATCGCGCACGGTGCTGTTCGCGACGACGACGGCGAGGGCGCCGCCCGCTCCCTGCAGCACACGGGCGACCAGCAGGAGGGTGATGCCGAGCGCGAGCGCCGCGAGCACGGAACCGGTCACGAACAGCGCGAGCCCGAGGATCAGGGGCCGACGACGCCCGACCGCGTCGGAGACGGCTCCGCCGACGAGCTGCCCGATGCCCAGCATGAGCATGAAGAGCGTCAGCGTCAGCTGCGAGATCCCCACGGGCACGCCGAAGACCTCCCGGATCTCCGGCAGCGACGCGAGATACATGTCGATCCCGAGCGACGGGAGCGCGACGGCCCCGATCAGCACGGACATCAGTGCGACCATCGACGCCCGTCCCGGCACGCGCGCCGACGCAGAGGGCATCGCAGGGACCGCCGTCGGAGGCACTGCCGTCGGCTCGACCGCCGTCGTCACCATCGGCATCGCGGAGACCAACGCGGGCTTCTCGGCGCCGGCCGCGTCGGTCCACACGGGACCATCCACCTGGATGCTCATGACCTGGACTTTCTCTCGCAGTCGCCGCGAGGGGAGGACGATGAGACCGGAGCGTCCGCCCGGAGGCGGGCCGAACGCCCCGGAGCGGACTACGACGAGTTTGGACGGTCGTCCAAGACAAGGAGGCGGGTGTGTCCGAGAGAGCACAGCAGAGCCGTGCCGTCGAGCGCCGTGCGGCGATCCTGGAGGCGGCGCGGGAGCTGCTGCACGCGGAGGGGATGCAGGCGGTGTCGCATCGCAGGGTCGCCGAGGTCGCCGGTGTCCCCTCGAGCTCCGTCGGCTACTACTTCTCCACCCGCGAGGATCTGCTCGTGCGATGCCTCGAGGCCGACGAGGAGGTGCGCGCCCAGGCCACCCGCGAGGCCCTCGAGGGCGCGCACCCGGGCCTGGCCCCCGCCGAGATCGGGGCGCGCGTCATCCGCACGATCTGGGGGGACACTCCCGAGGGCATCGTCGGCCGCGTCGGCGCGGCGCTCGACGGGGTGCGCGAGAGCCCGCTGCTGCACGAGCGCATGCGCTCATCCCGCCCCGGCATGGACGAGGACCTGCGCACCCTGCTGATCGCCTGCGGATATCCGGCCGCTCACGCACCGCTCGTGCTGCATGTCGCCAACGGCTCGATCGTCAGCTCCGGGGTCGAGGGCTATGCCGACCAGGCCTTCGACTGCGCCGCGGCCGACGTCGGCGAGCTGCTCACCGCGCTGGGGCGATGACCGCCGCGGCGCATCGGCCGGGGCGCGTCAGCCGGGGAGCGTCAGTCCCGGAGCAGGACGGCCCGCCAGCCCGCCTCGCGCGCACCGCTGACATGCCGGGCGGAGTCGTCGAGGAAGGCCACCGCCGAGCGCGGGATGCTCCGCCCGAGGACCTGCTGGATGCGGGCGTGCGCGGCATCGTAGGCCTCGGCGTCGGGCTTCGCGGCGCCGAGCTCGGCCGAGTTCAGCAGACGGTCCCCGGAGCCATCGGGCCGGAGCATCCTGTCCAGGCCGAATCCGCGCAGCTCCTCGCGCACCCGGTCGGTGCCGTTGGTGAAGACGAAGACCTCCCGACCCGCGCGCCGAGCGTCCTCGAGCACGCCGAGCACGCCGCGATCGAGCGCGGGAGCGCTGTCGAGCCAGGTCCTGAGCGCCTCGTGCGCCGTGTCGGGGTCGATGCCGTCGGCCTCGAGATCCTCGAGGATCCGCTGCCGCCACTGCGCATGGGTGGCACGCCCGCGGACCACCTCCCCCAGCAGCGGGCTGCGCAGGATCGCTCGATAGGCGGTGTCCGTCGGCCGGCCGAGGTGCGCATCCAGACGCTCCCACAGATGCTCGTCGAAGCGGCGGAGCACGCCGTCGAGGTCGCTGACGACCACCTGCATCGTCGGGTCCAGCACGAGCGCGCGGAACGCCTCGAGCGACGGTCTCGGCGAGTCGCCGCAGTCCTCCGACGGGCCGGCGCCCTCGCTTCCGCTGTCCATGCACCCACCCTAGGCAGGCTGTCCCCAGCACGCATCCGCTCCTCCCCCTCCTGCTCCGGGATCCGCTACGCTCGTCGGCGGACACGGGGTGCCCCGCCGGGGCTGAGAACACACCCGAGGAACCTGATCGAGTCAATGCTCGCGGAGGAATGTCATGGAAGAACTGCGCTCGGAAGGCCTGCGCTCGGAGGAGCCGCCCGCTCCCCGGACTCGTCCGGAGGACCCCGGCAGCGCCTCCACCGCCACCGGCTCCACCTTCACCGCCCGTCTCCGGCAGGGCTCCGGCCCCACCTGGGACCTCGCCGTCGGCCACCGCTTCGTGCGGGAGCTGCACACCGGCGAGGTCCCCGATGACGTCATGGCCGGCTATCTGGTCCAGGACCATCGGTTCCTGGACAGCTTCCTCATGCTGATCGGCGCCGGGATCGCAGCGGCCGACACCCCGACCGCCCGCCTGCGCCTCGCACAGTTCGCGGGAGAGGTCGCCGGAGACGAGAACACCTACTTCCTGCGGGCCCTCGACGCTCTCGGCGTCGACGAGCAGCGGCGTGCGACCATCCCCGATTCGGAGGCCACCTCGGGCTTCCTGGACCTGTTCCGCGAGGCCGCCGCCTCCCGCGACTATGCGGTCGTGCTCGCGGTCCTGCTCGTGACCGAATGGCTCTACCTCGACTGGGCGCAGGCCGCCCCGCATCCGCTCCCGGAGAGCTTCGTGCACGCCGAGTGGATCGGGCTGCACGACAATCCCGGCTTCCGCGGGTTCGTCGCCTTCCTCCGCTCGGAGCTCGATCGCGCGGGTGCAGACCTCGAGAGGGACGATCGCGACGGGACTGATCCCGACGGGACTGATCGGCTCGCCGCCGTGCACGGGGCCTTCTCCCGCGCGGTCGACCTCGAGCTGCGCTTCTTCGACTCCGCCTACGCGGACGCGCGCCTCGCCCCGGCCGCGCGAGACCTCGAGGAGGCGCGCCGATGACCCTGTTCGAGCACCTGCGCGCCGAGACCGCCGACGACTGGGACGCCTACACCCGCCACGACTTCGTCGAGCAGCTGGGAGAAGGCACGCTGCCGCTCCCGGCGTTCCAGGACTATCTCGTCCAGGACTATCTGTTCCTCATCCAGTTCGCCCGCGCCTACGCCCTGGCCGCATACAAGGCGCGCAGCCTGGACGACATCCGTCAGGCCTCGTACGCGCTCTCGGGCGTCCTCACCGAGACCTCCCTGCATGCTCGTCTGACCGCGTCATGGGGCATATCCCCCGCCGAGCTCGAGGCGACCGATGAGCGCATGGGGACCGTCGCCTACACCCGTTTCGTCCTGGACTGCGGCGCCTCCGGCGATCTCCTGGACCTCCATGTCGCCCTCGCACCGTGCGCGATCGGCTACGCGGAGATCGGGACCCGCCTCGCTCCGCGCCTCGAGGGACGGCCCGAGCACGCCTACGGCGACTGGATCGCGGAGTACGCGGGCGAGGACTTCCAGGCCTCGGCCCGTGCGGCCATCGCCCGCCTCGACGAGCTCGCAGGCATCGGCCCCGCAGGCATCGGCTCCGCAGCAGCGGGCCCGGCACCAGCGGGCCCGACATATGCGCAGGTCGGGGCTGGCGACCGCACCTCAGCCGGTGCCCTCGCCACCGCTGCGAACCCCGTCGAGGCGCTCACGGATCGTCGCCTGGCTGAGCTCACGCGAATCTTCCGCACCGCCACGCGCCTCGAGGCGGCCTTCTGGCAGCAGGCGCTCGACGCCGTCTGACCTGCCTGCGTCGCCGGGCCGCTGCGTGGTCAGTCGCGGGTCTGGGAGGGATCGCCGATCCAGCCGACGACCAGGGGCGTCAGGGTCGAGGTCTCGATGGCGAGGTAGAGGAAGGGGACGTCGAGGTCGAGGGTGCGGGGCTCGCCGATGTCCGCGGCGCCCTCCTCCATCATCACGGCGGTCGCAGCGGCGGCCTCCATGCCGTGCTCGTCCACGGTGATGACGGCCTTCTGCAGGACCTCGGTGATCTGGAGATCCGCAGCACCGGTGATGCCGGAGAAGTCGGCGGCGTCCCCGAGGGCGTCCGTCATGCCGAGGTCGCTCAGCAGATCGACGAGGGATGCCGACCAGTCGATGTCGAAGGCGGGCAGGGCGACCTGGACCGGCTCGCCCTGCTCGCCCATCGCCGTCAGGAGAGCGTCGAGGACGGACTCGCCGTCGGCGCCGCCCGAGCCGTCGGGGGCCCAGGCGTCGAGGATGTCGGACAGGGTCCCCGTCGGGCGGACCAGCACGAGGCCGAGGTCGCCGCCGTAGGTGGTCAGCATCGTGGCCTGGGCGAGGTCGTCCTCGTACCAGCTGGTGGTGTCGGCCCCGAGCATGGGGACGTCGACAGCGGGGCCGTCGGAGCGGGTGAAGGACCGGTCCCCGAGCACGGTGAGAGTCTTGGTCCATGCGGCCTGGAGGTGGAGGGCGTTGATGAGCGCGAGGCGCGTGGATGCGCTGAGGGCGTCGGCGGGGACGAGCTCGGGGATGAGGCCGTCCGTCTGCTCGTCGACGAACGCGTTCATGTCCTCGCGGGCGGACTCTCGCTCGGAGTCCTCGGTGAAGTCGGCGGTGTGCAGGCCGACGTCGAGGTACCGGGCCAGGTCGTCGAGGTAGTCGGATTCGACGTCGAGACCGTCCTGGATCCAGGCCGCGTCGGCGAGGACGGCGGAGGCCGGATCGGGCATGTCCTCGGCGTCGTCCTCCTCCGCGGCATCCCGCTCGGCCTGACCGACCTCGACGAGCACCTGCTTCAGCGTCGCGGCCGCCTGCGCGAGGGTGGTCATGTCACCGCCGAGGACGTCCTCCATCTGCGCGAGGGTGTCGCCCGCGGCACCGAGACCGGCCATGGTCAGGGCGATCTGAGCGGAGATCGGTGAGCAGACGACGTTGGTCTCGGCACGGTCGACGGCGCCGAGCATGCGTGCGGTGAAGGGCGTCATGCGACCGGCGATGGTGCCGGGCGCCTGGGGCTCCTCGGGGGTGACGTCGGAGCGGAGATCCTCCGGCACCACCGGCAGGTCGTCGTCGGCGGTGCATCCGGCGATCAGGGCCGACGACGCCAGCAGCGCGGGCGGGAGCGCGAGCAGATCTCGGCGAGGGAGGCGCCCCCGGCGTGCGCCACGCTCGGAGGACCCGGTCGGGCGCTGGGTCCCGGGCTGCGGCGCGGATCCTGAGCTCGCCGAGGACGCGGGCCGGTCGGGTCGGGAGGGCTGCGCGGATCTCATGGTGGGCGTCATCGTCCGATCAAACCACGGACGGCGCCTCTCCTCATCCTCTCCTCGCGGGATGGGGACGGACCGGGTCGTCGCGATCAGAGCCGCCAGGCATGCCGGGCGGCTGGCCGCCCCCGGTACGGTGAGCGGATGGACGCTGAGCATCCCGTGCATGTGCGCGATCGGTCCGCTGACGGAGCGGCCGACGGGTCGGCCGACCAGCACCTGGTCGCAGAGCTGCAGGGCCTGCTGGATGCCGAGGACGGCTTCGAGGCGATGGCGGCACGGATGGCGCTGCTCGCGGATCCGCGCCGGCTGCGGATCCTGTTCTGCATCCACGCGCACCCGGGCGTGCGCTCCACGGACATCGCCCGGGCCGTCGGAGCGAAGGAGTCCACCACCTCCCACGCCCTCGCCCTGCTGCGCGACGCCGGCTGGGTGCGTGCCGAGCGCTCAGGACGCGAGGTCCGCTACGAGCTGGCCGACCCCGCGGTGCACGGGCTCCTGCACGACATGGGGTCCGACCACCTGCCGGGCGTGCACCACGGCGACGACCCCGGGCACTGACCCGACAGCTCGACCCGACTGGCGACCCGGCAGCACGGCAACCGACAGCACAGCGACGCAGCCCACCCCTGATACTTGTACGCTTCTGCAAGCATCCTCGGGGCCCGGCCCTGACCTTCCGGAAGGGGCCGGCGTGAGCACATCCACCGCACCATCGCTCGAAGCGTCACAGCCCGACACGCAGCTGTCCGATGCACCGCGCTCGACCGATGCGCTGCGCCCTGTCGGGCCGCGCGGTCGCCACGACGATCCGCTGGGGGTCCGCGCCCGCGCCCGTTCCTCGCGAGCGATCGTGCTGGCCCTCGCGGTGGCCACCGGTGCCAGCGCGCTGCTGTGCATCGGCATCGGACCGGTCCGCATCCCCCCGGCGACCGTCCTACAGGTGCTCCTCGACCACCTGGCGCCTTGGACTGAGCACGCCGGTGCGGTCGATGCCGCGACCGACTCGATCGTCTGGGCCGTGCGGGTCCCCCGGGTGATGCTGGGGGCGGCCGTCGGCGCCTGCCTCGCGGTCTGCGGGGCGACCCTGCAGGCGATGGTGCGCAACATGCTGGCCGACCCCTACATCCTGGGCGTCTCCGGGGGTGCGTCGACCGGCGCCGCGGGCGCGATCCTGTTCGGCGTCGGCGCGGCCCTCGGGGATGCCGCGCAGTCCGTGCTGGCCTTCGCGGGCGCTCTCGCTGCTGCGCTCCTGGTGTTCGTCATCGCCCGCACCAACGGGCAGGTCACGTCGCTGCGACTGCTGCTGTCCGGGGTCGCGGTCGGCTATGCGCTGTCGGCGATGACGAGCCTGATGATCTTCTCCTCGGACTCCGCCGAGGGATCCCGGTCGGTGATGTTCTGGATGCTGGGGTCGCTGTCGCTCGCGCGATGGAACACGTTCCTGTGGATCGCGGTGGCCGCCGCGGTCCTCGGCACCGTGGTCCTCGTGCTCTGGGGGCGAGTGCTGGATGCGCTCGGCTCGGGCGACGAGACCGCGCACGGCCTGGGCATCTCCCCGGATCGGGCACGCATCGCCTTCCTGGTGATCTGCTCCCTGTGCACGGCGGCCGCGGTGGCCGCCGCCGGCTCCATCGGCTTCGTCGGCCTGGTGATCCCCCATCTGGCGCGGCGCCTGGTCGGCGCCGGCCACCGGATGCTGATCCCCGCCTGCGCCCTGCTCGGTGCGCTGTTCCTGCTGTGGGCCGACGTCGTCGCCCGGGTCGTCATGGAGCCGCGCGAGCTGCCGATCGGCGTGCTGACCGCGGCCGTCGGCGCCCCGTTCCTCCTGATCCTGGTCCGGCGCCTGCATGCGCGGCAGGAATGAGCCGTCGCGTCCTCAGCGCTCTGCCCGTCGCCCGCCCGATCCCCTCGAGGAGTCCCCTGTGCCCCGTTCCCGCCGTCACGTCCGGGCATCCGTCCAGGCATCCATCCGGGCATCCGTCCGGGTGCCCGCCCAGGGCCCCATCCCGACGTCGGACAGAGCCTCCGCTCCGGGCCGCCGCAGCTTCACCCGGGCCGCCCTCGCGAGCCTCGTCGGCGTCGTCGGCCTGGCCGGTGCCACCGGCTGCGGCTCCTCGGCCGGCACGACAGGAGGGCAGGGCGCGTCGTCGGCCGGGTCGTCGGACGGCTTCCCCGTCACGCTCGCGAACTGCGAGGCGGAGCTGGTCTTCGAGTCGGCGCCCGAGCGGGTGGTGCTCCTGGAGTCGGCACCGGTGACGATCCTCGACGGGATCGGGGTGCTGGATCGCGTCGTCGCCCGTGCGGGCTCCTTCCCGGGCGACTACTACTCGGCGGACCTCGCGGCCCGAGTGGAGGCGATCCCGACCCTCTCGGACGACATCGACGCCTCCGGTCATCTGCAGATCTCGCAGGAGTCGGTCATCGCCCAGCAGCCCGATCTCGTGCTCGGCCTCCCCGACGGGATCACCCGCGAGGCGATGCGCGATGCGGGCGCAGAGATCCTCGTGCAGGACATCTACTGCGGTGATGCGGAGGGTCGCGCCTCCTTCGACACGCTCCATCGGGCGATCGGCGAGTACGGCTCCATCTTCGGCATGGTCGAGGAGGCCGACGCCCTCAGCACGAGCCTGCGCGAGCGCGTCGACGCGGTCGCACAGTCCGGGGCAGGGTCGGAGGCGGGGGTGAGCACCGCGGCGGCGCTGTACCCCTCGGTCGGCGGCGGACCCCTCTACACCTACGGGGCGGGCTCGATGGTCACCGCGCAGCTGGACGCGCTGGGGATCGAGAACGCGTTCGCGGACACGGCCGATCGGGTCTTCGAGATCAGCGCCGAGCCCCTCCTCGCCGCGGACCCCGACGTGCTCATCGTCCTCTTCCAGGGGGACGGCGACGGATCCGACGTCGTCGAGGAGATGATCGGCGCCGATCAGCTGCAGAGTCTGCGGGCTGTCCGCGAGGGCGCCGTCCTGCCGCTCCTGTTCAACTTCTGCGAGCCTGCATCGCCCCTGGTCGTCGACGGGCTGGAGAGGATCAGCACATGGCTCGGGGAGCTCACCCCATGACACCGGTGCTGCGTGCCCGGGGTCTGCGGCACTCCTTCGGCTCGGGGGCGCGGTCCCTCACCGTGCTGGACGGAGCGGACCTGTCGGTCGGGGCCGGAGAGGTGGTCGGTCTCGTCGGTCCCAACGGCAGCGGGAAGACGACGGCGCTGCGGATCCTGTCGCGGGCGCTGGTGCCCGACGAGGGGACGGTCGCGCTGGACGGTCGCGACCTGGGCTCGTACACGGGACGCGAGCGGGCGCGCCTGATCGCCGTGATGGCGCAGGAGAGCCCGGGCGATGTGCCGCTCACGGTCGCGGACACGGTGCTGCTGGGGCGGGTGCCGCATCGCGGGGTGCTGGGGTCGACGACCGATGCGGACCTGGCCATCGCCGCCGAGGCGCTCGAGCAGGTCGGCGCCCTGCACCTGGCGCGCAAGGAGCTCGGGCTGCTCTCCGGCGGCGAGCGCCAGCGCGTGCTCGCCGCCCGCTCGTTCGCCCAGCGTCCGCGGGTGCTGCTCATGGACGAGCCGACGAACCACCTCGACATCGGTGCCCAGCATCAGCTCCTCCAGCTCGTGCGCAGCCACGGTGCGGCCACCGTGGTGGTCCTGCATGACCTGAACCTCGCGGCCCGCTGCTGCGACCGGGTGGTCATGCTCGAGCACGGCAGGGTCCTGGCCGACGGCCCGCCCGAGGAGATCCTCACCGAGGAGCTCGTCGGCGAGGTCTACGGGGTCCGCGCGGAGCGCCGGACGGCCGACGACGGGACGATGCAGCTCCTCTTCCGCCACCCCTCCCCCGATGCCCACCGCACCGCCCTCGCCGAGGAGATCTCTCATGCCCGCTGATCAGCGCACCGTCCCCGCAGGCGTCGTCGACTCCGACGGCGCGCCGGACATGCAGGGGCGGATCACCTCCTACTGGGACCGCTACGCCGCCGACTACGACGCCCACCAGCGTCACCGTCTCGCCCTCGACGGCGAGCGCGAGGCCTGGTCACGGGTGTGGAGCACGGTCCTCCCGCCTGCTCCGGCCCGGGTGCTCGATGCGGGCACCGGGAGCGGCAACGTCGCCCTGCAGGTCGCGCAGCTCGGTCATGAGGTGACCGGGATCGACCTCTCCGAGGGGATGCTCGCCGAGGCCCGGGCGAAGGCGCCGTCGGAGGACCGGCGACCGTCGGCCGACGACGGCCCCGCCGACCCGGCCGAGAGCCGACCGCCGACGTTCCTGCGCGGGGACGCCGTGGATCCGCCCTTCCCCGCCGGATCGTTCGACGCGATCGTCTCCCGCTATCTGCTGTGGACCCTGCGCGATGCCGCGGACGCCTTCGCCCGTCTGCCCCTCGGACGCGCGGGCGTCGAGCGGATCCTGGTGGTGCTCGCGGCGGCCGGTCTCGAGGAGGTGCGCGCGGATCCGCTCCCGGAGATCCTCGCCCTCGACCGCGCCCACGGCGTCGCGCCCGGGCACGCGCCGCAGATGCAGTACCGCTTCACCGGCTGCCGCCCCCTGTGACCTCCACGCAGCCCTCACGAACCCTGCCGCGGTGAGGCGGGGAATAAACCCGTGGCGCGCCCCGTTGCGGGGTGATAGCGTCTCCGACGGTCCACGACGGAGACAGCCGTCGGACGGGCGAGCGCCCCAGCGCCGCCCCGACCCGAGCGATCGGCAGCACCCCGGTCCGCCATGGAGGCGGGCCCAGGGGCCTCCCGGTCGGCGAGCGCGACCGCACCGCGACCCCCGTCACCGTGACGGGATTCCACAGGTCATGCGGAGGCCGCTCGCCGATGGGCAGATGCCGCGGTCTCCCCTCAGGAGCCTCCCGCCCCGGCCCGCTGATCGCACCCGCCCGGCACCGTGCCGGGCCACGACATCGTCGGCCTCGCGCCGACCCCTACCCGTCGGCCGTGCGCCGACGACGACGAAGGACATCATGACCACCACCATCCATCGAACCAGCACCGACCGAATGCGCACCGACCGCGTGCGCACCGACCGCACCACCGGCGCCACCGGCACGGACCGGGCCGCCCGCGCCGCGCACACCCTGCGCGCCGCCGGGACGCTCCGCGCCGAGCGCACCGCGAACCCGGGCGTCCGCACGGTCGTGTTCCGCGACCAGAGCGCCGGCATCCGCTACCTCACGCGCTCCGATCTGCCCACGCCCCACTCCACGACCTGGCCCGACGGCCGGATCTACCCGGTCGTCGAGATGGACCTCTCCTCCGAGGCCCATCTCGCGGACCGCCGCCGCGCCGCCTGAGCTCGACACAGGCGGTCGCGGGTCCCGCGGGTCGCAGGGCCCGCGGGCTGCGGGCTGCGGGTTGCGGAGCGCGGGTCGCAGATCGCAGGTCGCACTGCCGATCGACGCCGCAAACCTGTCCTGACCTGCGGGTCCTTCGTGACCTGCGTCGGTTCTGTCGCCGTGGGCGCATGGTAGCTTCGAGCCGCATACCCATCGCGTCGCGAGAGAGAAGGCCACCGTGTCCGGAATCCGTGATCTCATCGCCCCCTCCTCCATCCGGCTCGACGTCCCGGCGGACGACTGGCGCTCGGCGATCCGCAGCTCCGGGGACCTGCTGGCCTCCGTCGGCGCCATCGATGACGCCTACACCGACGCGATGATCGCCAGCGTCGAGCAGAACGGCCCGTACATCGTCATCGCCCCGGGCTTCGCGCTGGCGCATGCGCGGCCCGATGCGTCGGTCCACCGCACGGCCATGAGCGTCGCGAGGCTGGCCGATCCCGTGGCCTTCGGCCACGAGTCCAACGACCCCGTGACCCTCGTGATGGGCCTCGCGGCGACCGACGACTCCGCGCATCGCGAGGCCCTGGCGGCGCTCGCGACGGTCCTCGCGGATCCGGGGCGTCGCGCGCTGCTGGACGAGGCGACGTCGGCCGAGGCGGTCCTGGACGCGCTGGACCCGCAGACGCAGGCCCCGGAGGATGCATCGGCATCGGGGGCGTCGGCCCCCGCAGCAGCCTCCGCCCCCGCAGCGGCTGCACCGACGGCGACGCCGGAGGTCCCCGAGGATGCCGTGCCCTCGAAGAACTTCATCCTCACGGTCTGCGGCAACGGCGTGGGGACGAGCCTGTTCCTGAAGAACACGACCGAGCAGGTGCTCGGCCGCTGGGGCTGGTCGCCGTTCGTCGACGTCGAAGCGACCGACACCATCTCCGCCAAGGGCCGCGCCAAGGAGGCGGACATGATCCTGACCTCCGCCGCCATCGCGCAGACCCTCGGGGACCTGGGCGTGCCCGTGCACGTCATCGAGAACTTCACCTCCACCGATGAGGTCGACGCGGTCCTCCGGCGCCAGTACGTCGTCTGACCGCGGTCGGCCTCCCTGACCCCCGTCCCCTGAACCCCGTTCCCCTGAGCTCCGTCCCCTGACCCCACCCCCGGAGGGATGTCATGAACGTCCTCCTCACCATCGCCAGCTTCCTCGTCAACGAGATCCTGAGCGTTCCCGCCTATCTCATCGGCATCATCACCGCCGTCGGACTGATCGCCCTGCGCAAGAGCGCCGGGCAGGTCGTCGGCGGCGCCATCAAGGCGATCCTCGGCTTCCTGCTGATCGGCGCCGGCGCGACCCTCGTCACCGCCTCCCTCGCACCGCTGGGGACCATGATCGAGGGCGCTCTCGGAGCCCAGGGCGTCGTCCCCACCAACGAGGCCATCGCCGGCATCGCGCAGGCCGAGTACGGGGCGCAGGTGTCGTACCTGATGATCCTCGGCTTCGTCGTCGCGATCGCGCTGGCCCGCTTCACCCCGCTGCGCTACGTCTTCCTCACCGGCCACCACATCCTGTTCATGGCCACCCTGATCACGATCGTCATGGCATCAGCAGGAATGCCGCCGGTGATCGTGGTCGGCATCGGCGCGCTGCTGCTCGGCGTCCTGATGGTGTCGCTGCCGGCGCTGTCGCAGCCGTGGACCCGGAAGATCACCGGTGACGACTCCATCGCCATCGGTCACTTCGGCACTGCCGGCTATGTCGCCTCGGGCGCCGTCGGCCGGCTCGTCGACCCTCACGGGGCCAGCCGCTCCACCGAGGACCTCAAGGTCCCCGAGGGTCTGCGGTTCCTGCGCGACTCGATGGTCGCGACCGCCCTGTCGATGGTGCTGATGTATCTGGTGGTCGCCGTCGTATACCTGGTCAGGGCCGGCTCCGAGACCGCCTTCACCGCCTTCGAGGGCGGCGCCACGGGCGTGGGCAACTACCTCATGCTCTCGGTGACCCAGGGTCTGCAGTTCGGCATCGCGGTCGCCGTGATCCTCTTCGGCGTGCGCACCATCCTCGGCGAGCTGGTGCCCGCCTTCCAGGGCATCGCCGCGAAGGTCGTCCCCGGGGCGCGGCCCGCGCTGGACGCCCCGATCGTCTTCCCCTATGCGCAGAACGCCGTGCTGATCGGCTTCATCTCGTCGTTCGCCGGCGGCCTGGTGGGCCTGCTGGTGCTCGGCACGATCCTCGGCCCGCTGTTCGGCCTCGCGCTGATCCTGCCGGGGCTCGTGCCGCACTTCTTCACGGGCGGCGCGGCGGGCGTCTACGGCAACGCCACCGGCGGACGCCGCGGCGCCGTCGCGGGCGCCTTCGTCAACGGCCTCATCGTCACCTTCCTGCCGGCGCTGCTGCTGAAGGTGCTCGGCGACTTCGGCTCGGCGAACACCACCTTCGGCGACGCCGACTTCGGCTGGTTCGGCATCCTCATCGGCTACGGAGCCCGGCCGGGCGTCCTGCTGGGCTCGATCCTGCTGCTGGTGATCGGCGCCGTCATCCTCGGCGCGGCGATCACGGTGCAGAGACGCGTGGTCGACGCCGGATGGGATCCGGCCCCGCATCGCCTCAGCGGCACGGACGAGGCCGGTGCCGCGTCGAGCCCCGACAGCCCCGCAACCGGCGGCTCGGGCGGCACGGACACCGGCGGGGCCGGTTCGGGCAGTCCGGGCTCCGAGAGCGCAGGCTCCGGCCGGGCCGCGGGCGCCTATCCGCGCACCATCCCGCCCGTCGGAGCGCCGACCCCGCCCGCACCGCCGACCGCCTGAGCCGAGGGTCCGGCTTCCGGGTCCGACGGGTCACTGCGCACCCCGTCAGACGCTCCTGCCCGACGGCCGCATCGGCGCCACGGTGCGGGCGCCGAGCCAGGGCGCGAGCACGTCCTGCGCGCCGAGCCATGCCCCGGGCCCGGCCGACCGCTCCGCATCGGTCAGCAGGCAGCGCGCGAAGGCATCGCGCACACGCGCCGCATCGGCGGCATCGACGCCCGTGACCACCAGTCGCGTGACAGGGGCCGGCTGCTCGCGAGCCCCCTCGGCGACGACGGCGATGCCGGCCTGGCCGCCCGCACCGTCCCACTGGCAGACGGCGCCGGGCCGGTCAGCGACCCCGAAGCGGCCGCGGCCGCGCAGCCTCCCGGCACCCAGCGCCTCGACGTTCTCGAGCAGACGCTGCGGATGGAAGGGACGGTCGGAGCACAGATCGAGGGTCCAGGTGCCGTGCGCGGTGGGCCCGCCGTGCGGCCGAACGCTCAGCGGGTCCCGTCGGCGGACGCCCGCACCGTGATCCGCCCGCCCCTCGATCACCACCCGCGCGTCCAGGTCGTGCAGGCACGTGGCCAGAAGCTGGTCGTCGGCACGCAGGTGCTCGACGAGCTCGAGGCCCGCAGCGGAGCCGGCGCCGCCGGATCCGTCGGCCCCTGCGAGGACGATCAGCTCCGAGTACTCGATCTGCGCGGCGAGCGCCTCTCCGACGCTGCGATCGTCGTCGGCCGCCCAGCGCAGGTCGCGCTCGGCGAGGGTGTCCTGCCCCAGCAGGTCCTCGACCGCCCGGGAGGCGGAGGCCACGGCGATCGAGCGGGCGAGCCGCCAGCGCTCCTGATGCGCCACGAGAGCGCCGACGACGACCCGCGGATCCGCGCTGATCGGAGGCGACAGCAGGATTCCGCGCACCTCGGGCCGTCCTGCGAGGCGGTCCAGGGTCGGGAGGGCGTCCTCGCGCATGGCGCACGAGACGCAGGGATGCTCGAGCTGCACGAGGACGTCCTCGACCGTCCCGTCACGGCCGACGACGAGGCGCCGCAGGCCGATGCCCTCCGCGGCGAGCTCGTAGCGCAGCTCGATGGTCCCGGGCAGATCGAGCATCAGGTTCGCGACCAGCGCACCGCGCAGCACCGGGTCGACGGCCGTCACGACGGCCACCGGCACCCTGCCGTCCCGGGCGGCGGCGTCCCGGGCGGCATCGGCTGCGACGGGACGCCCCGTCGACCGGTCCGCTGACCGGCCGACGGGCCGACCGACGGGTCGACCGACGGGTCGACCGGCCGGTCGACCGAAGCCGGGGGCCGACGGGCGGACGGTCCGATGGTCCGACGGGAAGGGGCTCGAGGACATGGTCTCCTCCATCGCTTGACGATAACGGTTCTCATTAGTAGTATCCATGGACATGTCCCGGCGCTGTCAAGTCCGCACCGCACACGGGCAGGACGCAGGACAGGACAGGACGGGACGCGAACCGCGATCGACAGGAGGTCACCACCGATGACACCCAGAACACCCATGACACCCCTGACACCCATGACCAGGTCGGCGCCCAGGGCGAGCACGTCGCACCGCAGCACGATCGCCGACCGCCGCGGGGAGCGCTGAGATGGCGAAGACCTCGAAGAGCGTCGCCGACGCGCGGCGCCGCACGATCGTCGCGAAGCATGCTGACGAGCGGCGCGCGCTCAAGCGCACCATCAAGGATCCTGCGGTCCCGCTCGCGGAGAAGCTGGTCGCCCAGCGCGCGCTCCAGCGCCTGCCCCGCGATGCGAGCCCCACCCGGCTGCGCAACCGCGACGCGATCGACGGTCGCCCCCGCGGTCATCTGCGCAAGGTCGGGCTGTCGCGGGTGCGCTTCCGCGAGGCCGCGCATCGCGGCGAGCTGCCCGGCATCACGAAGTCCAGCTGGTGAGCGCACAGCTCACCCCATCCCGAGCCGCCCCGCTCTGAGAGGACACCTCATGAAGCAGTCCATCCATCCCGACTACCGGCCCGTCGTCTTCCGCGACGCGAGCGCCGACTTCGCCTTCCTCACCCGCTCCACCGCGACCTCTGACCGCACCATCACCTGGATCGACGGGGCCGAGTACCCGGTCATCGACGTGGAGGTCTCCTCCGCCTCGCACCCGTTCTACACCGGACGGGCGACGGTGCTGGACACCGCCGGGCGCGTCGAGCGCTTCCGCCGCCGCTACGGGCAGACGGCGTGATGGCCGGAGCTCCGCCGGCCGCCTGATCGGCGGCCCCCGACGCTCCCGCACCGTGCGCCCGGCCCCTGACGTGCTGCGCCCGGAGACACCCGGAGGCACGAGGGTACGGAGGGGTCAGGGCTGTCCGCCGTCGAAGTGCTCTCGCACGTCGGCCCGGACCGGCGGCACATCGCAGGGGACGCCGCCGTGGCGGATCGACGCGGCGCCGAGCACCCCGGTGGCGACCGCCTCGCGCGCGGCGACCACGGACACGTCGGTCCTGCCGCCCTCTCGCGCGAAGCGGAGGAACTCGGCGACCAGGTCCGGGTCGGCGCCGCCGTGCCCGCCATCGCCGCGGTCGATGACCTCGACGTCGTCGGGCCGACCGGGGCCGGAGCGCCGGGAGGTCCAGATGTGGATCTGGTCGCCGCCGCGGTCCCCCATGTTCTCGATGCGCCCGGCGTCCCCGATGACGGTGTAGCTGCGCCAGTAGTCGGGCGTGAAATGGCACTGCTCATAGGAGGCGAGGACGCCGTTGTCCAGGGTCATCGAGAGCATGGAGATGTCCTCGACGTCGATGACGGGGTTGAGCTCCTTCTGCTGCGTCGGCGGGAACACGTCCTCGTCGTACCAGTCCCCCATGCGCCGGTCGGAGTTGTCGCGGCGATCCTGGATGTCCCCGTAGACGGCGAGGTCTCCGATGCCGGAGACGCGGCGGGTGAAGCCGCCGGCGAGCCAGTGGATGACGTCGATGTCGTGGGCGCCCTTCTGGAGCAGCAGCGAGGTCGAGCGCGACCGGTCGGCATGCCAGTCCTTGAAGTAGAAGTCGCCTCCGGCGCCGACGAAGTGGCGGCACCAGATCGCACGCACCCGGCCGATCCTGCCCGAGTCGACGATCGCCTTCATCTGCCGCACCACCGGCATGTGCCGCATGTTGTGGCCGACGTACAGCCGCGCCCGCCGCTCCATCGCCAGCTGCAGCATCGCGTCGGCGTCCTCGACGGTGATCGCCATCGGCTTCTCGCAGAAGGTGGGGATGCCGGCCTCGAGCGTGCGCAGCGCGATCGATGCATGCGCGAAATCGGGCGCGAGGATCATGACCGCGTCGACCTCGTGCTCGGACAGCATCTGCTCGACGTCGTCGACGACGGCGACGCCCCCGCCCTGTCCGCCCCCGCCCTGTCCGACGTCGCCCCCGAACCAGGCGATGGCCTGGTCCTTCCCGCGCTGCGTGGGATCGGCGACGACGCTCACCCGCGACCCCCGCCCCGGACGATGGGCGTGGCGGGCGAGCTCAGCGCGCGCACCGAACCCGATGACGCCGATGCGGAGGTCGCGGGTCATGCTGATGCCTCGGGAGTCAGAGTCAGTGCTTCGCCGATCCGCCGTGGACCAGCTCTCCGGCGCGCTCGGCGCCGATCGCTGCGAGCTCGGAGCAGAACTTCACCACGAGGGCGAGGACCGGGATCGTCACGAGGAACAGCAGGACGCCGATGAAGATCAGGGGGTAGGACTCGGCAAGGTTCATGGGACGCTCCAGCGTTCGAGAGGTTCTTCGGATCCGACGGACTCCTCCGTCGGATGGGGCGAGCGGGGGCGGCGTCGGGGTCCTCCTGACGGCCGGCCTCGGCGTTGCCGCCCGCTCTCTCCACCGGCACAGCTTCTCGCTCCGACCCCTGCCGTGTCCACTGCGACGCTCCGTCGTCGGCCGCGCCGCCCTGATCCCTCCGTCTCACTCCGCGCCCCGCTCCGCATCCCGCTCCGCACGGCCGAAACGGGGCTGCTCGACGAGCGAGAGGCGCGCGGGCCGCCTCTCGAGATCGAGGATCAGCACGTCGTTGCGGCCTTCCCGCACCAGCGGCGCCGGGACGAAGAGGGTCTGCTGGGGGCCGACGTCCCAGAAGCGGCCGACGCAGAAGCCGTTGACGTACGCGACACCGTGGCCGGCATCGGAGACGTCCAGGAACGCATCCGCGACCTGTCCCGGCGCGACGTCGAAGGACGCGGTGACCAGCACGGGAAGTGCAGGTTCGGAGGCCGCGCCGTCGGCAGGAGCGGCGGTGCTGGACGCCGCGCGGCCGACGGCGGCGAGGGCGGCGAGATCGTCGGCCATGTCCTCGAGCGGCCAGGGGTCGACCTCCCAGCCGTTGAGGAAGCGCGGGGTGCGCCACACCCCGCCGAGGATCCCCTTGCGCTCCCCGAGCCGGGGCCCGAAGTTCGTGCGCCCGAGGTTCTCGACCAGGATGTCCACGCGCACGGTGCGCCGCGCGCCGCCCGGCCGGCGACGCTCCGGCAGGAGCAGATCGACCAGAGGGGTGAGCTCGACGATCTCGGCGGCGGGCTGACGCTCGGTCGTGCCGACCTCCCCGCCGACAGCCCCCGCGAAGTGCCCGTCGACCCACACCCAGGCCCGGTCGTGGAGATCCCACAGCTCCAGCGGAGCCAGATGCGGGGCGTCCCCGCCGTCGGCCTCGATCTCGATCTCGCGGGAGGCGCGGAGCATGCCGCGCTCGAGACCCAGCTCCTCGAAGGCGGGGATCGTCGGATGCACGGAGCCCGCGCGGGAGAACAGGGAGCTCTCGCGCAGGGAGACCGTCCTGTCGATCCGCAGCTCCGCCGCGGGCAGCCGCGCGGGGACCGCATCGATGCCCAGCTCGGCGAGATGCTGCTCGAGCGGAGGCAGCTCCACGTGCCGGGCGATGACCTCGCGGAAGGCATGGAACTTCGCGGTGAGCTCGCCGTTCTCCGCGATCGGGGCGTCGTAGCCATAGCTGGTGGTGGTCGGCTGCAGACGCTGCTCGAAGTTCGCCCCTGCCCGCAGACCGAAGTTCGTGCCGCCGTGAGCCATGTACAGGTTCACGCTCATGCCGTGGTCGAGCATGTCGGAGAGCTCGCGGGCGGCGTCCTCCGCATCGCGCACATGATGCTCCTCGCCCCAGTGGTCGAACCAGCCGTTCCAGAACTCCATGCACATCTGCGGCTGGTCGGGCAGCTCCCGCTCCGCCATCTCGAGCACGTCCAAGACCCGGGAGCCGAAGTTGACGGTCGCCCAGGCGCCCTCGACGGTGCCTCCGCTCAGCCACATCCGAGCCGGGCCGTCGGAGGTCACCAGAAGCTCGTCGATGCCGCGCTCGCGCAGCCCGTCGCGCAGGTGCTCGAGATGGGCGCGATCATCGCCGAAGGAGCCGTACTCGTTCTCCACCTGCACCATCACGACGTTCCCTCCGCGGGACGCCTGACGCTCGGCGATCACGGGGATCAGCACGTCGAACCACGCGTCGACCTCGGCGAGGTACCGCGGATCGCTCGTGCGCAGCCGCAGACCTGGCTCGGCCAGCAGCCACCCGGGGAACCCGCCGTTCTCCCATTCGGCGCAGATGTAGGGGCCGGGCCGGACGATCGCGTCCAGGCCGAGCTCGTGCGCGATGTCGAGGAACCGGCCGAGATCCGCGAAGCCGTCGAAGAGGGGCTCGCCGCGGGAGGGCTGATGCACGTTCCAGGCCACATAGGTCTCGACGGTGCTGCAGCCGAGGGCGACCAGGCGCAGGAGCCGGTCGCGCCACTGGTCGGGGTGGACCCGGAAGTAGTGGATCGCACCGGAGATGACCAGGTGCTCCTTCCCACCGCGGAGCAGGCCGTCGGGGGTGACCTCGAGCAGAGCCGGTGCCATCGCGATCAGACCTCCTGGAAGACTGCGGAGCCCCGCGCCGGGAGCACATAGGAGCCGTCGGCCGTCGCCCCGCCCAGCAGCTCGCGCCCGCGCACGGCGATGACCTGGTCGTCATCGGTGTGGTTCAGGACGAACAGGAACGAGGTGCCGCCCTCGGCGATCCGGCGGGACGCCTCGACGTCGCGCGCGAGACCGGGCAGCACGGGGCCGACGCCGGCGCCGTCGGCGATCTCGGCGACCAGTGCGCGCAGTCCGTCGGCCGACGGACGGGCGGCGACGTACCAGGCCGCCGCCGGTGCCCTGTCGGCGGCGGGGCCGGCGCCGCTGCCATCGAGCACACGGCGGGTGACGGCCGGCCATCCGGCGAGTCCGCCGTCGGCCCAGCGGCGGACCGCCTCGGCGCCCTCGAGATGCGTCTTCTCGCTCCACAGGTCGGCGCTGGTGCCGTCGTCGAGATGCAGCACCTCGCCCTCCTGCAGAGCATGGAACTCCTCGGTGCGGACGCCCAGCAGCTCCCGGAACGCGCCCGGGTAGCCGCCCAGACGGATGTGATCGTGCTCGTCCACGATCCCGGAGAAGAACGCGACGACGACATGGGTGCCGGACTCCGCCGCGGCGGACACGCGCGCGGCGTCGGCGTCGGAGATCGAGTAGACCGTCGGGAGGACGACCAGGTCATAGGCGGCGAGATCCGCATCCAGCGGAACCATGTCCACACCGATCCCCAGATCCCACAGGGCCGTGTACCAGCGCAGCAGCTCGCCCGGATAGCTGAGGGCCTGGGTGGGATGGGAGTCCAGCTCGCTCCCCCACCACGACGGGTAGTCCACGACGATCGCGACCCGGTTGCTCACGCGGGAGCCGACGACTGGCTTCAGCGCCTCGAGGGCGCGCCCGAGCTCGACGGTGCTCCGCCACACGTCCGTGTCGCGCCCGCCGTGGGGGACCATCGCCGAGTGGAACTTCTCGGCACCGGCCTTCGACTGGCGCCACTGGAAGAACATGACGCCGTCGGCGCCGCGCGCCACGTGCGACAGCGAGTTGCGCAGCATCTCGCCAGGACCCTTGGTGCGGTTGCGCGGCTGCCAGTTCACGGCCGACGTCGAATGCTCCATGAGGATCCACGGATCCCCGCCGCCCACACCGCGGCTCAGATCCGCGGCGAGCGCCAGCTCGATCTGGCTGCGCGGATCCGCAGCGATCAGATAGTGATCGTTGGCGACCAGATCCAGGTCCTCCGACCACGAGTAGTAGTCCATCCACTTCGTCGCGCTCGAGAGCATGAGGTTCGTGGTGGTGGGGACGTGCGGGGTGACCTCCCGCAGCACATCGCGCAGCGCGCGGTAGTGCGTCAGCAGCTCGTCGGACGAGAAGCGGGCGAAGTCCAGCTGCTGGCTCGGGTTGGCGTAGGTCGGCGCGGCCCGCGGCGGCAGGATCTCCTCGAAGGAGTCGTAGCGCTGCGACCAGAAGGCCGTTCCCCAGGCGGAGTTGAGCGCCTCGATGCTCCCGTAGCGGTCCTCGAGCCAGGAGCGGAACGCCTCGGCGGCGCAGTCCGAGAAGTCATGCGGGACATGGCAGCCCAGCTCGTTGTCCACATGCCACAGCGCGAGCGCCGGATGCTCGCGATAGCGCTCGGCCATCACGCGGGTCATCCTCAGCGCATACTCCCGGAACACCGGCGAGGAGACGGCGTAGGACTGCCGTCCTCCCTGGCCGAGCACCGTGCCGTCCTCGAGCTGGGGCAGGATCTCGGGATGGCTGCGAGTCAGCCACGGCGGCGGGGACGCCGTGGCGGTGGCGAGCGCGACCCTGATACCGGCCTGCGCAAGACGGTCCATCGTCTCGTCGAGCCAGCCGAAGTCGTACTCCCCCTCGCGCGGCTCGAGCGTCGCCCAGGCGAAGATGGCGACGCTGACCAGGTTCACCCCGGCCTCGCGCATGAGCTCGACGTCCTCGAGCCGCACCTCCTGGGGCCACTGCTCGGGGTTGTAGTCGCCGCCGTAGGCGATGCCCTCGACGCCGAGGGGCCAGGGTCGTGCTGCCGTCATCTCTCCTCCAGGGAACTGCGCCGGGCGCGGAGCTCGCGGGCCGGGGTCGTCCGCGTCGGGCAGGGTCGCCGTCGACGCTCTGGGCACAGCCTAGGCGAGATCGCGTGAGCGTTCACGTCAGGCAGAGCGGGAGCCCGATGAGCGGAGCTGCCGCATCCCTCAGATGAAGCACGGGGCGGTCGCATGGGAGCACCGGAAGGCGCCCGAAGGAAGCCGGAGGAGCGCTGAAGGAGCACTGGAGGAGCGCTCAGCCCACCGCCCTGAACGGAGGTGCGGCTGTGGCTTCCACGGATGGAAGCCTCAGCCGCATCTCCGATCGCCGCCGCGCGGCAGGCACCCTGGTCGAGACCCGGGTCCCGTGGATCAGCCCTTGATGGAGCCCTCGGTGAGACCGCCGCGCCAGAAGCGCTGCAGCACCAGGATGAGGATCGCCAGGGGGATCACCGAGAGCAGCGCGCCGCCGACGGTGAGCTGGTAGAACTCGGGCAGACGGTCCGTCTGCGCTCTCCAGTTGTCCAGGCCCAGGGTGATCGGGTAGAGCTTCTCGTCGGCCAGCATCACGAGCGGCAGGAAGTAGTTGTTCCAGATCGCGACGAACTGGAACAGCAGGATGGTCACGATCGCCGGGGTCAGCTGGGGCAGCGCCAGGCGATGGAACAGTCCCAGCTCGCTCACCCCGTCGATGCGTCCGGCCTCGAGCATCGAGTCCGGCACCGCGGCGCCCGCATACACGGAGGCGAGGAACAGCCCGAAGGGGCTCACCAGCGACGGGATCAGCACCGACCAGTAGGTGTTGGTCAGACCCACGGAGCTGAACAGGAAGAACAGCGGGAGCGCGACAGCCGTGCCGGGCACGAGCACTCCGCCGAGGATCAGGACGTATACGAAGGACCGGCCCGGGAAGCGGTACTTGGCCAGGGCGTACCCGCCGGCGACGGCGAAGTAGGTGGCGAGCACCGAGCCGACGCCCGAGTACAGGATCGAGTTCAGCGCCCACCGCGGGAAGATCCCGCCGTTGGCGGTGAACACGCTCCGGATGTTCTCGAACAGCTGGAACGAGTTCCCGAACCAGAAGCCGTTGGTGCCGAACAGGTCCTCGGTGGACTTGGTCGCGTTGATGACCACCCAGTACACGGGGACGAGGAAGTAGATCGCGACGATCGCGAGGATCGCGGTGACGATGATCGTCGTGGTCGGCCGACGGCCGGCGTCGCGGGTGCCTGCGCGATTGTCGCGGGCGTTGGCGCGCCGCTGCCCGGGCGGACGCCCCGCTCCTCCGGGGCGGGGGCTGCTGGCGGGGGTCTTCTCGGTGGTGCTCATCGACGCTTCTCCGTCCACTGGGAGATACCGAGCGCGACCGCCGACAGCACGAAGGCGGCGACCGCGATGATCACGGCCTGTGCGGCGGCCATCCCGATGTCGTTGTACTGGAACGCATAGGCGTACGCGGACATGTTCGGCGTGAACTCCGAGGTGATCCCGGAGCTCATGGTCTGCAGCAGCCTCGGCTCGGCGAACAGCTGCAGGGTGCCGATGATCGAGAAGATGATCGTCAGCAGCAGGGCCGGACGGATCAGCGGCAGCTGGATCGAGGTCGCGACCCGGAAGGAGCCGGCTCCGTCGATCTTCGCCGCCTCGTACAGCTCGCCGGGGACGGCCTTGAGCTGGGCGATGATGATCAGCATGTTGTAGCCGGTGTACGTCCAGGTCACGATGTTCGCGATGGACCACAGCACGGTGCTCGGACCGAGGAAGTCGACCTCGATCCCGACCAGCGAGAGCACATCCACGATCGGCGAGAGGCCCGGGATGTAGAGGAACGACCACAGGATCGTGGCGATCACGCCGGGGATCCCGTAGGGCAGGAAGTAGGTGGCGCGGAAGAGCCCGGGCCACCGGGCGCTCGCGGACTCCAGCAGCAGCGCGAGGATGGTCGCGGCGACGATCATGACCGTCACCTGCACGGCCCCGAACAGGACCATGCGGCCGATGGAGGCGACGAAGTTCTGGTTCGTCAGCGCCGCGACATAGTTGTCGAGACCGGCGAACGAGCTGGTCACGCCTCCTTCTCCGAGGAGGCCGGAGCGCTGCACGCTGCTGAAGCTGTAGCCGATGGCCATGATGATCGGGACGATCATCGTCAGCACGAACAGGAGCAGGAAGGGCGCCAGCAGCACCCAGGGGGCGGTTCTCGACCTCATCGTGCGACCTCCGCGTTCAGTCCGATGTCTTGCATGATCGAGACGATCTCGTCCTGGGACTCGGCGAACATGTCGCCCATGCCCATCTCTCCGTTGATGACCGAGGTCATGCCGTCGCCGATGATCGCCATGGCGCGCTGCATGAGGGGTGCCCAGGTCCAGTCGAGGTTCTGGCCGGCGGCCATGTCGACGATGACGTCCTCGTTGTAGTTCTGGCCGGAGAAGAACTCCGAGGGCTGCTGCCGGACCTCCCCGATGTAGTCGGCGGCCGGGGACCAGCCGATGCCGGAGTTCTCGATCATCGCGTCGATGCCCGCAGGATCGGTGCACATCCAGGTGAGGAACTCGAGCGCCTCGGCAGGATGCCGGCTGTTGGCGAGGATCGCGGCCGACGAGCCGCCGTGCGCGCCGGAGGCATAGCCGCTGTCCCAGGTGGGCATCGGGGCGACGGCCCATTTCCCGGATCCGTCGGGGACCGACTCGACGAGGGCGTCGGACCACGAACCGGAGATCGTGGCCAGCACCTTCCCCTCGCCGGCGGCCGCCATCCACGGTGTCGAGAAGGCGCCGTACCCGGTGCCGACCAGCTTGTCCGCGAGGATGCCGTCCCAGAAGTCGGCGACCTGCAGGGAGGCGTCGTCGGTCATGTCGACGATCCAGCCGTCACCCTCGGGCCGGAACCACACGGCCCCGGCCTGCATCGCCCAGCCGACGGGGTAGGAGCCGTCGGTCGGATCGAGGGTCATGAAGGTCTTGCCCGCCTCGGAGACCTGCCCCGCGACCTCGCGGAAGGCGTCCCAGGTGCTCGGCGCCTCGAGGCCGAGCTCGCCCTCGAGGACCTCGCGGTTGTAGAAGGTGGCGATCGGGCCGGTGTCCTGCGGGACGCCCCAGTAGGAGTCGCCGACCTTCGCCTGGCTGATCGCACCGGGATCGAACTTCGCCACGTCGTCGCCGAAGCCGTAGCGGGTGAGGTCGACGAGCGCGCCGGCGAGCGCGAACTCGGGGAGGCTGCGCAGCTCGACCTGGGCGATGTCGGGACCGCCGCCCGCGGCGACCGCCGACAGGATCTTGGCGTAGCCGCCGCTGTTGCCTCCGGGGATCCAGACGGCCTCGACCTGGATCCGGTCCTGGGTCGCGTTGAAGACGTCGGCGACCTTCTGCAGGTCCTTCAGCCAGGCCCAGTAGGTCAGCTTCACCGGACCGTCGGAGGCTGGGATGGTGGGCTCCTGGTTCACCTCACCAGGATTGGGCGGTGCGCACGCGGCCAGGGCGGCGGCCGTCAGCGCGGCGCCGGATCCGGCCAGTGCGGATCGCCTCGAGAACCTTCGCATGGGAGTGTGCTCCTCTCGTCCTCATCGTCGAGGTGGCACCACCATAACGGACTCTGACCAGTGTGCGTTTTTTGATGAGGAACGGCCGTGACCTGCAGTGGTGAGCGATCACGGGGCTCCGGCCGACCACCATCCCATCGTCGACGCTGGTCACGGCGAGGGCACCCGGGCAGAGGGCGACGACGGCCGGGCGACGCACAGGCGCAGCGACGGCGGGACGGAGCGGAGGGCGACGACGGCCAGGCGACGCACAGCCGTCAGCGTCGAGGGCCGGGGTGTCGCTGCGCGGGAACGGCGACCTCCCCGCCAGCGCGCGAGGACGGGTCAGTCTCCAGCGGTGATGGAGCCTTCTGCGGCAGCCGAGTCGTCAGCGGTGGCCGAGTCGTCAGCGGTGGCGGACTCGTCGGCGGTGGACGAACGGGAGGAGTCTCTGGAGGTCGTGCTCCGGGAGGTCGTGTCGACGGACTCATCCTCAGTGCCGCTCGAGCTGCTCGAACCGCTGCTCCCGCTGGTGCTGGAGCCGCCGGTGGAGGACTCGTCGGTGGTCGAGTCCTCGGCGCTGCGACCGCTCCGGTCCGAGCCGGTGGTCGAGGACTCCTCGGACGACGAATCGCCGGAGGTGGCGTCGTCGTCGGAGGAATCGTCGTCGGACGAGCTGCCCGAGGAGGAGCCGTCGGTCGTGGAGCCCTCGGAGGTCGACCCGTCCGTCGATCCGTCGGTCGTCCCGTCGGTCGTGCCGGTGCTCGAGCCCGAGGAGCCGTCGTCGGTCGTACCGGTGCTCGAGCCCGAGGAGCCGTCGTCGACGGTCTGCTCGTCGGTGCCGCCGGACGTGCTGTCGTCGGCGTCGCTGTCGGTGGTGCGAGGAGCGACCTGGTCGGTTCCGGTGACGGACCGCTGGATCTGCCCGGTGCCGGGCGAGAGCTCGACACCGAGGATCCGCTGGACGGCGAACACCCCGCCGAGGGCGACGACCGCGATCGCGAGGCTCATCAGGGCGATGCGGAGGATCTTCCGCCCGTGCGAGGGCTCCGACGCATCGCCCGATGCCGCCGCATCCCCCGACGAGCCGTCCGTCGGATCCGAGGTCCCCTCGTCGACCCCGCCGATCGCAGCGGCCATCGCCTCGGCAGCGGTCATCCGGTCCCCGGTCGAGATGGCTTGCTCCCCGGTCGCAGCCTCCCCGGTCGCAGCGTCCGGTTCGTCGGCGGAGGGCAGCCGCCACGGGGACCGCTTCGCCTCATGGCCGCGAGCGCCGTCGGCCTCCTGCCCGCGGAGCCTGCGCAGCTTGCGCCGCTTCACCTCCTTGAGCTTGGCGGTGCTGTGCCGCACGGAGTCCGTGTAGAGCGCCACCGTACCCGCGGAGACCACGGAGGTGAGAGCCGCACCGATCACCGTGCCGGCGACGCCGAGCTGACCGCCGATGACTGCGGCGGTCGCCGCGGCCGCTCCGCCCGCGATGAGGCTCGTCGGGGAGAGCTTCTTGACGGCGGACTCAGGCTCCTCCTCGTCCGAGCCCTCGACGCCGCCCGTGCTTCCGCCCCCGCTGTCGACTCCGCCTCCGCCCATGGCTCCGTCGCCGCCGCGGACAGCGCCCCCGCTGCGGAGAGCGCCCCCGGCATCGACGTCATGGGTCGCCGTCGGCGCGGACCCGTCCCTGCGAGGCTGCTCCGGCGGAGGGTCGGACCTGCGGCGTCCGGCCACGGGGACCGAGGCGCCGCTGTGCTCGACATCGTCGACCCCGGCGCTCTGAGGGGCGTCGGGGTCGAGAGGACGGACGGAGGCGGAACGGACGGATACTTCTGCCATGGCATCCACTGTGGCGCCGTTCAGTGAGAGTTTCCGAGGACCTTGATCACTCCTTCCCGAGTGTCCACACAATCCCCTCGAACCGTCCCGGCCGCCTGCACGATCTCCCTCCCTCCTTCCCGCTCCGCGTCTGCGTCCGTGCAGGTGAAGAGCACCGGACCATGCGGGATGCGCCCGTCGGGACGGTCCCCCGGCCCCGGATGACGGGGCGTGCGCGAGCGCGGATGTGAGCGATCGGACGTCGGCTTCGGAGCGTCGGGTGCACACTGGCCCCATGGCGACACCGCGCATCGAGGATCACGCCCTGCTGTCCGACCAGCGCTCGTGCGCGCTGGTCACCCGAGAGGGGACCATCGACTGGCTGTGCCTGCCGCGCTTCGACTCCGACGCGGTCTTCGCCTCCCTGCTCGGCGGCCCCGAGCATGGCCACTGGACGCTGCGCATCGCCGACGGCGAGGTCGTCTCCCGCCGCTACCTGCCCGGGACGATGGTGCTGGAGACGACATGGCGCTCCCCCACGGGCCGCGCGATCGTCACCGAGCTCATGCCCGTCCCCGATGCCTCCGCCGCAGCCGACGGGTCCGACAGATTCGACAGGCCCGCGGCACCCGAGCAGGCCGACCTGATGCGGACGGTGGCCTGCATCGAGGGCGAGACGGAGGTGGTCAGCGAGCTCGTGATCCGTTTCGAGTACGGGAAGGCGATCCCGTGGGTGCGCCGCGGCCCGGACAGCGCCGGCGAGGAGGTCCTCATCGCCGTCGCGGGCGGCGACGCCCTCGCCCTGCATGGTCCGCGGCTGAGGCCCGACGGGCACCGTCATCGCGGTCGGCTCCGCCTCGGCGCCGACCAGTCCGCCTCCTGGGTCCTCACCTGGTTCCCGTCCTGGTGCCCCGTGCCCGCCGCGACCGCCGTCGGCCCCGCCCTGGAGGAGACCGTCCGCTCCTGGTCGCGCTGGCTGGACCCGGTGCGGCTCCGCCCCGCGAGCGCCGAGGCGGCCGACGGCGACGCGGACGTCGCTGAACGCGGGACCGGGCCGACATCCGGCCAGAGCGCCGGGAACGCCGCAGGGCAGGCGGCCGGGCGCTATGACGAGCTCGTCGGCCGCTCCCTGCTGACGCTGCGGGCCCTCACCCATCGGGACACCGGCGGCATCGTGGCCGCCGCCACCACGAGCCTGCCCGAGGACTTCGGCGGCGTGCGCAACTGGGACTACCGGTTCTGCTGGCTGCGCGATGCCGCGCTGTCGCTGACCGCGCTGCTCGCCCACGGCCATGTGGATGCGGCGATCTCGTGGCGGGAATGGCTTCTGCGCGCCATCGCCGGCGACCCCGAGCGACTCCAGATCATGTACGCGATCACCGGAGACCGCGAGCTCAGCGAACGCGAGCTGCCGCACCTTCCCGGATACGAGGGGTCGGCACCGGTGCGGATCGGCAACGGCGCCGCCGAGCAGTTCCAGGCCGACGTCGTCGGAGAGGTGATGATCGCCCTGGAGGAGATGCGGGAGGCCGGGATCGAGGAGTCCGCCTGGTCGTGGCCCCTGCAGAAGGCGCTGCTGCGCTTCGCCGTCGCGCACGTCGACAGCCCGGACCAGGGGATCTGGGAGATGCGCGGCGAGCCTGCCTTCTTCACGCATGGACGTGTGATGACCTGGGCCGCCTTCGACCGCGGCGTCCGGGCGGTCGAGCGCGACGGGCTGCCGGCCTCCGACGACGAGATCGCCCTGTGGCGGGAGCTGCGCGAGCGGCTGCGCGAGGAGATCCTCGCGCGCGGCGTCGGCCACGACGGCGCCTTCACCCAGACCTACGGCGCCGACGAGGTCGACGCCTCGCTGCTGCAGATCCCCCGCACCGGCTTCGTGCCGCACGACGATCCGCGGATGCTCGCGACCGTCGCGCGCATCGAGCAGGATCTGCGGGTCGGCGACGACGGGCTGATCCTGCGCTACCGGACGGCGGGCGAGCGGACAGGCGTCGACGGTCTGCCCGGCGATGAGCATCCGTTCCTGGTGTGCTGCTTCTGGCTGGTCGAGCAGTACGCCCGCTCGGGCAGGCTCGATGACGCCGAGCGTCTGCTGGACCGCCTCGTCGGCTGCACCGACGACCTCGGGCTGCTGGCCGAGGAGTACGACGTCGACGCGGGGCGCATGGCCGGGAACTTCCCGCAGGCCTTCAGCCACCTCGGGCTCGTTCGCGCCGTCGACGCGGTCATCGATGCGACCGCCGGCGCGGTCGACGACGCGGCCGCTGGCGCGGCCGCCGGCGCATAGCGGGCCCCTTATCACGTGCGAGGCCTCCGTGTCCCCCAGTTGCTCCGACTCGCAACCGCATCGGTGCTGTGCGGTGGTACGGTGACGCACCGGCGGTCCCCAGCCGCTGCACCGTCTCGAGGGCGCGACTCGCGCACCCGAGGTGGACGCCCTCCTCAGCGTCCCGCTGCGGTGCCCTTCCCTGAGCCCCCGAAGGACCACCCATGGTCGACATCCGGTTGGATGCGCAGTGGATCGACTACGCGATCATCGCGCTCTACTTCGTCTTCGTCCTCGGTGTGGGCTGGTTCGCCAAGCGCGGCGTCTCCAACTCCATCGAGTTCTTCCTCTCCGGCCGTTCCCTGCCCGCCTGGGTGACCGGCCTCGCCTTCATCTCCGCGAACCTCGGTGCCGTCGAGATCATGGGCATGTCCGCGACGGGCGCCGAGTTCGGCATGCCGACGATGCACTACTTCTGGGTCGGCGCGATCCCCGCGATGCTGTTCCTCGGCGTCGTCATGATGCCGTTCTACTACGGCTCGAAGGTGCGCTCCGTCCCCGAGTTCATGCGCATGCGCTTCGGCACCGGCGCGCACCTGGTCAACTCCTTCTCCTTCGCGATCGCGCAGCTGCTGATCGCGGGCGTGAACCTGTACCTGCTGGCCACGATCGTCCACCGCCTGCTCGGCTGGCCGCAGTGGGTGGGCCTGATCGTCGCCGCCGCGTTCGTCCTCTTCTACATCACCGTCGGCGGACTCTCCGCAGCCATCTACAACGAGGTGCTGCAGTTCTTCGTGATCGTCGCGGCCCTGCTGCCGCTGACCCTCATCGGCCTGCACCGCGTGGGCGGCTGGGGCGGCATGAAGGAGCGCATCGCCGGTGACGGCATGCTCGGCTCCGAGCAGCTGCACACCTGGCCCGGCGAGGCGCTCTCCGGCTTCGACAGCCCGATCCTCTCGGTCGTCGGCATCGTCTTCGGCCTCGGGTTCGTGCTCTCCTTCGGCTACTGGACCACGAACTTCGTCGAGGTCCAGCGCGCGATGGCCTCCAAGTCCATCACCGCCGCCCGGATGACGCCGATCATCGGCGCCTTCCCGAAGATGTTCATCCCCTTCATCGTGATCATCCCCGGCATGATCGCCGCGGTCCTGGTCAACGAGCTCACCGAGTTCAAGCAGCTGGACTTCGCGGGCGACGCCGACGGCGCCGCCGCCACCGGCGTCACCTACAACGACGCCCTCCTGCTGCTCATGCGCGAGGTGCTGCCCAACGGCCTGCTCGGCGTCGCGATCGCCGGTCTGCTGGCCGCGTTCATGGCCGGCATGGCCGCGAACATCTCCGCCTTCAACACGGTCGTCACCTACGACCTGTACGAGCAGTACGTGAAGAAGGACGCCCCCGACGCGCACTACATCAAGGTCGGCCGCATCGCGACCGCCGCCGCCTGCGTCATCGCCATCTTCACCGCCCTCATCGCCGGTCAGTTCTCCAACCTGATGGACTACCTGCAGACGCTGTTCGGGTTCTTCAACGCCCCGCTGTTCGCCACCTTCATCCTCGGCATGTTCTGGAAGAGGATGACCCCGGCCGCCGGCTGGTCGGGTCTGGTCTCGGGCACGCTGGCCGCGGTCATCCTGTGGAGCTCCTCGACCTTCTTCGGCCTCTTCGAGCTTCCGGGCCAGGGCCTCGCCTTCGTCTCCGCCGCCACCGCCTTCGTGGTCGACATCATCGTCTCGGTGGTCGTCACCCAGTTCACGACCCCGAAACCGGTCCACGAGCTCAAGGGCCTGGTGTACTCCGAGACCCCGAAGACGGACCTGGTCGATCCGGACGAGAAGGAGCTCCCCTTCTACCGCCGTCCGGTGCCGATGGCCGGCATCGGCCTGGTGCTCGTCATCATCCTGAACGTCGTCTTCGCCTGAGCACGGAACGAGGAGAGAACTCATGAGTGCACACAAGGACAACGGCTCGCAGGACGCGGGCCAGGCCGCCGAGCAGGCTGCAGGCAAGGGCGTCGGCTCCGGCGCCACCGTCGAGACAGCCGGTGCCTTCGACATCCGCAACTTCATCGGCGCCCTCGTCGGACTGTTCGGCGTGATCCTCACGGTGCTGGGCCTGTTCGCCTTCGATGCCACGGAGTCCGCCAAGACCGAGGGCCTGAACGCGAACCTCTGGGCCGGCCTCGCCATGGTCGTCGTCGCCCTCGCCTTCTTCCTCTGGGCGAAGCTCGACCCGATCCGCATGATCGTCCAGGAGAACGAGCCCGGCGCCGAGGAGCCCAAGGACATCGCCGGGCTCGACTGATCCCCCTCGCGACGGTCCGAGCCGCCGCTCGACCGAGCCGCCGCTTGGCCGAGCCGCCGCTTGGCAAGGAGGAGTGTCCGTCTACCACCGCTTGAAAGGCATTCAAGCGGTGGTAGACGGACACTCCTCTGCGTTTCCGGCCATATCCATGGGTCACGCCCAGCCTCCGCACGTCACGCCCAGCCTCCGCGCGGCGTGGCTGGGCTCCGCACGTCACGCCCAGCCTCCGCGCGGCGTGGCCGGTCTCTTCGAGCTGCGTGAGCCCGGTCTCCGCCCGGCGCCCGTGTGCTGGACCTCGCCGAGGAGTCGACGCACGATGGACGGACCATGCATCACGAGCACGCCGATCTCATCTGGTACGTCAGCTACGGATCGAACATGAACGCCGACCGCCTGGCCTGCTACATCCAGGGCGGTCGTCCGACGGGTGCGCTGATCGGCTACACGGGATGCCGCGACCGCACTCCCCCGCGCGACGATGCGGGCGTGATCCTGCCCGGGCGTCTGCACTTCGGGGCTCGTTCGAAGGTGTGGGGCGGGGGGATGGCCTTCTACGACCACGACGTCGAGGGGCCCACGCCGGCACGCGCGTACCTGGTGACGGTCAGCCAGTTCGTCGACATCGCAGCGCAGGAGATGCACCGGGAGGTCAGCGACCATGACCCGCTCGAGGAGGTCGTGAGGTCGGGGGTCCCGGGAGGACGCCATGTCGCGGGGCCGGGACGGTACGAGACCATGCTGCGGGTGGGCGATCGTGAGGGCATCCCGATGCTGACGTTCACCGCGCCCGACGGGATCCACGAGATGCCGCCGACGGAGCCGACGCCCACCTATCTGGGGATGCTCGCCGAGGGACTCCGTCAGGCGCACGGCTGGGATCGCGACCGGGCCGAAGCCTACTTCTCCGCCCGCGGAGCGCATCCGGACGCGGCCTCCCGGGTCGACGTCGGCGCGGGTGCCGACGTGACCGCCTGACCGTCGGCTGCGTCGCGCCCGGCCGATGCGCTGGTCAGCGCAGGGCTGCGGCGATCTCGTCCAGGGAGTCGACCTCTCCGTAGCCGGTCAGCAGCGGGAGGGCCTTGATGGCGGGGACCGTGCAGGTCTCGGGGATGTCGGTGGTGGCGACGACGAGGTCGGAGCCGGCTGCGCAGCTCGCGCCGTCGGAGCATCCGTCGTCGGCGGCGAAGTCCATGACGCGGGCCTGCTTGACCGACGCCTCGATCCCCTCCTGCAGCAGATGCTCGCGGACCTTCTTCGCAACGATCTGCGAGGTGGCGACGCCTGTGCCGCAGACGACGAGGACCTTCTTCATGGACAGCTGCTCCTTCGAGGATGAGGACTGACGGCACGCTGATGGCAGCGCTGTGCCGCCGACGCGCTGCCGTGCGTCCGCGGCCGATCCATCCTGCCCCTTCCTCGGACGGTTCGCACCCTCAGGGTGACGAGATCCTGGTCATCCGGAAGACAGATCCTGGTCATCGGAATGACGTGATTCAAGGATCACGCCCGATGGGAGGCTCAGTCCGCGTCCTCGTCCGTCGGCATGACCTGGACGCGGCGGACACCGTCGACATCGGTGAGCTCGGCGACCAGGTCGTGCATCGGCGGCTTGCCGACGAAGCGGGCGTCGAGGTGGACGAGGGTGGTGCCGTCGTCGTCCTCGGTGCGCCGTGTGCGGGTGATGCCGACGGTGAACCCCATGGCTGTGGCGGTCGCGAGGACCCCGCGCAGGACACCCTCCCCGTCGACATAGGACAGGCGCAGCGTGCGCCGACCCTCGCGGTCGGGGATGCGTCGGACCAGGGGCGCGACCACCCAGAGCGTCGCCAGATGCAGGACCGTCAGCAGCAGGCCGAGGGAGAGCATCCCGGCACCGCAGGCCATGCCGATCGCCGCGGCCATCCAGATGGTGGCGGCGGTGGTCAGGCCGCGCACAGTGCTGCGGCCCTTGAAGATGACACCGGCGCCCAGGAAGCCGATGCCGGAGACTATCTGCGCAGCGATGCGGGAGGGATCGAGGTTGACGTCGTCGCCGAGGACGGCGGCGAAGCCGTAGCCGGAGACCATGGTGAACCCGCAGGAGCCGAGGCCGACGAGCACATGCGTGCGATAACCCGCGTACTTGCGCTGGAACTGCCGCTCGATGCCGATCAGCGAGCAGAGCAGGAAGGTGGCCCCGAGCAGCTCGAGCTCGAGGAGGAACGTCGGCTGGATGAGTCCGATGACCGGGGTCACCGCTCCAGGCTAGACCCCTTTCTCCGCCTCGGGTGCAGCCCCGCCTCACCCGGCCGATCCCACTTTCGTGACCTGCACGATCGCCCCGCTCGGTCCGGACGACCGTCCCCCGCTCCGGACGACCGCACCCGCTCGGTCGGGACTGTCGTCTCCGCTCGGTCCGGACTTTAGCGCCCGCCTGACCTGGTCGGTCGCGTCGGCTGGGCGGGAGGCGCAGGATGGGGGCACGGACCAGCACCCTCTCGAAGGAGCGCAACGTGGCCACCGCATCCGCATCCGCATCCGCATCCGCATCCGCATCCGCATCCGACCGTCCCGCCGTCACCGCCGACCGGATCGCCGATCTGCTCGCGCGCATTCCGCGCAGCTCCTTCGTCGGCGGCGCCTTCCTCGGCGGCGCACCGGGCCTCGACGTCATCGACCCCGCGACCGGACGCGCGCTCACGCAGATCGTCGACGCCGACGCGGAGACCGTCGGCCGCTCCGCCCTCGACGCCGCGGTCGCCGCCCAGGAGGACTGGGCCGCTACCCTCCCCCGCAAGCGCTCCGAGATCCTCCGCCGCGCCTACGAGCTCTCCCACGAACGGGCCGACGACCTCGCCCTGCTCATGACGCTCGAGATGGGCAAGCCGCTGGCCGAGGCATACGGAGAAGTGACCTACGGGGCGGAGTTCCTGCGCTGGTTCAGCGAGGAGGCCGTCCGACTGGGTGGGGAGATGCGTCGGGCACCGGCAGCCGACCATGCCATCCTCACGATCGCCCGGCCCGTCGGCCCCGTCCTCGCGATCACCCCCTGGAACTTCCCCCTGTCGATGGGCACCCGCAAGATCGCTCCGGCGCTCGCCGCGGGCTGCACCGTCGTCCTCAAGCCCGCCCGCGCGACGCCGCTGACCTCCCTGCTGCTGATGGAGATCCTGCGGGACGCCGGGGTCCCCGACGGCGTGGTCAACTGCGTGGTCACCTCCGGATCGGGCACCCTGTCCTCGACGCTCATGTCCGATCCGCGGCTGCGGAAGGTGTCGTTCACCGGCTCCACGGACGTCGGCCGCACCCTCCTCGCCCAGGCGTCCGAGCACGTGCTGAAGGCGTCTATGGAGCTCGGCGGGAACGCCCCGTTCCTCGTGCTGCCCTCGGCCGACGTCGAGACCGCCGTCGCGGCCGCGATGCCCGCGAAGTTCCGCAACAACGGCGAGGCCTGCACCGCCGCGAACCGCTTCTACGTCCACTCCTCCGTCGCCGAGGAGTTCACCGCGCGTCTCGTCCAGGAGACGCGGGCTCTGGTCGTCGGGCCGGGGACCGATCCGACGACGACCCTCGGCCCGCTGATCGACGAGGATGGCATCGCCAAGGTCGAGGAGCTGGTCGCCGACGCCGTCCAGCGCGGCGCCCGCATCCTCGCCGGCGGTGAGCGCCGGGAGATCGACGGCGGGTTCTTCTATGCTCCGACGGTCCTCGCCGACGTCCCCCGCGACGCCCGCGTGAACCGCGAGGAGATCTTCGGTCCCGTCGCACCGATCATCGTGATGGACGACGTGGACGACATGATCGCGGCCGCCAACGACACGGAGTTCGGCCTGATGAGCTACGTGGTCGGGGAGGATCTCGGCGAGGTGGTTCGGACCGCCGGACGCATCGAGTCCGGCATGGTCGCCGTCAACCTCGGCGTCGCCTCCGATCCAGCCGCCCCCTTCGGCGGCGTCAAGGAGTCCGGTCTGGGCCGCGAAGGCTCGCATGAGGGCCTGGACGAGTACGTCGAGCGCACCTATGTGCGGATGCCGCTGTGATGGGCTGAGCGGAGCAGGGCTGAGCTGGGCTGAGGTGGGCTGCGCCGTCACCGGCTCAGCGGCAGGTCGTCTCCGGCTCAGCGGCGCTCGCCCCGCCGGCTCGGATCCTCCACCCGGTAGTCGGAGCCGCGGCTGCCGCCGCCGCCCTCACGCGGTCCGTGACCGTCGCTGTCGCCGAGAGCATCGAGGTCCTCGTCATCGCCCGAGAGCTCGGAGAGCTCGTAGGGGTCGTCGCCCTCGGAGGCCATCTCGTCGCCGTCGCGGTTGCCCTGCTCGGCGGCGGCGAGATCCTCCTCGCCGAGGTCGCGCGGGAAGTCCGGTGCATAGTCGGCGCGCGTGGAGGCGTCCCGGTGCTCCTCCCGTTCGAGCTCGAGGATGCTATCGGCGTTCTCGACGCCGTCGGGTCCGGTGAAGCCGCGCTCCTGCGGGCTGCGGCCATCCCGATCGGTGCCCTGCCGTCCCTCGCGCCGGTCCTCCGAGCGGTCTGCGGTCCGATCAGCCATCGTGTCCTCCTCGACTCGTCGTCATCGAGCCTACGTCGTCACCGAGCCTACGTCGCAGGCCGGGAGAATGCATCAGGGATCGCGTCAGCGCGCGACGGGGATGTCGGTGAGGCGCCACTGCCCGGAGAGGAGCTGCACCGCGACGGTGTCGCCGACGGGCGTCCCACGCGGGTAGACCAGGTCGGAGACGCGGGATCGGCCGCCGTCGAGCCGGGAGTTCGTCCGCAGGTCCGTCAGGGCGCGGCGGACGGAGCCCTCCTCTCCGACGAGGTGCAGGGCGGGCACGGTCGCCGTCGACCCGTCGAGCACCGCGATCCCGACCTCGGACTTCGTGCGGGCGACATATCCCGGGATCGCGATCTCTCCCGCGAACGGTCCGATCCCGATCGAGGAGCCGACGGCGTCGTCCAGCCGCGTGAACTCGAGCGTCACCACGAGATGGTCCTCGACGATCCGGGCACCGAGGGCGCGGATGCGGGTGGGCGTGACGCCGTCGGGCTCGACCCCTTCCTCACCGGTCGCCTCGGGGCCGTCGAGCTCCGGCAGCTCCGTCTCGACGGTCTCCTCGACGACGACAGGGGTGTCGATGGTCAGCTCGACGCGGCGGTTCAGGGCACGCCCCTCGGCGTCGCCGTTGTCGGCGACCGGCTCGCTCTCGCCCTTCCCGGAGACCTCCAGCGGATAGTCCTCGGCGTCGATCAGGGTCGCGAGGACCTCGGCGACGGCCTCGGCACGCTCCTCGGAGAGGACACGGTTGACCTCCTGGGTGTCGACGTCGTCGGTGTGGCCGACGACGCGGACCGTCCCCGGCGCATGCTCGGCGATCTGTGCGGCGGCCGCCTCGATGACGGCCTGGGCGTCGTCGGAGAGCACTGCGGAGCTGGAGTCGAACAGGACGTCCCCGCCGAGGCTGACGGTGGTGGACTCCGCGGTCGTCGTCGTGCTCGCCGTCGTGGAGAGGTCGACGGAGAACGCCGACAGCTCGACGACGGGCGCGAGGTCGACGGCGGAGAGGTCAGCGGCATCCTGGCCGGCAGCGTCCTGGTCAGCGGCATCCTGATCGGCAGCATCCTGATCGGCGTCGATGACCGGCACTCCTTCGACGAGGCCGATCTTGGGGATCAGCACCTGCACCCGGTCCACGTCGAGATCCCCGTATGCCAGCTGCACCCGCTCGGTGCCCGCGCTCCCGGCGGAGCGGTCGCGATCGTCCCAGAGCTCGTCGGGCCCGGCGATGACGGAGCGGCGCTCGGCGTCCATGGCGACCACCGCGACCCGGTCGCCGGCGAGGTCGAGCAGACGGACCCCGTCGAACTGGCGAGCATCGAGATAGTCGCTGGTGGTGTGCGCGGCCAGCTCGTGGATCGGCCCGAAGGGCAGCTGGTCGTCAGGGTCCTCGGCGCTCGCCTCGAGGGTCAGCACGAGCACGCCCTCGCTGCGGATGACGGAGACGACGCCGACGGAGATCTCCACGGCCCCGGCGAGGAGCGTCCCGGCCGGCTCGACGCTCGGGCCGCCCCCACCCGGTCCATCAGTGCCGTCTGTGCTGTCGCTGCTGCCGGTGCCGTCGCTGCCGTCGTCCGAGACGGTCCCGTCCCCACCGTCGGAAGCTCCCCCGCCGGCCGACGAGCCGTCGTCGGCGCTGTCATCGGCGCCGACGTCGCAGCCGGACAGTGCGATGCCCGCCGCGGCGAGCATGCCTCCCATCAGCGCACGTCGGCGCGGTCCCCGTCCGTCCATGGCGTCCCCCTCCCGGACCCGGCGGCTGCCGCCGCCGTCCACGGCCCCCGTCAGCCGGTGGGCGCCCACAATAGTTCCGCGCACGACCGACCCGCCACAGGATGGCCCGTCGGCGCGGTCAGCCCTCCGCGACGCCGAGGGCGACGGGCCTCGAGCTCGGGTCGGCCGCGAGCCACTCGGCGAGCTCGCGGGGACGCACATCATGCTCGTCGAGACGGGCGATCGGAAGCCACGTGGTGCCCACCTGGCGCGGGTCGGGATCGGTCCCCTCACCGGGCTCCTCCCCTTCCGCGAGGCCGCACCAGTAGGCGAGGTTGACCTGGTGGAACAGCGGCATCGGTCCGCCGTCGATCAGCCGACGATCGGTGATGACCTCGTACATGCAGGCCAGCTGGTGGACCTCGACGCGAGCCCCGATCTCCTCGCGGCACTCCCGCTCGAGCGCTGCGACCTGGTCCTCGCCGTGCTCCTGGCCGCCGCCGGGCGGCTCGTACAGGTCCTGCCCGTCCGGCGTGCGGGAGTGGTTCATCAGCACGTGCCCGTCACGCACGATCAGCGGCTTCACCGCGACCCGCGGCGTTCTCGAATCGCTGCTCACCGGCCGCCCGCCGCCCACAGGCCGGTCACCGCTCACAGCTCGCCGCCCGGGCGGGCGAGGCGGGTGCGGGCGCGCTGGGCGAGATCGTCGTCGTCGGACGCATCCAGCAGATCGCGCACCGCCGCCTCGTCGCGCAGCAGCCCCATCAGGGCCTGCAGGGCGCGCAGATGCGCGCGGGCGTCGGTGAGCAGGGGCATCGCGATCAGCTGCACCTCGACCGTGCCGCCGGCGCCGCCCATCTCCCCGAAGGGCACGGGCCGGGCGAGGCTCGCGAGCACCAGACCCGGGGTGAGCACATGCTCGGGATCAGCATGGGGGATGGCGGTGGGGACCGGGGTGGGCAGGCCCGTGGGATAGGTGCGCTCTCGCCGACGCAGCGCCTCCGGGAACTCCACGGCGACCGCACCGGCGTCCAGCAGTCGGCCCGAGAGGGAGCGCAGAGCATCCTCGTCGTCACCGACATCCAGACCTGCGATCGCGAGCAGGACGTCGAGCCCCGCCCCGTCGTCGGGATCCGCGCTGGGGCTCGCGCCGGGGTGCGGGCTCGCGCCGGAGTGCGGGCTCGCACCGGAGTCCGGGGTGGGGTCGGAGTCCGGGTCGGGGTCGCCGGGGTGCCGCTGACTGGTCATGGAGCCTCCTGGTCGTCCGCTCGATTCTGTCACGTCGACCCTTCGCCTCGTACGCTGTACGCGACCCGCGGCCGCACTCGCTCGCACGCCCCGCATGTCCCGCATGTCCCGCACCTCCAGGAGCCGCCCATGCCCGCCCCCCGCGACACCGCCGTCATCGTCCGGGCCGCCCGCCTCTACTACGAGCAGGGCCGTTCGCAGACGGAGGTCGCGCAGGAGCTGGGACTGTCCCGATCCAACGTGTCGCGGATCCTCACCCAGGCCCGCGACCGCGGAATCGTCGAGATCTCGATCCACGATCCCGACGGTCCGCCCCGCCGCGACGACGCCCTCGAGGGTGCTCTGCGCGGCGCCTTCGGACTGCGGGAGGCCCACGTCGTCTCCGCTCCCCGCACGAGCGGCATGGAGGCCGTCGCCCGCGAAGCCGCTGCGGTGATCGCCGATCGCGCCGCCCAGGTCTCCTCCATCGGCATCTCCTGGGGACAGACGGTCCAGAGCATCGTGGCGGAGCTCCCGGCCCTGCACCTGCGGCCCGCCCCACGAGTGCTGCCGCTGGTCGGAGGGCACAGCGCCCTCGATGAGCTCGCCGACGGGGAGTCCGTCCTGCGCACCCTCGCCTCCCGCCTCGGTGCCCGCCCCGAGACCCTCTACGCTCCCGCGGTCCTCGAGTCCGCGACGGCGATGACGACGCTGCGGGCCGAGTCGAGCATCGGCTCGCTCCTCGCCGACGCCGCCCGCGTGGACCTCGCCGTGGTCGGCATCGGCTCCGCGGGGGTGCACTCCTCCCCGCATGTGGTGCGGCTGATGAAGCTCGACGACGCCGAGCGCGCCGCCTTCGAGGCCCAGCATCCCGTCGGCGACGTCTGCGGACGCTTCGTCGACCCCGAGGGCATCCCGCTCGGGGCGCCGACGGACCAGCGCGTCCTCGCCGTCACGTTCTCCGAGCTCCTGCGGATCCCCGAGGTCGTGGGCGTCGCCGCCGGCGCGGAGAAGGCTCCCGGCGTCACCGGCGTGCTGCGCAGCGGAGCCGTCCGCACCGCGATCCTCGACGACGAGCTCGCCCGCGCGATTCTCGCGGGGGCATGAGAGAGCCCCGATAGAGCTGCAGCTCAGGCCTTCCCGCGCAGGACCAGGCGGCGACTCAGGCCTTCCCGCGCAGGATCTGCTGGAACCGCTCCGTCGTGTCGCGGTCGACGCTCAGCTCGGCGTCGTCCAGATGCGTGATGGGTGCGGCCAGGCGCACCGAGGACAGCAGCCAGGCGGCGTCGGCCGCGACCACGTCGGCGACCGTGAGCAGCTGCTCGCGCAGCACGCCGCCCTCCCGTCGCACCGCCTCAGCGATCGAGCCGAGGCTCGTGCCCGGCAGAACGCCCGCATCGACAGGGGTCGTCAGGTACTCGCCGTCCCTGCGCACGAGCAGAGTCGACGTCGGACCCTCCAGGCACCAGCCGTCGCTCGCGACGAACAGGGCGTCGTCGAACCCGCGACGGTGCGCCTCCCTCGTGGCCGCCATGTTGATCGCGTAGGAGAGCGACTTCGCTCCGGCCAGGAGCCACGGGCTGGTCTGCGGCGCAGTGGTGCGGATGCCGCGGTCCAGGGCGATCACCCGGATGCCCTGCTGTGCGGCCGAGTAGTCGTCGGCCGTCCTCGCATGGATCCAGCAGGTGGGGATCCCGCTGCCCTCGACACCGCGGGTGACGAGGATCCTCACGGTCAGATCCGGCACCGCCGGGTGCGCCGCGATCGCTGCCCGGAACGCCTCGCCGATCACCTCGATGTTCGGCTCAGGCAGCTCGAGCATGCGAGCGCTGCGGACGAGACGCTCCAGGTGGGGACGCAGGTTCACGGGCTCGCCGTCGAAGACCCCGACGGTCTCGAAGACGCCGTCCCCGCGGGTCGCCGCGAGGTCCGTGACCAGCAGCTGCGCGGCCGACGGGTCCGCCTGATGGAACGCGGGAACGCCACCCGGAGCGCCCGAGCCTCCTGGTCCGCTGCCTGCGGCCGCCGCATCCACCGCACCACCGGCCGCGGGGACGAGGAACAGCACCGGCTGAGGTGCGTCAGGAGCGGGCGTGGACATGATGGACCTCCGAGGACGCTGCTGCGCCGGCGTTCCGGCACGGCGTGAATGGGCTGCCTACCAGACTAGACCTGCGCAGCCCACGCCCGGCCCGCTCCGGCCTCTGCCCTGCTCCCCTGCGTCTGCGCGCCTGCGCCTGCGCGCCTGCGCGCCTGGGACCCCGTGCTCCCCTCAAGATCCACGACGTGCTCCCCTGAAGATCCACGACCAGTGTCCGTCTACCACCGCTGAAGAGCCGCTCCAACGACGGTAGACGGACACTGCCCCACTCCCGACCCGCCCAACACCCCGCAAGACCACCCGAAACCACCCACGCACCCCGAACATGGCGACCACTGTCCGTCTACCACCGCTGAAGACCCGCTCCAACGACGGCAGACGGACACTGCCCCGCTTCCCGACCGTTCACCTCCCCGACCGCTAGCCGGCGACGATCGCGACGACGAGGCCGCCCTCGCGCCACTCGACGTGCCAGTCGAGGGGATCCCCGGGAAGGTCGGCATCGATGATGGAGGCACGGGCGTCGACAGGGGCGCCACGGAGATCGACGACGCCGATGGTCCCCGCTGGCAGGTCGACCGTCGCGGCGGGAGCGCTGGGGAACCCGGACGCGGAGACGACCGGGACCTCGACGGCTCCCACCTCGCCAGCGTCGCCGGCGTCACCTGCGCGTTCCTCTCCTGCATCCGCTCCCGCGTCGTCTGCGTCCGCTCCCGCGTCGTCTGCGTCCGCTCCCGCGACATCGCCGTCGTCATCGTCGTCGTCCTCGCCGATCCCGAGGACCTCGGCGTAGAGCGCGTCGACGAGGAGTCGCTCGAGAATCTCGGCTCGGGATTCATCGCTCTCGAGGTCGACGTCGGCACCGGATCCGACACCGGACCTGTCACCGGATCCGACACCGGACCTGTCACCGGATCCGACACCGGACTCGAGAGCGTCGAGGGTCCCGAGCGCCGAGGCGAGGGCGTCGGCGAAGCGCTCCAGGTATCCGCCGAGGTCACGGGCCACCAGTCGCAGGGCGAGGTCCTCGCCGATGCCGAAGACGGCGCCCGCGGTGCCGTCGTCGAGGATCGTGAGGATGACGGCGACGTCCTCACCCTCGTGCAGCGGATAGAACGTGGTGGGAGCCCCGAGCAGGGTGTAGGGGCCGACGTCGGTGCGCTCGTCGATGACCAGGCTGAGGTGGTCGCGGTCCCCGATGCGGATGCCGCCGAACTCGTCGAGGATCTGCTCGAGGACGGGCGGCGGGTCCGCGACCACCTCGTCGTCGCCATCGGCGAGACCGGGGATCGGAGAGACGTCGCGCTGATGGGTCAGGGCCAGCGAGGCGAGGCGCTCGAGGACGGGGCGCATCGGTGCGATGGGGAGCGGAGATTCTGGGGCGGGCCAGGACAGGGATGGCATCGGCGAGCTCATGCGCTCATCGTGGCACAGGCGACGGGTGCACCCGTCGTCCTCCTTCGCACGACGCCCTCCTTTGCACGACGTCCTCCTTCGCACGCCAGGAATCATGTCGCCCGGCTGGGGACCTACCGCTCGTCGAGACGGTGGGCGGCAGGGCCGGGCCGGGTGACCAGGACGGAGGCGCGGGCTCCGGCGTCGGGAAACCGTTCGCGGTAGGCGGCGAGCCATTCCGCGGCGAAGGACTCGGCGGCATCGGAGCTGGAGCTGGCGTCGACGAGCGCCCAGACGCTGCCTCCGAAGCCCGCGCCGAAGCTGCTGGCAGCGTGGGCCCCGAGGTCACGGGCCAGGCGCTGCAGGGCGATGGTCTCGGGGGTCTGGTTCCCCAGGAGGTCCTCGGCACCGCGCTGGGATTCGTCGACGAGCCGTCCGAGCTCGGCGAGGTCGCCGTCTTCGAGGGCGATGGCGGCGGCGGGGACGATCCGCTCGGACTCGTCGAGGAACTGGGCGAGTCGGTCGGCGAGGCGCCCGCCGCCGGCAGAGCGCCCGTCATCGTCAGCAGGGCGACCGTCGCCGTCGTCGGCGGCGAGGTGCTTGAGGTGCTCGACGGAGGCGGGGCCGGTGGCGACGGCCGCGGCGAGGGTGGGGTCGTCGCGGTCGCGGTCGTCGTTCCAGCGGGAGAGGATCTCGCCGACGGCGAGGGAGACGCGGTTGTAGTCCCCGCGGGCGGCACCGGTCTTCTCGGCGTCGACGCCGCTGACGGCGACGACCAGTGCGAGATCGTCGGGGAAGGGGACGATGCGCTCGGGGCGCACGGGGCAGAAGGAGTACTGCACGAGCGCGTCGGGCACGCCGCAGATCATGGCGGTGTGGTCCTCGCTGCCGCCGAAGGTGCCCACGCCCCGTCGGCCTTCGAGGGTGCCGTAGGTCTGGCCGTTCTCGATGCAGCCGAAGTACTCGGCGAGCTGCTCGTCGTCGGCGATGGCGGTGAGGAAGGGCTCCTCGTCGGCTACTGCGGCGAGGTCCAGCAGCACGAGGGTGATCCCGGTGACCAGTGCGGAGGAGCTGGACATCCCGGCGGCGAGCGGGAGCGTCGAGGTGATGGTGATCTCGGCGCCGCGGAGGCGGCCGCGGAAGTTCGCCTCGAGGCGATCGACGACGGTGCGCACGTACCCGCCCCAGTGCCCGGCACCGGGGCCGACGGGGCGCTGCGGGGAGTCGAGGTCCATCACGACGGTGTCGTCGACGTCCTCGGAGCGGACCTCGAGCACGCGGTCGGCGCGGCCGACGGCCCGGATGCTCAGTCCGACGTCGACGGCGGCGAGGAGCGAGCGTCCTCCCGCGTAGTCGGTGTGCTTGCCGAGGATCTCGATGCGTCCGGGGACGAACCAGTGGACGGTGCGCGGTGCGGTGAAGTCGGCGTGGGTGGGGTCCTGGGCCTCCCGCTGCAGCGCCTCGACGACGGATCGGGTGCGGCCGACGGATCGGGTGCCGTCTGCGGATCGGGTGCGATCATCGCCCGTCGCGTCGCCGTTCACAGCGCCACCTCGATCCCGGCGAGCGACTCCTGGACGGCGGCGATGTCCGCACGGGAGGACATGTCGAGCACGCCGACGGCCGCCGGCACGACCTGGAACTCCTCACCCTCGCTGATGAGCAGGCGCACGGCGTCGACCAGTTCGAGCTCCCCGCGCACGGACGGCTCGATGCGTGCGCAGGCGTCGAAGATCGAGGCGGTGAACAGCCAGGCGTTCATCGACACGGGGGCGTCGCCGAGTGTGCGGAAGGTGTCCTCGTCGGGCTTCTCGACGATGTTGCGCAGCAGGCCGTCGTCGTCGGCCGCGACGAGCGCGAAGGAGCGGATGCGCTCGGCGGGGATGTTGGAGCGCTCGACGAGGGCGCCGCGGTCGAAGCCGACGAGGGCCGCTCCGTCGGCGGCGACGAGCGCCTCGAGGGCCTCGCGCGGGTAGTAGTTGTCGGAGTTGAGGACGACGACGCGGTCGTCGCCGGCGAAGCCGCGGGCGGCGGCGACGGCGTCGGCCGTGCCGTGCGGATGCTTCTGGATCGCGGTGGTCACGCGGACCCGACCGCCGGAGCGGGAGGCCGCGTACTCGCGCAGCGCCTTGTGCTCGGGTCCGACGACCAGGCAGATCTCCGTGATGCCGACGTCGGCGAGCACGGAGAGGACGTAGTCGAGGAAGGGCCGGCCGACGTCGATCAGGGCCTTGACGCCGCTCGCAGCGACCTCGGCCTGGTTCTCGTCGAGCTCCGCGGAGTCGTCGGACCGGCGCATGCGCGTGCCGAGGCCGCGCGCGAGGATCACGGCGCGGTGCACGGCATCGATGCTCTGGGGCCCGTCGGGGGCATCGTCGGGGGTCTCGTCAGCCACGCCCACGGAGTCTACGGCGCGCGCTGTCGACGCGGACGCGGTCCGCGGCGATCGCGTGCGGATGCGTGGGATGCGTGCGGATGCGTGGGATGCGTCAGATGGGCAGCGTGATCCCGAGATAGTGCTGGAGGCTGTTCTGGGTGATGAACAGCAGCGCATAGAGGACGACCAGTGCGATCACCGCGAATACCGCCCAGGCGCCGATGCGGGCGACGACGACGGTCTCGCCCTTGGCCTGCAGACGGAGGCCGACGGCGAACAGCAGCGGAAGGCCCGCGCCCAGCAGCAGTCCGACGACCAGTACGCGGAGGCTCCCGGTGAGGATCTCGACGATGTCGATCATCTCAGGCGTCCTCCCGTCCCGCGCCGACGAGCGCATGTGCGCCATCCGTGCGTCCCGCGGGCTCGGCACCCACGGACGCGGCACCCGCGGGCTCGCCGCCCGAAGGCTCGGCACCGACAGGCTCGGTCCCCGCAGGCTCGCCGCCCGAAGGCTCAGCACCCGCAGGCTCGGCACCGACAGCCTCGGTGCTGCCCGGAGTGCCGTCCGGATCGAGGCCGACGGGCTCCTCGAGGCCGATCTCGGCGGCGGCGCCCTCCCACTCGGCGGTCACGTTCGTGTGGTCGACCTTCTGCAGGGTCGAGCGGTAGTACATGAACACCGCGAGCGCGACGAGGATCGCGAACTCGAGGACGGCGCCGCCGGCTCCGCCCACGAGATGGCCGATGCCGAAGGTGATGGCGCCCATGATCGCGGCGGCGGGGAGGGTCAGCAGCCAGCCTCCGACCATGCGGCGCGCGGTGGCCCAGCGGACGACGCCCCCGGGTCGGCCGACGCCGGAGCCGACGATCGAGCCCGTGGCCACGTGCGTCGTCGACAGGGCCATGCCCATGTGGCTCGAGGTGAGGATGATGGCGGCGGAGGAGGCGTCGGCCGCGAAGCCCTGCGGCGCGTTGAGATCGGTGATGCCCTTGCCGAGGGTGCGGATGATGCGCCATCCGCCGAGGTAGGTGCCCAGTGCGATCGCTCCCCCGCACAGCAGGATGATCCATGGCGGCAGGCCGCTGGCCTCGATGTCGCCGGTGGTCAGGGAGCCGTAGGCGATCAGTCCCAGGGCGATCACGCCCATCGTCTTCTGCGCGTCGCCGGTGCCGTGGGCGAGGGAGACGAGGGAGGCGGTGGCGATCTGGCCGGCGCGGAAGCCCTTGTCGCGCTGCGTCTCACGGAGGCCGCGGGTCACCCGGAACACGAGCCAGGAGCCGCAGGCCGCGACCGCGCAGGCGATGAACGGGGACAGCAGCGCGGGGATGATCACCTTCGCGAGCAGGCCGCCCCAGTTGATGCCGAGGGTCCCCATGGCGGCGAGGCCGGCGCCGACGAGCCCGCCGAACAGGGCGTGAGAGGAGCTGGAGGGGAGGCCGAACAGCCAGGTCGCGAGGTTCCACAGGATTCCGCCGACGAGGCCCGCGAAGACGATCGACATCGCGGTGGTGCCGTCGAGCCCGGAGACGAGGTCGCCCGTGCCGGTGTCCTGGATGCGCAGCACCGAGGTGGTCACGGTGATCGCGACCTCGACGGAGAGGAACGCACCGATGAGGTTCATGATCGCCGCGAGGGTGACCGCGGCCTTGGGCTTGAGCGCGCCGGTGGCGATGGAGGAGGCCATCGCGTTGCCGGTGTCGTGGAAGCCGTTGGTGAAGTCGAAGGCCACCGCGGTCACGATCAGCAGCAGCAGGATGACGAGCTCGCCTGTCATGCGGCCAGTGTGCAACCCGAAACCGTGAGCGCAGGCGCCGTTCGCCTCTCGTTCACCGTGCGTTAACCATCGTCCTGGCGCTTCACGAATCCGTGTGCCCCAGATCACCTCTCGGGCTGCCGGCGGAGGCTGCGGCGCTCACCGCCCGCCTGTCGGAGGGCTATGCGGCAGCTGTGCGGGTGCTGTGCCTGAAGGGGGTCGGAGATGGAGCTCGACCTGGGGGTTCATCCGCTCCTCGGCCCTCGCGCCCGCGCTGTCCGCAAGCCCGCCCGAGGGTGTTCAGCGTCCTCCGAGGACGGTCTCGGCGGCGCGCGCGGCATCCTCGATCGCGGCGGCGTCGATCCCGTGCCCGAGGGTGAAGCGGACGGCGGTCTGGGCCACCTCGCGCTCGATCCCGAGGGCGGTGAGGACATGGCTGGGCTCATCGCTACCGGCGGCGCAGGCGGAGCCGCTGGAGGCGATCACCCCGTGCTCGGCGAGGTCCAGCAGCACCGACTCGCCGCTGACGCCGGGGAAGCAGAAGGAGGCGTGGCCCGGCAGTCGGCGGCCCGGCTCCCCAGCCGGCTCCGCGGCCGGCCCCGCCGTCGGCCCGGTCAGCAGCGTGCCGGGACGGGCGGCGAGCACCCGGGCGATGAGCTCGTCGCGCAGCGGGAGGGTCGCTGCGACGCGCTCCTCCCGCTCGGCCTCGGCGCGCTCGAGGGCGACGGCGAGGGCGACCGCGAAGGCGACGTTCTCGGTGCCGGAGCGCCGCCCGCCCTCCTGACCTCCGCCGTGGACGAGGGGCTCGAGCGGCAGGCGCCCGCGGATCATCGCGGCTCCCACCCCCTTGGGTGCGCCCACCTTGTGCCCGGAGATGGTCAGGGCGTCGACGCCGAGGTCCTTCAGGTCGAGCCAGCCGGCGGCCTGCACGGCGTCGGTGTGGAACAGGGCGCCGACGCCGTGGGCGGTCTCGGCGAGGGCGCGCACGTCGGCGATCGCACCGATCTCGTTGTTCGCATGGGCGAGCGAGACCAGCGTGGTGTCCTCGCGCAGCACGGAGCGCAGGGCGTCGACGGTGACGACACCGTCGGACCCGGGATCGATGAAGGAGACCTCGAAGCCGTGCACGCGCTCCAGGAAGGCGATGCTCTCGAGAACCGCCTCATGCTCGATCGGCGAGCTGACCAGGTGCTTCCCGCGGGGCGAGGCGAGGGCGAGGCCCTTGATCGCGAGGTTCGCCCCCTCCGTCCCGCCGGAGGTGATCACGATGTCGCTGCGGCGGGCGCCGAGCACGGCCGCGATCCGGCCGCGGGCGTCCGCGAGGGCCCGCGCCGCCTCCTCCCCGACGGCGTGGTGGCTCGAGGGGTTACCGAAGGAGCCGGTCAGATAGGGCCAGGCCGCCTCGAGGGCCTCCCGTCGGACCGGCGAGGTGGCGGCCGAGTCGAGGTAGATCACGGGTGCTTCACTCTCCTCACTCTCCGTCGTCGGCCGACGGTCCCGACTCGCCGTCGGCCGACGGTCCCGCCGAGACGTCCATGTCGAGCCCGAGGTCGAGGCTGCGCACCGAATGGGTGAGGGCGCCGGAGGAGATGACGTCGACGCCGGTGCGGGCGATCGCACCGACGGTCTCGAGCGTGACCGTGCCGCTGGCCTCGACGATCGCGCGCCCGGCGACGATCCCGACGCCCCGGACGAGGTCATCCAGGGTGAAGTTGTCGAGCATGATGACGTCGACGCCTCCGGCGATGACGGGCTCGATCTGGTCGAGCCGGTCGACCTCCACCTCGAGGCGGGTCATGTGCCCGAGCCGGGCGCGGGCGCCGCGGATCGCCTCGGTGAGGTCGACGCCCTGCTGGCGCAGCACGGCGAGATGGTTGTCCTTGGCCATCACTCCGTCGGACAGCGAGAAGCGGTGGCTGCTGCCGCCGCCGCAGCGCACCGCATGCTTCTCGAGGGCCCGCAGCCCGGGGGTGGTCTTGCGGGTGTCGGCGATGCGCACCCCGGTCCCCTCGACCGCATCAACGAAAGCCCTGGTCAGGGTAGCGATCCCGGAGAGCCGCTGGATGAGGTTCAGCGCGATCCGCTCCGCCTGCAGCACGGCGCGGGCGGGTCCGACGACGCGGGCGAGGACGTCACCGGCGGAGAAGGAGTCGCCGTCGGCCGCCAGAGGGGTCACCTCGACCGCGGGATCGGTGAGGCGGAACGCCGCCGCGAGCACATCGATCCCTGCGAGCACGCCTCCTTCGCGGGCGCTCAGGCGGGCGGAGGCGACGGCGTCCGACGGCAGCAGGAGCTGACCGGTGATGTCGCCCCAGGGGGCGTCCTCGGCGAGCGCCGCGGCGACCACGGGGTCGATCTGGGCGCGGGACAGCGGCGGGACGGCGGTGGTCAGCATGCGAAGGCCTCCGAGGGGGCGTCGAGACGATGGTGGGCGCCGACGGACAGCGGTCGCGCGAGCGCATGGGCGGTGGTCAGCCGCGCGAGGTCGAGCAGGTTGCGGTCCTCGAGCTCCGTGATGTCGGTGATCCGGGCGGGGTCCGGGGAGCGCCAGGCGGCGAGCTGCGCGGCCGCGGCGTCGAGATCGGCTCCGGTGCGCAGCAGGCCGACCTTCTCCCACATGAGCTCCTGCAGCTCGCGCCGGGTCCATCCCGGCTCGCCCCCGGTCGACTCGGGGCCGCTGGGCGACGGGGCGAGGTCGTCGTCCGACGGCGAGAGTGCCGACGACGGGACCGCCGACAGCGGGGCCGTCGAGGTCGACGCGGGCCCGCTGAGCTGGGCGAGCACGGCGTCGGCGGCGCGGGCACCGAAGACCGCCCCTTCGAGCAGGGAGTTCGAGGCCAGACGGTTGGCGCCGTGGACCCCGGTGCGGGCGCACTCCCCCGCCGCGTAGAGACCCGGCACAGTGGTGCGGCCGTCGAGGTCGGTGCGGATCCCGCCCATCCAGTAGTGCGCCGCCGGGGTCACCGGGACGGGCTCGCGCGACCAGTCGATCCCGGCGGCGCGGACGGCCGCGTCGATCGTCGGGAAGCGGGCGGCGAGACGCTCGGCTCCCAGGGCAGTGGCGTCCAGCAGCACGGGGCGGCCGTCCTGCGCGGCCATGGCTCGGGCGATGGCCCGGGCGACGACGTCGCGGGGGGCGAGCTCCGCGCGCGGGTCGACATCGGTCATGAAGCGCCGCCCGTGCTCGTCGCGCAGGACCGCGCCCTCGCCGCGCACCGCCTCGGAGACCAGGAAGGCTCCGGCGCTCTCGCCGAGCGCGAGCGCCGTCGGATGGAACTGGTGGAACTCCAGGTCCTCTAGGGCGGCACCGGCCCGCCATGCGGCGGCCGTGCCGTCGCCGGTGGCAACCGCGGGGTTCGTGGTGCGGGAGAAGAGATGTCCGGCTCCGCCGGTGGCCAGCAGCGTCGCCCGGGCACGTGCCACGAGGCGGGTGCCGTCGGCGCCGAGCAGCTCGGCCCCCCGTGCCCGTCCGTCGACGAGCAGCAGATCGATCAGCGCGGTGCGCTCGAGGATCGCGATGCGACCCGCGGCCTCGGCCTCGCGCACCGCGGCGACCAGGGCGTCCTCGATCGCACGGCCGGTGGCGTCGCCCCCGGCGTGCAGGATCCGCGGACGCGAATGGGCGCCCTCGAGCCCCAGCGCGTAGGGGTGCCCGGCGGCCGTCGGACCACCGGTCGACCCTGCGCCGTCGGTCGACCCCGCGCCGTCGGCGCGGTCGAAGCCGACGCCGAGGGCGATGAGCGCACGGATCGCCTCGGGCCCCTCCTCGCAGAGGACGCGCACGGCATCCTCGTCGCACAGGCCGTCGCCCGCGACGAGGGTGTCGGCGGCGTGGTCGGCGGGGCTGTCGGCCGGGTCGACCGCTCCGGCGATGCCTCCCTGGGCGCGGCTGGTCGAGCCGTCGGCGAGCTCGCCCTTGGTCACCAGCAGCACGCCCGCCTCGCGGGAGGCGCGCAGCGCGGCCGTCAGGCCCGCGATGCCCGAACCGACGACCAGCAGATCGGCGCGCACTCTCATGCCTCCCGGGCGGCGCCCGTGGCCGCGCTCGCGGTGCTCGTCGCAGCCTGCTCCTCACCGGGCATGGGTCGAGGAGCGGGCTTGGCGGCGAGCATCCGCTCGAGCGCGGTGCGCGCGGGCTCGGCGACCTCGGGGCCGACGGTGATGCGGTTGATGACCTCGCCCTCGAGCAGCGACTCGAGCGCCCAGGCCAGGTATCCGGGGTGGATGCGGTACATCGTCGAGCAGGGGCAGACGACGGGGTCGAGGCAGAAGATCGTGTGCTCGGGGTGCTGGGCGGCGAGGCGCTGGACGAGGTTGATCTCGGTGCCGATCGCGAAGGTCGTCGGCTCGGTCGCGTTCTCGATGGCCTTGCGGATGTAGTCGGTCGACCCGGACTCGTCGGCCGCGTCGACCACGGGCATGGGGCACTCGGGGTGGACGATCACCCGCACGCCGGGATGGTCCTGGCGCGCCGTGGCGATCTGGTCCACGGTGAAGCGCTTGTGGACCGAGCAGAAGCCGTGCCAGAGCACGACCTGCGCATCGAGCAGGTCCTGCTCGTCGTTGCCGCCGAGCGGCCGGCGCGGGTTCCACATCGGCATCCGGTCCAGGCCGATGCCCATGGCCTTGGCGGTGTTCCGACCCAGATGCTGATCGGGGAAGAACAGCACGCGGCGCCCGCGCTCGAAGGCCCACTCCAGGACCGTCGAGGCGTTCGAGGAGGTGCACACGATCCCGCCATGGCGGCCGACGAACCCCTTCAGCGCGGCGGAGGAGTTCATGTAGGTGACGGGGATGATCGGTGCGCGTCCGTCAGCTCCGGGACCGTCGGCGCTGTCGAGCTCGTCGGCGTAGACCTCCATGAGCTGCTCCCAGCACTCCTCGACCTGGTCGAGGTCGGCCATGTCGGCCATCGAGCAGCCGGCGGCGAGGTTGGGGAGGATGACCGCCTGCTCCGGGGTCGAGAGGAGGTCCGCGGTCTCGGCCATGAAGTGCACGCCGCAGAAGATGATCGCCTCGGCATCGGTGTGCGCCTTCGCGGCGGTGGCGAGCTGGAAGGAGTCGCCCACGTAGTCGGCGTACTGGACGACCTCGTCGCGCTGGTAGAAGTGCCCGAGCACCACGACGCGCTCGCCGAGCTCGGCCTTGGCGGCGCGGATGCGCCGGTCCAGCTCCTCGCGGCTCGCATCGCGGTACTGCTGGGGGATCTCGCGCTGGCGGGGTGCGTCGGCGGGGACCGGATCGGCCATCGACGCTCCGGGCCCGTAGCCGGGGTCGCGCGCATCGACGTCCCAGGGTGCGTCCAGAAGCTGCGTCGAGCAGGTGCTTCCTGCGGCGGCTCCGGCCGAGATGTCGCGGATCGTCAGGTCGACGGAAGCGGTGAGGCTGGTCGTGGTCATGGGGATCTCCGTGGGGATCGAGGGGCAGGCGGTGGGTCGGCCGACGGCCGCGGGGTCACTGGCCCGTGAGGGGCCCGTTGTCCGCGAGGTGGATGGAGGTGTCGTGCCGGTACAGCCGGGCCGGACGATGCCGGCCCCCGGTGCGGAAGGCGTCCGTGGCCACGAGGCGGCCGGAGGACTCCATCTGTCGCCGGAAGTTCGCGGGGTCGAGAGTGCGCTGGAGCACGGCCTCGTGGACGCCGCGCAGCTCCGCGAGGGTGAAGGTCTCCCCCAGGAACGCGGCGGCGATGCGGGAGTACTCGACCTTGTTGCGCAGGCGCCACAGGGCGTACTCGACGATGAGCGAGTGGTCGAAGGCGAGCTCGGGCAGCTCGTCGGCGACGAACCACTGGACGTTCACCCCGGCCTCGCCGGCATCAGCCTCGGCGGGCCGCACGAGCGCCCAGTAGACGATCGAGACAGTGCGGTCGTCCGGCGCTCCGTCCTGCGCGGCGGCCGGGCGCGCCCCGTCGCCGACGCGGTCGAGCCCGCCGAAGGCGTAGAGCTGCTCGAGGTACTGCGGGGTGAGCTTGGTGGTCTCGCGCAGGTTCCGGGCGGCCGATGCTGCCAGGCCCTCGTCCGCCGCCAGCGGACCCCCGGGGAGCGCCCATCGCCCCTGGTGGGGCGCACGGATTCGCCGCACGAGCGGGAGCCAGAGGACCGGCCGACGGGTGTGCGGATGCGGGCGGAGCGCGAAGATGACCGTGGAGACGGCGAGGGAGACCTGGTTGCCCATGGACGGCCACCTCCAGTTAAAGTCATCGGAACCTTTACGGGTTGCGAAGACATTAGGGTCGCCGCGACCAGAAGTCGCTGTCAGCCCTCCGCTTTGGGACCTGGGTCACAGAACGGGTGACTCTAACTCAGCCTCCGGAGCCTCAGCCCCCGGGCGCGATCTGGGCGCGAAGGTCCTCGAGGCCCAGGGTGCCGTGGTGGGAGGCGGCGATGACCTCGCGCGCCCTCTCCGCGCTGTCCCAGGTGTTCCACAGCAGCACACCGACGACCTTCCCGTCGTCGAGGTAGTGGACGACCGCCGCCTCATGGTCGTCGTCCCAGACCTCGACGGTCTCGAGTGAGGCGTCCAGGTGTCCGACGGCCTCGTAGCCGTCGTCGAACAGGTCGGAGAAGAACAGCGGCGTGTACGCGTAGGCCTCCAGCCCGTCCGCCGCATCCTCCGCCGCATCCTCCACCGTGCCGTCCGCCGCAGCGTCTGCCGGAGCCTCGGCGGCTGCGGCTGCGGCGGCTCCTGCGGCGGCTGCGGCGGCTGCGGCCGCCATGTTCCTCCCGGCCCGCTCGCCGCTCGCCCAGGCGTTGTCCACATGCTCGACGTGGCGGGTGCCGAACAGCGGATCGTCGAAGCGCGCGATGTCGCCGGCCGCCCAGATCCCGTCGGCGCTCGTGCGCAGCTGCGCGTCGACGACGACGGCCGCACCGTCGCCGTCCGCGTCGCCGTCACCGTCCATCGCCAGGCCAGCCGCACGGGCGAGGGAGGTGCGCAGCACCGCCCCCAGTCCGAGCACGACGGCGTCGGCCTCCACCTCGCGTCCGTCCTCGGCGCGGAGGACGAGCGGAGCCGCCTCCCCACCCGACCCGCCCGACCCGTCGGCCCCGTCGATGCCGATGAGGCGGAACCCGCCCACCTGCTCGATGCCGTGCCCGCCGAACACCTCGGACAGGTGCGTGGCGATCGTGTCGGGGAACATCCCGTCGAGGATCTTCCGCCCGGTGTGGAGCAGGGTGACCGATGCGCCGGTGCGGGTGAGCGCGGCGGCGACCTCGGAGCCGATGTAGCCGCCGCCGACCACGGCGATGCGCGCGCCGTCGGCGGCGAGCTCGCGCAGGTGCCGGTAGTCCGCGACCGTGCGCAGGCAGGCGACCCGCGGATCGTCGACGCCCTCGAGGCGGCGCGGCGCGGAGCCCGTCGCGAGCAGCAGCTGTCCGTAGCCGATGGCATCGCCGGTCGCGAGGGTGACGGTCCGGCCGACGGCGTCGATCGCGACGACCTCGGTGGAGGTCAGCAGGTCGGCCCCGGTCTCCTCCGCGGTGCGCAGATCCTGGGATGCGGGGTCGGCATCGTCGCCGTGCCAGAGGTCCTTGCTGAGCGCCGGGCGGTAGACGGGCCCGTCGGCGTCGGCGGAGAGGATCGCGATGGTCGCCTCCTCGGCGGCCTCCCGGATCGCACGGGCGGCCTTGTCGGCGGCGACCCCGCCGCCGACGATCACGTGGTCGTAGCTGCTCCTGAGGGCGGGCATCGGTGGCTCCTTCGTCGAACGGTCGCGTGCCGCCACGCTAGGCCCGAGCCGCCGCGACGGCAACGGTCCGGCCTGCGCCTGCCCCCATCCCCCCCTCCGGGGTGTGCCGTCGGGGCCGTCGGCGTGCTTGGATGATCCCGCTGAGTCCGCGCGCCGACGTCGCGGCATCCACCCCGCCCCGGGAGGCCACCATGGGACGCGAGATCGGTTCGACCGAGTACACGCGCGGACAGCGCACGCACTATCGCCACGAGCTGCGACGCAACCTCGACCTGTTCGAGTCCTTCCTGGACACGGCAGAGTTCGTGGACGAGGGGACGATCGGCGTCGAGCTCGAGATGAACCTCGCCGACGCCTCCACCTGGCAGCCCGCCCTGCTGTCGGACACGGTCCTCGAGGAGCTCGACGACCCCGACTTCCAGCACGAGATCGGACGCTTCAACGTCGAGGCGAACCTCCCGGTCAACCATCCCGCAGGCTCGGGCCTGCTCGATCTCGAGCGAGCACTGGGCGAGCGGGTGAGCCGGGCCGACGACGCCGCTCGCGAGCACGGGGCGCGCGTCGTGCCCGTCGGGCACCTGCCCACCATCACCGCGGAGCTGTTCGAGGGCGAGCAGTGGAGAGCACCCGGGGCCCGCTATGCGGCCCTCGAGGCCGCTGTGCTCGAGGCCCGCGGCGAGGAGATCCAGCTGCGGATCGACGGAGAGGGCAGGGGCCTGGACGCGACCTTCGACTCGATCGCCCCGGAGTCGGCCTGCACCTCGCTGCAGCTGCACCTGCAGGTCTCCCCCGAGCAGTTCGCCGCGGCCTGGAACGCGGCGCAGGCGATCGCGGGCCCGCAGACGGCGCTCGCGGCGAACTCGCCCTTCCTCATGGGCAGGCGCCTCTGGCACGAGACCCGCATCCCCACCTTCGTGCAGGCCCTCGACTCGCGGCCGCCGGAGTACGAGACGCAGGGGGTGCGCCCGCGGGTGTGGTTCGGCGAGCGCTGGATCACCTCGATGTTCGACCTGTTCGAGGAGAACGTGCGGCTGTTCCCCGCGCTCATCCCCGAGTCCCGGCAGATGGCCGAGGAGCCGCTGCTCACCGAGGGCGCCTCCCCGCGCCTGCACGAGCTGATGCTGCACAACGGCACCGTCTGGCGCTGGAACCGGCCGATCTACGACCCCGGCACCGACGTCCCCCACCTCCGCCTGGAGAACCGCCTGCTGCCGGCGGGACCGTCGGCCGCCGACATGGCCGCCAACGCCGCCTTCTTCTACGGGCTCGTCCACTCCCTCGTCCATGAGCGGCGGCCGCTGTGGTCGCGGATGAGCTTCGAGCAGGCCGACGAGGCGTTCCACCAGTGCGCCCGCTGGGGGCTGGAGGCGCGGATCCGGTGGCCGCGGCTCGGGAAGGTGCGTGTGGCCGATCTGCTGCTGGAGCACCTGATCCCGGTGGCGATGGCGGGCCTGAGGGACCTCGGGGCCGACGACGACGCGATCGAGCGCTACGAGCACATCCTCACCGAGCGCGCCCGCACCGGCCGCAACGGCGCCCGCTGGCAGATCGACACGGTCACCTCCCTCGAGCTGCGCGGCGCGGACCGGCCGACGGCGCTCGCCGAGATGACCCGGCTCTACCGCGAGGGCGTCGACTCCGGCGAGCCCGTCCACGCCTGGCCCGTGCCCGCCCGTCGTGAGCGGGACCGCGAGCGCGACTGAGCCGGTCGAGCCCAGCCGAGCCCAGACGAGCCGAGCCGGCTGTGCCAGGCACGCTGAGCGTCGGCGTCCCCGCTGGCCAGCGGCGCCCCCGCCCTCACCGCTGCCCACATGTCGGGATTGTGGTCTCACATGACGGATCTGGTCGTACTCTGCAGGGATGACCTCCTCCTCCACCTCGGCGAAGCCCGCCCTATCCCAGGAAGATCGCTCGGCGCGCATCGCCGTGACCGTGTTCCCCGTGATCATCTTGGCCGCAGCGACCTTCGGCTTCCTCCTGCCCGACGCCGGGCAGACCATCGCGCCGTACACGAGCATCTTCCTCGGCGTCATCATGTTCGCGATGGGCCTGACCCTCACGCTCCCCGACTTCGCCCTCGTCGCCAAGCGCCCGCTGCCGGTGCTCATCGGCGTGGTCGCCCAGTACCTGATCATGCCGCTGGTCGGCTTCGCGGTCGCGTGGCTCCTGCAGCTCCCGCCCGAGCTCGCCGCCGGCGTGATCCTCGTCGGCTGCGCCCCCGGCGGCACCAGCTCGAACGTCATCACCTACCTCTCCAAGGCCGACACCGCGCTGTCGGTGGCGATGACCTCGATCTCCACGCTGCTCGCTCCGCTCCTGACGCCCCTGCTGACGCTGTGGCTGGCGGGCGCCTACATGCCGCTGAACGCGGGCGAGATGGCGCTGTCGATCGTGCAGATGGTGCTGATCCCGGTGATCGCCGGCCTGGTCGTGCGCCTGCTGCTCTCGAAGCTGGTCGACGCCGTGCTCCCCGCGCTCCCCTGGGTCAGCGTCGTCGGCATCTCCCTGGTCGTCGTCGCCGTGGTCTCGGGATCGGCGGACAAGATCGTCGAGGCGGGCCTGCTGGTCCTCGCCGCGGTGATCCTGCACAACGGCGTCGGCTACCTGCTGGGCTACTGGTTCGCGCGCCTCCTGCGCCAGCCCGTCCGCACCGCCCGCACGACGTCCATCGAGGTCGGCATGCAGAACTCCGGTCTCGCCGCGACGCTCGCCGCGACCTACTTCAGCCCCGCGGCGGCCCTGCCCGGCGCCGTGTTCTCGATCTGGCACAACCTCTCCGGCGCCGTCCTGGCGATGTACTACCGCCGCAGCGCGGACAGGCACCTGGCCGACGATCGCGCCTGACGGTCTCCCCGAGGCTCACGGTCGCCCGGGGCGTGCAGCCGCCTCCGGCCCGCAGCCGCATCAGGCCTCGTCGGACGGCCGTCCTCCGCCGTCCGGCGGGGTCAGCGGGCGGTGGCGGCAGGGACTGGCGAGGCGTCGGGCCGGCGCCTGCCGTGTCCGCTGGTCCAGGCGGTCCCGCTCGGATCGCTGACGGCGCCGTCGGTCGCGACAGCGGATCGGACTGGCGGAGTACGGACGACCGCAGGCGCCGCCCGCGCCCGGCCCACGATCGGGGCCCGGGGTGCCCGAGCCCGGGTCGGGGATCATCGCCCGCCCCGTCGGCGCCGTCGGCCCCGCCCACCCGGGCATGGGCACCTCACCTGCAGGGAGGCGGCGGTGTGGTCCAGGCGACGAGGAGAAGGATCCATCACCCCACGATAGTTGCGCTATCCGACATCCGGCGACGAAGATAGCGCTCATGCATCTCACTATCCCGCGGGAGCTCGCATGCAGTTGAGCGATCTGTCCGAGGCCAGCGGCGTCAGCATCGCCTCGATCAAGTACTACCGGCGGGAGCGTCTGCTCCCGGCAGGTACCCGGGTGACCGCGACGCGGCAGGACTACGAGGAGCGCCACCTGGAGCGTCTGCGGCTGATCCGGATCCTGCGGGAGGCCGCCGGGGCCCCCATCCACCGCATCAAGCAGCTCACGACGATCCTCGACGACCCGGATCGCCCGCTGATCGATGCGCTCGGCGACGCCCATGCCCTTGCCCTGGGGCTCGACGACTACGAGGACATGCCGCCCGGCCCGAACGCGCCCGACGATCCCCGCACGTCTGCGGACAGCGACAGCAGTGACGACAGCGCCGGCGGAGCAGAGGCGGCCATGGAACGAGATTCCGCCGAGCACCCGCTGATCGCTCCTCTGCTGGCGCGCTTCGAGTGGCCCGACGTCGACTCCGCACCTCGCCGCGCGCTGGACAGCACACTGCGGATGCTCGAGTCCTGGGACTTCACCGATCTGACCCAGGAGGTCGACCGCTATGCCGAGCCGATGGCGGAGATCGCGAAGGGCGATCTGCAGCAGATGAGCCGCACCGCCCCGGTGTCGGACCAGCCGCCGTCGGACGATGCCGTGGTGATGCGGGCCGTCGCCGGCACCATCGGCTTCGATCGGGTGCTCCGGTCGCTGCGTCTGCTGGGTCACGCCGCGTTCGTTCGCAAGACCTTCACAAACGACGGATCTCTGCCATGGCGCCCTCCTGATCCGCTCGGATCTCACCTCTGACCTGCGATATCGCCAGACGGCACAAGGTCCGCCCAGACCTCGGCCCACGCTCGGAGTCGCGTCCAGGCACCGCCTCTCAGGCGCTTGCCAGGGGCGCCACAGTGAACGCCAGGGCCCGCCGGGTGTAGTTATCCCATCGCGTCACCGGAGGACCTGCTGACTGAGGAGGAGGCAGGCTCCATCGATTCCGGGGACGCGGGGGAAAGGGATGGCCCCGGCTCGTGGGGACGAGCCGGGGCACTTTCACGTCCGGGGGCCCTCACGTCCGGGTACCTTCACGTCCGAACGACTCTCCCATCCAGGGGAAAGCGCACCTCACGTCGATCAAGGGCGCGCGGGTCAAGAGCGCGTGGAGCAAGCGCGCGCGGGTCAAGCGAGCGCGGGTCATGGGCCAGACAGCGCGCAGAGCTGGGCATGCCATAGGTGGGATCCGTCCGTCCAGCAGCGTAGGAGGCCGTCGCCATGGAGCAGTGTCCGTCTACCGTCGCTTGAGCGCCTCTCGAACGGTGGTAGACGGACACTGCTCGCTGGCGGTGCCCCACACGAAGGCGAGCTCCGCGTGCCGCGTCCCGCATCGATCCTGGGCCACTCCCATGGAGCGCCCGGGCATGACAGCAGATCGACAGGTCCAGTACAGGACTTCCTCGGACTCGTCGGGTGTACTCATCTCATCGCGTCACCGGAGGACCTGCTGACTGAGGAGAAGGCAGCGTCCAACGATTCCGGGGACGCGGGGGAAAGGGATGGCCCCGGCTCGTGGGGACGAGCCGGGGCACTTTCACGTCCGGGCCGCTCTCACGTCCGGGCCGCTCTCACGTCCGGGCCGCTCTCACGTCCGGGCACCCTCACGCCAGAGGCGCCCTCGCGCTCAGCCCTTCGCCGCGAGCGCCCGGTCGTAGGCGATGCGCAGACGCTCCAGGGCCGCCTCGAGCACATGGGTGGGGGTGGCGATGACGAAGCGGGTGAAGCCCTCCCCCTCAGGGCCGAAGACCGTGCCCTCGTCGAGGAAGAGCCGGGCCTCGACCACATGGATGCGTTCGAGCTCGTCGGCGTCGATCCGCAGCCCTCGCAGGTCCACCCACTGCAGGTAGGTGCCCTCGAGGTCGGCGACCCGCACCTGAGGGAAGTGCTCGGCGAAGAACGCCCTGATCACCTCGTGGTTGCGGCCGACGAGCGCGATCAGCTCATCGAGCCACGGCCCGCCCCGGGTGTAGGCGGCCTCGCAGGCGATCGCGCCGACCGCTCCGGGATTGTCGAAGCCGAGGGCATGCACCTCGGTGGTGAAGCGGTCGCGGAGGGCCCGGTCGGGGACGATCGCGTTGGCGAGCTGGAGACCGGCGACGTTGAACGACTTGCTGGGGCTGGTCAGCACGATGGTCCGCGCGGCGACGTCCTCGCCGAGGGTCGCGAGCACGGTGTGCTCGTGGCCGGGCTGGAGGAGGTCGAAATGGATCTCGTCGCTGACGATGAGGAGGTCGTTGTCCACGGCGATGCGGGCGACGGCCTCGAGCTCGTCCCGCTCCCACACGCGCCCGGTGGGATTGTGGGGGCTGCAGAACAGCAGCATCGTCGAGCGCGGGTCCTTCGCCTGCTCCTCGAGGAGTTCGAGGTCCAGCCGCCACCGGCCGTCGCGCTCGACGAGCGGGCTGCGCACGATCCGTCGGCCGCTCCTCTCGATGGATCCGAACATCGGATAGTAGGCGGGGGTGGGCAGGATGATGCCGTCGCCGGGTTCGGTGAACGTGCGGATGGCGATCGTGAAGGCGGGGATGACGCCCGGGGTGGTGCGGATCCAGGCGGGGTCGATCTCCCAGCCGTGACGCTCGCGCATCCAGGTGGTGACGGCGTCGAGATAGCCGGGGGTCGGCATCGAGTAGCCGAGCACGAAGCCGTCTTCGAGGGCCTCGCGGATCGCGCCGACGATCTCGGGCGCCTGCGGGATGTCGAGGTCCGCGACGGAGAACGGGGCGATGGGCTCCTGCCCGTCGTCGACGGAGAGATCCGCCCCGAAGCGTGCGGCGGTCCGGTGCATCGCCAGCCATTTGGAGGAGCCCATCGACGTGCGGTCCACGAGGGTCTCGAGGTCGTACGCCGTCTGTCGTGCGGGATCGAGTGCATCCACGGTCACGGTGTCCTCCTGCAGAGCTCGGTGCGATGCCTCGAATCTACCGGCGGGACCCGCCGTCGGCCGACGTCGTGCGTCATGCGCGTTCACCGGTCCGCATCCGCCCCGCATCGGCACCTCTCCGGCGCCGCTCCCGCGCATCTCCCGCGATGCTCCTGCGACTCACCTGCAGTGCTCCCGCGCATCTCCCGCGACGCTCCTGCGACTCACCTGCGACTCACCTGCGACTCACCTGCGCCGACGGGGAGGCGCGGGGAAGCGCGGGAAGGCTCACCGGCGCAGGTCGATGCCGAACACGCGTCGGATCTGCGCGACGGCGTGGCGGGTGAAGCGGCGGTCCGAGGGCGTCGAGGCGAAGGGGACGAACAGGCCCGGATGGTCGGGATGGCTGACGCGCCCGTGGGTGGAGCCGGGGGCGATCACGAACCCGGCCTCCTGCATGCGCGTCATGAGCTCGCGACGCGTGGTGGGGTGGCGGGTGCCGCGGCCGCCGCGGGCGCTGGGTCCGGCGGCGTCGTCGGCGATGTCGAGCGCGGGCTGGTAGTCCTCGGGACGCACCGACAGCGCGTAGCGGGCGGAGAACGCGCCGATGACGGCGTTGTCGGCACGTCGGACCTGGACGACGAGGCCACCGCGCAGGTAGTGGTCGCTGATGCCGGCGTCGGCCGTCCAGGCGTCCTCGGGGTCTGCGACGGCCAGCACGATCTCCTCGCTGCGCAGGTCATCGACGCCCACGCTGCGGATCTGCGCGTCCTCGATCCGCAGCGGACGCGGGTTCGGACGGGGGTCCTCGGGCAGCAGCGAGTGCACGGCCTCCGGGGGCGGCGGCGCCGCAGGGCGCGGGAGCTCGATCGTCCGCGCCCGTCGGCTCCCTCCGCTCTCCGCGCCCGCGCCGGCCGCTCTGGTCGCACCGTCCGCTCCAGTCGCGCCGGTCGCTCCGGTCGTACCGTCCGCGCCGCGCACGGGGAGCTTCGCCGACGGGGAGTCCTGGGCCCGCGAGGCGCTGCCGTCCGCCGACCAGTCCACCGGGCGCACCCGGCGAGCGGGGTCGGTGCGGCCGACGAGCACCGCCGGCGAGGGCGTGGACGGCCGACGCGGGGGCGCGCCCGTTGGGGTGGACTCGGCGGCAGTCCGGGCCGGGCGCGAGGGGGGAGAGGTGTCGTCGGCGCTCACGCTCCGATGGTGCCATGCCGCGGGGCATCGGCCTTCCGCTCCGGTCGGCCCTCTGGCTGCTCTCGGTCGGCCTCGGTCCGTCCCAGGCCGCTTCCGGTCGTCTCGCGGTCCGCTAGGTTGGACGGGCTCCGCATCCCTATCGTGGCGGCGGCATCAGTCCTCATCCGAAGGAGTCCTCGTGACCCGCACCGTCCACCGCGCTGACGGCACCCTCCGCGTCGGCTCCGCCCGCAGGCACGGCTCCACCCACCGAGCCGCCGCCGGTCGCGCCGCCGCCCTGCTCCTGCTGCCGATGCTGCTCCTGGCCGGATGCTCCGGAGGAGCCGACGATGCGGCGGAGGACGCCGCAGGGAACGGCGCCACGTCCGCCACCTCGCAGGCATCGGACAGCGGCGCTTCGGACAGCGGCGCTTCGGACAGCGGCGCATCGGACGACGGCGGCTCCGGCGGCGCGAGCGGGCCGGACGATCCCGCCTCCGACGGCCCGTCGGCCGATGACGGGGCGACCGGCGGGGACCCGGCGGACGACGTCGACCAGGAGCCCTACGCCGTCACTGCCGCCCCCGACGGGTTCGCCGGGCCCGACGACCCCTGCACCGGCGAGGGCGCGTACTACGTGCGCGTCGGCGAGACCGCCGAACCGGCGCTGCCCGAGCGCGACGGCTCCGAGCTGATCATCGGAGCGAGCAGCATCGACGGAGCCGAGGCCCGGCTCACCGCGGCGATCGACGACGAGGCTCCGCGGGATGTGGAGGCCGCGACCATCGGCGAGACCGTGACCATCGAGGGCTGGACGGTCTCTGTGACGAGCATCTGCGCGGACACCGAGCAGGTCGAGTTCGACCTCGTCGACTGATCCGCATGCCCCGCGCCCTGCACGGCTCCCGCACCTCGCACGGCTCCGGTGCCGCCCGGCCCGGCGATGCCCGACCCGGTGCCTCCCCCGGGCCCCACCGCTTCGACCTCGCCGCGATCGGTGCGGGCCTGCCCGTCACCGCCTCGGTCGACGAGATCGCCGCCGCGATCCGCACCGGCGCCGCGGTGATCACCGCCCCGCCCGGCACCGGCAAGACCACCGTCGTGCCGCCGCTGGTCGCGAACCTCGTCCTCGACCGGGCCGCAGATCGCGCGGCCGGATCCGGCCCCGGCGCCCGTCCCGCCACCACGCTCGTCACGCAGCCCCGTCGGGTGGCGGTGCGCGCCGCGGCCCGACGCATCGCTGCGCTCGACGGCAGCGCCCTCGGCGGGCCCGTCGGGTTCACGGTCCGCGGGCAGCGGCAGGTCGGGCCCGAGACCCGCCTGCAGATGCTGACCCCCGGGGTGCTCATGCGGCGCCTGCTCGCCGACCCCGAGCTCGACGGCGTCTCCGCCGTCGTCCTCGACGAGGTCCATGAGCGCTCCCTGGACACCGATCTGCTGCTCGGGATGCTTGCGGAGGTCCGCCAGCTGCGGGAGGACCTGCTGGTCGTGGCCATGTCTGCGACCCTCGACGCGCAGGCCGTGGCGGGCCTGCTCGGCGGCGGATCCGACGGCACCGGGACCGGCACCGCACCGATCGTCGACGTCCCCTCCGCTCTCCATCCGCTGCGGATCGACCACGCCCCCGCCCCGGCCCCGCGCCTCGACGAGCGCGGAGTGACCCGGGACCTGCTCGACCACCTCGCCCGGACTGCCGTCCGGGCCCGGGCCGAGGAGGACTGCGACGCGCTCGTGTTCGTCCCCGGCGCCCGCGAGGTCGACGAGACCGTCGCCCGGATCCGGTCTCTGCTGGGCTCCGACGTCGAGGCGCTGCCGCTGCACGGGCGCCTGTCCGCCGCCGAGCAGGATCGGGCGACCTCCGGCCGACGGCCCGGTGAGCCCGCGCGGATCGTCGTGTCGACATCGATCGCGGAGAGCTCCCTGACGGTCCCCGGCGTGCACCTCGTGATCGATGCGGGTCTCGCCCGTGAGGTGCGTCGCGACCGCGGTCGCGACATGAGCGGTCTGGTCACGGTGAGCGCGTCCCGGGCCGCGATCGACCAGCGAGCCGGTCGCGCCGCCCGCCTGGGCCCCGGCCGTGCGGTCCGTGCGTTCTCGGAGGCGGAGATGGCCGGGATGCCCGCGCAGTCCGCTCCCGAGATCACGACCGCCGACCTCACCGACGCCGCGCTCCAGCTGGCCTGCTGGGGCACGCCGCGCGGCGCCGGCCTCGCCCTGCTGACGCCGCCGCCGGCCGGGGAGATCGCCGCGGCGGAGGGGACCCTGCGGGCGCTCGCGCTCGTCGACGACGAGGGCCGGGCGACGGACGCCGGACGCCGTGTCGCCCGGATGCCCGTGGGCGTGCGGGAGGCGCGCGCCCTCGAGGACGGCGCCAGGATCGTCGGGGCGCGCACCGCGGCGGAGATCGTCGCCGCGGTCTCCGACGACCTGCGGCCCGACGGCGCCGACGTCGGCGGCCTCCTGCGACGGCTGCGCTCGCGGAGCCATCCGTCGGCCTCCCGCTGGGCCCGCGAGGCGGACCGTCTCGAACGGATCGCGCGGGACACCGGCGCCGTCCCTGCGGGTCGGGCCGAGAGCCCTGCACGTCCGGCCGATGCCGACGGGCAGGCGGGCGCGGTCCTCGCCCTGGGCCGTCCCGAGCGGATCGCCCGCCGCACCGGTGCAGGCTCCCGCTCCTACCTCCTCGCCTCCGGCACCCGCGCCGCAGTGCCCGAGAGCAGCGCGCTGCTCGGCCACGAGTGGCTGGCGGTGTGGGAGGTGCAGCGGGCGCAGGGGCGTGCGGCCGGCGGCACCGGCGCGGTCATCCGCGCGGCCGCGCCGCTCCGCGAGGAGCAGGCGCTGTCGATCGGGGCGGCGCTGCTCGCCGACGAGCGCTCCGCGACCCTCGAGGAGGGTGCGGTGCGGGTGCGGCGCCGTCGTGCGCTCGGCGCCATCGAGCTGGCCTCCACGCCCGTCGCCGCGACCGCCGAGGACGCCGTCCCCGCGATCCTCGCCCACGTGCGCGCCGAGGGTCTGGGTGCGCTCGGGCTCGGTCCGGCCGACGGCGGAGGCAGCCGCGGCGGAAGCGGGGGCAGTCGCGGCGAGACCGCGCGGAGCCTCCGCGGACGGCTCGCGCTGATCCGTCGCGAGCTCGGCGACCCCTGGCCCGCCGTCGACGAGGAGTCGCTGCTGGCGAACCTCGAGGACTGGCTCGCGCCGCAGCTGACGGGCCGCTCCACGAGGACCGCGGCCCGTCTGGAGAGCATCGACACGGCCTCGGCGCTGCGCAGCCTGCTGCCGTGGCCGGAGGCGGCGCGGCTCGACGAGCTCGCGCCCGAGCGCCTCGCCGTCCCGTCGGGCGGCACAGCCCGCATCGACTACCCGGACCCGGAGGACCCTGCAGGACGTCCCGTGGTCGCCGTGAAGCTGCAGGAGCTGTTCGGGCTCGCGGACACGCCCCGCCTGGTCGACGGACGGGTGCCGGTGCTCTTCCATCTGCTCTCCCCCGCCCGTCGGCCGCTCGCCGTCACCGACGACCTGCGCTCCTTCTGGGACGGCCCCTACCAGCAGGTCCGCAAGGAGATGCGCGGACGCTACCCCAAGCATCCCTGGCCCGAGGACCCGTGGACCGCGCCCGCGACCGCGCGCACCACTCGCGCGGGCTCGGACCGGGGCACGGGTCGGGGCGGCCGCCGGTGATCGCGGCCTGGGAGCGCCACCAGATCGCGCTGTATCTCGCGGCGATCGCCCTGGGCGCCGTCGTCGGCCTCGCTCTGCCCGCGCTGGCCCCCGCGCTCGAAGCGGCGATCACGCCGGTGCTCGCCCTGCTGCTGTTCGCGACGTTCCTGGGCGTCCCGCTGCTCGAGGTGCGGCGTGCGCTGCGGGACCTGCGCTTCCTGCTCGCCCTGCTGGTCGCGGACTTCGTCCTCGTGCCGGTGATCGCCGCGATCCTCACCCGGTTCGTCGCCGACGATCCGGCGCTCCTGATCGGCGCGCTGCTGGTGCTGCTGGCTCCGTGCGTCGACTACGTCATCGTGTTCACCGGTCTCGCCGGCGGGGACCGCGCCCGGCTGCTGGCTGCGGCACCCCTGCTGATGCTGCTGCAGATCCTGGCGCTGCCACCGCTGCTCGCGCTGCTCGCCGGCCCGGAGGTGCTCTCGGCGCTGTCCGTCGGCCCCTTCATCCGGGCGTTCACGGAGCTGATCGCCCTGCCGCTCCTCGCCGCGGGGATCGTGCAGGCTCTCGCCCGCCGGGGCCGGCCCGTGACGCGGGGAGTCCGGTCCGGGCAGACCGGGCAGACAGAGCAGACACAGCGGGCGGGGCGAGCGGCGCGGGTGGGACGAGCGGCGCGGGCGGCACGGACGGTCGAGATCGTGATGGCCGCAGCGATGGTGCCGCTCATGATGGCGACGCTGGCGGTGGTGATCGGCTCGCAGATCGCCGCGGTCGGCGGCAGCATCGGTCCGCTCGCGCGGCTCGTCCCGATCTACGTCGCGTTCGTGGTGCTGGCCCTCGCAGCCGGTCGGCTCGTCGCCCGGCTCACCCGACTGGACGTGCCCGCGACCCGGGCGCTCATGATGTCGGCCTGCATCCGCAACTCCCTGGTGGTGCTGCCGATCGCGCTCGCACTGCCCGCGTCGATGGCGCTCGCGCCGCTCGCGGTGGTCACGCAGACCCTCGTCGAGCTGCTGGCGATGGTGGTGCTCGTGACGGCGCTGCCGAGGCTGGTCCCCCTCAGGAGCTGAGCGCCGCCACCCTCACTGCTCGAGGCAGAGCATTGGCGTCATCGATGAACGATGGCAGGACCCTGTAAGGCAGGCTCACTCGGACTCGTCCAGCTCGGAGAGGTCGATCCCGAGAGCCCGCGCCGCGTCAGCCCCGGAGATCGGAGCCTCATTCCGGATGCGCTGCTCAGCGATCTTCCCGAGCTGCTGATCCTCGAGCAGGCTCTCAAGACGCTCGTACAGGGAGTAGGGGATCACTGCCGCCTCGGCGCGCCGGTGGCTCCCGAAGAGCAGGGGCTCAGCACTCTCCCCCTCTGCACGGAAGCGGGAGAGAGTATCGCCGAGGGACTCGCGCGCCTCGCGCGAGCTGTGGATCGGGATCGTGGGAGTCATGGCAGCACCTTACGCCTCGGGACCACAGATGTGAACCCGAACAGGTCCACAAACATGTATACATATGGGGTCACAATGAAGGTTCCCCGCACCGCCTACCCGCCCATCGCGACGCCGCCGGCCGCGGCGGTCGCGGCGATCAGCGCCGCCGAGGTCGCATCGATGACCCCGCGCAGCGCCCTCGCCGCCGGGTCCGCGAAGCGGAACTCGCCGACGATCCGCTCGAGCTCGCGGCGACTCATCCCGCCGGTCTCGGCCTTCAGGACCCGGTGGGCGACCCGCTGGGAGACGAGCAGCTCCAGCAGGACGACGTCCTGGACGCTCGCGCTCTCGGGTGCGGAGACCGCCCGGCCGAGCCGAGCACGCAGTTGCGCCTCGATCCGGTCGTCGGCCGCGGGCCAGGAGGTCAGCAGCCAGCCGTCCCTGCGGTGCACGGCGCCCGCCTCCGCGAGCGCGTCCCCGACCGTCTCGGTGATGTCCAGGTGCCGCGAGGAGATAGCGCCGCGCAGCCGCGGGGCTCGGATCCGGGCGAGGCCCTCGAGTGCCGCATCCAGGTCCGGCTCCCCCGTCGGCGTGGGATCGAGGATCGCGATGCGGGGGCTGCGGGCGTCGTCGAGGCCGATGCGCTCGCGCAGCACCAGCTCGGTGATCGCCGCGGCGGCGAGCGCGAGCCGACGGTGCTGCGTGGGGCTCTGGCGACCGGCATCGTTCGTGAGCAGGAGGAACAGCTCCCCGGGGATGGTCGTCGTCGAGCTCATGCCTCCAGTGTGGACCAGCTCCTGAGCCTGCGCACGGGACCTGGGGATCCGGTCGCGCACCGCCCGTAGAATCACCGGGTGCAGTGCCATCATTTCGACGCCGGGGAGTGCCGCTCCTGCACCCTCCTGCCGATCCCCCACGACCGCCAGGTGGTCGAGGGGCGAGCCCGCGTCGAAGCGCTGCTCGACCCCTTCGTCGCGCAGGACCTGCCCGGGTCCGTGTGGGATGCGCCGATCGTCGGCCCCGAGGCCGGCTTCCGGGCGCGAGGCAAGATGGCGGTCGCGGGCACGGCGCAGGCACCGATCCTCGGCCTGCCGGGCCAGCCGAGCACCGCGGACCTCAGCGACTGCCCGCTCTACCCGGAGGGCGTCGAGGAGGTCCTCGAGGGGGTCAAGGCGCTCGTGCGCCGTGCCCAGGTGCCCCCGTACGACGTCGCCCGTCGACGCGGAGAGCTCAAGAACGTCCTGGTCACGGCTTCGCCCGACGGTGAGCACGTGGTTCGTCTGGTGCTGCGCAGCGAGCGGGCGCTGGGCCGGATCCGCGAGCATCTGCCTCGTCTGCTGGAGGCGCATCCCTCGATCGTCGCGGTCAGCGCGAACCTGCATCCCGATCACACCACGCGCGTCGAGGGCGAGCAGGAGATCCCGCTGGCCGGTGCGGACTCGATCGCCATCCGCACCGGTGATGCGACCCTGCGGGCCCGTCCGCAGTCCTTCCTGCAGACCGACACGGTCGTCGCCGGGGAGCTGTACCGGAGGGCCGCCGCCTGGGTCGCCGAGATCGCGCCGCGGCGGGTGTGGGACCTGTACTGCGGGCTCGGCGGCTTCGCCCTGCACATCGCCCGCGCGGTGCCCTCGGCCCGGGTCACGGGCGTGGAGGTGTCCTCGCAGGCGATCGACGGTGCTCGCGAGGCGGCCGCGGCGATGGAGGCGGCGGGCGAGCTCGCCCCCGGCTCGGCTCCGGACTTCCTCGCCGACGACGCGACCTCCTGGGCCGTGCGCGAGGCGGCCGACGGTCCGCTCGGAGCGCCGGACGCCGTCGTCGTGAACCCTCCGCGTCGGGGGATCGGCGAGCGTCTGGCCTCCTGGCTGGAGGGTTCCGGGATCCGCGACGTGGTCTACTCCAGCTGCAATCCGGCGACCCTCGCGAGCGACCTGGAGGCGATGCCGTCGCTGCGGATCGTGCGGGGCGCCTATGTCGACATGTTCCCGCACACCGAGCATGCTGAGGTGATCGTCCGCCTGCGGCGCCTCGACTCCCCCGCCCCTCAGGAGCCCGCGACCCGACAGGAGCCGTGATGACCCCGAGCACCGCATCCCAGCTGCGAGACGTCCGTCGGCGCGTCCTCGCCGAGGCCGGCGGGAGCATCGTCGCCCTCGACCAGGAGCTGCCCGCGCTGACGGTCGAGGTGTGGTCGGCGCTGACCGACCCCGACCGGCTGGAGAACTGGTTCCTGCGCCCGACGGGCACTCTCCGCGAGGGCGGGCGCTTCGAGCTGCCGCCGATGGGCGTGGGCGGGCGGATCGTCCGCGCGGACCACCCGCTGCGTCTGCTGCTGACCTGGGAGACCCCGGGGCAGCCCGGCAGCGAGGTCGAGGTGCTGCTGGGGCGGCAGCGGGATCGGACTCGCCTGACGATGCTGCATCACGTCCCGCACGACGAGCACTGGCTGACCTACGGGCCCGCGGCGACCGGCTGCGGCTGGGAGGGCGCCCTGTACGCCCTCGCGCGGCACCTGGCCGAGCCGGAGGTCGACCAGCAGCAGGCCCTCGCCGGCTGGGCGACCTCATCGGAGGCCGCGCAGTTCACCCGCGATACGGGCGCCGCCTGGGCCGACGCCCACATCGCCGCCGGTGCGGATCCCGACGACGCCCGCGCCCGGGCCGCGCGCACGATCGCCTTCTACCTCGGAGAGGACTCCCCCTCGGCATGACCCCCGACCACCCGACCGACCACCGCCCCGATGTCGGCCCCGACCTGCGTCCCGATCTCGGCGCCCCGCGCGCGAAGGTGCTCCTGCTGTCCACCGGCGGCACGATCTTCATGAGGCAGGACGAGACGGGCCTGCGGGCCGCGCCCGACGACGACGCCGGCGCCTCCCTCGCCCGTACCCTCGTCGACGGCGCCGAGGTCGAGCATCGGGAGATCGCGAACGTCGGCTCCCCCTCGATCCTCCCCGAGCATCTGTCGGCCGCCCTCGAGCAGGCCCGCGCGGCCGTCGACGCGAGCGCCGCCGGGGCGGTCCTCACCCACGGCACCGACACTCTCGAGGAGTCGGCCTTCCTGCTGAACCGGTACTGGGACCGGGAGGCGCCGCTCGTGCTGACCGGGGCGATGCGACCGGCGAACGCGCCCGGCGCCGACGGTCCGGCGAACCTCCGCGATGCCGTGCGCACGGCGGCCGCGCCCACGGCACGAGGGCTCGGCGTGCTCGCGGTGTTCGACGCGCTCGTGCATCTCGCCGACCGGGTCGGGAAGACCTCCTCCCGCTCCGTCGACGCCTTCGCCTCCGAGCCGTCGGGGCCGGTCGGCCTGGTCGACGAGGAGGACGTGCAGCTGCTCTACCGGCCGCTGCGACGGCGCGCCCTCCTCGGCGGGGACCTGCCGATCCGCATGCCGCGCGTGCCGATGCTGATGACCGGCGTCGGCGAGGAGCTCGCCCTCCTCGACGGCCTCCCCGCCGGGAGCCTCGACGGCCTCGTGATCGCCGGCGCGGGCATGGGGCACGTGCCGGCGTCGACCGTTCCGCGGGTGCGCGCGCTGGTGGATGCCGGGGCACCGGTCGTGATCGCGACCCGCGTCGCGAGCGGCGGGACCTCCACCCGCCATTACGACTACCCCGGCAGCGAGGTCGATCTGATCGCGAACGGCGCGGTCATGGCCGGGGCCCTGCCAGCGCCCAAGGCGCGCCTGCTGCTGCAGGCGCTGCTGGCCGACGGCGCGGACGCCGAGCGCATCCGGGAGGAGTTCGCCGGCTACGGCTTCTGAGGCTTCCGGGCCGCACCGATCGGGGTGCGCAGCATCTCCTCGACCACGGCGCCGTCGGCCGCAGGCAGCTCCAGGCCCAGCAGCCGGGCGAAGGTGACGGCCTCGTCGGGGACGGTGCAGCGGGTGAAGCGCACTCCCTCGGCGATGTCGGGGCCGCACATGGCGAAGACCGCCTGGATGTCCTGCTCGGGGAGGTGCCCGTGCTGGCTCAGGAGGAAGCCGTAGTCGGCGTCGAGCCGGCCGTACTGCGCCCGCCCTTCCCAGAGGTTCTGCATGTCGGTGCCGCTGGTGCCCTCGAGGATGCCGAGGAAGGGGCCGAGATAGCCGTAGTCCTCGAACATGTCGTCGAGGGCGTGGAAGGCGTCGACGGGGACCTCGGGATCGGCGACCCAGCGCTCGACGAGGGCGAGGACCCGCGAGCGGGCGGCGTCGTCGGCGAGGGGGCTGAGGTGCAGCTGGCCGGTGAGCCCGCATCCGTGGACCCAGGCGTCCCAGGCGGCGACCTCGCCGCTCTCGTCGAGGTGCACGAGGCCCTCCTCGACGAGCAGGACGTTGGGGCGGAAGCAGCGTCCGACCTCCACGTGCCCGTGGTCGGAGACGATCGCGACGTCGGTGCTCCCCATGAGCCCGGCCTCCTCGAGCGCGGCGAGGATCTCGGAGATCCCTCGGTCGACGGCCTGGAAGGCCCCGCGCACCTCGTGGCTGAAGCGGCCGGTGGCATGACGGGCGGAGTCGACGTCGGCCCGCCCCCGATCGGAGGACGCGTCGCGCAGCACGTCGAGGGTCTGCGGGAGACCGTCGGGATCCCAGACCTCTGGGACCGCGATGTCGATCGACGTCGACCATCCGGTCACCGGCCAGCAGACGGCGGCGCTGACCAGGCCCTGCTCAGCGGCGAGGTCGAAGAGGGTGGGACCGGTGATCGCACGGGCGTCCCAGAACCAGTCGGGGCGCCGGACGCCGGGCTGCACCGGCTCGTTGGCGTAGATCCCGTGCCCCGCGGCGAAGCGGCCCGTGATCTGGGAGGTGTGGTTGGGGTACGTGACGGTCGGGTAGATCGCCTCGGCGCTCCCCCACGCCCCTGCGAGCACCCGGCCGAAGCCGGGGAGCGTGCGGGCGACGGGGACGTCGGCGACGCTCATCCCGTCGACCGAGAGGACGACCAGGCGGTGCGGGGTCGAGGACGAGGGCGACGAGGGCTGGGTCATGGCGGGCTCCCGAGGGGAGGGCGCGGTGCCGAGGCGGACGCGCTCACGCTAGGTCCCCCGTGCCACGGTCCGACGTCGCGCAGATGAACCGTGCCCGAACACGTCGGACCAGCATTGTCACCGGAGGACCGGGGCCCGTCGCGCCTGCCCGATCACATCCGCGGTCACAATGCCCGCCCCAAGGTCCCGTTATGCGAGCCGGAGTGACAGACTGGACCGAGTCCAGTCCAGTGATCGAAAGGTGCGATCGTGCCCGTCCATGCTGATCCCGCCCCCTCCCTGCAGGAGTACGCCCACCCCGAGAAGCTGGTGACCACGCAGTGGCTGGCCGACCGGCTCGCCTCCGGCGACACCGACGGCCTGGTCGTCGTCGAATCCGACGAGGACGTCCTGCTGTACGAGACCGGCCACATCCCCGGTGCCGTGAAGATCGACTGGCACCTCGACCTCAACGACCCCGTCACGCGCGACTACGTCGACGGCGCCGGCTTCGCGAAGCTCATGGACGCCTCCGGCATCTCCCGCGACACGACCGTCGTGATCTACGGCGACAAGTCGAACTGGTGGGCCGCCTACGCCCTGTGGGTGTTCGAGCTGTTCGGCCACCCCGATGTCCGTCTGCTCGACGGCGGCCGCTCCGCCTGGCAGGCCGAGGGCCGCGAGCTCACGACCTCCGACGACGGCATCCCCGCCGCGACCACCGGCTACCCCGTGGTCGAGCGCGAGGACGCCCCCATCCGCGCCTACCGCGAGGACGTCCTGGGCTTCCTGGGCGGGCAGCTCGTCGACGTGCGCTCCCCCCAGGAGTACACCGGTGAGCGCACCCACATGCCCGACTACCCGCAGGAGGGCACGGTCCGCGGCGGCCACATCCCCACGGCGAGGTCGGTGCCGTGGGCCCGAGCCGCCGCCGAGGACGGCCGCTTCCGTCCGCGCGCCGAGCTCGCGGGGATCTACCAGGACGAGCTCGGCTTCGACGGCGACGCCCCGGTGATCGCCTACTGCCGCATCGGCGAGCGCTCCTCGCACACCTGGTTCGTGCTGCGGTACCTCCTGGGCTTCGAGGACGTGCGCAACTACGACGGCTCCTGGACCGAATGGGGCAATGCCGTGCGCCTGCCGATCGCCGTCGGCTCCGAGCCCGGCGAGGTGCCCGCCCGATGACCTCCGCCGCCGCGACCGGTCCCGACGCCGCCCTGCCCGAGGCCTTCCAGGAGATCGCCGACGACTTCCATGCCCTCACCGGGCGCGAACGTCTGCAGCTGCTGCTGGAGTTCTCCGACGGCCTGCCCGAGCTGCCCGAGCGCTACGCCGAGCATCCCGAGCTGCTGGAGCCGGTCCCGGAGTGCCAGTCGCCGATCTTCCTGATCACCGAGGTCGAGGGCACCGGCCGCGCGGCCACGGCGCGCCTGTTCTTCTCGGCCCCGCCGGAGGCGCCCACCACCCGCGGCTTCGCCTCGATCCTCGCCGAGGCCCTCGACGGCCGCAGCGTCGGCGAGGTGCTGGACACCCCTGAGCAGGTCACGCACGAGCTGGGGCTCGCGGAGGTGGTCAGCCCGCTGCGCCTGAACGGCATGGCCGGCATGCTCGCCCGCATCAAGCGGCAGCTCGCCGCCAAGGCAGGGGTCGCAGGAGCCTGAGCCGCCCCGGACCTCCGCCCCTGGTGGTCGCCGCCGACGGGCGGTAGCGTGAGAAGTCCGGTGGCCGCCTCGGGCGCACTCCTCGAGTGCACCCTGCCGAGGGTCCTCCGCCCCAGGAGAGGCTCTCTCGGCGACGGCCGCACGACCCTTCTCAGAGGAGATGACATGGCTGACCTCGCTTACACCGTTCCCGGCCTCGGCACGGAGGACTCGCTGCGGCTGGTGGAGGCCCTGCAGGATCGTCTGCACGCGATGAACGACCTCCACCTCACCCTCAAGCATGCGCACTGGAACGTGACCGGTCCGCAGTTCATCGCCGTCCACGAGATGATCGACCCGCAGGTGACGCTGGTGCGCGGATTCTCCGACGAGATCGCCGAGCGCATCGCGCAGCTGGGCGCCTCCCCCGTCGGCACGCCGGGGCGCCTGGTCGCAGAGCGCGGCTGGAGCGACTATGCGCTGGGCAAGGCCAGCACCCAGGAGCATCTGGCGGCGCTGAACGAGGTGTACGACGGCGTCATCGCCTCCAACCGCAAGGCCATCACCCTGGCCGGCGAGCTCGATCCGATGACGGAGGACATGCTCATCGGGGAGACCCGCGAGCTGGAGCTGTTCCAGTGGTTCATCCGCGCGCACCTCGAGGGCGCCGAGGGCTGATCCTCCCGCAGGGCGTCCCGTCGCAGGACATCGCGCAGGGCGCCCCTCAGCAGGGCGGGTACCGTGTTCGGTGCCCGCCCTGCGTCCATGCCCGCCCTGCGTCCGTGCCCGCCGCCCGTCGGCCGTCGCGCGTCCGTCGTCCCCGATCCGTCGTCCCCGAGGAGCCCCCTGGAATGCCGATCTCCGATCCCACCGCCGAGCAGCTCGAGCTCCTGCAGGACGAGGCGGTCCGCTTCACGCGCGAGCTCATCCGCATCGACACGACCAACTTCGGCGGGAACGATCCGGCCTCATGGGGGCGCGGTGAGGCGGAGGCCGCGGCGTACGTCGTCGATCGTCTGCGCGAGGTCGGTCTCGAGCCGAGGACGATCGACTCGGCGCCCACGCGCACGAGCGTCCTCGTGACCATCCCCGCCGTCGGCGCCGACGGGTCCGACGGGTCCGATGGGTCCGACAACTCCGATGGGTCCGACGGGTCCGCTCGCCGCGGCGGCCTGATCATCCACGGCCATCTGGACGTGGTCCCGGCGAAGGCCGAGGACTGGTCGGTCGACCCCTTCGCCGCGGAGATCCGCGACGGCATGATCTTCGGGCGCGGCGCCGTGGACATGAAGGACATGGTCGGGATGATGCTGGCTCTCGCCCGGCACCTGGCGCGCACCGGCCAGCGGCCGCCGCGCGACCTGATGTTCGCCTTCTTCGCCGACGAGGAGAACGGCGGCGTGTGGGGAGCGCAGTGGCTGGTGCAGAACCATCCCGAGCTGTTCGACGGATTCACGGAGGCGATCAGCGAGGTCGGCGGATACTCGATCACGCTGCCCGAGGAGGGCACCGGGAAGGACGTGCGCGCCTATCTCCTGCAGACCGCGGAGAAGGGGCTGATCTGGGGGCGCCTGCGGGCTCACGGCCGTGCAGGACACGGTTCGGTGCCCAATGACGAGAATGCGATCGTGCGCCTGGCCCGGGCGATCGCCGCGATCGACGAGCATGAGTTCGGGCAGGAGTGCGTGGCGAGCGTGCGCGCGCTGTTCGACGGCGTCACCGAGATCACCGGCACCGGCTGGGACGAGGAGGATGTCGAGAGCTTCCTTCCGCTGCTGGGCGGTGCGCGGCAGTTCGTCGCAGGCACCCTGCGGGACTCCGCGAACCTGACGATGCTGAAGTCCGGATACAAGGTCAACGTCATCCCGCAGACCGCGGAGGCGGGTATCGACTGCCGCTTCCTGCCCGGGCATCAGGAGCAGCTGCTGGCGCTGCTGGACGAGCTCGTCGGTGAGCACGTGGAGGTGATCGTCGACCACATCGGCGTCTCCACGGACGCTCCGCGCGAGGGCGCGCTGATCGACGCGATGACCGCAGCGATCCAGGTCGAGGACCCGGGGTCTCACATCCTGCCCTACTGCCTGAGCGCCGGGACCGACAACAAGTCGCTGAGCCTGATCGGCATCGCCGGCTACGGCTTCGCGCCGCTGCGCCTGCCCGCGGACCTCGACTTCGCGCCACTGTTCCACGGGGTCGACGAGCGGGTTCCGGTGGACGCGGTCCGTTTCGGCGCGCGGGTTCTGCTGCGCCTCGTCGCGACCTGCTGACGACCCACGGGCTCACGGGCCGAAGAGGTCGAGGGGTCGAAGGGCCCGGGCTGCCGGACTGTCGGGCTGTCGGGCTGTCGGGCTGTCGGGCTGTCGGACCGACGGGCTGGCGAGCTGACGGAGAGCTGACACGGTGGTCGGCCGACGTCGGAGCGGACCGCCCCGTCCATGCGGTCGCGCGTCAGGCGCCGTCCAGCCCCTCTCCCCTCGCGCGATGGCCGGGGCCAGTGTCAGAAGGGTCGGGGTCGGGCGATCCTGAGGGCGGGCTCTCGATGCGGAGGATGTGCTCGGGGATCGGCTCACCCGGCGCGATCCCCGTGTACCACTCGGGCATGACCCGCAGGAGCGTCTCGGCGAGCTCCTGTGCGGCGGCGAGCTCGTCGGCGGTCATCCCGGCGACCGATCCGCCGGCTGGTCCGCCGACTGGTCCGTCGGCTGGTGCGTCTGCCGATCCCTCGGCCGATCCCTCGGGGGCATCCTGCCGATCGAGTCCCTCCGGGGGCGAGGAGAGCCATCCGATCAGCACCTGCAGGAACCCGCCGGCCATGTACGTCGCGGTCTCTCGCCGCGGCAGCCAGCCGGGAACCTCCTCGCCGAGCACGTCGAAGGCGGACTCGAAGAGGTCGGCACAGCGCTCGACGAGCACGAGGTACGGGCGATGGGAGAACTTCCAGTGCAGCGTCCCGCGCAGGAAGGTCCGATGCCTGACCACGTCACGCGCGGTCGACGTCGCCGAGAACTGGACGACCCGGTGCATGCTGCTTCCCTCGGCCGCGAGCGCACGGGTCCCCTCCCGGATGTCGGCGACGAGAGCGCCGATCATCGCGCCGACGAGATCGTCGAGCCCGCTGAAGTGGCTGTAGAACGCAGCGCGACTGATGCCTGCTCGGCGGGTCAGCGAGTTGACCGTGACCTCAGCGCCCTCGGCGTTGAGCGACCGGGCTGCCTCATAGACGGCCGCGCGGGTGCGGGCGGGGCGGGGATCCGGTGCACGATCACCGCGGTCATCGGAGGTCATCCGCCCATCGTAAGCGGCGCTCGGGGGGACGTGGGCTCGACGTGACGCGCGAGATGCGCAGGCCCGTCACGGTGCCGAATATGCCGGTGTGCACCGGACTGCTCCGGGCGGCTCGGCGTAGCCGCTCCGCCGTCCGGCCCGACCGCGCGGCCGCTCGCATAGGAGCGCCGTCCCGCGACGCAGCCGGACGGCGTGCCCGACGGTCTGCACCCGACGCCTCCGCGATGCAGTGCTGTGCGGGGCCGTCGACGGACCGCCTCAGTCCCTGACGAACGGGCACGAAGGTAGCACGCAAGGCCGCTTTCGACCAGACTTTGTGGTCAGGTGTCCATCTCTTGAGCCATCGGATGACGACCGCCGAGATCGCCCGACGACGACGGCTGACAACGGCCGACGACGACCGACGACGGCTGACGACAGCTGATGACGGCTGACAACGGCCGACGAAGACCGACGAAGACCGACGACGGCCGACAACAGCCGACGATGACTGACGACGGCTCACGACATCGGATGTCCGCCGACGACCGGGATCGGACCTTCCCGGCTTCTCCCGCTACTCTGGTTCAGGTTCCCGGAACAGAAAGGCGCTGCAGAGATGGCAGAGCGAACAGTGACGATCGCGAGCACCAGCGGACTCCACGCCCGCCCCGCGGCGATCTTCGCCCAGGCCGCGACGGAACAGCCCGCCGAGGTCATGATCGAGAAGGCCGGGTCGGATCCCGTCCTGGCCAAGAGCATCCTGATGCTGCTGACGCTGGGAGCCGACCACGGCGACGAGGTCGTCCTGCGAGCCGAGGGAGACGGCGCCGAGGAGTCGGTGGCCGCTCTGGCCGCCCTGCTCGAGCGCAACCTCGACGAGGAGTACTGAGCACCCGGGGACCCAGGAGCACCAGGACCACCAGGACCACCAGGAGCACTGAACCGGGGACGCGGAGTACCGGACCGAGGACGCGGAGTGCCGAATCGGTGACGCGGAGTGTCTGACCAGGAACGCGGGGCGCCGAACCGGGAACGCGGCTGGCCTTCCCGAGACGTAGGCCGGATCGCGCGCGCAGAGATGCATGATTCCCGCGCCTGACCTGGGGTGATGGGTCGGCGAACACCCCCTGGAGGCATACCCGATGCCCCTCCCCCGACGTCGGACGTCTTCCGAGAGAACGCCACCACGAGCCCGCCGGCACCCCCAGAACCCCCAGCGCCGCCAGAACCCCTAGCGCCGCCAGAACCCCCAGCGCCGCCAGAACCCCCAGCGCCGCCAGAACCCCCAGCGCCGCCAGAACCCCCAGCGCCGCCAGAACCCCCAGCGCCGCCAGCGGGCAGTGTCCGTCTACCGCCGTTCAAACGGCGTTCAAGCGGCGGTAGACGGACACTGCTCCATGACGAAGGCCCCCGCCGCAGCGGGGGCCTTCGTGGATCTGAGCACTCGCTCAGGTCAAGAGCGGTAGCGGCGGGATTTGAACCCGCGGTACGGGGTTACCGTACACATCATTTCGAGTGATGCACCTTCGGCCGCTCGGACACGCTACCGCCGACTATCGTACCGATGTCCGCACACGCGGACAAACCCGCGGCCGACAAGGCGACCCACGTCACGCCCTGGTGGCCGCGGACCCGTGGCGGGGCCGCACGATCACGACATTGCCGGTCGCGTGCACGACGGCTGCGTGCGCCGTCGATCCGAAGCGGTCGTGGCTGATGCCGCGGTGGCCGAGCACGAGCAGACGAGCACCGGTCGCCGCATCGAGGAGCGCCCCGGGCACGCTGGGCGCGGTCATGAGCTCCTCGGTGACGGTCAGGGTGTCGTGGCCGGCACGAGCACGCTCCCCCGCTTCGCGCAGCAGGGAGCGTGCGCGGGCCATCTCCTCCTCCGTCGGCGGGTCGCCGGCGGGCACCACATGCAGGATCCGCAGCTCGTCGTCCCACAGGTCGGCGAGATCGGCGGCCAGGTCGATGGCCTCCCGGCCCGCCTCGGATCCGTCGCATGCCGCGAGCACCGGTCCTCCGACGTACTGGTCGGAGCGGATGATCGCCACAGGGCATCCGGCGTCGTGCAGGAGGCCGCGGCTGACCGAGCCGAGCAGCATGCCCAGGACGCCACCGAGCCCGCGAGTCCCGACGACCAGCAGCTCTGCGCTCTCGGAGACCTCCCCGAGGACCTCGCGGGCCGCACCGGGCAGCAGATCGGAGAAGATCTCGATCGATGAGCCACCCCCGCCGGCCCCATCTCCCGTACCGCCCCCGGCCCCCGTGCCGCCCCGGCCGTCCGCACCCGCTCCGCCGTCCGTATCGCCCCGGCCGTCCGTGCCCGCTCTGCCCTCCGTGCCGTCGACGGCGCGCTGGGCGATCTCGACGGCCTGGTCCAGCAGATGCAGAGCATGGTTGCGCGGTGCGGCGCCGGCGTCGAACATGTCGACCTGCCCGAAGCCGTAGCTGAACAGGGGCCAGGTCCAGGCGTGGACGATGCGCAGGGGCCTGCCGAGCGCCGCGGCCAGCGATGCCGCCCAGCGCACGGCCTCCGTCGAGGCGGCCGAGTCGTCGTGCCCCACCACGATCTCGCCCGAGCAGTCGATGGCCATGATCAGCACCTCCCGAACGCTCTCCCGGGGAACGTGGACCCCGGTGTCTGGCGCGCTTCCAGCGTACGCCCGGAACTGGGGTCCGACCAGGGACCGACGGTTCGGCCACCGGCAGGTCGGACGGTGCGGCTGAGGACAGCGTGAGGCAGCACGGCGGGCGACCGCGTCAGGCAACACGGCGGGCGACCGCGTCAGGCAACACGGCGGGCGACGACCGCGTCAGGCAGCACGGCCGACGACCGGGTCAGGCCGTGCGGCGGACCGTCAGCTCAGGAGCGAGGGTGATGGCCTGCTCGACGTCCCGACCGTGGATGAGGTCCACCAGCAGCTCGGTCGCCCGGCGCGCGAGCTCCCGGCCGGGGTTGACGATCGTGGTCAGTGCGATGGTGTCGTCGGAGGCGGAGACGATGTCGTCGAAGCCGACGATGGCGACGTCCTCGGGGACGCGCAGTCCCTCGGCCTCGAGCTTCTTCATGGCGCCGAGCGCCATGAGGTCGCTGCTGGCGAAGATGCCGTCGACGGGGAGCCCCTCGCGGAGCATCGCCGCGGTCTCGCGCTCCCCCGAGGCGATCGTGAAGTCGCCGAAGCGCAGCGCCGTCGGCGCCAGTCCCGCGTCGGCCAGCTCCTTCTCGAAGCCGATGCGCCGGTCGAGGGCGGCAGGCATGTCCTGCGGACCGCAGATGATCGCGATCCGTCGGCAGCCGCGGTCGATCAGGCGCCGCGCCGCCATGCGCCCGCCGGTGAGGTTGTCGAGGTCGGCATAGGGCACGTGGCGACCCCCGGAGGGGCGTCCGATGAAGACGACCGGCACCTTGGCGTCGGCGGCGAGCTGCTGGGCGATGTCGCCCTCGTGATGGGACATGACCACCAGTCCGTCGGCGTGGCCCCCGCGCAGGAAGGTCCGCAGCCGGTCGTCCTCGGCGCGTCCGCTGCTCATGAGCAGCATGAGCTGCTTCTGCGCGGCGGTCAGCGCCGCGGCGACGCCGGCGACCGCGCTGCCGAGGAAGGGGTCGGCGAACACGCGCTCCTCGGGCTCGGGGACGACGAGCGCTACCGCGCCGGTCTGTCGCGAGGCGAGACTGCGGGCGGCGACGTTGGGCACGTAGCCGAGCGCTGCGACGGCCTGCTCGACCAGGGCGATCTTGTCGGGGCTGACGTTGACATCGCCTCGCACGACCCTCGAGGCCGTCGCCCGCGAGACGCCCGATGCCCGCGCGACGTCCTCGAGGGTGGGTCCGCGGCCGGTCTCCCGGGCGACGATGCCCTGCTCCTGCTCTGCTCCCACCTGCGTCCTCCTTCCCGGCGCCGCCTCGGCACCGAGTGCGGTCGCCCCATGATGCCGTGCGCCGTGGAGCGATGCGTCTGCGATCCGTCCTGCGGTCCGCTCGCGCCCGCCCGCACGCGGTCAGCCCTTGACGGCGCCCTGCATGATCCCGTGGACCAGCTGTCGGCCGACGACGATGAACAGCAGCAGCAGAGGGATCACCGAGACCACCACGCCGGCCATGATCAGCGAGTAGTCCTTGAAGTAGGCGGCCTGCAGCTGCTGCAGCGCCACCGGGAGGGTCAGGCTGTCACCGCGCAGGACGATGAAGGGCCAGAAGAAGTTCGTCCACGATCCGACGAACGTGAACAGGAACAGCATCGCGCCCGCGCCCTTGGACGCCGGCAGCGCCACGTGCCAGTAGGTGCGCAGCATGCTGCACCCGTCGACGCGGGCCGCCTCGATGAGCTCGAAGGGCAGGGCGTCCTCGAGGTACTGGGTCATCCAGAACACTCCGAAGGCCGTGACCAGGTCCGGGACGATGACCGCCTGGAGGGTTCCCACCCAGTTCAGCTTCGTCATGACGATGAACAGCGGGATCACGCCGAGCTGCACGGGCACGGCCATCGTGGCGATGACGAACATCAGCAGGGCCCGTCGGCCGCGGAAGCGGAGCTTGGAGAAGGAGAACCCCGCGAGGGTCGCGAAGAAGACGACCGAGGCGGAGGTGATCGCGGAGACGATCACGGAGTTCCCGAGCGCCCGCCAGAAGTCGATGTCCGAGGTGACCACCTTCTGCAGGTTGTGCAGGAGGTTCCCCTGGGGGATCAGCGACGGCAGCGGGCTGCGGGCGATGCTGCCGGCGTCCGACGAGGCCAGCAGCAGCGCGTAGTAGAGGGGCGCGACGAAGACGAGGACGACGGCGCCCAGCAGGGCGTAGTTCCACCAGCGGGGTCGGGCCTCCACGCCTCCCCCGCCCTTGAGGCGGCGGCGCGCGGCACGGGCCGCTCCCTTCCCGGCGAACTGCTCGATGGCGGCAGTGGACTGCATGCGGGGGCTCCTTACCGCTCGCCCCGGCCGGAGCCGCTGGAGGCGATCCGACGGGTGATGAGGAAGTTGACGACGCCGATGAGCAGGATGATCAGGAACAGCAGCCAGGCCACGGCGGAGGCCTTGCCGAAGTCGAGCTGCGGGCCCCAGCCCAGCTCATAGAGGTACATGGTCAGGGTCATCCACTGGCGCGAGGCGCCGCCCTGGCCGCCCGTGTCGAACATCCGCGGCTCGTCGAAGATCTGCAGGCCGCCGATGGTCGAGGTGATCACGACGAAGATGATGGTGGGGCGCAGCATCGGCACGGTCACGTGCCAGAAGCGGGCCATGCGATCGGTGCCGTCGATGATCGCGGCCTCGTAGACCTCCCGCGGGATCGCCTGCATGGCGGCGAGGAAGATCAGGGCGTTGTAGCCGGTCCACCGGAAGTTGACCATGGTCGCGATCGCGACGTGCGAGGCCAGGGCGTCGCTGTGCCAGCCGATCGCGGGCAGGCCGATGTCGGTCAGCAGCATGTTCACCAGCCCGGACTCGTCGGCGAAGATCTTGCTGAAGATCAGCGAGACCGCGACCGGCGCGACGATGTACGGGACCAGCACGCCCATGCGCCAGAAGGTCTTCGCGCGCAGGTTCGCATCGAGGACGTAGGCGATGAGGATCGCGGCGATCACCTGCGGCACCGAGCTGAGCAGGAAGATCGAGAAGGTGTTGCGCAGCGCCTTGTAGAAGCTCGCCGAGCCGAGCACCTCCGTGTAGTTCTGCAGGCCGAGGAACTCGCCCTGCCCGCGGATCAGGTCCCAGTCGTGCAGGGAGACGAAGGAGGTGTAGAGGATCGGGAACAGCCCCGTGATGATGAACAGCAGGAAGAAGGGGCTGATGAAGAGGTAGGGGCTGAACCGGGCATCGGCCCGCGAGAGCCTCATGCGCCAGGGCGCCGGAGGGCGCCGTCGGCCGGAGCGCCGGCCCCGACCGGCGGAGCCGGATGTCGGGCTCGGGCCCGAGGTCCGGGGGGATCGCATCGTGGTGGTCACCATCGTCCTTTCGCGTCGAACGGGGTCGGCCCGGGGCCGACGGACCCTGCGCACGGGGCGGGGTCCGTCGGCCGCCCGGATCAGATGCCGAGCTCGTCGTAGGCGGCGAGGGCCTGCTCCCAGGACGCATCGGGATCGTCGCCGTCCACGTCCCAGCGGGTGATCGCATCGGCGACCACGGTGTTGATGACGTAGAAGTTCGGCCCGACGAAGGGCTGGGCCTCGATGGCGGTGGCCCGGGCGGAGAAGATCTCGCCGACCGGCGCATCGTTGAAGAACTCGTTGGTGGAGGACAGCAGCTCGTCGCTCTGGAGCGCCTCGACCTGGCTGGGGAAGGTGCCCTGGGCCTTGAAGGCCTGGATCTGCTGCTCGGGAGCGGTCAGCCAGGCGGCCAGCTTCTTCGCCTCCTCGATGTTCTTCCCCTGCGAGGGCACCGACAGGTAGGAGCCGCCCCAGTTGCCGCCCCCGCCGGGGAAGACGTCGGCGATGTCCCAGCCCTCGACCCCGTCGGCGTTGCCGGCCAGCGGGCCCGTCATCCACGGCGGGCACAGCATGTTGGCGAAGCCGTCGTTCTGGAACGAGGCGGTCCAGTCCTCCTCCCACTGCTTGAAGCCCGCGGAGATGTCCTTGTACTCGACGAGCAGGTCGTAGATGGCCTTGACGTCGGCGTTGTCCCCGAGCGGGATCGGTGTGCCGTCGGACTCCTCGTAGGGGTTCGCCAGCTGCTGGACCATGCCGTTGTAGGTGCCTCCGGCGCCGTCGAACCACGGGATGCCGGTGGCCTTGACGAACTCGCGGCCGATCTCGAAGTAGTTCTGCCAGTCGCCGGTGAGCTGCTCGGCGACCTCCGTGCGGTCGGTGGGCAGTCCGCCCTTCTCGAACAGGTCGGCACGGTAGGCGATGGCCTCGGGGCCGATGTCGGTGCCGTAGCCGATGAGCTTCCCGTCGACGGTCGCGGCCTCCGACTTCCACTCCAGCCAGCGTCCGGCGACCTCGTCCGAGGTGAGGTCCTCGAAGACGTCGGAGTACTGCAGCAGCTCGGCCCACCAGCCGACCTCGATGCCCTCGACGTCGGACAGCCCCGACCCGGCGGCGAGCCCTGCCATGAGGTTGGCCCGGGCCTCGTCGGCGCTGGCGGCCTTCTTCTGGGTGACCTTGATGCCGGTGAGCTCCTCGTACTGCGGCAGGAGGTCCTCGTAGCCGAACTCGTTGAAGGTGCCGACGGTCAGCTCGACCGTGCCGCCGTCGCCCGAGCCGGAGCTCGATTCCGAGCCGCAGGCGGAGAGCCCGGCGGTCGCTGCGACGGCGGCGCCTGCCGCGCCGGCGGAGAGTGCTGTCCTGCGGGTGACCTTCATGGTGAACTCCTTCGTTCTGTCCATCTGCACGGCGCGACGGGATCCCTCTCGGCGCGAGGACGTGCTGGCGGGGTGGGCCGGTCGGCACTGGCCACTGCGCTGCGACGATGATGCCGACCGTTCCGAGAGCGCTCTCATAGAACGCCCACGTAGACTGAGAGCGCTCTCAGATAGGATGCGATCATCATGGCATGAGCGCCGACCGGTGTGAAGCCCTCGCGTTCTCCCGCCATGTCTCGAAACCGCAACGACCCCGTCCGGAAGGATCTCCGACGATGACCGATCAGCTGCTCTCCCAGCAGTCCACCGCCCCTGTCGACGGCGACCGCGGAGTCGATCCCGACCTGGTCTCGCGTGCCCACGAGCTCGCAGCCCGCGGCACGGTGCTGCTGCGCAACGACGGCGTCCTGCCCTTCGCCGAGGGGGAGCGGGTGGCGCTGTTCGGACGCGTCCAGCACGACTGGATCTGCGTGGGCTACGGCTCCGGCGGCGATGTGAACGCCCCGTACCTCACGACGCTGCTGGGCTCGCTGCGCGCGTGCGGGAGGGTGGCGGTCGACGCCGAGCTGGCCGATCGCTACACCGCCTGGTGCGAGCAGAACCCGGTCGACCCCGGCCAGGAATGGGGTCGCTGGCCGCGCCACCACCCCGAGATGCCGATCGAGGACGAGGCGATCGAAGGGGCCGCCGCTCGCGCCGGCGTCGGCGTCGTGGTCATCGGCCGCGCCGCCGGCGAGGACCGCGAGAACACCCTCGAGCCCGGCTCCTACCTGCTCACCGACGATGAGCGCTCCCTCCTCGAGCGGGTCTCGCGCGCCTTCGCTCGCACCGTCGTGATCGTCTCGACCGGCAACGTCATGGACCTGTCCTTCGTCGAGGAGCTCGAGATCGACGCGCTCGTGCTCGCCTGGCTCGGCGGCATGGAGGGCGGCAGCGCCCTGGCCGACGTGCTCACCGGAGCCCTCGAGCCCGGCGGACGCCTCGCCTCCACGATCGCCCGCCGCTACGAGGACCACCCCTCCTCCGCGCACTTCGGCGACCCCGAGGCCAACGACTATGTCGAGGACGTCTTCGTCGGCTACCGCTACTTCGAGACCTTCGCGCCGGAGGCGGTGCTGTTCCCCTTCGGCGCCGGTCGCGGGTACACGAGCTTCGACATCGCTGCGGAGGCGGCCGTCGCGGATGGGGAGGCGGCCGTCGCGGATGGGGAGGCGGCCGGGGCCGATGGCGGGGCCGGGGCCGACGGCGGGGATGCCCGTGTCGTGACGGTCAGCGCGACCGTCACGAACACCGGCGAGCGCGCTGGCTCCGAGGTCGTGCAGGTGTACGTCGCGGGGCCCGACGCGGCGCTGCCCGCGCCCGCCCGCGTCCTCGCCGGCTTCGCCCGCACCGAGCAGATCGAGCCGGGCTCCTCGGTCGAGGTGAGCACGAGCTTCACGCTGGCCGATCTGGCCCGCTACGACGATGCCGGCGTCGTCGGCCCGAAGAGCGCGTACGTGCTGGTCCCGGGCGAGTACACGGTGCTCGTCGGCACAGATGTGCGCTCGGCGGCGGCCGTCGGGAGCCTCGTCGTCGAGGAGCTCGAGGTCGTCCGGCAGCTCGAGGAGGCCGCGGCGGCGAGCCCCGAGCATCCCTTCGAGCGGCTGGTTCCGCGCCGCGCGGCCGACGGCTCCGTCGAGCGCGATGAGCGCGGCGTCGCCCTCGCGGGCTCCGAGCCGGTGCCGACGTCGAGCGTCGATCTCCGCGAGCGGATCCTCTCGCGCCTCCCCGCGGCGATCGCCCCGGCGGGGACCGCCCGCGAGAGCGGCGCAGTCGAGGACGGCGCGGTCGAGAGCGGTGCGGGTCCCGCGGAGGTGATCCGCTTCGAGGACGTCGCCGCCGGCCGGGCCGATCTGGACGCGTTCATCGCCCAGCTGTCCCCATCCGAGCTGGCATCGCTGACCTACGGCGACATCACGATGGACAGCCCGCTCGGCGCCCCCGGCAATGCGGGTGCGCTCGGCGGGGTCACCGAGGCTCTGCGCGGGCGCGGCATCCCCGCCGCCACGACGACGGACGGCCCCTCGGGCATCCGTCTGTCGGCCTTCGCCTCGCTGCTGCCGTGCGGTACGGCGCTCGCCTCGAGCTGGGATCCGCAGGCCGTGCGCGAGCTGGCGGCCCTGCACGGCCAGGAGATGATCCGCAAGGGATCGCACATCCTGCTCTCCCCCGGGATGAACATCCACCGCGATCCGCTGTGCGGGCGGAACTTCGAGTACTTCTCGGAGGATCCGCTGGTCACCGGGCGGATGGGCGCGGCGATCGTCGGCGGCGTGCAGTCGCAGGGCGTCTCGGCGTGCCCCAAGCACTTCGCGGCCAACAACCAGGAGACCAACCGGGTGCGCGCCGACTCGCGCGTGTCCGAGCGGGCGCTGCGCGAGATCTACCTGCGCGGCTTCCAGATCTGCGTGGCCGAGGCGGCCCCGCAGTGGATCATGACCTCCTACAACCGGGTCAACGGGGTGTGGGCGCACTACCACTACGACCTGGTCACCACGATCCTGCGCGGCGAGTGGGGCTATCAGGGCGCGGTCATGACCGACTGGTGGATGACCATGGCCCAGGATCCCAGCTTCCCGGATCTGCGGGACTCGGCCTACCGCGTGCGCGCGCAGGTGGACGTGCTCATGCCGGGCGCGATCGCGCACAGCGGCGACGAGCGCGAGGACTCCGTGGTCGAGAGCCTCGCCCTCCCCGAGGGCATCACCCTCGGGGAGGTGCAGCGCTCGGCCCGCAGCGTGCTGCGGTACCTGCTGGACGCGGGCCTGGTCGAGGCCTCCGACGAGCCGGCGGCCTCGGGAGCCGACGCCTCCTGACCGGCGGCGAGGCTCACCCGAGCCCGCGGGCGAAGACGGCCACGGCATCGCGCACGAGCGGCGCGGTGTCGTGGCCGTCGGCCGTCCGGAACGCGGAGCGGAAGCGCTCGTCGGCGACGTACATCTCGCCGATCCCGGCGAACGCCTCCGCTCCCGGCTCCCGCCCGCCCCAGCCCTGGGCGACCCAGCGGTGCAGACGGGCGGTGACCGCCTGCACGGCGGGGTCCTCGGGCGCGAGGCGCGCGTCCTGCGCTCGCGCGTACTCGGCGACGATCGCCTCGAGCTCCGTCCGGAACGCGGAACGGCCGTCGTCTGTCAGGGAGCGGTACCAGGCGTCGGAGTCGGCATAGGCCTGCCGGCCCCAGCGCTCCTCGACCTCGTCCCGATGCTGCGTATGGTCGAACCCGTCGAAGATGCTCTTCGCCACGAGATCGCCTCCTTCGTCGATGATGCTGATGGTGGTGCGCACCGAGTCGGCGATCCGCGCCAGCCGTCCCCGCTCCGCCTCGAGCTGCGCGAGATGCTCGCGCAGCGCGTCGGCGGCCGCTCCGGGGGCGGCCGGGGAATCGCCCGGTCCGAGCATCCGGCCGATGGCGGCCAGCCCCATCCCGAGCTCCCGCAGGACGAGGATCCGCTGCAGGCGCAGCAGGCCGTCGCGGTCGTAGAACCGCAGGCCGCCGTGCCCGATGCGGGACGGCACCAGCAGACCGAGCCGGTCATAGTGCCGCAGCGTGCGGCTGGTGGTGCCGGTGGCCTCGACGATCTCCCGTGTCGACCATTCCTGCCGCTGCATGCCGCTCTCCTCTCCCGCGACGCCCGCGGCCCCGGGCATCTCGCCCTCGGGGTCCTGCGGACTCCGTGCACCATCCAGCCTGCCCGTTGACGTGGCGTCAACCGCAAGCCCGGGCTCGCATCGCACGCGCACCCGCACCCGCACCCGCACCCGCACCCGCGAGGAGAGATCCGTCAGCCCTGCGGGATACGCTTCGCCGGGTGATGAGCACCGAGTCCACCAGCCAGCCCGGCGTCCCCGCCGGCGCCCTCCCCCTCCCGCCGCGCCCCGAGCAGCGGCCCACCGAGCGCTCCTTCCACGGAGACACCGTCACGGACCCCTACGAGTGGCTCCGCGACAAGGAGGACCCGCAGGTCATCGTCCATCTCGAGGCGGAGAACGCGTATGCCGACGCCCGCACCGCGCATCTCGAGGAGCTGCGCGGCACGCTCGTCGAGGAGTTCATCGGGCACACCCAGGAGACCGATCTGTCGGTGCCGGTGCGCCGCGACGACTGGTGGTACATCACCCGCACCACCGCCGGGAACGACTACCCCGCCTTCACGCGCGTGGCCGAGCGCGCGGACCTGCCCCGCGGCGCGGGCGGCACCCCGCTGATCGAGCCGGGCGTGCTCCTCGACGGCGAGGAGGTGCTGCTGGACGCGCAGGCCGAGGCCGCGGGCCACGAGTTCTACTCCCTGGGCGGGCTGGTCCCCTCCCCCGACCACACGCTGCTCGCCTACGCCGTCGACACCGCCGGCGACGAGCGCTTCACGATCGTCGTCAAGGATCTGGCGTCCGGCGCGATCGTCGACGAGGCCGTCACCGGGACCGGCTACGGCCTCGCCTTCTCCGCCGATCAGCAGTGGCTGTTCTATGCGCGGGTCGACGACGCCTGGCGCCAGCACCAGATCTGGCGGCATCGCATCGGCACCGGCGCCGAGGAGGACGAGCTGGTGATCGAGGAGCCCGACGAGCGCTTCACGATCGGCTTCGACCGCTCGCGCGACGGATCCACGCTCATCATCCAGTCGGGGTCCACCTCCACCTCCGAGGCGTGGACGCTGGACCTCGCGGAGCCGACCTCGGCCCCACGGCCCGCGGGCGGTCGGCGCGACGGCGTGGACTACGGGATCGAGCATGCGGGCGACCGTCTGCTGGTGGTCCACAACGACGGCCACCGCGGCTTCGCGCTCGCCCAGGCGACCCTCGAGGATCCGGCCGCCTGGGAGGATCTGCTGGTCGCCAAGGAGGGCGAGCGTCTGCTCGCGGTCGAGGCCTTCGCCTCCTTCGTCGCGCTCGAACTGCGCAGCGGGGGCCTGGCGAGCGTGCGGGTGATCCCTCGCGCGACCGACGGCTCCCTGCTCGTCGAGCAGGCTTCGGACATCACCCACGGCGGAGAGCTGGACACCGTGGAGCTCGACGCGAACCCCGGCTGGGAGCGGACGACTGTGCGCTATCAGCTCACCAGCATGCTCACCCCGCCGACGATCGCCGAGCGGCAGGTCGTCGCCCCGTCAGCGGCCGACTGCGGAGCGGCCGACGGGTCGCCCTGCGGAGAGGCGGCCGACGGGCCCCGCCCCGGGGAGACGACGGTCCTGCGCGTCACGCCCGTGCCGAACTACGATCCGGCGCTGTACACCGAGCGCCGCGAGTGGGCCACGGCGCAGGACGGCACCGCCATCCCGCTGAGCATCGTCGCCCGCCGCGACGTGGAGGCCGACGGGACCGCCCCTGGCTACCTCTACGGCTACGGCTCCTACGAGGTCTCGATCGACCCGTCGTTCGTCCCGAGCCGGCTCTCGCTGCTGGACCGCGGCGTCGTCGTCGCGATCGCGCATGTGCGCGGCGGCGGGGAGATGGGCCGCGACTGGTACGACCGCGGGAAGCTGCTGGAGAAGAAGAACTCGTTCTCCGACTTCGTCGCCGCCGCCGAGCATCTGACCTCCACCGGGCTGGTCGCCGAGGGGCGGCTCGCCGCCGAGGGCCGCAGCGCGGGCGGTCTGCTCATGGGCGCGATCGCGAACCTGGCCCCCGAGCGGTTCCGCGCGGTCCTCGCCGGGGTCCCCTTCGTCGATGCGCTCACGACGATCCTGGACCCGTCGCTGCCGCTGACCGTCGGCGAATGGGAGGAGTGGGGCGATCCGCTGCACGACCCGGAGGTCTACGCGTACATGAAGGGGTACAGCCCCTACGAGAACGTGCGCGCCGTCGAGTATCCGGCGATCTTCGCGTCCACCTCGCTCAACGACACCCGGGTCTTCTTCGTCGAGCCCGCCAAGTGGGTCGCGAGGCTGCGGGAGACCGTCACCTCCGACCAGTCGGAGCGACCGATCCTGTTCCGCTGCGAGATGGTCGCCGGGCATGGCGGGCGCTCCGGCCGCTACCGCAAGTGGGAGCAGCGGGCAGACGAGCTCGCCTGGCTCCTCGACCAGATCGGGGCGACCGCGCTGATCTGAGGCTCGGCCGCGCCGGTCCGATGACCTGCGCGGAGCGGACTGACGGCTCCGGATGCCCCACGCCGCAGGTCAGCGGGATCCGACGACGACGGAGGGACCGAAACCCCAGCCCAGGGGCTGGGCCGCAGCCTCGGTGAAGCCTGCCGCGCGCAGCAGCTCGCTCCAGCGGGCTCCGGTCCGCAGCGCCGTGCCGCCGGTCGAGAGGGCGACCAGGGATCGCGCGGCGGCGTGGTCGTCCTCGGCCGCCTCGTCGGACAGGTCGGTGACGATCACGAGACCGTCGGGAGCGGCCGACGCGACCGCCTCGACGACGGCGTCGGGAGCGGTGTCCAGGGAGAGCTGGACCAGCAGGGCGTCGGCCTCCGGCAGCTGCGGGGCGAGGGGGTCGACGCGCTGGACGTCGATGCGCTCCTGCTGCAGAGGCGGGAGCTGACGGATCCGGTCGCGATGGAGATCGACGTCGGCCTCCGGGACGGCGAGGACGATGCGCCGCCCGGCCGCGCCGTCGACTGCCCCGTCAGCCGCGGCGTCGGCTGCCCCGTCGGCAGCCCGCCCGTCGGCCGCCCGCCCGTCGGCCGCCCGTCCGTCGGCCGAGCCGGGACCCTCGGCGGCGCGCAGAAGCTCGTGGGCGGTGGGGACGAGGCCGTCGCCCAGCAGGACGATCGTGCGGGCGGCCGCGAGGACGGGGATCTCCGCGAGAGCCTGCAGCGAGTAGGCGAGCTCGGCCTCCGCGCGATCGTGGAGCGCTGCGCGCAGCCCGGCGTCCCGCTCCTTCCAGGCGCTGAGCGGCAGGGCCGGAGCGCTGCTGCCGCCCGCCTCGCCGGTGCGCAGCGCGTCCAGCAGACCCACCAGTCCCAGCTCGAGACGGTTCACGGGATCGTCGAGGTGGAGGTCCTCCTGCGCGCTCGCCTCGAGGAGCACCTCGCCGAGAGCGGTCAGACGCAGCTCCCCCTCATGCGCGATGACCAGGTCGATCGCCTGCATCGCCTGGAGCAGCGGCAGCAGCCGGTCGATCGGCACACCGGTAGCCCGGGCGAGATCGTCGGGCGCGCCGGTGCCGCCGGCGATCAGCTCGGGAACCCTGAGGGTGACCGCCACGCGCAGCACGATGGGCGGCAGCAGCTCCGACATCTCATGGATCTCGGCCGCGAGCTCCTGCGGGCTCGGCGCCGCAGGAGACGAGGAGGCCGACGGAGCCGCTGGCGCGTCGGCTCCTGCCGGGCTCCGGGGAGCGGAGGGGGTGCCGGGCCCGTCGGCAGGGGCGTGCGCGCTGCGCGCATCGGTCTCGGGCTCGCGGCTGGTGCGCCGCCAGTAGCCGACGACCTCCACGTCCTCCTTGGGCAGTCCGCGCTCGCCGCGCAGGTGCCGACGGATCGGGGAGATGGTCAGGGTCTCGCCGGCGCACCAGGCGAAGCCGCGTCCCGCCGGCAGATCGAGCGCACGGACGGCCTCGAGCAGCTGGGTCGAGTAGCCGGGAGCCACGCCCTCGGGACGGATCAGCCAGGTGATCTCGGCATCGGCGGAGGTGTCGATCTGCTGGACGTCGTCGGCGGAGGGGACCTCGACCACGACGAACGCCCGGACGCCCTCCGGGGCCTCCTCGAGCCAGCGGCCGACGGCGGGCAGAGCCGTCTCGTCAGCGATCAGCAGATGCCAGTCGACGTCGGGGTTGACGGAGGCGGAGACCTTCGGACCGGCGAACTTCAGCGGATCGCCGACCTGCGCCGCCTTCGCCCACTCCGCGGCGACGCCGCCGTCGTGGACCACGAAGTCGATGTCGAACTCGTCCTCCCGCACGCGGCGGACGGTGTAGTCACGGGTGCGGACCAGCACGCCGCGCTCCCAGTCGAAGCGGTCGCCGTCCTGCACCCCGACCGTCCCGAAGTCGCCGTCGGCCTGCGGGATCACGAGCTTGACGTGGTCGTCGAACCCCTCGGAGCGGAAGGCGGGGATCTCGTACCCGTCGTGCACACCGGCGGCCATGTCGGGCCCGCCGACGGTGATCCGGCGCATGTGCGGCGTGATGTCCTCGACGGCCCGGACCTCGACGGTGCGCAGTGCGATCGGGAAGATGTTCAGCTCGCGCGAGGTGCGGGGCATCTGCTCCTGCTTCCTGGACTGGTGGACGACGACGGGAGGGACCACCGGAAGGGCGACCCGATCAGCAAGAATATCTGCGCGCAAACAGCTGAGGGTAGCCTCCGCTGGGTGACCTGGACCACCGTGTGAGCGGCACGCGGGAACGCCGACGGCGCGGTCCCACCGAGGGGTGGGACCGCGCCGTCGGAGCGCCGTCGAGCCTCTGTCCGCGAGCTGCCGGGGCCCTGTCGGAGAGCTGCCGGAGCGTCAGGGCCGGAGGGGATCAGAGCGCGGGGATCAGAACGCGGGGATGACCGAGCCGTCCTGGTAGGTCTCCTCGATGAAGCTGCGGACGTCGTCCGAGTGCAGCAGCTCGTCGAGCTTCAGCAGCGCCTCGTCGTCCTTGTCCTCGGTCCGCACGACGAGCATGTTCGCGTACGGGTTGTCCTCGGTGGGCTCGAGCACGAGGGCGTCGTCCGCAGGCACCAGACCGGCCTCGATCGCGTAGTTGCCGTTGATGACCGCGGCGTCGTAGTCGCTCAGGGTGCGGGCGATGAGCGACGCGTCGATCTCCTCGAAGGTGAGGTTCAGGGAGTTGTCGACGACGTCCTCCGGGGTGGCCGCGGTGGGCTCGACGTCCTCGGGCAGGGAGATCAGACCCGCGTCGGCGAGGAGCGCGAGCGCCCGGCCGCGGTTGGTGGCGTCGTTGGGGATGGCGATGTTCGCACCGTCGGAGATCTCGTCGGTGCTGCCGAGGCCCTCGGAGTACAGGCCCAGCGGCTCGAGGTGGATGCCCTCGAAGGGCGTCAGCTCGTAGCCGTTCTCCTCCATCTCGGACTCGAGGTAGGGCAGATGCTGGAAGTAGTTCGCGTCGACCTCGCCGTCGGACAGCAGACGGTTGGGGACCGTGTAGTCCGACTGCTCCTGCAGGTCGAGCTCGAGTCCGGCGTCGGCGGCGAGGTTGTCCGAGACGAACTGGAGGATCTCCATGTGCGGCACCGGGGTGGCGGCCACGCGGATGGTGGTGACGCCGTTCTCCTCGGTCAGGGCGTCGTCGTCGGAGCCGCCGCAGGCGGCCAGGCCCAGGGCGGCGATGCCGACACCGCCGGCGGCGAACAGGGAACGACGGTCGATGCTGTGCATGGGGATCTCCTCAGAGGATGGGGTGGGCAGGAACGGACAGGGACGGGGTCAGACGGTGCGTGCGCGGTGGTCGACCGCGCGGGCGAGCCGCGACCCCAGGAACTGGACGATGATGACGATGATGACCAGCAGGATCACCGTGGCGACGATGATCTCGTTCTGGAAGCCGATGTAGCCGCGGTTGTAGGCCAGCTGGCCCAGCCCGCCGCTGTTCACGGAGCCCGCCATGGCCGTGTAGCCGATGACGGCGATCGTTGTGGTGGTGATCGAGCCGATGATGCCGGGCAGCGCCTCGGGGACCAGCACCTGGCGGATCACCTGCCAGCGGCTCGCCCCCATCATCTGCACCGCCTCGATCTTGCCGGCGGGGATCTCGCGCATGTTCAGCTCGAACAGTCGCGCCGCGAAGGGCACCGCCGCGATCACCAGCGCGAGCATCGCCGCATTGGGTCCGGTGGAGCGGCCCAGCAGCTCCTTGCTCAGCGGGATCAGCGCGATGATCAGGATGAAGAACGGGAAGGAGCGCAGCACGTTGACCACGAACCCGACGATGCGGTTGAGCGTGCGCACCACCGGACTGGGCGAGCGCTCGGTCTCGAACAGCGCGATCCCCAGCGGCAGGCCGAGGACGACCGTGAGCACCATGGTCCCGGCGGTCATGTAGAGGGTGACGAGGATGCTCCACCACAGCGAGCCGTTGCCCGTCCAGGTGGTGAAGGCCCGGTTCTGGAGCCATTCCTGCAGGGTCTCGATCATGCGGTGCCCTCCTCGTCGTCCGTGCCGCTCGCGGAGCCCGCACCGGTCGGCGTCGCACCGCTCGGGGTCGCACCGCTCGACGATCCAGCGCCCGTCCGACCGCGCGCGGGAGCGGCCTCGCGGGCGACCACGCCGGCCCGGTGCAGGGCCTCGAGGTAGGCGGCCAGGCCCTCGGCGCTGATGGGCGCGCCGGAGTCGTTGCGCAGGGCGAGCTGCACGCGGCCGACCTGGCGGCCGCCGATGGTCTCGATGGTCCCGGCGACGATCGTCGGCTCCGCCCCGTGCTCGCGGGCCAGGCGCATGAGGTCCTCGCTGGTGGCGAGCTCCGCGGTGGACCCGTAGTCGCAGTCGACGATCGTGGCGCTGATGCCGGTGGGGGCCGGCGGCAGCGGGATCAGCTCCGCCGCGAGCGGTCCGTGCGGGTCGGAGGCCACGTCGACGAGGTCGCCGGTCTGGGCGATCCGCCCGTTCTGCAGGAGCGTGACGGTGTCGCAGACCTCGCGCACCACGGCCATCTCATGGGTGATGATCACGACCGTGATGCCGAGGCGCTCGCGCAGATCGGCGAGCAGATCCAGGATCTGGTGGGTGGTGCCGCCGTCGAGCGCGCTGGTGGGCTCGTCGCACAGCAGCACCTGGGGCTCCGCGGCGAGACCGCGGGCGATGCCGACGCGCTGGATCTGGCCGCCGGAGAGCTGTGCGGGATGGTTGTGCTCGCGTCCGCTCAGGCCGACGAGCTCCACGAGCTCCGCGACCCGCCTGTCCCGCTCGGCGCGGGGCACCCCGGCGATCTCGAGAGGGTGGGCGATGTTCTGGGCGGCGGTGCGCGAGTCCAGCAGGTTCGCGTGCTGGAACACCATGCCGATGCTGCGCCGGGCAGCTCGCAGGGCCTTGCCCTCGAGGGCGGACATGTCGGTGCCGCCGATCTCGACGCGGCCCGACGTCGGCTTCTCGAGCCCTGTCAGGCAGCGGATGAGCGTGGACTTCCCGGCCCCCGAGCGTCCGACGATGCCGTGGATGCGTCCCGACTCGAGGTGGAGGTCGATGCCGTCGAGCGCGACGACGGGCTCTCCCTCGCCGGGGGCGGGGAAGACCTTGCGGAGTCCGTCGAGCGTGATCACACCCAGCAGTGAAGCATCCGCCTCCGGCGTCGCAGCCGTCCTGTTCACAGACGGCAACAAACGTCACAGGGGCACCCGGCCGTGACGTGCACGGCGTCACGACCGGGTGCACGGCGTCACTCCGCCGCGCTCACTCCCCTGCTGGGCTCATTCCCCTGCGGGGCTCATTCCCCTGCGGGCTCTCCCGCCTGGGCGGCGGTGCGCAGGCGCGCCGCCTCCTCGCCGCGCCCGAGGGCGTCGAGGATGTCGGCGAGCTGCACCCCGAGCTGGACCCGCGGCGCGCTGCCGGGCTCGAAGCGCTCGAGCGAGGCGCCCAGCACGGAGGCCGCCTCCTCCTGACGCCCGGCCTCGACCAGGTGCTGCGCGGTCATCGACTCGGCGCGCCCGGCGGAGAACGGATCTCCCGCGGCCGCATACCCGTCGGCCGCCTGCAGCGCCGTCGGGACGCCGCGATCGAGATCCCCGATGCTGAGGAGGAACTGGCCCGTGGAGTCGAGCACGTCGGCTGCGACCCACTGACCGCCCTGCTCCTGGGCGATGGTGAGCGCCTGCCCGAGGTCCGCGAGGACCGCCTCGGCGTCGGGCTCCTCGACGGCGGCGCGGGCGCGCCCGCGCAGGTGCAGCGCCTCGCATGCGATGTCGGGACGCTCGGCGGAGCCGGCGAGCTCGAGGGCCCGGTCGAGGGCCTCGACGGCCCCGTCGAACCCGAAGCGCATCAGCATCGATCCCAGGGCGATCGACGCCTGGGCCGCCATCGCCGGGTCCCCGCCCTCCTCAGCCAGCTCAGCGGCCTCGTGGAAGGAGCCGTAGGCCATCCGGACCTCGCTGACGGCCGTAGCCTCGCGGCCGAGCGCCAGAGCGGTCTCGGCGATCGCGAGCGGCGGCGCCCCCTGCTCCCGCTCCTCGAGGTAGACGGACTCGAAGCTCTCGAGGGCCTCGTCGTGCCGGCCCGCGGACGACTGCAGCCTGCCCAGCAGGAAGCGGACGCCGGTGGTGGCCTCCTCCGCCCGCTCCAGCTGACGGATGGTGAACCCCAGGCGGCTGATGGCCTCCTCGGTGCGACCCAGGTCGCTCAGCAGCAGCGCGCTCAGCCGGCTCGCGCGCGCGGCCGCCAGCGGCTGGTCGGCGGCGAGGGCCTCCCCGAGGGCCCGGTCGGCCAGGGCGAGGCCCTCCGCGTACTCCCCGCGGGCGCCGTGCAGGGTCGCGACCGACTCGAGGACGTCGACCAGCGGCTGACCGCCGATGCGCGGATCCCCGAGCAGCTCTCCGGCCAGCGCGACCGCGGCATCGCCGTCCTCCGCGGCGAGCAGCGCGGACAGCTGCGAGCGCAGGGTCCCGACGAACAGCCGCTGCGGATCCTCGGCGGACAGCAGCGTGCGGGCCTGCTCGGCATGCGCCGCCCAGTCGGCGGCCAGCGCCGCGATCCGCTCGTCGAGCGCGGTCGCGCTCTCGGCGTCGTCGGCGGCACGGGACTGCGCGGCCTCGTCCCCGAGGCGACCGGCGCGCACCTGCAGGGACGCCCCGAGCGCGAGGTGCAGCTGCGCGCGCAGGTCGCGGTCCTCGGCCGCGGCGAGCGCCGCTTCGAGGCGCGGCAGACCGTCCTCGGCCCCGGGGTCGAACATCGCCGCACCGATGCTCTCGACGGCGTCCGCATGCTCCTCCTGCCCGGCGGCACGATGCGCGGAGGCGAGCTCGGCGCGCAGCGCCTCGGCCTGCTCCGCATCGCCGAGGGCGAGCGCGACCTGGAGCCGGGAGCGCAGAAGGACGGGGGCCAGCGCGGCGTCGGCGAGGCCATGCCCCGTCTCGGCAGCGGAGCGGGCGCCCTCGAGATCCCCCACCATCTGGAGCAGCCGGGCGCGGGCGAGCCAGCCGTCGGCGTCCGTCGGGAGGGTCTGCGCGGAGACCGTCGGTGCGAAGATCTCGCTGCCGAAGGGCAGGTCGTAGCGCACCTCGCGCAGCGCGCGCTTCTCGGCGACGAGTCCGGCGAAGCGGTCGTTGCCGTTGCGGGCGTCGAAGCGGGCGGCGATCGCATCGGCGCCGGACCAGGCGAGCTCGCGCAGCTCGGCGGCGGTGCGGGGTCCGTCGGCCGGTCCCAGCAGCGGCTCGAGAGCGGGATCGTCGGATCCCCGCACCGGGGTGTCGCCGAGGCCGGCGTCGACCAGGGCGTCCAGCAGGACGCCGATGCTGGAGAGGCCCTCGAGATGGTTGGCCTCGTGGTACGGGTCGGTGGTCAGCAGCGACAGGTGGCGCTCGAGCAGCTGCAGACCCCGGGAGAGGTTGCCGGTGACGGTGCAGAACACGATGTGCCGGGCGATCATCGTCAGACCGTCGGGGTTGGAGCGGGCGGCGCGGTAGCTTCGGGCGTGGACCGCGAGCGCCTCCTCGCCGCGGCCGGCGCGCAGGAGCGCGAGCAGGATGTCGGCCTGCGCGTACTCGGGCTCCTCGCCGCAGCTGAGGCCCTGCTCCTCGATCTCCTCCCAGAGCCGGATCGCCTCCGCGTCGTCGCCGATGATCTGGGCGTAGGCGGCGTCGTCGGCGCGGACGCAGGCCTCGCAGTGGGAGTACTGGTCCCGCTCGAGGGTGCTGCGCTCGGCGATCAGACGGCCGGCCTCCTCGACGTCGCCCATCAGCAGGGCCGCCTCGTGGCGGGACTGCAGGACGCCGGTGAGGCCCACGCCGGCCTCCCGGTAGCGGCGCTCCATGTCGACGTGGATGCCCTCGACGCGCTCCCGCGGGAAGCTGCTGTTGCTGGCGAGGCGCGAGGCCATCCACTTGTACTGGAACAGCAGATCGGTGTGGACCCCCGGATCGATCGGGAAGCGCACCGGATCCTGGTCGTGCTTGCCGACGCACCAGCCGAACGAGGCGATCATCGTGTCGGTGTCGCCGGTCATGTGGGCCGACGGCGTCAGCAGCATCCGCGCCCGGTACGCGAGCTCCTCCTCGCCGGCCTCATCGGCACGGCGCACCGCCTCGCGCAGGCGGCTCTGCTCCTCCGCGCCGAAGGGGAGCTCCTCCGCCTCCTCGATCAGGATGGTGATCTCTCGGGCCTCCCGGCCTCTGGGCTGCGTCACTGGGGATCCTTCCGGTCGGCACGATCATGCCGGTCATGGGTGTCGGGGCGGTCATCGGGCGAAGGGCGGTCATCGGGTGCGGGGCGGTCGTCGGGATCGGCGAGCTCCTCGAGCGCGCTGATCCCGTCGAGCTCGTCGAGCTCGCCGGTGATGCCGACGGAGAGGGTGACCATGTCGGTCATGGCGGCGGTCAGCATGCGGCGGTCCGCCGCGGTGAGCGGGCGATGCGAGGCGAGCAGGGCCTGCACGTACAGCAGGCTCGCCGTGCGCTCGAAGACGAGGTCGTCGCGGAGGCGGGACAGGCGCTGGACGAGCGGGCTGGTCCAGTTCAGGCACAGACGCACGGCCTCCGCCTCCCTCCCCTGCTCGGCGCGGCGGGCCTCGATCAGGGAGCTGACATCCCCGAGGACCTCGCCCCAGATGCCGTCGCCGGCGACCTTCCGGGCGTTGTCGCGCTCGATCCGGCGCTCGACCTCGGGATCCACGACGCACAGCGCCGGCAGCTCGGAGGGCCGGAACCCGCGCGTCGAGACCCGGCAGCCGACGTCCCGCAGCGCCGCGGTGGCGCGCTCCTCGAGAGCGACCGCGCGGGCCCGGTCCGCGAGCGGAGGAGGGGTCAGGTCGTCCAGCAGATCCCCGACGCCGACGCGCTCGACCCGCACGTCCATCAGCTCGGGCAGTCGCCGCAGCAGCGGGGCGTCATAGGCGTAGCCGCCGTTGACGATCGGTGCGTCGGCGTCGACGACCGCCGCGATCTGCCGGAACTCGTCGACGGTCTCGGTGTACCGCAGCACCGGGAGCCTCTCGGCGAGATCGCCCAGTCGCGCCTGTCCGGCCGAGGTCTCCACTCCCAGCCAGGGCGCGACGATGCGGGCGAGCTCGTCATCGTGGACGGCGAGGGACTTCAGGGCGAGCTCGTGCACCGCCAGGAACTCCTGGAAGCGCCACGGCCGGGTGGCGGCCTGGCGCAGCACCCAGCTGCGCACCGCCTCTCCGAGCTGCTCGCGGGTGTGCTCCAGCAGGACGTCCTCGACGAAGCCCTCGCGGGACGCCGTCGGCGTGAGGCCCTCGGTGTCGATCACGCAGCGCACGAAGAACGCCCAGTCCGGGAGCATCCCCTCGAGGCTCTCGGAGACGAGCATCCTGCCCAGGTGCACCGTCGAGGCCTGACGGGCGCCGGGAGGCGGCGAGAACGGCAGCACGAAGGCGACCCCGCGGGTCCCCGTGCCGGGCACGTCCAGAGCGATCACGTCCAGGGGGCGCCGGCCCAGCAGCTCGGTGCCCAGCTCGATCAGCTCGTCGGAGGGGTCGTCGGCCGAGACGTGCAGGAAGGCCGGGGCGGCGGTCAGCGTCTCCGCCCCGTGCCCGGTGCGCAGCCGCACCTGGATCGGCAGGTAGCGGCCGTAGCGCAGCGCGAGCGCCCGCACCTGCTGCGGCTCCAGGAGCCCCGCGTCCTCCAGGCGGGGCTCGAGGACGATCTCTGTGCCGACGGCGAGATCGGCGGCCTCGGCATCGGTCAGCTCCCGGATGCTGAACGATCCGGCGGCGTCGCCGATCCACTCGATGGGGGCACCGCCGCGGGCCGAGCGGGAGCGCACCAGGATCCGGTCCGAGGCCATGAAGCAGCTGAGCAGGCCGATGCCGAACTGGCCGAGGTAGTCGGCGCGGCGCGCCTGCAGCAGCTCGTCGCGCTTGGAGGACCGGCCGACGGTCGCCAGCAGCTCGGTCGCCTCGTCGGCCGTCAGCCCGACGCCGTTGTCGCGGAACACGAACGGCGCACCGTCGACCGCAGGCTCGATCTCGAGCAGGCCCTCGGGGGCCGACGGGTCGATCTCGGCACGGGCGCGGACGGCGTCGCGACCGTTCTGCAGCAGCTCGCGCAGGTACACCTTGGGACTGGAATAGATGTGGCGGCTGAGCAGGTCGACCACGCCCCGGAGGTCGACGTGGAACGGACGATGCTCGGGTGCTGCGGAAGTCATCCGCAGGAGCCTACGGTCCTTCCCCGACAGAACGCTCACAGGGTCCGACGGACGGGCAGGGCACAGCCCCCGCGCGATCATGTCCGCAAGGCACCGTGCGCGCAGCCATGAGATCTGTCATGGCCGACCCGTGAGAACTCCACGAGATGCCATGACACCGCGCTCTGCCTGCAGGGATGGCCCGCAGGAAGAGTGGGGGCATGGCTTCTCCGACACGATCCCCCGCCCCGCCCCCTGCCCCATCGTCGGCGATCCGGTCGTCGGCATCCCGGTCGTCGGCCGACGACGTCGTCGTCCGCGCCTCCGGCCTGTCCCGCCGGTACGGCCGCGGCTCCTCCGCCCACCTGGCGGTGGACGCGATCGACCTCGAGATCCGCCGCGGCGAGCTGTTCGGCCTGCTCGGCACCAACGGCGCCGGCAAGACCTCCACCCTCGAGGTCCTCGAGGGCCTCGCCCTGCCCACCGGCGGGAGCGCTGAGGTCTTCGGCCTGGATCCCCACCGCGAGCGCCGGAGGGTCCGGCCCCGCCAGGGCCTCATGCTGCAGACCGGCGGCTTCCCCGCCGACCTCACCGCCAGCGAGGCCCTGACCATGTGGACCTCGACCCTGAGCGCTCCGCGACCGGTGGCAGCTGTGCTCGCCGAAGTCGATCTCGCCGGCCGCGCCGGCACCCGCATCTCCTCGCTCTCCGGCGGCGAGGTGCGCCGGCTGGACCTCGCCTGCGCGATCGCAGGGGACCCCGAGCTGCTGTTCCTGGACGAGCCGACCACGGGCCTCGACCCCGAGTCCCGGGCGCGCGCCTGGGAGCTGATCGCCGGCCTCAAGGAGCGGGGCACGACGATCGTGCTGACCACGCACTACCTCGACGAGGCCGAATCCCTCGCCGACCGGCTGGCGATCATGCATCGCGGACGGATCGTCCGCGAGGGCACCGTCGCCGAGGTCGTCGCCGATCACCCGTCCACGCTGCGGGCGACCCTCCCCGCCGACGCCCAGGCCCTGCCGCCGCTCGTCGGCTCCGTCGACATCGCCGGCCAGCGTCTCCGCGTGCGCACCTCCGCCCTCCAGAGCGACCTGCACGCCCTCCTCGGCTGGGCGCACGAGCACCGCATCGTCCTGGAGGGGATCGACGCCCGCTCCGCGAGCCTGGAGTCGGTGTTCCTGGAGATCGCCGGCTCCGACGCCGCTGCAGAACCCGACTCAGGATCCACCGCGGCTCCCGCCGCACTCACGACCGGAGGCCCCCGATGACCACCGCCGACGCCCATACCGTCCGTCCCGCGCCCGCGGCCCCCTCCGCACCGTCCACGACCCGCGCGCGACGCACCCCGCGGCTGCTGGGGCTCGCACGCGCCGAGCTCACCCTGCTGCTGCGCAACCGCATGCAGCTCGTGACCGCTCTGCTGATGCCGGTCTGCGTGCCCTTCCTGTACCTCCCGCTCGCCCGCCGCGGAGGGACCCCCGAGTCCCTCGCCGCCGGCCTGGGCACGATGTTCGTGGTGGTGCTGCTGTTCGTCGTCTACTACAACCTGCTGTGCGCCTATGTCGCCCGCCGTCAGGACCTCGTGCTCAAGCGCCTGCGCACCGGCGAGGCATCCGACGCGACCGTCCTGACGGCCGCCGCGGTCCCCGCCCTGGTGATCGCCGCAGCGATGCTCGTGGTCATGACGGCGATCTCCATCCCGCTTCTCGATCTGCCGCTGCCCGAGCAGCCGGTCGCGCTCGTCGTCGGCCTCGTGCTGGGTGCCGTGATGATGGTGCCGCTGGCCCTGATGACCGCGAACTTCACCCGAACGGTCGAGGCCGCGCAGGTCACCTGCATGCCGGCGATGGCGGTGCTCGTGCTCGGTGCCGGAGCAGTGCTCCCCCTGGACCTCATGCCGAAGTGGTTCGGCCGTCTGATGACGGTCGTCCCCTCCGCTCCCATCACCGAGCTCGTCCGCCTGGGCTGGCTCGGGATCGACGCGGACGGCGCCGCCGTCACCGGCACCGACGTCTGGGCCGCCCTCGGCCTCCAATCCGCGATCCTGCTGGCATGGCTGGTCCTCGGCATCCAGGTGGTCCGCACCCGGTTCCGCTAGGAGCCCCGCGGCTGACCCCAGCGCTGCCGGTCCCTGCAGCACCACCCGTTGCTGCAGGCGTCCGCGGACATCGGACCGCAGATAGGCTTCCTCGCAGGGAGATCACGAAGGAGGGCGCCCGATGAGCTCGACGCCGACTCCGCCGCAGCCCGCTGAGCAGCCTGCATCGCAGACAGCAGCGCAGCCCGCCGAGCAGACCGCAGCGCCACCCGCCGCGGTTCCGGGCGCATCGGCCCCGACGGACCGGCCATGGAGGATCTTCTTCCAGTTCACCGCATGGTCGATCGTCGTGGTGATGCTGATGCTCCCGCTGGGCGTCGCCCTCGTGTTCGATCTGCCGATGTCGTCGCTGCCGAGAACGGATCCTGTGGCCACGGCCCTGATCGCGGTGCAGGCGGGTCTCGCCGGATGGTCGTCCTGGCGAGGACTGGCGAGCTGGTCGGAGCAGCGGGGCGCTCAGGAGAGGGACCGCTGGGATCTGCCGCTGGTGGGTGTGCTGCGCCCTGACATCTCCCTGGCCGCGGTCGCTGTGCCGCTGGTGGGGGTCGGCGCCATGGTCCTGCTCGGCGGGACGGATCCGCGCCTGCTCGTGGTGTCCGGGTCGGTGCAGGTGGCGGTGATCGCCATCCGCATGCCCTGGGTATGGGGCCTGCTGTCAGCGCTGGTGCTGCTGGTCATCGCGCTGCTCGCCGGTCTGCCGGCGCCTCATGCGTTCTCCACGGCGTCGCTGCTGGTCGCGATCGTCGGGGCGTTCCGCAGCTCGGTGTGGCTGGCGTCGGTGGTGCGGGAGCTCGACGATGCCCGTCAGGTCGAGGCGCGGCTCGCGGTCGCCGAGGAGCGCCTTCGCTTCGCCCGGGATCTGCACGACGTGATCGGGCGCGATCTGTCGGCGATCGCCGTGACGTCGGAGCTGGTGGCTCAGCTGGCCGAGCGGGAGGACCCGCGCACGGCGGAGCATGCACGGGAGGCCGCGCAGATCGCCCGCTCCTCCCTCGCCGAGATCCGCGCGCTCGTGCGCGGCTACAGGGAGGCCGATCTCGACGCGGAGCTGCGCGGTACGGTCTCGCTGCTGCGATCCGCGACGGTCGACGTGCAGGTCGTCGGATCCGCCGAGGACGTGCCCGCCGAGCATGCGGGCCTGGCCTCCTGGGTGCTGCGCGAGGGCGGCACGAACATCCTGCGCCATGCCGCACCGACCCGCGTGAGGATCACCCTGGATCGAGGCGGGGTCCGCCTCGTCAACGACGGAGCCGCTCCTGTCACCGGCAGAGGATCCGGTCCCGCCGCCGACGGGTCCGGGCTGGCAGGCCTGCGGGAGCGCCTGGCACCGCGGGGTTCGTTGAGCGCGGTCCTCGACGGGGACGTCTTCACCCTCGTCGCCCGCTTCGACGACGAGCACGGAGGACGCACCGATGAACAGCCCTGACAGCGAGACGCCCCTGCGGGTGGTCCTCGTGGATGACGAGAACGTGATCCGCTCGGCGCTCGCGATGATGCTCTCCCTCGAGGAGGACATCGACGTGCACGGCGAGGCCGCGACGGTCGCCGACGGGGTCCGCCTCGTCGGCGCGGGGCGGCCCGACGTGGCGGTCGTCGACCTTCAGCTGCCCGACGGGGACGGCCTCGAGCTGTGCGCGCGGATCGCGGAGGCCTCTCCCGCGACGCGCTGCCTGATCCTGACCTCCCATGCCCGGCCCGGCTATCTCAAGCGGGCGCTCGCGCAGGGCGTGCTGGGCTTCCTGCCGAAGACGACGTCGGGCCCGCAGCTCGCGCAGGCGGTGCGGCAGGTCGCTGCGGGTCGGAGGGCGATCGATCCCGAGCTCGCTGCGGAGACCATCGCCTCGGGCGACTCCCCGCTCACTCCCCGCGAGGCCGACGTTCTGGAGTTCGCGGCCGACGGCGCACCGATCGAGCAGATCGCCCGCCGCGCCCACCTCGCCGAGGGCACGGTGCGCAACTACCTCTCGAGCGCCCAGGCGAAGCTGCAGGCCGCGAACCGGCACGAGGCCGTCTCGCTCGCCCGACGCCAGGGCTGGATCTAGCGCCACGATCCGAACCGGGTCCAGGCTCAGGGGACCTTGTGCCTTCCCGCCGTCCGAGCACATGAATACACTCGAAATCGAGCCCGTTCAGAGTTCGGCCGAGAATCGGCGGAGACGAGGAATGGAGGCGGGTGTGTCAGGCGAGACGGTTCTTCCCGGGCGGCGTGAGCGAAAGCGACAGATCACGCGCCTGGTGATCTTCGAGGCTGCACGGGACCTGTTCTACGAGCACCCTTTCGAGTCGGTGACCGTGCAGCAGATCGCTGAGCGCGCCGACCTCAGCGTCGGCACGCTCTTCTATCACGCCCCCACCAAGACCGAGATGCTCCTGATGGTCTTCAACGTGATGCTGGAGCACGCGATCACCGAGGGGGAGTCGTCCGAGGCCGCTCTGCCGGCGAGCGCGGGGGCCGCCACCCGAGCGATGGCCCTGATCCGCCCGGTCGCGGGCCTCACGGATGGCGCGCACTCGGAGAACCTCGCGCGGTACCACCGGGATCTGCTCTTCGGCAGCTCCATGGGGCCCCACCGGCGTGAGGGCGTCAGCCTGGTCCGGCGTCTCCAGGGCGATCTCGCCCGGGCGCTGTGCTCAGAGGTCGACTGCGACCCTCGGAGCCAGCTCGCCTCGCGGGCCGCTCGAGCCATCGTCGCCGCGCTCCACTTCGACATCGCCATGCCCCGCACGGACCTGATCGCCGAGGGGTTCTCCATCGACGGCGGCGAGCCGCTGCTCACGGCGCAGGTCGAGATCATCGTCCGCGGGTTCACCGCGACGGCCGAGGAGTGCTCGTCCCCGCGCGACGCATCGCAGGATCCCGCCCCTCGGCTCCCTCCCCATGACACCGACGATCCTTCTCCCCTTCGCACGGAAAGGTGCTGATCATGTACTACTCCAAGGGCAACTACGAGGCGTTCGCCCGACCGCGCAAGCCCGCAGGCTCCGACGCGAAGTCCGCGTGGATCGTCGGATCCGGGCTGGCCGGGCTGGCCGCTGCGGTGTTCCTGATCCGTGACGCCCAGGTCCCCGGCGAGCAGATCCATGTGTTCGAGGAGCTTCCCCTCGCCGGTGGATCGCTCGACGGCATCGACAATCCCGCCATCGGCTTCATCACCCGAGGAGGGCGCGAGATGGAGAACCATTTCGAGTGCCTCTGGGACATGTACCGCTCCATCCCCTCCCTCGAGATCGAGGGCGCCTCGTACCTCGATGAGTACTACTGGCTGGACAAGGACGACCCGAACTCGTCGAACTGCCGCCTCATCCACGACCGCGGCAATCGCGTGCCCTCCGACGGCCGGTTCACCCTCAGCGACCGGGCGCAGGAGGAGATCGTCTCCCTGTGGCTCACCTCCGAGAGCGAGCTCGGCGACAGGACCATCGAGGACCATTTCACGGAGGACTTCTTCGAGAGCAACTTCTGGCTGTACTGGTCGACGATGTTCGCCTTCGAGAGGTGGCACTCGCTCGCCGAGATGCGCCGGTACCTGCTGAGGTTCGTCCACCACATCGACGGTCTGCCGGACTTCACCGCGCTGAAGTTCAACAAGTACAACCAGTACGAGTCCATGGTGAAGCCTCTCCTGGCCTACCTGCAGGATCATGACGTGGACTTCCGGTACGGGACGACCGTGCGCGACATCCGGGTCGAGGAGGTCGACGGGACCAGGACCGCCACCCGCCTGCTGGTGACGGTCGACGGCGAGGACCAGGACATCGACCTCTCCGAGGACGATCTCGTCTTCGTGACGAACGGGTCCATCACCGAGTCCACCACCTACGGCGACCATCACACGCCGGCTCCGCCGACCGACGAGCCCGGCGGCAGCTGGACCCTGTGGAGGAACCTCGCCGCGCAGTCCGAGGCGTTCGGGCACCCGGACGTGTTCTGCGAAGGGATCCCGGAGCGGAGCTGGTTCGTCTCCGCCACCGCGACCATCGAGAACACCGGTGTCGACCCCTACATCGAGCGACTCACCCACAGGTCCCTCCATGATCACAAGGTCAACACGGGCGGCATCATCACGGTGACCGACTCCAGCTGGATGCTGAGCTTCGCCGTCCACCGCCAGCCGCACTTCAAGGAGCAGACGGAGAACCAGACCACGGTGTGGATCTACGGCCTCTACTCCGACACCGAGGGCGACTACGTCCGCAAGAGGATCACCGAATGCACCGGGGAGGAGATCACCCAGGAGTGGCTCTACCATCTCGGCGTCCCCGAGTCGCTGATCCCCGACCTCGCCCGTCAGGAGTCGATCAACACCAACCCGGTGTACATGCCGTTCATCACCTCGTACTTCATGCCGCGCAGGCCCGGAGATCGGCCGGACGTCGTCCCTCAGGGCTCGAGGAACCTCGCCTTCATCGGGAACTTCGCGGAGTCGCCCACTCGGGACACGGTGTTCACCACCGAGTACTCCGTGCGCACGGCCATGGAGGCGGTATACACCCTGCTGGACGTCGATCGGGGCGTGCCCGAGGTGTTCGGCTCGGCATATGACATCCGCGAGCTCCTGAACGCCGCGTACTACCTGCGCGATCGCAGGAGCCTGGCCGAGGAGCCGCTGCCGACGAAGCTCCCGGTGCCCGGCTTCCTCAGGACGAAGGCGCTCAAGAAGCTGGAGGGCACCTGGCTCGAGGAGCTGCTCAAGGGCTCCCACCTGCTCTGATCAGCCACCTGACCTGATCGTCGTGCGGGGGCGCGAGCAGCGGCTCGCTCCCCTGCACAGCAGGCCGTCAGCGCCGTCGGCGGGCCCGGAAGAACGCGCGCAGCAGATCCCCGCACTCCTGCTCGCGCACGCCCGTGGTGAGCTCGACACGGTGGTTCAGGCGCGGTTCCCGCACCAGGTCGTAGAGCGATCCGGCGGCGCCGGCCTTGGGGTCCATCGCCCCGACGACGACGCGACGGATGCGGGAGAGCACGATCGCTCCCGCGCACATCGTGCAGGGTTCGAGGGTGACGACGAGGGTGCACCCGGTGAGGTTCCAGCGGCCGGTGACGCGCGCCGCCTCCCGCAGGGCGAGGATCTCGGCGTGAGCGGTGGGGTCCTCGTCGAGCTCGCGCCGGTTCCCGACGGCCGCGAGCACCTCGCCGTCGGGGCCGACGACGACCGCGCCGATCGGCACGTCGGCCGGTTCGCGATCCGCGGCCTCGCGGGCCCGCTCGATGGCCAGCGCCATCAGCGCACCGTCGTCCGGGGCCGACGGGCTCTCGGCAGCCGAGCTCACCGCCGACGGGCTCTCGGCCGACGGACTCGCGGCAGACGGGCTCACGGCCGACGGGTCCGGGATCGACAGGTCCTCGTTCATGGGGCCATTGTCGCGCCCGGTTCAGGCCGTGCGCTCCCCCACCACGGCGAAGCGCGCCTCGAGCAGAGCACCGTTGGTGCCGTGCTCGCGCAGCTCGAGGTCGAAGCGCCCGCCCAGCAGAGGCTTCCCCGCACCGAGGGTGACCGGCGCGATCGACACGAAGACCTCGTCGAGCATCCCTGCGCGCCCGAACTGCGCGGCGAGATCCCCGCCGCCGACGATCCACACGTCCTTCCCGTCGGCCGCGGCCTCCAGCCTCTCGCGATGCTGCGCGGGCGGACCGGAGAGCGCGGTGACGAGGCCGCCCGCGGGGTCCAGGGCGCCGTCCAGGCTCCGATGGGTGAAGACGAAGGCGGGGCGGCCCGGACCCCAGGGGGTCTGCGCCGACTCCTCCGCGCCCTCCTGCGCCTCCTCCGTCGCGCCCTCCTCCGTCGCGCCCTCCGCAGAGTCCCCTGCACCTCTCGCAGGGCCTTCCTCAGAATCGTCCCCGTCCGGGAGGTGGTCGAGGAACCACTGGTAGGTGGTGCGTCCGAGGACTATCGCGCCGACGTCGGCGATGAAGTCCTCGTAGGGGAGGATGCTGTCGTCCCCGGTGGGCTGGGACAGCAGCCAGTCGAGCTCATCGTGCTCGTCGGCGAGGAAGCCGTCCAGCGTGGTCGCGGTGAAGTAGCGGTAGGCGGTCATGCGTCATCTCCTGCTTCGGATCCTGCTTCGGAAGGGTCCTCTCCCGTCCTGCGGCGGTGCCACACGATGGGGTCGGGATCGAGGGCGGGGCCGCCGACGTCGATGCCGGCGGCGCCGAGCATCCAGCGGGCCAGGATCCGGCGGTGGCCGGAGAAGGTCAGCTCGTGGGCGACGATCTGGGAGAGCAGGAACGACTCCGGCGGATCGCACAGGGCGTCGACGATCCGGTCCTGCCATGCCCTGCGGCGGTCGACGTCACGGACCATCGCGAGCCAGCGCGGTGCGGTGCGGCGGTGGCGCTCGGCCAGGGCGGCGGCGTCGTCGGGCCCGGAGAGGTCCGGCGCAGACTCGCCGACGATGCTCGCCAGCCAGGGCTCCTTGCTGAGCACCAGGTTCCGCAGCAGGTCGGCGAGGCTCTCGTCGGCGCTGTCCCAGGGGCGCGGCCGGTGTCCCGGCAGCAGGATCCGTCGATACTCCTCGTCCGGGACGTCGCGGGCCGCGTCGAGCAGAGTCGCGATGTCGTCGAGGTCGTGGCGGACCAGGAGCGCGAGCACATCGCCCGAGGGCTGCTCCTGCGTCCCGCCCGCGTCGACGTACAGCGCGGTGGGAGCATGGAAATGGATCCCGTTCGGCGCGGACAGCCAGTGTCCGCGCTCCGCCGCGGGCGGCATCTGCGACGGGGCGTGGCCGAAAGCGTGACGGAATGCGCGGATGAAGCCCTCCACCGAGTCGTAGCCGGCATCGAAGGCGGTGTCCGTCACGCTCGCGCCGCGCTGCAGCTGCCAGGCGGCGCGCTCGAGACCGACCCGGCGCCGCATCGCCATCGGCGGCTCTCCGCTGCTTCCCCGCACCAGCCGACTGAGATGGAAGGGTGAGACGAAGGCGTGCTCGGACGCCTGCGCCAGCGTCCCGCCGTCCTCGTCGAGGACGGCATCGAGCAGCCGACGCAGCGGGTCCGTCGGCCCGCCCGGCGGATGATCCGACGACGAGTGCTCCATGGCGAGCAGTCTTCCCCACCGCTCCCGCCGGCGCCTGACCGATCTTGCTCCCTTCCTCTCCTGCTCCTCTCCTGCTCCTCTCCTGCTCCGCACCGATGCTCCGCACCTGGGTCCCGACCCGCGGACGGTCCGGTAGATTCACCTCATGCGCGTCCTGGAGATCGACCACCCGCTCGTCGCCCACAAGCTCACGGTGCTGCGGAACCGCGAGACCCACTCCTCGGTGTTCCGCCAGCTGGCGGACGAGCTGGTCACGCTCCTCGCCTACGAGGCCACCCGCAACGTCGCCGTGGCCGAGGCCCGGATCCAGACCCCGGTCACGGAGACCGTCGGGGTCAAGCTCGCCAACCCCAAGCCGATGGTGGTGCCGATCCTGCGCGCCGGCCTCGGCATGCTCGACGGTCTCACCCGTCTCCTGCCCACCGCCGAGGTGGGATTCCTGGGCATGGTGCGCAACGACGAGACCCTCGAGGTCACCACCTATGCGAATCGACTGCCCGACGACCTCTCCGGCCGTCAGTGCTTCGTGCTGGACCCGATGCTCGCCACCGGCCACACCCTCATCGCCTCGGTGAACTACCTCCATGAGCGCGGCGCCCGGGACATCACCTGCGTGACCCTGCTGGCCGCACCGGAGGGCCTGAAGGCGATGGAGGAGCAGATCGACCCGTCGATCGACCTCACGATCGTCACCGCCTCGATCGACGACGGCCTGACCGATCGCAGCTACATCACCCCTGGCCTGGGCGACGCCGGCGATCGCCTCTTCGGCGTCGTCGACTGACCCGACCGGTCGCGGAACATATACGCACCGGACGACTTTTATAAAACCGCCAGATAATAGAAACAAAGCCCTCCCTCTAATGCGCGGAGGCGTGCCATTCCTTGCTGGCGGAATGCAATTGCGGTGTCTATTCTCGCGTCATCGAGCCCCGGGCGGGGCTCCCGTCGGACCCCTCCGGGTCCGCAGATCGAGGAGGAAACCATGACCGCAGTCGAGATGCCCCGCGTCAGCCAGTGCACCGTCACCGGCTGCTCCTACAACCACGACGACGCCTGCGGCGCCTTCGCCGTGACCGTCACCGACCACACCTCCTGCGCGACCTTCATCCCGTTGGACGTCAAGGGCGGTCTGCCCAAGGTCGTCAGCCAGGTCGGCGCCTGCCAGAAGGCCGACTGCGTCCACAACCAGGACCTCGAGTGCACCGCGACATCGGTGCGAGTGGGTGCTGGAGCGGATGCCGCCGACTGCCTCTCCTACGAGAAGCGCTGACCCGCTCCTCCACGGATCACGGCTCGCTCCTCCGAGCTCAGCGATGCACCGGATCGGTGCCGACGACCGTCGGCGCCGGTCCGGTGCTTCCGCGTCCGGGGCGCTCTACACTTCTCGACGAGAAACCGGTTACAGAGAAGAGTCTCCGCATGCCCGACACCGTCGTCGTCGCCCAGCGCTCGGACGCCATCCCGTCCCTCTCCCTCGCGCTCGAGGATCCCGCCGTCCGGGAGATCGTCCTCGAGCCCGGGGTATACGTCGAGCATGTCGTCATCGGCCCGCGGGAGGCGCCCCTGCTCATCCGCTCCGCCACCGGCCGCGCTGAGGACGTCACCCTCAGCTTCGGTCTGCACCAGGGGGCTCGTGACGAGACCGGCATGCCCTTCGGCCAGCGGTGCGCGACCCTGACGATCGAGGCCGACGACGTCGCCCTCGAGGACCTCACCGTCGTGAACACCTTCGACAGGCGCGAGCACCCCGACCTTCCCGAGACGCAGGCCATCGCTCTGCGCACCCTCGGCGACCGCTTCCGCGCGGAGCGCTGCCGGCTGCTGGCGCGACAGGACACGGTGCTCCTCGACACCCCGAGCTGGGCGGCCGTGCGCCGCGTCCTTCTGCGCGACTGCGAGATCGAGGGAGACGTCGACTTCCTGTACGGCAGGGCGACGGCGCTCATCGAGGGCGGGACCATCCGCTCGGTCGGGCCGGGATACCTCGTCGCCCCGTCGACCGCGCTCGAGAACCCGCGCGGGCTCCTCGTCGTCGGCGCCCGCCTGGAGGCGGCACCGGGGGTGCCCGACGGCAGCGTGCGCCTGGGCCGCCCCTGGCATCCGGGAGGGAAGGCCGACGCCGTCGGCCAGGCGCTCTTCAGCCGCTGCGAGCTCGGCTCGCACATCGCCGCCGACCCCTGGGACGGCATGGGCGGGTTCTCCTGGCGCGAGGCGCGGCTGGCGGAGTTCGCGAGCGCCGGCCCCGGGGCCTCCGGACGGGGCCCGCAGCTCGACGAGGAGCCCGACGCCGACGCCTGGCTGCACGATCCCGCGCCGCAGGCGACCGCTCCCCCGCGGATCGTCGTGCTCTCCGACTCGACCGCCTCGCCGTATCCGCCGGAGAGGGCTCCGCGCGAGGGCTGGGGCATGCGCCTGTCAGCGGCGACCGGGGCGGAGGTCCTCAACCGTGCGATCTCCGGGGAGAGCACTCGCAGCTTCATCGAGTCCGGTGCGCTCGCCTCCGCGCTCGACGAGCTCGCACCCGGCGACCTCGTGCTCATCGGCTTCGGGCACAACGACCCCAAGCCCGACCACCGCTTCGCCGACGTGATCGCCGAGCATCCCTCCAATCTGCGGCGCTTCCTCGTCGGAGTCCGCGCCCGCGGCGCACGGCCCGTCCTGCTGACCCCGATCGAGCGCCGTGCGTTCGAGGACGGCCGACTGGTCCCCACCCACGGCGGATACCCGCAGTCCGTGCGTCGCCTCGCGTCCGACGAAGGCATTCCGATGATCGACCTGAGCGTCCTCACGGGTCGGCTCTGGGAGGCCGACGGCGAGGAGCGGGCGAAGGACTCCTTCCTGCATCTCGCGCCCGGCGAGTTCCCCGGATATCCCGACGGCGAGGCCGACGACACCCACCTCAGCGCCCTCGGCGCCCGACGCGTCGCAGAGCTCGTCGCGGGCGAGCTGCGACGCCTGGGAATGCTGTGACCTCAGCTCCCGAGCCCCCTGCCGCTTGACAGGGAGCCACGGGTCGGCATCTCCGCTCCGATGCCGGCCCGCCGCAGGAGATGAGCAGGTCGCGACCTCTTCACCCGCGGTCGATCGCGTTCCAGGACGTCCACTCCCGACTCCGTCCGTCCCGGAATGTGAACACCTGCTTGCCTCGGATGCCGCGCCGGAGGCATGCTTCGGGACATGTCGAATCACGTCGCGCTCATCGAGACCACCCGCCGGGTGGTCTACATGATGTGCTCGATGATGATGATGTGCATGATGATGCGCATGATGCGCCGTCAGCCGAGCCTCTGAGCGCTCGAGACACCTCCGGGGTCGGCTGACAGGAGCCGGCCGGAAGGCGCGGGCTCCAGGTGCCGCCGGGAGCACTCCCCACCAGATCCGCCGAGAAGGCGTCGATCCACGGGATCCCGGGAACCCCGCCCGCCGCGCAGAACGCGCCGCACCCACGGAGATCCAGCATCATGACCATCACTCTCGACCGCCCCACCACCCAGACCCGCTCCACCGCCCGCCCCCTGCAGCGTCCCGCCTCCGGCACCGACGAGGGCGTGACGATCACCCTGACCGTCCAGCTGCCTCCGGGCACCGGCGACGTCGAGGCGGCCCTGATCGCCGACGACCTGCGCAGCCATGCGCAGCGCCAGACGGCCGCCCGCCAGGGACGCACCACCGTCGCGGTGAACAGCCCGAACACGTTCCGCAGCACCTCCTCGGCGGTGCGCACCCTGCCTCCGCGCCGCCAGGGCGCCGCCGCCGTCAGCCCGCTGCGCCCGCGCCGCTCTGGGATCGTCTCGGCGAACTCGCCCGCGCGCCGCGACGCCGAGGCTGCCCGCCGCCGCGCCCTCCTGGCGACGGCCGTGAGCCCTTCGAGCCCCTCCGCGGCCGGCGAGGCATCGCTCGTGCTGGACCTGTACGGACGTCGCGTGCGCATCGACGGCGAGGACGTGGACCTCACCTACAAGGAGCTCGAGCTGCTCAACCACCTGGCCCGCAATGCTCGACGCACCGTCACCCGCGAGGAGCTCATGGAGACCGTCTGGTCCGAGTCCCCCGCCGACACCGGCGAGCGCACCGTCGACGTGCACGTCCGCCGCGTCCGCACCAAGCTCGGCCGCTACCGCAAGCTCATCTCCACCGTCCGTGGAAGCGGCTACCGCCTGGACCCGGGCAGCGACGTCACCATCCTGGGCTGAGCCGGCGTGCTGGTGCCGCCCGCTGGCGCCGAGCCGGACTGCTGGCGCCGAGCCGGGCTGCTGGCGCCGAGCCGGGCTGAAGGCTCACCGCTGAGAATGGGACTCAGGCCGGGACCTCACCCCCTCAGGGGCTTCGAGGTCTCGGCCTGAGTCCCATTCCTCGCCGCCCGCCCCAGAAGGCGGCACTCCAGAAGACGGCACCCCCAGAAGGGAGCAGCCTCAGATCAGTGCAGAGGCTGTACCGGCAGGAGCCGACCAGGCTGGAGCTGGCCGGGCAGGTGTTGCCCGGAACGCTCAGAACGGGACGAGCGGCCCGGAGCTCTCAGCCGATTTCTCGGGGGCTCACGGACCGCTCGTCAGGCCTGTCGTCCGTCAGGGGTGGGTGCGGGCGAACAGGCTGGACGGGCTACCGGAGGTGGGGGAACCTGGCGTGTTGCCCGTCCGGCCGCTCCCATGAGGGGGGTCCTGGGAACGGCACATCTATGAAGTTCTCATGAGTGCCCCGTTGCGTATGGACCTCGCGGCCCACGCTGGTGGAGCACCCCTCGCGATCGCCGTGGAAGCGATGCGCTGATGTCGAGTGTATGCCCTCGCGCCCGTCGTGTAAACGCGGCATCCCCGCGTGTTTTCGCAGGTGGCACCCAGATACAGGGCAGGGAAGCCTAAGTGATGACGAGCCCCGACGAAGGTCAAAATCCAGCAAAGTCCCGAGGTCGTGGCGGCATAGGGGGAAATGGCCTGCGGAGACGGGGGTCCATCGAGTGGTGCGATTGCCCCAAAGCGCCCTCAGCCCGTCCCGCCGGGACTCTCTGGAAGTGTTCAGATTCGACCCGCACAGGGGGCAGAACGTGAGCACCATCGCATTCCTGGCGGGTTCACGTTCATGCTTCCCGCGCGGGCTCGCGGCCGGGCTCGCGCCGCCGCACGATCGTCTCCGATGAGTGCGGATACCGCGCCGGTGACGCCCCGCCTCGGGGACGGCCCCGGCACTGAGCACGTGAAAAGCGTCCTGAGCACGCGCAGCGACGCGGCCCGCGCCTCTAGAGTGGGGGGCGGATTGTGCGGACGGGCCGCGGGAAGCCTCGTCCGTCAGGGAACGCGAAGGGAACCATCGATGATCGCGCAGGCGCGCATCACCTCAGACACCAGTGCCACGGTGCACCTGGCCTCCGATCAGGTCGAGCTCACGGGCTCCGACCTGCCCGACCTGAGGTCGCAGGTCAAGCAGGTGTTCATCGACGCCGCCCGGTCCGACGGCCACTCCGTCGACGTCGTCATCGTCGAGCCCGACATCCAGCATCATCTGCGGGTCGAGCCGAGCGGCCGGATCACGGGCCGCGCTCCCGATCAGCGTCCGCTGTACGGCCCCTCGGCCGATGTGCCGCTGTCCCCGTCCTCCGCGGCCGCCGCCTCCGGGGCTCCCGGCTCCGGTGCCTCGCACAGCGCAGGCTCCCCTCCGACCGGCGAGCTCTCGGCGATCGGCTCCCCTGCGACGGGCGAGCTGCCCACTGTGCGCCCGCATCGCGCGCGTCGACGTCGTGCGGCCGCGCTGCCGCCGTCGGGGCAGACGTCTGCGGCCAGCGGGTCTGCCGGCTCCACCCAGTCCGCCGGCCCCACCCGTTCCGCGAGCACCACCGCTTCAGCAGGGTCGGCCTGGGAGCCGGCTCGGTCGGCGCCCGCCTCCTCCGCAGCCTCCGCCTCCTCCGCAGCCTCTGCGTCGTCCTCCGCCTCCGCCTCGTCCGCGGCTTCCGGAGCGTCCGCGTCGCCGGCGACATCGGGGCCGTCGGCCCCCTCGGCGGCGTCTGCGCTGTCAGCTCCCTCGGCCGCATCGGCCGCATCGGCCGCGTCGGCCGCATCGGCTCCGTCGGCCGCATCGGCTCCGTCGGCTCTGTCGGCTTCGTCGGCGCCCTCCGCCGCATCGGCTTCTCCGGCGCCCTCGACCGTCTCCGCGGTCGGCTCCTCGACGTCCCCCGCCGCGCGCGATCAGCGCGACGGGACCACGAGCACTTCCCCTTCCCTCAGCCCCCGATCCACCACAGAGGCCCCTTTGGACACGACCCGCCCCACGCTGCAGGATCTGCAGCGCTCCACGACCCGTCCGACGAAGGTCTCCGCGCATCGCGGCTGGCGCGGTGCGCTGCGCCGGATGACCGGGGGCGTGATCTCGCTGAAGCCCGGTCGCAAGGAGCGGCAGGACAACGAGGTCCTCGAGCGCGTGCGTCGGCCTCTCGAAGGGCCGCGCAACATCGCGGTCGTGAACCTCAAGGGCGGCGCGCACAAGACCACCGCGTCCCTGATGATCGCGGCGACGCTCGGCGTGACCCGCGGCGGCAATGTGCTGGCCTGGGACAACAACGAGACGCGAGGAACCCTCGGCTGGCGCGGCATCCCCACCGATCACCACCGCACCGCCGTGGACCTGCTGCACGACATCGACATGCTGCGTGCACCGGAGGCGAGCGCCGCGGACCTCGACACGTACGTGCGCTCCCAGGGGGCGATGCGCTTCGACATCCTCGCCTCCGACGAGGATCCGGGGTCGGCGGCGCTGATCGACGCCGAGGCCTTCGCCGACCTCAACGACGCGCTCTCGCGCTTCTACCGCATCAAGGTCATCGACACCGGCAACAACGTGCGCGCCTCGAACTGGCTCGCCGCCGTGCGCAACGCCGACCAGCTGGTGATCATCTCCACCGTCCGCGAGGACACCTTCAACGCGGCCGCCTGGATGATCGACGAGCTGCGTGCGACGGGGCTGGCAGAGCAGGTCGACCATGCGGTCACGATCCTGTCGCACTCCTCGAAGGGGAAGTTCGACCCGGTGCTGCGCAAGCGCCTGCTCGCGCACTTCGGCGCTCATACCCGTGCGGTCTGCGAGGTGCCCTTCGAGCAGCAGTTCGTCGACGGCTCCCACCTGGACTGGGCGCGAGTGCATCCCAAGACCAAGAAGGCGTGGCTGCAGGCGACGGCCACCATCATCGACGGGCTCTGATCCGTCGACCGTTCCGGCGACGTCCGCTCGTCCCCGGGCAGCTCCTCCCCAGGCCCCGTCCGTCCACAGCCGCACCTCGGCGCCGTCGACGGACGGGGCCTGCGCCTACCCTGGATGCATGCCCTCCCACCTGCTGCATCTGGTCGCCGACGACGACCTGGGCCCCGCGCTCTGGGTGCGCGAGCAGCTCGCCCGCGGCTCCCGCGCGATCGATGATCTGAGCACGCTGGTCGAGGGGGCTCCGCCGGAGCTCACCGGTGCCCTCGACGCTCTCCCCGGCACTCTCCGCCATCGGATCCGTCTGCCTGGTCGGGGGGAGGCGGAAGGTCGGCGCGTCCCGGCCGTCCCGCTGGACGACGCCCAGCTGCTGGCCCTGGTGGAGGGCACGTCCGAGGTGCTCCGACGACGCTTCGAGGAGTCCGCGCTGGACACCGTCGCGGAGCTCGTCGGCAGCGGCACCCCTGCGAAGCTGGGCGAGCATCTGGCGGCGATGCCGGATCTGCTGGGGGCGTCGGTCCTGGACCTCGAGGCGCAGCGCCTGGTGGCCGAGCGCCATCTGAGGGTCGTGGCGCTCGAGCGCTTCGGCCGGGCTCTGCTGTCCTGGCGGGCCCCCGGGGAGGACCGCCCGCCGATGCTGCACGCGCTGGTCGACGCCCGGGCGCGCCGCGCCTTCACCGCGCACCTCGAGCACACCGACCCGTCCGTGCTCGAGCGCGCGCGCGCCGCAGACCCCCACCATGTTCTGGCCGCGCTGTCCGGAGACCATGCCGTACGGGCCGACGTCCCCGCCCGTCGCCGCATCTCCGCCGCCTTCGGACGGCATCTGGCCTCGGCGAGGGTCGGCGTCAGGCTCGCCTCGAGCGATTCCGACCTGGTGGTCAGGCTGTTCGAGCCTCCGCTGGGCACGGCCTGGCCCCTGCAGACCTGCCTGCGCGAGGCCGACGGGACGGTGCATCCCATCGCGGATCTGCGCGCCGTCGGCGACCTCACCGCCGCCGGCGCCGCCGAGGCGTCCGCCGCGGTCATGCGCCTGGCGCCGACGGTCCGGGCCGCCGCGGTCGACGAGTCGGGGGTGGACTGGCTGCTGACCACCGCCGAGGCCTCCGCCTTCCTCGCCTACGACACCCCCGCTCTCGAGGAGGCCGGGGTGACGGTGCTGCTGCCCAGGGAGTGGACGAAGCAGCGCACCACGCTGCGCCCGCAGGAGGCCGAGGAGCAGAGCGAGAGGAAGCGGGCCTCCGGCGTCGGCCTCGGGGCGATGGCATCGTTCCGCTGGCGGGTCGCCGTCGGCGACACAGAGCTGACCGAGGAGGAGATCGAGGAGATCCGCGAGGCGCAGACGGAGCTGGTGCGCCTGCGCGGGCAGTGGGTGCGTCTGGATCCGACGACGCTGCGCGCCGCCGAGCGGTTCCTCGACGCCTTCGCCTCCCGCACCCGTCAGCGCCGTGCGGCGGTCGGCGAGGACGGCGTCGCGCGCCCCCTCCGGCGCGAGCCGTCCGCTCCGCCGAGCACCCCGCCGAGCACGCCGTCGAGCGCCCCGCCGATCGTCCCGCCTCCTGCGGAGATCCGGGGGGAGGCGCCCTGGGCGGAGATGTTCTCGATGCTGCTCTCCGGCGAGTCCGCCGGGATGGATCTGGGTGCCGCGTCCTCCCTCGCCGGGGCGACGGGACTGGGCCGGCTCATGCCGGGCGCCTCGGGGCCCGTGCCGCATGCGCAGCCGTCCACCCTGATGGCGACCCTGCGGCCCTATCAGCTCGACGGGCTGAACTGGATGTGGGCGCTCGACCGGATGGGACTGGGCGGCATCCTCGCCGACGACATGGGTCTGGGCAAGACGATGCAGGTCCTGGCGCTGCTGTGCAGGGAGCGGGAGGGCGTGCCGGAGCACCGGGCGGCCGTCGGGCCCGCGGGGACCGGAGGCATCGTGGTCGAGGAGGCGGTGCCCGCTCCGCCGTCGGGCTCGCCGGGTCCGACGCTGCTGGTGTGCCCGATGTCCGTCGTCGGTGCCTGGCAGCGGGAGGCCGCCCGCTTCGCCCCGCATCTGGCCGTCCACGTCCATCATGGCGGCGACCGTCTGCGCGACGAGTCCTTCGCCGCGGGCGCCGCCGACATCGACCTGGTCATCACCACCTACTCGCTGCTCGCCCGCGACCTGCACCTGCTGACGTCCGTGGACTGGCATCGCATCGTCTACGACGAGGCGCAGCATCTGAAGAACCCCGGCACCCAGGTCTCGCGGGCCGCCGGAGTGCTCACCGCCCCGCACCGTCTCGCGCTGACCGGAACCCCTGTGGAGAACCGGCTGGGGGATCTGCACGCCCTGATGGAGGTCGTCAGCCCCGGCCTGCTGGGCAGCTCCGCCTCCTTCCGCCAGAACATCGCCGACCCCATCGAGGACGAGGGCGACGAGGGAGCGATCTCGCGGCTGAAGTTCGTGACCTCCCCGTTCATCATGCGCCGCGTCAAGACGGACCGCAGCATCATCGCGGACCTCCCCGAGAAGACCGAGCTGACACGGGTGGTGAACCTGACCCCCGAGCAGGCCGGGCTCTACGAGGCACTGGTCGCCGAGCTCATGACCGACATCGACCAGGTCGAGGAGAAGAAGCGCCGCTCGCTGGTGGTCTCCACGCTCACCCGCCTGAAGCAGGTCTGCAACCATCCCGCCCACTACCTGGGCGACGGCTCCGACCTCCTGCGCGACGGCGAGCACCGCTCCGGGAAGCTCGAACTGGTCGACGACCTGCTCGCCACCGCCTTCGCCGACGGCGAGAAGGCCCTCGTGTTCACGCAGTTCACGACCTTCGGGCACCTGCTGGTGCCGTACTGGCAGGAGCGCTTCGCAGAGTTCGGGATCGAGGTGCCCTTCCTGCACGGCGGCGTGCCCAAGCCGGAGCGCGACGCGATGGTCGCCCGCTTCCAGGAGCGGGCCGACGAACCGGGCGTGATGCTGCTGAGCCTGCGCGCAGGCGGCACCGGGCTCACGCTCACCGCGGCGAACCACGTCGTCCATCTGGACCGCTGGTGGAACCCCGCGGTGGAGAACCAGGCCACCGACCGCGCCTTCCGCATCGGCCAGCGCCGGGACGTCACCGTGCACAAGCTCGTCAGCGCCGGCACCGTCGAGGAGCGGATCGACCAGGTGCTCCAGGACAAGCAGATGCTCGCCGACCTCACCGTCGCCCCCGGTGAGGAGTGGCTCGCGGACCTCTCCGACGAGTCGCTGCGGGACCTGCTGTCCCTCGACGCCGACGACGTCCCCGTGCAAGGAGGACCACGATGAGCATCACCCTGAGATCGCGACGTGGAGCCATCGGCAGGAGCTGGCACGCGGTTGCGCTGAGGGAGGCCGTCGAGGGCATCCTCGGCGTCGGCCGTGCGAGCGGTGGGAAGGCCGCGGCGCGAGCGGGCCGCGTGCAATGGATCGACGTGGCCCCCGCGATGGTCCGCGGGGACGTCCTGGACGACGATGGGAACGTCTACCAGGCGCGGCTCGACCTGCCCGTCCTCTCCCCCGCCGACCGCATCGCGTTCCTCGAGGTCGCCCGCGCGCACCCGGAGCTGTCGGCCCTCCTCGCGGCCGGCGAGTACCCCCAGGGGATCGAGCGCGAGCTCGCGCGGTCAGAGGTCTCGCTGCTCCCCCGCGGTCCCTCCGAGCTCACCCACGACTGCTCATGCCTGGACTGGCCCGGGCCCTGCAGGCACGTCGCAGCCCTGTCGTACGTGCTGGTCGAAGCCGTCGACGAGCAACCCCTCGAGCTGCTGACCCTGCGTGGCCTCGCGCTCGAGGACCTCATCGCGCGTCCCCTCGCCGCGTCCCCCGCCGCCACGCCGGCCCCACCGTCGAACCCGTCGCTGACCCCTGTATCGGGCACGTCGTCGGACCCGTCGGACCCGACGTCGGACTCGGCAGACCCGACGTCGGACTCGGCAGAGACGACGACGGACGAGACGACGGACGAGACGGGGTCGAGAGAGGACGAGCCCCGTGGCCCCCTCGCCGGCGGCTTCGATCCGCGGCGGGCGGATCCGGCACCGCTGGTCGAGGTCCTCGGCGAGGAGGTCGCAGCGATCATCTCGGCCTTCTACCGCGCAGGCTCTCCTCCGCCCGACGACCTAGAGTGACTGGCATGTCCACCACCCCCTCCATCGACAGCTCGTACCGCTCCCGCATCGATCCTGACTCCGACGCAGGATCCGGCCCCGGCTCCGCCTCCGCCCCGACCGACGCCCCCGCCGAGCAGGACGGACTCCTGCCCGCCCCCGTGATCACGCAGATCGCCGCGCTCTTCTCCGAGGCCGTCGGAGAGAACCGGACCGCCGGCGTCACCTGGGCCATCATCGGCGGCCACCAGCACGAGGATCCGATCCTCGCCGATGGCGCAGCCGGGGCGAAGGAGCTGCGAGCGGGCGAGCGAGCGCCCGGAACCGGGGAGATGGACCGGGCGACGGTCTCCCGCATCGCCTCGATGACGAAGTCCTTCACCGCCGCCACGATCCTCGCGCTGCGCGACGAGGGCCGTCTTCGCCTGGACGACCCCGTCGAGCAGCATGTGCCGGAGGCGGCCGGCGCCTTCTCCGTCGGCCCCGACGACGCCCCCATCACCCTGCGTCTGCTGCTGACGATGAGCGCCGGCCTGGTCACGGACAACCCGTGGGGCGACCGCCAGGAATCCATGACCCGGGAGCAGTTCGCCGAGGTCCTGGGCTCCGGCCTCGGCCGGGTCCACCGCCCCGGCACCGGCTTCGAGTACTCGAACACCGGCTACGCGCTCCTCGGGCGCGTGATCGACGAGGTCACCGGGGAGCCGTACGCCGAGCAGATCCGTCGACGGTTCCTGGAGCCGCTGGGCATGTCCTCGACGTCCTTCACGGCCGACAGGTTCGAGGACGGCCGCGTCGCCACCGGTCACCGCCTCGCCGACCGTGAGGACGCCACCCGCTTCGAGCCGGTGCCCCTGGACTCCCCCGGCGTCTACGGGGCGATGGCCGGGCTGTTCTCCAGCGTCGACGACATCGCGACCTGGGTGCGCTTCCTCGCCTCCGCCGATGCCGAGGACGACGGCTCCTCCTCCCTGCCGTCCGCCGCGTCCCAGCCGTCCGCCGCGTCCCTTCTGTCCGCCGCGTCCCGTCGTGAGATGCAGCAGATGCACCGCATCCAGACCACTCCGCCGCTGCCTGAGGGGGAGGACGGCCGCTCCCCCGGCTTCGACCGCATCCGTGCATACGGCATGGGACTGGTGGTGGAGCGCCACCCGGACCTCGGCGAGGTCATCTCCCATTCGGGCGGCTATCCCGGGTACGGCTCGTTCATGGTGTGGCACCGCGACAGCGGAGTCGGCATCGTAGCCCTCGCCAACAGCAAGTACGCACCGGTGACAGCGCTGTCGATGGCGGCGCTGCGGATCCTCCGCGACCAGGTGCCCGGGCTCCTCGCACCGCGGCCGAGAGCGGCGGATGCGCGCACGCTGCAGGCGGCGTCCGCCGCCCTGGACTGGCTGCGCGCGAGCACCGATGCCGGCGACGACCCAGCCCTCGAGGAGATCGCCGACGACTGGTTCACCGACACCATGGACATGGACATCCCGCGAGCGGAGCGTCGGCGCCGGCTCGCCTCCGCACTCGCGGCTGCCGGTCTCGATGCCCGCGCCCTTCAGGACCTGACTGCCGAGGACGCCGAGGTGATCACTCCCGCGCATCTGCGCTGGACCCTGCCCGCGCATCCCGATGTCGACGGGACGGCCGACGTCGAGCGAGTACGCATCGATCTGCAGATGGACCCGCGGCGGGACGCGCTCATCCAGGGCCTGGACACCGTCGCCGTGCCCACCCCGAGCAGTCGCTGATCCGAGCCGCGACAGGGCCCCGAAGCAGTCGGGAGTCGCGCGCCGGCCCCGTCAGCAGCCGTGCCCCTGCCCCGTCGGCAGCGGGGCCGCGCTCCGGCTCAGGTGAAGATCATGATCAGCACGAAAGCTGCGATCGCGCCGAGGACCAGCGCGGATCCCGCGCCGAGGGCGATCGCGACGAAGGTGCTGGAGCGTCCGAACGGACGCGGCCCCGTCTGCGGTGATGCCGCGAACGGGCTCGCCGTGCTCACAGTGCGCATCGGCTGATGAGCAGTGCGGGTCCCCGGCTGCGGGCCTCCCTGCTGCGCGCGATGAGGCCCCGACCGTCGGCCTCCGTAGGGTCCCTGCCCCTGCGGGCCGGAGGACCGGGCAGGAATCGGAGGGCTCTTCGGCGGTGGAGCTCCCTGCGGGCCGGGCCCGCTCCCGGACCAGCCGCCGGGCCCTCCGCCTGCCTGGCCGTCCCACTGCTGTCCCGTCTGGGGACTGCCTGAATGGGGACTGCCTGACTGGGGACTGCCCGACTGAGGACTGCCTGACGCGGGACTGCCCAGGTGAGAGCGCGACGATCCGCCGTCGAGGTCGGCGGCCCGCTGCACCTGACCGACGCGGATCGCCTCCATGACGGCTGCGCCGTCCGGCGCGCCCTGATGGCCCGCACGCTCCGCCTGCGGGGAGCCGGGGGCGTCCTCGGGCAGCGGAGGGAGCGTGTCCGGGAAGGTGAGCGGGGTGCCGTCGGCCAGGGTGAGCGGATATCCGCGGGGCACGCGTGGAAGGTCGCGCCGCACCGAGGCGGCGTCCTGATAGCGCTCCTCGGGCTGCCCGGCGACCAGTCTGCGGATCACCGCGGACAGCTTCGGAGTCACCCCTCGCAGGTGCTGGTTCAGCTCGTCGGGCCGGAAGGAGCCGTCGCGCAGCGAGATCGGACCGTTCAGGGCGACCAGCGCGACCACGCCCGCCGCATACAGGTCATGGGAGGGCACAGGATCGGCCATCGCGAACAGCTCCGGAGCCATGTATCCGGGCGTTCCGTTGACCATCCCCACATGGGTGAAGCGCACGTCGGACCCGTGCACCGCGATGCCGAAGTCCGCCAGGCGCGAGTGCGGCGGGGCGCTGCCGCGCGGCTCGAACATGATGTTCGCGGGCTTCACGTCGCGGTGGATCCAGCCCTCGGCGTGGATGTGGGCGAGACCGTCCAGCAGCTGGTCGAGGATGACGACGACGGCCGGCTCGGCGAGCTTGCCGCGACGCTTGACGACGGACTCGAGGGTCCCGCCCGAGCACAGCGGCATCGCGATGACCACATGCTCGTCCTCCGCGCCCCAGCCGTAGGGGGACAGCAGATGCGGATGGTCGAAGCTGACGCCCTTCTCGCGCACGAAGCGCATGAGGTCCGCCGAGTCCCGCTGACGCAGCACCTTCGCTGCGCACAGCTGCTTCGCCTTCGAGTCCCAGGCGCGCCAGACGGACCCGGATCCGCCCTTGGCGATCAGGTCGATCAGCGCGAAGCGCCCGACAATCACGTCAGCCATAAGGGCCTCAGCATATAGACCCCGGACACGCCCCCGTTATGCTGACCGCGTCTCTGTGCACGGCGCGCGCGTGCGGCGGCCGGGGACATCCCCCGGGCAGACGCGGGGCAGCCCCGGGACGGCTCCGGCTCTCCCAGCCCCGCCGTCGTCGGTCGCGCGCGCCTCCGACGACGATCACGGAGTCGCCGACGACGATCACGCAGGAGAGGAGGGCCCGTGGTGCCGATCCTTCGCGCCGACGGCTTCTGGGACCCGGTCCCGTTCTCCTGGCCGCTGATGGGTGTGCTGCTGGCGGCGCTGCTGGTGCTGACCGCGGGCTTCGTGCTGTGGACGGCGCTCCAGCCGGACGAGCCGTCCACCGAGGAGAAGGAGCTCGTCGACCGCGCGGTCGAGCGGGACCGCTCCGCGGCGCAGCTCACCCATCGGCGCCTCGACGCCGACTCCGGCCGCACCGACGCCCACCGACCTGATCTGCGCTGATCCGCACTCACCCGCAGTTGCGCACTGACCCGCAGGCGGGCGCGGACCCGCAGCTGAGCTCAGGCGCGCCTGCGCGTCATCGGCGGCGGATCCGGTCCCACCACCGACGCAGCGCGTTCGGCTCGGGCGGGGCGAGCCGCTCGCGCAGCTCCTCCAGCTGAGGCGCGCTGTGGCGCACATGGAAGGCGCCGTCGTGCAGCGCCGGATGCCGGGCGCCCTCGGTGAGCTCCGCGCGAGCGATCTCGACACCGAATCCGAGGCCGACCGCGATCGCGCCGTCGACGTCCATGACGATCTCGAGGGTGTCCGCTCCGATGGCACCGGTCTCCTCGACATCCGCGCACAGGGCGAGGATCGCGTCGTCGAGCTGCTGGGCCCGCCCGGCATCGGCCCGCACCGCGTCCTGCATCGAGACCGCCACCAGGTTCCCTGCGATGTCCACGACCGCGTCGACGACCTCGTGCTCGCCCGTCGGCGCTCCCTGCTCGTGCAGGCGCAGGCGCTGGATGGCCACGCGGAGCGTCCCCTCGGGGGCGAGCGGGAGGAGCAGGTCCTGGAGGATGTCGCAGGCCGGGGAACGTCCGTCCCAGAGGACGGCGCGGCCGTCCTCGCGATCGCCGAGGGTCATACTGCAGATGCTAACGATGCGATGACCAGGCGGGAGAGGCCGTCCGGCCCGGACTTCGCCGCCCGTGCATGGGCTCACCGTCCGGGAAGGACCTCGGCTCAGCGGTCGAGGGCCTCGCGCACGGCGGAGATCTGATCGCGCCATGCGCGCTGCGAGGCCGCACCGGTGCGGACGATCGGGTAGCCGCCGTCCTGGCCGGACTCCTCGTGGTATCCGACGTCGACTCCGGCCTCGAGCAGGCGTCCGCGCAGACCGCGGGCGTCGGCGGCGAGGGGGTCGTCGGCCCCGACGCTCAGGTGGACAGGCGGGAGACCGCGGAGGTCCGCCAGCAGCGGGCTCAGCCGCGGGTCCTCGCGCGGGAATCCTCCGGTGTAGAGCCGCGCCCCGACCCGTCGGCGCTCGTCGACCCGGTCGAGGTCGACGAGGTCGACCCAGGGGGCCGACAGCAGCAGCGCGGCGGGCGTCGGTCCCTGCTGGGCGGCGAGCTCGAGGGCGGCGGCGATCGCGAGGGCCGCCCCGGACTCGTCGCCTGAGAGCACCCAGGCCCCCGACGGCAGCGCGAGCTCGCGCTCCATCTCGGTGATCGCGCCGACGACGTCCTCGAGGGCCTGCGGGAACGGGTGCGAGGGCGGCATCCGGTGGTGGATCATCACGGCCGCGACGCCGGAGCGGCGCGCGACCTCCTCCAGCCAGCCCCAGTGCTCGCGCGTCTCGCCGTGGGTGAAGGCGCCGCCGTGGACGTGGACGATCGTGCCGCGGGAGCGCAGCTCGGGATCGATCCAGGTCACGGGTACGTGCGCGAAGCGCTCCCGGTGCACCCGGTCGGCCGACGCGACCGAGCGCGGGGGGCGGGTGGGTCGCTGGGAGGCGAGGGTCCGCAGGGCGCTCACGATGCCGGTGCTCATGGGCGGCATCCTCCCATGAGCACGGCTCCCGCGTCGGCTCAGCGCCTCAGCTCGTCGTCGACAGCTCGTCGTCGACGAGGCGGGGCTGGGAGGCGCGGAACCCCGCGATCCCCAGCAGGACGCCGGTGCATGCCATCAGCACCAGGATCATCGGGATCGACCCGGTCGCGTCCAGCAGCGCACCGGCGACGATCGGTCCCAGAGCGGCGAGGATGTAGCCGAACGGCTGGACGAAGCCCGACAGCCGGGCGGTGACCTCGACGCTGCGTGCACGGGCGGGGATCAGCGCGATCGCCGTCGGGAAGGCGAAGCCTCCGATGCCCAGCACCGATGCCCAGACGAAGGGGTTCACCTGCGGCAGCCACAGCAGACCGAGGTAGCCGGAGGCGGTGAGCGCGCCGAACAGTGCCGCGATCTGCGGCAGGTGCCGTGATCGGGCGATCACCGTGGGCATCACCAGTCCGCCGACCAGACCCCAGGCGGCGATGCAGGCGACGACGGCGCCGGCGGTCGCGGCGGAGATCCCGGAGGAGGTGAGGATCTGCGGCAGCAGCCCGAACTGGGTGTAGGCGTTCATCGCCTGCAGACCGAACATGAGGGTCAGCACGATCGCCGTCGGCGAGCGCAGCAGGGACCCGGCGGTCTCCGCACTCGGCTCCGCGGGCGGGAAGTCGTGCCCGGTGCGGGTGAGCACGACCGTCCACACGAGCACCGGGATCACGGCGATCATGCCCCAGAACTGCAGGGAGTCCCGCCAGCCGTCGGCTCCCCCGGTCTCGAGGGGGACGGCGAGCAGGCTGCCGAGCGAGCCGCCGATCGAGAGCACCATCGTGTACAGGGTCATCAGCAGCACGATGCGTGCCCGTCCGTGCCGCTTGATCCATGCCGGGACCAGCACGTTCCCGAGCGCGGGGCCCATCAGCGCCAGCACCGACAGCGCGAGGAACGCCCCGAAGGAGCCGACGGCGGGGCGCAGCAGCAGACCCACCGCCACCAGGGCGAAGGAGGCGACCATGGTCCCGGTCAGCCCGAGGCGGCGCGCGACGGGGACGGCGACCGCGCCGAGCACTCCGAAGGCGAGGCAGGGAAGGGCGGTCAGGAGGCCCGAGGCGGTCGCCCCCATCCCGTAGGAGGCGACGACGTCGGCGAGCACGGGACCGAGGGAGGTCGCACCGGGGCGCAGGTTCAGGGCCATCAGGCCGACGGCGAGCACGGCCAGCAGGCCGCCGATGCCGACGGCGCGCGCGGGCGCCGTCTCGGGGATTTCGGCGGGGTCCGTCCCGGGGATCCCGGGGGCGGCGTCGGGCGCGGCGGGCGCGGCGACGACGGGGACGCCGGCAGCGGCGGTGTCGACGACGGGGACGCCGGCAGCGGGGGGGCCGACGGCCGGGCTGTCGACGGGCGGGCTGTCGACGGGCGGGCTGTCGACGGCGCATCGAGCGGATGAGGACGACGACGAGGACGGGGACGGGGCAGAGCGGTCTGCGGGCCAGGGGGAGCTCACTCCTCCTTGCTACACCTTTCCCTCCGGCGGGGCCACCGCCTGCCCGGCATCTCACCCGGCGCCTCCGGATCGCCCCTGCCCGTCGGACCTTGTTATCACTCTGACCTGGTGATTTCGCCCACTCGGGCGTACGGTCGGGCCCATGAAGGCTCTACCTCGGTACTGGGCTCGCCACCAGGGGATCGTCACCACGGCCGACGGCGAGACGCTCGATCTGGTCATGTCCGGCTGCTCCTCGATCTCGCACGAGGATGCGCAGCGGGACGCCGACGAGCGCTTCCGGCGGATCGTCGCCGAGGGCGGCCCCCGGCGCTGGCGAAAGGATCGGGAGTACTACCCCGACCGGCGCCAGCCCGAGGAGCTCCTCGACGAGATCACTGCCGAGGACGGCACCCTCGCGGCGGCGATCACCCGCAACCGCTACGGCGCGGTCGTCCTGAACACCGATGCCGTGCTGATCACCGACATCGATCTTCCCGGTCGGGACAAGGAGCCTCCGCCGACCGGCCAGCACGTCCCCGTGGCGAGCCGGCCCGAGCGGCGCCCGGGCCTGCTGAACCGGCTCTTCAGCGGCGGACATGCGGCAGCGCCCTCGACGATGCCGCGGACCGAGGAGGGCTCGGCCAACATCGGAGGGGAGCTCTTCGGCGGAGCAGTGTTCCGCGGGGACGTCGACGACGGCACTCCCCCGCCCCGGGTCCGCACGAACACGCAGGGCATCCCCGTCGTCGACGACGACGATCCCGACGCCTTCGGCCTGCGCGGCGAGGGCGAGCGCGGAGAGGCCCATGACCGGATCCTCGAACGGCTCGGCCGGTTCGCGTCGGAGCATCCGGAGCTGGGCGTCCGCGTGTACCGCACGCGCAACGGCTTCCGGATGGTGGTCAGCGGATCCGGGCTCAGCCCCGAGAGTCCCGATGCCCAGGCGCTGATGACCGAGGTCGACAGCGACGAGCTGTACGTGCTGCTGTGCCGCGTGCACGACTCCTACCGCGCCCGCCTGACCCCCAAGCCATGGCGCGTGGGCATGCCGCCGTGCCCGGGAGCCGGACCCTGGATGGCGGAGGACCACCACTACCTGCAATGGGTGAAGCGATACATCACCGTCTCGGAGGGCACCGCCGTATGCCGGCTGGTCGAGGCTCACGGCCCGGAGCCCGACCCCCTCGAGCGGCGGATCATCGACCTCCACGACCGCGCCACGCTCGCGGAGTCCGGGCTGCGCCTGGCCTGAGGCGCCGTCCGGCCCGACAGGCGCCCTCCGACCCGACAGGTGCCGTCCGGCCTGACGGCACTGCACCGGCGGGAGTCCGTACGGAGCACTGAGTGATCCGCACCACTCCCCTGAGGGTCACCCCCCACTTAGTTGAACATTCGTCTACCGTGGGCGACCCCAGCAGTCTCCCCGGAAGGACGCTCATGCCCTCCCCCACAGACCAGGCGCTCGCAGCCTCCGCCTCCGCTCCCGCCGCCTCGTCGTCCGCCCGCTCGTCGGCCGCCGGAGGCCCCACCGGCCTGCTGCGCGAGCTCGGAGTGCTCGTCGCCCGCCTCGTGATCGGCGGGATCTTCCTGGCCCACGGATGGCAGAAGATCTTCCAGTGGAGCCTCGGCGGAGTCTCCGAGGCGTTCGCCGGCATGGGCATCCCGATGCCCGGTGTCACCGGCCCGCTGGTCGCCTTCGTCGAGCTGATCGGCGGTGCGCTGCTGATCCTCGGCGCCGCGACGCCACTGGTCGGCGTCGTGCTAGCCGTGGACATGCTGGTCGCGACGCTGCAGGTGCATCTCCCGCAGGGCGTGTTCGTCGACCAGGGCGGCTGGGAGCTCGTCGGCGCGCTCGGCGCCGGTGCGCTCCTCCTCGCCGCCGTCGGCCCGGGCCGGTTCTCCGTCGACGCGCTCCGGCACCGCGGCGGACGCCGCCACCGGCGCGGGCGCGCCTGAGCACTCCGCCCCGCGAGCTGCACGGCCCTCACCTCCGCCGCACCCGCAGCACCCGCAGCATCTGCACCTCCCGCATCACCCCACCATCCGGCACTCCGTGCCACGACGTCCTCTGGAGGGACACATGAAGATCGGCATCATCATCGGCTCGGTCCGCGAGGGACGCATGGGCGAGAGCATCGCCCGCTGGTTCCAGGAGGTCGTCTCCTCCCCCGGCGCCGCCGGCGCAGCGGATGGTGTCGACGTCGAGGTCATCGACCTGAAGTCCTTCGACCTGCCGGTGCTCACCTCGGCGGTCGTGCCCGGTGCCGCGGACCGCCAGTACGACGACGAGCGCGTGCAGCGCTGGTCCGCAGCGATCGACTCCTGCGACGGGTTCGTGTTCGTGACGCCGGAGTACAACCACAGCATCCCGGGCGCCTTCAAGAACGCCTTCGACTCGATCGGTCCCGAGTGGGGGTACAAGGCCGTCGGCTTCATCTCCTACGGGGCCGACAACGGCATCCGCGCCGTCGAGCACTGGCGGTCGATCGTGTCGAACTTCCACATGGTCGACGTGCGCACGCAGCTGAGCCTGTCACTGTTCACCGATCTCGATGCCGACGGCCGTCCGGCGGACGACGAGCGCCGCATCGAGCGCGCCCGGTCCCTGGCCGACGATCTGGTCGCCGCCGTGCGGCGCCTGGCCGTCTCCGCCTGAGCCTCCGCCTGAGCAGCAGGCTCCTCGTGCGGCGGCTCGGTGCGCGCCGGCTCAGTGCGCGGCGGTGGCCTTCTCGGACCCGGCTCCGGTCATGGAGCGGACCTCCATCTCGGCCTGCTTGAGCTCATCGGTCTCCGGCGAGGTGACCGAGCCCAGCCAGCCCAGGAAGAAGCCCAGCGGCACCGAGACGATCGCCGGGTTCGTCAGCGGGAACCAGGCGAAGTCCGCGCCCGGGAACATCGCCGTCTCCGAGCCGGAGACCACGGGCGAGAACAGGATCAGCACGACCGCGCTGATCAGACCGCCGTAGATGCTCCACACGGAGCCTCGGGTGTTGAACCGCTTCCAGTACAGGGAGTACAGGATCGAGGGCAGGTTCGCGCTCGCGGCGATCGCGAAGGCGAGCGAGACCAGGAAGGCGACGTTCTGCTCGGCGGCGAGGATCCCGCCGACGATCGAGATGCCGCCGATCACGAGCGCCGTGCGGCGGGCCACGGCGACCTCCTTCTGCGGATCCGCCTTGCCGTTCTTGATGACTCCGTTGTAGATGTCATGCGCGAACGAGGCCGAGGCCGTGATAGTCAGACCGGCGACCACCGCGAGGATCGTCGCGAAGGCGACCGCCGAGATGATCGCCAGCAGCACGGTGCCGCCGACGGCGTACGCGAGCGCGGGGGCGGCGGCGTTGGAGCCGCCCGGCAGCGTGCCGATCACGTCGACGCCGACCAAGTACGCGGCCGCATACCCGAGCACCAGCGTGCACAGGTAGAAGAAGCCGATCAGGGCGATCGCCCAGACCACCGAGCGCCGGGCCTCCTGGGCGGTGGGCACCGTGTAGAAGCGCATCAGCACGTGGGGCAGGCCAGCGGCGCCGAACACCAGCGCGATCGCGAGCGAGACGAAGCCGAGCTTGGTGGCTCCCGAGGTGCCGTACTGCAGCATCGGCTCGAGGATCGCGGACCCCTCGGGGTGGGCGTCGACGGCGTTGCCGAGCACCTGGGAGAGGTTGAAGCCGTTCTGCGCGAGGATCCACACCGTGGTCACGCCGACGGCGCAGATCAGCAGCACGGCCTTGATGATCTGCACCCAGGTGGTGCCCTTCATGCCGCCGATCAGCACGTACACGATCATGATGACGCCGACGACGGCGATCACGACCGACTGGCCGGCGCGCCCGTCGATGCCGAGCAGCAGCGAGACCAGGGCCCCGGCGCCCGCCATCTGCGCGAGCAGGTAGAAGAACGTGACGGCGAGCGTCGAGGTCGCCGCCGCGGTGCGCACGGGCCGCTGGCGCATCCGGAAGGAGAGCACGTCGGCCATCGTGTACTTGCCGGTGTTGCGCAGCGGCTCGGCGACCAGCAGCAGCGCCACCAGCCAGGCGACGAGGAAGCCGACGGAGTACAGCAGACCGTCGTAGCCGTACAGGGCGACGGCTCCCACGATGCCGAGGAACGAGGCCGCCGAGAGGTAGTCGCCGGCGATGGCGATGCCGTTCTGCCGGCCCGAGAAGGCGCGGCCTCCGTGGTAGAAGTCGCTGGCCTTGGTGGTGGTCCGCGAGACGCGGATGACGACGTACAGCGTCACCACCACGAAGGCCAGGAAGATCGCGATGTTCAGGATCGGGTTGCCGAAGTCCATGTCAGCCCTGCCCCTCGAGCTCGTCGCGGATCTCCGTGGCGACCGGGTCCAGCGACCGGTTCGCGTGGCGGATGTACAGCCAGGTGATCAGGAAGGTCATCAGGAACTGGCTCAGGCCCAGCAGGAGCCCGAGGTTGAGGTTGCCGAGGACCGGGGTGGACATGAAGCCCGTCGCGTAGGTCGACAGCAGCACATAGCCGAGGTACCAGACCAGGAACGCGACGGTCATGGGGAAGGCGAAGCCGCGGAAGCTGCGGCGCAGGCCGATGAAGCGCTCCGAGCGCTGCACGGCGAGGAACTGCTCGAGGGTGGGTTCGGCGGGGGCGGGGGGAGCCCCTTCGACAGCAGGGTCGGGGCCGGGGGATGTCACAGGCACAACTCCTTCGTTCTGCTCATGGCCGCCCGGGCGGCCAGCGGCCCGGACGTGGTGCGAACGCATCAGGAGTGAGCGGAGTCACAAGGGGGTTGTGGACAACGCAGGCGGATCAATGGCGCATCCGGACACGAGCCGGAGCACCGCCTCAGACGTCGACGCGGTAGCCGAGCGCGAGGTCGGCGGCGTTCTGACCGCGGATCCCCCAGTTGACCCGAGGGGTCTCGGTGATCGTGATCTCGAGGCTGTGCGGGGAGATGCCCGCCTTCTCCTCGACGCGCGCGAAGAGCTCCCGGATCAGCCGTCGGCGGGCCTGCTCGCTGCGCCCCTCGAAGATCGAGATCTCGATGATCGTGTAGTCCGCGCCGCGGTCCTCGGGGTGGACGAAGTCCTCGTCGGCGAGCGCCACGAAGCGCTGGAACCGCTTCTCGGGCGGGTAGTCGAGCGCTTCGACGAGAGCCTCCTGGATCGCGTCGGACAGGGCGGGGCGCCGCCGCTCCAGCGGTCCAGCATGTCCGTGCACGGTGATCTGCGCCATGGGATCACGATAGTCGCGACCCGATGCCAGCTCACCTGCCAGCCGCTCGCCCGTCAGCCGCCCTGCCGGTCAGCCGCTGAATCCGCCGCCCGTGCCGGCCATGTCCTTGAACCGGGAGTAGTGGCCCTCGAAGGCGACCGAGATGGTCTTGGTGGCGCCGTTGCGGTGCTTGGCCACGATCAGATCGGCTTCGCCGGCGCGCGCGGACTCCTTCTCGTAGTAGTCCTCGCGGTGGATCAGGACGATGAGGTCGGCGTCCTGCTCGATCGATCCGGACTCGCGCAGGTCGCTCATCATCGGGGTCTTGTCGGTGCGCTGCTCGCTGCCGCGGTTGAGCTGCGAGATCGCGATGACGGGCACCTCGATCTCCTTCGCCAGCAGCTTCAGCGCACGCGAGAACTCCGAGACCTCCTGCTGACGGGACTCGACCTTCTTGCCCGAGCTCATCAGCTGCAGGTAGTCGATGACCACCAGCTTGAGGTCGTGCTTCTGCTTCAGACGCCGGCACTTGGCCCGGATCTCCATCAGCGACATGTTCGCCGAGTCGTCCATGAACAGCGGGGCGTCCGCGATGCGGCTCATCGCGCGGGCCATCGCCTGCCAGTCGCGATCGTCCATGGAGCCGTCGCGCATGCGGTTCATCGGCACCTGCGCCTCCGCGGCGAGCAGGCGCATCGTGATCTCGGTCTTGTCCATCTCGAGGGAGAAGATGACCGCCGCCTTGCCGTTGTGGATCGCCGCGGAGCGCAGCACGTCCATGCCCAGGGTCGTCTTGCCCATGGCGGGGCGCCCCGCGAAGATGATCATCTGACCGCCGTGCAGGCCCTGGGTGAGCTCATCGAACTCCGCGAAGCCCGTGGGGACGCCGGTGACCTGGCCGCCGCGGTTCTGCGTCGCCTCGATCTGGTTGAGGGTCTCGTCGATGACCTCGCCGAGCGGCACGAAGTCCTCGCTCTGGCCGCGCTCGGTCACCGAGTAGATCTGCGCCTGGGCCTCGTTGATGACCTCGTCGACCTCGCCGCCGTCGGCCGCGTAGCCGAGCTGGACGATGCGGGTGCCGGCCTCGACCAGACGCCTCAGCTGGGCTCGCTCGACGACGATCTCCGCGTAGAAGCCGGCGTTCGCGGCCGTGGGGACCATGTCGATGAGGTCCGCGAGGTAGGCCCCGCCGCCCACGCGCTGCAGCTCGCCGCGCTTGGAGAGCTCGTCGGAGACGGTCACGAGGTCAGCGGGCTCACCGCGCCCGTACAGGTCGATGATGGCCTCGAAGATCATCTCGTGCGCGGGCCGGTAGAAGTCGTTGCCGCGGACCGTCTCGACGACGTCGGCGATCGCATCCTTGGAGAGCATCATGCCGCCGAGCACACCGCGCTCGGCATTGAGGTCCTGGGGCGGGGTGCGCTCCAGCCCGCGGTCCGGTCCGGCTTCAAAGGCTTCGTTCGACGTCACCGGAACAGTGTAGGAAGGGATTCCGCGCGGCAGTCCCGACGCCGCCCCGGACTGTGGACAGATGCTCATCTCCCGCGGAGCTCCCAGGGATGGAGAGCGACGCCCCTCCGCCTTCTCCCGCAGGAGATGGAGACCGGGCCACGGGCGAGCAGTGTCCGTCTACCACCGCTCGGGAGCTCTCCGAGCGGCGGTAGAAGGACACTGCTCCCTCTGACATCGGAGCCGGGGCCGAGGGGTCGAGGGCCAGGTGCCGAGGGCGAGTGACCGAGTGCGGGTGACCGAGGGCGGCATATTCATCGCCCGTCCCGATGCCGGAGCCATACGAGCCGGGAACCGCAGGGCCCACCAGCCCCACCATGCCTCGCCAGCACTCTCCCGTGAGCAGTGTCCGTCTACCGCCGTTCACAGAGCATTCAAGCGACGGTAGACGGACACTGCTCCACGCGGGCGACGGGCCACGAGCGACGGGCGAGGGGTGACGGGCGAGGGGTGACGGGCCCGGACGGCGGTGAGGGCGGAGAAAGCGGAGAGGGAGGCCGACTAGGCTCGTCCCGTCCGCCGGAGCGGGCCCGGCCCCATCAGGCCCCATCAGGCCCCATCCGGCCCAGTCCCATCCGGCCCGGCCCCATCCGGCCCAGCCCGTCCGGCCGAGTCCGGTCCCGTCCGCCTCCGAGGAGCACCGTGGTCAAGTACGTCGTCGTCCTGGTGGTGCTCGCACTGCTCCTGCTGCGCCTGCTCAGGGGCCGCTGGGGTGCACGGCTGCTGGGCGTCTCGGAGCGGGTGCTGGACGTCGTCTACATCGTGGCACTGCTGGTCACCGGGGTGATCTCGGTGCTCACGGAGTACTGGGTGCTGCTCGTCGCGGTGGGGATCCTGCTGGTGTGGCGAGTGGTCGAGGAGGTCATCGACCGCGGAAGACGACGAAGCGCTGCACCGCATAGCTGAGCACGAACAGGACCAGGTCCGCGACGACCTTCGCGATGAGGACGGGGACGCCCATCGCCTCGAGCACGTCGATCACGACCATGCCGCCGATGAGCACGACCGCCACCAGCGCGGCGTACTGGAGCAGGGAGCGCAGCAGCGGGGTGCGCCGACCGCCGGTGAAGATGACCCAGCGGTTCACGGAGAAGGTCATCGCCGACGACAGCGCCCGTCCCGCGGCGAGAGCGCCGAGCGTCGGCAGGCCGAGGCCGACGAACAGCATGAACAGCCCGGTGTCGACGACGAAGCAGCCGGCGCTCGAGGCGGCGAAGCCGAGCACCGGCGCCCGTCCGCGCAGAAGGCCCTTGAGCATCGCCCCGAGCCCCTGCACGCGCGGACCGGCCGCCGACCCGTCCAGGGGGACGGTGCGCGGGCTCGAGGTCGCCGTCCAGGGACGTGCCGTCCGGGATCCTGCCGGCTGCTGTGCGGCGTCCTGCTGCGCGAGGTCGCGGGGGCGTGCGAGCGCAGCAGGGGACGGATCCATGGGACACAGCTTCGACCATGAACCTGTGATCGTTCGGCCCTGACCGCGGTCCGAGAGCGCTGCGGGGCACCGGATCCGGGCCCGACGCCCGGGCAGCAGGCCGCGGCGCGCCGGCGTCCCCGCCATCCGGCATCGGAGAGAGCGGGACCGGAGAGGAGATCGTGCAGGTCAGCGGCTCGCAGCCGCCTGTGCGCCACCGTCTGTTCACCTCTCATACACCCACGACAGGGCGGACATAGCAGATGCACAGGATGCACCCGGAGTCTTTCGAGGCACCACGACACCACGAGGAGACCCATCATGCCCGTCGCAGCGCTCTACGCTCTGGACATCGTCGCCGCCCTGGTCCTGACCTTCGGGATCTACTGGCCCCGCCACCGCCGACGCGACCTGGTCGTCGCCTTCCTCGGCATCAACGTCGGCGTCCTGGCCGTATCCGCCCTGCTGACCGGCTCCTCGGTCACGGCGGGTCTCGGGCTCGGCCTGTTCGGCGTGCTCTCGATCATCCGTCTGCGCTCCGACGAGCTGGCTCAGCACGAGATCGCCTATTACTTCGCGATGCTCGCCCTGGGCCTGGTCTCCGGTCTGACGACGGTGCCGTCCTGGACCTCGGTCGCGTTCATCGTCGTGATCGTCGGGACCCTCGCGGTCGTGGACCATCCGAAGCTGCTGGGCATGCACCGGCGTCAGGTGATCGTGGCCGATCGCGCGATCGCCGACGAGGACGCGCTGAAGCAGCACTTCAGCGAGACCCTGGACGCCCGGGTCACGGCCCTGAGCGTCATCAAGCTGGACTTCGTCACCGACACCACCGTCGCCGACGTCCGCTACCGGCTGCGGCCGGCCCGAGAGCGCGCCGCCCGCGCCCGGGCCGCCGCCGAGAAGGCCGACGCCCGCACCCTGCCGCAGCCCGCCGCCGCGCCGAGCACGGCCCATGCCGCCTCCCCCGCCCCCACGGTGCCTGCGGAGTCGGTCCCCGCGACGTCCGTCCCGACCGCTTCCGTCCCGACCACCTCCGTCCCGTCCGCCTCCGCCGCCCCCGTGGCGGACACGATCCCGGCGGTGGCCCGATGAGCCCGGCGGACGAGGATCGTCCCGATCAGGGTCCGCGCATGCGCAGCCGTCTCGACTCCGTCCCGGCCATCTCGCTCGAGGAGATCGGTCTGCGCGCTGCACTCATGACGCGTGTGGATCGCAAGTACCTGGTGCCCCGCGCCGCGGCCGCCGAGCTCCTCGCGGGTCTGGACGGCGGGGTGCGGGTCCTGGAGATCGACGGTCGACGCTCCTTCGGCTACCGCTCCGTCTACTACGACACCCCCGACTACGCCTCCTACCGGGCGGCCGCCACGGGGCGTCGTCGCCGCTGGAAGGTCCGTCGGCGCGACTACCTCGACACGGGGACCTCGTTCCTCGAGGTCAAGACCCGCACCGGTCGCGGCGAGAACACCAAGCTGCGCATCGGCATCGACGCTGAGCGCGTCGCCCCCGACCCCGTCGTCTCCACGGCGCAGGCCATCACCGACCCGGCCGCTGCGAGTCCCACCGCCTCTGAGCAGGTCGCCGCTGGGCAGGCCGCTGCCGACCACGCCGACGGCGCGCTGCGCGGCGAGGCCCTCGCCTTCACGCTCGAGACTCTCGCAGGCGCCGGCTGCGAGGTGCCGACGACGGTGCTCCGCCCCGCCCTCAGCACCGCCTATGACCGTGTCACGCTGCTGGTCGAGGACGAGGAATCACGTCTGACCATCGACGGGAACCTCACCTGGACGAGCCCGTCGGGCACGGACCGCTCCCTGCCCGATCAGGTGATCGTCGAGACCAAGGCCGGGCGACGCCCCGGTCTGCCGGACCGCATGCTGTGGGCCGCCGGGCACCGCCCCACGAAGGTCTCGAAGTATGCGACGGGCCTCGCGCTCTACGACCCGGAGCTGCCGTCGAACAAGTGGCATCGGACCCTCGGCGACCTCGAGGTGACCCCACAGGCTCGCCACTCATCGCGCATGGCTGCGACACAGGTCCGATCCGCAGGCTGAAGGCATCAGATGACGGCCGGAGGCATCGGTCGTCGGCCCTGCACCGTCGGCCCGTCGGCCGGCCCGAGCTCCCATACCGGAGGAACCCATGTCCAGCACTCGCAAGAACCTGTCCGGCCTGCGCGGCATCCGCCGAGCGACCGCCGTCCTGGCTGCCGGAGCGGCCGCCATGGCCCTGGCCGCCTGCACCGCCGTCTCCTCGGACGGCTCGGCCTCGTCGGCAGAATCGGAGAGCTCGGCGGTGAGCACCTCCGACGGCTCGGCCGCCACGGCGTCGACGGTCGCCGACGGCGACTCGCCCAACGACCTGCTCTCGACGCTGGACCTGTCCTCGCTCGACACCCACTTCGACGATGACGACCTGGTCTGGGACTCCTCCGAGGAGCAGACGATCACGCTGTCCGACGACGGCTCCAGCTCGGGCTCCGAGGCGGTGACGGTCGACGGCTCGACCGTCACCGTCACCGCCGGCGGCGTCTACCGGGTCTCCGGGACGCTCTCCGACGGCCATCTCGTGGTCGACGCCCCGGAGGACGAGACCGTCACGATCATCCTCGACGACGCGTCGATCACCTCCTCGAGCAGCTCGGCGATCACCGTGGACGAGGCCGACGAGGTCACCCTGCACCTCGAGGACGGCACCTCGAACACGGTCGCCGACGGCTCCTCCTACGAGGTCGCCGACGACGCCACGCCCGTCGCCGCGATCTCCTCCGCCTCCGACCTCACGATCGCCGGCAGCGGCTCCCTCGAGGTCACGGGGAATGCGAACGACGGCATCAGCACCAAGGACGGCCTGGTCATCGCCTCGGGCGACATCACCGTCACCGCGGCCGACGACGCGATCCGCGGCAAGGACTACATCTCCATCCTCGACGGCACCCTCACGATCACCAGCACGGGAGACGCCCTCAAGTCCGACAACTACGAGGACGAGGACCGCGGCTGGGTGCTGATCAGCGGCGGCACCATCACCATCGACTCCGAGGACGAGGGCGTCGACGCCGAGCAGGCCTTCCGGATCGACGGCGGAACGCTCACCATCGAGAACTCCGACGAGGGCATCGAGGCCGAGGACGTCGTCATCGCCGGCGGCACCGTCGACATCACCGCCGCCGACGACGGCATCAACGCCACCCAGGCGACCCTGGTCTCCGGGGAGGAGGCCTCCGAGCAGGAGGGCTACGACCGTGAGGCCGACGACGGCTCCTGGCTCTACGTCTCCGGCGGCGAGCTGACCATCTCCGCCGACTTCGATGGTCTGGACTCCAACGGCTCCGTCTCCCTGACGGGCGGGACCATCGACATCACCAGCGCCGACAACGGGGGCGACTCCGCCGTCGACGCCAATGGCGACATCACCCTCGACGGCGCGACCGTCACCGCGAACGGCACCGAGGTCACGTCGGCCGATGAGCTCAGCTCCGGCATGGGCGGCGGCATGGGCGGCCAGGGCGATGGGATGGGCGGCGGCATGGAGGCCGGCCAGGGCGGCGGAGGCTCCGAGCTCGGGCAGTGAACCGCCGGCTCGGAGTGCGGCCCTCCGGCTCGGAGTGCGGCCCTCCGGCTCGGAGTGGGGCCCGTCGGCTCGGAGTGGGGCGCGTCGGCTCGGACCGCGGCCCACCGGATCAGTCGACGATGAGCCCGTCGGCCTGCTCGGGATGACGCTGGAGCCAGCTCTCCACGAAGGGGCAGATCACTCGGACCTGCAGCTCCTGGGCGCGCGCCTCGGCGAGAACGGTCCGCACGAGCACCGAGGCGACACCCACCCGGCGATGCTCGGGATCGGTGACGGTGTGGACGATCTCCAGGACTCGCCGGCGTCGCTCATAGGTCAGGATCCCGACGATCTCGTCCTCCAGCACGGCCTCGAAGCGCAGTGCGCGGCGGTTGTCGCGCACGTGCACGTCGGCGCGACGGTCGATCGGGGACGGGCGGTCGATATCTGCGGACATGGCTCTGCCCTCCTCGGGCCCGGGCCTCAGGGCCGGCCGTCGGCGGGAGCGACGGCGACGGACACCTCTACGGTACGGCAGCGAGCCCCCGCGCGAACAGGGCGCTGGGGCTCGGGCCGTCCGAGATGCAGGGCCGACAGGAGACCGGGCACGCATGGTGGGGCCGGGCGCGCATGGGGCCGGGCAGCACCCGGCGCGAGGTCAGGACACCACGCGGAGCAGGCGCACGTCGCCCATGCCGGTCTTCGCGTCGACGACGAGCGTGCGCTCGGCACCGAAAGCCCCCTCGGCCGGGGTCAGACGGACGTCGCGCTCCCCCAGGCCGGTCGCGAGATCCACGTTCACCGCCGTGCCCCGGGCGACCGAGACCTCGATCTCCCCCTTCCCCGTGCGCAGCTCGAGGCGGCCGCCCACCGCGCGCACGATCCGCACATCTCCCGCGCCGCAGGTGACGGCGAGGCGCGCATCGACATCCGCGGCGCGGACAGCACCCATGCCGGACTTCAGGTCCGCATCTCCGCGCACGGGGCCGACGGCGACGTCGCCCTTGCCGGTCGCGGCCCGGGTGCGCTCCTCCGCGGAGCGCTCGAGGTCCACATCGCCCGCACCGGTCTTCGCGTCCAGCCTCGCGAGCACCCCGCTGACCCGGAGGTCCCCGAACCCGGTGGTCAGCACGACCCGCGACCCCGTCGGCACCACGATCTCCATGCCGATCTCCGAGGTCAGGCCCTCCGCCCCGCTCACCAGGCTGCGCACGCCGTCGGCGAGACGATCCGAGAACGGCGCACCGTCGCCGCTGAAGGAGCGGAAGAAGCCGCCGACGCCGGCGCCGAGGAATCCGGCCTCGCTCTGCGGGACGTCCACGGACAGACGGCCGTGCTCGAAGCGCACGGTCATGCGGTCCACCAGCTCCCGTCCGGCGACGGTGCGAGGGCTCAGCTCGACGCGCACCGCGGTGCCGTGCTCGGCCCGTACCTCGATCCGGCCTCGCAGGTTCTGGACGTTCAGATCGATGGGTCCGTCGGCGACGAACTCGTGCACGACGGGACCGGCCGCTGCCGCCCCGCTCGCGCTGTCGGAGCCGGTGGGGCCCTCGGAGGCGGTGGGATCGGCGGCGTCTGGGGCGTCGGCGGCGGGATGCTCGCTCATGGGGATGCTCCTGTGTCGAGTGGTGTCAGATGAACCAGCCGCTGACGCGGCCGGACCGGGGATGAGCGGCGGCGGGGCGCTCCGCACCCGGGCAGGTGCCGTCGAGGTGGGCGCCGAGCACGCGGACCAGATAGGCGTTCATCGACAGCCCCTCCTCCGCGGCCGCCTTCTCCAGGCGGTCCTTGAGGTGCTGCGGCGGGCGGAAGGAGACGCGAGCGGCGGTGCCGTCGACCTCCGGATCCGCTGCGGCAGCCCGCTCGTCCGACGAGCCTGGGCCGGGCGCCGCATCGGCCTCGGGGACCGAGCCGGGGCCGGGGAGCGCGCCGGTGCCCGGAATCGAGCCGGCGCCGCCGCCCGGCGAGCTGCTGTCTTCGACGGGCGGGACCACGCGGACCTCGAGGTCCGTCCCGTGCAGCGCCAGATCGACCCGGGAGGGGGCGATGCCGGCGGACACCTCCGCCGCGACCTGGGAGATCGCATCCTGCAGAGCGAGGCGGACGGCGGGGTCGACGGCGACCCCGAGCAGCTGCGCGGCGCGCCGCGTGGACTCATCGCCGACGGCGGCGGCCGCGGCGAGCTGGTCATGCACGGAACGGCTGAGATCTCGAACATCCATGACGCCATGGTGACCCCATCGTGATGTCACGTCAAGGGGATGGTGACGTCACATCGGCGGCGCTCGCGGCGCCACGCCGCAGGCACCCCGCGGTGTCGCGCCAGAAGGCCAGGTCAGCGGCTCTCGAGACGCGCGATCAGTGCATCCATGCGGGCCCGGTCGGTGTCATCCCCCGAGGCCTCCCACGCCTCCCGTGCGGAGCGGGCGGCGCGCAGCGCCCGATCCCGCTGGCCCCGATCGGCGAGCATCTCGGCGTGCCGATCACGGAGATACGCGCTCCAGTACGCGGCGCGCGCCTCGTGGCCCGGCGGCGCCATCCCGACGACGCGCTGAGCCCGTGCATGCAGACGCTCGTAGTCGCTCACGCTCACGCCCGGCTCGCGCCGCGCGAGGGCCCGGCCGACGGCGACCAGCTCGCCGATGCGGGCATCAGCCCGGCGATCCCACAGCAGATGCTCGGGCACCGCCATCGCCCGGGCCACGTCGAGACCGGTGCGGCGCTCGATCGCGGCCGCCGCACCCCGGGCGCGCGAGGTCTCGCCCAGATCGAGCGCACGACGCAGCACCAGCGCCCTCGCATCGAGCTCGATGCGCAGCAGCCCGCCACGGGCGCTCGACGGGGTGCCGAGGTCCTCGCACAGCCATTGGGCGTCATCGGCGACCCTCTCGAGCTGGAGCATGGCCTTGCGGGGCTCACCTCGGCGCTCATGGATCGATGCGGTCAGCCGGGCGACCTCGAGGGAGCTGGCGCGGTCCCTGAGATCGTCGGCGATCCTGCGGACCTGATCGAGAGCGACCTCGGCGGCGTCGTAGCGCTCCGCCCCGATGCGCTGGCTCGCGACCGCGAGCAGAGGAGCCACCCTCAGCTCGTCGCGCGCAAGGGTCCGCTGCAGAGATGCCAGACGCCCGGCGGCGAACGACGCATGCCCCTCCAGTCCTGTCGCGACCAGGGCCTTCAGCAGGTCCGTGATGAGGCCGATGCGCAGCGGCGGGTCATCGATGCGCGTCATCCGGCCGAGGGCGTCCAGGGCATGGCGCACGGCCTCCAGCGGATGCTCCGGACCGAGGGTCCGGGCGAGGACAGCGCGGGCGGCGATCCCCACCCGGTCCGGATCGACCTCGCGGCCGGTCTCGGCCTCCGCGTTCTCCAGCAGCTCGAGCACGTCCAGCGCGGCGGTGATCGCCTCCTGGCGCCTGCCATCGGACTCGAGCGCCTGGGCGAGGCGCAGCCTCAGCAGCGGCTCGACCTCCCCGAGGATCAGCGGCCGCACCTCCGGGAGCGCCTCGAGCGCCGTCGTCAGAGAGCTCACCGCATCGGTCGGTCCCGCGCCGCCGAGCATCGGACGGCCGCGCCGCGCCAGGCCGCTCGCGCCGAGCGCCGGAGCGTCCGGAGCCGGCAAGCCAGGAATCGGAGCTCCCAGCGCCCGCACGACAGCCATGAGCCCATCCGGGATCTGCACCGTCTCCGCACGGCGCCGCCCCGACGACGCGCCGGTCGTGCCGATGGAGCGCCGTCGGCCTCGGCCGTCCGAGGCGGCGGCGAGCTCGACCAGGGCCGCGGCGGTCGCCTCCGCCTGCTGGGCGTGACCGCAGCGGCGCAGCGCCCCGACCAGGTCGTACAGCGCCTCGGCGGCGCGATCGCGGTCGCCCAGCGCGATGACCGCGCGCATCCGTGCCCGCAGCAGATCGACATAGGCGACGAGGTCGGCGTCGTCGGCCCGCGAGGCGCGCGACCACACCTCCCGACCGACCCCCGTCCAGGCGTCCGCGTCGACATCGGCGTCGGCCTCGGCCTCGACGGCGGCGATCCTGGCCGCGCTGCGCGCGGCGGTGCGCTCCGCGGTCCCCAGGAAGCGGTCGGCCAGCGCCACGGCCTCCCGAAGACGCTCCGCATGCATGAGATCCGTCACACGCTGAGCGGCCTGTGCGACGGTCTGCGGGGCGGGGAGAGGGAGCTCCGGAGGGCGCAGGGCGGCCCTCAGCTCCTCGACATCGGGGATGCCTGCCTGGTCGCCGCGACCACCGGACCCCGGAGCGGAGATGGTGCCGTCAGCGATCACAGGCGCAACCTACCAAGGAGTCCTCCGAGTTCCTCCGGGCTCCTCCGGCGCTCGCGCCAGCCGCCCCGGGCAGAGCCCTACGAGCCTCCGCTCCCAGGCCACACGCCAGGTCCGAGCACTAGGATGGCCTAGGCGTCGGGCCCTTCGGACAGCACCGGCCTTCTCCCGTCCGAGCTCCGAGCCCACCCGACCCCCCACCCGGCACGATCGCCGGGACGACGCACCCCCGAGGAGAGGCGGACCGTGGCGATCACCTCCGCATCCTCCGTCGCGCAGGCCACCCGCGCGACGGAGACGGCACGGCCGACGCGCGATGGCGTCGGCCCCTTCGACGAGCCCCTGCACGAGGGCCACCTGCATCTCGACGACTCGGTGTCCCGGGTGCTGCGCACCGACGTCGACGTCGACGCCTACACCCGCGACGACCACCACCGGATCGCCGTCGACCCCGACCTGGTCCTCTCCGGGGCCCCGCTCAGCGCCGACCAGCGCCTCGCCCTCGGTCTGCTGCAGCGCACCGAGGGCAGCGCCCTCGCAGAGTCCCGCGCCATGCTCGCGACCTGGACCGGCAACGAGGCCCGCATCACGGCTTTCATCGCGACCTGGCTGGTCGAGCGCTACTGGCAGGCCCGTGCGCTGCGCGATGTGCTCACGGCGGGCGACCCCGAGGCCCGCCCCGAGCCGATGACGGCGCCCTCGCCCGTCGGCCGCGCATGGGAGAGCTTCCGACGCCTCCATGTGGATCGCACGGTCCCGCTCATCGCCCCCGCCTGGACCGTCCTCGCCGGCGAGGCCGTGACCGCCGGGCACATGGCCCGCATGGCGATCCAGGAGTCGACCCTCCAGGAGTCCCTGCGCGCCCTCCTGCCCGGCCTGCAGGGCGAGTCCCGCCGCGTGGTCGCCGAGGTCGCCGCCCGCCATGACTCGGCCGTCGAGTTCTTCGTCGCCGAGGCCCGGGCCCGCATCACCCGCTCCCCGCGCGAGGCGCGCACCGCCCGCCTCATGCTCTCCCTGGACTCCCCCCTGCACGGAGGCGGCATCCCCGATCCCGATCTCCGCGCCGGCATGGCCGTCATCGGGGCCGACGCCACAGCCCGGGCCGCCCTGCGACGCGCCCGCTTCGAGATCACCCGGCTCCTGCCGGGCCCCGATCTGCACCTCCACCCCCAGCTCCCCTCGGGCTCATCGGCCGCCGCCGACGCCCCTGCCGTCCCGGCCGACCGCCGGGCTCTTCGTGAGAACGGATCCTGAGAATGGCCTTCGATCTTGATCAGTTCGCCGAGACCTCGGAGCCCGTGAAGTACGAGGACCTCGACTTCGACTCCTTCGAGACCCAGCCTCTGGACGATCAGACCCTGCGCTCCCTGCGCTACATGTGCGACGTCGAATTCCACACCTCGTGCTTCCTGCGCGACATGCTGGTGACGCCCTCGCATCGTGAGGAGGCCGCCGGCGGGTTCATGACCATGTGGAACCGTGAGGAGTTCTGGCACGGAGAGGCGCTCGCGGCAGTGCTGGCGCGCCACGGCATCGTGGTCGACTACGACGAGCTCAAGGCCAAGCGGGTCAAGCTCGGCTGGTCCAATGCGCTGTCCTCCCTCAAGCAGTCGGCGATGAGCAACCTGGTGGGCACCGACTTCGTGGCCGTCCACATGACCTGGGGCGCCGCCAACGAGCTCTCCGCGGTCGCCGCGTACCGCCGCCTCGCCGCCATGACCGATCATCCGGCGCTGTCCCCGCTGCTCAAGCGCATCGCCCAGCAGGAGACCCGCCACGTCGCCTTCTACACCACGCAGGGCCGCGAGCGCCTCGAAGCATCCGAGACCGCCCGCAAGCTCGTGCGCATCATCCTCTCCAAGGTCTGGAAGCCCGTGGGCTCCGGCATGATGGACGAGACCGAGGTGAAGCACGTGATGGGTCATCTCTTCCACGGCAAGCTCGACGAGCTCGACAAGCTCGACAAGCGCATCCAGAAGCTCCCCGGCCTCGACGGCCTCACCATCTTCCGCAACGCCTTCGCGCGACTCGGCATCGCCTGAGCACGGCCGCCGGGCATCGCTCCTGCTCCGCACGCCCGCCTGCAGGAGAAGGGACTCCACCGTGAGCTGAACCCCTCTCAGGGCTTCAGCTCACGGTGGAGTCCACTTGTCAGCAGCCGCCGCCAGCAGGCGGCTGCCCGATCTCAGTCCTTCCCGAGGCGCCGGCGGACGATGCCGACGATCCCGCCGCGCTCCTTCAGGCTCCGCCGACGGCCCGAGGCGTCACGGGGACCATGGGAGTCGCCGGCCGGGGCGTCCGAGCTGTCGGGGACGGTCACGCCAGGGGCCGCGCCCCCGCTGCTCCCGCTCGCCCCGGTGCTCCCGGCGGCCTGGGCGCGTCGGCGCTCGCGGCGCTCGGCGTCGGCCTTCACCTGGGCTTCGCGCAGGGCGGCCTGCTCGGCCTCGTGGCGCAGACGCCGCCGCTCGCCGGGACCCTCGGCGATCCGGTAGAGCACCGGGACGATCACCAGGGTCAGCAGGGTCGAGGAGACCAGGCCGCCGATCACGACGACCGCGAGGGGCTGGGCGATGAAGCCGCCGCTGCCGGTGATCCCGAGGGCCATCGGCAGGAGGGCGAAGATCGTCGCCGCCGCCGTCATGAGGATCGGGCGCAGACGCTTCGAGGCGCCGAGGTGGAGGGCCTCCTCGAGGGCCATGCCCTGGCGCCGGTACTGGTTGACCAGGTCGATCAGCACGATGGCGTTGGTGACGACGATGCCCACGAGCATCAGCAGGCCGATCATCGAGGGCAGGCCCAGCGGCACGCCGGTGATCACCAGCAGGCCGAGGGCGCCGGTCGCGGCGAACGGGATCGAGACCAGCAGGATCAGCGGCTGGATGAGGGACTTGAAGATCCACACCAGCAGCACGTAGACCAGCAGGATCGCGGCGAGCATGGCGATCCCGAGCTGGCCGAAGGTCTCGTCGATCTCGGCGGAGGTGCCGCCGATGGTGGCCTCGACGCCGTCGGGGAGGTCGGCGGCGTCGATCGCCGCCTGGGCCTCCTCGGTGACGGTGCCGACGTCGTCACCCGCGGGGGTGAGGGAGACGGTGACGGTCTCGACGTTGTCCTGGGTGCTGATGGAGGGGCGGGACGCCTGCTCGGAGATGTCCGCGACATCGGTGAGGGCGACGCCCGGCATCAGCTCGAGGTCGTCGAGCTGGTCGAGCGTGGTGATGCCGTCGCCGCTGTCGACGTAGATGTCCAGCTCGGTGTCGTCGAGGGTGACGGTGCCGATGGAGCCGGGGTTCATCTGCGCGGCGACGAGGCCGACGACGGCCTGCTCGGTCAGGCTGAGGCGCGCGGCGGCCTCGCGGTCGACGGTCACGACGACGGTGGGCTGGTCGGCCTCCAGGTCGCTGGAGACCTTGGAGACGTCCTCGGGCAGCGGGTCGAGCTCGGCGAGGATCGCATCGTTCGCGTCGGAGCGGTCCTGCGCGGTCGGGCCCGTGATCTGGATGTCGACGGTGCTGGAGCCGGTCATGGAGGTGGCGTCGGCGGCCTCGATGTCACCGCCGTCGGGGATGTCCTCGAGCGCGGCGACCATCTCGTCCACCAGGACGTCCTGGTCGGCGTCGGCGTCGGTGGTGATCGAGTAGCTGATCTCGTTCTCGGCCGAGGCGCCGATCCCGAAGGAGCTGCCGCCGATCGTGGTCTGCACCGTCTCGACGCCGTCGATGTCCATCAGCGCCTGCTCGCCCTCGGAGGCCTTGTCGGAGGACTGCTCGAGGTCGGTCCCGGGGGTGAGGGTCTGGGTGATGGAGGCGAGGTTCTGGCCGGTGTCGCCGAGGAAGTTGACCTTCAGCAGCGGGGCCAGCGCCACGGTGCCGCCGAGCACGGCGACGGCCGCTACCAGGGTGATCGCGCGACGGCCGCCGCTGTCGAGGGTCGCGTGCATGACGGGCGAGTAGATCCGGTGCAGCCAGCTGCGCTCCTCCTTCTCCTCGGCGGCGCGGCGCACGGCGGCCTGATGCTCGGGATCGTCGACGTCCACGGGGCCGTCGGCGCGCGCGGCCTTCGGCGCCCGCAGGAACCAGTAGGCGAGCACGGGGACGATCGTCAGCGACACCAGCAGCGAGGACAGCATGGCGATCGCGACGGTCAGCGCGAAGGGCCGGAACAGCTCGCCGGCCATGCCGGCCACGACGGCGACGGGCAGGAACACGACCACGGTCGCGAGGGTCGAGGCGGTGATGGCGCCCGCGACCTCCCCGACCGCGTCGAGGATCGCCCGGACCCGCGACTTCCCGTAGGAGAGGTGACGGGTGATGTTCTCGATGACGACGATGGAGTCGTCGACGACGCGGCCGATGGAGATCGTCAGCGCCGCCAGGGTCAGCATGTTCAGCGTGTAGCCGGTGACGTACATGCCGATGAAGGCGATCAGCAGGGAGGTCGGGATCGAGATCGCGGTGACGACCGTCGGGCGCACGCGGCGCAGGAACAGCAGGATCACGCCGACCGCCATGATCAGGCCCAGCAGGCCCTCCTCGGCGAGCGAGACGATCGACTCCTGGATGTAGGGGGCCTGGTCGAAGACCACGTCGCTGGTGGCGTTCCCGCCGACGCCCGGGAGGGTCTCGTCCAGGACGTCGGAGACGCCCTCGGAGATGTCCACGACGTTGCCGTCGGAGGTCGCGGTGACCATGATGACCAGCGACTCGCGGCCGTCGGTGCGCGAGATGGAGGTGGGGTCCTCGGTGGTGCGCTCGACGGTGGCGACGTCGGCGAGGGTGGTGATCTCCTGCGCGGCCGCGGCCTGGTCCTCGGCGCCGAGCTCTCCGTCGGCGCCGGTCTGCCCGTCGGCCGTCTGCTCGTCGCCGGCGGAGCCGGAGGACGGGAGCAGGACGATCGCCTCGAGGTCCTCGATGCTGTCGATGGACTGACCGAGCACCACGTCGAGGCTGCGGTCGGAGTCGGTGACCGTGCCGCCGGGCAGGGACAGACCGGAGGCGTCGAGCGCCGTCTCGATGTCGTCGTCCGTGAGGCCGCGCTCCGCGAGGGCGGTCTCGTCGGGGGTGATGCGGACGATCTCGTCGGGCGCACCGATCACGACCACGGAGGAGACGCCGTCGACGCGCTCCAGCTCGGGCGTGACCTGGGCATCGAGCCGGGAGGCGAGCTCCGAGGAGTCGAGGTCCGAGGAGACCGAGAGCACCGCCGCGGGCAGGTCGCTCGTGCCTCCGGCGATGACCTGCGGGTCCGCGCCCTCGGGCAGCTGGTCCTCGATCTGGTTCAGGGCCGAGTCCACCTGGTTGGAGGCTCGGGCGGTGTCGGTGCCGTAGGCCAGCTCCACAGTCACGATCGAGACGCTGGCCTGCGAGGTCGAGGACGTCGACTCGACGTTCTCGAGCCCGCTGACGGCCTGCTCGACCGGCGAGGAGATGCGCTCCTCGATCTGCTCCGAGGAGGAGCCGACCGAGGTCGTCATGATCTGGATCTGCGGCAGGGAGACCGACGGGATCAGCTCCTGGCGCATCGTCGTCATCGAGAAGATGCCGATGATCGACACGGCGATGCAGACCAGTGCGATGAAGGCGCGGTTGTTCAGACTCAGCCGGGCGAGGCGATGCATGGGGCTCCTCGGGTCACGTGCGACGGGCGAGGACGCGCCCGGGCCCGCCGCCGCCCGGTCTGCGACCGGACGCACGGTCCGGCACGATCCGGTCCTCCACCCGGCCACTGTTCCACACGTGTCCGCACGCCCGTATCCGACCTCCGTCGCATATCCGGTCACGATCCGCTGCGAGGCGCCGGGGAGCCGTCCGGGAGCCGACAATGGGATCGTGCCCGACTCCCCCGACCCCGACCCCGGTTCCATCGCCGACCCCGGTTCCGGGCCCGGCCCGCACCGCGGTGAGACCGACGATCCGCGCACCGCGCGCCGCACCGTCGACCGCGACATCCTGCGCCTGGCGATCCCCTCGCTCGGCGCGCTGGTCGCCGAGCCGCTGTTCGTCATGGTCGACTCGGCGTTCATCGCGCGCGTGTCGACCTCCTCCCTGGCCGGGCTGGGACTGGCCTCCACGGTCCTGACCACGGTCGTCGGGCTCTCGGTGTTCCTCGCCTACTCGACCACCGCCGCGGTCGCGCGCGCCTTCGGCGCCGGACGCACCCGTGAGGCGATCGCCCGCGGCGTGGACGCCTCCTGGCTCGCGCTGATGATCGGCGCCGGCTGCACGCTCGTGCTCGCAGTCGGCGGGCCGACGCTCCTGGGCTGGTTCGGCGCGGGCCCTGAGGCCACCGCCGAGGCCGTCATCTATCTGCGGATCTCGGCCTTCGGACTGCCGGCGATGCTGGCGGTGCAGGCGACCACGGGGCTCGTGCGCGGCATGCAGGACGCGCGCCTCCCGCTCGTGGTCGCCGTCGGCGGCGCGGTGCTCAACATCCCCCTGAACGCGCTGCTGATCTTCGGGCTGGACCTGGGCATCGCCGGCAGCGCGTTCGGCACGATCATCGCCCAGTGGCTGATGGCGACCGTGCTGCTGGGAGCGGTCGTCCGCTATGCGCGGGAGCATCATGTGCCGCTGCGGCCGCAGCCGGCGGGCGTCGCGGCGACCGGACGCGAATCGGTGCCGATGTTCGTGCGCACGCTGAGCCTGCGCGTCGTCAGCATCGCGACGGTGCTGGTCGCGGCCCGGCTCGGGGAGGCGCAGCTGGCCGCGCATCAGCTCGCGACGACCATCTTCATGCTGCTGTCGCTCGCCCTGGACTCCCTCGCGATCGCCGGTCAGGCCCTGACCGGCCGCTACCTCGGGGCGGCCGATGCCGCGACGGTCCGCGCCGTCACGCGGCGGCTGACCGTGTGGGGGGTGGGCGGCGGCGCCGTCGTCGGGCTCGTGCTGCTGGGGGCGAGCTATGTCGTCCCGTCGGTGTTCACCCCGGATCCGGTGGTGCAGGAGAACCTGCGGGCGGCGCTGTGGGTGCTGGTGGTGGCGCAGCCGATCGCCGGGTACGTGTTCGTCCTGGACGGGGTCCTGATGGGCGCCGGGGACGCCCCGTACCTCGCGAAGGCCGGTGTCGTCTCGGCCGTGATCGTGCTGCCCTTCGCTCTCGCCGTCGGCCTGATCGCCCCGGCCGGGGCACTGGGGCTCGCGGCGCTGTGGGCGGCGACGAACCTGCTGTTCATGGTCGCGCGGGCAGGCACGCTGCGGTTCCGGGTGCGGCACGACGACTGGATGCGGCTGGGCGGCTGAGCTCCGGCCGCCCGTCTCAGCGCCCGCGAGGAGCCGCGCCCCCGCGCGCCTTCGGCGTGCAGCGGGCCGACGAGGACACTCGCACTCCGGCCGAGCCCCCGTCCTGGCCTCGCTCGTCGCGCTGACGGGCCTGTCCGCGTGCTCCAGCAGCGACGGCGCGGCCGCCGGCTCCTCCGGTGCCGCAGGTGCCTCCGATGCGGGCTCGGCCGACGGCGGCTCCGGGTCGTCCGCGGGCTCGGCCTCCGGGGCGCCCGACGATCTCCCCGAGGGCTGGACCTGGGTCGAGGGCACCGGCGCTCCGACGACGACGGCGACCCCGGACGTGCCGGTCACCGTCACCGACGGCACGGGCACCGAGGTGACCATCGAGGACATCGGCCGCATCATCGTCGGCGGCGAGGCCGTCGCCGACATGCTCGCCGCGATGGGGCTGGCCGCGAACATCTACGCCGCGCCCACCAACTCGGTCGCCCAGGCGGCGATCGACGACCCGAACCAGTTCGAGTTCTCCGAGGAGACCGGCACCGAGGGCCTGCTCTCGGTCGACGGCACCTGCTTCTTCGGCAACAACACCAAGCGCCACGGCGACGTCGCCGAGCAGTTCTGCTCCGCGGGCGTGTCGGCCGCCGTGGTCGACGACCAGCAGTCGGTCGCGGACAAGATCCGCGCCGTCGGCTCCTACATCGGCGATGCCGACGCCGGCGAGGAGCTCGCCTCGGCCGTCGAGGCACAGCTGGCCGAAGCCTCCGACGCCGCCGACGACGCCGTGAAGGCTCTGCGGGTGCTGGTGGTGACCTCCTCCGGTGCGGGCGGCGCGAACGCCGTGGTCGGCACCGGGACCGCCGCCGCGGACATCCTCGAGGCCGTCGGCGCCGTGAACTGCGGTGTCGAGGCGGGACTGCGCGGCTGCTCGGTCGAGTACTCCGACGAGGGCCTGCTGGATCTCGCTCCCGACGTCATCGTCACCGGCACCGGCGACATGGAGGAGTGGGGCGGCCTGGAGGGCATCCTCGCCGCCTTCCCGACCCTCGCGCAGACCCCCGCCGGCCTCGCGAACGCGTTCGTGCTGATGCCCGCCGAGCAGATCAAGGTCTCGGGGACCTCCGTCGGCGCCGGTGCGAAGGCTCTGGCGACGGCCCTGGCGGACTTCGCCGCGTGAGCGTCGCGGCGGACCGCTCCGCCCCCGCCGCACGGCGGGCGCTGACCCAGCGCACCCGTCGCGTCCCGCTCGCAATCGCGCTGCCGGTCGGAGCGGTCGCGCTCGTGATCGCGGTGGTCGTCGGCATCGGGACCGGGCCGATCGAGATCGCCCCGGTCACGGTGCTCCGCGTCGCCGCTCACGAGATCCTCGGGATCGGCGACGCCTCGCCGCCGCTCGAGACGACGGTCGTGATGGACCTGCGGATGCCGCGCGTGCTGTTCGGGGCGCTCACCGGGGCTGCCCTGGCAGTCTCCGGTGCGGCCCTGCAGAGCCTGTTCCGCAACCCGCTCGCCGACCCCGGCATCATCGGCGTCAGCGCAGGCGCCTCGACGGGCGCCGTCGGCGCGATCGTGCCCATGCCGCCGCTGGCGACCGCCCTGGTCGCCTGGGTCGTCCCCGCGGCCGCCTTCGCCGGCGGACTGCTCGCCACGGGCCTGATCTATGCGCTCGCACGGCCCGCGGCGGGCTCCGGGACGGCTCGGCTGCTGCTCGTCGGCATCGCCGTCGGCGCAGCGTTCTCGGCCCTGATCGGCTTCTTCACCTTCGCGGCCGACGACGACGAGCTCGAGTCGGTCGTCTTCTGGCAGATGGGCTCGCTGGGGTCGATCACCTGGCTGCGGCTCGGGCTGGTGACACTGCCGGTGATCGTCGGCGTCGGCCACATGATCGTGATGGCCCGGCGCCTGGATCTGCTCACCCTCGGCGAGCGGCAGGCGAAGCACCTGGGCCTGGACGTGAACGCGACCCGCCGGATCGTCATCGTCGTGGCCGCGCTGCTGACCGGCACCACGGTCGCGTTCACCGGCACCATCGGCTTCATCGGGCTGGTGGTCCCGCACATCGTCCGCCAGATCTGCGGTCCGGGCCATCGGGCCCTGCTGCCGGTCGCGGCGGTGCTCGGAGCGCTGCTGATCGTCGTCGCCGACACCCTCTCCCGCGTGGTCGCCCCTCCTGCGGAGGTGCCGATCGGGCTGTTCACGGCGCTCATGGGCGCACCGTTCTTCCTCATGCTGGTGCTCCGCTCCCGGGCGGTGCAGCTGTGAGCGCCGCCCGCACCGCCGGCGGCCTGCGCGCCGACGCCGCCGCAGGGTCAGCGGCAGGGGCAGGGGCAGGGGCAGGGGCAGGGGCAGCCGAAGGGCCAGCCGAAGGGCCAGCCGAAGGGCCAGCCGCAGGGTCAGCCGCAGGGGCAGCCGGGAGCGATGCGGCGACCGGCACGGGGTCCGCGCCCTGCCTGGTCGTCGAGGCCGTCGGCTTCTCGATCGACGGTGCGCAGCTGCTCGACGACGTCACCTTCGATGCCTCCCGCGGCGAGCTGGTCGCGCTCGTCGGCCCGAACGGCGCCGGGAAGTCGACCATGCTGTCCCTGCTGTCCGGGGACCACGTCCCCTCGCAGGGACGGATCCTGCTGGGCGGTACCCCGCCGCACCGATGGAGGGCGAAGGCCCTGGCGCGGGAGCGCTCGGTGATGACCCAGCAGCATGCGCAGGCCTTCTCGTTCACGGTCCGGGAGCTGGTCGAGATGGGGCGCGCGCCGCACGACGCGTCCGACGACGACTCGCGCCTCGTCGAGGACTCCCTGGTCAAGGCCGAGATCGACGAGCTCGCCGAGCGGGACGTGACCACCCTGTCGGGTGGGGAGCTCGCGCGAGCGGTCTTCGCCCGCACCCTCGCCCAGGATGCCGGGATCGTGATGCTCGACGAGCCCACGGCCCCTCTTGATCTGCGCCACCAGGAGGCGCTCATGCGCAGCGCGCGCCGGCTCGCCGACGAGGGCCGCTGCGTGATGGTCGTGCTGCACGACCTCTCGCTGGCCGCCCGCTACTGCGACCGGGTGGCGATGTTCGGCACCGGACGCCTGCAGGCGCTCGGCACCCCGTCGGAGGTCCTCACCTCCGAGCGCATCGAGCAGGTCTATCGCCAGCAGGTGGCCGTGCTCGAGCATCCGGTCTCCCGTCGGCCGCTGATCGTGCCGGTCTGAGCCGGGCACCATCCCCCTCCAGCCCGGCATCAGGCTCCGGCCCGGTGACCTCGAAGAGGTCACCGGGCCGGGCGTCACCGGACAGGATTCATCGGACGGGGTTCACCACTCGGAGGTGTCGACCTGGACCTCTCCGTTCTCGTCGACGGTGATGCTGCCGTAGACCGAGATCGTGGACTCCTCAGTCTCGTCGGTGATCTCGTCGTCGTACCCCTTCGCCTGGTAGGAGTAGGTCGCCTCGCCGTAGGAGTCGTAGCTGCTGGAGTAGCTGAACGCGCCGCTGTCCTGGGTGACCTCGACGACCGGGTACTCGGTGATCTCCCATGAGCCGGAGCCCTCGACGACGTCGTACCAGATCCAGGCGTCCAGGGGGCATCCCTCGGGCTCGGCCTCGGTCGACTCGGCGCAGGTGTCGAGAGCGGCGTCGACCTGCGTCTGCACCGCCTCGACGCCGGTGTCGGAGAGCTCGTAGTAGGGCGAGACGCCGAGGTCGTAGGCCATCTCGAGGTCAGCCGGGACCTCGACGACGCCGCCCTGCGCGGTGACCTGGTCGGAGAGCTCCGGCAGCGTCACCTCGTAGTCGCCCGGCAGGACCGAGAAGATGCCGTACTGCGTGCCGTAGTCGGTCTCGAGCCCGAGATCCTCGACCGCGAGCTCCTGGCCGTTGACCAGGACGGTCGTCGTGCCCTCGGGGACGGCGAGCGAGAAGCTCGCATACTCGACATCACCCAGCTCCCACTTGGGGAAGACCACGGCCGTGCGTCCGGCCTTCTCGACCGTGAAGGTCCGGGAGGTGGTGACCCCGTCCTGCGTGACGTCGGCGGTGATCACGTAGTCGTCGCCGCGCTCCTGCGTGTCGGTGATGCTCCAGGAGCTGATGCGGTTCTCCGCAGCGCCGGCGATCCCGTTCGTGAGAAGCGCCTGCTGCGCGGTGGGAACGTTCGGCGCCGAGAGCTCGACAGCTGTCGACGCATCGCCGTCCTGCAGCGCGGTCAGGTACGACTCGACGCTCTTCTGCGGGGAGAACACCACCTTCGAGATGACGGTGTAGGCGATGATCAGGCCCACGATCAGCACGATCAGGGCTCCGACGCCGATCGCGACCCCGATCGCGGTCCTCTTCGCCCGCGGCGACAGGGGCTGGCGCTCGGCCGATGCCTCGGCCCCGACAGGGGCCGCGACGTACGGGGAGTCGGCGGTGCCGGACGCGGCCGATGCGGCCGGTGCGGCCGACGCGCTGTACGGCGAGGCTGCCGCGTACGGAGAGGCCGCCGCGCCGTCTGCCGGGGCCGGACTGCCGGCCGACGGGCCGGGGACCGCGGCACCGGGGGCGCCCGATCCCATGAAGCCGGGCGCCGCAGCGCCGGGCGCTCCGCCGGCGGCCGAGCCTGAGGTCCCTGCAGCCGCGGTCCCCTCGGTCGCGGTCCCTGCGGACGCAGCGAGCGGCCGACGGAACCAGGTCAGCATCCCTGCAGGCAGGAACGGGACCACGAGCGGCGCGACGAAGCGCGAGAGCACCTCGACCACGACGCCCACCAGCAGGGCCAGCAGCGGTGTCCATCCCGCCAGACCCACGGAACCCGAGAGGCTCTCGGCGCTGCCGAAGTAGCCGCCGTCGTACTGCATGCGGAACGAGGCGCGGGCCAGGATGAGCAGGACGATGCCCCCGGCGAAGTAGGTCAGCGGCAGCGCCGCCCAGGAGACCGCGGTGGCGATCACGTTGTTCGGGACCGCGCGCCGTCCGCTGCCCCACAGGAGCGAGACGGCGACGAGCACCACCAGGCCCAGCAGGAGGCCCAGGAGCCACACGTACCACTGCATCGAGAAGATCGAGGTGCGGTCGATGCCCGATCCGGAGCCGAAGAAGTAGTCGAAGGCACCCGGGGCGTGGATCCGCGTCGTCACGGCCGAGAGCATCGGCAGACCCGTGAAGTAGGCGATCACCTGCCCGCCGATCAGCGGGAGCAGGAGGGCGATCGCGAGCATCGGCGGGGTCTCCCCGTCGATGATCGCCTGGATGGTCGTCACCACCGTCACGACGAGGAAGACGAGGACGGTCATGATCAGGGCGTGCACGGCGGCGAGCTTGGCACCGGCGGGGATGTCCGCGACCAGCGGCCACCAGGCCGGGCGGGCTCCGAGGCTCATCCGCCCCAGCCCGATGGCGATGGTGAGCAGCACGAGGACCCCGAGGAAGGCATCGAAGCCCGCTGCGTGCAGACGCAGGTTCACGCCCTCGTCGAGCGGGATCGGCTGTGCGAAGATCAGCGCCGCCAGCACGGTCAGGAGCGCGACCGCGAAGGAGGTCAGCAGGGCGTTCACCCAGATGCCGATCAGACCGGCCCGCTGGCGCTTCTGGATGAAGCGCCCGCCGAAGAAGGCGACCCCCAGCACGACGAGCGTGATGATCGCCGGCAGGAAGCGCACCGAGAAGCCCACGGTCTCACCCATGTAAGTGACCTTCATGCCCAGGGAGCCGAAGAATGCCATCGCGACCAGCTGGAACGGTGCCCGCAGAGCCATGGCGAAGCCGCTCAGCGCGCCGCTCGGATCCAGGTCGACCTCTTCCAGACCGCTCTCCACGGGATTCCCCATCCCCAGGATCGCCACCAGGATCGCCGTGAGCACGACGCCGATCACGGCGATCACGATGCCTGCGACATAGGCGGCACCGCCCACCGCGAGCGAGTGCACCGGGTTCACCAGACCGATCGCGGACAGCTTCTGCTTGACCTGCTCGGGAGTCACCGAGGGGCCGGCGGGCGCGGGTGCCGCCGGTGCACCCGCCGCCGGGGCACCGCCGACGGGAGCCTGCGCCTGCGGGGCCGAGGACCACTGCGGGGCCGGAGAGCCGGCCGACGGCGGAGGCGGCGTCGCACCGTACTGCGGCGGCTGGGGCGCCTCGCCGTACTGCGGCGCCGGCGAACCGGCAGGGGGCTGCGGGGTCTGCGGAGGCTGCGTGCCGTCCAGCGGCGGCTGCTCGGCGGATGGCTGCTGGCGCGGATCAGGGACTCGCTGCTCCCCTGCCCCTGTCGTCTGTTCGTCCTCGGGCGCGTTCATGCGCGCTCCCCCTTCATGCTTCTCCAGGTTCAAGCGTGGCGGAGAGACCTGCCTGCTCCGTCGTCCGCTGGACAGCAGAGCGCCATCAGTGATTTCACACGGCGCTCCCACGCGGCCCACAGGCTACCTGTCGGCTGCAACACATGCACCCCTGGCCCGCACCGCGGACGGGCGTCCCCGGAGGCGCCGCGGCTCACGGGCACCCGGGGCCACCGGTCCGCCCTCAGCGCACCCAGAGGTCCTCGGGGCGTCGCTGCCGTCGGAACCCGAACGCCTCGACCATCTCCATCGCCTCGGGGAAGCCATGCGCCAGCGTCGCCGTGGTGTGGGAGTCGCTGCCGAAGCTGATCCGCTGACCGCCGGACTCCGCCCACCAGCGCGGCACCCACGGCCACAGCCGGCGCGTGTTCATCTCGAGCGCGCGCCCGCTGTTCGCGATCGCGCGCATGGCGCCGCGGAACTCCTCCTCGAAGTCGAGCGGGTCGAAGGGACCGGCGTCGGCCTCCGGCCAGTAGCGCAGGGCATAGTCGATGTGGGTGACGATCTCGAAGGGCTCGTCACCCGCGACCAGGGCGGGGACGTGCGCGAGGTAATGGCGGACCACCTCGTCGGCCGGCCACCGGCGGAACAGCAGGTCCGGTTCGGCCCGGGGGGCGTCGTCGGCCGACCCGCCGTCCGCCGACCCGCCGTCGGCCGACGCGTCGTCCCCGAGCTGGGACGGCGCGTCCGCCGGGAGAGTGTGCAGGGACCCGATGATCCGGTCGAAGCGGTCGAGGTCCAGCTGCTGGGCGGCGGCCTCGGTGCGCAGGTGCGGCTGGCCGAACTCGAGGCCCGTCCCGATGCGCAGCTCGGGGAACTCGGCACGGCATCTCTCGATGCTCTCGAAGTATCCGTCGACGTCGAAGCGGGGAACGTCGACGACGCCGTCCTCCCCGAGCAGCCGGTGCCCCTGCGCCCTGTAGACCGCGGCATCCTCGGCGAAGTCCTCGGGATCGCCGAGCCACGCGGGCTCGAGATCGAGATGCTCGGTGAAGAACAGGGCCGGCAGGCCGATCCGCACAGCCCTCTCGCAGGTCGCGCGCATGGTCCCCGCGGCACGGGAGGCCGGGCCGCCGGTGTCCCACGAGTATTCGCTGTGGACGTGGCTGTCCGCGGGCAGGTCGGAGCGGGTCATGCCATCAGCCTGCCATGGCGAGGCGCCCTCGCCCAGGGGATGCGCGAAACGCCGTGCGGCCCGATCCGAGGCTGTCGGATCGGGCCGCACGGGCTGGGGGCGTCAGACGCCCGCGGGGACCTCGGCCTCGGCGCGGACCTTGAGGGTGGCCTCGACGAGGTTGCGCAGGCTGGCCTCGGTCTCGGCGTAGCCGCGGGTCTTCAGACCGCAGTCGGGGTTGGCCCACAGCTTGCCGGCGCCGACGACGGCCCGGGCGGCCGAGAGCTGCTCGTGGATCTCCTCCACGCCGGGGACGCGCGGGGAGTGGATGTCCCACACGCCCGGGCCGATGCCGCGGGAGAAGCGCTCGGGGTCGAGCGCCTCGAGGAGCTCGCCGCGGGAGCGGGAGGCCTCCACCGAGGTGACGTCGGCACCCAGGCCGTCGATCGCGTCGATGACCTCGTTGAACTCCGAATAGCACAGGTGGGTGTGGATCTGGGTGGCGTCGGCCGCGCCCGCCGTGGCGAGGCGGAAGGAGTCCACCGACCACTGCAGGTAAGCGTCCTGGTCGGCGAGGCGCAGCGGGAGCAGCTCGCGCAGCGCCGGCTCGTCGACCTGGACGACGGCGATGCCGGCCTCCTCCAGGTCGCTGATCTCGTCGCGCAGGGCGAGGCCCACCTGGTTCGCGGTGTCGCCGAGGGGCTGGTCGTCGCGCACGAAGGACCAGGCCAGGATCGTGACGGGGCCCGTGAGCATGCCCTTGACCGGCTTCTCGGAGAGCGACTGCGCGTAGGTCGCCCACGACACGGTGATCGGGGCGGGGCGGGAGACGTCGCCGAAGAGGATCGACGGACGGGTGCAGCGCGAGCCGTAGGACTGGACCCAGCCGTTCTGCGTGGTCGCAAAGCCGTCGAGGTTCTCCGCGAAGTACTGCACCATGTCGTTGCGCTCGGGCTCGCCGTGGACGAGGACGTCCAGGCCCAGCTCCTCCTGCAGCGCGATGACGCGACGGATCTCGTCCTTCATCGCCTGCTCGTAGGCGGCGTCGTCGATGCGGCCGGCGCGGTGGTCGGCGCGGGCCTTGCGGACGGCGTCGACCTGCGGGAAGGAGCCGATCGTGGTGGTGGGGACCTCGGGCAGGCCGAGCGCCTCGCGCTGGGCGGCCTCGCGGACCTCCACGGCGGATCGCTCGAGGTCGGCGGCCGACAGGCCGGCGGCGCGCTCGCGCACGGCGTCGTCGCGGACGCCCTCGAAGTCGCGGACGACGGAGCGGGGGCCGTCGACGGATCCGGGCACGACGGTCCCGGAGGCGAGCTCGACCAGCTCGCGGACCTTCTCGTCGGCGAAGGCGAGGGTCGCCTTCAGCTCGGCAGGGAGCTTCGGCTCGAGGTCGAGGGTGTGCGGGACGTGCTGCAGGGAGACGGAGGTCGACACGGAGACGGCCTCGGCGTCGCCGCCGGCCTCGGCGACGCGGGAGCGCAGCTCGGCCAGGCGCGCGGCCGCCGTCGGCAGCTCGGTGCGCCACACGGAGCGGCCCTCGACGACGCCCGCGACCAGACGGGTCGAGCCGATGCCCTCGAGCTGGGCGACGGTCGGGAGGTCGCCGCGGGTGAGGTCCACGTGCACGGCCTCGACACCGGTGGCGAGGACTGCCTTCAGCAGGTCGCCGATGCCGCCGTAGGGGGTGGTCACGAGGATCTGCGGACGCTCCGCGGCCTTCGCGAGCACGCCCTCGGCGCGCTGCAGCGCCTCAGCGAGCGCGGCGGCGTCCACGCGCTGGTCGGCGGCGAGGGCCGGCTCGTCCAGCTGGACCCAGGAGGCGCCGGCCTCGGCCAGCCGCGCGAGGATCTCGGCGTACACGGCGACGACGTCGTCCAGGCGGTCCAGCGGGTCGAAGCCCTCGGGGGCTCCGTCCTGGGCCTTCGCGAGCAGGAGCAGGGTCACGGGGCCGACGAGCACGGGGCGGGTGCCGGCGCCGTCCTCGAGGGACTCGCGGAACAGGTCGATCACGGTGGTCGCGGCGAGGTGCACGTCGGTGTCGGGACCGATCTCGGGCACGAGGTAGTGGTAGTTCGTGTCGAACCACTTGGTCATCTCGAGCGGCGCCTGGTCGGCGGTGCCGCGTGCGAGGGAGAAGTAGCCGTCGAGGTCGATGGAGCCGTCGGCGCCGACGACGGAGGCGAAGCGGTCCGGGACGATGCCCGTGGCGACCGCGGCGTCCAGCACCTGGTCGTACAGCGAGAAGGACTCGGGGGCGGCGCCGGCTGCGTCCAGGCCCAGCTCGGCGAGGCGGGCGCGGGTGGCGCGGCGCAGCTCGCGGGTGCGCTGCTCGAAGGTCGCGCGATCGATGCGGCCGGCCCAGTAGGCCTCCTCCGCCTTCTTCAGCTCGCGCTGGGCGCCGATCCGCGGGTAGCCGACGGGCAGAGCGGCGGGCAGGGCGCCGTTCGCGGTGGTCTCAGGGGTCGTCATCGGGTCTCTCCTGTGGTGGGGGCGGACCAGCGGTCCAGGTCGAGGGTGTCGAGCACGTCGAGGGCGTCGGCGTGCGAGTTGAAGGTGAACAGGTGCACGCCGGGGGCCCCGGCGTCGAGCACCTGCTTCGCGAGGTCGACGGTGTACCGCACGCCGATGCGTCGGCGCTCGGTCTCGTCGGCCGCGGTCTCCAGCCGGTGCAGCAGCTCGCGCGGCGGCTGGACCCCGGCCATCTCCGCCAGGCGCACCACGCGGCGCGTGTTGGTGGCGGGCAGGAAGCCGGGGACGATCGGCATGCGGATCCCCGCCCTCTCGGACCGACGGATCAGGTCGCAGTACGCCGCGGGATCGAAGAACACCTGCGTGATCGCGAAGTCCGCGCCGGAGCGCTCCTTGGCCACCAGCACCTCGAGATCGTGCTGGGTGGTCGGCGACTCCGGATGCCGGTGCGGGTACGCCGCCACGCCGATGCTCATGCGGCCCGCGCCGAGCGCCGCCGAGCGCTCCCGCTCGACATCGCGGATCAGCTCGACGAGGGGACGGGCGAACGGCACCTCGTCGTCCTCGAGGCGATGGCCCTCCGGCTGGTCGCCGCGCAGCGCGAGGATCCCGCGCACGCCCCGGTCCAGCAGATCGCCGATGATCACCTCGAGCTGCGCACGGGTCGAGGCGATCGAGGTCAGGTGCACGAGCGGACGCAGGCGGGTCTCGTTGAGCACATGGTCGGTCAGCTCGAGCACGCGGTCGAGGTTCCCGTGTCCGGTGCGGCTGGTGACCGAGACGTAGTCGGGCTCGGTCTGCTCGAGAGCGGCGATGGTGGTGCGCAGCTTCTCGAAGGACACGTCGGAGCGCGCCGGGAACAGCTCATAGCTGAGGGCCGGGCGGCGGCGAGCGGGCGCGGCGCGCTCGAGATCGGGCAGCGTCGTCGTGGCGGACATGCACCCGACGCTATGCGCGCCCGCCCTCCTCGCCCAAGGATCATGGCGAATTATGGCGCCGCCCGGCAGCACCGGTGCGCTCACCCGCAGGCTGGCGCGCCCGACGACAGGGACTGCGTGCGCCCCGACAGCAGCGATGCGCGCACCGACGGCATCGTCGGTGCGCGCATCGCAGGACGCGTCAGTGCGCGTTCAGGTACTGCTGGAGGGCCTTGACGGTGGCGTAGTTGGTGCGGAAGTCCCAGACGCCGTTGCTGGACAGGCCGATCTGGGCGCGCAGCTTGCGGGTGGTCTCGGAGCCGATCTTGCCGTCGGCCGTCGCCCCGACCTTCTTCTGCAGGGCCTTGATGTCGCTGGTCGACAGCGAACCGTCCTGCGAGACGCCGATCCATCCCTGCAGCGCACGGGTGGTGGCCGGGCCGAACTTGCCGTCGACCACGAGCGTGCCCGTCGAGCTGGAGGAGCCTGAGGAGGAGCCCGACGAGGAGGAGCCGCTCGAGGAGGCCCCGCCGCCGTTGAGGAACTGCTGGAGGGCCTTGACGGTCGCATAGTTGCTGCGGAAGTCCCAGGCGCCGTTGCTCGACAGGCCCATGGTGGAGCGCAGCGCCGCCGTGGTCTTCGCGCCGATCTTGCCGTCGGCGGTGACGCCGAGCTTGCTCTGCAGGGCCTTGATGTCGCTGGTGGAGAGCGAGCCGTCCTGCGAGACGCCGATCCACTTCTGCAGGGCGCGGGTGGTGGCGGGGCCGAACTTGCCGTCGACCGTGAGCGAGCCGCTGCTGGGCGAGGTGCGGTCCTCGTCGCGGCTGGCGCTCGAGGAGCCGGAGGAGCTGGACGAGCCCGAGGAGCTGGAGGATCCCGCCGGCTGGGCGTTGGGATCGGCACCACCGTTGGCCTTGGTCAGACCGGCTCGGGCGCCGCAGGTGGGCCAGGCGCCCGGTCCCTGCGCGTACAGGGTGCGCTGAGCGACGGCGATCTGCTGCGCCTTGGTGGCCTTGTCGGCGGTGGCGGCGTAGGCGGTGCCGCCGAAGGCCTTCCACGTGGACTTCGAGAACTGCAGGCCGCCGTAGTAGCCGTTGCCGGTGTTGATGGACCAGTTGCCGGTGGACTCGCACTGGGCGACCTTGTCCCACACGGTGGTGTCCGCGGTCGCGACGGAGGTGCCGCCCATGGCGACACCCGCAGCGATGACGGCTCCGCCGGTCATGGCGGCGACCTTGGGGGCGACGCGCGTCCCGCGGAAGTACGCGGGGGCGCCCTCGGCGCGGTGGGTGGGGGTCCGTCGGGTCGTGACAGCCATCTGGGGCTCCTCGGGGAACAGCTCGGCGCTGCGGAAGGGAAGGGGGGGAAGTGCGGGGAGGCACCGGGAGGGGAACGGGGAAGGACTCAGGAAGGGACGGCGATGCACCGGGTGATGCCGACGCGCCCGCTCCGCCGGGCGCTCACGAGCGGGATGCTCCTGGGCGTGACCTGCGAACCTGCTGCGGACGCCCTCTTACCGTGCACGCCGCACGCCCCTCGGAAAACCCTCGCAGACCAACTCCGACCGGGGATTTTGCCAATTCTTTGCCGAAATGGCGCGGCATGTCGGTCGACGGACGAGTTCGTCACGCGTATCCACGCGCGTCGCCTCCGGGCAGAGCATCCCCGGACCGGGTGCCTGCGGGATCAGGCGAGGACGCGGACATCGAACCCCCACCCCACGCTCGCACGGCCCACGACCTGGAGTCCCGCCCGCTCGATCAGGGCGTCGCGCTGGTTCCGGGTGCGCAGCCCCGCCTCGCCGCGGGAGAAGCCGACGAGGTCGTCCTCGCACTCGTGCTCGTCGAGCGCCTCGGCGTCCAGGGCCTCGCCGACCAGCACCACGCGCCCGCCCCGGCAGGCCTCGCGGGCGCGCCGCAGCACGGCGATCGCCGCGTCGTCGGGGTAGCGGTCCAGCAGGTCGACGAGCAGATGCGCATCCGCATCGCTGTCGGGTGCGTCGAACAGCCCGCCGTCCTCGACGGGGATCGCCGCGGCCGACGGATCCGCCGCGGCGAGGCGCTCTCGCACCCCGGCGGCGTCGGCCGCATCGACGAGGACGCTGAGGCGCAGATCGGGGCGGGCGCGGTGCAGGGCGAGGGCGACCTCGTCGGCTCCGCGGCCAGAGATCCGCAGGCTGCCGTGCTCGGCGAGGAGGTCCGCCTCGGCGAGCGGACCGGCCAGGTAGACCGCGCCGTCGGCCTCGGCGGCGAGACGAGCGGCCCGGCGCTCGGCCTCGTCGTCGGCCGCGACGATGCCCAGGGCACGCAGCCCGGGCTCGGGATCCGGCCCGGAGCCGGTGCGGACGGCGGCCAGCAGACCCAGCAGCCCGAGCTCGCGCAGGCCGTGGGTTCCGTCGAGGCGCAGCCGCTCCTCGTACCAGTCGTCGCCCATGTCGATCGCGCGCTCCGTCCACTCCCAGCGCAGGCCCGCCGGTCCGTCGGGCGACGGACCACCCGACGAGGCGACGAAGCCCGCGACGTCGAGGTAGCGCAGAAGATGGGCGAGGCCCCCTCGTCGCATCCGGTGGCCCGGGCGATGTCGGAGGTCGGGACGGGGCCGTCGGCGAGCAGCGGGCCGAGGCCGATCGTCGCCGCCACGCGCAGGGCGAGCGGGGTGGCGAGCTCGGCGAGATGCAGCAGGTCCTCGTCCTCTGCGGCCGGGGCAGCCCCGTCCGCCAGGGCAGCCCCGTCCGCCGGGGCAGCCCCGTCCGTCGGGGCAGGTCCATCGTCGGACGACGCCGGATCGTCGGCCGGAGCGCCGGACGACGACCGGTTCTCCGCCTGCCCCTCGGATGCTTCCGCCGCCTCGGCGGCGGCCGGAGGCTCCGGGGAGCGCCGCCAGTAGCCGACGACGTCGAGCTGCTCGCGCGGCAGCTGCTTCTCGCGGCGCAGCCAGCGGCGGATGGGAGCGAGGGTGATGGCCTCGCCGGCCGCCCAGGCGAACACCCGACCGGGCCACCAGTCGAGCGCACGGACCGCGTCGAGCAGGAGCGTCGTGCTCCCTGCGGGGGCACCGTCGCGGGAGAGCCAGGTCAGCTCGACCCCGTCGGGGACGGACAGCTCCTGGCGGTGGGAGTCCTCGCCGACCTCGATGATCACCTGGGCGCGGGCCCCGTCGGGGAACTCCTCGAGCCAGCGGCCGATGGCGGGCAGGGCGGTCTCGTCCCCGAGGACGAGGGTCCAGTCGACGCCCACGGGATGGGTGCCGGACATCTTCGGCCCGGCGATGCGGATGCTCTCCCCGACCTGCACGCTCCGCGCCCACGCGGCGGCGGGGCCGTCTCCGTGCAGCACGAGGTCGACGTCGACCTCGCGGGCGACCGGGTCCCAGCGGCGCACCGTGTAGGTGCGGGAGATCAGATGCGGATCCCGCGGCCAGTCCAGCACGCCGTCGAGCTGGACGGGGGCCAGCGCGACCGGCTCGTCCGGGTGACGCAGGAACAGCTTGAACTCGTCGTCGAAGCCGTCGGAGCGGAACGCCTGGACGGGATGGCCGGACTCGGCGGTGTGGGCCTCGAGGCCGGGACCGCCGAGGGTGATCCGGCGCATGCCCGGGGTGATGTCACGGGCGGCCCGCACGACGAGCTCGCGAGTGGTGATCGGGTAGTACGTCCAGTCGCGCAGCGAGCACATGGTTCTCTCCTCGGTCGGGCAGACCAGGGCGGGCAGCAGCGGGCGGGGGGGCAGGAGGTGCGGATGCGGTCCCGAGGAACGGCAGCGGGCCCCCGGTCCGCGCCGACCTTCAGTAAGGTAACCCTCAGCTGTTATCGGAAGACTGCCGTGAGGAGAGCGCTACGTACCCGATTGCGACACTCCCGACGTCGACCACCATGATCGCGGAGAGCGCATCGACCGGTGCGCGCTGGGGCCGGTCGAGCCTGCGGGCGCGCCGGCATCGCGGCACCGACGTGGTCCTGTGGTGCCGGTCCGGGGAGGCGCGGATCGACCTCGGTGCGGCCGACGCACCGATGCACGGCCGGACGTGCGAGGGGATGGAGGAGCGCACGGGCACGGTGCTCCGTGCCGGGCAGGCGATGTTCGTGCCCCACGGCCGTCTGCATGCTCTCGAGGTCGCCCCGGACTCCGTGCTGCATCCGGTGTTCCTGCCGGTCGAGGGCTCCTCCCGGGAGATCGATCCGGTGCGCGGGACCGAGCCCGACCTCGGATCGAGCGTGCATGTGCGGGAGGTCGACCGGGCGCTCGGGGCGGCGCTGCTCTCGCTCTCGGTCGCCTCCATCACCGAGCTGCGGCCCACCGCATCGCGCCTCGCGGTGCTGCAGGAGGCGGTCCGCTCGCAGATGCACGAGAACCCCGCCGACATCCGCACCCCTCCGGTCTCCCATATCGACCGGGTCGCCAACGAGACGGAGAACGTCCTGGTCCTGGCCGTCTTCGGACCGGTCACGGTGATGCTCCGCTCCCCCGACGGCACCGCCGTCCCCGTCGATCTGCCCGAGCACATGGCCCTGGACATCCCGCCCAGCTGCCGCGGGCGCTCGCGGACCTCGTGCAGCGAGCAGGCGTGCTGCACGTCGACGGCTCCCGACCGGCCGACGTCGAGCTGCTGCGCGAGCGGGTCATCCGCGACCCCGCCGGCCCCTGGTCGCCCGCGACCTGGTGCTGTCTGACGGCCCCGGCGGGCACGAGCATCCCGCCGTCGGCCGCAGCGGCCCGGCGCCGGTCCCTCGAGCGGGCGTTCCGCCGCACCGCGGGCACCAGCTTCGTGCCCTGGCGCAATGCCGTGCGCGCCGAGCAGGCCATGGATCTCCTCTCGGCCGGGGTCGCCGTGAAGACCGTCGCCCGGCGCGTCGGCTTCGCCCACGCGAGCGGCTTCTCCCGTGCCTTCGCCTCCGTCACGGGCAGGCCTCCGACGTCGGCGACGGAGACGAGCGCATGACCCGCCCCGACAGCCATCCGCTCCCCGAGGCTCGGCTGTTCCCCGAGGCTCGATGGATGCCGCTGCCCCGCCCGGCGGGAGCCCCGGACCGGGTGGAGATCATCCGTCCCGACGCCCGGCGCGATCCCCCCGTCCGACCCGGACCATCCGTCCGATCCGGATCATCCGTCCGGTCCCGAGGTCGTGCGCCGGGGCGAGCGCACCGCCCTCGTCCGCTTCCGCCATCGGGCGCCCAACGCCCGCGCGGTCGCGCTGCAGGCCTCCGGATGGTGGCATCCGGTGCCGGAGACCGGCTGCGACCTGCAGCGCTCGTCGGACGGCTGGTGGGAGGGGGTCTTCGAGGTCCCCTACGACTGGCGCGCAAGCTATGGCTTCCTCGAGCACGACGGCACCGACGATCCGCCCTGGCGCGACCGCGGCATGAAGTCCCCGGGCGCTCCCGTCCTCGCCGATCCCGGCAACCCGCTGGGCCATGGTGCGGTCCGCGGCGGCGGCCGGCGCTCGATCATCTGCCTGCCCGACGACGGGCCGTTCGCGAGGACGCCCGACAGCGCCATCTGCACCGCCAGCGCCATGGACGCCGCGGACCTGCGCGACGGCCCTTCGAGTCCGTCGAGCCCGTCGGCCATGGTCCGCGAGCTGCCGACCTCGGCCGGCGAGCCGCGCGCCCGCTGGTGGGCGTCCTCGCGGACGCATCGCCCGCCCTCCTCGCCCGCGCCTCCGGCGGCGCCTGCGCGGGTGCCCCTGCTGATCGTCACCGACGCCGCCGAGCACGTCGAGCATCTGGGCACTCCGGCGGCCCTCGCCCGCGGCGTCGACGCGGGTGTCCTGCCGCCGCTCGCGGCGGTGTTCGTCGACTCGGGTCCGCAGCGCGCGCAGGTGCTCGGCGTCCCCGGCGGTCACGCCCGCTGGATCGCCCGCGCGCTCGTGCCCCGGCTCCTCGCGGACGGCCTCGACGAGCGCGACCGGCACCACCGGGCCGGGCCGGGCGCCGCGGTGCGCATCGACCCCTCGCGCATCATCGTCACCGGATCCAGCTTCGGCGGTCTGACCTCGCTGTTCGCGCTCGCCAGGCTCCCGGTGAGATCACCGCCGCGATCGCCCGGTCCACCTCGCTGTGGCGCTATCCGGAGGGCTCGCTGGTCGGGCCGCTGCGTCGTGCGCTGGCGGATGCGGGCGGCGGCTCGAGCCGGAGGATCCGCTCGCATCGGATCCGTCTCCATGCAGGTCGGTACGAGGGCACGATGCCGACGACGTCACGCGCCCTCGCCGATGCCCTTCGGGACGCCGGACTCGATGTGCGCTTCGCACTGCACTCCGGCGGGCACGACTGGGCGCGGTGGCAGCCCGCGATGCTCCACGAGCTCGCGGACCTGCTGCGCGGCTGACGAGCATCCGCCGACCCGATGGTCACAGCGCCGCGGGGCCGGCCTTCTCGCGGTTCCGGTCGACGACGCTGACGCCCATCGCGACCAGCGTCAGCGCCATGATGATGACCACGGCGATGATGAACGCCTCCAGCCAGCCCTTCCCCGACTCGGTGAGGGAGAAGATGATGCCGGGGATCACGGCGGTGCCGATGGCCGCGCCGAGGCGCTGCCCGAGCTGGAGGATGCCTCCGGCGACGCCGCCGTAGCGGGGGTCCACGGAGTTCAGGGTGAGGGTCTGGTTCGGGGAGATCGTCATGCCCTGGCTGAGGCCCATGAGGGTCAGCGGGACCGCGAGCAGCCAGAACGGGATCCAGCCCTGCTCGACGGGCCCGACCAGCAGGGCCGTCCCGCCGAGGCCGCAGAAGGCGATGGCGAAGCCGATGATGACCATCCGTCGGCCCAGGCGGAGGACGTGGCGCCCGGCGACCTGGGAGGAGATCGCGGCGGCGATCGAGGAGGGCAGGCCCAGCAGCGAGGCCTCGAAGGCGGTGTGCCCGAGGTGCATCTGGAGGTAGAGCGGGACGATGATCCACACGCTGGTGGCGCCCAGGAAGTAGATCGAGACGATGAGGATGCCGTTGCGGAACGGCTCGTTGCGGAAGATCGCCGGGTCGACCATGGGGGCGCGGCCGGCGCGCTTGACCCGCTCCTCCCAGGCCCACCAGCCGCCGAGCAGCAGCAGGCCGACGGGGAACGACAGCCACACCAGCACGCTCGCGCTGCGCTCGAGGAAGGGCAGCATGATGCCGAGGATGGCGAGGGTCAGCAGGGCGGTGCCGCCGACGTCGAGCTGGGGACGCTCTCCCCCGCGGACCCGGTCGTCGGGGATCCAGCGGTAGGCGGCGATCACGGCGATCACGCCGATGGGCACGTTCATCAGGAACATCCAGCGCCAGCCCTGATCGGGACCGAGCAGCTGGATCAGCAGGCCGCCGATGACGGGGCCGATGGCCGTGGCGACCGCGACGGTCGTGGCGAGCAGCGCGAACGCCCGGGCGCGGTCCTGCCCGCGGAAGTGCTTCTGGATGAGGGCGACGGTCTGCGGGTTCAGCAGCCCGGAGCCGACGCCCTGCAGGATGCGGGCGAGGTTGAGCATCTCGACGTTCGGGGCGAGGCCGCTGGCGAGCGATCCGATCGTGAACAGGGCGACGCCGAGGACGAACACGCGCCGTCGGCCGGTGGCGTCGCCTGCTCGCCCCGCGGGCACCAGCAGCACGCCGAAGGCGAGGGCGTAGCCGGAGATCACCCACTGCAGGCCCTCGCTCGAGGCGCCGAGACCCTCGCCGATCGCCGTCAGGGCGACGTTGATGACGCTCACGGCGATGAGCGCCATGAACAGCGGAGCGAGGAGGACGGCGAGCAGGGGCTTGCGGCGCACCGCGGGCTGCGGGGCGCTGGGGTCGGGCATCACCCCTGCAGGATAGGCCGACCGCGGCTTGAGCGGGCAAGGGACAGGAGGCCCCGGCCCGACGTCGGCCGGAGCCTCCCGCGGATCCGGGGCCCCGCGGAGCCGCTCAGCTCCCGGTGCTCGACCAGGGGTTCATGCCGTCCGCGGGGACCGGCCCGCGGGCGTCATCGCGATAGGGGCCGACGGGGATCGCATAGCCGGTGCGCGCCGACAGCAGCGGCGCGGCCAGCTGCACCTGACGAGCCGGCGGCTTGGCCGAGTAGTCCCCGCCGGGGAACCGGCCGAACTGGTCGGCGGTGCCGGCGGGTCGGAGGCTGTCGGCCTGATCGAGCATGGCCAGGGCGTCCCCGGGGGTCGGGAACTTCGAGGACCACACGTGCCCGGGCGGAAGCGGCGAGCTGTAGAGCGCCCCGCTGGGTCGGATCCACAGGGAGCCGGCCTTGGAACGGTCCCGCAGCGCGTGGGCGCGCCAGGTCGTCACCGGATGGGAGGACAGCCAGTTCGCCCAGTGCACGAAGAAGCTGGGATCGGTGGCGGCACGGTCGGCGAGCTCGTTGACGTTGACGTCGGCGTGGAGGTACTTGCCGCCGGAGAGCAGCCCCATGACGCCGGGGGCGCCGCCCGGGGCGATCGCGTAGCCGTAGTTGTCGGCCGTGTACTCCTGGGAGCGGGAGAAGGCGGGGCCGAGGATCGGCAGCATGCGGATGACGTTGGCGAGCACGAGTCGGAAGTAGGAGACGTGGCCGGCGGCGAGATGCCCGACCTCGTGGCCGATCACGAAGCGCAGCGCCTCCGGATCGCGGACCGCTCCGCCCACCTCGAACAGGTCCGAGTTGATGACGACGAAGCGGCGGAAACCGTGACCGGCGGCGAAGGCGTTGATGACGCCGTTGCCGAGCTGGACGTAGGCGTCGGGAACGCGGCGCATGCCGAAGGCGCGTGCGGCCTCCACGACCATCCGATATCCCTCGGGGAACTGGGTGGGGCTCATGCGGACGCCGGAGACGCGCAGCTGGGCGTACTGGATCGCGCGCACCCACCAGGCGAGGAGCGGGAACAGCGGCAGGACGACCGCGAGCTGGATCAGGAAGGGCAGCAGGCTCACCCACTGCCACAGCTCCGCGACGGTCTGCTCGCCCTCGACGATCCTGAGGTAGACGGTGGAGACCATCAGGACGGTCCAGCCGACGTAGGCGAGGATGGTCAGGGCCACGCCGACTCCCAGCAGCGGCAGCTCCCACGGGTGGCGGATCCGCTGCTGCCCCAGGATGCCGTGGACGGTGGCGCCGTTGACGAGGTTCGGGTTCTGGGGACGGCCGCTCCCCGGCAGGCCCCGCCCGCCTGGTCCTCCAGTGCCCCCGGTTCCTCCCGTGCCACCGGGACCACCAGGGCCACCGGGGCCACCGGATGCACCGGGGCCACCGGGCGCGCCGGGACCGCCAGGGCCACCGGGCGCACCGGATGCACCTGGATCGCCGGATCCCCGGGCGCCACCGGGATCTCCGTATCCGCTCGTCGGGCTGGAGAACGACGCATTCTCCGGAGGCGGTGTCGACATGGTGTGCCCTTCCTCATCCGTACGTCGGCCGAAGCGGCCGGTTCAGACGCTAGTCCCGGACTCCCCGCACGACCATCCTGTTCCCTGGATCCGGGCTGATCATCGACCGACGTAGGGGTGCCGAGAGCGGCCGGCACGTCCGACATCATCCGGGCGACCGATCCGCTCCTGCGATCGTCGGACGGCCGCCGGGACGGGAGGATCGGGCGCGATCAGCGGAACAGCCGACGCAGCAGCCGCTTGCGCATCCCCTTGTACGGCGGACGGATGAGCGCGAGAGTGTCCGGTCTGAGGGGCTTGCGCACGACGGGCTTGGCGTGCGTGAAGACCTCCAGCCCGGCCCGGCCGTGGTACTGGCCGGTGCCGGAGGCGCCGACGCCGCCGAAGGGCATCGCGGTGGTCCCCACGTGAGCGAGGGTGAAGCCGAGCGCGAGGGAGCCCGACGAGGTCCGGGCGGCGAAGGCCCGCTCGACCTCGGGCGATCCCGTGAAGACGTAGGCGGTCAGGGGCTTGTCGCCTGCGACGATGCGGTCGATCGCCTCGTCGGGCCCGTCGACCGCGAGGATCGGCAGGATCGGGCCGAAGATCTCCTCGGCCATTACGGGATCGTCCCAGCCGACGTCGACGAGGATCGTCGGCGGGATGAAGCGGGTGCCTGGATCGGCCGACGACGGCCCGCCGACGACGGCGCGTCCGTCGTCCATGAGCCCCAGCAGCCGTTCATAGTGGCCTGCGGTGATGATGCGACCGTAGTCGGGTGAGCGCTCCGGGCTCCTGCCGTACATCTCGCGCACGGCGCGGCGGAGCTCCGGCACGAGCCGCTCGATCGTCGCGGGCGTCGCCATGAGGTAGTCGGGGGCGACGCAGGTCTGCCCGGCATTCGTGAACCTGCCCCAGACGATCCGCCGGGCGGCGGTCCGCAGATCGACGTCGTCGTCGACGAAGACGGGCGACTTCCCGCCGAGCTCGAGGACCACCGGGGTGAGGTGCTCGGCCGCGGCGCGGGCGACGATGCGTCCGACGCGGCCGTTGCCCGTGTAGAACACCAGGTCGAAGCGCTCGGCGAGGAGCTCCGTCGTCTCCTCGACGCCGCCCTCGACCACCCGCACCCACGCGGGATCCAGGTGCTTCTCGACCAGTCGGGCGATCGCCGCCGACGTCGCCGGCGCGATCTCGCTGGGCTTCAGCACGACCGTGTTCCCGCCGGCGATCGCACCGATCACCGGTCCGAGCGACAGGTTCAGCGGATAGTTCCACGGGGCGATGACCAGGACCGTCCCGAGCGGCTCGCGCCAGATCTCTCCGGTGGCAGGGGCCAGCAGCGCGTCGACCCGGAAGCGCTCGGGCCGCAACCAGCTGCGCAGATGGCGGGAGACGTGCGCGATCTCCTGGGTGAGCACGCCGAGCTCGGTGATCGCCGACTCGAGGCGGCTCTTGCCGAGGTCCTCGGCGAGCGCGCGCGTGAGGCTCTTCTCCTCGGCGCGCAGTCCGCGCAGGAGCGCGTCGAGCTGCGCGAGGCGCGCGTCGACGCTGCGGGTGGTGCCCGCGGCGAAGGAGGCGCGGAGGGCGGCGGGGGCGGAGGGCTCGGACGGCATGCGCTCCACGATAGATCGGTCGCCTCCGAGGCTGGTGGGCGCCGCCGCGTCGCCTGTGGCTCTAGGCTCAGTGGGGTACGGCCCGCCCGTCCCCGTCCGAGGAGCATTCCCCCGATGACCCTGCTGATCGCCGCCCCGATCCTGCTGACGCTGACGCTGCTGGTGTCGGGGCTCGCGAAGCTCGGCGACCGCCGCGCCCTGCAGGACGCGATGGTCTCGCTGCGCATCCCCGCACCGCGCCTGCACCTGCTGATCGCGACGGTGCTGCCGACGGCCGAGATCGTCCTCGGTCTCGCCTGGTGGATCCCCTGGGTCCCTTCGCAGACGGTCCTCGCGCTGCTGGTCGCCCTGCTCATGACGACCTATCTGGCGATCATCGTCCGCGCGCTCCTCAACGGAGTGCCCGCCGAATGCTCCTGCTTCGGGACGCTCGCCTCGCCGACGATCTCCTCGTCGACCCTCTTCCGCAACATCCTGCTGACGGTGCTGTCGCTCGTCGCCCTCGTCGCCGCGTCCCGCGGGATCATGACCACGGCCCTCGAGCAGACGCCGCTGCTGCTGCTGAGCGCGGCGCTCGGCGTCGGCGCCTCGGTGCTGCTGACCGTGCTCGTCCTCGGCGGGGTCACCTCGGCCGTCGCGCGGGAGGCGAGCGCACAGGGATCCGGGCACCGCCCCGGCGACACCGGCGCCTCTGGCGAGCCCGCCGGGACGGGCGCGGCCGACGGGACAGGCGATACCGATGAGCTCCTCGACTACGAGCGCACGGCGATCCCCGCCGGGGTCCTCCAGCGGCCCGACGGCTCCCTCGTGACCCTCCGCGAGCTCACCTCCCAGCAGGCCGCGCTGCTGGTGTTCGTCTCCGAGGGCTGCGGCCCCTGCGAGCGGGTGATGGACCAGTTCCCGACCTGGACCGCGGAGCTCGGAGGGTTCCTGCAGGTGCATGCGGTGCTGAAGGCGACCCCCGCCTCGCTGCGGGAGCGCACGACGACGCGCCTCGGCGAGCAGTCCCTCTTCGATCCCGGCTTCAGCGCCCGCGAGGCCCTCGGCTCCCGCGGCACCCCGAGCGCCGTGCTCCTCGGCGCCGACGGCATGCTCGCCGGCGGTCCCGTGAAGGGCGGCCAGGAGGTCATCGGGTTCGTCGACGAGATCCGCGAACAGATCACCGCAGCGCAGGCCGACGGGGAGATCGGGTGAGCGTCGCGGTCGACGCTCCGGCCCGCGCGGCCGGATCCCGCGTCCTCTTCGTCGACTGGGCACGGACCGCCGCCTACCTCCTGATGGTGACCGCGCATGTGGCGCCGTCGGACGGCCCGCTGCGGATCCTGCTGGTCAGCGAGTTCCTGACAGCGCCCCTGTTCGCACTGCTCGTCGGAGCGGGCGCGCAGCTCGGCCGCGAGCGCAGCGCACCGTCTACCGTCACCGCGGCCCACGGGGCAGCCAGTGGGTCAGCCGGCGGCCCGACCGCGATCCGCACCCGAGGCGCCGACGGTCGCGACATCGCTCGCACCGTCGTGCGGGCGCTCCTCGTGCTCGGCCTGGGCCTGCTGCTCGCGCAGTCGCACGCCGCCGTGGTGATCGTGCTGATGCATCTGGCCGTGCTGATGGTGCTGTGCATCCCGCTCGTACGGCTGGGGACGCGCGCTCTGGCCGTCGCGGCCGTGCTCGCCGCGGCCTTCGCCGCCGGGGTGCCTGTGATCTACGGGCGGATGACTGCCGCCTCCATCCCCGGGCCGTCCGGTGCGACGGCGGATCCGCTGCAAGACTCGGTGCGGGAGGCCCTCGGCGACCTCGGCGGTGCCGGACCGTACCGTCTGACGGGCTTCGTGCTGTGCGCGATCCTCGGCATGCTCGCCGTGCGACTGCTGCGGCCGACGCTCCCATGGACGCGCGGAGCGGTCGCGACGACGGCAGCGGCGGCGATGTTCGTCGCCCTCGTCATGGCGCCGAACCTGCTGGGTCTTTTCGAGGTCCGCGCCTACGACGGGACCCCGGCCGAGCAGCTGGGCGTCGCCGCCGGCGCGCTCGGCGTGCTCCTCGCGGCGTGGACCGTGCAGGCAAGCCCCCTCGACCGACTCCTGCCGACGGCAGTCGCCGCCGTGCTCGCATGGCCGGGACAGGCGAGCCTGTCGCTCTACGCCCTCCACGTGCTGATCCTGCACGTCTTCCAGACCCGTCATCCGTATGAGCGGGACGACAGCTGGGCGATGCTCGCCCTCCTGATCGTCGTCGGGCTCGTCGCGCCGATGCTGTGGCGGGCGGCGGTCGCGCCGATCATCCGACGGGCGGGGGGCGGCTCGGCGAGTGCCGGTCAGGCGGGCGCAGGGGTGACGGGCGGCGGTCGGGCGGGCGTCGTGCGGGCGTGGCTGCGAGGTCCGCTCGAAGGGTTCATCCATGCAGTACAGGCCGGCCTCGTGCGCCCGGAACGCTGACGCGGGCTCGCCCCCGGGAAGTGGGCGAGCCCGCGCCGGGCACCGTCCGTCCGCCCTGACCGCGCAGGCGAGGCGGACGGACGATCAGCGCATGCGGGTAGTCAGCACCTGGGTGTGACCGTCGCGTTGGTGGTGGTCTCGAGGAGGGCGTCGGTGACCCATCCGCCGCCGGCGACCCCGCCGCCGTCTCCGCCGTCGCCGCCGACGCGATCGACTCCACCAGCGCTATCGAGTCCTATGCGGTGGGCCAGCTCCTCACCGAGATGGTCGGTTCGATGATCCTCGACCGACTGGGGTCGATCCCCAGCTCCGAGCGCCCCACCGCCTCGTCCCGCCTGCGCGAGGAGGCGGTCGCGCTGATCGCGCAGCGTCGGGCGGATCCGAATCTGAGCATCGAGGACATCGCGGCCGGCATCCCCGTCTCCTCGCGTCGCCTGCAGGCGGCGTTCGCCGAGGCGGAGACCAGCGTCTCGGCCGAGATCCGTCGTCAGCGAGCGGCGCTCGCCGTCCACCTCCTCGGGTCGCCGCGATACGACGCCCTGCGCATCGACGAGATCGCTCGGCATGCGGGGTTCGGCAGTGCGCTCACGATGCGCAGAGCGCTCCAGGCCCTGCACGGGACGACCGCCTCGACCTTGCGTCGCCGCACGGCGGTGACCGCCTCGGGCGACCTCGAGCCCCTCGGCTGACCGGGTCCACTTCCCGCAGAGGAACATTCAGAACGCGCACTGTTTGCCTATTACCACACGGTATGCCCGTTTCTTGTGCCTATGCTGGAAAGGTCCCGCCCCGCCCCCCTCCCGGAGGACCCCATGCCGTCCCCCCGTCCCACGCGCACTGCCGCCCCCGAGCATCGCCCGCTTCCTCGTCGCGCCCTCATGGCCGGCGCCGCCTGGTCCGTCCCCGTCGTCGCCCTCGGCTCCGCAGCCCCCGCCTTCGCGGCGAGCTTCCCGTGCGACCAGGACACCCTCTGGAACGCTCAGAGCCAGGGCCGCATCCTCTCCGGCGGCATCCTCCCCCTGGATCTCGACACGATCGCCGCGCTCGAGGGCGGCGTCGCCGACACCACTCCCGACCTCGTCGAGGACGGCGTCAACGGCGACCCCCTGAGCGTCACCGCCCTCGACGCGCTGACCGTGAACCTCACGGGGACCGCGCAGGCCCTCAGCACGATCCTCGACCTGAACACCTCCACCGGCGCCCTCAACCAGTCCGCGTACGCGAACCAGTCCGGCGCGGCCTGGGGCGGCAGCGGAGCGGTCGACGCCACGGGCGCGATCAACACCGCCAACGCGGGCCCCGACGCCCCCGCGCTCGCGACGCTCGACCTCCAGACGGTCCTGCAGGCGGCGGAGGATCGGCTCGGCGTCGGCACCAACGGCGCCCTGTCGGACCTCATCGCCTCCGTCGCGAACCTGAGGCTGATCATCGGGGCCGCCGCGGGCATCGCCGCGTCGGACGCCGGCTGCGACCCGGCGATCGAGCGCGACTACCTCCTCGCCTACCTGCGCACCTCCCTCGAGTCCCCGACCGTCACGGCGCTCTCCAGCGCGCTGCGCACCTTCGCCGGCGCGAACACGACGATCACGCTCGACGCGGGCCCGCTCCTGAACAGCATCACGAGCCTGCTCCCGACCAACCTCACCAACCTCCAGGCAGTCCTCTCCGTCACGCTGAACACCGCGGCGATCACGGGGACGCTGCCCACGGCGAGCGGCTCCGCGCTGCAGCTCGACCTCACCAACACCTCCGGCGACGGCCAGGTGACCGTGGATCTCGGCGCCGTCCTCGGCTACCCGTCCACCGGTCTCAACGGCCTGGACCCCAACACCCGCCTCTTCGCGGACGCTCCCGCTCCGACGCCGTCGGTCACGACGATCGTCGACGAGTGGCTGAACGCCCTGCTCAGCGACCTCGTCACGGTGAACCTGACGGTCAGCGCGAACGTGACGCTCCTCGGCGTCCCGCTGACCTCCGTCGACGTGCTCAAGATCGAGAACGCCACGCTGGCGTCGATCGCCGACGGCACGGCGACGATCCAGCTGCTCTCCGTCACCGTCCTCGGCCAGAGCATCCAGATCATCCCCGATCTGACCGGCCCGAACCGGGACGGCATCCTCAGCGCGCTGCTGGACACCGTGACGACGCAGGTCAAGGACCTGCTGTCGGCGGACGGCGGGGTGAACGCCGCCCTCGGCGCGGTCAACGATCTGCTCGCGGACCTGTTCGACGTGCTCGAGGACGTCCTCGTCCTCAAGATCAACGCGCAGAACGACTCGACGGGGACGCCGCCCGATCGCTGGTCCTCGATCCCGACGGGGCAGTACGACGTCGCGGCCCTCCAGGTCGGCCTCGTCGGCATGCTCGATCTGCTCGACCTGTTCCTCGCTCGCGGCTCGGTCGGGGTCAACACGCCCCGCTGATGAGCACCTCGCGGCCCGCGCCTCCCGATCGGTCATCCCGGTCGAGGGGCGCGGGCCGCGATCGTCCTTGCGCGGATAGGCTGGATGGATGAGCTCCGCCTCCGATTCGCCGACACCCATGACCCCCGGGATCCGCTCGGTGCTCGTGGTGTGCACGGGCAACATCTGCCGGTCCCCGTACGCTCATCTCCGGCTCCAGGAGCTGGCCCCGGATCTCGAGGTGTCGAGCGCCGGGATCGGAGCCCTCGTCGGCCACCCGATGGAGGAGGCCATGCGCGATCTCCTCTCCGCGCACGGCGTCTCGGCCGACGGCTTCGCCGCCCGCCAGGTCGACGCCGCCGCGATGAACGCGGACCTCATCGTGACCATGTCCCGCCGTCAGCGCGCCTACCTCATCGACGAGTTCCCCGCGGCGGCGCGCCGCATCGTCCTGCTGGACTCCGCGGAGGTTCTGACCGAGATCCTCGACGGCGGCCTCCCCCTCGACCAGGCGATCTCGGTGTGGAGCAGGCGGCGTCCGTCGGCCTCTGCCGAAGTGCCCGATCCGTACCGGCGCTCCCCCGAGGTCGCTCGCGAGGTCGCGGCGAGGCTGGACCGGGCCGTCGAGACCCTGGCCGGGGCCCTCCGTCGCTGAGAGGTCGTCATGCGCCCGTCGCGGGTCACCCGCGGGGGATCAGGAGCCTGCTGTCGTGCAGCCGGTCCAGCGCCTCGGCGACGAGCTCCTTCGCCCGGGGATGCGGGCCCATGCGGTCGACGACGCGGGCGACGAGCTCGTCCGGCGTCGCCTCCCCGACCAGCTGCAGCTCATCCCAGACCACCGCGGTGAGCCCCTCGAAGGCGAGGCTCTCAGACCCGCGCAGCACGACGACCCCGCTCTCGGCGACCACGGCCTGACCGGACGGCTCGACGCTCAGCGCCTCCGGATGAGAGGGCTGCTCGGGGACCGTCGCGAGGGCGGAGGCCGACGACGGCACCGCTTCCCACACCTCCTGCACGGGAGCGGGCAGCCGCCCGAGGAGCGCGGCGAGCTGCTCGGACTCCCGATAGCGGACACGGACCACCCCGCCCGTGCGCACGGCCAGCTCCGTCAGCCGCGCAAGCCCGTCCGGGACCTCGCAGAGCGACGAGGACTGGGCGATCAGCGCGGGGAGCGCGGACTGCAGGGGAACCCGCTCGACACCGATGCTGTCCAGCTCCTTCTCCTGCCCCAGCTCCGGCTCCTTCTCCTGCCCCGACTGGGCGCCGCCCCGGATCCTGTCCAGCAGGACGAGCATCTCCGGAGGGCCGCAGGTGCGCGCAGGGTCCAGGCTCATCGCCGCGGGCCCGAGGTCGACCTTGCGGCCTCTCCTCGATCGTTCCGGGGGGCGCCGGAGCGAGACGGGCTTCGGGTACGGCGAGACGGAGAAGTCCTCAGGGTCGAGGATCGCCAGCTCATCGGTCACATAGCGACCGTCCCGCGCCAGGTGCGCCACCGCCGTCGACTTCCCTGCGCCCGACGGCCCGATGAGGGCCACCACGCCGAGCCTCGGATGGTCGACGATGCCGGCATGCAGCAGGATCGCGCGCCCGATGAGCCGACGGATCACCTCTCGCGTGATGTCCCCCGAGATCTGGTAGCCCGCTCCCTCGTCGGCTCCCAGACGGGTCGCCGGCGGGGCTGTCGGCGAGTACAGCGGCGAAGACATCGGCGAGGAAGCCTGTTCCTCGAGGGTCGCTTCGAGGGCCGCATAGGACAGGACCGCGTCGTCCACGCCGTCCGCCCGGTCGGCGTCCTCCACCAGGAGGTGGTCCCAGATCGTGCGGATCTCCGCGGCGACCTCCTCGAGCCCCGGCCCGAACTCCAGACGCACGCGGACGCCTGCTGCCTCCACGCGCAGCGTCCTGGTCGTCGCCAGTGCGCTCGTGGGCTCGACCATCACCGCTCGCTCGCTTCCCGAGCGGGCCTCGCCGGAGGACGGCGCTCCGGGACGAGGACGCCCTGCTCGGCGAGGTCCGCGAGGAACTCGTCGACCTCGATCTCGATGCCGCTCGGAAGATCGTCCATGTCAGCCCTGAGCCGGGAGGCCACCTCTACGGCGCTCATCCCCGCCCCATGCTGTGCGTCCTGGCTGTCCAGGAGCACTTCGAGGATCAACGCTCCGGACCCGTTCATCCGCATGATGGGTCCGTCGGGAAGGCGCCCGACCCAGAATCCGAGCTCGTCTCCGTCGACCACGACATGACCCAGCCGGTAGCGCATGCCCTCTACCGTATCCCGCGCCTCCTCCGTCTCCCGATCCGTCGTCCCTGCCCGTCCCGTCCTTCCGATCACGGCACGCTCGCCTGGACGAGGCGTCCGGAGCCGCCGACGCGCAGCGCTCCGGCCGAGGCAGGGACGAACAGCGCCCGACCGGCGGTGAGGACGTGTCTGCCGGTGTCCGATTCGAGGAGCAGCTCCCCCTCCAGGCCCAGGACCGTGCGGGGCCCGCTGCCCGGCACCGGATGACGGCCGCGGAACGCCCCGGGCGGGTCCGCGACCGAGGTCAGGGACAGCTCGAAGTCGTCGACCGGCGCGTAGTAGGCGGAGGACGTCGCGTTCTGGTGCTCGGGGGCGACGCGGAGCGGAGGAGCGGCGGAGACGCTGACGCATTGGAGCATCTCCTCAGCATCCACCTTCTTGGGGGTGAGACCCGCGCGCAACACGTTGTCGCTGGCCGCCATGATCTCGATGCCGACCCCGTGGAGGTAGGCGTGGAGGGCGCCCGCCGGGACGAACATCGCCTCCCCCGGCTGCAGGGTGACAGGGTTCAGCAGGAGGGCCGCCACGACGCCGGGGTCCCCGGGATGATGCTCGGCGAGGAGAGCGACCGTGCCGTCGATGCGCGGCGAAGGCGAGCGGCCGGAGGCGAGGCGGCTCGCGCACGCCGCCACCACCGCATCGACCTCCGCCGGATCGGGTCGCATCGACGAGGCCACGAGGGCGCGGAACGCCGCGCGCATGCCGTGCGCCGTCGGATGCTGGACGAGCAGCCCGTGCAGGCGGTCCGAGAGCGGGGTCCCGAGATCCTGCAGCATCGCCGCCGCGCGGCGCGGCGTCCGGAAGCCGCACAGCGCACGGAACTCGGTCAGCGCGACCAGCATCTCGGGCTTGTGGTTGTCGTCGCGGTAGTTGCGTCGCGGGGAGTCCAGGACCAGACCCGCCGCGTTCTCCGCGGCGAAGGACTCGGCCGCGTGGCCCCTCGTGGGATGGACCTGCAGCGACAGGGGCTTAGCGGGGGCGATCACCTTGAGCAGATAGGGCAGGCGGTCGCCGAAGGCGCGGATGACGCCCTCGCCGAGCATCCGCCGCGGGTCCTCCGCGATCGCTCGCTCCAGGGAGCGTCCGTCGGCGAGGGTCGACGGCGCGACCGGATGCGAGCCGAACCAGACCTCCGCCCAGGGCCTCCCGTCCTCCGGACGTCCGAGGAATGCAGGAATCGCACTGGGAGATCCCCATGCGTAATCCTGGATGCGCCCTTCAAGCTCCCACATGGAAAACTCCTCTTCGCGTATCCGTCGGACCGGCGATCGGCATCGGAGCCCGACCGGGCATCCGCTTAGACTCTGCCGCATGAGCGAACTCGTGCAGGTTCCCGCGCAGGCGCGCCTTCGACTTGCGCACGGCTGCCTCGAACATCTTGCCCGAGATGCGGGAGTTCGCCAGCTGCATCTCAAAGGCGAGGCGCTGCATCCGCTCCTCGCCGCGGGACGCCGGCCCTCGACGGACTGCGACGTCCTCGTGGATCCCGATCGCATCAGCGAGCTCTCCGCCGCCCTCGAGCGGAACCACTGGCAGAACGTGACGAGCTTCGAGCACGGCAGCGTCTTCGGGCATGCGGCGACGTTCCATCACCAGCTGTGGGGGACGGTGGACGTCCACCGCTCGTTCCCCGGCCTCGACGAGGACCCCCGCCGCACCTTCGAGCGCCTCTGGTCCGAGCACGAGACGGTCGACCTCGGCGGCATCGACTGCGCGGTCCCCACGCTCACGATCCAGCGCCTGGTGCTCCTCGTCCACGCCGCCCGCGACTCCATGGGGCGCCGCGGGCACGATGTGCGCGTGTCCTGGACCGAGGTCGACGAGGCCGAGCATGCGCGCATCGACGCCGTGGCCGAGGAGCTCGGGGCGACGGTCCCACTGGCTCTCGCCACCGGGCGCGAGGAGCGCGCCGTCGGTCTTCCCGGGGAGCACCTGTGGCGTGCGGTGCACGCCGGCGCGAACCCGACCGCGGTGTGGCGGGCGCGCCTGCGGGATGCCCGATCGCCCCATCAGACGCTGGCGATCCTCGGCGAGTCCCTGCGGGTCAATCGCGATCATCTGGGCCTCCGTCTGGGGCATGCTCCGACCCGGCAGGAGATCCGTCGGGAGTGGTGGAGCCGTTGGGGTCGGATGGCGCGCTCACTGCGCTCGTCGCGCTGACCGGCGGGGGCACCGGCGATCGCCTCGCGAGGAGCCGGCGCAGCAGGATCCCCGCCCCGGTCCCGATCGCCGCACCGAGCGTGTTCGTGGCGACGTCCTCGAACGTCGCGTCCCGCGAGCCGATGACCAGCTGATACAGCTCGACCGCACTGGAGATCGCGGTGCCGACGACGATCCACCACCAGCGCGGCAGGAGCACGGCCAGGGCCGCGAAGAACGGGATGAACAGCAGGACGTTCGCGATGGTCGCGAACTCCTCCGGCGTCACGTGCTCGCGCACCCCGAGCGCGCCCGTCACGGCGAACCAGACATGCACGTTCAGCCGGTTCACGCCCCAGCCGTCGGAGGTCAGGAGCAGGGTGCCGGCGGCAAGGGGGTAGAGGGCGATGAGCGCCACCGCGATGGCCGTGATGCCGATCGGGAGCCTGCCGGTCGAACGCTTCTCGGTACCTAGCGCCTCTCGCATCTGTCCGCCCCGCTCCTGTCCGTCTGCGTTCGAGATCATGCCGGGATCGGAAGCCACCATCGTCCTCTCACCCACATCACGAAGCTCCTCGCCCCACGGATGGCCGGCCTCTCCACGAGGAACCAGGAGAAGGCCGCGGCGCCGGCTGTGAGCACTGCGGCGATCATCATGTGGGCCCACCAGCTCCCGCGATCCCCGAGCGCTATCGCGACGAGCTGCTGAATCGGGAAGGCGTAGAGGTAGTAGCCGTAGGAGAGGTCGTTACGGCTCCCGAAGCGGATCGGGAGCAGGACTCCCAGACCCAGCAGCAGCACCATCAGCGGGACCTGGGCGGCGTGCTCGCCCCACGGGACCGCGTACAGGACCGCGGCGAGGACGCCTGCGAGGGCGACCGGACCGGGGCCGAAACGGAGTCGGTCCCTCAGCGCATAGGCCAGCATGCCGACGCAGAAGTAGGAGCCGAGGCGAGCGAGACGGAGATAGTGGTTCGTCGTGACGTCCAGGAGCGGCTCGGCGGTCAGGAGGAACAGCATCGTCCCGATGAAGCCCACCGCGGCGACGGCCACGAAGTGCTTCCTCACCCACTTGACGGCGACGAGGAGACCGCACACCAGGTAGGCGGTCAGCTCATAGGACAGCGTCCACATCGACCCGTTCCATGCGTCGTAGTGAGGGAAGACAGAACCCTCCATCACCCAGATCAGCTCGAAGGTCGACGCATTCGTGATGACGTAGTCCGCGGCTGCCGAGACGCTCCACCGTCCGCTCCCGAGGAGCACCGCGAGCGGAGCGAAGACCAGGCCGACCGCCAGGAGCTGCACCCAATATCCCGGGTAGATCCGCGCGAGGCGTCGCACACCGAAGGAGAACCACGTTGAGCGCATCCCGCTGCCCGCGATGAAGAAGCCGGAGATCAGGAAGAAGCCGTCGACGGCCCAGTTTCCGAGCCTGTCGACAGGAAGGAGCGGAGCGATTCCGCTGATCGCTCCGGTATGCGAAATGAGCACGAGGACCGCCAGGAGGAGACGGATCGCATTGATCGCATTGTCCCCCGACCCGAGCCCTTCACCGAGAGGACGTACCGACCTCGAGGTTCGTTCGCTCTTCTCGCCCCGGCGAGCTTGGACATTCGCTGTCACCTCGTCGGCACCCTTCGTTCACGATCAGACTTCGGCCCCGGGAGGCCGGGAAGGAATCACCTGGCCTAGGAGACCCGATCCGCATCGAATGATCAATAGGCGCCCGAGGAGGCGAGCACAGCACGGACCGTGCGCATCAGGATCTGCAGGTCCTGGACGAACGACCAGTTGTCCACGTAGTAGAGGTCGAGCCGGACCGTGTCCTCCCAGGAGAGGTCAGAGCGCCCGGAGACCTGCCAGAGGCCAGTGATGCCGGGCCGGACGTCGAGGCGGCGACGGGCGTCGTCGTCGTAGGCGTCGACCTCGTGCGGGAGGGCGGGGCGCGGACCGACGAGGCTCATGTCGCCGCGCAGCACGTTCCACAGCTGCGGCAGCTCGTCGAGCGAATAGCGGCGCAGGAACTTCCCCGGTCGGGTGATGCGCGGGTCGTCGCGCATCTTGAACATGACGTCGTTGCCGCGGTCCTGCTCCGCGCGTTCGACCATCTCGACGCGGATCGCCTCGGCGTCGGTGACCATCGACCGGAACTTCAGGAACTCGAAGGGCGTGCCGTCGCGGCCGATGCGGGACTGGCGGAAGATCACCTGGCCGCGGTCGTACCCGCGGACGACCAGCGCAATCGCGGCGAGGACCGGGGAGATCACGAGCAGCAGCGTGGCGCTCACGACGATGTCGAAGGCGCGCTTGGTCCACTTCAGCGAGTGGCGCGAGCGGGGCAGATCCATGTGCACGAGCGGGAGGCCGGCGACCGGGCGCATCTGGACGCGGTTCGAGGAGATCTCGCTGAGCGCGGGGGCGACGATGACGCTGACGTCGATGTCCTCGAGCTTCCAGGCGATGCGCCGGAACTCCTCGGAGGTCGATGTCGCGCCCGAGGTGAACAGCAGGATCCCGGGACGCTCGTGCTCGGCGACGCGCAGGAGATCGTCCTCGCCGCCGAGGACGGGGATGCCGAGGCCCGAGCTGCTCCCGACCGCGCCGCCGGGGGTGATGGCGCCGACGATGTCGTAGCCGAGCCAGCGCTCGCGGTGGATGGTGCGCGCGACGCCGTCGACATGACCCAGTGGACCGACGGCGATCACGGTGCGGCGGAAGCGCCCGCTGGCGCGCAGACCGTTCAGCACTCGCCGCAGGATCAACCGATCCACCAGCAGCAGCGCGGGCCCGACCAGGAAGAACACGACGAAGAAGCCGCGCGAGAGCTCGATCTGCAGCAGATACACGACCGAGCCGACGATGCCCGCTGCGGCGAGGGACGCATGCAGCACGTTGCTGAACAGCTCGGAGCCCGCCGGGACGAGCCGCACGTCGTATCCCCCGAACAGGGTGATCGCGAGGAGCCAGCCGGCGGCGATGACGATCGCGGCGTCGATGACGTTCTGCGAGAGATCCTCCGCCGTGCCGAGGATCGACTGGCGCGCCGCGTAGGCGATGCCCATGGCGATGCACAGCGCGATCACGTCGGCCAGGAGCAGAGCTCCGACAGACAGCTTGCTGAGGACGCGGGCGTCACCGGGAGAGAAGGTGCGCACCGTCGAGGTGGGAATGATCGCCGACGACTCGAGGCCGTACGGCTGCTGCAGAGACGACATGATCCCCCGGGGCTGAGGATGGACATGAAAGACGACGCAAATGCGCGACCGATTCATTGGCGCGCACCACTATCCTAGGGCTCGGGCGCGATCTGGGAAGGGCCCTTCTTCCCGCCCTGCGGGCTTGCAGTTCTTGCAACAAGAGCAGGCTCGCTTCGCGGCTGAAAAATCGGCCGCCACGTGCAGACTTGTAGATCACATGAGCTTCGACACATCGGCCGCACCGTCCCGACCAGGAGGTTACCTGGCCGTCAATATGTCGCAGCCCCCGCGCGAGCCCAGCGGAGCCCGGATGGGCCAGAACTTGCAGCGGATTGCAAAAGAAAGCGCATTCAGGCGCGTGAAGGCAAACGCGTTCCATCGGGAAGAGGTGCCGACAAGAGGTTTCGAACGGTTCCGAACGCCCTCGTACCCCAGGAACCCTTGCCTTCTGCAGGAACGGACCGGGGCCATGGCTTGGGGACCGATGCGCGGTTCGATGTCACACCGACCTGATCCACGGGACGGCTCCCGACAGACGTCGCTCGTCGGTCGTCTTCTAGGAAGGCCCTCCGCTCGCGCTGCCCGCACCCTCCCGAGTTCCGGCCCCCTGCCATCTCTCTGGTCCTCGAGTGCAGCCAGGTCGAGCAGACTGTGCAGGCCCTCGGCATCCGCGAGGCCGCACCCCACAGTCGACGACGACAGGACGATGTCGACCACGGCCGCCGGCAAGGCCGAAGCAGCCAGGACCCTGCCGAGCTCCGCACGACGCCCGGCCGTGTCCGGCAGCTCGTGCAGGAGGTCGCGATCCTCCGCCGGTCCGCGACGCAGCTCGATGAGAAGGTCGGAGTCGGCAGCGTCATGACCGACTGCACCTAGGACATCAGCGTGAGAGGATCTTCCTTCCCGTCGCGACGACGTTCGCGAGGTCACGTCGGATCGCAGGCACCAGTAGGAAGAGTGCGAATGTCGCGACGTAGACCGTCCCTGTCACGAGGAACCGCAGCAGGCCCCCGTCTTCAAACGCGAACCGGCTGAGGTACGCGACCACGAAGGACGCACCCGTCGTGCAGAAGACGCGGAACGAGGAGTTGAAGAGGGGCCTGGTCGAATAGCCGGTCGCACGTTGGCAGTACCACAGCGAGAAGGGCCAGAGGAGCAGCGAGGCCACCGGGTACACCGCTGCGACGGCATGGATCCCGATGAACGCGGCTCCCACGAACAGGGTGATGCGCACGACGGCAGAGATGACGGTGTATCGAAGAAGGGCACCACTCTTCCCCTCCGAGAGATACAGCCAGCCACCTGCGGACGAGAGCGAGGAGACCATGTCCCCGAGCGCGAACAGCGTCACGAAGGCGGCGACCGGCCCCCAGCCGCCGCCGAGGACGATCGGGATCACATCCTGGGAGGTCGCAGCGAGCCCGGTGGAGAGGATCGCAGTGGGATAGAGGACCGCCAGCTGCGCCGTGGCGACGAATCCCGCGTAGCGCTCGCGGTCTTCCCTCACCTTGGACAGCGTACTGAGCGCGACATTGCTCAACGGGGAGCGGATCTGGTTCATCGGCATCCGCACGACCTGGATGCCTCGACTGTAGAAACCGAGGCTCGCACTGCCGAACATCCTGCCGACGAGGATGGAGTCGATGTTCCCACTGTAGTAAGTGAGTATTTGCGTGCCGAAGAGAGGCATTCCGAAGCGGAAGAACTCCCGGGTTCCTGCTCCTCGACGGAAACGCCCCGGGAGCCAGCCGGCAGCGATGGCGAAGAAGACGAGCGTCAGCAGCGCACCGAGGATCTGCTGCAGCGCAAGCGACCAATACCCCCAGCCCAGCATCGCCGTGCCGAGAGCCGCAAGAAAGGCGACCATCGCCGCAGATACGCTTGCGGCCGCCTGGCGGCCGAACTTCAGCCGCCGCATGAGATCTGCACTGTATTGCGTCGTCATGCCGCCGAAGGCGAAGAGCATGGACATCGCCATAGCCAGAAGCGTCACCTTCGGTTCTCCGTAGAACCACGCGATGAGAGGCGCGAGAGCGCAGACCGCCACCATGCACGCGCCGCCGAGGAACGTGTTGATCCACCAGAGGTTCGTACGCTGCTGCAGGCTCAGCGAGGGAGATCGGACCGCCGCGGCCGAGAGCCCCATGTCACGAATCAGGTCTGCGACCCCGACGAGCGAGACGACCATGGCGATGAGCCCGTAATCCTCCGCTCCGATCAGCCGCGCCAGGACCACCATCGAGAGCAGGTTGACAGCGAGCTTTCCGAACTGACCCGCCATCCCCAGCAGGGCGCTCCTCCCGCCCTGGACGCCGAGGTTGGGATCATCCGCCCCCTTGGTCATTCGGAGAGCGCCCGCCGGATCCCCACGACCGCGAGCTCCATCAGGGAATCCGCCCTATCCCTGACAGCTGCCGCCTCGATCTCGAGCGCCGCCCCGTCCTCCATCGATGAGAGGACGCGATCGCTGATCGAGCCTCCCCGGCGAAGATCGACGGTCCGATCCCATCCCAGCGGGGAGAGGAGCGGGCCGAACTTCCTCGAGTAGGCCATCGCGATGGCGGGAGTCCCGACGGAGAGCGCGTTCAGGCAGGCGTGCATGCGCGCACCGATGACGACGCGCGCCGACGCGACCATCCGACGAACATCTTCGAGGCCCTCCGGCACGACGACATCTCCGCCGAACTCCGCAGCAAGTGCCTCGACAGCGTTGAGATCGTTGTCCGCGCCGCGGGACGCCGAGTTCGCTCCACTCGCCACATGAGCGAGCAGAGAGACGGTGCGTCCTCTCTCCTGGAGCTCCGAGATCAGCGCACGGAGGGACTCCCGATACTCCTGATGATCGACATGAGGATTCGGGTTCCACAGCAATCCGGAGGCGTTCAGGAGGACGTCATGCTGGGAGGCCCTCTCCGGCACCGGGATCGCGAAGGCGACATCCGTCGCGATCACATCGACCGCTCTGCCGAGCGCGCCGGAGGCGCGCGCGCTCTCGGGATCGCGGACCATGACGGCCGTCGCAGACTTCAGCGTCGCCCGTGCGAGCACGCGTCCTCTGCGGGTGTCGAAGGGACCGATCGTCTGCGGTCCCATCACGAGCGGCACTCCCCACTGGCGGGCGTAGAGGCCGATCTGCGTCATCTTCATCAGCTGCTTGACCGTATAGATGTCGGTGAAGCTATCGCCGCCACGCATATCGAGGACGAGGTCGAAGGAGCGCAACCATTCCTTCATCGCCTCGGGCTTCAGGATCCGCTGCTTCAGGAGCGGAACTGCGTGGCTGATGTTCACCGGCCCGTCATTCATCGGGTTGTCCGCCCCGCCCATACCGTGGAAGCGCACGTCGACATCATCACCGAAAGCGCGCCGCAAGAGCGATTCAGCTCCGACAGCCAGAGCCGCCACTCCGAGATTCGGGTGATCCTTCGTCGCCCACAGGACTAGAGCTCGCATCGCAGCCTTCCGCTAGGTCTGCGGCCTCCGGAAGCCTCCCGCCGCACCGAGGGCCAGAATACCGGCTCTTCACAGATGAGGGTGTAGGAGCTGGCGGCGCGGCGGTGTCGGGATAGACGTCGAGGTCTCCCGATGATGGAAGTTCCTACGCTCGCCATCTGGAAGACCTCGACGTGCTCAACGCTACCTTCACCGCGCCCGATCTCGATACCTTCTGCCAGCTCGACCGGCTGGGCCTGACCGTGACGGGGCAGCTGATCGAGCCGCACCGATCGGTGTTGGAGTGTCGCGTGCTCGAACCGGACAACTGGTGCCACGGTTGCGGCCAGCAAGGCGTCTCCCGGGGCACGGTGATCCGGCGTCTCACCCACGTCCCGCTGGGCTGGCGTCCCACGATGCTGCAGGTCAGAGTGCGTCGTTACCGGTGCCCGGACTGCCGTAGCGTGTGGCGCCAGGACACCTCGACCGCGGCCGAGCCCCGCGCTGTCCTCTCCCGGCACGCCGCGCTGTGGGCGCTCAAGGGCGTGGTCATCGATCGCTTGTCCGTCGCCCGGATCGCCGCCGGGCTCGCAGTCGCCTGGAACACCGCCAACGATGCGATTCTGGCCACCGGCCAGCAGCTGCTGATCAACGATCCCACCCGCCTCGACGGGGTCCGCGTCATCGGCGTGGACGAGCACGTGTGGTCCCACACCCGTCGGGGCAGCAAGTACGTCACCGTCATCATCGACCTGACTCCGATCCGCGACGGCACCGGCCCCTCCAGGCTCCTGGACATGGTCCCGGGACGCTCGAAGAAAGTGTTCACGACCTGGCTCGATGGCCAGACCGCCCAGTTCCGGGACGGGGTCGAGGTCGTCGCGATGGACGGGTTCTCCGGCTTCAAGACCGCGACCGCCGAGGAGCTGCCCGAGGCGACCGCGGTGATGGACCCCTTCCACGTCGTCGCCCTGGCCGGCGAGAAGATCGATCAGTGCCGCCAACGCGTCCAACAGGCCACCCTCGGCCATCGGGGCCGATCTGGGGATCCGCTCTACGGGATCCGGCGCGTTCTGCACACCGGCGCTGACCTGCTCACCGACAAGCAGATCACCCGCCTGAAGGCCGTGTTCGCCCGAGACGAGCACGTCGAGGTCGAAGCGACTTGGGGCATCTACCAGCGCATCGTCGCCGCCTACCGCCACCCCGACCGCGCGAGTGGGAAGAAGGCTCTGCAAGCCGTGATCGACGACCTCACCCAGGGAGTGCCCACGCAGCTCACCGAGCTGATCACTCTCGGTCGAACCCTGAAACGACGGGCCCTGGACGTGCTGGCCTACTTCGACCACCCCGGCACCAGCAACGGTCCCACCGAAGCGATCAACGGCCGACTCGAGCACCTCCGTGGCACCGCGCTCGGCTTCCGCAACCTCGCCCACTACGTCATCCGCGCCCTACTCGACACCGGAGGATTCAGAACCGAACTACACCGTCATCTGTGAAGAGCCAGAATACCCGCGCCTCTCTCTGCTGCGCAAAAGCGCCGGTCCACGCACGGGAGAACACTCGGCACCCCTCAGGTATACGAAGTCCGCCCCGACCGACGGGCGAACATCGATTGCTCCGACAGGCCCCATCCATTACGGTGCGCCATGTGAACTCTTCCGTCGAGGATACGAGTCGCTTTCTTGCAGAAGTGCGCAAGGTCGTGGACTCCCAGATGTGCTCAGGCTGCGGGCTCTGCGCTGCGATGGACAGTCGCATCCGCATGGTGGAGAGCAACGAGGGTTTCATGCGGCCGAGCATCGCGGACGGGCCGGACGACGAGGCCGCGGTACGAGCCGGGTCCACGGAGGACCACCGGGCGGCTCGCGTGTTCAAGGCATCCTGCCCCGGGTCCGCCGTCGAAGCACAGCGTCCTCGAGGCTCCCGCAGGGATCCCATCCTCGGTCCCATCATCGGGATCTGGGCCGCCCATGCGACCGACCCGACGCTTCGGCATCAGGGAAGCAGCGGCGGGGTCCTCTCCGCGCTCAACCAGTTCGTCCTGGACTCCGGGGACGCGAGCTCCATCCTCGGCGCTCAGGCATCACCGACCGACGCTCGGCGTACGGTGCCCGTCTCGATCATGTCGAGGGAGCAGGTGCTCCGAGCGGCCGGCTCTCGGTACGGTCCGGTCTCCGCTCTCTCCGCATCCGACCCGGTCTTCATGGACGGCGGCGCCCTCACGGGCAAGCCCTGCGAGGCCTCTGCCCTGCGCGCTTACTGGCGCCAGACCGCTCCCGACGAAGAACCCCCGATCATCATGAGCTTCTTCTGCGCCGGGACTCCGCAGCAATCAGCGACCGACCGTCTCATCGAAGACCTGGGCATGCCTGCCGAGGCTCCCATCGTCGACATGTGGTACCGAGGGCGCGGATGGCCCGGCCAGTTCACCGCCGTCGCCGAGGACGGAACAGCGGTCTCCACCAGCTACTCCGCATCATGGGGCGCCGCCCTCGGCCCGACGGTGCAATGGCGATGCCGAGTCTGCGCCGATGGTGTCGGCGAGTCCGCGGATATCTCCGCGGGCGACTTCTGGGTCGCTGACGACAAGGGATACCCCGAGTTCGGCGACAAGCCCGGGCGGAGCGCACTGATCGCACGCACCTCACGCGGCTATGACATCGTCCGACGGGCGATCGATGCCGGAGTCATCGAGGTCACGGAGGCATCCGCCGACGACGTCGCGCAGATGCAGCCCTATCAGCGCTCTCGACGCCAACTGCTCCTGGGACGCCTGGTCGGCACCCGGCTCGCACTGGGACCAGTACCGACCTACAAGAGATTCAACCTGCTTCGCTTCGCCATGCGCAGGCCCCGCCAGATCCTCAAAGAGTTCCGCGGCACGATCGTCCGGGTCAGAGATCGACAGAAGCGAGGCTTCCGCAGCTGAGGGCTTCAGAACGTTCCGTGGAGAGGGATGTCGAGCCCACCGCCCGACCGCAGCAGGGACTCAGGACTCATTAGTCGACCATCGACCGAAATGGGAGCATCCATGGAACGGCAGAACATCGGAGGCGTGGACGTCCTCCACTGGAATCCTCGCAGGCCGATCGGGCTCCGCCCCCGCAGGGCATTCCGGTGGACGAGGTCGACGCCGCTCGGCCCGCGAGTGGACAACTTTGGCGATCTGCTCGGCCCTCACGTCGTGCGTCAGATAGTGAGGGAGGCCGCCTTGAGACCGAGCAGGGAGCAGCGACCGCCTGAGGTCGCTGTCGTGGGCTCCATCATGCACATGCTCCCCGCTCGGACGGTCGTCTGGGGTGCCGGTGTGAACGGCAAGCATCTGCAGCTCCCGCTCCCGGATTCCCTGGATGTGCGTGCGGTCCGCGGCCCGCTCACGCGGGCATATCTCGCGGAGCGGGGGGTCGCCGCTCCCGAGGTCTACGGCGACCCAGCCCTCCTGCTCGATCTCGACTCGATCGCTCCGGTCGCGCCCGAGACCCGCCCCGCGACACAGATCCTGCACATCGCCAACTTGAACGACGGCGAGGCGCCGAAGATGCCCGGCACCGTGACGATGGCTCCGACGTCCCCGCTGGCTGAGATCATCCGTGCGATTCGGGACTCGAAGCTCGTCATCGGATCGAGCCTCCATGCGATCATCATCGCCGAAGCGCTCGGAGTCCCCGCCCGTGCCGTGGTCTCCCCCTCGGAACCCGCGTTCAAGTATCTCGACTATTACGAAGGAACAGGTCGCTCGAACGTATCCTTCGCGCCGACGGCCGGAGACGCACTCGAGATGGGCGGGTTGACCAGCGGCCCGGTCCTCGACCCGGCGCTCCTCGCAGCGTTCCCTACCGATCTCTGGGGCAGCGGTGACGCTCAGTCCCCTCGAAGCTCCTCACCTCATGAGAAGGACCTCCCCCGATGATCGATGTTCTCTACATCCGCGCACAGGGACAGGGATGGGGTCCCATCGATGAACTCGCCCATCTGTGCGCCCGCGTCATGAACGGCAAGCTGCTGGCGGCGGAGGACGCCGGTGAGGTGTCCGTTCTGCGGAAGGTCGCCGGACAGCTGCCTCGCCGCCGCGGTCGAAGGTCCTCGCTGCTCGTGATCGCACCCAACCCCGCCCACCTCGCCTATGCGGCGCGCATCCGCCAATGGCTGCCGGGTTACCGGGCGACCGCGGGATGGGTGATCGACTCCTTCTGGACGGACAGGATTCCACGGATTACCCGAGGAGCTCGCCATTTCGACCACCTCTTCATCACCGACCGCGACCTCCTCGACGAGTGGCGTCGCTCGACAGGTGCGGTGGTCCATTGGGCTCCATGGGGAACCGATGCACTCGCCGTCGACCCCGCATGCACGAACAGACCAGTGGATCTCGTCCGCGTGGGGCGCCAGCCCGAGGCCTGGCAGGACGACGACCGGACGCGAGATGCCGCGGAACGCCTCGGACTGACGTTCGAGGGCCGCCCACCGTTCGATACCGACAGCAGCGTCAACCAAGCGAACCTCCGGGCAGCGCTACAGCGCTCCAAGTTCGTCCTCGCGTTCTCCAACGCCGTCAGCCCATCGTCGTACACACATCCCACGCGCGAGTACCTGACGGGCCGGTGGACCGATGCGCTCGCCGCGGGCACTGCGATCGCCGGAGTGGCTCCTGCGTCCGCGTCCTACACACTCTGGCCGGGTGCCACCGTCGAGATCGATCCGATGAACCTTGCCCGCGGGCTCGAGCAGGTGAAGTCGGCCGTCGCGGCGTGGACGGAAGAGACTCCGCCCGCGCTGCAATCCCAGGCTCAGGCGACTCTGGACTGGAGGCTTCGCCTGCGAGACATCGCGGCAGTCCTCAGCGATGATCCTCTCCCCGTTCTCGAGCAGGAGCTCGCGATGCTTCGCGCTCGCGCTGCGGGTGGGTGATCGACCGAGTAGCTGACACGGAGTGAATAGCCCCGGGTCTGCTATCGGCCCGCCGGTGCCGCGTCGGCGACCACCAGAGGCCTTGACGCGCCACCCCGCGCTCAACTCCGAAGAGCCGTGATTCCCCTCAGATGGTCGATGAAGCCTGCTTCCGAGAAGGACGCAGCTCTGCTGCGGATCCTCTCGGCGGAGAAGGCCTTCCGCCGCTCTTGCTCGACCGCCTCCCGGATCGCCTCCGCCGTCGGCTCCTCGAAGAAGAGCCCGTTCACGCCCTCCTCGACGGTGTCGAGATATCCGCCTGCGCGCAGCGCGATCGTCGGCACACCGTGGGCCCCGGCTTCGAGCGGGGTGAGCCCGAAGTCCTCGTGGCTCGCGGCGATGAGCGCGCGCGCATTCCCGTAGGCCCAGCGCATCTGCGCATCGGAGAGGCCCTCGACGAGGCGGACGTTCTCGCCGGCGAGTGCCGCGAGATGCTCCTTCTCGGGGCCCTTGCCGATGACCAGCAGGCGCTCGTCGGGCAGTCCGCGGAACGCCTCGATCACGCGGTCGACGTGCTTGTACGGCTGCAGGCGGGAGACCACGAGGAAGTGCCCGCCCGCGGTGCCGTCGGCGCCGGCCCAGCCGGCGAGCTCGGGGACCGGCTCCTGCTCGCCCTCGGCGACGGCGGGGCTGAAGGGCGGGGAGAGGGTCGGCGCATCGATCCGGTAGACGCGGCGGATCCGCTCGCGCACGACGGACGAGTTCGCGAGGTAGCGGTGCGCGGTCATCGCGGCGCGGCGGTCCCAGATCGTCAGCGCCGGTGTCAGCACGCTGAGCAGCAGGCGCTTGGGGTCCAGTCGCCCTGCGTCCCCGAGGTAGTCCTCGGGGAGGTAGAGCCAGCGCGCCGGGGAGTGGCAGTAGACGATCTTCCTGCCCGTGGTCGGGAAGGCGTGGGCCCAGCCGGAGGAGGAGGCGATGACGATGTCGGCGTCGATCGTCATCCGGGAGGACGCCGCCGCGAGGAGCGGCAGGGCGATGCGGGGATCGCGCCGGAAGGGTCCGATCCGGTTCAGGCCGCTCGTGCGGATCCGCATGTCACGGAACTCGGGATAGGTCTGGTCCGGCTCGTAGAAGAGCGTGTGGATCTCGGCGTCGGGGAACGCTCGGGCGAGGGACAGCACCACGCGCTCGGCCCCGCCGCGCTGGGTGAGGTAGTCGTGGGCGATGGCGATGCGGGGGCGTGCAGCACCACCAGTCGCGACGCGGTCCTGCGCTGCACGGTGCGTCGGCGCCGATGCGCCCTGTCGGGTTCCGGCGAGGCCGGCGGCTTCGACGCCGAGGGCGACGAGCTTGCGGCCGACGGCCGGGGGCACGACCGGCAGGAGCCGGTCGACGGCTGCCGCGTATGTCCGGGCGCCACGTACCGAGCGGAGCAGCCGAGCGGTCGATCCGACAGCGATGCCCCACGGGCCTGAGCCGGGAGATGGCGCCGGGAGCGGGGCTTCCGGGTGCCGTGCGAGGAAGGTCGCGCGCGCGGCACCGGCCTCGTAGGCCTTGGCGGTGCGGGCGGCAGCGGTGCGCGCCGGGCCGTGATGCTCGGCGGTCGCCCCGTCGACGAGGTCGACCGGGATGCCGGCGGCGTAGAGCCGGTACCCGTAGTCGACGTCCTCCCAGCCGTAGGCGCGGAAGGCGGTGCTGTACGGACCGATCTCATCCCAGGTCTTCCGGGTGATCGAGCAGTTCGCTGCCCAGAGCCGCCAGCGCTCGTCGGCGCCGCGCGCCGACGCCGCCGCGAACGAACTCGCGGCCGCGGCCTCGCCGTAGGCCCGGGCGTAGGCCCGGGCGTAGGCCGATGTCTCGTGGATGTCCTGGGTGAGACCGACCCCGCCGGCCCGACCTTCGGACGCATGGAAGCGGACATGCGCGGCCACGAATCCCGAGGGGACCACCAGGTCGTCATCGCAGCGGATCAGCACCTCGCCGCGCGCGGCCTCGAACCCGGCGTTCAGGGCCGAGACCCTCCCCCGGTTCTCGGGGAAGACGATGCTGCGCACGGCGAACCGGTCCTCGGCGGCGAGCAGGGCGACCGAGCCGTCGTCGACGCCGTCGACCACGACGATCACCTCGAAGGAGGGCGTCCCCTCCGCCTGGCCCGCGAAGGAGTCGAGCAGCGCCGGCAGACGGTCGACGCCCCGGTAGGACGGCACGATGATGCTGGCGATCGGGGTCTCGTCGGTCACCGGGAGGTCTCCTGAGGATGAGTCGGGTCGATGGGGTGCACGCCGCCTGCAGGGCGGCGGGGCAGGTCAGGGAGCTGGGTGAGGAGCTCGGCGACGCGTCGTCGGCCGGCCGCCGGGGAGAACTCCTGCTCCCAGCGGCGGCGCGCGTCGCGTACAGTCGCCGTTCTCTCCCTCTTTGCATCGAGCGCGCTGATGATCGTCGCCGACAGCGAGCGAGCATCGCCCGCCCGAGCGATCCACGGATGGTCTCGTCCGGCGACCTCGGACAGTGCGCCTGCATCCGTGATGACGAAGGGGACACCGGCGGCCATCGCCTCCGCGGCTACCAGGCCGAAGGGCTCCGGCCAGACTGACGGGAACACAGCGAGGTCCACGCCTGCGAAGAAGGTCTCACGCTCCACCCAGCCGATCCTGTCGACGGATTCGGCGATCCGCGCGAGCTCCTGGGATATCGCTCGATCGTCGTCGGCCGTGCCGAACCGGTTCTCGCCGGCGAGCACGAGGCGTGTCTCGCGACTGCTCGTCGCGATGACCTCTCGCATTGCCGCCGCGAGGACGTCCACGCCCTTGTCCTGGGTCAGGCGACCGAGGAATCCGACACGGAGCGGCCCTTCGTCGTCGCGCGTTCTCACCAGCGCCAGATCCTCGGTCCAGTTCGCCAGAACCTGAGATCTCGGGATGCGCTCGGCCATGAAGTGTGAAGGCACCAGAATCTTGCTGGCACCGATCCGAGCGATCGTTGCGGCAACCTTCTGCAGCCCGGTCGGGAGGATGTGCAGGTGCACGATGCGGGGACCGAGCCCGGCGGTCGCGGTGGAGGGCACGAGGCCGTTGCACCACAGCGGGATGCGCCGGTTCCGCAGGCGCCAGCGCAGGAGGGCGAGCATGTAGGCGCGCCGCCCCTCAGCCGGAAGCACGATGGTCTCGAATCCGCGCTCCGCGCCTTCGGCGACGAGATCGCCCGGCCCGGACGGGCCGATCACCACCACCTCGATGTCGAGCTCCCGCAGCGCCTCGGCGATGTTGAGGAGCATGACCTCACCGCCGCCGATGTCGCCGTTGTTGGTGGCGATGGCGATGCGAGCACGGTGCGTCCCGGTCGTCATGCCTCGATCCCTTCCGGAGCATCTTGGGAACGGCGTCGGCTCCTCCAGCGGTCGCGGAGAGCGAGGAGCCCTTCCTTCATCTTCCCGGAGAGGTACACCTCGCCGATCCGGTGATAGACGACGGCGATTCCGGTGACCGCGGCGAAGGTGACCACCATGCCGAGGTTCCTGCCGGTGAACGGGGCGATCAGATGGAGGATGGCGTAACCGGTGACCGCATGTCCGATGTACAGGGAGTAGCTGATCCGCCCGTAGAACTGGATCGGGCGCCAGAGCAGGACGCCGGTGCGCTCCCGGAGCACGACGACGGTGAAGAGCGTCGCCACCCCTGCGACCCATGCCATCTGCTCCCAGCCGTGGAGGATTCCGGAGACGAGGACCGTCGACAGCACGGCGAGGAGCCCGCCGATGCGATAGCGGGAGTCCTTCCGCGCCAAGTACATGAGCATGCCGGCCGAGAAGAAGGGCCCCCATTCGACCAGCAGGAGGTTGAGCGGGATCTTCCACGTGGTGACGACGAGCTGCGGATTGACGCCCAGCGTGTAAGGCCTTGCGAGGATCGCGATGACCAGCGAGACCGAGATCCAGATGCCGGCGATCCAGGGGACGAGCCGATCGGTGATCCGCGCATGGGTGAGCAGCAGGAGCGCGAGGATCAGGGCGTAGAACTGCATCTCGATCGCGAGCGTCCAGTACACCTCGTCGACGTTGGGGACGAGGATCAGCCGCTGCACCATCGTGTAGTTCAGCAGTCGAGCCGTCCACCCGACATCCGTGTGCGGCACCCGGAACAGGATCGACACGATGATGCTCACCGTCACCGCGAGCCAGTAGACCGGGAAGAGACGGGAGAAGCGGGAGATGACGAAGTCGCTCGACGACTTCACACGCTGCGCGCTCATCAGGATCACGAACCCCGAGATGAAGAAGAACAGCTGCACTCCGTAGGCGCCCCATTCGAGGTCCACGAACGGGATGCTCTCCCCCGGGTACTTGCTGTCGTATCCGGAGGTGAGGTGGCTCCCGACGACGACCACGGCGGCGATACCCCGCAGCCCATCCAGCTCGAGGAAGCGCCTGCTCCTGGTGCTCGTCTCGGTGGTCATCTGCGCCCCTCTCCCAGGGCATCTGCGGAGTGTCCCGTTGCGACTGTCTTCGCTTCCGCTCGTACCAGCAGAGCGATGCCGATGAGCAGTCCCCACTGGAGGGTGAAGAGGACTTCACCGAGCTTCCAGGCGCAGATCAGCATCGCAACCGCAGCCGCCTGCACGATGACCTCTCGTTTGTCGAGGTCGTGTCCGAAGGGCCTGAGGGCGACCACGATCGTGATCCCGAGCAGGAGGAGGAGCCACGGCCATCCGCCTTCGACGAGCGCCGTGGAGAACGAGTTGTGGAAGTACCAGATCTTGGCCGGATCGTCCTCGAACACGATGTAGGCCTCCCCGAGGCCCTGGCCGAAGAAGCCCGACTCGCTGACCTTGATCTGGGTCGCCGCATTGATGCGGGAGCGGAGCAGATCGGAGCCCAGACGGTCGGAAAAGATGCCGATCCTCGAGTAGTCCTCGGCGAGGAGGTCCACCACGACGACGATCAGCACGCCCATCACCCAGCGCCCGACTTTTCCGATCCGGGGCGCGAGGAGGATCCAGAGCACGGCGGCGATGAAGGCGGAGATCGAGGTCCGGGACCCGGTCAACCAGATCAGCGCACCCATCGAGAGCACGATCGCCGCCTTGACCGATGGCCGTTCTACGACCACCAGGATGAGGATTCCGAAGAGCGCGTACGCCATGCCGGCGACGTTCTTGTCCATGAGGAAGCCGGAGAGCACGCCCCCGTACTCATCCGGGGCGACGCCGGCATAGAAGGCGATGGCGTTGGCGTATAGCCCGATGGCGGTCCCGGCGAGCGCAGAGCGGAGATCGATCCGTCCTGCGGCGACGACGAGGATGAACACCCCCGTGAGGGCGAGCCGGATGAGGCGGCGGGTCCAGTCCGCCGCAAGCTCCGAGGGTTCCGCGAACATCGAGATCATCGCGATGTAGAACAGGCCGATCGCGAGCACCGGGACGATGAGCTGCAGGCGCCCGAGAGCCACGCGAGGAGAACGCGCCATGCCGAGGACGATGATCAGCGCCATCACGACCTGGTTGAACGGCAGCGGCAGTCCGAACAGGGAACCCTCGAAGATCAGGCCGGCGAACAGCACGAGCTCCGGAATCCGCCAGGAGCCGACGGCCGACGCCGTCTGCGCGACGCTGCGCCGCAGGCTTCCGCTCAGGAGTGGCTTGCGCCCTCCGGATGCCGTCGAGGCTCGGTGTCTACCGACCATCGATGCGCCGCTGCCCTGTGTCGTCATGCCAACGTCTCCGCGTAGACCCGGGCGATCCCGCTGCACATGATCGCGAGGCCGGACACCGTGGCACCGTCGGCGACCAGCATCCTGGACTCTCCGCTGCCCGGCCGCTCCCCCACCTCCAGCCCCTGCACCACGATCTTCCGCGCGATCTCCTCCGCCGGCAGCGACCCCGGCGCACCGCCCGCGGTGCCTGCCTCCGCCCCCGCCCCGGCACCCGCTCCCCCGGCACCCGCCACCAGGCACCGCTCCGGCACGATCTCGCCGTTCCCGCCGACGTCCGTCGCGACGATGCCCAGGCCATGGGCGACGGCGTCGAGGAGCGTGTAGGAGAGGTTCTCCCAGACGGAGAGCTGCACGACCACGTCGTGGTTGCGCAGGGCGTCGGCCGCGTCCACGTGGCCCACGAAGGCGACGTGGTCGGCGAGGCCGAGGATGCCGGCGCGCGCTCGCAGCGAGGCCTCCTCGGGGCCGGTGCCGGCGATCGTCAGGGTCGCCTCGGGATGCTCGCGCAGGACATGCACGAAGGCCCGCAGGAGCTCGTCGATCCGCTTCTCGGGCGCAAGGCGCGCGAGGGAGAGGACCCGCAGGCCCGGCCGCGGCTCCGCCGCTCCGGTCCCTGCACCGCCGGCCACCGCACCCGGCGCCTCGACCTCGTTGCGCACCACGACGATCTTCTCCGCGCTCCCCCACTGCGCGGCGACCTGCTCGCGCGTGGACTCGCTGACGGCGATTATCCGGTCGGTGCGCAGCAGGCGGGCGCGATGCGCGGCCGCCTTCGCGCGCGCCGCGGCCTCGGAGGCCTGGTAGTAGCCGCGGACGCCCGCGATCCCGTGCTCGGTGGAGACGACGCGGATGCGCTCGCCGCGTCCGGAGCGCAGGCCCTGGACGGCGGCGATGCCCGCGAGATCCGCGAAGGCGAGGTGCGTGTGGAGGACGTCGGGCCGCAGCCGCCGCAGCGCGTCGCGGATCGCGGCGACCGCGGCGCGGGTCCCGTCGTCAGGCGAGGCCGGGCCGACGAGCACGGGCACGCCGAGAGCGCGGAGACGCTCGGCGAGCGGCCCCTCGGGGCAGAGCACCACGATCCGCCACCCGGGCACGCCGGTCCGGGCGGCGTCGAGCACGTGCCGGGCGACGCCGCCGAGGTCGGCGACGGGCACGCACCAGAGGGCGGTCCTCAGAACCATTCCCGCAGCCGATCGAGCGCCGTGAAGAAGCCTTCGCCGGTGTTCACGTGGCCCATCCAGATCTCGGGGATGAAGGGGGCCTTCGGGGCGAGCCGGTCCATGCGCTCGGCGAGGTCCTTGAAGTCGACCTCGCCCTCGCCGACCTGCACACCCTCGCCGTCGACGCCCACGGAGTCGACGATGTGGAGGTGCTCGGTGTACGGGCCCATGATGTCGATGTATTCGCTGAAGGGGCGCCCGAAGAAGTTCGCGGCGAGCTTCGAGTGGGAGACGTCGAAGGTGAGGCGTCGGCCGTAGGTCTCGCAGAACCAGGCGGTGTCCTCGGGCTCCATGAACAGGTTGTGGTACTGCTGGCCGCCCATGAGCCACGGGAACGGCGGGAGGGTCTGCGCGGTCAGGCGCACGCCCTCCTCGTCGACCCGCTCGAGGCCCTGCTGGATCCGCTCGTACAGCGGGTAGCGCTCCTCGGGCCGCAGATGGCGGTCGGGGAGGAAGCCGCCCATCGTGACGATCACGATCGGGTCCTCCTCGCAGGTGAACCACTGCCGCAGGTCGCGGGTGAGGTCGACGACCCGCTGGACCTCGCGGATCGAGCGCTCCCAGATCGCCTCGTCGGGCGAGGCGAGGTCGATGAGGAAGTCCCCGGGATACAGGTCGGGGGCGTGGACGGTGTGGAACTGCTCGAGCTTCTCGCCCTCGGCGAAGAACTGCGCCGGGTCGAGGTCCATGTCCTTGGCGCTCTGGTGGAACTCGAGGAACTCGGGGCGGGAGACCTCGAGCAGGTCCCGGAAGTCGTGGAAGCGCACGGGCAGGCCCCACGGGCGGCGGAAGCTGTAGTCGCTGCGGGTGCGGGGGCGCCCGGCGAGGTCGCCCGGGTAGAAGAAGTCGCCGGCGGGGACGTCGCGATGCAGGGTCACGCCGAGGAGCACCTCACGGCGGTCGGGCTGGAGGCCGCGGCCGGGGCTCTTCACGTCGACGTCGGCCGCGGTGACGGTGTCGCCGGCGCGCAGGTCGCGGGAGGCGACGAGCGACTTCGCGAGGTTGACGCGGTTCATGAGCTCGCCGGTGGAGAGCTCGCGCGGACCGTCGGAGCCGAGCGCCTCCTCGACCTCGCGGATCTGGCGGACCATGCTCGCGAGCTCGTCGGGCAGGAGGGAGACCTTGTGGTCGTTGCCCTCGAGGGTCTTGTCGAGGGTCACGTGCTTCTCGATGATCGATGCGCCGCGGGCGACGGCCGCGACGGGCACGTGCCAGCCGCGCTCGTGGCCGGAGTAGCCGACGAGGCAGTCGCCCAGCTCGGCGAGGCGGTCCATGTAGCGCAGGTTCAGGTCCTTGTAGGGCGCGGGATAGGTCGACTGCGTCTGCAGCAGCGCGTAGGGCGCGCCGTGCTGGCGCAGCACCTCGACGGCGGCGCTGATCTCCTGCTCGGTGCTCATGCCGGTGGAGACGATCATCGCGGCGCCGAAGTCGGCGACGTGCCCGAGCAGGTCGTGGTTGGTGAGATCGGCGGAGGCGATCTTGTAACCGCCCATGCCGTAGCGGTCCAGGGCGTCGGCCGAGGGGATGTCCCAGGGGGTGCAGATGACGTCGACGTCGCGCGCGGCGCAGTGGTCGAACACGCGATACATGTCCTCGACCGACAGCGAGTACTTGGCCAGCAGGTTCATCGTGTACTGGGGACCGAGGTCCTCGCCGGCGCTGCCGGTCCCGCCCGAGCGGTACAGGGCCTCCATGTCGCGCAGCTGGAACTTCACGGTGTCGACGCCCGCGTCGACGCAGCGGTCGACGAGCTCCTTCGCCATCGCCACGTCGCCCTGATGGTTGTTGCCGATCTCGCCGATCAGCAGCGCCGGATGGCCCGCGCCGACGGTGCGGCGTCCGACCGTGAGTGTCCGCGTGCCGGGGCTCGCGACGGCGACCAGCCGCCCGCGCTCATCGACGACGGGGATGCGGTCGACGCCGCCGCCGAACAGGCGCGAGATCTCGGCGACGGGGGTGCCCTCGACGACGGACACGAAGGAGGTGTTGGCGGCGGCGTCGACGGTCGCGGACAGGTCCGGGGTCGCCTGGGCCACGAGCCAGCGGCGCACGTCCCCGTCGGTGAGGCTCCCGCGGACGGTCCCGTGGGAGTCGACGATCAGCACCATGCGGGCTTGGTTCTCGCTGATGCGGCGCAGGGCCTCGAGGACGCTCGCGCCCTCGTCGACGGCATAGGCGGCGGTGTTGCGATCCAGGATCATGACGTCCTCCATCCGAGGCGGGCGAGCATCGACTCCGCGGCCGCGACGTCGGTGAGGGTGTCGATGTCCACGCCCTCCACCTCGTCGAGCACGAAGAGCTCGGTGCGACCGCCGATGCGGTTGCGCTGCGTGCGGTAGATGTGCGGAGCCGTCACGTACAGGCTCCCGTTCTCGAAGTAGTGCATCTGCTCGGGGAGCAGCTCCTGGCGGCGGGGCCTCGCGGTCACGTCGTAGGCGGCGAGTGCGCTCTCGCCCGGCCGCTCCGGCAGGCGCCAGAAGAACGGCGACTCGGGGACGACGCCGACGAGGCTGTCGGCCCCGCTCTCGCGGAACTGTGCGAGAGCACGGGCGATCGTGTCGGGCCGACGCACCGGCGAGGTCGCCTGCAGCAGCACCACGGCATCCAGTCTGCGCTCCCCCGCTCCCTCCGCGTCGGGACCTTCCGGACCGGTGCGGTCCGCGGCGGGTCGGGCACTCTCCGCGCCGGGTCGGACGCTCTCCGCGGCGGGTCGGACGCTCTCCGCGGCGAGCTCCGCCTCGATCACGTCCATCGCGTGCAGGACCACGGGCTCCGTGGGCGCGGTGTCGACCGCGAGCTCGGCCGGGCGCTCGATCACGCGGGCGCCGTGGGCGCGCGAGACCTCGGCGATCTCCGGGTCCTCCGTGGAGACCGCGACGATCACGTCGGCCGCTGCGGCGTCCTCCCCGGAGCTCGCGCCCGTGCCGGGGCCCGTGCCCTCGCCGGAGCCCGCGCCCGCGCTGATGCCTGCACCGACGCGCTGCGCCTCGAGGGCTTGGGCGATGGTCCAGGCGATCAGCGGGCGCCCGCCGACGGGCAGCAGGTTCTTGCGCGGGATCCCCTTGGATCCCCCGCGGGCGGGGATCACCACGAGCGCGGTCATGACGTCTCCTCGAGGGCCTGGGCGAGCAGGCGCGCGGGCTCGTCGGCCCCGATCTCCGGGGCCGGGGTGGGCTCCCCTCCCCAGCGGCGCATGCCGTACCTGTCCCAGAACTCGCGCACCCATGCAGGCACCCGGTCGCCGACCACGTAGGAGGGCAGCCCGCGCACGGCCGCCTCGAGCACGCCGGTGGAGAAGATCCCGACGACGGGGCTGCTCAGCTCGCGCAGGGGCACGCCCGCATCCTCGATGACGATGCCGCGTCGGCGCATCAGCTGATGGACGGTCCGCGAGATGACGTCGGTCTCCGACGGGTGCGGTCGGTAGATCGCGCCCTCGGCGCGGCAGAACCTCAGGGCGGTCCCCGCGGTGTTGCGGCGCGGCAGCTCGGCGCCGTGCATCTGCCCGAGGAAGACCGGCGGCCCGTCGACCTCGACCGCGCCGTCGCTCTCGTGGCGGGCCTGCCACAGCAGCTGCGAGCCGATGGTGCGGGTCCCGATGTCGGAGCGGCCCGAGCGGTAGAACTCGGCGTCGGCGTCGGACCAGGCCAGCAGCGTGGTCCGCTCCGGCAGGGGCGGCGCGAACGGGGTCAGCGCCCCGTGCTGGACGACCGCCGAGCCCGCTCCGGCCGCGAGCGCCCAGTCGTGCACGGCGCGCCCCGTGCGCAGATGCTGTCCGAGGCTGACCACGGTGCTGATCCCCCGCTCGGCCAGCACCCTCCGCAGGCCGGAGGAGCCGTCGGCCGCGCCTGGACCGCCCGCCGCATCCGGCCCGCCCAACGCGTCCGGACCGCCTGCAGCACCCGGCCTGTCGGCGGGGATCGCGGTCCGCGTCCAGCCGTCGTCAGCGACCTCGGCGAGGGGGACGTCGGCCGGGGCGAGCACGTCGACGGGCCGATGGAGGTAGGGCAGCGCGGTCAGCAGGCTCGCCCGCGAGGTCGGCGAGGCCGAGTCGACGGCGATCAGGAGCCGGCCCCCGCCGGTCACCTCGCCGGTGCCCTCGCGGCTGTGCAGGATCCAGCCGGGGGGCGGCTCCTGGGTGCGCCCGCGGAGCGAGGACGCGGCCCCGGTGATGGCGTGCTTCGCACGGCGGACGCGATGCCGGGATTCCTGCCACTCCTGCCAGCGCTCGAGGCTGCGGGGATGGATCAGCGCCACAGTCGGTCGACCTCCTGGATCCGATGGTCGAAGGTGTGCTCGGCCAGGGTGCGGCGCCTGCCCTGCTCGCGCAGCCCCTCGGCCCATGATGCGTCACGCAGGGACCGCCTGCACAGGTCCACCAGCTCGTCGACGTCATGCCAGACGGCGACCTCGGTGCCGACGTCGTAGAACTGGTCGACGTCGTCGCGGTCCACCAGCTGCACGCCGCCCATGCCGGGAATCTCGAAGGTGCGCATCGCGTGACCGTTCTGCAGGCCGTGGATCGCGACCGCGGCGGCGCCCTCGGCATGGATCTGGTAAGCGCGCTCGAGGGGGACCTCGCGAGAGGCGATGATCGGCGGCCGGCGCCAGGAGAAGGTCCGGGCCCGGTCGACGGGGTGGCGGGAGAAGTCCCGGCCCCAGGCGTGGACGGGAAGGCCCTCCTCCGCGAGGCGGGTGAGCGTGCGGGTGCGGTTGTCGTACCCGGAGCCGATGAACACGATCTCCCCGCTGCGCACGCCGGTGGGCTGCGAGCGGTGGGGATCGAAGGCGTTGGGCACGAAGTGGGCGTCCGCGCCGAGGGCGCGCAGGGCGTCGGCCTCCGAGCGGGCATAGTCGACGATCGGGCCGACCTCGCGCAGGAACTCGTCGGTGTAGTCGTGGCGGTGGAGGTCGTCGTAGAGCCACAGGATCCGCGGCGTGTCCCCGAGGGCGTCCCAGAAGCGGTTGTCGAGCCCGTCGCCCTTGATGACGACGACCTTGTCGGGCCGCACCCGGCGCAGCTCCTCGATCACCCGGTCGGTGAGGCGGGCGGTCTCCGCGATGCGGCGGTCCCCGGGCAGGCGGAGGCGCTCGGGCAGCTCCACCGTCGCCTTCAGGCGAGCCTTCTCGGCGATCGTGTCGTAGGCGTCGTAGCGGATGGTGCGGACGATGCGACCGCGACGCTCGAAGGCCTCGGCGATGCTCCTCCAGTAGCCGTGGAAGGCGGGGGTGACCAGCAGGAGGGTCTCCGGGGACCCCGGGTCCCGGCGCGCGCCGCCCGACGCCGCCCGGCCGCGGTTCGTGCTCATCGGGGCAGCTCCGTCCCGGCGCGATGGATGAGGTGCATCTCCTCGCGCGCCGTCATGAGGGGCCGCACGTCGCGCCCGGCGAGGCGGCGGCCCGTGTTCCAGATCAGGTTCGCCCCGGTCGCGGCGGTCAGTCCCGCGCGCAGCAGGTGGATGTGCCCGTGCTTGCGGGCATAGCGGGTGCGGGCGCCGACGAGCCAGCGACGGCGGCGCTCCTCCCCGCCGGAGGATCCTCCGCCCTCGTGCCGGACCTCGAGGTCCGCGTCGAGCACTGCGGGGATGCCCTCGCGCCTCAGCCGCAGCTGCAGATCGACCTCTTCGGTGTACATGAAGTACCCCTCGTCGAAGCCCCCGACAGCGAGCACCTCGTGCAGCGGGAGCAGCAGGACTGCTCCCGAGACCCAGTCGACGGGGACGGTCCCGCTCGCGCGATCCGCCTCCACGTCATGGCCGACCGCGCGATGCAGCGCATCCCTGTGGCGCTGGGAGGCCAGAGGCACGAGCCATTCGACGACCTGGTGCCCGACGGTCGGGAAGCGGCGGGCCGCGAAGGCGGAGCGGCCCTCCTCGTCGGCCGCGCGACAGCCGACGACCGCGGGCATCCAGGGACGGGCGTGCTCGAGCAGCCGTCGGCAGAACCCCTCGGGGATCTCCAGGTCGGAGTTCAGCACGAGCGCGGCGGTGCAGACGACGTCGGGGCCGTCGTCGCGGCCGACGCCGGAGCCGCCCCCGCGGCCGACATCGGCCGGATCCGCGAGCGCCCGGAGCCCGGTGTTCACGGCGGCGCCGAAGCCTCCGTTGCGCTCGCGCCGGATCAGCTCGACGCCGTCGGGCAGGGCCGAGGCGTCCACGGGCGCCGGCGAGGCGTCGTCGACGACGATCACCCGTGCGGGCCGCTCCTGCTCCGCCACTTGCGGGCCGACGACCGGGTCCAGCAGCGCGAGGACCGGATCGAGGGGCCCGTGGACGGGGACGACCACCCCCAGCCGATCCAGCCCCCATCGCCCCTCGGGACTCATCGGGGGTCCTGGGGCGTCGCAGCCCGGCGCCCCCGCGACGCTCCGCGCCCGGACGAGGACGGCGACGCCGACGGAGATGCCGACGGCGAGCCATCGGCCGTCGACGATGCCGTCCGGGACGGCGAGGCGGCGGCCGGGGCTGCGCTCCGGGCCGGAGCGACCGGCTCCGCCACGCCGCCGGCGGCCTCGACGTCGACCTCGTCAATCTCCGGCACGGCCGTGTCGTATCCCTTGGCGCCGCCGTAGGCGTAACGCCCGTAGGAGCCGTAGCCGTACTCGGCGTCCCCGTACACGAGCCGCGTGAAACGGCTGGTGGAGGCCCGGTTCAGCACGACGCCGTAGACCTTCGACCCGATGCCGCGCAGCGCCTCGGCGGAGTGCGCGATCCCGGCGGCGCGGGACCGTCCGGGGACCGCCACCAGGACGGCGCCGTCGGCATGCCGCGACAGCAGCTGGGCGTCGGTCACGGCGAGCACCGGCGGCGCGTCGATGATCACGAAGCGGTCGTGGGAGACCTCCTCGATCAGCTCCCTCATCCGCCGCGATCCGAGCAGCTCGGAGGGATTGGGCGGGACCTGCCCGGCCGGCAGCAGCGAGAGCAGCGGGGTCGGGGCGCTCTGCACGGCGTCCTCGAGGGTAACGGCGGAGGCCAGCAGCTGCGACAGGCCCACCGAGCCGTCGATCCCGAACTCGTCGGCGACCATGGGCCGACGCAGGTCCGCGTCGATCAGCAGCGTCGGCTGGCCGGCGCGGGCCATCACGCGCGCGAGGTTCGCGGCGACCGTCGACTTGCCCTCGCCGGGGGCGCTCGAGGTCACCACGATCGCGCGCGGCGGGCTGTCGACGTCGACATAGCGCAGGTTGGTGCGCAGCTTCCGGACCGCCTCACGGCTGTGGAACGACGTGAGCTCGGGCAGGACGCCGTCCTTGGCGCGCTGCATCTCCTTGGACTCCGGGAGGGTGCCCAGCAGGGGCAGCCCGATCGTCTCGGTGATGTCATCGGCCGTGCGGATGCGGGAGTCGTTGCGGTCCCGCAGCCAGGCCAGACCGAGGGCGATCAGGAGCCCGGCGGCGGCCCCGGCGAGCAGGTACCTCTGGCGGTCCGGGGAGACGGGTGCTCCCGGCTGCTGCGCCGTCTGGTAGACGAGCAGCTCATACTGCACCGAGGCGTCCTCGTCGCCGCCGCTCTCGATGGAGCGGGCCTCGGCGGCGACGGCCTCCACGGCGGCGTCGGCGATGGTCCCGGCGAGCTCCGGATCCGACGCCGTCGCGGTCACCGTGATGATGGGGGCGTTGGGGTCGATGGTCGCCTGCAGCGATCCGGCGACCTGGTCGGCGCTGACGTCGAGACCCGTCGACTCGACGATCCTCTCCCCCACCACGCGGGTGCTGAACAGCGGCAGGTAAGTCTGCGCCCGCTGGTACTGGGCCTGCATGTTGGCGCTGGCCGTCGGCGACCCCTCCTCCTCGGTCGAGCCTCCGCTGACGGACACGTAGCCGAGGGCCGAGGCCGTGTACTGCGGCTCCTTCGTGAAGGAGAGCCCGTACCCAGCGGCGGCGCCCAGCAGGGTCACGCAGATCAGCAGCAGCGCATTGCGCAGCAGCAGGCGGAGGAAGTCCTCGATCGTCACCGGCTCACACCATTCAAGAGAGGAACACGAGCCCCCTGATAGTAGGTCCATCTGGACACAAATCGTCGGGACCGTCCACCGAATCGCGGGACGAATCGGGCAGACCACCCCTCAGAGCACCGTGCATACTGTGCTCATGCGCGGCATCATCCTGGCCGGCGGGACCGGATCCCGCCTCCATCCCCTCACCATCGGGGTCTCCAAGCAGCTCATGCCAGTCTACGACAAGCCGATGGTCTACTACCCGCTGTCCACGCTCATGCTGGCGGGCATCCGGGAGATCCTCGTGATCACGACTCCCGCCGACCACGAGGCGTTCCGCCGCGTGCTCGGCGACGGAAGCCGCTTCGGCGTCGACCTCTCCTATGCCGTCCAGCCCTCCCCCGACGGACTCGCGCAGGCGTTCCTGCTGGGCGAGGAGTTCCTGGCCGGAGAGCCGGCCGCGCTGATCCTCGGGGACAACCTCTTCCACGGCGACGGACTGGGCACCCAGCTGAGCCGGTTCCAGGACGTCGACGGCGCCGTCGTCTTCGGCTACCAGGTCAAGGATGCGACCGCCTACGGCGTGGTCGAGATGGGGGCCGACGGCCGGGCGGTCTCTCTCGAGGAGAAGCCCGAGCATCCGCGCTCGAACCTGGCCGTGCCGGGGCTCTACTTCTACGACGCCACCGTGGTCGAGCGCGCGAAGGCGCTGCGCCCGTCGCCGCGCGGGGAGCTCGAGATCACCGACCTGAACCGCAGCTATCTCGAGGAGGGCCGCCTGCAGGTCGACGTCCTCACCCGCGGGACCGCCTGGCTCGACACCGGCACCTTCGACGACCTCGCCGCCGCCTCAGAGTTCATCCGCACCGTCCAGCACCGTCAGGGGCTCTCGATCGGCTGCCCCGAGGAGGTGGGCTGGCGCATGGGACTGCTCTCGGACGAGGAGCTGCGCGAGCGCGCGCTCCCGCTCGTCAAGTCCGGCTACGGGCAGTACCTGCTGGACCTGCTGGAGCAGGACCGCCGCTCATGACGACAGAGCCCCGGAGACGTGCGCGCGGCGCAGAGGTCGTACCGGGGCCTCCGGCACCGGCCCATCCGCACAGCACCCCTCATCCATCAGCCGCAACCGGCCCTTCCGGGCCGTCCAGCACCTCTCGGAGGACCCCATGTCATCTCGTCATCTGCTCGTGACCGGCGGTGCCGGTTTCATCGGTTCGAACTTCGTGCATCACGTGGTGGAGCATTCTGATGCGCGGGTGACGGTGCTGGACAAGCTGACGTATGCGGGGAATGCGGCGTCGCTGGAGGGGCTGCCGGGGGATCGGGTGCGTCTGGTGGTGGGGGATGTGGCGGATGCGGGGCTGGTGGATGAGCTGGTCGGGGGTCTGTCGGGTGATGGTGATGCGGTGGTGCATTTCGCCGCGGAGTCGCATAACGACAACTCTCTTCAGGATCCGTGGCCGTTCCTGCAGACGAATCTGATCGGGACGTACACGCTGCTGGAGGCGGTGCGGCGGTATGGGGTGCGGCTGCATCACATCTCGACGGATGAGGTGTATGGGGATCTGGAGCTGGATGATCCGGCGAAGTTCACGGAGTCGACGCCGTATAACCCGTCGTCGCCGTACTCGTCGACGAAGGCGGGCTCGGATCTGCTGGTGAGGGCGTGGGTGCGGTCGTTCGGGGTGCGGGCGACGATCTCGAACTGCTCGAACAACTATGGTCCGCGGCAGCATGTGGAGAAGTTCATTCCGCGGCAGGTCACGAATCTGATCGATGGGGTCCGGCCGCGCCTGTACGGGGCGGGGCTGAACGTGCGGGACTGGATCCATGCGGATGATCATTCCTCGGCGGTGATGACGATCCTGGACAAGGGCGAGCTGGGGCGGACGTATCTGATCGGTGCGGACGGGGAGAAGTCGAACCGTGAGGTCGTCGAGCTGATCCTTCAGCTGATGGGCCGGGACCGGGATGACTATGAGCATGTGAATGATCGTCCGGGTCATGATCTGCGGTATGCGATCGATGCGTCGGTGCTGCGGGACGAGCTGGGGTGGGTGCCGTCGTTCCGTGATTTCGAGGCGGGTCTCGCGGCGACGATCGACTGGTATCGGGCGAATGAGGGCTGGTGGCGGCCGCAGAAGGCCGCGACCGAGGCGAAGTACGCGAGGGCCGGCCAGTGACCCCCGCGAGCAGCGCAGCGCAGGCGGATTCCGTGAAGGCCGCGGGCCCGAAGCCGCTTACGGTGCGGGAGACGCCGATCCCGGGGCTGCTGGTGGTGGATCTGCCGGTGCATGGTGATTCTCGGGGCTGGTTCAAGGAGAACTGGCAGCGGGAGAAGATGTGTGCGGCGGGTCTGCCGGATTTCGGTCCGGTGCAGAACAACATCTCGTTCAACCAGGCGGTGGGGGTGACGCGGGGCATCCATGCGGAGCCGTGGGACAAGTATGTCTCGGTGGCGTCCGGGCGGGTGTTCGGGGCGTGGGTGGATCTGCGGGAGGGCGAGAGCTTCGGGGCGGTGTTCTGGGCGGAGATCACGCCCGGGGTGGCGGTGTTCGTGCCGCGCGGGGTCGGGAATGCGTTCCAGACGGTGGAGGCGCCGGCGGCGTACACGTATCTGGTGAATGATCATTGGTCCGAGGCCGCGCAGTCGCAGTACACGTTCCTGAACCTGGCGGATGAGTCGGTCGCGATCCCGTGGCCGATCCCGTTGGAGTCCGCGGAGCTGTCGGCGAAGGATCTCGCGCATCCGCGGCTGGCGCAGGTGGCGCCGGTGCCTCCGCGGCGGACGCTGGTGGTGGGTGCGGGCGGGCAGCTGGGCCGGGCGCTCGCGGCGCGCTGGGCGGGCCGGGATGATGTGGATCTGGTGGGTCGTGACCGGCTGGATCTGGCGGATCCGGGGTCGGTGTCGGGTTTCGACTTCTCGGGGTACGGGGTGATCGTCAATGCTGCCGCCTATACCGCGGTCGATGCTGCCGAGTCGGCGGAGGGGCGGGCGGAGGCGTGGGCGGTGAACGTGGACGGGCTGGCGCGGCTGGTGGAGGCGGCCCGCGGGCAGCGGGCACTGCTGGTGCACGTCTCCAGCGACTACGTGTTCGACGGGACCGCGGCGGTGCACACCGAGCAGGAGCCGCTGAGCCCGTTGGGGGTGTATGGGCAGACGAAGGCGGCGGGGGATCGTCTGGTCCAGACGCTGGCGGAGCATTACGTGGTGCGCACCAGCTGGGTGGTCGGTGCGGGCGGGAACTTCGTGGCGACCATGCGGTCCCTGGCCGAGCGGGGGGTGGACCCGTCGGTGGTCGATGACCAGGTCGGTCGTCTGACCTTCACCGAGGACCTCGCCGAGGCGATCGATCATCTGATCACGCAGCGTCCTGCGGCGGGGGTGTACAACGTCAGCTGCAGCGGCCAGCCGTCCAGCTGGGCCGGGATCGCGCGCGAGGTGTTCGCGATGACCGGCCACGATCCGGACCGGGTGACCCCGGTGACCACCGAGGCGTACTGCGCGGCCCAGGGCAGGAGCGAGGGCGATGGGACCGTCGCGCCCCGCCCCCGCTCCTCCACCCTCGACCTCACCAGGATCCAGGCCACCGGCTACGCACCCCGCGACCAGCACGACGCCCTCCGCGCACACCTGGCCCGCTGAACCGTCGGCCCCGGCTCAGGGCCCGGCCCGGCGACAGGACCGTCGGCCCCGTCGGGCCGGGCCGTCGGCGGCCGTGCCCGACGGAGGGCAGGACGTCAGCGCGGCATGTTGCGCACGTTCGTCGCCGCCATGTCGATCATCCTGCCGACGCCGCCGGCGAGCACGACCTTGGTCGACGCCATGGCGAAGCCGCGGATCTGCTGGGCGGTGATCTTCGGCGGCATCGACAGGGCCGACGGGTCGGTGACGACGTCGATCAGCACCGGGCCCTTCATGGAGAGGGCACGGGCCATCTCCTTCTTCAGCTTCTTGGGGTCGGTGATGCGCACGGACGGGATGCCCGCACCGGAGGCCACGGCCGCGAAGTCGACCTGCTCGTGGTCGGTCTCGTAGTCGGGGATGCCCTCGACGAGCATCTCGAGCTTGACCATGCCGAGGCTCGAGTTGTTGAACACGACGATCTTGGTGTCCAGCTCATGGAGCTTCACGGTGAGCAGCTCGCCCATGAGCATGCCGAGACCGCCGTCGCCCGACATGGAGATGACCTGGCGGCCCGGATGGGAGGCGGAGGCGCCGATCGCCTGCGGCAGCGCATTGGCCATGGTGCCGTGGTGCCAGGAGCCGAACACGCGGCGCTTCCCGTTGGGGGTGATGTAGCGGGCGGCCCACACGTTGCACATGCCGGTGTCGACGGTGAAGACGGCGTCGTCGTCGGCGAGCTCGTCGAGGGTGGCGGCGACGAACTCCGGATGGATCGGCTTCATCTTCTCGACGTTCTTCGTGTACGCAGAGACGACGCCGGTGAGCGCCTTGTGGTGCTTGCGCAGCATGTCGTTGAGGAACCTGCGGCTCTTCTTCTCCCTGACCTGCGGCATCAGCTCGCGCAGGGTCAGGGCGACGTCGCCGTGCACGGCGAGGGACAGCGGGACCCGTCGGCCGAGCCGGGAGCCGTCGGCGTCCACCTGGACGACCTTGACGTCCTTGTGCGGGAGGAACTCGCTGTAGGGGAAGTCGGTGCCGAGCAGGATCAGCAGGTCGGCCTCATGGGTGGCCTCATAGGCGGCTCCGTAGCCGAGCAGACCGCTCATGCCGACGTCGTAGGGGTTGTCGTACTGGATCCATTCCTTGCCGCCGAAGGCGTGGCCGATGGGCGCCTTGACCAGCTCGGCGAACTGGAGGACCTCCTCGCGGGCGTTCTCGATGCCGGCGCCGACGAACAGCGTGACCGTGCCCGCCCGGTCGACCAGCCGTGCGAAGTCCTCGACGACGGTCTCGTCGGGCAGGTACCGGCCGAGCCGGGTGGCGATGTCCTCGGTGTGCGGGGATTCGACCTCCTCGTCGGCGATGTCGCCGGGGAGGACCATGACGGAAACGCCCTTCTTCGCCATCGCCGTCTGGACGGCGATGTGCAGCAGGTCGGCGCCGTGCTGACCGGAGTTGACCATCTCGCAGAAGTGCGAGCACTCGGAGAACAGCTTCTCCGGATGGGTCTCCTGGAAGAAGCCGGTGCCGATCTTCCCGCTGGGGATGTGGGAGGCGATGGCGAGGACGGGCGCACCGTCGCGATGGGAGTCGTACAGCCCCTGGATGAGGTGGGTGTTGCCCGGTCCGCAGGATCCGGCGCAGACGGCGACCCTCCCGGTCAGACGGGCCTCCGCGCCGGCGGCGAAGGCGGCGGCCTCCTCGTTGCGCACGTGCACCCATTCGATGCCCTTCGTGGTGCGCACCGCGTCGACGACGGGGTTCAGCGAGTCGCCGACGACCCCGTAGATCCTCTCCACCCCCCAGTCGCGCAGCTGGGTGACGAGGTACTGGGCGAACGAGATGCGGGCCATGAGCGTCCTCCTGAGGTTCGGCTGCGCCCGGCCGACGACCGCGGCGCGCGGACTGTCAGCTCGAGCGTAGCCCGGCGGGTGCGGCCGACGGCAGGGTGCGGGCCGTCTGCTCGCTCACGGGGAGTCTCCTGGGTCACGCATCCGGCTCAGCTGCAGGCAGTCTGGACGACCTCGAGGTTCTGCACCCAGATGTCGTGATTGACATCCGCGGTCGGATCGAGCGTGAAGCGGTACCGGACCACGACGATGCTGGACTGCTCCAGTGTGAGGCCCTCGAGCGTGTACGTCACCGGGGACTGATCCCAGGTGCACTGGTTGACATGCCCCTCGCGCTCTCGCCCCCAGACAGTGGTCGCGAGCACCCAGACGAGCTTATGAGCGATACCGCCGACGATGACGTCGATCTGGACGGCCTGGTCCTGGACGCCGTTCGGGCTGGTGCCCGCGCCCACGACCACATCGAGGCTGACGGCGTACGTCGCGCCGGCGAGCCCCGAGAACTCGGTGGTGGCCTCGATGACGGCCGGTTCGGTCGAGGAGGCGTTGTTGTCCCAGGAGCGGAACTCGTCCGCGGACGTCCATCCGGTCTGGTTCTCGTCGGTCTTCAACTCACCCGAGACGGTGGTCCACGACCGGGCATAGCCGGTCAGGCTGGTCCCGTCCTCGGCCGACGAGCAGGCGGAGGCCGAGGCGGCGACGGCCGGGGCGGCGCTCGCGAGCACCGCGGTGGGGACGGCCCAGACCGCCGCCGCCATCAGGGTCCGACGGCGCAGCGGCCTCGGCGCGCTCGTGCTCGGGGATGCAGGGGTCCGGGCGGTGCTCCGCTCGAGGCTCGGCGTGGACGGCGACATCGGGTACCCCTTCTGGTGATGGGACGAGTCCGCACCCACCCACCGGCAGGATCGGCTCGCTTTCAACTACCAAAAAGTGACCAAGAGATCCGACCGCAGCCATGTCCGGGGTCTCACCGGATGCACATCACAGCCCGCAAGGCCGCTCTCCCTGCCCGGCAGCCCCTCTCCCCGCCCGGGCAGGCCTCACCTCGGGATCGGCGCCCCGCCGTCGGCCGACCCTGCGGTCCCTCCCGCCGCACCGCCGTCGGCCGAGCCGCCCGCCCCGCCGTCGGCCGAGCCGCCCGCCCCGCCGTCTGCCGACCCTCCGGACTCTCCCGCCGCTCCGTCGTCGGCCGGACCGCCCGCCCCGCCGTCGGACGCATCGGGCGCGCGCACCAGCCGCACGCGCTGGACGCGGCGCTCGTCGACGGCCACGACCTCGAGATGCCCGCCGTCGACGGGGACCGCGTCGCCGACCTCGGCGATGCGGCCGAGCTGCGCCATGACGAAGCCGCCGACGGTCTCGTAGCCGCCGGTGTCGGGCAGGGCGATGCCGGTGTGCGCCTCGAACTCCTGGAGGATGAGCCCGCCGTCGACCTCGAGCTCGCCGTCGATGATGTCCGAGGCGTCGGCGCCCTCGCGGCCGAGCTCGCCGGTCTCCTGGTCGAACTCGTCGTAGATCTCTCCGACGAGCTCCTCGAGCAGGTCCTCGAGGGTGACGATCCCGTCGGTGCCGCCGTACTCGTCGACGACGACGGCGATCTGGTCGGCCTGCGCGCGCATCCGGTTCAGCGCGGGCAGCACGGTCACGGTGCCGGGGATGTGCTCGATGCGGCGCACGATGCTCGACAGCGGCATGGTCTCGGGCCCGTCGACGTGGAGGAGGTCACGCACGTGCACGAAGCCGAGCACGTCGTCGACGTCCTCACCGGTGACGGGGTAGCGGGAGTGGCCGGTGTCGCGCACCTCGGCGCGGGCCTGCGCGACCGTCGCGGCGCCCTCGAGGAAGTGGACCCGGTGACGGGGCCGCATCACCTCGACGACGGTGCGCTCGGAGGCGTCGAAGACGTCCGCGAGCACGCGCGACTCCGCCTGGTCGAGGGCGTCGGAGTCGCGGACCATCGCCCGGATCTCCTCCGCGGAGACCGCCTCGCGGTTCGCATGGGGGTCTCCGCCGAGGATCCGCACCACGAAGTTCGTCGACACCGACAGCAGCCAGATCACCGGCCGCATCAGCCGCCCGAAGACGTTCAGCGGAGGGCCGACGATCCTGGTCATGGCCAGGGCGTTCTGCATCGCCAGACGCTTGGGGACGAGCTCGCCGAGCACGAGCGAGAGGAACGCGACGATCAGCGTCATCACGATCAGCGCGGTGGTCGAGGCGGCCGAGGCGCCGAGCCCCAGCGCCTCGAGATGAGGTGCGAGGGAGGGTGCGATGGTGGAGGCGCCGTAGGCCGAGGAGAAGAACCCCGCGACGGTCACACCGATCTGCACGGCCGAGAGGAAGAGGTTCGGGTCCCGCACCAGCCTCGCGGTGCTCTCCCCTCGCTCCCCCGACTCCTCGAGCTGCTTGATCTGCGACTCGCGGAGGTTCACGATCGCCATCTCCGTGCCGGCGAAGACACCCCCGATCAGCACGAAGAGCAGGACGAGCGCGATGTTCACCAGTACGGCGGGGTCCATGAGCCAACGCTACCCGTCCCGCCCGACGAGCACCTGCGGACCCGCCCGGCACCTGCGGACCCGCCCGGCGCCTCAGAGCAGCGGCAGCAGCTCCTCCCACACGGCGGTCAGGATCTCGGATCCGGAACGGCCCTCGAGATGCGAGCTGATGGCGATCACGGCGTCCTGCTCGGGCATGACCAGGAGGAACTGGCCGTAGGCGCCGTCGGCCCGCCACGAGCCCTGCGGGGTGCTGCCCCACACGCCGAAGCCGTAGCGGGCGTTCTCCTGGTCCTCCCAGCCGGTCCGCACCCAGGTGTCCTCGGCATGGAGGGCGTCGATCCAGGCGGCGGGCACCAGCTGCCGGCCGTCGCGGGATCCGCGCGCGAGCAGGAGCTCCCCGATCGCGGCGAGCTGACCGCTGCGCAGGTGCAGGCCGGTCGCGCCCCAGGAGTGGCCGTCGCGCGTGGCGTGCCACTGCGGGTTGACGATGCCGAGCGGTTCGAACAGGCGCGGCATGAGGTAGTCGCGCAGGGAGCTGCCGGCGCGGGCAGCGATGGCGCGGGCGACCATGAAGGTGCTGCCGTTGGAGTACTCGTACTTCTGTCCGGGCTCGGCGACGAGGTCCGTGCGCAGGAAGCGGGCCGCGAGGTCGGGATCGTCGCGCTCGTCGTCGGCGAAGGCGGTCACCGGGGAGCCCGAGGTCATGGTCAGCAGGTGGCGCAGGGTGATGCCCTCGACGCCCTCCCCGAGGCCCTCCGCAGGGGCGGGGACATGGTCGACGATCCGGTCGTCGAGATCCAGCAGACCCTCTTCGCGGGCGATGCCGAAGGCCAGCGCGGTGACGGTCTTGGAGACCGAGTAGACGTTGTTCTCGGCGTCCTGCTCGAAGCGGTGGACGACCTCGGGCCGACCGGGCCGATGCAGATGGATCGCGCGCACGCCCAGGCGCTGCTCGACGACCCGCTGGCGGAAGGGCGTCAGGATCAGCGCATCGGGGAGCGTCGCGACGGTCTCCGTGCTGCTACGGTTCTGCTGAACGTCCCCTGGGAGCTCGCCGCTCGCAGGGGCGCCGCTCTGGGGGACGCTGCTCTCGGTGGTCTGGGGCGCGGTGCTCATGAGAACGAGCCTAGGTCGACGGCGCCCGCCATGGCCGGGCCGTTCAGGATCCGCGGCCGCCGATCTCCGACGCCCGCAGGCTCCCCCGCCCGCAGGCTCCCCCGCCCGCAGGCTCCCCCGCCCGCAGGCTCCCCCGCCTGCGGTCCCGATGCTGTTCGATTCCCCGTTCCCGGCCGGTTCCCGGCCCCGCCGTCGGCCGCCTCCGCGGCCGCCCTGCCCGCGCCATCGCGTGCCGAGAGGCCCGCCGCGCTGTGAGAGGTTCCCATGGAGACGCTCCGCCGCTACGTCTTCCCGGTGATCTGGATGCTGATCATCGGCGTGATCGCCCTGTCCCTGGCCAGGATGGCCTTCTTCTCCGACGCCGAGGCCGGGGCGACGGAGGACCCGATCGTGCCCGGCGGCTCGGTCGACCTCTTCGCCACCGTCGCCGTCGAGCCGGGCGACATCACCTCCGCCCTGTCCCTGGACGCGACCGTCGTCGCCGACGCCGGCACCCAGCTGCTGTCCGAGAGCACGGGCGAGATCACGAAGATCTGGGTCGCCGACGGCGATCGCGTGGGTGCCGGGGACCGCGTGCTGCAGGTGCGCGTCGCCCAGGAGCCCGAGCCCGTCGACGCCGCTCCCGACGAGCTCGCTGCGACCGACCCCGCCTCCGGCACCGCGGATCTCGCGGGCGGGACCTCAGGAGCCGACGGGACGACGACCGAGGGCTCCGGATCGACGGGCACCGCGGCGTCGTCGGCCGCGCAGCCGACGCAGTACCTCTACCTGAACCTCACCGCTCCCCGCTCGGGGATCGTGCGGGACCTCGCCGTCGAGGAGTGGGAGGACATCGCCGAGGGCGATGCCGTCGCCACCATCTCCCCCGGCACCTTCTCCGTCGTCGCCTCCCTGACCCCCGAGCAGCATCTGTCCCTGCTCGACCGGGAGATCGACGCGACCGCGCAGATCAGTGCGCTGCCCGACCCGGTGACCTGCCGCTCCGCCGCGATCGACGACGAGGCCGGCGCCGCCGAGGACCCCGGGACGGGCGCCGCCGGCACCGCCGGCACCTCCGGCACCTCTGAGGGCGGCGGCTACGACGCCGACGTGGTGTACGACGAATGGGGCGAGATCGTCGACACCGGCTCGAGCTCCGGTGAGGGATCCGCCGAGCTGCGCTGCCCGCTGCCCGGGGACACCCGCGTGGTCGACGGCCTGACCGGGACCGTCGAGGTCGATCTGGGCTCCGCCGAGGGCGTGCTGACCGTTCCCACCACCGCCGTGGAGGGCGAGGGCGAGGCCGGCACCGTGTACGCCCTCGACGACGCCACGGGCGAGCCGACCCCGATCGAGGTGACGCTGGGCCTGCAGGGGGACGGCATCGTCGAGATCGTCGACGGCCTCGACGAGGGCCAGGAGATCCTGCAGTTCGTGCCCGGCGTCGACAACCCCGACGCGTCGATGGGGGGCGAGGGCTGGTGAGCCGGACGACGCCGGAGGACGGGGAGGGCGCTCCCGCCTCGTCGGCCCCTCTGCTCGAGCTGCGGGGCCTGACCCGCACCGTGCGGCTGCCGGACGGCGAGGAGCTGCGGATCCTGCGCGGCATCGACCTCGAGGTCGGCGCCGGGGACCATGTCGCGATCGTCGGCCGCTCCGGCTCCGGGAAGACGACCCTGCTGAACCTGCTGGGCCTGATCGACCGGCAGACCGAGGGCGAGCTGCTCTTCTCGGGACGCGACGTCTCGCGGATGGGCGACAGCCGGCGGGCCCGGCTGCGCGGCGCCTCCATCGGATTCGTGTTCCAGCAGTTCAACCTGCTGGAGCGCCGCACCGCGCTCGAGAACGTGATGATGCCGCTGATGTACGGGAGCGCCGGCCAGTTCTGGCGCCGCGAGCGGCTCGCCCGCGAGATGCTCGAGCGGGTCGGTCTCGCCGACCGCGCCCATCAGCTGCCGGGGAAGCTCTCGGGAGGCGAGCAGCAGCGCGTGGCCGTCGCGCGGGCGCTGGTCCGGCGGCCGCGCCTCATCCTGGCCGACGAGCCCACCGGCGCTCTCGACGTCGCCACCGGGGAGGCCGTCATGGCGCTGCTCGACGAGATCGCGGCCGAGTCCGACGCCGCGCTCGTGACCATCACCCACGATCTGCAGGTCGCGGCCCTCTCGAGACGCTCCTTCCTGCTCGACGGCGGGGTCCTGCACGACGTCGGCTCCGACGCCGCCCGCGACGCCCTCGCGGGCACCGCCGGGATCCGCGCAGGCAGGAAGGCCGTGGCATGACCGGGCTGATCGCCTCGATCGTCGAGGCCTGGGGCGAGCTGCGGGTCAACAAGGGCCGCGTGCTGCTGTCCCTGATCGGCGTCGCCTTCTCCGTGTTCGCCCTGACCGGCGTGCTCGGTGCGGGCGGGATGCTGCAGGGCTCCCTCCAGCAGTCCCTCGAGCGCACCTCCGGGCGCGACACGATCCTGAGCATCGTGCCGACGGGCGGCGGAGCCTCCGCCGGGACCGATGCCGTGCACGCCGACGATGTCGTCCTCGAGCAGCTCGAGGCCATGGGCATCGACCAGCGCTCCCGCCGCATGCACCTCTCCAGCCGCGTCCAGAGCCCGCAGGGCGTGATCAGCACGGACATCCAGGCCGTCGACCCGTCCTTCGCGACGATGTTCCGCATGGAGCCGGAGCAGGGCCGCTGGCTCGCAGCGTCCGACGCGCACCGGCTCGCCCCCGCCGTCGTCGTCAACCGCACCCTCTACGAGCAGCTGGGCAGCCCCGGGGTCGGCACCGGCACCATGACGCTGTACGGCGACAGCGGACGCGAGGGGGCGACTGAGGCGGTCATCATCGGCGTCCTGCCCGATGATGAGGCCGGCGAATGGCCCATGGCGTACGTCTCCGTCGACGCCGCGGCAGACCTCCCCGTCGGCGACGGGCTCGACTCCCTCAGCACCGAGTACATGATCTGGGTGGATCCGGCCTCCGCTGACGCGATCACCGCGCGGCTGACCGAGGCTCTGCGGGACACCCCGGTCGGCGGCTTCGAGGTGTGGCGGCAGTCGATGTCCTTCGAGGACCTCGGGCTCGGCGCGGTCGCCTATGCCGTCTCCGGCGTGGCTGTGGTGATCCTGCTGCTGGGCGCCCTCGGCCTGGTCAACATCTCACTGGTGACGGTCCGCTATCGGGTGCGGGAGATCGGCATCCGGCGCTCCTACGGGGCGACCGGCCTGAGGATCTTCGTCGGCGTGCTCATGGAGTCCGTGGTCGCGACGGCGGTCGCCGGGATCGTCGGCGTGACGGCGGCGGTCGCCCTCATGAAGTCCCCCATGGTCACCGGCTGGTTCCGCGAGCAGGGGCTGATGGAGCTGCCGCCGTTCCCCGTGGACGCGGTGCTCGTGGGCCTCGGCGCGGCGACCGCTGTCGGCGTCCTGGCGGGCGCCCTGCCGGCGCTGATCGCCACCCGCATCCGGGTGATCGACGCGATCCGCAGCTGAGCGGGCCTGAGCGGGCCGGGGCCGGGCGGTCAGATGAGCACGGGATCCGGCACCGGCTCGCCCTCGCCCCGCCGCACGGGCTCGGCGAGCGCGAGGCCGTCGCGGCGGCTGATCAGGACGCACAGGATCGCGGTGAGCGCGAGCAGGGCCAGTGCGCCGACGATCCCTCCGGCGAGCGCGGCCGACGGATGGGAGGCGTGCAGAGCGGCCATCGACGTGCCGGGTGCCGCGGCGGCCGCGACCAGGGCGTCGGCGCCGGCGGCCGCCGCGGTGCCGTCGGCGAGCGCCGCGACGATCATGCCGACGACGGTCACGCTGCCGGTGAGCGCGATCGGCAGCTCGAGGCCGCCGCTCTTCCAGGCGAGCAGCGCCGAGCACATCGCGAGCGCGACCGCCGGCACCAGCACCGCCGCGGACATCTCGCGGCCGATCAGCGCGATGGCGCCGACGGCGAGGACCGGCACGAGCGGGGAGCGCAGTCGGCTGCCGACGGCCTGCAGCACCGTCCCGCGCAGGGTGAGCTCGAGGCCGACCGCCTGGATCGGCGCGAGCACCAGCACGAGCAGGATGACGGCGAGGATCCCGATCGCGGAGGCGCTCCCTCCCCCGGCTCCCGCATCGGCCGCGGCTCCTCCGTCGTCCACGACTCCCCCGCCGGTGCCGACTCCTCCTCCGGCGTCGGCGATCACCCCGGCGAGAGCGGCGAGGCCGACGACGATCGCCCCGCCGACGAGGACCACGACCCCGGCGGAGGTGAGCAGCTCGCGGCGCATGCGAGCGGCGACGGACCAGGCGGTCGCGAGCGGACGCCAGCCGCCGATGCGCACGCCGATCATGCCGGCCGGAAGCCACAGGGCGCCCATCAGGAGCGCGAGGGAGACGTCGAGAGGGCTGGTGCGATCACCGCTGGTGACACCGAGGGCGACGTTCACCCCGGGCATCAGCGCGAGCACGAGGATCGCTCCGACCAGCAGGATCGACGCGAAGGCGACGTAGGCTCCGAAGGCGGCGAGCAGCGTCAGCAGCGGCCGGCCGCACGCGGCCCACTGCGGTCGCAGGGTCGCCAGACGGTGGTACGCGACCGCGGGAGCCGGAACCTCCTCCTCGGTCCGCTCCTCCTCGGGCCGCTCCACCGGGGCGCCCGCGCCGTCGGCGTCCGTCGTGGCTGCTGCGTTCATGCCGTCGCTCCGCTGATGCGCCGACGGCGCTGCTCGTGGGCGCGGGCCTGGGCGGCATGCGCCTGGGAGGCCGCGGCCGACAGGCCGAGGTCCTCGAGGGCAAGGGGGTGGGCGAGCGGACCGAAGGGCCGCTCGGAGGTGACCGCGCCGTCGGGGTCGACGCGGACCAGCTCGCCCGCGCCGAGCAGACGCCATGCGCGGTCGTCGTCCATCGGCTCGCTCGCGATGACGACGGATCCGATGCCGCGCAGGTCGTCGCTGCGGGCGCGCAGGGACTCCGACTGCTGGTCGAGGGCCTCGCGCGGGGCGGCGGCATCGGCTCCGCGCTTGAGGATCCACAGCTCGTTGGTGGCGGGCAGACGCACGGCGATCAGCTCGGCTCCGCGCAGCACCAGCAGGTTCAGCGAGTAGACGGGGACGTTCGCGATGATCCAGGAGAGCGCCGCGACGACTCCGTCGCGCAGGCTGCCGTCGTGGGCCGCGACCTCACCGGTGACCAGCGCGCTCATCCATTCGCTGTCGGTGGAGCCGTGCACGTGGTGCTCCGCGCCGAGCTCCCGCACGCGCTCGCGCATCTCCTCGGTGACGGTGAGGACGCCGTTGTGGGCGCTGATGATGCCGTCCTGCAGGAACGGGTGGGTGTTCTCGACGCTGTGGCCGGTGCCGGAGGACAGGCGGACGTGGGCGATCATCGCGCGGGTGCGGATCATCGTGGCGGCGCGCGCGAAGGCGTCGGACTCGTAGGCGGCCACCGGGCGCTTGCGCACATGGGGCCTGCCGTGATCGTCGAGCCAGCCGAGCCCCGTCCCGTCGGCGTTGAAGCGGGACTGGTGCAGCAGCGAGTACGGGGTGTCGAGCAGCCAGAGCTCGGCGGTGACCGGTCGGTCGGAGTGGAGGGCGAAGAGTCTGCACATGACAGGGTCCACTCTAGATCCGCTCCGGGGCGACGCGTCGGCGGGCGCATCGCCTGCCCGACGTCGCCGAGGGGCCGGGGACGCTCTCGGCCGATCGGACGATGGGGCGGGCCCGATCGGCCGATGGTCCGGGCCCGCCCCGTCGGCCGCACGGGGGATCCGTCGGCACTGCTGCCCTCCCTAGTCTTGTCCGCATGACCGTCCCCGCGCCCCGTCTCCGCAGCCCCCGCCAGTGGGCCCTGGCAGCGGGGCAGACGGCCGTCTGCATGGCGCTGGGGCTCCTGCTGATCCTGATCAGCTTCGGGATGGAGCTCGAGGCGTACGCCGAGGACCCGCCTCCGGCGCTCGCGACGCTGTACGCGCTCGACGCGCTGATCGGGATCACGGCGTCGATCGCCGTCGGACCCCTGCGGTTCGTGCGGCCGGGCCGCGCCCACAGCGCGACCCATCTGCTGCTGGCGATGCTGGCCGGATGCAGCGTGTGGGCGATGCCGGCCTCGGCGATCGCCCTGTACCGGCTGGGTCTGCGTCGGCGCCTCGTGCTCGATGCGGGCGCGCTGCTGCTGGTCGGCGGGATGTCGATGACGGCGCTGACGATCGACGCGCACATCCGCGGGGAGGGGCCCCGGGCGCTCGTGATGACGACGGTCGGGGTGATGCTGATGGTGTCGGCGGTGCCGCTGCTGATCGGGCATGTCATCGGAACCCGCCATGAGCTGCTCATGTCCTTGCGGGCGCGGGCGACGTCGGCCGACAGGGAGCGCGAGGCCGCCGACCGCGAGCGGCTGGCCGCGGAGCTCGCGCGGGCGGCGGCGGAGCGGGAGGCGGAGGCGCTCATGCGCGAGCACGACGCCGATGCCGCCCGGGTGCGGGCGGAGGAGCGCACCGCGCTGGCCCGCGACATGCACGACTCGATCTCCCACCATCTCGCGGCGATCGCCATGCATGCGGGTGCCATGTCCTATCGCGACGATCTGCCCCCGGAGGAGATGCGACGGGCGGCGCTGACCGTCCGCGATGCCGCGCATCAGGCGAACCAGGAGCTGCGGACGGTGCTGATGACGCTGCGCGCCGAGGGAGGGGACGCCCCGCTGCCGACCGCCCCGACGCTGCTGGCGATCGTCGAGCGGTGTCGCGGTGAGGGCCAGGATGTCGAACTGAGCTGGTCGGGCGTCTCCCCGGAGGAGCTGTCGGGCCGCGAGCGGAGCACCGTGGTGGCCCTGGCGCGGGTCCTCACCGAGGCGACCACCAACGCCGCGAAGCACGCTCCCGGGCAGCCGCTGCGGGTGCGGATCTCGCGCGTCGGCTCGCGGGTGGTGCTCACGGCCCGCAATCCGCTGTCGGACGCGGACCGGGCCGGGGACGACGCCGAGGCCCGGGCCTCCGACCAAGCAGCGTCGGCCCCGTCCACCGGCCATGGACTGCTGGGGGTGCAGGAGCGTGCGCGGCTGCTCGGCGGCGACGCCTCCCACGGTGCGCGCGACGGGAGCTTCGAGGTGGAAGCATGGGTGCCATGGTGAACGGGGCGATGGATCCGGCCGACCGCACGAGCGGAGTGCGCGTGCTGCTCGTCGACGACGAAGCGCTCATGCGCGCGGGCCTGCGGCTCATGATCCATGGCACGCACGGCATCGAGGTGGTCGGCGAGGCGGCCGACGGGGCGAGCGCGATCACGCAGGTCGAGGCCCTGGATCCGGACGTCGTGCTGATGGACATCCGGATGCCGAGGATGAGCGGCCTGGAGGCGCTCGGCCGGCTGCGCGCTCAGGGGGCGCCGACGAGGGTCGTCATGCTCACCGCCTTCGACACCGACGAGTTCCTGCTCGAGGCCCTGCGCGGCGGCGCGGTCTCGTTCCTGCTGAAGGACGCGCCGCCGGCAGAGGTCGTCGACGCGGTCCTGGATGCCGCGGCCGACAGGCCCCGCTTCTCCCCCGATGTCCTCACCCGTCTGGTGCGGCTCGCCTCCGGGTCGCAGGTCCCTGGTGACGCCGCGCCCGCCTCCGAAGCGGCCGACGGCGACGAGGTCCCCCACGATGACGGGGCCGTCCTCGGCGAGGACGGGGTCCCTGAGGGCATCACCGCGCGCGAGTGGGAGGTCGCGCGCCTGGTCGCCGCGGGCCTGGTCAACCAGGAGATCGGCGACCGCCTCTACATGAGCGTCGCGACCGTCAAGACGCATCTGGGACGGCTCTACCACAAGCTGCAGGTCACCAACCGGGTGCAGCTGGCGATCCGGGTGCTCGAGCTGGGCGGCTGAACCGCCGACGTCACAGCCCGGTGATGAGCGCGATCGCTCCGGTGACCAGGGAGCCGCCGCAGATCCACAGCACCCAGCGCGGGACCTCGCTCTGCCGGGCGGTCACGTTCGTGATGTAGATGGCGGTCACTGCGGCCAGCATCAGCAGGCCCGCGATCACGGCCAGGACCAGCGTCAGGGTGCTCATGCGGCAGCACCCGCGGCGCTCTCGGGGATCATGCTCTCTCTCCTCCTCGCAAGGCTGTCCGCAGGGGGTCGAGCCCTATCATCGCTGGTCCGCATCGCTGGCGGCGGACCGGTCCGCGCGCCTGATGCCCTCGCTCAGCGGCACTTGCGGAAGGTGTCCCCGCCGGGCATGCCGTATCGGAGCCCCGTGTACCCGCCATCGTCGGCATAGGGGATCTCCGGCCCGTACGGCGTGCATCCCCCGCCCGAGGAGGAGCCGCCCGAGGACTTCGCAGCCGGCTCGTCCGCAGGCTCTGCCGACGGCTCGGACTCGGACGACCCCGACGAGGACGAGCCGGACGACGACCCCGACGACGAGCCCTGGCTCGAGGCAGTGCCGGAGCCGTCCGACCCCGACGCAGTGCCGGATCGCGACTCCGAGGTCGCCTGCTCCTGCTCCGCCCGCTCCTGCTCCGCCCGCTCCTGCTCCTCCTGCTCGAGCCGCTCCTGCTCCTCCCGTTCGCGCTCCTCCTGCTCGAGCCGCTCCTGCTCGAGCCGCTCCTGCTCCGCGTCGTAGTCGGCCTTCTGCTCACGCAGGTCCTCGGTGCGCTCATCCGCCTCGGCGAGCGCGTCGTCGGCCTGATCACGGAGCCCTTCCAGGTGCGCCTCCGTGCTCGCCTGCCCGAGGACGGCGGCTCCGAGATCGGCGAGGCCCTCGGGGCTGGAGAGGGAGAGGACGAAGGCGTCGAGGGCGTCCTCCGCTGCGATGGCCTCGCCGAGAGCGGAGGCCGGATCGCCGAGCACGTCCACGGGGACGGCCTCGGCCGCGCTCTGCAGCTCGACCAGCTGCGCCGTCGGCGTGCATGCGACGTCGTCGGAGAACAGGCCCAGGCCGACCTCCTCCGCCGAGCGCTCGGCCTCGAGGACCTCGTCGTAGAAGCGGTCGTTCGGCTCATACAGGACCGCCACCCCGAGCCCTGCCGCGGCGATCTCGGCATTGACCAGCGAGTCCGACTCGATCACGCCGGCCAGGGTCCGCCCATAGCGGTCCAGACGCTCCTCGTCGTACTCGAGGTCGACGACCGTTCCCGCGGGCAGACGATCGGCCAGGAAGTCCGACGCCTCGGGGCCCAGGCACTGCACGGGCAGATCGGGATCCACCGTCTCCGGGGTGTCGACGTTCAGCAGACGGATGGTCGTCTCCTCGCCGTCGATCATCGCCACCAGGGTGTCGCCGTCGACCACCCGGACGATCTCGGCCCGCCGGTCGTCCGGCTGCGCCGCGACCACGATGGCTCCGCCCGCGCACACGGCGGCCACCGCGACCGCTCCCCACAGGATCCGGCGTCGGCCGCTCCGGACCCTCCGAGCGCCGCCGCCTGCTGCGATGCTCTCCACCTGCTCCCTCCTCCGGCGTCTCCGCCACTCCCGTCCGCCGACCCCGCGGGCCGTCGGACAGCATCATCGCCGACGCCCCCGACGATCCACCACTCGATCTCCCGGCGCCGCCCGCTCAGGCCGCGATAGGCTCCCGCCGTCGCACGATCCGCTCGTCCGCTCATCCGCCCATCCGCTCGTCCGCCCATCTGCGCAGGAGGCCCGACCCCGATGCCCGCATCCCCCGATCCTGCGGCCGGACCGGGCCCCGATCTCGACGGCGCCCTCGCCCGTGCACGCATGCTGTTCTCCCTGCTCTCCGCACCGAGGCTGCGCAGCGGACTGGCCGAGATGCTCGCCGGCGACGGCAGGCCGACGGACGGCCAGGGGGACAGCCACGGGGACAGCCACGGGCAAGGCCGGGAGAGCCTGCTCGCCGATCCCGGGGTGCGCGGGCCGCTGTCCCGACTGGACTGGATCGACACCGACGGTGAGGTCGACATCGCACGCCTCCGCGGCACCGTCGGGGCGCTCGAGGTCCTGCGATCCGATCGCGCCGTGCTCGAGCTGGGCCGTCTCGAAGGCATCCCGGCGTCGACCGACGAGTCCCGGGCGCTCTGCGGACGGATCGCCCGGATCGTGTTCGAGCGGGTCGGCCGGGACCGCACGCTCAGCGAGGGCGAGCTGAACGCGGCGCTGGCGATGTTCGTCGCCGACGTGGCCCTCGCGCGGCGCGATGCCGTCGACTCCGGCGTCCTCGAGCGCACCGCGGACGGCTCCGCCTATCGCCTCGCCCCAGCGGCCGGCTGAGACCTCGGATCACTTCCGGCGCAGGATCCGACTCACCGAGCCTCCCAGGATCGCCACGATGATCAGCACCGGCATGATGCTGAAGCTCCCGCCGCTGAAGACGGAGACCCGGAGCACGATCACGATCGCCACGATCGCCCAGACGGCCCCGAAGATGATGCGGGCGATCCTCGAGCCGTGCTTCACGGCCTCGGAGACGATCCCGTCCGGGTCCTCCCGCCGGACATCGTCTCGGGGGTGCTCGAAGTCGGAGGACCACTCCGGCCCCTCCGGCGGCAGCTGCTCGCCGGGCGGAGGACCGTCCGCACCCACCGGATCGCTCAGCCCCGCCGTCGCGTCCGAGCGCTCGCGCGAGTCCGCATCGGCCTGGGCCGGCGGCTGCTCCCGAGGCGTGAGCGGAGGCTGCTCCTCGGGCGGATCGGCGACGCCCGAGGACGAGAAGTCCGACGACGGGCGGTACAGCGGGGCGCTCTCGTAGACCGAGGCCCCGGAGTAGACGCCGCCCGCTGGCTCAGCACCGCCCGCAGGCTCAGCAGCGCTCGCAGAATCGGCGCCGCCTGCAGATTCCCCTCCGCCCGCGCCGTCGTGCCCTCCGCCGAGCCATGACGGGTTCCCGCCCGGCCCGTGCTCGTCCCCGCTCGTCCCCCATCGACTCATGGATCCAGAGTAGACGCAGGGCTCGGCGCACCGAGCCGGTCGATCGCGGAGCGGTCCGCCACAACCCATAAGCACACCTTTGCGCTCGCGTCTAGCATGGAGTCATGCCGCTCGATCCTCGCCGCCTGCTGATCTTCCGCACCGTCGTGCGCAACGGCTCCATCGGGGCCGGTGCGCGGGAGCTGGGCTGGACCCAGCCCGCCGTCTCGCAGCACCTCGCCGCGCTCGAGAAGGAGGTCGGCACGCAGCTGCTGCTGCGCTCCTCCTCCGGCATCACCCCCACGGAGGCCGGCCGACGCCTGGCCGCGCACTCGGAGGCGATCGCCGCCCAGCTCGACGCCGCCGAGGAGGAGCTCGCCGACATCACGGCCCTGCGCCGGGGCACCGTCCGCTTCGGGACGTTCCCGTCGGCCGCCGCAGTGCTGCTGCCGCCGGTGCTCGCGCGCCTGCAGGAGACCGCCCCCGATCTGGACGTCACCTTCTCCGAGCTGGAGCCGCCGGATGCGGTGGCCGCGCTGCGCGAGGGCGAGCTCGACCTCGCGCTGGTGTTCCGCTATCCCGGCTCGGACATCGACGCCGAGGGCACCCTCGAATGGTCCCCGCTCATGGAGGACCGCGTCCTCGCCGTCCTGCCCACGGACCATCCGCGGGCCGACGACCCCGACCTCTGCCTCGCGGACCTGAAGCAGGACCAGTGGATCGCCGGCTGCGAGCGCTGTCGGGCGAACCTCATCTCCAACGCGCGCGCCGCGGGCTTCGTGCCGACGGTGCGCCACTCGACCGACGACTCCATCGTCGTCCAGCGCCTCATCGCGCACGGCGGCGGTGTGGCGCTGCTGCCGGAGATCGCCCTCGAGGCGACGCCGACCGACGACGTGGTCGCGCGTGCGCTGCCGGACCTCGATAACCGCATGATCGGTCTGGTCAACCGCCGCGGCGCCCTGTCGATCCCGGCGGTCGGCGCGCTCCGGGACGCCCTGGTCGCCGAGACCAACGAGCGCTCCGCCACCGCCGCGCTGATCTGACCGGCCCGGACCGCTCCGTGCGGCCCACCACCCGCCCGATGGCGACGCACCCGACGACCGACCACCCGACGACCCACCACCCGATGACGAGGACCTGCTCATGAACGAGACGACGCCCGACGGTCCCGTCTGGCGCCTGCCTGCGACCGCCTGGATCCGCCCCGCCCTGATGCTGCTCGGCGGCCTCGCCGTCGCCGCGCTCCTCGCCCTCGAGGGCCTGTGGGCGGGAGCGGTCATGTTCTCCCTGCTCGCCCTGCTGATGGGCTATTGGACGAGCCCTCTGCGCACCGGGCCGCACATGCCCTTCTCCGAGGCCATCGGCCGACGGGGCGACGAGGTCGCGATCGTGCTGTGGGCACCCGGGGATCCGCTCTCGGCGCGTCTGCACACCGCCATCCGCGGCGGCCGCGAGGACGTGGCCTGGGTGAACGTCCTCAAGGATCCGGCGGCCGCCCGCTTCGCCGAGGAGCAGGGCGGCCGTGGCGAGCTGCCGATCGTCGTCGTCGGCGAGGAGATCGCGACCCGTGCGACCGTCGGCCGCCTCCTGGACATGCAGGCCGACGGGCGCGACCGGGCCGCCGGGGAGTCAGGACCCGATCAGCCGAGCTGACCGATCACGACCTTCCACTCGTCGGCCGTGCGATCGACGAGGATCCGCTCGCGCTTGAGGGGGTCGCCGTCGAGCCGGGCCAGCGCGTCGTCCGCGGAGTCGGCGTGCACGAGCAGCAGCGCTCGCGAGCCGTCGCCGAGTGGCCCGGACGCCACGAGCACCCCCTCGTCGTGCAGCTCCGCGAGGTGCGCGCGATGCTCGGGGCGGAAGACGGCGACGCGGTCGGCGTCGTCGACGTAGGTGTACTGGACGGCGAAGATGGCCATGAGGTCTCCCTGTGCACGGGGGCCGACGCGTCTCGCGGCCCGATGGTCCGCCCCCAGGATGCCCCACCCCTTTACTTCTTCGGAATTCCGGATATCGTGAATCACGAAGACCTCGCCGGACCCGGCCATCCGCACGGATCCGCACGGATCCAGCAGGAATCAAGCAGGGATCATGCAGGGAGGAGCGAAGCATCGTGGACGACGCCGACCGGACCAGCAGTGCTGACGCCGACCTCCTCGCGCGCCTCGACGCGCTGGAGGCGCGCGTCGCCCGGCTCGAGGATCCCGCTTCCGCAGGGCAGCCGGGGCGAGGGATCCCCTCAGCAGCCGATCCGGAGTCGGAGTCGCAGGCGGAGGTGGAGGCGACGCTCGAGACAGCCCTGGACGGGGACCCCTTCTGGGCGCTCTCTGCCCTCAAGGAGCGCATCCCCTCCCCCGCGTCGGGCGCTGCATCGTCGGGCGCCGCATCGTCGGGGCCTGCGCCCTCGGGCGCCGTGGTGTTCACGGGCGCCGTCGACGTCGGGCTCGGACATCTCGAGCACCAGTGGGGTCGTCCCACCGAGCAGATCCTGGACGCCGACTGGGCCGAGCGCGCCGAGACGGTGGCGGCCCTCGGCCATCCGGTGAGGCTGACGATCCTGCGTCGGCTGATCGATGGCGAGCACACCGTCGCCCAGCTGGTCGACGAGCTCGAGCTCGGGTCCACGGGGGTCGCCTACCACCACCTCTCGGCGCTGCAGGCGGGCGGCTGGGTCGTCGCGCCGCGCCGTGGGAGCTGGACCATCCCCGCCGCCCGCGTGATCCCGCTGCTGTCCATCCTCATCGCGCTCGAGATCGGCTGACCATGGTCTCCTCCCCTCCTGAACCCACTCCTGAACCCACTCCTGAACCCCCTCCGACGCGCCCCTCCCGCCGGACCGTGCTCCTGGCCGCCGCGCCCGCCGCCGCGGCCGTCGTCGGGCTGAGCGCCCTGACCGCTCCGCGCCCGGGCATGCTCGGCGACCCGACCGGGGACGCGGACCTCGCATCCGCCCTGGGGCCGCAGCTGGACGGGCATCGCCGGGTCGCGGCGGCCGTGATCGACGACGGGCGGGCGCGCTTCGTCGGCTTCGGCGCCGACGAGACGACCGAGTTCGAGATCGGATCCGTCTCCAAGGCGTTCACCGGCGCGCTGCTGGCCGATGCCGTGGAGCGCGGCGAGGCGGAGGTGACGACGACGGTCGCGGATGTGCTGGGGTCCCGGGCCGAGGGGTCCGCGATCGCCGACGTGACCCTCGCGGAGCTCGCCACTCACACCTCCGGCCTGCCCCGCCTGCCCTCGTCCGGCCTGGTCCGGGGGTTCGTCGCCTCTCTCCTGCGCAAGGACCCCTACCGCGGCCGCGACGCCGAGCAGGTGATCGACGATGCCCTGGGCTGCGAGCTCGAGGGCCGCGGCTCCTTCAGCTACTCGAACCTCGGCGTGGCGCTCGAGGGCCAGCTGCTCGTCCGAGCGGTCGGCGCCGCGCATGCCGTCGGCGCTGACGACGCCGGCTCCTCCGGCTCCTCCAGCTCCTCCGCCTCTCCTGACTATGCCGATCTGCTGGATGCGCGCATCCTCCGACCGCTCGGCATGGCCGGCAGCTACGCGCCGATCGTGGCCGGGAAGCTGCGGGAGTCCGCGGTCCGGGGTCGTACGGGGTCGGGCCTGCCCAGCGCCGCCTGGACCTTCGACGGCTGCGCCCCCGCGGGCGGCATCCGCTCCACCGCCGCTGACCTGGCCCGCTGGCTCACCGGGATGATCGACGGCTCAGCCCCCGGCGCGTCCTCCGCCACGGAGATCCTCTTCCAGGACGATGACGGCAGTGCGGTCTCCATGAACTGGTTCCACGACGATCTCGGCAGCGGCGACCCGATGACCTGGCACAACGGCATGACGGGGGGATTCGCGTGCTTCGTCGGGTGGGACCCGGGGACGGGACGCGGCATCGTGCTGCTCTCGGACACGGCGCAGTCCCTCGACGACGTCGGCGCGGGCGTCCTCACCGGGCGGTGGTCGCTGTGAGCACCGTGATCGCTCTCCTGCCGACACTGGTCGCCGTCGCGCTCTTCGGATCGCTGCTGGTCAGTAGCGTCCAGGTCGCTCGCCGGCACCTGCATCCCGCGCGCCTCGCCCTGCACGGCCTTGGTGCGGCGACCGCGCTCGGGATCGTGGGGCTGGCGGGGATCGTCCCCGCATCCCTGTGGTGGGCGACTTGGCTGGTCGCGGTGGCCGTGCTGGTCGGGATGGCGATCTGCGCGAGGCGCCTGCTGCGGACGGACCCTCCGGCGCATCCGACGCCGCGGCAGACGGAGCTCCTCGCTCCGCCGTCCCGGTTCTCGGTCTCTGCGGAGGCGCTGCTCTGCGCCGGGCTCGTCGTCCTCGCCCTCGCTGCGGGCTGAGCTCTCCTCCTCAGCGGATCGGCAGCCAGTCCAGCACGTCCTGGATGCCGCGATCCCAGAAGTCCCAGGTGTGGCCGCCCGGACGCAGACGCGAGGTGACGTCGACGCTGTGCGTCTCAGCCGTCTCGATGAACCGGGTGTTGAGGTCGAGCAGCTGGTCCTCGGTGCCGCAGTCGATCCAGAGCGCAGGCAGCGTCGAGGGGTCGGCCTCGGTGAGGCGCTGGAGGAGATCGTCGTCGGTCCCGGCGGCCCCGCGCTCGCCCCAGACCCGCTCCGCGAGGGTGCCGGTCCAGCTCATGTCGAGGCCTCTCACGTCGAGGGCCCCGGAGAGGCTCGCGGCGGCGGCGAAGCGGTCGGGACGGTTCAGCGCGAGCTTGAACGCGCCGAAGCCGCCCATCGACAGCCCCGCCACGAAGGTGTCCTCCCGAGCGGTCGAGATGCGGAAGGTGCGCGCCAGCAGCTGCGGGAGCTCCTCGGAGATGTAGGTCCAGTACTTCTCGCCCACCGCCTCGTCGGCGTAGAAGGAGCGGCGCACCTCCGGCATCACCACGGCGATGCCCTTCTCGGCGGCGTAGCGCTCGATCGACGTGCGGCGCTCCCAGATGGTGCAGTCGTCGCTGAGCCCGTGCAGGAGATACAGGACGGGCACACCGGCGCGCGTGCTCGCACCTCCCGCCGCCGCACCGCTGGATCCGTCGGCCCCGTCGGACCCGTCGGAGCCGTCGGAGCCGCCCATCCCGATCCCCGCGGCCTCCTGCGGCATGAGGACGATCATCGAGGTGCCCATACCGAGGGCCTCGGAGAAGTGGTCGCTGCGCAGACGGATCATCGGGACGTCGCTCCTGGGGTCGGGTGCACGGGCCGTGCCTCGGCGCACGGACAGGAACATTCAACACCCCGCCCGCTGTCCGTCGGCCGAGAACGCGCCGCCCTACGATGGGCGGCATGAGCGCGACGCCCCCGCCCGCCGCACCCGAGACCCCGACCACCCCGCACGCCCCGGGCAGCGCGAACAGCGCGGCCGCCCCGGACAGCGCGGCCGCACCGGACTGGATCCGCACGGCGATCTGCTGGCAGGTGTACCCGCTGGGCTTCTGCGGCGCGCCCCGGCACCGCGAGGACCTGGTCGGCGAGTCCTACGGGGACGCCGCCGGCGAGAACGTCGTGCATCGTCTGGGCCGACTGGTCGGATGGCTCGACCACCTGGTGTCTCTCGGTGCGAACGTGCTGATCCTGAACCCGATCTTCGACGCCGTCAGCCACGGCTACGACACCCTCGACCACACCCGGATCGATCCGCGGCTGGGTGATGAGGAGGACCTCGACCATCTGGTGGCCGCCTGCCGCGAGCGGGGGATCCGCCTCGTCCTCGACGGCGTGTTCAACCACGTCTCGCACCTGCACCCGGTGGTGCGCGGGGCCCTCGCCGCCGGCCCGGACAGCCCCGAGGGCCGATGCATCCGCTGGGCCGACGACGGCGTCCATCCCTTCGGCTTCGAGGGCAATGCCGACCTCGTCGAGCTGAGCCTCGCCGAGCCCCTCGTCCAGGACCGGATCGTCCAGGTCATGGGGCTGTGGCTGGATCGAGGGGCCGACGGCTGGCGACTGGACGCGATGTACTCCGCGGGCGCCGAGGCCTGGGAGCCGATCCTCGCGCGGGTCCGCGCCGAGCATCCCGACGCCTGGATCCTGGGGGAGGTCATCCACGGGGACTACCCGGCGATCGCCCAGGCATCCGGCGCGCACTCGGTCACGCAGTACGAGCTGTGGAAGGCGGTGTGGTCCTCGCTCGCCGACGGCAACCTCTTCGAGCTCGCGCACGCGCTCGGCCGCCATGAGCAGTTCCTCGCGGAGTTCGGGACGGACGCTCCCCCGTCGGGCCTTCCGCTCACCTTCGTCGGCAACCATGACACCACCCGCATCGCCTCCCAGCTCCCCGACGGCCGCGACCTCTCCCTCGCCATCGCGCTGCTCGCGCTCCTGCCGGGCGTCCCGGTGATCTACGCGGGGGACGAGTTCGGTGCCGTCGGCGTCAAGGAGGAGCGCGCCGGAGGCGACGATGCCGTGCGCATCCCGTTCCCCGACGACCCCTCCGACGCCCCCGACCGCCTGCCCGTGCTGAGCGCGCCCTCGGCCCCGCGCATCCTCGAGGCGCACCGCCGCCTGATGGCGCTGCGCCGACGCCATCCCTGGCTGCAGACGGCCTCGGTCACCGTGCGGCAGGACTCCCTCTCGAACCAGCGCGCGGTGATCGAGATGCGTCGTCGCGACCGGGCCGAGATGCCCTCCGACCAGGGCGGGCAGGCGGTCGACCCTCGGACGGCCGACCCTGTCGGGGAGAGGCTGCTGCTGGCCGTGAACCTCTCCGACGACCCGGCCGAGCTGCCCGGCCCCGGCGAGGCGCGCACCGACGGCGCAGGCGGTGCCGACGGTGCTGGACCGCAGCTGCTCGAGGTCCTCTCGGGCGCGGACATGATCGACGGCGTCGGACCTGCCCCCGCCTCCGCGGTGCCGCCGCACGGGATCGCCGTGCTGGGGTGAGCGGCACCTGCCGGAGCCGCAGCCTCCGGGGCTGGACCTGCCTGAGCCGCAGCCGTCGCAGCCGCGTCCGTCGGCGGGGCGTCGTAGGCTTTCGGGCATGAGCATCGCGATCAAGCCCGCCGAGACCGTCAGCACCGCCCCCGTCGTCGCCGCAGGCCTGATCGGCGGATGGCTCACCGCCCGCGAGACGGGGATCCGTCCCCTCGGCGGCGTCGTCCTCGCCGCCGCCGGGGTCTACGCCGGTCGCACCTGGCTCGCCCGCCGAGGACCGGCCACCACCGCCGTCCTCGGCGCGACCTATGCGCTCGGCTTCGGGCTGTCGCATCCTCTGGCCAAGAAGATCGGCTCCTGGCCTGCGGTGCTGACCGTCACCGCCGCCGCGGCCGGCGCCGCGGCGATGCTGTCCGACGCCGCCTACAGCGACTGGACGCCCGTCGACGACGAGGCCTGAGACTCCTCCGCGCGGGCACCCTGCTCCTCGTCGGCCCGCGCGCCGGGCTGTCGGCCGCCCAGATAGTTGACTAGGCTAAGTCTTCGAGCCTCCACCAGACCGCTCCACCGTCTGCACCACCGACCGCTCCGCCGTCTGCTCCATCACCTGCTCCATCACCTGCTCCATCACCTGCACCACCGACCGCTCCACCGACCGCTCCACCGATCGGCCGCTCCCGCACCGCCGCGGAGCGGCCTGCCCTGACCGGGCACTGCACCCCCATCGAGGTCCCCCTCCCCCATGCTCGAGAACATGAGCCGTCTGTTCCAGACGGTCAAGCCCATCCGCCTCCGCCTCATCCTCGGTCTGCTCAGCGCGATCGCGGCGTCGACGTCGTCGCTGATGATCCCGCAGACGCTCGAGTGGATCATCAACCGCCTCGACGCCAGCCCCACGGCCGCGGTCGTGTGGACCGGCTGCGCCATCGTGATGGGCATCGGTCTGCTCGAGGCGTCGCTGATCTACCTGCGGCGCATGTTCGCCGTCGCCCCCTCGACGACGATCGAGAAGCAGATGCGGGTGGACTTCTACCGCAAGGTGATCCGCATGCCCGTGGCGTTCCACGACGCCTGGGGGTCGGGCCAGCTGCTCTCGCGCATGATGAGCGACATCAACATGATCCGACGGTGGGTCGCCTTCGGGATGATCATGATCGTCACGGACGTCGTCACCATCACCGTCGGCACCGTGCTGCTGTTCCGCTCGAGCGCCCTGCTGGCCGTGGTGTTCCTGATCTTCGCGATCCCCGTGTGCATCCTGGCGTTCCGCTTCAACCAGCGGTTCACGTACCTCTCGAGGCTGTCGCAGGACCAGAACGGCGATCTCGCCACCACCATCGAGCAGTCCGTGCAGGGCATCCGCGTCCTCAAGGCCTTCGGCCGCGGTCCGACGGCGCTCGAGGACTTCACGGTCCAGGCCGACGAGCTGCGCCAGACCGAGGTGAAGATGGCGACCGCCATGGCCACCTTCAACATGTTCATGTTCATGCTCCCGGAGATCGCCCTGGGCGTGGCGCTGCTGCTGGGCCTGTACGAGACCGCGCAGGGGAACATGGACACCGGGCAGCTGGCCTCGTACTTCGCGACCGCGACGATGGTGATCGGGCCCGTCCGCATGCTCGGCAACCATCTCGGCCAGGCGATCAACACGTCCACTGCACTGACCCGCCACTACGAGGTCATGGACGATGAGAACCCGATCGTCTCCCCGGAGGACGCGCAGCACCCGGCTCCGTCGGCGGCCCATGGCGAGGTGCGCCTCGAGGGCGTCCGCTTCCGCTACTCCGACGCCCCCGCCCATGTGCGCGACGTGATCGACGGTGCAGACCTGACGATCCGGCCCGGCGAGACGATGGCTCTCGTGGGGGTCACCGGATCAGGCAAGTCGACCCTGCTGCAGCTCGTCCCGAGGCTCTACGACACCACGGCCGGGAGCATCACCATCGACGGGACCGACATCCGCGACATGGACCTGGTCTCCCTGCGCACCCTCACCGCGGTGGCCTTCGAGGAGGCGACCCTGTTCTCCGACTCGGTCCGCGAGAACGTGCTGCTGGGCGCCGACCGCGAGCTCGGCGAGGAGGAGCGGGAGGCGCTGCTGCGGCTCGCCCTCGAGACGGCCGACGCCGGCTTCGCCTTCGACCTGCCCGACGGCCTCGACACCCGCATCGGGGAGGAGGGCATGAGCCTCTCGGGCGGGCAGAGGCAGCGCCTCGCACTCGCCCGAGCCATCGCCGCCCAGCCGGCGGTGCTCCTGCTCGACGACCCGCTGTCGGCCCTCGACACGAAGACCGAGGAGCGGGTGACCACGCGCCTGCGCAGCGTCCTGGAGGGGACGACGACGCTCATCGTCGCCCACCGCACCTCCACCGTCGCCCTCGCGGACCGGGTCGCGCTGATCGACGACGGACGGATCGTCGACGTCGGCACCCATGCGGAGCTCATGCGCTCCTCCGCCCGCTACCGGTACGTCATCGCCAATCAGGAGGAGGAGGCCCGCCGCGACCAGGACATCGAGACCCTCACCGGCGAGCTCGACCTGCGCGGTGCCTGGACCGAGCAGCAGGACGTCGAGCAGCAGAGCACCGAGAAGGAGGAGAGCCGATGACCGCCGCCGCCTCCCGCCCCGCCTCCCCGCGCGAGGAGGACATGGAGCAGCGCGAGCTCACCCCCGAGGAGAGCCGCGAGGCCCGTCGGAGGTCCTTCCGTCTGCTCGGCGACCTGATCTCGCCCGTGAAGGGCCAGTTCGTCGCGATGAGTCTCATGGTCGTCGTCGCGCAGCTCGCCGTCGTCGCCGGCCCCGCGATCATCGCCTGGGGCATCGACACGGCGCTGCCGGCGCTGATCGACGGCGACGGCGGCCCGGCGATCACCGCTGCGGCGCTGCACATCAGCTGCGCGATCATCGGCGGCGTGCTGACCTTCGGCTACGTGCGGCAGGGCACCGTCGTCGGTCAGCAGATGCTGCTGCGCCTGCGCCGACGCGTCTTCCGCTTCACGCAGAAGCAGGACCTCGAGTTCCATGAGCGCTACACGTCGGGCCGCATCGTCTCCCGCCAGACCTCCGACATGGAGGCCCTGCGCGAGCTGCTCAACTCGGGGGTCGACATCCTCGTCGGCTCCTCGCTGTCGATGGTCTACACGGTCATCCTCATCGTCATCATGGACTGGGTGACAGGCCTGGTCATGCTGCTGATGCTGATCCCGGGCGTGGCGCTGACGGTGTGGTTCCAGAAGCGCTCCCGCGTCGAGTACCGGGCGATCCGCACGCACTCGGCCCGCCTGATCGTGCACTTCGTGGAGGCCATGGCCGGTATCCGCGCGGTCGCGGCCTTCCGCAAGGAGCCCCGCAACGAGGCCGAGTTCGACACCCTCGCCCAGGACTACCGCGATGCCTCGCTGCGCTCCATCAACGTCTTCGGCATCTACCAGCCTGCGCTGCGGATCCTCGCCAACTCCACCATCGCCGTGGTGCTGCTCGTGGGCGGCTTCCGGGTCGTCGGCGGGGACCTGCAGGTCGGAGTGCTGATCGCCCTCGCGCTGTACTCGCGGCGCTTCTTCCAGCCGATCGACCAGCTGGCCAGCTTCTACAACACGCTGCAGTCGGGGCTGTCGGCCCTCGAGAAGATCGCGACGCTGCTGGCGGAGGCCCCGCACGTCAAGGACCCCGTGCGCCCGACGCCCCTGCCGACCTCGACCGGCCGCATCGACTTCGAGGACGTCTCCTTCCGCTACTCCGACGACGGACCCGTCGTCCTCAAGCCGCTGGACCTGCACATCCCGTCCGGCCAGACGATCGCCCTGGTCGGCCAGACCGGAGCCGGGAAGTCGACGATCGCGAAGCTCATCTCGCGCTTCTACGACGCCACCGAGGGACGGGTGACGCTCGACGGCGTGGACCTGCGCGACATCACCCTGGAGGACCTGACGCGGAACATCGTCATGGTCACCCAGGAGGCGTACCTGTTCTCCGGGACCGTCGCCGACAACATCGAGCTGGGGCGCCCCGGAGCCCCGCGCGAGGACATCGAGAGGGCGGCCCGTGCGATCGGCGCCGACTCCTTCATCGAGCAGCTGCCGTACGGCTACGACACCGACGTGAACAAGCGCGGCGGACGCGTCTCCGCCGGCCAGCGCCAGCTGATCTCCTTCGCGCGCGCCTTCCTCGCCGATCCTCGGGTGCTGATCCTCGACGAGGCCACCAGCTCCCTGGACATCCCCTCAGAGCGCATGGTGCAGGACGGCCTCACGAAGCTCCTCGGCGAGCGCACCGCGCTGATCATCGCCCACCGCCTGTCGACCGTCATGATCGCCGACCGCGTGCTCGTCGTCCACGGCGGCGAGGTCGTCGAGGACGGCTCCCCGCAGGAGCTCGTCGCCGCCGGGGGCCGCTTCGCCGCCCTGTACCAGGCCTGGCAGGACTCGATGTAGCCCGCGTCCGAGCAGCGCACGGTCGGCGCGCGGCCTGAGCGCGATCGGGGCGCGGTCTGCGCGCGATCGGCGCGGCCTGCGCGCTGTCGGGGCGCGGTCTGTGCGCTCTCTGCGCGCTGTCAGCGCACGATCGGCGTCCAGCCGCGCCATATAAAATGGACGGGCTCCCGCGACTCCCGACGGCGCCTGGGGTGCGCTCTCTCGGCCTCGCCTGCAGCATCACGACGCCGACACGCCCCCAGGAGCCGCGCATGGCCACACTCGCACTCATCATCGGTCTCCTCGCCGTCACCGTCTTCTGCGTGGCGCTCGGGGAGAGAGTGCGATTGCCCTACCCGATCCTGATGCTCCTGGCGAGCTCGCTGATCGCCTGCATCCCCGGTCTGAAGCATTTCTCGATCGACGCCCACCTGATCCTGCCGCTGTTCCTGCCGCCGCTGCTCTTCGCGACCGCGCAGAAGACCAGCTGGTCCGTGTTCCGCTACCGCTGGCGCACGCTGCTCGTGCTCGCCGTCGGCCTCACCGCGATCACCGCCTTCGCGGTCGCCGGGACGGTGTGGCTCCTGGTGCCGGGCATCGCCGTGCCGCTCGCGGTGATGGTCGGCGCCATGGTCGCCCCGCCGGATCCGGTCGCCGTCGAGGCCGTCGCGGGGCCCGCCCGCATGCCCCGACGGATGCTGTCGATGCTGCAGACCGAGGGACTGTTCAACGACGCCGTCGCCCTGGTGCTGTTCACGTCGGCGCTGTCGGCGCTGACCAGCGGCGAGGATCTCGGCTGGGCGCTCCTGCCGGAGTTCCTGATCGGTGCCGCCATCGCCGTGGCCATCGGCTTCGGCCTCGGGTGGCTGTATCGGGTCGCGACACGGATGGTGACGACGACGGCCGCGCGCACCGCGATGAGCGTCGTCGTCCCCTTCGCCGCATACATGCTCGCCGAGGAGCTCCACGCCTCCGGCGTCATCGCCGTGGTCGTCACCGCGCTGGAGACCCGACGCAAGAGCCGCGCCGAGGACTCCGAGGCCCGCATCTCCCGCTACACCTTCTGGGACGTGGCGAACCTCCTCGTCACCGGCCTCGCCTTCGGGCTGATGGGCATGCAGCTGCGCGACATCGTCGTCGAGGAGGGCTGGGCGGTCCTCGACTACCTCCCGGTGTGCGCGGCGGTCTGCGCGATCGTCATCGTGCTGCGCCTCGTGGCGATGCTCGCCATCGCCCCGCTCGAGCGCTCCGGCGGCGAGGAGCACGTCAGCTGGAAGGACTCCGTGGTCCTCACCTGGTGCGGCATGCGAGGACTCGCGACCCTCGCCCTGGCGCTCGCGATCCCGACGACGACGTCGTCGGGCGACCCCGTCGAGTACCGCAACATGATGATCATCGTCGCCAGCGCCGTGCTCCTGGTGACCCTCGTGCCGACGGGGATGGGCCTCGGCTGGCTGCTGCGCCTGCTCAAGCTGCAGGACGACGGCTCCGTCACCGACAACGAGATCAGCGAGCTCACCGAGCGCGGCAAGCAGGCCGCGCTCGCCGCGATCCAGGAGCGCTTCGGGGAAAGCGACGAGATCTCCGAGCAGCAGCTGGAGGCCCTCAAGAAGCGCTTCCGGAGCCTCCGCCAGGACCTCGACACCACCACCCAGGCGATGGCCGCGCTCACCCCCGACGGCGAGATCGCCGACCCCGAGGAGCAGCGGAAGCTGCAGGCCAAGCGCAGGATGGTCCGCCGCGGACGCGAGCTCATGGTCGCCGCCCAGACCGTCGGCCTCGACGCTGCGAGGACCGAAGTGCTGCAGGCCCGCTCCGAGCCCGGGGTCGACCCCGAGGCCGCCGACCACGTCCTGCGCCAGCTCGACCTGCAGATCATGGCGGCACCGCCAGTCCGCCACAAGCCGAAGACGAAGGCGGCGCACTGACGGGGGTGGCCGTCGCGGGGTGCTGACGAAGGCTGTCGGGGCGCGTCGGTGGGGGTGCACCGACTGGATGCACTAGCGCTGGAGTGCGCTTGATCAGCGAAGCTGTGTGCTGTGAGATGCGCGCCCGGCACATCGACCGCGCATTCTCGCCCTACGACAGCGATCTCCGTCTCCGATGCCGCCTTCAACTTCACCCTCTTGACACGGCACCTGCCGCTCCTCGTCACGGTGGGTCAGATTCCGGATCGCCGTCCTCGTCCCCCGTCCCGTCCCCCTGCCGCTCCCCTTCGTCCCTCCGCTCCGGTGCCGTGTACCGGATCGGATAGGTGGTGCGCGTGATGCCGTGGGTGCTGGTCCATCTCACTCGATGCCCGCCGGCGGGCCCTGCACCACCACCAGCACCAGCAGCACCAGCACCACCACCAGCACCAGCAGCACACGCAGCGTCGTCGGCCGCATCTCCGACGATCTCCACACGGGCGGAGTTGTTCTCCTTGTCGTTGTGGTGCACGCAGATGCCCTGACCGTTCGCCATGGTGGTGCGTCCGCCGCGACTGTGCGGCTCAACATGGTCGAACTGCCGCACCGTGGCGTTGCAGAAGGGCCCCCGGCAGATACCTGCATCGCGCCAGCGCAGCAGCCGTTTGAGCGCGGGAGGGAACTTCCGGGCGATCGATTCGACGGCGACGAGCTCGCCGGTGCGGGGATGCGTGTACAGCCGTCGCAGCACAGCCCGCAGCGCGGGCCCGTCGGGGCCGAGGGGGTCATCCGCGGTGGGATCGGAGTGCCCGGCGTCATCGTCGGCCGTCGGCTTCTCGAGCACGCGGCGCAGCTGCTCCCGCACGAGCTCCGGCGGGACCGGCCCGTAGCCCTCGATGTGGGCGACGTCGCCGCTGTCGGGATCGAACAGTGCGCGGTCGGTGATGATCATGCCGATCTCGAGGGTGACGGGCTCGAGGCTGCCATCCTCTCCGGTGATGCCCTTGACCAGGGAGTCCGCCATGATCGCGTGGTGGCCGCGGTCGTCGCCCTCGGCACGCAGCCGCTCGGCCTCCAGCTCGAGCCGCTTCATCGCGGCGCGCGCACCGACTGCCGGCAGATATGCCTTGAGCGTCGCCATCCCATGCGGTTCGTGCTCGAGGGTCACGTGGGCGGCTCTCCGCTCGCGCTGGTGGCGCTCCGATGCCTTCTGCGGATCCGGGGTCTTCACGAGCTTGGCCAGCTCACCCTTCCAGCAGCCCGTTCCTGCATCCTCGCGCGTCTCCAGGAGCGTTTTGATCCCCTGGTCGACCTCGCGCTGCTCCTCGTCCGTGAGGGGCCCGACGGTGCCCGCGGCCATGCGTGCCACCGAGTCCATCATGCGTCCGTGAGAGAGTGCCTCGAGCGTCTCCGGCATGTTTGCGACCAGGCGCTTCGCGGCAGCCAGTTCCCTGCTGACGGAGGACACCGAGCGTCGGGTCGCCATGGACAGGTCCTGGCGGATGCGGCTCGCGGCCGCTCTCCGGGCCTGCTTCTCGGCTCTGTCGGCGGCGCGGCCCTCATGGGCGTTCTCGGCGCGGGCCTCGGCGACGGCATCGCGCTCGGTGACCTCCGCATAGGCCACCGCTGCCCGATCGCCGAGCGCCTGGAGTGCACTGCGTGCGTCGGCGATCGCGACGACCATCGCATGGTAGGCACGGGCACTGCGGGAGCCGACGTCGAAGAGCGCCTCAGGATGGGCCGCCAGCTCGGCGAGCTCCGCTGCGAGCGCGGTGAGGGACTCCCCCGCCTGCTCAGGATCCTGACCGCGCAGAACGAGGAGAGAAAGGTCGGCCGGGTCGCCGTCCCTCTCGCTCGGTGCGCTGGTGCAGGTGCTCATGGCTCCATGCTTCCGACGCCGACGACGCACGCAAAGCCCGGCGCCGCGAATGTGGATCGCAGCGGTATGGGGAGGAGCGGTGGCGAACCGCCGGCGTCGCGCAGCCGAGAACCCCGCAGCAGAGGACGCGGCTCAGGCCGATAATGGCCCGATGAGCACACTCGCCGACTTCTCAGCGATCGACATCGACGGCCGTCCGACCGAGCTCTCCCAGCATCTGGGGTCCGCCGTGCTGGTGGTGAACACTGCCAGCCAGTGCGGTCTGACGCCGCAGTACGAGGGCCTGCAGGCGCTCCACGAGCGCTTCGGTGAGCACGGCCTGACGGTCCTCGGATTCCCCTGCGATCAGTTCGGCCACCAGGAGCCCGGGACCGAGTCGGAGATCGCGCAGTTCTGCTCGACGAGCTACGGCGTCGCCTTCCCGCTCCACGCGAAGGTCGAGGTCAACGGCGATGACGCGCATCCGCTGTACCGGTGGCTGACGGGTTCGCACGAGACGCCGTCGGGCGAGACCATCGAGCCCGGCGACATCGCCTGGAACTTCACGAAGTTCCTGCTGGACCGCGAGGGCCGGGTCATCGCCCGCTTCGAGCCGACGGTCACGCCCGACGAGCTTGTGGGCCCGATCGAGGCTGCGCTGGCCGCGCAGGCCTGACCTGCCCTCGGGGGCGCCGCGGCCCGCCGAGCCCGTCCTCGGTCCGTCGGCGCCCCGCGGGCCCGGGCGCCGACGGACCGAGGACGGAGGACCGAGGACCGAGGACCGAGGACCGAGGACCTCCGAGCATCCCGCCAGATCGCCTCGCGCCGATCGCTTGACAGCATCGCTCCCCGTGCCGCATCATCTGCGTCATACGATTAACGCATCGTCGAGGAGAGCCGCGAGGAGCATCCCGAGGACGGCATCGCCGCCGCCCATCGGAGCAGACTCCGCCGGCCCGCCTCCGCCGACGATCCCGAGCAGCCGAAGGAGGCGCACCGTGGCCAAGCGCCCCACCATGCACGACGTCGCCGCATCCGCCGGCGTCTCCCAGGCGATCGTCTCGCTCGTCCTGTCCGGGAACTCGGCAGGGCGCGCGTCGGAGACCACCGCCCAGCGCGTCCGCGAGGCCGCGACGGAGCTCGGCTACCGCACGAACCTGCAGGCCAAGACGCTCAAGACGGGCGTCGGCGAGATCGTCGGCCTGGTCGGCGACGAGGTCGCGACCTCGCCCTTCTCGGGCCAGATGATCAAGGGCGCCCAGGATCGCGCCTGGCGCGAGGGCAACGCTCTGATGACCGTCGACACCGGCGGCGAGCAGGAGCTCGAGGACGCCGCGATCGAGACGTTGCTGTCCCATCAGGTCCGCGGGATCCTCTACACCGCCATGTACCACCGCGAGCTCGAGGTCCCGGACTCCGCGCTCGAGGCGCGCACGGTGTGCCTGAACGCCCGCGACCTGACCGGCCGGGTCCCGAGCGTCGTGCCCGACGAGGAGCGCGGCGGCTACGAGGCCACGCGCCTGCTGCTCGACGCCGGGCACACGCGCATCGGCATGATCAACATCTTCGTCGGCGAGACCCTGCCGGCGGCCCGCGACCGGCGCCGCGGCTACGAGCGCGCGCTCCGCGAGGCGGGCATCGAGCACGATCCCGAGCTCGTGCGCGCGGGCAGCGGTCTTCCGGCCGACGGCGATCGCGGGACCCGCGAGCTGCTCGCCCTCGACGATCCGGCCACCGCGATCTTCTGCGGCAACGACCGCACGGCGCTCGGCGCCTACCAGGCGCTGCAGGCCGCGGGCCTGCAGGTTCCCGAGGACATGTCCGTCGTCGGCTTCGACGACCAGGACGTGCTGCGGGACTTCTTCCATCCGCCGCTCACCACTATGCAGCTCCCCTTCCATGCGATGGGCGAGCGCGCCGCCGACCTGCTGCTGGAGCCGTCGGCGCCTGCCGAGGTCCATCCGATCCACTGCCCCGCGATCCTCCGCGGGTCCGTCGCCCCTCCGAAAGGACACGCCGCATGAGAACCGACACCGCCGTCGGGCCGGCATCCCCACCGGGCCCGCCCGCCGCCGCACAGGCCGCAGGTCGCTCGCCCGTCGGCAGCCTCGCCTCAGCTGACGACCTCGCCTCCGCCGACAGCCGCCCAGGCGGTCCGGACAGTCCAGCCCCCGCTGGCGCGCGCTCGCTCGCGCGGCGCCGCACGCTGCCGCGACGGATCCTCCAGAGCTGGCAGTTATACGTTTTACTCGCGCCAGCGCTCGTCTACCTCGTGGTGTTCAAGTACTGGCCGATGTACGGCGCGCAGATCGCGTTCCGCGACTACAACCCGGCCGACGGCTTCTTCTGGAGCCCCTGGGTGGGCCTCGAGCACTTCCGGGCGTTCATCTCGAGCTTCCAGTTCGGACGGATCCTCGCGAACACGCTGACGATCAACACCGTCGGCCTGCTCGTCGCGTTCCCGGTGCCGATCATCCTCGCGCTGATCGTCAACCAGATGTCCAACGAGCGCTTCAAGCGGCTGACGCAGACGATCCTCTACTCCCCGAGCTTCATCTCGGTCGTGGTGGTCGTCGGCATGATCCGTCTGCTGTTCTCCCCGAGCTCCGGTCTGGTGAACCATCTGATCGGGCTCACGGGCGGCGAGCCGATCTTCTTCATGGGCGCCCCGGAGTGGTTCCGTCCGCTCTACATCGGCTCGGACATCTGGCAGAACGCCGGCTTCTCGATGATCATCTACCTCGCGGCGCTCACGGCGATCGACCCGTCGCTCCACGAGGCGGCCCGGATGGACGGGGCGAACCGCTTCCAGCGCATCCGCCATATCGACATCCCCGGCATCCTGCCGGTCATCTCGATCCTCTTCATCCTGGCCGTCGGAAACATCTTCAACCTCGGCTTCGAGAAGGTCTATCTGATGCAGACGGACCTCAACCTCCCGACCTCCGAGGTCATCAACACCTACGTCTACAAGGTGGGCCTGCAGGGCGCCCAGTTCTCCTACTCGGCGGCCATCGGGCTCTTCAACTCCGTCCTGAACCTGATCCTTCTGCTGACCTTCAACTGGGTCGCCAAGAAGGCCGACCAGTCAAGCCTGTGGTGATCCCGATGACGACCTCTCCGACGACCTCCGCCGCGTCCTCCGCGCCCTCCCCCGGCGCGCATTCCGCCCCGTCCCCCGCCTCCCGGTCCGCCCGTGCGCAGCGGCGCGCGAGCCGCATCGGCGACATCCTGTTCGTCGCGATCGCCTACGGGATCATCGCGTTCGCCATCATCGTGATCGTCTACCCGCTGTACTTCATCGTCATCGCGTCGATCTCCGATCCGACGCTCGTGCAGCAGGGGAAGGTGGTGCTGTTCCCGCGCGGCGTGACGTTCGACGGCTACGCCACGATCTTCGGCACCTCGACGATCGTGCGGGGATTCCTCAACTCGGTCCTCTACACGACCGTCGGGACCGTCATCAGCGTGACGATGATCCTCTGCGGCGCCTATGCGCTGTCGCGCCGGGACATGCCGGGCCGGAACGTCTTCATGGTCCTCTTCATCATCACCATGTTCTTCGACGGCGGCATGATCGCCCGCTACCTGGTGGTGAAGGAGCTCGGGATGCTCGATACGATCTGGGCGGTGGTGCTCCCGGGCGCCGTCGGCGTCTGGAACCTCGTGATCGCCCGGACGTTCTTCGAGCAGAGCATCTCCCCCGAGCTCCGCGAGGCCGCACAGCTCGACGGGGCGAGCGACTTCCGCTTCTTCGCCAGCATCGCGCTGCCGCTGTCGACCTCGCTGATCGTGCTCATGGCGATGATCCACATCGTCGCGAACTGGAACGCGTTCTTCGACGCGATGATCTACCTGTCCGACGAGTCGAAGTATCCGCTCCAGCTGATCCTCCGCAACGTCCTCATCCAGTCCCAGGCCAGCTCCGGCGGACTCGACATGGCGTCGATGGACTCGACCGCCGCCGCCCAGAAGATGGGCGAGCTGCTGAAGTACGCCATGATCGTCGTCTCCACGGTCCCCCTGCTCGTCGCCTTCCCCTTCCTGCAGCGGTACTTCGTGAAGGGCGCGACGCTCGGCGCCCTCAAGAGCTGACCGCGAGGCCCAGCCCGGACCGCCCGGCCATCGCCCTGGCCGCCCCAGCCGTCCTGCCCCACCCTGGCACGTCATACGAACAACCTCCTCTCACCTGCGACCATCCCGCTCTCCGGAGCACATGACGAAGGAGTCATCCCATGTCCAGCAGCCCGACCCGCATCGCCTCCGACGACCAGCCCCGCACCGCGTCCGACGGCCGGTTCCGCACCCCGTCCGATGCCCTCTCCCGCCGACGCTTCGCCCTCGGCGCGACCGCCCTCTCGGTGACCGCCCTGGGGTTCGCCGCCTGCGGTCGCCCGTCGGCCGAGGCCGTCGAGGACCGCTCGGCCGACGTCGGCCTGACCGATTCCGGCCTCCCGATCGTCACCGGCGACCTCACCCTGAGCTTCGGCGGCGCGAAGTCCGCCCTCGCCCCCGACTACGAGTCCATGGAGCTGGTGAAGACCTGGGCCGAGGACTCCGGGATCACGATCGACTGGGTCAACGAGCCCGACGAGGTGTGGGCGGAGAAGAAGAACCTGCTGCTGGCCGGCGGCGACCTGCCCGACGCGCTGTTCAACACGGGCCTCAGCGACGCCGAGGTCACCAAGTACGGGGAGAACGGCACCCTGCTCGCCCTCGAGGAGCTGATCCCCGAGCATGCGCCGACGCTGAACGCGATCCTCGAGGAGCGTCCGGACATCCGCTCGGCGATCACGAGCGCCGACGGCCACATCTACACGCTGCCGAGCGTCGAAGAGCTCAATCTCGTCGCCTTCCCGCGGATGCTGTTCATCGACACCGCCTGGCTCGAGCGCGAGGGCCTGGCGCTGCCGACCACCGTCGACGAGTACCACGAGGCGCTGCTGGCGTTCCGCGCCTCGGGTCCGAGCGGTACCCTGCCGCTGTCGTTCATGGGCGCCGGCGACATCGCCGACCTCATCGCCGCGATCGGCGGCCAGGCCGACAACCCCGACCATCGCATCGTCCAGGACGGGAAGGTCGTCTTCACCGCCCATCAGGAGGGCTACCGCGACGCGCTCGCGACGCTGCACACCTGGAGCACCGAGGGGCTCATCGACCAGGAGGCGTTCGCCCAGGACTACGTCGCGTTCATCGCCAAGGGCAAGGCCGACCCGCAGACCCTCGGCTCCTTCTACTTCTGGGAGATCCCCGAGGTCGTGGGGCCGGAGCGGGCGGACCAGTACGCGCTCGTGCCCCTCTTCCCGGGGCCCGACGGGACGCGCCGCGCCTGCGTCGCCAACAATCAGGAGATCAACCGCGGCGCCTTCGCGATCAGCGCCCGCAACGAGTACGCCGCGGCGACGCTGCGCTGGGCCGACATGCTCTTCGACCCGGTCATGAGCGCCCAGGCGAACTGGGGTCCGATCGGCGTGACCCAGCAGGTCAACGCCGACGGACTGCTCGAGCAGATCCCCGTCGGCGAGGGCGAGACCGAGCAGGAGCGCCGCGTGAAGGTCTCTCCCGGAGGCCCGAAGATCATCACCGCAGAGGACTTCGAGACGGTCGTGCTGCCCGAGCCCCGCGCGGCCGAGCGCCAGGCGCAGATCCTCGAGCACTACGAGCCGTACCGCGCGAACGAGAAGTACCCGCCGGTCATGCTCTCCCCCGAGGAGCTCAACCGCCTGTCGACCATCGAGTCCGACATCCGCACGCTCGTCGAGGAGAAGGCCTCGACGTGGATCGTCAAGGGCGGCATCGAGGACGAGTGGGACGGGTACGTCTCCCAGCTCGAGACCATCGGCGTGCGCGAGCTCGTCGCCGTCTACCAGGAGGCCTACGACCGATTCACCGACGCCGCCTCCTGACCGCCCCCGTGCGGCCGCGCCCTCGCGCGCGGCCGCACGCCGCACCGCACCGCACCGCACCGCACCGCACCATCGCCGCCCCAATGCACCACTGCACCACCCCACCGACGGAGAGATCATGACCGCGCCCAGCGCAGCCCTCACTGACCGCCATCGACCCGCCCTGCACCTCACCCCGGGATCGACCTGGATGAACGACCCCAACGGGCTCATCCGGCACGACGGACGCTGGCATGCGTTCTTCCAGACCAATCCCTCCGGCAGCCAGTGGGGCCGGATCAGCTGGGGCCACGCGGTCTCGGACGACCTGGCGACCTGGGAGGAGCTGCCGATCGCCATCCCGTCGTCCGAGACCGAGCTGATCTTCTCGGGCAGCGTCGTGCACGACGCCGCGAACGTCTCCGGGCTCGGTCCCGGCGCGGCCGACGGCCCCCTCCTCGCCTTCTACACGAGCGCCTACACCGATCAGCATCCGACGCTCGCGGGGCGACAGGCCCAGTCGATCGCCTCGTCGACCGACGGCGGCCTCACCTGGACCCCGTATCCCGGGAACCCGATCATCGACCGCGGGAGCGAGAACTTCCGCGACCCGAAGGTTCTGTGGCACGAGGAGAGCCGGCGCTGGGTGATGGTCACGGTCGAGGCGCTCGACTACACGGTCCACCTCTTCACCTCCCGCGACCTCCTGACCTGGGAGCACGCCTCGGCCTTCACCCATCCCGCGCTCGACGGCGGGATCTGGGAGTGCCCCGACCTCCTGCGCGTCCCCGTCGATGGCCCGACGACCGGGGCCGACGGCGGCTCCGCCCGCGACGCCTGGGTGCTCATCGTGTCGACGAACCCCGGCGGCCCGGCGGGCGGCTCCGGCTCGTGGTGCTTCGTCGGCGACTTCGACAGCACCGAGTTCACGACGGCCGACGAGCGTCCGCGCCCCCTCGACCTCGGCCCGGACTGCTACGCGATCGTCTCCTTCGCGGGCGTGGCCGGCGAGCCGCTGCTGCTGGGCTGGATGAACAACTGGGCGTACGCGTCGACGACGCCGACGGACCCGTGGCGCTCCTCGATGACGCTCCCTCGCCGCCTCGGGCTCCGCAGCACGGAGACCTCCGCCGGTGCCGGCACGCCCGGCGGCGCGAGCGAGGGCCCGCTCGAGCTGGTCCAGCGGCCGGTCGTGCCGGAAGGCATCGAGACCATCGACCTCGGGCGCCCCGCGGGCCCGCAGTCCGACGGCCGGTCGTCCGAGAGCCGGTCGTCCGACGGGTCCCGGCTCCTCGCGGAGGTCGACGGGTCCCGCGCGTTCCGCGTCCGGGGCGCGCTGCCTATCGGCCACCCTCAGCGCCTCGTCCTCCGCTGGGCCGCGGACGTCGGCCCGCGCGAGCTCGCGATCGAGGTCGCGGCCGACGGCACGGTCGTGGTGGATCGCAGCCGCGCCCACCGGGAGGAGTTCGCCCCGGAGCATCCGCGCTCAGCACCCTCCCCGGCTCATCCCGGCGTCCGGGAGGTCAACCTCGACCTGGTCGTCGACCGGTCCTGCGCGGAGCTGTCGATCGACGATGGACGGGAGCTCGTCTCCCAGCAGATCTTCCCCGGTCCCGGGCCGGTGGAGATCCTCCTCGACCGCGGCTGAGCCGTCGGCCCAGCGATCGGCCCCGTGGCCGGCCCCGAGCCCGTGCGCGCCGTCGGCCGCACGGGCGCGCGTCGGCGCTCAGGCCGACGGCGCCGCGGTCACCGGTCCCCGTCGAGGCTCAGCACTGGGACGTCCGGCACGCTGAAGCCGAGGACCTGCCCGTAGAACGACAGCGAGGCCTCGGCGGCCCGGATGATCGAGTCCGCCTGTCGGAACCCGTGCTGCTCCCCCTGGAACAGGATGTACGCGTGCGGGATCCCCTTGGCCGCGAGCGCGTCGCGGAACATCTCCGACTGGCTGGGCGGCACGATGCGGTCCTCATCGCCCTGCAGCAGCAGGACGGGGCAGGACAGCTCGTCGACATGGCTGATGGGGGCCCGTTCGACGTACAGATCCTTGCGCTCCGGGTAGGGGCCGACGAGGCCGTCGATGTACCGCGACTCGAAGTCATGGGTGTCGAGACGGAAGTTCTCCAGCTCGGCGACGCCGAAGCTGGAGACGCCGGCGGAGAACGCGTCCGTGCGGGTCAGGCAGGCGAGCGTGGTCCAGCCTCCGGCGCTGCCGCCCTCGATCGCGAGCCGCTCTCCGTCGGCGATCCCCTCCGCCACCAGGTGCTCCATGACCGTGACGGTGTCCGCGACGTCGACGACGCCCCACTGGCCCTGGAGACGGTCGCGGTAAGCGCGGCCGTAGCCGGTCGATCCGCCGTAGTTGACCTCGACGACTCCGAGGCCGCGGGAGGTGTAGTAGGCGACGGGCAGGCTGAGCACGGGCGGGACGTGGCTGGTGGGTCCGCCGTGGACGCGGGCGATGAACGGCGGGAGCTCGCCGTCCCGTCCGGCGAAGCCGTCCTGGTGGGGGCGGTAGAGGATCGCATGCACGACGCCCCCGCCCTCGAGGGGCACCTCGATGCTCTCTCCGACGGGCAGGGCCGACGGTGCGGGTGCGTCGGCCCGGGAGGAGCGCACGAGCGACAGCGGGGACAGCGAAGGTCCGGCGCCTCCGGCAGCGGCACCTCCGTCGGCGTCGGCGTCGTCCGGCCCGAGCTGGAGCGTCGCCTCGTAGATCGCGGGGAAGGCCGTCGGCGAGGCGCCGGCGAGGGCTGTCCGCCCGTCGGGGCCGACGGCGATCCCGCTGATCGAGGTCAGCGGGCAGTCGAGCTCGGTGACGGATCCCGTCGGGATGTCGAGAATGCCCAGACGATCAGCGGCTCGCCCGAACTGCACGAGCACCCGACGGTCATCGAGGACGTGATGCCAGGTGGTGCCCAGCGACCACATGGGCCCGGCGAACTCCTGCTCGGTCAGGACGGTGCCGTCGGGCAGCGATGCGCCGACGGGGAGCACAGAGCGGGAGCCGGAGGCGCCCGACCACACGCGCGGGTTCCACCAGCCGGTCTCGTCGGAGACGAACAGGAGACGCTCGTCGTCGAGCCATTCGGGCTGCAGGACGGAGACCTCGTCGCCTCCGGCGATGATCTCTCCCGTGCCCGCGCGGCCGCCGACGAGCGGGGCGACGTGCAGCTCCGTCCCATCCCAGGGCATCCGCGGATGCTCCCAGCTGATCCAGGCCAGACGCGTGCCGTCGGGGCTGATCCGCGGGTAGGCGACGAAGCGGGAGGACGGCGTGATGCGCCGGAGCCTGGAGGGATCCTCGGCGGCGGAGCCGTCCAGCGGGACGGCCGCGACATAGCGCTCGATATGCGGGACCCCGTCGGCGTCGGCCCGAGGACCCTCCTCCCCGCCGGTGTGGTCCTCGCAGATCCACCAGACCTCCTGGGTGCCGTCGGCGAGGGTGACGGGCTCAGGGCAGGCCCAGCGGAGCGACGGACCGTGCGCGGACTCGACCTCAGGGCCGACGGGCGTCAGCGGACGAGGCTCCTCCCCCTCGACCAGCAGGTGGATGCGCTGGTCGGCGAAGTCGACGAAGAGCACCCGCGGCCCGGTGGCGGCTTCCCGGGGCTCCCCTCCGACGGGTTCGGGCGGGAGCGCGATCCAGGCGCTCCCGCCGTACTCGTGCACGCGCGACCGCGCATTGAACGGCGCGGGAAGCACGGTGACGGGTGCATCGGAGCCCCCCGACGGCGCGGCGCCCTCCGACGGCGCGGCGGAGCGGACGATCGCCTGACGTCCCTGCTCGGTCGCGATCCCCTCGGTCCACCACAGCTCCTCGCCCACCAGCTGCGGCCCGCCCAGCCGGATGCCTCCGGTGGCGAGCTGGCGTGCGCTGATCGGAGAGGGCCAGGAACCGTACGGGAGCATCGTCGTCATGCGCTCCAGAGTAGGCGCGTCGTCGCAGGCGGGTGAACCGCTCAGTGCAGGATGTGGACCGCGGAGGATGGGGAGGAGAACTCGAGACGGTGCCGACCGTGCGCCTGCCCCGTCCGACGGCGTCAGATGGCGATGCGTCCGCTGATGCGCACGGTGGTGCGCCCGCCGATCCAGACCGTCCCGTCCCGATCGGTCCCCACATGCACGCGTCCGGAGCGGCCGAGCGCGGTCCCCTGGCTGACCAGCCATGGCGCGGAGTGCTCTCCTCGCTCGAGCATCCACTGGGCGATCCCGGCGTTCAGGCTGCCGGTGACCGGATCCTCGAAGCCGGCGGCGCCCGTCCTCGGATCGGGTCCGACGAACCCCCGCACCTCGTAGGCGGGCGCCCCCGAGCGGGGCGTCCCGTCGTCGGCGCGGTCGGCGGAGGCAGCTCGGGACCCGCCCGCAGCGCCGATCGCGCCGACCACCCCGAGCTTGCTGCCCGCGAGCAGCCCGAGATCCGGAGCGAGCGCGAGCACCTCCTCGGCCGACGCCAGCTCCACCACCCGCCAGCCCGCCCCGTTATCGAGCAGCGCGTGGTCACGGATCGCCGAGGGATCGATGCCGAGGGCGCCCGCGGCATCCCGCAGCTCGTCGGGCCCGAGGGGACCGGTGCGGCGCAGTGGCGGTGCCGCGAAGGCGAAGGACCCCTGGTCGGCCCGCACCTCCACCAGGCCGACGGCGCACTCCTGCATGATGCGGCGGCGCCCGCCGTCGCGCGCATCCGGGCCGACGCCGATGCTGCCCGCCCCGGCAGATGCGGACTCGGCCGACGCCGCGGCCGCGGCATCCGCCGTCCCCGCGGCCGCCGACCAGACCGCAGCGGTCCCGAGCGTCGGATGGCCCGCGAAGTCGAGCTCCCCCATCGGGGTGAAGATGCGGACCCGGTAGTCCGCCTCCGGACGGGTCGGAGGCAGCACGAAGGTGGTCTCCGAGAGGTTGGTCCAGCGGGCGAAGGCCAGCATCGCGTCGTCATCGAGACCCTCGGCATCCAGCACCACCGCCAGCGGGTTCCCGCCGAAGGGAGCGGAGGAGAACACGTCGACCTGGGCGAACGGACGGATGCGGGCAGAGGAGCGGGACATGCGCATATCCTCGCACCTCGTGCCCCGGCGGCGCGGGCCCAGGAGCCCGGTGCCGCTCCCGCTGCCCCCCAGCTGCTCCCGGCCACTCGAGGCTGCCCCCGGCCGCTCGAGGCTGCACATGGCTGCTCGTGGTTGCTCGAGGTTGCGGTCCTGAGTGGCGCCGACAGGACCTGCGGTGGCAGAGTGTCCGCCAGGTGAGCCGGGAAGCCTGGTCGGCACAGGGCAGAATCATGTCCTCGTCCCCTTCCTCCGTCCGCCCCGTCCGCCGCAGGAGCCCCTATGACGTTCCCCGCCTGGACCATCGCACCGTTCGTGCTGATGCTCGCCGCGATCGCGATCGCGCCCCTCGTCCCCGCCCTCGCCCGGCTGTGGGAGCGCCCCCGCAATCAGCTGATCTACGCCCTTGCCCTCGGCCTGCCCGTGGCGATCGGGGTGCTGGCCTTCGGCGAATGGGAGCTCGTGGTCGACGCGCTCGTCGAGTACGGCCAGTTCATCGCCCTCCTGTTCGCGCTGTTCGTCGTCTCCGGGGGCATCTTCCTGCGCGGCGACATCGTCGCCTCCCCGCGCTCCAACACGATCTTCCTCGCGATCGGCGGCGGACTGGCGAGCTTCATCGGAACCACCGGCGCGGCGATGCTGCTGATCAGACCTCTGCTGAACACGAACGCCGAGCGGCGCCACAAGGCCCACACGGTCGTCTTCGCGATCTTCATCGTCGCCAACTGCGGCGGCCTGCTGACCCCGCTCGGTGACCCGCCGCTGTTCCTGGGGATGCTCCACGGGGTGCCGTTCCTGTGGACGCTGAACCTCTTCCCCATGTGGCTGTTCGTCAACGGGATGCTGCTGCTGACCTACTGGGCCCTGGACCGTCGGATCATCGCTCACGAGCGTCCCGAGGACGTGGAGGTGGACCGCACGGAGACCGTCCCGCTGCGCCTCGTCGGCGCCTCCAACCTCCTCTGGTTCGCGGTCATCATCCTCGCCGTCGCGCTCGCCCCGTCGATCGACGCCGAGGCCATCACCCATGGCGAGGCCGGCATCGGCGACGTGATCCCCTGGCGCGAGATCATCATGGTCGGTGCCGCGATCGCCTCCCTGAAGCTCGGCGACCGCGAGATCCGCTACCGCGACAACGCCTTCGAGCTCGGCCCCATCCAGGAGGTCGCGGCCCTGTTCATCGGCATCTTCCTGACGATGATCCCCGCACTCGCGGTGCTCCGCGCGGCCGCCCCGTCGCTGCCGCTGAACGAGATCACCCTGTTCATCTTCACCGGCGGGCTCAGCTCCGTCCTCGACAACGCACCCACCTACCTGACCTTCTTCGAGATGGCCTCCCAGCTGCCCGGCGAGCCCCGCGTCGCCGACGTCCCCGAGCTGTATCTGGTCGCCGTGTCCCTCGGCGCCGTCTTCTGCGGGGCGATCACCTACATCGGCAACGGCCCGAACTTCATGGTCAAGTCCGTCGCAGAGTCCCGCGGTGTCCAGATGCCCAGCTTCGGCGGCTACGTGCTGCGCGCGCTCATGCACCTCGTGCCGATCCTCGTGGCGATGGTGCTGCTGTTCATCGCGCAGCCGCTGTGGGCGAAGGGGATCGGCGTGCTGCTGACCGTCCTGCTGCTCGGCCGCATCGCCATGCTGGCGCTGTCCTACCGCGGCACCATCGGCTCCGCCCTCGAAGGGATGGACCCCGACGCCCGCGCCACCCGTCCCCCAGGTGCCCTCGAGGAGGCCCCGCACGATGCCTGAGCGCACAGACACCGCACCGGCCGACAGCCTCGCCCTGCGCCGCGAGCGCCGACGACGGGCCGCGCTGCGACGCGGCACCTACCGCGAGTACGGCCGCTTCGCACGCTTCGTCACCCACGAGATCACCGCGGGCCTGATCCTGCTGGCAGCGACCGTCGCCGCCCTGGTGCTCGCGAACTCCCCGCTCTCGGACCTGTACGTCGGGGTGCGCGACACGCATCTCGGGTTCGACATCGGCTCCTTCCACCTGGACCTCACGCTCGGGCACTGGGCCGCCGACGGCCTCCTCGCGGTCTTCTTCTTCCTCGCCGGGCTCGAGCTGAAGTCGGAGTTCGTGACCGGCGAGCTGCGCTCCCCCGGCCGGGCGCTCGTCCCGGTCGTCGCCGCGGCCGGCGGAGTCGCCGCACCCGCCCTGATCTTCACCGCGATCAACCTCGCCGGCCCCGACGGCGCCCTCGCCGGCTGGGCGATCCCCGCAGCGACCGACATCGCCTTCGCGCTCGCGGTCCTCGCCCTGCTCGGATCCCACCTGCCGACGGCGATCCGCACCTTCCTGCTGACCCTCGCGATCGTCGACGACCTCATCGCCATCGTCATCATCGCGATCTTCTACACCGACGAGCTGCGCCTGGGATACCTCGCGCTCGCGCTGGTCCCCATCATCCTCTACCGGCTCGTCGCAACCCGCGGGGAAGGGCTGCTGACGCTCTCCCCCGCGGCCGCCTGGCTGCTCATGCTGCCGCTGGGCGCGATCACCTGGGCGCTGTTCCTGAACTCCGGGATCCACGCGACGATCGCGGGTGTCGTCCTCGCCTTCATGGTGCCGGTCAGGCCGCGAGCGCTTCCCAGCGGCCGCCATTCCCTCGCCGGCACCTTCGAGCACCGGTTCCGCCCTCTCAGCTCAGGGTTCGCGGTCCCGGTGTTCGCCTTCCTCAGCGCCGGCGTCGCGATCGGCGGGGCCCAGGGGCTCTCCGAAGCGCTCGGCTCCACGGTCGCGATCGGCATCGTCGTCGGGCTCGTCGGAGGCAAGATCATCGGGATCATGGGGGCGACCTTCCTGGTCACGCGCCTGCCCGGTGCGCATCTCGACCCGGCGATCCGCTGGGGCGACCTGCTGGGGATGTCCGCGCTCGCAGGCATCGGGTTCACGGTGTCGCTGCTGATGACCGAGCTCAGCTATGACGCGTCCGACCCGATGCAGGCCTGGGGCAAGATCGGCGTGCTCACCGCCTCCGCGGTCACCACGGTGCTCGGCGCGATCATCATCCTTCCCCGAGATCGTCGATACCGGCGCGAGCAGCAGTCAGCCGACGGACAGCGGCCGGCCGACGAGCAGCAGTCCGCCGACGGACAGCGGGCCTGATGCGAGGAGCGGACGGGCCGCAGCGTGCGACCCGCCCGCTCCTGAATGCCAGGTGAGGGCTGCGGCTCAGCCGCGATCCCCGTCCTCGGGCAGCCCGGTCTCGGCGTCGAGCTCGGTCTCGTCGGCCGCCGACGGCTCAGCGGCCGCAGCCGCTCCAGCGGCCCGACGCCGTGCGGCCAGGACCGCGCCGCCCGCGCCGACCAGGCCGACACCCGCCGCGACCGGCAGCGCCGCGCCGAAGCCGGTCTTCGCCAGGCTCCCGTCGCCGGACCCGCCGGACGTCGAGCCGCCCGAGCCGGACCCGCTGCCCGAGCCCGAGCCGCCCGAGCCCGAGCCGCCCGACGTCGAGCCGTCGCTCGTCCCGCCGGCAGAGGAGCCGCCGCCGTCGCTCGGCGCGGGAGCAGTCGTGCCGGGAGCGCTGGTCCCCGGCGCCGTCGGATCCTCCGCGGGCTCGCTCGGCTCGGCGGGCTCCGTCGGCGCGGCGGGCTCCGTCGGCGCGGCGGGATCCTCGGTGGGCTCGCTCGGCTCGGTCGGCTCCGCGGGCTCGCTCGGCTCGGTCGGCTCCGCGGGCTCCTCGGCGGCGATCGGGAGGATCTGCACGACGGTCGGCTTCGGACCGGTGCCGTCGAACTCGGGGAAGAAGGAGACCTGCTCGTCGAACGAGCCGTCCTCTCCCGGATGCTGCACGGAGACGAAGGCGGTCCGGTCCTCGTCGCGGATGATCGGTCCGCAGGTCTCGCCGTCGCGGGGGACCGAGGCGAGCTGCTCCACGCGTCCGCGGTCCTCGCCGTCGAGCGTCACCCGGAACAGGCCGTCGTTGAAGCCGATGGTGCTGGGGGCGCCGTCGGTCGAGATCCACAGGTTGCCGACCGAGTCGAACGCCAGGTTGTCCGGGCACGAGATCGGCGAGACCTGGTCGGTGGGGAAGCCGGAGAAGTACGCGGACTCGTCCTGCGCCGGGTCACCGCACACCAGCAGCAGGTTCCAGGCGAAGGTCGTCGAGGTCTGGTCGCCGAGCTCGTCGATCTCGACGACGTGCCCGTCGCGGTTCTCCGCGCGGGGGTTCGCCTCGTCGGCCGACGCATTGTCGTCGACCCCGCGGTTCGTGTTGTTCGTGCAGGCCACATACACCTTGCGGGACAGCAGCGAAGGCTCGACGTCCTCGCAGCGGTCCATCTTCGTCGGCCCCACCCTGTCGGCCGCGAGACGGGTCAGCACCAGGACCTCCTCGACGCTCATCCCCTCCACCTGGGACTGCCCGTCCAGGATCAGCGGCAGCCACTCGCCGGAGCCGTCGAAGGCGCCGTCGGACGGCAGCGCCCCGGAGCCGTCGATCTCCTCCGCCGGGGAGTCGCCCGTGAACTTCGCGACGTACAGGTCCCCGTCCTCGAGCAGCGTCATGTTGTGCGCCCGATCCCCCTCGACATAGGTGCCGCGGGAGACGAACTTGTACAGGTAGTCGAAGCGCTCATCGTCGCCCGAGTAGGCGACCGCGCGACCGTCCTCGGCGATGATGACGTTCGCGCCCTCGTGCTTGAAGCGGCCGAGGGACGTGTGCTTGCGCGGCGTCGACGTCGGATCCCACGGGTCCACCTCGACGATCCAGCCGAAGTGATGGGCGGAGTTCTCCTGGCCCTCGTTGCGGGTGTCGAAGCGGGGCTCCACGTTCTCCCAGCCGCGGGCGGTCGCCTCGTCGGCCATGCCGTAGCGGGCGTCCTCCTCGCTGGTGCCGGCGGTGCGGAAGTACCCGTTGAAGTTCTCCTCGCCGCTGAGCAGCGTCCCCCACGGGGTCAGGCCGCCCGAGCAGTTGCCGAAGGTGCCATGGGTGGTGGTGCCCTCGGGGAAGTCCGCCGTCCGCAGCAGCTCGGAGCCCGCGGCGGGCCCCGTGAACGCGTACTCGGTGTCGGAGAGGAAGCGGCGGTTCAGCGGTGCGTCGACGACGTAATCGTAGGGCGACTCGCGATCCGGCCGCTCGAGCTCGACTACGGTCAGACCATGGGCGGCCAGACCGATCGCCACCACCTCCTCGGCGGGGGTGTCGGCGGGGAGCATGATGTTCTCGTTCGTGTACTCATGGTTCACGAACATCACCGCCCGCAGACCGTCCGAGTCCGGGATCTCCTGGATCTCCGTGTAGTCGTTGTTGTAGCCGAACTGGAGCTTCTGCGCCTCGCCGCTCTGCGCGGACCATTCGAAGTCCGGGGCGTCGGACCACAGCTTGTCCCCCCACCGGATGATCGGATGCCACTGGAAGCCCTCGGGCACCGTGAACTCATCGGTCTCCCAGCCCACCGGCTCGATCGCGTCGAACTCGAGGGCGCTGCCGTTCGGGGCCGACGGCGCCGCCGGGGCCACGCCGAGCCCCGGCGCGGCCTGCGCGGGAGCAGCGCCCGACGTCCCCGCCACGGCGATCGCGACGGCCCCCGCCGCCGACCCACCCAGCATGGTCCTCCGGCTCAGCACGGCCGAGGCGATGTCGCGGAAGTAGCCGTTGGAGCTGGAGTTGCAGGTCTCCATCGTGCACGCGTTGTTGCACTTCAGAGCACAGGTGATGGCCGAGCGCTTGCCGGCGACGTGCCCCTTCATCAGCAGCGGGAGGTCGATCAGGGCCATGAGGAGGTTCCTTCGGGTCGAGGGCGGAATCGTCCCCGCGAGCGCGGCGCGCAGGACCCGATCAGGGAGCCCGATCAGGAGGCCAGCGCAGGGACATCATGCTGACCATGCGTCAGCAAGGTGACCGGGAAGGCGAGGAGGAACCCACCGCGAGCCGACCTGCGGATGAACTCTCCAGTGGAGTCGGGCGGAACGGGCAGGGGTGGAGCGGGCGGGGAAGACAGAGGCGGGGCGCGTGGGCGCAGGCGGGGCGCGTGGGGAAGATCCCGCACCCCACGAGCAGGGGCCCTGTGACGGATCCGGAGGTGCGAGCTTCCGCTCAGCACCTCTGGAATGTCTCAGGAGCGGTGACAATGGAGGTGATCGCAGCAAGCGTTTCAGGAAGTGCCCACTCAGCCCGTCTCCGCAGGAGGACTCGCCGTGCAGGACAGCAGCGCGGAACGCATCGTCCGCCGAGCCATCTCCGTCGTGCTGGTGGTGCTGACCGGACTGATCGCGCTCCTGTGGGCGTGGCCGCACTTCGGCCAGGGCGGCATCCTGTGGACGTTCACGCTGCCGATCGGGATCGCGTACACGATCCTCGTGCATGTGCTGACAGCGCCTCACCGCGCCGAGCGCTCCGTCTGGATCCCCCTCGGCATCGCCGCGGGCCTGGCTCCGGCCTGGTTCATCGGCCTGATCATCCTGGCGGCCGCCACCCCCGACGGCTCCACCCCGGCCTGGATGCAGGCCACGGCGATGCTCATGATGCTCTGGCCGTTCGTCATGGCCGTCGGCATGACCGTGCTGGCCGTGCTCAAGCTCGTCGAGCGCTCTGCCCGCAGGAGCTCGCCCGCGACCGGCGGCGCGACGCCCCCGGCGCCCCTCCCCGCGCCCGTCGCCTCCGGCGGATCTCCCTACATGCTGTCCGGCGGAACACCGATGGAGTACTCAGCCCCGCCACCGCCGGCGTTCACCATCGGGAGCCCCTCCTACCGCTCGGCGGCCTCGCCGCCGAGCGCGCCGCGCCCCGATCCCGTGCAGCGTCCGGTGATGCCGACCGGGCCTTCCCGTCCGGCGTACCCGGCATTGAACACCCCGGGTCCTCCCCCTCTGACGGCACCGACCACGACCCCCGACTCGGACGCCCGCGACGCCGCAGGCACGGCGTCGGGCCCGGAGCCCGACACCGCCATGACAGTCCTGCGCGCACCAGCAGCCGCGACGAGCGTGCCTCGAGAGGATCTGGAGACCCTCGTCGAGGTCGCGGTCGGCATGGCCACCGACGGGTCCGACACAGGTATGACGCTCACCTTCGACGGCACAGGGGTCACCGTCTCGGCCGACGGGATGGCGCTCGGGACGGTGACCGCAGGATGGTCGGGGTCCGATGCGGTGGCCATGGAGCTCTCAGCGGCGGAGCTGCGGGCCAGGCTGCTGGAGATGCCGCCGGACGTCTCGCTCCTGCGGATCATCCCGAGGTCCGACGGTGTGCCCGGCGCCTCATTCGCGGCGCAGGACGCCGGTAGCGCCTCCTTCGTCGTCCCCGGTGCTCAGAGCGAGATCCCTCGACGGTAGAGGCCCCACAGCACTGGGTCGAGCACGCGGAAGGGCGAGATGCCCCGTGTCGTGAGCTGCTCGTCGTGGGGCGGCGTCTCCCCCACCGCGGACACGGCGAAGTGGCTGAATCCTCGGATCCTCCCGCTCCGCATCGCCTGCTCGGCCTGGAGCGTCACCGTGCTCTCCTGGATCAGTTCGAACAGTGAACGGATCTCCTGGTCCAGGAACTCCTGGTCCTGCTGGAACCACCGGCGGGCCTCGTCCGCTCTGCCCGGGCCGACGGGTCGCATCGTGGTCTCGTCCCGGTTGAAGCGTGCGGACGGGTTCCCCATGACACGGGCATAGTGCTCCGTGTCCGCCTTCGGCAGCTCATGGAACGCGTCGAACTTCGAGAAGGCCAGCGCGAAGTCCCCCGTCCCCCCTCCCATCTGGCTCAGCACTATCGGAAGGACCTCTGTCGACGACTTCCCGAGCCGGCCCTCGTTCACCGGGGGGATGATGCCCGCCAGGATCTGGGTCATCGAGGGCAGCCTCAGGGAGTCGTACAGGAAGACCACGAGGTCCGCTCGCGAGAAGTAGGACAGCGGGAGCTCATTGCCGGAGAGCTTCTCGATGTCCTCTCCGGCCACGTCCCTGATCACCAGGAAGAGCCGACCCCTCGGGTCGGAGATCTGCCAGATCATCGAGTCGCGCTGGTAGGCACCGCTCTCCACCTTCAGGGTCGGCGTGCCGGGCATGACCCGGTTCTCGTGGAACAGCGGCCTCTCGTAGCGCTCCTCGTACACCTGCTGCGTCGCCGCCGTGAACGGCGCGAAGGTGCGGCCGCTGCGCTGCACGTACTGCTGGAGCACATAGATGAGCACCGCGATGTAGACGGACTTGCCGGCTCCTCGCGCGCCGGTGACCGCCATCGTGAACACGTCGGCGTCGCGCCATCCCGACGGAAGATCGCGGTGGCAGGTCGGGCACGTCTGGACGTTGCACGGTCCGCCGCACCGACGGCACGGGATCCACGGCGGGATCGTCCGCTGCGTCTCCGTCGGCGTCCATCGATAGGAGGGGTACAGCGAGACGCTGCTCCCCGAGAGCGCACTGGCCTCGGGATCATGGATCGGCTCGCAGTGGCCGGAGTTGCAGCGGAACCGGGCCTCGTCCGGGACGAGGCGCGCGAAGCAGGCGGGGCAGGCTGATCTCATCGGGGGGTCACCTCTCTGTCCACGGGGGCGGTCAACCAGCTGATCAGCGGCTCCAGCCGTCTCAGGGTCGTGTCGTCGAACCGCGAGTCCTCCCGCTCAAGCTCCGACCATGCGTCCTCGCCGACGACGTGCGCGTCCTGCGCAGACAGCACGTCGAGCAGACGCGGATCCCCGATCAGGAGGCTCGCGGCTCCCTCCTCGCGCACGGGCAGATCCGTGATGAGGATCGTGCGTCCGCCTCCTTCGCTCAGGGCCGGTCCTCCGACGACGGATCCGACGCCGCGTCGCGCCTCCCCCGCCACCGGGGCGTCGCCGCTCTCCGGGACCGGAGCTCCCGCCGCCCGTGCGAGCGCGAGCACGAGATCACGCAGAGTCTCCGCCCGCTCGGCGAGAGGGCTCATGGACGCCGAGCGATCGATCAGGATCCGATCCGCGGCCAGGGCGACCGTCCTCCCTCGGTCGCCGAGACGCCGCACCAGCCAGGACCCCAGGAGATCGGCAGCACCGGATCCGTCGGCCTCCCCGCCACGGGACGGATCCCCGGGCACCGGCATCCCGGAGCGGTCCGAGAGCCCTCGCCCTCCCGCCCCCATCGGCGGCGCCGCGCTCTCCAGCGCCGGCGAGAGCGACCAGAGATCGCCCTCCCGCGCGATCCGGACGAGCGGCGCCCGCTCATGGCCGGAGATGTCCAGCCGTTCGACCACGTAGTCGCGTCGCGCCCCTGGGAAGGTCACGGCGAGCTCCACCGTCGCGCCTCCGGGGAACGCCCCATCCCCCTCCGTGACCGCGCTCAGCGTCACGCCCGCCTGCGCTCCGCTCAGCGCGAAAGCACCCGCATCGGGTCCCTGGCGACGCAGCTGACCCTCCAGGCCCTCCGCCTCGAGCCGGCACGCGATGCCGCGCGCACCCAGGATCTCGACATGGACGGCGCCCTCCGCCCGGAAGCGCCGCGGTTCCCAGTCGCCTCCCCGCAGGATCTCCGACTCAGCCATCTCGGCCCTCCTTCTTCTGCCACGGCAGCGCCGTCAGGTTCTTCTTCACGATCTCGCTCAGCCGTTCCGATCTCGAGGCCTCCGGCCCTCCGAGCGATGGCACGAGCCGACGGGCACGCCCCCAGGCCTGCGCATCGTCACCGAGCGAGGCCCTCGCCTCCGATCGGAGCGCGGCTCGCGACTCGGGAGGCGCAGTGCGCAGGCGGGCGTCGAGCACCGCCTGGGCGGCCTTCGCCAGGCTCCCCGCCTCGACGTCGAGTCCCTGGACCGGGACGACAGGCCGAGGATCCGGTCGCGCATCGGCCGCCTCTCCTCTCCTCCGCAGAGGCCCATCCACCCTTCGCGCGAGCGCGTCCGCTCCGAGGGACCCAGCATTCGGGGATTCCGCTGCCGCGCCTCCCCGAGGACCGCGTCCCGCGGCGGACTCAGCAGCAGGGTCGGTCCCGGGAGCCGCGAGCACCCGGAGCGCATCGGCCAGGGTTCCGCCCAGAGGGGCACCTCGGGACGTGACGACGCGATCGGGCCTCTCCACCGCCATCCGGGCGACGGATTCCGCATCCGCCGCGGTGAGCGGGCGCCGGGACCCGGCTCGAGCCGCCTCAGGATCCGCGAACGCCATCACCAGCAGGGCGGCCCGGGCTCTGTCCTCCGCGCGCTTCGAGAGGTCGACCAGCGACTGGCGCAGCGCTGCGTCGTCCCTCAGCTCCCGGCTGTGCTCACGCATCCGGGCGGCGGCCGCGAGGGTGTTCTCCGCCCACGCCCACCGGGAGCCGCTCGACGTCGACTCGGTGAGGAACGGGCTGCTCACGGCCTCCCCGAGCAGGACCGCGCACGATGTCCAGGTTCGCGGTGAGACCGGACCGGTCTCCACCGCCCTGATCGTCGGATCGAGGTGCCGTCGTGCCGCCAGGAGCTGTCGGCTGCGGACGTGCTCGGGATGTCGCAGCGCGACGGAGAGCGCCCAGTCCTCCGCGGCGGGGAGGCCGTGCTCGGCGACCTCCTCGAGCAGCGTCAGGTCCTCCGGGACAAGAGCATCGCGCAGAGCCTGCACGGCCGGAGCGGCGAGCTCCACCGACGCGATGCCGTCCTGGCTCCGGGCCGCGATCTCCGCATAGGCGGAGAGCACCGGCCCTGCGGGTGCGGTGCCGGTCAGCAGGCCGCCGAGCGCGACCTCGAGCGCCGACCACGGTCGCTGCCCGGAGCCCTCGCCGGTCACGGTCAGAGCGGCGGAGACGGCCGGGGAGAGCACTGGGCGCCGGACCTCCCCCACCTCCGCCAGACGGCGCTCGACCTCGTCCGCCAGCACGGCGCGCCCGGCATCAGGGATGCCGACCACGAGGTCCGCCAGCTCCTGGGGATGCGTCGCGCCTCCGGTCCCCGGCTGGAGGATCTCGTCCGCGAGCGGGGCGAGCATGGTCGTCAGGCGGTCGTGGCCGACCATGAGCCCGTCGTCCATCAGCCCTCGCAGGATCAGCACCGCACGGTGGTGGTCGCCCCGCGCCGTGCTCCCCGTCCCCGGCACGGAGGCGGAGACCGTCTGCCATGCCCGGTCCAGGAGCTGGTCGCCGGAGCCCGACGCCGCACTCCAGCGGAAGAGCGCCCGACGGATCCCGACCGCAAGCGGTGCCGCGACCGGGCGACCCTCGATCAGCCACTCCGCGTCGCCGACGGCCGCGTCGAGGTGTCTGCGGCCGAGGACGAGCGCACGCTCCTCAGGGGCGGAGTCGCCCAGTCGCCGGCAGAGCTCCCGCCACTCCGCCGCAGTGCGCTGCGCCGGTTCACCGAGGACGAGGTCCATGGCCCCGAGCAGCTCACCGACCGCTCCAGCCGGTCCCTGATCCAGCGCGGGGACCGAGGCCCCCAGGAGCACGCTCTCGACGTCGGTCGGAAGGTCACCCGGATACTGGCTGTCGAACAGCACCGGACCTCCGCGATCGGAGCGTGACCAGGCGACGGCCTGCGCCATCGCGGCCGGCCAGGCGAGGGTGACCCCCCTCTGGTCCAGCAGCTGGTCGAGGGCGTCGGCCCGGATGGCGGCCCGCGCGGAGAACCAGAGCCCCGGGTCGCTCGTCATCGCCGACACGAAGCGCCCGAAGGGTGTCGCGGGCTCGTGCGCCGCAGGGGCGCGCGGGTCCAGGACGATGCAGCCAGCGGGAAGACGATCCACGGCGGCGATGTCCCGCGCGGGGACGGCAGCGATGTCGAGGCCGCTGCGGCGCAGACGCTGCAGATCCCTCTCCCCGTGCACCCTCTCGAGCGTCGACCAGCTGAGCGAGCGAGCGGGTTCAGCGGCTGTGGTGCTGGTCAGCGCCCCGATCCACTGAGCGGCGTCATCGGCGCTCTCGACGAGGAGGACCGCCAGCCGACGCCGCTCGTGGTCCTGCTCGGACGCGTTGCCCGCGGCGACGTCGGCGAGCGCCGCGAGCACGTGCGGAGCACCCGGTGTCAGCACCAGCTCGAGCATCGAGTCGTCGGTCACCGAGGCGCCGGACCTCAGATCCTTCTCCGCAGGGAGCCGGGCCTCACGGACCTGCTCCGGGCCGAAGGGCGTGCACCACCAGCTCGCCCTCCAGGTCTGCGGACCCAGCAGAGCTCGGCACGTGTCGTCCGAGAAGTCCGCGACCACGTGCGTGACCGTGTTCGGTCTCCCCGTGGTGTCCAGTCCGGCGGGCGCGGTATGGAGCAGGACCGGCCCGGCAGGCGTGGCACGGTGCACCAGACGCCGGTCCGCACCGCGGATCTCGTCCGGCGTCGGGAATCCCGACAGCGGTCGGACCTGCTCCAGCTGAGGATCGATGCGCCGCACGAGCTCATGCTTCGTCGTCTCGTCGAGCCCATCGCTGGCCTGCATGGTCTGCCAGCCGCTGCTCTCCTGCCCGTCGACGATCATGTCCACCGATCCGAACAGCAGCTGCTCCCGCGACGCGCTCATCCTCGCCGGTCCAGAGCCGAGAGCGGCGGGTCCGCCAGCGCGTACCGCTCCAGCGCGAGGCGCCTCTCGTCCACGCGGAGCGTCGCCGACGGCCGAGCGTCCACGAGGAGGCGGTACCACCCCGGACCATGCTCATCCTCGTCGAACCACAGGCTGTGGCGTCCCGCGATCGGTGCACGCACCCCGCGCAGCGGCTGGGGCGCCCCCTGACCGCCGGGACGCTCCGCGAACAGCGTCACCGTGCTGCCGTCGGACGCATGCAGCGGCAGCCGGTCCGGCCGGTGGATCAGGACCAGCGACGGCGCCTCCTCCTCGGGACAGCTTCCGACCACGGCATCGACTGCGATCTCCGCGATGCTCCTCCGCAGGAGGCCCGCCGCGCGCTGGAGGAGCTTCCCTCCGCCGGCGCGCCCCGCGCCCCACCGGATCGAGTACTGGTACCCCCACAGCGGCTCCACCGCCGCGATGGTGGGCTCCGAGGCGATGCGCTGCCCCTGGTAGTGGGTCACCGCGTTGAGGAAGAGACGGCACCCCTGCGGCGGCAGACCTCCTTCGAGACGGAAGCCTCCGGAGCGCTCATAGGCCGTCTTCTCGACGACCGCATGCGCTGGCGCGGCCAGATCCGGCTCCGAGTCCGGGAAGCCGACGCGCAGCTCGACCGCCAGCGCCTCGCCGGGCCAGGTGAAGGTGACCAGCTGCCAGTTCATGCGCTGGATCAGCCGTACGCCTTCGATCCGACCCGCGCGCCGGAGCTGGGTCGGGATGCCGATCAGCACCTCGTCCGCGTCGACCTCGGTGATGGGCGTGAGATGGAGGGTGTCCCACTCGCTGCCGCGGGGCCAGTCGAGGCCCTCGAGCACCCACCGCTCCCGGCCGTCGTCGGAGAGCTCCCCGGTCGAGCTCGGGATGTTGCGGATGAAGCGGTCGGGCGGAAGGTTCGCGGCAGGGAGCTGCTCTGCGGGGAACCGGCCGCGGGAGACCGCCTCGGGCAGAGGGGCGACGACGGAGCGGCAGAAGTGCACCCGCGTCCCCCGCCGCTGCGTCCAGGTCAGTCGGAGCTGCTCCTGGTGATCCCGGGTGATGGATTCGACCTCGAGATCCTCGATGCGGTCCGGCACCGCCTCCGGGGTGATCTGGAGGTGGCGGTGCGCGGAGATCATCGTGCGCTCGGAGAGCTCCACCTCGAGCCCCGCGACATAGGTGTGCTGCTCCCCCGGGACCAGGACGGCATCCTGGAACCCCTGGCCGCTGTGCGGGAGCTCGAACTCGCTGCGCAGCCATCCCTGCCCGCGCAGATACCGCCCGATGGGCTCGCCCAGCGGCAGCCTCGCGACGCGCACCCGTCCTCGGATGTGGGGCGGAAGCTCGGGCTGGCGCCAGCTGGAGAAGATCATCCCGGCGGCCTGATCATGCTCCAGGCGCCAGTCCTGCACGGGCCGGACGTAGACGCCCTCGGCCACCTTCCTCGCCTGCCCGAGGACGCGCGACGCCTCGTCCAGGACCGCGTACCCCCACACCGTCACGAAGCGGATCGAACCCGCCATCGGCGTCCTGTCCCGGATGCTGGCGGCGGTGCCCCGGGCGACCTCCGTCGCATCCTCGGGGCTGAACGGAGTCTCGTGATCACTGACCGTCACCCGGAACATCTCACCGTCTCCGGGATCCGGCCAGGTGTACTGGAGGACGTCTCCGGCGAGCACGCCGATCTCCACCGACGGCAGGGGATGCACGTCGTCGCGGGAGTAGTCGTACGCGGGGAAGGCCCACTCCTCCGAGAACTCGGGCCCGCTGCTCCCGGATCCGCTGCTCCCCGCAGCGGTCTCCTGCGGGGCCGGATCCCATGATCCGGGCCCCGGGGTCTCCGGGCGGTCCGGGGCGCCGGCCGGGACAATCTGCCTCGCTGCAGCCGACCGCTGCAGTCCGCGGTCCTGCGCATCCGCGTCGGTGAGAACGTCGGCGTCGGCGGACCCCACCGACTCGGCGAAGCCCGCGAACTCCGCGTTCAGCGCCGCGACGAACGGGACGACCACCTCCTCGATGCGTCCTCCACCGAGCTCAGCCATGTCCAGCGTGTCGACGTCGAAGACCAGGTGGTCCTCCGTCGGCCTGTCGGCGAGGTCGAAGAGCCGCTTCCAGCTGGCGGGCGGGAAGTGCTCGCGGAACTCGGGCCTCGCCTGCGCGATCGGCATGAGGCGCTGGATGAAGTCGGCGAAGAGCATGTGCATCCTCTCGGGGGCGGGCCTGCGACGGCCGCACCGGCTGCTCGCAGGGTCAGAAGACCAGATCGTCGGGCTGGTCGCGGAAGCTCGTGGGCGCGGTGCGGGTCGCCTCCGGATAGACGAAGGCCTCCGAGGGAACACCCCGTGTGCTCTGCACGAGCACGATGTCCGAGCTCAGGCCGTCCGTCTCCACCTTCCGCCAGGAGACCGCCGGATCCGTCATCCGGGTCTGCACCGTCCGGGCGGAGAGCTCGAGCACCTCCTCGACCACCGAGGCGCCGCGTGCATCCCACAGCTCGCTGCGGAGGACGGAGACGGACTCCGGAGTCTGCTCCGGTCCATCGCGCCTCACCTGGAGGTCGAGGAGCGGCTCGTCGGCGAGGATCTTCGTGCAGGCCTTCCAGATCATCCGGCCGCGGTCGGTGCGCACGCCGTGCTCCGCCGTCCCCGAAGCCCACCGGAAGAGCTCGCTCCCGGCGTCGGCCCGTGCGCTGAGCAGCTGGTTCAGGGGGGAGCCCCCCGTCCCCCGCAGGCGCACCTTCTGCTCCGGGGTCAGGTCGTCGCCGAGCGACCTCGCGAAGTCCTCGAAGGCCTCCCCGAGCCATCCCACGGTGAAGGTCCGTGCCCTGAGCTGTGCGGCCGCGTCGTCGAGCATCGCGGGCTCGGCCCCGGCCGTCGGCATCTGCAGGGCGACGGGGAGCGTCGCGCCGACGGCAGCCTCCTCCGCCTCGTCGGCCTCCCGCCCCAGCGGCTCCGCGAGGAAGCTGGTGAGCAGCAGCGCCCAGCGGTCGAACTGCGAGTACGCGTCGCCCAGCGCATCGAGGTCCTCGGCCGCCAGACGGAGACGCTCGAGGAGCACGGGCACCGCGGCGTCCCTCTGCTCCTGGAGATGGAGCAGTCGGAAGACCTCCCGCTGCAGCGCGACGAAGACGCCGAAGGAGACCAGCAGCCAGACGACCGCAGCAGAGCCCATCCCGATGGCGGTCGTCCGGCCGGAGATCACCTCCTGCCAGCCCAGGATGCCGAGCACGGCGAGGACGACGACGAGTCCGGCCAGAAGGAGGCGGAGCGCCCAGGCGAGCCTGCGCTGGGTGCTCATGAGCTCTCGATCCGCCTCGGGCCGCAGCAGGCCGTCGAGCTGAGACCGGATGTCCGCGATGTCCTGACGGGTCGCGTCGAACCATCCGCCGACGATCCTGCCGATCGTCGGCACGAACCGACGCTCGTTCTCCGCGCGCCAGGCGTCGAGAGCGGCGAGATGACGTCGAGCCCCGACGGCACGGGGGTCATCCTGAGCGGCCGCCCGGTCGAGCACGCGACGAACCCGATCGATCTCGAGATGGTCCCATGCGGGGACGCTCTGAGCGGCGGAGAGCTCCCCGACCGGCTCGGAGATGGTGAAGGCACCGCCCTCCGCCAGGGGCGGCGCGACCATCGATCGCAGCGGCACGTACCCCGTCGCTCCATCGATCTCCAGCTCCGGGCAGGGCGAGCCGTCCAGGAGGGACCGTGAGCCCTGCAGGAGATCGGCCCACAGCGCGGAGAAGTCGCGTCGGACGGGCTGTCCCAGCCTGCCGCCGGCTGCCGGCTCGCCGAGGTCGACGGCGCGAGCCGCATCGCGGATGGTGCGCCAGGATGCCGTGCTGCCATCCGCACCGACGCCGCCGACGATCACCGAGACCGGCGATCCCCTCCCGAACAGCATCGTGGTGGTCCCCGCGGCGATGCCCGCCTGCGCCGAATGCAGCGTGCGCCGGAGCCACGCCTCCGGAGCGCCGATCAGGGCACGCCCCAGGAAGCTGAGGAACAGCCGGAGGACCGCCAGGATCCCCATCGTCTCCGTGCCCGGCCGAGGGACCTCAGGACCTCGTCGTCGTACGGCATGCTCATGCCTCCGCGTCCATGCCCTCGCGGTGTCCCGGATCTGGTTCTCCGGCGACGGATAGGGCGGCACGGACGACCCGCCGGCCCGTGTGGGCGCAGGCACCTGGTCGTCCATCCTCAGGACCCTGGCCCGCAGAGACGCCTCGACCTCGCCGGCGTCGATCCGTCGGATGAACGTGCGGACCATCGACACGTCCGCCGACATGTCCGCACCCTGTTCGTCGAACGGCGCACTGTCCAGGCCTTGCAGCAGACCCGCCTGCACCGCGATCCCCGCCGCCGCGGACCCCGGGATGAGCTCCGGGTGATTCCACCAGGGCACCGCCGCGAACTCCGGCTCCGCGGTGCATTCGGGGGAGAGCATGACGTCGTGCCAGCCCACCCGGCCCAGCTGCGCCGGGATCGGTTCCGCGCTCCAGGGGACGATCACGCGCACCGTGCTCCGTCGGGCCCCGCTGGGCACATCGAGGTGCTGGTAGAAGCCCTCCGCTGCGGCATCGAGGGCATCCTGGTCCGGGTGCCCGACGGGAACGACCACGACGATGCGGAGGATCTCGAGCGCCCGCACGTTCACCGTCCGGGCGAAGGTGGTCGCGCTCGCGCTCCCCCACACCACGCTCAGACCGCGCGGGTCCTCGCGGTCCGGTGCCGACTCCGGTCGAGGCGGGGCCTCGATCCACGTGAAGCTGTCGAGGGCGCCGGCCGCGGAGAGATCGACGAGCGCGTCGAGGAGCGGCCGCTGGCTGGGCGGCGCGACGAGGACGGTTCGCTGCTGCATGCGGGTGCTCCTCAGAGGCTCAGAAGACGAAGGAGTCGTCGATGGCGAGGGGATCATCGCCTCCCGCTGGAGCGACCCGCTCGAGCACCTCGCTCAGGGCGAGCAGCTCGCTGCGCATCTCGTCCGCGAGATCGATGGTGAGCGGGGTCGTCGCGACCTGTCCGCGATCGCGGAAGTTCGCGAAGACCTGCGGATGCTCGCGCTTGCCCGGCCCGGGGAGGAATCTCTGGTCGAGGACATCGGCGACCCTGCTGCAGTAGTCCAGCAGGAGCGCCCTGCGCGCCTCCGGATCGTCGGCGCCGGAGAGGTCGACCACGGGATGCAGGCCCGGCGCGATCCCGCCTGCGCCCAGCAGGAGAGCGAGCACCCTGGCGTCCTCGCGGTCCCCGTCCAGGCTGACCGAGGGGCCGAGCTGCGTGGAGTCGGCCCAGCGGCGAAGCACCGTCCACGGCCGGAACGCCTCCAGCCCCCTGTCACCGGCCTCGAGATAGGCCAGCAGCGCGGACTCGAGCACCGCGGGCAGCCACGCGGTGCTCACGATCATCCGTGAGGGCGGGGTGAGCATCGGCGCGGGGAACGCGATCCAGCTGCCCGTCTCTCGGTCCCAGATCCGCACCGGGGCGCGGTCCCCGCCGTCGGACGGGATCTCGAGGCCACCCGCGAGCTGCGCGACCCACCATCCGCGGATGAGGGTGCGCCTCTCGACGTCGGAGAAGGGGAGGCCTCCGGCCAGAGGACGGGCCCGGCGCCAGTGCCAGAAGTCCCGTCGGCCGGCATCGGTGCGGCTCTTCCAGTCCTCCGCGACGTCGCGGAGCAGACCGTACGCGACCGGGAAGGTCATCGGGTAGTAGCCGAAGACGTCAACCTTCGCGACGGGCAGCGAGCCGAGCGCCTGGTCGATGGCAGGAAGGACGGAGTCACTGCTGATCTGCGCGTTCCTCCCGATGGTGTCCTTGAACGCGTCGACCAGGCCGTCGAGGCTCGCGAAGGGCAGCGCGGAGAACTCGTAGCCCAGCTGCAGCGGGCCGGTGCCCAGCTCCTGCTGGATCGCACCGCTGATGGTCGTCAGCGGCTGCGCCATGGTGAGCGTACGGCCCAGAGCGGTCAGCAGCTGCTGCTGACGCTGATCGCGCTCATGCTCGCCGATCTGAGGATCCGTGATGTACGAGCGCAGCGACTCCGCGGCGAAGACCTCGAAGGACTCTCCGCGCCTCTGGACGAACGCCCGGGCGCGGCGCAGCAGGTCCTCGCTGCGCGCCCGCAGCGCATACTGGCCGCTCGCGGGCGCGGAGCCGCCCTGGATCCCCTTGGGGACCCAGGTGCGCGTCGTCACCAGGAGATCCGAGGGCGCAGGATCACCCGCACCCCGGTTCCATTCACCGAGGACCACATCCCGACGAGCCCAGGCGTAGGCCTGGGCCGCATCCCCCGGACTCTGCTGCGGATCCTCGGCGCGCTCCACGGCGACGGCGTCGAGGATGTCGACGTCGAAGCGCGGGACATACTCCTCGGTGCCCATGAGGACGACCTCGTTGTGAGCGTTCGCGAAGCGATCCGGGACGGAGGCCGTGACCGGCTGGCCCGGATCGGGGTCCGCGGGCCAGGCCTTGACGTAGGGGCTGGCGAGATGGGCGACTCCCTGCGCGCTGGGCGTGCGCTCGGACTCGGCGACCAGGCCCCGACGGACATCGTCGAAGGTCCGCTGCAGCGGCTGTGCGACCGAGACCCGCAGGTCCTCGAGCAGTGCCGCGACCTTCTGCGCAGAGGCCGAGGCGAGCCAGCCGAAGGCGGAGTCGCGCAGCGCATGGAAGAGGTCGTCCTCGAGCTGCCCGGCCGCGGACTGCCCGACCATCGCCTTGCGCTGACCCAGGTAGGGGGCGAGGAACGACGAGGAGACCTGCAGGGCTCTGGCCTGCCGAAGCCCCCCGAGCTCGTGCAGGCGCGGGATGAGCTGGGCGATCACCCCTCCGGGTCCGGCCAGCTGATCGAGCAGATATCCGGCGTAGACGATGCCGTGGTCCGCGATCGCCGCCCTCAGGGTGTCGAGCAGCCGATCATGCAGGCGCCTCGCGAAGTCTCCGGCCAGCCGGTTCGACGCACCCTCGAGGGCCGACTGCACCGCCCCCTCCTCAGTCCGGGTCCAGGGGTCGATGCTGGTGGCCCACTGCTCGAGCGGCATGTTGGGATCGATCGACGGCCGACGGCGCATCGCATCGGAGACGATGTCCCCGGCGGAGCGGCTGAGCGCCTCCTGCGACAGCCCCGCCGCGGAGAGGAACCACTCCTGCGCGGTGCTGTCCACAGCGGACCCGCCCGCCATCGTGAGGGCGCCGCTCCCCCCGGGAAGCCCCACCCGGGAGAGCTCCTGCGCTCTGCGGTACTGCCACAGCTCGGCGAGCTGCTGCTGGTCGCCGTGGGTGCTCCCCTCCTGACGGAAGCCGCTGAGCAGATGCCCGACGGCGGAGCGGGCGATGCGCTCCGCCGCATACTCGAGGTATCGGTCGCGCCCCATGGAGAGCGAGGCGTACCCGAAGGACGACCAGATCGCGTCATCCGCCTTCGCACCCCAGGCCACCGTCTCGGTCCCCAGTCCTCCGCCGCCCACGTTGGCCACGAGGTAGCTGATGATCTGTTCGAAGCGGGGCGACAGCAGCAGCCGGCCGAGCCCTCGGCCCATCCCGCGGTACACGCCGTCCGGCGATCCGTCACCGAAGACCATGCTGTCGACGCCGGTGCGCCGGCCGATGGGGAACACCCGGCGGAACGGCCGGGCAGCGGCTCCGGTGACGCCCAGCCGATCATAGAGCTCGGCGTCCTCGCGCCCGGCCGCGCCGCCGTCCGCGGTGGCCTGCGCGGCGAAGATCTCCCCGAGCATCGCGAGGGTGTTCCCGGTCATGCCGAGGCGGTCCTGACGCGGCAGCTCGCCGAAGACGTCGGCGGTATAGAGGAACAGGGAGGTCAGATCACGATCGACCTCCGACATCGCGCTCACGATGCGGCACACGTCCAGGGTCATGGAGGCGCCGGACCCTCCCGCCATGGAGGAGACCACCAGCGTGACCGCACCGGTCGCCGGGTCCGGGACCCCGCCCATGCCCGGGACTGCCGCAGCGGTCCGACGCGCCTGCTCCCGGGATCGCTCGCTGTTCATCGCATCGATCGCTCGCCGGATGCCGGGACCGATCTGCGATGCTTTCGACAGGGTGAGCATCCTCCCGATGGCGCGCGACTGGCCCGCACCGACCGAGATCGGGAAGGTGACATCGGACGGATCCCGCGGCATCCAGCTCGCCGTCGCCCGCAGGCCCTCCGTGCCGTTCGCCTGGAGCTTCCGGGTGACGGCGGCGTCCACCGGAGCGTAGCTCCCGGTGTCGCCGCACGAGACGTACGTGCCGCCCAGCTCACCCACCGACGGCAGATGTGCGCCGTGCTCCTCCTGGATCGGAGTGTCCACGTTCACGAACTGCCAGCATCCGGGGATCTCCTCGATCCCGTGGACAGCGAGATCGGCTCTGAGCTGATCCATCATGTAGGACAGCGTCTTGGCCCCGGAGCCTCCGCATCCGATGACGAGAACCTTGCGCATCAGGTGTTCCTTCCGTCGGCCTGCGGCCGGTCGTGGTGGTCTGGCGAGCAGCCGGTGCTCATGAGCTCCCCCAGGGCGAGCCGGGCCCGCTGCGGTCCGAGGTCGAGGAGCCCCAGCCGGCAGGTCCGTCGGACGACGACGGTCCCGGCGCGGGAGCGGAGCTCCCCCATCCGTCTGCCGCTGATCCGGAACCGGAGCCGGAGCCGGCGACAGAACCTGGATCCGGACGGCCGTGCGACGCATCGGCGGACGGGGAGGCCCAGGACGATCCGGCTCCGCCGTCCGATGCGGGGCCGGATGCTCCGCCCCCGGCCACGCCGATCGAGCGGAGCCGATCGCTCAGTCGGAGGCGGGCGTCCTCGAGGACTGCGTCCAGGGTCGCCTGGTCCTCGGCACCGAGGAGGACGATCACGGTCGCCGCGCGGGGATCCTGGGGGTCCGGGACCGCGATCCAGTTCCCCCGCACGCCCAGAGGGAGCCGTGCGCGCCCTCGGCGGGAGCCCGGTGTCGCGCCGGAGACCGAGCGCTCATCGCCGACGAGCTCCACCCAGGGTGCCTCCGTGGGCAGCGGCGAGACCCTCGTCCGCAGGGTCCAGCCTGCGGCCGTGACGGATCGTCGGGGCGCGGGCAGCGACGTCAGGGTCAGGTCGCTGCGCGCAAGATCGATGTCGGTGCGCCCTCCGGTCTCGGGCAGCACGACGCGGGTGCTTCCCGTGACGAGCGTCCCGCGGGGGATACGAGCCGTCAGCCAGGTGACCAGGTAGAGCGCGGCGAGGGGCAGCCCGATGCCCACCGCGAGCGCGATGACGAAGGCGGTGCCTGCGGTGGCCGCATCCAGCGGGCGTCGCATGTCCGCCTCGAAGGGCACGGTCACGGCCTGGGCCGCGTCGGGATCATCAGCAGGAGCGATCATCACGGTGACGGTGCCCTGGAGCGCCCCGTTCGCGCGGTCCTCCGCGGACAGGTCGAGGGTGAGCTCGCCCGTCTCGCCGTCGTCGAGGACGACGCAGTCGTCATCACGGTCGGACGCGCTGCCGATCGTGATCGTCCCCGCCTCGGCCGGGGCGCCGACGATGCTGGTCCCCTCCGGATCGAGCCAGACGCAACCGGGGCCGGTGAGCGAGAGGGAGGCGCTCACGGCCGTCTCCTCCTCGAGGACGCCGAAATCGAGCCGGGACGCGACGGTCGGGAAGTCCTGGGGAGGCAGGACTGCCACCGTGGTGCGAGCCAGGGCCGGCTGCAGCGCTGTCCCCTCCCCGGTCTGCTGACCGTCGACCTCGGGCGGGGCCGTGGTGATCTGGAGCGAAGCGGTGATGCGACCCTCTCCGAGCGCCGCCTCACCGGGCACCAGGATCGTGACCGGAGCGGACAGCTCCTCGTCATCCGCGGTCGAGAACAGCTCGTGGGTCTCCCCCGATGCATCCGTCAGGGCGACCTGCGCGGTCAGCGTGCCGCTCAGCTCTGCCGGATCCACGGTGGACCCGTCCGTGCGATCGAGGAGGACCAGCTGCGCATCCTCGATGGAGGCGCCCTGCCTCAGCTCGATGCCGTCGAGGCCCTGCCAGGAGAGCACGAGCGGCGAGGTGAGGTGGATGTTCACATCGACCTGCTCGCCCGAGGACTGGCCGGAGGGATCCACGAACCCGACCGTCCAGGTCCCGTCCCAGGTGGGCACGTCCTGAGCGCTCATCTCGATCTCGACGGTGCGCGAGGTGAGCCAGGTGACCCGCATGCCGTCCTCCTCGGACGTCTCCCCGACGGCTCCGGCGGGGAAGCGGGTCCCGGCCTCGTCACCGGGGGCTCTGACGTACGCCTCGAACCCTTCGGAGTCGGCCGTGGCGAGGATCCGGACCGATCCCAGAGCGCGATCGAGGACGAAGGAGACCTCCCCGGCGCTGCACTCCTGCTCCTGGCAGATGTCCACGGCGGTGGAGGACAGGGAGTCGCCCGGGGCGGAGATGGAGTCGAAGGCGAGCAGGAGGGAGTCGAGATCGTCGGCCTCGAAGAAGGCGCCCTCCGGGCTCGCCACGTCACCGCACTGGGTGATCCCGCTGCGCTCCGCCGCGGCGGAGCCGCCGCCCTCGGTGACGCTGCGGAGGAAGCTGAAGTCAGCATCCGAGGAGGTCAGACCGATCCCGACGAGGGTGATGCCGGAGCTGCGGAGCTGATCGGCGACTCCGGCGGGCCGGCAGATGTCATCCTTGCCGGCGGTGACGGCGGCCTCCGCCCCTTCCTCGTCGCTCAGGCTGATGCCGGGCGCGTACGGCTTGGTGTCGCCGAGCTCGGATCGGCTCGTGCGCGACGCACGAGGATCGATGTCGTACTCGCCGTCGCTGAACCAGAAGACGGCGGAGCAGGTCGCACCGTGATCGGCGAGATCCTGCCGTGCGGACTCCAGCGCCATCCAGTAGTCGGTGTCGTGGCTTCGCAGATCCCCGCCGATCGTCTCGATCTGCGATGCCAGGGAGGCCGTCGCGTCCTCCGTCAGGACGGTCCAGTCGCCGGGCGTCTCGTAGTCCGCCGCGAATCCTGCGACGCGCACCTCGAGCTCGTATCCCGACCCGGAGGAGAACTCCGCGAGACGCTCGACCAGGAACTCCGCGGCATCGACACGGGCCAGGCGCGGATCCGTGCTCTCCAGGGAGCCCGACTGGTCCAGCAGCAGGACGATGCTTCCGGTCCCTCCTCCGGCCAGGCACGCTCCGAAGTCGGACAGGAGAGCTGACGACCCTTCGTCCCCTGGCTCCGCCGCGGCCCGCGGCGCACCGCCCCACAGCACGCCCATCACCAGCACGAACGCCCCGAGGAGGAGCGCAACGGCTCGCGTCGCGCGGCCTCCGCCGCACCGGATCGCGCTCATCCCATCCTCCCGAGGGCCAGGGCGATCCGGATCGCGGTCGCGACGACGGCGATCAGGCTCAGGCCGACGGCCGCCCGATGGAGCCGAGGGGCCAGCGGCTGGCGCATGTACAGCGCCTCCGTCTGCCGCAGCGCGTCCCGCTGGACGAAGAGCACTGCCGCACCGAACCCGATGAGCCCCGCGATGGCCCAGGCGACCACGTGCAGCACGAGCCCGCCGGGCAGAGCAGCGAGCACGAGCGCGAGCGCTGCCGCGCCGAAGGAGACCCATAGATACGGATAGGGCGGCCCCACCGGCGTGCGGGAGGCAGGTGCGCCTCCCGGCGAGCTCCAGGACCCAGGAGCACCGCCCCAGCCGACGACCGGGGTGCTGGATGCCCGCACGGGATCCGCTGCCCCTGCGCCCCAGCTCGTGGCGTGCTCACCGCCCGTCGGCCTGACCTGACCGGAAGCAGCCCCACGGGGGTCCTGCCCGCTCGCCCCGCCCGGCCGCGCGGCATGACGATTGCTCCCCCATGGATCCGGAGCCGATCCCTTGCTCATGCCCCACCTCTCTCGCCATCAGAACCGGCCGCCGGCGCGCCCTGCGGAGAATCCTCTCCTGAGCCTCCGACATTCTGCGCCTCGTCCAGGATCTCCAGCACCTTCTCCTCGCCCGGGAGCACCACACCCATTCTCTCCGCTGCGTCGTACATCTCGGACACGCGGTCGGGATCCAGCTGTCCCGCATAGGTGCGGGCGTCCTTCAGGAGACCGGCTTCGAAGGCGCGTCCCCCGCTCTGGAGCCCGATCCACAGCGATCCGATCGGCAGCAGCAGGGAGACCGCCACGAGGATCAGAGCAGAAGTCCGGCGTGCTCGAGCGGCCCCGGCGATCGCGAGGACGACGGCGGCGAGCGCGATGAGCAGGAGTCCCGCGAGAGCCGCGACGGCGGGCGCCGAGAGCGCCTCGTCCCCCTCGAGCAGCCAGCCGACGACGTCGATCGAGGCGATGAGCCGGTTCAGGGCGATGCCGCTGCCGATCCCTCCGAGCAGGATGGCGGTCGCCGTCGCGATCAGCAGCACCCTGTCCGCCCGACGGCGCGGGCCGGCGGACCGCCGTGCCGTCGCAGCAGCGGAAGCGGTGAAGGCGCTCCAGTCCGTCGTCTCCGAGGCCGGAGCCCTCCCGCTCGCGGAGCCCCAGGAGCTCGGTGCCGGTGACTGCCGAGCGGACCCGGGATCGTCGTCGGCCGCTCTTCCCCATCCGCCGCTGTCATCGCGGTGACGGGCGCGCAGCGCTGCGCTGAGGGAGCTCGTCGAGGCGTCGCGGCGACGCTGCGGAGATCGGGGACTCATCCGAGAGCCCCCATCAGCCAGCTGCATCCGCTCATGAGGACGAGCACGCCGACTCCGATGGCCACGCATCCGCAGCACCAGCTGCCCGGGGACCTCTCCGACGTCGTCCCCGCGGAGGCGGCCGACGAGTACGTCGGAGGAGTCTGGACCGACACCTCGCGGGCAGGCCTCTGCGAGCGCTCGACGGCCTCGGCGGCTCGCCTCCGCGCCTCCGCCTCTGCGGCGGCGCGACGGCGATCGGCGGCCTCCTCCGCGGCACGCTCCCGCGCCTCCCGACGCTCCACCGCCTGCCGGATCGCCGGACGCTGGGTGAAGATCCATTCCTTCAGCGCGGCCGGGCAGTTCGGATGCTCGACGATCCTCGCGTGCAGCTCCGGGAACTCGTCCGCGAGCTGCTCGAGGCGTTCGGCCGGCAGGTCCGGATCATCGAACTCCCCGTCCGCCAGCCGATCCACCATCGTCGTCCCGATCCTTCCCCCACCGCGTACCGGCCATGCCAGGCCCCCCGATCGGAACGAGGAACCCCCGCCCCACCAGGCAGGGTCCTCGACACGGAGGGCTTCGGTGCCGCACCGGGCGAGCACCCTTCCTGAAGATTAGGTGAGAGAGGGCGGCAGTGCACGCCGGAGACCGATTTCCGAGACGCCGGCTCCCGCCCTCCGCTCCCCTCACGGCCGGGGCGGCGGCACGAAGGTCTTGGGCTTGACCAGCACGACGGGCGCGGAGGACTCCATGACCACGCGCTGCGAGGTCGAGCCGAGCAGGATCTTCCCGATCGGGGTGCGCCTGCGGATCCCGAGGATGACGAGGTCGATGTCCTCGGCATCGATGACGTCGAGGATGTCGTCGGCGGGGTCGTCGCGCCGCGGGACGGTGCGCAGCTCGAAGGGGACGCCGGTCTCCTTGAGGCGCACCGGGAGGGGACGCATATCGGTGATGCCGCGCGCCTTGCGCGGATCCTGGCCTCCCTCGGAGGCGAGCACCACGAGGGTGGCGCCGCGCCGATGCGCCTCCTCGACGGCGAACTCGAGCGCGGCCTCGCTGGTGGCGCTGGGGACGTAGGCCAGCAGGATGGTGGACATGGCTCTCCCGGGTCGTCGAGGGGCGGATCAGCGGTCGTAGTCGCGGAAGCGGGTGCGGCGGGCCCGGATCGCGCCGTTGTACAGGTACGTGGCGACGAAGAGGACCAGTCCGATGCCGAGCAGCGCGCCGGCGATGACGTAGTTGCGGGTGTCCTGCGCCCACGGGCCGACGAGGAAGAAGGTGGTGAAGGCGCCGATGAACGGCAGGACGGTGGGGGTGATGTAGTGGTCGGCGTCCACCCGGTCCTTGCGGAGCACGAGGACGGCGATGTTGACGAGCCCGAAGACGGCGAGCAGGAGCAGCGCGGTGGTGCCGCCGAGGGCGCTGATGGTCTCCTCGTCGAGGACGAGCCGCACCACGAGGATGAGTCCGACGGCGAGCGCGGTCGAGAAGGCGATGCCCGACCAGGGGCTCTGCCGACCGGGCAGCACGTACTTCAGGAAGCCGGGCAGGACGCCCTGGCGGGACATGCCGTACAGCAGCCGCGAGGCCATCATCATGTTGATCAGCACGGTGTTGGCGACGGCGAAGATCGAGATGAAGGGGAAGATCTCGGCGATCGGCAGATCGGGCGCCCCGTGCTCGACGACGAAGAGCAGCGGGGTCGAGGCTGTCGTCAGCTCGCCGATCGGCACGACGGCCACCGCCGTGATCGAGACCAGGATGTAGACGACGCCGGTGATGGACAGACCGGTGATCAGGACCCGCGGGAAGTTCCTGACGGGGTCCACGACCTCCTCGGCCATGTTCACGGAGTCCTCGAAGCCGACCATCGAGAAGAACGCGAGGGCGGTCGCGCCGACGACGGCCATGAGAATCCCCTTGTCCTCCGGGGTCTCGAAGAGGATCACGCGGGAGAAGTCCGCCTGCCCCTTGGCGATGGCCCAGAAGCCGACCAGGATCACGAGCGCGAGCCCGGACAGCTCGATGAGGGTGAGGACCACGTTGGCCTTCACCGACTCGCTGACGCCGTAGAGGTTGATGCAGCCGACCAGCAGCACGAAGCAGATGGCGATGACGGTGGCGAGGGTGCCGGCCGCGTCCTCGCCGAGACGATCGGTGAGCCCGAAGGCGACCAGCACGTTCTCGGCGAGGAACACCGAGGACGTGGACGCGGAGGTGATGCCCGAGGACAGCACCGCGAAGGTGACCATGAAGGTCAGGAAGTGCAGCCCGAAGGCCTTGTGGATGTAGTGGCCGGCCCCACCCGCCCTGGGGTACTTGGTGACCATCTCCAGGTACGACAGGGCGGTGACCATGGCGACCGCGAAGGCCAGGATGATCGGCAGCCAGCCGGCACCTCCGACCTGCGAGGCGACCCTGCCGGTCAGCGCGTAGACGCCGGTGCCGAGGATGTCGCCGACGATGAACAGCAGAAGCAGCTTGGGGGTGATGGCCTGCTTGAGCTCGCTCTGGCCGGGGTCGTCGGCCTCGGCCGGCCCCGAGGTGCCGACGGAGCCGGGTCCGTTCCCGCTCGGTGCGCTCATGGGAGTCCTCCCGGATCGGGGGTCAGGTGCGGGGGACTCTACCGCACCGTGACGCACATCACAGCTCGCCTCCCGTTCACAGCCCGTCCGTCGTGCGCTGCTCCTCCCCCGCGCGCCGCGCATCCCTCTCGCGCCGCTCCTCCCTCGTGCGTCGCGGCATGCGCTGCGTCTGGACCCAGAGCCGCGAGGCATCCGACGAGATCGCCATGACCCCGAGGGCCGACGCCCCCGCGGTCACCAGCAGCGAGTGCGCGGCATCCCCTGTCGACGCCGTCGCGATCGCGAGTCGGGCGACGGCGTCGACGGTGAACATGCTCATGAGAGCGATGCGCGACCAGCGGCGTCGGCGCAGCACCCCCGTCTGCAGCACCACCAGCGAGAGGGCGAAGGCGGTGGCGTACCAGAGCGAGTTGCTGGAGGGGAACAGGAGGTTCGCGTCCTCGGCGAGGGCCTGCAGGTCCAGACCCAGGCCCCGGCCGATCCACTGGACGATCACGAGCAGGGTCTGGAGCGTCACCAGGAGGCCGGTGAACAGCACCGTCGGCGGCGGGAGGTGGTGGTCGGCGGCGCTCACGACGGCCTCGTGGAAGTCCTCGACGGCGCCCTGCCACTGCGAGGCCAGGCTCCCCTCGGCCGCTCCGGCCGCCCCCTCGCCGCCGGCGGAGCCCGCCGCGCGCATCCGGTCGAGGGTGCGGGCCCGCGCAGCGGCGATCGCCGACTGCGTGGCCGCGTGCGCACGGGGCCTCATGACCGTCGTCCCCGTCGGCCGATGCCGCGGGAGCATGACGGCGCTGGAGCCGTCGGACCGGGCCGCGCAGCCGGCGACGTCGATCACGGGCAGGTTCCCGTCGGTGCTGAAGCGGTCGCCCTGCCCGTTGCGGGACTGGTAGGCGGTGGAGAACTCCTCGATCACCTCGACCTCGACGTCCGGGTCGGCGAAGCGCACGGTGTCGATGATGTAGTCGCGCTCGACGTCGATGTTCTCGTCGATCCGGTGCGTGATCTGCAGGGTGAAGAAGGAGAAGCCGACGGCACGGTCGTAGGTGCCGGCCGCCAGCCAGTCGGCCCGGTACCCACCGGGCAGCACGAAGTCCGCGGGCATCCGCCAGAAGCGCACGTGATGGCGCTTGGCCGTGGTGCCGCCGACCTCCTGCTGGTAGGTGAAGTCGTGCCGTCGGCCCAGGAGATACAGATCGGACACGGGTGCGGCGGGATAGGAGCGGCGCAGCAGGGTCGAGCGGACCATGTCGAGCGCGGAGCCGACGGTGCGCTCCTCGGCGAGCACCCAGCCGGCCCGCCGCATCGCCACGTGCAGATCGACCTCGTCGCCGTCGAAGGCGAGATTGATCGGATCGGAGAGCACGCCCTCGGCGGTGCGGGTGCGGCCGAAGAAGTAGTCGGGCAGGTAGATCCAGGTCATCAGCTGGTGCAGGCGCGGCAGCGCGATGTAGGTCAGCAGGATCCAGAAGCCCACCAGGTACAGCAGCCGCACCGGGGTGAGGGAGAAGCCCTCCACCAGGTAGAGCAGCGCCAGCCAGATCGACACCACCACGCCCGCGACGATGAACAGCGTGTCCAGCAGGCCGTACAGCTCGAGGCGCCGACCGGGACCCGAGTGCCCGCGCCCATGGTCGTAGACCGGCGGCTGCTCGGGGATGGGCCGACGCAGAGGGGACAGGCGCGAGGACCGCGCCGGCGTCACCGCTCGCTCTCCGGGGTCTGCGCAGTCATGGGGACATCGTAGGCGGGAGCACCTTGGCGTCCGACGGCGGACCGGACGTCCGACGGCAGGCAGGACGGCTGACGGCGGGCCGGACGGCCGAGGGGCGGGCCGGACGGTCGTCGGCTGGCCGGACGGCCGAGGGGCGGGGCGATCTGCGGGAGTTCGGGGCTAGGCTGGTTGCGGCACGCATCGCCCCGCCGCCGCCGCCGCAGCGTCGCGGCCGCCGCCCGACCCTCCGTCCCCGCCGAGGAAGGCTCCGCCATGACCACCGACGCCACCGTCCCCTCCGTCCGCCTGTCCGACGGCCATGAGATCCCGCAGCTCGGCTACGGCGTCTTCAAGGTCGATCCCGGCATCGCCGCCGACGTCACCGGCCAGGCCCTCCGCGCCGGATACCGTCACGTCGACACCGCCAAGGCGTACGGGAACGAGGAGGGCGTCGGACGCGCGATCGCCGAGTCCGGCCTCCCTCGTGAGCAGATCTTCGTGACCACGAAGCTGTACAACGACGATCACGACCACGACAGGGCCCTCGCCGCCTTCGACGCCTCCCTCGAGAGGCTCGGCACCGGGTACATCGATCTGTACCTCGTGCACTGGGCGGTGCCCTCGCAGGGGAAGTACGTCGAGGCGTGGAGGACCCTCGTCGAGCTGCAGCAGACCGGACGGGTCCGCTCGATCGGCGTCTCGAACCACCCTCGCCCGCAGCTGGAGGAGATCATCGAGGCGACCGGCGTCGCCCCCGCGATCCACCAGATCGAGCTGCACCCCTACTTCCAGCAGCACGACCTGCGCGCCCTCCACGCCGAGCACGGGATCGTCACGGAGGCGTGGGGCCCGCTGGGTCAGGGCAAGCAGGGTCTCCTCGAGGACGGGACGCTCGTGCGGATCGCCCGGGAGCACGGCGCGAGCCCGGCGCAGGTGATCCTCGCCTGGCATCTGGCCGAGGGCATCGTGACGCTGCCGAAGTCGGTCACGCCCTCCCGGATCGTCGAGAACATCGAGGCCGCGCAGCTGGAGCTGTCGGACGCCGACATCGCGGCGATCCGCGCTCTGGACCGCCCCGACGGCCGCGGCGGAGCGGACCCGGCGACCAAGACCTCCTGAGCGCCCGTCCCGCGGGACCGCTCTGCGGGACGGCGCCGCTCTGCAGGACGGGACCGCTCAGTAGTACACGGCGAGCGGCCCGTCCGGTCCCTCGATGACCTGCACCGGGGTGTTGAACACGCGGGAGAGGATGTCTCCGTCCATGATCTCGGCGACGGGACCGTGCTCGACGACGCCGCCGTCCTTCATGGCGATGATGCGGTCGGCGTAGCGGGCGGCGAAGTTGATGTCGTGCAGGACGACGACGATCGTGCGGCCGAGCTCCCGCGCGGCGTCCCGCAGCCGGCGCATCATGTGGACGCTGTGCTGCATGTCGAGGTTGTTCAGGGGCTCGTCGAGGAGCACGTACTCGGTGTCCTGGGCGAGGACCATGGCGACGTAGGCCCGCTGGCGCTGGCCGCCGGAGAGCTGGTCGAGGTACCGGCCCTCGAGCTCGTGCAGGTGCAGGAAGTCGATGGCCTCGCTGATCTTCTCCTCGTCGTGGGCGGTCAGCCGGCCCCGCGAGTACGGGAACCGTCCGAAGCCGACCAGCTGGCGCACGGTCAGGCGGGTGATGAAGTGGTTCTCCTGGCGGAGCACGGAGATGATCTTCGCGAGGTCCTTCGACGCGGTCGAGGAGACGTCGTACCCGGCGACCTGGATCGCTCCCTCGTCGATGCCGAGGAGGCGCCCGACCATGGTCAGCAGGGTGGACTTGCCGGCGCCGTTGGGGCCGACGAGCGCGGTGACGCCCCCGGCGGGGATCTCGAGGTGCAGGGGGCCGATCTCGACGGTCCCGTCGCTCGAGGTGTACTGCTTGCGCACGCCGTCGATGGTGATCACAGGCGACCCTTCCGCATGATGACGACGAGGAAGACGGTCCCGCCGACGAGCTCGATGATGATGGACACGACGCCCTGCGCGTAGAACACGTGCTTCATGACGAAGTACGCGCCGGCGAGGACGACGAAGGCGACGAGGAAGCCGATCGGCATCAGGCGCCGATGGTCGTTCGTCCCGGCCAGCTGATAGGTGAGGGTCGCCGCGAGGAACCCGAAGAAGGTCATGGGGCCGACCATCGCGGTGGACACCGCCATCAGCACCGACACCAGGATCAGCGTGATGATGGTCTGGCGGCGGTGGTCGACGCCGACGTTCACCGACACGTCCCGCCCCAGGGCGATCACGTCGAGGCGGCGCGCGTTCAGCCACAGCCCGGCGCCGGCGGCGAACGCCAGCGGGATCGCATAGGGCAGGTAGGCGGGGTCGGCGTTGGAGACCGAGCCGAACAGCCGGGCGGTGAGCACGTCGAACTCGCTGGGCGTGAGCAGGCGCTGCATGAACGCGGAGACGGAGCCGAGGCCGCCTCCGATGATGATGCCGACGAGCAGCATGATCTGCAGGTTCGCGTAGCGGCCGCGCAGCAGCCAGCCGTAGAGCGCGACGGACAGCGCGACCATCGCCGCGACCTGGAGCAGGAACTGGCCGGTGCCCTGCAGGGCGACGACGCCGGCGACGCCGAGGAGGTAGACGGCGGCCGTCTGGATCGCCGTGTACAGCGACTCGAAGCCCATGATCGACGGGGTGATGATGCGGTTGCTGGTGACGGTCTGGAACGCGATCGTCGCCATCACCTGGCAGAACGCGACGAGCGCCATGACCACCAGGGATGTGATGCGCAGCTTGGCGATCAGCCAGAACCCGCGCGACCCCACGGGCATCGGGTTCTCGGCGGCCAGCAGCCCGAAGCCGAAGGCGACGGCGAGCGCGGCGAGAGCGATCAGCAGGATCCAGTAGCGGCGCCGGGATCGCGCATCGGCGAAGGGCCCCGACGGGGCGCGGGGCGCGTCGGGCGCGGGCCGCTCCGCCACGCCCTCGGACAGCGCGGGAGCGGAACCCGCAGCCAGAGCAGGGGTGGTGCGCCGGCCGGCGGGGTCGGTGGCGGCGCCGGTCGCCCGGGCGGTGGTCGGGTCAGTCATGTCGACGCTGCCTCAGCAGGAGGAGGATGAAGACGACCGCGCCGAGGATGCCGAGGATCAGGGACACCGGCACCTCGAACGGCATGATGATCGTGCGCCCGATGAGGTCGCACACGGTCACGATGGCGATGCCGAGCAGGCACACCCACGGCAGGTTGGAGCGCAGGTCGTCGCCGCGGATCATCGAGACGATGTTGGGCACGATCAGCCCGAGGAACGGGAGGTTGCCGACGACCACGGTGACCACTCCCGTCGCGATCGCGACCAGGCCCGTGCCCAGGAGCACCATGCGCTGGTAGTTCACGCCCACGTTGGTGGCGATGTCCTCGCCGAGGCCCGCGACGGTGAGGCGGTCGGCCACGAGGAACACGGCGATGCCGACCAGGAGCACGATCCACAGCACCTCGTACTGCCCGCGCAGCACCGAGGTGAAGGAGCCGGCGAACCACACGCCGAGGTTCTGCAGAGCATCGAACTGGAGCGCCACGAAGGTCGACACCGAGCTGACGACGGCTCCGAGCATGATGCCGATGATCGGAACGATCAGGGAGCTGCGCAGGGTGACCCGTCGCAGGAACGCGAAGAACACCATCGTCCCGATGAAGGAGAAGACGATCGCGACGACCATGCGGGTCATCAGGGACGCCGTCGGGAACAGGACCATCACCGAGATCAGGCCCAGCCCTGCCCATTCGGTGGTGCCGGTGGTGGACGGCTCGACGAAGCGGTTCTGGGTCAGCAGCTGCATGATCAGGCCCGACATCGCCATGGCGGCGCCGGCGAGCACGAGCGCGATCGTCCGAGGGCTGCGGGTGATCGCGAACATCTCGGCGCCGTCGTCGGCCCCGAAGATGTCGTAGACCCCGGTCAGCAGGGACGCGACCAGCAGCGCGGCGACGACGAGGATGCCGACGATCAGCATCGGGTCGACGAGCTTCTCGCGCCCGCGCCGTCGGGCCGGGGCGGCGCCTGCCGCGGGCACGGCAGCCGACGACGCGGAGGATGGTGTGGAGGACATCAGGTTCACCGGGCAGGGACGTCGGACAGGACCGCGCGCGGCGGACGAGACCCTGCCGATCCCGTCCGCCGCGCGCTGCTCACCAGGAGGTCGCTCCTCAGGCCTTGCCCTCGAGGGCGTCGGCGAGGGTCTCGAAGTACTCGGTGTACGTCTGGATGGACTCGTTGGTGTAGGTGTCCGCGGGCATGTAGACGATGTTGCCCTCGGTCACGGCGGTGACGCCGGCGAGCGCCTCGGACGCCTCGAGCACCTCGGAGGCCGGCTGGTACGAGGGATCGTCGGCGCTGATGGCGGCGTCGCGGTCCATGACCAGGATCCAGTCAGGGTTGGAGTCGGCGATCGCCTCGACCGAGATGTCGTCGCCCTGGTGGTCGTCGCTCGCGCCCTCGACCTCGAGCGCCGGCACGAAGCCGAAGGCGTCGAAGGTCCAGCCGAGGGTGCGGCCCTCGCCGGGGGCGATGAAGCCGATCTCGCCGCCGGAGACGTTCACGGCCATGACCTTGTCGGAGCCGTTGTAGGCCGAGGAGACCCGCTCCATGGAGGCATCGAAGGCGCTGCCGAGCTCCTCGGCCTCGGTCTCCTTGTCGAAGATGGTGCCGAGCACCGAGATCTGGCGCTTGAGCTCGTCGGCGAAGGGCTGGTCGTCGCGCGGGTCGAGCTCGAGGACGACCGCGTCGGGGGCCAGCGAGACGAAGTCGTCGTGGTACTGGGCGAAGCGCTGGCCGTTGATGATCAGGGTGGGCTCGGCGGCGACGACGGCCTCGAGGTCGGGCTCGTTGTGGGAGCCGAGGTCGATGATCGACTCGTCGTCCTTGAGCGGGTTGGTCGAGGGCATGAGCGACCGCGAGGCGGCGGTCAGCGTGATGCCCCAGTCCGCGATGGTCTCGAAGGTGCGGTTGTCGGTCGCGACGACGGACGCCGGCGGGACGGCGACGGTCTGGGTGCCGTTGTTGTCCTCGACCTCGACGGTGCCGGATGCGGCGGAGTCGCCGGACCCGGCGTCGCTCGCACCGGAGGCCGACGACTCGTCGTCGGTTCCGCAGGCGGTCAGCAGGACACCGAAGGCTCCGGCGGCGGAGAGGGCGCCGAGATGGCGGCGGGAGATCCGGGGGGACACGGACGCAGTCATGGGGTTGGCCTCTGCTCGGGGTGACGGGGGAGAGATCCACGGTGGAGTCGTCAACTGAGACTAGCCTCGCCTGATAGTTTTCGCTATCCGCCCGTATCACTATTCGGCATCTCAGCCCGTGAGAGTTCTCGCAGCGGCAACTCCTCGACAGAGCTTGAGGCCAGGAGGATCTTCTGCTCCTATACCTCCACCGCGCTCTCAGCAGCGCCGCACACGCCGTCCCAGCATCCGGCACGGTCCGCCGCTCCGGACGGCGACGCGGCGGCGACGCAGCGGCGACTGAGCGCGGCGGGGCGAGCGCCTGGCGGGGCGCAGGGACGGTGCGGGGCGCAGGGACGGCGCGGGGCGCGGGGACGGAGCACGGCCCCGCCGCGCGAGAATGTCCCGGTGATCACCGCCCCCGACATCCTGCGCACCCTGCTGGGGGTGGGCCTGCTGATCGCGATCACCACCGCGATCCTCTCGGCGACCCGGGCCCCGCACCGCTGGGCGCCCGCGCTCGCGATCCTGCGCGGAATCGTGCAGCTCGCCGCGATCAGCGTCGTGCTCACCGGCGTGATCACGAACCCCTGGTGGGTGGGTCTCGCGCTCGCGGTCATGTTCTGCGTCGCCGCCACGACGAGCACCCGACGCCTCCGCTGGAGCCGACGGCACCTGGCGCTCGTGGCCGGGGCGATGGGCGCGGGCGTCGGCACGGCCCTGACCATTGTGTTCGCGACCGGCGCGATCGAGCTGAGCGCCCGCTACGCGCTCGCCATCGGCGGCATCGTCATCGGCGGCGCAATGTCCACGGCGACCCTCGCGGGCCGTCGGCTGATGCAGTCGGCCGACGAGCGGTGGGACGAGATCGAGGCATGGCTGGGGCTCGGCGCGACGCCCCGCCAGGCGACCGTGGAGATCTCCCGGCACGCTCTCGCGGAGGCGCTCATCCCCTCCACCGACCAGACCCGCACGACGGGCCTGGTGACCCTGCCGGGCGCCTTCGTGGGCGCGATCTTCGGCGGGATCTCGCCGCTCGAGGCGGGACGCTTCCAGATCGTCGTGCTGGCGTCGATCATGACCGCCGGCGCGATCACCGCCGCGATCGTCGCCCTCGGGCTGGGGCCGACGGTCCGTCCGGGCGAGAGCCGGGAGCGCTGAGAGCCCCCCGGGCCGACGCTCCGTCGTCGCCGCCTCGCTGCCGTCGCCTCGCCGCCGCTGCCGTCGTCTCGCTGCCGTCGCCGCTCAGCGGGCTCGCTCAGCGCTGGACGGGCGGCTGCGCGGCAGGCTGCGCGGACTGCTCCGGGGCAGTCTCCGCGAGGGCATCTGCGACGGTCTCCGCACGGGGATCGGCGCCGCGGGAGCGGGAGGTCAGCACCTTCTTGCGCAGTGCGGCGGCCACCATGGGCAGGACCGAGATCGCCACCAGCAGCAGCACCGCGACCTCGAGGTTGTCGGCGATGAGATCGACACCGCCGAGCGCGAAGCCGAGCAGCACGAACAGAGCCGCCCAGCCGACCGCTCCCACGGCGGACCACAGCAGGAACACCCGGCGGGGCATGCGTCCGACGCCCGCCACGACCGTCACGAAGGTCCGGACGATCGGGACGAACCGTCCGATGACCAGGGCCCGTCGGCCGTAGTGGTCGAAGAACTCGATGGTGCGATCGAAGTAGGCGCGCTTGAGGATCCGGCCGTCGCGCTCGTACAGCCTCGAGCCGACGGCGCGGCCGATCTCGTAGCCCAGCACGTTGCCGGCGAAGGCCGCGGCGGTGAGCGTGATCAGGGAGATCCACAGCGGGATCGAGATCGCCCCGGAGCGCGTGAACATGCCGACCGCGAAGAGCAGCGAATCCCCCGGCAGGATCGGGAAGAACAGCCCGCACTCGATCAGCACGATCACGTGCGCGACCCACCAGAACGCGGAGCCGAAGCGCTCGAGCAGTCCTGCGGGGTCCATGAGCAGATGGATCAGGTCCATCATCGATGCGTCCTCCTCGAGGCGGCCGGGACGCTCCCGGCAGGGGTGGCGGGTGTGGCGGTGCGACCGGACGGGACGGAGCGGTCGGACGGGACGGGATGGCCGGACGGGACGGAGTGCCCGGACAGATCGACGGCGTCGAGCATGCGCGTCAGAAGAAGGCACAGGACAGGCACCAGGACGGCCGAGACCAGAACGTCCGTGAGGTGATGCATCCCGAGCGCGACCCTCGACCAGCCGGTGGTGGCGATCACCAGGACCGCGACGGAGGCGCCGACGGCGACCGCGGCGCGCGATGCCGGCGTCGCCGACCGTGAGGACGCTGACGGCGAGGACGCTGTCGACGTCGTCGACGCGAGCGAGAGCATGATCCCACAGCACAGCGCGGCCGCGAAGGCGGTGTGGCCGCTGGGGAAGCTGAAGGAGCCGGGCTGCGCCAGCAGCGGATGCTCGAGGCCGGCGAGGTCCGGCCTGATCCGCTGCACCGCCAGCTTCAGCAGCGCGCATGAGCCCCAGGGGACGCCGATCAGCACCGCGGTCCGCACCCCGACGCGCACGCTGCGTCGGACCAGTCCGCACCCGACGGCCGCAAGGAGAGCCAGGACCACGGCCGACGGGGTGCCGAGCACCTCAGCGATCCCGACGGCCAGGATCGTCGTGAACGGTCCGAGCGCGTCGTTCGCAGCCCGCACCGCGGCGTCGTCCAGCGCCCGGACGGCGGGCAGCTCCGTGAGCAGTCCGACGAGCATCGCCGCGACCAGGGCGACGGCCATGCCCAGCGCCGCGCGGACAGCAGGGGCGCGGCCGACGGGAGCACGGGCAGCAGGATCACGGTCGACGGGAGCACGGTCGACGGGAGCACGGTCGACGGGAGCACGGTCGACGGGAGCACGGTCGACAGGAGCGCGGTCGACGGGAGCGGCGGGGAAGGTCACGAGGACCAGCGTGGGCCACCGAACCGCCTCCCCGGCGCCGACACGGCATTCGTGCACGGAACCTGCGCAGATGATCCTCACGCCGAGCCTGATCCCGGCCCGGGCGCCGATGTGACCCGCGCCGCATGGACGACCATGGACATTTGCACAAAGGAAGGCTTACCTTAATCCGCGTCATGCCCCGCGGGCGGCCACGACGGCCGTCCGGACCGGACCCCGCCGCCGTCCCCCAGGACGCCCGACGCCGCCTCGGCCCCGGGGGCGCCGTCGACCCCGGAGTCCACCGATGTTCCTGCCCAACCTGCTGATCTCGCTGCGAGAGGGCCTCGAGGCATCGCTCGTCGTCGGGATCCTGGTGGCGTACCTCGTGAAGTCCGACCGGCGGGACGTGCTGCCGAAGCTGTGGGCGGGCGTGGTGCTGGCCGCGCTGGTCCCGCTGACCGTCGGCGCGATCCTCACCTGGGGCCCCAAGACCCTCACCTTCCAGGCGCAGGAGATCCTCGGAGGCGCCCTCAGCCTCGTCGCCGTCGGCCTGACCACCGGGATGATCTTCTGGATGTCGAGGAACGCCCGCTCCCTGAAGCATCGCCTGGAGAGCGACATGGAGAGGGCGCTGGACAGCGGCAGCGGCTGGGGCGTCGTCGCGATCGCCGCGCTGGCCGTCGGCCGAGAGGGAGTCGAGACCGCCCTGATCCTGTGGGCGACCGTGAAGTCCTCGATCGAGTCCAGCGCATACGTGACCACCGCAGGCATCGTCACCGGCTTCGCCGTCGCGATCGTGCTGGGCGTCCTGATCTATCGCGGCGCTCTGCGGCTGAACCTCGGCGTGTTCTTCACCTGGACGGGAGCGTTCCTCATCCTCGTCGCCGCGGGCATCACCGCCTACGGCGTCGGCGACTTCCAGGAGGCGGGCATCCTGCCCGGCATCACCCATCGCGCCTGGGACCTCTCCGGCCTGCTGCCGTCCGCGAGCTCGCCGATCTACTGGCTGTACGTCGTGCTCAACGCGATGTTCCAGGTCAATGTGAACCCGACGGTGCTCCAGGTCGTGGCCTGGTTCGCGTACATCGTCCCCGTCGGCGCCCTGTTCCTCCGCCGTACCGGTCGGTCCCGCCCGAACCGCCCCTCCCCCGCGGTGCCCGCCGGGGCCGGCGCCTGACCGCGCTTCCATCCCTCCTCCCCGTGCACCCACCCGTCCCGTCGCTCCTCAGGAGATCCCGATGACCCTCCCCTCCGCACCTGCCGCACAGCGGACGTCCCGCCCCTCGCGCCGCTCCCTGCTGGGCGCCGCTCCTCTCGCCCTGGTGGGCCTCGGCCTCACCGCCTGCGCCGACAACGTCGATGCGACCTCAGCCTCCGCCTCCGGCTCGGCCGGGACGATCACCGTCACCATCACCGACGACGGCTGCGAGCTGTCCCCGGCGACCGCGCCCGCCGGTCAGGTCACCTTCTCGATCACCAACTCCGGCTCCGTGCCCAACGAGTTCGAGATCCTCGCCGAGGACAGGTTGAGGATCCTCTCCGAGAAGGAGAACATCGGGCCGGGCACCACGGTGTCGCTCACGACGGCCCTGCGCGAGGGCACCTGCTTCACCGCGAGCAAGCCGAACATGGTCGGCGAGCTCGTCGGCCTCGCCGAGTTCACGGTGACCGCCGGCGAGGAGGTCACGATCGACGAGGACACGCAGGCGCTCGAGGAGGCCGCGGTCACCGACTACACCGCCTACGTGAAGGACCAGGTCGGCCAGCTGGTCAGCAGCGCCCAGGAGTTCACCCACGCCTATACCGGCGGCGACGTCGACCTCGCCCGCGCGCTCTTCCCGCAGGCCCGCCGCTTCTACGAGCGCATCGAGCCGACCGCGGAGGCCTTCGGCATCGAGGAGGCCGGCGATCTCGACGTCGCGATGGATGCGCGCGTCCAGGACCTCGCCGCCGACGCCGGAGTCGACGTGACCGATCCGTCCGTCCTCGCGGGCTGGACCGGCTGGCACCGGATCGAGGCGGACCTGTTCACCGAGGAGGGCTCGCCCTTCGACTTCGCCGACGACGCGGCCCGCCAGGCCGCCGCCGACGACCTCACCGCGAACATCCAGACCCTCTACGACCTCGTCTACGGCAAGGAGACGGGCCTCGGCGGAACGACGTTCTCCATCACCCTCGAGGACGTCGTCCAGGGCGCCCAGGGCCTGATGGAGGAGGTCGCAACCGGAAAGATCGTCGGCGAGGAGGACACCTTCTCCCACACCGATCTCGATGACTTCCAGGCCAACCTCGACGGTGCGAGGGTCGCCTACGGCAATGTTCAGGACCTCGTCGCCGCACAGGACGCGGACCTCGACACCACCATCACCGAGCGCTTCGAGGCCGTCCAGGCCGTGCTCGACCAGTACGTGGACGGCACCACGCCCGACGGCGGGCCCCGCTTCGTGGACTACTCCACGATCGCCGCCGTGCAGGAGGACGCCGGGGAGGCTCCCTCCGTCGACGACTACACCGAGGAGCAGCGCGCGATCTCCGACGCCGTCAACGGCCTGGCCGAGAGCCTCTCCCAGGTCGCCGGCACGATCCTGCACTGATCGCCTCCGATCGAGGGGAGACCGTATGACGCAGGACCCGCATCCACCGACCCCGGACGGTCCGGGCCCGGGCAGTCCGAGCGGGGACGGCGGAGAGCGCCGGGGCGTCGGACGGCGCGGGCTGTTCGGTGCCGCCGGGGGCGCCCTGGTCGGGGGCGCCCTGCTCGGCTTCGGCGGCGGACGCGCCTCCGCAGGGGCGAGCGTCCTCGGCATCGGACCCGGCGAGGGGGCCGACGGGGCTGGTACGGCTGACGGCGGGCTCGGGAGGTCGTACCCGCTGCGCGGGGCGCACCAGGCGGGCATCGTCACCCCTGCCCAGGACTGCATGTTCACCGCCGCCTACGACGTCGCAGCCGAGAACCTCGAGGCGATCCGACAGCTCATGCGCGACTGGCTGGTCGCGAGCGAGCAGATGTGCGCGGGAGAGCTCGTCGGCGGAGCGCCGTCGGCCAATCCCTACCAGGTGCCGCGGGACACCGGCGAGGCCTGGGGCTACCCTCCGAGCTCGCTGACGATAACCGTCGGCGTCGGCGGCAGCCTGTTCCGCGACGCCGACGGCGCCGACCGCTTCGGGCTGGCGTCCCGGAGCACCGCCGTGCTCGACACCGGCATGCCGACCTTCGGCAACGAGGCGCTGCGCTCCGCCCAGAGCGACGGCGACCTCATCGTCCAGGCCTGCGCCGACGACCCGCAGGTCGCGATGCACGCGATCCGCAACCTCACCCGCATCGCCTTCGGCACCGCCTCCCTGCGCTGGAGCCAGATCGGCTACGGCCGCACCTCCTCGACATCCACCGCGCAGGAGACCCCGCGGAACCTCTTCGGCTTCAAGGACGGGACGGCCAACCTGAAGGCCGAGGACGGTGACGACATCCTCGCCGAGCACCTCTGGATCGACGGCTCCGACGACGGCGGGGACTGGCTCTCCGGCGGCACCTACCTCGCGCTGCGCAAGATCAGCATGCGGCTCGAGGTCTGGGACCGCCTGCAGCTGCGCGAGCAGGAGGACGTCATGGGGCGGGAGAAGCGCTTCGGGGCGCCGCTGTCCGCCGGGGAGGTCTCCGACGCCTCCGCCGAGTTCACCGCCCCCGACTACGAGGCGACCGAGTCCGGAGAGCCGATGATCCCCGTCGACGCGCACATCCGGCTGGTCTCCCCCGAGAACAACGACGGCGCCCGCATGCTCCGCCGCGGCTACAACTACACCGACGGCAACGACTCCCTCGGCCGTCTCGATGCCGGGCTGTTCTTCACCGCCTTCGTCCGCGACCCCACGACCGGGTTCTACCCGATCCTGTCGAGGATGAGCAGGCAGGACGCTCTGGTGGAGTACATCCAGCACGTGGGCTCCGGCCTGTTCGCGATCCTCCCCGGCGTCACCGACGGCGACACCATGTTCGGCCAGCGGCTGTTCGGCGCACAGGACTGAGCTTCGGGCTGCCGAGCGTCGGGCTGCGAGCATCGGACTGAAGCATCCGACGGCGGCCCGGTGATGTCCGTCCGACGCCGCGGAGGCGGCGTCACCGATAGTCTGATCCGGGCCGACGGCGCAGGCCGATGGCACCGGTCGACGGCGCAGGTCACAGGGGCGGTCCTCGCACGGCGGGGCGCAGGATCACGAGCAGGAGGGGCGGCACGAACATGAGCGGGATGCCGGGCGGGCCCAGCGGCCCCGGGAAGCAGCCGTCGCTGCCGGACTTCCGCGGCGCACCCACCGGCCCTGCCGGCGGAGCCTCCGGGCCCTCCGTCGAGCCCCCGAAGCCTCCCTCCTCCCGTCGCGGGATGGTGCTCGGCATCGCGGGCGGCTGCGTCCTGCTGGCGGTCCTCGTGCTGGTGGCCTCGCTCGTGCTGTGGCGCACGGTGATCTCCCCGCGTCTCGGGGAGCCGACCGCGGGACCTGCGACGGCCTCGTCGGACACCCCGACGGAGACCGCGAGCGAGCCTCACGGGGAGTACATCCCCGGCGGGGACGAGACGGCGCCCGAGGGGCCGCCGCCGACGATCACCGAGAAGCCGAGCCGGCTGTGCGAGTTCGCCGAGGAGGTCGAGAAGGAGACCCAGGTCGAGGGCATGGTCCGCGGCGGCGGCCTCGAGTACGAGATCCAGCAGGGCTGGAGCATCGCGATCGACTGGGGCGACCAGGACGCCTATGTCGTCGGGACCGCGTCCTCCTCGCAGGAGGTCGAGAACTGGTGGTACTCGGTCGCCTCGCTCGGCTGGGTCGAGTTCCCCGACGACGAGGGCGGATACCCCGGCGCGCAGGAGGCCGCGCGCACGATCCTCCAGTGCGACATCACCCGCGACGAGGTCCGCGACCTCTACCAGGACCCCCTCACCGTCGAGGACCTCCGGGAGGAGGCGATCACGGTCGACGGGCACGACGGCTGGATGATCTCCGGCACCCTCCCCCTGTCCGAGGAGCAGCAGGCCCAGTTCACCCGCACCGACTCGTGGGACCTGGTGGTGATCGTCGTCGACGGCCCGGACGGCCCCGGCGCGTTCGTCGGCGGCGCCGCCACCGGCATGGAGCAGCAGAGGGCGGACCTCGACGCGATGGTCGCGAGCCTGTCCGTCGTCGACTGAGAGCTGTCGTCGGCTCAGCCGGCGAGCAGCGCGGCGGCACCCCTCATCCCCTCCGACGTCTAGGCTGGGCTCTGCAGGCTGCGATGCAGATCCGCCCATGACGAGCAGAGGAACCCCGGTGCAGACATCCCATGACCAGACGGCCCCCGGCCCCCACGGGGGTACGGCGCGAGCGCCTCATCTGCTGCACTTCGACGCTCCGGCGTCGGACTGGTCCTCGCAGACCCTGCCGATCGGCAACGGACGGCTCGGGGCGACCTTCTTCGGGGGCGTCGAGGAGGAGGTCGTCCAGCTGGACGAGATCAGCCTGTGGGCGGGACAGCCCGACTACGACAACGCCTACGAGGGCGAGGCCGAGGACGTCACCGACATCTCGATGCAGGGCTTCGGCACCTATCTCTCGCCGGGCAGGCTGCGTCTCGCGATCGCGGACGGCGGCGAGGTCGGACCGGAAGGGAGCGCCGGAGCCGAGGCGGGGGCCGACGGTCGGCCCCCGGTCGACGGCGCGCACTACCGCCGCACGCTCGACGTCGACACCGGTCTGCACGTCGTCGAGCACAGGACAGCAGGCGGTGCGCGCGTGCGCCGCGAGGCCTTCGCGAGCGCCGACGCGGACGTCATGGTCCTCGAGATCGCCACCGACGCCCCGCTCGACCTGGCGCTCCGCCTCGACTCCGACCTGGAGGGGTCGACGACAGCGCTCGGCGAGTCCCCTGGCACGCTCCTGGCCACCGGCACCCTCGGCAACGGCCTCGAGCACGTCATGGCGGTGCGGGTGGTCGACACGGACGGCGACCTCGGGCCGGCCGACGCCGACGGCGACCTCGGCGTCGAGGTGCGCGGGGCCCGGAGCCTCCGACTGCTGATCGATCTCGGCACGAGCTTCGCGATCGCCCCGTCGGCCGGATGGCGCGGGCCGAGCCCGCTGCCTCTGGTGTCCGCACGCCTCGAGGCGGCTGCTCGCCGTGATCCGCTCGAGCTGCGGCAGACCCACCTCGACCATCTCGCCACGGTCCTCGGGCAGGTCGACGTCCGCTGGGGCGAGAGCGATCCCGCGCTGCTGGCGCTGCCGACCGACCGTCGGCTCGCGCTCTACGCCGACGGCGGCGCCGACCCCCATCTCGAGCGCCTCCTGTTCCGCTACGGCCGCTATCTGCTGGTCTCGTCGTCGCGTCCGGGCGGTCTGCCGGCGAACCTGCAGGGCCTGTGGAACGACTCCAACACCCCGGCCTGGGCGAGCGACTACCACTCGAACATCAACCTGCAGATGAACTATTGGCCGGCGGAGACCACCGACCTCTCCGCCGCGCACACGGCGCTGATCGACTGGCTGTGCGCGATGCGCGAGCCCCTGCGGCGCGCGACCCGGGCCTCCTTCGGCGACGACGTCCGCGGCTGGACCTGCCGCACCTCTAACTCGCCGATGGGCGGGAACTCGTGGGAGTGGAACACGGTCGCCTCCGCCTGGTACGCGCAGCACGTCGTCGAGCACTGGCGCTTCGGCCGCGACCGCGCGTTCCTGCGGGACGTGGCCTGGCCGTTCGTGCGGGAGGTCTGCGACTTCTGGGAGGACCGGCTGGTCGAGCAGGCCGACGGGACCCTCGTCGCCCCCGACGGCTGGTCCCCCGAGCACGGTCCTCGCGAGGACGGCGTCGCCTACGACCAGCAGATCGTCCGGGGCCTCCTCGACGGCGCCGTCGAGCTCGCCGCCGCCCTCGACGGCGAGCTCCCCGGGACCGACGCCGCCTCCCGCGGCCTCCTCGAACGCACCCGCGACCGCCTCGCCCCGGACCGCATCGGCCGCTGGGGCCAGCTCCAGGAATGGCAGGCCGACCGCGACGAGCCCGACGACCTCCACCGCCACACCTCCCACCTCTTCGCCGTCTACCCCGGCAGCCGGATCACCCCGTCGGCGACGCCCGAGCTGGCCGCGGCCGCCCTCGTCTCCCTCCGCGCCCGCTGCGGCGAGCCCCCGGCGAGCGCCGGCGGGGGCGCGGGGAGCACCGGCGGGAGCACGGCGAACGAGGACAAGCGCGCAGGGAGCGTCGGCGGGAACGCAGCGAGCGTCGGCGGGGCGGCGCCCTTCTCGCATGCGCAGGTCTCCGGGGATTCGCGGCGCTCGTGGACCTGGCCCTGGCGGATGGCCCTGTTCGCACGCCTCGGCGACCCGCATCGGGCCTACCAGATGCTCCGGGGCCAGCTCGCGCACTCGACCCTCGAGAACCTCTTCGCGAACCACCCGCCGTTCCAGCTCGACGGCAACTTCGGCGTGACCGCCGCGATCGTCGAACTCCTCCTGCAGAGCCACGACGGCGCGATCCGCCTGCTCCCGGCACTGCCCGCAGAGTGGTCAGCGTCCGGCTCCGTCACGGGCCTGCGCGCCCGCGGCGGCTTCCGCGTCTCCTTCACCTGGGCGGACGGTGAGGTCACCGCCTGGGACGTCGTCGCCGATCGCCCCGGCGCCCCCGAGCTGGTCGACGTGATCGTCGGCGGCGAGCGCCGCACCATCACCCCTGTGCGCGAGACCTCGGCGCTCAGGGCCTCCGCGCCCGGGCCCTCCGCGCCCGGGAACGGCTGAGCGGGGCTCTGCGAGCGAGCGTCGAGCAGGCATGAGCGGGTGCGCCCTCGCAACGTCGAGTGGGCATGAGCTGTCGCTCTGAGCGCTCAGAACGGGGGCTCATGCCCACTCGACGGCCGCTGAGTAACAGAGCGAACGGGGCGGCCCCGGAACGGGCTCGCGACATGACCTCGCGCGTGAGGCCTTCACGCCCAGGCGCGCCTGGGCTGGCCCGCTCGAGAGAGCACCCCTGACCAGGCTCCCCGCATCGTCCAGTGGGCAGAGACTGTCGCTCTGAGCGCTCAGAACGAGCGCTCATGCCCACTCGACGTCCCTGAGGCACGGGAGCGAACGCATCGATCCCGGAGCGGGCTCATGCTGGACCTCTGCGCGAGAGCCTCGCCCCAAGCGCGTCTGAGCAGGTCTCTATGAGTGGGCCTCGATGTGCAGGTCCCGATCAGCGGGTCCCGATCAGCGGGACGCCCCTGGCCCGGTGCGTCGAGGGTCGAGTGGGCAGGAACTGTCGCTCTGAGCGGCCAGAACGAGCGCTCATGCCCACTCGACGCTCGCTGAGGAACAGGGGCTTCAGGACAGCCTCGAAGCGGGCTCTCGCCCGCACCTCGCGCGTGAGGCCTTCGCACCCGGGTGCGCCTGGGCTGGCCCCCTCGAGCAGACGCCCCTGACCAGGATCCTCGCAGCGTCGAGTGGGCATGAGCTGTCGCTCTGAGCACTCAGAACGGGGGCTCATGCCCACTCGATCCTCAGAACGTGGCGGAAGGGGCGGACTGGGCGGACAGGGCTAGCGAGCGGACAGGGCTAGCGAGCGGAAGGGGCTAGCGGGCGGAAGGGGCGGATGAGGCTAGCGGGGCGGACGGAACGACGGCGAGGATCTCCCCGTGGAGGACGGTGAACCAGCCGTCGGGGTCGTCGGCCCAGGCGAGGTAGGCGCGCGCGAGGGCATCGCGATCGTCGGCGTCGGCCCAGCCCTCGCGATCGAGCTGGTCGGCGAAGGGGGCGGTGGTGATGCGGCCGGCCCAGGTGGCGGCCCAGGCCGCGCGGGTCGCGGGCGTCGCCTGGAGGTCGACGGAGGCGGAGGCGGTGACCTCGACGAAGCCGGCCTCGTGGGCCCAGGCGAGGAGGCGTCGGCCGGCGTCGGGGGCGCCGCCGTTGGCGCGGGCGGCGCGCAGGTAGAGCTCCATCCAGCGGGCGATGCCCGGGACCTCGGGGAACCAGCGGAAGCCCTCGTAATCGGCGTCGCGAGCGGCGACGAGCCCTCCAGGGCGGGTCACGCGGCGCATCTCGGCGAGCATCCGGACGGGGCCCGGCACATGCTGGAGCACCTGGTGGGCGTGGACCACGTCGAAGGAGGCGTCGGCGAAGGGCAGGTCGTGGCCGTCGCCGACGACCACCTCGACCTCGTCGAGCCCCTGGCGGTGCAGCTCGGCGCGGGTGATCTCCGCGGACTCCTCGGCGACCTCGAGCGCGATCAGGTTCTCGGGGCCGACGATCCGGGCGAGGTCCGCGGTGATGGTGCCGGCGCCGCTGCCCAGGTCGAGCAGACGCTGCCCGGCCCGCAGGTGCGGCAGGAGGTGGGCGGCGGAGTTCGCGGCGGTCCGCTGCCGGTGGCTGTCGAGGACGGCGTCGCCGTAGCCGTGGGTGTAGGCGGCGTCGGTCGAGGCGTCGACGGGAGAGACGGCGGGAGAGGCGGCGGAAGAGGCGGCGGGAGCTGCGCTGTCTGGCATGCGGCGACGCTACGCCCCCGGTTCTCCGCCCGCCTCTAGCGATCGCATCGCGGACGCACATCTCAATATTCGAGATTATGCGGGAGCGGGAGTGGACCGCCGCCGGTCCATCAGCGAGGCGAGGATGACGACCGCGATGCCGACGAGCACGCCGATCACGGTCTCCAGCACGCGCGCCTGCAGCATCGGGCCGACGGGCTGCGGGTGCGCGAGCTGCACCATGAGCAGGGCGAGCGGCGTGATGAACAGCAGCGCGAACGCATAGTTCCGCAGCACGTACATCTCGGCGAGGAACTGCAGCAGCACGACCCACACCACGAGCTGCCAGGGCTCGGAGGGGAAGGACAGCAGGAACGCGGTGGTGATGATGCCGAGGGCGGTGCCGATGACGCGGTGCAGGCCGCGCTCGATCTGCAGGGCCCGGCCCGGGGCCGAGAGCAGGGCGATGGCGGCGATCTGGGCCCAGTAGGGGAAGGGGAGCCCGGAGGCGAGGCCGAGGGCGCCCGCGATCGCGGCGGCGAGGGCGAAGCGGAGGAACTCGGAGCGCAGCTGGGCGGCGGTCCAGGTCTCGGCACCGGGGACGGCGCCCCGGCCGGGATGCCGCTCCCCGGCCCAGTGCCCGAGCAGACCCAGGCCGATGCAGAGCGCGGCCGTGGCGGCGGCGACCAGGAAGGCCGTCCAGATCGGGGCGGCGGGAGGGGCGGAGGCGATGGCCGCGACGGCGAACAGCGGGAAGATCGCACCGGCGGGCTTGAGGCCGCGCGCGAGCACGAGGGTCGCGGCGGCGCCCGCGACGAGGGAGCCGACGAGGATCGCCGTCCACGATTCGGCCGTCGGCCCCAGACCCTCGCCGAGGCTCGCGAGGGCGGCGCCGAGCGTGACGCAGACGGTGATCATCGCGCCCGCGAGCGACTGCCGGCGGAAGCGCAGGGCGGTGGGCTCGTAGCGGGAGTAGATGCCGGTGAAGGCGCCGAAGCCGACGTACATCGCCCAGTCCAGGCGGTCCGTCGCGAGGAGCACCAGCAGCGGGATCGCGAGGCCGACGGAGATGCGCAGCGCGGGGATGTGGTCGACGCGACTGGGCGCGAGGCTCAGCATCCTTCGTGCGGTCTCCCGGATCCGATCGGGGGTCTGCGGCATGGGGCTCCTTCCGTGCGGCCGGACACCGCGCGGCCTGATCCCGTGCGACCGCGGTCCGGCCGATGCCAGGGTATGCCCGCCGCGCGGCGTGCCGGTGAGAGAATCCGGGCAGGTCCCGTCCCCATCCCCCCGTCCGGCGCGCGCCGGCACTCCTCCCGGAGGCGACATGTCCCATCCCGGCAGTCCTGATCTCCCCGCCGCTCCCGAGCCCGCCGGCGGCGGTCCGGCCAACGGCGGCAGCAGCGGCCCCAGCGCCGGCGGCCCCGCCGCCGACGGCCGCTCCCGCGGTCCCGCCCTCATCGAGACCACCGGCATCGAGATCATCGCGGAGTCCGAGCGGACCGCGAAACCGCACGACCTGTTCTGGCCGTGGTTCGCGGCGAACGTGTCGGTCTTCGGCATGAGCTACGGCTCGTGGATCCTCGGCTTCGGGATCTCGTTCGGGCAGGCCATGATCGTGTCGCTGATCGGGATCGTCGTGAGCTTCGCGCTGTGCGGGCTGATCGCGATCGCAGGCAAGCGCGGGAGCGCGCCGACGATGATCCTGTCCCGCGCGGCCTTCGGCGTGCACGGGCAGAAGGTGCCGGGCGTGGTCTCCTGGATCACCTCGATCGGCTGGGAGACGATGCTGGCGATCTCGGCGGTCCTCGCCACCGCGACCCTCTTCCAGGCCCTCGGCCTCGCCTCGGGGACGCCGGTGCTGGTCATCGCCACCCTCGTGATCGCCGCGATCATCGTGACCGCCTCCGTGCTCGGGTATCACACGATCATGCGCATCCAGTCGGTCCTGACCTGGGCGACCGGCGCCATGACGATCCTCTTCATGATCCTGACGATCCCGCACATCGACCTCGCGGCGGTGCGGGAGGCCCCTGCGGGCTCGCCGCAGCAGATGATCGGCGCGCTGGTCATGGTGATGACGGGCTTCGGCCTGGGCTGGATCAACATCGCCGCGGACTGGTCGCGCTACCAGCGCCGCTCCACGTCCGACGGCGCGATCGTCCTGTGGAACACGATCGGCGGCTCCGCGGCTCCGGTCGTCCTGGTGGTCTTCGGCCTGCTGCTGGCGGGCTCGGATCCCGAGGTGCTCGCACGGATCGGCGACGACCCCGTCGGCACCCTGGTGACGCTGCTGCCGCTGTGGGCGCTGATCCCGTTCTGGATCGTCGCCGTGCTGACCCTGGTCTCCGGCGCCGTCAACGGCATCTACTCCTCGGGCCTGACGCTGCTGAGCCTGGGCATCCGGATCCCCCGCCCTGCCGCGGCCTTCATCGACGGGGCGATCCTGACGGTCGGCACGATCTGGGTGGTGTTCTTCGCCGGCAGCTTCATCGGCCCCTTCCAGAGCTTCCTCATCACGCTCGGCGTGCCGATCGCGGGCTGGGCGGGCATCCTCATCGCCGACGTCCTGACCCGCCGTGCGGACTACGACGAGCAGGCGCTGTTCGATCCCTCGGGACGCTACGGCGCCTTCGACTGGACCAGCATCGGGACCCTCATCGGGGTCTCGGTGATCGGCTGGGGCCTGGTCGTGAACGGCTATGCCGAGGACGCCCCCTGGAACAACTGGCAGGGGTATCTCCTCGAGCCGCTGGGCCTGAGCACCTACGTCGACGATCCGGCGGGCTCGTGGTGGGACGGCCCGTGGGCGTACTCGAACCTCGGCGTGCTGCTCGCTCTTGTGCTCGGCTTCGCCGTCACGCTCGTCGCGCGCCGCGGCAGGATCCGGCGCCAGGAGGAGTCCGCATGAGCCCGACCGAGCGCCCCTGGCTCGTCGTCGTCGTCGACGCGCAGCGGATCTTCGCGGATCCCGGCTCCGCATGGTGCTCCCCGCAGTTCGCCGACACCCTGCCGGTGATCGAGCGCCTCGCCGGGGCCGTCGGCCCGGATCGCACGATCCTCACCCGCTGGCTGCCGACGGCGGACCGCCGCACCGCCTGGGGCGACTACTTCCGCGCCTGGCCCTTCGCCGACCTCCCTGCCGAGGATCCCCTCTACGACCTGGTCGAGGGCGTCCGCGACCTGTCGGCGCACCCGAGCATCGACGAGCCGACCTTCGGGAAGTGGGGACCGCAGCTGGCAGAGCGCATCGGCGCGTCCGTCGGGAGCCCGGCCGCGACATCAGGCGGTGGGGAGGCGTCGCGCCGCGCGGAGGCATCGGTCGTCCCGCATCTGCTGGTCACGGGCGTCTCGACCGACTGCTGCGTGATCACCACCGTCCTCGCCGCGGCGGATGCGGGTCTGCGGGTGACCGTGGTGACCGACGGCGTCGCAGCCTCGGAGACGGAGAACGGTGCGGCCGCTCTGCGGGTCATGGGACTGTTCCCTCCGCAGGTCGATCTCCGTCCGAGCGCCGAGGTGCTCGCGGCGCTCACGGGCGGAGCCGTCGACGGCAGAAGCATCGGCGCCAGCACCGGCTCCGGCGCCAGCACCGGCTCTGGCTCTGGCTCTGGCTCTGGCTCTGGCTCTGGCTCTGGCTCTGGCTCTGGCTCTGGCTCTGGCGGACGCTGACCCCTCATGCCGGCACCCCTGCTCACGCTCGGCCACGGTCGCCTCGACCGCACTGAGCTCACATCGTTGCTGGTCGGCGCGGGGGTCGAGCAGCTGGTGGATGTGCGTCGCTTCCCCGGAAGCCGGACGAACGAGGCCGCCGCCCGCGGCGTCATCCCCGAGCTGTGCGAGGCCGCCGGGATCGCCTTCCGCTGGGACGAGAGGCTCGGCGGCAGGCGCCGCCTCACCGCCGAGCAGGATGCCGACTCCCCCGACAGCTGGTGGCGCGTCGCCCAGTTCCGCGCCTACGCCGCCTGGACCCGGGACCCCGCCTTCCGCTCCGGCATCGACGACCTCCTCACCGACGTCGTCGCCCGACGCACCGCCATCCTCTGCTCGGAGTCCGTGTGGTGGCGCTGCCACCGCCGGCTCATCGCCGACATCGTCCTCCTCGAGCACGACGTCCCTGTCGAGCATCTGATGCCGGATGGCCGGCTGCACCCGCACGAGCCCAGCGACGGCGCCCGCCTCGACGCGCAGGGGCACGTGGTCTGGGACGCGGGCTGAGCCCGCATGCGCGGCCTGCTCAGCAGATTCTCAGAGAATTCGCTGGCCTCGACCGCCTGCTCCCGCCTACCGTCGGCCCATGCGATCGATCCCCCGCACCGCCCTGATCACCGGCGTCGGCCGACGTCGCGGCATCGCCGCCGCGATCGCCACCGGGCTCGCCGCCGACGGCTTCGACCTCGCCCTGTCCTCCTGCGACGCCTACGACCGTCGGGTCCACGGAGTGCCGTCCGACGTCGAGGAGCTGGCAGCGGAGCTGCGCGAGCTCGGTGCGCGCGTCGAGCTCCTCCCCGGCGACCTCGCCGACCCCGACCTGCCGGGCCGGATCGTCGGCCGTGCCCGGGAGACGCTCGGCCCCCTCGGGGCCCTGGTCATGTGCCATTGCGAGTCGGTGGACTCCTCGATCCTCGACACTTCGGTCGAGAGCTTCGATCGCCACTATGCGGTCAACGTGCGAGCGAGCTGGCTGCTGCTGCGCTCCTTCGCCGAACAGGTCCCGCCGCTCGCGGAGACGCGCGGGAGCGGCCCCGGGGGCGACTCGGAGAGCGGCTCCTGGGGCGGTGCCGTCCTCGCCCTGACCAGCGATCACACCGTGCACAACCTGCCCTACGGGGCCTCCAAGGGAGCACTCGACCGGCTCGTGCTGGCGGGCACCCACGAGCTCGCCGATCGCGGGATCCGCACGAACGTCATCAACCCCGGCCCGATCGACACCGGCTGGATGGACGAGCCGACCCGGGAGGCGTGCGCGGCGCAGACGCCCGGCGGCGAGCTCGGCGAGCCCGGCACCGTCGCAGACCTCGTGCGCTTCCTGCTCTCCGACCGGGGAGCATGGATCCGCGGCCAGCTGCTGCACTCCGACGGCGGCTTCGCGACCCCGGCGGTGTGAGGACCCCCGACGCTGTGAGGCCCGCCGGCAGCACCAGCAGCACCAGCCCGCCGACCCACCGGCGCGCGTAGTATCGACGGACTCTCGGTGACAGGAGCGATGGTGGCTGCACAGGATGTCAAGGACCGCACGAGAGCGCCCGAAGCCGGGGCACCGGAGATGGGTGAGCTCCTCGCCGAGGCCTGGAGCAGCGGTGTGCTCGTCCTCCCCCAGCGGGACGAGGGCTCGCCCGTCCGTCTTCCCGGCCTGCACAAGTCGGTGCTCCCTCCATCGCTGACCGGCCCCGCGGAGGTGAGCCTCGAGGGCATGGGCGAGCACTTCGCCGCGTGGAGGGTCTCCCCGCACCAGAACGCGCCGCTGATCGTGCGGATCCCCCACGTGGACCTCGCGGAGCTGCCCTGGGGCCTCGAGCACGAGATCGCCGCGCTCTTCCTGTCCCCGTCGGGCGTCGGCCCCGAGCCCATCGCCGTCGAGACGGGCAGCGCGGGCAGCCCGATCGGCCGGCCGTACGTGGTGACCTCCTGCATGCCCGGACGCGCCCTCCCGCCGTCGGCCTGGACGGAGGCGCACCTGCGCGCCCACGCGCGGCTGCTCGCCGCGCTCCACATGGTCCCCGCACCCGGTCGCGGACCGGTGCAGATGGGCAAGCGGCCCTGGCGCGGCATCCCCCGCGATGCGCCCTCGCTCCTGGCGGAGGTCGAGGAGGCCGCCGACACCTGGCGCACGGACCGCCGGGATCTGCTGAAGGAGCATCGCCTCAAGCCGCTGCTCAAGGCGGCGATCGCCCAGGTTGCTGCGGTCGAGCCGCAGATCAGGGCCCTGGACGGGTTCGTCCTCGCGCACGGGGACCTGTGCGCGACGAACATCCTGTGGGCTTCGGGGTCCGCGCCCCTCCCCTCCCCTCGCTACATCGACTTCGAATGGGCGCAGGGCGACGATCCCGCCCGGGACCTGGCCATCATCGGCGGGAGGGCCCGTGCCGGCCCCTGGTACGTGCCGATGGACGAGGTCCAGGTGGACGGCTTCGTCGGCGCGTACGTCGAGGAGCGTCGGCGTCTGGCGGCCGAGCGCGGCCTCCCGGGCGGGGTGCCCGAGTCCGCGTCCGACATCGGGGCGCTGCGAGACCGGATGCGTGCCTGGACGGCGTACGAGCGCACCGGGATGCTCGTCCATCTCGCCTCGCGCGCACAGGAATCGGCGCTCCACCGCGACGCCTTCGGGCAGCTGCGCGAGACCCTCGCCGTGGAGCTCGGCGTCCCGTGAGCGCGCAGGCCGCCCCGTTCGTGAAGGCCCGCCCCGACGCGCCGGACGGCTTCTTCGAGGCGGAGGCGTCGGGCCTGCGCTGGCTCGCGGACGCCGGAGCCGCCCCCGTCGTCGAGGTGATCCGCGCCGACGACGACCGCCTCCTCCTCGCACGCCTCGCAGAGGTCCCGCCGACGCCCCGGGCCGCCCGCGGCTTCGGGAGGGACCTCGCGCGCCTCCACGACGCGGGGGCCGACGGCTTCGGCTGGACGCCTGCGCCCCGCGCCTGGTTCGGCCCCCTCGACGCCCCCTTCGAGGTGCCCACCGCCTCCCGCCCCGGCTTCGCGACATACTGGGCCGAGGACCGTCTGCGGCCGCTGCTCGCCCGCACCGCCGCCCTGCTCGCCCGGGAGCCCGCGGATGCGGTCCGAGCCGCAGACTCCGACGGTCCAGGCGAGGCCGACGGGGCCGACGGGGCCGACGGGGCCGACGGGGCGAGCATCGTCGAGGCCGCCATCGCGGAGATCGCTCGCGGCACGTTCGACGGCATCGCCGGCCAGGGCACGGAGCCACCCGCTCGGGTGCATGGCGACCTGTGGTCAGGGAACGTCCTGTGGACCGCCGACGGCGCGACGCTCATCGATCCCGCCGCGCACGGCGGGCACCGGCTCGAGGACCTCGCGATGCTCTCCCTGTTCGGCGCCCCGCACCTCGACCAGATCTTCGCGGGCTACACCGAGCAGCATCCCCTCCCCCGCACGTGGCAGGCCGACCTGCCCGCCCACCTCCTGTTCGGCCTGCTCGCCCACGTGGACCTCTTCGGCAGCAGCTACGTCCGGGCGGCTGTCCGCGCAGGACGCGACGTCATCGCCCGCGCGACGGAGCTCCGCACGAGCTAGAGCACCATCGGGCCGCGCGACAGGGCTCCTCACGAGCTGGAGCGCCGTCGGGCGGTGCGGCGGGAACCGGGCACGCCCCGTCAGCGGTCGCTCCAGGTCGGCTCCGACGCACCGTATCCGCCGATCTCGCCGACGAGCGCCGCCCCCTCGACCAGGATCGGGACGGGGGCGGTCCGCACGATGCCGTACGGGGTCCTCCGCTCGACGGCAGGTCGTGGTGCGGCCGACGGTCCCGGAGTCCGCGTCCGCTCGCTCGACATGCCCGGCGTCCCGTCGGCCGAGGAGCCGCCGGATGCCGCATCGCCGCGCGGCACGCGCCTGCGCCGGAGCTCCTCGGACGCACCGAGCAGACTCGCGCGAACCAGCCCCGTGCGCCCCTCCGCGATGAGGCCGATGATCCCTGCGGCCAGCCGGTGGCCCGTGGCATGGTCCAGCGCCTGCACGGGCAGTGCACCCGGTCTCGCCGCCTTCGCTTCCGTCACCACCTCTGCCTCCGCTCCTGCCCGGGTCTGCGACCATCGTCCGCAGGCGTCGGCGATGCCGGTCGCCGCCTGCACGATCGAGTCGAAGCCGGCGCGTCCGGACCAGGGCCCGACGGTCCCCCAGGCCGACAGCTGCGCGACGATCAGGTGCGGATGCCGAGCGCGCAGCGCCACCGGATCCAGACCGAGTCGGTCGAGCGCGGACGGCCGGTATCCGAGGACCACGACGTCGGCTCCCTCGAGGAGCCTTGCGAGTCGGGCGGATCCGCTGGCGGACCGCAGGTCGAGCACCGCGGAGCGCTTGCCCATCCCGGCGGCGAGGTGCTGATCGAGCAGCTCCCGCGGCTGCGGCGGGTCGATGCGCAGGACGTCGGCGCCCAGGCACCCGAGCAGCTGCGTGCACACGGGCCCCGCGACCACATGCGTGAGATCCAGGACCCGCACGCCCGACAGCGGCAGGAGATCGTGCGGCGCGTGCGGTCTCCTCGGGCGTCCAGCGCGTCCGGGTGCGCCGCTCGCGGGTGCGCCGCTCGCGAGAGCAGCGCTCCCGGAAGCAGCACCCCCGGGAACGACAGTCTCCGCGGAGAGGACGGTCTCCGCGGGGAGGACGGTCTCCGCGGGGAGGACGGCGCACCAGGGATCGTCGTCCGGAGCCGCGGACTGCGCCGCCGACCTCGCCGCAGCGTGCTCCTGCGCCTCCCACTGCGCCTCGCTGCGCACGACGGTCGCGATGCCGCCCGCTGCGAGGATCCGGCCGACGGCGTCCTCTGCGGTGAGCGCTCCGATCGCCGCCGCCACCTCGGCCCGCTCCTCGTCGGCCTGCTCGTCATCGGCAGGCACAGCTCCAGCCCGTCCGGGTGCGAGCAGAGCCCGACGTATCGCCGCCGCGTGATGGGGGTAGTTGCCGTGGGTGCGGATCCAGCCGTCGGATGCGGCGAAGAATCCCGACAGTGCCGCCCACGTCGTCCCCCCATGCCCCTCGACCTGCAGATGCTCGAGGGCCGAGAACGCGGCTTCGACCAGCTCAGGGGATGTCGACACCCGCGTGCTGCGACCTCGCGACCTCTCGAGCGCACGGACCGCGGCGACCACCTCCCCGACGGCGTCGAGCGCGAAGGACTCGACGTCGAACGGTCCCGTCCAGGCGGGGATGCGCGGGATCTGCATGCGCCGAGCATGTCACTGCATCCGACGGCGCGCCATGCCCCGTGCGGTCGTGCCTCCAGCGGTCGTGCCTCCAGCGGCCGTGCTCCCTGTGGCACCGGCTTCTGCACCGTGGCCTCCGCGGCCGCAGCCTCCTGCGGCCGTGACCTCTGCTGCTGTCCTCCGCGACGCGGCCGGTATGCTTGGATCGGACGATGCGACTGTGGAGCCTTGACCCGTCCCTGCTGGACCGCGCGGCGCTGGTCGCCTGCTGGCGGGAGGCGCTGCTGGCGCAGAAGGTGCTCGCCGGGGAGACCACCGGCTATCGCCGCCATCCGCAGCTCGATCGCTTCCGCGCACACTCCGAGCCCATGACCGCCATCGGCGCCTACCTCGTGGGGCTGCGTCTGGAGGCCACCGCCCGCGGCTACCGCTTCGACCCCTCCCGGGTGCGTCGGCCGCACGACCCCGCGTCCGTGGCTCGGAGCGCACCGATCCCGGTGACCACCGGTCAGCTCTCCCACGAGCTCGAGCACCTGCGTCGGAAGGTCGCAGCCCGTGCGCCCGAGCATCTGCCGGTCCTCCCCGCAGCTGGGACGATCCCGGCCGCGCATCCGCTGCTGGTCGTGCACGACGGCGGGGTCGAGGACTGGGAGCGCTGAGCAGAGAGGACCTGCCCGACGGAGGACGACGTCGCGAGCAGGATGACACCGAGCGATGGACGACGCCAGGCACTGGGCGACGCCGAGCGAGGGGCGACGCCAGGCACTGGGCGGACCGGCGCCGCAGGGAGCGACGGGCGCCACTGCGCCGGCCGGGCCACGGGGACTATGCTCATGCGGTCCCCTCGCGCGCCGGAGCCCAGCCTGACGACAGCACGGCCTGACGACATCGCTCTCCGCGCCCTCGCAGCAGGTCTGCTCACCGGTGCCGAAGCACCGCCTTGAGAGAACCTGAGAAGAGTCCCCACGCATGCCCGATCTCGGAAGCCCCGGCAGCACCGTCAGCACCGGAGGCCCCGGCGACGCCGGAAGCACCCAGTACGCGCAGCAGCAGAACGCGGTCCTCCACAAGACCCTGGGACGCTTCGACATCATCTTCATCGTGGTCTCGGCCGTCGTCGGCCTCGAGATGCTCGGCTCGGTGTCCGCGCAGGGCGCGGAGACCTTCACCTGGCTGGTCTTCCTGATCATCGTGTTCCTCGTGCCCTACGCGCTGATCTTCGCGGAGACCGGATCGGCGTTCGTCGGCGAGGGCGGCGTCTACCTGTGGGTCCGCAAGGCCTTCGGCCGGCCCGCCGCGGCCATCGCCTCGGCCTTCACCTGGATCACCCAGCCCGTGTGGGTGGGCGGGTCGATGGCCTTCCTCAACGCTGAGGCGGCCCGCGAGCACCTCGTGCCCTTCGAGGCCGGCTCCGCTGCGGACTACGCCTTCAAGATCCTGTTCATCTGGCTGACGGTGCTCGCGGCCGTCCTGTCGCTGCGCCGAGCCAAATGGATCCCCACCATGGGTGCGGTCTGCAAGATCGTGTTCCTGCTGATCTTCGTGCTCACCGCCGTGGTCTACGCGATCGAGCACGGCATCCAGGACCTCCCCCTGAGCAGCTTCTCCCCGACCGCCGCCGGATTCATCACCCTGATCCCGCTGCTGCTGTTCGCCTTCCTCGGCTTCGAATCCGGGTCGAGCGCCTCCGGCGAGATGAAGGACGCGACCAAGGACGTGGCCTTCTCGGTGCTGCGCTCCTCCGCGATGGCGGGCGTGCTCTACCTGATCCCCGTGTTCACGATCCTGCTGGTCATCCCCCGCACCGACATCGACGGCGTCTCCGGCCTCATCACCGCCGTCGCGACCGTCTTCTCGGTCTACGGCTCCGCCGCCCCCACGATGCTCACCCTCGCCGTGGTGCTGTTCCTGCTGGCGAACATCGGCCAGGGCGCCGCCTGGATGATCATGTCCGACCGCATGCAGGCCATCGCCGCTGCCGACGGCTCCTTCTTCGGCGGCTTCTTCGGACGCTTCCACCGCACCCTCGGCACCCCGATCCGCGTCAACCTGCTCTCGGGCACCATCTCGACCGTGTTCATGATCGCCGCGATGCAGCTGACCGGCTCCAGCGCCGCCCTGTTCGACGTGGTCCTCTCGGTCGCGATCACGACCTACCTGTTCAGCTATCTGATCGTCATCCCCGCCGCGGTCCGGCTCCGGCTGAAGCACCCCGAGGTCCCGCGGCCCTTCCGGGTGCCGGGCGGCAACGGGGTGTTCATCCTGTTCGGCGTCGTGACGACCGGTTTCGTGGCTCTGGGCTCCTGGGTGTCGATCTTCCCCGGAACCCTGGAGTCGCTCGTGGGTCTGGACTACGACTTCTCCACAGCGATGGGCGTCCCCTACGCCGCCTTCGAGGCGCTCACGCTGGGCACTCTCGCATTCATCATCGCGATCGCCCTCATCGGCTACGTCGCCGGGCGACCCCTGCGCCTCGAGACCGCCGAGGAGGCCGCGGCCCGCGACGGGCTGGAGACCGCGCCTCGGGCCTGAGCCGACAGCCGGGCCCGAGGCGCGCCTCCGGCCCGAGCCGCGCCTCGGGCCGGAGGCGCGCCTCGGGCCCGGTCAGCGACGGGCTGCCGCGCCCGCCCCTGACCGGGTGCGCCGGGCCTCAGGCGGCGTGGTCGTGACCGTCCTCATCGGAATGCTCGTGGCCGTCCTCGTCGGAGTGGTCGTGCTCATCGTCGGAGTGCTCATGCTCGTCGTCAGCGTGATCATCATCGGACTCCTCCTGCGAGCCCTCGCCCCCGACGGTGTACTCCCCGGACGCAGTGCCCGTGGTCACCTGGATCTCGTGGGGCACGACGTCCAGGTCCAGCTCGCGGTAGATCTCGCCGCTGGCGATGTCGACCATGCTGAGCTTCTGCGCGTCGGGGTCGACGACGAACGCCGTCCCGTCGGCCACCGCGAGCATCGGCCCGGCGGTCTGCCACTGCTCGGGCTCGGTCCACTCGTCCATGACCTGGACCTCGTGGAGCATCTCACCGGACTCGGGGTCCAGGATGTTCAGCTCGCCGTCACCAGTGAGGACCAGTGCCTCACCATCAGGGCCGCGGTCCAGGGAGCGGAACCAGTAGGGGGAACCGAGGTCGACGGTGGTCATCGAGTCGTCCCGGGTGTCGATGAGAGCGATCGACGTGGGGTGCTCCGTCCCTCCCTCGGGGTCGGCCTCGACCTTGTTGTCGGCCAGGACGATCGGAGAGTCAGCGCTGCCCTTCTGGTTCCCGGAGCGCTGGTAGTCCGTATCGACCGCCACCTTGTGGAACTCGCCGTCACGGTAGACGACAGGCCCGTTCTCGCACCCGAGGGAGATGACGTCCCCGGACTCTGTGGGCTGGGCGACCGCCTCGCCGTGCACACCCGGGCAGTCATCGGTCTCCGCGACCAGGGTGCCGTCCGCATCGAGCACCTGGACGGTGCTGCGCGACTCCTCAGTGCCCTGGGTCAGCAGCAGACCCCCGTCCGACAGCGGGACCGCGACCCCGTGGTGCGGATCGTCGGCCGACGTCTCCTCGACGACGTCGAGTTCGCCCTCTCCCAGGGCAGCCGGATCGATGATCGTGATCGCTCCGGTGCCGTCGGCGAAGAAGGCCGTACGGCCGTCCTCGGCGACCACATGGCCGGGCGAGGGGGCATCGAAGGAGAGATCCGTGAGGTGAGGGGTCTGCTCGTAGTAATGGAAATGATCGCCGTGCGCCACAGCCTCGAGGCCGGTGTCGTAGATGCTGAAGGTGTCCGAGGCGCTGACAGCGACATGCCGCCCGTCCCCAGCAGCGTTCAGCCGCACGTAGCCCTCGAGCGCGCTGTCGTCCAGCACCGTCCCGTCGGAGGAGTCGAGCGTGACCACCCCTCCGTCGTAGGCGAGCACGATACGCGGCGTGAGCGCGCCGACCTCGGTGCGCTCGATCTCCGACTGCGCGGACTCGGCTGCGCCAGGTCCCCCACCCGATGCACCCGAACCGTCAGACGCTGAGGAGGAGCCGTCGCCCGCTCCGCACGCCGACAGGGCCAGGACGCCGACACCCGCCAGCGCCAGGACCCGGCGCTTCATGACAATGGTTCTCATCAGATTCATGCCAGGAACCTATCAGCTCACGATAATCATTACCATTTGACGACATGTGTGCCCGCTCACACCTCTGCCTTTCGGAGCTCAGGGAGTGCAGCCCCATGGAGACGAGCAGAACCGTGAGGACCAGCAGCACCGTGAAGATGAGCAGTGTCCGTCTACCGCCGCTTGAGCGACCTCCATGCGGCGGTAGACGGACACTCGGCATCGTTCAGGCCATCAGCCGCCGCATAGAACAGCCGGGCGATGCAGCGCGCCGCCAGCGGGCATAGTCAGCGGGCCTTGCCACTGGTCCGTCCGCGCCCGGCCCGGCCCCGGCGACGGCGTCGGACTCCTCATCCCCGAGTAAGGCAGAGAGCCTCCTCGGGCACGGCAGAGGCCACCGCCGGCCGCAGGCTCGACCGGGATGGGAAGCACTACCACCGGAGACCGCATACGGAAGGAAGAAGGTTCGGGAACGGGGCGAGCCTTCTGGGGTCGAGGGACTGCCCCTCAGCTCCGAGGGTCCAATGCCCGACGAGGCCCCGGAGACCAGGACCCACCGAGATCCCTACATGCACGGGCCTCATGCTGTGGAACCGGGCATGCACCGCACGCCGAGCAGCGCGATCCCCCCGCCTCGCTCCTCCACAGGTGGGGGAACGACGCCTGCGCCGGTTATGGCGCACAACGAATCAGCACGCCCTCACGGCCGATGTCGCCATCGCCGTAGCTGGCGCTGTCGGTGTTGGTGTTGGTGTCGGTGTCGGTGTCAGTGTCGGTGTCGGTGTCGGTGAGTGTCCCACTCAACCATGACGTATCCGTCCGACCATCCGGCCGACGGGGAACCAGTTGGCCGTTCTCTCCTCCGGCACAGCGAAAGGGTGGAGGAGGCGAGATGCTCTCGATCCGAGGATCGGTGCTCTCAGCGGCTCCTCCACCCTTTCGGTGAAGATGTCCGGCGACGACCTACTCTCCCACACCCTCCCGAGTGCAGTACCATCGGCGCAATCGAGCTTAGCTACCGGGTTCGGAATGGAACCGGGCGTTTCCCCGACGCTATGATCGCCGTAACTCTATAACATCCCACTCCGAGACGGATTATGGGAGTTTGTCTAGATGAGCTGAGGCAGGCTCGGGAGGCGAGAAGCTCCTTCAAGAGATCTCAGCGACTCCGGGGCCCGCTCATCAGCAAGAATGTCCGGCGGCGACCTACTCTCCCACACCCTCCCGAGTGCAGTACCATCGGCGCGATCGAGCTTAGCTACCGGGTTCGGAATGGAACCGGGCGTTTCCCCGACGCTATGACCGCCGTAACACGACGAGACCCTGGACCCCAAGACCACCCACCCGACACACGAGCAGGAGAACCCCAGGGATTGCTTCTCCAGAACCACACAGTGGACGCGAACACACGCAAACAACAACAAGTATGTTGATAAGTCATCAGCCATTAGTACCAGTCAGCTCCACACATTACTGCGCTTCCACATCTGGCCTATCAACCCAGTGGTCTACTGGGGGCCTCTCACACGTAAACGTGCACGGATATCTCATCTTGAAGCAGGCTTCCCGCTTAGATGCTTTCAGCGGTTATCCCTTCCCAACGTAGCCAACCAGCCATGCCCTTGGCAGAACAACTGGCACACCAGAGGTCAGTCCATCCCGGTCCTCTCGTACTAGGGACAGGTCTTCTCAAATATCCAACGCGCGCAGCGGATAGGGACCGAACTGTCTCACGACGTTCTAAACCCAGCTCGCGTACCGCTTTAATAGGCGAACAGCCTAACCCTTGGGACCAACTCCAGCCCCAGGATGCGACGAGCCGACATCGAGGTGCCAAACCATGCCGTCGATATGAGCTCTTGGGCAAGATCAGCCTGTTATCCCCGGGGTACCTTTTATCCGTTGAGCGACACCCATTCCACAATGAGGTGCCGGATCACTAGTTCCTGCTTTCGCACCTGCCCGACATGTCTGTCTCGCAGTCAAGCTCCCTTGTGCACTTACACTCAACACCTGATTGCCAACCAGGCTGAGGGAACCTTTGAGCGCCTCCGTTACTCTTTAGGAGGCAACCGCCCCAGTTAAACTACCCATCAGGCACTGTCCCTGATCCGGATCACGGACCGAGGTTAGGAATCCAGAACGACCAGAGTGGTATTTCAACAACGACTCCACATCCACTGGCGTGAACGCTTCCCAGTCTCCCACCTATCCTACACAAATCGTTCCGAACACCAATACCAAACTATAGTAAAGGTCCCGGGGTCTTTCCGTCCTGCTGCGCGTAACGAGCATCTTTACTCGTAATGCAATTTCGCCGAGTTCGCGGTTGAGACAGTGGAGAAGTCGTTACGCCATTCGTGCAGGTCGGAACTTACCCGACAAGGAATTTCGCTACCTTAGGATGGTTATAGTTACCACCGCCGTTTACTGGGGCTTAAATTCTCAGCTTCGCACCGAAGTGCTAACCAGTCCTCTTAACCTTCCAGCACCGGGCAGGCGTCAGTCCGTATACAGCGTCTTACGACTTCGCACGGACCTGTGTTTTTAGTAAACAGTCGCTTCTCCCTGGTCTCTGCGGCCCTCCCCGCTCTCACGGATCGGGCCCCCCTTCTCCCGAAGTTACGGGGGCATTTTGCCGAGTTCCTTAACCACGATTCTCTCGAACGCCTCGGTATTCTCTACCTGATCACCTGAGTCGGTTTAGGGTACGGGCGACCGTATTCGTCACGCCGGAACTTTTCTTGGCAGTACAGGATCACTCACCTACGCCCATACGGGATCCCCATCACGTCTCACCCACACGACCCCAGCATTACCCGGGATCGGGCTGCACGCTTAGACGGACTATTCCATTAAGTCCGCGGAAGCTACCTCTCTGCGTCATCCCACACGCTGACCTACTACATCCCTGGTTCCCAGCCTCACACACCACACCCACCCCGAAGGGCGAGCAGGCAGCTCGGGTGGTTAGCATCAGACGCCTCGGTATGGGTCCTCCTACGATCGGTTCGGGAATATCAACCCGATGTCCATCGACTACGCCTGTCGGCCTCGCCTTAGGTCCCGACTAACCCAGGGCGGATTAACCTAGCCCTGGAACCCTTGATCAATCGGCGGACGGGTTTCTCACCCGTCTTTCGCTACTCATGCCTGCATTCTCACTCGAACAGCCTCCACCACTGGGTTCCCCCGCGGCTTCGCTGGCTGCTCGACGCTCCCCTACCCATCCCGGCAAAACCGGAATGACACAGCTTCGGCGGTGTACTTGAGCCCCGCTACATTGTCGGCGCAGAATCACTTGACCAGTGAGCTATTACGCACTCTTTCAAGGGTGGCTGCTTCTAAGCCAACCTCCTGGTTGTCTCAGCAACTCCACATCCTTTTCCACTTAGCACACGCTTAGGGGCCTTAGCTGATGTTCTGGGCTGTTTCCCTCTCGACTATGAAGCTTATCCCCCACAGTCTCACTGCTGCGCTCTCACGTACCGGCATTCGGAGTTTGGCTAAGGTCAGTAACCCGGTGGGGCCCATCGCCTATCCAGTGCTCTACCTCCGGCACGAAACACGCAACGCTGCACCTAAATGCATTTCGGGGAGAACCAGCTATCACGAAGTTTGATTGGCCTTTCACCCCTATCCACAGGTCATCCCCTCCATTTTCAACTGAAGTGGGTTCGCGCCTCCACGCGGTCTTACCCGCGCTTCACACTGCCCATGGATAGATCACTTCGCTTCGGGTCTAGAGCCGGCGACTGAACGCCCCGTTCAGACTCGCTTTCGCTACGGCTACCCCACACGGGTTAACCTCGCCACCGACCACTAACTCGCAGGCTCATTCTTCAAAAGGCACGCCGTCACCCCAAAAGGCTCCGACGGATTGTAAGCACACGGTTTCAGGTACTATTTCACTCCCCTCCCGGGGTACTTTTCACCTTTCCCTCACGGTACTTGTCCGCTATCGGTCACAAGGGAGTATTCAGGCTTACCAGGTGGTCCTGGCAGATTCACACCGGATTTCACGGGCCCGGTGCTACTCGGGAACAGCAACAACGCCGCACGTCAGTTTCGTCTACGGGGGTCACACCCTCTACGCCGTCGCACTCACCACGACTTCGACTACCAACACACGTCCACGCCGACCCCCCGGCAGAGAGGTCACGCACTGCCCCACAACCCCCAGCCTGCAACCCCTGCCGGGTATCACACAGACCAGGTTTAGCCACCTCCGCTTTCGCTCGCCACTACTCACGGAATCACTATTTGTTTTCTCTTCCTGCGGGTACTGAGATGTTTCACTTCCCCGCGTTCCCTCCACACCACCTATACATTCAATGGCGGGTACCGCAACATGACTTGCGGTGGGTTTCCCCATTCGGACATCCTCGGATCACAGATCGGTTGTCATCTCCCCGAGGCTTATCGCAGACTCCCACGTCCTTCATCGGCTCCTTGTGCCCAGGCATCCACCGTGCGCCCTTAAAGACTTGGCAACACACAAAGACAAAAAATTGCTTACAAGATGCTCGCGTCCACTATGTAGTTCTCAAGAAACAACCCCACACCCACCAGCACACCACCACAGCGATGCCCCAGCAAGGGAGGACCAGCCACACACCCACCCCGAGCCCCTCCCCACAGGAAGAACCCCAGAACAGGCCGCGTGCAGCCTCACAACCCAATAGCGTGTCTCCACCTCGAACCAGCCCACGACCATCCGTTCCCACCCCACCAGGGAGGCGTACTAGAACAATCACTGCGAACCAGCGAAGCGCCCATCCGTTGATGTTCCACCCATGAGCAACCATCCCCACCACACGCGGGCAGGCAGACGGCCACCATACTTGGTGATGCTCCTTAGAAAGGAGGTGATCCAGCCGCACCTTCCGGTACGGCTACCTTGTTACGACTTAGTCCCAATCACCGATCCCACCTTCGACAGCTCCCTCACGAGGATGGGCCACTGGCTTCGGGTGTTACCGACTTTCGTGACTTGACGGGCGGTGTGTACAAGGCCCGGGAACGTATTCACCGCAGCGTTGCTGATCTGCGATTACTAGCGACTCCGACTTCATGGGGTCGAGTTGCAGACCCCAATCCGAACTGAGACCGGCTTTTTGGGATTCGCTCCACCTCACAGTATCGCAACCCATTGTACCGGCCATTGTAGCATGCGTGAAGCCCAAGACATAAGGGGCATGATGATTTGACGTCGTCCCCACCTTCCTCCGAGTTGACCCCGGCAGTCTCCCATGAGTCCCCGCCATAACGCGCTGGCAACATGGAACGAGGGTTGCGCTCGTTGCGGGACTTAACCCAACATCTCACGACACGAGCTGACGACAACCATGCACCACCTGTGCACCAGCCCAAAGGAAGCCACATCTCTGCGACCGTCCGGTGCATGTCAAGCCTTGGTAAGGTTCTTCGCGTTGCATCGAATTAATCCGCATGCTCCGCCGCTTGTGCGGGCCCCCGTCAATTCCTTTGAGTTTTAGCCTTGCGGCCGTACTCCCCAGGCGGGGCACTTAATGCGTTAGCTACGGCGCGGAAAACGTGGAATGTTCCCCACACCTAGTGCCCAACGTTTACGGCATGGACTACCAGGGTATCTAATCCTGTTCGCTCCCCATGCTTTCGCTTCTCAGTGTCAGTAATGGCCCAGAGACCTGCCTTCGCCATCGGTGTTCTTCCTGATATCTGCGCATTTCACCGCTACACCAGGAGTTCCAGTCTCCCCTACCACACTCTAGCCTGCCCGTACCCACCGCACGCCCGAGGTTGAGCCTCGGGTTTTCACGGCAGACGCGACAAGCCACCTACAAGCTCTTTACGCCCAATAATTCCGGACAACGCTTGCGCCCTACGTATTACCGCGGCTGCTGGCACGTAGTTAGCCGGCGCTTCTTCTGCAGGTACCGTCACTTTCGCTTCTTCCCTACTGAAAGAGGTTTACAACCCGAAGGCCGTCATCCCTCACGCGGCGTCGCTGCATCAGGCTTTCGCCCATTGTGCAATATTCCCCACTGCTGCCTCCCGTAGGAGTCTGGGCCGTGTCTCAGTCCCAGTGTGGCCGGTCGCCCTCTCAGGCCGGCTACCCGTCATCGCCTTGGTGAGCCACTACCTCACCAACAAACTGATAGGCCGCGAGCCCATCCCCCACCGAAAAACTTTCCAACCACCACCATGCGGTGACAGTTCATATCCGGTATTAGCCCCGATTTCCCGAGGTTATCCCAGAGTGGGGGGCAGGTTACTCACGTGTTACTCACCCGTTCGCCACTAATCAGGCAGTGCAAGCACCACCGTCATCGTTCGACTTGCATGTGTTAAGCACGCCGCCAGCGTTCGTCCTGAGCCAGGATCAAACTCTCCATGAAAACATGAAAAAATCCCGGCAAAAGAAACGAACAACCAGCTACTGCTGATCATCCGTAAATCTTGCCAATCAAAAATATTGGCATCAACAAACAGACACGCTATTGAGATATCAAGCAACACGCGCACATCATCGACCAGGCCGTTTCAGCGGCCAGCTTCAGAGGCGAGTACCGGGCGAAGATTGCTTCTCAGAAGTTCTTCTTCGTGGCCCCGGCGCGAGACACAACTATACCCATGTTCTGCCGGAGTGCCAACTCGAGACGATGTGTGCCCGGTCTCAGCTGGTTCGCGGCTTCCTCGGCTGCTCCGTCGGCCGATCCCCTGTGCCTCCCGGCAGTGACCGCGACGGCCGGCGACCGCGCGAGGAGCGCGGACGACGGCCGTCGTCGGGTCCGACCGATGTCGGGCAGGAGTGCATGGGTGCTGGGGGTCGGACGCGCCGCCCGACCCGAGCGCCGATCAGATGACGCCGAAGGCGATCATCGCGTCGGCGACCTTGCGGAAGCCGGCGACGTTCGCGCCCACCACGTAGTCCCCGGGACGTCCGTACTCCTCAGCCGTCTCGAGGCAGGTGGAGTGGATGTTCTTCATGATCTGCGTGAGGCGCTCCTCCGTGTACGAGAAGCTCCAGGCATCACGGGAGGCGTTCTGCTGCATCTCCAGCGCGGAGGTGGCGACACCGCCGGCGTTGGCCGCCTTGCCCGGGCCGAAGGCGACGCCCGCCTCACGGAAGATCTCGACGGCCTCCGGGGTGCAGGGCATGTTGGCACCCTCGGACACCGCGAGGACGCCGCTCTTGACGAGGGCCTTCGCATCGCTGCCCGACAGCTCGTTCTGCGTGGCGCAGGGCAGGGCGATGGTGACGGGGGCGTCCCAGACGCTTCCGTCCGACACGAAGCGCGCGGCGCCTCCGCGGCGCTCGGCGTACTCCGCGATGCGTCCGCGCTCGACCTCCTTGATCTGCTTGAGCAGATCGAGATCGATGCCGTCCTCGTCGATCACGTAGCCGGAGGAGTCCGACGCCGTGATGGCCACGCCCCCGAGCTGCCTGACCTTCTCGATCGCATAGATCGCGACGTTGCCGGAACCGGAGACGGCGACCTTGCGACCCTCGATCGAGTCACCGCGGGCGGCGAGCATCTCCTGGGCGAAGATGGCCGCACCGTAACCGGTGGCCTCCTTGCGCACGAGCGAGCCTCCCCAGTCGAGGCCCTTGCCGGTCAGGACACCGGCCTCGTACTTGTTGGTGAGCCGCTTGTACTGGCCGAAGAGGAACCCGATCTCGCGGGCGCCGACGCCGATGTCACCCGCGGGGACATCGGTGTACTCGCCGATGTGGCGATGCAGCTCCGTCATGAAGGACTGGCAGAAGCGCATGACCTCGCCGTCGCTGCGGCCGCGCGGATCGAAGTCGGAGCCGCCCTTCCCGCCGCCGATGGGCAGACCGGTCAGGGAGTTCTTGAAGATCTGCTCGAAGCCCAGGAACTTCACGATGCCCAGGTTCACGCTCGGGTGGAAGCGCAGACCGCCCTTGTACGGGCCGAGGGCGGAGTTGTACTCGACGCGGAAGCCCCGGTTGATCTGCACGGTCCCCTGGTCGTCGACCCACGGGACGCGGAAGATGATCTGACGCTCCGGCTCGCACAGCCGGGTCAGGATGCTGTGCTCGGCGTACTCCGGGTGCTTGCCCTGGATCACCTCGAGCGACTCGAAGACCTCGCGGACGGCCTGGTGGAAGACGGGCTCACCAGGATTGCGGTGAAGCACCTGGTCATACGTAGCCTGCAGGGTCGAATCGAGCATCGACGGCCTTTCTGGGACCCCGGAAGAAGGGGTCGGTAATGGCCCCTTGCGGAGGGGTCAACCGGACACGAACCTCCCACAGCGTACGAAGCGGCTCCTAGAGGATCCAAGGACGTCCGGCATGAGGACTGCGGTGAGACGGCGGAGCAGGCCCCGTGCAGCGGACGGGGAGCGGCAGGGAGCGACGACCCGACCCTATATGTACACTCGTACGCATGTCGTCCCCTTCGTCCCAGCAGACGCCGTCAACGGCACCTTCCGACGCCTCCGATCCGTCCGGCACCTCAGCGCCGTCCGCGGTGGACCGTCGGGCCCGCGGGGCCGTCGCCGCGATGTTCCTGACCAACGGTGCTCTGCTGGCCAACCTGCTGCCCCGGTACCCCGAGATCAAGGACTCGCTGGGGCTCGCGAACTCGACCTACGGGCTCGCCCTCGCCGCCTTCCCGGCGGGTGCGATCCTGGCCGGCCTCGGGGCGGCCACGCTGATCCGACGCATGGGCTCGGCGCGCCTCGCAGTCATCGGCACGGTGCTCACCGCCCTCCCCCTGTTCGCTGCGGCCTGGGCGCCGTCGGCAGCGCTGCTCGCGCTGGCGCTGCTCGCTGCAGGCTCCTTCGATGCCATCACCGACGTCGCGCAGAACGCGCACGGCCTGCGCGTCCAGCGCCGCTATCGACGCTCGATCATCAACTCCTTCCACGCCGTGTGGTCGATCGGCGCGGTGCTCGGCGGTTCGATGTCGGCCGCAGCGATCGCCCTGGAGATCCCGCTCCGGATGCATCTGGGGATATCGGCTGTCCTGTTCACCGCGGTCGCGCTGGTCGCCCTGCGCTTCGCGCTGCCCGGGACCGACGTCGAGGACCGACTCAGCGGGGCCGATGGAGCAGGGGCGGCCGAGGCGCTCGAACCGGTCGATGCGGCCGATGCTGCCGAGGCGATCCAGGGGACCGATGCGGTCAAGGCGACCGATGCTGCCGAGGCGACCAGGAGGGCCGTGGAGGCCGGGAGGCGGGGGCGGCTGCCGCTGGTGCTCGCGGCGCTCGTGCTGCTCGCGATCGACGGGACGCTGGTCGAGGACGCAGGCAACTCCTGGGCGGCTCTCTATCTGGGGCAGGATCTCGGAGCGGCCGCGTCGGTCGCCGCCACGGGCTATATCGCGCTGGTGGGCGCCCAGTTCGTCGGCCGCATGCTCGCCGATCGTCTCGTCGACCGGTTCGGCCAGCGCGCCGTCGCCCGCTCCGGCGGAGCGATCATCACGCTCGGCATAGGCGCTGCGCTCGCGGTTCCGACGATCCCCGGCACGATCGTCGGCTTCGCGCTCGCAGGCCTGGGCAGTGCGAGCCTCGTGCCCGCGGCGATGCAGGAGGCCGACGATCTGCCTGGCCTGCGCCCGGGCACCGGGCTGACCGTGGTCTCGTGGCTGATGAGGCTGGGGTTCCTGGCCTCGCCGCCGATCGTCGGCCTGATCGCCGACGCCGCAGGCCTCCGCATGGGACTGCTGGTGGTGCCGCTGGCCGGCCTGATGGTCGTCCTCCTGGCAGGAGTCCTGCAGGGGCGCCGCGACCCGTCGGGCGGCACGGAGGCGACACAGCCCGGGGATCGCGAGACAGTCGAGCTCAGCGCCTCCGTCGGGATCAGCGCCTCCCCTGAGCTCGGCTCGTCCGCTGGGGTCAGCTCTCCTGCTGAGCCGGGCCGCGACCGCTGAGGCGGTCGACGCCCTCGCTCGCGAGTCCGGGCTCCGGGACCGCCAGGTGCAGCGCCCGATGGATGGTCAGGCCCTCGTTCATGGCGTCCAGGAGGACGGCCGTGGTCGGGTCCAGGAACGGCGCCATGGTGGCCCGGGTCCGCCCCATCCAGGCCGAGGTGATGTCGCGGAACTCCGGCCGTCGTGCGGCGAGCGTGTACAGCTCGAGCGTCAGCACCAGGTCGCGCTGCGAGGCGAAGACGTCCTGCTCGATGTTCGCCGCGAAGGCGTCCAGCGCCTCGTCGCGGTCGGAGGCGTGGGCCATGCGCTCCTCGGCGCGCGCCGCGACCTCGTCCGCGAATCGCGTGAAGGCCTCGCGCAGGAGCTCGTCCATGCCGGTGAAGTGATAGGTCATGGACCCCAGCGGGACGTCGGCCGCAGCGGCCACCCGACGGTGCGAGGTACCCGCGACGCCGTGCTCGGCGATGACGTCGAGGCAGGCGTCGATGATGCGGTCGCGACGATCGGGATCATGGCGTCGGATCCGAGGGGTGCTCACCGTGCGAGCGTAGCCGGACTGCCGGGTCGGTCGGGTCGGACGGGACGGCCGGCGCGCGACGGACCGGACGGGAAAAGCGCATGCGCCGGGCGGCTCGCCGCCGTACTCTCACCGCATGCCTTCACCTCAGGGCTTCGCATGGCACCGTCGGGGCGCCGACGTCGTGATCACCCATCACGGCCGCGCCGCGGCGACCCTGCGCGGCCGACGTGCCGCCGACTTCCTCGACGACGTCGGGACGGGCGACCCGCAGGAGATCATGGCGCGCCTGACCGGGAACTATCGCCGCGGGAACGAGCGCACGGCCCGGGAGCATCCCCGCAACCGACGGCGGTGACCGCCGCGCCGACGACGTCGAGCGTCCGCGGACGACGGTCACTCGTCGTCGGGGGTGAAGATCTCCTCGATGCGGGCGTCGAGCACCGCGGCGAGCCGGAAGGCCAGCGGGAGGGACGGGTCGTACTTCCCGTTCTCGATCGCGATCACCGTCTGCCGGGAGACGCCGAGGCGGGAGGCCAGCTCGGCCTGCGACCAGCACCGCTCGGCACGTCGGGACCTGATGTCGTTGCGCATCGTCCCTCCCTCAGCGGTACCGGATCGTGGAGACGAAGGAGCCGACCAGCCAGCCGGCCATGAGGATGACGAAGGCGATCATCCAGTTCAGGTGCGGGCCCCCGAAGGACTCGAGCAGCCCGATCACCAGCAGCACCGGGACGCCGATCGCGAAGCCGACGACGAACGACTCCCCCAGCTTGCGCTGCTCGAGCTCGTCGGCCTCGCGGTAGTAGGCGAGGACCGCCCAGACGATGACGGCGACCCCGGGGAGCGTCAGGAGCATCGGCTGCCAGCTGCCCACGCCCTGGTTCCGCATGACCAGGGCGATCACGAGCATCGAGGCGTACAGCCCCATCCCCCAGCTGAAGCGGGAGGCGTAGCGGGCGCCGGCGGAGACCGTCCGACGCGGACGGCCGGCGGGGCTGACCGGATCGGCAGGACTGGCGGGATCGGAGGGGGTCGCGGGGCTGGTGGGGCTGGTGCGGGGGTCGTCGGCCATGGCGGTGGTCCTTCCAGGATGGGGAGCCGCGGAGCGCACGGCTCGGAGGGGCGGGAGGTGCGGAGACGGTCCGGTCGGGCCGGTCGTGCTCACAGGAGGGCGAGGGCGAGGGTCGGCAGGCCCAGCAGCAGGAGGTCGAGGCCCCAGTGCCCCAGGACCAGCGGAGCGATGCGCTTCATCCAGAGCATGAGCCCGCCGAGGATGAGGCCGGCCAGGAGCGTGGTGAGCACCTTCGCGGCGACGTCGGCCGGGGAGGTGAGGGCGAAGCCGATGTGCTGGATCCCGAAGACGACGGCCACGAGGACCAGCGCCGGAGGGGTGCCGAGACGGCGCGCGAGACGCGGCTGCGCATACCCGCGGTAGACCGCCTCCTCGGCGACGGCGATGGTCAGCGGGGCGATGGCCACGGCGACGACGCCGACCCAGAGCGGGACCTCCGGCATCGCGGTGCCGGTCGGCGGGGCGCCTCCGTGGACGATGAGGTTCGCGACGAGGTTCGAGGCGAGGAACCCGACCAGCAGGATGACCAGCATGAGCGCTCCCCAGGCGAGATCGACCCAGCGCCAGGGGCGGAACAGGTCCAGCAGGCTGCGGCCCTCCGCCCGCAGGGCCAGGGCGACCACGACGAGCGTCACGAGATCCACGACCACCACCAGGGCGTTGGCGTAGAGGAGCGGGAGCCCGGCTGCGAGCAGGATCAGGCCGAGGGCGAGGATCAGGACGGGGCGGATCGCGAGGACGCCGATCAGGCGGGGCGCTGAGGGGACTGCGGGTGAGGGGACGGAGGCGACGGAGGGACGGGTGCCGGAGGTTCGGGTCGTCGTTGCCATGCCCCGAATGTAAGGCGTCCTTGACACCTAGGTCAAGGGCCCTTGACAGATTGTGTCAATGTTCCTTGACTTCAGGTGTCGGCGCGCAGGTCAGAGGTCCTGCCGACACCTGTCGCGACTCACCGTCCGGCCGGCCCTGCGAAGGAGGTCTCGGGCTCGCGGGCATCGAGCTCGAGCTGCACCCAGGCAGGGTCGTCGGTCGTGATGGAGTCCGCGCCGCAGGCGAGGGCGACCGCGAGCTGGTCGGGCCGGTTGACGGTCCAGGGGTTCCGACGCAGCCCGGCGTCGTGCACAGCCCGGGCGGCGGCGAGGCTGAGGCCATCGACCGACGGGCCGATCCCGTCGGCGCCGAGGGCGAGGGCGGTGCGGAGGGCCTCCTCGCTCACCTGATGGACGAGATAGGAGACGGGCGTGTCCGGTGCTTCGCGACGGATCGCCTCGAGCGCCTCGGCGTGGAAGGAGATGACGGTCGAGCTCCTCGCCGGGGCGTCCGACGGCAGGGCGGAGAGGAGCTCCGCGACGGCCTCGGCGGCGGATGCGACCTTGACCTCGATGAACAGAGGCACCTCCGAGGTCTCGAAGAGCTCGGTGAGGTCGGGGACCCGCTCCCCGCCCTCGAGGACCACCTGGTCGAGCTGCTCACGGCTGAGGTCCGCCAGGGTCCCGGAGGCGATCGGCGAGGACGCATCGGCCGTGCGGTCGATCGTCTCGTCGTGCATGACGACGACTGGCCGTCCGCGCTCAGGTGGACGTCGCACTCGAGCAGCTGCGCACCGTCCTCGACGGCCCGCCGGAAGGAGGCCAGCGTGTTCTCCGGAGCATGGGCCGCGGCGCCGCGATGGCCGACGATCACAGGGCGTGCAGGCACGGCGGAGGCGTCGACAGGGCCGACGGCGGGGGCGGCGGAGGCGGATGCGGCGGCCTGCGAACTCATGGGATCTCCTGCGATGGTGCGGTGGGCGGGACGAGTCGGGAAGGGAAAGGAAAGGAAGGGAAAGGAAGGGTAGGGGACGGGCGGGACAGGGTTCACGGCGCGGGGCACGGGCGCGGGGACGGCGACGGAAAGCGCTGCGGCCTCAGACGTTCGACGCGGGGCATGCCCTCCGTCACACTAGTCGGAGGCGTCTCGACGTCGAGGCGCCCCGGGAGGGGAGGACCCGACATGAGGTGGAACCGGAACCGAGACCGCACGACGATGACCATGCCGCGACGAGCACCGGGAGGGGTGCGCGCACGCAGCGCGCTGGCCCCGATCGCCGCGCTCGCCCTCGCCGCCTCCCTGCTGGGAGGCTGCGGATCCGACGCCGACGACGATCCCGACGCCACCACCGCTGCGGAGCAGACCGACGATGCCGGCTCCGACGACGGCTCGGGGACCGGGGCCGACGACGGCACGATCGACGACGACACGGCCGACGACGACACGGATGACTCCGACGACATGGACAGCCCGGGAGCCTCCGAGGACTCGGACGACCAGGACGGTCCCGACGACTCCGACGATCCCGCTGATGACGACGGGACCGAGGACGCCGACGACGGCACCCAGACGGGCGGGGACGAAAACCTGTTCGAGGGCAGCTGGGGCTTCGGCCACGACTCCAAGAAGCTCACCGCCGAGGAGCTCGGCGACCCCGTCGAGGACGAGGCCGAGGCCCGCGGACCCGCGGAGATGTCCCTCGACGTCGAGTGCGAGGATGGCATCGACACCGTCGCCGGCGACAGCGAGGCCGAGTGCGTCGCCTTCGCCGACGAGGGGGTCCAGCATCCGTGGCACATCAGCGCCGGCCCCGCCGATGCGGGACTCGAGATCGAGGTGACCAACGAGTGAGTCACGCCCCTGAGCCGACGGTTCCGGGCTGACGGTTCCGGGCCGACGGTGCTGAGCCGCCGGTGCAGAGCCGACGGTGCAGAGCCGACGGTGCTGAGCCGACGGTGCTGAGCCGACGGCCTCGGGCCGAGGGCCTCAGGCGTCGCCGAGGTGCTCCTCGACCACGCGCCGCGTGTGCGCGGGGTCGTCGGCGCCGATCTCGGGAACCCCGAGGTCGACGGCACGACGGATCTCGTCGTCGGTGCGGGCCGCCCAGGCGGACGGCACCAGGCCGACGCCCCGGATGCGGTCGAAGTCCCCGTCACGCAGATCGCTGAGGCGCACCCCGAGGATCTCCGCCTTGCTGCGCATCGCGGCATCGAGGACCTCCTCGGTCAGCTCTCCTGCGAGCAGGCCGCGCGGGATCTGCGGAGCGACCTCGAGAGCGATCCGGAGAGCCTCCGCATGGAAGGAGATGATCCGTGCCGGAGCCGGCCGCTCGCTGCCCCACTGCGAGGGATCGAAGGTCTCGAGCAGGATCGTCGCGGCGAGCTCGGCGGCGGCCGGGGCCTTGATCTCCACGAGCACCGGCAGACGGGTCCCGTCGGGCCGGACCGCAGCCTCGAGCACCTCGGCGAGGGTGGGGATGTGCTCGCCGTCGCCGACGAGCACCTCGTCCAGCTGAGCGCGGGTGAGCTCGGCGACCGCTCCGCTGCGGCGCGGCGACGCCTCCTCCGCGGTGCGGTCGATGGTCGCATCGTGGATGATCACATCGCGGTGGTCGCGACTCAGATGCACATCGCATTCGAGCTGGTCGGCGCCGTCGGCGACACCGCGGCGGAACGCCTTGACCGTGTTCTCCGGGGCGACGCCGGCCGCCCCTCGATGACCGGTGATCAGCGGCTTCAGACGACGGGGGCGGATCATGCGCGAACCTCCTCGGCGGTGTCAGGACGACGGGGATCGATGTCGGGACCTCGGGGATCGGTCTCGGGACCTCGGGGATCGGTCTCGGGACCACGCGGATCGGCATCGAGCGGGCTGCGGGCGGCGTCGTCGACCGGGCCGGAGAAGGCGGCCTCGTCGGCGGCGATCTGCGCGAGTCGCTCCCGCGCCCAGGCCGGGTCGTCGACGGTGAGGGTGTCGCAGCCGAGCTCGACGGCCCGATCCAGCTCCTCCTCGCTGCGCGCCGTCCACAGGTTCAGCGCGAGGCCGAGACGGTCGCAGGTCTCGACGTCAGCCTGGCGGGCGTCGGCGATCCGCACCCCCACCTGCCGCGCCCCCAGCTCGACGGCCGTCTGGAAGAACTCCGGGGACGTCGAGGTGGTCGTGAGCAGGCGCGGAACATGCGGGGCCTGCTCGGCGACGACGCGCAGAGCCTCGGGATGGAAGGAGATCACCCAGGCCGGGGGCGCATCGGCCCGTGCGGCACCGGACCCGTCGGGCCGAGTGCCACCAGGTCCATCGGCCCGTGCGGCACCAGGACCGTCGGCCGGGCCGAAGTCGGTCACGGCGAAGCGCCGGGCCAGGACGTCCAGCACCAGCTCCGTCGCCGCCGGGGCCTTGACCTCGATGAGCACCGGCACCCGCGTGCCGTCCTCGCGGACGGCGGCGTCGAGCACCTGCTCGAGCGTGGGCACATGCTCGCCGTCGCCGACGAGCACCCGGTCCAGCTGGGCGCGGGAGAGGTCCGCGACCGCTCCCGTGCGCAGGGGCGAGTCCGGCTGGGCGGTGCGATCGATGGTCGCGTCGTGGATGATCGCGTCATGCCCGTCGGCGCTCAGATGCACATCGCACTCCAGGAGCGCCGACCCCTCCGCGACTCCGCGACGGAACGAGAGGAGCGTGTTCTCCGGGGCGAGGGCCGCCGCACCGCGATGCCCGACGAGCTCGGGCATCGGCCGGGAGGTGCGCTCCTGACCGTCGGACCCCTCCTCGTGCGCATCGGCGATCCCGCTGCGGGTCTCGGTGCGGGTCTGCGTCCAGGTGAGCGTCCAGGTCTCGGTGGTGCTGGTGGTGGAGCCTGTCGTCATGCGCGCGTTCACCTCCAGCCCTCGAAGCCGATGGACTCGTAGTCCTCGCGGTTGTCGTAGAGCGCCTCCTGGAGCTCCCCGGCGAGCGCGTCGAGGACGCCCTGCGCCTCCTTGCCGTCGCCGTAGACCGAGGCCATCGCGGCACTGATCTCCGAGACGGAGCCCTGGTCCCAGTTGACGTAGTCGGCGGTGCGGGCGTTCTCCAGCTGCGCGAGGGCGACCCCGTAGTTCGGGTTCTCGGCGACCAGGTCCTTGACGGTCCCGGTCTCGGAGGCGGCCTGCACGATCGGGACGTAGCCGGTGCCCTTGTGCCAGGTCGCGGACTGCTCCGGACCCGCGAGGAAGCGGAAGAACTCGGCGGCGGCGTCCTGACGGTCCTGCGAGTCGGAGCGCACGATCGAGAGGCCGGAGCCGCCGGTGGGCACCTGCTTCTGCTCGCCCTCCTTCGAGAGCATGTAGGCCACGCCGACCTCGAAGACCCCCTCGGTGGCCTCGGTGGTGCCGGTGAGGCTCGCCGTGGAGCCGCGGAAGCCGGCCGCGATGCCCGAGGTGAAGTCGGTGCCGGAGGACTGGGCGAGGTAGCCGTGCCCGTCGGCGATGAATGCGCGCTGCCACTCGAGCCATTCGGCGCCCGCCGGGTCGGCGATCGTCACCTGGAAGTCCTCGGTGGAGTTCGCGCCGCCGAAGCCCCAGATGTCGGCCTGCCCGTGCCAGGCGTCGGCCGAGAAGGCGAGCGCCGACAGCGGACGGCCGTCGACCTGGATCTTCGCGAGCTCGGGAGCGAACTCCGCCAGGTCCTCCCAGGTCGTGGGGCCCTCCTCCGGCAGCCCGGCCTCGATGTACCGGGTCCTGTTGAAGTAGAACAGCGGCGTGGACCGCGCGAAGGGCACCACATAGGTCTCGCCGGACGCCTTGCCCTCGGCCACGTAGTTCTGGATGTAGACGTCGGTGTTCCACTCGTCGTCGAAGTAGCCGTCCAGCGGTGCGAGCGCATCGGAGAAGTGGAACTGGAGCCACTGCATCTCCGGGAAGCAGACGACGTCCGGCACGGTGCGGGCCTGGAGGGCGGCGGTGAACTGCTGGTTCAGGTCCGCGTACGAGCCGACGGACTCGGCGACCGCGACGATCTCGTCCTGGGACTCGTTGAACTCGCTGATCAGCGAGGCGAGGACCTCGTAGTTGGTGCCGGTGAAGGGCGCCCAGAACAGCACCGGGGTGCGGCCCTCGTACTGCGAGGGGACCGTCAGATCGGCCTGGGTGAAGCCCGAGCGGACGCTGCTGTCGCCGCCGTCCCCGCCGGAGGGCGAGCCGCAAGCGGCGAGGCCGGCGGCACCGGCGCCGAGGCCGAGGGCGGTCAGCATCGAGCGGCGGGAGAGGGAGGAGGGCAGACGGGTCATGGATTCTCCTGTGAGAGAGGCCGACGGGGCCGTCGGGCGGGTGGAGGTCGTCGGGAGGGCGGACGGGGTGGACGGGGAGTCACTTCATGGCGCCGGCGGCGAGCCCGCCGATGATGCGCTTCTGGGCGACGAAGAAGATGAGCAGCATCGGCAGGGACACGAACACGGCGCCGGCGATGATCGCGCCCCAGTTCGAGTAGCCCTCCTGGCTGCGCAGGAACAGCAGACCGATCGGCAGCGTGCGCATGTCCGCGGTCGAGGTGACGATCAGCGGCCACACGTACTCGTTCCACTTGCCGACCATCACGATCAGCGTCGCGGTGAGGATCATCGGGCCCGACAGCGGCACCGCGATGGTGAGCATGCGGCGGATGTGCCCGGCGCCGTCGATCTCCGCGGCCTGGAGGATGTCCCTGTCGATGCCGCGCATCGACTGGTACAGCAGGAACATCGCGAAGGCGCTCGCGACGCCCGGCAGGATGATGCCGGCGTACGAGTTCAGCCAGCCCAGGTTCGCCACGGTGATGTAGTTGACGATCAGGGTCACGTGCCCCGGCAGCATCATCGAGGCGATGATCAGGCCGAACGCGATCTTCTTGAAGCGGAAGTCGACGAACACGAAGGCGTAGGCGCACAGGATCGCCAGGCAGATCTCCAGCGCGGTGCCGACGCCCGTGGTGATGATCGAGTTCAGGAAGAACCGGTCGAAGGGCGCCGAGCTCCACGCCTCCCGGAAGTTCTCGAACGTCAGAGTGCTGGGGATCCACTGCAGCGGCCACGAGTAGATGTCCGTGCGAGGCTTCACGGCCGAGGAGAACAGCCAGTACAGCGGCACCGCGAACACAGCGATGGTGGCGACCACCCCGGAGGTGAGCAGGACGGTCTGCCACAGCGGACGACGGGGTCCGCGGGGACGGGTGCGGCCGACGGACGGGCCCGGGGCCGACGACGCCGGTGCAGCGGACGGAGCGGTCCGGGCGGGAGCGGTCTGGGCGGGAGCGGTCCGGGCGGGAGCGGTCTGGGCGCTCATCGGTCGTAGTTCACCTTCTTCTCGCCGTACTTGACCTGCACGTACGTGATGGCCAGGAGGATGATCAGCAGGACCGTCGCCGCAGCGGACGCCTTGCCGATGTCGAAGCTCTGGAACGCCTCCTCGTAGACCATCCAGGAGAGGGTCGAGGAGGAGACGCCGGGCCCGCCGCTGGTCATGATCGAGATGATGTCGAAGGTCTGGGCGGCGGAGATGATGCCCGTGATGGACAGGAAGAACGTGATGGGGCTCAGCAGCGGGAGCGTCAGGTGGCGGAACAGCTTCCTCCCGTGCGCCCCGTCGAGCGCCGCGGCCTCGTAGAGGTCCTTGGGCAGGTCGAGGATCGCCGTGTAGCAGATGACCGTGACGAAGCCGAGGCGCTGCCAGGTGTAGGCGATGGTGATCGCCCACAGGGACCAGTCCGAGGTCGTCGTCCATGCCGGGGACTCCAGCCCGACCAGCGAGAACAGCCAGCGGGAGAGCCCGTAGTTGGGGTCGAACATGAACAGCCACAGGATGCCGACGGCGGCGCCGGGGAGCATGTGCGGGGCGAAGGCCATGGTCTGCGCGAAGCCGGTCAGCGGCACCTTGGTCGCCAGCAGGCTGCCCAGCAGCAGGCCTCCGACGATCGACCCGATGACGCTCACGCCCGTGAAGATCAGCGTGTTCAGCATGACCTGGCCGAACTCGGCATCCGTGAGCAGGTCCGCGTAGTTCTCCAGGCCCACCCACTCCGGCATCGGCGCGACGAAGTCCCAGTCCATGAAGCTCAGACCGATGTTGTAGAGCGCCGGATAGTACGAGAACACGAGGATCGCGGCGAGGTTCGGCAGGATCAGCAGCGAGAACAGCAGCGCATCCCTCCGCGCCCGACGGGCCCGCTGCGGGGACCGTCGACGCTCGGGCCGCGCGCCCGAGGACGCGCCCGGACCGCCGGCGCGCCGACGGCGCACCCCGGCGCCGGAGCCGTTGCGACCGGTGCCGTCGGAGCGGGAGCCGTCAGGACGGGTGCCGCCAGGACCGGTGCCGCCGGTGCCGGAGCGGCCCCCGCCCACGGCGGAAGGAGGAGGTAGGACGTCGGTGGTCATGGGAGCGCTCCCAGCGTGAAGCTCGACAAGGGGATCTCGACAAGGGGGACTCGACAGGGGGACGGAGCAGGAACGATCGGCGGGTCGACGGACGGTCCGGGGCCGGAGGGGCAGGCGCCGGGCAGAGCGCGACGCGCAGTGCCCATCGGCCTCCCCTGGGGCCGTCCGCGGGTGTTCGCGAACTCGCCGACGCCCACACAGTAGGGAGCTTCAGCACGCCCCGCCAGAGGGCATCCGTGCAGGTGAATGGCACGTTAACGTGCTCTGTCAGCGCTGGTGGAAGCGCTCCCACAGCTCCTTCCAGCGCCTTCGTCGGACGCTGCCGAGCCGGCGTCCGGGCGATCCCGCAGGAGCGTTCACGAGGTGTTCGTCGGCCGTACCGGATCTGTTCCCCGCCTGATCGCGGTGACCTCGGCGGGACCGGAGAACCTTCACCGCCGCGTCACCTGGTCGAGACCGGTCCGGCCCCCGGGATCGTTACCCTTCCCCGGACTCGGACTCGGACTCGGACGCCCGCGCCGCGGATCCGGACCACCCCGCCAGGAGCACCCAGGAGGAGCGATGGGGCGACCGCCCACCATGCTCGACGTCGCCCGCGAGGCCGGGCTCTCCCGGTCGACGGTCTCGCGCGTGCTGCAGGGCCGCGGACAGCGCGTCTCCCCCGACGCGCAGATCCGGGTGCGAGAGGCCGTCGACCGCCTCGGGTACGTGCACGACCTGGTCGCGAGCGGACTCGCCCAGCGGCGCGGCCACCAGCTGGGGCTCCTGATCCGCGATGCCACCAATCCCGCCTACGGCCATCTGCACGCCGAGATGAACCGCGCGGTCGAGGACGCCGGACGCACCCTCATCTCCGTGACCGCAGACCGCCATGACTACGGGACCGCCGAGGTCGCGGGTCTGCGTCGACTGCTCGGCCAGCGCGTCGCCGGAGCCTTCGTCGGCACCGGCGTCACCGCTGCGGAGGATCTCGTGGTCACCGGGAGCACGGTGCCGATGATGATCGTCGGACGTCCCAACGAGCATCCGCACCTCGAGTCCGTCAGCTACGACGAGCGCGCGCACGGACGGATGGTCGCCGATCGGATCGTCGCCGCCGGCCACCGTCGGATCGCGGTGCTGACCGCGCCGCTGCTGTACTCGCGGGTGTTCGATCTGCGCATGCGCAGCCTCGTCACCCGCCTCTCCGAGCTCGGCACGTCCGCTCGGCCGATCCCGCTGCTGCCTGTCGAGCGAGGGGTGGTCCGGGCCCTCGATGCGGCCCGGGACGAGGAGCTGACCTGCATCGTCTGCCCCGTCGACTATGTCGCTCTGGACCTGCTTCGAGCCGCCGGCGAGCGCGGTATCCGCGTCGGCGAGGACCTCTCCGTCGTCGGCTTCGACGGCATCATGGACGGGCTGGACCTGATCGGCCTGGCGACCGTCGAGCTGCCGATCCGGGAGGTGGCCCGCGCGGCCGTCGATCGGATGGGCCGGCTGATCGAGCGCGCCGACGCCGAGGAGGCCGACGGAGGGGCTGAGGCCGACCGCGGGACCAGGGCCGACGGCGGGACCGGGGTCGACCGCGGGGTGAAGCCCGAGGTCGCCCGTCACGCGCTCCATGTCGGACGGTTCGTGCCCGGTCGCACTCTCGGCCCCGCTCCGCATCCCCGCTGAGAACGGCTGAGGACAGAGATCGCAGCCCTGAAGCGTGCCGTCGCGCCCCGCTCCTCGTACAGCAGCGTGCCGGGGGACGGCGGCTCGCCTACGCTCGATCTCGCTTCAGCGTCGTGCCTGGAGCACGCCGCTCGACCCAGGAGCTCCCATGGCCTACACGCCCAAGACCGGCCCCACCGACGTCGACCCCGCCGCATACTGCGCGGGACTGCCCACCGCGCGCCGTCGCGAGGAAGGGGCCCGGCTCCTCGAGCTCTTCGCCGAGGTCACGGGTGAGCGGGCGGTCATGTGGGGTCCGAGCATGGTCGGCTTCGGCGCCGACGAGTACGCCACTCCCTCCGGCGGGTCCCGCGGCACCTGGTTCCGTGTCGGCTTCTCCCCTCGCTCGGCGGCGCTGTCCCTGTACGGCCTGCAGGGTCACGACGGGTCCGACGCGTTGCTCGAGCAGCTGGGCAAGCATCGGCTCGGCGCGGGATGCGTCTACGTCAACGGGCTCAAGGACGTCGACGAGGGGGTGCTGCGCGAGCTCGTCGATCTGGCCTGGAGGTCCGAAGGCGGCGGCTGCTGACGCGGCGTATCCGATTGCGGCGAAACCGCAGGTGAGCCTCCACTTTCCAGACCGTCTGAGGCAAGCCTCGCCATGGCTGACAAGTCTCGGGAAGGGGTCTACTCTCGCTCCCATGAAGCTCTCCCATGACCTTGAGAAGAAGTTCCAGGACCAGATCACCCTCGAGTTCGCCGCCTCGATCACCTACCGTCAGCTGGCCATCGAGGCCGACGAGCAGGACCTCCCCGGCATCGCCGCCTGGCTGCGCCACCAGGCTGACGAGGAGATCGTCCACGCCAACAAATTCATCCAGCACGTCTCCGACCGCGGCAACCACGCGGCCATCGGCACCATCAACGCTCCCGGTGTCAAGCCGGGCCTGTCGGTGCTCGAGATCTTCGAGGCGGCCCTCGCCCACGAGCAGAAGGTCTCCGAGTCCATCCGCGAGCTGTACCGCAGCGCCGACAAGGAAGGCGACTACGACTCCCGTCCGCTGCTGAACTGGTTCGTCGACGAGCAGGTCGAGGAGGAGGCCACTGTCTCCGAGATCATCGGCCGCCTGAAGCTGATCGGCGAGGACGGCTCGGGCCTGCTGCGCCTGGACGCCGAGCTGGGCGCCCGCCCCACCGGGTCCACCGAGGCCGACGACGAGTGAGCCCGGCCCCCTGAGCTGACCAGAGCCTTCTGGCCTGGGCCTCCTCGCCTGGGCCTGCAGGCCTGAGCCTCCTGCCTTGGGCGCCTCAGACTTGGGCGCCTGCTGCCTGGCAGGAATCGGCAGGTCTGGCAGCAATCGGCAGGTCTGGCAGCAATCGGCAGGTCTGGCAGCAATCGGCAGATGAGCGGCACTTGCCTTGCACTATGCGAGGCAAGTGCCGCTCATCTACTTTTCACGGACAGTGCCCGGCATCGGCATCGGCATCGGCATCGGCATCGGCATCGGCAGGCTAGTCCGGTCTTGGGCCGGCTGACAGATCCTGTTGGCTGGTAGGAATCGGCAGGCCTGGCAGCAACCGGCAGATGGGCGGCACTTGCCTTGCACTATGCGAGGCAAGTGCCGCCCATCTGCCCTCCACGGACAGTGCCCAGCGCCTGCGCCTGCGCCTGCGCCGGCGCCGGCATCGGCCCTCGCATCGGCTGGTCCCTCCGGTCCTGGGCAGGCAGCGACCAACACGGGCAGAGCGGGCCATCGAAGTGCTCCTCCCCATGGCCGGCGGATCCACAATCTGCATCCTGGCCCCCTGTGGAAGCGCCGTCCTCACCAGCATGGGCGGATGCTGATCCCGTCACGACATCCCGACGTCCATGTCCGTACCCGCCAGGAGCTGGAGAGGGCCGGATGCAGTCGCCGAGCCATCGAAGCCCTGTGCGAGGAGGGGACGATCACCCGGCTCGGCCATGGCTTCTACGGCACCTCGCTCACTCCTCATCCTGTCCGAGCCGCGCTGGCGCGGAACAACCGCGTCACCTGCGTCAGCGCCCTCCATCTGTATGGCTTCTGGGTCCCTCCGGTCCAGGGAGCCCATGAGGCACGGAGGCGCGGAGGCCAGCGATCCCGCTCGTCCGCGCGGAGTGGAGCTGCAGTCCACCTGCACCATCCGGTGCTCACCAGCTGGCCCGACCAGCATCCCGTGCTGCCGATGCCCATCGCCCTGGAGCATGCGGTGCACTGCCTGAGCGAGGATCACGCCGCCGTGGTTCTCGAGTCCGGGCTGAACCGGCACCTGATCGACGACGCCGCTGCACTTCGGGCCTGCAGCTCGCTGTCCGAGCGTCGGCGGAGCCGCATCCTCCCGCTCGACGGCTCCGCCGAGTCCGGGACCGAGACCATCGTGCGACGGGCTCTGGAGCGGAGAGGGGTCCGCGTTCGGACCCAGGTCAGCATTCCCGGGATCGGGCGCGTCGACATGATCGTCGGCGAGAAGCTGATCATCGAATGCGACTCCTTCAGTCACCACACGGATCCCGAGGCGTACCGCCGGGATCGGCGTCGCGACCGTCGGGCCAGGCGGCGCGGCTACATCGTCCTCCGCCTGACCTACGAGGACGTCATGGCGAACTGGGAGGAGACGCTCGCCGATCTGCTGCTGTCCATCCGGCGCGGCGATCATCGGATCGCCCGTTCGCAGCTCGGCGCGCTCGAGGACGGACTGCTCTCTGACCCCCTGGCCGGCTGATCCAGGACCGAGCCGCCCGACTCGCCCTCAGAGCACCGTTCGGACCGGCAGGCCAGCCCAGCAGCCCGGAACCGGACCAGTCGGCCAACCCAGCACCAGCACCAGCACCAGCACCAGCACCAGCACCAGCACCAGCACCAGCACCAGCACCAGCAGGTCAGCCCAGCAGGCCAGCCCAGCACCAGCGCGGCAGGAATCGGTAGATCTGGCAACGAACGGCAGATGAGGAGCACTTGCTCCGCCCAGGGAGAGGCACGTGCCGCTCACCTGCCGCAGATGGACGCTCCGCCCCAGCACCAGCACCAGCACCAGCACCAGCACCAGCACCAGCACTGCACCAAGCACCAGCTCTGCCCAGCACCCGGCAGCGCACATCCGGGGGCGGTGACGGCTTCCGCCGTGCGTGCCGTCGTGCCACACTGGCGCCGGGCCCCGAGGACGAGGCCCGGACGATGAGAAGGACCAGGGAGACGCCCCATGGCCGCACCGCAGTTCAGCCCGTACCTCACCTTTCCCGGCAACGCCCGCGAGGCCTTCCAGCACTACCACCAGGTGTTCGGCGGTCAGCTGGACCTGATGACCTATGAGGACTTCCCCGATCTCTCGGGATTCCCCTTCGCCCCCGCGCCCGAGTCGGTCGCGCATGCTCAGCTCCATGGCGGTCTGGTCACCCTCGCCGGTGGCGACGCGGTGTCCCCGCCCGGGGAGGAGATGCCTCCGCTGGAGTCGGAGGTGTACTCCTTCCTCATCGGCTTGGACACCGTCGACGAGGCGCGAGCGCTCATCGGGACGATGACCTCCAGCGGCGCCTCCCTCGCCATGCCGTTCGAGCTCGCCCCCTGGGGCGACCACTATGGCCAGGTCAAGGATCGCTTCGGTGTGCTGTGGGCACTCGTGGTGCCCGGAGAGCATCCTCAGCACTGAGGCAGCAGGAGCAGCACAGGCGGCACAGGCGGCAGGAGCAGCGCGGGCAGAGAGCTCAGGTATCGCCGTGAAGCCTGCTCACCCCTGGTCCAGGAGCCACGCGACGACGCGGGCGGCGGCCCGCTGGCGAGCGGCGGCGTCCCGGGCGGAGAGCACCGGATGCAGCGCGCTGTACCGCGCGCTCCCGCGCAGACTCTCGAAGACCGATCGGGCCGCGGGGTTCCCGGCGAGGGCGGCGGACAGCTCCGCCGGGACCTCTGCGGTCGCTGCGCCGGGATAGGCGGCCTCCCATCGTCCGTCGGCACGGGCCCGTTCGACCTCGGAGCGGCCGCGGTCGCGCAGGCGCCCCTCCTCCTCGAGGCGGGCGATGATCCCGACGTTGCGCTGGGACCAGATCGAGCGCGATCGCCGGGGCGTGAAGCGCTGGAGGAACGTCGTCGCGTCGCGGCCGCGCTTCTGTCCGTCGATCCAGCCGCTGCACAGCGCCTCCTCGAGGGCCTGTTGGTAGGAGAGCGACGTGGGGTCTTCGGTCCCCTTCTTCGCGAGCACGAGCCAGACGCCGTCGCTGTCCTCGTCGTGAGCGAGCAGCCAGGACTTCCAGGCTGCGGCGTCGTCGAGGACGAGCGGATCCTGCGCTGTCATCCCGGTCATGCGGGACAGCCTCTCACCCCGATGCAACTCGTGCATCACTCCGATGCGACGACCAGCAGCACCCCCTAGTCCAACTTTCAATCATTTGGTACGGTGGGGCCATGCGAGCCTTCGGATTCCTCAGCTTCGGCCACTACGGCGGCGACCCCGCGCGGGGCGGCATCAGCGCCCGCCAGATGCTCCACGACGCGATCGACATCTCGGTGGGTGCCGACGAGCTCGGCGTCAACGGCGCCTATTTCCGCGTCCACCACTACGCCCGGCAGTCCGCATCCCCGATGCCGCTGCTCTCGGCGGTGGCCGCCCGCACGCAGCGGATCGAGGTGGGCACGGGCGTGATCGACATGCGCTAGCGCATGTCGCGGTTGTGACACTCGTTCCGTAAGCTTGGTTGCATGGTCGAACTGGTAGCGCTGAGGAAGACGAACGAGGTGGCCGCGTACGTCCGCGCCTCCATGGACCGCAAGGGCGACCGCTGGACGGTCGATACGCAGCTGAGGAAGATCAGGGCGCTGGCCGAGGCCAAGGACTGGAACGTCGTCGAGGTCTACGAGGACAACGCCGTGTCGGCGACGAAGAAGCGCCGCGCTGGCACCCGCTGGGCCGAGATGCTGGACGACGCCCGCGCGGGCCGCTTCTCGATGGTGGTCGCCGTGGACATGGACCGGCTGCTGCGCAGCACGAAGGACCTCAACACCTTGATTGACCTGGGGCTGCGGGTCGTCACCGTGGACGGCGAGATCGACCTCTCGACGGCCGACGGTGAGTTCCGAGCGACGATGCTCGCGGCACTGGCCCGGTTCGAGGCCAGGCGTAAGGCGGAGCGTCAGATCAGGTCGAACGAGCGCCGACGCTTCGAGGGCATCCCGACGAGCGCCTGGAAGGCGTTCGGGTGGACGCGAGAGGGCGAGCTGATCCCGGAGGAGGCCGACGCCGTCCGGCGGGCCTTCGCCGCGTTCCTCGGCGAGCCGTCGCTGTCGATCCGGCGAATCCGCGAGGATCTGAACGGTGCCGGTCATCTCACCGCCCGCGGGTCGGAGTTCTCCGTCGATGCCGTGCGCTACCTCCTGGCGAACCCGCTCTACGCTGGCTACATCAAGCACTACGCGTCGGGCGAGCTGTACCCGGTGCAGGGCGACGCGTTCCCGCCCATCGTCGGTGAGCAGACGTGGCGGGCTGCGGTGTCGAAGCTGGAGGACAACGTGCGGAGATCGGCGAGGCAGGGTAACCAGCCGAAGTACCTCCTGTCCACGATCGGCCTGTGCGGCAAGTGCGGGGCGACGCTCGTCTCTGGGACGAACAGCCGCAAGCAGCCGACGTATCGCTGCGGCGAGCAGTTCCATCTCACCCGCCAGCGCGAGCCCGTCGATGCGATGGTGACCGAGGCGGTGCTCACCCGCTTGTCCTCGGTGGATGTGCACAACCTCGTGATGCCGCAGGAGGACGATGGGCCAGATCACGAGGAGTTGCTGACCGAGCGGAACGCCCTGGTCGAGCGGGTGAAGGAGCTGAGCCCGCTGCTGCGTGACATCCATCAGCCGGTCCTGGAGATCACGGCGGCGATCAACGACGTGAAGGCCCGCATCGATGAGATCGACGCGGAGCTGCTCGACCGTTCGGTGTCGGTGGCGGCAAAACTGCTCGCGGACGTGGACGAGCCGGTCGGCACCGCGGAGCGCCGCGAGATGGTCGAGGCGAAGTGGAAGACGTTGGACGTGGACCGCCGCCGGATGCTCGTGGACGAGCTGGTGACGGTGACCATCGAGCCCATCGCGCCCGGTCACGTGAAGTTCGACCCCGACCTCATTCGTATAGAGCCGCGTCGCGACTGACTCATGAGTCGACTCGTCATTGCAATGGTGAGTCGACTCGTGGGAGAATGGTTGCAGACAAGAAGATCCCACCGGGGCCGCGACTTAGAAGCGCGGGGTTCTGCTCCCGGATGAGTAGCCGGTCAAACAGCCCAATTACCGTGGCGGGGAACCGGAAGATACTCATGTCTGAGGACTTCCGATGTCTGTCGTTATCGACGTTCCCCGCGCATCCGCGCTGGACCGTTCTGGGCCTGCCCAAGACTCGATCCCCGTTCCGCATGCTGATGGGCTCGATCCCGTCATCGCTGCCGCCCGCGCCGCCGGTCGCCGAGCCGGTGAGCGCCTGGCTCTCACTCCGCTGACGCCGCGACAGCGCGCCGCCGTCGCCGCCCTGATGGGCGGTGGTCGCTGATGAGCGCGAACTCCGCCGCCTTCGATCACCTGACCGGCTTCCGCTGGCGTCAGGGCGACCCCGCCCTCGCCGACTCCGAGGCTCGTCTCTACGACCTCGGCGTGCTCCGCTCCGTGCTGGAGGAGGCGGTCGAGATCGCCGTCGCCGATGCCCGCGCCGAGGGCGTGACCTGGGCCAGGATCGGTGACGCCCTCGGTGTCACGCACCAGGCTGTCATCAAGCGCTACCGCAAGGGCGGTGATCACTGATGAGTCTCACGAATTGCACCAGCAGCACCGCTCCCGCTGACCTGACCCCGCCCGGAGGGCTTGGCCTGGCACCCGCCGCAGGCGGGCTGCCCGGTGCCGTTCCGAACAGTGGGAACCCGGATCTCGCCGTCGAGGACGATTTCGCAGGAAACGGCTATACGGCTGCACTGACCGACTCCAACGACTCCGAGGCGACCGTCGATCCCAGCTCTGACCAGGGAACTAACGCCGATCAGCATGCGCGGCCTTCCTTGGGTGGCCGCGCATCCGTTTCGGAAACGGCTGCACCGGCGCCTACCTCGGTTGCAAGCGTGGACTTCGCCGAGCTGGACGTGCCGGGGGCCGATTCCGGTGACGAGGTCGAACCGTTCGTCGTCGAGTCTACGGTCGCGCAGGTCGCCGAGGCGAAGGCGTTCTTCGCCGCCGCGAAGGCGGCGGAGAGTCCGGAGCAGGTGAAGCGTGCTCGTATGCAGTCGCGCGTGTTCTCGGTGATGCAGTATCGAGAGCACCCGGAGACTGGCGAGGTCATGCTCACGCAGGAGCAGATCGACGAGGGTCTCGTGGCGCTGGGCGATCGCCTCCACCGCTGGGCATATGTGTGGCATCCGTATGACCGTCTGGTCGAGGTGGACGAGGGTACCGGCGAGACGGTGTGCTGCGGGATCAAGGGCCTGCACGCTCACATGGTGTTGTGGGTCGCTGATGCCGATGGTCCGCGCCCTACGATCCGCACCGTCTCGGACGCATTCTCGATCCCCTCGGCTCGCGTGAAGCCGCCGAAGGCGACCGCCGAGCAGGAGGGCACCGAGCACAAGGGCCGCGGCGCGGCGGAGAAGGCGTTCTTCGATCTTGCCGAGTACCTGCCGCATGAGTCGCGGGGGAAGAACGCTATCCCGGGTGTCCACCAGTCGGATCGGCACTACCTCGTGGACAAGACGCAGGAGGGCATGCCTGGCAAGTATCAGTATGGCCGTGGGCGGATCGTCGCGAACTTCGATTTCGGGCGGGAGCTGGACGCGCACATGGCTATGCGCCGGAACGCTGCGGAGGGCGGCGGGGGTGCGAAGCTCAGCAAGCTCTTCCAGGCCGCGGGAAAGGGCTCGCTGACGCTGAAGCAGGTTCGCAATCAGGAGCCCGCGATCTACTTCGCGAAGGGAAACCTGGCGCATTTCCAGAAGCTGCGGGGCGACTTCCTCGCGTATCAGGACGCGCCGGAGTCGGTCATGAACTTCTATGTTTTCGGCGAGGGCGGCACGGGTAAGGATCTGCTCGCGAAGGCGCTGGCTCGCGCTCTGGCCCCGGATGCGGACAAGCCGTACTTCAAGGTGGGCGGCGAGAACGTCTCGTGGGAGGGGTACGACGGAGAGCCGGTCGTGATCTGGGAGGACATGCGCGTCGGTGACATGATCCGCACGGCCAAGAGCCGCGGCATGCTCTTCCGCATCCTCGGCCCGTGGCGTGAGCCGGACGAGAAGCCGGTCGTGAACATCAAGGGTTCGAAGACCCAGCTGCTGAACCGGGTGAACATCGTGACGGGTCCGGAGGGCTACGAGGAGTTCCTCCGCGGCTTGGCGGGCGAATACGAGTCGATGCAGGGCGGCGTGCGGGTCAAGAACCAGGCGGAGAACCTCGGGCAGGGGTTCCGCCGCTTCCCGGTGATCATTCCGGTCGCTGAACGAGAGTTCTCGATCTTCGTGAACTCCGGCGTGCTCAATGGGGCTCTTCACAGATGACGGTGTAGTTCGGTTCTGAATCCTCCGGTGTCGAGTAGGGCGCGGATGACGTAGTGGGCGAGGTTGCGGAAGCCGAGCGCGGTGCCACGGAGGTGCTCGAGTCGGCCGTTGATCGCTTCGGTGGGGCCGTTGCTGGTGCCGGGGTGGTCGAAGTAGGCCAGCACGTCCAGGGCCCGTCGTTTCAGGGTTCGACCGAGAGTGATCAGCTCGGTGAGCTGCGTGGGCACTCCCTGGGTGAGGTCGTCGATCACGGCTTGCAGAGCCTTCTTCCCACTCGCGCGGTCGGGGTGGCGGTAGGCGGCGACGATGCGCTGGTAGATGCCCCAAGTCGCTTCGACCTCGACGTGCTCGTCTCGGGCGAACACGGCCTTCAGGCGGGTGATCTGCTTGTCGGTGAGCAGGTCAGCGCCGGTGTGCAGAACGCGCCGGATCCCGTAGAGCGGATCCCCAGATCGGCCCCGATGGCCGAGGGTGGCCTGTTGGACGCGCTGGCGGCACTGATCGATCTTCTCGCCGGCCAGGGCGACGACGTGGAAGGGGTCCATCACCGATGTCGCCTCGGGCAGCTCCTCGGCGGTGGCGGTCTTGTAGCCGGAGAACCCGTCCATCGCGACGACCTCGACCCCGTCCCGGAACTGGGCGGTCTGGCCATCGAGCCAGGTCGTGAACACTTTCTTCGAGCGTCCCGGGACCATGTCCAGGAGCCTGGAGGGGCCGGTGCCGTCGCGGATCGGAGTCAGGTCGATGATGACGGTGACGTACTTGCTGCCCCGACGGGTGTGGGACCACACGTGCTCGTCCACGCCGATGACGCGGACCCCGTCGAGGCGGGTGGGATCGTTGATCAGCAGCTGCTGGCCGGTGGCCAGGATCGCGTCGTTGGCGGTGTTCCAGGCGACTGCGAGCCCGGCGGCGATCCGGGCGACGGACAACCGATCGATGACCACGCCCTTGAGCGCCCACAGCGCGGCGTGCCGGGAGAGGACAGCGCGGGGCTCGGCCGCGGTCGAGGTGTCCTGGCGCCACACGCTACGGCAGTCCGGGCACCGGTAACGACGCACTCTGACCTGCAGCATCGTGGGACGCCAGCCCAGCGGGACGTGGGCGAGACGCCGGACCACCGTGCCCCGGGAGACGCCTTGCTGGCCGCAACCGTGGCACCAGTTGTCCGGTTCGAGCACGCGACACTCCAACACCGATCGGTGCGGCTCGATCAGCTGCCCCGTCACGGTCAGGCCCAGCCGGTCGAGCTGGCAGAAGGTATCGAGATCGGGCGCGGTGAAGGTAGCGTTGAGCACGTCGAGGTCTTCCAGATGGCGAGCGTAGGAACTTCCATCATCGGGAGACCTCGACGTCTATCCCGACACCGCCGCGCCGCCAGCTCCTACACCCTCATCTGTGAAGAGCCCTCAATGGCACCCGCGAATACCAGAGCTACGAGCGGTACGAGCACATGCGCCAGGACCTCGAACTGCTGGCCCGTAGGTGCAAGGCGATCAAGGATGGCGCGGAGCGGGAGCGCGTGCGCGGTGAGATCGAGGCGCGCACGGTCGCTCCGATCGTCGAGCAGCACGATCGGATCGCCCGCCCCGAGCTGGACGCGATCGACGGGCACGATCTGCTCGCGGAGTTCGCCGGAGTCGGCCAGCCGATCCAGCCGAGCGCTGAGGAGATCGCCGCCGCAGAGGAGACGGCGAAGCGTGACCGTGAGATCGTCGAGGAACAGCAGCGCAAGCGGCTCGCCGAGCTGGAGGAGCACAACCGTGAGTTGACGCTCTGCACCTGTCCCACTCCGCAGGCGGGCGTCTACGCGAGGCACGGGGATGAGTGCCCGGCACTCACCGAGGACGAGCGCCAGCGCCGCGCTGATGCGAAGCAGAAGGTGCTCGATGCGAAGGTCGCGCGGCTCCGCGCGAACGGCGGTCTGCTGGTTTCGGCAGGTGCGGCATGAGCACCGAACTCGACGGGCACTTCCAGGGGATCGAAGGGGGCGGAGCCCCCTCGCAAGCAGGGCTGGAGGACACGAGCGTCAGCGATGTGTCCGACAGGCCTACTGCTTGCCACTCTGGCGTACAGGTGGAGCAGCAGACCGACTCCCAGGTGAACACCGGTCGGGCTGATGCGGAGGCTGTGCGCCAGAGTCACGGCGGCGCGAAGCGTCGTCGTGGGGGCCGCGCGAAGCTCGATACCGACTTCGGGGAGGAGACGCTCGCGGCGCTGCGCAGTCGTGCGAAGCGGCTCGGGCTGGCTCCGAGCACGTGGGTACGGTCCGTAGTGCGCGATGCGCTCCATGCCTCTCGGAGCGAGGAGCTGGACGCCGCCGTGGCCGCGCGCCTGCTCGGGGTCGAGGTGCGCGTGCAGGCATCCGCAGACGCTCGGGAGCTGGCCGCACAGGTGCGCCCGCTGGCGATCAACGTCAACGACCTGGACCGCCGCGCGCGGGCCGGTGAGGCGGTGGCGCTGTCGGCGGAGGTTCCCGAACTGATCGAGCTGCTGCGCGAGGTCCGCGCCCTGCTCGGGGATCGGACGGCCTCGTGAGCACCACCCACTACAGCCCGAGCGCCAGCGCCGCCAACACGGAGCGCTACATTCGGGGCAAGGAGGACGAGCGGGGCGTCGCTATCGCGTGCGATGTGCCGGGAGGCCCCGATGTGTTCTCGGCCCGCGCCCGCGCCCTCACGCAGAACACGAAGCGCGACGTCGAGGCCCTGCACTACCGCCAGTCGTTCAGCGACGAGGAGTTCGACCCGAACAGCCCGGAGGACGTGCAGCGGGTCAACGATCTCGGCTATCAGCTCGCGAAGAAGATGCACCCGGATTCCGATTGCCTCGTGGTCAGCCACGTGGATGGTCGGGGCAAGAAGCCGCACAACCACATCTTGGTCATCAACCACAACAACCGAACCGGTAAGGCGCTTTCGGACTACCGCACGTTCCACGACCGCAAGGCCGGGAACCAGAAGGGCTTGCAGTCGGCGAACGACGAGCTGATGCGGGAGCACGGCCTGTCGGTCGTGAAGCGGCTGGAGCACACGCCGAAGGATTGGGAGCTGCGCCGCGAAGACTTTGCCGAGGGCTCGCTCGATCGCGAGATGGGCGACCGGATGAGTGCGGCGCTGGCCGATCCCCGTGCGGTGGACAAGGCCGGTCTCGAAGCGGTGATCGAGGAGCAGAACCAGCAGCTCGGCGATGACGGCGAGCGGGTGCCGCGGATGCGGCTGCGCAGCCCCGTCAGCAAGAGGGGCAAGCGCGCCGGTCAGGAGACCTGGACGCTCTACATCGAGGACCGCCGCGGCGAGTCCGGCCGCGCCGAGCGCCGCAAGCGCACGAGTGCGCTCTCGGCGGACTTCACGCCGGAGGGCGCACGGGCGTTCTTCGACTACCACCAGCAGCAGAAGGAGCAGGACCATGAGCGCAGCGCTCGACAGGCTGAAGCAGCAGAACGCGCAGAGCGAATCGCCGCAGCAGCTCAGCAGTCCCGAGACGACGGAGACCTTGAACTCGATCCTCGCCGCCGTCGAGGCACAGAACGCGAGGATCGACCGACTGACCGAGCAGCAGAAGAAGCTCGCGGGGTTCGTGAAGGTCATGGACGAGGAGATGAGCAAGCGCATCGACCGGGTGTCGACCTCGCAGCGGTCCGTCAGCACGTCACCGCAGATCGAGAGCGTCGAGAGCAGGCTGAGCGAGATCGAGAGCACGCTCAGCGAGTTCGTGCAGAGTCTCGACGGGAAACGGCTGAGCGCCGCCTCGCAGAGTTTGATCGCCGAGGCGCAGAAGAATCACGCGGCTACGGCCTCGGCGATTGAGGGGCTCCAGGCGCAGGCCGGGGCGAACGAGAAGCTCGTGAGCCAGGTCGGCGGCGCGGTCCAGCGGATCGAGAAGCGTAGCGAGGAGCGGGTCGATAAGGCCGTCGAGCAAGTCACCGGAGAGGCCTCGGCCACGATGACCGCGAACCTCGACGCGTCGAACGAGCGGGCCGAGCGGATCATCGCCGCCACGGCGAAGCTGGAGGCGCGACAGCTCTGGTCGGCCGTCGCCGCGATGTACCTCGCCCTCGTACCGGTGGCCGTGGTCGTCGCCGGGGTCTGGATGGCTGTCGCCGGATTGATCACGGGCGCTCAGTGGGCGCTGGACGTGGACGGGAGCATGTGGCTTGGGATCGGGCGCTGGCTCGTGGTCGGCGCTGGTTTCGCAACGGCAGGCTACGGGCTGTTCGCGTCCGTCCGTTGGACCGTCGGCCTCGTGGAAACGTGGAAGGGCCGTGGGATGCCGAAGTGGCCGAGCTGGCGCAAGAGGTGACCACGATTCCCGAGGGCAAGCGCGCGGAGCGCGTGCGGCAGCATGCAGCAACACGACAAGGCGTTCGCGTCGAGTTCACTATCTCTTCTCGTTATCGAATTACGATAGTGAGATGGAGTCCAACGAACACGCCTCCACGGAACTCGAACATCACGACCTGCTGTCCGGGCTCGTGCGGATGCACGTCCTGCACCATGCGGCGCAGGAGGAGATCTATGGCGCGTGGATGATCGAGGAGCTCGCGGGCCATGGCTACCGGCTTTCCCCGGGGACGCTCTATCCGATGCTGCGCCGCATGGTCACCGACGGATACCTGACGGTCCGCTCCGAGCGCGACGGTCGCACGGTGCGCAAGTACTACTCCGCCACCGACAAGGGACGCGAAGGCCTTGCGCTCGCGCGGGAACGTGTCCAGATCTTCACCCGAGAGGAACCCGAGCATGACTGACGCCGTGTCCGCACCGACGAGAGCCGCGCGCGGCTCCGCCTGGGAGGTGTTCCGCGTCTTCCTCAAGCTCGGCGTCACCTCCTTCGGCGGGCCAATCGCGCACCTGGGATACTTCCGCACCGAGGCCGTCGAGCGTCGGAAGTGGCTGGACGATCGGGAGTACGCCGACCTCGTCGCGCTCTGCCAGTTCTTGCCGGGTCCCGCGTCGAGTCAGGTCGGCTTCGCGATCGGCCTGCACCGCGCAGGGGCTTTCGGCGCGCTGGCGGCGTTCCTCGCCTTCACGTTGCCGTCGGCGGCCCTGATGGTCGCGTTCGCTTACGGGGCGTCGCTGTTCGCGGGTCCCGTGGGAGAGGGCCTGCTCGTTGGCTTGAAGATCGTCGCGGTCGCCATCGTCGCGCAGGCAGTGCTCGGCATGGCCAAGAGCCTCGCGCCCGACAGGCAGCGCGCCTCGATCGCCGCCATCGCCGCGGCCGCGGCGCTGCTACTAGCGGGGTCTGCGGGGCAGGTCATCGCGATCGTCCTCGGCGCGGTCGCCGGGTACTTCCTCTGCCGCTCGGACGACGGCCCGGTCGGCGGGGCACTGCACTTCCCTGTCCGGCGCAGCGTCGGCGTGGCCAGTCTGCTCCTGTTCGCGGTCCTGCTGCTCGGGTTGCCTCTGATCGTGCTCGCGACCGGCTCCGGCGACGTCGCGCTGTTCGACGCCTTCTACCACGCGGGCTCTCTGGTCTTCGGCGGCGGCCACGTCGTGCTCCCGCTGCTCCAGTCCGGGGTCGTCGAGACCGGATGGGTGACCGACCAGCAGTTCCTCGCCGGCTACGGGGCCGCGCAGGCAGTCCCGGGACCGCTGTTTACTTTCGCGGCCTTCCTGGGCGCGGTCTCTACCACTGGTCCGGGCGGGGTCCTAGGAGCGGCGATCGCACTGATGGCCGTCTTCCTCCCCGGGTTCCTGCTCCTGGTCGGCGTGCTGCCGTTCTGGAACTTGCTGCGCCAGCGCCCGTGGGCCCAGGCTGTGATGCGCGGAGCGAACGCCGCAGTCGTCGGTATTCTCGCAGCAGCTCTGTACTCGCCTGTCTTTTCCACCGCGATCACCGGCCCCGGACCCTTCGCGCTCGCGCTGGTCTGCTTCGTGCTCCTGATCGCGTGGAAGCTGCCGCCCTGGGTGATCGTGATCGTCGGCGCTGCTGGAGGGGTGCTTCTCACGCTGCTTGCATAGAGAGTGCGGACACGGCACGCCAGCGTCACAACTCAGATATGCGCTACGAGAACCCCCTCTACCTCGCGGAGGAGGCTGCTGCGCTGGACCTCATCGCCGATGGACGGGTGGCGCTCGGCATCTCCCGCGGTGCTCCGGAGGCGGCCGACCGGGGCTGGGAGTCCTTCGGCTACACCGGGTCGACGGACCCGCGCGGGGCGGACATCGCCATGTCGAAGTTCGATGTGTTCCTGCAGGCCATCCAGGGTCATCCGATGACTCGGGCCGCTGCGCAGCCGTACATGTCCGACGCCGCGCCGCACGCCCCGCTGCGGATCGAGCCGCAGTCCGAGGATCTCGTCCGCCGCATCTGGTGGGGTGCGGGCTCCCGCGCCACCGCCGAGCGCACCGGCGCCCAGGGACTGAACATGATGAGCTCGACCTTGCTCACCGAGGCCACGGGCGCCGCCTTCGGCGACCTGCAGGCCGAGCAGATCGACGTCTACCGGGAGGCGTTCCGGAAGGCCGGGCACACGCATGCCCCGCGCGTGTCCGTCTCGCGCAGCGTCTTCCCGATCGTCAGCGAGCAGGACCGGATGCTGTTCGGCATGCGCCCGGGCGAGGGAGCGGACCAGATCGGCATCATCGACGGCACCCGCTCGACCTTCGGCCGCACCTATGCCGGCGAGCCCGACCAGCTGATCGAGCAGCTGAAGGCCGACGCCGCCGTGCAGTCCGCCGACACCCTCATGCTCACGATCCCCTCGCAGGCGGGCGTGGACCTGAACCTTCACATCCTCGAGTCCTTCGCCCAGCATGTCGCGCCCGCCCTCGGCTGGGTGCCGAACACCGAGGGTCCCGTCCAGGGCGATCCCGTGCGCTGAGCCGACGCGCTCAGTCCGCCGACGGGTCCGGTCCGGCCGACGGGTCCGGCCCGGCTGACGGGTCCGGTCCGGCCTACGGATCCAGCGCGGCCGACGGATCCAGCGCGGCCGACGGATCCAGTTCGGCCGACGGGTCCAGTTCGGCCGACGGGTCCGTCGGCCGGGCCGCCCGATAGGCGCTCGGGGAGGTCCCTGTCTCCTCGCGGAAGCGGCGATTGAAGTTGGAGAGGTTGGAGAAGCCGGCCGCATAGCAGATGTCGGCAACGGCGAGCTCGGTGCGCTGGAGCAGACGGCAGGCCTCGGAGACCCGCAGTCGGATGACGGTGCGGGCGAAGCCTGCGCCGGTGGCCCGCGTGAAAAGCCGCGAGACGCGGGTGGGGCTCAGCCCGAGCTCCCGGGCGACGAGCTCGAGGCGCAGGGGACCCTGCAGATGATCGTGGATGAAGGCGATCGCGCGGTCGAAGACCTCGGAGTCGTGCTGTCCGAGCGACGAGTCGATCGCCGTCTCACTGAGCGGCTCACGGTCGGCGGAGGGCGCGGTGGCCAGCAGATCCAGCAGGTCGAGGAGACCGGCGAAGCGGGAGGCGCCCCGCCGTCGGGCGACGTCCATCAGCACCTCGGCGGCACGGTCCCGGGTGCGGCCGTGGTACTGGATCCCGTGACGGGCGGCCTCCAGCAGCGGCGGGATCCCGGCGAGGTCGGGGACATCCTCGGCGAGCCGCTCGAGGAGGAGGGGATCGGCCTGGATGAGCGCGTCCCGTCCGGCGACGGTCCCGCCAGGACCGATCGCGGAGACCCAGTTGTGGGGCAGCCCCGACCCGATCAGGTAGAAGTCGCCGGGGCCGAAGGCGCGGGCTGCGTCCCCGATCTGTGCGAGACCGGAGGATCCGGTGATCAGGTGCAGCTCGATCTCCGGGTGGTGATGCCAGCGTGCGAGCGGATGCGGGTAGTCGTGCTGGAACCAGCGCAGTGCGCTGTCCCGATCCATGACCACCAGCTCACGCACGGGCGCGGTGGGGTCCGATGCAGCGGACATCGCTCCTCCGTCCTCCTCGCCACCACCGATGGAACAGCGCCGATCGGGCCCTGCAGCAGGGCCGACCGACCCCGGAGCAGGGCCGACCGACCCCGGCATCATGCCGATCAGCCTTCGCCCACGACGATCTGCAGCTTGGTGTCCGTCGGCCGCCCCTCGGCTCCGCGGTCGAAGGCGACCAGGGCGTCCTCGAGCGGGAAGGTCTCGGTCACCAGTCGGGTGAGGTCCACGCCGGGGCCCGCAGCGAGGTCGATCGCCTTCTGGTAGACGTTCGCGTAGCGGAACACGGTCTCGATGCGCAGCTCCCGCACCTGCGCCTTCGTGGTGTCGAAGGGGACGGGTCGACCGGGCATCCCGACCACGACGAGCACCCCGCCAGGGGCGGGCACGTCCCAGATCGACTCGTAGGAGGGTGCCGCACCGGATGCCTCGAAGACGGCCTGCGGCCCCCAGCCGCCGGTCTCACGGCGGACGCGCTCGGCGAGGCTCTCCCGGGAGGCGTCGACCGGGATCAAGCCGGGGATGTCCTCGATGAGCGCGAGCTTCTCCGGGGCGAGGTCGGAGACGTAGACGCGGGCGGCGCCGCCGGCGAGCGCGGCCAGCGCGGTGACGATGCCGATCGTCCCGCAGCCGACGACCGCAGCGATGTCGCCGGGCTTCAGGCGCGCCTTGGTGGCGGCCTGCATGCCGACGGCGAAGGGCTCGATCAGCGCGCCCTCGGCGAAGGAGAGGCTGTCGGGCAGGAGGTAGGTGTGCTCAGCGGGGTGGAGGACCTCCTCGACGAGGCAGCCGTCGTACGGCGGGGTCGCCCAGAAGCGCACGGCCGGGTCGACGTTGTAGATGCCCTCGCGGGCGGCGCGGGAGCGGGGATCCGGGATGCCGGGCTCCATGCAGACGCGGTCGCCCACGGAAAGATGCTCGACGCCCTCCCCGACGGCGACGACGACGCCCGAGCCCTCGTGGCCGAGGATCATCGGCGCCTCGACGACGAAGTCGCCGATGGACCCATGGGTGTAGTAGTGCACGTCGGAGCCGCAGATGCCGACGGTGCGCATCGAGATGCGGACCTCGCCGGGGCCGGGCTCGCCGAGGCGCGGCACATCCTCGAGGGTGATGCGGCCCTTCTCCTGGAGGACGACGGCGCGCATCGTCGCGGGGCCGTCGGGAGCCGCGGTCGCGTCCGCAGGCTCGGCAGCGGCATCGGCAGCGGTATCGGCTGTGGGATCGGCTGTGGGATCAGCAGCGGTGCCGGCCACGGTGTCGGCAGCGGTGGTGGACATGGGTTCCTCTCGGAGAGCGGATCGCTCGGGCCAGGTCGATCGAGTGCGGTCAATCGGGTCCTGTCGGACGAGCCAGGTCGATCCGACGGTCAGAGGGACCCGGTCGGTGCCAGCGTGGCAGGTCCGCGGCGGGCGATCCAGCGCGATCGATGCCGCGGACCGATACTCTCGTGCGCTGAGTCCGGCCTACCCATCGGCGATGACCTGCATGATAGGAGGATCCTCGTATCGCGCCCGGGCCGCAAGGTATCGGCGCAGCCGGCCGACGGTCCAGGCGGCGTCCTCCCCGTACCCTCATGGCCATGCTCCGCATCGCCACCGTCAACGTCAACGGGATCCGTGCCGCCCACCGTCGGGGCTTCGGCGACTGGCTCGCGACCCGCGGCTGCGACGTCGTGGCCCTGCAGGAGGTGCGGGCGCAGGCGGCGAAGCTGCCTGCGGACGCCTTCGGGGACTATCACGTCGCCCTGGACCCCGGCATGATCCCCGGCCGCAACGGGGTCGCGGTGCTGACCCGTCGGCCGCCTGCGGCGGTGCGCAGCTGGGGCGGGACGGCGCTGGTCGGCGCCCCGTCGTCGGCCCCTGCCGAAGTCCCCGCGCCGGACCGGATCGCCCTCGCGCGCGGGCTCGGCCCGTTCGCGACCCAGGGCCGGTACCTCGAGGTCGATCTCGCGGACGCCCCCGTGACGATCGCCTGCCTGTATCTGCCCAAGGGCGGCCTGCCCGCGCACCTGCAGCGTCCCGAGCGGATGCGGGAGGCGCCCGACGGCGGAGCGCGCTACGACCGCAAGATGCGCTTCATGGCCGCCTTCTCCCGGTACCTGACCCGCACCCGCCGAGCGGCCGCCGCGGACGGCCGGGAGCTCCTGCTCATGGGGGACCTGAACATCGCGCACACTCCTCAGGACCTCGCCGCCTGGCGCCGCAACCAGCAGACCGACGGGTTCCTCCCCGAGGAGAGGAGGTGGCTGGGCGAGCAGCTCTCGCCGCGCACCCTCGTCGACGTGGTCCGACGCCTGCATCCCGACGAGGACGGGCCCTACTCGTGGTGGTCCTGGCTGGGGCAGTCCTTCGCGAAGGACGCCGGCTGGCGGATCGACTACCACCTGGCCACTCCCCGTCTGGCGCGCACTGCCGTGCGGGCCACGGTGGATCGCGACCACCACGGCGTGCGACTGTCGGACCACTCCCCCGTGATCGTCGACTACGACCTGCCGGCGGCCTGATCACCGGGCCACGGGTCACGATGTGATGCATGGCGCGGACGTGCCCGCGTGTCGCCGCACCGGGTCCCGTACAGTGACTCCGACGAGCGCCGGTGGGTGCGCTCGCCCCGCCCTGCCCTCGGAGGACAGCGATGCCATCGCCGCGACACGCCGCCGCCCCGGCAGCGCCCGCGGCACCGGTCACCGCAGCGCCTGCGACACCGATCCTCGCAGATCCGGAGGTCGCCGCGCCTGCGGCGCCGTCGTCGGCCGGGACCGGATCGTCGGCCGCGCGCAGCGCCTTCACCCCGGACTCCCCCGAGCAGGCGATCACCCTGTGGGGATCCTCGTCGATGAACTCCGAGGGCGGCGCCGACGGGACCCCGCTGCCGGTCCGCATCCACGAGCACCTCGCGCTCGCGGCCTCCCCGGCGATCGTCCACCCGTACGGGGTGGGCGCGACCCGCTCGCAGCACACGGTCCTCATGCGCGGCCTGGACACACCGCTCGCGACGCCCGTCGGCGACCCCGATCCCGCGACCGGCGCGGTCGCGGTCGCCCTCGACTCGGGTCTGGCGCCGTACGGTCCGATCAACGTGCCCGGAACCCTCGGCGCGGTCGCCGGGACCCTCGACGGCACCTCGGGGACCTGGATCTTCACGCCGTCGGTCGCGGACACCGAGGTCGCCGAGGGCACCTTCGTCTCCTCCCTGCGGGAGATCGCCGAGGGCTCGCGGCAGGTGCTGTGGGTGGGCAAGAACAACATCGGGGACGTGGACCGGGTGCTCGATGACACCCAGCGCATCTGGGATGCGGCCGACGATCCCGATCACGACACCATCGTGCTGGGCCAGTGGGCGACCGAGAACGACCCCGTCGGCTCGACCACCGCCGACGCCCTGGCCCGCGTGAACGCCGAGCAGATGGAGCGCTACGGCGACCACTTCCTCGACGTCCAGACCCTTCTGACCAGCGAGGACGGCCTCGCCTGCTCGCCGCTGGCCGGACTGAGGGTGTTCGAGCAGGGCTCCTCCCAGGACGCCCTCGAGCAGGGGGTCGTCCCCCCGATGCTGATCGCCACCGATGCGATCCACCTCAACGGATGGGGCAACCTCGCGGTCAGCTGGGCCCTCGTGCGGCGGATGAGGGAGCTGCGATGGCTGTGAGACGACCGCCCGCCCCGCGCCTGATCGCGCACGGCGACGAGAGGACGACGGCCCCGGCCGACGAGAGGACCGCGACGGCAGGAGAGTCGGCGGCGCCCGCTCCCGACGCACCCGGTGCGCCGAGCGCAGCCGATGCCGAGAGCGCAACCACCGCGGAGCCGTCGGCCACCACGGTGCAGTCGGCCGCCGCGGAGCCGTCGGTCGTCGAGGACGGGGCCGACCGACAGAGCCGACCGCGCCGACCGCGGCGGCGCACCCTGCTGCTGACCGGTTCCGCAGCCGCCGTCGCCGTCCCCGCTCTCGCGCTCGCCTGGCTGAAGCTCGATCCGACCGGCGCCTCCGCGCGCTCCGTCCTCGGATCCTCCCGCTCCGCGAGCAGCGGGTTCTCCGATGTGGATGCCGACGATCCGGCCCTCGAGGCGATGGCCTGGGCCGACGAGACCGGCGTGCTGCCCGCCCTCGACGACGGCTCCTTCGCTCCGGACCGGACGCTCCCGCGCGCCGATCTGCTCACCGCCCTGCACCGCTTCGCCGGGTCCCCGGAGGTCGACGTCGACGCGGCACCCCAGGTGTTCGCCGACCTCGAGGACTCCGATGCCTCACGCGCCGCCGCGCTGTGGCTGCACGGACGGGCGGTCCTCTGGGGCGACACCGAGCTGCGGATCCGCACCGCCGACATCGCCACCGGCACCGAGACCGCGACGATGATCGCCGACCTCGTCCGCCCGGTCCTCGTGTCCCTGGGGGCCGAGTGGCAGGATGGCATCGAGCTCGGCGACGGGGAGCTCACGCGCAGGGGCCTCGCCGAAGCGCTGCATGCGGCGGACTCGGCGATCACCGACGCGATGGGCTGAGCCACCGGCCCCGTGCCTCCCGGCGCCGCACGATCCGACGACGAGGACGCCGCCATGACCCGGGACATCCCCCTCCGAGCTGCGACGACATCGACTGCACGCCCTGCACCTCCGGTCGCTTCCGCGACCTCCTCCCGCGGTTCGGCCGCCGCGCCGCCGACGGCCCGATCGACGAACCAGCCGACCAGCCTGCCGACCGCCCTGTCGGCGTCCGTCCTGCTCGTGCTCGCTCTCCTGCTGCTGGCGGGCTGCGGCACCGCCTCCGCCCCGGCCTCCGCAGGGCCCGACGGGTCCGCCGGGTCCGACGGCGGCAGTGCTTCCGATGCGGGAGGCGGTTCCGACGCGGGAGGCTCCTCCGACGGCGGCGGCGCGTCCGACGAGCCCTGGGATGCCGACATCGACCCGACGGAGATCCTCGCGACTTGCGCGGCGGCCGAGGACCCGCCCTGGACGACCCTCGAGATCACGCGCCGATGGGCCGCGCAGGACCAGGATCAGCTGGTGGTGTGCGTGGACCGGGCCGACGACTGCGAGGAGGTCTTCGAGGCCCGCCCCGAGCTGAAGCGCGAGGACATGGACGTGACCATCGACAGCCTCACCCCCGGCCGACCCATGCCCGACACCTACAACGTGGAGAGCGACGACATCGGCCTGATCGTCGTCGACGGCGCGGTGTACCGGGTCCGCCTGCTCGACCAGCCGATGGGCCCGCCCGACGAGGAGGGATCCGCAGCGAGCGACGGCTGCGCATAACCGGGCATACCCTGGCGTGCATGACGACCTCTGCGCTCCCTGCTCACGCCTCCTATCTGCGCCACCCCGACGTCCATGGCGGCAGCGTCGTGCTGACCGCCGCGAACGACATCTGGATCGTCCCCCTGACCGGCGGGAACGCGTGGCGGCTGACGGATGAGGGAGCCCCGGTCTCCTCTCCCCGCTTCTCCCCCGACGGCTCGCAGGTGGCCTTCACGTCCCGCGCCTCCGGCAGTCCCGAGGTGTGGGCCGTCGCGGCCGACGGCTCCACGGCCCCGCGCCGGCTGACCGTATGGGGCAAGCCGTCCACGAAGGTCGTCGGCTGGCTGGCCGACGGTCGGATCGTCGCCGCGTCCAGCTACATGGCACCCCTCGCCCGCGACATGCAGCTGTGGGCGATCGACCCGGGCGACGACGCCGAGTGCGCCGCCGAGGTGCTGCCGCTGGGCCGCTCCGGCGAGCTGGCCATCCACCCCTCGGGCGTCACCGTCGTCGGCACCCCCTACCGCCGCGACCAGGCCTCCTGGAAGCACTATCAGGGCGGCACCGCCGTGAAGCTCTGGATCTCCCGGGAGGACGTCCCGCTGGACGCCCCGTCGTCGGCCCATGCGGACCGCAGCTGGGAGCCCCTGCTGGACGAGCTGCTCGCCTCCAAGACCAGGATCGCCTGGTACGGGGACCGGCTGATCTTCGCCTCCGACACCCCCGGCGCCGGCGCCTCGCGCACCGATCGGGCCAGCGGGAACCTCTGGTCGGTCGCCCTGGACGGCTCCGACCTGCAGGTCCATACGCATCTCCGCTCGGAGGACGGCTACCTGCGCGAGCCCGCGACCGACGGCTCGACGATCGTGTTCACCTCCCGCGGCCGTCTGTTCGCGATGGACTCCCTGGACGCCGAGCCCCGCGAGGTCGAGGTGCGCACCACGGGCGTCGGCGCCGCCCGGCTGCCGCGGACCGCGGAGCCCACCCACCGGCTGCTGTCGATGCGCCCCGTGCACGACGCGCGGGCGAGCGTCGTCGAGCTGCGCGGCAGCGTCCACCTGCTCACGCATCGCGGCGGCCCCTCGCGTCTGCTCGGCGGCACCTGCGGACTGCGCCTGCGCGAGGCGCGGCCGCTGGGCCGCTCGCCCTTCGCGATGTTCGTCAGCGACGTCGAGGCCGGACGGGACGTCGAGCAGGGCGGCATCGGCTCCGACATCCTGGTGCTGCGCCGACTCGACGCCGGCGGTCAGGAGATCCGCTACGACCTCGGAGAGGTGGGACGGATCCTGCATGCGATCCCCTCGCCCGACGGCTCCCGCATCGCCCTGTCCACCTCCGACAACACGGTGCGCCTGGTGACCCTGCGCGGCCTCGTGGATCCCGCGACGACGTCGGCCGGGCACTCGCACTCCGGGAACGAGCCGACCGCCCCGGCGCTGGACTCGGTGCGGGAGGTCGGCCGCTCCACCGGCGGCGAGATCCGCGATCTCGCCTGGTCGCCCGACGGCCGCTGGCTGGTGTGGACGCAGCCCGACTCCTGGCAGCTCTCCCGCCTGATGATCACCGACACCGAGGACCACGAGCCCACGGGCCGCGCCCTCACCTCCGGGCGCTTCCAGGACACCTCCCCCGCCTTCAGCGCCGACGGGAAGCATCTGGCGATGCTGTCACTGCGCACCTTCGAGACCCAGTACGACGACATGGTCTTCGACCTCGGCTTCGTCAACGCCCAGCGCCCCTACCTGATCCCGCTCGAGCGCACCACCGCCGATCCCTTCGGCCCCCACCCCGACGGCTGGGGCGCACCCGAGGAGAAGCCGGCGACCCCGTCGTCGGCCGCAGATCCGTCGGCCGCAGCCGCGTCGGCCGACGCGGGGACGTCCCCAGCGGCCGCGTCGGGCGGGGAGCCGGCCGCGAGCACGACCAGTCCTGCCGGGGCCGACGAGGCCCAGCGCGCGCCGCGCACCGTCGTCGACCTCGAGGCCGTCGAGTCCCGGATCGTGCCCTTCCCCGTCCCCTCCGGGACCTACTCGCATCTGACCCCCGTGACCGGCGGCTTCGTCTGGCTGCGGCATCCGCAGCCGGTCGTGCTCGGCACCTCCCGCGCCGGCGTCGAGGGCGAGCCGCCCGCCCCCGTCCTCGAGCGCTGGAGCCTCCAGGACCGCACGCTCACCGTGCTCGCCGAGGGCGTCACCGATCTCGCCGTCTCCGGCGACGGCGAGGCCCTCGTCATCACCCAGGGCGAGAAGCGGGTGCAGATCCCCGCGACCCGCAAGGCCGAGGACGACGACCCGGCGCGCGTGGTCATCGACGTCGAGCGCCTGCACCTGACCGTCGATCCCGTCCTCGAGCGCCGCGGCATGCTGTGGGACAGCTACCGGATCATGGCGCAGCAGTTCTGGCGGGCCGACATGGACGGCCAGGACTGGCACGCCATGACCTCCTGGTACGACCCGGTGATCGAGCGCGTCGTCACCGACGACGACTTCCACGACCTCATGTGGGAGGCCGTCGGCGAGCTCGGCACCTCCCACGCCTACATCATGGGCGCCCCCTTCAAGCCCGCGACCCCGATGGTGCCCGGCTACCTGGGCGCCGACCTCGAGCTCGTGGACGGCCGCTGGCGCATCGCCCGCATCCTCCCCGGCGACTCCTCCGACCCCGATGCACGCTCGCCGCTGCTCGCCCCCGGCGTCGCCGCCGAGGTCGGTGACATCATCGTGCGGATCGGCGGGCGCAAGGTCTGGCCCGAGGGCGTGGGCCCGCTGCTCGCCGGCCGCGCCGACAAGCCCACCGAGATCGTCCTCGAGCGGGACGGCATCGAGCGCCGCGTGGTCGTCACGCCCCTGGCCAGCGACGACGCCCTCCGCTACCAGGACTGGGTGGCCTCCCGCCGTGCCCTGGTCGCCGAGCTCTCCGGCGGACGCCTCGGCTATCTGCACATCCCCGACATGGTCTCCTCCGGCTGGGCGCAGATGCACCGCGACCTCCGCGAGGCCACCAGCAAGGAGGGCATCGTCGTGGACGTCCGCTACAACAGCGGCGGCCACACCTCCCAGCTGGTCACCGACCGTCTCGCACGCCGCGTCCTGTCCTGGGACTACCCGCGCCACGAGACCCCCGGCACCTACCCGTCCTTCGCCCCGCGCGGCGCGGTCGTGCTGGTCACCAACCAGGAGGCCGGCTCCGACGGCGACATCGTGGGCGCCGTCGCCAAGGCCATGCGCATCGGCCCGGTGATCGGCACCCGCACCTGGGGCGGCGTCATCGGGATCGACGGCCGCTACGACCTCGTCGACGGCACCGGCATCACCCAGCCGAAGTACGCCAGCTGGTTCGAGGGCCAGGACTGGGAGATCGAGAACTACGGCGTCGACCCCGACATCGAGGTGCCGCTGCCCCCGAACGCCTGGGTCGGCGGCGAGGACCCGCAGCTCGCCCGCGGCGTCGCCGAGGCGTTCGCGCTGCTCGAGGAGAGGCCCGCCGCGGTCGCGCCCCCGCTGCCCGCGCCCCGCTTCGGCCGCGAGGAGGGCGGGCAGGGCTGACCTCGGACGCCCGATCTGACGCCATGCCACATCCGCAGGCGGCTCCTGCCCGCCATCGTCCTTCCCGCAGCATCGGCCGCGGGCGCATGATGGAAGGACAGCGTTCCGACGGAGGATGAGGATCATGGCCGACGACGACACCCAGCGCACTCCCGCCGCAGCACCCGGCGGCGCCGAGGCAGGACCGTCCGAGGCAGGTGGGCCCGACGTCGGCGCGTCCGACGCCGGCACCTCCGACGACGGCACCTCCGACATCGACCGTCGGATCCGCGACCTGTCCGTCTGGGCGACGATCGCGGACTCGACGCTGATCATGGAGGTCGACATCGCCGGCAGCGAGGACCAGCTCTGGCAGGCGATCACGGATCCCGAGCGGCTCGCGCGCTGGTCGCCCGTGGTCCCGGATCGTCCGCTGACGTCCGTCGGCCCGGCGCTCGCCCGCGAGACCCCGGAGGCCGATCCGGTCGCGGCCGACGTCCTCGCCATCGCCGGGGAGCATGCGGTGACACATCACTGGGGAGAGGCGACCCTGGGCTGGATGATCGAGGAAGGACGCCTGGACCTGCAGGTCGGCCTGCCGGAGGTCGAGGACGCCCAGTACTTCGCGGCCGGCTGGCAGGTCTGCCTCGGCGTCCTCGATGCGCAGCTGCAGGGGCTGGACCAGGAGCGGATCATCGGCATGGAGGCCCTCGACCACGGCTGGGACGAGCTGCGTCGCGGCTTCGCCGAGGAGTTCGGCCACGAGCTCGGAGAGGCGCCCGATGCCTGAGCCCGCCGAGGTCGCCGCCCCGAAGCGCGGTCGGGGTCGGCCCCGCGGCAGCACCGGGCAGGCACGGGCACGGATCGTCGACGCGGCGCGCACGGCGTTCGCCCGCACCGGCTTCACGGGCACCTCGCTGCGGGCGATCGCCCGCGAGGCCGGCGTCGACCCGGCGCTGCTCCACCACTACTTCGACTCCAAGGAGCAGCTGTTCCTGGAGACCGTCGACCTCCCCCTGAACCCCGCCGACGTGCTCGCCGAGGCCCTCGCCGAGGTCACCGAGGGATCGCTCGGCGAGGCGATGCTGCGCCGGATGATCCCGCTGTGGGACCTGCCGGAGGTGCGACGGGTGATGACGGTGATGCTGCGCTCGATCCCCGACTCCCCGGACCACGGCCGCATGACGCAGGAGTTCATCCGCACCCGCATCGCGCCGGTCGCGATGCACCACCCCCTCGCACGCATCCCCGAGGGGGAGGAGGACCGGGCCTTCATGCAGCTGCACTCCCTGCTGTTCGGGATCGCCTACGACCGCCTCCTCGCCTGCACGCCGCCGCTCGCCGACGCCTCGGCCGACGAGATCGCCCGCGCCTTCGGCCCGCTGCTCGATCTGATCCTGGGCTGCGAGGTCCCGGACCGGTCGTCGGCCTGATCACGGGCGCGACGGCCCACGCGATGGCGAGCGCGAAGGCGGGTGCGATGGCTGGCGTGCTGATGGGCATGCCGAGGCATTGACAGGCGCGTCCGGGAAGCGGAGTATTCATCACATGATGAATACTGGTGCTGAGGCGCCGCGCGCCGATCCGCAGCACATCGGGCCGACGCATCGGGCCGACGTCGCCCCGGCGCAACCGGCAGCCCGCCCGGCGGGGCCAGCGGGACCAGCGGGGCCGTCGGCGATCTCGATCCGGGGCCTGACCGTCCGTCGCGGGCGCAACGACGTGCTCCGCCAGGTCGACTGCGAGATCTCCCGGGGGACGATCACCGGCCTGCTCGGCCCCTCGGGCAGCGGAAAGACCACGCTGATCAGGGCGATCGTCGGGACCCAGAGGATCACGGGCGGAACGGTCGACGTGCTCGGCGAGCGTGCCGGCGCGAAGGCTCTGCGCTCCCGGGTCGGATATGTGACGCAGGCGGCGAGCGTCTACGACGATCTCACCGTCGGGGAGAACCTCGCGTACTTCGCGCGTCTGCTGCGTCGGCCGGACCGCGTGCGCCCGACCCTCGAGGCGACCGAGCTGGAGTCCGTCGTCGGCCAGCGGGTCGACGCGCTCTCCGGCGGACAGCGCTCGCGCGTCTCGCTCGCCGTCGCACTCCTGGGCGAACCCGAGCTGCTCGTGCTCGACGAGCCGACCGTCGGCCTCGACCCCCTGCTGCGGGCCTCCCTGTGGGAGCTGTTCGCGCGCCTCGCCGACTCCGGCACGGCGCTGCTGGTCTCGAGCCATGCCATGGACGAGGCCGAGCACTGCACCGACCTGGTGCTGCTGCGCGAAGGCCGCGTCATCGCCCAGGGGAGCCCGCAGGCGCTGACGGAGCGCACCGGGACCGCCGACGTGGAGGGCGCCTTCATCGCCCTGTCGACGTCGGAGCCCGAGCCGGCGCCTCCGGAGCCGACCCGCCCGGGCCAGGAGCCTGAGACGACGAGCCCCGCGGAGGTCTCGTCGACCACCGCCGAGGAGGCCCGATCATGACCCTGCGCTCCACCCTCGCGACCGCGGCGCGCGTGCTGCGGCAGATCCGGCACGACCATCGGACCCTCGCGCTGCTGCTGGTGGTCCCCTCGCTGCTGCTGATGCTGGTGGCCTGGATCTTCTCCGACACCGACGTGCTCGACAGCATCGCCCCCTACCTCATCGCGATGTTCCCCTTCATCACCATGTTCCTGGTGACGTCGATCGCGACGCTGCGGGAGCGGCGCTCGGGCACCCTCGAGCGGCTGCTGAGCATGCCTGTGGGCAAGGCCGATCTGATCATCGGCTACGCGCTCGCCTTCGGGGCGCTCGCGGTCGTGCAGTCCCTCGTGTGCGTCGGGGTGGCGGTGTGGGTGTGCGGGGTCGACGTCGGCGAGCACGTCGCCCTGCTGCTGCTCGCGGCCGCCCTCAACGGGGTGCTCGGCACCTCCCTCGGCCTGTTCACCAGCGCCTTCGCCGCCACAGAGTTCCAGGTGGTGCAGTTCATGCCGGTGTTCGTGTTCCCGCAGATCCTGCTCGCCGGCCTGTTCGTCCCGACCGAGGATCTCCCGACGGGGCTCGAGGAGCTCTCGCAGGTCCTGCCGATGACGCATTCCTTCGACGCTCTCTCCGAGCTCGTCTCCGACGACGCCGATCTTGCCGTCGCCGGCACCCATATCGCTGTGATCTGCGGCTTCACCCTCGCGTTCCTCGTCATCGGGTCACTGTCCCTGCGTCGACGGACGCCCTGAGCGGCGGATCACGCCCCGCTGATGTGCAGGTCCATGCTGATGTCGTCGCCGACGCCGACGCCCTCCGCGCGCTGCACGACGACCTTGATCGGCACCAGGTATCCGCCGTGACGGGGGAACAGCGAGGTCGTGAACTCGGTGCCGCCCACCCGCACCGACGCAGGGATGCAGCCCCAGCCGTAGGTGGCCTCGCGCGCGACCGCGGCGATGGCGTCGGCCTCCTCGGCGGGGACGGGGACGAAGACGTAGGGCGGCGGCCCGCGCCACTCGATCGCCGTGGCGGTGAAGAACAGGTCCATGCTCCGCGAGGGTAGACCCCCGCCTCCCGCGCCTGCCAGAGCGCAGCACAGCCACCACCGGAGCGCGGCACCGTCGTCGGAACGCGGCACAGCCACCGGAGCGCGTCTGCCGCGGCACAATGGGAGGCATGTCCTCGACCCGGTCCCCGCTGCGCCTCCTGCGCGGCGGTGTCGCCGCGACCGTCGCCACGGCGGTCGCGCTGAGCGGACACGTGATCGGCGGCGGCGAGATGCCGACCTGGATCGGGATCCTCGTGCCCTGGTGGCTGTCGGTGGCAGCCTGCTCGGTCCTCGCCGGCTCCCGGTTCTCCCTGGCGAGGATGTCGGCCGCCGTGCTGACCAGCCAGGCGCTCTTCCATGGCCTGTTCGCCGCGGGGACCGTCGGCGACGGCTCCGTCGCTCTGCAGGCCCCGCCCGGGAAGAGCCTGGGGCATCATGCGCATGCGGAGGCATCCTCCTGGTCGAGTGCGTCGTCGGGCTCATCGGGGGGCGCCGTCGAGGCGCCGCTCCACGCCTCCCATTCGATGCTCGACCATGCGGTCTCCGGAGCAGGCGGCTGGAGCATGATCGCAGGTCACCTCGTCGCCGCGGCGCTGACGATCATCCTCCTGCAGCGCGGGGAGGCGCTTGTGCTGCGCGGCTTCGGGCTCGCCCGCAGCCTCCTGCTCTTCCTGCGCCCCGCCCTGCCCTCCGTCCCCGGAGTCCTGCTGCCCGCGCCTCTGCGCATCCGGCCCGGGACCGCTCGCGTGCGCCGCGTCCGGCGCGCCGTCCTCTCACCGCGTCTGCGACGCGGCCCCCCGGTGCTGCAGGCCGCCTGACCCGCGATGACCTCCAGCCGGCTCCGGATCGCACGATCCGCCTCCGGCCCGTCATCACGTCAGGCCGCCCACCCCTGAGGCGTCGCACCTCCAGGCAGCAGCAGAGGCCCTCCGACGAGGGCCCGCATGCCCGCATGCCCTCCGTGCGACCCCGGACCATCACCCCGGCTCGATGCCGCCGGTGCGCACCCCGTCGTGGCCCATCGCGCCCGAGCGCATGCGCGCGCCCTCGGACACCGAGCGCAGCCAGCACATCCAGCACATCCAGCACATCCAGCACATCCAGCACATCCAGCACATCCAGCACATCGAGAGGACTCTCCCGTGCTCCGCATTCCCTGCATCACCCGCATCTCCCGTTCCTCCTTCTCCCGCCCCTCCTTCTCCCGACCCTCCATCGCAGGCCCCTCCCCTGCCGATCGCGCCGCGCAGGCGCCCCAGCGCGTCACGCGTCGTGCGGCTCTGACCGGACTGCTCCTCGCACCGATGACCGCAGGCGCCCTCGCCGGCTGCTCCGACGACGGCACCTCCGCGAGCGACAGCTCCGCGGCGTCCGACGGCACCGCGGCATCCGACAGCACCGCGGCATCCGACGGCTCCGGCAGCGGAGCCGAGATCACCGTCACCGATCCCTGGGTCAAGGCGGCGGACTCCGGCATGACCGCCGCCTTCGCCACCCTCACCAACACCTCCTCGAGCGACGTCACCCTCGTCGCCGTGACCACGCCCGCCTCGGACATGGTCCAGCTGCACGAGACCGCTTCCGACGGCTCGGGCGGCATGAGCATGCAGGAGAAGGAGGGCGGCTTCGAGATCCCCGCTGGGCAGACGCTCGTGCTCGAGCCCGGCGGGGACCACATCATGCTGATGGACCTCGCCGAGCCCCTCCTCGCCGGCGACACGCTCGACCTCGCGCTCGTCCTGGCCGACGGCACCGAGATCCCCATGACCGCCACGATCAAGGACTTCACCGGCGCGGACGAGGACTACGGCGACCAGGAGGACCACGGCTCGGACAGCGGACACGACTCGGACAGCGACCACGCCTCGGACGGAGGCGAGGGATGAGCGCGCGCGAGCGCCGATCCGCACATCAGCCCGGTGCGGATCATCGGCCAGGAGCAGGCCGTCGGCTGGGAACGGACGATCGGCCGGGGGCGGACCATCGGTCAGGGGCGGACCGTCGGCCGGGGCGTCGCCAGCTCCTCCTGGCGGGCACCGCCGGCGCAGGGGCGATCGGCGTGGGCGCGGCCGCGATCGGACTGGATCGCGCACTCCGTCCATCGGCCGACGGAGCAGCCGACGCGGACGGCACGGAGCGGGCGAACGGTGCGGACGCCGGATCGTCGAACGCAGCGCTGCACGGCGGGGCCACCATCCCCTTCCACGGCGCTCACCAGGCCGGGATCGCCACCCCGGCGCAGGGCTTCGCCTCGTTCATCGCCCTGGACCTGCGGTCCGAGGTCGACCGCGACGGCGTCATCCGGATGCTCCGCCTGCTCACCGACGACGCCGCGCGCCTCACCCAGGGACGCGCAGCCCTCGCCGACACCGAGCAGGAGATGGCAGAGGACCCGGCGAGCCTGACGGTCACCGTCGGCTTCGGACCGGGCCTCCTGCGGCGCGCCGACCGGGAGGTCCCCGACTGGCTCGCCCCGCTGCCCGCCTTCGAGATCGACGAGCTCGAGGAGGGCTTCTGCGACGGGGACCTCCTGCTGCAGATCTGCGCCGACGACCCCCTGACCCTCGCGCATGCGGCACGGATGCTCCTGAAGGACATCCGCTCCCTGACGACGGTGCGCTGGGTGCAGCAGGGGTTCCGCCGCGCCTGGGGCACGCAGCGTCCCGGCACGACCCTGCGGAACCTCTTCGGCCAGCTCGACGGCACCGCCAACGCCGACCCGGACAGCGAGGACACCGCCGAGGCGGAGTCCTTCGCGGCGACGGTCTGGATCGACGAGGGCGCTTTCGCGGGCGGGACCTCGATGGTGATCCGTCGGATCCGCATGGACCTCGACGGCTGGGACCGGGTGGACCGCACCGCCCGCGAGGAGTCCACGGGCACCCGTCTGGCCGACGGCGCCCCGCTCACCGGCGGCTCCGAAGGCTCCGACGCCGACTTCGATGCCGTCTCCGAGAACGGCTTCGCGATCATCCCCGAGTTCTCCCACATGCGTCGGGCACGCGGGGTCGACGAGTCCGACGACGGTTCCGGCGGTCGGCAGACGATCTTCCGTCGGCCCTACAACTATGAGCAGGCACCGGTTGCTGGATCCGAGGAGCTCTCCGACTCCGGGCAGATCTTCGTGTCCTTCCAGGCCGATGTGCTCGGCCAGTTCGTGCCGATACAGCAGCGCCTGTCGGACCTGGACCTGCTGAACCAGTGGACCACCCCCATCGGCTCCGCCGTCTTCGCGATCCCGCCGGGCTGTGCGGAGGGCGAATACCTCGGTCAGACCGTACTGCAGTAGACCCGCCACCGCTGACCTGCCCATATGGAGTCGGCCTGTCCAGAACGGGGTAGGCCTGTCCAGAAGGGGTAGGCCTGTCCAGAAGGGGTAGGCCTGTCCACCTCAGGTAGGTCTGCCGGCTGCACGTCTGTCCATGATCGGTAGGCCAGACCACCGGAGGTAGCTGAGCGGCATCTGCCTCGTCATATGCAGGGCAAATGCCGCTCAGCTACCGATAATGGACAGGACAGCTCGTCAGCAGGGCCGCCGCTGGACCGGGCACCGGCAGCCGGGCAAGATGCAGGGCACCAGGCACCAGGTGCCGGGCAGAGCACAGACCACCGGGCCAGATGCAGAGCACCGTGCACAGGCACCAGGCACCGGGCCAGATGCAGAGCACCGTGCACAGGCACCAGGCACCGGGCGCGTGGCAACCGGTGGCGTCATCGGTCCTTCGCGAGCGGGCTCTCTCTATCCTTGCCGCAGACCGCTCCCCCGGCGCGGGTGCCCGACGACGCGCCGCCGACCCGCAGGAGATCCTCGTGACCCCCCGTTTCAGCATCCCCACCGACGACGCGCAGGCCCCCTTCGTCATCGGTCTGGACATCGGCTCCGGCGGTACTCGAGCAGCGGTCTACGACGCGAGCGGCCGTGAGGTCGGCAAGCGGACCCACAAGGTGCCGCACACCTTCGACTCCGGCGCCGACGGCACCTCCACCATCGACGCCGACCAGATCGTCGACGAGCTGCGCACCGCCCTCCACGCCGTCCTCGACGAGCCCCTGGCGGGCCCCGTCCTCGGCATCGGCTTCGACACCTTCGCCTCCTCGCTCGTCGTGGTGGACGCCTCCGGGGCCGCGATCACACCCTGCATCACCTACGCCGACACCCGCTGCCGCGACCACGTCGCCGAGCTCCGCGGACGACTCGACGTCGACGCACTGCACGAGCGCACCGGCGCCCGCCTGCACTCGTCGTACACCGCCCCCCGCCTGGCGTGGCTGCGCGCCGAGCACCCGGACGTCTTCGCCCGCGCCGACCGGTTCATGGCGCTCGGCGAGTACGCGGCGCTCAGACTGCTGGGGACCCCCGCGCTCGGCACCGCCTCCGCAGCCTGGTCCGGGATGATCGACCGTCGCACCGGCTCCTATGTTCCCGAGCTGCTGGAGGCTGTGGGAGTCGACGAGTCGGCGATGGGCCGTCCGCTGGACCCCTCGGAGGGGATCCCCGTCGGCGGCACCCCGCTCGCCGCCGAGTTCCCGCAGCTCAGCGAGGCCGTCTGGGTCCCGGTGATCGGCGACGGGCTCTCCGCGAACCTCGGGATCGGCGCGCTCGGCGCATCCACCTGGGGCATCTCGACCGCGACCTCCGGCGCGATCCGCCAGCTGATCCCCACCCACGACGGCACCCTCCCCAACGGCCTGTGGGCCTACCGGGTCGACACCGCCCGCACTCTCGTGGGCTCGGCGATGAGCGACTGCGGGAGGGTGCTGGACTGGGCCCGCTTCCAGCTGGCGATCCCCGAGGACATCGCGCAGACCGACACCGAGTCGCTGTTCTCCGCGGCCCCGTCGGACGGCACCCCGATCGTCGTCCCCTTCCTCTCCGGCGAGCGGGGCACGAAGTGGCGCGACGGTGCGCGGGCGATGTTCGCAAACGTCTCCGCCTCCACCACGGCGGAGGACATGCTGCGCGGTGCGATGGAGGGCGTGGCCCTGTCGTACCTGCGCATCGCCGACCAGATGCGGGAGATGGGCGGTCAGCCCGAGCGGATCATCCTCTCCGGTGGAATGACCGAGGCGATCCCCGCCTGGCTGCATCTGCTGGCCGACGCCCTCGGCGCCCCCATCGACCACGTCGCCGTGTCGCGCTCGACCATGCGCGGCTCGGCGGTGCTCGCCCTCGAGCAGGTCGCCCCCGATGCGGCCTCCGTCGAGATCCCGGTGCTGCGTCGCGTCGAGCCCGTCGCCGCGCACGCCGACCACTACCGCGAGCGCCTCGAGCGCTTCGAGAAGCTGTCCGACCTGGCCTAGGGCGTGTCTGACAATTGCTGGGTCCAGGCGATGGCGGCTTGGATGAGGACGGCTGCGTGGTAGATGATGGCGTGGTTGTCGTAGCGGGTCGCGAGGCCGCGCCACTGCTTGACGTCGCAGAAGCGGCGTTCGATCACGTTGCGGTTCTTGTAGTCGGCTTTGTCGAGACCGACCGGCCTGCCGCCGCGTGATCCGCGCCGCTTGCGGTGCCCCTTCTGGTCGTCGGGTTCGGGGATGACGGCCTTGATCCCGCGGGCGCGGAGGTGGCCGCGGATCGCGCGGGACGAGTACGCCTTATCGCCACGGACCGCGTCTGGTCTCGTGCGCGGCCTGCCCACGTCACGGCCGACGCGCAGGCGCGCCAGCAGCGGGAGGAACATGGGCGAGTCACCCGCCTGTCCCGGAGAGATCAGCGTCACCAGCGGCAGCCCGTTTCCATCGACGAGCTGGTGGATCTTCGTCGACAGTTCGCCGCGGGAGCGGCCGATGCCGTGGTCAGACGGCTCGTCGAGCAGATTCGTGCAATTCGATCCAGGCCCCTGTGGTGCGGGTCATGTTCGTTGCGTGCTGGTGCGCCCTGGCGATCGTGGAGTCCACCGATAGCGACCAGTCCACGAGCCCGGCGGCGTCCGCGGCGGCAGTGAGCTTCGCGAGCACCCTGTCCCAGGTGCCATCCGTGGCCATCCGGTGATGCCAGGTCTAGACCGTCTGCCACGGACCGAACGACTCGGGCAGATCCCGCCACGCGATCCCGCACCGGAACCGGTAGATGATGCCCTCCAGCATCGTCCGCGCGTCCGAGAACGGGCGCCCCTTACGACCCGTCGGACGAGGCAGCATCCCCTCGATCAACGACCACTGAGCATCCGACAGCAACTGGAAACGCGACACGCATCCCAGCCACTCAGCCAGACACCGAACTATTTGTCAGACACGCCCTAGCTCCGCTCCGCCAGTCCGGCTCGGGGCTGATCCGTCAGCGGGGTGCGGAGGACCCCCAGCTCGATGGCCCGGGCGAGCGCCTCCTCACGGGTGCGCGCTCCGAGCTTCGCGTAGACCGCTCGCAGCTGCGACTTCACCGTGTTCTCGGAGACGTGCAGACGCACGGCGATCTCATGGCGGCTCCCTGTCTCCGCGAGCTCCCAGAGCACAGCGCGCTCCCGGCGTGTCAGGCGGGGGGACGGTCCTCGTCGGCGGAAGACCTCGTCGTCGACGATCGACGGCATCTCGCCGAACGCCTGCTCCAGCGCGCTGAGCGCAGCCTTCTCGCCCCGTAGCCTCAGCTCCTCCAGCGTCGTCGCGCGCACGGCCTCGGGGGCGAGTGCCAGGGGCCAGCGCAGGGCGGACACGGCCAGGAGCGCACCGATCCTCTGCGCGCGGGTCACGAGGTCGAGTCCGGTGTCGGGCTGCGCGGAGATGATGAGCTCGATGACACCGACGAGCATGCGCTGCGAGGTCGTCCGCGCACTGCGCTGCGCCTCCGCCAGCAGGCCGAGCATGTCCTCCTGGCGGCCTTCCTCCAGAGCGACGAGGGCATCCAGAGCACTCGAGACCGGTTCATCATGGCCTCGGGAGGTCCGGGCCATGCTCTGCAGGCCAGCGCCGGTCGAGAGCAGGAGGATGCCCTCGAACGCTGCGAATCGTCGGCTCACGGATCGGAGCGTGCGTTCGTTCACCCGCTCGGCGGCCAGACGCCGGAAGGTCTCGAGGGCCTCATGCCCGCGCCCGAGCATCGTCAGCGCCATGGCCCGGACCTCGCCGACGAGCTCCCAATGCTCGATGCTGTCCAGATGCCCGCTGATCCTGTCGATCTCCGTGATCGCCCCCTCAGGGCGACCCTGCGAGACTGCGATCCACGCCCGCGCGATGTGCTCGGGAGACGCCATGTAGGAGTCCTCCCAGTTGTCCGGCCAGTCCTCCGGATCCATGCGCACCAGTGCATCCTGTGCTGCGCCGATCTCTCCGGAGATCGCGTCGATCATCGCGATGTTCGCGAGCGCCACATTGCGGTGGTGGAGCCAGCTCAACGACTCCGCGAACCTGATCTGCAGGGACCGTGCGTCTCGAGCCCGTTCGAACTCCCCAGCGTAGAAGAGCCCCATCCCGCACTGCGCGATGGCCGCCATGGTCATCCCGTCGAAGGAGACGTCACGCAGGGGATCGTCGGCGACGCCCTCGAGCACAGGAAGGGCGGAGAGAGCGAGCTCCCGCATCCCCCTGTCATGGCCCAGGAGCCTCTGCGCAGCAGACTGGACCCCTCGGAGGAGAGCGCGCTCGAGATCCGTTCCCGGACGCGCCGGATGCATGCGCGCCGAGGTCGCGGCCTCGAAGAACACCGCTGCGCGGCGCTGAGTTCCCGCGCTCATGTTGAGGGTCACGGCCACCCACATCGAAAGCATCGGATGGAGGCTGAGCTTCGACGCCGGAACCTTGCTCAGAAGCGCCGTGACATGTACGGCCTCATCCTTCGGCAACGGGTACGCGCGCATCAGGAGCGTCTCCGCGAAGGAGAGGTCCTCGGCCCGCAGCGCCCTCTCGAAGGCGGCCAGATGCTCACCGCGGACGTCCGCAAGCCAGTGCGCGATCCTCAGATCGACGTCCCGGCGCCGCGCGCGGTCGCCCGGCCTGAACTCCTGGGCGGCCGCCGCCTGCAGATGCTCGGTGTATCGGAAGACCGGCGCTCCGCCCTCCTCGGACTCCTCCCACTGCCCGGCTCCCAACCGCTCCAGCTCATGGAACATGGCCAAGGCATCGTCCCTGCCTGTGAGGCTGCGGGCGAGATCGACGTCCACGAGGGGCGATTGGGCCGTCACCAGCATGAACTCACGGAGGCTGGGGTCCCGGAAGAGTCCCCGGGTCGCCTTCCGGGCAGCTTCGACGAGGAGGCTCTCCAGGCTGAGCTCGGTGAGCCCTCGACCTCCCTCCGACGTCTGCGAGAGGGCGTCGAGGGAGAAGCGCAGTGCCGCGAAGCGGCGGGACACCGGGTTGCCGATCAGGCTGCTCTCCCGGAGCACCGCGAGCACATCCTGCGAGAGATCCGGAGCGAACAGCGGAACGACCTCATGCACCTCCTCGTCGCTCAGGGCGAGGTCCCCCTCGCTGATCACGTCGACGGACACGGCGGAGCGTGCCGCCGGGCCGCTGAGCTCCGTCGGGAAGCGTCCCGCGACGATGCAGCGGAACCGCGGACTCCGCCGGACCACCTCGATGAGGTCGAGGCACACCTGATCCCAATAGGTGCCCTGCCGCGAGGACCCGACATCGTCGAGGAGGAGTGTCACCGGTCCCGTCAGACCCTCGAGGATCCTGACGGTCGTCGTGACCGCGGTGTCCGGCTGCTCGGCGATCGTCGCCATCTCGCGGTACAGCACGGCGTCGGAGATGAGCCGCTGCGCGTGCATCCGCCCGAGGACGCGCAGCCAGAACCCGGCCCGCGTGCGAGCCCCTTCGTCGGCCTCGAGCCAGACGATCGACCCGTCACCTCGAGCCGAGGTCTCGCGGGCCCACTGGGCAAGGAGCGTCGTCTTCCCGCTTCCGCCCCGGCCGCAGACGACCACCAGGGCCGCAGGGCCGTCCAATCGTGCCAGCAGATCCTCGCGACGGAGGATGTCGGCGGGCAGACGCGGAACGTACGGGAGGACGGAGGCAGGCATCGAGACAGAAGCGGCTTTCGGTCGATGAGCTCTCTCGCGCCGTCGCGGTTCCGGAGCAGGGTGAGCTCAGGAGCCAGGGGAAGGACCGTCGTGGCCCCGGGGCACGGCAGAGCGATGCGGAACGATTCTAGATGCGAATCCGTCGGCGGCCATCGGAGGCCCGGGATCCGACGACCCGGGTGCTGAGACCCGGGCAGGAGGCTCAGCGCCCCCGCAGCCCGATCAGCGGTCGCCCCCTGCCGCGCAGCTCGGTCGTCAGCTCCGACCTGAGCGCAGTCAGATCCTCGCGCACGCCCGCCAGCTGCTCGCCGTACGCATCGACCGACACGAGCTGCATGTGGACGTCATCGCGAAGACGCTGCATCTCCACAGCGAACCGCTCGTGGAGCTTCTCCTCGAGCTCGCCCCAGGGGTCGGGCCCGGCCGAGCCTGTCGGGTCCGCCGGATCTGCCGAGTCGAGGGGGTCAGCCGAGTCGAGGGGGTCAGCCGAGCTGTTCGCGGAGGAGCTCCGCCTCCGCGCCGACAGGGTGATGAAGGCGATCGACCGGGTGCCGAGCAGGATCAGCGTGCACACCAGGACGGCGAGACGCAGATCCTCCATCCGGACGGCGGGCGGTTCGCCGAGGATCGCCGGCTCGGAGACCTCGTTCGCCGCGACGACCACCAGGAAGGCGACGATCAGGATCTCGATGAATGCCACCATCGCGCTCCCGCGGCGTTCCCGCCGCTGCGCGCGAACCTTCGTGCTTCCTGCCTTCACGGCTGCTTCCTCTTCCTCGGGGTCGGGCATGGGGGACGGGCGGGAATCTGACGACGACAGGAGCTCCTCGAGCTCGTCGAGCGAGTGCGCCGTCTCGGGAGGGGCGTCTTCAACTCCGCTGGCGATGGGGTGAAAGGCGCCGGCAGGCCGTCGCACCGTGCCCTCACTCGACACCGTCGCACTCCCGGCGACCGGCGAGTGCGACCCCTCGCCCGTCAGAGCCTCGGCAGGCCAGGTCCGACGGGCGAGGGGGCGCCCCGTCGTCCCGCCAAGCGCGGCGCTTCCCTTCGCCGCTCGACGGGACAGCGATGATCCCGAGTCGAAGAGCCGCCGGATCTCCAGCGCGCGATCGATCTGCTCCGCCAGCTCTGACATCCGGGGACGCTCCTTCCGGAACGATGCTCTGGTCTCGACCGGTGGGCCCATGCACTTCCCTCGGACATGGACGCCGGCACTCATCGGAATCACCTCGGAACCAGTCAAACCCCTCATCGCGGATGCTCCGGGCGGTTTCACCCCGGATTCACCCTGGGGAGACCAGCCCGGCTTCCGGTCAGGACTCGACTCCCGGTCAGGACTCGACTCCCGGTCAGCATGGGGAAGAATGGGCTGTCGTCCCTCGCATGCCGCCGCGCGGGATGCCCAGAGCCGCGAGGAGATCCGCACCGTGCAGAGAGTCCTCCGGCTGGCCGCGATGCAGTGCGCGGCCCTCGGCGCTCTGACCGCACCGGCGATCGTGGCGGTCTCCGTCCTCGTCGGCCGGCTCGTCGGCCATGCGGACGCCCCGCGGACGCTCGCCCTGGTCGACGGCGCAGCAGCCGTCGCGGCAGTCATCGCGGCCCCGCTGTTCGGAAGGCTCGCGGACCGTGGCATCGGGAGACTGGGTCGGCGCCGTCCCTGGTTGATCGCCGGTGCCCTCCTCGGCATCGTCGGCAGCGCCGCGATGGCCCATGCTCCCGGAATCGGAGCGCTCACGCTCGCCTGGATGGGGACCCAGGCGGCCTACAACATGGTCTTCGGAGCCGTCAACGGACTGGTCGCCGAGGGCCTCGCGGCGGAGGATCGCACCCGAGCCTCCGGTGCGCTCTCCGCGGTCAGCTTCGTCGGCACCCTTCCCGGGCTCGCCGCGGCGGCTCTGTTCGCCGATCAGGTGGAGACGACGCTGCTGGTGGTGCCGATCCTCGCGGCGCTCGTCATCATCCCTCTGGCCTTCTCCGTGCCCGATCCGCCGCCCCCGGACGCATCAGTCGCGGCCGACGGCGCCTCGTCGGCGGCGTCGGACGAGACACCTCGTCCGGAGGGCGCTCGGCGCACGGAGCAGCTCCGGTCAGGAGCATGGAGGTCCGCTCTCGATCGTCGCCTCGCGATCGTCGTGCTGTCGCGGTTCGCGCTGTCCGCTCTGCTGTCGGCGAGCATGGCCTTCGCGCTGTACCTGTTCATCGCACGATGGGGTCTGGACGAGGCATCTGCCATCCGGGCGACGTCGTTGTCCACGATGCTCGGATCGGTGGGCATCGTCATCGCGTCCGCCGGGCTCGCCCTGGTGCGCCGACCGCTCCTCTCCGCGCGGATGCTTCTCCTCGTCTCCTTCTGCGCCCTGGCGACTGCCATGGCGGCGCGCGGTCTCGCGACAGCACCGGTGTGGTTCCAGATCGCGACGGCCCTGACTGGACTCGCCATGGGGCTCGGCTTCACGGCTGTGCGTTCGCTCGCCTATGAGGTCGTCCCCGCTCAGAACGCGGGCTTCGGGCTCGGGCTGGTGAGCGCAGCGGGCAGCGCTGCGGGCATCGTCGCCCCGCTCGGCGCGTCCTATCTGCTCGACCTCGGACGATGGCTCCCGTTCGGTGACGCCTATGCCGGGATGTACATCCTCCTCGCCGTCGCGGCCCTCCTGCTGGTGCCCGTCACTCATCGCCTCGGCCGGTCCGGGAAGGACATCGACCGAGCCGTTCCTGCCTCAGCACCGGCAGCCGCGGAGGACGTCCCTCCACGGCTGCCGGCAGACCGAGACTGATCGCCAGGGGGCGGCGTCAGCCTCGCGGCAGGCGCTGCTCCTCGGCGACGACCGCGGTGACCAGCGGATCCTCGGCTCCGACGCCCAGCAGCGCGAGGAGTGCACCCACCCGGGCGATCTCGGCGGCCTCGCCGGACGCAGCAGCACCAGCACCCACGGCGGCGGCGATGGCCTCGGCCTGCGGGTCGGAGACCTCGGCGCCGGCGCGGACACGATCGGTGACCCAGGCGGTCCAGGCGGCGACCGCGGAGACCTCGCCGGGGGCGGCGTCGGGCCCGCCGCGCTCGGCGATCACCGGCAGGGCGCGCACGGGGAGCTTGACGGTGCCGTCGGCGGCGATGCGGATGAGGTTGTCGGCGAGGCGCGGGTTGCGGAAGCGCTCCTCGAGGGCCTCGGTGTAGGCGTCGAGCTGCTCGACGGGCAGGTCGAGGGTCGAGCGGGCCTCGGACCACAGGGCCTCGACGAGGGCGCGCACCTCGTGGTGGCCGATGGCCTCGTCGACGCGCTCGACGCCCGCGACCTGGCCGGCGTAGGCCATGAGGGTGTGGGCGCCGTTGAGCAGGCGCAGCTTGCGCAGCTCATGCAGCTCGATGTCGTCGGTGAACTGGGCCCCGGCCTTCTCCCATTCCGGGCGTCGGCCGCGGAAGACGTCCTCGAGGACCCACTCCGAGAAGGGCTCGGTGACCACGGGGACGGTGTCGGCGAGGCCGGTGCGCTCGGCGACCAGGGCTGAGGCGCCGTCGTCGGCCGAGGGGGTGATCCGGTCGACCATGGTGGAGACGACGTCGACGTGAGCATCGAACCAGGCGCGGGTCTCGTCGTCGGCCGCGGCGAGGACCGCCTCGCGCAGGACCGCGCCGTTGCCGGTGAGGTTGTCGCACGAGACGAGCGCGATGATCTCCTCGACGCCTGCCTCTCGGCGCGCCCGGAACCCGAGGGCGAGGCGGGCCGGGGCGGAGACGGCGGGATCGTCGCCGGCGGCGTAGCCCTTCTCGGTGATGGTGAGGGTGACGACGGCGGTCAGCGGGTCGGCGATGAGCCGCACCAGGGCGTCGACGTCGGAGGCCGGATGCACCTCGTCGAGGACGTCGATGATCTCCACCTCGTCGTCCTCCGCCCCGCGGACGATGAGCCCGTACTTCCCGCCCTGGGCGTTGAGGGCATCGGCCATCGCGGCGGAGCGGCCCGTGAAGGCGCTGACGGTCCAGCCCCCGGCGCGCTGGGTCATCAGCAGGGTGTGGGCGCGGGCGAAGTTGCCGATGCCCAGGTGGACGAGGCGGCCCTCGGGTGCGGCGGTCACTTGCTGCTCTCCTGGTCGAGGCGGAATACGTGGCGGGGCTGCTGCTCGGGGAGCGTGTCGGCGATCGCGGCCGCGTCCTCCTCGCGCATGCGGTGCTCGGCCACGAGGCCCGCGAGGTGGGTCGCATCCAGCCGGCGGGCCATGTCATGACGGGCCGGGATGGAGCAGAAGGCGCGGGTGTCGTCGATGAAGCCGCTGGTGCGGCTGTATCCGATGGTCTCGGAGACGGCGCGCCGGTAGCGCAGGATCGCGTCCGGTGCGTCGATGAACCACCAGGGGGCGCCCGCGTACACCGAGGGGTACACCCCGGCCAGCGGCGCGATCTCGCGGGAGAAGACGGTCTCGTCGATGGTGAAGAGCACCGAGCGGAAGTTCGGGTCCAGGCCGACGTCGTTGAGCATCGGGCGGATCGAGTGGACGTAGTCGACCGAGGTCGGGATGTCGAAGCCGACGTCGGCCCCGTACTTCTCGAAGATCACGTCGCTGTGGTTGCGGTCGACGGCCGGGTGGATCGTCATGACCAGGCCGTCCTCGGCGGCCAGGCGGGCCTGGTCGGCAAGCAGGTGGCGGCGCAGCGCGACGGCCTCGTCGGCCGCGATGGTGCCGGCGAGCGCCGAGGAGTACAGCCGACGGGCGTCCTCGATCGCGAGGCGCTGGGTGCCGGGGTCCAGGTGCGCGTGGTCGGAGGAGACGGCGCCGTGGTCGCGGAAGTGGAGGCGGCGCACGCGCATCGCCTCGAGGTGGCCGTCGTAGCTGCCGGTGTCCACGGCCGCCGAGGCGCCGAGCGCCTCGACCAGCTCGCGGAAGTCGGCGCGGCCGGGCTCGAGGTACTTGTCGGGACGGAAGGTCGGCAGGACCTGGCCCGTGAAGGAGGCGTCGGCCGCGAGGGCCGCGTGCGGGGCGAGATCGTCGGTGGGATCGTCGGTCGTGGCCATGACCTGGATCCGGAACCGCTCGAACAGTGCGCGGGGACGGAACTCGGGCTGGGCGAGCTTCGCGGAGATCTCGTCGTACATCTCATCGGCGGTCTCCGGGGAGAGCACCGTGGTCAGGCCGAAGACCTCATGGAACTCGTGCTCCATCCAGAGCCGAGAGGGGGTGCCGGCATAGGCGTGCCAGTGCTCGGCGAGCAGGCGCCAGGCGGTGCGGGAGTCGGCCTCGTCGAGGGGTCCGCGGCCGACGCCGAGCTCGGCCAGGTCCACGCCGCGCGAGAACATCAGCCGGTTCACGTAGTGGTCCGGGGTGATGAACAGCGAGGTCGGGTCGCGGAACGGCTCGTCGTCGAGCAGCAGTCGCGGATCGACGTGGCCGTGCGGGGAGATGATCGGCTGGTCGGCCATCCGCGCGTAGAGGGTCCGCGCGATGTCGCGCACGGCCGGGTCGGCGGGCAGCAGTCTGTCCTGATGGGGAACGTAGGCCTCGTTGCTCATAGGGGCATCGTGCCGTCCCTGTGCGCGCGCCGCGCATCGTTGTCATCGGTTGCCTGCCCTGGCAATCGCTTTCCGCCGTGTTCGCGCCTGCTGCGCTCCCCCGTCAGCGACCGTTGCGGGGACCGCTCGAGCCGCGCGGGACCAGCTTCACCGGCAGCGACCCCTCCACCGGGGTGCGGTGCGAGGAGGGGCTCTCGATGCGGCGCACCAGGCGCTCGACGGCCGCGCGGCCCTGTGCGCGCTTCGGGGTGACCAGCGTGGTCAGCCCGCCGCCGACGAAGCGCGACAGCGGGATGTCGTCATGGCCGACGACCGAGAGGTCCCCGGGGACCCGCACGCCCGTGCGTGCCGCCGAGACCAGGAATCCGAGCGCGATCAGGTCGTTGTAGCAGATCACGGCGTCGGGGAGCTCGGGGATCTCCGCGAACGCCTGCTCCCCGCCGATCGCCGTGGGGGCGTACGGGCCGTGCCGGGTGATGTGCAGGCCGTGGGCGCGGGCGGCCGTGCGGGCCGCCCTCCAGCGCTCCCCGTCGGACCACGAGTTCACCGGCCCCGCGACATAGGTGACGGTCCGCGCCCCGGTGCCGGCGATGTGCGCCATCGCCTGTCCCATGCCGTGCTCGTAGTCCGGCGTCACCGAGTCCAGGCCCGCGACGCGCCGGTTGAGCACGACCACCGGCAGGCGCTTGGTCAGATGGTTCAGGACCGCGTCCGGCAGCCGCGTGCCGGAGAGGACGACGCCGTCGACGACGTTCACGGCGCTCTCGAGGCTCTCGCGCTCGCGCTCCTCGTCCTCGACGCTGTCCAGCAGGAGCAGCAGGTATCCGTGCTCCTTCGCGGCCTCCTGCATGCCGGAGATGAGCTCGGCGAAGTACGGGTTCGTGAGATCCGGGATCTCGATCCCCAGACGGTGATGGCGCTGGTCGCGCTCCTGCGACGCCGGTGCGGAGGTGCGGTAGCCGAGCTCCTTCGCAGCCGCCATGACCTTCGCGTGGGTGGCGGCGCTGACACGGCCGGGCCGCGAGAACGCGCGCGAGACGGTCGACGGCGCGACATCGGCGAGCTTGGCCACGTCGTAGATCGTCACGCGCTGCTCGTCGCCCACCATCGGTCTCCTTCGTCATCGTCGCCGTCGGGGATCGCCCGCGGAGCGGAGGTCCGCTGCACAGCACCGGAGTTTACCGTCCGCGATGACAGCGCCCGACGGGACCAGGCGGGACCCGACGCGACCGGGCGGGACCGGGCACAACCAGGCGGGACCGCTCTCAGGCGCCGTGCGTCGGCTCGGGGGCCCAGCGGGCGATCTGGGCGGCGAGATGGCCGGCGCCGTAGCCGTTGTCGATGTTGACGGTGCCGATGCCGGGGGCGCAGGCGGAGAGCATGGTCAGCAGGGCGGTGCGCCCGCCCTCGGCGACGCCGTAGCCGACGGAGGTGGGAAGGGCGACGACGGGTGCGGCGATCTGCCCGGCGACGACGGTGGGGAGCGCCCCGTCCATCCCGGCGGCGACGACCACGCACGCCGCCTCCCGCAGCTCGGGAAGGCGCGCGAGAAGGCGGTGCAGGCCGGCGATGCCGATGTCCGCGATCAGCCGCGTGGGCCGGCCGAGGTAGCGGGCGGTGGTCTCGGCCTCGCGGGCGACCGGGAGGTCCGAGGTCCCGGCGCAGGCGACGATCACCAGACCCCCGCTCGGCGCGGGCGGCTCCCCCGGCCAGGCGAGCAGGCGGGCGACGGGATCATGGAAGGCCCCGGGGAGGGCATCGAGGATCGCGGCGGCGCGCTCGTCGTCGGCCCGGGTGAACAGCACCGGACCGAGGGCGGCGAGCTCCTCGGCATCGAGCGACCCGGCCAGCCGCGCGTACTCGCCCGCGATGGCCGCGACCTGCTCGACGCTCTTCGCGTCGCACAGCACGGCCTCCGGCGCACCCCGGCGCCGGGCACGGCCGAGGTCCAGCTCGAGCATCCCGTCGATCCGTCCGTCGGCCGACGCACCCTGCCCGGCCGACGGACCGGGGCCGCTGGTCCCGCCGTCGGCCGACGGGCCCGGGCGCCCCTCAGCCACGGGTCCCCTGGCCGACGATCTGCAGGGAGAACAGACCCGAGCGGATGCCGTCGAGATCGATCGTGACGTGCAGGAACCCCGTCTGCCTGCCCGCCTGGACGAGGGCGGAGCGGATCGCGGGATCGAGGGCGCGGGCGATCTCGTCCGTCGGCAGCTCGATGCGTGCGAGATCGCCGTGATGGCGGACCCGGCAGTCGCTGAAGCCCTGCTCGTAGACCGCGTCCTCGAGATCGTCGATCTGGCGGAGCTTCTCGGGGGAGACGGGCTGACCGAAGGGGATGCGGGAGGCGAGGCAGGGGGCGGCGGGCTTGTCGGCGACGGGCAGCGAGAGCGCCCGAGCGACATCCCTGACCTGGGACTTCGACATGCCGACGACGGACAGCGGACGCAGCACCCGATGCCGGGTCGCCGCGCCGGCGCCGGGCCGGTCGTGCTTCTGGGCGTCGTCGGCGTTCTCCCCGTAGGCGACGGCGTCGAGGCGATGCTCGGCGACGATCTCGGCGTCGATGCGCGTGAACAGCTCGTCCTTGCAGTGGAAGCAGCGCGCGGCGTCGTTCCTCTGGTAGTCGGGGTTCTCGCCCTCGAAGGTGCGCACCTCGACGACCTGGGCGCCGATGACCTCGGCGGTGCGCAGGGCGAGGCGGTGCTCGCGCCGCGCGAGGGAGGGGGAGACCCCGAGCAGCGCGACCACGTTCTCGGCACCGAGGCTGCGCACGGCGAGCGCGAGCAGGGTCGCCGAGTCGACGCCCCCGGAGTAGGCGACGCCGAGGCGGGTGACGCCGGCGAGCTCCCGGCCCACGGCGTCGGCGAGCGCGAGGGCCTCGCCCTCCAGCGCGTCCGGGGTCATGGCGGCATCCTCGAAGGCGCCGTACGCGGGATGGAAGACCGACGTCGGCGGCTGGGCCGACAGCGGAGCCGCCGGCTGAGTGGACGGCTGAGTGGACGGTGGGGCCGACGGGCGATGGTCGGACAGCTGGTGGATGGTCACAGGGGCTGGCGCTCCTCGGCGAGTCGGAACAGCACCTCGCCCGCGTGGTCGATCACGAGGGTGTCGGGATCGGCGCGCAGGGCGTCGAGGTCGAGGCTGTCGGGGTCGACGTAGGTGACGTTGTACTCCTCGCAGACCTCCTTCGGGATGCGGGTGGCGAAGGAGCGGCGCACGCGCTGACGCTCCTCCCCCGTCTCCGGATCGTAGGTGCCCAGACCGGTGACGTGCGTCGAGTGCGCGAGCTCGCCCCACGGGTGGTCCGCGAACCGATCCCACTGCTTCGTGAAGTACTCGATGCTGTGGTAGCCGATGTCCCGCAGGCCGGGGTGCATGGCGGCGACCTCCGTGATGTGGGGGGCGAAGATGATGACCTCGCCGCCGTCGGCGCACACGGGCTCGGACTTGTAGAAGCCCTTGGCCCCCGTCCAGATGTCCTCGTACATCTCGGGGACGATCGCCACGATCCGCCGGTAGGGCTTCTCGACATAGGTGATGTGGGTGAGCGCGGAGATCTTCGCCATCGCCGCCCAGGCGGCCTGCGGGTCGCCGAAGGCGATCGCGTTGAGGTCCTCGCCTCCGGAGACGACGTCCATGGTGAAGCACAGCTTCTCCGCGGGGACGAGCTCGGTCGCCGCGTCGATCAGCTGCCGCACCGGCGTGATCCCGAGGGTGCCGATGATGCGGCTCGCGGTGATCAGCGCCCCCACCCAGTGGGACACGTCGATGACGTCGTGCACGGAGCAGCCGGGGAAGAAGTACTTGTTCCCGCCGGAGAAGCCGACCACCTCGTGCGGGAACACGGGGCCGACGACGAGGTCCACATCGCTCTCGACGCACAGGCGGTTGATCTGCACGCGCATCGGGGTGTCGGCGAGCAGCCCGCCGGTCAGGCGCGAGATCTCCTGCGCGGAGATCTCGCCGAGGTCCGCGATCTGGTCCTCGTCGTGCCAGGCATGGTTGACGACCTCCCAGCCCGGGTAGGCGTCCTCGACGCCCTCATCCTCCGCGCCGAGCAGCTTCGCGATCGCCTCGTCGCTCATCGCCGCATGGGTGCCCAGCGCGATCAGCACGGTCACGGACGCCGCCCGGCCGGCGAGCGCGGCATGGAGCGGACGCAGCACCTTCGGCAGCGGGACGGAGCGGGTGCCGTCGGGGATGATCACGCACACGGACTTCCCGTCGACGTCGGCCCTGGAGATCTGCTCGGCGACGAAGGAGCGGATCTGCTCCTCGTCGAGGATCCCCTCCGGTCCGCCGAGCAGCGCGGCCCGCTCGGCGAGGCCCTCGGGGATGGGATCGATGGTCGGTGTGCTGGTGGGCGCCTGCATCTGCGTCGTCGGAGTCTGCTCGCTCATCGCCCCATCATGCGTCCGCGCGACAGGGGATGCCAGCGGGAGCGGCCAGTTGCCACGGGTGGCCGGTCGCGGCAGACGGTGGCGCTCGAGCGAGCCCGGAGCCTGGTCGAGCTGGAGGGCTGCGTCACCGACATCCCCACCTCTGCGATGGCGACGGAGGTGGTCTCCAGCTGTCACGACCTCTGGCACATCGAGCGGCAGCCCCGGATGAGCGCGACAGACCTGCAGACCAGGCCCATGCTCCACGCGCCCGCGATGCGATCGGAACCCACCTCACGATCGTGCTCACCAAGCTCGCGATCGCGAGATACCCCCAGGACACGACCGGATCCAGCATCCACCGGATCAGTAGTTCTCGGAGATCGCGGGACAGTCGACCGCTCGCCTCATGTTGTTAACCTGAACAGCGGCGACGCTCGTCGTTAAAGTCAACTGCGGTCCGACTCGCCGACGCGTCGACGGCGATGCCGCCTCTGACCACCTCGTTCGTGGTCCCGGCCATCTCGGGCCGGTGCCGTCACGCACGATCGGCGGAGAACCTCCGCAGGGTCGGGCTGAGGGCACCGACGAGCGACGTCAGGAGGAAGCCGAGCCCGGCCAGGCACAGCGCCCACGCGCCACCGAGGCCTCCCACGACCAGCCCGCCGACGAGGGGGCCGAGCGGGGACAGCAGCATGCTCGCGACCCTGAGCAGGGCACCGACCCTGCCGAACATGTCCGCGGGGACGAGCTGCGCGGTCACGGCCCCTGAGGCGACGTTCAGGGCAGGGGTGGCCAGGCTGAACGCGAGGATCGGGAAGAACGGCCACCAGGGCGCCAGCGGCAGCGCGGCAAGCATCAGGCAGGCGCCGAGCACGGCGGGGACGCCGATCGCGAGCAGGCCGGCGCGGAGGCGCCCGGTGACCCAGCCCGAGGCGAGCGCCCCCAGCAGCCCGCCGATGCCGATGCCGGTGAGCACGAGCCCGGCCAGCGCCCCGGAACCGCCGAGGTCGGTGATGCGCACGATGAGGGAGAGGGTGACGCTGCCGCCGAAGAAGTTCATCGCCATGATCACGAGGGTCAGCTCGCGCAGGCCCCGTCGGCCGATGAGCCAGCGCAGCGCCTCCCCCGACTCCGCGAGCATCCCCCGCAGCCCCTGCATCCCCCGGAGGCCCCGGGCCCTTCGCACCTCCCGTCCCTCAGGTCCCGCCTCGGCACGCGGCGACGTCCCGCCGTCGGCCGGTCCCTCCTCAGCGTGCTCGCCATCGGCCGCGCAGACCTCACCTGCCGCGTCGGCCGGTCGCCGCGGGATCCTCGCGAGGAGAGCGAACACCCAGGCCACGACGATGCTCGCGGCCATGGCGAAATAGGGCGCGAGCATCCCGACCGCGTGGAGAGCGCCGCCGACCGCGGGTCCGACGACGCGGCCGGCGTGCGAGCGGGCCTCCTCCTGCGCGAAGGCGCTGTTCAGCTGCCGGGCGGGGACGACGGAGCGGATCGCGACCTGTCGGACCGGGCCGAGGAACGCCTGGCAGATGCCGTCGGCCGCCGCGAAGACCAGGAAGGCCGCGAGCCCCGCGCCCCCGGTCGCGAGCCCGACCAGCAGGACGAGGGCGTTGAGCACCTGCACCTCCTGGGCGATCAGGAGGATGCGCCGACGGTCGTGGCGGTCCACCCAGATCCCGGCGGGCATCTGCGCGATCAGCATCGCGGCGGTCAGCGTCGCGGAGACCAGACCGGCGCGGGCGGCGCTGCCGGTCACCGCGAGGAGGGTGAGCGGCAGGGCGACGCGGTTGATCTCGGTGCCGAGGGTCGAGAACGCGGCACCCGACCACAGGAACTGGAAGCGGGCATTGCGGTGCAGCGGGACCTCGGCCGCGGCGACCGGGCTCATGGGGCGCCGACCGGCGAGAAGAATCTCTGAAACATCTGCTTCATAGTTGTGAAGGTACTGCTTCACATCTCGGGCGGCAACCTACGATGGCGTCCATGGACTCCGCACCCGCCCATCTGGACGATCTCGAGCGCATGCGCGTGGTCAGCCATCCCGCGCGCTGGCGGGTGCTCCAGGAGCTGTGGTCGGGCACCGCGCTGACCAGTACGGAGGCGGCTGCGCTGGTGGGCCTCACCCCGTCGGCGATGAGCTATCACCTGCGCAGGCTCGCGAAGCTCGGCCTCGTCGAGCAGGCGGAGTCCGCCGACGGCCGCGAGCGCCCGTGGCGCGCGAGCACCGACGGCATGCGCATGACCGGCCAGCCCGATGACGCCCTGGGCGGCACGATGATGCAGAACCTCCGGGCCGACGTCGAGCGCACCCTGGCGGTCCCCCCGCCCGTCGACGGCGATCCCCGGCCGTGGCCGCCGAACTTCGGGCATCGGCGCCTGCGCCTGACCCGCGCGGAGGCGAAGGACCTGCACGCCCGGTTCCAGGCGCTGGTCGACGAGGTCGAGGCCGCGGTCGCGAGCGCGGGACGGGACGGGACGGATCCCGGTGTCGGGGCCACACCCGATGCAGAGACCGACCCCGGCGCGGCGGTCGCTCCCGACGCCGCCCCGGACTATCTCTACGACGTCTTCTGGATCGCCGGCGCACGCCCCTGACCGAGGCCCACCAACTCCGCCGGGCCTCCCTCAGCGCTGTCCTCGACGAGCCGGCCGTCGACGATCGTCACCAGGCGATCCAGCGCCCCGCGGTGCACGAGATCGTGTGTGACCAGCATCGTCGCCGTCCCTCGGGCATGGGTCAGGCGGGAGATGAGGTCCATGATCTCCGCTCCGCGCTCCTGATCCAGGGCGCTGGTGGGCTCATCGACGAGCAGCACCGCGGGGTCGTGCACGAGGGCCCGCGCGATCGCCACCCGCTGCCGCTGGCCCCCGGAGAGCTGGGCCGGCAGACGGTCCGCCTGACCGGCGAGTCCCACGGCCTCCAGCAGCTCGTCGGCCCGCATGCGCAGCATGCTGCGCCTGCCCCGGCTGCCGAGCTCGCCCATCACCAGCAGCTGCTCGCGGGCGGTGAGCGAGGGGACGAGGTTCGACTGCTGGAAGACGATGCCGATGCGCTCTCGGCGCAGCGCCGCGGCCTCGGCCCGGGACAGCCGCGCGGCGTCGACAGCGCCGTCGGAGCCGTCGGAGACGTCGGACCCATCGGAGCCGTCGGAGACGTCGGACCCATCGGAGCCGTCGAAGGCGTCGGACCCGCCGGAGCTGCGGATGAGGACGCGCCCGGAGTCGGGGCGGATGAGCGTTGCGGCGACGGCCAGCAGGGAGGACTTCCCGGAGCCCGACGGGCCGGTGACGCCGACGACGCGGCCGGCGGGGACGATGAGGCTCACGTCGTCGACCGCGGTGAGGCGGCTGTCGCCGTCGGGGTAGGTGAGGGTGATGCGGTCCAGGGTGATCATCGGGCGCTCCCGAGGGCGGTGAGGGGGTCGGCGGAGGTGACGGTGCGCAGCGCGAAGGCGGCGCCGGCGAGGCCCAGCACCGTCATCACAGCGCCCGGCAGCACGGTGGTCAGCGGGCTCAGCACGAAGGGCAGCGCCCCGCCGGCCAGGGTCCCGAGGACGGCCACCAGCGCCAGCCCGGCGCCGATCCCGACGGCGAGCACCACCAGCGCCTGCCCGAGGGCGTCGCGGACGAGCGCGGAGGTCGAGGCTCCGAGTGCCTTCAGCACGGCGACGTCGGCGCTGCGCTGCATCGTCCAGACGGTGAAGAATGCACCTACGACCAGGGCGGACACTCCGAACAGCAGGACGATCATCAGGCCCAGCGAGCCGATCTCCGACCGGAACGTCTCGAGCGCGCCGAGGCTCATGAGCGGACTGGCCGCCTGCGTGCCGGTCTCCGCTGCGACGGCATCCCAGTCGGGGTCCCCGGTGACCGCGAGGACGGTGGACTCGCCGTCGCCGCCGAACCGCTCGGAGGTCTGCGCCCAGGCGTCCGGGGCGAGCACGATCACCGGGGTGTGGCTGTACCAGGCGTCCGCGCCGATGCTCTCGACGCGATAGGAGGTCCCGGCGATCTCGACATCGTCCCCGACCCGGGCACCCAGGTCGTCGGCGGCGCCGGCGGACAGGCCGACGCCGTCGTCGGACGAGGGTGCGAGGTCGGCGACGGACGAGGCGGGGGCGTCCGCGGGGATCCCGAGGATCGCGAGCGCGGTGTCGTCGACACGGCCCTGGAGGATCCCGATCCCGGTGACGCTCGAGACGCCGTCGGCGTCCTCCCAGGTCGCGACCATCCCCTCGTCGAGGGAGGACTGCGAGAAGGAGGCGGAGCCGTCGGCGTCCTCGGCGAGGACGAGGCGGTCGCCGGGCAGACCCAGCACCGCCGACACGTTCTGCTCGGCGAGGCCGCCGGCGAGCCCGGCGAGGAACCCGACGAGCAGGGTGATCAGTGCGACCACCGCTCCGATGAGGGCGAAGCGCCCCTTGGCATGGCGGAGGTCCCGCCAGGCGACGAACACGATGTGCTCCCTTCCGGCGCCGCGGACCGTCCCCGGCGCCGGGATCCAGGCTCGTCGGACCGGCTCTCGGATCCATCGCCCGCAGGGGCGGTCCGACGATCGAACTTTCGATGGATCCGCCGTCGTCGTCGGAGGCCTACGCTGAACCGGACATGTCGCACCGCACCCTCGCCCCAGTCTTCCTCGGCCTCCGCATCGGCCTGCATGCGATGGTCCTCGGGCTGCTCGTGCTGACCGCCGTGCGCGCCGTCGCACTGGACAGCACGAGTGAGACGACCGTCGCGCTCGCACTGGCCGCGGTGTTCGCCGCGGTGTACGTCCTGGGGGCATGGCGCGCCGCGCGGCCGACGGTGGTCCGGCGGACGGCGGCGCTGTGGTGCGCGGTGCTGACGCTGCTGTGGATCGGGCTGCTGCTGCTCGTGCCCGACGCCGCCTATCTGGTCTTCCCCCTGTTCTTCCTCTACCTGCATGTGCTGCCCTCGCCCGCCGGTCCCGCCGCGGTCGTGCTCACGACGCTCATCACGATCCTCGCGCTCGGCGCTCGTTCGGGCTTCAGCGTCGGAGGTGTGACGGGTCCTCTGGTCGGCGCCGCGGTCGCTCTCCTGATCGGGCTCGGCTATCGGGCGCTTGCACGCGAGGCCGCCGAGCGCGAGGCCCTGCTGGCGGAGCTGCTCGCGACCCGCGACCGCCTGGCCGCCGCCGAGCGCGAGCAGGGGGTCCTCGCCGAGCGAGCGCGGCTGGCCCGCGAGATCCACGACACGGTCGCACAGTCGCTCTCGAGCATCCAGATGCTCCTGCACGCCGCCGAAGCCGCCGACGGCGACCGGCCCGGGATCGAGCACGTGCGCCTGGCCCGCACCACCGCGGCCGACGCCCTCTCCGAAGCCCGACGCTTCATCCGCGAGCTCGCCCCGCCGTCCCTCGAGGCGGGCCTCGGTCCGGCCCTGCAGCGCCTCGGCGCCCAATGGCAGCGCGATGACCTGCGCGTCGAGGTGGATGTCGGGTTGGACGTCGGGGCAGGCGTCGGGGCAGGCGTCGGGGTGGATGTCCCCATGGAGCAGTCCATCGACACCTCTGCAGGGCTGCCGATGGATGTGCGCACGGCTCTGCTGCGCGTCGCCCAGGGTGCTCTCGCGAACGTCGTCCAGCACGCCCGGGCCACGACGGCATGGATCGTCCTGCGGGTCGAGGACGGCCGAGCCCGCCTCGAGGTGCACGATGACGGCATCGGCTTCGACCCTGCGGCTGTCCACGCCCACCCCGGGGGCACCGACTCCTTCGGGCTGCGGGCGATCGCCGAGCGGGTCGACCAGCTCGGCGGCACCCTGGAGGTCGACAGCTCCCCCGCCGGGACCTCCCTCCTCGTGACCCTCGAGGTGGACCGCCCGTGATCCGACTGCTCATCGCCGACGACCATCCCGTGGTCCGCGCGGGCCTGAGGGCCCTGCTGGACACCGCCGCCGACCTCGAGGTGGTCGGCGAGGCCTCCACCCCGGCCGACGCCGTCGCCCTCGCCGCCTCTCTGCGCCCCGACCTGGTCCTCATGGACCTGCAGTTCGGATCGGCCGGCTCAGAGGGATCGAGCCGCACCGGCGCAGAGGGCCCGGCCCGCACCGGCACAGCAGGCACCGGCACCTCACGCATCGGCGCAGCAGGCACCGGCACCTCACGCATCGGCGCAGCAGGCACCGGGGCGGCCGGCAGCGGGGCAGCCGGCAGCGGGGAGGTCGACGACCCGACCTCGGGGGCTGAGGCCACGCGCCGGATCCGTGCCTCCGACGACGCCCCGTTCGTCCTGGTCCTGACCAACTACGACAGCGACGGTGACATCCTGGGCGCCGTCGAGGCTGGCGCGAGCGGATATCTGCTCAAGGACGCTCCTCCCGAAGATCTCCTGGCGGCGGTGCGGGCCGCGTCCGCGGGAGAGAGCGCGCTGGCACCGGCCATTGCCGGCCGACTCATGGAGCGGATGCGGACGCCCCAGCTCAGCCTGTCCTCCCGGGAGATCGACGTTCTGCGCCTGGTCGCCGATGGCGCCTCGAACAGCGAGGTCGCCGCCCGTCTCCACATCTCCGACGCGACCGTGAAGTCCCACCTCGTGCACGTCTTCACCAAGCTCGACGTCTCCTCCCGGACCGCTGCCGTCTCCGCCGCGCGTCGCCTGGGCATCCTGCGCTGAGCCCCGGCCACTCCCCCTCGGCCCAATGCCCACGCACCTCCCACCGGGACCAGCGCCTCCCACCGGGACCAGCACCCTCGCACCTCCCACCAGGCCCAGAACCTCGGGGCTGCGGTGCCTTCGGTCTCCGGCCCGGGCGCATCTCTGGTGCCCCGCGTCCATTCGAGGCAGGTCTGTCACCGAACGGCAGATCAGCGGCATCTGCCCTCCACTATGCAGGGCAACTGCTCCTCACCTGCCATTCATGGTCACGAGCCCCCGCCTCCCCGAGCTCCTGCCTCCACGAGCCCCGGCTCCACCGTGCCCGGTCCGGCTCCAGCGGACCATGGAAGACTCTGCCCACGGTGCCCTGACCCTGCACCGCCCTTGACCAGCTGGAGGTTCCTTCATGCCCGACCCCGTCCGCCGCACCGACTCCGTCCGCCGCACCGCCGCCACTGCCGACGCACGCCGCACCGACCCTGCCGAGAACCCCACTGCACCCTCTGCCCCGGCCGCTGTCCGCGAGCTGCAGCGGGTCACGGTGTTCAGCGGCTCCGCGATGGGGCACTCCCCTGCCTTCGCGCAGGGGGCGGCGGAGCTCGCGGGAGCGATCGCTGCAGCAGGTATCGGGGTCGTCTACGGAGGCGGACGGGTGGGTCTGATGGGCACGGTCGCCGATGCCGCACGCGCTGCGGGAGGCGAGGTGCATGGTGTGATCCCGCAGGCGCTGATGGACAAGGAGGTCGGTCATCCCGGTCTGAGCGAGCTCGACATCGTCCCGGACATGCACACCCGCAAGCAGCGGATGGCGGAGCTGGGCGATGCGTTCGTGGCGCTGCCGGGAGGGGTGGGCACTCTCGAGGAGCTCTTCGAGGTGTGGACCTGGCAGCAGCTGGGGTACCACGCCAAGCCCGTCGCGCTCTTCGACATCGAGGGGTACTGGCAGCCCCTCATCGCCGCGGTCGACTCGATGGCCGGGGCAGGGTTCCTCTCCGACCGCTTCCGGTCCGCGCTCATCGTCGCCGACGAGCCCCAGGCGCTGATCGAGGCCCTGCGCACCTGGCAAGCGCCCGAGGCGAAGTGGAGTCGGGCGGAGGACCTGTCCGAGGCCGAAGGCCTCCCTGCGGAGGCTGCCGAGAACCAGGTGAGGCACAGCGAGGCGGAGCACGACGGGGAAGCGCTCAGCGAGGCGAGCCCCGACGGGGGCACCGAACGCTGAGCGACAGGGCGACAGGGCGACAGGGCGACAGGGCGACAGGGCGAGAAGACGCCAAGGCGACAAGGTGGCGTGGCGACGCCCTGCTCATCACCTCGTCGTCGCAGCGAGCTCCTCGGGGCTGAGCTCGCGGTCGGCGAGCACGAGACGCACGGCCGTGGGATCCGGATTGCCGGCGTCGAGTCCACGACGACGGAGCATCAGCCCGACCTTCGTCGCGACCGCGAGGGAGGCCCGGTTGTGCTCGAGCAGATAGGCGACGACGGGCAGGTCGGGGCGCAGCTCACGGGCACGGTCGACGGCGGCGCGTGCGACTCTCGTGGCGAGCCCTCTGCCCTGCGCCTCCGGGGCGAAGCGGTAGCCGAGGTTCCAGAAGGAGTCCTGACGCACGGAGCATCCGCCGTGGCCGACGACGACGCCGTCCTCCCGCACCACCCATGCGCCGAGACCCTGCTGGTTCCAGTGCTGCATCCAGCGGCCGAGCGCCGCCCGCGTGGTGGCGAGCTCAGCGAAGCGTCCGCTGGGGAGATGGGTCCAGGTGCGGGCGTCGGAGTAGATGCGGTGGAGATCCTCGAGATCTCCTTCCCGCGGGGGTGCTAGCTCGAGGTGCGGTTCGGCGGCAGGCAACGATCCAGCGTATGCCCCGGGCCACGACGAGTCGCCGAGGTGCTCGAAGTTGACGGATGATCAGTGCATGGCCCTGAGCACGATGACAGACGCCCTCCGCATCGGCCCCGCCGACGTCGACGACCCCTCCGTCCAGGCGCTGCTTCGAGAGCACATCGCGGACATGCGCACGATCACCCCGGCGGAGGAGAGCTGCCACGTCGTCGATCTCGAGGATCTGCACCGTCCTGAGCTGCGGCAATGGGAGGCGCGGCTCGTCGGCACCGTCAGCAGTGCCACCGGCGGGACCGGCCGCGAGACCAGCCGCGGCACCGTCGTCGGGACCCTCGCGCTGGTCGACCTCGGCGACGGGCACGAGGAGCTGAAGTCGATGCGGACGTCGTCGGCCCATCGGGGGCAGGGGATCGCCCGGAGGATGCTCGACCATGTCCTGGCCGACGCCCGCTCCCGGGGCGTTGCGAGGATCTCCCTCGAGACCGGCACCGAGGACGCCTTCGCGCCCGCCCGCGCCCTGTACCTGAGCAGCGGCTTCACCGAGTGCGCACCCTTCGGGAGCTACGTGCTCGATCCGCTGAGCGTGTTCATGACGATGGACCTTCGCGCGCCATCCGCGACTGCACCCGAGCCGCGCGGGGTGCCCGCCACCATCTCGAACGCGAGCGCCGTCGGGCGCGCGGACGGCTGAGGCGGGCGCGCGGACGGCTGAGGCGGCCGTGCGGGGCGAGATGTCGGCGGCGCTGAGGGTCGCGAGCGCGCTCGGTCTGGAGGCGGACCACGCGGTCGTGCTGCAGGACTCGAATCGCATGACGCTGCGACTCCTCCCCTGCGACATGATCGCCCGCTCCGTCCGCATCGCCGACGACTCCGACGGCTCCCACGGCTCCCACGGCTCCCACGGCTCCGACGGCTCCGACGGCTCCGACGGCTCCGACGGCTCCGACGGCTCCGACGGCTCCGACGATCCTGATGCTCCCGAGGTGTCCTCTGCCCTGGCGGCGGCACGTCTCGAGGTCGAGATCGCGCGGCGCCTCGAAGCCGTCGGGGCGCCGATCGGAACGCTCGAGCGGCGGGTCCCACCGCGGGTGCATCTCCTCGATGGCTTCGCGGTCACGCTGTGGACGAGCATCGCGCTGCGCGAGGGGCATTCCCGGGACACCGGGGCGGAGCGGCGCTGCGCCTACGCCCTGGCCTCCCTGCACGCGGCGAGGAGACAGGTCGACCTCGGCAGCCTGCAGGGAGAGTCCGACGCAGGGAGCTCCGGCCTGCACGTCCCACTGCTCGCCGAGCGCGTCGGGCGGGGGCTCGCGATCCTCGAGGACGAGGAACACAGCCCATCGCTCAGCACGAAGGACCGCCGATTCCTCCTGCGGACCCTGCGGGAGCTCACCGTGGAGGCGACATCGGGCCCCGCGCAGCAGCTCCTGCACGGCGAGCCGCATCCCGGCAACATCCTCGACGGTATCGGCGGGACGGTGCTGATCGACCTGGAGACCTGCTGCATCGGCCCCGTCGAGTTCGACGTCGCGCACCTTCCCGTGCAGGTCGCAGCCCATTACCGCTCGGCCGACCCGGAGCTGGCCGAGACCTGCCGGATCCTCGCGACAGCGCTTGCGACCGTCTGGCGCTGGGATCGCGAGGACTCACTGCCGGACGGCCGACGCATGGGCATCGACGGGATCGAGCAGGTGCGCGGGATGATGCGCCGACGGCGGCCCGACCCGGCAGGGTGACCGCTGTTCGCCTGACGCCTGGGCCGGCCTCCCGGCCGACATCCCGCGGACCCCGGCCACGATGCTCGCAGGCTGACGGGGTACAGGCGGCATACGAGGAGGCGGGGAAGCACTGGAGGCAGGAGGCGGCAGGAGACGTGTGTCCAGGAACGGCAGGTGAGGAGCAGCTGCCCTGCATAGTACGGGGCAGATGCCGCTCAGCTACCGGCAACGGACAGGACTCCGGTCTGAAGGTGCATCATGCCGGGCGCGGGGCCATGAGCGGCAGGGAGAAGCAGGGGTTCCGGGAGAAGCAAGGGTTCAGTGAGCAGGGGTTCAGGGAGACAGGGACTCGGGGACTCGGGGACTCGGGGACTCGGGGACTCGGGGACGCGAGAGCTCGGGGAGGAGGGGGCTCGTGACCATGAATGGCAGGTGAGGAGCAGTTGCCCTGCATAGTGCAGGGCAGATGCCGCTGATCTGCCGTTCGGTGACAGACCTACCTCGAATGGACACGGCACGCTCTGGGGAGGGCTTCGGGGCGGAGACCGCGGCGGACCCGGAGCTGACCAGAGCAAACCTGACCGGAACCACCCGAACCGGGACCTGCCGAACCAGAGCAAGCCTGACCTGAACCTGCCGAACCAGAGCAAGCCCGACCTGAACCTGCCTGACCGGAACCTGCCGGACCGGGACCTGCCTGATCAGCGCGGCAGGGTGACCTCGATCCGCGTGGCTCCAGGGCCGACCTCCCGGTCGACGTCCCCGAACCGGACCATGGCGACGGTGTTCGCGGGCAGGCTGACCTCGAGCACCGCCGCCTCACCGCCCACCACCTCGTCGCCGACCGCGTCACCGTCCACCGCGTCGCCACCCACCGCACTGCCGACACCACTAGCGCAACCGCCCACCCCAGCCGCCGCACCGCCGCCGGATCGGCGGAAGCGCACGCTCACGTCGCCGCGGATCGTCGGCACGACGCCGTCGAAGCGGGTGAGCGGCCCGGGCTGAGGGGCGATGTCGAGGCGCGCCGCACCGGGCGCGACCACCTGCACGCCCAGGACCCAGCGCGCGATCGCTCCGACCGGTGCGGTGCCCCAGACATGGGAGTAGGTCATGTTGGGCTTGAGGGACGGATCCCAGGCCTCGGGGACGATCGTCGCGCCGAGGTCGTCGATCAGGTGCAGCCAGGAGCGGTCGCCCCGGGCGGTCATGAGGGCGATGGCGTCGTCGGCCCGGCCGAGGGTGAACAGCGCATCCAGCAGGAACTGGGCTCCGTAGACGCTCATGCGCATGCCGCCCGCGGCGAGCGCATCGGCGACTGCCGTCCGACGCTCCTCGGGGACCAGCCCCAGGGCCGCGGGGATCGCGTTCGCGTGCTGGGCGGAGTGCTCGCTGCCGACGCCGTCGCGGTAGGTGCCGTCCGGCCGCACGAGCTGCTCCTCGATGCCGGCGCGCAGCCGTTCGGCGAGCTCGGTGTGATGGGAGGCGTCCGACCGTCGGCCGAGCACCGCGCAGATCCGGGCGAGGGTCTCGTGGGCGGCGGTCTGGAAGGCGTTCAGCACGGTGTTCACGGGCGTGAACTCGTAGCCGTCCCGGCAGGTCTCGGGCCAGTCCACGAGGTCGGCGTCCCAGGCGCTGGAGGTGCCCGGGTCCTTGTGGAGGAGGCCGTCGTCGGCGAGATGGCGGTCGTAGTTCACCGCCCGCCACAGCTCGAGATCGGAGCGCAGCTGGGCGTCGTCGCCGGTGGCGAGGTAGTCCTCCCAGCCGATCAGCACGGGCATGAGGTGGTACTCGGCCGGCCAGGTGGGGCGGCGCGCGAGATAGGCGTTCGAGGTCCGGGCGAGCGCGAACGAGCGCTCGCAGGCGTACTGGGAGCGCTGGTTGACGTAGGCGTCGCCCTCGTAGGGGAGCCGCTCCCGTGCCGGGGTGTCGAGGTAGAGGTCCAGCGTGGTCGCCTCGATCGAGCGGCGGCACAGCTCGTGCACGCGGTCGAGGTCCGGGTCCGACGACGAGAAGGCCCCCGTATGGTGGTGCGGGGAATGCAGGATCACCGGGTTGAGCTGCAGGGATTCGGCGACGTCGGTCGGAGGGGCCGATGCGGCCGATGCGGTCGATGCCGGGCCGTCGAGCAGCTCGAGCTCGCCGTACCGGAAGGCCCGATAGCCCCAGTGCTCGATCTCATGGAGGCCGTCGCGGAGGGTCCAGGTCTCCTCGTAGACGTTGCCGGTGGGCATCTCCGACACGACGCGACCGTGCTCGTCCCGCTGCTCCCCCAGCCGCACGCCGATCCGGGTGCCGCTCCGTCCGGAGCAGCGCACGCGCAGTCCGCCGACGATCTCCCGGCCCAGATCGAATCCCCAGGTCCGTGGTCCGACGGGATGCAGCTCCGCTGAGGCACCGACGGTCAGGTCGAGGTTGACGGTCGCGGGCGACGGCGGCGCGGGGAGCGGTGCCGCGGCCGCCGCGGGTCCCCAGCAGGGCGAGGCTCCCGTGGGCGCCTCCTCGAGGCCGGGGAGCAGCCAGCCCACGGGCTCCGCCCGCAGGTCCCAGTCCTCCGCGGGCGCGAAGTACCACCATCCGCCGATGTTCCCCTCCCCCGGCAGCAGCGCGTCCCCGGCCATCGCCTGCCAGGTGTCGGGGCCGGTCAGGTGCTCGATCCGGGTGCCGTCGGCGAGGACGACGACGAGTCGGGCGGCGAACTGCCGGCCGTGCTGCGCCCAGCACAGCGCCGCGAGCGCGTTGCGGCCGGGGCGCAGCGCATGGGCGAGGTCGTGGGTGTGCAGGCGAGGCCGCTCATCGCCGCTGCGGACGCTCCCGAAGCCGACGACCTCACCGTTGGCCCACAGCTTGTAGACGTGCTGGCGCCCGCCCCGAGGGCCGTCAGCATCATCGGCATCATCGGTGCCGTCAGCATGGTCGGCATCATCGACATAGGCAGCGTCGTCGGCCGACGATCCGCTGCGGACCCACGGCCCGCCCTCCGGGCCGCCGTCGGGCGAGAGGCCGACGGCTTCGACGAAGGCCGCGCGCACGGGGACGTCCGGCAGCTCGACCTCGGTGCGCAGCAGCGCCCAGTCGGGGACGCGGCCCGACCGCGCGGGCGCCCAGATCGGCACCGCGGGCCAGGCATCCGGGGCGGTCGTGAACAGCGACGGCTCCGACCATCCGCTGGTCAGCGCATGCCCGTCGGAGGCGGCTGTCGCGACCCGCACCCGCCACCAGTACGGGGACGAGGGAGCGAGCGGGAGGTCCTGGACGAGGACGCCTGTCGAAGCCGCGGAGCCGACCTCGCCCGAATCCCACACAACAGCCCCATCGTCCGCGGCCCGAGGCTCAGCAGCCCCGTTCTCAGCAGCCCCGTTCTCCGCAGCGCCATCCGCCGCTATCGGCCCGGCCCCGGGATCCTGGATGGGGGCCCGGAGGATCTGGAGGCGGTAGGAGCGCTGCATCGCGTCGCCGAGCATCGGCACGATCCACGAGAAGCGCAGTGCTGCGGGGTCGACGCCCACGGCCCGCTCCTGCAGGTCCAGCAGCAGGCCCGTCGGCCGCGATCCGGCACCGGCCTGCGCCTGCGCTGCCTCTTCAGCCTGCGCCCGCTCTGCCTCGTCGGCCGACGCAACGGGCCCTCCGGTGGGATCGGAACCCATCTCTCGCAGCTCCTTCGCTCGCTCCGCCTCGACCCGAGAGGTCACGACCCGAGAGGTCACGACCCGAGAGGCCGCGACCCGAGAAGGCTATCGGAAAGCGTTGTCACACAGCGGATCCCCAGGCGCTCCACCGAAGCAGGACATCGGCGATGGCGCATAGTGGACACCGCACGGTCCACCGCGGACGACCAGGAGGACAGATGACCCCGCGACCTCCCGATCCCCGTCCCGCCAGAAGTCGAGGCCGACGCCCTCAGCGCGTCCGTCTCGATCTCGACTCGCTGCCGGCCGACGTGGCGGCCCTGCTCGAGGCCGCGTCGGACCCGGATGGTCCCGGACTCGAAATCGAGCTCCGCCGCTCGGGAGAGTCCCGGGGCGCCGTCTCCCTGCACTCGGCGACCCTCGTCGGCGACATCCTGTCGGAGCCCCGCCCTGCTGGCGATCGCGCTGCCTCAGCGGGGGATGAGGGCCGGGATGCGCCCGAGGACCTGCCCGAGGACGCGGGCGGGAACGCCGGCGGGGATGTGACCGTGGTGGCGACCGCGATGGAGCTCTCGGCCTCGGCGCGCTCTCGCCTCGCCGAGCAGTTCGGCGAGGGCTTCCTGGTGCTCGATCTGCACGAGGCGCCGCCGTCGGCCGAGGTGCTGCTGGTCCCACCGGTCAGCCCGCAGCTGATCGGAGCGCTGAAGGCGCAGTTCCCGCAGGCCACCCTGCTGATCACCGAGATCGAGGACGAGGAGCTGGGGGTGCACTGCGCCGGCCCCGTCAGCCGGATGCTCGACGCCGGCGCAACCGCCTATCTGCCCCCGCGGGCGCTCGACGAGGTCGCTCCGACGGTCGCCGCCCACCTCGAGCGCAGCGCCCGTCGGCAGCTCGACGGCCCCTCGACGACGGGCCGTCGAGCTGCCGACGGGACGCAGGGCCCTCGCGAGATCAGCCGATGAGCAGGCAGAACGGGTGCCCCTCGGGGTCGCCCATCACGTAGAGGGGCTCCTCGGGGTCGTCGGACCGGTCCATGAGCAGATGCGCCCCGAGCTCCTCCGCCCGAGCCCGCTGGACCTCGAGCTCCTCCGCATCCGGCACCCTGAAGTCCATGTGCATCTGCATGGGGATCTCCTCGCTGGGCCAGGTGGAGGGCCGCAGATCGGGCTTCGCCTGGACGGCGAGCACCCGCCGCTCGGCGCGGTCCAGCAGCACGATCCAGTCGGTGTCGTCGGGCTCGGGCGGGGGCGGGGCCTCGTCCCCGGGCCGGCAGTGCAGATCCAGGAGGGCGGCGTAGAAGTCGGCGAGCGCACGCGCATCGCGGGCGTCGATCGCGGTGCAGCTGAGCACGGGATATGTCATCGGAGCCTCCTCGCTCACCCGCCACGGTACGCCCCGCCCCGTCGGCCGACGGTCCTCCAGGATGTCGCCCCGCGACGTACGGAGTCTGCGTCAGGGAGCGGTCGGGAGGGCGACCGACGGCCGACGACGGCGCGGCGCCCCCGTTCCTAGCCTCGTCAGCATGACTCGCCGCGCCCCCTCCTCCAATCCCCCGCCCGGCCGCTCCTCCAGCACGTCACCCGGCCCTTCCTCCAGACCTGCTCCCGACGCTCCTGTCGCTCCTCCTCCCGCCCCTCTCCCGCACCGGCTGGGCCTCCCCATGCTCGCCGTCGTCGGCCTCGCACTGCTCGCGGTTCCCCGCGTGGTCCTCCACGACCTGGGTCTGATCCACGAGGGCACGGCGGTCAACGCGCTGCTCGTCGCCGTGCCGCCCGTCGTCTGGATCGCGACCGCGCTGCTGGCACGAGTCCCTCGGCCGCTGCTGACCCTGCTCGCCGTCGGCCTCGTCCACGCCGTCCTCCTGGCCGCCGTGCACCAGCTGCTGTGGACGCAGTCCTTCCCCGACGGTCCGCCCCGCCTCGGCGGGAACCTCGCCGACCTCGCTCCCGGTGTGCAGGCCGTGCTGCTGCGGGGCGCCGCAACCGCCTCGAGCCTGGTGGTCGGCACCCTCGTCGGGGTGCTGTGCGGTCTGGTCGCCGAAGGCCTGAAGCTCCTGCTCGGAAGACGGATCACCTGAGGATCCACCCCCGGGTGGACGAGGACCATCCCCCAGGTGGATCCGTCGGCCTCCGCCCCGCTCCTACTGTGAGGTCATCAGCCCGGAGGACCGGGCGGACCTCCCCCGCGGACGCGGGGACCATCGCAGAAGAAGGACCAGACGTGACCGCCTACGGCACCATCGCCCACCACGGGACCGGCAAGGGGACCGCCAGCCTCCTGCTCGGCATCTGCTCGCTCCTGGCGGGGTGGACGCTGATCGCCCCCGTCATCGGACTCATCCTCGGCTTCAGCTCGCTCGGCAGCGAGCCCTTCGCCCGCGGTCGCGCCGGCTGGGGCATCGCCCTGAACCTGCTGGCGATGATCGGCTGGGCGATCGTCCTCGTCCTGTTCGCCGCTGCGGGCATCGGCCTGACCGCACTGAACGGGAACCTCGGCGGGCTGCTCGGCTGATCCGTCCGACGGCCGGGCCCCTTCCCGGGCCCGGCCGTCGGAGACCGCACCGGACCCCCGGCCTCAGAGCACGTCGTCCCAGAGATCGCCGTCTCAGAGCACGTCGTCGCGGATGCGCACCAGGCGCTCGTTGCCCCGCTCGGAGAGCTCGACGATGTCGTCGTAGTGCTTGAGGAAGTCGGAGAAGGAGCGGAAGCCCAGCGCCTTCTCGCTGAAGGACGGATCCATGCGGCGCATGTACGTCTTCACCGCCGAGCTGTGCAGCCACTCGGACTCGTCGGGATCGCTGAGGTGCAGCGCCCGCTCGAGCAGACGCGCGGCGACCTCGTAGAGGTCCTCGTCGTGGTCGTCGTCATCGCCGTCATGGTCGCCGTCGAGGTCGTCCTCACGGCCCCCGCGCCCGTCGTCGAACTGCAGCTCGAAGGTCAGAGGCTCGCTCTCATCGGCCGCCTTCGACCGGCTCCGACCTCGGCCCCGGCCCCGGCCCGTGGCCTGCTCCTCGGACTTCTCAGCCCGTTCGGGTCTCTCAGCCTTCGCCTCGCCGCCGTCCCGGCCCGATCCCTTCTGGTCGGACTGCTTCTGTCCGCTCTGCTTCTGATCAGACTGCTTCTGCTCGGGCTGCTTCTGGTCGTCGCGGGACTCCGACGTCCCATCCGCCTTCTGCCCACCGCCCCGCTTCGAGCCGGCGCCCTGCGTCTGCTTGTCCTGCTTGTCCTGCGCAGACTGCCTGCTCGGCCTGCCCTGCTTGTCCTGCTTGTCCTGCACGGTTTGCGCGGTCTGCTCCTCGGTCGACGGCTCGACCGCCGTCTGCCCATCCGCTGCAGCTGCGGCGCTCTCCGAGCGCGAGCCGCCCCGCCCCTTCCGGCCGCGCTTCGCCACCACCGCCGCAGCCTTCTCCGTGCCCCGGACCCCCGGGAGCGTCTCGTACGAGTCGAACTCGTCGCAGGCCGCCGCCAGGGACTTCGCGGTCGACCCGGCCACGCCCACGCCGATCACACGACGGCCCAGACGCTTGCACCGCTGGGCGAGCGGGACATAGTCCGAGTCGCCGCCGACGATCACCACATGGGTCAGCGCCGGGATCCGGAACATGTCCTCGACGGCGTCGACCGCGAGACGGATGTCCGCCCCGTTCTTCGCATAGGCCGCGGCGGGGAACAGCTGCACGAGGTCGACGGCGCGGGCGACCAGCTGCGAGCGGTACTCGGCGTTCACCTGCGCCGACCAGTCGGCATAGGCGCGGGTCAGCATGAGCGAGCCGAAGGAGGCCGCGTAGTCGATGATCGCTCCGACGTCGACCGTCGCGGCGGCGAGCTTCTCGGCTATCTCCGGCTGAGTGGGATCCTCGGCGATCTTCTGCCGGTCCCTGCTGTACGCGCTGCGCCCGTGGACGCGGTCGTACCAGGACATGACGATGTTGTCGAAGTCCAGATAGACGGCGACGCGGGGATCCGGGGTGTCGGTCATGCCCCCAGTCTGCCAGCCCGGCCAGCCCGGCCAGTAGTGCCGGCACTGCCAGTGATGCCGGCACTGCCAGTAATGCCGGCACTGCCCGATGCCCCTCAGACCACCCCAGGGACCGGATGCCGTCCACAGATGGCAGATGAGGAGCATCTGCCCCGTCATATGCAAGGCAGGTGCCGCTCATCTACCGATCATGGACAGGACCCCCGGGAGCCAGGCCCCAACCGGCCTGATCCAGAGCAGATCCCGGCCCCAGCCAGCCCGATCCCGGCCCGATCCAGCCCCAGCCAGCCCCGAGCAGCCTGAACCACGCCCGATCCAGCCCCCAAGCAGCCTGAACCCAGCCCCGGAGAGCGGGCACTGACCATAAGAAGCAGATGAGGAGCATCTGCCCCGTCATATGCAAGGCAGGTGCCGCTCATCTACCGATCATGGACAGGACCCCGGGGAGCCCGGTCAGGCCCAGCCCGGCCAGGACCAGCCCATCCCTGACCAGCCCAGCCCGGCCCAGCCCAGCCGAGTCCGGATCACCCGAGCACACGGGCGACCAGGTCCCGGGCCACCTGCGCCCGCTGCTCGACCTGGTCGGGTGCCCGGTCGATGGCCCAGCGCACCAGGTCGATGGTCTCGAGCATCTGCAGAGCCCGGGCCTGCTCGAGCAGCCGGTCGACCCGCTCGGGTGCTGGAGGTCGGATGGAGCCCTGCCCCGAGTGCGGCTCCGAGCCCTGCCCCGAGTGCGGCTCCTGCGGCTCGGGCTCGTCGGCCTGCGCGTCCAGATATCCCTCGAGGAAGGCCCGGATGCCCTGTTCACCGGGGCCGCGGCCCTCGTACTTCCGTCCTTCGGCGGTGGCGATCCAGTCCTCCATGCCCAGCAGGTGCACGACCTCCTGGAGCGGCACGGGGCCGGTGCGGACGCTTCCCCAGTCGATGAGGACCACCTCGCCGTCGTCGGTGATCAGGAGGTTCCGCAGGGCGAGGTCGCCGTGGAGGAGTCCCTGGCGCAGCGGGGCATCGGCTGAAGCTCCAGCGCCGACACCAGCACCGGCACCAGCACCGGCACCCACCCCAGCCCCGGCCATGGCTCCGATCGGCAGGAGGATCTCCCGCAGCCTCTCGCGGTCCGCATCGCGGTAGACGCCGAGGTCGACGAGGGGATCGCCGGGGGCGAGCTCGGCGAGCCCGTACTCGAGATGCTGCCGCCATGCGACGTCGAGGTCGCGTCCGAAGCGGCTGAAGAGACCGTCCGGAGCATCGGTGAGGTCGATGCGGGAGACCTGATGGGTGAGCCGTCCGAGCTCGCGCCAGAGCGGGCCGTCGTCCGGGGCATGCTCGCCGAGGGTGCCGGTGACCAGCTCCTGGACCGAGTACGCCCAGCCGTCGAGGTGCCCGACGGCGAGGATCCTCGGGGTCGGGATCCCGACGGCCCGGGCGGCGTCGGACGCCCATCGCTCGCGCTCGAACTCGGCGAGGACCTCAGCCCCGGGCGCGTCCGAACGCTGGCATCTCACGACGACCTGCTGGCCCGCGGGTCCGGCGACGGCCACCCTGTTCACCTCGCCGGGCCAGTCCGGTTCGCGCAGCGGCGCCGCAGGGAGGCCGAGCGATCGCAGGATCCGGCCGACGGGCGGTGCGGGCGACGGCGAGGTCATGCCCCTATCGGATCATCCGAGCGTCCGCGGCACCATCGATTTCCGGCGCTTCTGACGCATCTGTGGGTGCGTGGAGCGTGACGTGACGAGCGCACGCCGTGCTCATAGCAGGTTTCTGAACTGTCAAGGAAACAGGGACCAGTGCTCAGGAGGACGGTGTGCGCGATGTCAGCATATGGCGGGGTCTGCGCGGGGTCGAACAGGGCGCCTTACCCGTGTTCGTGTCCATCATCGTCATGGACACATCGTGCGCCCGCGGCCCGTGCTCTCGCTGATCTCGCGGCCGCCCACGACGTCGCGGACCCCGCGCGAGGGCCCGTCGGGACGCGATCCACGGCCTTATGGCGAGCCTCCTCGTCGTAACGACTTGCTACGGCGAGCACACTCTTCATAGAGGAGAGGAGTTGTCATGGCCGGCTATCACATCGACCGGGAGATGCAGGAGCTCGGGGAGCACGTGCGCGGATGGCGCATGGTGCTCGGTCTGACCGCCCAGCAGGTCGCTGAGCGCGCGAGCATCACCCGTGACACCCTGCGTCGGATCGAGAAGGGAGAGAGCGGCGTCAGCTTCGGCAACGTCGCCCCGGTGCTCCGCGCGATCGGCGTCCTCGACGACGTCGTCGACGTCGTCGACCCGCTGCGCAGCGACATCGGCCGCCTGCGTGCCGCGAAGCTGCAGAAGAGGCGCGCACGATGACCACGCTCGACGTGATCTGGGATGGCATCGGAGCACCAGAGGACGGACAGGTCCTGGTAGGTCGGGCGTATGTCACCCGGAGCCGAGGTCGCCGAGATCGCCTGCACCGCCTTCACCTCCCGCACGAAGAAGGAGCACGTCACGGCCCGGTTGATCGTGCACCGCGTGAAACGGCTGAACCCCCGCCATGGGGCAGTGAGCAGGGCGGACTGATGGATGCGTATCGCCACCACGCGGTGTTCACGGACTCCCCGCTGGGCATGCCGGCCGCGGAGGCCTCCCACCGCGACCAGGCGATCATCGAGCAGGTCATCGCCGACCTCAAGCACGGGCCGCTGGCCCACTGCCCCTCCGGCGCGTTCACCGCCAAAGGTGCCTGGACCGCGCTGGCCGCGATCGCGCTCGACCTCGCCCGCACAGCCGGGGTGACCTGTCCAACGGTCTGATCGAGTCGACCAACACCGAGATCCGATCGATCACCCGGCTCGCCTTCGGGTTGAAGCCACCCGCAGCACTCATCGCTCTCGCACTGCTCAGCCTCGGCGGCCTCCGACCAGCCCTGCCAGGCCGAAGCTGACCCGCAGATGCGCCAGTGGCGCCCGATTGCCGCCCGACCGCCCGTCGGCCGGACCGCCGCCAGCTCGGTCGGCCGGGCTTCCGGCCCGACGGCCGACGACATCTCCGGAGCGGGATCGCAACAGACGCATGCCGTTGCCGATGACCAGCAGCACGGAGGCTTCGTGGACGAGCATCCCGATCGCCATCGTGACGTCCCCCAGGAGCACCCCGGCCAGCAGGGCGATCACGGTGACCAGGGCGATCACGATGTTCTGGCGCATGACGGCGACGGTGCGGCGAGCCAGGCCGATCGCTGCAGGGAGCCGGAGCAGGTCGTCCGCCATGAGAGCGATGTCGGCCGTCTCGATGGCGACGCCGCTGCCGGCCGCACCCATGGCCACGCCGACGTCGGCGGCGGCGAGGGCGGGGGCGTCGTTGACGCCGTCGCCGACCATGGCGACGGTGCGTCCGTCGGCGCGGAGCTCCTGGACCGCGGCGAGCTTGTCCTCGGGCAGCAGCTCGGCGCGGACCTCGTCGATGCCGATCTCGGCGGCGACGGCCTCGGCGACGGGGCGGGCGTCCCCGGTGAGCATGACGACCTTCCGGACGCCGACGGCGTGGAGACGACGGACCGTCTCGGCCGCGTCGGGCCGCAGGCGGTCGGCGACGCCGAGGACACCGATCGGGCGGGAGTCGACGGCGACGATCATCGGGGTCCGTCCGCGAGCTGCGAGCCGCTCCGCCTCCTGGCGTGCCCGCGCGGCGGCGCGGCTGCCGTCGGCCCCGCGGCTCCCGTCGGCCCCACGGCTCCCGTCGGCCCCGTCGATCCGCTCGTCGGCGAGCAGGGCCGGGTTGCCGACGATCACGCGGTGCCCGTCGACGATCGCGACGACGCCCCTGCCGGGCACGGGGTCGGTGCTCTCGGGGAGGCCGACGACGGGGATGCCGGCCTCGTCGGCCGCCTCGAGGACGGGGCGGGCGAGGGGATGCTCGGAGCCGGCCTCGGCGCGCGCGGCCCAGCCGAGCACGTCCTCGCGATCGAGGGCGGGATCCAGGCCGACGACGTCGGTCAGGCGAGGGCGGCCCTCGGTGAGCGTGCCCGTCTTGTCGAGGGCGACGGCATCGATCCGGGCGCTGGTCTCCAGGTGTTCGCCGCCCTTGATGAGCAGACCGTCGCGGGCTCCGCGACCGATGCCGGCGACGATCGCCACCGGGATCGAGATGACCAGCGCGCCGGGGCAGCCGATGACGAGCAGGGTGAGCGCGAGGACGACATCCCCGGTGATGAGACCGGCGATCACGGCGAGGACGATGATGCCGGGGGTGTACCAGGCGGAGAAGCGCTCGAGGAACGACTGGGTGCGAGCGGTGGCGTCCTGGGCCTCCTCGACGCGGCGGATGATCCGGGCGAGGGTCGTGCTGGAGCCGACGCCGACGGCTCGCACCTGCAGCAGGCCGCCGGTGGAGACAGTGCCGGCGAAGACCTGGTCGCCGGGGGCCTTCTCCACCGGGATCGACTCACCGGTGATGGTGGACTCGTCGAGCGCGCCGGAGCCGTCCAGGACGATGCCGTCCACGGGGACCTTCGCCCCGTTCTTGACCAGCACGGTCTGCGCGACGCGGACCTCCGTGGCCGGCACCTCCCGCTGGATGCCGTCCTCCAGCACGACCGCCGTGTCCGGCGCGACCTCGATCAGCTCGCGGAGCGCGGAGCGGGTGCGGTCCATCGTGCGGGCTTCGAGCGCATGGCCGACGGCGAACAGGAAGGTCACCGCGGCGGCCTCCCAGAGCTCGCCGATGACGAGCGCCCCCAGGGCGGCGACCGAGACCAGCAGGTCGATCCCGACGGTGCCGACCCGCAGCGCGCGCAGCGCGGCGACGAGGATCGGGGTGCCCGCGACGATGGCCGCCGCGATCATCAGCAGGTCCGCAGCGACCAGCGGGAGCGGGCCGTCGAGCGACAGTCCGAGCTCCCGGTGGCCGCCGCCGAAGGGGCTGACCCCGACGGAGAGCGAGGCGATGACGGCCGCGATGATGAGGAGACCGGAGAGGACCGGGATGGTCCAGGGGCCGCGAGATCGTCGGATGAGCGTGCTCATGGAGGATGCCTCTGCTCGTCGGCGGGCCGTCAGAAGGCCGTGGGGGCGGCGGAGTAGCCGGCCTTCGCGATCGCGGCGACCAGGTCGTCCGTGCTGGTCCGGGCGGGATCATGGGTGACCTCGACGCGTCCGGAGGCGAAGCGGACGGCGACGTCCTCCACACCGGGCAGGCGTCCGACCTGCTTCTCGATCTTCGCGACGCACGACGGGCAGCTGAAGCCCTCGGCGCGGAGGACCGTGCGAGTGCTGGTGCTGGTGCTGGTGCTGGTGCTGGTGCTGGTGCTGGTGCTGGTGGTCATGATGTGCCTTCTTCCGGGGCTCTCCTCGGGGGGCGTTCCCCTCGAGATGCCCTCACGGTAGGAAACCGTCGAGCGGCGTCCCATGACGGCCGTCAATCGTCCGCACCCTGTTCCGCAGCCCGTTCCGCAGCCCGTTCCGCAGCCCGTTCCGCAAGGAGCATCGGAGCATCCGCCGTCGGTCCCGGTGCGCTCCGCCGTCGGCCGATAGCCTGCTGGGGCCAGGCCGGGAGCCGTCGTCGAGCGTCGGCCCGAGGCATCGAGCCGGGAGCAGCGGAGGGCGTCGTGGCAGAACCGCAGGAGCATGCCGACCGAGCGGCGGCGCCCCGGCGCGCGATCCCGCTGCGGGAGATCGCCCTCCCGCACGAGTGCCCGCTCCCCGTCCGCCTCGAGGTCCTGGGGCGCACGCCGTACTTCCACGGCCTGGGCGAGGAGGCGATGCTGCGCATCGACTCCTTCCTCCTCACCCGCAGCTTCGCCGCGGGCCAGCCCATCTTCCGGGCCGGCGAGCCGGCCGATGCGCTGTTCATCGTCGCCGAGGGCAGGGTCAAGCTCTCCCAGCTCACGCCCGACGGCACCGAGACGGTCACGGATCTGCTCGTGCCCGGCGAGCTGTTCGGGGCGATGGGGACCCTCGGCGAGCCCCGTCATCGGCAGACGGCCGTCGCGCTCGTCGGCACCTGCGCCCTCCGCATCAGTCAGACGGACTTCCGCCAGGTCCTGACGGAGCAGCCCGCGGTCGCCCTGCGGGTCCTCGACGACGTCGCCGAGCGTCTGTCCCGAGCCCGCGCCGACATCGGCGGGCAGGTCACCGAGACCGTCCCCCAGCGGGTCGCGATGGCCCTGCTGCGCCTGGCGGACAAGCTCGGCGAGGACCACGGCCCGGACGGGATCCTGCTCGAGGTCCCCCTCTCCCGAGCGGATCTCGCAGGCCTCGCCCGTTCCACGCCCGAGTCCGTCTCCCGGACGATGAGCCGCTGGAAGAAGGAGGGCATCATCGACTCCGGTCGGCGCTGGACTGCCCTTCGGGACCTCGATCGTCTCCGCCAGGAGGCCGACGGCCTCTGAGCCGGGCCGGAGGTCGGACCGGACATCGGACTCGACATCGGAATCGACGTCGAGTCCGATGTCGCGGATGACGTCGACCCCTGTCGTCCGGACCCTTCCGTCACCACGACTCGCGGGCCTACGATGCGCGCGAGCCCGAGGTCGCGCCCGCGGCCGGTAGAACGGGCGCATCGACTCCGAGGAGGGCGTCATGCCCGCAGCACTCCACCCCTATCTGAGCTTTCCCGGCACGACCCGCGAAGCCTTCGATTTCTACGGGGAGGCGCTCGGAGGGACGCCGACGTTCGCGACCTTCGGCAGCTTCGGCGCCGTCCCCGAGGACCATCCCGCCGCTGACCTGATCATGCACGCGAGCCTCGAGGTCGACGATCTCATCAAGCTGTATGCGGCGGACTGGGTCGAGGGCATGACCCCGCATCCGCACATCGTGGGCAACAACATCTCCCTCGCGCTCATGGGCGACGACGAGCCGCTGATCCGCGGCGCCTTCGAGGCGCTCGCCGTCGGCGGGGAGATCGTGATGCCCCTCGAGCTGCAGGTGTGGGGCGACCGGTACGGCGCTCTCACGGACCGCTTCGGGATCATCTGGCAGGTCGACATCGGCGCCGGCGACGAGGGGTGAGCCGCGCTCCCGCCGCCCGTCGGCCCGCAGCCATCGCTCGTCGGCACCCTACGATCGGGACATGACCTCGAGCTCCGCCCCCTCCCCCGCCGTCGGTCCTCCGCCCGTCGGCTCTCGCGCCGTCGGCCCTGGCCGCCTCGCGTACATCGACGCCACCGCCGGGATCGCCGGCGACATGCTGCTGGCGGCGCTGGTCGACGCCGGCGCGGATCTCGAGGGTGTCCAGCGGGTGCTCGACGCCCTCGTCCCAGGCTCGGTGAGGTTCGTGCTCGACCGTGTGGACCGGGGCGGGCAGAGGGCCGCGAAGGTCGACGTCGAGGTCCTCGTCGAGGATCCGCCGCACCGCACCTGGGCGTCGATCCGTGAGCTGCTGGAGCGTTCCCGCGGGAACCCCGACGTCCCGGACCGCACGATCGACCTGGCGCTCGAGGTGTTCGGGCGCCTCGCCGACGCCGAGGGTGCGACCCACGGGGTCCCGGCCGACGACGTCCACTTCCATGAGGTCGGGGCGCTCGACTCCCTGGCCGACGTGATCGGAGCCTGCGAGGCATGGCGGCAGCTGGGGATCACCGAGGGCGCGGGCAGCGTCATCGCCGTCGGCTCGGGCCGCATCCGTGCCGCGCACGGCGACATCCCCGTCCCCGTCCCGGCGGTGGCCCGCCTCGCCGTCGGCTGGCCGACGGTCGCCGGCGAGCTCCTCCCCCCGCGCGGCCACATGCACAGTCACGATCACGAGCACAGTCACCATCACGACCACGAGCACGAGCACGAGCACGAGCACGAGCACGAGCACGAGCACGGTCATGATCACTCAGCCGACCATGGTCATCCTCATGCGCACTCGCATCCTCTCGAGGTCCCGGACTCCGACGCCGACCTGCCCGCGCACCTGGCCGACCTGCCCGCGCACATGGTCGGGGGTCCGCATGAGCAGGGCGGGCGCCGCGTTCCTGCCGGGGTGGCACCCGGCATCGGCGAGCTCGCGACCCCGACCGGGGTGGCTCTCGTGCGGGGGCTGGCGTCGGTCGCGGGACCGCAGCCGGCGATGACGCTCGAGGCCCTCGGCGTCGGCGCCGGCACCAAGGACACGCCCGGCCGCCCGAACGTCGTGCGCGTGCTCGTCGGCCGTCCCGGTGCTCCGTCGGCCGCACCTGCCGACGCCCATGACACCCCGACCTCCGCGCTCCAGCTCGAGGCGAACGTCGACGACCTCGATCCGCGCCTGTGGCCGGGCGTCGTCGACACCCTTCTCGCGCAGGGCGCGCTCGACGCCTGGATCACCCCGATCGTCATGAAGCGCGGTCGCCCGGCCGTGACGGTCCACGCGCTGGTCAGGGAGGACTCTGCCGACTCGGCCGCGGCGACGATCATGGATCGCACCGGCAGCCTCGGCGTCCGGATGCACCGGGTGGAGAGGGTGATCCGTCGTCGGGCGTTCGAGACGATCGAGGTGCGCGGGCATCGGATCGCCGTGAAGGTCGCCCATGCGTCCGACGGCACCGTCGTGCGGCGCGAGCCCGAGTTCCGCGACGTCGCCGCCGCCGCAGCAGCACTGGGCGTCAGCGAGCGCGAGCTCCTCGCCGAGGCACGAGCGCTCGCGGATCCCCCGCAGCGCTGAGCCGCCGCAGCGCTGAGTCGCCGCGGGCGGGCAGACCTCGCCGACGGCGGACCGACGGTTCCCCGGTTCGCCTGACGCGCACGGCACGCTGTCGGATACTGGGTTCGTCACCCCACGCGACCAGGAGGTTCCCATGGCTGCCCTGTCCGACGAGATCCAGAGGGCCATCGACCAGGCCCGCAAGTCCGAGCACGGGCGCCACGCCGAGCTGCTGGTGAGCGACGGCCCGCTGCGTCAGACCGTCATCGCCCTCATGCAGGGGGTGCGTCTGGCGGAGCACAACTCCCCGCCCGCCGCGTCGATCCAGGTGATCCGGGGCCGGGTCCGCGTCACGGGCCAGGAGTCCGTCGAGCTGCCCACCGGGAGCATCGAGGCGCTCACCCACCACCGCCATTCGGTCGAGGCGCTCGACGACTCCGTGTTCCTGCTGACCACGGTCACGAGCATCCCCGGCAAGGAGTCCTACGGCGACGAGACCTGAGCGCCCGCGCGGTCACGGGAGCGCCCAGCGGTCAGCGGCGCGAGAGCACCGCGACCAGGAAGTCGTCGTCGGCCGGGCGCAGGTCCCAGGACGAGAAGCGCTGCTCGATGGCCAGGCCCGACGCGGCGGCGTCGGCCGCGAAGGCGTCGGCCGAGTAGCCGCGCCCCAGTCCGAAGCCGACGACGAGACGGCCCCCGTCGGCGCGGTGCTCGGCGAGGCGGGCGAGCGCGGGCCGACGCTCGTCCCGCGCCAGGAAGGTCATCACGTTCCCGGCGCTGACCTGCAGGTCGAACAGCATCCGTCGGCCGTCGTCATCGCGCAGATCGAGCTCCGCGAGGTTCTGGACCTCCCAGCGGGACCGAGGATGGTCCTGCTTCGCGATCGCGATCAGCTCGGCGTCGAGATCGACGCCGACGACCCGGTGCCCTGCCGCTGCGAGATATCCGCCGATGCGCCCGGTCCCGCAGCCGGCGTCGAGGATCCTCGCGCCGCGCTCCGCCATCGCATCGATCAGCCGGGCCTCCCCGACGATGTCCTTCCCCGCGGCGGCCATCCGCCGCCACCGCTCGGCGTACGCCTGCGCATGCTGCGGGTTCCGCTGCACCGCCGCCGTCCAGACGTTCACGGCGGGACCCTCCGGCTCAGATCCGGCCTGCCGGAACGCCGGCATCTCCCCCGACCACGGGGACGCGGGAGCGGCGGGCCGGAGCGGTGGGGTGCTGCCGGGCTCGGGCGCAGCAGGGCCGAGGGGAATGCTCATGACCCCATTTTGTCCGCTCCGCCCGTCCCGTGCGCGGGACCCCGCGCACAGCGGAGCCGTGCGCGGGGTCGAGCGGCAAGGTCGAGCGGGGGGTCGAGCGGCAGAGTCAGGCGGCCAGACGGGAGTCGTCGCGGATCTGGCCGACGAGCTCCTCGAGCATGTCCTCGAGGGTGACGATGCCGATCACCGCGCCCTCGTCGTCGGTCGCGGCGGCCAGATGAGCGCCGGAGGCCTGCATGCTGGTCAGCGCCTGTCGGAGGGGCTGATCGGATCCGACGGACGGCAGGTGCCGGATGCGGGAGGACGGGATCGGCAGGCCTCGATGCTCGGCGTCGGCCTCGAGGAGGTCCTTGATGTGGACGTAGCCGGTCAGCTCCCCGGACGCGGAGCGCACGGGGAAGCGGGAGTAGCCCTCGACGGCCGCGTCCTCGGCCTGCTCGGCCGTGACGCCCTCGGGGAGGGTCGTCACCTGCGCGAGCGGGATGACGAGGTTTGCGACGCTGCGCTGATCGAAGCTGAGCGCCCCCAGGAGGAGCGCCTCGTCGTTGTCCTCGAGGAGCCCGTCGTCATGGGACTCGCTGACCATGGCCGCCACCTCGTTGCGGGTGAAGGCGCTGGTCACCTCGTCCTTGGGTTCGATGCCGAGGATCCGCAGCGTCAGGTTGCCGACGGCGTTGAAGCTCCACAGCACGGGCCGCAGCACGGTCGCGAACCCCATGAGCACAGGGGCGAGGATGAGGGCCATCCGCTCGGGGCCCGCGAGTGCGATGTTCTTGGGGACCATCTCGCCGAAGACGACGTGCAGGTAGGTCACCAGGGACAGGGCGATCACGAACGAGATCGGGTGCTGGAGCGCTTCCGGCACGCCGACGGCCTCGAAGGGCACCTCGAGCAGGTGCGCGATCGCGGGCTCGCTGATCGCACCGAGCGCGAGGGAGCAGACGGTCACGCCGAGCTGAGCGCCCGCGAGCATGAGGGAGACCTGCTCCATCGCCGAGAGCGTCACCTTGGCCGCCCAGCTGCCCTCGAGGGCCTTGGGCTCGATGATCGAGCGTCGGGCGGAGATCAGGGAGAACTCGGCACCGACGAAGAACGCGTTGGCGAGCAGCAGCACGAGGGTCAGGGCGATGCCCGTGAGGTCGCTCATCGTCGGTCCTCCTTCTCGCGGCTGTCGCGCTTCTCGCGCGCTTCCCGCTTCTCGCGGCCGTCCCGCTTCTCACGGCCGTCATCGTCGGCCTCGTCGTCCTCGGGCATCGCCTCGACCTTCACGTGGACGGTCTCGATGCGCAGGCCGTCGATCTCACGGACCTCCATGCGCAGGCGCGCGGGGTCCTCACCGGGAGCCGGATCGGTGTCCACGACGATCTCGTCGCCGACCTCGGCGAGCCGGCCGAGCTCCATGGTGACCAGTCCGCCGAGGGTGTCGTAGTCCTCGTGCTCGGGGACCGTCACGCCGAGCCGCTCGGTGGCCTCGTCGGGCCGCAGGCGGGCGTCGAGGTCCCAGGAGCCGTCGGGCTCGGGGCGGTCGTCGGTCTCCTCGTCGTGCTCGTCGCGGACCTCGCCGACGATCTCCTCGACGAGGTCCTCGAGGGTGATGAGGCCGGCGTGGTCGCCGAACTCGTCGACGACGACGGCCATCTGCAGGCCGCCGGCGCGGAGGGTGTCCATGAGGTCGTCGAGCGGGACGGTGTCGGGGACGAAGGTGGCGGCGTCCATGATCGTGTCCACGGCGACGTCGGCGCGCTGCTCGAACGGCACGGCGAGCGCCCGCCGGATGTGGGCGACGCCCGCGATCTCGTTCTCCTCGGTCAGCACCGGGAAGCGGGAGTGGCCGGACTCGCGGGCGAGCTCGAGCATGTCGGCGACGGAGTCGTCGACGTCGAGGGAGTCCATGCGTCCGCGCGGGACCATCGCATCGTGGGCGCGGCGATCGCCGAAGGCGAGGGTGCGCTGGACGAGATGGGCGGTCTCCGCGGCGAGCGAGCCCTCGGCCGCACTGCGGTTGACCAGGGCGGAGAGCTCCTCGGCGCTGCGGGCGGAGCTGAGCTCCTCCTGCGGTTCCACGCCGAGCCGGCGCACGATCACGTTGGCGTTCCCGTTGAACAGGCGGATGGGCAGCGCGAAGATCGTCGAGAACACCCGCTGGTAGCCGACGACGGCCTTCGCCGTGCCCAGCGGCTTGGCGATCGCGAGGTTCTTGGGGACCAGCTCGCCGAAGACCATGGTCAGGCCCGTGGCGAGCACCAGGGCGATCGCGACGGACACCGAGCGTGCGGCGACGGCGTTCACGCCGAGGTCCTCGAGCGGCGGCGCCACGATGTCGGCGATGGCGGGCTCGGCGAGGAAGCCGATGGCCAGGTTCGTCACCGTGATGCCGAGCTGCGCGCCGGAGAGCTGCGTGGACAGCGTCCGCATGCCGTGCAGCACGCCCTGGGCGCGCTTGTCACCGGACTCGGCGGCGGCCTCGACGTCATTGCGGTTGACGGTGATGAGGGAGAACTCGGCGGCGACGAATCCGCCGCAGGCGGCGATCAGCAGCAGGCTGGCGCCGAGGGAGAGGAGGATGCCGATCAGTTCCATCGGCGGTCCTGACCGGGAGTGCGTCCTCGGTGGGGTGCTGGGTCGTCCTCTGGCCCGCGGAGGGGCCGGGATCCGACCCCGGGTCTATGTCCGTCCTCGGGGCTGTCTCCGCCGTCGGCGCTGTCGCCGGCGTCGGGACGGTCCCCGTCGGGGGATGCGTGCGATGTCAGGCCCGAAGGCCTGGGACTGTCACAGGGGGCGTCGCCGACGGCGCTCATGATCTCCTGGTGCTCCTCGTGCCCGCCGCGTCCTTCGCAGCGGAATGACGGAATGCTACAACCACGATCCTGGACCCTGTCAGCGTCCTGTGGGCAAAGGCTCCGTCAACTCCGCCGACGACGGGTCGCCGCCTCAGGAGAGCGCGGCCCGCTCGTCCGCGCGACGCTGCAGGAAGCTCGCGATGGCGCGCAGCTCGACCTCGTCGACCGCATGGCCGAGGTAGGGGCGGCGCTCCTCCTCGAGGGTGAAGTGGGCGCGCATGAATCCGCGCACCGCGTCCTCCCGCTCGGGGTCGAAGTGCGGGTCGAGCCCGCCATGACCCCACAGCGCTCGCGGTGCGAGCTCGGCGAGCGCGGCGTCCCCCGGCATCGGCGCGGGGAACGGCGCTCCCGACAGCTGGACGATCCAGTCGAGCGCACGGGGGTTGCGCCGCAGCAGCTGGAGGCCGAGGAACCCGCCCTGGGAGAAGCCGATGGCGCCGACGACGGGCGCATCCTGCTGCCCGATCCAGGTCTCCACGGCGGCGGCGGACGTCTCCAGGGACGTCGGGTCCGACGGGTCCAGCGGCCAGTCCATCCAGGCGTATCCCTGGACGTACCGGAAGATGCCGCGCAGGGAGACGTAGCGGAAGTCGGTCGGCAGGTGCGGCGCGAGGCCCACGAGGTCCCGCTCGTGGCTGCCGAGGCCGTGCAGCAGGATCACGATCGGAGCGTCCCGGCGCGGCCCGGGCACGCGGACGACGGCGCTCTCGTCGATCGTCGGAGCGATGAGCTCGACGGCGGGGGTCTGCTCGGCGGAGGGCTGGCTCATGGTCCGAGCGTATCGCCGGAGTCCGGTCGGACCCGGGGACGGACGGATCCGGAGGTGGACGGGCCGAGGGCGGACGGACCGGGGCGGACGGACCGGGGGGCAGCGGGCGGAGAAGGCATGGGAGGACCCGCAGGTCGCGCGATCGCGCTGGCCGGATGGACGAGTTCCGACCCCTGCGGGTCCCGGCAGCTCGGTGGTATTCGCTGCAGGTCCGTCGATCTGAAGGTCCGCCGAGGCGGATCAGGTCGATGGTCGCCTCAGCGGCGAGCCACCTCACATGTCCGATGGGAAATCATTCCTCGGATCACCTCCTTCCTTGTGTGCCTCCACGCTAGACCCGCCGTCGCCGACGGGGCAACGGATTATCCGGTCGACCCTCGGGAGCCCCCTCAGCCGGCGACCCGGGCATGCCGCGGCCCCGCCCACCGGCGAGGTGGACGGGGCCGCGGATCTGTCCGCAGACGGCGGCGGTCCGGCGCCGCCGCCTGCGGGGACCAGGGACGATACGCCGATCGTCAGACGTTCGGGCCGGGGTCCGTCGTCGGATCGGAGCCGGGCGCGCCGCCGGGCCTCCCTCCGGGGGCCGACGGGGCAGAACCCGGGGCCGACAGCCCGGCGTCGGGCGCGGAGGCGGAGCCGAAGCCCGCGCCGGCAGGCGCCTTCTCCTGCTGAGCGTTCTCGAGCCGCGCCAGCTGACGGGCGGCGGCGTCGCGCCCGCCGAGACCGAAGGCGAGGACCGCCGCGGCCGCACCGCCGATGACGAGAGCACCGAAGGCCATCTCGATGATCGAGTCGGCCACGCCCATGGACTGCAGGCCCATGGCGGTGAACAGGATGATGATCGCCCAGCGCACCACGACGGACACGGTGCCGGACAGGAGCTTGCCGACGATCGTGGCGATGAGGAAGCCGGCGGCGATGATCGCACCGCCGAAGATGACGCTCCCGCCGAGCGCGAGGATCTCGGAGAGGATCGCGGTGATCTGCGGGAAGCCGAGCACCTGAGCACCCATCACCGCGAAGAACAGCACGACGGCGATCTCCACGATCCGCAGCACCGTCGGCACGACCGAGGATCCCGCAGGGAGGATCTCCTGCTTGATCAGCCAGCCGTCGATCCCGGAGGCCTCGAGGATCGGTCGGAAGAGCCCCGAGACGAAGCGGGCGATGAGCACGCCGAGGCCCACCAGCACCACGGCCGCGATGATGTTCGGGATGGCGGTGAAGACCGCGGTGAGCATCGCCGACGCCGGGTCGGAGATCGAGGCGATGCCGAGGATCTGCAGTGCCGCGATGGACACCACGATCATGATCAGCGCGAACGCCACGGAGCCGAGGATGTCGGCGATCTGGGATCCGGAGCGCCCCGCCGCAGCCGAGCCGCCCTGCGGGGCGGGCTGGCCCGGCTGGCCCTGCTGTCCCACCTGATCCTGCTGCTGTCCCTGCTGTCCCACCTGACCCTGCTGATCCGTCTGTGCAGGCTGCGCGGGCTGGGTCTGCTGCGCGGGCTGACCGGCGCGACCGGTGGAGGTGACGCCTCCGGTGGCGCGCTCGAACCCGGACTGGGCGGTGCCCAGCAGCCTGCCGAAGTCCACCGCGTTCAGCGCGGTGACGATGAGCGCCCGGACGATCTTGGCGATCGTCAGACCGATGATGAAGACGAACACCGCGCCGACGATGTTCGGGATGAAGGTGAGCGCCTGCTCGAGCATCCCAGTGACAGGGCTCAGGACTCCCGACAGCTGGAAGATCCCCAGCACGACGATCAGGCCCAGCAGCCAGACGAGCAGCGAGGCGATGGTGCCGAGGGCTGCGCCGATGCCGGCACCGTCGGCCCCGGGCCGCTGCAGCGCAGGCACCTTCTGGGTCAGCTTGGCGACGCCCGACTTGATGAGCGACGCGAGGATCGCCGTCAGGACGATGACGACGACGGCGGCGAGGATCTTCAGCCCCAGTCCCGCCCAGTCGTAGTTCAGCAGGGGGTTCACGGTCTTCTCCGATGCTCGGGATCGACGGTCCGACCGTCATGGCGCTCCGGCTGCCCGGTCGCCGCGACGGCGGCGAGGAACCCCTCCGGAGCACATCCGCAGTGCTCCCCGCCCCGACAGCATGCACCGATCCGAGTGTGACGTCCACCACACCGAAGCGGTCGGTGGGCGGCCGACGGCGTCCGCGCGCCCCGATCCCCGCTGCCGCGACAGGCCGTCCGAGCTGCAGCGATGACCTGGCTGAACTGCGGCGGAAGCCTGGCTCAGGTGCCGCAGAACGTCATGAAGCCGCCGTCGTCCCCCACCGGGCGTTCGAGGTGCTCGAGGCCCGGCCGACGGGCGAAGGGCTCGCGTACCGCCTCCATGAGCTCCTCGAAGGGGGCGAGATCGCCCAGGTGCGCTGCCCGCAGAGCGGTATCGAGGGCGAGATTCCGGGGGATGTGGACGGGGTCGGCCCGCAGCATCGCCCGGCGCGCCTCCTCGGCGCGCACGGCCGGGGAGGACGGGTCGTCGGCCGCGGCCGCCCGACCGCGCAGCTCCTCCAGCCGCTCGTGCCAGGCCGTGAAGGGCTCCGGATCCCCGAAGAGGGAGGAGGGGCCGGTCCCCGCATCGGCGCCAGGCTCGGCGCCCGCGTCCGCATCGGCGTCAGCATCCGCGTCGGTCTCGGCGAGCGCGTCGGTCTCGGCGAGCGCGCGGAAGAAGCCCGTGTGATCGATGCTCTGCGCCTCGAGCAGGGCGAAGAGCTCCTCCCCGAGCTTGCGCACCTCCCGAAGCAGGCTCCCCTCCGCCGCCGCGCTCCCCGCGACCGCGTCCCGGCCGTCGGCCGCACCCGGTCCGTCAGCCGCATCCGGTCCGTCGACCGCGATGCCGAGCTTCGCGGCGAGGCCTCGGGCGTGAGCGCGCTGGTAGCAGGCGTCGAACTCCTCGAGGACCGAGGTCGCGGCATCGACGGCGGCCTCGGGCTCGTCAGGGTCGATCAGCTCGAGGAGCGTCTCGGCGAAGCGCGAGAGGTTCCACAGCGCGATGCCGGGCTGGTTGCCGTAGGCGTAGCGTCCGCCGTGATCGATCGAGCTGAACACGGCACCCCGGCGGTGTGCGTCGAGATAGGCGCACGGACCGTAGTCGATGCCCTCTCCGGAGAGCGCCATGTTGTCGGTGTTCATCACCCCGTGGACGAAGCCGATCAGCATCCACTGCGCGACGAGCTCCGCCTGCGCCTCCATCACCGCTCGCAGCAGCGCGAGCGGAGGGTTCTCGGCGCTGCGCGCGGCGGGATGATGCCGCTCGATCACATGGTCGACGAGCGCCCGGCGCACCTCGAGGTCGTGATGCCAGGCGGCGAACTGGACGGTGCCGACGCGCAGGTGGCTCGCGGCGACGCGCACGAGGATCGCACCCGGCTCGGGGACGACGCCCTGCCGCGGCGCGATCCGCTCCCCGGTCGCGATCACTGCGAGCGCCCGCGTGGAGGGGATGCCGAGCGCGTGCATGGACTCGCCGACGACGGCCTCCCGCAGCATCGGCCCCAGCGGCGCCTTCCCGTCCCCGCCGCGGGCGAAGGGAGTGCGCCCGGACCCCTTGAGGTGCAGGTCGCGACGGTTCCCGGCGGTGTCGACGAGGTCGCCGAGCAGCATGGCCCGGCCGTCGCCGAGCTGCGGGTTGGGACTGCCGAACTGGAACCCCGCGTAGGCCTGGGCCGTCGTGAACGGCTCGGCGGAGTCCGCCGTGGACGAGGCATCCGCCGGGGATGCCGCGGGATCGCGGGGTCGGCCCTGCGCGTCGACCTGTCCGGTGAGCAGCGCGATCCCCTGCGGTGTGCGCAGCTGATCCGGATCGAGGCCGAGCTCCCGGGCGAGGTCCTCGTTCAGCCAGACGAGGTTCGGCTCGGGCGGAGCGTCGGCCGCCCAGGGCACGGAGAGCTCGGGGACGGCTGCGGCATAGCTCTGATGCAGTCGGGGACCGAGGAGTCCCGGCCCGGTCCCGCCTGCTCGCGTCGCGGCATCCCCGCTCCAGCCTGGCTCGGTCGACCAGTCCGCATCCGTCATGCCCGCACCTCCGTCGTGTCGCGCCGCTCGTCCTCCCGCAGCTCCACGCCAGCCCCACGCTAGCCCCACGCCCGAGGAGCGCGGGTCGGAGCTCTTGACACCGTCGCGCCGGCGCGGAAGACTCGCTCCTCATTGTGCAACCCGGTTTCAGAATCGCCGGGCCGCAGCGCACCGCCGCACCCGGGGAGGCCCATGACCACGCCTGATCGCGCCGGATCCGCCCTGCGCGAGGCGAACGCCCGCGCCTGCCTGCTCGCCCTGCGCGACGGACGCGACGGTGCAGCCGGGGTGCCCGGGGCGTCCTCCGTCTCCGAGCTGGCCTCCGCCACCGGGCTCTCTCGGCCGACGGTCGACGCGGTGCTCGCGGACCTGGTCACCACGGGGCTGGTATCCCCTGCCGCGCGCGAGGACCAGACCGCTCCGGGCGTGCCCGCCACCGCCCCGGGCAGGCCCGCCCGACGCTTCGCCTTCGCACCCCATGCGGCGAGCGCGGTCGCGGTCGACGTCGGCGCGAGATCCGTCGGCGCCCTGCGCGCCGACGCCTCCGGCACCATCCTGAGCAGGACCTCCGTGGAGGTCGGGTCCCTGCAGGACCCGACGGACGTGCCCGACGGACAGGACGAGCCCAGCGGACAGGACGGGGCCGGCGTCGAGGGGATCGTCCGGGCCATCGAGAGGGTCTGCGATCCGGAGCCCGACCTGCCGCGCGCGACCGATGCCGCTGCCGTCCGGGGCGCACCGTCGTCGGTCGCGATCGCCGTTCCCGGAATCCTCGGGGCCGACGGGCGGATCGCCCAGAGCCTCGCCGCACCCCGCCTCGTCGGCCTCGATCTCGTCGGGATGCTCGAGGAGCGGTTCGGGTGCCCCGTCACGCTGGAGAACGACATCAAGCTCGCCGCCTACGCCGAGCACCACCTCGATCCCGCCGCGTCGGACACGGTGCTGGTGCAGATCGGCCACCGCATCTCGGTCGCGCTCATCCTCGACGGCCGGATCCTGCAGGGAGCACATCGGCAGGCCGGGGAGCTCGGCATCCAGCGCGGCATGCGCTGGACGTCGACCTCGGAGCGCGGACGTCTGCGCTGGTCCACGGGCGACCTGGCGGAGCCCCTGCTGCGCCGCGCCGCCGACGGCGACGCCGCTGCGATCGCCGAGGTCGACGCCTTCTGCGCGGAGATCGCTCCACGGCTGGCCGGTCTGCTGCTCACGGTCGACCCGGAGCGCGTCGTCGTCGGCGGCGGGCTCTCCCGTGCCGGCGAGGTCCTGCTCGGCCCGCTGCGCTGGCACGTCCATCGCCTCCTGATGACAGTCGAGCGGCCGCGCATCGACGCCGCCCGACTCGGAGCGGACGCCTCCCTCATCGGCGCCCTCGGCCGCGCCTTCGAGCACGGCTCCGCACGGGTCAGCGGCGTCGTCGGCGTCCCGGCCCCCTGGCCCCGTCTGATCGCCGGCATCGCCACCCCGACCGCGGACGCGGGCCGGGAGATCGTGCTGCCGGGTCCCGATCGTCCGACGGGCCCGACCGCAGCGCGTAAGGTCGACCCATGACGGAACGAACGACCTTCCTGCTCGTCGACGGCGAGAACATCGATGCGACCCTCGGCGTCTCCGTCCTGGGGCGGCGTCCCCAGTCCGACGAGCGCCCCCGCTGGAACAAGCTCCTCACCTATGCCGCGGAGAGCTGGGGCCAGGAGGTGCGCGGTCTGTTCTTCCTCGCCGTGGGCGACTCCCTGCCGATGAACTTCGTGCAGGCCCTGCTCGCTCTGGGCTACAAGACGATCCCGCTGCGCGGCGAGGGCAAGGTCGTGGACATCGCGATCCAGCGCACCGCCGAGGCGCTCGTCGAGCGCGAGGCCGACGTCATGCTCGTCAGCCACGACAGCGACTTCGCCCCGCAGATGACCCGCCTGGCCGAGGACGCGGAGCGCCGCACCGGCATCGTGGGCTTCCAGGAGTTCATGTCCAGCGACCTGCGGGCCATCCCCGGGATCGAGTTCTTCGACCTCGAGTACGACGTCGCAGCGTTCACCAGCCGCCTCCCGCGCGTGCGCATCATCGACATCGACGAGTTCGATCCCCTGGAGTTCATCCTCTGACCGGGACTCGCCCTCCGACCAGGACTCACCCTCCGATCAGGACTCAGCCTCCGATCCGGACTCAGCCTCCGATCCGCCGGTCCGGACCCGTGGTCGCCGAGGCTCCCGCGACCGTGCCGGCCCCCGCCTGATCAGGACCGCCGTCGTCAGCACTATCGGCGGGTCCGTCGTCAGCACGGTCGGCGGGTCCCTCGTCAGAGCCGATGGAGTCCTCGGATCCGTGATCGTGACCACCGAGATCCTCGCCGAGGACGGCCTCACCCCGGGCCACCAGACCGCTCTCGTGCGAGAGCGGGATCTGACGCAGGAACAGCGCGAGGATCAGAGCGCCGACCAGGAACGGCAGCACGTACCAGAACACCGGCGAGAGAGCATCCGCATAGGCGCCGACGATGCCGTCGCGCACCGAATCCGGAAGCTGCGAGAGGGACTCCGGATCGATGGTGGCGGCGGAGGAGCTCGCCTGATCGGCATCCTGTCCGGTGCTCGTGAACACCGCGATCAGACGCTCGGTGAGTCGGGTGGTGAACACCGACCCGAACACGGCGGTCCCGAGCGTCGCTCCGACCTCACGGAAGTAGTTGTTCGTGCTCGTGGCGGTGCCGACGGTGCTCGCGGAGACGGCGTTCTGCGCCACCAGCACGATGTTCTGCATCACCAGGCCGAGTCCGGCACCGAAGACCAGCAGGTAGGCGCAGATGACCCAGATCGGGGTCTGCGCCGTCATGGTCGTGAACAGCAGCACCCCGCCGATCATCACGACCACGCCGGCCGCCGTGACCCGCCGATAGAGACCGGTGCGGGAGACATAGGCTCCGGAGATGATGGACGTGACCATCATCCCGCCCATCATCGGGATCATCAGCAGACCGGACTGCGCGGCGGACGTCCCGGAGGCCATCTGCAGGAACGTCGGCATGAACCCGATCACGGAGAACATGCCGATGCCCAGCGCGAAGCCGATCACGGCGCACTGCACGAACAGGCGGTTGCGGAAGAGGGACAGCGGGATGATCGGGTCCTCGGCCCGAGCCTCGATCAGAACGAAGACCGTCACGGCGACCAGGAAGCCAGCACCCAGCAGCCAGGTGGTCGCGGAGTCCCAGCCGTAGGCGTCGTCCCCGCCGAAATCGGCGAACAGGATCAGGCAGGCGGTGGTGATCGACAGCGCCACGACCCCGGCGACGTCGATCTTCCGGGTGGCTCGCTTGGAGGGCAGACGCAGGGCGAACAGCCCCACGAGGAAGGCGGCGATGCCGACGGGGATGTTGATGTAGAACGCCCAGTGCCAGCTCAGGTGATCGACGAAGTAGCCGCCGAGCAGCGGCCCGGCGACCGCGGAGACTCCGAAGACGGCGCCGAGCACGCCCATGTACTTGCCCCGCTCGTCAGCCGGGGTGATGTCGGCGATGATCGCCTGCGACAGGATCATCAGACCACCGCCTCCGAGGCCCTGGATGCCCCGGAAGAGCACGAACACCCAGAAGTCCGACGCGACGGCGCAGCCGATGGACGCCACGGTGAACAAGGCGATGGCGATCAGGAAGAGGTGCCGCCTGCCGAGGAGGTCGCCGAACTTGCCGTAGATCGGCATGACGATCGTGGTCGCGAGCAGGTAGGCGGTGGTGATCCACATCTGGTGGTCCACGCCGCCGAGCTGGCCGACGATCGTGGGCATGGCCGTGGAGACGATGGTCTGGTCGAGGCTGGAGAGGAACATCGCCGCCAGGAGGGCGGCGAAGATCGTCCAGACCCGACGTCGGGTCAGCACCATGGGTGCGGCGGCGGTGGTCATGGGCGCTCCGTTCCGTACGAGGCAGTGCGCAGATCCCGACAGCTCCGGGTCCCGTCGGATGCAGGTCGTCGGGTGTGCCGCTCCTGCTCGGTTTAGCTACTGCAGTTTGCAACTTTAGTCGCTGCACTTTTCTGAGTCCAGCGGAGTGTGGCGCGCCGTACTGTGGATCCATGAGAGAGAAGTCCGCCCCGGCACCAAAGAGCCGCGCTCCGAAGAGTCGCGGGGAGCGCACCGCCGACGCCATCGAGAGGGCCGCGGTCGACCTCGTGGTCGAGCACGGGTACGACGCCGTCACCGTCGCGATGATCTGCGAGGCCGTGGGCATCAGCCAGCGCACCTTCTTCAACCACTACCCCGCCAAGGAGGACGCGCTGCTGGGACGCCACATGCCGCGCGTGGATCAGAGCGCCGCCCGACGGTTCATCGTGAGCCGCGGTCCCGTGCTGCTGGACGCCGTCGGCCTGGTGGGCCCCCCGCCGAACGACTCCCCCGTCCCCTTCGCCGAGCGCATGCGTGTCATCGGCACCCACCCCGCCCTGCTGATGGCGCAGATGCAGCGCATCTTCGAGCTGGAGGAGGAGCTGGGGGAGATCATCCAGCTGCGGGTGCGCACCGAGCATCCTGAGCTCCCCGAGGACGAGGTGGAGCCCGTCGCCGTGATGGTCACGAACCTCATCGCCGGCGTGGTCCGCGCCATCGGCCATCTCTCCGAGGAGGAGTCCCGCCGCAGCGCGTCCGGCGAGGGAGGGGCATCCGGCAGCGAGGCGGTCGGAGACTTCGCATCCGGAGACGGCGAGGATACGGCCTACGACGACATCGTCGAGCGCACGCGGAAGATCCTCGCGACCGTACTGGAGGGCACCTCGAACTGACCACCGGCGTCGCATCCGCGATGTTCAGGCGAGCCGGCCTGAGAGCGAGCCGGCCTGAGAGCGAGCCGGCGCAAGAGCGAGCCGGCCTGAGAGCGAGCCGGCCTGAGAGCGAGCAGTGTCCGTCTACCACCGCTCAGACACGCTTCCAGCGGTGGTAGACGGACACTCCCCCGACGAACACGGCTCGCCGACCCCGACGAGCACTGCGGCCTCTGACGAGCACGGCGGACTCTTCAGTCACCCCGGACTTCCGATCGTCGGCGCACTTCACCCCTCACGAACGGCGCACTCACCCCTCACGAACGAGCAGTGTCCGTCTACCACCGCTCGAAGACGTTTCAAGCGACGGTAGACGGACACTGCCCACCCCCAACAGGCCCACCCCCAACAGGCCCACCCCCAGCAGGCCCACCCCGCGCAGGCCACGCTGCGGGCAGTCCCGGCCCAGACGACCGCCGTTCGTGGAATGACGGAAGCCCCGTCCGGATCTCTCCGGACGGGGCTCCATCCACTGCATGCGGTGCGCGAGGGGGGAGTTGAACCCCCACGCCCTTTCGGGCACACGGACCTGAACCGTGCGCGTCTGCCTATTCCGCCACTCGCGCATATCTTCGACACCAGGATCGTACACACCAACGCCGAAGGTTCCCTCAGGTTACCCTGCGAGAACACCCCGACCAAACCGAGGCGCGCCAACGTAACGCACGCCACGCCGCTGCCAGCCCCGAGGTCGCCACCCGGTCCAGCCCATCGTGCTGAGCGGACCGAGGGGCGCCGCAGTCACCCCAGGGGGCCTCGGGTCCTGCGGTCGAGGTCGTCGATGGCGTCCTTCGCCTCCTTGAGGCCGACGCCGGTCCCTTCGCGGTAGAGCTTGATCGCCATGATCTTGTTGCCGCGCGCGAGCTCCTGCTCGATCTGGGGCGTGATCCCCGCATCGGCGCGGCCACGCAGGGCGAAGAGCTCCGCCTCGCCGACACCGGCACGCCGCGCGAGCTCGCCGACGAGTCCCTCGAGCTCCCTGTTCCTCGCCCTCAGGCTGTCGATCTCCTGCTGCTGCCGCTTCGATGTTCCGAACATGACGTCGAATCTACCGGGCGATCACCGCATGGTCTCCGCCTCCTGGAAGGCGTCCTCGATCTCGGCCTGATCGATCCGTCGGCGTCCGACGGCGATGTACAGGACGGTCGCGACGATCACCGCGGGGATGCCGACCATGGCGGCGATCTGCATGCTCTCGCGGACGAAGACGGTCGCGAAGACCGCGAGCAGGCCGACGATGCCGACGCATGCGGTGGCGATCCCGCCCGGCATCCGGAAGGTGGCGCCCTCGATGCCGGAGCGACGGAAGGCGATGTAGGTGATGAGGATCAGCATCCACACGGTGATCACGGCGAAGACGACGAGGCTCATCATGTAGCCGAACACTCCTCCCACGCCGCTGAACGCGAGAGCCGCGGCGCACACGATGCCGAGGGAGCTCAGCGCGATCCCGACGACGGGGACCCTGCGGGCCGTGGTGTGCGCGGCGATGCGGGGGGCGAGGCGGTCGGAGGCGAGCGAGTGGATCATCCGGCTGCCCGCGTACAGGTTCGCGTTCGCGGCCGACAGTGCGGCGATCAGCACCAGCAGGTTCGTCACGGAGGCCGCTCCGGGCACGCCGATGCGGTCGAAGACCATGACGAAGGGCGAGGTCGCCACGTCCTCGCCGGTCGAGGCGGCCTCGCGCCATGGGACGAGGGCGAGCACGATGCCGATGCAGAGCACGTAGAAGAACGCCAGGCGCACGATCGTGGTGCGGGCCGCGGTGCGGATGGAGCGTGCCGGGTCCTTCGCCTCGGCAGCGGTGATCGAGAGCAGCTCGATGCCGCCGAAGGAGAACATGACCACGGACAGCGCCACCCAGACGGAGGACCAGCCCATGGGCATGAAGCCGCCGTCGGAGGTGAGCAGCGTCAGCCCGGGTGCGCTCTGGCCGGGCATGCCGAAGAGGACGAGGAACAGCCCGATCAGGATGAAGACGAGCACCGCGATGACCTTGATGGAGCTCAGGGCGAACTCGACGATGCCGAACGAGCCGACGCTCGCGAGGTTGATCGCCACGATGATCGCAGCGAACAGAAGGATCCCCGCCCAGACGGGCACTGCCGGGAACCAGTACGCGAGGTAGGAGGCACAGGCGACGAGCTCGGTGCCGGTGACGCCGACGGTCACGATCCAGTACAGCCAGCGCGAGAGGTAGCCCCAGTAGGGGGAGAGGTAGCGGGCGGCGAGGGTGCCGAAGCCTCCGCGCACGGGATGGCGGGAGGCCATCTCGCCCATCGCGAGGGCGATCGTGGCGGCGATCAGAGAACCGATCGCGAAGGACAGGATGGTCGCCGGGCCGGCGTAGCCGATGGCCTCGCCGGAGCCGAGGAACAGGCCGGTGCCGAGGGCCGAGCCCATGGCGATCATCGCCATCTGCCCATGGCCGAGGGAGCGGGCGAGCGTGTGCTCGGACGCGGGCGCGACGGCGGGATCGGCGGGATCGGCGGGATCGGCGGGATCGGCGGCCGACGGTCCCGATGGGGCTGACGATGCTCCGGTGTGCGTGCTCGAGGAGTCAGGGGGTGGGGTGCTCACCCTGCCCGAGCGTAATCCGCACAGAGCGGCGCGGGCGGGACCGGCGCGGGCGGGACCGGCGCGGGCAAGACCAGCGCGGTCGGGACCAGCGCGAGCAAGACCAGCGCGAGCGGGACCAGCGCGGCCCCGACGGGCGCCGTCGTCACGCATCATGAGCGGGTGTTCCGGAGATCTCCATCGGCTCCACCCCCTTGCAGTAGTTAGCTTCCCTAACTACAGTGGCCGACCGTGACCTCCTCCGATCCCGCCCTCGCCCTCGTCCTGGCCTGCAGCCAGTTCGCCCGACTGTCGACTCGTCGGGCCGACGTGGGCGTCTCCGCCGTGCCGTGGCGCATCACCGCGACGCTCGAGCGCCGAGGCGAGATGCGGCTCTCGGAGATCGCCGTCCACGAGCAGGTCGCCCGGCCAACCGCCACGGCCACCGTCCAGAGGCTCGAGGCGGAGGGGATCGTCTCCCGCCGTCCGGACCCTGAGGACGCCCGCTCCACCCTCGTCGCCCTCACCCCCTACGGGCGGGAGCGTCTGACGGCGTGGCGCGCCAGCCTCGCCGACACCGTCGCGGAGCTTCTCGTGGACGTCCCGGAGGACGATCGCGCGACCCTCGAGGCCGCCGCCGACATCCTCCGCCGCATCATCGACACCGCAGAAGGAGCATCTCCCCGCGCATGAGAACCACCTCAGCCCCGTCCTCCTCGCCCCACACGACCGCCGAGTCCGCGACCGCCGAGCCCGTGACCGTCGAGCCCGTAACCGCCGGGTCCGCGACCGCCGGGTCCGCAACCGCCGAGCCCACGGCCGACGACGCGCCCGCCCGCAGCGGATCGCTGCTGGCCGACGCCTTCCACCAGCCCCGCGCGGTGTGGGCGATCGCCTTCGCCGCGACCGTGTCCTTCATGGGCATCGGTCTGGTGGACCCGATCCTCCCGGCGATCTCCGCCGAGCTCGACGCGACCCCGTCGCAGACGATGCTCCTGTTCACGAGCTACCTGTTCATCACGGCGATCGCCATGTTCTTCACCAGCTGGGCGTCCTCGCGCCTGGGGGTGAAGCGCACGCTGCTGGCGGGTCTCGCGCTCGTGGTCGTCTTCGCCGCCCTGTGCGCCGCCTCCGGTTCGGTGGGCGAGATCATCGGCCTGCGCGCGGGCTGGGGTCTCGGCAACGCGCTGTTCATCTCGACGGCCCTCGCAGCGATCGTCGGCGCGACCGCCGGGTCGAGCGCGAGCGCGATCATCCTCTATGAGGCGGCGCTCGGGCTCGGACTCGCCGTCGGCCCGCTGCTGGGCGGTCTGCTGGGGACGGTCTCCTGGCGTGCACCCTTCGCCGGGACCGCCGTGCTGATGGGCATCGGGTTCATCGCGATCACCGCACTGCTGCGCCGCGAGCCCGCTCCCGCCCGCGTCTCGCCGCTCGCCTCGCTCAAGGCTCTCGGGCACCCTGCTCTGCGGGCCCTCGCCCTCACGGCTCTGTTCTACAACTTCGGCTTCTTCATCCTGCTGGCCTACTCGCCGTACCCGCTCGAGGCGGCTGCCGCCGCGCAGGGCAGCGAGTTCGGGGCGATGGAGATCGGCTGGGTCTTCTTCGGCTGGGGCCTCGCCCTCGCGATCACCTCGGTGCTCGTCGCCCCCATCCTGACCCGTCGTCTGGGCCTGATCCCGACGCTGGTCGGTTCGCTCGCCCTGCTGACCGCGGTGATGCTCGCCCTCGCCCTCGTCCACACCTCGATGGTGCCGATGATCGTCTGCATCGTGGCGGGAGGCCTCCTGCTGGGCGTGCTGAACACGGCGCTCACCGAGACCGTCATGGAGGCCACCGACCTGCCCCGGGGCGTCGCCAGCTCGGCCTACTCCGGTGTGCGCTTCCTCGGCGGTGCGGTCGCCCCTGCTGTCGCCGGCCCCATCTCCACCGCTCTCGGTGCCGCCGCCCCGTACGAGTTCGGCGCGCTCTCGATCGCCATCGCGATCGTCATGCTGCTGCTGGGCCGACGTCATCTGGGCTCCGTCGGCCAGCATCATCTGGACGCGCAGTCCGAGGCGGAGGCCATCACCACCGGCGACGAGGCCTGACCGTCGGTCGCCCAGCCCAGCCCGACGAGCCCGTCACCGGAACGGCGACGGCTCCTCCGGCTGGGCGAGGGCGTCGGCTCGCGCCGGGTCGACGAGCATGCCTCGGAGGGCGACGACGAGGGCACTGCGACAGCGTGCGACTGCGACAGGATCCGTGAGGCTCGCCCCGCGCACGACGATCTGGTAATAGAAGACGCCGTTCATCAGATCGATGCAGGCGTCCACGTCCAGGTCCCGTCGCAGCTCACCGCGGCGGATCCCCTCCGTGAGCAGCCTCGCGATGCCCTCGCGACGCCGGGCGACATGGGATCGCCAGTAGGCCCGGCCCAGCTTCCGGTCCGTCATGGCCAGGCGGATCCGCAGCCGGAAGCGGCCCCCATCCGCCGCCCCCGGATCTGAGCTCTCGGTGTATCCGCGCAGCAGAGCGCCGACGAGGTCGTCGTCCAGAGCGATCCTCGGGACCTCGCGCCCCAGGTCCAGGGCGGCGGCGATCAGATCGGTCATGCTGGGCCAGCGCCGGTACAGCCCCGCTCGGCTGACGCCGCTGAGCTCGACGACGCGACCCACCGTGACCTCCTCCCCACGGTCGAGCAGCTCGCTGGCGGCCTGGAGGATCCTCTCGTCGTGGCCCGCCGTGCGGGGGCGCCCGGGGCCGCGCCGGGGAGGTGCCGCGTCGGGCTCCGGGGCGCCGCTCCGTCGAGCGCCGCTCTCCCACACAGGGGAGGTCGATCTGCTCATCGGGCGATCGCACGCTCCCGGAGACGCTCGACGAGGGCATCGCTGAGCCCGGCCGCGCGGAGGGGTGTCCCTATGTTCCGAGTCAAGCCGCGAGAGCGGCCGGCTCGGGTGTAGGGGCGGTGGTCGGTGGCTGGTAGTAGGTGCCGTCGCGGAGCATCGCGAAGATGACGTTGCAGCGGCGGCGGGCCAGGCAGATCACGGCGGCGTTGTGGCGCTTGCCCTCGGCGCGTTTGCGATCGTAGTAGGCCCTCGAGACTGGGTCGTGATTCGAGGCGACCCAGGCGGAGTAGAACAGCGCGTTCTTGAGCCGCTTGTTGCCCGAACGCGCGGGGAACTCTCCGCGGATCGAGGTCCCGGATCTTCGCGTGACCGGCGCGATCCCGGCATAGGCCGCGAGGTGGCCGGCGCTTTCGAATGCAGAACCGTCGCCGATGGCCAGGAGGATCTGAGCGGCGGTCTTGATGCCGATCCCCGGCATGCTCATCAAGACCGAGGCGAGAGGGAAGTCCTCCAGCATGGCCTCGACCTCCCGCGCCACCGTCGCCCGCTGTTCCTTCAGTTCCTTCACCTGACCAGCGACTCTGGGGATCACGAGCTCCACTGCCGCGGTCGCCGGAACGACGACTGTCTGCTCGCCCAGCGCGGTGAAGATCCGGTCGATCAGCGCTGCGGGATCGCGGCGCGAATGGGAGCGAGCGAACCGCAGAACCCTGGCCCGGCCTGCGGTCGTGAGCCCGGTGGGGCCGCCGAACTTCTCCAGCAGGTCCAGCACGAGCCCGGTGGCGAGGCTGCCGCCGGCAAAGACGCGCTCGAGCGCGGGATGGATCTGCGTCAGCAGTGACCGGATCCGGTTCAGCGCCCGCGTGGTCTCGTGGGCGAGGTCCTCATCGAACCCGGCGAGGACCTTCAACGCGGAGAGGACCTCGCTGTCTCGATCGACCCGCCGCAGCGTGTGGGGCATGGTGCGGGCCGTATCGGCGATGATGAACGCGTCCCGCGCATCGGTCTTTGACCTGCCTGGATAGAGGTCTGCGGCCTTCCGCATCGCCAGTCCCGGCAGGTAGGCGACCGCGCAACCGGAGTCGCGGGCGACCGCGATCGGCAGCGCTCCGATGGTGTTGGGCTGATCGACGACCATCAACACTTCGCCGTGGTTCTGCAGCTGGGTGAACAGCTCGCGGAGTCTGGTCTCGTCCTGCGGGAGAGGCTTGTCGAACAGCTTGTTCCCCTCCGGGTCGAGAGCGCACGCGTGGTGAGCTGTCTTCCCGACGTCCAAGCCGACGACGACCGAGAATCGTGTCTGCATGATGCTGTCCTTCCCTGGAGCATCATCGCTGGTCGCAGTCTCGACACCCGAAGCCGGCACCCACGTTACAAAGAGACCTCAGCAGTGCTGGGCCGTGTCCCTATCAGCGGTCAACGCGTGTCTCTCGACCGGGCGGCAACACCCCCCGGACCATTGATGGCAGGGCAACAAAGCCATACCCGGCCGAGCGACCAGACCCCGTCCATCGGGGTGCTCACAAGGTAACGGGGCGAGGGGGTCGCCGTGCCGCTCGGTCATCTCCGCGATGAGGCCCTGCATGGGGGCTGTGGAGAAGCCGCGGCCCGTCGAGGCGGCCCGTGCGGCGGCATCCAGGTCCATGCCGAGCCAGGCCATGAGAGGGCCGATCAGCGGAGAGATCCGTTCCATGATCGCGTCGGAGTTCTCGCCGGTGCGGGCGTAGCTCCCCGGCCGGGCGACGGGGGAGTCGCCCTCGCCGGTGCTCACGGCGAGGGCGGAGGGGAAGCCGCTCATGAAGCCGATGTCGACATGATGGTTGCGCAGGGCCTCGACGACCGCGGTGCAGTCCGGGACGTCGACGATCTCCACCTCGCGCCCCGACTCCTCCTCGAGGATCCGCGCGAAGGCCTCGATGGGGGTTCTGCGCTGTCGGATCGTCGCCCAGCGGCGTCATGGCAAGGGTGATCGCATCGTCCGATGAGGCATCGGCGGCGCCGACGGAGCGGCCCGACAGGGCAGCGGCACCGAGGGCGATGACGCCGAGTGCGGAGAGTGCGCGGGCACGCAGGGCAGATCCTTCCGGAGCAGTTTCGTGAATGCCGTTCCCGGAAAGGAAAGCGCCCGCACATGACCACGAATTACGAGACTGCCGTACCCGGAATGGAACCGCCGATGAACTTCCGGTGGCTCCACCCACCATCGATGGACCATCACCGGTGGGCCATCGCCGACGGTCCCCGGACATGCAGGAGCGCCCCGCACCACAAGGGTGCGGGGCGCTCCTGCATCAGTCGGACGGACCGATCAGCGCAGCACGTCGGTCAGGCCCGAGCAGAACCGCCCGACCTCCTACCGCTCGTGCCTCGCAGCACGTCGGTCAGGCCCGAGCAGATCAGGCCTTGACGCCCTTCGCGGCGACGACCTGCACGGTCAGGTTCGCGAAGATGTCGTCGTGCAGGCGCACGGTGGCCTTGTGCTCGCCCAGGGCCTTGATCGGCGCGGGGAACTCGACGCCACGGCGGTCGATGTCCTTCTCGAACGCGACCTTGACGCCCTCGGCGATCTCCTTGGAGGTCACGGCGCCGAAGAGGCGGCCGTTGTCGCCGGCGCGCTCGGCGACGACGATCGGCTTCGACTCCAGGGTGGCCTTCAGGGACTGCGCCTCCTCGATGCTGGCGATCGCGCGCTTGCCGCGGGCGGCACGGATCTGATCGAGCTGGCGCTGGCCGCCGTCGGTCCACGGGGTGGCCAGGTGGCGCGGCAGCAGGTAGTTGCGCGCGTAGCCGTCCTTGACCTCGACGACATCGCCGGCGGTGCCGAGGCCGGTGACCTCGTTGGTGAGGATGAGCTTGGTGGTCATGTGCTTCCCTTCCTCGCTCAGCGACCGGAGGTCGAGTAGGGCAGCAGGGCGATCTCGCGGGCGTTCTTCACGGCCTTGGCGATCTTGCGCTGCTCCTGGACGGAGACGCCGGTGACCCGACGGGCGCGGATCTTGCCGCGGTCGGAGATGAACTTGCGCAGCAGCGCGGCGTCCTTGTAGTCGACCGTCTCGAGGCCTGCGGCCTTCAGAGGGTTCTGCTTCTTCTTCGGCTTGCGAAGAACAGGCTTGGCCATCGTGGTGCTCCTTCTTCCTAAAGGGAGCCCGGGCATGCACCCGGGATGGAATGGATGATTCGTTGGATCGGTGCGGGCTAGGAGCCCTGCGGACGATCGCCTCTCGGCGCTCCGCTGTCCGGGGCGATCCCCGGATCCCGATCAGAAGGGCGGGTCGTCGTACCCGCCCTGGTTGCCGCCGCCGGCCCACGGGTCGGCGCCCGCACCCTGAGGTGCGCCGCCGTATCCGCCCTGGCCGCCCTGGCCGCCGCCCTGCGGGGCGCCGCCGAAGCCGCCGCCCTGCTGGCCGCCGCCGAAGCCGCCGCCCTGCTGACCACCCTGGTTGCCGCCGCCGAAGCCGCCGCGACCGCCTCCGCGCTGCACCTTGGTGGGCTTCGCGGTGGCGTAGCGGAGGGAGGCGCCGATCTCCTCGACGTCGAGCTCGATGGAGGTGCGCTGGTTGCCCTCGCGATCGGTGTACGAGCGCTGCTTGAGACGGCCCTGCACGATGACGCGCGCGCCCTTCTCAAGGGACTCGGCCACGTTCTCGGCGGCATCGCGCCAGATCGAGCAGCGCAGGAACAGTGCCTCGCCGTCCTTCCACTCGTTCGCCTGACGGTCGAATGTGCGGGGGGTCGACGCGACGGTGAACGACGCCACTGCCAGACCGGACTGCGTGAAACGCAGCTCGGGGTCGGCGGTGAGGTTGCCGATCACCGTGATGACGGTGTCATTCGCCATGGATGCTCCTGTGCTCCGAGGTCGGATGGATGGTGCGTGATGGCCGACGACCGGGAGGCCGTCCGGCCGGCGATGGGGTCCGGGCCCTCAGGCGCCGGACCGTGTGCGGGGCGCCGCGCCGACGAGCGGTGCGGAGCCCCCGACGATCACTTGGCGTCGGCTCGCATGAGCTTGGTGCGCAGGACGGACTCGTTGAGGCCGAGCTGGCGGTCGAGCTCCTGAGCGGTGGCGGGGTTCGCGGTGAAGTTCAGGACGATGTAGATGCCCTCGGACTTCTTGTCGATCTCGTAGGCGAACTTCCGCTTGCCCCAGACGTCGACGTTGTCGATGGTGCCGCCCTCGGTCGGAACGACCTGGACGAGCTTCTCGAAGGTCCCGCTGACGGTCCGCTCATCGACGGACGGGTCGAGGATCACGACCATTTCGTAAGCGCGCATGTTCTGGTACCCACCTCCTGTGGTCTCTGCGGCCACGGTCTCTCCGTGGCAGGAGGGTTCATGCCATCCGCGACATCGCACCGGCGGCGCATGTCACGGACCGTCCAACCCTACCCGGCGGCGCGGACCCCGGCCAGGGGGCCTGTCGACGTGCGCGGGGGATCACAGGCCGATAGCGTGCGGTCATGGAGCCCACCGATATCGAGCTGCTGACAGCCCTCTCACGCCCGTCCCTCGCCCCGGACGGCTCCTTCGCCGTCTACGCGTCCTCCCGTCCCGACCTGCGCGCCGACCGCGCCGTCGGACAGATCTGGCGCCTGGACCTGCCGCCCTCGGGATCCGACGGGTCCCACGGATCGGACGGGGCCTCGCAGGCTCCGGAGCCGCACCGCCTCACGCGCGGCATCCACGACACCGCCCCGCAGGTCTCGCCCGACGGGGAGACCATCGCCTTCCTGCGACCCGACGGGCGCGACCGTCCCCAGCTGCATCTGCTCGACGCCCGCGGCGGTGAGCCCCTGAGGCTGACGGACGAGCCGCTCGGCGTGTCGGCGTTCAGCTGGGCGCCGGATGCATCGCAGCTGGTCATGCTCGCGCGGGTGCCTGAACCTGGTCGGTACGGGAGCGTCGAGGGGCTGGATGCCGCGGCCGAGTCCCCGCGCCGCATCACGAGCGTCCGCTGGAGCGCCAACGGCCTCGGCTATGCGACCGACCGCACCACCCAGGTGTTCGTCCTGGACGTCCCCTCGCTCGAGGACGAGCCCGCATACCCGTCGGCCCCGCAGCCCGACGGCACGCCGGCCGCCCCCGCCCTGCTGCCCACGGAGCCGCTGCAGCTGACCGAGGAGGGCGCCGAGCACTCGTCGGCCGCCTTCACCGCGGACGGCTGGGCCGTCCTCGCGATCCGCGAGGAGTTCGAGTCCGACCGTCGTGACCTGCGCACCCAGCTGGTGTCGATCCCGCTGGACGGCGAGGACGAGACCGTCCTGCTGTCGGCCGAGGACGGCTTCGCGATCCAGGATCTCGCGGTGGCGTCCGACGGCGCGATCCTCATGATCGCCTCGACTCCCGCCGAGGGCCGCGACTTCGTCGCCCCGGACGCGGCGCTGTGGATCCTCGATCCGCTCGAGTCCGACGGCCAGGCCGACGGCGAGGGCAGGGGCTTCGCGGCTCCCCGCCGTCTCACCGACCCTGAGCTGCATGACGTGGCCGGGCCCGGCGTCGGCCCGATCGCGCTCGACGACGAGGCCATCGTCGCCGCCCTGACGCGGGGCCGCGCGCATCTGCTGCGCGTCGACCGGGAGGGGCGCACGACGACGCTCCTGGACGGAGACGTCCAGGTCACGGGTGCCGACGCCGTCCGCACTGCCGACGGCGATCGCGTCCTCGCGGCGCTCACGGCCCCGGACTCCCCGGGTCGCCTCGTCCTGCTCGGATCACCGGGCCCGTCGGCCGCGGAGGCGCTCGTGGACACCGGAGAGCCGCTGCGGCAGGTCGGACTGGCGTCGCCGCGCGAGCTCGAGCTCGAGGGCCGCTCCGGGTATCCGGTGCACGGCTGGGTCACGACCCCCGAGGGCGAGGGGCCCTTCCCGACGGTGCTGATGATCCACGGGGGCCCGCACGCTGCCTACGGCGTGTCCGTCTTCGACGAGGTGCAGACCCTCGTCGCGTCGGGGATCGCCGTGGTCCACGGCAACCCGCGCGGATCCGCGGGCTACGGTCGGGAGCATGGTCGGGCGGTCCGTCGGGCCTTCGGGACGGTGGACTTCGAGGACGTGATCGACCTGCTCGAGGGCGCGCTCGAGGCCGACGCCCGGCTCGATCGCGAGCGGCTGGGGATCATGGGCGGCTCCTACGGCGGCTACCTCACCGCATGGACGATCGCCCACGACCATCGGTTCCGCGGCGCGATCGTCGAGCGCGGCTTCCTCGACCCGTTGAGCTTCCAGGGCACGAGCGACATCGGCAGCTACTTCGGCGACGAGTACATCGGCACCTCCGCGGAGGACATCGCCCGGCAGAGCGCCTTCGCGGTCGCCGACCAGGTGCGCACGCCGACGCTCGTGATCCACTCGGAGGAGGATCTGCGCTGCCCGCTCGAGCAGGGCACCCGCTACTACTCGGCGCTGCGCCGAGCGGGCGTCGAGTCCGAGATGCTGATCTTCCCCGGAGAGGACCACGAGCTCACCCGCAGCGGCCGGCCCCGCCACCGGATCGAGCGCTTCGAAGCGGTGCTGGGCTGGTGGGAGCGCATCTTCGCCGACTGAGCGGCGAGTGGGACCGACCGGTGCGCGCGAAGTGGTGCGCGGGGAGGGTCGGGGCCCGTGGGCCTCAGCCCTTCCCGCCGCGTCCCATGGCCCGGCGGACGCGGGCGTACCAGCCTCCGGTGCTGCGGGCACCGGCGATCCCGCCGCCCGCCATCGCGCCGGCGGTGCGCCCCTGGAGGCGGGTTCCGCAGCGGTCGCACAGGATGCGGCCGGTCACGGAGCGGTAGGAGCGTCCACGGATTGTGGTCCGACAGTTCTCGCATCGCATAGCCATGCCCCGATCGTGGCACAGCCGACGGTCGGGCCCGGACGGGCGGGCAGGGCGGTCAGCCGCCGGCCTGACCGCCGGAGCCGGACCCGCTGCCGTTCCCGTTGCCCCCGGAGCCGGATCCGCTGCTCCCGGAACCGGAGCCGGAGCCGGCCGACCCCCCGTTCCCGGTGCTCCCGCTCCCGCCGGAGCCGGATCCGCTGCTGCCTGAGCCTCCGCCGCCGGAGCTCGCGTCGCCGCCGTCCCCGCTTCCTGAGCTGCTGCCGCCGTTCTGGCCACCGGAGCCGGAGCCGCCGGTGCTGTCGCCGTCCTGCTGCTGGTCGCCTCCGTTCTCGGGCTCGGTGGTCTGCTGCTGGGTGGGCTCCTCGCTGGGCTCCTCCGTCGGCTCCTCGGAGGGCTCCTCCGACGGCTCCTCGCTGGGCTCCTCGCTCGGCTCCTCGGAGGGCTCCTCGCTCGGCTCCTCCGTGGGCTCCTGGGTGGTCTCCTCCTGAGGGGCCTCGGTCTGGGCGGGGGCGGTCGTCTGCGGCGCCGTGGTGCGCTCGTTGGAGAGAGTCACCTCATCGGCGAAGTCGAGCTTCTCCTCACCGGCGAGCGCCTGCGACATGATGCCGCCCCAGATCGCCGTCGGGTAGGTTCCGCCGGTGATGTTGGTGTAGTCGCCCCAGGGGGTGATCACCTCCTCGCCGGAGCCGTCCTCGGAGGGCTGGAACATGCCCACGGCGGTGACGAGCTGCGGGGTGTAGCCGACGAACCAGGCGGAGCGGAAGCTCTCCGAGGTGCCGGTCTTGCCGGCGACCGGGCGCCCGTCCATCATGTCGACCAGGTCGTCGGCCGAGCCGGTCGACGGCGGGCCCTCGAGCGCGACCGTGGCGTTGGTGGCGACGTCCTCGGAGATCACCTGCTCGCCGTCGTCCTCGTGCTCGTAGTCGACGGAGCCGTCGGAGGCGACGACCTTCTCGATGTAGTAGGGGTCGTGGTGGACGCCGCCCGAGGCGATCGTCGCGTACGCCTCGGCCATGTTCATGACCGTCGGGGAGGCGGTGCCCAGCACGTTGGAGGACTCGGCGTTCAGGCCGGAGGTGTCCTCGGGCAGCCCCAGGGTGATCGCTGTCTCCTCGGTGCGCTCCGGACCGATGTCGATGTTCAGCTCCGCGTACGCGGTGTTGACCGAGTGCGTGGTGGCCTTGCGAAGGTCGATCCAGCCATAGCTGGTGCTCGAGAAGTTGTTGACCGTCCAGGTGCCGTTCCCGAAGGTCTTCGGGGAGTTGCCGTCCAGGTAGGTGTCCAGCGAGTAGCCATCCTCGAGGGCGGCGACCAGCGTGAAGGCCTTGAAGGTGGATCCGGCCTGCATGGTCGACTGGGAGGCGTCGTTGATCGACTGGCTGACGTAGTCCGCGCCGCCGTACATGCCCCGCACGGCCCCGGTGTCGGGGTCGAGGGTCACGGTGCCCACGCGGTTGCGCTCGGGCCGTTCGCCGATGCCCTCGACGCCGTCGACCGTGGCCTCCTGCACGTCCGGGTCGAAGGTGGAGATGATCGTGTAGCCGCCGGTGTTCAGCTCATCCTCGGTGTAGCCCTGGTTCAGGAGGGTGGTCCTGACGGCCATCAGCAGGTAGCCGTCGGTCCCTCCGAGGGAGTTGGAGGCGTTGACCTCGACCGTCTCGGGGAACTCGAGGGCGTCGGCCTCGTCGGCCGTGAGGTACCCGGTCTCGTTGACCTGGCGCTCGATGACGCGGGTCCACAGGCTCAGCGACTTCTCGGGGTTCACGTCGGGGTCGTAGGCCGACGGTGCGGGGATCACCGCGACCAGCAGGGCGGCCTCCGCATCGGTCAGGTCGGCGGCGTCCTTGCCGAAGTAGGCCTGCGACGCCTCCTGCACCCCATAGGCCCCGCGACCGAAGTAGATGGTGTTCAGATAGCTCGAGAGGATCTCGTCCTTGGAGAGCTGCTGGTCGATCTTGAGCGCCATGAACATCTCCTGGACCTTGCCGAAGTAGGAGGTGTTCGTGCCGGTGTAGTAGCGCTCGACGTACTGCTGGGTGATGGTCGACCCGCCCTGGCGGGCGCCCCCGGACAGGTTGTTCACGAGCGCGCGCACGATGCCCCGCGGGGAGATGCCGCGGTTCTCGTAGAAGGTCGAGTCCTCGCTCGCGACCACCGCGTCCTTGATGTTGTCGGGGATCTCGTCGTCGTCGATGACGGTGCGGTTGATCTCGCTGAAGTGACCGAGCTCGGTCTCGCCGTCGGAGTAGTAGACGCGGGTGGTCTGCGCGAGGGCGAAGTCCGAGGCCTCGGGCACATCGGTCGTGCTGTACAGCCAGACGGTCACGCCCAGCCCCGCGAGGACGAACAGCGCCATCGCTCCGACCACCATCCGCAGGGACGGGAACCAGCGCCACGGGTTCTTCGCACCGGCGCGCGGATAGTTCAGGAAGTTCTTGGGCGCTCGCTTCGCGGACTTCGCGGACTTCGACGCCTTCCCCGACGTCGCAGCAGCCTTCCCGAGCCCCGAACCGGCCGCCGCGCGCGAGGCCGTCGCGCCGCGACCGCCCGCTCCGGTCCCCGCATGACGGGCGTTGACGGAGGTGCGGCTCGTCGCACGCCCCCCGGCGGCCGACGACGCCGCGGCGGCCTTGCCTGCTCCGCCCTTGCCTGCACCGGCGCCGCCGGTGCGGGCGGTGCGGCTGGTGCCCTTGGAGCTGGTGCCCTTGGAGGGCGAGGTGGGGGACGAGGCCCCGGACCCGGAGCCCGAGGACGAGCGGGACGTCGACGAGCCGGAGGTGCGACGCACTCCGGCCGCACGGCGGGCTCCGCCGTTCGACGATCGGCTCGATCGCCGTGACGAGCGTCCGGAATCGCTCATGACTGCTGCTCCTGGTGCATCGGGGGCACGGACGACGGCCCGCCGGAGGGCGGGGCGACCCACCAGTATGAGCAGAGGAGCCTGGATCCGGTATGGGTCGGCGTCGAAGGACACACGGTGTCCACGTCGGCGCGCAGACCCTCACAACTCCCTCACGTCCTCGCGGTGCCGCATGCCGGGGGGCATCGAGAACACATCGGCGCGGACCAGGATCACCAGGCGGACTGCCTCCTCAGGCCCGGCCGCGAGCCTCCCACCAGGCGCGCAGCTCCTGCTCGGCACGCTCCTCTCCGAGCGGGCCGTGCTCCATCCGCAGCTCCAGCAGGTGCTTGTAGGCCTCTCCGACCTCACGGCCGGGCGCCAGACCGAGGATCTCCATGATCCGGTTGCCGTCGAGGTCGGGCCGGATGCGGCCGATCTCCTCCTGCTCGGCGAGCTCGGCGATGCGCTGCTCGAGATCGTCGTAGGAGCGGGAGAGGTGGCGCGCCTTGCGCCGGTTGCGGGTGGTGACATCGGCGCGGGTGAGGCGGTGCAGGTGCTCGAGGAGGTCTCCGGCGTCGGTGACGTACCGGCGCACCGCGGAGTCCGTCCAGGGTGCGTCGGCATAGCCGTGGAAGCGCAGGTGCAGCTCGATCAGCCGGGCGACCTTCTTGGTGGTGTCCTTGTCGAAGGTCAGGGCGCGCAGGCGCTTGGCGGCCATCTTCGCGCCCACGGTCTCGTGGAAGCGGAAGGTCACCACGCCGCCCTGCTCGAAGCGACGGGTGGCGGGCTTGCCGATGTCGTGGAGGAGGGCGGCCAGCCGCAGGACCAGGTCGGGGCTCTCGCAGGGGCCTCCGCTCCCGGCGGGGCTCTCGAGGTCGATCGCCTGGTCGAGCACCGTCAGGGAGTGCTCGTAGACGTCCTTGTGCCGGTGGTGCTCGTCGATCGTCAGACGCATGCCCGGGAGCTCGGGGAGCACATGATCGGCCAGCCCCAGCTCGACCATCAGCTCCAGACCGCGCCGAGGAGCCGCTCCCAGCATGAGCTTGGTGAGCTCCTCGCGCACTCGCTCGGCGGAGACGATCCCGATCCGGTCGCTCAGGTCCGCGACGGCCGCAGCGGTCAGCGGCTCGATGCGGATGTCGAGCTGCGAGACGAAGCGGACCGCCCGCATCATCCGCAGAGGATCGTCGTCGAAGGACTGCTCGGGCTCCACCGGGGTGCGCAGCACGCCCTTGGCGAGGTCGGAGAGGCCGTCGAAGGGGTCGACGAGCTCGAGGGAGGGGATGCGCACCGCCATCGCGTTGATCGTGAAGTCCCGGCGCGAGAGGTCGCCCTCGAGGGTGTCGCCGTACTCGACCTGGGGCTTGCGGCTCGCGGGATCGTAGGACTCGGTGCGGTAGGTCGTGATCTCGACCTTCACCCCGTCGCGGATCCCGCCGAGCGTCCCGAACTCCCGGCCCATGTCCCAGATCCCGCCGTCGCGCGTCCAGGTGCGCAGGATCGCCTCGGTCTGCTCGGGGCGCGCCGAAGTGGTGAAGTCGAGATCCGCGCTCGAACGACCCAGCACCGCGTCGCGCACGGGCCCGCCGACCAGGGCGAGCTCGTGCCCGGCGGCCTCGAAGCGGCGCCCGAGGTCGTGGATCTCCTCCGGCAGCGCGCGGAACATCGAGGTCGCGCGGGTGCGGGCGATCTCGAGCCGACGGAGGTGCTCGTCGGCAGGGGCGTCCGCAGAGGCTCCTGCAGCCGGTGCTGCAGAGGATCCTGCAGGCGATGCTGCGGCGGGAGAGGCAGGGGATGCTGCCGGGGTGTCTGCTGACTCGGTCACGGATGGTCCTCAGGGCGCGAAGGGGACGATGCGCGAGCCGCCCCGATCGCAGGACGGCGCGCAGGATCTCTACGGTAGCCGCCGCATACAGTGTCCCCATGCCTTCGTCCCCGTCGCTCGCGCGCCTGCTCATGGCTGCGCTGCTGGCGACCCTGATGATCGCGGGCCCGGCTCTCGCGGGCGGGCTCCTGCCATCGCTCGCACCGGCCGCCTCGGCGGCTACGGACTCCCAGGTCACGGCCGCTCCCGGGACGGTCGCGGCCCCGGCCGCACCCGGCGACGGCGAGGGCTCGGACGATCAGGGCTCCGACGACGATGCGGACGCCGACGACGCCCCTGTCTCGCTGGACCTCGTCTCGCTGGACCCGACCTCCCTCGCACCCGGGGGGACCCTCACAGCAGTCGTCGCCGTGACCAACACCTCGTCGGAGCCCGTCGATGCGGCGGCGCTCGAGCTGCGCGCTCGCAGCTCCCGCGTCACCGATCGGACGACGATCGCCGAATGGCAGGCCGCGACCGAGCCCGATGCCGTCGGCGAGCCCGTGGCGACCTCCGCGTCCACGAGATCGATCGCGCCCGGCGCGACCGTCCAGCTGACCGTGTCGGCGGATGCCGATGACCTGGGCTTCAGCACGGAGTCCTACTACTGGGGCACGCGCCGGATCTCGCTGACCGTCACCACCGGAGGCTCCGGGAGCGCCGTCTCCGACGACGGGACCGATGGCACGGCGGCCGACGGCGACGGCGGGGACGGCGAGGCCGTGCAGGGCGAGGTCGTGAGAGGCGAACCGGTGGCGAGCCTGCGCACCTTCGTGGTGTGGCGGCCCGAGGGGGCATCGGACACGATCGCCCAGTCCGTGCTGCTCCCGATGGCCAGCTCCGACCCCGGTGCCGCCGTCGTCGACGCCGAGGCCATGGCGTCGTCGGCGGAGAGCGGACAGCTCGCGACCGTCCGTGCGCTCGCGCAGCGCACCGACGTGGACTGGTGGCTGGATCCGGCGCTGCTGGATCCGCCTGCGACGGCCCAGGGCACGGAGACGACGGACGACGGCGCCGAGGACGGCGACGCCACGGCGGATGACGATGCCACCGGGGACGACGGGGACACGACCGGGGATGACGGCACGACAGGGACAGCCGGCGCCGACGACACGGGCGATGCCGGGGACGCCGGCGGCGCCGACAGCACCGACGACAGCACGTCCGGTGAGGAGGGCGAGGAGGAGTCGGCCGACTCCGACGCACCGCCGGCCCCGCCGACCGTCTACGCGGAGGACGAGCTGTCGGCGCAGATCGCCGACGAGCTGGTCTCGGCTGCGGGTGACCGCACGATCCTGTCCATGCCGTATGCACAGGCGGATGTCGAAGGGCTCGGGAGCGCGGGCGCCGACGACCTGCTCACGGTCCTCACCGAGCGGGCCGACGCGACCTGGGAGAGCACCGGCGTCTCCCCGCAGCTGACCGCCCTGTCCGTCGACGGCTCCGCGGCGGATGCCGACGCCCTGGAGACCGCCGCCGACGCGGGGGCGGAGGCTGTGATCGTCCCGTCCGCGTCGATCCGCACCGACCTGACCTCGACCGTCACCCCGAGCTCCGTGGCCCTCTACCAGGGCTCCGGGGCCTCGGAGGCGGGTGCGCTGACGCTGCTGACCCCCGACTCGGCGCTCTCCGCCGAGCTGTCCTCCCTCACGACGGGGTCGGACGCGGAGCTGACGACCCAGCGCATGCTCGCGGAGACCGCGACGATCGCCTCGGAGTACACCACGGCCGATCGGCATCTGCTGATCAGCCCGCCCACCCTCGAGGGGCTGGACGCGTCCGCCGTCGGAGCGGCGCTGGACGCCCTCGGCGAGGCGCCCTGGATCACCGCTGGCAGCACCTCCGACCTGCTCGATGCTGCGGAGTCCGGCGCGCTGACCACCGACACCAGGTCGGAGGACGACGATCTGTACGGCACGGGCGAGATCACCCCGGACGAGGTCCAGCCCTCGAGCGTGGACGCGTCGGGCCTCGCCGAGCATCTCGAGGTCTCCGAGGGCACCGGGCTCGCCGAGCATGTCGACGCCCAGCTCGTCCACCGGGTCCAGGCGACCTGGAGCCGCGCCGACCTGCTGGCCTCCACCATGGAGGACGACGTCTCGCTCGAGCCCTTGCGCCTCGAGCTGCTCTCGGCCGTGTCCTCACAGCTGCTCGATCAGCCCGAGTCGGCCTCCGACCGGGCGGACGACGCCGATGCGCGGACGACGACGATGCTCGACTCCCTGCACGTCGTCCCCGCCTCCGGCTACAACCTGATCTCGGACGCGGCCGGCGTGCCCATCACGGTCACCAACGAACTGGACTCGCCGGTGACGGTGCGGATCGCCGTCGAGTCGGACCGTCCGCTGGTGCAGGTGACCGATCAGCCTGTCGTGACCGTCCCCGCCCGCGGCCGGGTGGAGACGACGGTGCCGGTGGAGGCGATCGCGAACGGCACGGTCACCCTGACGACGCGGCTGACGACGGAGGACGGCACGTCGCTGACCGATGCGGTCGAGGTGCCGCTGAACGTGAACCCCGCCTGGGAGAACTGGACGACGATGCTGCTCGTGGTCGCCATGGGCACGCTGGTCGTGGTCGGGGTCCTGCGGGCTCGGCGGGTCGGTGCCTCGACCCGGGCTCCCGCCGTCCACGGCCCTGAGGACCCGGTCGAGCTCTCCCGCACCGGCATCTCCCAGCCGGTGTGTCCGGAGCACGAGGACCGGGAGGACGAGAGCCCGGAGGAGAGGTCATGAGCGAGCGGACACTGCGCGTCCACCACGTGCCCCGGCATCGCCGGCAGGGCACCCCGACCTCGCGCTCGAAGCTGATGCAGGCTAGCGTGCTGATGGCCTCGGGCTCGATGGTCTCCCGTCTGCTGGGCTTCGTGCGCAACTATCTGTTCGGCATGGTGCTGGCGGGCTCGGCGACCTCCGCTGCGAGCGCCTTCAGCGCCGCGAACGCCCTGCCGAACACGGTGTGGCTGCTGGTCGGCGGCGGCACCCTCAACGCGATCCTGGTGCCTGCGATCGTGCGGGCCGTGAAGCAGCCCGACCGCGGCAGCGAGTACATCTCCAAGCTGATGACGCTCGTCGTGACCGCCTCCGCGGTGCTCACGGCGATCTGCATCGCCGCCGTGCCGCTGCTGCTGGTGCTGACCAGCGGTGTGCTGCCGGCGGAGACGTACGCCCTGGCGGTGCAGCTCGGCTACTGGATGATGCCGCAGATCCTGTTCTCGGCGCTCTACGTCATGTGCGGGCAGCTGCTGAACGCCCACGACTCCTTCGGCCCGTACCAGTGGGCCCCGGTGATCAACAACCTCGTCGCGATCGTCGGCGCGCTGCTGTTCCTGGGCCTGTGGGGCGCGGCGGGCGACCCCTCGCAGTGGACGATGACGATGATCATCGCGATGGCGGCGATCAACGTCGGCGGATCCGCCTCCCAGGTGGTGTTCCTGACCTGGTACGTCAAGCGGCTGGACCTCAGGCTCCGTCCGCGCTGGGGCCTGAGGGGCCTGGGACTGGGCAAGCTCAGCCGACTGGGCCTGTGGACCCTGGCGATGCTGGGTCTCGGCCAGGTCGGCGTGTGGGCGGCGCGATGGTCGACCGGCGGCGCGGTCGCCATGACCGAGCAGCTGCACGACCAGCCGGAGCAGGCGGCGCAGTATCCAGCGCTGCTGTCCCTGGACTGGGCCTATCTGGCGTTCATGATCCCCCAGGGGATCATCGCGGTCTCGCTGGTCACCGCGACGTTCCCGGCGATCTCGCGGCATGCGGCCGACGGCGCCCACCGATCCGCGCTCGACGGCTACTCCCGTGCCAACCGCCTGCTGGCTGTGCCGATGATGCTGTGCACGGCGGTGTTCGTCGCGCTGTCGGGCCCGATCATGTGGGTGATCGGCGGCGGCACCGGGGAGACCGCTGCGCGCGCGAACGGGACGGTGCTGGTCGCGTACACGCTCGGCCTCGTGCCCTTCGCCGCGCTGTACCTGGTCAAGCGCGTCTTCTACGCCTACGAGGATGCGCGCACCCCGTTCATGGTGCAGATCCCGATCACGGTCCTGTCGCTCGTCGCGGTGCCCGTCATCCTGTTCGCGGTGGATCCCCGCTATGCGGCGATGAGTGCCGCGGGCGTGTCGAGCCTGGGCAACCTGGTGGCGTGGCTGATGGGTCTGTGGGTGCTGCGGCGGCAGTCCGCGCTGCGGGGGATCACCATGCCTCCGCTGCGCGGGGGACTCGCGCTGGGGGCGCGCCTGCTCGGCACCACGCTCGCATCCTGGCTGGTGGGGACGCTGCTGGTGGCTGCAGCGGGCGATCTGATGTGGTCCCATCGAGGGATGGCCGTGGTGGTGGGCGCCGTGGTGGCCGTCGTGATGACAGCGGTCTTCCTCGTTGCGGGCTGGCTGCTGAGGATCGATGAGGTCCGCTGGATCGTCGGACTGGGTGTCAAGCCTCTCCGCCGACTCCGGGGTCGGACCTCGTAGCATGGGGAGCGCTCGCAGCGGGCCCACCCCGCCAGGACGAGGAGAAGGACGGTCCGTGAACAGCTTTCCGCATCAGGAAGCCCTGCTCTCCCGGTGGACACTGGAGGGCGGAATCCCCCTGTCCGGAGTGGCCGCCGATGCCGCCTGGCAGCGAGCGCGCTCCCTGACCACCGGCGACCCGGTGGCGCTGTTCATCGTCTGGGGGCCGACGGCTCTCGAGACGGCCGATGCGGTCCGTCGGGCGTTCCTCGTCGAGGATCCCCACCTGATCCCGGTGAAGGACGTGCTCGTCCTCGGCGGGCCCGACGATCCGTCGGCCGATCCGTCCCTCCCGACGACGACGGTGGTGGAGTACCCGATGCCGACGGCCCCGCCGCTTGCGGCACTGCTCGGCGGGGATCCCCTGCATCCCGAGACCGCCCGCTCGATCATCGGCGAGGCCGCGAGCGGCCTGGATGTCGCACGGCGGCGGGGCATCCGCCACCAGCTCCTGGACTCCAACCGCATCTTCGTCGACACCTCATCGGGCGAGGTGACGGTGCTGGGCACGGGCGTGGAGGCGGCCTCGCGCGCCGACCTCGACCACAGCCGTGAGAGCGCTTCCCTCGAGGATGCGAACGCTCTGGTCACCCTGCTCTACAGGTGCCTGTCGGGGCACGGTCCCCGCAGGGACGCATCAGGTCGCGTCCCGCGCCCTTCGGAGCGCCTGGGCGCCCCTCTGCCCGAGGACCTCGACCTGCTGTGCGATCTCGTGCTCAACGGCGAGGGGGATGACGTCCCGGACACCACCCGCGGCCTCGTCGCGGCCCTGGCCCCGTGGCAGTCGATCCCCGTCACCCTCGAGGCGTACACCGTGCAGTCGGCGCAGGACGACGACACGATCCGGCGACCGCGATCCGAGGACGCAGACAGCACCGCCGCCAGCACCACCAGCACCACTGCGAGCACCGCTGCCGCCGCGAGCACCGCCGCCGCCAGTGCCGCTTCGACGGCCGGTGCGCCGTCGGCGGAGACGACGACGGGCGCGGCCGGGGATGCACCGGATCTCGAGGACACCGTCGTGCGGCCGTCCACGGCCCGGGGCACGACGTCTGCGGCCCCGTCGGACGTCCCCGACCCCGCCTCCGCCGCCGCCCCCTCCTCCGATTCCGCCGCTCCTGCCGCCCTCTCCTCCGATTCCGGCTCAGCCTCCGACTCGCCGGCTCCTGCCTCGGCGGCTGCCGCCTCGACCGCCACCTCAGCCGCTGCCGCCTCCGCAGCCGACGCGCGTGCCCTCGTGGACGATCTGCATCTGACGCAGCGGCGCAGCCGGAGCGCCTTCCCCGGCCACCTCGAGACCGGTCAGCACGCTCCAGTGGCTTCCGGCCCGGAGGACGTCTCGACCGACTCCGCACCGTCGGACCCGACCGCGGAGCAGTCGACCGCACAGCCCACCGCGCCGATTGCCGCGGCGCCGTCAGCCGCGGCGCCGTCAGCCGAGAATCCGCTCGCCCCGCCGCCCGGTCCGACCGCGCAGCTGTCATCCGCCGATGGGGCCACACCCTCGCAGGCGACGCCAGCGACCTCGGCCGCACCCGCCGTGACGGTCGCCTCCGCACCCGTCGTCCATCAGGCGACCGGGGCCTCACCGCAGGGACCCGTTCCCGTCACGGGCCGCGTCGACCGTGCAGCACCGGAGACCGCCGACGGACCGATCCTCGTGCCCGGCCGGTCCCGCTCCTCGACCGAGGACGATCCCGCGCGGTTCACCCCGGCGGCCTCGCGAAGCACCCTGTTCCGGGAGGTCATCGGCGTCGCCGTCGACAATGACGACCCCGACACCTTCGCCCTCGGCCCCTCGCAGCCGGCAGCCCGGTCGCGCCAGTCGCAGTGGATCCTGCTCGGTGCGGTGCTGCTGGTGATCGTCGCGCTCGTGTTCGCCGTCTCGACGATCACCTCGGGCCTCCGCGATCGCGTGGAGAACCCGCTGAACACGCAGCCGGAGACCAGCGCGGCCGCCACCCAGACGGAGGAGCCGACCGAGGAGCCCACCACCGAGGAGCCGACGGAGGAGGAGCCGACCCTCCCGGCCGCCCAGCTCAGCGGGGTCGAGGAGTTCTCCCCGAACGGTGACTCCCTCGACCATCCCGAGCAGGTCGACCGGACCACCGACGACGACCCCGAGACGTTCTGGTCCACGAAGATCTACCAGTCGCCCCAGTTCGGCGGTCTGAAGGATGGGACGGGCCTCAGGCTCAGCCTTGCGGAGGAGTCCACCCTCTCGTCCGTGACCGTGACCACGGCACGCAACAGCGGCGGCACGATCGAGCTGCGCGCCCTGAACGACGACGGCTCCCTCGGGGACGTCCTCGCCTCGGACGCCTTCGCCGGAGACGGCTCGGTGACCCTCTCACCGGAGGAGCCCGTGGAGGCCGAGGAGGTCGCCCTGTGGTTCCCCGAGCTTCCCTCGGACTCCAAGGGCGACGGCTATCGGGGCCGCGTCGCAGAGATCCAGGTCGGATGACGTCGCCGTCGGGCGGGTCCGCCGAGCGATCACGGGCCGGAAGGCGGCACGGATCCAGGATGCCGAGGTTCCTCGGGATCCCCGTTCCGCTGGTGGTCCTGGCGCTTCTGCTCTCCGCCGCCGTCGGCCTCCAGCTGAGCGGGACGCTCGAGACGGCGACGACGACACGATCCAGCGCGATCACCTCCGTGGACTCGACGGGCAGCACCGGGAAGAATTCCTCCGGTCTGCCCGTTGTCACGGACAGCACCCTCGGCACCGAGGTGCAGCGCCTGGTGGACACGGGCGCCATCCAGCCGATGACGAGCTTCGATGCGGCGCAGTGCCTGCAGGAGCTCGGCATCACCGACTCGGTGCAGATCATGGAGGAGGTCGCATGGGGAGCCGATCAGACCGCCAGCTGGCTGCTGGTGTACGGTCCGGGAGATCGCGACACCCTGCGGGCCGCGGGCGGCACCGTGAAGGTCGCTGTCGTCCTGCCGACCTGCGGCAACGGGGATGAGGCAGCGGCCGAGGAGAAGCAGCTGTGGTCGGGCTCCGTGCTCATCGGCAGCGTCTGACCCCACCCCGGCTCCCCGCCTCCGGCCGACGATCCCCGCACCCCGCACGAACCCCCGCACCCCACCGGCATCCTCCGCATCCTCGCCATCCTCTCCACATCACGGCACCAGCAGCATCACGATCACCAGCATCGGAAGGACATCCATGTCGCAGCCCATCCAGGCACTCAACATCCTCGGTTCCGTCACGCCCCAGACCGGCTCCGCCACCGCGGGGGAGTCTCCCCAGGATGAGACCGTGCACGAGGTCGTCATCGTCGGCTCCGGCCCCGCCGGGTACACCGCTGCGATCTACGCGGCGCGCGCCGAGATGAAGCCGATCGTCCTCGCCGGCGCGCTCGACGCCGGAGGCGCCCTGATGACCACCACCGACGTCGAGAACTTCCCGGGCTTCGCCGACGGGATCCAGGGCCCCGAGCTCATGGCCACCATGCAGGCGCAGGCGGAGCGGTTCGGCGCCGAGATCCTGTTCGAGGACGTCGTCGACGTGTCGCTCGAGGGTGACGTCAAGACCGCCACCCTCGATGACGGCACCGTGTATCGCGCGAAGGCCCTGATCATCGCCACAGGCTCCGCCTACCGCAAGCTGGAGATCGACGGCGAGGAGCGCCTGTCCGGGAAGGGCGTCAGCTGGTGCGCCACCTGCGACGGCTTCTTCTTCAAGGATCAGGACATCGTCGTCGTCGGCGGTGGCGACAGCGCGGTCGAGGAGGCGACCTTCCTCACCCGCTTCGGGAAGAACGTCACCCTGGTGCACCGTCGGGATGAGCTTCGCGCCTCGAAGATCATGAGCCGGCGCGCGGAGGCCGACCCGAAGCTGCAGTTCGCCTGGAACAGCGAGCTCGTCAGCATCAACGGCGGCGACAAGGTCGAGTCCGTGACTCTTCGTGACACCGTGACCGGGGAGGAGCGCGAGCTCGCGACGTCGGCGGTCTTCGAGGCCATCGGCCATCTGCCGCGCACCGACCTGTTCGCCGGCAAGCTCGAGCTCGACGACCAGGGCTACATCGTCTGCCAGGGAAGGTCGACGTACACCTCCGTCGACGGCGTCTTCGCCGCGGGGGACGTCGTCGACCACACCTACCGCCAGGCGATCACGGCCGCCGGCTCGGGCTGCCAGGCGGCCCTCGATGCGGAGCGCTGGCTCGCCGACCGTGCCGCGGAGGCCGACGATCCGAGCGCAGAGACCAGCACGGTCCCAGCCGCTCTCTGAAGCCGGCTCGGCGAGACTCCGGGCCGGCGCTGCATCAGTCCGCCGGCCCGGAGCACTGCCAGTCCTCCGAGCCGAAGAATCCCCAGTCCGGACGACCGGAGAGTCCCCAGTCCGGACGACCGGAGAGTCCCCAGTCCGGACGACCGGAAGCCAGGACGACCAGCCACCTGCAGCCCGGTGGGCCGGGGCGGGCAGGCGGTCGGCACCGCCCCGAACCCGGCCCTGCGACGATGAGAGGCCCGGCACACGCATGACAGCGCCTGATCCATCACCCGCCCCGTCCACGGCGGTCGTCGTCCTCTGGGCGCCGTGGGCGAGCCCTTCCCGGCCCGCCCCGACGGTCCTCCGTGAGCTGTCGCGCCGCTGGGGACCGAGCATCGCCACGCTCGCGATCGAGGATCCCGACGACGACATCCTCGACCAGCTCCAGGTGGAGGTGCTGCCGACCTGGCTCGTCCTTCAGCCGCTCGGCGACACTTCGACCTCTCTGACGCGCCGACCAGAGGCCTCTGCACCGGAACCCGCCGCATCATCGAGCCCGACATCGGGTTCGCCCTCCACTGCTCCGGTGCTCCACGATCTCGCGGCTCCCGCCGCAGCGGATCCGGCGAGCATCATCACGCTGGCAGGGGATTGGGTTGTCCGGAGCCGACGAAGCGGTGCACTGCCCAAGCACGTCGTCGCCCAGTTGGTCGATCAGCAGACACCCGACCGACCGCACTCGCCCACAGAGCACAGCTGACCCACAGAGCACAGGGCCTGCACCTCCCGGCGTCCGTCACGCTGCACCGGATCCCGGGTCCCCACACGGCGCCGAGCCCTGTGAGGGCCTCGAACCGGCGCGGTGCCCCGAGTCCCCGCGCGTGCTCGGGCCGAGCACAGCTCACCCCGAGCGACCACGCCGCCCCTGAAGACGTCGAGATTCGTCTGCGAGGTGCACAGCCCGTCCGTCACCGCCTTCCCACGTGGCGTCCCTCCTCCGATCCGCCGCTTCGGCGACACGCTGTCTCGGGTGCCCGTACGGAGTGCCCGCTCCGAGTTCGCCCGACAGACGTCGACTCCTACTGTCAACTCGACAACCAGGACCCGCGCTGACGTGCGGATTCCCTTCCGTCCACAGCGCCGTCCACAACGCTATGCACATCACCGTCCGCACTTATCCACACACTGGTCCACAGCCAATTGTGGATGGAACACCCGACGATCATCCTGGCACACTGTGCCATAATCATGCCCTGACCTGCGCAAATGATGTGAACAGCGTTCGACGTGGATCTCACGCTTCCTGTGCATCTGCCCAAAAGTGACCTCGTCGTGACATTCGCCGACGTACTTGTCCACAGACTTACGCACACTGTGTATGGGGGCGTGCCTGGACCGTGTTGCACGTGAAAAGCTGCCCCACTCCTACAGATCTCTCCGGCCCCGGAGTGGCCAACTGCAGCTCCACCTTTTGACCACCGCCTCATCCTCCCGAGCTTCGGGGAAGGACGCATCTCCCGTGTGCCCCTGGAGCCCTCTGATAAGCGAGCCGTTGATCGAACGCCGAGGTTGCACGTGAAATCCACGCACCCACAGCGGCATCCGCACCCTTCGCCATTCCACCATGCTCATCCATCGGGACATCCCCGATCTGAGCAGACACCGACGGGAGCGGGTCGCTAAGCGCCACAAGCCCTCTGCCGTACCCTGCTGCAGATTCTCTGCGGCAATCCCGCGCTGCGCCGGCTACCGGTCCAGGCCGGCGCAGGGGGCGCGTGATTCACGTGAAACGCTGCGCGCCGTCTATCGCAATCCCCGCGCCCTCTCTGCGCGACTGCTGCCCCCGAACTTGGCTGGGTCGCAACGCCTCCTGGGACGGGGCCTACATCACTTACCGGCGTAAGCTGGGACGACGGGCGATCGCAGGTTCCCTGCACCAGCTGACGGTCCGATGAAGGTGTCAGCGTTCCACGTGCAACACTCGCTACGCCGTCCCTCCGTCTCCAGCTCCCAGGCACGGCCACAGCCCAACTCGCCGAGGACTTCGTATTCGCTACAGGAGTCCGGTGCTGCCCCGCCCACTCATGGAGATTGACAAGGCTTGCCTGCTGTTCAGCGGCTGCAACCAAGGGTTTCACGGGAAACCAGTCAACGTCACCCACGATCCGCTCAAGGGTGCCCATCGCACGTCGCGCGCCGCGGTGGTGTGGGCATCCGTTCCGGTACTGGGCGGCATCCACGCCACGTCACCTACTTGGACAACGCCGTCCTTGTGGAGAGATTCCCTTCGGATCGCCTTTCCATCGCGACCCGCCCGGCTCCCGATCGGGCCGACGCGACCGGGAGTTTCACGGGAAACCTCCGGGTCGCGATGGCGGTCCGAACGGCTTCTGTCCCATCGATCGCGAGGCAATGTCAGCCAAGACCGTTGGACACGCGCGGGAGCGGGCGTCCCCAAGGGGCTGGAGCACATGGCTTCCCCAACAGGCACCGCGATATCAGGACGTGGCATGGACGTTGCGGGCACTGACTGTCTCTGACACGCGGGACGCTGTGGCACGAACGGTTCCACGTGGAACGCTGATCCTGCTTTCGAGTACCCCCAACCATTCTGCCAAGCACGGACCAGGAGACGTCCCCAGGCATCCCGGGTCAATCGACTTGGTCCACACGTGCGCCGTCGTCTGCTCTTGCCTCGCCTTCGCAGCAGATGCCGAGCAGCCAGTGGCTGATCTCGCCGCAGTCTGCTGACCATGAGGCACGTTGAGGGAGGCGGCAGCGAGGGCTGGGAGATGCTCAGCGAACACGGTCCGTGTTTCCCGTGAAACGCTCGTCGAGGTTCGGTCGCAGCAAGATGCCGGAGTTGGCCCAACCAGGGGATTTCAATCTTCAGTCCCGGCATCATGAGCATCAGCACGGGCGCCAGCACCACGGCACAGCTTCCGCTGCTCCAAGTATGCCGACGGTCCAGTGTTCACTTCGCTCTGACGGGCAGATGGACCAGGAGAGGGCTGAGGAGGCTGTCCACCCTTCACCGTCTCGCATCTCGAGATCTACCGGCCCCGTCGCTCATCCGTACGGATGAGGCATCAGGCTGCCTCGGCCGAGCCTCGAGTCGAGAGTCCACCCGCAGTGAGGGGCGACGGGGCAGTGCAGTGAAGTAGGCGAGCCGCTACACCCCAACGTTTCCCGTGAAACCCCTGCGTAGCAAGGTAGGGGTGGCATCTATTCTGACGTCACTCATCACTGAAGCTGGTTCGTCTCCACAGTCCCCAATCAGTGCCAGCCAAAGCGAAGAGGAGCGATCTACACCACGAAGGAAGCCGTCAGCGGTACGGCTTCCGGACCATCAAGCTTGGGGATGCTGGCACACCGGCAAAGCTACGGCGGCGAGACTGTCCCGTTTCCCGTGAAACCACATACGCTGTCGTAAGCAACCTCCGCTGGGTAACGGTAGGCGGGCACGCCGTGCGGCACCTCAGGCACGGGAACGCTGGGACGTCCGACCGGGAGGAGGGGCTGGCATCTTCGACGGCGCAAGACGTTTCACGGGAAACTCCTGCTGTTCCTGAGGTGCGGTGTCGCGGACGTCCTCTGGCTCCGGGTGTCCGCCTACCCGAGACTCGACGATCCAGAAGTTACTGCTCTCTGGGGCGCAGCGGACGCAACCCCCCTCCGGGGGGGGGTTCGTAGGCTCTACGCTCACAGAGATCCAGAGGAGCGGATCCAGTCGCTCAGTTTGAACGCGCTCGTACGTCTATGGTTTCCCGTGAAACCAACGACGCTCGGTGCTGTGAGAAGATTGGCCGTCGGCGACGGAAGCGCAGCCCCGATGGGTCCCGCACTCTACGGTGCTCTTGTAGGCCTGGTTCCACGGGAAACATTGCACCATCGACGGCTACCCAGCTGTCTGACCCACAGGAAGTCGGCGTCGGCCCCGGGATCGACCGGCAGATCGCACATTCGGAACGCTGCCGATCTGCTTGGCCAATGTGCACTCACCTTCAGATTCGAGCTTACTACGGTGCCCTGGTCGACCCCCGACCGAGCGGGCGGGGGACGGTACATCCGCACCGAACCAGCGGAGCGATCATCATCCACAGAGTTGTGCACATTGGTGGACAAGGTCGTAATGTGCCTCTGACCTGGGGCTGGCTTTTATGTTTCGCGTGGAACGGCTCTGTATGCACACGCCGTGCACATGCTGGGGATGGTGGAGCCACTCGCTGAATTGACGCTCCGGAGACACGTGCGGTGCGGCCCAACGCGGTCAGCCGGGACCCCCTCAGCCCTCTCGCACCAGCGTGATCCGAAGACCAGCCTTGGATAGTCTAACTATCCTCTCCTTGTCCGCCATGCCCGTGGCCAGATCAGAGGCGTCAGATGCCTCCCCGTGAGCGGTGGATACGCTTCGAGGTCGGGGCTGTCAGAAGGTTCTTCGCTCGTCCTACCGCACAGTCGAGCTGCTGCCAGCTCTGGGAACAGATCCCCGCAGCCTGAGACCCCACCGGTTCCAGCGGGGTGCACAACGAGCCCCAGAAGCCGAAGAGACCCGAGAACCCACCCTAGGAGCGTCTCTGTCTCCGTACGTCTCGCCAACGGGCCCACAGGGACGCACTACGGGCCGCGAGGGGATGCACAACTGCCGCGAGCGGTCGCGCAACGGCCGCTCGGGGGTCGGAGAGGGCAGCGGGGCGCCGCACAGGACCGCGGGAGACGGTCACCCTCCCCTCACCGGTGTCGGGCGATCGTCTCGACCGGCATCCGACTGCCTGTCGGTCCTGCTTCCCAGTATCTGGATCCGGAGCAAGGAGGATCGCCAGCTCCGCTGGGGCACCTTCGAAGTGCAGGCCTGTCCGCCTAGCCGAGCGACGATCTGCCAGCCGAGTGCTGATCAGCCTGCCGACGCGGTCGCCGACCCTCCCCGCAGCGGCGAGGGTCCATGACGGACGATGATGTACGACGGGACCGGAGACCAGACCCCTCCGCCCTGAGGAGAGGGTGAGGGGGCCGGGTATCAGGAGTCCGAGGACCCGACGTTCTCCGTCTGCTCCGCCGGAGTCGGGTCGACACCGAGAGTCCCGATCAGGCGCTCGAGATCATCCAGGTTCGTGAACTCGAGTGTGATCCGGCCCTTGCGCTTGCCGACGTCGATGCGGACTTGGGTCTCCAGACGATTGGCGAGACGGCTGGTCAGATCGACGACGTGCGGGTCGTAGGTGGAGCGGCGGGGGGCGCGCTGCCCCGTCGTCTGCTGCGCTCCGCCGGCGGACACCAGACGCTCCACAGCGCGCACGGAGAGGCCCTCGGAGACGATCCTCTGCGCGAGCTCCTCCATCAGCGCCGGGTCATCCAGCGAGAGCAGGGCACGGGCGTGGCCGGCGCTCAGCGCACCGCTGGCGAGCCGACGCTGGACGAGAGCAGGCAGTCGCAGCAGTCGCAGGGTGTTGCTGATCTGCGGCCGCGAGCGACCGATCCTCTCTCCCAGCTCATCCTGGGTGCAGCCGAAGTCCTCAAGGAGCTGCTGATAGGCGTTGGCCTCCTCGAGCGGGTTCAGCTGAGAACGGTGCAGGTTCTCAAGCAGAGCGTCGCGCAGGAGGTCGTCATCGCTCGTCTCCCGGATGATCGCGGGAATCGAGGTGAGGCCGGCTCGTCGGGCCGCCCGCCAACGGCGCTCGCCCATGACGAGCTCGAAGGACTCACCGTCGGCGGTGACCGGGATCGAACGCACGACGACGGGCTGCAGGACGCCGACCTCGCGGAGCGAGAAGGCGAGCTCATCCAGCTCGTCGTCGTCGAAGAGGGTGCGAGGGTTGCGCGGGTTCTCCCGGATCTCGCCGATCGGGATCTCGGCGAACACTGCACCAGGGACGGGGACGAGCCGCTCCTCGGAGTCGTCGACCTCGGATGCCTCCTGGGCGGCTGAGATCTGGTCCGTCTCGACCTCCGACGATTCTCCGTCGGTGTCCGCGGCGGCCGCTGGGATCACCTGGCCAAGACTCTCCGCACGCTCACCAGGTCCGGACTGCTCAGTCGGCTCCGGCCCCTCAGTCGACTCAACCGGTCGAGCCGGCTCTGCGGCATCATCGTCCGCGGATCCTGCGGCCGCCTCGACCGCGGGAGTCAGCTCGACCTTCTCGACGTCGACGACGGGGCTCTCCTCGACGACGGGGCTCGTCGCCGTCGTCGGGGCCGTGTCCTCCGTCGACGGGGCGCTCGTGACCGGCTCGGTCTTGGCAGCGGCCGCCTTCGCAGTCCGGGACGTCGGCTTCGCAGTGCCCGTCGAGCTCGACATCGACGCCGCCTTCGTACCAGCCTTCTGAGCCGTCGCACTCTTCGACGAGGCCTTCTCCGAGGCAGGCGCCTTCGTGGCGGCAGTCTTCGCAGGAGCGGCCTTCGCCGTGCTCTTCGTGGCAGAGGTCTTCTTCGCGGGTGCCTTGCTCGCCGGAGCCTTCTTCGCAGCCGCGGTCTTCGCCGGGGCCTTCTTCGCCGTGCTCTTCGCTGAGGGAGCCTTCTTCGCAGGAGCCTTCGCCTCGGCCGTCGCCGCGGTGGAGCTGTTCTCCCGCTCCGCGGGCGCCGGCTCGGTCGTCCGCTCCGACGCCGTCGCGGGAGAGGACGGCGATGCAGGGGACGCCGCAGAGGCCGCAGAGTTCGCCGAGCCCCCACGAGCGCCGGCGCCCCGGGATGCTCCGGAGCGGCTGCGTCGGGCGGCGGCCGCCCGTGCCATATCGCCCGCCAGGTCGCGGGACCGGCCGCGCTCGCGCTGCGTGTCCTCCTCCTCGCGATCGACCCGGTCACCGGTGAAGAACATGTCGACCGGTCGTGGTGAAGCGCTCCGGCCTGTCCTGTCCGCGTCCCCTGCCTGGGTGCGAGTGCGCAGCTCCGGGGCGGCCGCGGGTGCTCCCGCACCCGGGATCAGGGCGCCGAGACCCCGTCCGAGTCCTCGCTTCTGCGTCATCTCCGTCGTCCTTCCGGAATACATGTCCACCGTGGTGATCGCCTCTTGCCGTCGGCGCGACGTGCCCCCTCCGGGACGGCGTTCGGATCGTCCGCGACCATACTCATGGTGCCGATCGCGTGGTCAGCTCATGCGCAGCGACCCGGTACGCCAGGGCCCCGCTCGAATGAGGGTCATAGGTCAGCACTGTCTGCCCGTAGCTGGGCGCCTCCGAGATCCGCACCGACCTCGGGATCGTGATCTTGAGGGTCTGCTCGGGGAAGTGCTCGCGGACGTCCTCCGCCACCTGAGCGGCGAGTCTCGTGCGCGCGTCGAACATCGTGATCAGGATCGAGGAGACCACGAGTTCCGGGTTCAGATGCTGCCGGATCAGGTCGATGTTGCTCAGCAGCAGGGAGAGACCCTCGAGCGCGTAGTACTCGGCCTGGATCGGGATGAGCACCTCGCGGGCTGCGACCAGCGCGTTGACGGTCAGCAGTCCGAGCGAGGGGGGACAGTCCACCAGGACGTAGTCCAGCCTCGGAAGGCCCTCGTCCTCCCGATGGGCGAGATAGTCGCGGATCGCATTGCGCATCCGGTTCTCGCGGGCGACCAGGGAGACCAGCTCGATCTCGGCTCCGGAGAGGTTGATCGTCGCCGGGGCGCACCACAGGTTGTCCATGTCCGCGACCGGCTGGACCACGTCCGAGATCGGGGCGGACTCCACGAGCACCTCGTACATGCTGGCGACCTCCGCATGATGCTCGATGCCGAGCGCCGTGGACGCGTTGCCCTGAGGATCGCCGTCGATGACCAGCACCTGCAGCCCGCCCTGGGCGAGCGCGGCAGCGATGTTGACGGTGGTGGACGTCTTGCCGACCCCGCCCTTCTGGTTGGCGACCGTGATGATCCGGGTGCTCTCGGGGGCGGAGAATCGCAGACCCTCGAGGACTTCCCTCCGCTCATGGTCCCGCTGCAGTTCGCGCATCAGAGGAGTGTCCTCCAAGTCCCCTTTGCTCAGGGAGGACCCTTCGTGAAGGTCAGCCACGCGGATCTCCCTTCCTGGATTCCAGTGCGCGACGACGCACTTGGACCACTGTAGTGGGAACCTCGACCTCGTCCATGCCGTACCGCACGATGATCGGATCGATACCGCCGAGGCGGGAGAGGGTCCTCTCGGCCCGGTCCACCTCGTCCGCTGCGGAGCTTCCCTTCATCGCCAGCAGCTGTCCCCCCTCCTCCACGAGAGGGAGGGTCCAGCGGGCCAGCTTGTCCAGTGCCGCGACGGCCCGCGCCGTGACCGTCTCGAAGCTGCGGCGACCGTGGAGCTCCTCCGCGCGGGCGCGCACCACCTCGATGCCGAGACCGAGCTCAGCATCGACCTCCTCGAGCCAGGCGGTGCGGCGCTGCATGGTCTCGATCAGGGTGACCTGGAGGTCGCCGCGGGCGATCGCCAGCACGATGCCCGGAAGTCCGGCCCCGGAGCCGACGTCCGCCAGCGTGCGGGTCCCCTCGGGGACGGCGTCAGCCATCAGTGCGCAGTTGATGACATGGCGCTCCCACAGCCGGTCCACCTCTCGCGGCCCGATGAGGCCGCGCTCCGGCCCCTGGTCGGCGAGCATGTCCGTGAAACGGCGCGCAAGATCCAGCCGGTCGCCGAAGAGGCGCTCGGCCGGAGCTCGCAGATGGTCGGGCAGGGGAAGCACAGCGGGAAGAACCTCCAGGTCCTCAGAGGGCGATGCGGATGGGGACGACGATCAGCTCGCGGTTCAGGCCGTCGGATAGATGACGACGTGGCGGCCCTTGCCGTCCCCGTCGGACTCCGAACGCAGCCCCTCGCGCTTGGCGACGTCGTGGACGACCTTCCGCTCGAACGGGTTCATCGGTCGCAGCGGGACCGGTGCACCCTCGCTGCGCGCCTTCTCGACGGCCTCGGCGGCGAGCTGCTCGAGCGAGTCCTTGTGCTCAGCGCGGAAGCCGCCGATGTCGAGCATCAGCCGCGAGCGATTGCCGGTGCGGGTCTGGACCGCCAGGCGCGTGAGCTCCTGGAGAGCGTCCAGCAGCTCTCCCTTCGGCCGGTTCAGCGTCGCCAGCTGCTCCGCACCGCGGATCTCGACGGACGCGCGGTCCCCGTCGACATCGATATCGATGTCGCCGTCCAGGTCGGCGATGTCCAGAAGCTCCTCGAGGTAGTCCGCGGCGATGTCGCCCTCCTCCTCGAGGCGGCGAACCCGCTCCTCAGGAGACTCGACGTCGGAGGCATCGGCCTCGTCCGAACCGGGCGCATCGCCCGTCGTCGGCCCATCGGCGGATGACGCAGCGGGCGCGGCCGACGGATCGGCGCCGGACCCGTCGGCCGGCTCCTCGGCGTTCGTCCCGACGGTGCGGACGTCCTCGTCCGCCTCAGGGCTGGGCGTGGCAGTGGTGTCGTTCATGGAGTCCTCCGGAGTGCAGGGGAAACAGGGATCCCCGGGAGCGCCGGCGCTCCCGGGGAGAGGTCACTTGCGCTTCTTCTTGGTGCCCTTGCCATGCGAGGAGCCGCCGTCGGAGCCCTGCTGCTCGGCCTGCTCGGCCATGCGCTTGCGACGCTCCTCCTGGGCCTTCGCGCGCGCCTCGCGGGCGCGGGCCAGGCGCTCCTCGTCGGAGAGCTTGCGTCCGCCGTCGCTCTTCTTAGGCTGCACGCGGATCGGGGCTTCCTCATCGATCACCTGGACCGGCTTCTTCGGCGTGAAGTCCAGCGGCTCGAGGCCCTTGCGCTCGCGCTTGGCGTTGATGCGCGCATGCCGGGCGGTCTCCGCCGGGGAGCCGGGCGTGGGATAGGTCAGCACCACGATCAGCTGCTGGCCGAGCGTCCAGATGCTCGTCGTGAGCCAGTACATGAGCACACCGATCGGCATGCCCGGACCCGTGATCACGTAGATGAACGGGAGCATGTACAGCATCATCTTCTGCGTGCTCGCCATCGGACCCTCGAGGGCCGACGGCGGCATGTTCCGCATCGTCAGCTCCTTCTGGGTGATGAAGGTCGTCAGGCACATCAGGGCGATGATGATGCCGGAGAAGACCTTCGTGGAGACCCCGCCGTCACCGGAGTTGAGGAAGCTGTCGGCGATGGTGACGCCGTTGAGCAGGCTGCCGTGGTAGGCGCTCGAGGCCAGATCGACGGTCAGGGGACCGAACCTCGCGCCGTCGGCGGCCTCGGGGAGCTTGTAGAACAGCACCCGGAACAGGGCGAAGAAGATCGGCATCTGCAGGAGCACCGGCAGGCAGGAGGACAGCGGGTTCGCACCGGCCTCCTTGTAGATGGCCTGCATCTCCTCCGCCATCTTCTGGCGGGACTCCTGGTCGGTCTTGCCCTTGTACTTCTTCTGGATGGCCTGCAGGTGCGGGGAGACCGTCTGCATCGCGCGCGAAGATCGGATCTGCCGCACGAACAGCGGGGTGATGACGGTGCGCACCACGACCGTGAGGCCGACGATCGACAGCAGCCAGGTCCAGCCGGAGTCGGCGTCCATGAACAGCGAGAGCAGGGCATGGAACTTCACCATGACCCATGCGACGGCCCATTCGATCGGGTAGAGGGGATTCATCGGCCTGGTCTTCCTGCCGCCCGGATGCGCATGACGTTCATACGATGTGACGGCTGTGGTCGGGAGTCTCGGACAAGGGTAGGCCCTACGGACCTGGGTGCCGCAGTCGGCGTGGATTCCTCCACATGCCGGGCGCCGGCACAGGATCGGGACCGCCCCGGGAGAGCGGGTTGCACCGGAGGATCCGGGCGACGGTCAGCAGCGTCCCCTTGAGGGCGCCGTGCGCTCTCAGGGCGTCGACGCCGTACTGGGAGCAGACCGGCTCGTACCGGCAGGCGGGCGGCGTGTACGGGGAGATGCCCAGCTGGTATGCGCGCACCAGGAGCACGAGCAGGAGCCTCGGCAGGCGCAGGACCCGCGACGCCCACGAGGACGCCGGCAGGGCTCCATGGGGGGCGCTCATGGCGCCGTCGCCTCAGAGGGCTCCGACCGCACTGCGTCGCGACGACGCCGCTCGAGCTTGCGGGTCGCCGACCCGAGCGCCCCCAGCACCTCATCCTCGAGGTCAGTGAACGCGAGATCGTCGATGCCCGGCGACGTGCGGATCACGGCCGACGACCCTGCCGGGAAGCGATCGAGATGGGCGCGCACGATCTCCCGCAGCCGACGGGTCACGAGGTTGCGCACCACGGCGTTGCCGACCTTCTTGGACACGACGAATCCCACGCGGGGCGCATCGCCCTGCTGCGGGAGCAGAGCAAGATGCACCACCACGTGGGATCGTGCGGCGCGCACGCCACCACGGGTGACGGCGCGGAAGTCGTCGCCGGAGCGGAGCCGGTGCTGGGACCAGGACATGGCCCCGGACCCGTCGGCCCTCAGCCTCAGGCCGAGAGCTCGGCGCGGCCCTTGGAGCGGCGGGCGTTGATGATCGCGCGGCCGGCGCGGGTGCGCATGCGGGCGCGGAAGCCGTGCTTCTTGGCACGACGGCGGTTGTTCGGCTGGAACGTGCGCTTGCTCATCGGTTCTCCTCGTTCGCGGGCACGGGTGCGCCCTCGCGGCGGTATAGGGCGTGCTGCACGGACGATCGCGTCGGGCGCACCTGCTTCGCAGGGCGACTGCCATGAGACCGAGCCGACCCCGCGGACGGATCGTGGTGATCCGAGCAACCGCAGCGAGCCGGCGCGCAGCGCTGACTGCACGAGCTTAGGCGGCACCCCTGGGCGGGTCAACGGAACGTGGCCTGCCGCAGGGCAGGTGTGGCCGGATTCTCACGCGCCGCTCCCCGTTCCGCGGAGTGCCGGTGCGATATCGCCGTCCTGCGCCCGTCGGCCGTGCGCGCGGCCGACGTCCGTCGGCGCCGGAGCGGCCCAGTGATCCACAGCAGTGGTCCACAATGGCGTGGATACTGTGGAAAACTACCTCGACAGTCCCCGACCCTGCCCTGGAGAGCCCGATGAACGACGAGTCCGTGGACGCGATCTGGGACCGCACCCTGCAGATCCTGCGCCGCGAGAGCGCCGTCTCCCAGCGGGTCGTCGCGCTGCTCATGCTCTCCCGGCTGATGGCGATCGTCGCAGAGACCGCCCTGGTCGCAGCACCGAACACCTCGGCGAAGGAGCTCTTCGAGCATCGCATCGACCGGGAGCTGAAGGCGGCCCTGTCCAAGGCCGCGGGCCGGGAGATCCGTCTGGCCGTCTCCGTCGACGAGTCGCTGTTGATGGATGGGGACGACGACGACACACCCCCGATCGCCGCTGTGACCTCGGCATCCTCCAGCCCGTCTGTGCACAATGTGGACAGGGATGTGGACAACTTCGGGCAGGATGTCCACAGCTCCCGCTTCCGGCGTGACGCCGGTTCGGTGCAGCCCTCGGCGTCCCCCACGGGGCGCGCCCCCCTGCCGGGCGGCCCCCGCTTCTCGGCGAGCTCCCTGAGCGCCGAGGCGGCAGAGGGCGGCGACTACGCCGTCTCCTCCGCGTTCACGGGCTCCAGCGCCCCTTCCCCGCTGCCGACGCCCTTCCGCAGCGGCCGTCCGAGCACCGGCTCCGCATCCCAGGGGACGCTCGGCGAGGACTCCCGCCTGAACTCGAAGTACACCTTCGAGACCTTCGTGATCGGTGCGTCCAACCGCTTCGCCGCGGCCGCCGCCTCCGCGGTCGCCGAGACGCCCGCCAAGGCCTACAACCCGCTGTTCATCTACGGCGGCTCGGGCCTGGGGAAGACCCATCTGCTGCACGCCGTCGGCCATTACGCGCAGAGCCTGTACCCCGATATCGTGGTGCGCTACGTGAACTCGGAGGAGTTCACCAACGACTTCATCAACTCCGTCCAGTCAGGTCAGTTCGGCAAGGCGCAGGAGTTCCAGCGCCGGTACCGCGACATCGACATCCTGCTCATCGATGACATCCAGTTCCTGCAGCGTGCGCCCGAGACCATGGAGGCGTTCTTCCACACCTTCAACACGCTGTACAACACCGACAAGCAGATCGTCATCACCTCGGACCTCCCCCCGAAGGAGCTGGGCGGATTCGAGGATCGGATGCGGTCGCGCTTCGAGATGGGGCTGATGACCGACGTCCAGCCGCCGGACCTCGAGACCCGCATCGCGATTCTGCGCAAGAAGGTCGCCCAGGAGAATGCGGGAGAGGTCCCCCACGATGTGCTGGAGTACATCGCCTCCCATATCGCGACCAACATCCGCGAGCTCGAGGGGGCACTGATCCGTGTGCAGGCGCTGCATTCCCTCTCCCGGCAGCCCATGGATGTCACGCTCGCCGAGAGCGTCCTGAAGGATCTGCTCTCCCACGACGACGGCGCCCAGATCACGGCGTCGACGATCATCGCCCAGACCGCCACCTACTTCGGACTCTCGGTCGACGAGATCATCGGGACCGGGCGCAGCAGGCGGCTGGTCTCCGCCCGGCAGATCGCCATGTACCTCTGCCGCGAGCTCACCGACATGCCGCTGATCCGCATCGGCGAGGAGTTCGGCGGGCGCGATCACACCACCGTCATGCATGCCAACAAGAAGATCTCCGAGCTCATGAAGGAGCGCCGGGCGATCTTCAACCAGGTCACCGAGCTGACCGCGAAGATCAAGAGCTCCAGCTCCTCCTCGCGGAGCTGAGCGCTCGGCCCACCGGCCCGGTTGTGGACAGCGGTCCTTGCCGGAGCCCGTCCCAGCCCGTCCGAGCGCCCTCTCCATCGGTCCGCAGGGCGCGGGGCAGGATTATGACACCCCTCTGAGGGACCTCAGGATCCCCAATGTGGATAACTCTGTGGACAGTGTGGAGAGCGGCGCATCGTCGCAGGAGCCGATGTGGAGGGACGAATGACAGGAATCCCCCGACCCGTCCGGTCTGTGCACAGAGCCCTCACGAGGAACCTGCGCTCCTCCACGAGGAGCGCGACTTCTTGTCATTCGGAGCCACCTGCACCGACGATGCTCATCCACAGGATCAACAGCCGTGAAGAAGAGGACTGTCTCTTAGTGCTCATGGGGGATGTGGACGGCCCGGCGGGGAGCGTCCGACGGAGCGGCGGGCCATCAGCGGGGTCAGGAGGAGAGCCTCGAGGAGGAGACGAGAGGGTCTGGGAGGCGGCTGTCGCGCGATGGGGCGCCTCGGATGTCAAGGATCGAGGCCGGTGTGTCGGCGGATCGTGCGCAGAACCGATACGCTGTCCTCCGACCTGACAGCGACCACTGCGAAGGAGTGGCAACGGTGAAGTTCCACCTCGATCGCGGCGTCCTCGGCGACGCCGTCTCCTGGGCCACCCGAACCCTCCCCGTGCGACCGGCCATGCCGATCCTGCAGGGCGTGCGGATCGTGGCCGAGAGCTCCGGACAGCTGCAGCTGTCCACGTTCGACTACGAGGTGAGCGCACAGATCACCCTCGATGCGGAGGTCGACGAGCCAGGTGAGGTCCTCGTCCAGGGCCGCATGCTCTCCGACATCGTCCGGGCGCTGCCGAACAAGGACGTATCCATCGCCCTCGAAGGCACCAAGCTGCAGGTCCGCTGCGGGTCGGCGCGATTCGCGCTCGCGACTCTCCCGGTCGAGGAGTACCCGCAGCTGCCGGGGATGCCTCCCGGTGCTGGCTCCGTCGCAGCGGATGTCTTCTCGGAGGCGATCTCCCAGGTGACCGTGGCCGCTTCGAAGGACGACACGCTTCCGCTGCTGACAGGTGTGAAGGTCGAGATCAGCGGCGAGACCATGACCCTGATGGCGACCGACCGCTATCGCCTGGCCCTGCGCGAGCTCACCTGGAACCCCGCCACCCCGGGAGCCGAGCACACCGCCCTCGTGCGGGCGCGCACGCTGCACGAGGTGGCTCGCTCCCTCGCCACCGGGGGCAGCGTGAGCATCGCCCTGTCCGATGAGGACTCGGCCAAGCTGATCGGCTTCGAGGCCGGCGGTCGCAGGACGACCTCGACCCTCGTGGACGGCGAGTATCCGCCGGTCCGTCGGCTGTTCCCCGAGACCACCGCGATCACGGCCGTGGTCGCGACCGGTGCGCTCATCGACGCCGTCAAGCGCGTGTCCCTGGTCGCCGAGCGCAACACCCCTGTGCGCCTGTCGTTCACGCAGGGGCAGGTGGCGCTCGAAGCCGGTGCGGGTGACGATGCTCAGGCGAGCGAGGTGCTCGAGGCGCAGCTGGAGGGCGAGGACCTCGTCGTTGGCTACAACTCCGGCTTCCTGCTCGACGGTCTCGGTGCGCTCGGCACCGACTTCGCCCGGCTGACCTTCACCGACTCGATCAAGCCCTCCGTGATGAGCGGTCAGGAGTCCCTCGAGGGAGCACCGGACACCTCGTACCGGTACCTGATCATGCCCATGCGGATCTGAGCCCCGGGGGTGACCCCGTGCAGCTGACATCCCTGGAGCTGACTGACTTCCGCTCCTACCCTCGCCTCGAGCTGCCTGTCTCCCCGGGCATCTCCGTGCTCGTGGGCAGGAACGGGCAGGGCAAGACCAACGTGGTCGAGGCCGTGTGGTACCTCGCCACCCTCTCCAGCCATCGTGTCCCGCACGATGCGGCCCTCGTGCATCGCGGATCGTCGACGGCCATCATCCGGGCGAGCTTCGTGCGCGCCGGCAGGCCGCTGCAGGTCGACCTCGAGATCACCCCCGGGAAGTCCAACCGGGCTCGGGTCCAGGGGCAGAACGTCGCACGCCTGAGGGACCTGCTCGGCGAAGTGCGCGCGGTGCTGTTCGCCCCCGAGGATCTGGGCCTGATCAAGGCGGATCCGGAGGGCCGACGACGCTTCCTCGACGAGCTCCTGTTCGTCATCGCGCCGCGCTTCGCGGCGGTCAGGGCCGACTACGACCGGGTCCTCAAGCAGCGCGGCAACCTGCTCAAGCAGATGCGCAGCATGCGACGGGGAGGTGCGGGCCGATCCGTGGGCGGACTGGACCCGGCGGAGTCCGCCGCGAGCACGCTCGAGGTGTGGGACCAGCAGCTCGCCCGCCATGGAGCCGAGCTGCTGCGGGCACGGCTGCACCTGGTCAACAGGCTGCGCCCCCACCTGGGGTACTCCTACCTCCGGGTGGCGACCGATGAGGGGGCCGAGCAGGCGCTCGACCTGCCGCCCGAGCGCCGTGGGGAGATCTCCTCCCCAGCGGACATCGCCTACCGCTCCGCCGTCCTCGACGAGCTCGGGACGGGGGCGGGAGAGCTGCCCGGCATCCGTGAGATCCACGATGCGATGCTCGAGCTGCTCGCCTCCCGCCACGACGAGGAGATCGACCGGGGAGTGAGTCTGACCGGTCCGCACCGGGACGACCTCGAGATCCGGCTGCACGACTTCCCGGCCAAGGGCTATGCCAGCCATGGGGAGTCATGGTCCCTGGCGCTCGCCCTGCGGCTCGCCTCCTACGATCTGCTGCGGCTCGAGGAGGGCGATCTCGGCGACGGTGAGCCGATCCTCATCCTCGACGACGTCTTCAGCGAGCTGGACGTGCATCGTCGCGAGCGCCTGGGCCGTATCGTCGCCGGCGCCTCGCAGGTGCTCATCACCACCGCCAACGACACCGACATCCCCGCCTCGCTCGACGGCGAGATCCATCTGGTCGACGTGAGCCTCGGATCGGCGGTGCCGCGCACCCGGACGGGGTGGGCGTCATGATGAGGCGTGAACCATGAGGAGGCGGGAACCATGAGACCGCCCCGCGGAGGCGGATGGAGAGGGGCCGACGGCGCGGGAGACCTCGGCGACCGCGCCGGTGATCCGGAGCTGCGTCGGCCGAGGCTCGCGAACCCCTACGACCTGTCGACGTGGATGCGCCCGGCAGTTGCGCCCGACGGTGCAGGCGAGGACCCGTCGTCGGAGGCCGGCGCCGCGTCCGGTCCCTCGCGCCGGATCGATCGGCACCAGAGCGCTCGGAGAGGGGCCATCCCCTCGAGCGCATCGGCGAATCCGCTGCCCGAGCTCGAGATCGGCGAGGAGCAGCTCGTCGAGCCCCGTCCTGTGCCGCCGCGCTCCCCTCGGGAGCCGGGCGGAGATCGTCGGCGTCCGGAGGTGCGGTCCGAGGAGCCGGTCCGGCGCGTGGAGTCTGCCTCCCGTGAGGCACCGATCCGGCGCGTGGAGCCCGCCCGCCGTGAGGCACCGGTCCGGCGCGAGGGGCCTGCGCCCGTCGAGGAGCCCGTCGACCCGCCGGAGCTGCCCCGGCTGGACGATCCCTTCGAGCTTGCCCGTCGGACGGTGAACCGCTCGCGCGCGGCGGCGCGAGACCGGGGACTGTTCCCGATCTCGGCGAAGACCCAGGCGAGGCGCGACATCCGCGACCGCAGCGGTCGATCGCCGGGCTATTCGGGCGCCCGGCCGGATCCGCGTGATCCGCAGGGCATCGAGGGCGTCATGCGTCGTGTGCTCTCGGATCTGGGCTGGAACGAGGGCATGAGCAGCGGCCGGGTCCTCGAGGAGTGGGACGAGATCGTCGGCGACCAGGTCGCCGCCCATTGCCGTCCGGTCTCCTTCGAGGACGGCGTGCTGGTGGTGAGCGCCTCCTCCTCCGCCTGGGCATCGCAGCTGCGGATGATCACTCCCCAGATCGTCACCTCGATCGAGAAGCACGTGGGCTCGCATGTCGTGTCCGAGATGCGTGTGACCGGGCCCGCCGCCGCTCAGCGCAGCTGGAAGAAGGGCCCTCGGACGGTCACCTGGCGGGGCCCGCGCGACACCTACGGATGAGATCCGCAGATGCCCCGCAGGCGCACGGGGACCCCGGGGCGCGTACCGGACCTCGCCGGTGGTGCCTCTGAACGGTCCTGGGGCCCGCTCCGGGCCGTAGAAGGCCACTTCCGCGTCGACTTGTCCACAGAAATCAGGGTCTGATGCGGGGTCAGAGGCCCTCAGCGCGCTAGAATGGGCCGAGTCCGGCAGCGCGTCCCGTGCCGGACCGCCCCCGGTGCTCCAGTCGACCGGGGGTCCCGGACTGCGAGGAGCCACACCAGGTGAGCGAGAGCGATCGACCCATGCCCGAACAGGCCGAGGCCGCGGCCGTGGAAGCGCCGCACATGGCGGCCGGCGAGGCGGCCGCGCATGCCCCCACCCACTACGACGCCTCGGACATCACCGTCCTCGAGGGCCTCGAGGCGGTCCGCAAGCGTCCCGGCATGTACATCGGCTCGACCGGTGAGCGCGGCCTGCACCATCTGGTGTGGGAGATCGTCGACAACTCGGTCGACGAGGCCCTCGCCGGGCACGGCGACTCCATCGAGGTGACCCTCCTGGCGGACGGCGGCGTCCGCGTCGTCGACCATGCCCGCGGCATCCCGGTGGACATGCATCCCACCGAGAACAAGCCGGCCGTCGAGCTGGTGCTCACGGTGCTGCATGCGGGCGGAAAGTTCGGCGGCGGGGGCTATGCCGTCTCCGGCGGTCTGCACGGCGTGGGCTCCTCCGTCGTCAACGCCCTGTCGACGCGCATGGAGGTGGAGATCCAGCGCGACGGCTTCGTGTGGCGCCAGGCCTACGGGCGCGGCACCCCGCTGACTCCCCTCGACAAGGGCGAGGAGACCACCGAGTCGGGCACCACGATCACGTTCTGGGCGGACCCTGACATCTTCGAGACGACGGTCTACGACGTCGAGATCCTCCGCAAGCGCTTCCAGCAGATGGCCTTCCTGAACAAGGGGCTGGCGATCTCGCTGACCGACGAGCGGCCCGTCGAGAGGCCCCTCGCCGAGGTCGACGACGCCGGCATCGAGGGCGACGAGGCGGAGAGCGTCGAGACGGGGCCCCGCAGCTGGACCTACAAGTACGACCGCGGGCTCGAGGACTTCGTCGAGTTCATCAACAGCGCCAAGCGGGCCGAGGTGATCCACCCCGAGATCATCTCCTTCGAATCGGAGGACACCGAGTCCCACATCGCCGCCGAGGTCGCGATGCAGTGGACCACCGCCTACTCGGAGTCCGTGCACACCTACGCGAACACGATCAACACCCATGAGGGCGGCACCCACGAGGAGGGCTTCCGCACGGCCCTCACCTCGATCGTCAACCGCTACGCGAAGGCGCAGGGGCTCATCAAGGACAAGGATCCGAACCTCACCGGCGAGGACATCCGCGAGGGCCTCACCGCCGTCGTCTCCGTGAAGCTCGGCGAACCCCAGTTCGAGGGCCAGACCAAGACCAAGCTGGGCAACACGATCGCCCGCACGTTCATGGTGAAGATCATGAACGACCAGCTCACCGCCTGGTTCGAGTCGCATCCGAACGAGGCGCGGTCCATCGTCACCAAGGCCCAGGCCGCGGCCGCGGCCCGTGAGGCCGCGCGCAAGGCCCGCGACGCCACCCGCCGCAAGTCCCCCCTCGAGACCGGCGGCATGCCCGGCAAGCTGCGCGACTGCTCCAGCCGGAACCCCGCCGAGTGCGAGATCTTCATCGTCGAGGGCGACTCCGCCGGCGGCTCCGCGGTCTCCGGTCGCGACCCGCGCACGCAGGCGATCCTCCCGATCCGCGGCAAGATCCTCAACGTCGAGAAGGCGCGTCTGGACCGCGCCCTCGACAACCAGGAGGTGCGCTCGCTGATCACCGCCTTCGGCACCGGCATCGGCGAGGACTTCGACGCGACCAAGCTGCGGTACCACAAGATCATCCTGATGGCCGACGCCGACGTCGACGGCCAGCACATCTGCACCCTGCTGCTGACCCTGCTGTTCCGCTACATGCGCCCCCTGATCGAGCTCGGCCACGTGTTCATCGCGATGCCGCCGCTGTACCGCATCAAGTGGTCCAACGCCCCGCACGAGTACGTGTTCAGCGACGAGGAGCGCAACGCGAGCCTCGACGCCGGGCGCGCGGCGGGCAAGCGGATCCCGAAGGACAACGGCATCCAGCGCTACAAGGGCCTGGGCGAGATGGACTGGCGGGAGCTGCAGACCACGACGATGGACCGCGACTCGCGCACCCTCAAGCAGGTCACGGTCGACGAGGCGGCCGACGCCGACACCATCTTCTCCGTCCTCATGGGCGACGACGTCGAGTCCCGCCGCCGCTTCATCCAGGAGAACGCGAAGGACGTGCGCTTCCTCGACATCTGATCCGTCGGCCCGACCAGGCGCCCGTCCGACGACCGTCGGCCCGGCCCCGCCCGTCGGCCCCCACCGTCCCGTCGGCCCCCGTCGCCGCGCCCCGCAGGGCGCGCCCGGGGCCTGAACACCGGCCCGACCCGAAAGGTCCCTCCGCATGAGCGACACCCCGCAGGACCCGAGCACCCCGGAGGAGCCCCTCCCCGGCTCCGAACAGACTCCCGACCTTCCCGACCTGCCCTCCGGCACCGTCCCGGAGGGATCCACCGAGCTCTCCGGCGCCGAGGCCGCCGAGCGCACCGTCACGCTCGTGGACCCGCTCGACGAGGGCGAGGCCGACCGCATCATGCAGGTCGACCTCAACCAGGAGATGCAGCGCTCCTACCTCGACTACGCCATGAGCGTGATCGTCTCGCGCGCCCTCCCCGACGTGCGCGACGGCATGAAGCCCGTGCACCGACGCATCGTCTACGCGATGTACGACGGCGGCTACCGCCCCGACCGCTCCTTCTCCAAGTGCGCGAAGGTCGTCGGCGAGGTCATGGGCAACTACCACCCCCACGGCGACTCGGCGATCTACGACGCCATGGTGCGTCTCGTCCAGCCGTGGTCGATGCGGTACCCGCTGATCCTCGGGCAGGGCAACTTCGGCTCCGCCGGCGACGACGGCGCAGCCGCCCCGCGATACACCGAGTGCAAGATGGCGCCGCTGGCCCTCGAGCTCGTGCGCGACATCGACCAGGACACGGTCGACATGCAGGGCAACTACGACAACACCGTCGACGAGCCCGTCGTCCTCCCCGCGCGGTTCCCGAACCTGCTGGTCAACGGCTCCGCCGGCATCGCCGTCGGCATGGCCACGAACATCCCGCCGCACAACCTGCGCGAGGTCGCCGACGCCGTCCAGTGGCTGCTGCAGAACCCTGAGGCGACCAAGCCCGAGCTGCTCGAGGCCTGCCTGCAGCGCATCAAGGGCCCCGACTTCCCGACCGGCGCGACGATCGTCGGCACCAAGGGCATCGAGGAGGCGTACCGCACCGGTCGCGGCTCCATCACCCAGCGGGCCGTGGTCTCCACCGAGGAGATCAACGGGCGCATGTCGCTCGTCGTCACCGAGCTCCCCTACCAGGTCAACCCCGACACCCTCGCCCGCAAGATCGCGGAGATGGTCAAGCTCGGCAAGATCCAGGGCATCGCCGACATCACCGACGAGACCTCGGGCCGGACCGGTCAGCGGCTCGTCATCACGCTCAAGCGCGACGCCGTCGCCAAGGTCGTGCTGAACAACCTGTACAAGCACACCCAGCTGCAGGAGAACTTCTCCGCCAACATGCTGGCGCTGGCCGGGGACGTGCCCCGCACGCTCTCGATCGACTCCTTCGTGCGCGAGTGGACCCGCCACCAGATCGAGGTCATCGTCCGCAGGACCCGCTTCCGCCTGCGCAAGGCCGAGGAGCAGATCCACATCTACCGCGGCTACCTCAAGGCGCTCGACGCGCTCGACGAGGTCATCGCGCTGATCCGCCGCTCCCCGGACGCCGACGAGGCCCGCACCGGCCTCATGGAGCTGCTGGAGATCGACGAGATCCAGGCCAACGCGATCCTCGCGATGCAGCTGCGCCGCCTGGCCGCCCTCGAGCGGCAGCGGATCATCGAGGAGCACGACCGCCTGCAGGCCATGATCGAGGAGTACAACGCGATCCTGGCCTCCCCGGAGCGCCAGCGGCAGATCGTCTCCGAGGAGCTCGGCGAGATCGTCGACCGGTACGGCGACGACCGTCGGACCCAGATCCTCCCCTTCGACTCGGACATGTCGATGGAGGACCTGATCCCCGAGGAGGACGTGGTCGTCACCATCACCCGCGGCGGCTACGTCAAGCGCACCCGCACCGACCAGTACCGCGCCCAGAAGCGCGGCGGCAAGGGCGTGCGCGGGGCCTCCCTGCGGGCCGACGACATCGTCGAGCACTTCTTCACGACCACCACCCACCAGTGGCTGCTGTTCTTCACCAACCAGGGTCGGGTCTACCGCGCCAAGGGCTACGAGCTGCCGGAGGCGCCGCGCGACGCCAAGGGCCAGCACGTCGCGAACCTCATGGCGTTCCAGCCCGATGAGCACATCGCCTCGGTGCTCGCGATCTCGACCTACGAGGACGCCCAGTACCTGGTGCTGGCCACCCGTTCCGGCCTGGTGAAGAAGACCGCCATGACGGCCTTCGACTCCAACCGCTCCGGCGGCATCATCGCCATCAACCTGCGCGACATCGACGGCCCCGACGGTCCCGAGCCCGACCGCGTGATCGCGGCCCGCGCCGTCGACGCCGACGACCATCTGCTGCTGGTCTCCCGCAACGGCCAGTCCGTGCGCTTCCCCGCCTCCGACGACGTCCTGCGGTCCATGGGCCGCGCCACCAGCGGCGTGACAGGCATGAAGTTCCGCGGGGACGACGAGCTGCTGGCGATGGACGTCGCACGGCCGGGGAGCTTCGTGGTGACCGTCACCGACGGCGGCTTCGCCAAGCGCACCTCGATCGACGAGTACCGCATCCAGGGCCGCGGAGGCCTCGGGATCCGCGTCGCCAAGCTCCCCGACGACCGCGGCCACCTGGTGGGCGCCGCGACCGTCGACGAGTCCGACGAGCTGCTGGTGGTCATGGAGAAGGGTCGCGTGGTCCGCTCCCGGGTCGCCGAGATCCCGCCGAAGGGCCGCACCACCATGGGCGTGGTCTTCGCCAAGCCCGACAAGAAGGACCGCATCCTGCTGGTGACCACCAGTGCGGAGTCCGAGGAGGACGACGAGCTCGACGGCGTCGAGGCACCGGAGCTCGCCGATCCCGACAGTGGTGATCCCGTGGAGACCGCTGCGGATGCCGCGCCCACCGAGGGCGATGATCTAGGCTCGGACGCGTCCGACCCGACCGACTCCGGCGACACCGCCACCGAGGAGTGATCCGTGAGCACGAGCAAGACCCCCTCCAGCACGTCCGGTGCGACGTCTGCTGAGGCGACCTCTGCGCTCCCGGCGTCCGGGAGCAGCGGCCCCTCCGCGAATCCCGAGAGCACCGGCGGCTTCGAGGCTGCGCTCGGCAACGGCAAGGGAGGCAAGGGACAGGCCTCCAAGGGCGCCAGCCGCAGTCCCGTGAAGGGCTCCTCCGGCCCGGAGGGCGCCGAGCGCCGTGGCCCCCGCCGCGTCCGCCTGACCCTTGCGAGGCTCGACCCGTTCTCCGTCATGAAGCTGTCGTTCCTGGTCGCGATCGCGATCGGCGTGGCGACCGTGGTGGCCGTGGTGCTGCTGTGGAACCTGGTCGACGCGATCGGCCTGTGGAGCCAGATCGACCAGATCGGCCGCGACCTCAACGGCGGTTCGCCGCTGCCCTTCATGGACTTCTTCAGCTTCTCGAAGATGGTCAGCTACGGGACGGTCGTCGCCGTCATCAACGTCGTCATCATCACGGCGCTCGGAACGCTCCTGGCATTCCTCTACAACCTGGTCGCCGCTCTGCTCGGCGGCCTCAAGCTCACCTTCACCGACGAGTGAGGCGCTGAGCGCGGGCCCTCGCGGCCCCTCCGAACCGCAGCGGGCGGGCACCTGGGGAAGGGTGCCCGCCCGCTGCTCTCCGTGCGGAGTGCTCGCGGAGTGCTCGCGGGGTGCGGAAGCACCGCAGGTGCCGGGCATGGGACCCAGGCGGGGCGTGCACGGGAGGGTGCCTGGGTGTCAGTCCCGGGGCTGCTGCAGCTCGGTGACGTCGGCGACCTGGGCCGACAGATGTGCGAGGGCCGCCTCGGCGTCGAGCACGACAGCGACACCGTGCTCTCCCGCCCCCAGGGAGATCCGTCGGCCGGGCTCGCCGACGAGGGAGGCGTCGGCGACCACCGGCCATGCCGTCGTCGCGCCGAAGGGCGTGATCGTGCCGCGCTCATAGCCGGTGACCTCGCGGGCGACCTCCTTGTCCGGCATCGACAGCCGGTTCACCCCGAGCGCGGCACGCAGCTTCGGCCAGGAGATCTCGCGATCGCCGGGGACCAGCACGAACAGGAAGTCACCCTCGCCGCGGCGCACGACCAGGGTCTTGATGAGGTCCCGGGGCTCGATCCCGCGGACGGCCGCGGCCTCCGCGAGGGAGTCGACGCGACCGTGACGCACGATCCGATGCTCGAGACCGGAGGCCTCCAGGGCGGCGATGGCGGTGCGTTCGCTCATAGGACCAGCGTAGGCCCCGGCGCCGGCGTCGCGCCGATACCCGCTGCGCGGCTGGAAGGTGCCGTGCGGACAGAAGGTGCTGCGCGGCTGGAAGGTGCCGTGCGGGCGGAAGGTGGTGGGGGCTGGAGTGCCCTGATCAGGAGATGGTGAGATCGATGCTGTGCCAGCCGCTCGCGCCATCGGGAGCGGGGGAGGCGACCTCCTCCGTCTGCTGCTCGCCTTCTCCGCCGACCGCACGGACGGTCGCCGTGTGCTGGCCGGCCTGGGCACCTTCCCATCGCCATGACCACTGCACCCAGGTGTCCTCGCTGATCGCGGCCGCGAGCTGCGCCGTCTCCCAGGGGCCGTCGTCGATGCGGACCTCGACCGCGGAGATCCCGCGATGCTGCGCCCAGGCGGTCCCCGCGAGGACGACGGCCCCGTCGGCGTCGGGCTCGAGCTCCCCGCCCTGACCGGGGACGTCGATCCTCGAGGCGGTCTTGATCGGACCGCGCTCCGACCAGCCGCGGGTCGTCCAATAGGCCGTGTCGTCGGCGAAGCGGGTGACGGTGAGGCTCTCCAGCCACTTCGTCGCCGAGACGTAGCCGTAGAGCCCCGGCACCACCATCCGCACCGGGAAGCCGTGCTCCCGCGGCAGCGCCTCCCCGTTCATCGCGACGGCGAGGATGGCGTCCCGCCCGTCGGTCAGCGCCTCCAGGGGAGTGCTCGCGGTGAAGCCGTCGACCGAGCGGGACAGGACCATGTCCGCCTCCGCGCTCACGCCGACGCGCTCCAGCAGCGTGCGCACCGGAACGCCGATCCAGGTCGCGTTGCCCGCGAGATCGCCTCCGACCTGGTTCGACACGCAGGTGAGCGTCACATGGGTCTCGATCATCGGCTGCTCGAGCAGCTCCTCGAAGGTCATCTCGAGCTCCCGTTCGACAATACCGTCGATGCGAAGCGTCCATCCGGAGCTGTCGACCCGAGGCACGACGAGAGCGGTGTCGATGCGGTAGAAGTCCTCGTTCGCGGTGATCACGTCGGGCATGCCGTCCGCCTCCACCTGGGCGTCCGCCGGTACCTCCGGTGCGGACCTCGACGGCGTCGGCACCCGGAAGGCGTCGGCCGCCTGCCGTGCTGCGGTGCGAGCTCCGCTGATGATCCGGGAACCTCCACCCACGACGGCCGCGACCGCAGCCACCACGCCCAGGGTCAGCATGCTCCGTCTGCTCCCGGATGCTGGATCGTCGTCGGCGAGATCGTCCGGACGCTCTCCGGGAGGTGCCGGGAGGAGCGCCGACAGCACGAGCACCCCCGCCAGGGTTCCCAGCAGCGACGGTGCCGCGTCGATCGCGGTCGCGGAGGCCCGCGTGAGCGCCGCGCCCGTGGGGAGGAGCCCGAGCACCGCGAGCGAGACCGCCGCAGCGCCGGGCCGACGCGCGCCGAGTGCACCGATCACCCCCAGCAGCACGGCCAGGACCAGGACCATGCAGATCATCAGAACGGCCTTGTCTGCCGTCCCGAACAGGGAGATGACCAGGTCCTTCAGGCCGGCCGGGACTACATCAACGAACGCTGATCCGACGGACACGAGGGGCGTCGCCGAGGATCCGAGCACGAGCGCGGCGAGCTCCGCGACGGCGAGGAGGGCACCTCCGGCGACGATCCCGCTGAGCACGGCACGACGTCGGGTGGAGGCTGGCGTGGGTGCTGGGCTGGAGGTGGGAGCGGGCGCCGGGCCGGGGGCCGGCCTGAGTGCCGAACTGGGTGCCGGGCTGGAGGCCGACGACGATCGCGGCGGGTCGGACGACGGCGTCTCGGACATGGCTCCTCGATCCCTGGCGTGCATGCACTGTACGCTGGAAACCTGGGCCTGTGATGTGCCGTACAGCAGTGCCACGCGATTGGACGCCCGGTGACGGGACCGGTAAAGTTGCGTGTCGGTGGTAGCCGCCGGAGCGATCCGGAACCACACCCCCACGGGCCTATAGCTCAGTCGGTTAGAGCGCTGTCCTGATAAGACAGAGGTCACTGGTTCAAGTCCAGTTAGGCCCACTTCGATGATCGGAGGATTCGTGAAGAAGCTGATCAGAGTCGCCGCCATCCTGTTCGGTGCGGCCGCGACGGGAATCCTCGTGTGGCGCAAGGTCGAGTCCGACAATCTTCGCAACGACCTGTGGGCCGAGGCTGAGAAGGTCGAGGCCGAGAAGACCCCCCGCCCCGCATCCTCGAAGACGGAACCGGTCCCCGCTCCGCGGTCCTGATATCCGGAAAACTGAACACGGGGACTTAGCTCAGTTGGTAGAGCGGTAGCTTTGCAAGCAACCCCCTACAACTGAAAATCCGCCCCTCTCGGGGCCGTAGCTCACCTGGTAGAGCGCCGCTTTTGCAAGGCGGAGGTAAGGGGTTCGAGTCCCCTCGGCTCCACGTTTTACCTAGTCAGAGGCCGTTTCCGCACGTCGGAGACGGCCTCTGTCGCGTCCGGATGCCACTCGCGAGCCTGCCTTCTATTGGTAGTGGTTCGGTAGACGATGGTAGTGATTCGTGTTGGCTCCGGTGCGCCCCGTGCGTCCCCTCGGCCTGCGTGTTTCCGCGGCGACGCGCGCCTCGATCTGACGCCGTGCGCCCGGTGCGCCCGCCCCGACGCGGGGTGCCGGCCCGATCAGGTTGGGATCGAGGGCTGCTCATGCAGTGACGTCGAGGAACTCCGAGATGAGTGTCGACATCCACGGCACGGCTGTGACGCCGAGGCTGATGGCGTTCCCGCGCCCCTCGATGTCTACGCGCGACTGTCCCGCGATCTTCTCCTCGGGGCCGACCACGTATGACCAGAGGCGAGGCCATACATCCTGCTCGTTGAGCGCATAGCCGGCTGCCTGGTGATACCCGTTGCGACCGACGTACGACCCAGACCATGAGAACTTGCACTCGAGCAGGAGTGCGTGCCCTCGCGTGGGGATGTAGAGCGCGACGTCTGATCCGATTGCAGACTCAGATCCGCGCACGGGCCTCACGACTTTTCGGTACGCGGCTGGCTCAAGGCCGTAGTACGCCCGTGCGCCGGCAGCTTCGAACCACACATCGACCTTCGTGCCGTCCGGCATCGCGGCAAGGAAGTTCGGTCCGTCGCCGCCTGCGCCCATCGGGGTACGCCAACGGATCGATGCGCCTTCAGACCGCAGGGCCATCAGCGCGTGTCCCAGGACCGCGAGGTGGTAGAGCCGCCACCGGAAGTCCGGGTCCGGAGCCAGGAGCTGCAGTGCGAACCAGGTCAGGTCGGTCTCGGACCGCACGATCTTCGCGGTCACGGGTTCGACGTCAGACCATGGCTGTCCCGAGGTGCGGAGGGACTCGAGGTCATGCCGATCAGGACGCGGAAGGTCCTCCGGCACGTCTGTCAGAGCCAGTGCTTCGCGCGCGGCGGCCAGCGGGACGTCGATCGCCTCTTCCACCTCGTCCAGAGCACCGGTGCTCCGCGCAGCGGCGACGATGCGGTCGAGCGCCGTGACTGTCCAGGCGAGCGCGCTCACGGTGACGTCCGCGATCTCGCGCTCGCGCAGGCGGGTCACGTAGGCGCGGGCCGGCCAGCCAAACCGTCGCGACGTCTCACGCCAGTCGACACGTCCATGCGGGATCTGGGACACGAGCGTCCGGGCGGTCGATGCGATGGGCAGGTGTGGCAGCCACTCGTCGACGGACCTCGGCCAGGTCTGCAGGTCCGCCCTGACGTGCTCGAGCAGGATCCTCCCGGCACGACTGCGAATCGACTTCTCGTCCCAGTCTCGCTCGATCCCGTCCGGGTCGTCCACGGCTCCGAGCGCCTGGTAGAGGCTCCCCTGGCCCGACCAGCCGGACAGCACGTAGGAGACCCCTTCGATGGGGACCGAGAGCGCGCTCAGCCCAGCGTGTTCCGATGGCTCGTGATCCACGACCATCCGTCCTCCGAGATCGCGCCGTCGTCGATGAGCCGTGCACCCAGCGACTCCAGGATCGCGTCGTCGTACGCAGCGATGTACTTGCCCAGGTTCATCACGTAGGCCTCGGCAATGAGCTCTTCAGGGTCGTTGAGGGCAGGGTCGTCGTCGACGACATACTCAGCGATCCTCAGGAAGATCGCCGGCCCCAGCTGCGTGTGCGGGTCTGCGTAATGAGCAGCATAGAGGCCGGAGACGGCGTCGCTGAGGTCCTGGTCGAGGTCGGGAAACTTCTTCGACAGGAGCGTCGTGAACGATGCTGTGTCGAGCGCTGGAACTGGGATCACGACGAACCTGCGCGACAGTGCCAGGCCCATGCGGAACACCCGTTGCGCATCGGCCGGGTTGTAGGTACCGAACAGTCTCCAAGCCGAGCCGGCGCTATAGGTTCCGTCGTTGACTGAAGAGGTCGGTTCGTCGGTCCAGTCCAAGGTCACGGAGTTGCCGCCGTGAGCCGCAGCCCGCCCGATTTCGACGCTCTGCAGTGACAGCCACGTGAGCAGAGGCCCCATGATCTTGTCCATGTCCGCACGGTTCGTCTCGTCCAGTACGAGCCAGCGGTCCTCGGACACCGCATTCGGGAGCGTCCCAGGCGACCACAGGAGTGCGCCTGTGTCATCAGGGGCGAGACCTCCGATGAGGTCGAAGGCTGACCACGACTCGTCCGGCGTGCGCCAGATCGGATCGGGGTCGAAGCCTGAGTCAAAGCCGAAGGACTCGGGGTTCGACCTGACCTGTTCGGTGACCCATGAGACCAGCGTGCCCTTGCCTGTCCCCGGAGGGCCGACGAGAAGTATGAAGGGAAACCGTGCCACTGCACGACGGATCATTCGCTCCGTGCGCTGCTCGATCACCATCGTGGTCGGGGCCTGCTGTCCGGGCGTCGATGATGCCTTCGGCGGCGTTTGGATAGTAGTGGTGGCGACCGGCCTGAGGGAGTCGGGCAACGCCGCCATCGACCACTCGGGCATTGCGATGAGCGGCTCGCCCAAGGTCACGGTGTCATCGGTGATCTCGTCGTACTCGCTGGGCTGAAGTCCCAGAATCGCCTCAGCTCTTGCGTGTGCATCACTCCACGCTGCGGACTGAGCGAAGTCCTCGTTCCGGACGAGCAGGGCCGTCAGCGCTTCCTTCGAGGGTTTGTCCGGTGACGCCGCGACGAGGAGCCCGCGAGCGTTGGGAAGCAGACCCTGGCGAATGTCACCGTTGGTGAAGAGCGAGCTCGCCAAGGTGCCCTTGCCACGCGAGGCCTGGTTCCAAACGGTCTTTCGACCGGAACCATCCACCTGCGACCACGTGTAGCGGAACGGCTTCAGTCGACCTTCCTCGTCCTGAGGGTCGACGGTGAACAACTGGTCGACGGCGTCGTTCGCATCCTTGGTGCCGGGACTCGTGATGCCCTGAGCTGCGAACACCATCCCGGTGAGCAACGCTTCCCATGCCGATGAGACCTTGGTCTGGTACTGGTCCTTGTCGTGGAAGTAAGTCAGTGCCGCCTCCATCGCGGCTTCACTGATGAGGGCCATCCCATCCCCTGTCGTTGACGTCGAGATTGCTCAGAGACGAGCGTCATCGACTCGATCGTATCCGTCCCGGCACCGCCTCCAGAGGAGGTCCACGCACGGGCACTACGATGAGGCAATGGCCGAGACACCCACGACAACGATCCAGCCGCGCACTCCGGTGTCGAGTCTCGACCGATCCAAGTACCTCGACTCAGAGCGAACCTTCCCGATCAGGGACGTCGCGCCGGTCGTGGGCATGCAGGCGACCTTCATCAAGCGCGTGGTGGGGCACGACCGCAGGCTCTCGGTGTCGGACGTCATCATGCTTCTCGACCAGGACGCGTTCGCTGAAACTTTCGTGCCGCGCTCGAAGGTCCTCGACTACCTGATGCTCGACCCCAAGGCTCAGGCCGAGGTGAACTACGAGCTTCCTGAGCGGTACGACCTCGTCCATGAGGACTGCCTCTCGTTCGTTCGACGTCTGTCGGACGAATCCATCAACTGCATCGTCACGTCGACCCCGTACTGGGCCATGCGCGTCTACAAAGAGTCCCGTCCGATCGCGTGGGCAGACGGTGACGTCGCTCCCTATGGTCATGAACAGACCCCCGAGGGCTTCGTGCGCCACACCACCGAGATCCTGCACTCGCTGTCGCGCGTGCTGACCCAGGACGGGTCGATCTGGTGGAACGTGATGGATACCTTCAACACGCGAACTCAGATCCGTGGATCAGCCGTCGAAGCGCTGCGAGCGATGCAGGGCGGCGAGAACTACAAGGTGTGGAGCGAGCACGAGTACCGCCGGTACAGCGCCGGCCACGCGTACCTGAAGGATGGCGAACAGGTCGGCATCCCGGCCATGATCGCCCAGCGAGCTTCGCGGCTCGGCCTCTTCGTGAAGAGCACGATCACGTGGGCGAAGACGGCGACTCTGCCCGAACCGCAGAAGTCACGCGTGTCTCGCCAGCTCGAGTACGTCATCCACATCACGAAGCAGCGCTCACCGAAGTTCGACAAGGACGCATACTCGCGTCTCTCCGCGGCCATGGGTGGCCGTAATCAGCTGCTCGAGACGGCCAAGCTCTCCGACGTCTGGGTTATCCCGACGTCGAGCGGCGGGGACGGGCACGGTGCGCAGTTCCCCCTCGCGCTCCCTGCTCGCTGCATCAGCCTGTCGACCGACCCAGGTGATGTTGTCCTGGACCCCTTTGTCGGTTCTGGAACGGCAGTTGTGGCGGCGCTTGCGATGGGCCGGCGTGGAATCGGAACTGACACATCCCGCGCCTACTTGAATACTGCAGAGAGCAAGGTTCAGGCCCTCGGCGCACCGAAGGATCGAAACGTTAATCCTGTGGAGATCAAGATGCCGGAGATTCGGGCCGTTTAGTCAGCCGTGGCCAGAGTCCTCATTACTCCTCAGCTGAGACCTCCTGCCCCGGCACCAGCGGCGACCAGCCTCCGAGCGCCTCAGGCGAGAGGCAGGTCGAGCAACAGCAGAGCCCGAAGCTCACGCACCACAGCAACAGATCTTGGTCGTGGCAGGCGTTGAAGTCGCCGTCGCGAGGGTCGCGTCCGGGCACCGCACCGCAAACCGGCCACAAGTCGTTCTTCGGGTCGCGCAAGAGGTGATGAACCGTATCGGTTGCTGTCGTCATGCCCGTGATGATGCCACCAGGAAACGACATCTTGCGTTAATCAAAAGTCGGAACTAGAATAGGACTACCGACAAACAACCCGAGGCCGTCTTCGAGCCTGATCCACACTGCTAACGAGCCGTGGATCGACACCGTTCACCGGTGCCCGGGCGCGCGTCTTTCATCTCCCGTCCGGGCACCTCCAGCCCGGAAAGAGAAGACGCCGATGATCCCCATCCGCAAGCCCGCGATCGCCGCGGCAGCCCTCGCGCTCTCCGCGCTCACGCTCACGGCGTGCAGCGGCGCAGACGCGGGCCCTGCCGAGAGCCAGGCCCCCAGCGCCGGACAGTCCACTGACGCCGGCAACGACAAGACCTCTGACGCCGGCAGCAACGACAGCGGCGACGGTGACGTCGAGGGCACGCTGTACGACTTCGACGATCTGCGCGTCGACGACACCAGCGATGTCCCGCCGTTCGTCGTGGACGGACCGGTCACCATCCAGCTCTCTGACGAGCTGAAGGCAGTCGGCGAGACTGCTGGCAGCTCGATCGCCGTCGACGGCTTCACAGTGAAAGCGACAGCCTTCTCGACCGGCATCTGCCGCGTCGACGTGGACGTCCACTGGGCCGACGGCGGCTTCGAGGCGCTGGGTGTGCAGGACGAGTGGTCCGACTGGAAGAAGGACCGCGGTCCGATGCTCAACGCCATGGACCGGGTGACCAACATCGGCGCTGAGCCGGTGGTCGTCGACGAGTTGCCCTCCGATGACGACCTCGAGAAGGGCAAGCGCTACTTCACGGAGGATGGCACGGCGTTCACGAGAGTCGGGGAGTGCTCGACGGAGGAGTCCGGCGACCTCGCGGCCGTCATGTTCCCGTACGTCACGCCGCGGGAGCACGACAACGGCGGAGCCGAGCTGCATCTCGCGATGGCGGGGATCCGAGTCGTGTCCGGCGGCCAGAGTGGGCCGGATGGCGCGACGATCCTCCTCGAGGGCTCTGTCGACGCAGACGTGTCCGTGACTGGTGAGTGGGTGCCGCCCGAGTACTGAGCAGCCCCAACAACGGCACGAGACCCCGACGGTCGACCGTCGGGGTCTCTGCGTATCTCGCAATCGAGCGGAAATCGGGACGGTGCGACGTCACCGCGCGGAGCCCTCTGCAGCGGCTCTCCGCCGTCTCGCAACTGTGAACTTTAACTTTCCTGTTGAAGGTATCGAATTGAAGGACGGAATCATCATGGACATCGGATACGCCCGCGTCAGCAGCGAGGCGCAGGACCTCCGGCGGCAGGTCGATGAGCTGACGGCTGCTGGCTGCACGAAGATCTACGAGGAAAAGGCTTCCGGCAAGCACGGGGCCAAGCGTCCCGTGTGGGCGACGCTCATCGACGCGGACTCGCCCGTGCTGCGGCCGGGTGACCGACTCACGGTCGTCGAGCTCTCCCGCCTCGGACGATCGACCTCGCAGCTGACGGCGCTGCTGCGCGAGTTCAACGACCGCGGCATTGGCCTCCGGATCCTGAACCTCGGCATCGACACCTCGACGCCCACCGGCGAACTGATCTTCACGATCATCGGAGCCGTCGCTCAGATGGAGCGCGACCTCATCGCCGAGCGCACGCGGTCGGCGCTGGATGCCAAGCGCCGTCGAGGCGAGAAGGTCGGCGGTCGCAAGCCGACGCACACGGCCGAACAGGTCGCCCGGGCTGCTGAACTGCTCGATCGCGGCGACATGACAGCCCAGGAAATCGCCAACGCCGTTGGCATGAGCCGTTCGCGTATGTACGCGCTGGTCGCTCGTCTGAGGACGGAAAGAGGACAGGGCATCACGGCCTGACCGATGAAGCTCGACACAGAAGAAGACCCCGGCGTATCCGCCGGGGTCTTCGTTCGTTGCTCTCCGTTCTAGAACACGAAGCCGGCGATCGTCTCGCCGACGTCCTTGCACATGACGGTGTAGTCCGCGAGCACGGCATCGGTGTCCGTCGAGGCGACCTGGTCGCCGAGGCCGTTGTGTGGCTCCCACGTCGTGTCGGTCATGTCGAACCGGTCCGTCGCCGAGATGCCCCCGTTCGGGTTTTCCCCGTCCCAGGTCACCAGCGTGTACTGACTGTCCTCGCGGCCGGCCAGCTCGTAGGTGCCGGTGCCCTCGCGCTTGGTCGCACCCACGCAGTTGTGCTGGGAGTACGTCACCGTGTGCTCATCCTCGTCCACGATCCAGGTCTCGATCAGCGGCGAGAACGCTTGGATCGCCCGGACGTAGACCGTGCCGTCGGCGTCCCCGGTCACGCTGACCGTCTTCCCGCTGTCGTCCGTCTCGTCCGTCCCCTCGTCCTCGACAGGCTCGTCGGTCGGTGTCGACGACGGCTCTTCGGTCCCGGTATCGCCGTTCGCCGGCGCAGAGCTCGAGGCGGGAGCCTCGTCCGCGCTCGGCGGGGCGCTCTCGATCGTGATGCACCCGCTGAGCGTCAGGGCGGCGAGCACGGCCAGCGCAGCCCCCGTCGCGGTCCGCTTGATGATGCTCACTCCTCCTCCTTCGTCTCGGTGCTCTGCGCGACCTTCGTCGCCTTCGTGACGAGCTGGCGGACTACGCGCCGCGACGCCTTCTGCGCCTTCTCCTGCAGCGTCGGCGGGACTGCGAGAACCGCGATCGCCGCGCCGACCAGGAGCCAGATGATGCTCATGCGACTTCTCCTTCTTCTTCCGTGTTGTGGAGGCCGGCGACGAACGCCAGGACCTCCGTCTCGATGGCGTTGATGTCGGACACCCGCAGAAGCGCGTAGCCGTTGGCCTTGGCCCAGTCGTTCTTGATCCGGTCGCGGCGCTGGGTGCCGAGGAAGACCCGCTTGGCGTCCTCGGGCTTCATCCCCGGCCACCGGACTGGCTTGAAATGCTGCGCGCCGTCGAACTCGATCAGCGCGCCGTACTCCGGCAGGTAGAAGTCGAACCGGAGCAGTCGCTTGTCACGGCAGGTCTCGTGCGTCCACTGGGTGATGTGCATGATCCCGAGGTCTTCAAGAGCAGCAGCCGTCGCGTTCTCGCCCTTCGACCACTTGCAGCTCGGGCAGCCGCCGTGGTTGTTGACATGCACCGAGGCGACCTGCTCGAACTCGCCGTGCTTGGAGCAGATGATCGTGACCCTGTCACCGCCCAGTTCGAACTCGACCTTCGAGTAGTCGTAGGTGTCGCCGTGTACCTCGTACGCCTGAGCGAGCCACTCGGCCTTGGTCTTCCGGGACGAGAGGCCACGTGCTTCGATGGCACACGGCGTGCATCCGCCGCCTGCTGCGTGATGGATCGGACGCTTCTCGAATGCACCGTGCCTGGGGCAGATGATCGTGACCTTCGTGCTGCTGTCCGTGTACACCGCAAGCGAGTAGTCGTAGGTGTCGCCGTGGACCTCACGGACCCGTGCGATGAACTCTTCGGTCGACGGCGAGTAGCGATCGCTGCACCGGGAACAGCCATGGCCGAGGTTGACATGGTTCGACGCATTCTGTTCGAACGCACCATGCGTGGGGCAGATGATCGTGACAGGCTTGAGCAGGCCGGCGTAGACCACGTCCGAGTAGTCGTACTTGTCACCGTGGACCTCACGGGCCCGTGCGATGAACTCATCCTTCGGCAGCCGTCGCTTCTTGCTGCGGCTCTCAATGCCGCAGGTCCTGCATCCGTGCTTGAGGTGCTCACCCGCTCGCTGCTCGAACAGCCCATGCTTCGGGCAGACAATCGTCACGGGCGTGTCCTGATTGACGTATGCCACCTTCGAGTAGTCGTAGGTGTCGCCGTGGACCTGTCGCGCCCGCGTGATGAAGCCTTCGATCGACCAGCGCGAGGCCGCGCCGGTGCGCTCGTGGCCGCAGTCGGGGCAGCCGGCCTTGTTGTTCACGTGATTCCGGGCGATCTGCTCAAAGGGGCCGTGGGCAGAGCAGATGATCCTGATCGGCTCGGTCGCCAGCGTGTACACCGACTCGCTGTAGTCGTACCGGTCGTCGTGGACCGCCCGCGCACGGGCGATCCACGACTCGGTGTTCAGACGCGGAGGCATCAGCCCTGCCCGTTCTTCTTCGCCATGTGGCGACGGATCCAAGCCCAGATCTGGTCCTGAGCAACGACGAGACCACCAGCGATCAGGCCGACGCCGATCGCGACCCACATCGTCGTCAGCATGCTGATGCCGAACGCGACGATCGAGCGCAGAATCAGCCAGCCGATCGCGTAGGCCAGCGAGAACAGGACGAGCTTGATCATCGAGCTCTTCACGATGGCGGCCTGGATCTCGTCGTAGATCCGACGCAGCGTGCTCTTCGTGAAGGCGAGGTCGTCCTCAGCGCCCTTCTCCGGGAGGCGGAGGATGCCCGCCTTGAACATGTTGCCCACAAGGGCCGTCAGAAAGATCGAGATACCGCTCGCCGCAAGCTCGGCGAAACCGCTGAGGCTCAACTGGTAGGCGAGCACAGTCAGGCCGGCCGTGATCAAAAGGGTGAACAGGATGTTCCACCCCTTCGACCCACCGATCGAGGTCGTGTTGTGAACGTGGACGTCGATCTTCGGCTCGCTCTTCGGCTCCTCGTTCGCCTCGGGACCGCCCGCAGTGATGTCAGGCATGGCTGTTCTCCTTCTTCTCGTCGACGTCGTCCTCGAACGCGTCGTACTCGTCATCGGTATCGGTCTCGTCCTCGAGCGGCGGCAGGTCGTCGTACTCGTCCTGACTGTCGGCCAACGACAGTGCGGCGAGCGGGATCTTCTCCTCGACCTGCTCGCGAGGCTTCACGTCGACGCCGGCCAGCGGGTCGAGGCGGACCTTCTGCTTCTCAGGCGTCTTTCGGAACTCGCCGTTCTTGTCCTTCTCCGGCTTCGGTGCCGCGCCCTTGCCGACCGCGGCCCACCCGCACTGCCAGACCTGCACGCCGACAAGCAGCAGCGCGATCGAGGTCTGCACCCACAGCCAGACAGGCAGCGCGACCGGCGGGTAGACGTGCAGTCCCGAGGGCATCTCCATCCACAGCCCAGTGCCCGAGCCCATCGCCCCGATCACCAGTCCACCGGTGATCAGCGAGACGATGCCTCCTGCGAGCCACGGCCAGGACCAAAGCTGGCCGACTCGCGGTGCGAAGTACCAGAGAGCGCCGTAGATCATGGCGGCAATGAGGACTGCGGGACCGACGATCAGCGCGACGACGCCGAACCCGATAGGGACCATGAAGAGGCGCGCCATGCGCTCCTTCGAACCTTCGTCGGTCGTGAGCAGCCGACGGAACAGTGACGGCGTGATCTCCTCACGCAACGATGCCTCGGCCACCCCGGCGCTTCTCCGGCCCAAGCGGCGAGCTCGGCGGTTGAGCAACTCAGCGCGACGACGTGCCGTGGTGCCCGCCCGTGACCGAGCGAGCACCCACGCAGCCCGCTCCTTCTCCCAGCGCGAGACAGCCATCACTCGGCCTCGTCCGCGTCCAGGCACGCCTGCAGCGCCGCCGCGTCATCGATGGGCAGGCACTGCTCGACCGTCGTCTTGACGTCGTGCTCGGCAGACTCCGCAGCGAATCCGCCACCGACGACAAAGCCGCCGAAGAAGATGACGCCGACGACGAGCAGCACGCCGATGAACTTGAAGAGCATGGAGGCCATGTGTTTCGTCCTTCCGGGTGAGGCACCCGGAAGTGAAGAGCCCGGGCGCTGATGAGTAATGCAGATCTGCTTCACCGAAGTTGGCGGCGGATCAGGCTCAAAAGTGGCCTCGGGATGCTCTTATTCTAGTCCCCTCTCTTGATTATTTTCAAGTGTCTGAACTAGAATTTCTCGTATGCAGCTAGAACTTCCAGATGACGACACTCCGACGCTCAAGGCCGTCCTGAAGCAGGCGTCCGAGCAGGTGGATCGCCATGTGTCCGGTGCGGCGTGGCTGCAAGGTGCTGTGCGCGTAGCGGACGCCGATGCCGACGTCGCGCGGCGGATCGCTGAGGCGGCACCGGACACGGGCTACGGCGGTGCGCGACGTGGAGCCGGTCGTCCGCGCAAGATCAGAAAAGAAGAGGAGGCCCCCGATGGGACTGATGGACATGATGAAGAAGCCGACGGCCAACACGAGTAACGAGCGCGCGGCACAGCGGCCGGCTGCGTCCAAGACGCCGCTGATGCCCTACGCGGGCCTGCTCATCGCAGACCAGGACCCGCTGGACGACGGGCTCAACGCCGGACGCCGGGCGGGAGACCTTGCGCTGAGCGGCTGGCACATGCTCCTGTGCGGTCTGACCGGCTCCGGCAAGGGCCGCCGCGTGATCACCCCGGGCATCATCATGTTCGGACAGAACCCTGTGATCGCGATGTCGACGAAGGGTGACCTCGCGGATGACACCATCCGCAAGCGCGCTCAGCGCGGCCCTGTGTACACGCTCGACCTGTCGAACGAGATCCGCGAGTCCGAGCTCCACGGAGTCGACGTCACCGCCGTCCGCTCGGACCCGTGCGCGCTCGTGAGCACCGACGACGAGGCCATGGCGATGAGCGATCTGCTGCAGGCCACCGCGAAGGTCGGCGCGGCGGGCGGTGGAGGCGGCGGCGAGTCCGACCCGACCTGGACCAACCTCGCTGCGCGGCCGCTTGCAGCGATGATCCGCACCGGAGGCGCGATCCCGCACCCGAAGACCGGCCAGATGGTCGACGGCGGCGGCATTCAGTGGGTGCTGGACGCGCTCGACCACCCGCCGAAGACTGGGGCCGACGGTCAGCCCGTCGAGGACGAGACCGAGGATGATCTGATCACTCCGAACTGGTCGAACGCCTATCTGCGGGCGAGCTCGCTGCTGGAGTCGCGCCACGCCGAGTCGCTGCGCGCCGTGATGAACATGGTTGACAAGCAGCGTGACTCCGTGGCTATTAACATGCGCAACGCGCTGAAGGCATGGTCGCTCTCGACGGTTGCGGGAGACGAGTCGATGCCCGCGTTCCACCCGCGGATGCTCGAGGAGCCCGGGGCCACTCTTTACATCGTCTCGCCGGCCGACGGGTCTGCAGCGTCCGCCGCCTGTGCGGTCATCGAGCAGTCGATCCAGTGGTGGCGGCGCAACGTCGGGCGGGACATGCCCACCCTCGGACTCTTCCTCGACGAGCTCGCGCAGTGCGCGCCCCTGCCGTCGCTCCCGGAGCACGTGAGCGTCTTGCGCGGCTACAACATCCGTCTGCTCGCCGCGGTGCAGAACACGAAGCAGCTCAAGCGCCGTTACAAGGACGCCCACGAGGAGCTCATGGTCACGTTCCCGAGCATCCTGATCATGCCGGGGACCCGCGAGAAGGAGCTGCTGGAGGATGCCGCCTGGTTCGCCGGTGAGGACGAGCGCGGCACGTCGTCGACGGACGGCCTGAGCCGCTCGACGCAGTCGGCCGAGCGCACGGAGCGCATGACGTCCTCGGAGCTGCTTCCGCGGAAGAAGGGCACTGCGCGCCTGTTGATTGCGGGCCAGCCCGGCATCCTCGTCAAGGTCCCGGACATCAGCGAGACGGATCTGCTGGACTGACGCAGAGCAGGACACAGTAGAGGGCGGGAGCGCGATGCTCCCGCCCTCTACTCGTGCGCTCGGCTTACCGGCTCAGGCTCTCGTCCCGATCCCGGTCGCGACCCTGCTCACGGTCCTTGCGCAGGCGCTCCCGTGCGGCCTCGAGGCGCTCCTGACGCTCGTTCGTCTCCGGCCCACCGTCCTGAACCTGGTCCTGTTCCGAGCCGTCCTTCGAGGCTCGATCGGCAGACGAACCGCGGTCACGCGACTGCTTCTCGCCGACGGTGCGCTGCTCGGAGCCTTCTGCCTGCTGCGGGTCAGACTGCGCCCGCTCAGCCTCGTCCTCCTGCCGCTGCGCTTCTTCCTGCTCGCGCTGCAGCTGCTCCTGACGCTCTGCCTCGAGCTTGCGCTCGAGCTCAGCCTGACGGTCGCGCTCGATCTGCTCCTGCTCCCTGAGGCCCTGCTTGACGCGGTCCGCTTCGCTGCTGCGGCGACGGTTCAGGTCATCCTGGGCTTTCTGGTACTCCGGCGAGTTCAGCGCCTGCTCTCCGAAGCGCCGGCGAACAGCCGCCTCGTTCTCGTTCGCGAGCATCTCCCGCATCTGAGCGGCCTTCTCCTCGTCGATGTCCTGCTGGTTGGTCGTGGTCTCAGCCATGATCTTTCCTCTCTTTCCTGGGCTGTCGTACTTACGGGTTCTGTCTGCGCAGGCGTTCGGCCTTCTCACGCAGCTCGTGCGCCTCAGCGCGATAGCGGTTCGCGCTCGCCTGCGACAGCGTGATCTGCTGCGGGCTGCGCCGGCGGTAGAACGCGTTCTCCGCCTCGATCTCGTCCGCGTGCTGCTCCCGCAGGGCTGCCCTGCGCTCGAGGCCGCGCACCTCGATCTCTGTCATGGTGTCCATCTCCATCACCCCCTCTCATCACCCGAGGCTCTGGTCGTTGTCGTTCGAACGTGTCGAGCTGCGGTCGTTGGTGAGCCGTCGACGGCCCTCCTCGAGTCGCTTCTCGGTCTCGGTGGGCTCGAGCTCAGCGACGCGTTGCTGGCGCTGTTCGGTCTCGTGGCCCTCCCGCCAGGCCTGCTTCGAGGCCGCGTAGTCACGGTGCTCGTAGTGTCCGGCGGCGATGCCCTCGTGACTCTGCTTGCGGAAGCGTCGAGCGAAGGTGATCTGGTAGCTCAGGTCGTTGATGCGGTCGCCGTGAGTCAGGCCGAACTGGTCCTCACGGCGCAGAGCGTCGCGCTCGTCACTCATTGCATTGAGATCGTCACGCGCGACCTGATCTTCGGCACGGACAGCCGCACGTTCGGTGAGGGTCCGGTAGAACGGCTCGCTCATGTACTCGCCGCGTCGCTCCAGCGTGTCCTGAGCAACGCCGCCAATGCCCTGCTTGTCGGACACACGCGCCTCGAACTGGGCGTCGGGCTCGCGCCCGCGGTAGTCCTCTTCGAGCTGCGCGAGACCCTCGATCTTGCGGCGCTGGTGCGGCGTCAGGTTCCTCTGCTCAGCGAGCACGTCACGCAGCCGCGACCGGAACGGCTCGGGCTCGGCGACGTCGAGCTCTTCCTCCGGCTGACCGTCCTGGCCCTCGCCGGAGCCCTGACCCTCGCCGTCTTCGTCGAGCTCGTCTTCCTCGGTCGCCGGCTGGATCTGCTGCAGCGTCAATACCGACTCCTGCTCGGCAGCGGGAGCCTCTGCAACGCCGACCTTCTCGGCCCCGAGCTGCTGCTGATCGGTGGCGATCGAGTTCGATGGAGCCGGCGTTGCAAGCACCTTGGCCCACACGACCTCCTCGGGCGTCTCTCCGCGCTCGCGAGCCGTCTCCGGCTCATCGAGAGCCTGCCACTTCGCCTGCAGGAATCGGACTTCGTCGCTCTCCATCTCACCGTAGAGACCGGCAGCATCCATGCGACGCACCGGCGTACCGTCGTACGTGCTGGCACCGGCGTACACGGAGACCTTTTCCTCGATCAGCTGCGCAAGTTCGTCCTCCGAGAGCTGGGCGAAGCGCGCCGGCGGACTGTCGAGAATCCGCAGCTGCTCCTGCCGGTAGGCATCCGCCTGCGCGGTTAGCTCCTCACGGGCCTGACGTCGCTGTTCGTCGCGTAGTCGGGCAGACTCCATACGATCGGCGGCCTGCTGCTGGTGGCGCTCTTCAGTTGCCATCGAGTTGATGTCGGCTTCCAGATTGCCGAGCTCGACCTGCTCCTCGTCGCTGAGGTGCTGCGACGTGAGGGGGAGTGGCTTCATCGCGCCGGCTCGTTGTCGTCCGTCCGGCATCTCGACGTCGAGCCCAGCCGAGCGCCGGGCAAGCTGCGTGTCGATAGCGTCGTGCGCGTACTCGGGCCCGAGCGTCGCGCCCTTCACGCCTTGCTTCGCGCCATCGAGGGTGTAGCGGAGGTCGTAGCCCGAGCTCCGCTTACCACGACGCAGCCCCGTCTCGTCCACGATGATCCCACGAGACCGCATCTCCGACACGAACGAGTCGCGGTCGGTGACACCGTCGGCGGTGAGCACCTCGTACGCCTCGCGGCGAATCCGATCCTGGTTTGTCTCCTTGGACTGCTGGCCCTCGCGCTCCGCGCGCTTTGCCTGCCAGTAGCTGCTCTGCCCGTCCCGGCGCTGTGCGGCCTCGTACTCCGCAGTGCCGACCCGTGCCAGCGACTGCTTGAGACCGTGCTCAGGATGGTCATCGAGGTATTGCTCGAACCGGGCGCGGACGTCGTCGACGCGCGTCAGAGCTCCGCCCATCTTGCTCCCGGCCGTGTAGTCGACTCCATCAAGGGTGAAGTCGGAGTAGATCGTCGCGTTCGAGGCGATATGGATGTGGGCAAGACCCGACTCGCCGTTGCGCTCCAGCCACAGTGACTCCTGGAGCCCGGGGTAGTGCTCCGCTCGCTCTGCGACGACGGCGTCGAACGCACGGTGTAGCGCCTCGGGGTCGTCCGGGTTCACGAGCTCGCCGCTGAACGCGACGATGGTGTGCGTGGCCTCGGACTGCTTGACGTCGGCGGTGAGCTCGTCGGGTTCGATCCGCAGATGCGTCGGCGTCTCTCCGTTTGCCACCGGACGCTTGCGCCAGCGGCCGCCCGTGTGGACCTTGACGTGCGTCCCGGGCTTTCCGCTGGCGTGCAGACCCGTCTCCGGATCGACGCTCTCGTACTTCGCCTTGGTCGCACGGCGGGCACCATCGGTGCCGTACTTCATCCGCGTCGCCTTGAACTCCGCGATCTGTGCGCTCACGGCGTGCGAGCAATGGCGCGACGCAGTGAAGAGGTGCGGATCCTGGCCCTCCTTCAGCTGGTCCCGATACTTCAGGAGGTCGGCAGCGTTACGGCCCGTAAGCACCTTGACGGTGACGCCGCCGTTCGTCGGCTCGCTCATGCAGCCCTCGCCTTCGCGATAAGAACGCGGACCTCGGCGAGAACGGCGTCGTCCCCGGACTCCGCCGCGCTCTGCGCGATGAGCTGACGTTCGATGCCCTGCAGTGCAAGGACGAGGTCATCGAATCGCTCGGCTGTGATCTCCTCCACACGACCGTCGCGGATCGCTGCTGCAAGGACGTTGCCGAACTTCGAGATCTGGTTGTTCTGCACGCCGATGGCCCGGCGCTGGTGAGCGCGATCGCCCCACGCGGCAGTGGCCACCTGGAGCGCGTCGATGAGTGGTTCCACCGACTCCGCTTCCGCTTCGTCGGCGGCGGCAATCGCGCGATACCGTTGCTGCGCCTCGTCGCCAAGATTGAGCCACATCGTCTTGAGCGCGGTCGCGCGAGAGACGCCGAGCTGCGACGCCTGTGCGTCGAGCTTCGTAAGATCTGCGGACGACATGCTTACGCCCACGACGGTGCGCTTGTTGCGCGACTGCTTCGCGGTGGCCATGAGCGGTGTCTCCTCGGACTCGATGTGGATCAAGTCCGAGCCCGTTGGCTACTCGGCCGCGCCGGAAATTACTCCGTTAAACGCTCTGACGATAAGCAAGTCACCGTCCGGCGGACCACAACATGAGATGCAGCCCGTATGCATAAATTGTCTCACAAGTTCGACCCGTACGGTAGCGAAAATAGGGTGTACAAATGCTGGGGCAAGCAGTCTGTCCAGTTAACATCTCGCTTCGCTCGACCGGGCTTCGCCCGACCTGGACAGCTGCTTGACTCCGGACTCGCTTCGCTCGCCCTCCGTGTGAAGGAGGGGGCGTTGCCCCCTTGCTCGCTTCGCTCGCTACCCCCGAGAGAAATGCTCCTCGCGCTACGCGCTCGGTCAGACCCGCCGCTAACGGTGCAACATGCCTGCGGCATCGGCAGCGGAGCGGACGAAGCCGTGACAGGGCCGCAGCGGAGCGAAGGGCTCGTGCCTCGCTTGCGGCACGCATGAAGAAGCCCCGGCCACCTGACGGTGAACCGGGGCTGTCGATGACGCCGACGAGGTCGACGCGGTGGTCTCATGCGGCGTAGCTGGAGAACGTTGAGCGAGGCTCGTCGTCGGACTGATGCTGCGGCTCATCATCCAGCTCGCCGGCGGCATCAGCTTCGCGCACCTTCGGCTGCGGTCGACGCTCTTCCCGGCCCTCTTCGTCGTCGCGATGGAGCCGCGCGAGGACGTCCTCATCAGCGGCCTCGACGAGGGATTCGACCGCCGTGAAGAGTCGCTGCGACCGAACCTTCTCATCGCGGTCGGCGGCGACCTGCACCGACTTCCCGCGCGAGACGCGCGTGGTGCCGTGCTCCGGCTCGATACCGAGCAGTTCGTAGAGCGCGATCATCGTGCGCGTGTGGCTATCGCCCGCGTGCTTCTTGGCCTTCGCGATTGCCGTCTGCTCCTTCTTGGCCTCGGCTTCGCGCTCTGCTTCTGCCGCGGCGAGCTTGGCGCGCAGAGCTTCGATCTCAGCGTCGATCTTCTTCGTGGACATGGTGGTTACTCCTTGATCTCGATGGCGGTGCTGTGGTGGATCTTGTCGGTGCCCCACGGAGCGGGAGCGGAGGGGGCACCGGTGGCGTCGGCAGCGGCAGCGGACGACGGAGTCCTCAGCCCTGCGTCGTCACGCTCGTGGCCACTCGTAGCGGCAGCGGAGGTGGCCTCGGCCTGGGCGGTAGCGGGAGCGGACGCCTGGGTCTTGTCTCCCTCGTCTGTGACGTCGTTGCTGCGGCGTTCGTCGCGCGTGCGCAGGGTGCTCACATCCGACCTGGCGGCCGGCTGTTCGTGGGCCTGCGGGCCCCTGCATGGAGGCCGCGTGCCTGAGGGCGTCAGGTCAGAGAAGGCGGACAGGCCGCCTGCGTGGGCGAGGGCGTCGAGCACGTGGCGCAGCGCGTCACCGTCGATGCCGGTGATCGCATCACCGAGGTCGACGGGATGATCGCTGCTCGCCAGGCTCGTGACGACGCTGAGGACCCTGCGCTCACCGCCGCTCAGAGAGCCGCTCTCGGCCGCTGCGAGGTCGGCGTCGAACCAGTAGCCGCCGTCGCGATTCTGTCGCGTCCACGGGCCGCTCAGGAGCCTGCCGTCCAGTGAGTTGATGAGCAGCTCGACGGCGGCTTCGAAGGGGAGCAGGCCCTGCGCCCAGGCGCGGAGCGACGCTGCACGGTCGCCGCTGTCGATGGTGCTCATTGCAGCTCTCCACCCGTGGCATCGTGAAGGAACGTCGCCCACCGCATCCAGCGGATCAGGTCCGCGCGCGTGCCCTCGAGGATGTTGCCCTCGACGTCGTCCCAGCCGACCCCGTTCGCCTGCATGTGCTTCAGGAAGCAGCCGTGGCAGTGCCACGCCAGCGTCGGCTTGTGAAGGACCCACGTTGCGCGTGTCCGGCCGCAGTCCACGCATTGAGGCTTCGGATCGGTGAGGACGACGTCACCCTCGCGCCAGATCGCGATCCAGTAGGTTCTGCCTCCGTACCAGCCGCCTGCATCGTTGATCTCGACACGCAGACCCGGCTTAGTGCCGAGCAACATGAGCGCATCGCGGTCCTTCTCCGAGAGACCGTACGGCTGAGAGACGAGAGCCGCCGGCGCTCCGTCTCGCGTCCAAGTCGTCACGTGATCCATCCAGTCACCGCCGAGGTCGATGCCGCTCGGTCGGAGATCGCCGAAGCCGTTGTTGATCACGTACCGGCAGTTGTAGTCCAGGCAGCGTCCGGTGAGCAGCCAATGGATGCAGCCACTCCCGCGCCAGCTCGACAGCTGCACGTCCTCGGCACGCGCCCACGCGACCATCGCCTCGCGAGCGGCGAGATGCGTGTTGGGCCCATAGGGCCAATTGCCCTGCCGGACGCCCACGGACTCCGCCTGCGCATCGAGCACGGCAAGCCGCGCCTGAGAATCTGCGTCGATGTGCAGGCGGCAGAGATACTGCCTCGGGTTGTCGAGCACGATGTAGGTCCGTCGTTCGCAGCACTGGTTCTGCGGGATCGAGGTCATTGCTTCATTCCTTTCGTTGGTCATGGTTCAAGCGGCGAACGCCGAGGGTTCCTGCTGGCGAGCCGCGGTGACCCGTCGCTGTGCCTGGCGGTCGCTCAGCTCGAGCAGGTTCGCGATCGCGCGCCACGTGACGTCGTCGCCGGCCTTCGCTCGCTCGATCACCCACGAGATCTGCTCCGCGGGTTCTGTGGGGAGCTCGCCCACAGGCTCGAGCACGTGAAGCTGGATCCGGTCGTCGCCGGTCTGCTCGCCACCGGCAATCGGCTCGTCGCCGTCGGCAATCTGCGCTGGCGAGTCGCTGGCAATGAGATCTGGAGCAGTCGCCACTGTGGCGATGGGCCCGGCGACGGTCTCGCCACTGGCGATCGCCACCTCGCCGTCCGCCTCGCCGGTGGCGACGTCCTCGTTGCTGGGGGCAAGAACCGCGGCAACGGGGGCGGCGACCGTCTCGGCGACAGCACGAGGGGCGGCAACGTCGATCGCCTGGCTCTGGGTGGCTGTCTCGCCGCCTTCCACGTCAATGACGGTCTCCGGGACGTCCATTGCTCGCGAGGGCGTCAGGAGGCGCACCAGGAGCTCGCTGGACCCCAGGAGCGCCACCGGCGGCAGCGTGCCGAGGAAGATGGCGAACGCGAGCGGGATGCCCTGGGCCGCGCTGAAGATCACCGAGGTGTGCACGCCGTTGCAGATCACGGAGATGACGGCGAACGCGACCAGCAAGACCCACGGCACCGCACGGTCGCCGCGTGCCTCGCCACGGCGAGCGAACAGGTAGACCATCGCCGCGACGATCGTGCCGTCGACGATCACCGGCAATCCCCAGGCGACCTCTCCGGGGAACCCGGCGCGCTCCATGAGGTCCCGCATCGCCACGAACGACATGCCGAACGAGATCACGGAGATGATCGCCACCAGGATCGCCGTGATGGCGACGGGCCAGCGACGAGGCGAAATGTGTGTCGTGGTGGTCATGCTGCGGCCTCCTCGGCGTCGTTGGTGGCGGGCGTCGGCACGGACACGGACGCGGCGGTGCGCAGGACGCCGCGGTAGTTCGGTGCGATGTGCGGGCGACCGAGCTTGTAGGGGTCGTCGCCCTTGTAGACCGGGCTGTACCAGGTGGTCACTTCGTACTCGGCGATCAGGGGCTCGGGCTCATCCATGAGGTAGCCAGGTCGCGTCGCGGGATGCTTGCCCTGCGCGTTCTTGGGCTTCGTGAACCAGTCGTCGTCAGAGGTGAGCAGGCCGACGAGGTCGGAGATGAACAGCTGACGGCCGACGACAGATCCCGAGGGCGACACCCTCTTGAACCAGTTCTTGTAGAGGTCGTAGAGGAACGGGAAGGGCAGCAGGTCCCAGGCGAACTGATCGCGGAACTCCTCCCAGAAATCACGCACGGGGTCGTTCGTGCTCTTGTACTCCGCGAGAGCGGCCTTCGTCGCGGCCGGCTCGGAGAACTCGTAGTAGGAGCCCGGGGTCGCCGCCCCTGCGCGGTTGATGACGTACCAGAGCACGTACTCAAGCACCTCGCGCCGCTGCAAGTAGTCGTTCTTGATCTCCTTCCGCTCAGCCCCGGTGAAGGACTTCGTGAAGGGGACGAACAGCTGCCGCCGGTAGAACGACTCCGACTTGTCCTTGGAACGCGGCATCTCATTAAGGCACTGCACGACGACGCCCCAGAACTGGTACGCGATGGGCGTCCGGTACTTGCGGTTGATCTGGATGACGTCGTTGGTGACGATCGCCTTGAGGTTCGCCGCCTTGTCGATGAAGGTGCCGACGTCGTTCTCGTCGACGATCACCGCGTTCACCTTCATGAGGGGCTCGAGGGCGAACTCCTTCCCGAAGTCGCTCAGCGGGATGGACGTGTGCGCCCCCTCGCCGACCAGGTTGCGCATGAGCGCGCAGAGCGTGCCCTTGCCGTTGTTCCCCGCATCGGAGTGGAACCAGGCGGTCTTGCCCCAGCGCACGTGCGGCCGGACGGCGGCCCCCAAGATCTCCCAGATGAGCTCCGCAAGCCCCTCCTGACCGGGCTGGTCGAAGAGCTCTGCGACCCAGGACTCGACGTCCCAGGACGTGCCGTCGGGGCCGGTGATGACCTGCCTCGAGGCGTTCTCGACGTAGTCCACGTGCGCCTTCGACGTGAAGACCAGCGCGGGATCGAAGGGGTGCAGCGCCTTGGGCTCGAAGTGGAACTGCGTGCCTCGAATGGTCAGCGTGGTGGACTCAGTCCCGTAGAAGACGATGCCGTTGTTCACCGCGATGAGATCCCGGTTCGTGCACTGAGTCGCGCGCGGGGCGTCCTCCTTCAGGATCGCCTGGACCTCCTTGAAGTCGTTCAGCGAGAGGGAGGCGTCGTACTGGCGCGCGACCGAGCGGATCTCGTCCTCAGACACCGTGTAGGTGCCGGCTCCGTAGCCCTCGTCCTGGTACATGCCCAGCAGGTCGTACTCGCGGTCGGTCTCCGAGGCGTTCGGGGCGATGCGGATGACGCGGTCGATCGCGACCATGGCCTGCCCGATCTGCCAGGGCGTCAGAGTCCGAGCCTGCGGGTAGCGCTGATCGCCCTTGTCCATCTTCATGTTCTCGGTGCGGATCAGCGTGTTGCCGATGGCCAGCAGGTCGTTCTCGACGGCACTCGGCGACGGTGCAGGAGCGCCCGAGGCAGCCCAGGCGGCCAAGTACCGCTTCGTCACGCGAGTGATGATCGAGTTCAGGGGAGCCGGGACGCTCGTCTCGGAGAACTCGTCCATGACCGCGGAAGCGAGGTCGGTCGAGTCGAACACGGGTGCGTTGCTGGGGTCAGCCAGATATGGCATAATTGGGGTATCCCTTCATACGGATCGCCTGATACATGAGCGCCAACTCGTCAGGCAAAGTCTTTGGAAACGCCCCGGCTTCGGCCGGGGTGTTTTTTCGTTCTCAGATGTCGACCATCGGCTGCATGAGCAGTGGGACATCGCGGCTGCGGATCTTCGTCTTACCCTTGCCGGCAAGCTGCATGCCGAGCCCGAGGCTCTTGATGGCGCGATTGATCGTCTGGCGGTCGCCATACCCGGCGGCAACAAGCTCACTGATCTCGGTGAGCTCTTCGAGGCTGCCGTCTTCTTTGAACAGAGAGACCGAGCAGCCTGCACAGCGCTGCGTGGAGGGTGTCGTTGTCATGTTCCGAGCCTTTCGTGACGGGCATCCGTGCCCGGTCACAATCCGCGTGATTCGCGGCCCGGTCCTCGCTCGCACTCCCGTGCGTCTCGCCTCTCCCGTGGGAGCTGTTCGTGCGCTTCGGCTTTCGCCTGGATTCGTCACCCGATGGGGTGGCTGATGACTCCATCCTACCCGATTGAGTGTGATTGCACCACTTTGGACGTACATTGAATGTGACGATCACATGATTCGACTGGTAAACGAGGCAAAAATGAGCACAACTACAGGCGCAGTCTTCGCCCGCCGCACGCGTCAGGAGCGCAGGAACGCCGGCATCACCCAAGCCGAGCTCGCCGCGCGGCTCGCGGAGGTCGGCCTGCAGATCGATGCCAGTGCCATCACGCGCATCGAGCGCCACGACAGGGCGGTCAGGCTCGAAGAGGCCGTCGCGATCGCCGCGGTGCTACACGTGCCGCTGCAGTCGCTCCTCGATGACGACGCAGAGGGCTCCGGCCGGCTCGCGGAGCTGCAGGCGGATCTGCGCCAGGCGCAGTGGCAGGTGTCGGAGGCCGAGGGAGTCCTTCGTCAGGCACAAGAATCCGTCGTCGCGATCGAGCAGATGATCGCTGAGCTCCACGCGTCGCACGAGTAGATGCCGATAGTGACGCAGCGCCGGCTGTAGCACCCCGTAGCACTTCGGGAGCACCCTGTAGCACTTCGGAAATGCCGGGGTGCTACGTCGCAATCCGAGTGCTGACGCGGAAAAACGACCATCGGGTGGTCGGTGTAGCACTTGTAGCACTGGATCCGAACCTTTTATAGGGTTCATGAGTATGTGTGTCAGAGGGCAGTTTGGGGTGCTCTGTATATATCTTTCTAAGATCTAGTGCTACAAGTGCTACAGGCCCCTCGATGCCAGTGCTGACAAGGGAAAACCCTGTAGCACCGAAGTGCTACAGGGTGCTACAGGGGTGCTACACCCGGTGCTACATGAGGCCAGTCATCACCCTGATGGCCCCTCCCTTCCTGACTACTGCGAGGTGCGCTGCCCCCGGACAAGGGCCCGCAGGCCCACGTAGCCGGCCGTCAGGCCGGATCTGAGCACCCTGCAGCGGCGCTCCGCACGCACAGAAGCCCCGGCAGTTCCGCACCGGGGCTTCTCCTTGTTCTCCTACCGCTTAGCCCTCGTCGCGGCCAGGGTGCAGGCGCTGTCGCATCGCGCGCGTCGCGACGGCCACCTCCTCCTCGTTCATCGTCGCGAGCGCCTCCTGCCACGTCTCCATGTCGAAGCGCGTGCCGAGCGCGAGGTCGATGAGCACCTCCCGCATCCCCGCCGCGCGTGCCTCGGCGACGTATTGCTGGACGAAGTCGTCCGCCTCCCGCCGCCACGACACCGCCGCGGCGATCTTCCGCAGCGGTGTGGCGTCCTCGGGCAGATAGAACGTGACCACGGGCTTCCTCTCGCCCGTCATGCCGCGGCCGCCATCAGGTCTTGCGGCCGATTCTCGCGACAGATGATGAACGCCCGTAGATCCTCGGGGTCGATCCGCCACTTGGCGGCGGTGCCGTGTCCGCCGACGTTCGTTGCGCGCAGCTCACCGTCGGCGATCAGGCGTCGCACCCACCACGGGGTGACGCCTAGTGCTGTCGCCGCGGTCTTCGGGTTGAGCATCGCGTGCGCGCGGATCATCTCGTCGAACGTCGTCATCAGGGAACTGCTCATGATGCGCCTCTCAGGCTCCCTCGAGCCCGATGCCCCGCGCGCATCTGGCGCGCCTCGGTCCCGTACGGCCTCCCGGCCGGTTGCACTCGCCTCGCTCAGAGACGCGCGCGGCAGCTGCCGCGTCTTGACGGTTCGGTCCCACTCGGACCTGGCGCGGTCACGGTAGCACGCGGTAGTCAGCGGGTAGTGATGGGTGGTAGTTTTCGTTGGCATGACATCGACCGACCTCCCGGATGACCCCGAGATCCGCATTCCTCCCGAGTCCGCGCTCCTGCGGGCCACCTACCAGAAGAGCGGCCTGCGCGTCTCCGACCTCGCGGCTGCGACCGGGTTGAGTCTGGGTGCGGTCACCATCGCTCTCGACGGCTTCCGGTACCGCGACAAGGTGAAGAAGACCGTGGTGCCGCCCGACGCCACGCTCGTGAAGTTGGGCGCTGCACTGCGCATGCACCCACAGATCTTCCGCAGCATCAATCGGACGCGTGCCGCCGAGCTACTGGAGGAGGCGCTGGAGGCCGAAGAGTCCCGTCCGACGTTCGCCTCCGATGCCGAGGCCCGGGCGCACGTCGCCGGCAGAGCGGGGCTGGCTCGGCAGATCCTCGGCCAGTTCTCGCTCGACGAGCTGCGCGCTGAGGTTGCCCGTCGAGAGCGCCAGAAGGAGGCGAAGTGACCGTTTACGACCTTTGGGCCGACCTGTCGAAGGCCGAGATCGCCGAGAAGCGGTCTAGGAACGCGCCGCGCTGGCAGCGGCGCTGGCGCGACGGCACCGGCCGTGGGGCCCCGCAGCGCAAGCAGAGCTACAAGGAGCACCAGAAGGCGCAGGCACGCCTCGACGACGCACAGCAGCAGGCCAACCCCAAGGCGCGCAGCATCGCCCGTGGCTCCGTCACGATGAACACGCTGCTTGACCGGCATCTCGCGGCGAAGAGCGATCGCGCCCCCGGGACGATCGCGGCTGACGAGAACCACGCACGTCATGTACGTGAGGTGTTCGGCGATCGCGTCGTCTCCACGCTCGACACCACCGAGATCGAGATCTGGTCGGTTCGGAAGGGTGTCGCGGCAGAGACCCGGAAGAAGGACGTCGAGATCATGCGCGCCTCGTTCAAGCGCGGCATCCGCGACCGGCTTGTTGATCTCGACCCCACGGAGGGCATCGTCGTGTCCCTCGGGCACCGCGAGCGACCCTCCTACTCGTCCGCGCAGCTCATGGCGATCATCCATGCCGCGTCCAGTGACCTCGATCGCGCCCTCCTCGGCGTCCTCGGGCTGATGGGTCTGCGCTCCGGTGAGGGGCGGTCGCTGCTGGTCGGCGACCTGCGCGACGGCCAGCTGACGGTGAAGAACGGCGGAGCCGGCACCGACACCACGAAGACGCGCGCGAGCCGCCGCGTGCTGCCTGTCCCCGCGACCGTGCTGCCCTGGCTCGAGGAGCTGGCCGGTGACCGTGCGAAGGCCGACTGGATGTTCCTCAGCCCGCGTAAGAAGGGCGCGTCTGTCGCCGAGCAGTACGCCAACCAGGCACTCACCCGCGCCGTGGCACGCGCCAACGAGGATCGCGACGAGCCCATCCCGCGGTACACCGCCCACGCGCTGCGCCACACGTTCGCGGCGATAACGCTGTCCGAGGCCGGAGCCGACCTGCTCGCGGTGTCGAGGGCGATGGGTCATGCGCGTCCGTCGATCACGCTGGACCGCTACGGCCACCTCGCGCCGGCCGGGCTCGCCCCGCTCATGGCGAAGGTCGACGAGCTGGTGTCGTCCGCAGCCTGACGGTGGCACCAGGGGCCCGCACCTCTATCCCCGTCGCCGCTGCGTGAGACGCGCGAGATGGCGACGATTCTTGCGTTGTGTCGGAGGCTCTCGCTAGTCTGGCACCACCAGTCCCCCCGCCGCCTCTCCACGATGCGCCCTGCGGGGGTCCTTTTTACCGTCGGACGTGTTCATGAGCGGCGATCGCCCTTATCTGACGCCCGAGCGGCGCGCGCAGTACCTCGTGGAGCATGGCTACATCGAGGACGGAAGCCTGAGCGATGAGGCTCGCTCCTTTCTCGCCCGTACGAACTTCCACTACTTCCTGGGGTACGCGCGGAACTTCCGCAAGCTCCGGCGCGACGGTCTGATCGAAGGCGACGATCGCATCGACCGTGTGATCCGCATGGTCGAGCTCGACCAAGAGGTGTCGATGCGGCTCTTCGCGGCACTCAGGACTCTCGAGTGGCGTCTACGGGCAGCCCTCGTTGACGAGCACTGCCAGCTGTATCCACCGAAGGGGTGCTTCCTCCAGGCTGACCACTTCAGCGTGATGAGCTCGGATGCTCGGCCAGTTGATCAGATCCTGCAAGAGCAGGTCGCACGGTCCCGCGAGCCGTTCGTGCTCGGAGCGTTCGAGGCGCACGAGAGGGCGCACCAGCGACCCTGGCGCGACAGCCCGCGCAAGATGGCAGAACCTGACCGGATCGCCGCCATGCAGACGTTGCCGATCTGGGCGGTCGTCGATGGATGGACGCTGGGGCTCCTCGAACGAGTCGTGACGGAGACCAAGCCGATCACGATCGAGGGGGAGGAACGCTGGCTGTGGAAGGGCATCGCCAGCTCCTTCAGCATTAGCAATCAGGTGTTCCACACCCAACTCAACAGCCTGATCGTCCTCCGCAACCTTGTCGCACACCATTCACGACTGTGGATGCGACCCACAGCGAACACGTCAAGGAAGCCGAAGCTCTTCGAGACGCGCCTCCGTGACTCCGACAGTAAGTCGATGTACGTCGGGTGGTTGACGCTGGCCTCGTTCCTCGCTGCAGGCGGCGGTGCCAAGGAGCTAATCGCTGACCTTGACGCCCTGATCGGTCGTGATCGCCTGTACGAACTGGGTGTCAAGCGGCCGTTGAGCTCGGCAGACGTCGAGTCATAGAGGGACAGCGCGGCGAGCCTGTGCGCCCGGCGTGCGCCCTGTTGCTGAATGAAACCCCCTATGACCAGGCGATATGTGCCGAGCGGGAAGGCTTTGCAAGCTTCAGGTCAGGGGTTCGATCCCCCTAGTCTCCACAAAATCCCAGGTCAGAGGCCGTTTCTCGCAAGAGAGGCGGCCTCTGATTGTCTTTCGGTGCGGTGCTCTGGTTCCAAGCTGAGCGTAGTAGATTAATGGCATGTCGTAGCCAATCGTGTTGGTTCGCGTGCGCCTCGTGCGTCTCCGCGACCAGCGGTTTCACGCGAGGTTCGACCCGGCAGTACGTCTGGGTGCGCCTCGTGCGCCCGGGGAGCGGCTAGCTGTGTCAGTGCCCCTCGACATACTGTCGACATGGTCCGGAAGATGACGCCCGCGCAGTTCAAGGCCGCGGTGAACAAGATGCAGCGCCAGCAGAAGCAGGCGGGCGACAAGTACAACCGCGAGGCCCGGCGGCACAACGCGGCCGTCAAGAAGGCGGTGGGTGACTACAACCGCGAGGTGCGCGCGTACAACGCCAAGGCTCGTGCGCACAACGCGGAGGTCAGGAACCAGCGCCGTCGTCTCGACCAGGAGATCCGCCGACTGAGCTCGCGGCCGGCGGCGCGGACCTTCGTCACCTACCGGTCGTCGGTCGAAACACTCGCGCACACCTACACCGAGACAGAGGAGAGCCTGGCCGGGCGGACAGTCAGCCCTGCTGGGAGAGACCTCCTCGACCGCGGCAGCCTGGCAGCGGAGTACCTCGTCGAATCGATCGCTGCTGCCAGCGCCGTCCGGGATCATCACCAACGCTTGCATACGGTGCTGCTCGTACGCGATTCAACCGGTCCCGCACCGGAGCTCTGATCGATCGGCTGCCGAACGGGAACACCAGTCCTGAACCGTGAGACAGCCGCGAGCCCTGCCACACGCGTTCGTCGTGTTGACGATTGCTGCGGCGCGCGGAGCGGGCAGATTCAACTCCATCCCAGGCGAACAGCGACCACGTCGGCCGCCCGCGAGGGGAACTCATCCCAGCCGGGCTCAAGGATCTCCCGAGTGAGACGATAGAGCTCCAGTGCTGACTCCTCGAGCGGTAGGTCGAGCGATCCTGCGATGCGCGCGCCCCAGATCGGGAAGTCGCGCTCGAATCGCCGCATCGGATCGTTCGTGTCACGAAGCTCGGTGGATGCTGCGTCGAATCGACCCCGGATGGCGCGCACGAGAAGCTGCACTGCCCACTGCCTGATGAACGCGTTGCCGTTGAGTCTCTCGCCACGCCGCACCCTGCCGACGCCTATCAACAGCTTCACCAGTACGAGCCGCACGTCGTTCGCCGGGTCGAATTGGTCCGCCTCGCTGGAGCGCGCCCGCGCCCGCGCCAGCAATGTCGCTGTCGTCTCCGACTCGTCATCGACCACCACCGTAGCGTCGCCCGCACGGGCGCCGTCGAGTTCGTCAGCGTCCGCGAAGGCGAACTCGAAGACGTGCGCATCGTCGTAGACAGCGACGAAGCCGATCTCACCTTCCCTCGCCGTGAGAACCAGGCGGTCGTGGTCGGGAAGCCACGACAAATCGGGGCGAATCGCCGCGCCGCGCCCTGCCTCGGCAAGTGTGAAGAAGTCGTGGTCCGACCATTCGTCGCGTCGACTGCGCGCCTCGTCCGATGCGGATCCGAGCAACACGAGGCCGATGAGGCCCTCGCGTTCCCGAACGGAGGTTGCTAGAGCTGCGCTCAGTGTGTCGAAGCGCTCAGGCGAAGTCATGGCCGCTCCATTCGCTGCCTAGCGCGACACTCTCCGCTTGCGGTTCGGACGCTGGCAAGCGGGGTCGCCGCAGGCCATCATGAAGGTAGCCCGCCGTGCCAACCGTTTCAGTATCTGCAAAGCGATTCACACGTGTCAGTCTTTCGCATCCGACGTGGTCTGACAACGGGCAAGTCGGCTCTTCACGGTTCGTGGTGAAGGAGAGCGTCGCGTCGCTGGCGTAGAACGGCCCGTGGCCCTGCTGTGATGGGTGTTGTCTAGACATCCACATCCCAGAGGACCACGAGCCTGTGCACGAGAGTACTGGTTCGCAGCGCGATGCTGCGAGCACGATCTTCAACCTGCCCGACTACCGCGTCATCGACGCGATCGATCTGCCTGATGGCGGTCGGCGGGTGGTGATCGCCTCGACCGTTCCGCCCGGGTGCCAGTCGTGCGGGGTGCTTGCGACCACGGTCCATTCCCGCCGGTCCCAGCGGGTCCGGGACGTGCCCGTCGCGGGGGCGATGGAGGTGGTGTGGGCCAAGCGGCGCTGGTTCTGCCTCGAGCCGGCCTGCGCCCGGCGCTCGTTCTGGGAGGCCACCGAGCAGGTCCCGCACCGCGCGCGCTCGACGACCCGGCTGCGGAACCAGCTCGTCTCTGCCGTGATCACTTCGGGCCGGGCAGCCTCGGAGGTCGCCCGGGCTCATGGCGTCTCGTGGTGGCTGGTCCAGGCTGCCCTGGCAGCTGCTGCCATGGTCCTGCCCGCTGTCGATGACGTGCCCGTGACCCGGTTGGGGGTCGATGAGCACCGTTACCGGTCGGTGCGCTGGTTCCGCACCGACCAGGGGGCCTGGAGACGGTTCGAGCCATGGATGACGACGCTGGTCGACCTGACCTCCGGGCAGGTCCTCGGCATCGTCGACGGCCGGGATTCCACCTCCGTGGGTGACTGGCTCGCTCAGCGCTCTGAGCCCTGGCGGGAGCGGATCGAGATCGTCGCGATCGACCCGTCGGCCGCGTTCCGCAAGGCACTACGGACCTACCTGCCGCGGGCTGCGGTCTCGGTCGACACGTTCCACCTCGTCAAGCTCGGCAACGACATGGTCACCACCGTTCGTCAGCGCCTGGCCCGCACCCATCACGGTCGTCGAGGCCGCAAGGACGACCCGGCCTGGGCGCACCGGATGCTGCTGCTGCGCGGCGCTGACACCCTGACCCCCAGGGCCTGGGAGCGGCGCGAGACCGTGTTCCGCACCGATGACCCCACCGACGAGCTCTCCGCAGCCTGGGGCATCAAGGAACAGCTCAGACGCCTGCTGGCCACCGACACCCTCGCCGACGCCTGGGACGAACGGATGCGGATGGGCTACTACTGCCAGATCGCGAACATCCCCGAGGCGACGAAGCTCTACGACACGATCGTGACCTGGTGGGACGCGATCGAAGTCCTCATCGTCACCGGTGCGACCACCGCGAGAGTCGAAGCGAACAACACAGGCATCAAGAACATCAAACGCACCGGCCGCGGCTTCCGCAACCCCGAGAACTACCGGATACGTATCCTGCTGACCAGCGCCGCGAAAACCGTAGCGTGAACACCCACCACAACAGGGTCATTCACCACGAACCGCGAAGAGCCATGAAACATCGAGGCTAGTGTCGCTGAGAGTGATCGCAGTACTACCTGCGCGGGCCGCGTGTGCGCTCTCGACACGACCCCACGCGGCAGTTCGAACTCGAGGACATCATCAGCGTTGACTTCCTCGACCGATCAAGCCGCCCTGGCCATATTCTAGTGAAAACGGCCGGGTCGGATTGATCTCACGTGGGGCTGTGGCATAGTGAGACAGCGGATCTACTCTGTGTCCTCAGTCTCAATATCTTGAGCTTCGCGAGCTTCAGCTCGCATTCGCATCCGATCTCCCACGAAGTACGCGATCGTCACTCCTACAAGAGTGATCGTGACATTAACGCTACTCGGAAACGGGGAGCCGTAGGCGACAATCATCGTCAAAGCGACTATTGCAGCAACGACAATGACTCTATCTCTGTGAGCGATCATGTTCACCTACCTATACTACATCCGAGACAGCGGGCGGTCAGTCCAGGCAGCTGATATGGCCTGCGGCGAAGCCTGCCAGGAATCCGATGGGGATAACGGCGACCTCGCCAGGTCCCGTGAATACGCCGGTGATGGCCGCGGCGAGTGTCGCCGCAGCGGTCGTCTTGATGACGCAGTGCGCGTACGCGCCCTTCTGCATGGGCTGCACAGCAGGTGCGCTCGACGAGGTGCTCGCCGACGTGCTCGCGACGGTGAACACGGCTGTCGTGCCACCCGTGATGCTCCACGTGCCCGTGTAGCTCTTTGAGCCGACGTCGATCGTGGTGACAAGGTCTACCCTTGAGCCGTCCGCGGCGACAATGGAAGCCCCGCCGCCAGTGGCGGGCTTGAAAGCGAATCCCTTCGCGATGTCGATCTGCAGTGATCCACTATCGAGCTGTGACGCGAGGTCATCGGTCGCTGCTGACGTTGCGCTCTGCGTCGTTGAGCCTGCCGACGATGCAGCATCGCCGACCCCCTGAGCTGATGCTGGCGTAAAGGCGAGTGCTGTAGCCAGAGCCAGGCCTGCGGCAGTGAAAGCAGACCGGCGCATCCCTCCCTTGTTGATAAAACGCCAAGTAGTCATGGATGGGTTCCTCTCTTCGAATCAATTGCTTGTGAGAAGTATCCTGTGACCCTGGTCAAGGTCTCCACCCTGCATTATTGCTGTAGATCTGTCAAACACCTGTTCATAGAGACTCGCTATTCAGCGGTGATGCAGGGTGTCGGTCGTCCAGGGAGGGTGTCGACGCGGAGGGGTCAGACACCAGACGAGCCCGAGTGGATGGGGGTGCGACATGTTCCTGTGACCCCACCCGAATGTCCTACCTGCCCGGCATCTTCTGGTTGTGTCCGGGGATCTGGTCCAGCGCCTCCTCGAGGTCGTGCGATCCGACCTCGGCGACCCTGCGATGTGGGGCGTGCCGGTCCAGATGCGCGACTCCCTGGCGCTGTGCGCCCTGAACTCCGGGCACTCGCTACGAGCGAGCTCCGCGTCCGTCCGGCGTGTGCTGCGCCGCTACCGAGATGGCCGTCTCGCCGCCGGCGCTGACCCTGACGAGGACTCCGGCCCGGACCTCCTGGTCGTCATCGACGCCGTCGGTGTCACGACTGCGGAGCAGCTGCGCGAGCGTGCGGAGGACGACGAGGCACGGTGGGCGTGGATCCAGGCGACGAGGCTCGGAGCGCTGTCCTGGCAGTACCTGCTGATGAACGCCGGCGTCCGATCGCTGACGAAGCCTGATGTGATGATCTGCCGATACCTGAGCCATGCCGCGGGCGAGAAGGTGTCGGTGTCCCGCGCGACGCCGCTGCTGACCGAGGTGGCCTAGGAGCTGGGCGTCGAGGTGCGGGCGCTGGACCGCGCGATCTGGCTGCACGAGTCACCATCCGGTGTCTCCTCCACGACGACGAGGTACGAGGCGAGAACATGATCCAGTCAGGCGACATCAATGCGATGCGAGCGCGAACGGTGTGCGCTTCGAGCATCACGGCATCACCTACGAGGGCATCGTGCAGTGGATCGAGGACAACGACTCTCCGCTCTCGCAGGAGACGCGTCACCCCGGCTGCGTGAGCCTCATGCTCAGCACGGGACAGACGATGAACGACCTGCCGAAGACGACCCCGGTCGAGACGTCGTTCCGACCTGCTACCTCAGGCGCGCCTGAGCGCGTCCCGTCGGGGTTCGATGCCCTCGGCCATGAGGGTGATCTCCTGTTCGCTGATGCCGTGTCGCCGCGCGGCCTCTCGCCATGTCGAGAGCACCTCGCCGTTCCCTGCGATGCGCTCGAGTGCTCGCGCGGCGCTGAGCGACCACGCCCCATGTTCGGCGAAGAATCCGTGGTAGCGCAGATGGTCGTCGGTGTTCCCGATCCCGACGCTCACGACGACCCGGTCGAACAGCTCCCGATGCTCAGCAACCGGTGAGCGGGCGTGGTCGCGGATCCCTGCGACGATGTCTGCGCAGTCCCGGTGCTCGCCGTCGTCCGCGCCCAGGAGCTCGGGCAGGGAGATCACCTTCGGGACGTACGAGGGCGGACAGAGAAAGTCCGCCTCGCCGGCGATGCGATACCGCAGCGTTCTCTGGCGGGTGTCGTCGCTGACGCCGAGCACGAGGTCGAGGTCGTCGAGTCGGCGCGGTACCGACCCGGCTCACGGCCAGAGCTGAGTACTGCATAGTCGCGCAGCGCGGTGGCCCCGTCGTGATCGTCTCGGTCGTGGGCGCGGCCAGCGCGCTACCCCGCTATCGCGGACTCAACTCACTGAGCCGGTGATCCCGTGAGTCCGTGAGCCGGTGAGCCCGTGATCCCGCCCAGGGCAGTGTCCGTCTACCGCCGCTTGAAAGGCGTTCAAGCGGCGGTAGACGGACACTGCTCGCTGGTAGACGGACGCTGCTCGCTAGCGATGGCGAGCACCCCACGCTCCGCGCGCTCGGTGCGGCTGGCGGCGACCACGGCGCGGCCGTCGCGTTCGAGCTAGCGGCGGATCACGGTGCCGACCTCTCCGCGGGCGCCGAGGACGAGGGCCCTCATCCTCGGGCCCCCTCTCCTGGCTCGTCGGGTCCGAGTGCGAGGACGCCGAGCAGGAGGATGATCGCGCCGCAGACGACGACCAGGATCCCGCCGGGCAGAGCAGCGGCCGTCGGCCGAGCGGCGTCGTCGGCCGGCAGGATCGCCACGAGACCGCTGGCGATGGCCACCCCGAAGGCGGTGCCGACCTGGCGGGCGGTCGAGGTGATGCCGCCGGCGACACCGGCCCGCTCACGCGGCAGGCTGCTGACGGCCGTGTTCGTGATCGGAGGGCTCGACAGTCCCACGCCCGCCCCGACGAGCAGATACGCCGCGAGCAGGATCGGCAGGCTCACCCCCGCGTCCAGCCGCACCAGCAGCATCCCACCGATCACCAGGCAGACGCCGGCGACGATCAGCGGCCTGCGCGGGCCCTTCGTACCGACCAGGCGGCCGGACGCCGGAGCGATCACCAGGGCTCCGACCGCCATCGGCAGCGTCGCTGCGCCGGCCGCGAGAGGTGTCCAGCCCTGGCGGTGGTGCAGCAGCATGGTCGTCAGCAGCAGGGTCATGCTGAACGCGATGAAGATCGCGATCGCCGCGAGCACCGCAGCGGCGAAGCCCGCTTTCCGGAACAGCGCCGGGTCGATCAGCGGCTCCCGACGGTGCGACTCGGCCCGCACGAAGCCCAGCAGAAGGAGGGCGAGCGCCAGGAGGACGATGAACCAGAAGGTGGGGGTCCAGTCGGCGTAGGGGCCCTCGATGAGCAGTCCCACCGTCATCGCCACCATCAGCACCAGCAGCACTTGTCCGACAGGATCGAGTCTGCGGACGCGATCGGCCCTCGACTCGGGCACGAGAGCGGTGACCAGCAGCATGGCCGCCAGCGTCAGCGGAGTGTTGATCCAGAACACGGCGCGCCAGTCGAACATGGCGATGAGCGCACCTCCGGCGACCGGCCCCGCGGCCAGGCTCAGGCCGAACATCGACGACCAGACGCCGATGGCCCGTGCGCGCTCTCTCGGGCCTGGCATCGTGTCCACCACGATCGCCAGGGTCACCGGCGTCAGCATCGATGCGCCCGCTCCCTGGAGTGCGCGTGCGACGATCAGCCACGGCGCCGATGGCGCCGCCGCACAGGCGAGGGACGACAGCCCGACGACGATCAGACCCAGTCGGAGCACGCGACGCCGACCGAACCGGTCGGCCAGCGCTCCAGAGGTGATGAGCAGGCTCGCGAAGGGAACCGTGAACGCATCGACCACCCAGGCCAGGTGCTTCCCGTCGACATCCAGCCCGGCTCCGAACTGCGGCAGCCCGACCGTGACGATCGTCGTGTCCAGCCCCACCAGGAACAGCGCCGACGCACAGATCACAAGCACCGTCCACCTGCGGCGTGCGCTCAACATGGTCGGGGTTCCTCCCGTGCTGGTCACGGACACGGCGCACCTGCCTTCTCGTCGGTCTCCTCGGTCGGCGACATCCGACTCATCGGTCGTCGCGGCGTCACGGATGCTTCCCGAGGTCGATCCCGTGCGTCGAGCACTCTTGCAACATCTGCAAAGATGTGGACGTGGACGTCGGCGAGATCCTGGAGGCCATCGGCCCGCGCCTGCGTCAGCTGCGCAGGCAGCGTGGCCTGACCCTCGTGGCCGTCGCGGACCGATCAGGTCTGTCGGTGAGCACCCTGTCGCGCGTCGAGACCGGAAGGCGGCAGCCCACACTCGACCTCCTGATCCCGCTCGCCCGGGTCTACCGGGTGTCGCTGGACGCGCTCGTGGGCGCGCCGGCGACCGGCGACTCGCGGGTGCACCTCGAGCCCTACCGTGCCCAGCACGGTGGGGTCATCGTGCCGCTCACCGAGTATCCCGGCCGTGTGCAGGTGTTCAAGCACGTCCTCGGGCCGCGCGAACCTCGGCTCGTCACCCATCGTGGGCACGCCTGGCTCTATGTCCTCGCCGGGAGTCTGCGTCTCCTCCTCGACGACGAGGAGCACCTCCTCGCGCCCGGGGAGACCGCACAGTTCGACTCCATGACCCCGCACTGGTTCGGCCCCGCGGATGGTCTCGCCGTCGAGATCCTGCATCTGTTCGGTCCGCGAGGCGACGCCGCCGTCCTTCGGGTCGCTTAGCCTCGAGATTTCATGTGTGGGTGGTCTCGACCGGTGGAAGACATGAAGAAAGGTGCTCCTGACCTGGGATGATACGGGGTGTTGAAGCTCGTATCGGTCCGTTGGAAGGAGCACCTTTCAGGTGTCCCACCCTACCTTGTTCTTCTACCCCCGCCCACGCGTGGACATCGCGAACGTGCCCGCGGTCTCGCATGCCGGGGCGGTGCTGCTGACCGACACGATCACAGCGACGGGTCTCGCCGGGGCGTTGCGGGGAGCATTGGATCGGTGGACGAAGCCGCTGGCCGACCATCATGGCGCGAAGGTCCTGCTGGATCTCGCGCTCACCCTCGCCGTCGGTGGCGAGCATCCCTCCGACGCGGACCTGCTGCGCTGTGAGCCGTGCCTTTTCGGCAAGGTCGCCTCGGCCCCGACGATCTCCCGCATGCTCACCACCCTCGCCGAGGACGTCCCGGCGGTGACCTCCGCGATCGCTGACGCACGCCGGGTCGCGCGGGCACGGGCCTGGCAGCTGGCCGGGACCGCGTCCCCCTCGGCGCGGGCGAGTGTGAAGGACCCGCTGGTCACCGACCTCGATGCCACCCTCGTGAACGTCCACAGCGAGAAGGAGCAGGCCACGCCCACCTTCAAGAAGGGTTTCGGCTACCACCCCCTGTGCGCGTTCCTCGACCACGGCCAGGACGGGACGGGGGAACCGCTCGCGATCCGCTTGCGCCCGGGCAACGCGGGCTCGAACACCGCGACCGATCACATCGCCGTCTGCCGGGACGCGCTCGCCCAGCTCCCCACGAGCCTGCTGGGTCGGGGTGGTCGGGGATCGAAGAAGGTCCTGATCCGCACCGACGGGGCCGGGGGCACGAAGGAGTTCCTGACGTGGCTGACCGCGCGGCGTCTGGCCTACTCGGTCGGGTTCACCCTGCCCGACCACACTCCTGAACTGCTGAAACGCCTCGACGAAGCAGGGGCGTGGACCCCGGCCTACAACAGCGCCGACGACGGGATCCGGGACGGGGCGTTCGTGGCGGAGCTGACCGGACTGCTGGACCTCACGAGCTGGCCTGAGGGGATGCGGGTGATCGTGCGCAAAGAGCGTCCGCATCCGGGGGCGCAGCTGCGGATCACCGATCACGAGGGGATGCGGATCACGGCGTTCGCGACCAACACAGCCCGCGGTCAGCTGCCCGCGCTCGAGCTCCGCCACCGCCGCCGTGCTCGCTGCGAGGACCGGATCCGCAATGCGAAAGACATGGGGCTGCTGCGGTTCCCGTTCCAAGGGTTCGCGCAGAATCAGGTCTGGTGCCAGACCATCCAGCTCGCCGCTGACCTGGTCGCGTGGATGCAGACCATCGCCCTGACCAGTACTGATGCGAGACGATGGGAGCCCAAGAGGCTCCGTGCCCGGTTGTTCGAGGTCCCTGCGACCCTCGCCCGCCGCTCCAGAAGCATGGTCTTGCACCTGGCCGAACACGCCCCGGAGGCCCGGACCGTGCTCACCGGCGTCAACCGGCTCCGCACTGCCGTCGCCCAGACCTGACCCGGCAGGCCCATCCGTCCCTACGACCAGCAACATCGCCTTCCCAGGAGTGGAACCCGGGCCGCCCGCAACGGACACTGCGACAAGCCGTCACACCCTCATGCCAGAATCAGCGACCGAGCACCGGCAACGACGCCGGAAGCCCCCACGCGCCATCCCGATGAAACATCGAGGCTAACGATCAGTCGTCACCCATTCGTTCCTCACGCCCTACCGCCATGTCCGTCGCTAGGCAGTCATCCTCGTTGACTGTGAATCGGCCCGGGTTCTCTGCCGCTACTTTGTGGGTGCGGGCTCTCTGGCGAGGGCCTCGTTGTGCAGCGTCTCGAACTCTATCGGGGTGAGCATCCCGAGGGAGCCGTGGAGGCGCCGGTTGTTGTACCAGTCGACCCAGCCGGCGGTCGCGAACTCGACGTCCGCGAGGGTCCGGTAGGGGCCGGCGTGGAAGACGGTGGTGCGGATGCACTCGGTCTTGAACAGGCCATTGACCGTCTCCATCAGGGCGTTGTCATAGGCGTCGCCTACGGTCCCGATCGACGCAGCGATGCCCTCGAGAGCGAGATGCTCTGTCAGGCGGATGGCGGTGTACTGAGACCCAGCGTCGCTGTGATGGATCAAGTCCCCTGGTGAAACTGGGTTTCCTTCCCTCTCGCGTTGCCACAGAGCGATGCGCAGCGGGGTCATGACCAGGTCGACCTGCTTCGAGGTGGAGGCGTGCCAGCCGACGACCCGCTGGGCGAACACGTCCACGACGAACGCGACGTAGACGAACCCCGCCCAGGTGCGGACGTAGGTGAAGTCGGTGACCCAGACCCGGTTCGGAGCAGGGGCGGTGAAATCACGATTCAGCAGGTCACCGGCCCGCTTCCCGTCCGGGCCAGGGATCGTGGTGCGGATCTTCTTCACCCGCCTGACGCCCTCGAGGCCGAGGGTCCGCATCGCCCGGTCCACCGCCCCGCGGGACGTGCCGGCCAGGCCTTCCTGGCGGCGGAGCAGCGCGACCCACTTCCTGCGTCCGTAGAGTCCCTCGGGCGTCATCTGGACCTGCCCGGTGGCGGGGTTGATGGTCCAGGCGAGGTCGCGGATCTTGTCCTCGACCAGGGCGTCGGTGACGGTGCGGGCAGCGATGCTGGCCGGACTCTTCCAGGACCGGTAGGTGCGTGCAGCGATCTTCAGGCCCTGCTGACGCAGAACGCGGAGGATCGACTCGACTGCATAGCCCTCGGCTCTCATCTCGTCGATGAACGCGCAGATCATCGGCTTCGGGGGTCGAGCTCCCCCGCGAAGAAAATCGAAGCCCGACGAAGGATCTCATTGTCCTCCCGCAGCCGCTTGTTCTCAGCCTTCAGTCGCTTGACCTCGGCAGACTCCTCGCTCGTGACACCGGGGCGGGTCCCGTCGTCGACCTCGGCCTGCGCGAGCCAGCGCCGCACGGACTCGCGCGAGACGCCTTCCTGGCGAGCCACTGCGGTGACGGCAGCGGTCAGGGTGGGGTACTCCTGGAGGTGCTCCCTGACGAGCCGCACGCACCTCGCGCGCAGCTGGGGATCAATCTTCTTCGGCATGCTGTCCATCCTTCCGGACTCAAACAGCAGCGGCATCAAACCTGGACCGATTCACTGTGCGTCAGGACCCTGTGCTGGTGTTTCGGTCTGCGAAGCGGGCGCGCGCTTCTGCAGAGACGGGGGTGAAGAGGTTGACTAGGTTCCCGTCCGGGTCGCGCAGCAGTGCGGAGCGGTTTCCCCACGGCATGTCGGTAGGTACTTGCACCCAGGAGTCGACCTGGTCCTGAAGGCGGCGGTGCACGGCATCGATATCAGCGACACGCAATTCGATGATCGCGGTGCGGTTGGCGCGAGGTTCAGCGACACCTTCGCCGAACAGTGGCACGGTGCTGGAGTGTCCGATCGCGAGAGTCGCCAGCGGGGTCACCAGCTCGGCGAAGACAGGTGCGGGGCGTTGAGCGCAGATGCCCGTCACGAGCTCGTAGAAGCCGACCATCGCGTCGAGGTCGTCAGTGATGATGCGGACGGAGGCGAGTTCCATGGGGGTTCCCTTCACTACTACAACGTTTCTCGCTACGCTACCGTATCGTAGCGTAACATGGAAAGGATGACTCATGCCTACTCATCATCAGGCTGGCCCATCAGCCGGTACGTGCTCCAGCATCGACGCGCGGACTCAGCGCTCTCGTACGACCGTCCTTGCCGCGGCAACGGACCTGCTGGAATCGACTGGGGTCGGCGGGTTCAGCGTCGACGAGGTTGCGCGCAGATCCGGCGTGGCGAAGACTACGATCTATCGGCATTGGCCGACCCGAGAAGCCCTCGTGCTCGATGCGTGTGCAGGTCTCGATGATCGCTACGACCTCCCCGACACCGGGACTCTTCATGGCGACCTCAGGACGTTCGTCGCCGATCTCGTGCGCATGGTGGAGCAGGCGGGATGGGCTGCTGTGCTGCCTTCGATTGTCGATGCGGCGGAACGCAATGCCGCGTTCGCCGATATGCATGCGCAGATACAAAAGGGGCACGCGTCCCTGGTGAGTCAGATCGCCGAACGCGCGATCGGTCGCGGCGAGCTTCCTGCCGAAACCGATACAGCACTGCTTGCATCTACCGTTCTAGGCCCAGTCTTCTACCGTCGGTGGTTCTCCCGCGAACCGTTCGATGCTGCGTTCATCGATGCGGTCACGACTCGAGCTATCCGCGGCGCACAAGGATCCGACTAATCTCGGCGACGTTGTATCGAGACGGCCACTTCAATCGGAATGGCTCCGGATCGGATGGCGTCCAACGACAATACGGTTAGTCAGGCAGTGCTCGGCAGAACAAGCGGAAGGAAGATCTGATCGACGATGGCGGCGATGTCTTCGCGCGGCAGCGGCTTCAGCGTCATGAGCGTTTCGTGCCGAAGGAGGTCGAATGGCAGGCGAGCTGTGCGCTCCGTCAGCCGCTCGGGATCGATCTCGCCTCGCTCCACCGCTCGCGACAGCACACCTTCGATGATCGACCACCGCTTTTCGACCAATCCAAGCCGCAGTTGGGCCGGGCTCTGAACCGGCCTGGGTTTCGTTCCTATCGGTTTCCCTGTCCGGCGGTCGCCGGGGAGGCTGATCCGAGGTCAGCGTAGTACGCGTCTTCGACCTCGGCCGGGGTGCGCATGCCGAGCTCGCCATGGAGGCGTTGGTGGTTCCACCACCACACCCATTCGAGCGTCGCAAGCTCGACCTACTCGACCGTCCTCCAGGGCCCGCGCTGGCGGATCAGCTCGGTCTTGTAGAGGTTGTTGATCGCCCCGGCGAGGGCATTGTCATACGAGTCCCCGACAGTGCCTGTCGACGGGGTCGCGCCAAGTTCGACGACGCGGTCGGTGTAAACCATCGACATGTAGTTCGAGCCGTGGTCGGCGTGATGGATCAGCCCGTCGAGCGGGCCGTCCGCGCCCCAGGCGGCCATGTCCAGCGCTTGTAGGGGCAGGACCTCCGCGCGCAGCGTCGAGGTGACGTTCCAGCCCACGATCTTGCACGAGTACACGTCGGTGACGAACGCCACATACGCGAACCCAGCCCAGATGGCCACATACGTGATGTCCGCGACCCAGAGCCTGCGCGGCGCGTCTGCGCGGAACCGTCGTTGGACGAGGTCCCGCGGCAGGGATTGCGCCTTGTCGGGCCTGGTCGTGAACGCCTTCTTCGACTTGCGAACCCCACGCACTCCCGCGAGGCGCATGAGGCGTTTGGTCTGGTCTCGGCCGATGTCCCATCCCTGACGTTTCAGGAGGGCATGCATCTTCCGCCGCTCGTAGACGCCGTAGTTCTCCGCATGCAGCCGGGCGACCTCGGGCACCAGCAGCTCGTCCCGCAGCTGCCGGGCGGAGACGACGCGGGTCTTCGCGGCGCGATACCCGCGGGACGTGATGAAACCCTGCACTGCCGGGCGCAGCGTCCGACAGATGAGCTCGACCCCGAACCGCCCTCGATATTCGTCGATGAAGCGGATCATCTCGGTCAGGGCCGGTCGAGCTCCTTCGCGAAAAACACGCTCGCGGCTTTGAGGATCTCATTCGCTTTCCGCAGCTCGGCCACCTCGCGGCGCAGGCGCTTGTTCTCCTCCGCGACATCGCTCGGGACACCCGGCTTCGCGCCCGCGTCGACCTCCCGACGACGATGCCACACCCGCAGCGTCTCCGCGCTCATGCCGAGGAGACCGGCCACATGCCGCACCGCGGACATCGGATTCGAGTGCTCACCGGAGGCCTTGGCCTCATCGAGCATCCGCAGCGCGCGCTCGCGCATCTCGGGAGAGTACTTCTGGTTCATCGCGTTCCATCCTTGCTTCAAGAACGGAACGAAACCCAGGCCGATTCAGTCTTACCGGGAGCAACTTCGTCTCGTTGAAGCAGGGGCGGCTCAACGAGGCGAACACCACGATCATGTGGGGCGAGGACTCCGGGGCGAGGTCCAATGAAACCAACCCGTTCCTCGTCGACGTGCCCGATGTCGGCATGGTCTCGATCACCGACACAGGTAACGGCAACAACACCGGCTACGCCGGGGCCGGTACCGAGCAGGGGCAGCAGCTTCTGGACGAGTGGACGATAGGCCAGTGCGGATGATCTCCTGAACGCTGCGTTGCAGCTCACAAGTAGGTAACACAGAGAGCGGAGGATCCACCCGGCTTTCGACCGGTGGATCCTCCGCTCCTACGCCGTGCTTACGCGCGGGGTCGTGGGATGAAGATCGCGATGACGACGCACAGGATCGCGGCCGCGAGTCCGAGCGCGAGGGTGAGGAGGAAGCCGCCCTCGCTGGGGCCGGTGACTCCGCCAACGGTCGTGATCGACTGGGCGAGGATCGCGCCGGTGACGGCCGAGGCGATCGTGGTGCCGAGCGAACGCATGAGGGCGTTGAGCCCGTTCGCGGCACCGGACTCGCTCGCCGGGACAGCCTGCATGATGAGTGCGGGCATCGCCGCGTAGCCGAGCCCGACTCCGACGCCGAGGACGACGTTGACGATGAGGATCTGCCATGCCTCGGCATGGAAGAGCAGCGCGAGCCCGTAGGCGAGGGCGAGGACCGCCGCTCCGACGATGAGCAGGGGCTTCGCGCCCCAGCGCCGCTCGACCTTCCCGGCCACGGGTGACATGGCCATCATCGCCAGTCCAGAGGGCGCGAGGATCAGTGCCGCCACGGTGAGCGTGAGCCCGAGCCCGATACCGGTAGCGCGAGGCAAGGCGAGCAGCTGCGGCAGCACCACGTTCGACGCGAACAGCGCGAAGCCCATCGCCACGGATGTCAGGTTCGTGAGCAGCACCGGTCCGCGCGCGCTGACGCGGAGGTCGACGAGCGGCTCCTTGACTCGCAGTTCGATCGCACCCCAGATCAGGAGGACGGCGACGCCGCCGATCAGGAGCGTCAGGGTGCGGGCGTCGCCCCAGCCCCACTCGCCGCCGCGCGTGACGGCGATGAGGACGCTGACGAGTCCGAGCGCGAGTCCGATGATGCCGGCGACGTCGATCCGGCCCGGAGTGCGCAGTGTGCTCGACGGCACGAAGACCGCGTACGAGACGAAGGCGAGAACCGCGATCGCCGCAGCGACCCAGAACAGCACGTGCCAGTCGAACCTCTCGGCGACGATGGCGCTCAGCGGCAGACCGAGCGCTCCACCGACGCCGAGAGTCGCGCTGACGAGCGCGATGCCCGAGCCGAGCTTCTCGCGCGGCAGCACGTCGCGCAGGATCGAGATGCCCAACGGGATGACGCCGGCCACCATGCCCTGCAGCGCTCTCGCGATCACCATGGTCACCACGTCGTTCGACACGGCGGCGAGGATGGCCCCTGCGGCCTGCAGCAGCAGGAGCGCCATGGCGATGCGGCGCTTGCCGAACATGTCTCCGAGGCGTCCCGCCACCGGCGTGCAGACGGCGGCGGCCACCAGGGTCGCCGTGATCACCCACGCCGTGTTGTCGCTCGTCGTGTTCAGCAGCTTCGGCAGTTCGCCCTGGATCGGAATGAGGATCGTCTGCATGAACGACGCGCCGAGGCCCGCGAAGGCGAGCACGGCAAGGATCACCCCCGAACCATGCCGGCGCGCGTCTGCGCCGCCGGCTCCGCGTGATGCGCCGCGATCGGCGGCGATCACAGGGATGTCCTGAGTCGGTGTGGGGGTCATCGGTCGCTACTCGTCTCTTTCGTATCAGGACCGAGTCGTGAGACTCAGTCTCGGCCAGCAGAGAGCGTATCATCTTGTAGACTTACGATCATGGTGAGCAATGTGCGTGACCGCAGTCGGGAGATCCTGCGCGCGGAGTTCGCGGACGCCGCGGCGACGTTCTGCGCCGAGCGTGGCTTCGATCAAGTCACAGTGGAGGAGATCGCGCAGGGCATCGGCATCTCGCGCGCGACGTTCTTCCGCTACTTCGCGTCGAAGGAGGACGCCGTCGTGTCGGCCGCGCGAGGATCAGCGGAACGCGCTGGTGCCTTCGCGCAGCGCATCGACGACGCGGCGAAGGCTGCGGCGCCTGGTACTCCCGTCTGGGACGTCATCCGCGCCGCTACCGAGTCGATGGTCGAGACCGCCAAGACCCGCGGAGACCCCCTGCGCGCCCGGATGCGGATGATCACCGAGGTCCCGGCACTGAACGATCATCTCGCGGCCCAGCAGCGCGGCGACCGATCGGCCGTCACCGAAGTGCTGAGCCAGCACACCGGCGACGAACGCATGGCCCGCGCCGTCTCCGCAGCCGCCGTCTCCGCGGTCGACCTCGCGTGGCAGGAGTGGGCGCGCACGCCCGGGTCCGAGCTGCGGCCGCTGCTCGACGCCTACTTCGCGGCACTCGGGGGCCTCGCGACGATCACCATCGCCTGACCCGTCTTCGTCCGAGCACCTCTCGCAGGAGAAGCCACGTTGATCCTCCACCCACCGTCCCCTGGCCGCGCCCTCTGGGTGCATGCGCACCCTCGTCCTGACTCCTTGAACGGCCATCTCTTCCGCGAAGGGACTGCGGCCCTCTCGGAACGATACGACGTCGAGACGACCGATCTGTATGCGCAACGCTTCAACCCGGTTCTCGGCAACGATGACCTCGGCGACGGTGCGCGCGGCGGAGGGAACATCAGCACTCTCGTGGGCGAGGCGTACGAGGCGGGACAGCTGCCCGCCGACGTGCGAGCGGAGCAGGCTAAGCTCGCGGCCGCCGTGCTGCTCGTCCTGCAGTTCCCGCTGTGGTGGTACGGGACACCCGCCGTCCTGAAAGGCTGGTTCGATCGCGTGCTGACGGCAGGGTTCGCGTATGGGGACTCCGACCCCGAGCTCGGCGTTCCCCGTCGCTACGGCGATGGCGGTCTCGCCGGGCGTCGTGCCCTCATCGTCGTCACCGCAGGCGAAGATGAACGCTCGATCGGACACCGGGGCATCAGCGGCGACCTCGACTCGCTCCTCTTCCCTCTCACTCACGGCGTCCTCTGGTACGTCGGGATCGAGTCGCTGGCTCTGCACGTGATCCACGATGCGGATGGACTGGACGCCGACGCGGTCGATCACGAGACGCGGAAGCTGCGCGAACGACTGCACGGCATCGCCGACGAGCCGGCACGCACGTTCCGTCGACTGCGCGACGGCGACTATGCCGGCACGCGAGCACTCCACGAGGACCTCCTCCCCGGCCGCACCGACTTGGCCATCCACCTGGCGGATACAGACGAGTCATCCCACTGACCGCCAGGTGTCCCAAGGGTGCGCCGAACGGACCGACCGCGAATAGAAAGCCCGAACCATGACAACCAGCGCCCCGCGCCGCCCCGACGTCACAGAGACCGAGCTCATCGGAGGCCCTGAAGCGCTCACCGTCGGCCTCCACGACTATGACCCTCGCTGGGCGCAGCAGTTCGAGGAGCACCGTCACCGAATCCTCGAAGCGCTGGCAGGACTAGACATCGAGGTCGAGCACATCGGATCCACGTCGGTGCCGCAGCGCCTGGGAGTACAGGCTCGCGTCGGTCATGGTGTGGAGGAAGTACCAGCCGCGGATGTCCGGCTGCTCGCGCACCCCGAACCCCGCCTGTCCGAACACCTCGCGCACCGCGAGCTCGCGATCCGTCTGCCTCGCGCCGAGGCGTCCGAGGGCGACGGTGGAGAGCAGCGTCGCCTGAAGCCGTCCGGCCTGGTCGAACCCGCCGCCGGCGGGTGGGATTCCCCAGACCACCTGTTCCGGCGGCAGCGGGGCGTTGACGCCGAGCGGTTCGTCCCACATGTTGCTCAGCATCACGAGCGTCGCGTCTCCCAGCCGCGTCGACAGGGCCTCGATCGCGCCCGGGATGCTGTGGTGGGGGAGGCTCACCACGACGAGGTCGACGTCGCCTGCCTCGGGGAGGTCCTCGCGGTAGCGCGGCGACCACGTCTGCCGGACCCGCTGATCGCGTCGCGGTCGGCGGGTGTCGACGATGTCGAGGCCGGGCTCGTCGCCGTACGACGCGGCGCGCCCCGGGCGGACGTAGAACTCGACGTCGTGCCCGGCTCCTGCCAGGGCCCAGCCGGTGACGGAGGCGATGACCCCGCGTCCGAACATCAGCATCCGCATACGTTCTCCATGCGCTAGCCTTAGTGGAGACGATCTCCGCTTATAACATACGGAGACAGTCTCCGCTTGTCAATCCGAGGTGACCATGACGCAGGCCAAGCCCCTCCGCGCCGATGCGCAGCGCAACCGCGACGCGATCGTGCGCGCCGCTCGCGAGATCTTCTCCGAGGAGCAGAACGAGGTGCCGTTCGAGGACGTCGCCCGCCGCGCCGGCGTGGGCGCGGGCACCCTCTATCGCCACTTCCCGAACCGCAACGCGCTGCTGGCGGCCGTGTTCGAAGGCGAGGTCGCCGCCCTCCGCGACCGCGCGGATCAGCTGATGGAGACCCTCTCGCCCGCCGAGGCGCTAGGAGCGTTCCTCCGTGAGATGGTCGACCACATGTACTCCCAGCGCGGTCTCGCCCGAACGCTGTTCGCGGCGTCGGAGACCGCGGGTGGGGCTCTCTCCGGCGAGGGGCAGGTGCTCGACGACGTGGTGACCGAGATGCTCAGCCGCGGCGTCTTGCAAGGACAGCTCCGAGATGACGTCCCGGCCGGTGCGGTGATGCTCGCGCTCCACGGCATCGCCGTCGCCGCGGTGCACTCCGAGCGGCGTCAGGAAGCCGACGGCGTCGTCGCGCTCATGATCGACGGGCTCCGCCGCCGCTGACTCTGGCCGCCGTCTCCGGCTCTGGGCAGAGAGAATCCCCCAAGTGCGCTTCGGTGAGAGGCGTGGGGGATGTCGTGCTCCGAGGCTACCGCCCGGATCCGACGCCGTCGGAGACGTCAGTCGGTCCCGTGGGGCGCGGGCTGCGCGGCCAGAGTGGAGAGCCACTCGATGAGCAGCTGGGTCTGGGTACGGCCGAGCACCTCGGGCCGGGCCGCGGCGATCTCCCGGGCGGCCGCGAGCGGCTCGTTCGTCGCGGCGGTCGTCCCGGTGATCGCCGAGATCGCGCCTTCACGGACGGCGGCGGAGAGCTCCGGGTCGGGCTGCGCCAGGATGATCTGGCGCAGCGTCACGCCGATGTTGGTCACCAGGACGTGCGCGGCGGCCTGCTCCGACGGCACCACGAGTCGGCCTTCCGCTGCTGCTCGCGCGGTGAGACCGCGGAGGACCTCGCTGGGCCGGGACTGCGCCGCGGGGGAGTGGCCGGGGCTGACCTTGCCGTACATGAGCGTGTAGAAGCCGGGGTTGGCGAGGCCGAAGGCGACGTGCGCGTCCCATCCGGCGCGGATGTCCTGGATGGGGTCGCCGGAGGACTCCATCGACGCCTTCTCGCCGAGGTAGAGGTCGAAGCCGTGCTCGATGACGGCGTCGACGAGGCCCTGCTTGGAGCCGAAGAAGTGATACAGCGTCGGCATCTTGACGCCGACCGCGTCGCAGACGGCGCGCAGGGAGAAGTCTTCGCCGGGTGAGCTGGCGATCAAGTCCGCCGCCGCGGCGATCAGACGCTCCCGTGTATCGCCTCCCGTTGTCCGTGTCATGCTGATACGGTACCGGATGTAGCAGTGCTATGTCGCTACATATCGCCGATACGAAGGAAACTCATGACGGACCACACTCTTGCGGGCAAGAACGTCCTGATCGCCGGTGGGGCGAAGAACCTGGGCGGCCTCATCGCCCGCCAGGCCGCGGAGGCCGGCGCGAACGTCGCCATCCACTACAATTCCGACTCCAGCAGGTCCGACGCCGAGCGGACGCTCGCCGCCGTCGAGGCCGCGGGCGCGAAGGCCGCGACCTTCCAGGGTGATCTGACGGTGCCCGAGAACGTCGCGCGCCTGTTCGCCGACGCCGAGGGGGCGATCGGGAAGATCGACGTCGCGGTCAACACGGTCGGCAAGGTGCTGCGCAAGCCGATCGCCGAGACGACCGAGGAGGAGTACGACTCGATGTTCGACATCAACGCGAAGTCGGCGTACTTCTTCATCAAGGAGGCCGGCGTGCACCTCGCCGACGGCGGCAAGATCATCACGATCGTCACGGCGCTGCTCGCGGCGTTCACCGACGGGTACTCGACCTACGCGGGAGGCAAGTCGCCGGTCGAGCACTTCACGCGGGCCGCGGCCAAGGAGTATGCCGATCGCGGGATCTCGGTGACGGCGATCGCCCCGGGGCCGATGGACACCCCGTTCTTCTACGGGCAGGAGACGCCCGAGCGCGTCGAGTTCCACAAGTCGCAGGGCATGGGCAACCAGCTCACGAAGATCGAGGACATCGCGCCGATCGTGCGCTTCCTGGCGTCCGAGGGCTGGTGGATCACGGGGCAGACGATCTTCGCCAACGGCGGATACACGACCCGCTGACCCCACGGATCGGCAGACGAGAAGGAGAATGACCACATGAGCGCACACGAGATCCCGGAACCCGTCGCGACCTTCCTCGAGCGCGTCAACGCCCACGACGGGGAGGCGTTCCTCGACGCCTTCACCCCTGCCGGGGCCGTCGACGACTGGGGGCGCACCTTCACAGGCCGAGAGCAGATCAAGACCTGGAGCGACAAGGAGTTCATCGGCTCCCGGGGCGTCCTGACGGTCGAGGAGGTCCGCGTCGCGGGCGACGAGGTGACCGTCGTCGGCGACTGGCGATCGAACCATGCCAACGGTCGCTCGAAGTTCGTCTTCGACGTCGCGGGCGACAAGCTCGCCAAGATGACCATCCGCGAAGGCTGACGACAGTGACGGGCGGACGTCGACCAGGTCGGCGTCCGCCCGTTGCGCCTTCCATGCCGATCAACACCGTGAGGACCACCGCATGACCACTGTTCCGCTCGCGCGACCCGGGCACCGTCGATCCGAGGTCGGCCCTGTCGAGCTCTTCTTCGACCTGGTCTACGTCTTCGCCATAATCCAGCTCTCGCACCTGCTCATCGAGCATCTCTCTTGGGAGGGTGCAGCCCAGACCATCGTGGTGTTCGCCGCGGTGTGGTGGGGTTGGAACTACACCGCTTGGGCGATGAACTGGCTGGATCCGAGCCGCACCGCGGTGCAGCTGCTCTCCGGGGTGCTCATGCTTGCCGCGCTGGGCATGTCGATCGCCATTCCTAGTGCCTTCGGCGACGGAGCCTGGTTGTTCGTCGGGTGCTATCTATTCATGGGCATCCTTCGTCCGGTCTTCATGATGATCGCCTACCGTGGAAACCAGCTCGCAGCCAACTACCGCATGCTCCTGCTGTGGACCCTCCTGGCTGGCATCTTCTGGGCCCTCGGCGCGGCACTGCCCCTCGAGTGGCGACTGGGTCTCTGGTTGATCGCGGTGCTCATCGACTACGCGGCCCCGCTGGCCCACTACCGGATCCCCGGCATCGGTGCGGCACCCATGCACCAGTGGGACACAGACGCCGAGCACCTGGCCGAGCGCAACCGTCTCGTCTTCATCATCGCCCTCGGCGAGTCCATCCTGCTCATGGGCGGCAGCATCGTGTCCCACGGCCAGCTTTCTCCGTCGCTCGCCCTGAGCATGCTCGTCGGCTTCGCATCCCTGTTCGTGCTCTGGTGGAACTACTTCGCCCTCGCCGGGCCGGAGACCGCGGGAGGCGACTCGTCCACCGGTGCGCTGCGGTCCGCATACGCCTACGCGCACGCACTCATGGTCCTGGGCGCGATCCTCGTGGCCGTGTCCATCGAGCTGCGCCTCTCGCACGAGCATCTGACTCCCGCGATCGTCCTCGTCACGATCGCAGGACCGATCGTCTACCTCGTCGGCAACGTCCTGTTCCTGCGCTCCCGGTTCGGGCAGCTGGCGCGATCCCGGTTCATCGCCATGGGCGTCATCGTCGTCATCGGCGCGATCGCACTGGTTCTCCGCGATCACCTGCCGGTGATCCTGCTCAGCCTCTCGGTGCTCGCGGTGACCGCGCTGCTGGCGGCGCGGACGGCCCGCCTGCGACGGAACAGCACGCCGTCTGCCTGATGTGGGCCGGCGCTGTTCCCAGGGGCTGATCCTCAGTAGGGCTCGTCGTCCGCCCAGACCGGCTCGTCGTGGAACTCGTCGAAGGTCGCCGGGTCGTCCGTGAGCGCCATGAGTCCGACTCCGAGTGCCCGCGGCCACCTGTCCGTGAGGAACAGCGGCTCCGGCACAGACACGACGAAGACGAGGGCCGGCAAGCGCGTGCTCCCCGTCCCGGCTCTGCTGTTGCCGTGGCTGACCGAGCTCGCCGGAGATCGGCCGAAGAGCGAGTGGCTTTTCCCCAGCCCTCGCAAGAAGGGCGCGCCCATTGCTGAGCAGTACCCGAACCAGGCGCTGACCCGCGCAGTGACGCTGGCCAACCTCGGCCGCGAGGAGAAGATCCCGCGGCACAGCGGGCATGCGCTGAGGCACACCTTCGCCGCCGTCTCGCTGTCGGAGGCCGGGGCCGACCTGCTCAGCGTCTCGCAGGCCATGGGGCACGCACGGCCGTCGATCACGCTGGACAAGTACGGCCACCTGTCGAAGAAGGGGCTGGCCCCGCTCATGGGGAAGATCGACGCGCTCGTCGCGCCGTTGTCCACGTCGGCCTGAGTGCACAGACCGCGCGGGTCGCTTAGGCTCGGAGGCAAAGAAAAACCCCGGCTGCGTGCCGACTCGTGTTCGACAGAGGCTCGTGCCGGGGACTTCCCCACCAGACTGCATCGGAGAGGAGGCTTCGTCCAGTGTCGATGCCTGCCCACCACATCGCCGCGCTGGATCGGTCGATCTCCCCGACGAGGATGGGCTCCCCGACGAGGATGGGCACGTACCTCTCCGCCGCCTCCGGGGACCCGGATCGGGCACGCGAGCTCTACCTCTGGGACCGCGATCTGTCGGTTGCCTTCCTCGGTGACCTTGCGATCCTCGAAGTTGCGCTGCGCGACGCGATGAGTGCGCAGCTCGAAGCCAAGTGGGGCGTCGACTGGTACGAGAACACGGCGATGCCGCTCGATGACCGCTCCATGAACACGTTGAGCACGGCCTGGGGTCGGGTCAAGGAGCCCAAGACGCCGGGCAGGCTCGTCGCCCAGTGCATGTTCGGGTTCTGGCGGGGGCTCCTCGACAAGGGCGACCACGCCGGCAAAGCCCCACTTCCAGCGGCTCCGTCGCCGCGGGGAGCGGGGGAGGGGATCTGATGACGACCACGCGACCGAGCCGCGCCGAGCAGATCGACGCCGCGACGCCCGCGAGCCGCAACCGCGTGGTCGACTTCCTCCGCGCCGCCGCGATCACCGTGGTGGTGCTCGGGCACTGGACGATCATCGCGGTCGACCCCGACGGGGGGATCCTCCCGCACGGCGTGCTCGACGGCGCTCGGTGGACCCACCCGCTGACCTGGCTGTTCCAGGTGATGCCGATCTTCTTCCTCGTCGGCGGCTACTCCAACGGCCTCTCCTGGCGCTCCGCGCGGCGCAAGGGGATCGGCTACGCCGAGTGGCTACGCACGAGGCTTCGCCGCCTCGGCATCCCGCTGATCCCGCTGCTGCTCGCCTGGCTCGTGATCGGCGTGGTCGCGGTGCTGGCGGGGGTGCCGACGGCGACCGTGCAGCTCGCCTCGCAGATGGCGCTGATCCCCACGTGGTTCCTCGCCGCCTACCTGATGGTGATCCTCGTGGCCCCGCCGTGCCTGTGGCTGTGGGAGCGTTTCGGCTGGTGGTCGATCGCGGGCGGGATCGCGCTCGCCGGCGTGTTGGACGCGGTGAGCATCACCGCCGACCAGCCGCTGCTCGGCTACCCGAACTACCTGCTGGTCTGGGCGGCGTCTCACCAGGTTGGCTACGCCTGGCTCGACGGCCGGCTCGCCGGGACCGGGAAGCGGCTGGGGCTGGCCGCGATCGGTCTGGTCGGTCTGCTGCTGCTCGTGCTGGTGGGCCCGTATCCGGTCTCGATGATCACCGCCGGGGGCGACGCGATCTCCAACTCGAGCCCGACGCGCGTGACGATGGCGTTCCTGGGCATGCTGCAGGCCGGGCTGGTGCTCTCCCTCGAGAGGCCGCTCGAGGCACTGCTGCGCCGGCCCCGGATCTGGTTCGCGACGGTGCTCGTGAACCAGCGGATCATGACCTGGTTCCTGTGGCATCTCACTGTCATGGTGGGCCTCGCCCACCTGCTGCTCAGCCTCGGCGCCCGGGCGCTGCTCCCCGAGCCGCTCACGGGCGCGTGGTGGGCGACGCGGCCGCTGTGGGTGCTCGCGCTGCTGGTGCTCACCGGACTGGTGGTTTTGGTGATGGGTAGTTTCGAGACCCCGCGGGCCGATGACCGCCCGGCCCCGCCGGTGTGGAAGCCGCTCGCCGCCGCGGTGTGCGTCATCGCCGGGCTAGCTGTCATGGCGAACGTGGGCGTGGCGGGGGAGAGCGGCGTGACCTGGTGGTGGCCGCTGCTGCCGGTTGTGGGGTTGTGGGGGTTCGGGGTTGTCTGGACGCGTCCGAGGCATTGAGCCCTCTTTGGGACGAACATCAGCCACCGCCATATGATGGCGAAAGTTCCCGCTCGCTCCGCAGTTGGCCTGCGAGATCTCGACGGGACTTCCGAGAACTTCAGGAGCAGAATCGATGATGAACCCGGTCGCGGCGCCGACGGAGCCTGTGTCCCGCGTCAAGTAGTTGGCAGGTTTTCGGTGGTGGGAAAGGTGGGGGTGTGGGGGTCGGCGTGGCCGAGGTGGACGTCCAGCGGTCGGTTCCAGGCCAGGGCCTCGTGAGGACGGATCTGGTTGTACTCGCTGCGGTAGGCGTCGGCGTGCTCGACCAGGGCAAGGACGGGACTGCCGCACGGATAGGTGACATCTGATCTGGCTTGCCCGCCGGGCGGCCTGGATGGATGTGCACCATGCCCGCTCCCTACCCCCAAGAGTTCCGCGACGACGTTGTGCGAGTGGCTCGGTCCCGTGAGGACGGCGTCACCATCGCGCAGATCGCGAAGGACTTCGGCGTCCACGGGGACCGGTACAACCCCGCCGGTATGGCGATGGTCAACCGCTGAGGCCGGTCCCGTCGGCGGGCGCGGGACCGTTGTTCCCGTCGCAGGCCATGACGCGCAGACGCAGCGTCGGGTCGAGGTCGACGTCCAGACGGGAGAGGCGCGGCCCGGAGGCCCCCCGCCATCGGTCGGATCCCGGCACGCAGCAGCGGGGCGAGGTGCGTGACGGGCAACGAGGCCTCACCGGAGACGCGGACCCCGGTCGCATCCTCCTGCGGCTCGATCGCGCAGATCGACTCCGGCACCGCCGGCTCCACGGGCTCGGCCCAGGTCTACCACCGGATCGGCAGCTCGTCGATCCGCAGGTCCAGGGTGACCTCGGCGTCCTCGAGGTGCATCGGGGCGGCGTGCACCGTCAGCGCACGCAGCATGCCCTCGACGCTGCGCACGACGGACGGTGCGGGCTCGTGGAGGACGTCCGACGGGACGGTGGGCCCGGGCGTGCGGAGGCGCAGCCGCGCCCCGGTCGCGTCGACGTCGAAGGCCCGCAGGTCGGGGCCGACGACGTCGGCGAAGACCCGCACACCCCCGAGGCCGTGCACCGGTGCGTCCTGCTCGGAGTCCTGAGCGCGCAGCATCGCTCGCGCCCAGTGCTCGACGTCGGCGCTGGATCCGGGCCAGGAGCCGGGCGGGGTGGAGAGCATGGACGGATTCTCGCGCATCCGCCTGCCGCGCTCCATGCAGAGGAGGATCATGGACGGCGCAGGGCCGGGCAGCCCCCCGCCGGGCGGCGCGAGAGGACGTGGGAGAGATGAGGATGTGGGAGAGATGAGCGTGGTGACCTCCTTCGGGGCCGCCCTGCCGCCGTGGCTGGTGACGGAGCTGCCCGCTCTGCCCGACGTCGTCCCGTCGGCCGAGGAGCGCATGGCGCTCGTGAACGACCTGGCCGACCGCAACTGGCGCGCCGGCAACGGCGGCCCCTTCGCCGCCCTCGTGGTCGAGGCCGGCAGCGGCGAGATCCTCTCGATCGGGGTGAACGTCGTGCTCAGCTCGGGGCTCAGCGCGATGCACGCCGAGGTCGTCGCGATCGCGCTCGCCCAGCAGCGGCTCGGCAGCTGGGACCTCGGGGCCCGCGGCGCCCGGCGCGAGCTCGTCGTCAACGCCCGTCCCTGCGTGCAGTGCTTCGGGGCGACCCTGTGGAGCGGGGTGCGCTCGCTGGTGGTCGGCGCCGACGGGCCCGAGGTCGAGGCGGCCACCGGCTTCGACGAGGGACCCATGGTCGAGGACTGGGTCGAGCAGCTGTCAGTGCGTGGCATCGACGTGCGGATCGGCCTCGACGCCGACCGCTCGCTCGAGGTGCTCGAGGCCTACGGGGCCTCCGGCGCCGCGCCGTACAACGCCCGCGGCACCGCCTGACGGCAGGGAGCCGCTCCGGCCGACGGTCGGGAGCGGCTCCGGCTGACGGGCAGTGCCGCGGGCGCTTCGCCGGTCACCATCGGTGGGCGACGTCCACGACGATCCGGGAGCCGTCCCCGGGGCCGTCGAGCACGAGCACCCGCATCGGCAGACGGGCGCGCACGCCCAGGCCGATGACCGTCTCCCCCTCGAAGCTGCCCGCGAGGGCGACCTGTCGGAAGGTCCGGTACCCGTCGACCGCGACCGCATGGTCCCGATCGGCTGGCTGATAGGTGGGCTTCCCGGAGTCGTCGTAGGCGGGGGCGCGCACGACGATCTGCAGGTCCGCGCCGCCGCTGAGCGGGACGACGGAGCCGGAGCCGGGACGATGGACCGCGCTCACGTACTCCACCGTGTACCCGGTGATGTCGTGGTCGAGGTCGATGACCAGCCGGTCGTAGCAGCCGTGCTGACCGACCCGCAGGTCCTTCACGTGAGCGGAGGACGTGCCCGTCCCCGCCTTCTCGAGAGAGCCCCAGGTGATGCCGCAGTAGGGGGCGGCCTCGGCCGCGGTGGGGACGATCATCCCCAGGCCGAGCATCAGGAGCAGGGCGGCGAGCCCTGAGAGCAGCCGTTTCATGGTGCGCTCCTTCGCGTCACGGCGATGCCCGGACGCCACCGGTCGTGTCCGGATTGTCCGCCTCGGGAGGTGTGCGGTGCGAGCATTCGCCCTGCATTGGCACCGAGATCGTGACCGTCGTGACCGGATCCGATCGCGCGCCCTCCCCGCTGGTCAGCGGCGCGCAGCCGGCCGACTTGACCTCAAGCATCCTTGAGGTCCTTGACTGCCGGTGCGGGCGGCATCCGGCGCTCTGCACTGCAGGAGCTCTGCACATCGGGAGGAGAGCGGATGAGCGCCCACGAGTCACCGTCGGCCGTCGACGGCGCCCTGCGCAGGGCCCGCCTGTGGACCGGACGGACGTGGTTCTTCATCGTCACCGCGATGGTGCTCGAGACCTGCATCGCCTTCGAGGCCTTCGCGACCACCACCATCCTGCCGGTCGCGATGGTGGACCTCGGCGGAGAGCGCTGGTACTCCCTCGCCTACGCCGCGACGATCTCGACCGCTCTGGTCGGCATGGCGATCGGCGGCAGCTGGTCCGACCGCAGCGGGCCGCGCCCGCCGCTGGTCGTCGGCGGGTCCGTGCTCCTGCTCGGCATCGCGCTGTGCGTGATCGCATCAGACCCCGCGTCGTTCATCGTCGGACGACTGCTGCAGGGCATCGGCGGCGGTGCCGTCGGCGTCGTGCTCTACGTGCTGATCGCCCGGATCATCGACCCTCCGGCCAGGCCGGCGATGTTCGGCCTGCTCACCACCGCCTGGCTGCTGCCCTCGATGCTCGGCCCCGTCGTCGCGGGCGCGCTCGCCGATCTCTCGAGCTGGCGTGCCGTCTTCGGTCCGATCCTCGCCTGATCCCTGGTGGCTCTGCTCGGTCAGCTCCGCGCCTCGCGCGGCATCGGGGCCGACGGATGCGACGGGGCTGCCGGGGCCGATGGGGCTGGTCGGTCTGCCGGGGCCGATGGGGCTGGTCGGTCTGCCGGGGCCGACGGGTCCGGTGGCGCCGACGGATCTGCTGGGGCTGCCGGCGGAGAGGCGGCGGATCCTGCGCCGGCACCGCCGATCGTCGGCCGCCGGGGCCTGCTCGCGGTCGCGGCCGCCGCGATCCTCATCGCCCTGCAGCTGGGAGCCCAGGTCCACGGTGCGGGCGGGATCGTCGTCGTCGCCGCTGGCCTGGTGGCGCTCGCGATCGTCTCCCGCGCGCTGCTCCCGCCGGGGACGCTGCGTCTGCGCGGGCAGGCGCAGCGGCTGGTGGTGCTGCGCGCCGGCCTCGGGGCGACCGCCACCGCGACCGATGTGCACCTCACGCTCCATCTGCAGTCCGAGCGCGGCCTCTCACCGACCGCTGCGGGCCTGATCATCGCGGCCGGTGCCGGCGGCTGGGCGATCGGATCGTGGCTGCAGGCGCAGGCGGGCTCGTCGGCCGGACGGCACCGGACCCTGATCCTGCTGGCGACGCCGCTGGTGGCGCTGTCCCCGCTGGTCGTCCTGCTGCTCGTGCTCGATCTCGTGCCCATCCCGGTCGTGGTCGCGGCAGCGGTCCTCAAGGGGCTCGGCATGGGGATCGCCTCCGCGAGGATCGCCACCGCCACGCTCGATCTCGCACCGCCCGGCGAGCAGGGCGCCTACAGCTCCGCCCTGCAGACGGGGGAGTCGCTGGCCGTCTCCTCGACCACGGCGGTCATGGCGGTCATCCTCGGCGGAGCGCTCGGAGGGATCGTCCCCGCCATCACCGGGACGGGCGCCTATGCGGCCGTGTACGCGCTGCTGACCGCGGGCGCGATCGTCACCATCGCGATCGCCGCGACGGGGAGGGGGACCGCCGCGCGGACAGGCGGGCGCCAGGACCGTCCGACGGGCGCGCGGCGGTGACCTCGGTCCCGCAGGTCGGCGGTGGGACCTGCCATCATCACCGCATGACCGTTCTCGTCGCCTACGCGACCCACTCCGGAGCCACTCGCACGCTCGCCGAGACCATCGCTGAGACCCTCGTCGGCGAGGGCGTCGCGGCCGACGTCGTCGACATCGAGGACGCGCCCGATCCGTCGGCCTACGACGCCGTCGTCGTCGGATCCGCGGTGCGCATCGAGTCCGTCGAGAAGTCCCTCGAGCGGTGGAGCGCCGCGCACGCCGACGCTCTCGCGAGCCGACCGGTCGCGTTCTTCTCCTGCTCCGGATCGGCCGCGGATCCCGCCACGCGGGAGCATCAGAAGGCGACCGACGGCTATCTCGCCCATGCGCCGTTCGAGGCGGTCGCCGCGGCGAACTTCCCCGGCTGGGTGCTCATGGACCGCATTCCGATGCACGAGCGCGTGATGCTGAAGTCGATGCGCACGCCGACCGGCGACTTCCGCGACCTCGACCTCGTCGCCTCCTGGGCGCGGGAGATCCGGCCGTCGCTGGCGGGCTGAGCTGCGCGGACAGGTCGGTCGAGCCGTGCCGGACGCTCAGTCCAGCGGGTTCGACTGCGGCGGGAGAGCCTCGATGAGGGGATGGTCCTTGTCGATCGTGCCCATCTTCGCGGCGCCGCCGGGGGCGCCGAGCTCGTCGAAGAACTCGACGTTCGCCTTGTAGTAGTCCGCCCACTCATCCGGCAGGTCGTCCTCGTAGAAGATCGCCTCCACCGGGCAGACCGGCTCGCACGCTCCGCAGTCGACGCACTCGTCGGGCTGGATGTACAGCGAGCGATTGCCCTCGTAGATGCAGTCCACAGGGCACTCGTCCACGCAGGCGCGGTCCTTCACGTCCACGCACGGCAGCGCGATCACATATGTCACGACTCTCCACCTTCCAGGATCCGACCGGTCGACCCGCGCCGCCCGACGGAACGGTCCGACGGAACGGTCCGACGGAACGGTCCGACGGAACGGTCCGACGGATCGGTCGACGCGGTCGACGACTGCGTCGACCGTAAGATCTCAAGTGCACTTGAGGTCAAATGGGGCATGATGGCGGAGGGGCAGGAGCAGGCGGAGGGGAGGGACCAGGTGACGAGCACGGCCGGCACGATCGAGGAGGCGAGGAGCATGGCGGAGGACGGCTCGCATGAGCCCGAGGAGCTGCTGACGATCGGGGAGATGAGCCGCCGCACCGGCGTGGCGGTCTCCGCGCTGCGCTACTACGAGGAGCTGGGGCTGATCGCCTCCGAGCGAACCCCCGGCAACCAGCGCCGCTACGCCCGCCACATGCTGCGTCGCGTCTCCCTCGTCTCCGTCGCCAAGCGCCTCGGCATCCCGCTGGCCGACGTCCAGGCGGCCTTCGCCGAGGTCCCCATGGAGCGCACCCCGTCGCACGCTGAATGGCAGCGCGCCTCCCGCAGCTGGAAGCGCCAGATCGAAGAGCGCCGCCGCGGGCTCGAGCGCCTCGAGCACGAGCTCACCGGCTGCATCGGCTGCGGATGCCTGTCGCTGAAGGCCTGCGCCCTGCTCAACCCCGACGACGCACTGGCGGCCACCGGCGCCGGAGCCCGCCGACTGGACGACCTCTCCGACGATCTCGACGACGACCCCACCGACGGGTCCGGACGACAGGGTTCCTGACAACTCCCAGGTCACAGGATGACGCGGCGCTTGACCTCAGGGGTGCTTGAGGTTCTATGGTCGAGACACGTTCATCTGACAGGAAGGCATCACCATGGCGGAGTACACGCTTCCGGACCTGGACTACGACTACGGGGCGCTCGCTCCTTCGATCTCGGGTCAGATCATGGAGCTGCATCATTCGAAGCATCATGCGACCTATGTGAAGGGTGCGAACGCGGCGCTGGAGAAGCTGGCGGCGGCGCGTGAGGCCGGGGACTTCGGTTCGATCAATCAGCTGTCGAAGGATCTGGCGTTCAACCTGGGTGGTCATACGAACCATTCGATCTTCTGGAAGAACCTGTCGCCGGAGGGTGGGGACAAGCCCACCGGTGAGCTGGCGGCGGCGATCGATGAGCACTTCGGGTCGTTCGACGGGTTCCGTGCGCATTTCACGGCGGCGGCCCTGGGGATCCAGGGCTCGGGCTGGGCTGTGCTGGCGTATGAGCCGGCGGGTGGGAACCTGGTGATCGAGCAGTTCTACGATCAGCAGAACGGTGTGCCGGTGGCGACGGTTCCGCTGTTCCAGCTGGACATGTGGGAGCACGCGTTCTACCTGGATTACCAGAACGTGAAGGCTGACTATGTGAAGGCGGTCTGGGACATCGTGAACTGGGCGGATGTGCAGGCGCGGTTCGAGAACGCGCGCAGCAATGCGTCCGGTCTGGTGGTCCCGGGTCTGTGAGGCCTCGGCCTGCGCGCCTGTGAGGCTTCGGCGCTGCGTGCGCTGACAGGGCGCGGCTGAGAGGCCGCGGCTGAGAGCGGCCGGTCCCCGGTGAAGGGGGCCGGCCGCTCTGTCAACGCTCCGTCATCGTGCGGGGGCGTTGCTGGCGCACCCGGCGTCGACGGGGTAGTCGACGAAGGCGAAGGCCGAGCCGTCAGGTGCCCAGCTGGGCACGTTGATCGTGCCCTGGCCGCCGTGCAGGGCCACGATCGTCGTGGGATGCCGCCAGGCATCGACCCAGGTGTCGTCGTCGGCGTCGGACCCGGTGGGGAGATCGACGAGCCGCAGCTCGACCTCGAGATCCGCCGGATGCCCGATCGTCCCGGGCGGGAAGCTGAGGAGGACGGCCGCATCGCCCGCGGGCGCGACATGCGGGAACCAGTTGACCCGCTCGTCGTCGGTCAGCTGCTCGAGCCCGCCCCCGCCGGCCGTGACGCCGACCGTGACATCGATCGAGCCGCGGGCCGTGCCGTCGGTCATGCCATCGGCCGCAGCATGGGGCCGGATGCGGGCGATCTGGGCGTGACCGGGGGTCTCCGAGAAGTCCTCCGTGCTCAGCAGGATCCATGCGCCGTCGGGCGTCCACTCGCAGCCGTCGGCCGGGCCGGGCGGTGCGGTCAGGCGGCGGTCGTCCGTGCCGTCGGCGCCGACGGTGCGGATCACCGCCGAGCCCCACGGGTCCCCCTGGTGCTCGGTGACATGCACGTAGGCCAGACGCGTGCCGTCGGGGCTCACCCCATGGAGGAAGTGCATCCCGCCGTCGTCCGAGGTCACCCGACGGATCGGCCCCGAGAGGCGGAAGCCGTCGTCGACCGGCACGTGCCAGATGTGCCCGTCGGCCGCGGATGCCCAGACGCCGGTGCCGTCGGGCGCGAGGACGTGGTCGTTGTTGACCGGCGGCAGCCCGGGGACCTCGAGCTCGATGGGCCCGGCCGAGGCGGGGTCGGCAGAGGGGACGGCGGGGCTGTCAGGGTCGGCAGGGTCGGCAGAGGGATGGGCGGGTCCGACGGGGCCGACGACGGGCAGGAGCCACAGCCGCCCGTCGCCGTTGAGCAGGAGACGGCCGTCGGCCGTCCAGTTCGGGGCCTCGTAGAGGCGCTCATCGCACTCGTGCACCGTGCGGACGCCTCCGCTCCGGCGGTCCCAGATGCGGATGCGGCAGCGCTGGCCGGGGGCGAGGGTGCGCCAGGGGACGTGGTCGCTCATGCCGCGGAGTATCGCACTCCCTGCTCAGGCGGGGGCCAGGACCGGGATGCCGTGGTGGCGTGCGCTCTCCGCGAGACGCTCGTCGTAGGTGACGACGCCGCTGAGGTCATCTCCGAGCTCGAGCGCGGCGGCCAGATGCACGGCATCGAGAGTGCGAAGGATCGTGGGATCCAGCTGACCGGCGGACTCGAATGTCGACGTCGAGAGCGTCATGAGGTGCAGGGCGCTCAGCACGCACCGCGCGGCGAGCACGTTCTCGGGTGAGGCTCGCCGCGTCACGCGCAGGAGCTCGGTCCGGGTCAGATCGCTGGAGACCAGGAGGGGCTCGGTCTCACGGATCCAGGTGCGCAGAGCCTCCGACTCGGGCTCCGAGACGACCAGCTTCACGAGCGCCGACGTGTCCATGTAGTGCGCCACGATCAGTACCTCTCCGCGTCCCGCATGGATCGCAGCGCGGAGGAGAGATCCTCGCCGGCGACCGGCTCCGGCAGCGCGGAGAGGTCGATGCGCGGCCGACGCATCCGCCCGGACCGCAGCATCTCGTCGACGGGCGATGCGGCGAGCGGGACGATCCTGGCGACAGGACGACCGCGGTCGGTGATCGTGATCGACTCTCCCCTCGCCGCCTCCGCGACGACGGCGGACGCGTTCTGCTTGAGGGCACGGATCCCGACGTCGTTCATGTGCTTCATCGTAGTACATCGAGGTCGGCGCGTCGCGGGCCGCCTGAGCTCAGCCGACCAGCGTCAGGAAGCGGCGGTGGAAGCGCAGCTCGCCCGTGACCTCCGGATGAAACGAGGTGCCCAGCACGCTGCCCTGGGCCGCGGCGACGGCACGGCCGTCGGGCAGCGTCGCGAGGACCCTCGCCGTCGGCCCGACCTCCTCGATCACAGGAGCGCGGATGAACGCGGCCCGCACCGGCCCCGGCTCCGACCCAGGCTCCGAGCCCGGCCGCGTCTCCAGCCCTGTCTCCGGCCCCGAGGCGATGAGCGGATCCAGGACCTCGAGATCCGTCTCGAAGGACTCGACCTGCCCGCCGAAGGCATTGCGCCGCACGGTCACGTCGAGGCCTCCGAGGGTCTGCTGACCCTCGATCCCGTCGACGAGGCGATCGGCGAGCATGATCAGCCCCGCGCAGGTGCCGTAGACCGGAAGGCCGCCCGCGATCGCCGCCTGCAGCGGATCCCGCAGCTCGAAGATCCGCGCGAGCTTGTCCATCACGCTGGACTCGCCGCCGGGGATGACGAGCCCGTCGACCTCGGCGAGCTCCGTCGGCCGACGGACCAGCGACACCCGCGCGCCCAGCTGCTCGAGCACCCGCGCATGCTCGCGCACATCGCCCTGCAGGGCCAGGACGCCGACGCGCGGGCCGCTGCTGGAGCCCACGGGAAGCCTCCGCCCGACCGCGCTCACCAGCCGCGCTCGGCCAGGCGGTGCGGGGCGGGCAGGTCGGCGACGTTGATGCCGACCATGGCCTCGCCGAGACCGCGGGAGACCTCGGCGATGACCTTGGGGTCGTCGTGGAAGGTGGTGGCCTTGACGACGGCGGCCGCGCGCTGGGCAGGGTTGCCGCTCTTGAAGATCCCCGAGCCGACGAAGACGCCGTCGGCCCCGAGCTGCATCATCATGGCCGCGTCGGCGGGGGTCGCGACGCCGCCCGCGGTGAACAGCACCACCGGCAGCTCGCCGGTCTCGGCGACCTCGGCGACGAGGTCGTAGGGGGCCTGGAGCTCCTTCGCCGCGACGTACAGCTCGTCCCTGCTCAGGTGGCGCAGCGCCGCGATCTCCCCGCGGATCCGACGGATGTGCTTGGTGGCCTCGGAGACGTCGCCCGTGCCGGCCTCGCCCTTCGAGCGGATCATCGCCGCGCCCTCGGTGATGCGGCGCAGCGCCTCGCCCAGGTTGGTGGCCCCGCAGACGAAGGGGACGGTGAAGCCGTGCTTGTCGATGTGGTTGACGTAGTCGGCGGGGGAGAGGACCTCGGACTCGTCGATGTAGTCGACGCCCAGCTCCTGGAGGACCTGCGCCTCCACGAAGTGGCCGATCCGGGCCTTGGCCATGACAGGGATCGACACGGCCTCGATGATGCCGTCGATCATGTCGGGGTCGCTCATGCGGGAGACGCCGCCCTCGGCGCGGATGTCCGCGGGGACGCGCTCGAGCGCCATGACCGCGACGGCGCCCGCGTCCTCGGCGATCTTCGCCTGCTCGGGGGTGACGACATCCATGATGACGCCGCCCTTCAGCATCTCCGCCAGGCCGCGCTTGACCTTGCCGGTGCCGGTGGTCGTGGTGCTCATGGGTGTCTCCTCGTGATGGACCCGGGCGCCGACGGCCGTCGTCGGCCGATATCGGGTGTCGGGTGTCGGGTGCTCGTTTGATCTATGCCAATACTGGACTTTGGCCCATGCCGAACGCAAGAGGGGGTCACGAGGGGATCGTCGGGCCCGTCGGGCCGCTAGGCTCGGGATCGTGAGCGCTCCCCCCGAACAGTCCGCCCCCCGGGGGCCGGCGGGCGCGTCGGCCATCTCCGGCGCCACCGCCGCCGAGATCGCCGACAGCGTGCGCTCCCTGGTCGAGCGCGGGGACCTCGTCCCCGGCGATGCGCTGCCCCCGGTGCGCGCCCTCGCCGAGCGGCTCGGCATCAACCGCAACACCGCCGTCGCCGCCTATCGGCGCCTCGCCCGCTCCGGCCTGGTGGTCGCCCAGGGCCGCGCCGGCACCCGCATCGCCGGCCCCGAGCGCGTCGCCCAGGAGGGCTACGCCGACCCCGGCGGCGGGCGCGCCCCCGGAGCGGGCCCCCTGCGCGACGTCGGCACCGGAAACCCGCTGCCCGAGCTCATCCCCGACATCGCTCCCGCCCTGCAGGCCGCCGCGGGCCGTCCCGTCCTCTACGGGGAGCCCGTCATCGACCGGTCCCTCGAGGAGTTCGCCCGCACCTGGATGGCGCCCGACGTGCCCGTCGCCGCCGACCGGATCCGCCTGACCCTGACCAGCGGCGCCGTCGACGCGATCGAGCGCCTGCTCGCCCAGGCGCTGCTGCGCGACGACGCCGTCGCACTCGAGGACCCGTGCTTCCTCGCGAGCATCCAGACCGTCCGCCTCGGCGGCTACCGGGCGGTCCCGGTCCCCGTCGACCAGCACGGCATGACGGCCGACGGGCTGCGCGCTGCCCTCGAGCAGGGCGTGCGCGCGGTCGTGTGCACCCCCCGCGCACAGAACCCGACGGGCGCCTCCCTCAGCGAGGAGCGCGCCGAGCAGCTGCGCGAGGTCCTCGCCGACCACCCGTACGTGCTGGTCATCGAGGACGACTACTACTCCCTGCTGGCGCGCACGCCGTTCCGGTCGATCGTCGGGCCCGACCATCGGCGCTGGGCGCTCGTGCGCTCGGTCTCGAAGTTCCTCGGCCCCGACATGTGCCTCGCGGTCACCGCGTCCGACCCCGAGACCGCCGACCGGCTCGCCCTGCGGCTCAGCCCCGGCACCACCTGGGTCAGCCATCTGCTGCAGCGCATCGCCCTCGCCGTGCTCCAGGACGAGGACTCGCGATCCCTCGTCGAGCGCGCCGGGATCCTCTACGCCGAGCGCAACGCCGCCTTCGCCGCCCGCCTCGCCGACGCCGGGCTCCCGGCCCGCGCCGGCGACGGCATGAGCCTGTGGGTCGACGTCGGCGCCCCCGCCCGGGAGGTCGCCGCCCGGCTCATGCGCCGCGGATGGCTCGTGCGCACCGGCGACGACTTCCGCCTCGACCCCGACGCCGGGCCCTCGCAGCAGCTGCGCGTCACCGTCCACGACCTCACCGACGTCGAGACGGAGGCGCTGGCCGCGGATCTGGTCGCCGCGGCGAGGTGAGCGCGAGAGGCGGTGGGCGCGACGGCGGGTGGGCGCGACGGCGGGCGGGCGCGATAGATTCGTGCCATGCCTCGGACCAGCGTCGGCCCCCTGCCCGGCTCCTCCACAGCCCCCGGCCTCATCGAGCCCGACCCCATCGAGTCCGCGTCGCGGCCGTCGGCGCCGCTGCGCGTCGGCATCGTCGGCACCGGCGGGATCTCCCGTTCCCACCTGACCGGCTGGGCCGGGATCGGGGCCGAGCTGCACTGCTTCAGCCTCGCGGGCGCCGAGGAGTTCTCCGAGCTGACCGGGGCCGTCATCCATAGGGATCTCGCCTCGCTGCTCGCGGCGGTCGATGTCGCCGACGTCTGCACCCCGACCCCCTCGCATGCCGAGATCGTCCACGCCGCCCTCGACGCGGGGATCGACGTCGTCTGCGAGAAGCCCCTCGCCCTCGAGTCCGGGGACGCCCGATCGGTCGCGGAGCATGCCGAGCGCGTCGGCCGTCGGCTCCTGCCCGCGCACGTCGTCCGCTTCTTCCCCCAGTACGCGGCGGCGAAGCGAGCGATCGACGAGGGCGCGATCGGCGAGCTCGCCGTGCTCCGCTTCGAGCGCACCGGCACCTTCCCGCGCCAGCCCTGGTTCGGGGACGAGGCCCAGTCCGGCGGCATCGTCATGGACCAGATGATCCACGACATCGACCAGGCCCTGTGGATGGCCGGTGACGTCGTCGCCGTCCATGCGCGGCAGTCCATCGCGGCCGACGACGACTCCGTGCGCACCGCCCATGTGGTCCTCACCCACCGCTCGGGAGCGATCACGCACTGCCGCGGATTCTGGGGACCGCCCGGCACCGCCTTCCGCTACACCTTCTCCCTGGCCGGCTCCGAGGGCCGCCTCGAGTACGACTCCGCGGCCGACACCGGCGTCGCCTTCGACGAGGTCGCCTCCGCGCGCCGCTCCTCGGGCGACGGCTTCCTGCCCTCGGTGGCCGCCTTCGACGACCCCTATGCCGCCGAGATCGTCGAGTTCGCCCGTGCCATCACGACCGGCGGCCCCTGCCGGGTGAGTGCGGCCGACGGCGTCCGCGCCGTCGAGATCGCCCGCCTCGCCCTCGACTCCCTGCGCACCGGACGGAGCCTCGCATGCTGACCCCCGCCCCGGAGACCCTCGCCCCTGAGACCACCGAGCCGTCGGCCGCAGCGCCGTCGGCCGCAGAGCCGCTGCGCGTCGCCCTCCTCAGCTGCGCGCACACGCATGCCGCCGGCTATGCGGCGCTGCTGCGGGACCGCGCTGACGTCGAGCTGGTCGTCGCGGACCCCGGCGGCTTCGGTGACGTCGGCGGGGCGGGCGGCATCGAGGTCGTCGACTCCTATCGGGCGGCGTGGGAGCACTGGGAGGGCGGCCCCGACGCCGTGGTCGTCACCAGCGCCAACGCCCACCACCGGGACCTCGTCCTCGAGGCGGCCCGGCGCGGCGCCCACGTGCTGTGCGAGAAGCCGCTGGCGACCGCCGTCGCCGATGCCGAGGAGATGGTCGCCGCCTGCCGCGAGGCCGGCGTCGTCCTCATGACCGCCTTCCCGGTCCACTTCTCGCCCGCCGTCGACGCCCTGCGCTCCGCGGTGGCCGACGGCACCCTCGGGCAGGTCATCGGCCTGACCGGCACCAACAACGGCAAGCTGCCCACCGGCCGCGACTGGTTCACCGACGTCGCCCTCTCCGGCGGCGGCGCCATGGTGGACCACACGGTGCACGTCGCACAGATCCTCGACTCCCTCGTCGGCGAGCCCGAGAGCGTGCACGCCGTGACCAATCGGATCCTCTGCGCCGACCGCGCCGGCGAGGGCGCCGAGACCGGCGGCCTGGTGACGCTCACCTATCCCTCCGGTCTCGTCGCCACCATCGACTGCTCCTGGTCCGAACCGGCGGACTCGCCCACCTGGGGCGGGCTGACGCTGCAGGCCGTCGGCACCGGCGGACAGCTCCAGATCGACGCCTTCGCCCAGCACGTCGGAGGTGTCGGCCAGTGGCTCCCCGTCGGCGCCGACCTCGACGCCCGGCTCCTGGACGCCTTCCTCACCGCGGCCCGCTCCGGCGTCGCGAGCGAGCCGACGGGCGACGTCGGTCTGCGGACCGTCCGCGTGGTCGCCGCGGCCCAGGAGTCCGTGCGCACCGGGCAGCCGGTGCGCCTCGCCGACGTCTGACGCCGGGCGACGGCCGGGTGCGGCGGTCCGGTGCGGCGGCCGGGAGCGACTGATCGGGGGTGCGGCCGGGAGCGACCTGCAGGGAGGGACCGGCGGGGAGGGACCGGGGTCAGCGTCGTGCTCGAGCGCCCGAGACCGCCATCATCAGCGCGATCGCGAGCGCGCCGACGGCGAGCACCGCGCCCCCGGCGAGGACGGCCCCGGTCACGCCCAGCAGCGAGCCGAGCACAGCGATGGAGATGCCGTTGCCGGTGCGCAGCCCGCTGGTGAGCATCCCAAAGACCCCGATCACGCGCCCGCGCTCGGACACCGGGGCGCGCAGCTGCACGACGGCCTGCCCGATCGTCGCGGACGCCAGGTTCGCGACACCCCCGACCACGAGCGCGATCACCGTCAGCGCATAGCTGGGGGAGACGGCCACGATCACCGTCGTCAGCCCGAACAGGAAGGTCGCGACGACGGCCGCCCTCGTCGTCGGCCGGATCGCGCCGGTGGCCTCCAGCAGGAACCCGCCGCCGACCCCGCCGACCCCATTGGCGAACAGCAGCATCCCGTAGCCGAAGCCGGCGTCGCCGGCGCCGAGCCCGTCGGCGAGGGTCGGCATCGCCACCTGCAGCGAGGATCCGACGCACACGGCGATCAGCGCACCGAGGACGATCATCGCGATCAGCACCCGATCTCCCGCGACCGTCCGCAGCACCGAGAGCGAGCGCAGCGGGCCCAGCCGCTCTCTGCGCACGAAGCCGTCGCGCGTGTGCCCGGTGTACGGGGTGCGCAGCATCAGCACAGTCATCGGTACGTAGAACAGGATGTTCACGAGGATTCCGCCGCCCGCACCGAACAGCAGCAGCAGGGCCGAGCCGACGATCGGACCCGCCAGCACCCCCAGCCCCCGGAAGGTCGCATTCAGCCGCACAGCCCCCGGCAGCTCCTCCGGCTCGGCGAAGTCGTGCAGCATCAGCTGCTCCGCCGGACCCCACAGCGCCCCCGCGCAGCCGTGGAGGACCAGCAGCACGCACGCCATCCACATCTCCAGCGTGCCGGTGAGGAACAGGACGCCCCAGGCCAGCGACACGAACGCGAACAGCCCTTGGGCGATCTGAATGATGCGCCGGCAGTCGAAGCGCTCAGCCAGCTCGCCGAACCACACCGACAGCAGCAGGAACGGCAGCCAGTGGCTGATCACCTGGAAGCCCACCAGGGCGGGCGAGTGGAACGCCTGCCACAGGAACCAGTAGGTGATGACGTGCTCGATGTTGTCGCCCATCATCGACAGCCCCGCGGTGATCAGGTACGGGCGCGAATGGCGGTCGCGGAGGGCGCCGAAGCGACGGGGCGCGATGGTGGTCGTGACAGGCTCCAGGGATGAGGAAGGGGAGCTCAGCGGGTGGCGGTGGGACCGGAGGAGCGCCCGATGTCGATGCTCGTCTCGATCCCGGCCTCGAAGTTCGTCGGCTCGGACAGGCGGGCCCGCAGGAACTCGGCATGCACGTCGAGGGAGCGGGTGACACCGGCGACGAGATCGTCCTCGACGCGGTCGAGCCGCGCGCCGAGCGCCTCGAGCTGCTGATCGATGCTCGCGAGGTTCGCGACCGCCTGGTCATGGCTGCGGCCCGTGCTCAGCTGGAGCATCGGCGCGGTGTCCTCGAGCGCACGGACAAGGTCGGGGATGTAGCGCTCCGCCATGCCCTCGACCAGCATCAGATCGTCGTCGGAGGCGCGGCGCGACTGCAGTGCGGCCGTCGAGGCGAGCGCATCGATCTGCTCCAGCAGCGCCTCGGCCCGGTGCACGACCGCAGGCAGGCCGGTGCCCCGACGGGTCCGACGGCGCAGCCTGGTCAGACGCCGACGCAGTCTGCGCGTCGAGCGCACCACCCCGGTCAGTGTCCGACGCGTGCCCTCGCGGACCTCGATGCCGGCGGATCCTGCGGCGTCGAGCCGCACGGGCGCTGCGCGCCGCTCCCTCAGCAGGAGCGCGCTGCCCCCGCCGACGACGACACCGATGCCGACCCCCGCGATGAGCGGCGGCAGCAGCCCTGCACCGCCCACGAGGCTCGCCACGCCCAGCAGCATGAACGTCCCGATCCCGAAGCTCCCGCCGAGGACGACGGGCACCCCGACGGTCAGCCAGCGGCCGCGACGGCGCCGTGTCGTGAGCCCCCGCGAGCCCGGTCCGAGCAGTCTCCCCTCGAGGGCCCGGGCCGGTCGGAATGGCGGGCCCTGTCGGGGCGACGGGGCCGGTCGGGGCGACGGGGCCGGTCGGGGCGACGGGGCCGGTCGGAGTGGCGAGGCCTGTCGGAGTGGTGGGGCTGACCGAGTCGGCAGGCGGCGCGAGGGCCCTGCCTGTCGATCATCGTGGACTGCCATGGTGCGCTCTCGCCTCCCCTCGTCGCATCCTCCAGGGTATCCCCCGTGCTTGCACCGTGGCTGGGCTGGGTCGAGCTGGGCTGGGCTGGGCTGGGTAGGGCTGGGCTGGGCTGGTGCTGCCGCCGATTCCTGCGTCCTGCCTGCTCGTGACTGTCCGTCGGCGGTAGGTATGGCAACAAGGGGTAGGTATGGCAACGAAAGGTAGGTGAGCGGCACTTGCCTCGCGTATTGCAGGGCAAGTGCCGCTCAGCTACCGACTGCTGCCAGATCTACCGATCATGGACAGCGGCTCCGGGGTCGGCGGAACCAGTGGGGGTCGGGCCAGGGCAGTCGGGGCAGCCAGGGAGGGTCGGGCCAGGGCAGTCGGGGTGGCCGGCGCGAGCTCGGGCCAGGGCCATGGGCGGGGCCAGGGGCCTGGGCAGAGGCCCAGGTCAGGGGCGGTAGGTGTCGGAGTGTGACGAGCGGCGCGTGTTGGGACGGCGAGACGGTGGGATACTCTTTATCGCTTAAAACTTTGCTCCGTCGAAAGCTCTCGTGATGACTATGAGTGAAACCCCGTCATGACCACGAGTGAAGCCCCCGTGATGTCCACCAGTGAAGCCCCCGTGATGACCAGCAGTGAAGCCCTCGCATGATGACCACCAGTGAAGCCCTCCCGGCCGAGGCCGCATCCTCCCTGGAGGAGCGCCCGGCCCGCGCTCCCGTCTGGAGATCGTTCCTGCGGCCGCTGCCGTTCGCGGCGGCGATCGTCGTGGCGGTCAGCCTGCTGTCGGCGGTGTTCGCCCCGCAGCTGGCGGCGCTGTCCGGGAACGACCCCTTCACGTACCACGCGGATGCGCTGGGCCCGGACACCTCGCCGCTGGGGGTCCTCGGCGGGGTGAGCTCCGAGCACTGGTTCGGCGTCGAGCCCGGGACGGGACGCGACCTGTTCTCGCAGGTCGTCTACGGAGCTCGGGTGTCGCTGCTCGTGGGCATCGCGTCCACCGTGCTGGCGACCGTGATCGGTGTGGTGCTGGGGATCGTCGCGGGAGCCGTCGGCGGGATCGTCGAGAAGATCGTCGACTTCGCCACCGACGTCACCCTCGGCTTCCCGTTCCTCATCTTCGCGATCGCCCTCAGCGCCCTGTTCCCCCTGGAGGCACCGCGAGCGCTGCTGCTGACGCTGGTGATCGGCATGTTCGGCTGGCCCGGCATCGCCCGCGTGGTCGCCGCCGAGACGCGCGTGATCGTCAGCCAGCCCTATGTCGTCGCCTCGCGGGTGATGGGGGCGCGGTTCTGGCATCTGTTCCGCCACCAGGTGCTGCCCAACGTCGCCTCGACGGTGATCGTCTACTCGTGCATCTCCCTCCCCGGCCGCATCGCCGCCGAGGCGACGCTGTCCTTCCTGGGCGTCGGCATGCTTCCTCCGACACCGTCGTGGGGGCGCTCGATCGGTGACGCGATCAGCTGGCTGCTCGTGGATCCGGCATTCCTCCTGTTCCCGGCGGCGGCTCTGTTCCTGGTGACCTTCTCCTTCAACATCCTCGGCGACACCCTGCGCGACGCCCTCGACCCCCGAGGAGGCCGCGCATGAGCCCCGCCCTCGACCCGCGAGGAGGCCGCGCATGAGCCCCGCTCTGGTCCGCGTGGTGCGCAGCCTCGCCGTGCTGCTCGCCGTCGTCGCCCTGACCTTCGCGATCTTCTACGTCGCCCCCATCGATCCTGCGCTGCAGATGTGCGGGAAGCCCTGCTCGCCCGACGACCTCGAGGCCGCCCGCGGCTTCATGGGGTTCGACCGGCCCTGGTACGTGCAGTTCGCGGCCTTCATCGGGGCGATCTTCACCGGGCGCAGCTTCGGCTCCGAGAACGTCGTGGTGGAGTGCGCGGCCCCGTGCCTGGGCTACTCCTTCCAGATGCATCAGCCGGTCACCGCGCTGATCGGCCAGCGCTTCCCGATCACCTTCTCGATCGCGATCGGAGCGGTCGCCCTCCAGGCCCTGTTCGGCATCGCGGCGGGGGCGCTGGCCGCCCGACGGCAGGGCGGGATCCTGGACCGCATCGTCACGGGAGTCTCCGTGATCGCCGCGTCGGCGCCCGCGTTCGTCGTCGGCCTCCTGGCAGTCGTCGTGTTCGCCCTGCGCCTGGATCTGCTGCCCAGCGGAGGCTACGAGGCCTTCGCCGACGGCCCCTGGCAGTGGGCGCGGCACCTGATCCTGCCGTGGGCGACGCTCGCCTTCCTCAACGGCGCCGTCTATGCGCGGCTCGTGCGCTCCTCGATGATCGAGCAGCTGGGCCTGGACTACGTGCGCACCGCGCGCGCCGCCGGGCTGTCGGAGCGGCGCGTCGACGGGTACGCCCTGCGCAACCTTGCCCTGCCGCTGACGACCCTGATCGCCCTGGACATCGGCGCACTGCTCGGCGGCACCGTCATCACCGAGCGGATCTTCGGCCTGCCGGGTCTGGGGGCGCTGCTGCTCGACGCCACCACGACCGCGGATCTGCCGGTCATCGTCGGCACCACGCTCGTCGGCTCGCTCCTGATCGTCCTCGCGAACCTGACGGCCGATCTGCTGCGGCCCGTCCTGGACAAGCGCCTCGCCCGGAGCCGCGCATGACCCGATGTCGCCACCCCTGAGCTCCCCGCCCTGCCTGCCCAGTCCAGTCCAGTCCTGCCAATCCAGCCCAGTCCTGCCAATCCAGTCCAGCCAGTCGAGCCAGCCCGGCCCACAGCCCGTGGCCCTCAGCACCCCGGAGGAGCCGGACACCCCGGCCTCCCCGTTCCCATCCGCTCCGCACACCCCCAGGAGAAGCCATGACCCCCGCATCCCGGCCCCAGCAGTCCCCGTCGGCCCCGTCACCCCTGCTGGGTCGTCTGCCCCGTCGTGGGGTGCTCGCCGCGGCCCCGCTGCTCCTGGGCACCACCGCCCTCGCGGCCTGCACGGACGGCGGGACCTCGGGCGGGTCGTCCGACGGCGGCGGCGCGACCGGCGGCACGCTGACCATCTACTCCACCGGTGAGGAGATGAGCTTCGACCCGGCCACCAGCCAGAACCTGGCGATCACGACGCTCGGTCTGACCGCGCGCCGCCTGACCGCCTGGAAGACGTCGGCCGATGCTCCCACGGAGCTGATCCCCGATCTCGCGACCGACACCGGCACCGCGTCCGACGACGGGAGGACCTGGACCTTCACCCTCCAGGAGGGACTGCTGTTCGAGGACGGCACCCCCATCACCGCCGCCACGATCAAGTACGGCCTCGAGCGCTCCTTCGCCCCTGAGCTCACCGGGGGCCTGACCTACCACAAGGTGCTGCTCGAGGGCGGCGAGGACTACGAGGGCCCGTTCTCCGGGGAGCACCTGGACTCGATCGAGGCGTCCGACGACACCACCCTCGTCCTCCACCTGAACCGTCCCTACGGCGACTTCGGCTGGATCGCCTCGACCCCGGCCTTCGCGCCGGTGCCCGAGGACTCCGGGGAGCCCGAGACGTATGCGACCGCGCCGGTGGCCTCCGGCCCGTACCGCCTCGAGTCCTACTCCCCGGGCAGCCAGGCGATCCTGCAGCGCAACGAGAACTGGGACGCGTCCACCGATCAGGCGCGCGTCGGCGGCCCCGACACCATCGAGTTCGCCCTCGCCCAGGACGCGAGCGTCGTCGCCCAGTCGATCATCGCCGACCGCTCCGATGCCCAGAGCTCGTTCCTGTCCACGTTCGTGCCGACCGCTCAGCTGGTCCAGGCGCAGAACGACCCCGATGTCGGCGACCGCCTGGTCACCTCGGGTCCCGGCGCCCTCGAGTACCTCGCTCTGAACACGGAGTCGGAGGCGCTCCAGGACGTGACGGTCCGCCAGGCCATCCAGTACGCCGTGGACAAGGAGGCCTACCGCACCGCCAAGGGCGGCGAGATCTCCGGCGACTACGCGACCACGCTGATCACCCCCGGCATCGAGGGGCGCCAGGAGTACTCGCTGTACTCCGACGAGCCGACCGGCGACCCCGATCTCGCCGCCTCGATGCTCGAGGACGCGGGCGTCAGCGACCTGACCCTGCGCCTGGTCATCAACGACACCCAGACGTCGGCCGCCGAGGCGATCCAGCAGGGCCTGGCCCGCGCCGGGATCACGGTGACCATCCAGCCGCTCGACGACAACGCCTACACCTCCGAGGTCACCGCGGGCGACGGCAGCGCCTACGACCTGGTGCTCAGCTCCTGGCAGCCCGACGTCCCCTCCCCGAACGCGAACCTCACCCCGCTGTTCGACTCGAGCCAGATCGGCGGCGGCAACTACAACCTCGCGCGCTACGCGAACCCCGATGTCGACGCCGCGATCCTCGAGGCCTCCTCGACGATCGACGCCGACGAGGCGCATGCGCTGTGGGCGGCCGTCGACCAGCAGATCCTCGAGGACTCCCCGGTGGTCCCGCTGATCTTCTCGAAGAACTCCTTCATCCACGGCTCCGGTGTGAAGGACTTCGTCATCGGCGAGTTCCCGGCCTACCCCAACTACCTCACGGTGACGCTGGGCTGATGACCGACTCCGACGAGCTCCTGGCCCTCTCGGGCCTGCAGGTCAGCATCCAGGGCCGCACGATCGTGCAGGACCTGGACCTCTCCGTGCGCGCCGGTCGCATCACGGCCCTGGTCGGCGAGTCCGGATCGGGCAAGAGCATCACCGCTCTGGCCACGATCGGGCTCGCGCCGCGCACCGCTCGCGTGCATGGCAGCGCACGCCTGGACGGCGAGGAGCTCGTCGGACGATCACCGCAGCAGATGCGTCGGATCCGCGCCGGCCGCATCGGCATGATCTTCCAGGAGCCGGGGCAGTCGCTGTCCCCGGTGATGCGGGTGTCGGCGGTCTTCCGCGACGTGCTCGCGGTGCGCGAGGGCATCCGCTCCCGGGCCCGCGCAGAGCGGCGCACCGCCGAGCTCCTGGCCTCGGTGGGGCTGCCCGATCCCGAGCGCACCGCCCGCTCCTACCCGCACGAGCTCTCCGGCGGCGAGCTGCAGAGGGTCGTGATCGCTCTCGCGCTGAGCGGCGACCCCTCGCTGCTGATCGCCGACGAGCCCACCACCGCGCTCGACGTCACCGTCCAGCGCGGGATCCTCGACCTCCTCGTGCGGATCGTCCGGGAGCGGGAGATCGGCGTCCTGCTGATCACGCACGACATGGGTGTGGTCGGCGAGATCGCCGACGAGGTCGTCGTCCTCAAGGACGGCGTCGCCGTCGAGCAGGGCGGCTTCCGCCGCATCCTCTCCGAGCCCGAGGCCCCGTACACGCGGGCTCTCCTCTCCGCGGTGCCGCGCCTCGCCGAGAGCCTCGAGCGCGCCGACGGGGCGGAGGCGGCCGACGGGGCGGCTCCGTCTGACGGGGCTGGCGGGGCTGGCGCGGCTGACGGCGCTGGCGCGGCCGACGAGGCTGGTGCGGCCGAGCAGCCGGTCCCCTCGGTGCGGGTCGAGGGCCTGTCGGTCGAGTACCGTCGCCGCGGAGGGTCCCACCTGGCCCTCGACGACGTGTCGATGCGCATCCGCGCCGGGGAGATCCACGGCCTGGTCGGCGAGTCGGGCTCGGGGAAGTCCACCTGGGGCAAGGCGCTCGCCGGTCTCGTGCCCGCACAGGCTCGGGTGCTCGAGCTCGACGGCGTGGACCCCCGCGTCCTCGGCGGCGCCGCCCGACGCGAGGCCTACTCCCGTGTCGGCATGGTCTTCCAGAACCCGGCATCGTCGCTGAATCCTCGCCGCACGGTCGGCTGGAGCATCGCCGAGCCGCTCCAGCTCGCCGGTGGCACCTCCCGCACCGACATGTCCGCACGGGTCCGGGAGGCGCTCGAGACGGTGCGCCTGCCCGCCTCCTACGCGGACCGCCTCCCGCACGAGCTGTCCGGCGGTCAGCGCCAGCGGGTGTCGATCGCCCGGGCTCTGATCCGTCGGCCGTCGCTGCTGATCGCCGACGAGCCCACGAGCGCCCTCGACGTCACGATCCAGGCGCACGTCATCGAGGTCCTCCGCGACGCCATCGAGGTCGCGCAGTTCGCCTGCGTGTTCATCAGCCACGACCTCGCGGTCGTGGGGTCGCTCGCCGACGAGGTGACGGTGCTGCGGCGCGGGCGGGCTGTCGAGCAGGGCGATGTCCGCCAGGTCCTCGGCGATCCGCAGCATGAGTACATCCGCGCCCTGCTCGCCAGCGTGCCGGATCCCGAGCGGCGCCTGCGTGAAGGAGAGGCCCCGGCCGCCTGATCCGGTTCTGCTGGCAGCCCCCGGTCATTCCTCCGACGGGCCCTCTGGTCAGTCCTCGATCTGCAGCAGGTCGGCGGCGCTGGTGGTGGCGGCCTCGATCTCCGCGTGCTCGGGGCGCTCCTTCTGCATCCGCTCGATGTAGGGCTGGGCCCGCTGGACCTGCGCCTCGAGATTCGTGACCGTGGTCAGGAAGTTCTGGTTGGCCTGGCTGCGGAACTGATCGATGCCGTCCATGGTGGCGAACAGGCTGTCGAAGGACTTCTGCAGCGTCTCCGCGGAGACGCCTGAGGTGGCGGCCTGCTCCTGGATCTTCAGCGAGTTGTCCGCGAGCATCTTGGAGGTGCGGTCGATCAGGGAGTCGGTGGTCCGGTTGACCGCGTCGATCTGGTCGAGGACGATCTTCTGGTTCTCGAGCGCCTGGGCGGTGATGACCGCGGTGCGCAGGGCGGTGACGGTGGTGGTGCGGGCTCGCTCGACGCCCTGCTGGAGCTTGGTGTTGTTGTCCTCGATGAGGCCCATCGACAGGTAGGCCTGGACGGTCACGGCGATCTGGGTGGCCACGTCCTGGCGTCGCTGGCGGACGGCGAAGAGGACGTCTCGCTCCATGGCGTCGGCCTCGGCGGCCCGACCCTCGGCGCGCTTCTGCTCGGCGCGTCGCACGGTGCGCTCGTCGAGGAGGCCGAGCAGGTAGGCGGCCTTCTGCAGGGCCTGGAGGTCCTCCCAGAGGCCTCGGCGCTCGACGGCGAGCTCGGCGTTGTCCTTCTGCAGCATCTCCTGGCCTCGGGAGAGGGCGCCGAGGACCTCATCGAGCTGGTCCTGGTTGGACTCGAAGCTGCGGAAGTAGCGCTTGGCGGCGTTGCGTCCGGGCAGGAAGGAGAGCGCGCGATCGGCGAAGGTCTCCTCCTTCGGGGCGAGATCCTCCATGGTGGTGCGCAGCTCCGAGAGCGACTTGGCGACGGACTCCTGGGCGTTGCCCTTGTCCTTGGCCTCGCGCAGCGACTGCTGCATGAAGCGGGATGAGGTCTGGCTGGTGCGCTCGAAGGTGCGGCGGGCGACGGCGCCGAGGGCGTCGACCTGCGCGGTGAACTCCTGCGAGTGAGGGTTCAGGGCGGAGATCTGCTCGACCCAGGCGTCGGCCCTCTTCTCGAGGTCCTGCTGCTGCTCGTCGGGCAGCTCGGGCAGGAGGGATACCGCCTGGTCGTCGCTGATCTCCTCGACGGGCTCGGCGGGGGTGATCTCCTCGGCGGGGGTGGGGGGCTGCAGCTTGTCCATCGGGGCCTCCTGGGCGGTTGCGGGTCCGTGGTCCGTGTTCGTGGTCCGTGTCAGTGGGTCGTGCCGGGTCAGACGTCGATGATGGGGTTGAGGTGCTGGTCGGCGAAGCGGGTGCGCAGGAACTCGGCGTGCACCTCGAGGTCCCGGGAGACGCCGCGGAGGATGTCGGACTCGATCTGCTCGACGCCCTCGGACAGCACTCCGAGCTGACGGTCGATGCTCTCGAGGTTCGCGAGCGCCTCCTCGCGGGCGCTACCGGCGAAGGTCTGCAGGAAGCCGACGACGTCGGCCGCGGCATCGAGCAGCTCGGGGGTGTACCGGGTCGCGATGCCGTCGAGCATCGTGAGCTCGCCCGACGAGGGCCGCAGGGCCTGCAGCTGCTCGGTGCCGACCAGGGCATCGATCCGGGTCAGGAGCTGGTCGACGTCATCCAGCGCGAGGGTCACGGGGGCGACGCCGGCGGCCTTCGGGCGCAGGGCGGCGACGCGCTCGCGGGAGGAGGCGTCGGCCGCGAGGATCCGTTCGAGCATGGCGCGGGTCGAGTCCTGGACGGAGGTGGGGAGCACGGGGGTCGCTCCCGCCGCCTGGACCCGGCGTCCGGATCCGTCGCCGCGTCCGCCCCTGTTCAGGGCGAGGCCGCTTCCGCCGAAGGCCACGACGCCGACGCCGACCCCTGCGCCGAGCACGAGCAGCGGGCTCGCGAACGCGGTGGCGAGGCCGACGGCGATCGTCCCTGCTCCGAGGACCGTGCCGATCAGCAGGGGCACGCCGAAGCGCACGAGCGGTCCGCGCCGTCGGCGACCCACGGCCGACGAGGCGGGCGGGCGCACGGTCCCCTCGAGCGGCTTCTCGACCGGGCCCCACAGGTCGCGGCGCTCCGGCGTCGCCTTCCAGGGGAGGTCGACATCGCCCGGTGCGGGCGCGGGAGCAGGTGACGGTGCGGGTGCGGGCTCGGGCGCGGGCAGGTCGGGGAGCGGCTGCTCCCCGACGGACGGATCCCCGCTCGACGGCGTCCGCGCCGACGGGTCTCGTGCTTCGCTCACAGGCTCCTCGTCATCCTCCGAGGCGGAGACGAGGACCGGTCGCCCAGCTCACCGGGTCGACGGCCTCGTCACAGGCATGGGAAGAGGCTATCGCGGGGTGCTGGAGGATGGTCGAGCATCGGCATCGCGATCCTGTCTGCGGTCGTCCGTGCTGCGGTCGGCCATGCGCACATCGACTCCGCCTGGCTGCGGCCGCTGCGCGAGACCCGCCGCAGGTGCGCCCGCGCCTTCAGCAGCGTCCTCTGCCTCCTCGAGCACGACGAGCCCCTTCGGGATCACGACCGTGCGCGCCGCGCTCTGACCCCGAGCGGGGCGGGGCACGCCCCGAGCGCACGCCCTCAGCGCACGCCCAGACCGCAGTCGGCGAGGAACTCGCGGGTCGCGATCGCATTGGGCAGCGGGAGCGCCGGGTCGCAGGGGTACAGGTCCTGCTCGCAGATCACGTAGAGGTCCTTGTCGAGGGCGGCGAGCCTCGCGACCAGCTCCCGCATGTCCGGCAGCCCCGCCGGCGGTCGCACCGAGGCGCCCTTGGCGACGGCCGCCCCGAAGGGCCAGTCCTTCTCATGGGCCTCCCGGGTGATGTCCGGGTCGAAGGCCTTGATGTGGACGTAGCCGATGCGCTCGGGATACTCGTCGATCATCGCGACCGGGTCGCCGCCGCCGAGCGCTCCCTCACGGCCGACGGCCCCGTCGGCGTCGACCTGCGGGAGCGTCCATGAGCGGCGGGCCGAACGGCTGGCGGAGGGGATCCCGGACCGTATCCTGGCGTCGAGCGCACCGAGTGAGTCCGGCGCACCCGGTGCACCCGGCGCGGGCGGTGCACCCGGCGCGAGAGCCGCAGGCGGCGTGCGGGGTCGGACGAGGGGCCGGGGTAGGTCGAGGGGATGGAGGGGACGGGCGCGATGGTCGCATCATCTGAGCTCAGCACGGCGCGGCAGGTCGACATCACGATCGACCGGGACCTCGCGATCCCGCTGTACCTCCAGCTCTCCGCGGGCATCGAGAGGGCGATGCGCGAGGGCGAGCTGCCTCCCGGCAGCCGGCTCGAGAACGAGCTGGAGCTGTCCAAGCGGCTCGGCCTGTCCCGCCCCACCGTCCGCCAGGGCATCCAGGAGCTCGTCGACAAGGGCATGCTCGTGCGCAAGCGCGGCGTCGGCACCCAGGTGGTGCAGGCGCCCGTGAATCGGCAGGTCGCGCTGACCTCCCTCTACGACGACCTGCGCACGGCCGGGAAGGCGCCCCGAACCGAGATCGTCGAGTACCGCATCGGCCGCCCCGACGCCGAGGCTGTCGACCGCCTGCAGCTCGCCGAGGGCGAGCTCGTCCTCGAGCTGCTGCGGGTGCGCTTCGCCGACGACGAGCCGCTCGCCGTCATGCGCAACACCCTGCCCGAGCGGATCGCCCCCACCCGCGAGGAGCTCACTGCGACCGGCCTCTACGAGGCGCTGCGCCAGCGCGGTGTCACCTCCGTCCTCGCCCACGAGCGGATCGGGGCGACCGTCGCCGACGCCGAGCACGCCGATCTGCTGGACGAGGAGCCCGGCGCCGCGCTCCTCACCATGGAGCGCAAGTCCTTCGCCAACGACGGCAGCGTCGTCGAGTTCGGCTTCCACGTCTACCGGGCCTCGCGCTACTCCTTCGAGGTCACCCTCGTCGACTCCTGAGCCGAAGACCGCAGAGGGGCGACCGGTGTCAGCTGCGGATGCGCAGGCCCGTGACACCGCCGTCGATCGCGAGCAGCACGCCGGTCGTGGAGCGGTTGCGCGGCGAGGCGAGGTAGCAGTGCGCCTCGGCGACCTCCTCCGGCTCGACCAGACGGCCGTGCGGCTGGCGCGCCTCGAGGGCCCTGCGCTCGGAAGCGGGGTCGTCGGCACGCTCGAGGAGCCGCTGGATCCAGGGAGTGTTCGCCGTGCCGGGGAGGACGGCGTTGACACGGATCCCCTCGCGGGCCCAGTCCGCGGCCATGGCCAGGGTCATCGCCTCCACCGCGCCCTTGCTGGCCGAGTAGAGCACGCGCTCGGGCAGACCCACCTCGGCGGCGATCGAGGAGGTGTTCACGATGACCGCGTTCGAGGACTCCCGCAGGAGGGGGAGCGCGGCGCGCGAGACCCGTGCGACCGAGGTGACGTTGACGTCGAGGACCCGAGCCCACTCGGCATCATCGTTCGCGGCGACATCGCCCTGGGCGCCGATGCCGGCATTGTTGATGACCACGTCCAGGCCCCCGAGGGCCTCGGCGGCCGCAGCGACTGCGGTGTCCACGCTCTGCGCGTCCGACACGTCGCAGGCCAGGGCGACCGATACCTCGGGCGCACCGGAGGGCTTCAGATCGAGCACGGCGACGGCGGCGCCCCGCGCCATCAGCTCCTGGGCGGTGGCGGCACCGATGCCCGATGCACCTCCGGTCACCAGGGCGCGGATGCCGTCGAACTCGAGCTGCTGGGCGGGTGATGCGGGCACAGGGTCTCCTCCATGAGATCGGATGGATGCATCCTAGGCGACAGCACGGAGTGGGCGTGGGGCAGACGCCAGGTGCACGGAATGTGCGTTCGACGGGCGAGAACCGGTCCGGCGCAGGAGTTCACCGGCCCGGGTCGCCGCGAGATGATCGGATGTCTGGCTGCTGCGGGCGCGACGTTGCGGTCAGTGGGGTTGGGATGAGCGAACGGTTTCCTGACCGGCACGCTGGGTGATGCTGAAGGAGGCCTCACCCGGTCGGCACGTTCCACCTCGTGAAGCTCGGCAACGACGTGGTCACCGGCGTCCGGCAGCGCCTGGCCCGCACCCAGCACGGTCGTCGGGGCCGGGCGGGCGATCCGGCCTGGGACGAACGGATGCGGATGGGCTGCTGCTGCCAGATCGCGAACATGGCCGAGGCGACGAAGGTCTGCGACACGATCGTGGCCTGGTGGGACGCGATCGAGGTCCTCACCGTCACCGGTGTGACCACCGCGAGAGTCGAGGCGAACAGCACCGGCATCAAGAGCATCAGACGCACCGGCCGCGGCTTCCGCAACCCCGAGAACTGCCGGACCCATATCCTGCTGACCAGCGCCGCGAAGACCGCAGCGTGAACACCCGCCCCAGCAGGATCAATCACCACGAACCACGAAGAGCCCCGTTGCCCGTTGCTATGCGTGTTGATAGCATGCCTGCTATCAGAGGAGGTGGTCGCCGATGTCATCCATCATCGTCCGCGGCCTCGACGATGCCGTGAAACAGCAACTCGCCGCGCAGGCGAAGGAGCACGGTCGGTCTATGGAAGCCGAGGTTCGCGCCATCCTTACGAAGGCTGCACGCAGGCCGCACATCGGAATCGCTCTGCTGGCTGCTGCGCAGGATGTCGGTGGAGTCGAAGACCTGCCGATCCCTGTGCGCGATGACGTCGCGCGGGCGGTGGACTTCGGGTGATCGTTCTCGACACGAACGTGATCTCGGAGATCTTTCGACCAGTACCTGAGCCACGCGTGGTGGACTGGGTCGCTTCCCTGGAGGGTGACGTCGCGATCACGTCCGTCACGCTCGCGGAACTGCTGGCGGGTGTGCGACGGTTGCCGGATGGCCGGCGCAGGGATGAGCTGACCAGGCGCATCGACGCGGCGCTCGCACCGTACCGGGGCGGTCGCGCCGTGCTGCCTTTCGATGACGTGGCGGCCGACCGCTACGCCGACGTGCTCGTGGCTCGAGAGAGCGCTGGAGCGCCGATCAGTACGGCCGACGCGCAGATCGCCGCGATCTGCCTGACACACGGAGCAACCTGCGCTACGCGCAATGTGAAGGACTTCCAGCACACCGGCGTAGAACTGGTGGACCCGTGGAAGGTCGACGCGTGAAGCATCATTCGATCGAGATTCTCGCCCACCACGAACACACTGCGGCAGATCTGGGTGAGCTTCGACAGCTCTTCGACAGCGAGCATCTCAAGGAGTTCGGAGAGTGGGATCCGCAACAGCCCTACGGCTGCGCGGGTCAACCCTTCCTGTCGGTCTTCTTCCAGAAGGCTTCCCTCATCAGCAGTCCAACGGCTGTGGCGAGCACTACGAGAACGATGCCCTCGCCAGGAGTGATCCCGAGTTCCATGTCAACTTCCTCTACTTGGTCCAGCAGGCGGTCGAAGAGCTGCCTTTGACGCGAATCCTCAGGTACCGAGGTGTGGTGACTTCAGCGATCTCCGTCTGGACCCAGCTCTGCCCTCACGTGCACATCGACGACGTGCTCACGGATCGCCCCTTCTGGGTGGCGCGATCGAGAAGCCCTCGGCCAGGGGTCTTGTCGGAGCAGAGATCTCTTCGAGACGAAACGGAGTCAACTCGTCCCGCCCTGAGCTTGACCTCGATCTCTCATCGGGTTGGTGAGGGAGCCGGATCGTGGGGTCGCGGAGGGTGGTCACTGCGGGCCTGGACGGGTCGGGTCGAACGAGCGGTCGAGGGCGTCCCCGGCTATCGCGAGCAGGTCCCGGGCGCGGCCGGCCCAGCGGCGGCGGTCTGCAGCAGGGAACGGCTCCTCGACGTGGGCATGGAACGGTCGACGCGTGTATCACTCCACGTCGGAAGAGCCTTACGCTCTTCCGTCGACCGGTTGGGACCCCATCCCAGGAAGTCCTGCGAGTGGGGGTGAGACGGTCATCGGCCGTTCGCGGTTCCTGGGATGATGGCGGGCATCGGGCGCATGCGCCGCACCAGAGCCGGTGCGCCGTCCAGCGCGCCGCTTTCGACTGCGAATGGAGAGATCATGGAGTTCCGTCGACTGGGCCCCGTCGGCGCGGAGAAGCCCGCGGTGGTCCACGAGGGCGTCACCTACCGCCTGGACTCGCTGACCGGTGACATCGACGGCGAGTTCCTCGCCGCCGGAGGCGTCGAGCGGGTCGCCGAGAAGCTCGACGCCGGTGAGCTGCCCGTCTGGGAGGACTCCGATGCGGAGCGCGTGGGCGCGCCCATCGCGCGCCCTGCCGCCGTCATCTGCATCGGCCAGAACTATGCGGCGCACGCCGCGGAGTCCGGCGACGAGCCGCCGTCCACGCCGATCGTCTTCTTCAAGCACCCCAACACCGTCGTCGGCCCGCACGACACGGTCGAGATCCCGCCGGGCGCCGAGAAGGTCGACTGGGAGGTCGAGCTGGGTGTGGTGATCGGGAGGCAGGCGTCGTACCTGGCCGACGAGCAGGCAGCGCTCGAGGTCATCGCCGGGTACGTGACCAGCCACGACATCTCCGAGCGCGACTTCCAGATCGCCCGGAGCGGCGGCCAGTGGTCCAAGGGCAAGTGCGCCAAGGGGTTCAACCCCGTCGGACCGGCGCTGGTGCCCGCCGCCGAGGTCGACCCGCAGGCCCTGCGCCTGTGGTCGAGCGTGAACGGGGAGGCCCGCCAGGACTCGACCACGGCCGACATGGTGTTCACCGTCGCGCAGCTGGTGCATCACCTCTCGCAGTACATGGTGCTCGAGCCCGGTGACCTCATCAACACCGGCACGCCCCAGGGGGTCGCCCTCTCCGGCCGCTTCCCGTACCTGCAGGTCGGGGACGTCGTGGAGATCGGCATCGACGGCCTCGGCGCGCAGCGTCAGGAGTTCGTCGCGCACTCCTGACGGGTCCTGCCCGGGCCCTGGTGCCGGACCCGCAAGGATCAGCGCCGGATGTCCTCCGGGGTCGGCTCCGGGATCTCGTCGTCGAACGGGATCATCGGACGGTCGATGCGGGTGTGGCCGAGGCGGATCAGATCCTGGTCCACTCCGCCCGGGGTGAGTGCGAGCAGCCAGTCCGCGGCGGCCTCGTACTGGTCCGGTTCGAGATAGCCCATCTTCACGGTGACCACGTCGAAGCCGGTCATCGAGAGGCCCAGGCGCTCGAACATGCCGCGCGTCGCCCACTGGGAGCGTCGCCCCGTGACCACGACGGTGAGCCCCGTCGGCCGGTCGTCCGCGAGCACGCGCAGCGCGGCGGCGCGGCCCGTCGGCCCCGACTCGTCGAGGGCGGAGACCTCGACCGTGAGCGGCACCGGGCCCGGATCGCGGGCGTCGATCCGCCCGCCGACCTCGACGGCGAGGCGCCCGCCCGTGCCGGCCTCCCAGGCCGCATCGGCCGTGACGGGGTCCACCAGGGAGACCATCAGCGCGCTGACCTCGCCGGAGCGGATCTCCTCCCGCGCGGCCAGGCGCGCGAGGGCGAAGGTCGTGTCGTCGGCCCCTCCGGCGCCGGGATTGTCGCCCGAGTCGGAGATCCAGAACGGGCGCGCCGACGAGGAGATCGCGGTGCTCAGGCAGTCGTCGAAGCTTCCCGTCGGCGCCACGAACACGAAGTCGTGGCGCACCTCCCAGAGGCTGCGGGCGAGGTCGAGGGCGGTCTCGTCGACCGCGGCGGCGTCGTCCCCGAACGCGACGATCGCTGCCTTGCAGCGGGGCTGATCGGCCCAGGCGAAGCCGATCCAGCAGGACACGTCGGTGACGCCCTCGCGCTCCGTCAGCTCGGGGATCCGCGCATAGAGGGACCTGGCCGGCTCGATCCGCGTGGAGGTCTTCTCCCCGGGCAGCAGGATCGGCACGTGCACGAGAGCCTTGTGGGGGAGCGGCCCGCCCTCGCGCACCCGCCGGGCGACCTCGACCAGGTTCCGCAGACCGCGCTCGCGCGTCTCCCAGGCGTCGATGTGCGGGGCGTGCCGGTAGCAGGTCATCAGATCGCAGGCGTCGAAGAGCGTGTGCGAGACGTTCCCGTGCAGGTCCATCGCGGTGCCGACGACGACCTCCGAGCCGATCGCGGAGCGGATCGCGGTGATCAGGTCGCCCTCGGCGTCATCGAGGCCCTCGACGCTCATCGCCCCGTGGATGTCGAAGAAGAAGCCGTCCAGCGGCGCCTCGGCGTGCGCGGCGGCGAGACCGTCGACGATCTCCTTCTTCCACGCCTCATAGGTGCCGGGGAGCAGCTGGCCGCCGGGCAGCGCCCGGGCGTGCAGGATGCCGACGTACTCGACCTGCTCGGCCTCGGGTATGTCGAAGGGGTAGCGGTCCAGGATCTCCTCAGTGCCCCGGCGCACCTCGAAGTCCTTCTCCGAGGAGCGGTAGGGAGTGAAGGTCGAGGACTCGATGGCGATGCCGGCTATCGCGATGCGGGTGCGGGACATGGGCTTCTCCTGAGGTCTGCTGCGGAACGTGGAGGGAGGTCAGGGTGCTCGGGGAGCGCGGGGGAGGGGAGGGAGGGCGTCGGGGCAGCCGGTGCGCTCAGCGCTGTGGGCCGGTGCCCGGCAGCCGCACCGGAACCCTCTCCTGGGCGAGTCGGGTGAGTCCGATGAGCGCGGCGTCGCTCCCGGCGACGGTGGTGTCGATCGTGAGCCCCTGGGTGTTCATGGCCAGGCTCGAGTCGTAGATGGCGCTGCGGACCGCGGCGACGTAGGCATCCACCCCGGAGAGGGCGCCGCCGATCACCACGGCGCTCGGGTTCAGGAAGTTCACCAGCGGGGACAGGGCCGTTCCGAGCTGCTTGCCGGATCGGCGGATCGCCGCGTTCGCGGCGGGGTGGAAGGTGACTGCGAGGTCGACGACGTCGTTGACCGAGTCGACCTCGAGCCCGCTCTCGATGAGCTCCCGACGGATGGCGGCGCCGCTGGCCACGGTCTCGAGGCAGCCGATGCGACCGCAGCTGCACGGTCGGCCCTCCGCCCCCGGGACCGGCACATGGGTGATGTCCCCGGCGACTCCGGCCCCGCCCTGGACGATCTCGCCGCGGCTGAGGAGCCCTGCGCCGATGCCCGAGCCGGCTTTGACGTAGATGAGGTCGCGGAGGGACTCGCCGCGGACGAGATGCTCGCCGAGGGTGGCGGCTCGCGCATCGTTCTCGAGCCGCACCGGGACGCCGAGGGCCTCCTCGAGATCGACGGCGATCGACGCGCCGTGCCATCCCGGCATGCGCGCCGGGGCGATCAGCTCTCCGGTGATGGCGGAGACCGGTCCGGGGAGCGCGACGGCGGCGGCGAGGACCTCGGATCCGGGATGCCGGTCGCGCAGCTCCCGCCATCCTACGAGCAGCGTCGAGACCGTCGGCCCCGGCCCTTCGGAGATGTCCAGGGGCTTCTCGACGACCTCGGCGAGACGGCCGTCGGCGCCGGCGAGGCCGAGCCGCGCGTGATTGCCGCCGAGCTCGGCGACGAGCCAGACGGCGTCGTCGGCGGCGGCGCGGAGACGCGCGGGACGCCGTCCACCCGTGGACTCCCCCTGGTCGTCCTCGATGATGGCGCCGCTGTCGAGCAGTCTGCGCACGAGAGCGGATGCGCTCGAGGCGGAGATCCCCAGCTGGACGCGCAGCTCTGCGCGGGAGGAGGCGGCGCCCGAGGCGATCAGCGCCAGGGCCTGCGCCTCAGTCTCCGTGGAGCGGCTCTGACGGGATGCCGTGGCAGGCGAGTCGCCGGGTGCTCCTGCCCGGTCGGTGGAGGCGGTCGTTGTCGGTTCCTCGGGTCCCACGGGAGCTCCTCGAGTTCGTCGAATAGTGGTGACACTTTATGCAGACATGTTCAAAGATGGCGGATCGGATGGGTAACGCTTCGGTCACGAGGGGGGAGACTGGCAGAAGTTTGGCGATTCTGAGCGCCAGACTTCGGACATCGGGTCGATCGCTCGACCGAGCAGTGCAGTGAGACCAGTGCAGTGAAACCAGTGCAGCTCAACCGTCCCGGACCGTCCCTCGGACCGGGACCGACCTCGGAAGGAACCCCATGAGATCCACGACCTCACGGTTTGCTCGCACCGTCGCGGTGGGCGCTGCCGTCCTCTCCCTCGCCCTGACGGGATGCAGCGCCGGCAGCTCGACCCCGGAGGGAGCGGCCGATGCCGGCGACTCGGTGAGCGTCGCGATGACGACGCCGACCTGGATCCTGCCCATCTCGCAGCCCGGCAAGACCCAGGGCGAGAACGCGATCTTCCGGCAGGCCCTGTACCCGTCGCTGTTCTCGTACGAGCTCGACGGGGACGACGAGTACAACCTCGACCGGGACCGGTCGATGGTCGAGGACGTCCAGGTGTCCGACGACGGCCTGACGTACACGATGACCCTCAAGGACCTGACCTGGTCCGACGGCACCTCCATCACCAGTCGCGACGTCGAGTTCTGGTACAACCTCGTGGTCGCGAACAAGGAGGACTGGGCGTCCTACCGGGAGGGCGGCTTCCCCGACAACGTCGCGAGCTTCGACGTCGTCGACGAGAGCACCTTCTCCATCACCACCACCGACGCCTACTCGCCCGGGTGGTACATCGGCAACCAGCTCAACTCCCTGACCCCGATGCCTCAGCACGCCTGGGACAGGACCTCGGACGACGGGGAGATCGGCGACCTGGACCGGGACCCGGAGACCGCCCAGGAGGTCTTCGACTACCTGATCTCGGCAGCGGAGGATCCCGCGTCCTACGCGACCGAGGAGCTGTGGGACACCGTCTCGGGACCGTGGGAGCTGGACAGCTTCACCCCGGGCGGCGAGGTCGTCCTGACCCGCAACGAGGGCTACAGCGGATCCGACGCCGCGGAGCTGTCCCAGGTCGTCTTCACGCCGTTCACCGACGACACCTCGCAGTTCAACGTGCTGCGCTCGGGCGGCGTCGACTACGGCTACATCCCTGCCAGCGCCCTCGACCAGCAGGAGGTCGTCGAGCAGAGCGGGTACACCGTCGAGCCGTGGGACGGATGGTCCATCACCTATCTCGCGCTGAACTTCGCGAACCCCGAGACGGGCCCGCTGTTCGAGCAGAAGTACATCCGCCAGGCGATGCAGCAGCTGATCGACCAGGAGACCATCTCCGAGGTGATCTGGAACGGAGCCGCGTCGCCGACCTGCGGTCCCGTCCCCCAGAGCGGTGATGCCGCGGGCACCTCCGAGGGCTGCGCCTACTCCTTCGACCCCGATGCCGCCATCTCCCTCCTCGAGGACAACGGCTGGACCGTCGTCCCCGACGGCGTCAGCACCTGCACGAACCCCGGTACCGGAGAGGGCCAGTGCGGCGAGGGCATCGAGGAGGGCAAGGAGCTCAGCTTCACGCTGACCAGCCAGTCGGGCTTCACCTCCACCTCCCGCATGATGGCCGAGATCCAGAGCCAGTTCGCCCAGGCCGGGATCGGCCTGGAGATCAAGGAGGTCCCGGACTCGGTCGCCGTCAGCCAGGTCTGCGAGGAGGGCGCCGAGTGCGGCTGGGACATGTCCTTCTTCGGCTCGCAGGGCTCCTGGTACTACCCGGTGTACGCCTCCGGGGAGCGGCTGTTCGCCACCGGAGCCCCGGTGAACCTCGGCAGCTACTCCGATGAGAAGGCCGACGAGCTGATCGACGCGACCCAGTTCTCCTCGGATCCCGAGGCGCTCGAGGAGTACGACGACTACCTGGCCGAGGACCTCCCGGTGCTGTGGATGCCCAACCCCGTGAACCGGGTGAGCGCCTACTCGAGCGACATCTCGGGGATCTCCCCGCAGGACCCGATGCTCAACATGTACCCGCAGGACTGGTCCCGCGGCTGATCCGATCCGAGGGGCCGACGGCACGGCGCCGTCGGCCCCTCGGACCCTCCGTCCCCTCCGACCCATGAAGGAGATGCCCGGCTGATGTGGCAGTTCATCCTGCGCAGGGCGGGACAGGCGCTGGTGGTGATCCTGCTGGTCACCTTCCTGACCTTCCTGCTCCTGCACAACCTCCCCGGGGGCGCCGCGCGCAGCGCGCTGGGGCTCGACGCGACCCAGGCGCAGATCGACGCGTACAACCAGCAGATGGGCTATGACCGGCCCTTCCTCATCCAGTACGTGATGTACCTGAGCCGTCTGGCCTCGGGCGACCTGGGCTTCTCGTTCCAGATGAACCAGCCGGTGGCCGATCTGATCCTCCAGCGCCTGCCCAAGACGATGCTGCTCTCGTTCCTCGCAGCGGTGGTCGCGCTCGCCATCTCCATCCCGCTCGGGGCGGTGCAGGCCGTCAAGCGCGGCCGCTTCCCCGACTACCTCGTCACCGCCGTCGCGCTGTTCGCCTATGCGACGCCGCTGTTCTTCATGGGCATGCTGATGATCGTCCTGTTCTCCCAGACGATCCCGATCCTCCCGCCGCAGGCGCCCCAGGGATTCGGGATCGCGGACATCCTCGCGGACTGGACCGGCCTGATCCTCCCGGTGGCGACGCTCGCCATCGCGACGCTGGCCGCGTACACCCGGTACGTGCGCTCGACGATGATCGACAACCTCCAGGAGAACTACATCCGCACCGCCAGGGCGAAGGGCCTTCCCGGCGGCCGCATCGTGATCCGGCACGCGCTGCGCAACAGCCTCTTCCCCGTGATCTCCCTGCTCGGCATGTACATCCCGGCCCTCTTCTCTGGGGCCCTGGTGGTCGAGCAGCTCTTCAACTATCCCGGGATGGGACTCATGTTCTGGCAGGCCACGCAGACCCGCGACTTCCCGATCCTGCTCGCGACGACGACCATCGTCGCGATCGCCACCGTCGTCGGCTCCTTCCTCGCCGACGTCGCCTATGCGGTGGCTGATCCCCGGGTCCGACTCAGCGGAGGTGCACGATGACCTCGACAGATCCCTCGATCGACCGCTCGGCCGGCGCCTCCGTCGGCCCGTCCGCCGACCCGTCCGCCAGCCTGTCGACGAACGTCCCGCCCGCGAGCTCCCCCGCGCCCCTCGCGCCGGGAACCGGGCGGTCGGAGCGTCGTCGGCGCAGCAGCCTCGGCCGCCAGGGCATCGCGGTGTTCCTCGAGAACCGGCTGGCCGTGGTGGGGCTCGTGCTCATCGTCGGCCTGGTCGGCTTCAGCTTCCTCGGGCCGCTCCTGCACCCCACCGACCAGGTGCACACCGATCTCTCCAGCGCCTACATCGCGCCGGGGGAGGGCGGGTTCCCGCTCGGGACCGACGGCGTCGGGTACGACCAGCTGGGACGGCTCATGCTGGGCGGGCAGACCTCGCTCATCGTGGGTCTCGCGGCAGGCCTCCTGGCCACGGCCTTCGGCACCGTCTGGGGCGCGGCCGCCGGCTTCATCGGCGGCTGGGTCGACGCGGTCATGATGCGCATCGTCGATGCGCTGCTGTCGATCCCGGCGCTGTTCCTGTTCATGCTGATCGCCACGATCATCACCCCGACCGTCCCGATGCTCGTGCTGACCATCGCGGCGTTCGCGTGGCTGAACCCGGCCCGCATGATCCGCGGCGACTCGATCGCGCTGCGCTCGCGGGACTTCATCCTCGCGATGCGCGGCATGGGAGGCGGCTCCCTGCGGGCGGTGCGCACGCACGTGGTCCGCAACGCGATCGGCACCGTGATCGTCAACGCGACCTTCCAGATCGCCGACGCGATCCTCTACGTCGCCTATCTGTCGTTCCTCGGGCTCGGCGTCCCGCCGCCCGCGGCGAACTGGGGCGGGATGCTCTCCTCCGGGCTGTCGGAGATCTACTCCTCGCACTGGTGGCTCGTGTATCCCCCCGGCATCCTCATCATCCTGCTCGTGCTGGCCTTCAACTTCGTGGGCGATGGACTGCGCGACGCCTTCGAGGTCCGGCTGAGGAAGCGGTGACCTGATGACCACCTGGACGAAAGGCGACGACGTGACCTCATCCCGGACGGCCGACGAGCCCCTGCTGAGCATCTCCGATCTCGAGGTGACGATCCCCCGGCGCAAGGGCGCCGTCACGCCGCTGCGCGGCGTCGACCTCGAGCTCCGCGCCGGGAGGACCCTCGGGATCGTCGGGGAGTCCGGCAGCGGGAAGACCATGACCGCCCTGGCCGTCATGGGTCTGCTCCCCGGCGGGGGCCGGGTGACCGGCGGCTCCATCCGCTTCGACGGCACCGACCTGGTGACGCTCGGGGAGAAGGAGTCGCGGCGACGGCGCGGCACCGAGATCGGCATGATCTTCCAGGACCCGATGACCTCGCTGAACCCCACCATGACCATCGGGGACCAGGTCTCCGAGGGCGCCATGGTCCACGAGAGGCTCTCCCGCCGCGAGGCGGGCGTGCGAGCGTTCGACATCCTCCGTCGGGTGGGCATGCCGCGGCCCGAGCGCATCGCCCGCGACTACCCGCACCAGCTCTCCGGCGGCATGCGACAGCGCGCGATGATCGCGATGGCGCTCGTGAACCACCCCAAGCTGCTCATCGCCGACGAGCCGACGACGGCGCTGGATGTCACCACCCAGCGCCAGATCCTGGACCTCATCGAGGACATCCAGGAGGAGTTCGGCTCCGCGGCGATCCTGGTGACCCACGACCTCGGCGTCGTCGCCGGGCGCGCCGACGACGTCGCGGTCATGTATGCCGGGCGGGTGGTCGAGACCGCACCGGCCCGCACCCTCTTCGACGACCCCGCCCACCAGTACACGCGCGCCCTGCTCGCCGCGCTGCCCGAGAGGGCGGCGGCCGCCACGGGGAGCGGGGAGCGGCTCTTCGCGATCCCGGGGATGCCGCCCGACCTGGCGACCGAGATCGTCGGGTGCCCCTTCGCCCCCCGCTGCCATGCCGCGCGATCGGACTGCGTGAGCGGCCCCGTGCCGGTCGAGCTGCGGGGCGAGGGCCACGCCGTCGCCTGCCTCCATCCCGGTGGCGAGGAGCTCGACGCGGACCGTCGGCCGGAGGAGTCCGGCGCGGCCGCCGCGGTCGAGTCCGACGGCGCCTCGCCGGCCGGTGCCTCGCTGGCCGGCGCTCCGGGCGTCGGCGCTCCGGCCGCCGGAGCGACCGGTCCTGCGACCGTTCTCGAGGTCTCGGGCCTGACCAAGGAGTACGCCGCCTCCGGCGGATCGATCCTGCGGCGCGCCGTCGGCACCGTGAGCGCGGTCAGCGACGTCAGCTTCCGCGTGCGCGCCGGGGAGACCTTCGGCCTGGTCGGCGAGTCCGGTTGCGGGAAGTCGACGCTCGGCCGGCTGATCGCCGCCCTCGAGAGCCCCACCTCGGGCACTCTCGAGATCGACGAGCAGGACATCACCCTGTCCCGGGGACGGGCGGCGCGGTCGGTGCACCGCCGGGTGCAGATGATGTTCCAGGACTCCAGCGCCGCGATGGACCCGCGCATGCGGATCGACGAGGTGCTGTCCGAGCCGCTGCGGATCCAGGGCGTCGGCACGGGCCGCTCCCGCTCGGAGCGGGTCGAGGACCTCGTCGAGGACGTCGGCCTCCCCGAGGAGGCGCTCGAGCGCTACCCGCACGAGTTCTCCGGAGGTCAGCTGCAGCGCATCGGGCTCGCGAGGTCGCTCGCGCTCGAGCCGCGGCTCGTGGTGTGCGACGAGCCCGTCAGCGCCCTCGACGTGTCCGTGCAGGCCCAGGTGCTGAACCTCATGAAGGACGTGCAGGCCGAGCACGGCCTCGCCTACGTCTTCATCAGCCACGACCTGTCCGTCGTGCGGCACATGTCCGATCGGATCGGCGTCATGTACCTGGGGGCGATGGTCGAGCAGGGCCCGGCCGACGAGATCAGCGAGCGGCCGCGGCATCCCTACACCCGCGTCCTCATCGACGCGGTGCCGACGGTCGACGTCGACGACGGCCGCGATCGGCTGCTCGTGGAGGGGGAGCTGCCCAACGCGATGGATCCGCCGTCCGGATGCCGCTTCCGCACCCGCTGCCCCTTCGCCCAGGAGATCTGCGCGACCGCACCGCCGGTCCACGAGGTCGGGACCGGGGAGGGCGGTGCCGCGGACCATACGGTGGCCTGCCACTTCCCGCTGCCCGCCGACGGGAGCCTGCCGGTGCGCCCTCGACCGGGCTCTTCCGCTGCGCCTGCCGGAGCGGCTGCGGCTGCCGGATCCCCCGGGGCCGCTGGGTCCGCCGCATGAGCCTCGACGGATACCTGGGGATCGACATCGGAGGCACCTCGGTGACCGCGGATCTCGTCGACCGCGACGGTCGGCTGCTGGCCAGCCGACGCTGGGCCTCCGGGAGCGGGGGAGCCCTCCTCGAGGATCTGCGCGGCATGATCGCGTCCGCGGCCGACGACGCGGCGCTCTCCGGAGTCCGGATCCGCGGCGTCGGGGCCCTCAGCCCCGGGCACGTGGACGCGGACGAGGGCGTCGTCCGCTTCGCCTCGAACCTCGGATGGACCGACGTGCCCCTGGCTCGGATCCTCGGCGGCGCACCGGGCGTCGAGGGGGTTCCCCTGCGCGTGGGCCATGACGTCCGCTGGGCCGGCATCGCGGAGGGCACCTTCGGTGCCGCGCGCGGAGCGGAGGACTTCGCGGTGCTGTCGATCGGCACGGGGATCGCGGCCTGCCTGGTGGCAGGCGGCCAGGTGATCACCGGGGCCGCCGGCAGCGCCGGGGAGATCGGGCACGCGACCGCGGTCCCCGGCGGCGACCTCTGCGCCTGCGGACGCGTCGGGTGCCTGGACGCCTACGCCTCCGGAGCCGGGCTCCTGCGGCGCTACGCCGCCCGCACCGGCGGCGCGGAGCTCTCAGGAGTCGACGACCTGGTCGGACGCCTCGACCGGGACCCCGATGCACGGCGGGTCTGGGAGGAGGCGGTCGACGCCCTCGCCGTCGGGCTGTGCACCCTCACCATGACCGCCGACCCGGCGCTGATCTCGCTCGTCGGAGGCGTCGCGCGCGCCGAGGACCGGCTGCTCCGTCCGCTGCGCGCCCGCCTCGGTGAGGAGCTCGGATGGAAGTCGGCCCCCGACGTCGTCGTGAGCCCGCTGCGAGCCCTCCCGGGACGGGCCGGCGCCGTGCTCCTCGCGATGGCCGCCGCCGGCGACGACTCCCGCGCCGAGCGCTGGTCGCCCGACGTCGTCGCGGCCTGGGGGAACGACGCTCCTGCGCACGAGCGGACGAGCGCGGGGGCCGTCCGGTGAGGGGCGATGCGTCGCAGCTCCCGGACATCGTCGTGATCCTCACCGACGACCTCGGTCACGGCGATCTCTCCTGCTTCGGGGCGACGGCCTTCAGCACGCCCGCGATCGATGCGCTCGCGTGCTCAGGGCGCCGCTTCACCGACGCCCACGCCGCCTCGGCGGTGTGCACTCCGAGCCGCTACGCCCTGCTCACGGGCCGCTACCCATGGCGCAGCCCGCTGCGCTCCCGTGTGCTCGGCGGCACCGACGGCGCCCTCATCGCCGCGGACGTCCCGACGCTGGCGGGCGCCCTGAAGGAGGCCGGATACCTGACCGCGGCCATCGGGAAATGGCATCTGGGGCTGGACTGGGCTCTGCGGGACGGCGGTCGCCGCCGCATCGACCCCGATGCCGGCTTCCGCCCCGGGATGGAGGCCGACGGCTGGGACGTCGACTATGCGCAGCCCTTCGAAAACGGCCCTCTCGAGCGCGGGTTCGACTGCTTCGTCGGGATCTCCGGATCCCTCGACATGCCTCCGTACTGCTTCCTCGTCGGCGATCGGGTCGAGACTGAGCCGACCGAGCCGAAGGACCCCCTGGTGACCTCCCAGAGGCCGGGCCCGATGGCGCCCGGCTGGATCGACGAGGACGTCGACCCTCGCTTCGTGCGCGAGGCCGTCGACTGGCTGCGCAGCACGAGCCCCGTGCGCCCGCAGGACCCGCCGCGCTTCCTGTACCTGGCCACGGCCGCCCCGCACCGGCCCTGCGTGCCGCCGGCCACGTTCCGCGGGCGGTCGGGCATCGGGCCGCGCGCGGACGCGATCCTCATGCTCGACGACATGGTCGAGCAGATCCGCACGGTGCTCGAGGAGTCCACGCGCCCGACGATCTTCGTCGTCACCTCGGACAACGGCGCGCCGACCTGCTATCCCGAGGACGGCCTCCTCGAGGACCACGCCCCCAACGGCACGCTGCGCGGACAGAAGGCCGACGTCTACGACGGCGGGCACCGGATCCCCCTCATCATCAGCGGCGACGGCATCGCCCCCGGCGTCGACGACCGTCTGGTGAGCCTGCTCGACCTGTTCCCGAGCCTGCTGGCGCATCTCGATCGCACTCGGGGCGCCTCCCTCCCGGCCCCGCTCCAGGAGCGGCCGGGCGCCGAGCACCCCGCGCAGGTGCTGGCTGCGCTGCGCGACCGCCTCGATGGGGCCGACGACCTGCTCGACCCGGCGCCGACGGGAATCCGGGCGGACGGCACCCGGGTGGTCGGGGCGACCGCCTTCGACGGCTCGCTCGTGCTGATGCGCGGCGCCGATGCTGCAGTGTTCTCGACGGGTTCCGGCGGCTTCAGCGAGCCTGTCGGGAGCCCCACCACCATCGGCGGGGGGACCGGGCAGTTCTTCGACCGCGCAGCGGACCCGGGCCAGGTCCAGGACATCTGGGCGAGCGCGCGCGATCGTCGTGACGAGATGGTCGCCGGCTTCGTCGACCGGACCGGATATGCCGACCCGCCGCCCGTCGGCAGCCCGCCCGTCGGCAGCCCGCTCGCTGCCCCATCGCCCAGCCCGACCGAGGACGGAGACCCCTCATGATCAGCTTCGACGACCGCCACGGACCCGCCGACGCCGCCCCCGCAGAGGCCTACCCCGAGCTCACCGTCCCCGACTGGTACCGCGACGCGAAGCTCGGCGTGTTCGTGCACTGGGGCCTGTACTCGGTGCCGGCCTGGGCGGACGTCCTGGACCGCAGCGACGTCACCGCCGAGAACGCCTACGCCCGCCATCAGTACGCCGAGTGGTACGCGAACACCGTGCGGATCGAGGGCAGCCCCACCCGCGAGCGCCACGAGCGGATCTTCGGCGTCGGGCGCTCCTACGAGGACTTCGCCGAGGACTGGCATCCCGCGCCCGACGCCGCGGCCGGGATCGTCGGCCTCGCGCGCCGGGCCGGCGCCCGCTACGTCGTTCCCACGACGAAGCATCATGACGGGTTCTGCCTCTGGGACAGCGCCACCACGTCCTTCACGGCGGCACGTCGCGGGCCGGGCCGCGATCTGATCGCGGAGATCGCCGCCGAGGTGCGGGAGGCGGGGCTCCGGCTCGGGCTGTACTTCTCCGGCGCCCACGACTGGCATGCGAGCGAGTTCCCGCCGCTGACCTCGAACGAGGACCTGTTCGCGCTGCGCCGCAACGATGCCGCCTTCGCCTCCTACTCCGCTGCGCAGCTGCGCGAGCTGATCGAGCGCTTCGCCCCCGACCTGCTGTGGAACGACATCGACTGGCCCGACGCCGGCAAGCACGATGGCCCCGACTCCCTCCAGCAGCTCTTCCGCGAGCATCTCGCCGCGGTGCCCGACGGACTGGTCGACGACCGCTGGGGTGTGCCCGTCCACGGCGTCCTCACGCGCGAGTACCAGGACATCGACTCCGTCCAGGACGAGGTCTTCGAGGCCACCCGCGGTCTCGGCCTGAGCTTCGGGTTCAACGCCGACGAGTCCGCGGAGCACGCCCTAGACGGCGACTCACTGATCCGACTGCTGGTCGACGTGGTCTCGAAGAACGGGAACCTGCTGATCAACGTCGGCCCTCGGGCCGACGGCAGCATCCCCGACCTGCAGCGCCGCGCCCTGGAGACGATGGGCGGATGGCTCGCGCGGAACGGAGAGGCGATCTTCGGCTCCCGGCCGTGGTTCAATGCGGCCGTGCGGACACCCCCGGCGGGCGTCCGCTTCACCCTCGGCGCCGGAAGCGGCACCGGCACCGGGGACGACAGCCCACGGGTGCTGAACGCGCTGCTGCTCGATCCGGCCTCCGGTCCCGTGCAGCTGGATGCCGCCGTCTCAGCGGCGATCCGCGAGGTCGCAGCGTCAACGGGGCCGGCGGGTCAGGCGGGGCCGACGTGTTCGGCAGGCCCGGCGGGGCCGACGGGTTCGGCAGGTCCGGCGGGGCCGACGGGCCGGGTCGAGGGGCTGGACCGGACGGTCGGGCCGCTCGTCCTGCATCCGGGCCCGACCGAGCAGCCGGTCGCCGTCGTCACCATTCCGATCCGACCGGAGGCCGCGCCGACGCTCCGGTGATCCGCTCCGGGGATCAGTGCCGGTCCGCCTGGAGCCGCCAGCCGGTCGAGGCGTCCTGCTGGGCCCAGAACTCGGCGAAGCGCCCGCCGGCGGAGAGCAGCTCCTCGACCCCTCCGTCCTCGACGATGCGTCCCTCCTCGCGGAACAGGACGCGGTCGGCGGCACGGATGCTGGGCAGACGGTGGGCGACGATCACGCGGGTGCGCGGACGGGTGTCCTCGGCGAGGGCCGCGGTGATCGCCGCCTCGTTCTCCGTGTCCAGGGCGCTCGTGGCCTCGTCGACCAGCAGCACGGGCGAGGGCTTGAGAAGTGCGCGGGCGATCAAGACCCGCTGCCGCTGACCGCCGGAGAAGTACTGCCCGAGCGTGATCCCCACGGCCCGACGGAACACCGTCATCGCATGCGAGGGCGTCAGGTGCACGGCCGCGGCGATGTCCGCGACCGCGATCGGCTCCCGATGCCTCTCGACGACGAACTGTGCCATGGTCCCCACCTGACGGAGCCGCTCCGACGGGGCGGAGTCCGCGCGAGCACCGCCCGAGGCGCGCTCCGGGCTCTGGCCCGAGGCTCGGTCCGGGCCCTGCCGCGGTTCCTGCCGCGGTTCCTGCCCCGGGTCGTTCTGCGGGAGCCGGTCCGTCGGCCGGGCGCGGAGGATCCGCCGCAGCGAGGCCTCGATCTCCAGCAGGGCGATGCGTTCGCCGCCGGCCGTGATCTCGCGCCCCCAGTCCTCGGCCAGCAGGGCGATCCTCTCGGCGAGGCGCGGCGCACGGACCACGAGCGGACGGGCCCGCAGGAGGGGAGCGGTCTCCGCCTCCGGCAGTCCCCAGCCGAGCACGGTCGCGAAGGGAACGTGCACCCAGCACGCCTCGCCGGGCCGTGAGTCGACGAGCCCATGCGGCTGCGCCGCCCAGAAGACCGCGATCTCGCCCTCGCCCACCCGCAGCGGACGCCCCGCGAACAGGTACCGCAGCTCTCCGCGGAGCACGACGTTGATCTCCACGTCGTCGTGCCGGTGCATCGTCTCCATCCGCGGGGGCGCCCCGCGTCGGGTCCACAGGCCAGGGCCCTCGGTCGCCACGTCGGCCCTCGCTGCGTCGGCGCCCGACGAATCCGCTGGCGCGATGCCCGACGAGCCCGCTGGCGCGGGGCCCGCCGCGGAGGTTGCGGCCCTCGGAGTCGTCATCGGGTCAGGGTAGGCGGTCAACGGCCGGCGGGGATCGTCGAGGCCGGCGACCGAGGCGGAGGTCCGAGGGGATGGCCCGAGTGGTGTGCATCGTCGCGAGATCGGCGTATCGTCGCCGACCCGACGGAACCGAACAGCTGCGTCGATCAGGAACGTCGATCTCGGATGGAGACAGATCATGAGCATCCGCACCAGCCTCCGCACCCCTGCACACCTCCGCACTCCCGCGCCCCTCAGCGCTCCAGACCCCCTTCGACCTGCGCTTCCCTCCCGTCGTTCCGGCCGCTCCGGCCTCCTTTCCGCCCGCCCGGTCCGCGGCCTCGGCCGGGGCGCGTCGGCCCTTGCCGTCTGCGCGGTCGTCATGGCCGGCGCCGCATCGTGCGGCACTGGGGACGACGGGGACGCGGCCGGACCGTCGGACGGCTCCGCCACCAGCCAGGCGGCCGGCACGAGCGATGAGGGAGGAGCGAGCGATGAGGGAGGCGCGAGCGACGACGGGGACTCCGCGGACAGCGGATCCGACGGCGCTGATGAGTCGGATGGGACCGACGGGTCGGATGGGGCTGACGGGTCCGATGGCGCTGATGAGTCCACCGGCTCGACCGGCGCCGATGAGTCCGACGAGTCCGAGGGGGATGAGGATGATGAGGATGTCGCGGACTGCACCGTCGGCAGCCTGTCCCTCGACGTCACGCAGGGCGACGCCGCCGCCGGGACCATCGGCTACGAGCTCACCTTCACCAATACGGGCGATGACCCCTGCCGCATCGACGGCTACCCGGGCGTGATCGCCGTCGGCGGCGGAGACGGCACCGAGATCGGCCAGGAGGCGTCCCGCACCGACGCCGAGGGCGAGCCGGCCGTGCTGATCCCCGGCGGGACCGCGGTCGCGACCCTCCAGGCGGCGAACATCGGCGACGACGGAGGAGCCTTCGGCGCCGACTGCGAAGCGACCGAGGCGGACGGCTGGCGCGTCTACCTCCCCGACCAGGACGAGGCCCTGTATGCCGAGCAGGACGGCCTGACGGCCTGTGCCGGCGACGTCGACTGGCTGACCATCTCGCCGGTCCACCCCAGCAGCTGAGCGGCTGAGTCGTCGGCCCTAGCGTCGCGCACCACGGCTTCCCGACCCGCATCGAGGGGACCACCGACCGTTGGAGGCACCGCCGGACCCGGCGACGTGTTCCGCTTCCTGCGCTCGATGCCCGCAGACGACGAGATCGCCGCCCACGCCGACCGCCTGCCGGAGCGTCTCCGTTCGTAGGGGGCCCCGCTCGGCGCTGGCTTCGCTCGCTGCAACCTCGTCGCGGATGGGGAGTTCTCCCCAGGGACTCCTCCCCATCGCGTTCCCGCGGGAACGTCCGTAGATTCGCTGCGTCGGGTGCGGGAGTCGGCGAGGGGGATCGCCGAGGGGGATGGGCCGACCGGTCGGGGGACCGGTCGGCACGGGGAGCGTGCCGGGAACGGTCGTCGGCGCCCGGGGGAGGCGCTGGCAATGGTCCCGGCACGCTCCCGCCCCTCATCGTCCGGGGGGAGTGCCCGGGAGCAGTGTCCGTCTACCACCGCTTGAACGCCTTTTGAACGGTGGTAGACGGACACTGCTCGCTCGGATGGCCGACCAGGGAGCGCGAGAGCCCGAGAGCCCGGAAGCACGAGAGTCCGAGAGCGCGAGAGCCCGGGAGTCAGGGCAAGCGGGGGAATCAGGGAAAGCGGGCCTCGGCAGGCCAGGAGAACCTGTGTCAGCTCGGGTCGGTCGTCGCCGCGGCGCGCCCGGCCCAGGCGCTCAGCTCGCGCAGCGTCTCCGCGAGCTCCGGCGGGGAGATCACCTCGATGGGCTCGCCCAGCAGCGCCAACCGCGTCGCCACCCAGGGAAGATCCCCGCCCATCCGCACGATGCAGGCCCTGCTGTCTCCCGGTCCGCGATCCCCGGGCCGGCGATCCCTTCTCCCGTGAGCACTCGTCATGTCATCGGGCACGGACCCGCCATCGGGCACGGACCCGCCTTCGGGCACGAACCCGCCTTCGGGCACGGACCCGCCTTCGGGGATGACGCTCGCAGTCCGTGCCGGGATCAGCGGGGCGATCTCCTCGGCGGGCCGACGGATCCGCACCACCGCCTCGTGCTCGTAGGGGGAGACGGTGATCGAGCGCCGCACCGTGGCCTCGATGTCGGGCGTCGGCCGCGGAGCGAAGACGAAGGTGCTCGCGTGCACCTCATGCATGCGGTCCAGGCGGAACGTGCGCCAGTCCTCGCGATCCAGGTCCCAGGAGAACAGGTACCAGTGGGACTCGATCGCGAGCATCCGGTAGGGCTCCAGTCGGCGCTCGCCGCGCTCGCCGTCGCCCTTCTCGTAGTCCACGCGCACCCGGACCCGATCGCGCACCGCGGCCGCGAGCGCGAGCAGGACCTCGGGTCGGGCCGACGGCGCCCGTCGGGAGACCACCGAGACCGCGTCGCTGAGCGCCGACACCTCGGCACGGACCCTCGGCGGCAGGATCCGATCGAGCGCGGCGAGGGCTCTCAGGGCCTCCTCGTCCAGCCCTTCGATGCCTGATCGTGTCGCGAGACGCAGGCCGACCGCCACGGCGACGGCCTCCTGCTCGCCGAGCAGCAGCGGCGGCAGCTCACGCCCCGCGCCCAGCTGGTATCCACCGCCGTGACCTGCGGAGTTCAGGACGGGGTAGCCCATCTCGCGCAGCCGGTCGACGTCCCGACGCACCGTCCGGGTCGTGACCCCGAGCTCGCGCGCGAGCTCGGGCCCCGTCCACACGGTGCGGGACTGCAGCATCGCGAGCAGCCGCAGGGCCCGCTTCGTCACCTCGCTCATGCCGACAGTCTGCCCCGTTCCGCGGACAGGAGCTGTCCGCCAGGGGGAGGATCGTCGGGGACGAGCACGGGACGGAGCGTCGGTCGGTCCGACGGTCGGCGCCGACCCGGCCCGGACGACGAGCAGGGAGGGTCCGCCATGGCGACCACGACAGGGCCGACGACAGGGCCGACGGCAGGGATCACGACGGGAACGACGGGAGGGGGAGCGGGTGCGTCCGGAGGCGCGACCGCGGGGACGGAGCGCGGACGCGACGGCGATCTGCCGACCGTCCTGATCGACCAGATCGAGCTGCACTGGCACGAGCACCTGCGTCCCCGGCTGCAGGGGCTCACGGACGAGGAGTACTTCTTCGACCCCACGGGCGACGGAGACATCTGGACGGTCCATCCGCGACGGCCCGACGAATCCGCCCGGCCCGACGGCTCCGCCCGGCCCGACGATCCCGCCCAGGCCGACGGCTCCGCCCAGGCCGACGATCCCGAGCTGCCTCGACGGTTCCAGGCCGGCAGCGGCGACCTGGTGATCGACTTCGAGGTTCCGGAGCCGACGCCGGCGCCGTTCACGACGATCGCCTGGCGGCTCGGCCACATCATCGTGGGGGTCCTCGCCACGCGCACCCACAGCCACCATGGCGGACCCGCGGCCGACTACATGAGCTGGGACTATGCGGCCACGGCCGAGGGTGCCCTGGCTCAGCTCGACACCGAGCACGACCGCTGGATCGAGGGCGTCCGCCGCTGGGACGCGGACGATCTGCAGGTCGCCGTCGGCGAGGCGGAAGGTCCGTGGGCGGAGTACTCCCGGGCCACGCTCGTCGCGCACATCAACCGGGAGCTGATCCACCATCTCGCGGAGATCGCGCTCCTGCGCGACCTCTTCGCGCACCGGCGCTGAGCGACAGCGGTCCGCACCCCAGGACTGCGGTCCGCGCCCCAGGGCGGCGGCGCTGGACGATGGCGGCCCGTTCTCAGGCTCGAGCAGGGTCGAGGGACCGCTGCAGCGCCAGCACGGCGGCACCGACGGCGGCCGGATGGGGCTGGACCTGCGAGACGGTGACCGTCGTGCGCGGACCGGGGACCCCGGGAGCGCCGACGCGCTCGCCGACGATCCGATGGGCGAGCACCGGAGCCGCCTGGATGCCCGCGCCGCTGAGCGTCAGGGCATCCACGCCCAGGGCGCTCGTGACCGTGCTCAGCACCTGGGCGATCGCGCGCATGGCCGCCTCGAGGACCGCGCGGGCCCGGTCCTCACCGCGGTTGGCGGCGAGGGAGACGAGCACGAGATCGGCGGTGACGGCATCCGGGGTGAGTGCGAGGCCCAGGTCGTCGGCCAGGCCGGGCTCCTGGGCCGCTGCGTCGACGATCGCCTGCGCTGAGGCGTACAGCCTCAGGCATCCGCGCTGGCCGCAGGGGCATGCGGGGCCGGAGGGGTCGATGCAGGCGTGGTCGAGGGTCGCCCCCGCAGCTGAGCGGAGGGGCGCGCCGTCCAGCAGCAGGGCGAGGGCGAGACCGGAGTCCATGTGCAGCGTGGCGCTGAGTCCGGTCTCCGGCTGCTCCCCGCTCCAGAAGCTCCCGAGCGCGGCGCACACCGGGGTGCTCGCGCTGACGACGGGGATCCCCAGGTCCGCCTCCATCGCCGCGAGCAGCTGCGCGGTCAGCTCCGGACCGTCGGCCGGCCCGCTGGGTGCGGCCGACTCACCGAGGGCGTCCGGCCCACCGAGGGCGTCCGGCCCACCGGGCGCGGCCGTCGCGATGCTGTCGACCGGGCCGGTGGAGATGCCGGTGGCCAGGCCGATGCCGGTGGTCGACCGGGAGACTCCCTGGGACGGGTCCATCATCTCCAGGGCGCGACGCAGCGACTCCATCAGGAGGTCGACCGTCGGGCGCGGCGGCAGCGGGAGCACGGCGCGCGATCGCAGCGCACCGGTCATGTCGACGGCGACCATCGAGAGCCGGCCGGCGTCGATCGTGCAGCCGACCGCCCAGCGTGCGCGGTCGTTCAGCCGCAGCAGCGAGGCGCGCTTGCCGCCGTTGGAGCGGGCGAACCCGGTCTCGACCAGCAGCCCCGCGCCCATCAGTCGCTTGACCGCATAGGTGATCGTCGCGGGGGTGAGGCCGAGCTCGCGGGCGAGCTCCACCCGCGTGGTCTCCGCGCGACGTCGGACCGTCTCGAGGATCGCGGCGTCGGTCGCCGATGCCCTCCGGTCGCCGCTGGCCGTCATGGAAACCTCCGATGTCGTGACCATCTCGTGACGGGGCGACCGCGCCGACCCCCTTGACGGATTCTCCTGCGATCGCGACGATACACGTACTTCATTAAGTGAATGAAGTAAGCGTGATGACGACGCGCTCTGCGATGACGCAGACACGGAAGCGCAGCGGAGCGCTGACAAGGAGAGCAAAGATGCACCTCAGCCGTCGGGACCTCTACAAGCTGACCGCGGTCAGCGCCGCCCCTCTCGCCCTCGCCTCGTGCGGGCAGGCCTCGAACCTCGACAACGGAACCGATGAGGACGGCAGCTCGCTGCCGATCGCGACGACCTTCACCGGCAACGGAGAGTTCACCCGCAACTTCAACCCCCATTCGCCCTCGGTGATCTCGCTGGTCCAAGGCGTGCTGTACGAGTCCCTGTTCTACATCGACCCCCTCCAGGCCATCGACCAGGAGTTCGTGCCGCTGCTCGGCGAGTCCTACGAGTGGAACGAGGACGGCACCCAGCTGACCGTCACGATCCGCGAGGGCGTGACCTGGCACGACGGGGAGGCCTTCACGGCCGACGACGTCGCCTTCACCTTCAACAAGGTCAAGGACACCGAGGCGCTGAACCCCGCGGGGACCGCGCCGTCGGCCGAGGTCGCCGACGAGCGCACGGTCGTGATCAGCTACCAGGAGCCGTCCTTCACGGAGGGCGCCAACGCCCTGGGCCTGACCTGGATCATCCCCGAGCACCTGTTCAGCGACGTCGACGACCTGGCGACGTATGCGAACGAGGAGCCCATCGGCACCGGCGCCTTCAAGTTCTCCGACTACACCAACGAGTCGTACCTCTACTCCGCCAACGAGGACTACTGGGAGGAGGGCGTCCCCGCCATCGGCGGCGTGCGCTGCATCGCCCTGTCGGGCAACCAGGCGGCGACTGACAAGTGGCTCGCCGGGGAGGTCGACTACATGTCCACCTCCATCCCCGACCTGGACGCCCACGTGGAGGCGGACGAGGACCTCAGCTACACCAACACCGGCATCTCGCAGTGCTGCCTCATGGCCGCCTCGAACGCCGATCTCGGCTGCGAGGGACCGCAGACCGACGTCGCCGTCCGCCAGGCCCTCTACTACGGCATGGACCGCGAGCAGCTCTCCACCCTCGCCTTCTACGGCCTGGGCAGCGACATCTCGCCGTCGTTCGCGCTGCCCGAGAGGGATGCGGAGTTCATCGACCCGTCGATCGAGAACGCCCCCTGGAACGCCGACGTCGACAAGGCCACGCAGATCCTCGAGGACGCCGGCTACGAGCTCGGCGGTGACGGGATCTACGCCAAGGACGGGGAGCGGCTCTCGATGACCGTCAGCTGCCCGACCGGATGGTCCGACTACGTGACCGCCCTGGACACGCTCGCCGAGCAGTACAAGAGCGTCGGCATCGAGCTGATCCCCCAGCAGGTCTCCGTCAACGAGTGGAACGACGCGAAGGCCAAGGGCACCTACCAGCTCGTCATCGACGCCGTCGGCCAGGGAACCGCCCCGGACCCGTACTACCCGTACATGAACACCTTCGCGACGGACAGCACGCTGCCCGTCGGCGAGAACGGCAACCCCTACGGCAACGTCACCCGCTTCTCCGATCCGGAGGTGGACGAGGCGCTCGAGACCGCCGCAGGCACCACCGACATCGAGGTCAAGAAGGAGGCCTACTACACCATCCAGAAGAAGCTGTCGGAGAACCTGCCCGCGATCCCCGTGCTGATCGGCTCGAGCCTCACCGAGTACAACAGCTCCCGCATCACGGGCTGGCCCACGCAGGACGACCTGTACGTGTACCCGATGTCCTGGTCCGCGCCGTCGAACGCGCAGGTGCTGAAGGCCGTCGTCCCCGCGGAGTGAGCGAGGCCGCCGACGGGTCCCTGCGAGGGCCCGTCGGCGGCGACCGCCTCGTCCACGCTCACCTCCCGGAAGGATGCGATACCCGTGCATCTGCTGAGAAAGCTCGGCTTCTACCTGGTGGCCTTCTGGGCCGCCATCACCCTGAACTTCCTGATCCCCAGGGCCCTGCCCGGCAGTCCCGTCGATGCGGTGCTCGCGAAGCTCGCGCTGCGCGGACCGGTCACCGCGGACACGCGGCAGGCGATCGAGGTCATGCTCGGCGCTGACGACTCGAGCCCCCTGATCGTCCAGTACGTCGAGTACCTCAAGGGCCTCTTCCAGGGCGACCTGGGCATCTCGGTCACCTACTTCCCCACGCCCGTCACGGAGATCATCGCGGCGTCCCTTCCGTGGACGCTCGTCCTCGTGGGTCTGGCGACCACGATCACCTTCCTGCTGGGCATCACGCTGGGCACCTTCGCCGGGTGGAAGCGCGGCAGCTGGCTGGACTCGCTCATCCCCTCGACCACGATCCTGCAGGCCGTGCCCTACTTCTGGCTCGCGCTGCTGTTCGTGTACGTGCTCTCGGTGAACCTCGGATGGTTCCCGGTCTCCGGCGGCTACGACGTCACCCTCGTGCGTCCCGCCTTCGACTACCCCTTCATCTCCAACGCGATCTACCACGGCTTCCTGCCGGCGCTGACGATCGTGATCTCCTCGCTCGGCGGCTGGCTGCTGGGCATGCGCAACATGATGGTCTCGACCCTCAGCGAGGACTACATCCTCACCGCCGAGGCGAAGGGCCTGTCCCCGCGGCGCGTGATGTTCATGTACGCCGCCCGCAACGCGGTGCTGCCCTCGGTGTCGGGCTTCGCGATCTCCCTGGGCTTCGTGGTCTCGGGCTCGATCGTCGTGGAGACGGTGTTCTCCTACCCGGGCATCGGCTACACGATGCTCCAGGCCGTGAACAACAACGACTTCGCCCTCATGCAGGGCCTGTTCCTCATCATCACGGTGTCCGTCCTCGCGGCGAACCTCGTGGTGGACCTGCTGTACGGCGTGATCGACCCGCGGACCAGGGTCCGGGGCTGAGGAGGCGACATGACCACCATGGAAGAGCAGACCGCTGATACCTCCGGTGCCCACGGCCAGGGGGATCCCGGCCAGGGGGAGCCCGCCGCGGGCGCGTCCCGCGGTGCGGGCGGCTCCTCGGCGCCGACCACGCCCGCGCAGCGCCGTCGGGCGGCGCTGCGCCGCAACCTGACGCCGTCGCTGCTGGTCGGCAGCGGGATCGTCATCGCCATCGTCCTGTTCGGGCTGATCGCCCCGTTCTTCGTGCAGGATCCGCTGGCGATCTCGAACGACGGCATGCAGGGCCCGCGCGCCGGGCATCTGCTGGGCAGCACGCAGACCGGCCAGGACGTCCTCGCCCAGCTCGCCTACGCGACCCGCGGATCCCTCACCGTCGGCGTCATCGTCGCGGCGCTGGCCCTGTTCCTCTCGGCCTTCTTCGGCATCCTCGGCGGGTACCTCGGAGGCTGGCTCGACGAGGTGTTCTCGCTGTTCACGAACGTCGTGCTGATCCTGCCGGGTCTGCCGCTGATGATCGTGATCGGCTCCTACGTCCAGCAGCGCGGGCTGCTGCTGATCGCGATCATCCTGGCGATCACCTCGTGGGCGGCCTCGGCCCGCGTGCTGCGCTCGCAGACGCTGTCCATCCGCACCCGCGACTACGTGCATGCGGCCCGCATCGCCGGCGAGAAGCCGTGGCGGATCATCTCCGTCGAGATCCTGCCGAACCTGCTGCCGGTGATGTCCAGCGGCTTCGTGTTCGCGCTGATCACCGCGATCCTCGGCGAGGCGGGGCTGAGCTTCATCGGCCTGGGCGTCGTCGGCACCCAGACCTGGGGCTCGATGCTGTTCTACGCGCAGAACGCGCAGGCCCTGACCCTGGGTGCCTGGTGGTGGTTCGTGCCGCCGGGCCTGATGATCGCCCTGCTGGGCGGCGGACTGTCCCTGATCAACTTCTCGATCGACGGGATCATCAACCCCCGTCTGCGCAGCGCCCCGAAGGCCGCCAAGCAGGTCCGTCGGGCCGACCGGGACGCCGAGAAGGCTGACGAGAAGGCTGACGAGCAGGCCGCCCGGAAGGCCGCCGAGAGCGAAGGAGCGACCGCATGAGCACGCCGATGACCGGACCCGCCGTCCCCGACGAGGTCCTCGCCGAGCAGGGCGCCGCAGCGGAGCCCCCGTCGTCGGCCCCCGGCGGTGCCGATGGCCCGGAGGAGCTCCGCGCGAGCCTCGAGACGGACCGCACCGGCGCGGGCGCCTCGCCCGTCGTCGACGAGCCGGTGCTCACCGTGACCGGACTGAACATCGTGTACGAGGTCGAGAACCCGGTGCATGCCGTCCAGGACGCCTCCTTCGACCTGCGTCGCGGGGAGATCCTGGGGCTCGCCGGGGAGTCCGGCTGCGGCAAGACGACCCTCGCCTACGGCCTGAACCAGCTGCACCGTCCGCCGGCGCGGATCACCTCCGGCTCCGTCGTCTTCCACGACCATGAGAGCGGCGAGGACGTGGACGTCCTCGGGCTCGAGGGGGAGACGCTGCGCGCCTTCCGCTGGTCGAAGGTCGCGATGGTGTTCCAGGGGGCCATGAACTCCCTGAACCCCGTGCTGAGCGTGCGCACGCAGCTCGGCGACGTGTTCACCACGCATCGTCCGCACATGACCAAGGAGGAGCGCCGGCAGCGCAGCGAGGAGCTGCTGGAGCTGGTCGGCGTGGACCGCTCCCGCATCAGCGCGTTCCCGCACGAGCTCTCCGGCGGCATGCGCCAGAGGGTCATGATCGCCATGGCGCTCGCGCTGGATCCGCAGCTGATGATCATGGACGAGCCGACCACGGCGCTCGACGTCGTGGTCCAGCGGGAGATCCTCCAGGAGGTGCTGCGGCTGCGCCAGGAGCTCGGCTTCGCGGTCGTGTTCATCACCCACGACCTGCCGATGCTGCTGGAGATCTCCGACCGCATCGCCGTGATGCGCACCGGGCGGATCGTCGAGCTCGACACCGCCGAGAACCTCTACTTCGAGCCCAGGGATCCGTACACCCGCAAGCTGCTGGGATCCTTCCCCTCGCTCACCGGAGAGGCCGGCGACTTCGTGCGCGCGGGCTTCGACCTCGATGCCCCGGAGGGAGCACGATGACCACGCTCAGCGTCACCGACCTGTGCAAGACCTACACCATCCGCAACGGACTGAGGTTCTCGAAGCTCGAGGCCGTCAAGAAGGTCGACTTCGACCTCGAGCCCGGCAGGACGGTCGCCCTGGTCGGCCAGTCCGGCTCCGGCAAGTCGACGATCGCCAAGCTGCTCTCGCAGCTCGAGCGGCCGACGTCGGGGACCATCACCCTGGACGGGAAGCCGATCGGGACCCGCGGCAAGGCCCTCGAGCGGTACCGGGACGAGGTGCAGATGGTCTTCCAGGACCCCTTCGCCTCCCTCAACCCGTTCCACAGCATCGGCCACCACATCGAGCGGCCGCTCCTGCTGCACGGCAAGGCCACCCGCAAGGACGTGAGGGAGAAGGTCTGCGCGCTGCTCGAGCGCGTGAACCTCACCCCGGCGGAGGACTTCATCGACCGCAAGCCGCACGAGCTCTCCGGCGGGCAGCGCCAGCGCGTGGCCATCGCCCGGGCGCTCGCCCCGGAGCCCAGCGTGCTGGTGGCCGACGAGCCGGTGTCGATGCTGGACGTGTCGATCCGTCTGGGCGTGCTGAACCTGCTGGCGCGCCTGCAGCGCGAGGAGAACCTCGCGATGCTCTACATCACCCATGACCTCGCCACCGCCCGCCACTTCTCCGACGAGATCCTCGTGATGTACAAGGGGGAGGTCGTCGAGCGCGGCGATGCCGACGAGGTCATCCTGAACCCGCAGGCGGAGTTCACCAGAAAGCTCCTGGTGGCCGCCCCCGAACCCGGGAACAACCCGCGCTTCCTCGCCGAGGCCCGTCGGCGCGGGGTCCCGATGCCCGACCATCTCGCTCCCCTGGAGGACACCCCGTGACCGCAGCTCCCGCCGTCATCGCGCCCGCCGTGCGCCGCACCGACCTGCATGCCGGGTGGACCGTCTCCGTCGAGGACGGTCCCGCGCCCTTCCCCGTCGACGGCATCCCGGCGACCGTGCCGGGCACCTTCATCCTCGACCTGCTCGACGCCGGACTCATCGAGGACCCGTACCTCGATCGCCACGAGCACGATCTCGCGTGGACCGGCGAGTGCGACGTCGTCTACCGCACCTCCTTCGCCTGGGCGCCCTCGGGGGCGGACCGTGCCGACCTGGTCGCCCGCAGCCTCGACACGGCCGCGACGGTCGTGCTCAACGGTCAGCGCATCGCCGAGGTGCAGAACGAGCACCGCTCGTGGCGCTTCGACGTCACCGACCAGCTGGTCGAGGGCGACAACGAGCTCGAGATCCGCTTCGCCTCGCCGCTGCGCACCGCCCGCGAGAACATCGAGGTGCTGGGCGATCTGCCCAAGGTCGGCAACGAGCTGCCGTACAACGCCATCCGCAAGATGGCCTGCAACTTCGGCTGGGACTGGGGTCCGGTGCTGGTGACCAGCGGCATCGCCGGTCCGATCGGGCTCGAGGAGTGGTCCTCGGCGCGGCTCGCCGAGGTCCGCCCGCAGGTGACGGTCGAGGGCCTCGACGGTTCCGACGGCCCCGATGGCGCCGTCGGCCGGGTGGCGCTGGCGGCGGTCGCCGAGCGGGCCGACCTGCTGGACGCCTCCGTGCTCGAGGTCGTCGCGACCCTCGCGGACCCGTCGGGCGCGGTGGTCGCCGAGGCGAGAGCGCGGACCGGGGCCGACGGCGCCGATCCCGGCGACGACGAGCTCTCGCTCGCGCTCGAGGTCGCCGATCCGCAGCTGTGGTGGCCCCGCGGCTACGGCGACCAGCCGCTCTACACGGTGCGGATGCGTCTGCTGGGGGCCGACGGCGTCGAGCGCGATGTGCGCGAGCACCGCGTGGGCTTCCGCACGGCCGGGGTCGTGGAGGAGGCCGACGAGATCGGCACCGGCTTCCAGTTCGTGGTGAACGGCCAGCCGGTGCTCGCCAAGGGCGCCAACTGGATCCCCGATGACTGCTTCCCCGTGCGTCTGACGGACGAGGACTACCGGGCGGCGATCCAGGACGCGGTCGACGCCGGCATGAACATCCTGCGCATCTGGGGCGGTGGACTGTACGCGTCCGACGTCCTCTACGACCTGTGCGATGAGCTGGGGCTGCTGGTCTGGCAGGACTTCGCCATGGCCTGCGCGGCCTACTCCGAGCTGGAGCCGCTGCGCTCCGAGATCGAGGCCGAGGCCCGTGAGCACATCGTGCGCCTGGCCTGGCATCCCGCGCTCGTGCACTGGAACGGCAGCAACGAGAACGTCGAGGGCTACTACCACTGGGGCTGGAAGGACGTCCTGCCCGAGGGCACCGGCTGGGGGCTGCACTACTACACGGAGCTGCTGCCCTCGCTGCTCGCGGAGCTCGACCCCACTCGCAGCTACACGCCCACGAGCCCCTACTCGCGGCCGCTCCCGGAGGATCCCCGCAACCCCGATCACGGCTCGATCCACAACTGGGTCGCCTGGGCGTCGGAGGAGGACAACGACTACGAGCGCTACCGCGACACGGTCTCGCGATTCTCCGCGGAGTTCGGCTACCAGGGGCCTGCGAACTACGCGACCGTCGCCCGGGCGATCACGGAGCGGCCGCTCGTCGAGGACTCGCCGACCATGCTCTCCCACCAGAAGGCGATCGGCGGCCAGGACAAGCTCGAGCGCGGCATCGCCAGGCACCTGCCCCGCCCCGAGGGCTTCGACGACTTCCACGCCACCATGCAGCTGAACCAGGCCCGCGCACTGATCTGCGGGATCGGGCACTACCGCTCCCACTGGCCGGTGTGCGGCGGCACGATCGTCTGGCAGCTCAACGACTGCTGGCCCGTGACCAGCTGGGCCGCCGTCGACGGCGACCGGCGCCGCAAGCTGCTCTGGTACGCCCTGCGCGACCTCTACCGGCCGCTGCTGGTGACCGTGCAGCCGCGTCCCGAGGGGCTCGTGGTCAGCGTCGGCAACGACCGGGCCGAGGAGCTCGCCACGACGCTGCGCCTGCGCCGTCAGACCCATGCGGGCGAGGTGCTCGCCGAGGCCGTGATCGACGTCGTCGTGCCCGCGCGCAGCGCCGCCACCGAGCCGGTGCCCGCGCAGCTCGCGACGCCCGACGACGCCGCCTCCGAGGTCCTCGTGGTCGAGCTCGACGGGCGCGAGGAGCGCACCGTGCACCCCTTCGCCGAGGACGTCGACTCCGCCCTCCCCGCGGATGCTCTGACGGCGACCGCGAGGGCGGTCGACGGAGGCGTCGAGGTGGCGCTCGAGGCGAGCGGGACGGTGCGCGACATCTGCGTGCTGGCCGACAAGGTCGACCCCGACGCGGTCGCCGAACGGCAGCTCGTGACCCTGCTCGCCGGTGAGAGCGCGACCATCGTGATCCGCACCTCGGCGACCTCCGAACCGGGACGATTCGTGCGCGAGGATGTCCTCTACAGCGCGAACGACCTGGTCGCCCGAGCCCGAGCCCGCAGCGGCGATCCGGCCCTCGCCGACCGGGGGTGAAGGAGACGGCCGTGGGCACCATCGGCATCACGATCCCTGATTCCGTGTGGTCGGCCCGGGCCGAGCAGTTCTACACGCAGGTCCTCCACGGGCTCGAGGACACCGCCCTGCGCGCGGGCGACGCGGTGCTCAGCCACGTCGCCCGCGACGCCGACGAGGAGCGGGAGACCGTCGACCGCTGGGCCGAGCGCGGCCTCGTCGACGTGCTGGTCCTGAAGGACCTCCGCGTGGACGACCCGCGACCCGCGCAGCTCGCACGGCTGGGGCTGCCCCTGGTCGTCATCGGCGACGTGCGGCAGGAGCCCGTCCGGGACGCCGTCGCGATGGTCGCCGTCGACAACGGCGGCACCATGCGCACGCTGCTGCAGGATCTGCACGCCCGCGGCCACCGCGCGATCGCGCACGTGGGCGGGCCGCCCGAGCTCCTGCACAGCCGCTGGCGGCAGGAGGCCTACGAGGAGTTCATGCGCGAGCACGACCTGCCGGTCCTCTCCCGCGACGGCGACTACAGCGCCTCCGCGGGAGCCGTCGCGACCCGGTCGCTGCTGGGCCTCGAAGCCGCGGCCGACGGGCCCGACGGGCTCGGCAGGTCCGATCGGCCCGGCAGATCCGACGGAGGGGGGCGGCCGACGGTCGTCGTCTACGACAACGATGCGATGGCGATCGGAGGCTGCGCCGAGGCGACCGCCGCCGGCCTGCGCGTGCCGGAGGACCTGTCGATCGTCGCCTGGGACGACTCCGCCGCCTGCCAGACCCATGAGCCGCCGCTCGCCGTCATCGACCGGGATCCGCATCGCATCGGGGTGGACGTCGCCCGAGCCGCCGGGGCTCTGCTGGCTCGTCCGCCCCGGATGCTCCGCCTCGTCCAGGATGTCCCGCTCCTGGACGCGCGCGGAACCGTGCGCTGACTGCTCGAGTGCGCGCTGCGCGGCAGGCTGGGTCGACCGGGCGGGGCCGCGGCGCGGCCAGCCCCGATAGCATGTCGGGCATGGCCGCCGTCACATCACGCTACCGCCAGATCGCCGATGTGCTCGTGCGCAACGGCCTGCCCGCGCTCGCCGACCAGATCGGTCTGCACGAGCGCATCCCCGACCTGCTGCGCCCGCGACGCGGAGGCCGCGGGGGAGGGCGCGGCGGAGAGCTCGGTGCGGGATCGGACCAGGCTGGTCGGGTTCCGGGACCCGTCCGCCTGCGGCGCGCGCTCGAGGAGCTCGGGCCGACGTTCGTGAAGCTCGGGCAGATGCTCTCCACCCGCGCGGATCTCCTCCCGGAGGACTACACCCGGGAGCTCGAGCACCTCCAGAGCAATGTCCCTGCGATCCCGTTCGAGCAGGTCAAAGGGGTGATCGAGCGGGAGCTCGGGGATCGGGCCGACGAGCTCCTGGCCGGCATCGACCCCGCACCCCTGGCCTCCGCCTCCATCGGCCAGGCCCATCGGGCGCGGCTCGCCGACGGGTCCGACGTGGTCGTCAAGGTCCGCAAGCCCGGTGTCAGCGAGGACGTGCTCGCGGATCTGGACCTGCTGCGCTCCCTCGCCGCGCTCGCCGCCCGGGAATGGGACCTCGCCCGCGACATCGACGTCGAGGCGCTGGTCGCGGCCTTCGACCGCACCCTCCGCGGCGAGCTCGACTACAGGACCGAGGCGGCCAACGCCGAGCAGTTCCGCCAGAACCTCGCCGAGGACGCGGCCGTGCGCGTGCCCCGGGTCCTCACCGAGCTGTCGACCTCCGAGGTGCTCGTGGAGGAGGACGTCGGCGGGATCGGCATCACCGACACCGCCGCGCTCGACGCGGCGGGCGTGGACCGGCCCGCGCTCGCCCGCTCCGCCACCAGCACCCTCGTGACGATGGTGCTGGTCGACGGCTTCTTCCACGCCGATCCGCATCCGGGGAACATGTTCGTCGGCGACGACGGCGTGATCGCGCTGATCGACTTCGGGATGGTCGGCCGGCTCGGCCCGACGGTCCGGGAGGACCTGCTGCGGATGCTGCTGGCCCTCAGCCACGGCGATGACCAGGCCGCCGTGTCGGCGCTCCTGCACCTGGCGCCCCCGCATCGCGGCGTCGACCGCCGGCGGCTCACGTCCGACGTCGCAGCGCTCATGGACACCCTGACCCGGGACCCCCTCGCGGAGGTCTCCATGGCGGCGATCGTCGGACGCATCACCGCCCTGCTGCGCCGCCACCGGCTGCAGCTCCCGCCGGACGTCTCCACCCTGCTGCGGATGCTCGTGCTCACGGAGTCCAGCGCCGTCGTCCTCGATCCCGACTTCCATCTCTCGAGCGTCCTCGAGGAGGTGATCCCGGTGGCGATGGTCCAGATCCTCAGCCCCCAGGCGATCGCCCACCAGGTCGGCGACGCGAGTCTGCGGGCGCTGCGCTTCGGCTCCGAGCTGCCCGGGCGGGCCTCCCGCCTGCTCGACGACTACGAGAGCCGCGGCATCGACGTGCGGCTGCATGCCGAGGACCTCGAGCCCCTCGTCGAGAGGGTGGAGGCGACCGCTGACCGGCTCGTCGTCGGCATGACCATGAGTGCGCTGCTGATCAGCCTCGGCAGCGTGCTCGCCGCCCAGCCCGGCAGGGCGCGTCTGCGCGACCCGCTCATGCTCGGCGCCGGCGGAGCGGCGGCCCTCGCCGGCGCCTATCTCGCCGCCGGGGCGGGGCCCGCGCGCCGCGCGGCCCGCTTCGTCCGACGCGGCCTGAGCAGGCCCTGAGCCCGACGACCGTCCCGACGACCGTCCTGACGACCGCCCGAGGAGGCCCCGATGACCGACGCCGCGTCCCCCGGACTGATCGCCGTCCTGCTGATGTCGATCGCGGTGTGCATCCCTGCGATCTGCCCGCTCGGGGCGACCGTGCTGGCAGCACCGCCCGAACGGCGCCGATGGAGCGCGACCGCGATCGGCGTCGGAGCGATCCTCGGGGTCGCCGCGGGTCTCGTCGCCGTCCTCCTGGGCCCCGGCTCCGGGCTCGTCGGTCCGGGCTCGGTGCTCGTCGACGCCGGCTCCGGCCTCCCGGGGCGGCTGCAGACCGGCGCCGCGGTCTGCGAGATCGTCGGCGTCCTGCTCGCCGTGGTGTGCGCGATCATGGTGCTGATCCGGCCCGCCGGGTCGCTCCTGGGGATCGGCGCAGGGGTCTCCGGCGGCCTCCTGCTCGCCGCCGGGATGCCGCTCGCGCCGGCGATCGCGGCCGACGGCTCCACCGGGGAGCTCGCCTGGACGATGCTCGCCGTGCTCGTCGGCCCCCTCGCCGCGCTGCTGCTGGCCGCGGCGGTCGTGGCCCTCGGCGGGATGGTGCGCCCGGTCGCGATCGGCGTCGCCGTCGCCGCCCTCCCGTCGGGCGCCCTGCTGCTCGTCTCCGACGTCGGTCGGCTCCTGCACCAGCTCTCGGACGCGCCCCTGCTCGAGCTGCCCACCTGGATGCTCGTGCTGGTCGCGCCGATCGTGCTGATCATCGCCGCGACCATCGCGGCCCTCGTGCTGCCGCGTCCGCCGGAGCCCGACGACGAGGACGACGCCCGACCGCTCCCGGAGATGCCCGAGGACCCCTTCGGCCCCTGAACGGTCCAGGATGCCTGCCTACACTCGAGGCATGTCTCAGGCCGCCGCGACCATGGACCGACGCACCGTGATCAGGGGGGCGCTCGCTGTCGGTGCCGGAGCCGGAGCCCTCACCCTGGCGGCGTGCACCGACGACGAGGGCACGCAGGAGCCCGACGCCGCCGACGTCGCCGCCCTGAAGGTCGTGTACAGCGAGGATCCCGCCTCCCGCGGCGACTGGACGGTGTGGACCGTCGGCTAAGACCTCGCGGACGGCCAGGAGACGCCCGACGTCTTCGACGCCGCGACGCAGGCGGCCCGCCACGAGGCCCTCGAGGCGAAGAAGGCGGAGCGGACCTGGACGGCGTCGGACCCGCTGCTGGTCCTTGACCCGTACGGCACCACCCGCACCGGCCTGTACGTCCACTTCGAGGACGAGTCGGCCGGCTCCCTCGACGTGGTCTCCCGGGCCGCCGCGACCGAGGACTACGCGATCACCCCGGCCACCCATGCCGCGGACGGCGGCTTCGAGGGCCTGCTGATCGCCCTCGTCCCCGGCGCCCACAACACCCTCACCCTGACCCCGGGGCTGTTCGCGCTCAGCGGCCTCTCCGGGCTGGGCAACAGCACCTACCTGTTCGACAGGACCGGCACGATGCGCGCCGAGTTCCAGGCCGGGGACTCCGCCGGCCACCGCTTCCAGCTGGTCGACGGACAGCTCGTGCTCGCCACCGGCTCCCGCCGGATCAGCGTCATCGACCATCTCGGCCGCGCGACCACGACCATCGACACCGGACGCCAGAGCATCCATCACGACCTCGTCGTGGTCGGAGGGATCGCCTACGCCCTCACCTCCGACCTCGACGCCGACGAGGTCGAGGACCGCGTGATCCGCGTGGACCTGGCCACCGGAGAGGTCGACGAGGTCGTGGACATGAAGCAGCTGCTGCCCGAGTACGAGGCGCTCACCATCCTCGATGAGGGCGAGGCGGGCGGCACCGAGGCGACCGGCAAGGACTGGATCCATCTGAACACCGTCGACGTCGTCGACGGGATCATGTACCTCTCCTCCCGCGAGACCGCCGGGACCTTCACGCAGGACCTCGCCGGCGAGGTGCCCTGCTCGGCCGTCGTCTCGAGCGTGTTCCGGCTCGGCGACGGCGGCATCACCAGCCCCCTCGTCGTGAACTCCGGCCGTGCCAACGTGTTCTCCGAACGCACCGCCGACGGCGAGGTCCTGGCGACCTACCGCTACGATTCGGCGGGGTACGGCTACCGCGTCTACAAGGACGCCTTCACGGGGTTCTGGTTCGCCTGACGTCCGCGGTGCACGACCTGCTGCACGACGAGATCCCAGGAGGCCCGCACCATGATCCCCGAGAAGGCCCGCGCGCTCTCCCCTGAGCAGACCAGCGAGCTCGTCGACTCCGTCGTCGCGCGTCTGCGCTCCGCGTCCGGCCGCCGGGACGGCGGCCCGCGCGAGAGCCGTGAGGGCCGGACCGCGCGGAGCGCGATCGAGCAGGCCGGCCTCGAGCAGCTCGCCCTCGAGGCGCAGCGGCTGCCGGTCGAGGAGCTCGTCTACCTCGTCGAGACCCGCAGTGCGACCGAGGCCGCGATCCTCTTCCGCGTGCTCGAGAAGGACACGGCGCTCGCCGTCTTCGAGGCGATCCCGGCCGACCATCAGGCGGACCTCATCACCGGCCTGCGCACCCAGCAGGTCGCCGACATCATCGAGGAGCTCGACCCCGACGACCGCGCCTCCCTCGTCGACGAGCTCCCGGCATCGGTCGCCGAGCGCCTGATGCGGGGGCTCGACGCCGACGAGCGCGCCATGACCACTGCCGTGCTCGGCTACCCGCGCGATGCGATCGGCCGCTACATGTCGCCCGAGGTGCTGACCCTCCGGCCCGAGCAGACCGTCGCCCAGGCGATGGTCCACGTGCGCACCCACGCGGAGGCCCCGGAGACCGTGTACCTGCTGCCGGTGGTCGACGCGACCCGACGGCTGCTCGGCGTCGTCGGCCTGCGCCGTCTGCTGGTCGAGGACCCGGGCACCCTCATCGGCGATCTCGCCCACGAGGCAGTCCGCGCCCGCGCCACCGAGGACCGCGAGGACGCCGCCCGGCGCTTCCTCGCCGCGAAGCTCCTGGCCATGCCTGTCGTCGACAGCGAGGACCGGCTGGTGGGCATCGTGACCATCGACGACGCCGTCGACATCATCGAGCAGGAGAACGAGGAGGACGCGGCGCGCACCGCCGGCTCCGAGCCGCTGCCCCGCGCGTACCTCTCCACCTCGATCCTGGGCATCGTCCGCAGCCGGATCGTCTGGCTGCTGGTGCTCGCAGCCTCCGCCGTGCTGACCGTCCGCGTGCTCGAGTCCTTCGAGGCCCAGCTGGACGAGGTCGTCGTCCTCGCCCTGTTCATCCCGCTGCTCACCGGGACCGGCGGGAACACCGGCAACCAGGCCGCCACCACCGTGACCCGGGCGCTCGCGATGGGGGAGGTGCGCGTGCGGGACCTGCCGCGCGTGATCTTCCGGGAGCTGCGCGTGGGCGCCCTGCTGGGCACGGTGCTGGGGACCCTCGGGTTCGTGATCGCCGGGCTCGTCTACGGCTGGGCGATCGGCGTCGTCATCGGCACGACGCTGCTGTCGATCTGCACGATGGCCGCGATGGTCGGCGGCCTCATGCCGCTGATCGCCAAGCGGGTCGGCGCGGACCCGGCCGTCTTCTCCAACCCCTTCATCTCGACCTTCTGCGACGCCACCGGCCTGATCATCTACTTCCTCATCGCCATGGCCGTCCTGGGCCTGTGACGCGGGCCGGCCGGCGCCCTCGGAAGGGCGCCGGCCGGGAAGAGGGGACGGAGGCGGACTGCGGGTCCGCGCGGGGGATCACTGCTGGTCGCCGGCGAGGATCCGGTAGATGGAGCGGCGGGCGTCGCCGAGGATCTCGACGACCTGGGTCAGCTGCGCGGCATCGGCGGACCGAGCGGCCTCGCGGATCGCACCGCCGAGGTCCTGCAGCGCCACGCGCACGTCCGGCAGCTGCTCGCCCTCGTCACCCGCGGCGGCGAAGGGATCCGACCAGGAGCCGGAGTGCTCCTCGACGTGCGCCCGGCCGGCCTCGGTGAGGGTCGCGAGCTTGCGCCCGCCCTCCTTCGAGGTCTCCACGAGGCCCTCGTCCTCCAGCTGGGAGAGGGTCGGGTAGATCGCCCCCGGACTGGGGGACCAGCGGCCCTGGGTGCGCTCGCCGATCGACTGCATGAGCTGGTAGCCGTGCATCGGCTCCTCGCTCAGCAGGAGCAGGACCGCGGTGCGCACGTCGCCGCGGGGGCGACGTCCCCGTCCCCGGCCGCCGCGACCGCCCCGGCCCCGCCCGCCGCCGTGACCATGGGGACCGCGCGGACCGAAGCCGTCGGGATCGTCCTCGGGACCCTCAGGCCCCTCCGGGCCGAAGGGTCCGCGGGGTCCGCGGGGACCGAAGCCGCCGGGGCCACCGGGGCCGAAGCCGCCGCGGCCGTAGCCGCCCCGGCCTCCGCGGCCACCGCGACCGCGACCCTCGCCCGGGCCGCCGCGACCGCTTCCGTGGCCGTCATCGTCGCGGACGTCGCGACCGTCGTCGATCGGACCGTCGTCGCGGGACATCCGCGGGCCGAACCCGGCATGCGGGCCGAAGCCCGGCACGAAGCCCAGACCGAAGCCCTCGGAATCGCTGAACCCCGGCCGCCCTGCTCCGCGCCGCATGCGGCCCCGGCCGCCCCGGCGGCCGTCACGGCCGTGCTCATCGCGGCGGGGATCGTCGTGGTGCGGATGGTCGTGGTGGGAGCTGCTCTCGTCATGGTGGTGGTGATGATGGGTGGTGCTCTGCTCGTCGAGGAGCAGATCGGTGTCGTCATGATGCTGTCGCATGTCTGCGTTCCTTCCATAGTTCGTATCGTGACTGCATCACGATATATCGCTAACTCGAGCGCAGGCAAGGGATCGAGGGCGATGGTGCGGCGAATCGACGGCATGGACGGGTCGCAGGGCTCCCGGCATGCAGTGCTTCCGATCGTCGATGATGGTCAGTCGGCGCACGACGCTCGAGGTCGCGGGGAGGATCGACGTCCGCCGGTCGACGTGGCGCGCCGAAGCGATCAGCGCGACGTCGAGAACTCTCGGAAAGTTTGCGGGGTAGTATCGCTCACTTGCGCCGGGGAGCGGGCGTCCGACGACGTGCCTCCGCCCCGCCGGGTCCCGGCCGGCGCAGCCCCGCAGCCCATCACCCCCGGTCCCGCCTCTGGAGCCCAGCACCCATGACCTCCTGCCCCCGCGACATCCTGCTGCTCGACGACGGCTGGCGCTTCCGCCGCATCGCCCCGGAGGACGTCGACCGAGCCCTCGACTACGAGACCCGGCCCGAGCTCGGCGAGGCCGAGGACGGCAAGGACGCCGACGCCCGCCCCGAGCAGGTCGACCACGGCGCCGACGACACCGTCGGCCTGAAGCCCTGGATCCTGCCGTCGGCGGCGCCCCTCCTCGCCGACCCCGCCGACCGTGCGCGTCGGCCCGCCGAGGATCCGCCGGTCGCTCCCGATGCCGCCCGCACCGATCTCGACGACTCCGACTGGGAGCAGGTCAGCGTCCCCACGACTGGGCGATCGCCGGGCCCTTCCTCGTCGACGGCCCCTATGGGGGCATGGGTCGGCTCGAGAGCTGGGGAGTGGGCTGGTACCGCCGCGAGCTGCCCCTGACCCCCGCCGACGCCGGCCGCGCGATCTCCCTCGAGGTCGACGGCGCCATGTCCTATGCGACGGTCTGGCTGAACGGCCGCCTCGTCGGCGGATGGCCCTACGGATACAACGGCTGGAGCCTGGACCTCACCCCGTACGTCGACCTCGAGGGACCGAACCTGCTGGCCATCCGGCTGGACAACCCGCCGCGCTCGGCCCGCTGGTACCCGGGCGGCGGACTGTTCCGCGACGTCCGCCTGGTGCGGACCGCGCCCGAGCGCATCGCCCACTGGGGAACCCGCATCACCACCCCGGAGGTCTCCGTCGAGAGCGCGCTGGTCGAGGTCGCCACGACGCTCGAGCACGTGCGCGGCGCAGGAGCGCCGGAAACGGCCGGACGCCCCGCAGCGTCCGGCGGCCCGCTCGATCCTCAGGCCGACGAGCTGGTCGTCCGCACCGAGATCCGCAGCCTGCCGCTGGGGGCCGAGGCGCCCGTCGGCCCCGTCGCCGCCCGCACCGAGCCGGTCGCCGTCGGCCTCCCCACCCTGGATGACCCGTCCGCCCGGACCGTGCACGCGAGCGCCCGGATCGACGAGCCGTCGCTCTGGGGCCCGCCGCCGCAGCAGGCGCCCCACCGCTATCTGGCGGTGACCAGAGTGCACCGCGGCGACGAGCTCGTCGACCGCGTCGAGACGGTCTTCGGGGTGCGCGAGATCCGTTGGGACGCCGACGAGGGCCTGCAGGTCAACGGCCGTGCGGTCGCCGTCCAGGGCGTCAACAACCACCATGACCTGGGTGCCCTCGGCGCCGCGTTCCACGAGCGCGCGGCCGAGCGGCAGCTGGAGATCCTGCAGGAGATGGGTGCGAACGCCGTGCGGATGGCGCACAACCCGCCTGCGCCGCAGCTGCTCGACCTCGCCGACCGCATGGGCGTGCTGATCCTCGACGAGGTCTTCGATTCCTGGTATGCGCGCAAGACGGATCTCGACTTCCATCTCGTCTTCGGCGACTGGCATGAGGCCGACCTGCGCGCCATGATCCGCCGCGACGCCAACCATCCCTCGATCGTGCTGTGGGGCATCGGCAACGAGGTCGGGGAGCAGTACACCGATGCCGAGGGTGCCGCCGTCGCCCGACGGCTCGTCGGGATCGCGCACGACGAGGACCCCACCCGCCCGACCACCACGGCCATGAACTATGCCAAGCCGCATATGCCGCTGCCGGCGGAGGTCGACGTCATCGGCATCAACTACCAGGGCGAGTGCATCCGTCAGGAGCCCGAGTTCGAGGGCACCGACCGCATCCGCACGCCCCCGCAGTACCCCCTGTTCCGTGAGGCGTTCCCGGACACCCCGATCCTGGGCACCGAGACCGCCTCGGCGCTGTCCACCCGCGGGACCTACCTGTTCCCCGTCTCTTCCGCGCAGAGCGCCTCCGCGCGCGACGGCCGCGGGGCCGACGACGAGACCTGCCAGGTCAGCGCCTATGAGCTGCACGCCGTCGACTTCGGGTCCACAGCCGACAAGGTCTTCGCGACGCTCGACGTGCATCCCTTCGTCGCCGGCGAGTTCGTGTGGACCGGCTTCGACTACCTCGGCGAGCCCACCCCCTACTACAGCTCCCGCAGCTCCTACACCGGCATCGTCGACCTCGCGGGCTTCCCCAAGGACCGCTACTGGCTCTACCGCTCCCGCTGGCGCCCCGACGAGCCGACCGCCCACCTCCTCCCGCACTGGACCTGGCCGGGACGCGAGGGCCAGGTGACGCCCGTGCACGTGTTCACCTCGGGCGACGAGGGCGAGCTCTTCGTCGACGGCGTCTCCCAGGGCCGACGGCGCAAGGGTCCCGGCGAGCACCGTCTGCGCTGGGACGAGGTCGTCTACACCCCAGGCGAGATCCGTGTCCTCACCTGGAAGGACGGCCACGGGGACGAGTTCTGGGCGCAGGATGCCGTCCGCACGGCCGGCCCGGGCCGTCGCATCGTCCTCGAAACGGACCGCCAGGAGATCCGCGCCGACGGGCGGGATCTCGCCCATGTCTCCGCCCGCATCGTCGACGCCGACGGCATCCCCGTGCCGAACGCCTCCGACCTGCTGGTCTTCACCGTCGACGGGCCCGCCGACCTCGTCGCCACCGACAACGGCGACCCCACCGACATGGTCGCCTTCCCCTCGCCCGAGCGCCATGCGTTCAGCGGGAGGGCCCTCGCCGTCGTCCGCGGCCCCCCGGCGCGAACCCCGGGCGCCCCGCACCGGGCAGGGGAGTGATCCCGCGGCCGACGCGGGGCGTGGTCCCGAGGGCGACGCGGGGACCGGCGTCGCCACGGTCCGGGTCGAGGCCGACGGCCTGGAGGGAACCGAGGTCAGCCTCCGCGTCTCCGTCTGAACGGGCGGCCCCGGGATGGCGCCGTGGGCTTCCGTGCCGAAGGCTCGGACACAGAGAAGGTGTCACGGTTGGAGGGGATGACCCAGTCGGTCATCACTCGCCTGCTTCAGCGCTCAGGGGCGGCAGCGATCCCGTGATCTCCACCGTGCGCACGGAGACGGTGACGACTCTCTGCAGCAGGTCGAGGATGTACCGGGGGTTGCCGTGCTCGATGCCCCATTGGTTGGGGTCGTTGACGATGCCGGAGGCCTTGTCGGTGGTGACCTGGTACTGGCGGATGATCCACTCGATCGCGCTGCGTGAGCCGAGCTGGTAGCGGTAGGCCTCCTCGGGGATGCCGCGCACCGTGATCTGCGGGTTCAGGAACAGGGCGTCGGGGGCGTCGGCGGCCTTCTTGCCGGTGGGGAAGCGCATCTTCTGCACCCGGTAGTACTCCGCGGCCGCGTCGGGACTGCCGAGCGGTGGCTGCTCTCCGCCCACGACCTCCAGCGGGTACAGCTCCGCATCCTCGTAGTCGGCGTGGAGGCGGAACAGCTCGCGGCCCGCCGCGGTGAACGCGGAGAACGTTCCCGCGGGAACGTTCGGGACGCGAGGGAGCATCTGCTTCAGCTCACCGGCGTAGCGCTCCCGATACTCGGGGGAGTGGAGGAGGCCGTAGAGGAAGAAGAAGACGTCATCCTTGCTGACGCCGTCGCCGTAGCGCTCGCGCATGTGGCGGTGGAACTCGTCGGTGATGTTGTCGACGCGGCGGTAGCCGTCGACGACGGCGCCGTCCACGTCGAGCGCGAGGGCGCCGTCGTCGACAGGTTCCCAGCGGTAGCGGGGGAAGAACTGGCCGCCCTTTCCGAAGAGGTCCAGGCAGGGCACGGTCCTCGTAGCGAGGCAAGCAAACGGATTGCCGGCTGCGATGCCGTTCACGTAGAACCCGTAGTTGTCGTGCTTCGTGGTGGGGAAGTACCGGCGGGCGACGGCGGGCCGGTGGATGAGCCCGTCCGTGAGGTCGACGTGCTGGGTCATGAATGGCCGGTAGAGGCTGCGCACGATGTGCTGACCGGATCGTTCGAGGGCGCGGTTTTTTGCGGCGCGGTCTCGGAGGCCGCTGGTCCACTTGATCTGGGTGTCGTCAGTGGTGACGACACCGACGGTGTCCGGCCCCTTGGGCGAAGCGAGCTTGTGAGTGTCGGCGTACTCGGCGAAACGTTCACGCTCGGCGTCGTAGGTCTCGATGAACCGAGTCAGGTTCCTGTCGAGAGCGGCGCTCGATGAGTTGTAGACCCAAGCATCACGGTTGGTCTGCAAGCCAGCGCTGTAGCTGTCGAAAACCAGGGTGCCGTCTGTCGCCTTGCCTCCGAGGATGGGGTAGGTCAGGTAGTCCTCGTCGCGCTGATTGATCCAGTCGCCATGCTCGTTCGGTTCGATCTGGCGCCACGGGACGGTGTCGAGGCTGGCGTCGTCTACGATCGCGAGCTTCTCCTTCGCGGTGAGGTAGTCGCCGATGTCGCGGTAGTGGATCGTCGCGGGGCCGTCGTGCTGCGTCGTACGGACGAGGAGGAAGACGGCGATCGTGGTTCGGCCTCCCGAGCCGAAGACGTTGCCCTTCTCTCTCTGGCGGAGCATCCCAGCCGTGCGTGCGTTCCCGCGGAGGTTGAAGACGTAGATCGCGCTGAACTCGTCGGCCAGAGTCTTGCGGACACCCGCGGCGGTGTTCCCCTCGATCCAGCCGCCGTTCGTGACGAAGCCGATCACACCTTCATCGCCGATGCGGTCACTGGCCCAGCGGATCGCCCGCATGTACGAGTCGTAGAGGCTGTTCTTGTTCGTCGCATCGGTGCGAGCGGCGAACGTGTCCCGCACGCGCGTGTCCAGAGTCGGGTACTTGACGTTCGCGTTGTCGTCGTTTCCAGAGGTCTGGCCCACCGAGTAGGGCGGATTCCCGACGATGACGCGGATGTCGAGGGCCTTCTGCGCTTCGGCACGCGTGTTGTTGGTCGGGAAGACCACCTCGTCGGTGAGGTCGCCGTCCTCGGTGAGCTGGAACGTGTCCGTCAGGACGATCCCGTCGAAGGGCTCATAATCCTCCGCCGCGGGCTCCACCCCGTGGGCCTGCGCCTGGAGATCGTGGAACGTCGTCTCGATGTTGATCGCGGCGATGTAGTAGGCCAGCAGCAGGATCTCGTTCGCGTGCAGCTCGGAGGCGTACTTCCGGGCGAGGTCCGCCGGGTCGATGAGGCCGGACTGGAGCAGGCGCACGATGAACGTTCCGGTGCCGGTGAACGGGTCGAGCACGTGCACGCCCTCGTCACTGATCGAGCGGTTGAACTCCTGCTTCAGCACGTCGTCCACGGAGCGGAGGATGAAGTCGACGATCTCGATCGGCGTGTACACGACACCCATGGCATCGGCGGCCCGAGGGAAGGCGTTCTTGAAGAAGGACTCGTAGAGCTCGGTGATGATCTTCTGCTTGCCCTCGGCGTTGTCGATCCCCGCGGCGCGCAGCCGCACCGACTCGTAGAACGCCTCCAGCGACTCGGCCTCCGCATCCACGTGCATGGCTGTGAGGGCATCGACCATGCGGTTCATGACCTGGGAGACGGGGTTGTGGTCGGTGAAGGCGTATCCCTCGAAGAGGGCGTCGAACACAGGCTTGGTGATCATGTGCTGGGCGAGCATCTCGATCGCCCCATCCCGGGTGATCGACTCGTTCAGGTTCCGTCGCAGCGCGTCGAGGAACACGTCGAACTGCTGCGAGGCGGCGGTGCCCGGATCGTCGACCAGGGCGGTGATGCGAGTGATGTGCGCCTGAGCGATCACGGCGATGTCCCTGGCCCACTGGTCCCAGTAGGTGCGGGAGCCGACCTTCCTCACCATCCGTGCGTAGATCGCGTTGCGCAGATCGTCCATCTGGGTCAGGCGCACCTGCAGCGTCCCCTGGGCCGCGCTCATCGCGGAGGTGTCGCTGCTGCTCCCGTTCTCCCCGCCGTCGCCGGCGCCGTCGAAGCCGACGCCGACCACGTCGATCTTGGAGTCCCGGGCCCGGTTCAGCTCGACCTTGTTGACCATCGCGTCGAACCGCTCGTCATGGGCGCGCAGCGCCTGCAGCACATCCCAGACCACCTGAAAGTTGCGGTTGTCGTCCAGGGCCTTCTCCGGGGCGACGCCCGCGGGGACCACCACCGGCAGGATGATGTATCCGTACTTCTTGCCCTCGGCCAGACGCATCACCCGGCCCACGGACTGGACCACGTCCACCACGGAACGGCGCGGGTTCAGGAACATCACCGCGTCCAGAGACGGGACGTCCACGCCCTCGGACAGGCAGCGGGCGTTGGACAGCACCCGGCAGGAGTTCGCCTCCGTGTCCTCCTTCAGCCAGTCCAGCAGCTCGGTGCGCTCCATCGCGTTCATCGAGCCGTCCACATGCTTCGCCTCGACTGCCAGCAGCGACTCCGTCTGCGGCTCCTCCGCCGGAAGGTCAGCGTCCTCGGGGGTGCTGTCATGAGCATCGACGTACGTCGAGACCACATCGGTGAACTGGGCGGCGACCTTCTTCGAAGCCCTGATGTCCTTCGCGAACGCGACCGCGCGGCGCATGGGCTGCGGGTCCAGGGCGAAGGAATGCTCGGTGTCGCCGCGCTTCGCCAGTCCGTTCCAGCAGCCGATCAGACGCGTCGCGTCGTCCAGGGTCAGCTCCCCATCACGGGCGAACGCATCCTGCAGAGCCTCTCCCACGGATTCCTGGTTCACCGTGAGGATCAGGACCTTGTAGTCGGTGAGCATGCCCATCTCGACGGCCTGCCCGAAGCCGAGGCGATACATCTCCGGCCCGTACACGTCCTCGTCGTCCATCGACGCGAGCACCGCCTGCGCCTTCCCGGCCTTCGCCTTCGAGGCGTCGTCGTAGATCCGAGGGGTCGCGGTCATGTACAGACGCTTCGTGGCCCTCAGATAGTCCGCGTCATGGACCCTCACGAACGCGGACTCCTCCGTGCCAGCGAGCGTGGTGCCCGTGGTGCGGTGCGCCTCATCGCAGATCACCAGGTCGAACGGCTCCAGCCCCGCGATCTGCTGCGCGCGGGCGACCACGTCGATTGACTGATACGTCGCGAACACCACCCGCATGCCCTGACCGCTCGAGCGGGACTCCTTCATGCGCTCGGCCAGGCGGTGGGGATCCGTGGTCGCGGGCAGAGCCAGATCGACGACGGAGATCTCCGACGAGTCCTCCTTCGCGCGGGTGGTGCGGGAGGCCTTCGCGTCCGAGCAGACCGCCATGGCCGTCAGGCGCTCGAAGGAGGTGTTGTTCGACCATTCCCGCAGCGCCTGGGACAGCAGTGCGATCGACGGCACCAGGAACAGCACGCTGCCCGCCTCGCCTACCAGCTCCTCGGCCAGTCGCAGCGACGTGAACGTCTTCCCCGTCCCGCAGGCCATGATCAGCCGGCCCCGATCCTCGGTCGTGAACCCCTCGATGACCTTGTTGATCGCCGTGCGCTGGTACGGGCGCAGATCCGAGCTCCCCGACAGCGACAGCGCCGACGGCGTCTCCGGGTCGAACGCCGCCCAATCGATCCGGGACTTCTCGAAGTCCTCCAGCCCCAGCCGACGCACCGGCACCGACTGCTCGCGGATCGACTCCTCCGCCGTGGCCCCCCAGTGCGTGGTCGTGGAGACCACGAGCCGCTCGGTGAACCCGCCCCGGCCCGACGCCGCGAGGAACTTGTCCAGATCGCCCTTGGAGACGCGATGCGAGGGTGCGTAGAACTTGCACTGGATCGCGGTCAGACCTCCGTCGCGCCGCTCCGCGACCAGATCGATGCCCGAGTCATGCCCCCACTTCCCGGGCCACTGGTCCCACATCCACACCGTCGAGAACTGCGCCGCCCACAGCGGGTCCGTCTGCAGGAACGAGAGCGTGAACCGCTCGAACCTCGCCCCCTGATCCGCCGTCGAGGTCGCTGCATTGAACATGCGATCCAGAATCTTCATCGGAGACGGAGAAGTGGCGACGCTCATGGCCCAAGTATCTCCCGTCTCCGCATGTCGGTGGGCCGGTCCGACGCTGCCCGCACGGACGTCGACTGGCCGCGTTGACAAGCGGAGCGTTCCGACGCAGACTGGTCGCGCAACGGGTCGAAGCGCTTCGACCTTGTGCCGCGGAAGCGGAGATGTGAGGCCTGCCTTCTCGAGCGTCGAGCGTGCGATGTCGGACGCGGATCGTCGGATCCGATCGTTTCTCGAGCATCGGCGAATCGTTTAAGCCATCGACGATGCGGTCCTTGCCGTCGCTGCACCGTCGGCAGTCCGAGCGCGGCCGGCAGCCCGAGCGCCGCCGATCGGCGGCGGCACCAGCGGAACGACGACGTCCGACGAGGGGAGGCAGGACGATGGCGGCGACCATGAGCGATGTCGCGGCGCGCGCAGGCGTGGCCACGAGCACGGTCTCCTACATGCTGTCGGGGGACCGGCCGGTCTCCGCCGCCACCCGTGAACGGATCCGGGAGGCGATGGCCGAGCTGGGCTATCGCCCCAACGCGATGGCCCGCTCGCTGGCCAGCCGACGGGCGCGGGCGCTCGCCCTGCACCTGCCCGACTTCGACGTCTCCGCCGGGGAGACCGTGTTCGAGGTGGTCCGCGGTGCGCACGCCAGGGCGGCGGAGAGCGGCTACCTGCTCACCGTCTGGCCGATCGCTCGCGCCGAGTCCCCGGCCGGCCTCGTCGACCTCGTCGCCGCAGGTCATGCCGACGGCGTCATCCTGGTCGAGGTGGGTCTCGACGACGCCCGCGTCGACGCCCTGGTCGGCGCGGAGGTCCCCGTCGTCGCCGTCGGCCGCACCCGGGATCCCGAGCGTCTGAGCTTCGTGGACATCGACTTCGACGCCGCGGTCGAGAGCGCGCTCGGCGCGCTGGTCTCCTCCGGTCATCGCCGCATCGCCTTCCTCGGCCGCTCCCCGGAGCTCGAGGCCGACGGCTACGGGCCGGCCGTCCGAGCCCACGCGGCCTTCGTCCGGATCGCGGAGGAGCGGGGCCTCGACCACGTCGAGTACGCAGTCGACGCCTCGCCCGACGCCGGCCGCCGTCTGGCGCGGGAGCTGCACGCCATGGAGGCCGGGGCGTGGGCCGACGCCGTGATCGCCATGAACGACCTCGCGGTCGTCGGACTCATGAACGAGCTGCGCGTGCTCGGCGTGCGGCTGCCCGAGCAACTGTCCGTCGTCGGCGTCGTCTCCAGCCGTCGAAACGGATCGATGACAACGCCGCGCCTGACGGGCTGGCAAGCGCCGGGCGAGGCCATGGGGAGCAGCGCCGTCGACGCGCTGCTGGCGCAGCTCGAGTCCCCGGACCGGCCGCCGACCCGCGTGCTGGTCAGCTGCGAGCCATTCGACGGCGACTCGGTCGCCCCGCGCCCCGACCCTCCCCGTACCGACCCTCCCCGTACCGACCCTCCACCCACCACCCTCCAAGGAAGCAGGACGTCATGAAGCGCAGGAACTTCACCACCCTCGCCGCGGCCACCGCCCTCGGCGCCGCCGCCGCACCGGCCCTGTCGGCATGCAGCTCAGGCGGCTCCGGCGACGGCAGCTCGCTGGTCATCTGGCACTACGAGAACGACGACTCGGCGATGGGCCAGGCCTGGGCGCGCGCCATCGAGCTGTTCAAGGACGCGCACCCGGATGTCACCGTCTCCGTCGAGAAGCAGACCTTCGAGCAGCTGCAGAAGAACGCCAAGATCGTCCTGACCGGCAACGACGTCCCGGACGTGATGGAGTACAACAAGGGCAACTCCACCGCCGGGCAGCTCGCATCGCAGGGGCTCTTGGCGCCGTTGACCGATGCAGCGACCGAGAACGGCTGGGACCAGAAGCTCTCCGAGTCCCTCCAGACCACCGCGCGCTACGACGAGAACGGGCTGATGGGCTCGGGCGAGTGGTACGGGGTGCCGAACTACGGCGAGTACGTCCTCGTCTACTACAACAAGACGATGTTCGACGAGGCCGGGGTCGCGGTCCCCACCACGCTCGACGAGTTCGAGGACGTGCTGCAGACCTTCGTGGACGCCGGCACGACGCCGATCGCCACCGCAGGCGCCGAGTACCCTGCCGGTCAGCTCTGGTACCAGCTGGTCCTCGCCCACGCCGACCGGGCCTTCGTCGACGCCTACCAGCTGTTCGACGGCGACGTCGACTGGGCCGGCGACCCGATCATGTCCGGCGCCCAGCAGTTCGCCGACTGGGTGGACAAGGGCTACGTCGACGCCGACACGGCGGGCCTGACCGCCGAGGACATGGGCACCGCCTTCATCGCGGGCACCTACCCGATCATGTTCTCCGGCTCGTGGTGGTTCGGTCGCCTGGTCGCCGAGATGTCCGACGACTGGGGGCAGTTCCTGTTCCCCGGCACCGACCTGACGATCGGCTCCTCCGGCAACCTGTGGGTCGTCCCCACCAACGCCGCGAACCCCGATCTGGCCGCCGAGTTCATCGACATCACCATGTCCGACGAGGTCCAGGCGATCCTCGGCGAGACCGGCGGACTCCCGGTCACCGGCGACACCTCCACCATCGAGGACGACCGCACCCGCGAGCTCACCGAGAACTTCGCGGCCGTCAACGAGGCCGACGGCCTGGCCTTCTACCCGGACTGGCCCGTCGCAGGCTTCTACGACCAGGTCGTCAGCGCCATGCAGTCCCTGATCAACGGCTCGAAGACCCCGGCCGACGCCATGGCCGAGCTCGGCGACGCCTACACCACCGGCCGTGCCGACCTGACCGGCGAGTGACCGCCGCACGACCATCCCTCGGGAGGATCCCCATGTCCACATCCGAAGCCGCTCCGGCGGCGTCGGCCGGTTCGTCGGCGACCGGTTCGTCGGCGACCGTCGCACCGGGCGGGCCCGGAGAGCCGGGCGCCCCGGGTGCTCTGAGAGCGCGGCGGCGCCGGACCCCGCGCAGCGCCGCCGCCGGCTACTGGCCCTACCTGATCCCGGGCCTGATCGCCTTCGTCGTCGTCATCCTGGTGCCGTTCATCCTGAACATCTGGTACAGCCTGCACAGCTGGAAGGGCGGCCTCGCCCCCAAGCGCTGGGTCGGCCTGCAGAACTACATCGACCTGATGTCCGACGACGCCTTCTGGCTGTCGTTCCGCAACTCGCTCTACATGATCGGCGCCATGGTCGTGGTGCCGACGCTGGTGGGGCTGCTGCTCGCCGCGGTCCTTTTCGACTTCGTCGCCAAGCACTTCGACAGCCGCATCGCCGCGTTCCTGCGCGCGACCTACTACCTGCCCCAGATCCTCCCGGTGGCCGTCGCCGGCATCGTGTGGAACTGGGTGCTCAACGCGCAGACCGGTGCCGTGAACGTCCTGCTGCGGGGCATCGGCATCGAGAAACCGCCGAACTGGCTGGGTGATCCGTCGTTCGCCCTCTGGGCCGTGATGCTGGTGCTGATCTGGATCCAGATCGGCTATCCGACGGTGATCTTCATGTCCGCCCTGCAGCGCGTGGATCCCGAGCTGTACGAGGCGGCGGAGCTCGACGGCGCCGGCTGGTTCGCCCGCTTCCGCGCCATCACCATCCCGCAGATCTCCCCGGAGACCTTCGTGATCGTGCTGACCTGCACCATCGCCGCACTCAAGGTGTTCGCCCCGATCTACGTGCTCACCCGCGGCGGCCCGGAGAGCTCGACGCTCGTGCCGTCGTACTACTCGTACCTGAGCTTCTTCGACAAGTCGCAGGTCGGCTACGGCGCCGCGATCGCAACCGTGCTGACGCTGATCATCATCCTGATCGGCGGCGCCATCCAGGTCCTGCAGAACCGCAGCGCCCGCAAGGAAGAGGAGGGCCGCTGACATGACCGCCCAGAACATCTCCGCCGACGGCGCGCCCGCGCGCCGCACCCGCGACCGGCACCATCGCGGAGCCGCCCGCTGGTTCGTCCTCGCCGGGGCGCTGATCATCGCGCTGCTGATGGTCGCGCCGTTCCTGCTGATGCTGCTGAACGCCTTCAAGTCCCCCGCGGACTACTCGAGCGGCGGCCCGCTGTCCCTGCCGAGGGAGCTCTACTTCGACGGCCTGGTCAACTTCTGGGAGCGCGTGAACTTCCCGATCAAGCTGTGGAACTCGCTGTGGACGTCGGCGCTGGTGGCCGTGTTCGCGGTGATCCTGTCGCTGCTGAACGCCTATGCGATCGGCGTCGGCCGGGTGAAGGGCCGGCTGTGGCTGGTCGGCGTCTTCCTGATGGCGAACATGCTGCCCCAGGAGGTGCTGATCTACCCCCTGTTCGACATGGCCCGACGAGTCGGCCTCACCGACAACCCCTGGTCGATCGTCATCATCTTCACGGTCATCCAGTCGGCCTTCGGCACCTACCTGCTGGCCTCCGTGCTCGGCACGTTCCCGCCGGCGCTCCTCGAGGCCGCCCAGCTCGACGGCGCGAGCCGCTGGCAGATCCTGTGGCGGATCGTCTACCCCGTCGTCCGGCCGACGATGGCGGTGCTGATGATCTTCTTCTTCATCTGGACCTGGAACGAGTTCTTCATCCCGCTGGTCATGCTCACCAGCAACGACAACCAGACCGTCCCGATCGCGCTGTCGTCCCTCCAGGGCGATCGCATGCTCGACGTCCCCACCCTGAACGCGGGCGCCCTGGTCTCGCTGCTGCCGACGTTCATCTTCTTCCTCATCTTCCAGCGCACGCTGACCCGAGGAGTCACCGCCGGCGCCGTGAAGTAGCGGCGCAGCGCGGCCTCGTGCAGCGCGGCAGGATGCAGCAGAGCCCGATGCTCATGACGAGCATCGGGCTCTGCTGCACGCCCGGGGCGTCGGCCGACGCCCCGCGGGGTCAGGCGGTCGGTGCGGCCGCGAGGACCCGGGCCTGCTCCTGGGCCCGGACCGCGAGCTCGACGGCCTTGAACGCATGCGCCTGGGTCATGGCATTCTCGGTGCCGTTCAGGACATCGAGGATCAGCTCCCCGAAGAACGGATAGCCGACCTTGCCCGTCGCATCGATGCGATGCTCGCCCTCGCCGTCGACGAGCAGGAGCTGACCGCCGCCGTTGTCGGTGGTGACGTCGATGTACTTGCGCAGCTCCATGTAGCCGTCGGTGCCGAGGATGAAGGTGCGGCCGTCGCCCCAGGTGCGCAGACCCGCCGGGGTGAACCAGTCGACGCGCACATATCCGGAGGCGCCCGAGCTGAGGGCGATGGAGGCCTCGCCGAAGTCGTCGAGCTCGGGGTAGGCATGATGGGCGAAGTTGCCGATGGCGCTCGAGGAGATCTCGGCGTCGTCGGACCCGGTGAAGGTGAGCATCTGCTCGAAGTTGTGGGAGCCGATGTCGGTGAGGATGCCGCCGTAGCGGGCACGCTCGTAGAACCAGTCGGGTCGGGAGTCGGGATCGCCGAGGCGATGCGGACCCATGCCCATCACCTGGATGACCTTGCCGATGGCGCCGCGGTCGATGAGCTGTCCGGCGAGGACCGCGGCCTCGACGTGGATCCGCTCGGAGTAGTAGACCGAGTACTTGCGTCCGGTGCGGGCGACGGCGTCCTTCGCGGCATCGAGCTGGTCGAGGGAGATCAGCGGGGTCTTGTCGGTGAAGTAGTCCTTGCCGGCCTCCATGACGCGGATGCCCAGCGGTGCGCGATCGGCAGGCACGGCCGCGGCGGCGACGAGCTTCACCGCGGGGTCCTCGAGGATCTCCTCCTCGCTGCGGGCGACCTTCACATCGGGGAACTTCTCGACGAACGCCGCGACGCGCTCGGGCTGCGGGTCGTACACCCACGTCAGGGTGCCGCCCGCCCCGGTCAGTCCGTTGATCATGCCGTAGATGTGGCCGTGGTCGAGGTGCATCGCAGCGAACGCGATCTCCCCGGGCTCGACGACAGGGTTCGGCATCTCAGCGGGGGCGTAGTTGGCGCCTTCGGAGGCGGGCATCGCAGGATCCTTTCGGAGGAGGCGGTGGTGACGGGGTGATGGTGGTGACGGATCGGCTCAGGGGAGCCGACCGTCCCCGGGAGCTGGTCGACGGGCGGGTCGGTGCACGCTCGGACGCGCGCCGCGGTGCGAGCAGCTGTGCGCGCTCGGGTGAGCGCTCGGTTGCGTGCTCGGGTGCGCCCGAGGACTTCGCCCGGCGCTGTCGATGGTGCAGATGACGGTGCTGGGGATGTCCATGTCCATCATCGGTTCCGGTGGCCTTCCACGGTCGTCGGGGAGCGGCACGAGTCGTCCGCACCGTCGGGGAACGGCACGAGTCTTCCGCACCGGCGAGGTCCCGGGGCGAGCGTGCCACCGGTTGCCGCCCCGTGCCGGGGGCCACTCTCATCCCGCCGTCTGGCGGTGCGCGGGCGTGGCCTTCGTCCATCTCGCCTGGTCGGCGCCGCTCCATGACGCCGCCGCCCTGACTGACGGGTGCCCGACGGTCCAGTCCCTGGACGCGGGACAGCGGCCCTTCGCGTGGGGTCTGGGCCTATCGGACAGGTGGTCAGGTGGTCAGATGGCCAGGCGGACACGGTGTCCTTGGCGGTCGTGAGATCTGCGAAGGCAGGGGAGGGGCTGTTCGGCGTGGGGTGCGGGATGTGCTGCTGAGAATGGGACCTGTGCGTGACCTCAACGCCTCTCAGGCGTTGAGATCACGCAGGAGTCCCAAAGTTTGCAGGCACCCCTGTGGCAGGCACCCCTGTGGCAGGGGCGGCGGGCGGCGGGTCCGGGCGGGCAGGACGCGTCAGCCCTGGCGGGGGTCCCGCAGGGCCACGGCGTCGGGGCGCTCGACGGTGCTGACCACGTCGACGCGTCGGCCGCTCTCGGCGGACTCGAGCATCGCGTTCATGACCTCGAGCGCATGCTGGCCGAGGGCGCCGCTCGCCCGCAGACCCTCCCCGCGCTCGGCCATGTCCAGCAGGCCGATGCCGCGGGAGCCGTCGACGAAGCCGGCCGACGTCGGCACCGCCTCCCAGCCCTGACCGTCGAGCCGGTGCACGGTGACCTCCCCGGAGAAGTGGTTGGGGTCGGGGACGGCGAGGGTGCCTGCGGTGCCATGGATCTCGATCGGATGGATCCCCGTCGCGACCCCGTCGAAGCTCATGACCAGCGTCGACAGCACCCCCGACTCGTGGATCAGCACACCGGTGACATGGGTGTCCGTGGAGACCGGGATGGACTCCCCGGCGCGGGGTCCGCTGCCGATGGTGCGCTCGGCGCGGGTCCGGCTTGAGGCGCCGACGACGGCCTCGACCGGGCCGAGCAGCGTCACCAGGGCGTGGATGTAGTACGGGCCCATGTCCAGCAGGGGGCCGCCCCCGGGGACGTAGTAGAAGTCCGGGTTCGGATGCCAGCGCTCATGACCGGGAGTGATCATCGTGGCGGTCGCGGCGATGGGTGACCCGATGATGCCCTCGTCGAGGGCTGCACGGGCGGTCTGCGTGCCGGTTCCCAGGACGGTGTCCGGGGCGCAGCCCGCGAGGACGCCCGCCGCGTCGGCCGCCTCGAGCACCGCGGCGCCGTCGGCCGTGGTGACGGCGAAGGGCTTCTCCGAGTACACGTTCTTGCCTGCGGCGATGGCCTGACGGTCGACGTCGGCGTGCGCGGCGGGGATCGTCAGGTTCAGGACGGTCTCGACCTCGGGGTCGGCGATCAGCTCGTCGACCGACAGCGCGCGCACGCCCTCCCGCTCGGCGGCGACGGCCTCGGCGCGGGAGCGGTCGAGATCCGCGACCGCGACCAGCTGCAGTCCGGGAAGGGCGTCGAAGGTCGCGAGGTACTGGGCGGCGATGTTGCCGCAGCCGATCATTCCCACGCGCAGAGGTGCCGTGCTCATGCCTGTCCCTCCGCGTTCCGCTCGTCGGCCGGGACTCCGGCGTACACCGCGCGCGGACCATAGGGCTGGCCGCTGCCCCGCGCCGCCCACAGCAGACCGCGCTCGATGATCGTGCGGACGTTCGGGTCCTCCAGGACCTCCACCCGATGGCCGGGCGTGGAGACGAAGATCCGGCCCTCGCCCCATTGACGGGTCCAGATCGCCGGCGAGGTCACCGGACGCTTCCACGGGTCCCATGCGCGGACCTTCTGGGTGGTCGTCGCGAGCACGTCGATGTAGTCGTCGGCCAGCACCCAGTACTGCTCGGTGACCAGGTCGAAGTCGTCGATACCGGCGGTGATCGGATGATCGGCGGCGACCGGGAGCATGTTCACCGTGTAGGGGACGTAGTTGTCGGACTGCTCGCCCGTGCGCTCGTCGGGGTGCTTGCCGGGATGGCAGCCGAACTGGCCGCCGATCAGGGTCAGGTAGTCCGACTCGCTGCGATAGGAGTCGGCGATCCCGCCGTGCCAGCCGGCCAGCCCGGTCCCGGCCTCGACGGCGGCGCGCAGGCCCTCGAACTGGGGGCGCTCGATCGTGGACATGGTGTTGCACTGGACGATCAGGTCGACGGTGGCCATGAACTCGGCGTCGGCGTAGATCTCGGGCGAGCCCTCGACGCGGATCTCGAAGCCGTTGGCCTCGAGGAACGGGATGAACAGGTCGGTCGCCTCGATCGGCTGGTGGCCGTCCCAGCCGCCGCGCACGACGAGCGCGCGGCGGGGTGCGGTGGTGGGGTCCTGGGTCATGCGTGAGCTCCTGGATGCGTCTCTGGGTGCTTCGGGTGGGGTGCTTCTCCGGGGGTGCCGCGGGCCGACCCGCGGTCAGGCGCCGACGGTGTGCCAGCGCGAGTCGTCGTCGGCGCTGGCCTCGACCGCGGCGAGCACGCGCTGGACTTGCAGCGCCTCGGCGAAGGACGGGGAGGGATCCTCCCCCTTGCCGATCGCGCGCACGAGGTCGGCGATCTCGTGGGTGAAGGTGTGCTCGTAGCCGAGCCCGTGACCGGTGGGCCACCAGGCGGCCGCGTAGGGATGCTCGGGCTCGGTGGTGAGGACCCGCGTGAAGCCCTGTCGGCCTGCGGGCGCGGTCGCGTCGCAGATCTCGAGCTCGTTCATGCGCTCGAAGTCGAAGGCGATCGAGCCGGCGGAGCCGTTGATCTCGATGCGCATCGCGTTCTTGCGTCCGGTGGCCATGCGGGTCGCCTCGAAGGAGCCCAGCACGCCCGAGGGGAAGCGGGCGGTGAACAGGGCGACGTCGTCGACCGTGACCTGGTCGCGCTCGCCGGAGGCGTCGCCCCGGCCGCCCAGACCCTGCATGTCGCCGGCGGCCGGTCGGGTCGGGACGACGGTCTGCAGGGTGCCGGAGACCGCGGCGACGTCCTGGCCGCTGATCCACTGGGCCAGGTCGATGACATGCGCCCCGATGTCTCCGAGCGCCCCGGAGCCCGCCCTGTCCTTCTGCAGACGCCAGGTCATCGGGGCGTCGGCGTCGGCCAGCCAGTCCTGGAGGTACTGGCAGCGGATCTGATGGATCTCGCCGACGACGCCCTCGGCCACCAGCTGCCGGGCATAGGCGAGCGCCGGGGTGCGACGGTAGCTGAACCCGCAGATCGAGCGGATCCCTCGGGCGGAGGCCGCCGCCGCGGCGTCGGCCATCTCCTCGGACTCCGCGACGGAGTTCGCCAGCGGCTTCTCGCACAGCACATGCTTGCCGGCCGCGAGCGCGGCCAGGGCGATCTCGCGGTGGGTGTCGCCGGGGGTGCAGATGTCGATCACGTCGATCGTCGGATCCTCGACGAGGTCCTGCCAGCGCGTGGCCGAGCCGGCGAAGCCGAAGCGCTCGGCCGCCGCGGCGACGCCCTCGGGGCTGCGCCCGGCGATCGCCGTCAGCTCCGGGACCAGCGGCAGGTCGAAGAAGCGGTGCGCCGTGCGCCAGGCATGCGCATGGGCGGCGCCCATGAAGCCGTAGCCGACCATGCCGACCCGCAGAGGTCGGGCGGGGCCGGGTCCGGCGTCGGCCGACGGAGCGGCTGCGGCCGACGGGGCGGCGGGGGGCGATGGTGTCACGGGTGTGCTCACTGTTCTCCTCGTCCTCGAGGTGCTCGGTGGTGCGGTCTCGTGAGGCCTCCGCGCGGATCTGCAGCGCGGGCAGCTGTCGAGCACTGTCTTAGTTGCTTTCGCTTACTTTACATGTCGCCGGCCGCGGCGGGTAGGGGGCCCTCCAGAGGGAGGCCCGAGAGGCGCATGGGCCTGACATGCGCAGAACTCGCGCGCGCCGGTGGCACGACCGTCGGGCGGCGGAACGGTTGACCGTCCGGCGCGCCTCTACTAGTCTCCAACGGAACGAAACCTTGCGGAAAAGTTTTGTCCCAACATCGGAAACGGTTCTCGTGCCAGCGGGGCGCAGGGGGCGACGACGCCGTCGCCCGCCCAGCGCCCGTCCGCGATCGGGGCCGCGAAGGAGCACCTATGACCACCCCGCTGTGGAACGACCCGACGCAGGACGTCGACGCGCGTGTCGACGCGCTGCTCGCGGACCTCACGCTCGAGGAGAAGATCGGCCAGCTCGGCAGCTACTGGCGGCGCCCCGGGCCCGAGGGCGGGGACGACGGCGAGAGCGGGGGCGGCTTCGCCCCCATGCAGTCCAGCTTCGACGAGGACCGCGACCCGTTCGACGCTGCGATCGCCCACGGTCTCGGCCAGATCACCCGCGCCTTCGGCTCCGCCCCCGTCGACGTGGCCGATGGTCTCGCGCAGCTGCGCGAGATGCAGTCCGCCGTCGTCGCCGCCTCCCCCCACGGCATCCCCGCGATCGTCCACGAGGAGTGCCTGACCGGATTCATGACCCACGGCGCCACCACGTATCCCGCGGCGATCGCCTGGGGCGCCACCTTCTCGCCCGAGCTCGTCGGCGCGATGGCCCGCCGGATCGGCGAGGACATGGCCGCCGTCGGCATCCATCAGGGCCTCTCGCCGGTGCTCGACATCGTGCGCGACTACCGCTGGGGACGCATCGAGGAGACCATGGGCGAGGATCCGCACCTCACCGGCACCCTCGCCACCGCCTACGTCCAGGGTCTGCAGTCCGCAGGCGTCATCGCGACGCTCAAGCACTTCGCCGGCCATGCCGCCTCCCGGGCAGGCCGCAACCACGCGCCCGTGTCCATCGGCATGCGCGAGCTGCACGACGTCGACCTCGTGCCCTTCGAGATGGCGGTCCGGGAGGGCGGCGCCCGCTCGGTCATGAACTCCTACGCCGACATCGACGGCGTCGCCCCCGCCGCGAGCCGCTGGCTGCTGACCGACCTGCTGCGCGGGACCTGGGGCTTCGACGGGACCGTCGTCTCCGACTACTGGGCGGTGAACTTCCTGGAGTCCATGCACCGCGTCGTCGGCTCCACCCGGGAGGCGGCGGTGACGACGCTGCGCGCCGGCATGGACGTCGAGCTGCCCGAGACCAGCACCTTCCCCGAGCTGCGGGACGCGATCGCCGCCGGAGAGCTCGAAGAGGGCGAGCTCGACGTCGCCGTCCGCCGCGTGCTGCGGCACAAGGTCGAGCTCGGGCTGCTGGATCCGGACTACGACCCCGCGCACGTCGGCCGGGAGATCGACCTCGACTCGGCCGCGGGCAGGGACCTCGCCCGGGAGCTCGCGGAGGAGTCCGTCGTGCTGCTCGCGGACGACGGGATCCTCCCGCTCGCCGCTGACGGACCGCACGGACGCGGCGGACGCCTCGGCGCCCCCTCCCGCATCGCCCTGATCGGCCCCGCCGCCGACGACGGGCGCTCCTTCCTCGGCTGCTACAGCTTCACCAACCATGTGCTCTCCCGGACCGACCCGCTGGGCACCTCCGTCCCCGTGCCGACCCTCGCCGAGGCGCTCGCCGCGGAGCTGCCCGCGGCGGCGCTCGCGACGGTCGCCGGCACGGGCTTCATGGATGCCGACGTCTCCGGGATCCCCGCGGCGGTCGCCGCCGCCGAGGCCGCCGACGTGGCGATCCTCGCCGTCGGCGACAAGGCCGGCATGTTCGGCACCGGCACCTCCGGGGAGGGCTGCGATGTGGCCGATCTGCGTCTGCCGGGCGCCCAGCACGAGCTGGTCGAGGCGGTCCTCGCCACCGGGACGCCCGTCGTGCTGGTGCTGGTCACCGGCCGCCCGTACGCGATCGGGGAGTACGCGGACCGCTGCGCCGCGATCGTGCAGGCCTTCATGCCCGGCGAGGAGGGCGGCGGCGCGATCGCCGGCGTGCTCTCGGGCCGGGTCAACCCGTCCGGCCGTCTGCCGATCGGCATCCCCGGCGGCATGGGCGGCCAGCCCGGCACCTATCTGGCGTCCGTGCTCGCCTGGGTCAGCGAGGGGATCTCCAACATCGATCCCCAGCCGCTGTTCCCGTTCGGCCATGGCCTCGGCTACTCGCGGTTCGAGTACTCCGACCTGAGCATCGAGGCCGACGGCTCCGGCGGCTCCTCCGACCGGATCGCCCCCGACGGCGCCGTCGAGATCTCGGCCCTGGTCAGCAACGTCTCCGATCGCGACGGCAAGGAGGTCGTGCAGCTGTACCTCTCCGACCCCGTCGCCTCCGTGGTCCGCCCGCTCAAGCGCCTGGTCGGCTTCACGAAGGTCGCGATCCCGGCGCGCAGCAGCGTCCGGGTCACCTTCCGCCTGCACGCGGACCGCGCATCGTTCGTCGGCCCCGACCTGCGCCGCATCGTCGAGCCCGGCGAGCTGCGCGTGCGGCTCGGCCGCTCGAGCGAGGACGCCGAGCTCGAGGGTGCCATCCACGTCGTCGGACCCGTGCGCGTCATCGACGGCGAGCGGATGCTGTCCACGCCGGTCGAGGTGGCCCCGGTCGGGCCGGCGGCGGTCCGGTCGGGTCCGCTCGCCCCGTCCGATCCCTCCGAGGCGCCGTCCGTGCCGGTCTGATGCGATCCGTGCAGGTGAACCTGATGCGCACCGCTCCGATCCACGGACGGTCCCGTGCCGCGCAGCCGCCATCGGATCCCGGTGGCCCGCCTGCCGCGGTCCGGCTCTGCGGCGAGGGGGCGCCACTATGAGCGATCCCGCTCGCAGGAGCGTCCCCGCGCGGGACGATCGGAGCACCTTCACGCGTGTCACCGAAGGCGTGTACTGGGTGCTCGTGATCGGTCTGCTGCTGATCGTCGCGACGCTCCCCACCATCGTGACCTGGATGCTCCTCCCGCGGGACATGAGCAGCGTCCCGCTCTACGGGGTGTCCGCGCTCTTCGTGCCACCGGCTCTCTCCGCCGCCCTCTTCGCCTGGAGCCGCCGCGCCGAGGACCCGGATCCCGTCCCCCTGAAGGTCTTCGTGCGCGGGTACCGGGTCAATCTGAGGGACTCCCTCGGGATCGGGGCTCCGACGCTGCTGATCCTCGGGGTGCTCGCGATCAACCTCGCCGGCGGCGCGAGCGCCGGCACGACGGGCCTCGGGCCGCTGTTCATCGTGCTGGCGGTCCTCGTGCTGCTGATCGCTGCGAGAGCGCTGTCGATCTCCTCGCGGCTCGGATTCCGGCTCCGAGATGTGCTGCGACTGTCCGTGTTCTCGCTGCTCACGATGCCGCTGCGGACGCTCGCACTGGTCTCGCTCGGCGTCCTCACAGCGGGGATCAGCCTGTACATCGGCGACTTCGCCGTGGCGATCCTCGGGGCACCGCTGACCTTCGGCCTGTGGTGGTCCGAGCAGCCGGTCCTCTCCCGGTTGCGGCGCGAGTTCGTCGACGCCGACGCCGACGTCGACGCCGACGCCGACTCCGACGCAGACCCCGACGAGGCGGAAAGGACGGGATGAGCGCTGCGGGACCGGTGTCCGGTCGCGCCATCGTGGACAGCAGCCCGGATCAGCCCCCAGAGGGTGGCGAAAGTTTTAGGCCTGACGACAAGGGTCGTTGCCAGAATGTTATGCGGACGAGGCGCGAGTCCGAAACGGTTCGACGACCACTTTTGGGATGACGATGCAGGTGAGAGGTGCCTAGCCCCGGACCCCATGCAGTATTGGCCGATGATGCGAAAGATTCTTGACCATCGCGAGGTCGCGCGCTAGGTTTACGAACAAGCTAAAACTTGCGGAAAAGTATCTAGCTGTTCGTCGGGCCGCAGTGCCGCCCCCCGACCCTCGATTCGACCCGGTTCCGCACCGAAGCCCGATCCGGCTGGGCCGCTGTCGGCCCGGACGTCCCCCGCAGTCCCGCAGCATCAGCACTTTCCCCATCGCACAGACCTCCCGGCTCGCCGGGATCCGCAGCACCGACCAGGAGATGACGATGACGACATCGAACCCCTTCCACATGTCCCCGAGCCGCCGCGGCTTCGTCGGCATGTCCGCCGCCGCCTTCGCGAGCGTCGCGCTGGCCGCCTGCGGCGGAGGCGACGACGACCAGGCGGCCGACGTGTCGACGCAGAACGTCGGAGCCATGGATGACTTCGCCGCCGACGCGCAGTTCACCGCGACCGAGCCCATCAAGATCTCGATGCTGTGGACCGACTGGCCCGACGTCCCGATCGAGAGCAGCTGGCGGATCTTCGACCTCATCCAGGAGCTCACGGACGTCGAGCTCGAGCTGACCAACATCCCCTACAGCGACGCGACCGAGAAGCGCAACCTCCTGATCAGCGCCGGCGATGCCCCGACCCTCATCCCCCTCGTCTACAGCGGCGAGGACGCGCCCTTCGTCTCCTCCGGCGCGGTCGTGCCGCTGAGCGACTACGTCGAGCACATGCCGAACTTCCAGAAGTATGTCGAGGAATGGGATCTCGGCGAGATGATGGAGAGCCTCAAGCAGGCCGACGGGAAGTACTACATGCTCCCGGGCCTCCAGGAGGTCTCCGTCCCCGTGTTCACCCTCGTGGTGCGGAAGGACGTGTTCGAGGAGGTCGCCGGCGGCGTCCCGGACAGCTGGGAGGAGCTGCGGGACGCACTGGGGGCGATCAAGGAGAAGTACCCGGACTCGAAGCCCCTCGCCGACGGGTTCGAGGCGCAGTCGATGCTGAACTACGCCTCCCACGCCTTCGGCACCCGTGCCGGGTGGGGCTTCGGCGGCGGCGTCATCGACGGCGAGGGCGACGAGCTGGTCTATGCCGCCTCCACCGACGAGTACAAGCAGATGGTCGAGTTCTTCCACGAGCTCGTCGTCGACGGGCTGCTGGACACCGAGTCTCTGACCGCGTCGAACGACGGCAGCGGCGGAGGGGACGTGAGCGAGAAGTTCGCCGCCGAGACCTGCTTCGCGGCCTCGGGATCCTCGGGGACGGCGATCGAGTTCGCCCAGGCGCTGAACGAGACTGTCGGAAGCGGGAACTATGAGGTCACTCTGATCCCGCCGCCCTCCGGTCCCGCCGGGAGCAATGTCGAGCCCCGCAACTTCTGGCACGGCTTCATGCTCAGCTCGGATGTCCTGAACTCGGAGAACTTCCTGGCCACCCTGCAGTTCGTGGATTGGCTGTACTACAACCCCGACGCCCGGGAGATGCTCCGCTGGGGCGAGAAGGACGTCACCTACACGAAGGCCGACGACGGGACGATCGCGCTGGCCGACGGCTACTCGCTCGACGACTTCGAGATCAACAAGGGCGCCGACACCGACATCAAGCAGGATCTCGGCTTCTCGACCTTCCCGGCGGAGTCCACCGAGTCCCGCGCGCTCAAGGAGTCCTACTCGACTGACGCCTTCGTCGCCTACATCGACGAGGTCCTCACCCAGCGCACACCGAGGGACCCCTTCCCGCCGGCCCCGCTGGACGAGTCCGAGCTCGAGCAGGCTTCGCTCCTGTCCACGCCGCTCAAGGACGCGGTCGACACCGCGACCCTGCAGTTCGTGATGGGGGAGCGCGACCTGAGCGAATGGGATGCGTTCCAGGGCGAGCTCGAGGCCGCCGGCCTCTCCCGCTACATGGAGCTCATGAACACCGCGCGCACGCGCTTCGTCGAGGCCAACGGCTGAGACGCGGACGTCGGGAGGAAGGAGAGCCACGATGAGTGCAGCGACCGACGTGCCGGCTGCGGGCCTCGAGGGCGGATCGACCGCTCCCCGTCCCGACGGGCGACGGGGAAGGTCCACCCGCGCCGCCGAGGGTCGCCGACGAGGGGGCGACGGCGGACCGCCGAGGCCGCGGCCCGGCCGATGGAAGCGGACGCTGAAGCGGGACTGGTCGCTCTATGCGCTCGCGGTCCTGCCGCTCGTGTTCCTCGCGATCTTCCGGTACATGCCGATGCTCGGGAACGTCATCGCCTTCCGCAGGTTCCGGCCGGGAGGAAGCATCTTCGGCGAGGAGTGGGTGGGGTTCTTCTACATCGAGATGTTCATCAGGGACCCCGCGTTCTGGAACGTCTTCGCGAACACTGCCATCATCGGGATCATGACCCTGGTGGTCTGCTTCCCGCTTCCGATCATCCTCGCCCTCATGCTGAACGAGGTCCGGCGGAAGCATTTCAAGAAGATCGTGCAGTCGATCTCCTATCTTCCCCACTTCCTGTCGGTCGTGATCGTCGTCGGGATGCTTTTCCAGGTGCTGAGCCTGCAGGGAACGGTGAACCAGATCATCACCACCTTCGGTGGGGACGCCATCCCGTTCCTGCAGAGGCCCGAGTGGTTCCGCATCATCTATGTGGCCTCGGAGGCATGGCAGACCGTCGGTTGGGGCACGATCCTCTACCTCGCAGCGCTCACCGCGGTCGACGACTCCCTGTACGAGGCGGCCCGCATTGATGGCGCGAACCGGTTGCAGCAGACCTGGCACGTCACCGTCCCAGGCATCCGGCCGACGATGGTCACGCTGCTCATCCTGAACATCGGCTCGTTCCTGAACGTCGGGTTCGAGAAGGTGCTGCTGATGTACAACCCGATGACCTACTCGACCGGTGACGTCATCTCCACCTATCTGTACCGGGTGGGCCTGATGTCCAACAACCTGAGCTATGCCGCGGCCATCGGCCTGTTCCAGGCGATCATCGGGTTCGTCATGGTGATGGCGGCGAACTTCATCTCGAGACGATTGGTGGGGACGAGCCTGTGGTGATCGACGCTATACAACCCGACCTCGATGGACCGGGCTCGGCAGGCGGCGGTGCGGCCGGGCCGGGCAGGAGCGGACCGAAGGGCGCCCAGGGCGCCACCCGCATCAGGGACTCGCGCTCGTACCGGGTGTTCACGGTGGTCAACACCGTGTGCCTGCTCCTGCTGTGCGCGGTGATGCTCTACCCGTTCATCACGTTGATCGCGCAGTCCTTCAGCTCGTCGGGCGCCATCAACGCCGGCAAGGTGAGCCTCCTGCCGGTCGACTTCAACCTCGACACGTACCGGGCGGTCGCGCAGAACGGCTCGTTCTGGCGCAGCTACGGCAACACGGTCATGTACACCGTGATCGGCACGGCGATCGCGATGGTGCTGACCACGTCGTACGCCTTCGTCCTGTCCAAGAAGCACCTGCGAGGACGCGGCCTGCTCATCGGCATCGCCGTGTTCACGATGTTCTTCAACGGCGGCATCGTCCCCAACTACGTGCTGATCTCGTCGCTCGGCATGAAGAACACCATGTGGGCCGTGATCCTTCCGCCGGCGCTGTCTGTATTCAACCTGCTGGTGATGAAGGCCTTCTTCGAGAATCTGCCCACCGAGCTGGAGGAGGCGGCTCAGATCGATGGGCTCAGCTGGTTCGGGATCCTGTTCCGGGTCGTGCTCCCGCTGTCCAAGGCCGTCATCGCGACCATGGTGCTGTTCTACTCGGTGCAGTATTGGAACGACTGGTTCAGTGCGTTCCTCTACCTCGACAAGAACAACCTGTTCCCCGTCACTCTCTTCCTGCGCAACCTTATCGCCGGAGCGTCGACCGCGACCTCCGAAGGAGCTGCCGCTGCAGGGTCCAGCGTCAACGCGATCAGCGCGAACATCCAGTCCGTCACGATGATCCTCATCCTGATCCCGATCCTGTGCGTCTACCCGTTCGTGCAGCGCTACTTCGTCTCGGGCGTCATGCTCGGTTCGGTGAAGGGCTGAGCGAACCCGTCGACGGACGCCGACCGACGATCACAGGAGCGCCCGCCCCTCCCGATGCAATGCCAACGCATCGGAAGGGGCGGGCGCATCTGCGAGACCGAGGAACTCAGCGTCTCAGCGCCTCAGCGCTGCGCGAGCACCGGCACGCGGTCGGCGAGCCAGGTGAGCTGCCTGCGCTGATGGCGGGCCCCGCCGCCCTCGTGACCGTTGAAGGGGTAGACCTCGATCGTCCGGTCGCCCGAGCGGTCCCGGGTGCCGGCCGGTTCCCCGGCGCGGGCCGGGGCACCGGCCAGCTCCCCGTAGCGGTTGAAGGCCGCGAAGACGGTGGAGGGCGGGCAGGTGGTGTCGCGCAGGCCGACGGCGAACTGTGCGGGCGCTGCCGCCCGTCGGCCCAGGTGCAGGACATCGACGTAGGAGAGGGTGCGCATGACTTCCTCCTCGCGGCCCCGGTGCACGGCGAGATAGCGGACGATCTCCTGGTACGGCTCGGTGTCCACGAGGTCGATCGCCCGACGGATGTGGGCGAGGAAGGGGACCGTCGTCAGGAGCGCGTCGACGTCGGGCACGAGCGAGGCGGCGGCGATCGCGAGGCCTCCGCCCTGGCTGTTGCCGAGCGCGACCACCCGCCCGTCGGCCCCCGGGAGGGCGCGGGCCGCGTCGATCGCGCGCGCCGCATCGGTCAGCAGCCGGGTGAGGTAGGCGGTCTGCGGGGACTCGATGCCGCGGGTCATGACGCCCGGCACCGCGGGGCCGGAGCCGTGCGGGTCCGGGGTCGCGCCGGGTGCGTGCATGCCGCCCTGGCCGCGCGAGTCCATCAGCAGATGGGCGTACCCCGCGGCGGGCCAGAGGATCCGCTCATGGGGCTCGCCGCGTCCGCCGCCGTATCCGATGTACTCGACGACGACGGGCAGCTCCGCCGTCGTGCCCGCCGGGCGGTGGTACCAGGCGCGGATCGGATCGCCGCCGTGGCCCGCGAAGGTGACGTCCCAGGTGTCGATCAGGGCCATGCCGTCGTCGGCCGGTTCGACCGCGAGCAGCACCGGGTGGCGTCGGGCGTCGGCGAGCGTCTCCGCCCAGAAGGCGTCGAGGTCCTCGGGCTCATCGAGCTCGGGGCGGTACTCGCGCAGGGCGGACAGCGGCATGTCGAACAGGGCCATGGGCCTGCCTCCACGGTGTCGTGGAGCGCGATCCAGCGCCCCCCGGGGATGAGTGTGAAACCGGACTGAAACTTCCGTCGAGGTTCAGGGTATGGTGGTCTGAGTCGAGCGGTCAAGACGGCCGCCCCGGGGTACTGTTCCCCGGGTGAGCGCCGGTGCGGCGCACGGCCATGCGCCGCCGATGTCGGTGCCGACTCCGGGGAAGGGTGAGGACATGAGCGAGGACGCGCAGCGGCGGGACCGTGTCACCCTCAAGGACGTGGCGGAGAAGGCAGGGGTCTCGCTGGCCACCGCCTCCAAGGTGATGAACGCGCGGGCCGACGTGCGCGAGGAGACCCGCCGCACCGTCTCGCGGATCGCCGAGGAGCTCGGCTACCAGGCCAAGCGCCGCGAGCCCGAGCGGCGACCCACCGCCGTCATCCGCTTCGACACGCTGACCAGCACCTACGCGCTGCAGGTGCTCGAAGGGGCGGAGTCCGCGGCCCGGCGGGCCGGAGTCGACCTGATGGTCGTCAGCGCCGATGCAGCGGCCGACGAGGGGATCACCCGCGCCTGGATGGCCGACCTCGCCGCCCGCGGCGTCGAGGGCGTCATCGCCGTGACCAGCCGCATCGGTGCCGAGCATGCGCGCTGGAGCCGCGACCTCTCGCTGCCCCTGATCGCGATCGACCCGGTCGCCGTCGGCTCCGACACCAAGGGCGTCGTCTCCATCTCGGCGACCAACTGGGAGGGCGGCTGGACCGCGGTCGAGCGGCTGATCGAGCTCGGCCATGAGCGCATCGGCGTGCTCGCCGGCCCCGAGGAGTCCGTGCCCGCCCGGCAGCGCCTCCAGGGCTACATCTCCGCTCTCGCGCAGGCGTCCATCCCCGTCGACGACAGCCTCATCGTCCATGGCGGCTTCGACTACGAGGCCGGGCAGGTCGCCGCCGACCAGCTGCTGAGGCTGTCCGAGCCGCCGACGGCGATCTTCGCGGTCGCCGACACCCTCGGCGTGGGCGTCCTGCGCGCCGCCCGCACGCTCGGCGTCGACGTCCCCGGGGCTCTCAGCGTGATCAGCTTCGACGACACCATGATCGCCAGCTGGACGTATCCGCAGCTCAGCGCGGTGCGACAGCCGCTCTACTCGATGGGGCAGGTGGCCGTCGAGCGTCTGCTCGCCCTCTCCTCCGATCCGGGCCGCTTCGCCCACCCGTTCAAGCTCGAGACCCAGCTCATCGAGCGCGAGTCCACCGCCCCGGCGCCCTGACGTCTCGCCGCGCCCTGACGTGACGGACGCGCCCTGACGTGACGGATATGTGGCTGCGGCTTCCATCCATGGAAGCCGCAGCCACATATCCGTCACCGGCCTTCGTGACCGGCGCTGTCAGTCCGCGGGCGCGGGGCCGAGGCGCAGCTGCACGCTCAGCGGGGCCGACGTCGAGGCGGGGACCAGGAGGACGTCCCCGTCGGGCTCGTCGGTCGCCCCGAGGAAGGCATAGGCCTCCCCGGGCGCGTAGAAGGCACGGCCGCCGAGAGCTCCGGAGGCCGTGATCTCGAGGCGTTCGTCGACGCCCGTGTAGCTGCAGCTCGAGCTGCTGCGGCCGGCGCCCGACGGGTCGGAGCCGTCGAGGACGTCGGGGCCGTCGAGGATGCGGCGTCCGCGATCGTCGATCCGCAGGGCGGGTTCCGTGGCGAAGCGCCCGCCCTCGAGGGCGAGCAGGAGGCAGATCGGGGTCGTCGGCCCGTCGACGGCGATGCGCAGCGTGACCTCTCCGGGGCCGACCTCGACGCGCATCGACGTGCGCAGGGAGACCCGGTCGGCGTCGCGGCGGGAGAAGGCCATGGCGGCGGCGAAGCGGCCCTCGAACTCGAGGTCGTAGCGGCCGTCCCGGCTCAGGTCCGACGGTGCGAGCGGCTGGTAGCAGCCGTCGCCGACCTCCTCCTCCAGCGCATAGGCGAACCGGCCCTGAGGCGTCGCCGTGGGGTGCGGGGGACCGGGACGCAGCGGGCCGAGGTTGAAGAAGTCCCGCGAGAGCCGCAGGTCGCGCACCCCGATGCTGCTCCCGTGCAGCCGCAGGAGCGTCGGTCGGGAGGAGGCGCCGGAGACCACGCGACCCAGCGCGGCGGTGTCCGTCCCGCCGAGGAGGACGGCCGACGACGTCCCGTGGTCGACCCGGACCAGCCCCGAGTCCGCGAGCTCGACGACGTCGGGGGAGGACGGCAGGGGATCGTCGGCCGGCACGGGGAGCGGGCCGAGCGCCGCGGGATCCTCGACCGCCATCGCCGCGAGCGTGAGGCGGGCGTCGGCGTCAGCACGGGCTGCCGTGCGATGGGCGGCACGCGAGGTCAGCGGGTCGCCGGTGCGGGCGGCATGCGCGCGGAAGAGGGGATGCAGGGCGCCGCCGTCGAAGGGCGCGAACTGGTCCTGACGGCGCGAGGCGAGGGTCTCGACGAGCCCGTCGGAGCCGGTCAGCTGCGCCTGCACGCGGGTGGCGCGATCGGCGTCGGCGATCAGCTCCGGGCGCCCGAGGATCCGCCCGAGCGTCAGCAGCGACGGCACCGACACGTGCGCCGCATAGTTGGCGCTGCGCTCGGAGAACATGCCATCGGCCTGGAGGTCGACGCCTTCGGCGAGCCACTGCTCGGCGCGTCGGCGCACGGCGAGTCGGCAGGGGTCGTCCTCCGCACGGCCCTGCACGCCCTGCGCCTCCCACAGTCGCGCGAGCGCCGAGGCGATCTCCCAGCGATGGTTCGGGGTGTGCACGCCGCCCGTCACGAGCGCGGGGGCCACCGCTTCGAGGATCGCGTCCAGCGGGGCGCGGAGCGGCTGCCGTGCGTCGGCCGACGGCGCCTCCGCCCGGCCGAGCGCGACCCGGGCCCAGGCCAGGTCGTTGACCGTGAAGGCGGTGTCGGGAGGCGAGTCGACGTTATCGCCGCCGCGGAAGGTGCCCGAGGGGCCCTGCAGCTCGGCGAGGCGATCCAGTGCGGAGAGCGCGGCGGACAGCGCACGCGCCGCGGCGGCGTCGGACGGCTCCGAGAGCAGGAGCAGGACGGCGTCGCGGACCACCCGCCCGAGATCGCGATGCCCGCCATGGGTGATCGCCCGACGGGCCCGCGCGGGCAGGTCCCGATCCAGCGCGGCGAGATCCTCCGGTCCGACGGGTCCGTCAGCGCCGACATGCCCGACGGGGCCGACATGCCCGACGGCTCCGACGGGGCCGACGGGGGCAGGATCGGTGTGCGTCATCAGAGGAGAACCCTTCGCGTCGGTCGAGGTCAGTCCTTCAGCCCGGAGTTGATGTCCGAGCTCATGATCTGCCGACGGAACACCACGAACAGCGCGACCATCGGGATCAGGGAGATCACCGAGGCGCCCAGCAGCACCGACCAGTCGATGTTCTCGGCACCGACGATCGAGCGCAGTGCGATCTGCAGGGTGTACTTCTGCTGGTCGTTGAGGACCAGCAGGGGCCAGATGTAGTCGTTCCAGCGCCACTGGAAGGAGAAGATCGCGAGGACCGCGATGATCGGCTTCGCGATCGGCAGCATCAGGCGGAAGAAGATGCGGAACTCCCCGGCGCCGTCGATGCGCGCGGTCTCGAGCAGCTCGTCGGGGACCGTCGTGAAGAACTGGCGGAACATGAAGATGCCGGTCGCGGTGAGGATCGACGGGATGATGATGCCGGCCAGGGAGTTGTACAGCCCCAGCCCGAGGATCACGCTGAAGGTCGAGGGCATGATGACCTCGGTCGGCAGCATCGTCGTGGCGAGGATGCACAGGAAGAACGCCTGCACCCAGCGGTTCCGGTACTTCGCGAGGGCGAATCCGGTGCAGGCGCTCACGAACACCGTGAAGATCGTGGTGACGACAGCGACGATCGCGGTGTTCAGGAAGTATCGCTGGAAGTCGAAGCGGGACCAGGCGGTGGTGTAGCCGCTCAGGGTCCAGTTCTCCGGGAACAGCCGCAGCGGCCAGGTGAACAGCTCGCTGCCGGGCTTGAAGGAGCTCAGCAGGAACCAGGCGATGGGGATGAGGAACAGGAGAGCGAGGATCCAGGTGAGGGTCGTCGGCGCGACCCAGCGCAGGGACTTGGTGGTCAATCGAGGTCACTCCTGTCGAAACGGGTCTGGACCAGGGCGATGACCAGGAGGATCACCATCAGAACCGTCGACGCGGCGCTCGCGTAGCCGATCTTGGACTGCTCGAAGCCGGTCTTGTAGATGTACTGGACGATCAGCACGTTCGAGGTGCCCGGGCCGCCGCCGTTCAGCGCCTGGATCATCGCGAACTCCTTCATCGCGCCGATCGTGCCCAGCAGGATGACCATGAACGACGTCGGCCGCAGCAGCGGCCAGGTGACCCGCAGGAAGCGGGTGATGGGGCCCGCACCGTCGAGCGAGGCCGCCTCGAGGTAGGAGGTGGGGATGTTCCGGATCGCCGCCATGAACAGCAGCATGCTGAACGCGGTGCCGCCCCAGGAGCCCGCGAGTATCACGACGATCAGCGCCAGGTTCGGATCCGTCGCCCATCTCAGCGGATCCAGGCCCGAGCTCGAGATCAGGTAGTTCACCAGCCCGAAGTTCTCCCCGAACAGCCAGCGGAAGACGACGCCGGTGACGATGGGCGAGATCAGCCACGGGAAGAAGAAGATCACCTGCGCGACCGTCGACCCCTTCGTCTGCCGGGAGACCAGCAGGGCGCTGATCAGCAGCGTGACGCAGTATCCGAAGGGCACGGCGATGACCGTGTAGAGGAAGGTCCGCAGAAGGCTCGAATAGAAGTCCCCGTCGCCGAAGAGCGACGAGTAGTTCTCGATGCCGACGAACTCGGGCGTCCCGTAGCCGCGGTAGTCCGTGAAGGAGTACAGCAGACCGAGCCCTGCGGGGCCGACGAAGAACAGCAGGAACAGGACCATCGCCGGGAGCAGGAACACCAGGGCGACCAGGCCGCGGCGCCGACGCTCGCGCCGGGCGAGGGGCCGACGGGCCCCGGTGCCCGGGCGCGGGGCCGACGACCCCGCGCCCGAGGAGGATCGCTCCGATGCGTCGGCCGCACCCGGGGAGGAGGGCGCCGACCGGGCCTGGCACGACCGGGCTCGCGGAAGCTGCGGAGGATGCGTGGGCCATGGCTCAGGCGAGGCTCTCGTTGAGCTGCTCGAGGGCCTGGTCGACGACCTCCTCGGCGGTCAGGTCCCCGGCGATCGCCTGGACGGTCCCGTCGCGCAGGGGGTCGCCGTCGATCGGCGCCGCCGTCCCGGCGACCTGAAGCTGCAGCTCGCGCGCCTTGACCTCGCCGATGAAGGCGGGGGAGCCGGTGATCGCCGCGTTGTACAGGTCGAAGTCCTCCTGGCGCTCGTCGTAGGTGATCTCGACGTCCTGGGTGGCCGGCAGGAAGCCCGAGATCCGCGACAGCTCGGCGTAGTTCTCGGGCGTGTACAGCCACTTCACGAACTCGAGCGCCTGCTCCTCCTGCCCGGTGCCCTCGAAGACGACCACGTACGCGGCCGCCCCGAAGTTCGTCGCCTGCACGTCCTGAGCGGGCATGGGCACGCTGATCCACTCGAAGTCGGCGATGTTGTCGACGAAGTCCGCGATCTGCCAGGAGCCCGAGTAGTAGGCGGTGACTTGGCCGGTCTTGAACATGGCGTTGGGGTCCTCCTCCGAGAGCCACACCGAGCGGGGCATCGTCTCGTCGTCGTTCATCGCGACGAAGCGCTCGATCGCCGGTGCCGTGGCGCCGTCCGCCTCGTAGGCGGAGAGGTCCTCCGTCAGGGACAGGCGCTCCGAGCCGTTCTGGTACAGGAACGAGTTCAGGCGGTGGGAGCTGCGGTCCATCGTGAGCGAGAACTTCACGTCCCGGCCCTGTCCCGGCCCTGTCGCGGCCGGAACGGAGGCAGGTCAGTCGAGCGGGAGGTGCTGCGCGAGCCAGTTGACCTGGATGTGGTTCTGGAGCGCGGCGCCGCCCTCGTGGTTGTTGTAGGGGTAGACCTCGATCTGCTTGTCGGGGGAGGCGTCGGTCGCGCCCGCCCAGTGGTTGAAGGCCGCGAAGACCGTCGAGGGCGGGCAGGTCATGTCGCGCAGAGCCGCGGAGAAGAGTGTCGGGGCGGTGGCACGGCGGGCGTGGTGCACGACGTCGAGGTAGCGCAGGGTGTTCTCGACCTCCGCCTCGCGCCCCCGGTTGACCGCGAGATAGCGGACGATCTCCTGGTACGGGTCGCAGTCGGTGATGTCGATGGCGCGGCGGATCTGGCAGAGGAAGGGCACGTTCGCCATGGCGGCGTCGACGTCGGGGACCAGCCCGGCGGCGGCGACGGTGAGTCCGCCGCCCTGGCTGTTGCCCGTGACGGCGACGCGTCCGTCGAATCCGGGCAGGGCGCGGGCGGCGTCGACGGCGCGGGCAGCATCGGTCATCAGACGGGTCAGGTAGGAGGTCTCGGGGGACTCGATGCCACGGGTCATCGAGCCGGGTGCGGCGGGTCCGGAGCCGACGGGATCGGGGGTGTCTCCGCCGGAGCCCCAGCCGGATCCCTGGCCGCGGGTGTCCATGACGAGATGGGCGTAGCCGGCGGCGGGCCACACGAGATGCTCGAGGGGGAGGCTGCGTCCGCCGCCGTAGCCGATGTACTCCACGACCGTCGGCAGCTCGCCCTGGACGCCTGCGGGGCGCATGTACCAGGCGCGGATGGGGGCGCCGTCATGGCCGCCGAAGGTGACGTCCCAGGTGTCGACCGTGCGCAGGCCGGTCTCGACGGGGGTGAGGTCCCGGATGGTCTCGAAGCTGCGGGCGCGCTCGAGGGTGCCGATCCAGAAGGCGTCGAGATCGGTGGGCTCGTCGAGCTCGGGGAGGTAGGTGCGGAGCTCGGCGAGGGGCATGTCGAAGATGGCCATGGGCGGGCCTTTCTGCGGTGAAGAGGCAGGTGAGCGGGGTTCAGCGGAGTGCGGCGGGATGCAGGGGTGCGTCCCAGCAGGACGATGGCGAGGCCGGCCCGTCGATGACGGACCGGCCCCGATGACGGACGCCCGGGGGCGGGTGCCCTGAGGGTCAGGCGCCGCGGACGGCGGCGAGGACCTCGGACCCGGCGCGGGCGAACAGGCCCAGCGAGTGCACATCGTAGGTGCGGTTGACGTAGCGGCCGGACTCGCCGGCGTCGACGACCTCGCCGTCGAGCAGATGCACCCACTGACCGGCGGGCAGGTAGACGTCCACGGAGCCGTCGGCCTGGAAGACCGGGGCGACGACGACGTCGGCGCCCAGCATGTACTGGGTGTCGAGCGTGCGGGTCGCCGGATCCTCCGGGAACTGCATGACCATCGGGCGCATGACCGGGGCGCCCGTGCGGGAGGTCTCGGCGGAGGCCTCCAGCAGGTACGGCATGAGCTTCTGCTTGAGCTCGGTGAACTCGCGCATCACCTCGACGGCCTCGTCGTCGAACAGCCACGGCACCCGGTAGGAGTTCGAGCCGTGGAGGCGGGAGTGCGAGCTGAGCAGGCCGAAGGCGACCCAGCGCTTGAACAGGGTCGGATCCGGGGTGCCCTCGAAGCCGCCGATGTCATGGCTCCAGTAGCCGAAGCCCGAGGAGACCAGGGACAGGCCGCCGCGCAGCGACTGCGCCATGGCGACATAGGTGGACTCGCAGTCGCCGCCCCAGTGGATCGGGAAGCGCTGGCCGCCGGCCGTGGCGGAGCGGGCGAACAGGACGGCCTCGCCCTCGCCGCGGCGCTCCTCGAGCAGCTCGAAGACGACCTGGTTGTACTGCTGGGTGTAGAAGTTGTGCTCGCGCAGCGGATCCGAGCTGTCGTGCCAGACGATGCCCTCGGTGGGGATGCGCTCGCCGAAATCCGTCTTGAAGGCGTCGACGCCGTCGTCCAGCAGCGCGCCGAGCTTCTCCTGGAACCAGGCGCAGGCCTCGGGGTTCGTGAAGTCGACCAGGCCCATGCCGGCCTGCCAGAGGTCGGTCTGCCAGACCCCGCCGTCGGCCTTCCGCAGCAGGTAGCCCTTCTCGGCGCCCTCGGCGAACAGCACGGAGCGCTCGGCGATGTACGGGTTGATCCACACGCACACCTTCAGACCGCGCTCGTGGAGCTTGGCGATGAGCCCGCGGGGGTCCGGGAAGGTGCTCGGATCCCAGGTGAAGTCGGACCAGTGGAAGCCGCGCATCCAGAAGCAGTCGAAGTGGAAGACGCTCAGCGGGATGCCCCGCTCGGCCATGCCGTCGACGAACGACAGCACGGTGTCCTCGTCGTACTCGGTCGTGAAGGAGGTCGACAGCCACAGCCCGTAGGACCACTCGGGCAGCGCCGGCGGACGGCCCGAGCGGGCCGTGTAGCGGTCCAGGACCTCGAGCGGCGTGCCGCCGCCGTAGACCTCGTAGCGCAGGCGCTCGCCGAGGACGGAGAACTGGGTGGCGGACACGTTCTCGGAGCCGACCTCGAAGGAGACCGGGCCGGCGTCGTCCACGAGCACGCCGTATCCCCGGGAGGACAGGTAGAACGGGACGTTCTTGTAGGCCTGCTCGGAGTTGGTGCCGCCGTCGGCGTTCCAGATGTCCACGCTCTGGCCGTTCTTGACGAAGGCGCCGAAGCGCTCGCCGAGGCCGTAGATCTGCTCGCCGACGTCGAGGCCGAGCTGCTCGTGCACGTACGGGCCCTCGCCCTCGACCTGCGCATAGCCGATGGAGCGGGCGGTGGAGCTGGTCAGCACCCTGTCGTCCCACAGATAGTCGACCTGCCAAGGTCCTTCGAGGGCGATCCGCGCGGTCAGCCGGCCGGAGATGAAGGAGATCGTCGAACCGTCCTCGGCCTGCTCGACGACGGGGGAGGCGCCGCCGGTGGCCAGGTCGAAGCGCGGCGTCGGCTCGACGGCACCGGCCCAGTGCTCGATCCGGACGGCGATCACGTCCTCGCGCGGGGCGCTGAAGGCGACGCTGATGACCGGGGTGTTGAGGGTGTCGCCGCGCGTCTCGATCCGCTTGACCGGGGCGTGGACGACGAGCTCGTCGCCGCGCACCTGGTGGTCGTAGACGCCGGCGGGGCGGAGCATGGTGACCCCGTCGCGGATCAGCCAGTAGCCGTTGGTGAACTTCACAGGGACCTCCTGGGTCGCTTCGGGGGGATCAGGGGAGCTCGACGCGCAGACCGCGCAGGGCGGTGCGGCCGGTCAGGCGGACGCGGACGCGCCCGGTGGGCCGCCCCCCGTCGGAGGGGACGGTGTGCGGGAGCTCCAGAGCAGGAGCCGACGGGTCCGACGGGTCCGACGGGTCCGCCGGGTCGGTCGGGGTCGTCGGGTCGATGAGCACGGCGCCGTCCGTCGGACCGGCGGGTGCGGTCTCGAGGCCGACGACGACGGCACCGGCCGGGAGCACGAGGTCGGCGGTGCCGCCGACGGAGGGGACCCGGGCACGCAGCTCGGTGCCCTCCAGCAGCGAGGCGGCCGCGCGGGCGAGGCCGGCGAGCTCCTCGGCGCGAGCCGCCGGCACCAGCACCGTGCCGTCGGCCGGCTGCTGGGCACCAGCATCCGCGACCGCGTCCGCACCAGCATCCGCGACCGCTCGCTGCGCGTCCGTGCCGTCCTCGGTGCGCGAGGGCACGGGGCTCCAGGGGGCCGACGGAGGAAGCTGCACCTCATGAGCGCCGACAGTCTCGGCGCTCGATCGGGCCAGACGGATCGTGACCGGGCCGTCGGGGAGCTCCCAGGCGTCGAGGTCGGGGGCGAACAGCGCCAGACGCGCGAGGGGGATCTCGACGGTCACCTCCACCGGGCCCGCAGTCGTCCCAGCGGGGACCTCGAGGGACCGGAACCCGATCAGGCGGGTCGAGGGGACCTGATGGACCCGGCGCGAGAAGGACGAGGCGGGGACGTCGGCGTACACCTGGACGACCTCGTGCAGGGGACCGCCGGCGATGCGCTCGGCAGGTGCGCTGAGGGTGACGCGGGCGGTGAGGGCGGCGGGCGCGTCGGAGGGCGCGTCGGCCGTCTCCGAACCGGAGGGGCTGTCGGCCGGGGAGCCGACGATGAGCTCGACCGACGTGTCCGACCAGCGGACCCGGTCGTAGGAGAGGCCGTGGCCGAAGCCGAAGCGCGCGCTCTGGCCGTAGAGGTAGGTGGAGCCCGTGCCGATCACGTCGTAGTCGAGCAGCGAGGGCAGCGGGTCGGACGTCGGCCAGGTCTGGGCCAGGCGGCCGGAGAAGTCCCGCGCCCCGGTGAGCAGGTCGGCGAGGGCCTCGCCCTCCGCCTCGCCCGCATGGGAGGACCACACGACGGCGCCCACGCGCTCCTCGATGCCCTCGAGGTCGTACGGGTACGACGACGTGATGACCAGGACGGTCGCGACGTCGGCGGGCAGGGAGGCGAGGCGCTCCGCGGCGGCGCGGTCGGCGTCGGCCAGGCGCGCATGCGGCCGGTCCTCCGTCTCCCGTCCGTGCACGTGCGGGTCGTTGCCGACCACCAGCACCGCCGCCGCAGCGCCCGCGACCGCCTCGTCGACCGACGCCGCACCGTCCCGCACCACCAGGGCCTCGAGCTCCGCGGCGGAGGAGACCAGCGCGGAGCGCAGGACCAGCGCGCCGCTGTGATGCTCGACGCCGACATAGCGTCCGGATCCCGCATGCTGCAGACGCCAGACGCCGTCATCGGCGATCTCCCGGCGGAAGGTCTCCTGGGCGACCCAGCCGCCGACGCGGGACGCGGTCGCGACCAGCTGGCCCCGGTCATCGACCGTGACCAGCAGACCGGTGGAGACGTCCCGGAGCTCGACGACGCCCTCGCCGAGGTCGACGACCTCGAGCCGCAGCGGCTCCTCGCCGACGGCGGGGACGTCCGCGACGGGCCGATCGCAGCGCAGCGAGGAGTCCGCGGCCAGCAGCACCGTCTCCGGCGCCTCAGAGGAGGGGGAGCCGGCGTGGGAGCCGACGGCACCGGAGCCCGCAGCACGGGAGCCGAGCGTCCGCGCGCCGTCGACGCCGGGGACCGTCCCGTTGCGGCGCACGGCCAGGGTCACGATGTCGTTGCCGCTGGTCGCGCGCACGTCGGCGCCGCGCAGCGCGGTCAGGCCCTCGACGATCGAGGTGGTCGCGCGGAAGTCGCCGCTGTACCAGTCGCGCAGGACGTCGGAGGCCTGGTGGCCGATGACCGCGATCGGTCCGGACGGCAGCGGCAGCGCCCGCTCGTCGCGCCGGGAGAGCAGCACCGCCGAGCGGGTGGCGACCTCGCGGGCCAGCGCCCGACGGCCCTCGCGGCCCTCCGGGACGTCCAGGCGGTAGGAGCGGGAGGAGCTGTCCGAGGGGTCGCCCGGGGTGCCGTCGGCCGCGATCCGGTCGTCGAACTCGCCGGTGCGGGCCCGCGCGACGAGCTGGCGCACGACGGCGCGGTCGATGAGCTCCACGCCGATCAGGCCCTTCTCGAGGGCCTCCGTGACCGCGGCGACCGTCTCGGAGGAGTCGCGATCGTGATCGGTGAACGAGTCGACGCCCGCCTGCAGCATGGCCGCATAGGCCGAGGCCGCATCGGGGACGACCTTCTGCGAGCGGAACAGGTTCGAGGGCGCGCCGGCGTCGGAGACGACGAACAGCAGATCCGGGTCGGCCAGATGCGCGCGCAGCTGCGTCTCGAGCAGCTCGGTCAGGTGCGCCGGGCGCCCGTTGACGAGGTTGTAGGCGAGCATGACGGAGCCGGCGAGACCCCGGGCGACGGGCTCGACATAGCCCGGCAGCTCGTACTCGTGCAGAACGCGCGGGGAGAGCTCGGAGCTGGTGGCGGCGCGATCGGTCTCGTTGGAGTACGCGAGGAAGTGCTTGAGCGTCGGCACGGTCGCCCAGCTCTCGCCATCGCCCCGGAGGCCCGCCGCGAAGGCGGAGCCGAGCTCGGCGTTCAGCAGCGGGTCCTCGGTGTACGCCTCCTCGGTGCGGCCCCACAGGGGATGGCGCAGGGTGTTGACCACCGGCGCCCAGACGGTCAGGCTCACCCCGGCGGGATCCTCCGCATGCATCTCGCGGACCTCCTGGGCGACGACCGCCGCGGCCCGCCCCAGCAGCGCGGGATCCCAGCTCGCGGCCATGCCGGGCGGCTGCGGGAACTGCGTCGCCTCGCCCTTCCAGGCGACGCCGTGCACGCCCTCGGTGCCGGTCACGAAGGGGGCGATGCCCAGGCGCTCGACGCCCGCGGCGTTCTGGTGCAGCTGCCCGATCCTCTCGGAGACCGTCATCTCCTGGACGGTGCGGCGGGCCCATGCGAGGCGGCGCGCGTCGGCCGCATCGATCGGCGCGGCGACCGGAGCGGCGGCCGCATCGGCCGGAGCGGCGGCCGGAGACGCCGTCGGGACGGCGGCGGGGATGCCGGTCGTGTCCGCTGCGGAGGCGGCTGCCGAGGAATGCCGGACGTCAGAGGTCATCGTCGAGGATCCATTCGTCGCTGGACGGGGCATGCCGGGGCCCGGGGGCGCGGCACGAGCCGGGGACGGCCCTGTCAGGAGGGCTTCGTGCGGGGCGTCGGACCTGTCCGAGGGCGGAGGTCCGGCGTCGCCGAACTCTATCGAATCGCTTCGATGATCGCTAGTCAACCCGGCACCCGGACACGCACACCTCCGATGTTCCGGGCCGACGCCCCGACCGGCTCCCGGGAGTGCGTGCCACACTTCCCCCATGCCTCCGACGAACTCCTCCGAGCGCCCCGACCTCTCGACGGCCCCGCCGGTCGTCGCGCCGTCAGCGGAGGGGTCCCCCGCATGAGCCTCGACCTCGAGGGGCGCACGATCCAGGGGCTCAACAGCTTCGTCGGGTTCGTCCTGCTGAACGTGCTCTACCTGATCGCGTGCATCCCGATCGTCACGATCGGCGCCGCCACCAGCGCCCTGATCGAGGTGATGCTCCGCTTCGCCGACCATGAGCGCGGCCGTCCGCTGCTGGACTACCTCAAGGCCTTCCGGGGCAACCTCCGGCGCGCCACCCCCGCCTCGCTCGTCCTCGGCATCCCGCTGCTCGTGCTGCTGTTCGCCGCCCGCTTCTGGTACTCGCTCGGCGGCGCGGTCTCGCTGATCGCGCTGCTGGCCTGCCTGCTCGCGGCGGGGTACCTCTTCGCCGCGTTCCTGCACGCCATGGCGCTGGTCGCGGCCTTCGACGCCGGCTGGTGGCGCACCGTGAGGAACGCCCTCCTGCTGCCCGGCGCGGAGCCGCTGCGGACGATGGGGATCGTGCTGATCCCGCTGACCTGGCTCGCGATGATGATCATCATGCAGAGCTTCGTCTGGATCGTCCTGACGATCGGCTTCACCGTCGGCGCCTACCTCAGCGCCCTCATCTGGCGTCCCATGTTCCGGCGCTATGAGCCGGAGTACTGACCGGCGCACCGCTCGCCGCGCTCCTGGCCGTCCGCCCCCGGCGGTCGCCGCCGGCCCCGGTTCCGTCCGACTCAGCGGTCGCCTCTGCGGGCGCCGTCCGTCTCTGCGGTCGCTGTCGGCCTCTGCGGTCGCTGTCGGCTCCGGGAGCCGTCAGTCGACCGTCGATCTCTGTGTCCGTGCAGGTCAGGAGGTTGGGGTGACGCCACGAGGGAGTTGCCCGTCCGGCGGTGCGCCGCCACTGTGCCTAAACCGTTATCGAAGCGCTTCGTCGAAATCTTGACGCGAACCTCCGACCTCTTTAGTGTCTGGGGTTAACAAATGGTTGCGGGCGCTACGGTGCGCCCCCGCCGCGGCGAACGGCGAACACGGACCCACGAGGGAGTGCGGAGTGGACACTGCAGGATCCCCTGCCCATCGGGGTGTCGACCGAGGAGGCCGATACTGATGGCAGCACCCGTCAACGTCGAGGCGGTCGTCGCCTCGGAGAACGAGGGCGAGTCCCCCCGTCGGCGCCGCAAGGGCAGCGCCTCCGGGGGACGCACCCCCGCCTACCGGAAGCAGTCCTTCGGTCTGTTCCTGACCATCGTGCCCTTCCTGGTGCTCGTGTTCCTGTTCAGCTACTTCCCGCTCTACGGCTGGATCTACTCGCTGTTCGACTACCGGCCCGCGCGCGGCCTCTCCGGCAGCGAGTTCGTGGGCCTGCAGTGGTTCAAGATGCTGGTCAACTCGCCCACCCAGGTGCAGCAGATCGGCCAGGTCATGCTGAACACGCTGGCCATGAGCTTCCTCGGCATCGCCGCATCGGTCCTGCCGCTGGGCTTCGCGATCTTCCTCAACGAGATCAAGGCGACCTGGTTCAAGAACCTGGTGCAGACGATCACCACCCTCCCGAACTTCATCTCGTGGGTGCTGGTCTACATGATCGCCTTCTCGATGTTCTCGACCACCGGCATGGTCAACGGCCTGCTGGAGAACATCGGACTGATCAGCGAGCCGATCAAGTTCCTCGACAGCGAGGACCACACCTGGCTGAAGATGGCCGCCTGGGGCGTGTGGAAGTCCGTCGGCTGGGGCGCGATCATGTACCTCGCCGCCATCGCCGGCATCGACCAGTCGCTGTACGAGTCCGCCAAGATGGACGGCGCAGGCCGCTTCAAGACCATGTGGCACATCACCGTCCCGCAGCTGCTGCCGACCTACTTCGTGCTGCTGATGCTCGCGATCGCGAACATCCTCAACAACGGCATGGAGCAGTACTACGTCTTCCAGAACGCCTTCAACAAGGAGACCATCCAGGTTCTGGACCTGTACGTCTACAACATCGGCATGACCGGGAACAACCTGTCCCTGGCGACCGCCATCAGCATGCTCAAGAGCGTCATCTCGGTCGCCCTGCTGCTGTCGGTGAACGCCCTGTCCAAGCGCGTCCGCGGCGTCTCGCTGGTCTGACGGAGGAGATGACGATGACGACGACGACCATCCAGGGTCAGAACCAGGGCGGCGGCCCGTCCGCCGGTGCGAAGCCTGCGGGGCGGAAGCGGAAGATGCAGCGCGAGAGGGGCGACATCCCCTTCACCATCATCAACAGCCTGTTCTTCGTGCTCATGGCCTTCATCTGCGGCTACCCGTTCTACTACCTGATCATCAACTCGATCAGCGCGAACGACGTCTCCGCCCTCGGCGACATCCGATGGCTGCCCCAGGGCATGCACCTGGACAACTACCGCCAGGTGTTCCAGCTCGACGGGCTCACCACCGCCGCTGCGGTCTCCTTCGGCCGCACGGTCATCGGCACCGTCGCCACGGTGCTGGCCTCCGCCCACCTCGGCTTCATGTTCACCCAGAAGCGGCTGTGGAAGCGCGCTCTCTGGTACCGCGCGGTCATCATCACGATGTACTTCAACGCGGGCCTCATCCCCGTCTTCATCATCATGAAGACGCTGGGCCTGACCAACAGCTTCCTCGTCTACATCCTCCCGCTGGTGGTGCAGCCCTTCAACATCATCCTCGTCAAGACGTTCGTCGAGTCGATGCCGGAGGAGCTGCAGGAGGCGGCCGAGATGGACGGCGCAGGGATCCTCTCGATCTTCTTCCGGATCTACCTGCCGAACATGACGCCGATCCTGGCGACCATCGCGATCTTCTCCGCGGTGACCCAGTGGAACAGCTTCCAGGACACCCTGATCTACATCACCGATCAGAGCCTCTACACCCTGCAGTTCCTGCTCTACATGTACATCAATCAGGCCGACAGCCTGGCGCAGGCCGCCCAGCAGGCGGGCGGCAACCTCAGCGGCGTCGCCGCCGCCGCCACGCAGCAGACTGCCACGTCGATCCGGACCACGGTCGCGGTCGTCGTCGTCCTCCCGATCCTGTTCGTCTACCCGTTGTTCCAGCGTTACTTCGTCAAGGGCATCATGCTCGGCGCCGTCAAGGGCTGAGGGCCCGCTCCACGAAAGGAAGCACCATGACTCTTCTCAACGATGAGAACCCGCTCCGTCGTCCTTCGCGGCGATCGCTGCTCGGCGGCGGGCTGAGCCTGACCCTCGCGGGCCTGGGCCTGAGCGCCTGCTCCGGGGGCGACGACGCCGTGACCGCGGAGGAGGCCGGCCCGTTCCCCGAGAGCTGGGACGACGCCGACGCCTGGACCATGGACGTGTTCGACGGCCTGGCCAACCAGATGGGCGAGCAGCCCGGCTGGTTCGGGCACATGATCGACCAGAACTTCAACGCGACGCTGAACGTCATCGCCCCGAACGTCGCCGGCGGCGGCGACACCCTGTACAACACCCGCGTGGCCGCCGGGAACCTCGGCGACATGATCATCACCGACGTCGGCGAGCGCTCCGACGAGCTCGTCGAGGGCGGTCTGCTCGCCGACCTCTCCGGCTACTACGCCAACATGGAGAACGCTCCCCGGTTCGACGCGGCGGTCCAGCACATCAACGAGGGCTACGACGGCATCTACGTGCTGCCGACGCAGGTCTCCGAGATCCCGCCCACCGAGCCCAGCGAGGGCATCGACCCGACCTTCGGGCCGTTCCTGCGGTGGGACCTCTACAAGGAGGTCGGATACCCGGAGATCGGCACCCTCGAGGACCTGCTGCCCGTCCTCAAGGACATGCAGGACGCCCAGCCCACCGCGGAGAACGGCAAGAAGGTCTACGGCCTGTCGCTGTTCGCCGACTGGGACGGCAACATGATGAACAACGCGAAGCAGCCCACCTGCTTCTACGGCTACGACGAGCTCGGCTTCGTCCTCGCCCGCAACGACGGCTCCGACTTCCAGTCGATCCTCGACGCCGACGGCGAGTACGTGCGCGTGCTGCGCTGGTTCTACGAGGCGAACCAGCTGGGCATCGTCGACCCCGAGTCGACCACCCAGAACTACGACACCCTGTACGCGAAGATGCAGGCCGGCCAGGTGCTGTTCTCCTTCTGGCCCTGGCAGGGCCAGTCGGCCTTCAACACCGAGGCCAACATGGCCGACGGCAAGGGCTTCATGCTCGCCCCGCTCGCGGACATGAACATCTTCTCCTACGGCGCCTCCATCTACGGCGGCTCGCAGGTCTTCGCCGTCGGCTCCGGCGCGCAGGACCCGCAGCGCGCGGCCGCCCTGATCGACTGGCTGTTCTCGCCCGACGGCGTGAACGCCAACTCGAGCCAGACCATGGGTGCCGCCGGTCCGCAGGGCCTCACCTGGGACCTGAACGACGACGGCCTCCCGGAGCTGACCGAGTTCGGCCGCAAGGCGCTGCTCAGCGGCGACGCCGTCACCGTCCCCGACGAGTGGGGCGGCGGCAACTACCTCGACGGCGTCTCCTGGCTGAACGTCACCTCCGTGCTCGGCAACGACGTCAACCCCGACACCGGCTACCCCTACAACTACAAGATGTGGGACACCTACCTCGCCGAGGTGGCCAACCCGCTGACCGAGGACTGGGCCGACCAGATGGGCGGCGCGCAGACCACCATGGAGTACCTGACCGCCAACGACAAGCTCGCGGTCGCCCCGGGGGCCTCCTACGTGGCGCCCGAGGACTCCTCCGAGATCGAGACCATCCGCAACCAGGTCAAGTCCGAGATCGTCACGGCCTCCTGGAAGATGGCCTTCGCCTCGAGCGAGAGCGAGTTCGAGTCGCTGCTCGAGTCCCTGCAGTCCACCGCCGACGGTCTCGGCTACGAGAAGGTCCTCGAGGTCGACATGCAGAACGCCAAGGACCAGGACGCCCTCCGCCAGGAGGTCGCCGAGCAGTACGGCTGACGCCGCTCCCGGGAACGGCCGCCTCATCGGGGCGGCCGTGTCCCGGGCATGAACGGGCACGCGTGAATGGATGCGCGTGATCGGTCGCGCGTGAACGGATGCGTGTGAACGGAGATGTCCGGCGCTGTCCGGCGCTGATCTTCGGCGCGGTGCGGCACCATCGATCGCGGTGCGGAGGCCCGTGCTGCCCTGGCCCGGCCTGAGTTGACCTGCCCTGCCTCGCCCCGCGCTCAGCGCCGTGTGGTGTCGCGGTCGACGAAGCGGGGGCTCAGCAGGCGGGAGTGCGGAGTCGTCGCGGGATCGGCGAGCTGCTCGAGGAGCATGGTCACCGCGCTGCGCCCGATCGTCGCGATGGGGAGGTCGACGCCGGAGACCTCCCAGGGTCCGTTGACGGCGACGTCCTGCGGGGCGATCGCTGCGATCTGCACGTCCTCGGGGACCTGGACACCGAGGGCGGCGACGGCGCGACCCAGGTGAGGGAGGGCGGGCTCGTGGTGGACGAGCAGGCCGTCGAACCGGTGCCCGTCCAGCAGCTCGTCGCGCACGAGGGCGGAGGCGTCGTCGGGCGTCGCCCCGATCTCGAGGACATGCTCCTCGATGCCCAGCTCCCGACAGGCCATCGCATAGCCCAGGCGGGCCCGGCGCGCATAGGTGGGGACGCGGCCGTCGTCGGACGGGGGAGAGGTGACCATGGCGATGCGCTCCGCACCGCGGGCACGCAGCTCGGCCACCGAGATCTGTGCGCCGAGCAGGAAGTCGAAGTCGACGCGCGCGAGGCCTCCGGAGGCCTGCGGGTAGCCGATCAGCACGACCGGACGGGTGAGCTTTGCGAGCGATGCGACCCGAGGATCGTCCTCGACGAGGTCCATCACGATCATCGCGTCGACCTTGCCCTCGTCGACGACGCGCAGCGTGCGCGCATGATCCTCGGCGGCGACCAGCAGGATGTCGTAGTCGTGCTCATGGGCGGCGGCGAGGATCGAGCTGACGAACTCCATGATGACGTGGTCATCCACGGCCTCGCGCTGAGGGACAGCCACACCCAGCAGGGACGTCCGCTGCAGGGCGAGGGCGCGGGCGGCGGCGGTCGGGTGGTACTCGAGGCGCTCGATCGCCGCCTGCACCCGCTTGCGGGTGCTCTCCGAGATCGGGCGCTTGCCGCTGAGGGCGTAGCTCACGGTGCTGAGGGAGACCCCTGCCTCGCGGGCGATGTCGGTCATCGTGGCCATCGTGCGTTCCTGTCGCTCCTCCGGGGCGATCCCGGGATGCTTCGTCGTCGGGAGCGGCCGGGGCCGCGATCCTGTCGCCCCCGATGCGGGGCCTCGTCATCGTGGGCTCTCCCATTGTGACCCCTCTCTGCGCCGACCAGGGCGGCCGCCCGTGATCCGTCGGCCGGGGCGCGGGGTCCGTCGGCCGGGGCGCGGGGTCCGTCAGCCGGGGCGCGGGATCCAGCTGCCGGGGGCGTCGAACACGGGCTGCAGGGCCGCGCGGGCGGCGCCGCGCAGGGCGGGGTCCGCCAGACCGTCGGAGCGCTCGACGATCACGGGCCCGGCGTCGGTCGCGAGCGCATGCGCCTCGACGGTCGTCTGCACGACGGGACCGAGCTCGTCGGCGATCGGTGCGAGGTAGCCCGAGAGCACGACCGTGGACAGGTCCAGCACGTTCAGGGCATTCGCGATCGCCAGGCCCAGGGAGCGGCCGATCATGCCGATCACCTCGGCGCGGTCGGAGCTGCGGGAGAGCTCCTCGACAAGATCCTCGATGCGCACGTCGGGCCCGAGGCCCGCCCGTTCGAGCAGCGAGTGGTACGAGATGTAGGCCTCGAGGCAGCCGCGCCGGCCGCATCGGCAGCGGGCGCCGTCGGGCTCGACGACCATGTGCCCGAACTCCCCGGCCCAGCCGTGGACCCCCTCGAGGAGGGCGCCCTCGAGCACGACCGCGCCGCCGACGCCGGTCGAGCCGCGGACGTAGACGAAGGACTCCCCGGGGCGCATGTCGATCTCGGTCAGGACGCTCAGACGGTTGTCGTTCTGCGCTCGCACCGGCCAGTCGTGGGCGCCCAGGCGCTCGGTGAGCTGCTCGTCGAGCCGTCCGACGAACGGGACCTCGGTCCAGTCGAGGTTCGGGGCCGAGAGGACGCGGCCGTCGTCGGGAGCGATGCGTCCCGGGATGGCGGCGACGACGCCGACGACAGGCAGGTCCCGTCCGGCGACGTCGCAGGCCTCCGTGCGGACCTCCTGGACGAGGCGCGCGGCGAGCGCGATCGCCTCGTCGGCCGACGACGATGTCACCCGCAGGTACTCCGTCCGACGGGCGAGCGTGCCGCCCGCGAGGTCGATGCCCAGGCAGGAGGCGTGGTCGGCGGCGACCTCGAGGCCGATCGCCAGCAGCGTCCCCGCGGCCGGCTGCAGCGGCACCATCGGGCGTCCCGCGCCGCCCGAGATGGGCGTGCCCTCCTGCACGAGACCCGCGTCGACCAGCTCCTCGACGAGCTTGGAGACGGTGGGCTTGGTCAGCCGCGTCATCTTCGCCAGTCCGGCCCGCGAGGTCGGGATGGCGCCGGGGGAGGAGGCGGAGGCGAGCGCCGTGAGGATCGCCGAGAGGTTGTGCTCGCGCAGATGCGTGGACTGCATGGCGGGGGAGCCTCCTTGTGCTCGGCGGCGGTGCAGGGCCAGGGGACGGGCTGACGGACGGGGCCGACGGGCGGGGCCGACGGACGGGATGGGTGGGATGGGTCGGCGGACGGGGCCGACGGACGGGGAGCGGGACTTGTGCGGGACAGCTTCCCACGTCTAGATTAGTAACGGAAACTTACTAACGGTTCCGTCGTGTCGGCGGGGCCCGGACGGTCGGTCGGCGCGGATCAGCTCCGTCGTCGGCCTGCCGATCTCCATGACGATCCGATGAAGGAGCGCTCACCATGACCGCACCCACCCCCACCCGCGACGACAAGTTCTCCTTCGGCCTGTGGACCACCGGCTGGGAGGCCCGCGACCAGTTCGGCCTCGCCAGCCGACCCGCCCTGGACCTCACCGCCCACATCCGCAGGCTCGCCGAGCTCGGCGCCTGGGGCTTCACCTTCCACGACAACGACGTCGTCCCCTTCGACGCGTCCCCCGCCGAGCGCGAGCGCATCCTCTCCGAGCTGAAGAAGGTCACCGAGGAGACCGGCCTCGTGATCGAGATGGTCACGACCGACACCTTCGCCCACCCCGTCTTCAAGGACGGCGCCTTCACCTCCAACGACCGCTCCGTGCGCCGCTTCGGACTGCGCAAGGTGCTCGCCAACGTGGACCTCGCCGCTGAGCTGGGCGCGACCACCTTCGTCATGTGGGGCGGCCGCGAGGGCTCCGAGTACGACGGCTCGAAGGACCTGCTCGCCGCCCACCAGCGCTACGCCGAGGGCATCGACACCGTCGCCGGCTACATCAAGGACAAGGGCTACGACCTGCGCATCGGCCTCGAGCCGAAGCCGAACGAGCCCCGCGGCAACATCTTCCTGCCGACCGTCGGCCACGCCCTGGCCTTCATCGAGCAGCTCGAGCACGGCGACATCGTCGGCATCAACCCGGAGACGGGCCACGAGCAGATGGCCACCCTCAACTACACCCACGGCCTCGCCCAGGCCCTGTGGGCCGACAAGCTGTTCCACATCGACCTCAACGGCCAGCACGGCCCGATGTACGACCAGGACCTCGTGTTCGGCCACGGCGACCTCATCAGCGCCTTCTTCACCGTCGACCTGCTCGAGAACGGCTTCCCGTCGAAGCCCGGCGCCTACCAGGGCGCCCGCCACTTCGACTACAAGCCCTCCCGCACCGAGCACGAGAAGGGCCAGTACGACTCCGCGGCCGCGAACATGGAGATGTACCTGATGCTCAAGGAGCGCGCGGTCGCCTACCGCCAGGACCCCGAGGTCCAGGAGGCCCTGAAGTACTCGGGCATCGAGGACCTCGCCCAGCCGACCCTCGCCGAGGGCGAGACGGTCGCCGACCTGCTCGCGGACCGCTCCTCCTACGAGGACTTCGACGCCGACAAGGCCGGCGAGCGCAACTACGGCTTCGTCCGCCTGCACCAGCTCGCCCTGCAGCACCTCCTCGGCTTCCGCGCCTGAGACCGCCCCTAGGGGTCGGGGCGGGAGCTTGCTCCCCTCGGCCCAGCGGTGACGGATATGTGGCTCTCGCTTCCACTGATGGAAGCGAGAGCCACATATCCGTCGTCGAGACCGCCGTCCTCGGCATCCTTGCCCCGCTCCTCGCCTCGTCGTCGGCCCCCGCCCACCAGTTCGAAAGGACGCCCTGATGGCTCCCGCAGTCCTCGGCATCGACTCCTCCACCCAGTCCACCAAGGCCCTCCTGGTCGACTCCGAGACCGGTGCCGTCCTCGACGAGCGCCGCGCCTCCCACCCCGACGGCACCGAGGTCGATCCCCGCGCCTGGCTCGCAGCGGTCGACGACGCCGCCGGTCCCTTCCTCGAGAAGGCCGACGCCATCGCCGTCGGAGGCCAGCAGCACGGCATGGTCCTGCTCGACGAGGACGGGGAGGTCGTCCGCGATGCGCTGCTGTGGAACGACACGCGATCCGCGCCGCAGGCCGCCGCCCTCATCGAGGAGATGGGCGGACCCGAGGCGAGCGTCGCCGAGATCGGCAGCCTCATGGTCGCCTCCTTCACCGCCTCCAAGCTGAGGTGGGTGCGCGACAGCGAGCCCGAGAGCGCCGCCCGTGCCCGCTCCGTGCTGCTGCCCCACGACTACGTCTCCCTCCACCTCGCCGAGCAGGGCACCACCGCCTTCACCGACCGCGGCGACGCCTCCGGCACCGCCTACTACTCCACCCGCGAGGAGGCCTGGAAGCCCGAGCTCGTCGAGCTCGCCCTCGGCCGCAGCCTTGACCTGCCGCGCCTGCCGAAGGCTCCCCAGGAGGTCATGGCCCGCACCGCCACCGGTGCCGCGATCGCCGCCGGAACCGGCGACAACATGGGCGCCGCCCTCGGCCTCTCCCTCGGCCCCGGCGACGTGTCCGTCTCCATCGGAACCTCGGGCGTCTGCGCGATGGTGACCGACGAACGACCCGGGGACGCGACCGGGACCGTCACCGGCTTCGCCGACGCGACCGGCCGCTTCCTCCCGATGACCACCACCATCAACGCCTCCCGCATCCTCGAGGCGGCCCGCACCCTGCTGGGCGTGGACCATGACGAGCTCTCCCGCCTCGCGCTCGGGAGCGTGCCCGGCGCCAACGGCGTGGCGCTGCTGCCCTACTTCGACGGCGAGCGCACCCCGAACCGGCCCGACGCCCGGGCGACCCTCACCGGCATGAGCACCTCGACCACGCGCGAGGACATCGCCCGCGCCTATGTCGAGGGCCTGCTGTGCTCCCTCGCCGACGGCATCGCCGCCCTCGAGGAGACCACCGGCACCGAACCCGCCCGCATCACCCTCATCGGAGGTGCGGCCCGCAGCCGTGCCGTCCAGGAGCTCGCCCCCGGGATCTTCGGCCGCGAGGTCACGATCGCCCCGGCCGGCGAGTACGTCGCCCTCGGTGCCGCCCGCCAGGCGGCCTGGGCCCTCACCGGGAGCGACGAACCCCCGGTCTGGGAGATCTCCGGCTCGCGCATCGTCGGCGGCTCTGCGACTCCGCAGGTCCTCGAGGCCTACCGCGAGCTGAAGGGCCGCACCGAGGGCTGGTGAGGGCTGGGACTGGTGCGTGGCCCGCGGTCGGTGTGGGCTGCGCTCGGTAGGTGTGTCCGTGATCGGCAGGTGTGTCCACGATCGGTAGGTGAGCGGCATCTGCTTCTCCTGGGGAGAGGCAAGTGCCGCTCATCTGCCGTTCATGGACGGCAACCTGGTGCTGGACACCCGAGCCTCGGTCGTCGGGAGCGTGCGGGGCGCATCCGGCGAGCGTCTGAGGTGCGTCCGGGGCGTCCGGGGTGCTCGGGCCGCGGCTCTACGATGGGAGCGCGCGCCGCGGCGGCGCGACGCGGTAGCGTGCCGCGCATCGGGGCGTGCTGTGCGAAGGATCCAGGAGGCGGGATGAGCGTGAGATCCGCGTCCGATCGCCCCAGCATCCGCCAGGTCGCCGAGATGGCGGGCGTCTCGCACATGACGGTGTCGCGAGTGCTCAACGGGCACTCGAGCATCCGGGAGAGCACCCGCGAGAAGGTCCTCGCCGCGGTCGATGAGCTGGGGTACCGGCCCAACACGGCCGCACGGGCGCTGGCCACGCAGCGGACCATGCGGATCGGTGCGATCGTCGAGAGCGAGCTCGAGTTCGGTCCCGCCAGCGCTCTGCGGGCCATCCACCGCGCCGCGCGCGGACGCGGGTACTCGGTCGCCTCCTATGCCCTGGACGATGAGGAGGCCGGCGCGAGCGTCGGCCAGGCCGTCGCGCACCTGGAGTCGCTCGGGATCGATGCCCTGTGCCTGGTGACCCCTCGCTCGTCGTCGGTCGTGGCCCTGCGCGCGGAGAGGCCGGATCTGCCGGTGCTCGTGGTCAAGCCCGAGAAGGAGGACGAGCTGCTGCGTGTGTGCATCGACCAGCAGCTCGGCGCGACGATGGTGGTCGACCATCTTGCAGCGCTGGGGCACCGGGACATCCTGCATGTGACCGGGCCGCTCGAGTGGCTCGATGCCCGTGCCCGCGAGAGGGCCCTGCGGGCTCGGGCCCGCTCCTGGGGGATGACGGAGCGGCCGATCGTCCCCGGGGACTGGACGGCCGACTTCGGGTACGACTTCGCCGTCGGCCTGCAGCGCATGCCCGACTACACGGCCATCGCCGCGGGGAACGACCAGATGGCCCTCGGCATCGTGCACGGTCTGCACGATCGCGGGATCCGAGTGCCCGAGGACCTCAGCGTCGTGGGGTTCGACGACGCGCCCTTCTCGCGGCATTCGATCCCGCCGCTGACGACGGTCCGCCAGCCCTTCGGTCTGCTGGGCGCCGCCGTCGTCGATGTTCTGATCGCGGCGGTGGACGGGCGGGCCATCCCGCAGCGCACGAAGATCCCGCCGGAGCTGGTGGTGAGGCTGTCGAGCGCGAAGCCGCGGGGGTCGGCATGAGCGAGGCAGGCGGCGCGACGGTGATGGAGGCGCGGTCCCTCGGCGTGCGCTATGGCGATCGCCAGGTGCTGCACGGCGCCGACATCAGCCTGCGCGCGGGCGAGGTCCATGCGCTGATGGGGGAGAACGGTGCGGGCAAGTCGACGCTGATCCGAGCGCTCGCGGGCGTCGTGCCCGTGGTCTCGGGCGAGGTGCTGCTGGACGGCGGTCCGGTGCGCTTCTCCTCTGCTGCGGAGGCGCAGACCGCCGGGGTGGTCGCCGTCCTGCAGGACGTCCCGCTGGTGCCGCATCTCAGCGTCGGCGAGAACGTGATGCTGGGGCAGGAGAGCCGCGGACGCTGGGGCATCGACCGGGGCGGCAGCCGTCGGCGTGCGGAGGAGATGCTGGGTGAGCTGGGGCTGGACGACCTCGACACCCGTCTGCCGCTGCATGCGCTCTCCCCGGCGGCGCGTCAGCTGGTGGCGATCGCCCGCGCGGTGGCGACCCGACCACGGGTCCTGCTGCTGGACGAGCCGACGTCGAGCCTCGACTCCGGAGAGGTCTCGCGGCTGTTCGGCGTGATCGACCGGCTGCGCGATCAGGGGGTGGCGATGGTGTTCGCCTCCCATCATCTCGAGCAGGTCTTCGCGGTGAGCGACCGCGTGACGGTCCTCCGCAACGGCCGTCTGATCTCGGAGGCCCCCACCCGCGGTCTCGACCGGGCTGAGCTGATCGCGGAGATGATCGGTCATGACCTGGAGGCCCTGCGGCGCATCGGCGACCGGCGACGTGCGCATCGCCTCGATCCCGCCGACCCTCCCTACTACGCGGTGCGCGATCTGGGGTGCGAGGGGGTGCTCGCCCCGACGGATCTCGATCTGCACTGCGGGGAGATCGTGGGCGTCGCAGGGCTCCGCGGCTCCGGCCGGAGCGAGCTCGCACGCCTGCTCGCCGGTGCTCTGCGTGCGGATTCGGGCACGCGCAGCGTGGCCGGACGACCGGTCCGGATCGTCTCGCCGGAGACGGCGATGCGGCATCGGATCGCCATGGCCACCGAGGACCGGCTGGCCGACGGGGTCATCCCGGAGCTCGACGTCCGGGACAACGTCGTGCTGGCGCTGCAGGCGCTGCGGGGCTGGACGAGTCCGCTGTCGAAGAAGGAGAGCGACGACCTGGTCGGTGGGCTCATCGAGGATCTCGGCATCCGGCCCGCGGATCCGTCCGCTCTGGTCGGCGACCTCTCCGGAGGCAATCAGCAGAAGGTGCTGCTCGCGCGCTGGCTGGCAACCCGTCCGCGGATCCTGATCCTCGACGAGCCGACGAAGGGCGTGGACATCCGCTCGCGCGTCGAGATCCAGGAGATGATCGCGCGCCTGGCCGTCCAGGGCATGGGGATCATGGTGATCTCCTCCGACTTCCACGAGCTGGTGCGGCTGTGCGACCGCGTCGTGGTGATGAAGGACAGGGCGAAGATCGGTGAGGTGAGCAACGGTCCGGGCCTCACCGCCGACACCATCGTCGAGATGATCGCGGCGGTGGAGGACGAGGACGACGACCTGCCGCCCCTGATCCCGCACCCCTGATCCCGCGCTCATCATTCCGGGCCCCGCACACCGCGCCCCGCACTCCATGCCCCGCGCCCGTTCCGGAGATGGCCTCGGCGGCTGACGACGGCCGACGGCTCCTGACGGCTCGAGGCGGCTCCCGACGGCAGCTCCGTTATCGGTCCGAGACCTCGCAGTGCTTCCGGGGTCTTGAGCACCCCATGATGTTCACGGTAACATCCGTGGAACACCGAGAGCTCCCGCATCCCGCGGGACCACCGGAGAGCCGCCGGCAGCGCCGTCGGCCGCTGACGACGCACCGTCGCGTCGTCGATCTCGAGGAGGAGATCCATGACCATCTCTCGACGCACCATGCTCGGAACCGGCGCCGCCGGACTCGCCGCCCTCGCGCTGGCCGCCTGCGGCGGGGACGACTCCGCCTCTGCGGACGGCGACGGCGACCCGATCGTCGTCGGCTTCGTCGCCGTCGGCCCCGAAGGGGCGTGGCGGCAGGCGAACGAGCAGGACATCCAGGACACCTTCACCGAGGACAACGGCTTCTCGCTGAAGTACGCGCCCGCCACCAATCTGGACCAGAAGTCCCAGATCGACGCCTTCACCTCGTTCGTCGACGAGGGCGTCGACGTCATCCTGCTGTCGGCCACGGAGGGGTCGGGCTGGGACGAGTCGCTGAGCCTCGCCCAGGAGGCGGAGATCCCCGTCTTCCTCATCGACCGCGGCATCGAGCCCGACGACACGTCCCTGTACGTCACCCGGCTCGCGCCCGACAACGTCGCCGTCTCCCAGGCCGTCGCCGACTGGGCGGTGGAGACCTTCCCCGACGGCGCGAAGTACTTCGTGCTCGAGGGCCCGGCCGGCGTCTCCGTCGTCAACGAGCGCAATGAGGGCTGGTCGGCGGTCATGGACGGCAACGACGCCTTCGAGAGCCTCGGCTCGCAGACCGCGAACTGGTCGACCGAGGAGGCCAAGAGCGTGTTCGAGACCGTCCTGAAGTCCAACGGCAACGACGTCCAGATGGTCTTCGCGCAGAACGACGAGATGGGTCTGGGTGCGGCGCTCGCCGTCGAGGAGGCCGGGCTGGTCCCGGGCGAGGACGTCAGGATCGCCACCATCGACGGCACTCAGGCCGCGCTCGAGGCGCTCGCGGAGGGACGGCTCAGCTTCGTCGCCGAGTACAACCCCCTGTTCGGCGAGCAGGCCCTCGAGGCGGTGAACACGGTGCTGGACGGCGGCAGCGTCGACTCGTACATCCAGATCGAGTCGACCACCTTCGACTCGCCGGAGGCGGCCGAGGAGGCGCTCCCGGACCGCAAGTACTGATCCGGGACCGTCGGCTCGGCACCGCCCCTCGAGGAAGCGAAGTCCATGACAGCTGCCACCACCACCAGACCCGTGGTCGAGATGAACGGCATCTCGATCACCTTCCCCGGCGTGAAGGCGCTGGACGCCGTCGACTTCCGGCTCCTCCCCGGTGAAGTGCACACCCTCATGGGGGAGAACGGCGCCGGCAAGTCCACCCTGATCAAGGCGCTCACCGGCGTCTACACGATCGACGAGGGGCAGATCCTGGTCGACGGGTCGCCGCGCCGGCTCACCGGCACGGCCGACGCCCAGGCCGCCGGGATCTCCACGGTGTACCAGGAGGTGAACCTCTGCACCAACATCACCGTCGGCGAGAACGTCATGCTCGGTCACGAGACCCGCGGCCCGCTCGGGATCCGCTGGCGCGACACCCATCGCCGGGCCGCCGAGGTCCTCGCGACCGTCGGACTGGGCGATCTCGACCCACGACTGCCCCTGGCCTCGCTGTCCATCGCGCTCCAGCAGCTCGTCGCGATCGCTCGGGCCACAGTCAACGACTCGAGAGTGCTCATCCTGGACGAGCCGACCTCCAGCCTGGACAGCAACGAGGTCCAGAACCTGTTCGCGGTCATGCGCCGCCTGCGGGACGACGGCGTCGCGATCCTGTTCGTCAGCCACTTCCTCGATCAGGTCTACGAGATCAGCGACCGGCTGACCGTGCTGCGCAACGGTGCCTTCCAGGGCGAGTTCCGCACCGAGGAGATCGACCAGGCCACGCTGATCTCCGTCATGGTCGGCAAGGAGGTCACGGCCATGGACTCCCTGGGGAGGGCCAGTGCGCGTCGCGAGGTCGTCCGTGGCGGGGTGCCGCTCTACCGGGCCGAGGGCATCGCCCGCAAGGGGTCGCTCGAGGCCACCGACCTCGAGATTCACCGCGGCGAGGTGCTGGGCGTCGCCGGGCTGCTCGGCAGCGGACGCACGGAGCTGGCGCGCCTTGTCTGCGGTGCGGACCGGCCGGAGGACGGGACCGTCGAGATCGAGGGGGAGTCCGCCCGGATCTCCTCGCCGGCCGACGCGCTCGCCGCACGGATCGCCTACTCGAGCGAGAACCGGCGGGACGAGGGGATCATCCGCGACCTGAGCGTCCGCGAGAACCTCGTGCTCGCCGTCCAGGCCAAGCGCGGCTGGGCCAGGCCGCTCGCGAAGGGCGAGAAGGATGCGATCGTCGAGAAGTACATGACCTCCCTCAACGTCCGACCTGCCGACCCCGAGCGCCCCATGCGGAACCTCTCCGGGGGCAACCAGCAGAAGGTGCTGCTGGGCCGGTGGCTCGCCACGGACCCGGACCTGCTGATCCTCGACGAGCCGACCCGCGGCATCGACGTCGGCGCGAAGACCGAGATCATGCAGCAGGTGATCCGATTGGCCGACGACGGGGTGGCCGTCGTCTTCATCTCCTCCGAGCTCGACGAGGTCGTCCGTCTCAGCGACCGCATCGTCGTGCTCAAGGACCGGCGCAAGATCGCCGAGATCCCCGTCGACGACGACGTCGACAGCGATCTCGTGATCGCCACGATCGCCGAGGAGGGACTCTCCGTGGCCGACGATCGGGGCGACCACAAGGACGGCCGGCGAGACGACCATAGAGATGGCCGGCGGGGCGATCATCGAGACGACCGACGAGAGGACACCGCTGATGAGCACGCAGCACAGACTCGTTGAGCGCGGCGCCCAGCTGATCCGTCAGCCCTACTTCTGGGGCGTCATCGGGATCCTGCTGCTGCTCGCGATCAACAGCGCCCGGGACCCCGGTTACCTGGCCATCCGCTACAACGAGGCGACCGGGAGCTTCTCGGGGAACCTGATCGACATCCTGCGCGCCGCCGCACCGATCCTGATGATCGCCGTCGGCATGTGCCTGGTGATCGCGACCAGCGGCATCGACCTCTCGGTGGGCTCGGTCATGGCGGTCTCCGGAGCCGTCTCGATGGAGCTGCTCAGCGCGCTGGGCAGCGGACCGGGCGCGGCGGCCGCAGCGGTCGCCCTCGCCATCCTCATCGGGGCCGTCCTCGGCGGCATCAATGCCGTGCTCGTCTCCGTCGTCGGCCTGCAGCCGTTCATCTCGACCCTGGTGCTGATGCTCGCCGGGAGAGGGCTGGCGAAGGTCATCACCGGCGGCCAGAACACCGCGGCCTCCAACGGGACGTTCCGCTGGATCGCCAACGGCCACGTGCTCGGGATCCCCGTGGTGTTCGGGCTGGCGCTCCTGCTCGCCATCGCCGTCGGCCTGCTCGTCCGACGCAGCGCCCTGGGGCTGATGATCGAGGCCATCGGCATGGACCCGCAGGCGGCGCGACTGGCCGGGGTCAACAGCCGCGGTCTCCTGGTGAGCGTGTACATCCTCTCCGGGGTGCTCGCCGCCATCGCGGGGATCTTCGCCGTGGGCAGCGTGATGACTGTCGACGTCTCCAACACGGGCTATCAGCTCGAGATGGACGCGATCCTGGCCGTCGTCATCGGCGGGACCTCGCTCGCCGGCGGCAAGTTCAACATCACCGGCGCGGCGATCGGCGCACTCCTGATCGCGACCCTCGACAAGACGGTCGTCTTCCTCGGGATCTCCTCCTCCGCGACGCCGGCCTTCAAGGCGATCGTGATCATCGCGCTGTGCCTGCTGCAGTCGGAGAGGGTCCGCGGACTCCTCCGTCGACGCCGTCGGCGCGCCGCGCCCGACGACCCCGGCACCCCCGCATCCACCACCACCGCGACACCCCAGGAGGTGGCGGCATGAGCGCCATGATCACGGACGTCGAGGACGTCGAGGACGTCGCCGAGCAGCAGCGCGCCGAGACCCGCACCGAGGCCGCCCGACGCTGGCTGACGCTGCACCTCGACTCGCTGCCGACGGTCGCCGCCCTGGTCATCTTCCTGGCGATGATCGTGTTCGGCCAGATCTCCTACGGGTCGATCCTGCAGATGAACACCATGTCGAATCTGCTGATCAACAACGCCCACCTGATCGTGCTCGCCGTCGGCCTGACCTTCGTCATCCTCAGCGGCGGCATCGACCTCTCCGTCGGAGCGATCATCGCGGTCTCCTCCGTGACGGGAGTGATGCTCGCCCAGGCCGGCTGGAGCGCCTGGCTGGTCGTGGCCGTGATGATCCTGATCGGTTCGGTGTTCGGGCTGATATCCGGAGTGCTCGTCCAGTGCTTCGGCGTGCAGCCGTTCATCGCGACCCTCGCCCTGATGTTCCTCGGCCGAGGACTGGCATCCATGCTCAGCACCGTCCCGCAGCGCCTCGACGAGGACTCCCCGATCCTCCTGCTGGGCGAGAAGATCAAGATCATCGACGGTCCCAAGGTCAACGACCTCACCATCACGCCCGGTGTCATCATCGCGCTGGTGATCGTCGCCGTCGCCTTCTTCGTCCTGCACCGGACCCGAACCGGAAGGACCGTCTACGCGATCGGCGGATCGGAGCAGTCGGCGACCCTCATGGGGCTCCCGGTGCCGCGCACGAAGCTTCTCATCTACGTGATCAGCGGCTCCCTCGCGGGGATCGCCTCGGTCATCTACACCGCCCGCCTCGGCTCCGCGCAGAACATCACGGGGATCGGCTGGGAGCTCGATGCGATCGCCGCCGCCGTCATCGGGGGCACCCTGCTGACGGGCGGCTTCGGGTTCGTCCTCGGCAGCGTCGTCGGCGCCCTCGTGCTCGGACTGATGAACGTGCTGATCACCCGCGACGGGAGCATCCCTCCCGAGGCGACGACGATCATCACCGGCGGGATCCTGCTGGTGTTCGTGCTCCTCCAGCGGGCGGTCACCGCCAGGCAGCGGGAGTGACGGGTCGCAGCTCCGCAGGTCACAGCTTTGCGGGTCGCAGCTCTGCGGGTCACAGCTCCGTGGACCGCCCGGGTCCTACCGGCGCCAGGCTGGCCTGGGCTGTGTCCAGCATCGGTAGGCGTGGCAGCAATCGGTAGGTGTGTCCACGATCGGTAGATGAGCGGCATCTGCTTCTCCTGGGGAGAGGCAAGTGCCGCTCATCTGCCATCGGTGGACAGCATCGGCCCGAACCTGGGCCTCGACAGCTCGGGGCAGCTCGGGCCAGTTCGGGCCAGTTCGGGCCAGTTCGGGGCAGCCCAGGGCAGTTCGGGGCTGCCGCGTCAGCAGCTGTGCCGGGGCCGGCAGGCCGGTAGCGGTGCCCACGATTGGCAGGCGTGTCCAGGATCGGTAGGCGTGGCAGCAATCGGTAGGTGAGCGGCATCTGCTTCTCCTGGGGAGAGGCGAGTGCCGCTCATCTGCCGTTGAGGGACAGGCGCGGCCCTGGGGCCGGACAACCAGGTCGCAGACAGCTGGACCCCGGGAACAAGCAGCCCGGCGTCGGGCTACTCAGGCTCCGGGCAGGCCAGGCGGGGCAGCATCCGGCTCAGCGGCCGGTGCCCAGGCTCATCTGCTGGAGGCGCTGGACCCGCTCGGCTGTCGGCGGGTGGGTGGAGAACAGCTGCTTCATGCCGCCGTTCTTCGTGAACGGGTTGGCGATCATCATGTGGGCGGAGTCCTGCAGCTCCTGGTCGGGAGCCAGGGGGTGGGACTGCACGCCGCGCTCGATCTTCTGCAGGGCGGAGGCGAGGGCGAGCGGGTCGCCGGTGAGGTTCGCGCCGTCGTGATCGGCATCGAACTCGCGGGTGCGGGAGATGCCCAGCTGGATCAGGGAGGCTGCGATCGGAGCGAGGATCATCGCGGCCAGTGCGCCGAGGATGCCCCCGCCGCCCTCCCGGTTCCGTCCTCCGCCGAACCACATCGCCATCTGGGCGACCGAGGTGATGATGCCGGCGATCCCGGCGGCGATCGAGCTGGTGAGGATGTCGCGGTTGTAGACGTGCATGAGCTCGTGCCCGAGCACGCCCCGCAGCTCCCGCTCGTCGAGGACCTGCAGGATCCCCTGGGTGCAGCAGACCGCGGCATGCTTCGGGCTGCGACCGGTGGCGAAGGCGTTGGGCTGCATCGTCGGGGAGATGTAGAGGCGCGGCATCGGCTGTCCTGCGCGCTCCGAGAGCTCGCGGACGATCCTGTGCATCGCGGGCGCCTCCTGCTCGGAGACCTCCACGGCGCGCATCGACCGGATCGCGATCCGATCGCTGTTCCAGAAGCTGACAGCGGTCCCGATCACGCCGATCAGCGCGAACAGCCAGATCGTGCTGCTGCCGCCGATCAGCCAGCCCACTGCCAGCAGGACTCCCCACAGGACCCCGAACAGGGCCGCCGTCTTCACCAGGTTCGTGACGCTGCGTGCCACGATCCGCCTCCTCGTTGCTGCCTGAGCGCTCCAGGCCATCGGTGCTGCCGCATCGGGTCGGTGCGGGCGCGCCGGGCCTGTGCTACCGGAGGGTAGAAGCCGAAGCTCGGAGTCTGCGGGGAGACGACTGGGCGGAGCAGGGGAGTCGTCTGAGGTGCTGGGCGGCGGTGGTCAGCCACGGGCGGCGCGCCGTGGGACCTCACGCCGGACGGCACACGGGAGCCCTTCCCGCCGAGCAGTGTCCGTCTACCGCCGCTCAGAGACGCTCCGAGCGGTGGTAGACGGACACTGCTCTTCCGGGACTTGACCGGCTCCTTCGGAATTCGGTGGGAGCCGGGTGCTGACGGCCCATATGGCAGAGTTCCTCGAGACCCCTTGAGGCTCGCTCGGGACGGACGGCACGCACGCGAACGGAGGAGCTCCACATGGGCGCGACGATCGGTGAGGACCAGCTCCACGCGCTCGCCCTCGAGCGCGCTCTCGCCCTGCCCGCGGCGCACCTGGAGCGGCCCTTCGGGTCCGGGGCCGAGGTCATGAAGGTGCTGGGCAAGATGTTCCTGCTGGCCACGGAGCTGAAGGGACGCCCGATCCTCGTCCTGAAGGCCGACCCCGACGACGCCCGGATGCTTCGCGAGAACGTCGACGGCATCAGCCCCGGCTACCACATGAACAAGCGCCACTGGATAACCGTCGAGGCCGGCGGTGACGTCGACCGGCAGCTCCTCGAGGACCTCGTCACCGACTCCTACCGGCTCGTCGTCGCCACGCTGCCCAGGGACCGTCGGCCTATCGATCCGGAGACCTTCGAGGACGCCGGCTGAGCTGAGCTGAGTCGGCACCCGAGCTGACACCCGGACCGGTGGCTGAGCTGAGCTGAGTCGGCACCCGAGCTGACACTCGGGCCGGCACCCGAGCCGGTCCCCCCAGCGGAGCGGCTCACTGTCCGGCCATGCCGGTGATCAGGACTGCGGCGTCGGCCCGTACCCGCTGTTCGCGTAGGCGTCCTTGAGGATCTGCAGCGAGGCCATCGCCTCGGACGGGCCGATCCAGAAGGGCTCGGGATCGTCGAGGTGCGCGTAGAAGTCCTGGATCAGCAGCTGGTGGGAGACTCCCCAGTAGGAGCGTCCGCCCGCGGTGAGGGTGCGGTCGCCGAGCGTGTCGACCCGACCGTCGGCCCAGCGGATCGTCAGACCTCCGCCGCGACCGCTGCGCAGCTCGACGTAGGCGTTCTCGCAGTCCAGCTCGATCTCCACCGGACGGTTCTGCGGTGCGGTGAGGGTCGCGAAGAAGGTGGTGTCGACGCCGTCGGCATGATGGAGCAGGAGCTCGGCGGTGTCCTCGACCTCGATGACGTCGCCGAAGCGACGGGTGGAGACCCGTCCGTCGGTCCGCTCCACCGGGCCGACGAGCCACTGCACCAGATCGAGGGTGTGGATCGCCTGGTTGATGAGCAGGCCTCCGCCGGAGCCCTCCCACGTCCCCCGCCAGGGCTTCGCGCGGTAGTAGTCGGCGGTGCGGGTCCACACGACCGACGCCCAGGCGCCCCGCACCGCCCCCAGCTCCCTGGAGCGCAGCATCTCGTGCAGACGCTGGCTGGCCAGGTTGTAGCGGTTCTGGAAGCAGATGCCCACCTTCGGGCCGTCCGCCGGCGCAGCGGCGAGGGCGTCCACCAGGCGCCGGCCCTCCTCCAGGGTGTGGGCGAGCGGCTTCTCCTGCAGCACGTGCACGCCTGCAGCGAGCGCGGTGAGGGAGGGGTCGATGTGGGCATCGTGCGGCGTGGTGACGTGCACGGCGTCGGGGCCGACGCCGTCGATCAGCTCCTGGGTGCTCGCGAAGCCCGGCACCCCGGTGGCCTCGACGGCGCGGGCCAGGGCCTGCGGGTCGGTGTCCGCCACGCCCACCAGCTCCAGGCCCTCGATGTCCCGGATCGCCTCGAAGTGGACTACGGAGACGTCCCCGCATCCGATCACGCCGATGCGCACGGTCATCCTCGTCCTCCTCCTCGCGGCCGACGGTCCGGCCCGTCTCGATCCGGTTCACTGTACGGGCGGCCCGGACCCGGCGCTCGTGGATGCCGCGTGATGCCGCGGGTTGCCGGTCCAGGACTCACTGCCGGAGGCCGCGCCCTGCGCATGCATCGACATGCACTGTGCTCGCGCTCATATGCGAAGTCGGTTTGTCCGACAAGCAGTTTGTGGCTGCTGACCTGCAGAAGTGACCTGATAGTTATCTCCGAGCTGGCAACCCCGTCCCCCCTGTGCGACTATCTATGCGGCTCCCTGTGCGACAGCACTGCGGTGCGCCCGGCACGGGCGCGGACCGACGGGTGCCGCCCCCTCCCCGGAGCAGGTGCACGGCACCGCCCGGGTCGACGTGGGACGGCCGGCGTCGCGGGGGTCGAATGCCGGTCGGCCCGACGCAGGGGCGCTACGAGCCCTGTGCGCACTCGCGCGCCTCGCGGAGACCGGATGCACGTGAAGAACGGTTTGTCCGCGACGAAAGGAAGCCCAGTGCCGCCCGCAGGCGAGATCGCACAGCTCGGAATCATCGGAGTGATCCTGATCCTGCTCCTGTTCTACGGGGGCACGATGTGGATGTCGGTCGCGATCTCCCGCAAGAAGGAGAACGCCGACGACTACATGACCGCCGGGAACAGCATCGGTTTCGGCGTCTCCGCCGCCTCGATGACCGCCACCTGGATCTGGGCCTCCTCGATGTACGCCTCGGTGACCGCGGGCTACACGTACGGCGTCTCCGGCCCCATCCACTACGGCCTCTGGGGTGCGCTGATGATCCTGTTCATCTACCCCTTCGGCAAGCGGATCCGCTCCGTCGCGCCGCGCGCCCACACCCTCGCCGAGGTGATGTACGCCCGGCACGGCCGCTCCTCGCAGCTGATGCTCGCCGGCTCCAACGTGCTCGGCTCCGTCATCTCGCTCACCTCGAACTTCATCGCCGGCGGCGCGATCATCTCGATGCTCTCCCCGCTCAGCTTCGGTGCGGGCATCCTCATCATCGCCGGCGGCGTGCTGCTGTACACCCTGTGGTCCGGCTTCCGCGCCTCCGTGCTCACCGACTTCACGCAGGTGATGGCGATGCTGGGCGCCGCGGTGATCATCATCCCCGCGGTGTTCTTCCTCGCCGGCGGCCCCTCGATATTCACCGAGGGCGTGGCCAGCGGGAACGTCACCCCGCAGCAGGAGAGCTTCTTCTCCTCCGACGCGTTCATGAACCAGGGCGCCCCGTACATCGCCGCCGTGCTGGCCTACGCGATCGGCAACCAGACCATCGCCCAGCGCCTCTTCGCCGTGCGCGAGGACCTCATCAAGCCCACCTTCATCACCGCCACCATCGGCTACGGCGCCACCGTGATCGGCGTGGGCATGCTGGGCGTGATGGCGCTGTACCTGGGCGTGCAGCCCACCGGCGGCGACGTCAACAACCTGATGCCGCAGATGGTGGGCACCTACCTGCCCGTGGGCCTCGTGGCGCTCGCCTTCGTGATGATCATCGGCTCGCTCTCCTCCACCGCGGATTCCGATCTCGCGGCCCTCAGCTCGATCGTGATGACCGACGTGTACGGCCAGTCCGTGGGCCGCAAGAACGCGAACCCCAAGCTCATGCTGCTGATCGGCCGGATCACGATGATCGTGGCCACCGGGCTCGCCCTCTACTTCGCCACGGCGAAGTTCAACATCCTGGACCTGCTGGTGTTCGTGGGCGCCCTGTGGGGCTGCCTGGTGTTCCCGGTGATCGCCTCCTTCTACTGGAAGAAGGTCACCAACCTCGCCTTCAGCGTCTCCGTGCTCGCGGCGCTGGCGATCTTCCTGCCGGTGCGGTTCCAGTGGATCCCGCTCACCGGCGGCTGGGCGCTCTTCGTGGAGCTGCTCGCCGTGCTCGGCGTGGGCGTGGTGCTCGGGATCATGGCCTTCGGCTTCTTCGGTCTTCGCCCGGCGATCATCGTCGGCGCGGTCGCGACGCTGGCTGCCCTGCCCTTCGGCCTCTTCGCGCTGCGCGACTACGAGACCCTCTCCGGCTCCCTCGTCGCCTACGCCGTCTCCTTCCTGGTCTGCTACCTGATGAGCGTCCGCTCGACCCAGGACTTCGACTTCTCCGTGATCAAGAAGGTCACCGGCGACTTCGACGAGGAGACCCCCACTGCCGAACCCACCACCGGGGATGACGACGATCGTGATCGCGTTGCCGCCGGCTCCGACCGCTGAGTTTCCCTATACCCCCACCTGCAGGAGGAGGACCCCCATGCTCACCGCCTACGTGCTCATGTGGCCGCTGATCGTGCTCGGCGTGCTGATCGTCATCGCCGGCGGCTTCGCCAAGGACGTCAAGAAGGCCCGCGACGAGGGCCGCCCCGTCATCTGATGCGACCCGCCCGGGCGGCAGCTCGAGCCCGGCCGGGGCGCCGCCCCTCGGCGCCGGCCCGGCCCGGGGCGCCGCCTTGTGGGTCGGGCCGGCGAAGAAATGTCACGGGACGATCGATGCGCGTGCTCGCATCGATCGTCCCGTGACATTTCTCTGTGCGGGAGGGGGAGGTGCCGCCCTCAGGGCACGATCCAGCCGGCGGCCCGGAACAGCTCGTACCACTCGGCGCGGGTGAGGGGCAGCTCGGAGCCGTCGGCGGAGTCGGCGACCCGCTGGGGTGTGGTGGTGCCGAGCACGACCTGCATCTGCGCCGGATGACGGGTGATCCAGGCGGTCGCGATCGCCTCGGGGGAGACCTCGTACTGTGCGGCGAGCCGGTCGATGACGGCGTTCAGCTCGGCGTAGTCGGGATGGCCGAGGAACACGCCGTCGAAGAAGCGCGCCTGGAACGGGGACCACGCCTGCACCGTGATGTCGTGCAGTCGGCAGTAGTCGAGGATGCCGCCTCCGTCGCGGACGATCGACTGGTCGGTGCCCTGCATGTTCGAGGCGATGCCCTGGGCGACGATCGTCGAATGGGTGATCGACAGCTGCAGCTGGTTCGCGACGATCGGCTGGTCCAGGTGCTTCTGGAGCAGGGCGATCTGATGCGGGGTGTGGTTGGAGACGCCGAAGTGCCGCACCTTCCCGGAGGCGTGCAGCTCGTCGAAGGCGCGCGCGACCTCCTCGGGCTCGACGAGGGCGTCGGGCCGGTGCAGCAGCAGGATGTCGATGCGGTCGGTGCGCAGCGCCCGCAGCGACCCCTCGACGGACTCGATCAGGTGCTCGTAGGAGTAGTCGAAATAGGGGCCCGACGGGACGATCCCGGCCTTCGTCTGGATCGTCACCTGGTCGCGCTCGGCGGGGGAGAGGTCGAGAGCCTCGGCGAAGCGCTCCTCGCAGCGGTGCAGCTCGCCGCCGTAGATGTCGGCGTGGTCGAAGAAGTCGATGCCGGCGTCGCGGGCGGTGCGCACGAGGGTGCGGATCTCGTCGTCGGACTTCTCGGCGATCCTCATCAGCCCGAGCACGACGTTCGGGGCGGACAGATCGGTGTGCGGCATGGTGAAGTGCTTCATCGCAGGCTCCTGCTCGGAGGGGGCCGGGGTCGATCCCGGTGTGGCGTCCGCCGACCAGCCTAGGCGCCGACGGGCCCGCGTGCCGACGGGCCCGGCTGCCGACGGGCCTGGCTGCCGAGGTGCCGTCGTCGGGGGACGGCCGATGGCACCTAGGATCGTCTGATGCCGACATCCTCCTCCGCCAGCTCCTCGCCCGCGCCGCTCCCGCAGCCGGCGCCCGGGGGCTCGCGCGCCGGCGCCCGGATCACCCTGACCCTCGCCGCGCTGGCGATGATCGGTCCGTTCACCATCGACACCGTGTTCCCCGCATTCACCCGCATCGGCGAGGAGTTCGGCGGGAGCGAGGTGGGGCTGCAGCAGCTGGTCTCCGCGTATCTCGCCGCGTTCGCCGTCATGTCCGTGCTGCACGGTCCGCTGTCCGATGCGCTCGGGCGCAAGCGGGTGATGATCGGCGGGCTGTCGATCTACCTCGTGGGGATGCTCGGCTCGATCCTCGCGCCGAGCCTGGGCGGGCTGATCCTGCTGCGCATCCTGCAGGGGGCGAGCGCGGGGGCCGCCACGATCGTCTCCCGCGTGGTCATCCGGGACATGTTCTCGGGCGCCGAGGCGCAGCGGCTGATGGCGCGGGTCATGATGATCTTCTCGGTGGCACCGGCGATCGCGCCCATCGTCGGCGGGTGGCTGCTGCTGCTCGGCGACTGGCGCTGGGTGTTCGCGGGGGTGGGCCTGTACGGCGCTGTCGTGCTGGTGCTGACGACGATGCTGCCCGAGACGCTCCCGAAGGAGCAGCGCACGCCCCTGCACGTCGGCTCGATCCTGCGTTCGCTGCTGCACGTCGGCCGCTCCCCGGTGATGCTGCGGATCGCGGCGGCGTCGGCCTTCGGGTTCGCCGCGCAGTTCCTGTTCATCGCCGGCGCCTCGATCTTCGTGGTGCGCCTGCTGGGGCTCGGGGAGCGGGACTTCTGGGTGCTGTTCGTGCCGCTGATCCTCGGCATGATGAGCGGCTCGTGGGTCGTCGGCCGGGTCGCGGACACCGTTCCGCGGGCGCGGCTGATCACCGTCGGCTTCGTCGGCGCCATCGCGACCGCGCTGCTGAACACCGTGCTCGTGCTCCTCGCCCCGACGCCCGACGGCGGACTGGGCTGGCATCTGCTGCCGCTGGTCGTCGGCCCGATGCTGCTCGCCTTCTCGGTGTCGCTGGTGTTCGCGCCGATCCAGCTCGAGCTGCTCGACCTGTTCCCGCACGAGCGCGGTGCCGCCGCCTCGCTGGGGACCTTCTTCTCGCTGGTCATGAACGCCCTGCTGGCCGGGGTGATCACTCCGCTGGTGGGCGGATCGCTGCTGGGCTTCGCGCTGACGGCCCTCGTCTTCGCGGTCGTCGGCACGGCCCTGTGGTCCTGGCACCTCGCCGCCGTGCGGAAGTGAGCAGAGCACGCACGCCGACGGGCTGCTCGGCCGACGGCGGAGGCCCGGCCGACGGGGTGGCGCCGGATCCGACTTCCTGTCATTCCTGCGCCAACTCCCTCCCCAACGGGCCCGCGTGTGCCTAGTGTTGCGTCATGGACATCGAGGCCAGCCCCGCCAGCCCAGACAGCCCTGACAGCGACGCCATCTCCCCCGCCTCCTCCCTCACACCGATCACGGTCGCCGTCGACCTGATCATCCTGACCATCCGCGACAGCCGCCTCAGCGTGCTCCTCATCCAACGCGACGACGAACCCTTCAAGGGCAGCTGGGCCCTGCCCGGCGGATTCGTCGGCCTCGAGGAGGACCTGCTGGAGGCCGCCGACCGGGTCCTGGCCGACGAGGCCTCGCTCGGCGCGGGCGCCGTGCACGTCGAGCAGGTGCGGACCTTCGGGACCCCGGGCCGCGATCCCCGCGGCCGCGTCGTGTCGGTCGCGTTCATGGCCCTCGGGGCGGACCTGCCCGATCCCGAGCGGGGGGACGGCGTGGCCGATGCCCGCTGGTGGGCGCTCGAGGACATCGCCGAGGACACTCTCGCCTTCGACCATGCGGAGGTCCTCGACTGCGCGGTCGAGCGGGCCCGCGCCAAGCTCGAGTACACCACCCTGGCGGTCACGTTCCTCCCCGAGGAGTTCACGATCTCCCAGCTCAGGGGCGTGTACGAGATCGTGTGGGGACGTACCCTGGATGCTGGGAACTTCCATCGCAAGGCCACCCGCTCCGACGGCTTCGTCGAGGACATCGGCAGGCTCGCCGCTCCGACGGGCGGCCGGCCCGCCCGCCTCTACCGGGCGGGGGACGGCACCGGACTGAATCCGCCTCTTCTGCGATCGGGGGCCTGAACCATGAGCACCTATGCCCCGTCGATGGAGCGCATCGCCGCCGCCTATGCCGAGCGCCGGGAGGAGGTCCACGACCTCGCCCTCGCGATCCACGCCGATCCCGAGCTGTCCTTCGACGAGCATCGTGCGGCCTCCCGCTGCATCGACCTGCTCGAGCTCGCCGGCTTCGAGGTGGAGCATCCTGCCGGGGGCATCCCCACCGCCTTCCGTGCGCGTCGGGGGAGCGGATCGCTGACCGCGGCGCTGTGCGTCGAGTACGACGCCCTGCCCGGCATCGGCCACGGCTGCGGGCACCACCTGATCGCCGGGGCCTCGCTGGGGGCGGCCCTCGCGCTCGCCGACCAGCTCCAGGACGATGCGTCGGACCTGGATCTGACGCTCCTGGTCATCGGCACGCCGGCGGAGGAGCACGGCGGCGGCAAGCAGCTGCTGATCGATGCGGGGATCTTCGACGGCGTCGATCTGGCGCTGATGACCCACACCGCCGGGGAGACCGGGACGTACGACGTGCTGGGCTCGACCAGCCAGGCCGTCGGCCGCTGGCGCGTCACCTACACGGGCCGCGGCGCGCACGCCGCCGCGAACCCGTCCGACGGCGTGAACGCGAACGACGCCGCGGTGGTGGCGCAGGTCGCGGCGGGTCTCCTGCGTCAGCGGATGAAGGACGGCCAGCGGATGGCGCTTGTCCCCCAGCAGAGCGGCGTCACGAACATCATTCCCGAGCGGGCCGTCATCGACTGCGAGTGCCGGGCGCTGACGATGGACGAGTTCGACCTGCTGCGGGAGCGGATGTTCGACTGCCTGCGTGCGGGCGCGCTCGCGACCGGGTGCGAGATCGCCATCGAGGCCTCCGAGCCGACCTACGAGCCGCTCCGACAGGATGAGACGCTCGGCGGGCTCTGGAACGCCGCGATGGAGCAGCTGGGCCGTCCGCTGGAGGGCTCCCTCGGGGCGATGCCCGCCTCGACCGACATGGGCAACGTGTCCCGCCGGATCCCGTCGCTGCACCCCTTCGCCGGCATCCCCGGCATCACGGACGCCCTGCACACCGTCGGCTTCGCCGCCGCCTCCGTGCGCCCGGAGGCCTTCGACCTGATGGACGACGCGGCCCGCGCGATGGCCTGGATCATCCGGTCCGTCGCGGCCGACGACGGACTGCGGGAGCAGCTCCGGCGCAGCGGCGTCCACCGCTCGCCCGGTCGGGGAGACCGCTCGCCCGCTCGGTGAGGCGAGCGGTGATCGCTGCGACCGGGGCGCTCAGCCCTTGCTCTCGGGGCCCTCGTCCTCGGGGTCCTCGCTCTCGAGGGCCCCGCTCCGGGCGACCTCGCCGTACCAGCGGGCGCTGGGCTTGATCCGCCGCTCGAAGGTCTCCGGGTCCCAGCCGAGCAGACCGAAGGTGGGGCGGAAGCCGCTGGCCCACTCATAATTGTCCAGCAGCGACCAGTACTGGAAGCCGCGCACGTCGATCCCGTCGGCCATGGCCCGGTGGACCCCTTCGAGGGAGCCCTGGACGTAGGCGCGGCGGCGGGTGTCGTCGGCCGTGGCGATGCCGTTCTCGGTGATCATCAGCGGCACCCCGCCGCTGAGCTCCCAGGCGCTGCGCAGGCCCAGCTCCGCGGCCTCGGGGAAGAACTCCCAGCCGGTGAGGGTGGTCTCGACGTCCTCGGAGACGGGCAGAGGGCCGTCGGGGCCGATGAACGTGCGCGTGTAGGCCTGGACGCCGAGGAAGTCGTCGCCCGCGGCGTTCTCGAGGTACCAGAAGTCGCGCGGGTGGCCGTACTCCTGGAGCTTCTCGGCGCTGCCCTCCTCGTCGGTCGCATGGAACGCCTGGGTGGCGACGGTCCACCCGGAGAGGATCCCGGGCCGTGCCGAGAGGACCTCCCGGGAGGCGCGGTGGGAGGCGAGCAGCTGATCGGCGACGTGCAGATCGGGGAAGGCGAGCCCGTGGGCGACGAGGTTCTCGGCCTTCTCCCCGCCGGCGAGCATGGCCGCGATGTTCGGCTCGTTGATCGTGCACACGTAGCGGACGTCGTCGAGGATCGGCAGCACGGTCTCGGTGTAGCGGGCGAACAGCTCGGGGGCGTCGTCGGCCCGCCAGAAGCCGTCATGCTCGAACCAGCGGGGGACCGTGAAGTGCATGAGCGTGACGATCGGCTCGACGCCGTGGGCGAGGCAGGCGTCGATCATCCGCCGGTAGTGGGCGAGCTCGGCGCGGGAGACGAACCCGCGCTCGGGCTCGATGCGCGCCCATTCGATGCTGAAGCGGTAGGAGTTCATGCCCAGCTCCGCGAGGATCCGGATGTCCTCCTCGAAGCGGTGGTAGCTGTCGGCGGCATCGCCGCTCGGCTCGACGACGGGCGAGTCGGGGCGATGCTCCATCTCCCACCAGTTGGAGTTGATGTTGCCGCCCTCGATCTGGTGGGCGGCGGTCGCGGCGCCCCAGAGGAAGCCGTCGGGGAAGCGCAGGGTGGTCATGGGTCTCCTGTCAGAGGTCGGGGGACGGGCCCGGGTCAGAGCCCGTGAACGCGTCCGGGGCTGGGGATCGCGTCCAGCAGACGGATCGTGTACTCGTCGCGCGGCTCCCGCATCACCTGCGCGGTCGGTCCCTGCTCGACGACGCGGCCGTCGTGCAGGACGAGGATGTCGTCGGTGACCAGGCGCGCGCTGAGCAGGTCGTGGGTGATGTACAGCAGCGACATGCCGGTGCGCTCGCGCAGGTCCCGCAGCAGCGAGAGCACGCCGGCCCGCAGCGACACGTCGAGCATCGAGACGGGCTCGTCGGCGATGATCACCTGCGGGTCCGCGGCCAGCGCACGGGCGATGACGACCCTCTGGCGCTGCCCGCCGGAGAGCTGATGGGGCTGCTTCGCGGCGAACTGCTCGACGGGCGTCAGGCCCACCGTCTCCAGCAGCTCGAGCATGCGGCGGTGCAGGGCGTCCCCGCGCAGGTCGGTGAGGTTCACGAGCGCCCGGGTGATCGTGTACTCGACGGTGTTCAGCGGGTTCAGCGCCGCATACGGGTCCTGGAACACCATCTGCACGGTGCGGCGCAGATCCCGCAGGCCCTTGCGCCGGAGGTCCCCGACGGACACGTCGCCCAGGCGGATGCTGCCCTCGCTGGGCTTCTCCACGCCGGTGATGAGCTTGGCGATGGTCGACTTGCCGCTCCCGGACTGTCCCACCAGGGCGGTCGCGCCGCCCGGGGCGAGCGTGAAGCTCACGTCGTCGACCGCGAGCACCGGCGAGGCCTTCCTCCGGGGCGGGGCGAACAGCTTGGTCACGCCCTCGAGGCGCAGCTCGGGACCGGTCGAGGCCCGCGGCCCGCGATGCGCGCCGCCGCCCGACGGTCCCTCCGGCCCGGTCGGCTCCGACGGTCCGGCCGAGTCCGACGGTCCGGTCGCCTCCGTCGGCGCCGGCGGGGCCTCGAGCCCCGGCAGCGAGACGTGCTCGTCGCAGGGATCGGCGAAGTGGCTGAGCAGCATCTGCGTGTACTCGTGCTGGGGACGGCGCAGGATGTCGGCGCTGGGGGCGTCCTCGACCACGCGACCGTCGTGCATGACGAGCACGCGGTGCGCGGACTCGAGCACCACGCCCAGGTCATGGCTGATGAGGATCGCCGTGAACCCCTCGGAGGCCTGCAGGTCGCGGATCGTGTCCATGACGGCGTGCTGGACGAGCACGTCGAGCGCCGTCGTCGGCTCGTCGAACACCATCAGGCGGGGCTCGAGGGACAGGGCGAGCGCGATCGTCACGCGCTGGCGCATGCCCCCGGAGAGCTCGAAGGGGTAGCGGTCCAGCACCTCCGGCCCCAGCGACACCTTGCCCACCAGCTCCTCGGCGCGGGCGTCCCGCCGGGAGGCGGGCACATGCCGGTGGGCTCGGAAGATGTCGTGGAAGTGCTTGCGGATGGTGCGCACCGGGTTCAGGGCGTTCATGCCGGCCTGCAGGACCATCGCGAAGCCGCCCCGGCGCTGGGTGCGCAGGGTCTCGGCGGGCATGTGCGCGATGTCGACGCCGTCGAACATGACGCGGCCGCCCTCGATGCGGGCCGGGGCCTTCGCGAGCGCCGTGAGCGCGAAGCCGAGGGTGGACTTGCCCGAGCCGGACTCGCCGACCAGGCCGATGAACTCGCCGGGCGCGACGTCGAAGGACACCTCCTTCACGGCGTGGGTGGGAGGGGCTCCCACGGGCTCGTAGACGACGGAGAGGTCGCGCACGCTCAGCAGCGGGCCGTCGGCCGCGGAGGGGGACTCGGTGGTGGTGATCGCAGCGGTGCTCATCGCCCGGTGCTCCCTTCCCGCAGACGGGGGTTGCTGATCCCGTCGACGCCGAAGTTGATGAGGGTCAGCGAGGTCGCCAGCAGGGCGATGCACAGGCCGGGCGCGAACAGCAGCGCCCACTGGCCGGTGAGCAGGGCGTTCGAGTTCTGCGCCCAGTAGATCATCGTCCCCCAGCTGATCACCGTGGAGTCGCCCAGGCCCAGGTACTCCAGGCCCGCCTCGGAGAGGATGGCGGAGGTGGCGGCACCGAAGAAGCTCCCGGTGATCAGGGAGGTCATGTTCGGCAGGATCTCGCGGAAGATGATCCGCGGGGCGCGCTCGCCGGAGAACCGGGCGGACTCCACGAAGTCGCTGCCGCGCAGGGTGCGGGTCTGGCTGCGCAGGACGCGCGCTCCCCATGCCCATCCGGTGATCGCGATGACCGCGATGATCACCGAGATGCCGCCGTTGCTGAGGTACGTGGCGACCACGATCATCAGCGGCAGACCGGGGATCACCAGGAACATGTTGACGATGAAGTTGATGATGTCGGCGGCGATGCCCCGGAGATAGCCCCAGGTCAGCCCGATGATCACGGAGATGATCGTGGCGATGCCGCCGGCCAGGAAGCCCACCACCAGGGAGATGCGTGCCCCGTACAGGAGCTGGCTGAGCACGTCCTCGCCGGCCGCGGTGGTGCCCAGCCAGTGCTGGGCGGAGGCGTCGAGGTTGCGCTCGAACTCGTTCGAGGTGGGGTCGTAGGGCGCCAGCACCGGCGCGGCGAGCGCGATGACGACGAAGACGCCCAGCACGATCAGGCCGACGCGCGCCTTGCGGTTGCCCCAGACGGTGCGCAGTCCGCCGCCGAGGGCGGCGAGGGCCGGTCTGCGGCGCGGTGCCGACGGGGCCGACGGGGGTGCGGATGCGATCGGTTCGTTCGGTGCGCTCATCGCCTCGTCCTCGGGTCGAGAATGCCGTACATGATGTCCACCAGGAGGTTCGCGATCAGGACGCTGACGGTGATCATCAGGAAGATCGCCTGCATCAGCGGGTAGTCCTGGCCGGTGACCGCGTTGAACAGGAGGAAGCCGATCCCCGGATAGCCGAAGACCTGCTCGACCAGCACCGAGCCGCCGACGACTCCGCCGAGCGCCATGCCGAAGCCGGTGAGGTTCGGGAGGATCGCGTTGCGGGCCGCGTACTTCAGGGCGACGGTGCGGCCGGGGATGCCGTTGGCCTCCGCGAAGGTCACGTGGTCCTCGCCGAGGGTGGTGATCATCGCGTTGCGCATGCCGATGATCCAGCCGCCCAGCGAGGTGATCAGCATGGTCGCTGCCGGGAGTGCCGCGTGGTAGAGCGCATCCTTGATGAACTCCCAGCTCAGGCCGGGTGTCGTGGTCGCCGAGTAGGCGCCGAAGGTGGGGAACAGGTGCCCCACGTAGCCCAGGAAGAACAGCAGCAGCAGCGCGGTCCAGAAGTAGGGGAAGGTCCCCAGGAAGCTGCCGCCGACGGTCGGCAGGGCGTCCAGGATGGTGCCGCGCTTCCAGGCGGCCAGGACGCCCAGCAGGGTGCCGATGATGAACGCGGCGATCGTCACGAGGCCCACGAGGATCAGCGTGTAGGGGAGGGCCTGGCCGACCAGGTCCGCGACGGGCTCCGGGTAGAAGGCGTAGGAGACGCCGAAGTCGAGGGACAGGACCTGGCGGAGGTAGTCGACGTACTGCTGGAGGATGCTGCCGTCGGGGACGCCGAGCTGCGCCTCGACCGCGCGCCGGGTCTCCTCGGTGACCGGGCCGTTCTGGGCGAGCTTGGCGAGGGCCGCGTCGGCCGGGGAGCCCGGCATCATGCGCGGCAGAAGGAAGTTGATGGTGACGGCGGCCCACAGGGTGAGCACGAACCATCCCAGTCTCTGGAGGACGTACTTCATCGGGCTCTCACTCGCCTTCCTGGGCGACGCGTCGCACCCGGGTCAGGACCCGCAGCGGCGAGGACCCGTAGGTCTGCAGCGGCGCGTAGGGGTCGTCCTCGGTCGGCCAGCCGGTGAAGCGGCCGTCGTTGTACAGGCCCCACAGCCCCCCGTAGTAGAGAGCGATGATGGGGATGTCGTCGTAGAAGATCTCCTGCAGGCGCTGGAGGATCCGGTCCTGCTCGTCCTCGTCCACGCTCGCGCGGTAGGTCGAGATGAGCTCGTCGACCTCGTCGTTGCGGTAGCGGATCCGGTTGTTCTGGCTGGTCTCGCCGATCGGTGCGTAGTACTCGCCGGAGAGCAGGTTGGAGAACCCCTCGAAGGCGTCGGAGCCGTTGGAGGAGCCGACGGCGACCTGGTAGTCGCCGCTGGAGAGGTTCGCCTCGTAGGCGGCGGGCTGCGGGACGTCGATGGTGACCGCGATGCCGATCTCGGCCAGCTCGCGCTGGACCTCCTGCACGGCCCGCAGCCAGTCGGTGTACCCGTTGGCGGTGGAGATCGCGAAGGTGAACGGCTCGCCGTCGGGCGTCAGCATCGTGGTGCCGTCGTAGGTGAAGCCGGCCTCCTCGAAGGCCTCGATCGCGGCATCGGTGTCGCGCGCGATCCGGCCCTGGTCGGGCAGGTCCGGGTTCAGCAGGTCCTCCTGGTTGGGCAGGAGCAGACCGGACTGGCTGGCCTCGTCCATGTAGCCCTCGGCGGCGACCTCGCCGACCTGCCCGCCGTCGAGCGCGAGCGCGAGGCCGCGGCGGACGTCCAGGTCGTCGAACGGGGCGACGTCATGGTTCGGGTGCAGGCCGATGATGCCGCCCGGCGGGAACCAGTACCGGTTGTGGTCGTTGGCGGCCATCCACGTGCTCTCGACGTCGCTCATGTACGCGTACGCCCAGTCGTAGCCCTTGGTGACCAGGTCCAGCTCCTCGCTCGCCGCGGGATAGACCAGATGCTCGACGTCGATCGAGTCCGCCTGCCAGTAGTCCTCGAAGCGGTCCAGGGTGTACTGCAGGGTGGTGAAGTTGCCCAGCGTGTACGGCCCGGAGCCGATGGGCTCCTCGTTGCGCCAGGTGGAGGGGTCCTCGATCGTCGACCAGATGTGCTCGGGCACGATCACGGTCTTGCCGACGGTGGAGACGGCCGGCGAGTCCGCGCCCTGCAGCGTGAACACGATGGTCGAGCCGTCGGTCTCCACCGAGTCCAGGCGCCCCCATACCCCGGCGGTGTCGTTCGCGGGGAAGTCCTTGAGCATCTGGAAGGTGTAGGCGACGTCGTCCACGGTCAGCGCCGTGCCGTCGTGCCACATCGCGCCCTCGCGCAGGGTCATCACGATCTGCTGCGGGTCGGGCTGCTCCCAGCTCTCGGCGAGCCAGGGCACGAGCTCCCCGTCCAGCGGGTTGATCCAGATCAGCGGCTCGTAGATGATCGTCGCCGCCGTGCGGGGGCTGGGCTGGAACGGGTTGAAGTTCGCGGTGAAGGTGGGGGTGCCCTTGTCCCCGGCGATGAGCATGGTGTCGTCGCCGATGGTCGGATCGGGCACGCTGCGGATCTGCAGGGAGCAGCCCGAGGCGAGCAGCCCGGCGATGCCGAGGGAGCTCCCGGCGAGCAGGGTGCGCCGCGTCGGGCGCAGTGGTGGGATGGGTGCCACGGAAGTTCGTCCTCACGCCGTCGTACGGAACGGGCCTGGCGGGAGGTCGCTCTCCCGGGAAGGCCGTGCGGTGTGACTGTATGCGCTTACATTCGGTCGCGCAAGCCCGCTGGTCGAACCGGCGGTGCGGTCGACGGCGGGGGCGAGCGATGGGGCGGCCGACGGCGAGGCGGGCAGCGGTCGTGCGTCAGGCGGCCGGGCCGCAGCTCGCCCGCAGCAGCACGTCCACCGGGAGCCGACGGTGCACGGCCTCGGCGTCGGGGTCCTGGCTCCTGCGCAGCAGCAGGTCCACCGCCTGGATGCCGAGGTCGATCATCGGCTGGCGGACCGTCGTCAGCGGAGGGGAGCTGTGCCGGCTCTCCTCGATGCCGTCGAAGCCGGTGACCACGCAGTCCTCCGGCACGCGCACCCCTGCCTCGCGCAGCGCCGCGAGGGCTCCCAGCGCGCTCTGGTCGTTGGCGCCGACGACGGCGGCCGGCGGGGGTCCGTCGGCCAGGTGCTCGCGGACCGCCGCGAACCCGCCCCTCCAGGTGAAGTCCGCGACCGCCGAGGACCAGGGCGCGCCCGCCGCCTCGACCGCATCGCGGAAGCCCCGCTCGCGGCCGGCCGCATCGGGCGAGGTCGGAGGGCCCTCGAGGAAGAGCAGCGGACCGGGCGGCTTCACCTCGAGCACATGCCGCACGAGCGCCGACATGCCGCCGCGGTTGTCGACCCCGATCGAGTCCGCCGGGGTCTCGTCGGCCGAGCGCCCGGCGACCTCGACCAGCGGGATCCGGGCGGCGGCCTGGGCGAGCAGATCGTCAGGGATCGTCCGGGAGACGACGGCGAGCCCGTCGACACGGCCGGCCAGGTCGTGCAGCACCATGTCCCGGCTCACGCTCGTGCCGGCGGCGACCAGCAGGGCGAAGCCCGAGCGCCAGGCGGCCGCCTCGGCCCCGCGCACCAGCTGCTCGAAGTAGCGCGCGGCGTACTGCTCGGAGTTCGAGTCGTCGCGGTCGTCGATGAAGGCGACCTCGCCGCTCTCCACCGGTGATCGGTGGCTGGTGGAGGGGATGTCGTGCCCGGGGATCAGCAGGCCCAGCACGCCGGTGCGCCGACCGGCGAGGCCCCGAGCGCTCGCGTTGGGCACGTATCCCATCGCTCCCACCGCCTCGAGCACCCGGGCGCGAGTGGCCGCGCTGACTTTCTCCGGCTGCCGGAGCACACGGGAGACGGTCGCGATCGAGACGCCCGCCTCGCGGGCGACGTCGTAGACCGTCGGCTGCTTCCTGGTGGACACGCCTGGCCTCTCGTCGACGGGATGGGAATGGGGAGCCGTCCGGGCGGGCGAGGCGGAGACGGACGGGCCCCCGCACGCTACCCGACGTCGGGTGCTCTCCGCGTCGGGCACAAGGTCCCGCGGGCGCCCGTCGGCGCGGCCGTACGGTGGAGCCATCGCTCCGAGGGAAGCCCCCAAGGCCTCACCGCGGTGGCGGCATCGCCGGGTCGGCAGGGGAGAGCGGACCCGGAGACGGAGGGCGACGGATCTGATCCGTCGCCCTTCGGCATGTCCGGGAGGCGATCTATCCCAGCGGGCCAGCGGGCCAGGGGGCCAACGGGCCAGCGGGCCAGGAGCTAGGGGTGGTCAGGGAGGTCTGGAGGGGCTGGGGAGGGCATCGCGGTGTCGGGGCTGAGTGCCCCCGCGCACATCCCTCCGGAGAATGGTTGAAAGTTGGACCAAAGGCGCGGATGATGGTTCCATCCTCAGATCTCCAGAAAGGTCCGTCATGACGTCCTCTGCTCCCGCATCGTCGGCCGACGCCAGCCGTCCCGCACCGTCGACCGTCGGCCGTCCCGCCGTCGACGGCCAGCATCTCTCCGCCGACCTCGCCATGGATGCCGTCACCCTGCGCGTCGGCGATCTCGAGCTCATGAGCTCCTACTACGAGAGCGCCCTGGCCCTCGCACCGATCGAGGAGAGGGCGCGCGCGAACGGCGAGGTCCATCGGGTCCTCGGGCGCGGCGGCGTCCCCTTCGTGCGCCTGATCGCCACCCCGGGCCTGCCTGCGGTCGACCCCCGCCAGGCGGGCCTGTTCCACACGGCGTTCCTCTTCGAGGACGAGGCCGCCCTCGCCGGCACCGTGCTGCGCGCCGCCCAGGATCCCCGCTCGCGGTTCGCGGGCACCGGCGACCACCTGGTCTCCGAGGCGTTCTACTTCACCGACCCCGAGGGCAACGGCATCGAGCTGTACCGCGACCGTCCCCGCGACAGCTGGCAGTGGAAGGACGGCCAGGTCGCCATGGACACCCTCTACCTCGATCCGAACGCCTACCTCTCCGAGCATCTGACCGAGGAGACCGCGACGGACCCCGGCGCCCGCCCCGGCATCGTCGGCCACGTCCATCTCCAGGTCGGCGACGTCGACGCCGCGCGGAGGTTCTACATCGACACCCTCGGCTTCGAGACAACCGTCGGATCGCATCCGTCGGCCCTGTTCGCCTCCGCCGGCGGATACCACCATCACGTCGCCATGAACACGTGGAACAGCCGCGGTGCGGGGCCCCGTGCGACCAGCCTCGGCCTCGCCGACGTCGCCATCACCCTGCCCGCCCGCGAGGACCTCGATGCGCTCGTCGGCCGCCTGCGCGGCGCGGGGCTCGAGCATGCGGACGACGGCCGCTCCGTGCGCGTGCGCGACCCCTGGGGCACGCCCGTCACCGTCAGCCTCCCCGGCACCGGAACCGAGGAGCTCCTCGCGCGCTGACGGCGCGGCGGACTCGCCGATGTCCGCGTCGGAGCTATCTTCCGCCCCTGACAGTGGCCGTCGCTCGCCGCGCCGGGACAGCCAGCAGGATCGCACCGATGGGGAGCGCGAGTGAGATCGCCGCGACGAGGAGGAGCCGCAGAGGGTCGCCCTTCGCGATCTGCAGCACCTCGCCGGCGTAGGAGATGACGACCGAGCACAGGAATGCCGTCACGGTGGAGACGGCGAGCGGGATGAGCAGGACCGTCCAGGCCAGTCGCTCCGACGTGCGCAAGGAGAGCCCGAGGCGCTGGTGCAGCATGTCGCGATCTGAGTCCTCGACACTCCGGTCGCCGATCTCACGGACGATCGCCAGGGCGAGGATGACGAAGGCGACCAGCGCCCCTGCCACGAGCCACTGCACGATCGGGAGGGGGGCGGTGATGTCCGAGGCGGGCAGATCGATGTTCAGCGCAGGCAGGAACCCGAGAATGCGTTGGACGTCCTGCGTGGGAAGCGGGCCGCTGGAGAAGATCAGGACGTCGTCGCCGAGCCCGTCATCCGGTGCGAGCCGGCTGGTCTCGTCGGGAATCCGCATCCCGGTGTTCGCCTCGGCAAAGTCCGAGAGCTCACCCTCGTTCCCCGGTGCGCAGAGGTCCGCGCTGTCTCCGCGGAAGAACTCGACGAAGCTCGCGCAGTCGTCCACATCGATGAGATGAGGCATCGGTCCATCGGTGTCGTCCTGTGCAATGGCCGAGACGACAAGCACATCCCTTCCCTCCTCGGAGAAGGCGCTCCGTGCCTCTTCGAGCCCACCTGCCGGGTCCCCTCGCCAGCTGACGGAGACGGTACGGGGACTGTGCGAGGGCGATCCTTCAGCCTGAGCGGCCGCAGAGGATCCCCAGAGCGCTACGGCGAAGCTCGCGACGACGATGAGCACGCCGAGCACAGAGGCGACGCGGGAGAGATGCACGGCATCGTGCCGCAGCCGACGGGCGGCGGCCCAGAGGACGGGACTGCGGGCGGTGCCCATCGAGGAGGCGGCCGCAGCAGAGAGCGCGGGCACTGCAAGGGGTAGGAGGGCGATCACCCCGATGGTCCCGCCGACGAACACCGTGCTCGCGACGGAGGGGGAGATCCACGAGGTCGCCGACGCGATCACAGTCAGCACGGCGGCGGCGAGGCCGGCCGTCGCGATGACACTGCCAACTCGTGGCCGACGACTCCGGGGACGCGGGAGGCGCCGGCCGAGCGCCCCGCAGAGGAAAGCGCATCCGACGGCCATCGCGACCGCAAGCAGGTACACCCACCACGACAGCATGAGATCTCCAGGAAACAGCCGAATGGACGTCGCGGGGATGGCTGTCAGGTGGCGGCCGAGGAGTGCGTGGACGAGCACGGCGATCAGCGCGCCGCTCATAGCCAGCAGACCGGTCTCGCAGCCCATGGCTGCACGCGCTGTCCGGGCACGCACGCCGATGGCGTGAAGGAATCGTAGGCGCTCATCGCGGACCAGCGATCGTGCCCGGGAACTCGAGACGAGCAGCACGAAGCTCGGCACGACGAGGAAGACTGCGACGCCGGGTGCCATCATGCTCACGGCCACCACTTCAGGGTCGTACGAATGGCCGCCATAGATCGCGTTCGGATCGCTCTCTGCGTAGGTTGCGATGTACGTCACCGCTCCGCCCTCGCCCAGTTCGCTCCCCGCTGCGGGCCGCACGAAGATAAGCGGTTCGGAGGGCGCTGCGAGCCCTTCATCGCCGATGGCCCCGTTCGTCCCGGAACCGGCGGCGGAACTGTGCCACCCGAGGTCCTCCGCGGTGTATCCCGCCTCGACCAATGCGGGGGACAGGACCGCCTCGCTGGGGCCCGGCAGCTCGTCCAGGCCGGGCGGTACCGCCGCAGGGTCGTCCTCATGCCCGGGCATGGGCTCGATCCAGACGGTCGGCACCTGTCGCCCCATGGCCAGCGTGCCACGATCCACGACCGCTGCGACAGCGCCCTCGGGAGACATTCCCGGGTACCCGTCCCCGACGGCTGCGGTGGGGACTCCGAGCAGGGCGCCGGCGCGGAGCGGACTGGTGCAGGACAGCGCGATCAGAGCAACTGCCACGAGGACGGCAGAGGTGGCGATGAAGCTCGCGGTCAGGAGACAGACCTGACGCCACCGTTGCCGCCGGTCACGGGAGAAGGCGACGGCCGCGCTGAAGCGGAGGACGGTCCTCATGCTGTGCCATGCTCTCGCGTGAGGAAGCAGGTGCGGTCGCAGAGCGCAGCGACCGCCGGGTCATGGGTGGCGAGCAGGACTGTCGCCGAGTGCCGGCCCGCCTCCCTGAGAAGCAGCTCGGTCACTCTGCGCGCATTCTCGACGTCGAGGGAAGCTGTCGGTTCGTCGGCGACGATGAGATCCGCATCCGGGCGGACGAGCGCGCGGGCAACTGCGATCCGTTGCGCTTCGCCGCCGGACAGCGTTCTGACGTCCGCCTCCGCGCAGTGAGCCATCCCTACACCCTGCAGCGCTTCCACCGCGAGTGCCAGGGCAGAAGATCTCTTCATGCCGTCGAAGAGGAGCGGGAAGGCGACGTTCTCGACCGTGGAGAACTCCTCGAGAAGGTCCGGACTCTGCTGGATGAGGCCCATCCGCCGCCTTCGCAGGTCCGATCTGGCTCGTGCAGAAGAAGTGCGCTGGTCCTGACCGAGTACGCGCACGGTCCCCGATGTGGGCTTCTCGAGGCCCTGAATGCAGGCCAGAAGCGTGGACTTCCCGGAACCGCTGGGGCCCATGATGGCGACGGATGATCCACGGGCCGCGTGAAGCGACGTTCGGGGAAGCGCGAGCACTTCCCCGAACGTCACCATGGCGTTCTCGCAGAGCACGCTGGGCTCGATCAATGACGTCTCCTATGAGATTGTTGGTCAGCTGGGGTATTTCCAGGTGCCATACGCGTCCGGCCGATTGCTCAGAATCTCGATGGCGCGGTGCGCCCGCGGGTAGGTGCTGAGCGACTCGTACTTGTTGGAGTTCACGCCGTTGTAGTTGTACAGATGCCGGGACTTGCCGTTCGTCGTCATCTTGTACTCAACTCGGACTGCGTGCCCATCGTCCTCCCCATCGTGGATCTGAATCTTGTGTGACGAGCTGTAATCGTATGAGTAGTCACCTCCCTGCCAGCTGTACAGGCCGCGTGCTGCCTCCGCAGAGAGTGGGACAAAGGCGAGCCCCACGATGAGTGCTGCCCCTCCAAGTCGTTCGAGTATGGTCCCCATCATTCCTCGAATCCTCAGGAGCGAGGTGGACGGCTCCGTCCACCGCTGGATGTGAATGGCCAGCAGAAGCAAAGCTAGCACTCAGCTGGCGCTCAGGCGGAGCCTCTTACCCGAGTTGGGCGAGATGCCCTGCGATGAGCCGCAGCCACCGCGGACGGCGCCGTCGAGGGTCGGCGGACCCGAGCGCTCATCACCCTCTTCCCCGGCCTCCATCATCCGGTCATCCGCCGGCCATCCCGGCGGGCGAGCGTGAAGCCCATGGACGGTGCGGCAGGCACGGAGGGCGACGGCATGAGGGTCTCGGTGACCGGGGTCGGATACCTCGGGGCGGTGCACGCGGCGAGCATGGCGGAGATCGGCCACGACGTCGTCGGCCTCGACGTCGACGCCGAGCGCGTCGCCGCCCTGGAGGCGGGGCGCGCGCCCTTCCACGAGCCCGGCTTCGAGGAGCTCCTGCGTCGAGGGATCGATGCCGGGCGCCTGCGCTTCACGACCTCGGTCGCCGACCTGGCCGACGCCGACGTGCACTTCCTCGCGCTCGGCACCCCGCAGCGGGAGGACGGCTTCGGTGCGGATCTGCGTCAGCTCCTCGCCGCCGTCGACGCTCTCGCCGACGCCCTGCTCGCCCGTCGGGATGCCGGTGCGCCGGCGCGGTCCGACGGACCGGTGCTGGTCGTCGGGAAGTCGACGGTGCCGGTCGGCACCGCCCGTCGGCTGTCGGCGCGGCTCGAGTCCGTGCCCGGGGTGCACCTGGTGTGGAACCCGGAGTTCCTGCGCGAGGGCCGCGCCGTGCACGACACCCTGCAGCCGGACCGGCTCGTCTACGGGGTGGCCCAGCACGGGATGCCGGACGTCCAGCACGGGATGGCGGACGCCGGTCACGGAGCGCCCGGCTCCGAAGCCGGTGACGCCGACGACCCCGCCGTTGATGCCGCTGATGCCGTTGATGCCGCTGATGCCGTCGACGCCGCCGTGCGGATGCTCGACGCCGTCTATGCGCCGATCCTCGCGGCAGGCACGCCGCGCCTGGTCATGGGGTGGGAGGCGGCGGAGCTCGTGAAGGTCTCCGCCAACGCGTTCCTGGCCACGAAGATCTCCTTCATCAACGCCGTCTCCGAGGTGTGCGAGGCCGCAGGGGCCGACGTCGCCGACGTCTCCCGGGCCCTCGGGCTCGATCCTCGGATCGGCCCGGACTTCCTGCGCGCCGGTGTCGGCTTCGGCGGCGGCTGCCTGCCCAAGGACGTGCGGGCGTTCATGGCGCGGGCCGAGGACCTCGGCGTCGGGAGGTCCCTCGCGATGCTGCGGGAGGTGGACGCCGTCAACGAGCGTCGGCGCGGCCGCGTGGTCGAGCTCGCCCGGGAGATGCTGGGCGAGCTCGCCGGTCGGCGGATCGCCCTGCTCGGAGCCGCCTTCAAGCCCGACAGCGATGACGTGCGGGACTCCCCGGCGCTCGCCGTGGCCGCGCGGCTGATGTCGGCGGGGGCGGACGTCGTCGTCGCCGACCCGGTCGCCGCGCCGGCCGCCCGTCGGGCCGTACCGATGCTGCGGGCCGTCGAGCATCCCGAGGAGGCGCTCGCGGGCGCGGAGCTGACGATCCTGCTCACCGAGTGGCGCGAGTATCGCGCGCTCGACCCCGTGGAGGCCATGGCGCTGGTCGCGGCGCCCCGCATGATCGACGGCCGCGGCGTCCTGGACCGCGTCCGCTGGACCCGCGCCGGATGGGATCTCCGTGCGCTCGGCCGGGGCTCGCGCCCGCCCGTCGGACCCGACGACGCGCCCGACGACGCGCCCAGCGGGGTGTCCAGGGACCAAAGGCTCGCGCATTCCGCGCGGAGCGCGTCGCAGAATTGATCCCGTGCGCGACCGGAGGGGTCGTGCACGGGACCGCCGAGGAGGGCGAATGAGCCACGCGAGCACCGTGTCCACCCTGAGCGCGCTCGGGGACGCGCTCCGCGAACGGGCGACCCTCGGGGCCGACGGCCGCGCCATGCACACCTTCCACGGATCCGAGGACGCCCGCCTCATCCAGATGCTGCTGTTCCTGCGCGAGGGCCGCATGCTCGACGAGCACGAGAACCCCGGGGAGGCGATGCTGCAGGTGATCGAGGGGTCCGCGCGGCTGGTCGCCGGGGAGGACAGCTGGGAGCTGACCGCCGGACAGCATGTGGTGATCCCGCAGCGGGACCATGCCCTGGTCGCGACCGAGGACGCTCTCGTGCTGATCACCGCCGCCCGAGAGATCGGATGACGCCATGGGACCGGAGGAGACCATGGCACTCCCGCAGGACGGGCGCGACGCCGGCACGATGCAGGGGCACTGGCTGCTCGCCCGCCTCGGCAAGAGGGTCCTGCGACCCGGGGGCCTGGCCCTGAGCCGGGCGATGCTGCGGGCCGCCGAGCTCGAGGGCGCCGACGTCGTCGAGCTCGCCCCCGGGCTGGGTCGCACCGCCGCGGACATCCTCCGCGCCCGCCCCGCCGGGTACATCGGCGTCGAGCGGGATCCGGAGGCGGTCCGGCTGGTGCAGCGCGTGGTCGGGGACCGCGGTGAGGTCCGCCAGGCCGACGCGGCGGCCACGGGGCTGCCCGATGCGAGCGCCGACGTCGTGATCGGCGAGGCGATGCTGACGATGCAGGGCGAGCGGGCGAAGGCGGCGATCGTCGCCGAGGCCGCACGGGTGCTCCGCCCGGGCGGCCGCTATGCGATCCATGAGCTGGGCCTGGTGCCCGACCATATCGCCGAGGGCACGAAGGAGGAGATCCGTCTGGCCCTGGCGCGGGCGATCCGCGTCAACGCCCGGCCCCTGACGATCGCCGAGTGGTCCGCGCTGCTGGCGGCGCACGGCCTCGAGGTCGAGCATGTGGAGCAGGCGCCGATGGCGCTGCTGCAGCCGCGCCGGATCGTCGCCGACGAGGGGCTCGCCGGAGCCGCCCGCTTCGCCCGCAGCCTCGCCCGCGATGCCGAGGCCCGCGACCGGGTGCTGCGGATGCGGCGCGTGTTCGCCGAGCACCGGCGCAGCCTCGCCGGCGTGGCCCTGATCGCGGTCAGACCCGGCTGAGGCTCAGGCGGGCAGCGTCCAGCGCAGACCGTCGGCCCAGGTGCCCCGCCACCAGGCGGGATCGTGCCCGCCCGCGTACTCGCGGTAGTGGGTCTCGTACCCCTTCTCGACCAGGATGTCGTGCAGCCACCGGTTGCCCAGCACCTGCCAGACCTTCGCCGGCGGCGGACCGAACTCGAGGTTCCCGACCTCGTGGAACAGACGGATCCGGGCGGGGGCGTCGCGCTGGAAGGCGCGGATCAGCGTCGGCGTCGGGGTGGTGACGGCGAGCGGCATGTCCTCGCCCGGACCGGGCAGATCCGGATGGTGCCAGCACGAGGGCGACTGCAGGATCGCCGCACCGAACACCTCCGGACGGTTCAGCGCCGTCCATCCCGCGCACAGCCCGCCGAAGCTCGAGCCCGAGAGCACCGTGTCCTCGGGGTAGGGGGAGACGCCGTAGCGCTCGCGCAGCAGCGGCATGAGCTCGTCCGCCAGGAAGCGGGCGAAGCGGGTCGACCCCGTGAGGTCCAGCGCGCGACGCTCCTCCTGGTCGACGAGGACGACGACTGCCGGTCGCACGAGCGCCGCCTCGACCAGCTCGTCGCGCACCGCGGGAGCGGTGTGGTCCTCGCCCCCGTCGAAGACGATCACCACCGGCAGCGGCTCGACCGTCGCGCGCGCGGCCGCGGCATCGGCGACCCCCGTCGGGAGCGACACCCACACGCGGCGCTCGGCGCCGAGGACGGCGCTGGGCACGCGCAGCTCCTCGAGGGGCGAGGGCTCGCGGCGCAGCGCGGACTCGAGGAACGGCAGGGGCTGGGCCGCCGGCAGCACCGCGACGGCCGACGACGCCGCCCCGCCCCCGCGGATCCCGCGGCCGTTGTGCGGATCGGGCAGGAGCTCGCCTCCGCCGCGCGGGCCGGCCCCGGGACCGCCGTCCGACGACGCCCTCTGGAACCAGTAGGCGAAGCGCAGCACGGAGGGCAGACGCAGCGTCAGATGATGGATGCCGGTCCCCTCGATGCGCTGCATCCGCAGGTCATCGGGCAGCGAGCGGTCGATCAGGGTGCGCAGCAGGATCGGGGCATCGGCCGACTCGTCGGCCGCGTCACCGCTCGCGCCGCCGCTCGGGTCTCCGCCGGCCGCGCCGTCGCCGACCGCGGCGCGCGGGTCCTCCACCACGAAGGTGACGTCGCACTGGCGGGTGCCGGCCGCCGAGATCAGCGGGGTGCCGACCTGCGCGAGATGCTCCCGCAGGCGCTCGACGGTCCATTCGCCGTCGATGACCTTCTGCACGGCCGGTGCAGGGGAGCCGGCGGGCGACGGAGCGGCGGCGGGGGACGGAGCGGACGCGGGGGAGGAGGTCCTGAGGGTCGAGCTCATGGGTCCACTCTTTCATCGCAGCAGGTCCGGCGTCCCTCCTCGATCGGAGGATCTTCGGCACATCTGAGCCCGACGCCCGACGTCCGACGCCCGCCGCCCGACGCCCGCCGCCCGACGCCCGCGCCTCTCCGCTCCGCGCTCGCCGCGCGACGCCCCTAGTGCGCCGTCGGAGCGCCGCGCACGCCATCCCCTTGCCGCCGCGGGAGGTCGGTGACAAGATCGACGGCATGTCCGCGACGACGCAGATCCGCACCGAGGCCGACGCGCTCGCACGCCTGCTGGCCGACGCCGATGCTGCCGCCCCCGTCCCCACCTGCCCCGGCTGGACCGCCCGCGACCTGCTGTGGCACCTCACCGAGGTGCATGAGTTCTGGTCCGCGATCCTCGCCTCCCGGGCGACCGACGACGAGGACGCCGAAGCTGTCGAGGCCGCCGCCGCGCCCCGGCCCGAGTCCCTCGCGGAGATCCTCGGACGACGTCGCACCGCGACCGCAGGGCTCGTCGAGCAGCTGGAGTCCCGCGCGGACGACGAGCCCGCCTGGTCCTGGTTCCCGCCTGACCGGACCGTCGGCTTCACCCGCCGCATGCAGGTCCAGGAGGCCACGATCCATCGGGTGGACGCCGAGCTCACCGTCGGCAGCGAGGTCTCACCCATCGCGGCCGACGTCGCCGCCGCAGGGCTGGACCACTGCATCGACGTCATGTGGGCCGCGGTCGGCCACTGGACCCCGGAGACCGCCCACCGGGAGGAGCTCGCCGTGCTCGAGCTCGCCCCGGCCGGCGGCACCGCCCGCACCGTGGAGATCACCCGCGCCACCGGTGCCCGCGCCTCCGACGGCACGCCCTACGCCCTCGTGCTCACCCGCGTCCTGCCCGACGGCCCTCAGGAGGGCGCCGCGGCAGCCCTGCCCCGAGCGGTGGTCAGCGGCAGCGCGCTCGCCCTCTGCCTGTGGGCCTGGGGCCGTGCCGCCGCGCTCGAGCGCCTCGCTACCGGTGCCGAGCAGGTCGCCCTCGAAGGCGACTCCCTCGCACTGTCGGCCGTCGCCGAGCTGCTCGAGCAGGGGCTGCAGTAGGTCAGCGGCCGGTCAGGAGCGGGGGTCCTCGGTCGACTCGGGTGCCGACGCCGGCTCGGCGGGAGTCCTCTCCTCCGCCTCAGCAGGATCGTCGGCCTCCTCGGGCTCGTCGGTCTGCGCCGAGGAGTCATCGGCCTGCGCCGACGGATCCTCGCCCGCTCCCGACGCCGTGCCCTCGCCGTGCGGCGCCTCCCCGTCGTGCTGCGGCGCCTCCCCGTCGTCGGCCCCGCTGTCCTCATCGCCGTCCGCGCCGTCGTCATCCTGGTCGGAGCGTCCATCGGCGTCCGAGGTCACCCAGGCCGAGACGACCGGCTCGTCGTCCGAGGCGGCGCGCACTGCAGCTCCCGCAGCAGCCGCACCAGCATCAGCACCGGCGGCGCCTGCACCGGCAGCGCCTGCACCGGCAGCACCCGCACCGCCCGCTCCTGCGGCGGCGGCGACGCTCGCGAGGTCCGCCTGGGCCCGCTTGCGCTCGAGGACCGCGCCGGCGAAGCCCAGGGCGAGACCCAGGGCCAGCCATCCGCTCAACCAGAGCAGATCATCGGCCGGATCCACCCAGCCGCCGCCGATGGCGCCGCGGAAGGCGTCGACCGCGTGGGTCATGGGCAGGAAGATATGGATGTCCTGGAAGAACTGCGGGAGGGTCTGCACCGGGTAGGTGCCGCCCGCTCCGGAGATCTGCAGGGCCACCAGCACCAGGGCGACGAACTTGCCGACCGGACCGAAGACTGCTCCGAAGCCGTGGTTCAACGAGACGAAGACCAGGCTCGTGAGAGCCGAGAGTCCGAAGAGCAGCAGCAGGTCGTCGGCGGCGATGCCGACCGCCCAGTGCAGCGCGGCGACCGCGATCGCGGACTGCACGACGCCGAGCGCGAAAGCGGGCAGCAGACCCCCCGCCAGCAGCTTCAGCGGACCGGCGCCGTTCTCGGCGGCCTTGCGGGAGAACGGCGGCATCATCAGGAAGATCGCCATGCCGCCGACCCACAGGCTGATCGCCAGGAACAGCGGGGCCAGGCCCTCGCCGAAGCGTTCAAGCTCGTTGGCGCGCTGGAAGTCGAAGGCGACAGGATCGGAGGCCGCATCCGCGAGGGTCTCCCGCTCGGAGTCGGAGTACGAGGGGATGTCGTCCACGGAGTCGGACAGGCTGCCGGCGAGCTCGTCGGCACCGTCGGAGAGCTCCCCGGCGCCCTCGTCCAGCTCGGTCGCGCCCTCGGCGAGCTGCTGGGCGCCGTCGTCGGCCTGGGCGGCGCCCTCGGCGAGGTCGTCGGCCCCGTCCGCCAGCTCCCCGGAGCCGTCGGCGAGCTGCCGGGCCCCGTCGTCGGCCGAGGCGAGACCGGTCAGGAGGGTGCCCGATCCGTCGCGGAGCTGGGCGGTGCCGTCGGCGAGCTGCTCGGCGCCCGTCTTCGCGGAGCCGACGCCGCCGGTGTACTCGTCGACGCCCGCGGAGAGCGTCTCGGCGCCGTCTGCGGCCTGCTCGGTGGAGTCCGCGAGGGTCCGTGCGCCGTCGGCCACCTGCTGGGCGCCGTCGTTCAGCTGCGAGATCGAGTCCGCGCCGTCCTCGAGCGCGGAGTAGAGGTCGGGGAGCGCGGAGGCGGCCGCGCGGGCCTGCTCCGCCAGCTCGTCGGCGAGGTCGGCGGCGGAGGAGCCGTCGGCCGTGCCCGTCCCGCCCGCGGCGGTCGCGCCCGAGCCCGATCCGTCGGACGCCTGCCGGGCGGTGTCCAGGGCGCTGGAGACGCCATCCTCCAGCGAGGTCGCGTCCTCGGCGAGGCTCCCGGTGGCGTCGGCGACCGTCGAGGTCCCGTCGGCGAGGGACGAGGCGGTGGTCGCAGCCCCGTCGAGGTAGTCGCCGATGCGGCCGGACGCGTCGACGACGTCCTCGGCGGTCCCGGCGATGTCGGCGGACTGCGCGGCGGCGTCGGAGGCGGCGGTGTCCGCGCCGTCGGCGTCGGTCGCGGCCTGCGAGGCCTGATCCCGGGTGGTCTGCGAGGTCGAGGAGAGCGAGGAGAGCTCCTCGCAGAAGGCGTCGTCGGCCCCGGAGTCCGCGCAGCGGGAGGCGAGGTCGTCGAGGGTCTGCGTGTAGGTGTCGACCTGCGAGGAGGACGCCGAGGCGCTCTCCGAGGCGGTGCTCGCCGCATCGGAGGCGTCCTGGGTCGCGGTGTCGAGCGCGCCGACCTGGTCGGAGATCGACGACGCGCCCTCGGAGACCGTCGTCGCGTCGTCCGCGCGATCGGAGGTCGCCTGGGCGAGGTCCTGTGCGGCCGAGTCGACGTCGGTCGCCTTCTCGTCCAGCGCCGTCGCCGCCTCGGAGAGGGAGGTCGCGGCGGAGGAGGAGGACTCGAGGGCCGCCGAGATGTCGTCGGCGATCTGCTCCAGATCGTCGATCGCGGCCACGAGGTCGTCGCTGGTCTGCTGGACGCTCTCGGGGCTCACTCCGGCCTCGTCGAGATCGGCCTGCACGTCGGAGACGGTCGAGTCGAGGGTCTGCGTCCCGTCGGCGACCTGCTGGGCGCCGTCGGCCAGGGTCGAGGCGCCGTCGGCGATCTGGCGGTTGCCGTCGGCGAGGTCCGAGGCCCCGGAGCGCAGCTCGGAGCTGCTCGCCGCGATCGTGCCGAGCCCGCTCGAGAGGGACTGCGCGCCGTCGTCGAGCGTCGCGACGCCGTCCTGCAGGGTCACCCCGCCCGAGAGGAGCTGGTCGAGGCCGACGACGAGGTCCAGGGAGCCGCTGTGCAGGTCTGTGGCGCCGCTGGCGAGGGTGGCGCTCCCGTCGGCCAGCTCCCCGGTCCCGTCGGCGAGCTCGGAGGTGCCGTCGACCAGCTCCTCCGTGCCGTCCTTGAGGTCGCTCGCGCCGTCGGCGAGCTGTCCGGCGCCGTCGGCCGCCTCGACCACGCCGTCATGGATCGTCGTGAAGCCGACGTAGACGTTGTCCAGGTAGTCCTCCTGGACGTTCGCGCGCAGCGCGTCGGTGAGCGCGGTGCCGACGGACTTGGTGAAGTTCCCGCCGACATAGTTGATGGAGTCGTTGGTGGTGAAGGTGACCATCGTCGAGGCGGCGTCCTCCGCATCGCCGCCGAGCGACGCGATGCGCTCCGAGAAGTTCGCCGGGATCTCCACCGTCGCCCCGTAGGTGCCGTCGGCCAGACCGTCCTCCGCCTGCTCCGGCGTGGTCTCGACGAAGGTGTAGACGGTGCTCTCGTCCAGGTCGAGCAGCGTCTCCACGAAGTCGTCGCCGACGTCCAGCTGCCGCGTGCTGCCGTCCACGGAGGTGGACTCCGCCCCCTCGTCGAGGTTGACGACGGCCGCGGTGACCTGGTCGAGCTGTCCGCTGGGGTCGCGGAAGGACCAGGTCATGTTGCCGGAGTAGATGAGCGGGACCAGTGCCAGGCCGACGACGAAGAGTGCCGCGATGGGCTTCTTCCACTCGGAGGGCAGCAGGTCCAGGACGGTACGGAGCGCAGGGGAGGTTCGCTTCACGCGGGAGACGATACAGCCGTGTATCGAGTTTGTCGCGGGTCGCCCAGGCGGAGTGGCGCGCGGAACGTCGAATGGTTACTCGGCGGTAGTCAGGGTCACATCCGCCGTGCTCGATCCGAGCGTCCGACGGTCTCCGCTCTCCTCATGCCGGCAGGTCCACCACCCAGGGCTCGCGCGGCAGCGACTGCGGATCCCAGCGCTCGAGGACATCGGAGGCGGTGCGGCAGTCCGGAAGGCCCAGGGAGTCGCCGATCCGGCCGACGACGTCCGCCGCGCTCTCCCCGCGCGCGAGCCGGTCCCGCAGCGTCACCGCCCCGTCGCGCTTGGCCAGTCGCGCCCCCGCGGTGCTGACCGCGAGCGGCACGTGCGCATACATCGGCTGCGGCAGTCCCAGCAGGTGCGCGAGGTGCGCCTGCCGGGGCGCGGAGGTCAGCAGGTCGTCCGCGCGGGTCACCTGGTCGACTCCGGCCGCGGCGTCGTCCACGACGACGGCGAGGTTGTAGGCCACGACCCCGTCCCCGCGGCGGAGCACCAGGTCGTCGACCGCGGCCGTGACCTCCCCGGCCCACAGGTCCCGGATGCTCCAGGAGGTGGTGTCCGCCCGCAGCCGCAGGGCCGGCTCGCGACGGAGCTCCCGCATGCGCTCGCGCCCGGCCGCACGGGCGTCCTCGTCGAGGTCGCGGCAGGTCCCCGGGTAGGCGCCGGGCGGGGCGTGGGGAGCGCTCGGCGCCTCGAGGATCTCCCGTCGGGTGCAGTAGCACTCGTAGACGAGGCCCGCGCCCTGCAGCCGTTCGATCGCCGCGGTGTGGGCGTCCGCGCGCTCCGACTGCCGCACGACCTCGCCGTCCCAGTCGATGCCGAGCGCTGCGAGATCCTCGAGCTGGCGCTGCTCAGCGCCCTCGCGGACCCGATCGAGGTCCTCGATGCGCAGACGGAAGGCGCGTCCGCTGCGCCGCGCGAGCACCCAGGCGAGGATCGCGGTGCGCAGGTTCCCCAGGTGCAGATCCCCGCTGGGGGAGGGGGCGTAGCGTCCGGCGCCGACGTCGGCACCGGGGTCCGGGTCTGTGCTCGACGGGGCGGGCGAGGGGAATGCGTCGGGCATGCCTGCAGTCTAGGGAGGACGGGGCATGCGAGGGGCGGCGCGATGCTGGTGCCCTGGGGCGCCGAGACGCCCGGACGCCGAGATGCGCCCGGACGCAGATGACGGTCATGCGGCTCTGGCATCCACGAAGGGAAGCCAGAGCCTCATGACCGTCATCAAGGGCTGGTGTCGGGGCCCGGCTGGTGTCGGGGCCGGCGGGTCGAGCCCCCGGGAGCTCAGCTGTCGGAGCGGTGGGTGCCGCGCTTCTCGGAGTCGGCGTCGGACTCGAGGGAGCTGGCGACGTCGCCCGCGTCGGCCGCGCCGACGGTGTCGGAGACGGTCGAGGAGTCGGAGTCGTCACCGGCGGAGGCCGGGTAGTGGGCACGGGCGAAGTCGGCGGGCGGCGCCCACGGATCCTCGACCGGACGGGTCTTCTTCCAGGCCAGGTAGCCGGCGGTGGCGCCGACCGCGGCGAGACCCACGACCAGGAGGACCTTCCCGGCGCGGCTCTTCTTCTTGGGGGCGGGCGCGACGAGGGCCGCGGCCTTGATGTCGCCCTGGCCCTTGTCGAGCTCCTTGCGGGCCGCGTCGACGGCGGCCTTCAGGACGGTGCCGGTGGTCTCGGCGGTCTTCCGGGCGCGGGGGAGGTAGTCCTCCTGCACGTCGTGGACGAGCTTGTCGGCGCGGGGGCCGAGGTTCGCCTGCAGGTTCTGGCCGGCGTTCTGGCCGAGGCTGGCGAGCTTCTCGCCCTGGGCGCGCAGCTTCTCCTCGACGCCGGGGCCGTACTGGTCGACGAGATCCGTGGCGCGGGAGCGGGCCTCACGAGCGCCCTCGGAGACCACGGGGCCGACCTGGGAGGCCAGCTTCTGGAGCTCCTCGACCGCCTTCTCCGCCTTCTGGGCGGTGCCGCCCGCGGCGGCGACCGTGGTGGCGGCCTGCTTCTCGGCCTTCTTCGCTGCGCGCTTCTTGGTCAGCGCCATGTCGTTCCCCTTTCGGTCGAATCCGCCGGGTCGGGCCGACGGCGGTCCTGGCGCGAGGACGCTCGGGGGATCACCCGCCGGACGCCTCGCCCGTGTGCGACAACTCTAACGCGCCGGCACGACGCAGCTCACAGCTCACGTCCTGCGAACCCCCGGATGCCGGAGATGCCCGACGCTGATCGCGCGCCGGACAGCGGCCGGGAGGCCCGTGGACAGGCCCTGAGGAGGTGCTGTCCGGCACTCGGTCCGGTGCCCCGTCCGGTGCGCGTTCCGCACTCCGTCCGGCACCCGGTGCGGGTGCGTGCGCATGTGCGAGGATGACCGCATGTTCGCAACCCTGCACACCAACCACGGGGACATCCGCCTGGAGCTGTTCCCCGACTTCGCACCCAAGACCGTGGAGAACTTCGTGGGCCTCGCCGAGGGCACCCGCGAGTTCACCGATCCCGAGAGCGGTGAGAAGGTCACCCGTCCGTTCTACGACGGCGTCGTGTTCCACCGCGTCATCTCCGGCTTCATGATCCAGGGCGGCGACCCGCTGGGCACCGGCACCGGCGGTCCCGGCTACAACTTCGACGACGAGATCTCGGAGAAGAACTTCAACGAGCCCTACAAGCTGGCGATGGCCAATGCCGGCAAGCGCATGAACGCGCTCACCGGTCGCCCCTCCGGCACCAACGGCTCGCAGTTCTTCATCACCGTCGCCCCCACCCAGTACCTGCACGGCAAGCACACCGTGTTCGGCGAGGTGGCCGACGAGGAGTCGAAGAAGGTCGTCGACGCGATCGCCGCGACCAAGACCGACATGCGCGACCGTCCGCTCGAGGATGTCGTCATCCAGTCCGTGACCGTCGAGAAGTGACGGCCAGGAGCTCCGGGGGAGACCGGAGCTCCTGAGGACGGGGAGCGGCCCGGCACCGAGATCGGTGCCGGGCCGCTCTGCGTCGTCGTCCGGTGCTGTCCCCGGAGGGTCAGCCGACGGCGATGCCGAGCATCGCGCCGATCCCGTAGGTGACCAGGAGGGCGAGCATGCCGCCGACGATCGTGCGGATCGTCGCGCGCCGCGCCTCCGCCTGACCGAGGCGGGCGCTGACGACGCCCAGCAGCGCGAGGGCGAGGACCACGGCGGCCATGGTGATGGGCAGACGCAGCGCGACCGGTGAGGTCAGGATCGCGATCAGCGGGATGATGCCGCCGATCGAGAAGGAGATCAGGGAGGTGACGGCCGCGGCCCAGGGGGAGACGACCGCATCGTCCTCGACGCCGTGCCGGAAGCGGGTGTGGGCGGCGAGGGCGTCGTGGCGCTCGAGGGAGTCGGTGACGGGGCCGACGACGTCCTCCGGGATGCCCGACTCGGTCAGCGCGTCCATGAGGTGCCTGTGCTCGATCTCGGGCTGGGCTGCGAGGTCTGCGCGGGTGCGCGCGATCAGGGCGCGGTCGGTGTCGCGCTGGGTGGAGACGGAGACGTACTCGCCCATCGCCATCGACAGCGCACCGGCGATCAGCGAGGCGAGCCCGGCGACGATCAGCCATGCGGTGTCGGTGGTGGCGCCGGCGACGCCGACGGCGAGACCGGCGACGGAGACGATGCCATCGTTGGCGCCGAGGACTCCCGCGCGCAGTCGGTTGACGCGGTCGGAGCGCGAGGTGCGCTCGGCCTCCAGGGTGCGCTCGCCCGACGGAGAGCGGCCGGCCGACGGTGAGCGACCGGCTGACGGCGAGCCGTCGGAGGGAGCCGACGGCGGGGCCGGGCGGGACGGCCGATGCGGCGCGGGGAACGGGTCGACGAGAGCCATACCGACACTGTAGCTTTATGGACTCAGTCCAAACAAGCAAGATGAGGCTGGCCTGACCTGGGGCATCGGGCCTTCCGGAACTCCCTCAGGCACCCCTGAGACGGGGAGCCCGGGGAGCCCGGGGCACCCTGAGCGGGTGGAGCGGATGCAGCAGTGGGCAGGCGCGGCGGGCAGGGCGGCTGGAGCGGATCGGTACTGTCGACGCATGAGTCAGCGACACCTCGCCGGAGCGCGGATCCTCGCCCAGGGTCTCGTCGGACCATCTCCCGCGGACGGGCCAACTCCTGCGGACGGGCCATCTCCTGCGGAGGTGGCCCGGAGCTTCGTCGGCCATCAGGGGCAGGACCTGCCGGGGGTCCTGTCCTCCCTCGCTCTGCGCAGCGGCGGCGATGCGGAGGCGATGGATGCGGTCCTCACGGCCTTCGACACCGGGCGGATCGTGCGCGGGTACCCGATGCGGGGGACGGTCTTCGCCGTCGAGGCGGGCACCCTGGCGTGGCTCACGGAGCTCTGCAGCGACGGACCCTATCGGGCCGCGGTCAAGCGCCGGCCCCGGCTCGGGATCGAGGAGGAGCATGTGCGCCGTGCCAGAGAGGTGCTCGAGCGGATCCTCCCGGAGGTCTCGCTGCGCGGCGCCGGCCGAGGCCTGCTCCGCTCCGAGGTCCTCGAGGCGTGGGAGCAGGCGGGCGTGCCCCTCGGCCCCGGTGCCGGCTACCACCTCCTCGTGAACTTCATCCACGAGGGCGTGGTCGTCTACGGGCCCTGGCGGGCCGAGGCGAAGGAGACCGCCGTCGTCCACGCCCCCAGCTGGCTCCCGCCGGCCTCCGACCTCGCCAGCACCTTCGACGGCGACCGCACCGCAGCGATCGCCGACGTCGCGCTGCGCTACTTCACGAGCCGCGGCCCCGCCTCCGTCCGGGACCTCGCCTGGTGGACGAAGCTGCCGCTCGGCGCGATCCGACGGGCGATGCCGCTGATCGAGGACCGGCTCGAGCGCGGGGTCGTCGGCGCCGACGGCAGGATCGGCCCGGCACCTGCTGGCACCACCGGCTCCGCCGCGGATGGCGTGCTCCTCTTCCGGCCCGGCCTGGTGGAGGAGTATGCCGAGCGCGAGAAGGACACGATGCGCGAGCTGCTGCTGCCGGGCTTCGACGAGCTGGTCCTCGGCTATCAGGATCGGCTCTTCCTCCTGGACAGCGCACGCCATGACGTGCTGGTCCCCGGCAACAACGGCGTCTTCCGACGCGCCGCCCTCCGGCGCGGCGAGGTCGTCGGCACGTGGAGCCGCAAGGGCGCCGTCGGGCGGCGTCGGCTCGACCTGGTCGATGCCGAACCGTCGTCCCCGATCAGCGACGCCCAGCGCCGACGCTTCGAGAGGCTCTTCGACAGGTTCCCGACGGCCGACGGCTGAGCGCGGACCCCGTCCGGGTCCAGGGTGGTCATGGAGAATAGGGCCATGGAGCGCCCCACATACGGCTACAGCGCCGACGACCGCGCCGAGGACGGCGCTGAGGACCCCCGCAGCGCAGGCGGTGAGCGTCCCCGGCCCAGCTACGGCGCCGCGGACCCCTCGCATCAGACGACGGGCCAGCCGGTCTGCCCGCGCCATCCCGACCGCGTCAGCTATGTGCGCTGCAAGCGCTGCGACCGCCCGGCCTGCCCCCAGTGCCAGCGGCCCGCCGCGGTCGGCGTGCTGTGCGTGGACTGCGAGAGGGAGCTGAGCCGTCAGCAGGCCTCGGCGCGCCCGCGCAACGCGATGGGCGGGCGCCTCGGCGGCGCCACTGCGCAGAAGCCCCTGGTCACGTACACGATCATGGCGCTGTGCATCCTCGCATACGTGGGGCAGACGGTCAGCGGCGGCGTCGTCGAGCAGTGGCTGATCTTCGCGCCCTTCCGGATCCTCGCCTACCCGTGGACCTTCATCACCTCGGGCTTCCTGCACGGCAGCATCATGCATCTGGCGCTGAACATGTGGGCGCTGTGGGTGGTGGGCCAGCATCTGGAGCGGGTGCTGGGCCATGCCCGCTACGCCGCGGTCTACTTCACCTCGATCATCGCCGGCCACACGGCCGTGCTGCTGCTGACCGATCCGCTCTCCCAGAGCTGGTACTCCGGAACCCTCGGCGCGAGCGGCGGAGTGTTCGGCCTGTTCGCCGCGATCTTCGTGGTCCAGCGCAGGATGGGCGCCGAGACCGCGCAGATCGCGATCATGATCGTGCTGAACCTCGTCATCACCTTCACGGTCCCCGGGATCTCCTGGCAGGGGCACCTGGGCGGCCTCATCATGGGCGGCGCGCTGACCGCGGTCATGTTCGCCCTGCGTCCCAAGGCATCCCCGGGCGCCGACCGGCACGCCCTCGCCCGACGCTCCGCCCTCATCCACACCGCAGTGATCGCCGCCGGGATCCTGCTGTGCCTGGTCCTGATCGTGCTGCGCGTGGTGATGGTCAACGGCTGACGCCGATGTGCCCGGGGTGTGGTAGCCGGAAGGCGTCAGGCGAATGACATCGGTGTGACCATCCCCAGTTGTGGATAACTTTGGGGAGAACTCGGGGGATTTCCCCGATCGGATGTGGACAACCGGGGATCCGGTGTGGACGCACGGTGAGGACACGGGCGTGTTGGGGACGGAGGCGTCCGCAGCGCGCTCGGCGAGGCGGCTGGGTTCGCGGACGCTCCGCCAGTGTGCCGCGTGCCTGGAGACGTCGTCGGACCCTTTTCGGAGGCGCCAGGGTGCTGTGAGAATCCAGCCATGACCTGCGTGGATGCGGTGATGTTCGGCACTGGTGCTCCAGGGCGCCCCGAGTGTGGACGGCGCGGCTGCCGGGAGATCCACGATCGTGGACGGCCAGCGGCCGACGGGCCCCGCACCTGCAGAACTACAGGAATGTCATTCGTCCACGGCTGTGGACATCACTGTGGACAAGTGCTGATCCGTGGGGACGGACGGGGGATCAGGGCCCGGCAGAGCGGCTGGGGAGGAGAGAGCGCGGATGCCGAGGAGGAGCGGGCACGGATGCCGGGCAGTCCGCGGACCAGCGCTCGAGAAGTGCGCGGGTCAGTGCTCGGCGCCGCCCGCGATGCGCAGATCGGTCGGCGCGGACAGCGCGACCCGGGTCATCGCCACCAGAGCCTCCGCGCAGAGCCTCGGGCTGATCACGTCGGCCGACGGCACGTGCACGAAGCCGCTGCGGACCCCCGTCCCGGCGAGACGATGCTGGAGGAGGTAGAAGACGTCGTTGCAGACGTACGTCCCCGCCGTCTGCGACACCGCTGCGGGCAGCTCCGGATTCCCGTGCACCGCCGCGACCATCGCCTTGATCGGAAGGGTCGAGAACAGGCCCACCGGTCCGTCGGGCGCGACCGGCTCGTCGACCGGTGAGGCGCCGGCGTTGTCGGGGACGCGGGCGTCGCGGATGTTGATCGCAACCCGCTCGGGCGTGATCGCCTCGCGCCCGGCCGCGAGGCCGACGGCGATCACCACGGCCGGGGAGGCCTCCTCGACAGCGGCCAGCAGGATCTCGCCCGCCCGGCCGAACTCCACCGGCAGCTCCCGGGCGTCGGCCGCGACCCCCTGCTCCCGGAGCGTCGCAGCCGCCAGCCGCGCGGCCTCCCACGACGGGTTCGCCGCATCCCCGCCGAAGGGCTCGAATCCGGTCAGCAGCACCTGGAGCGACATGGAGGACTGGAGCGTCATGGAGGAAGCCTAGGCCGCCTGGACTGAGGTGATGACGGCTAGCCTGGGGCGATGACAGCGACCAGCTTCGCCGACCGGCTCGTCGAGCTCTTCCCGCACATGGGTCTGAGGATCGCAGCGGGGGACCTGACCCTGCGTCCCCTCCGCGACGAGGACCTCCCCGAGTACATCGAGCTGCTGCGTCGGCCGATCTTCGACGACGAGGATGCCGACCATGTCTTCCCCTGGTTTGCGACCGACACGGAGAGCCGCCTGCGCGGCGCGCTCACGTTCCAGTGGACGCTGCGCTCGCAGCTGAGCCGCGAGAGCTGGTCGATCCCGCTGGCGATCCGTGCCCACGGCGAGCTGATCGGCTCGCAGGACCTCGTGGGCCGGAGGTTCGCCGAGCGCCGCACCGTCAGCTCCGGCTCCTGGCTCACCCGCGACGCGCACGGCAGGGGGTACGGGAAGCTGATGCGTCAGGCGATGCTCGTGCTCGCCTTCGACCATCTCGGGGCGCTGCGCGCCGAGTCCGCCGCCGTGCTCGGCAACGAGCCCTCCTTCGGCGTCTCCCGCGCCTGCGGCTACGTCGACGACGGCACCGAGGTCGTCGTGGAGGGCGGACGCGCGCTCACCCATCAGCGGTTCCTGTGCACCCCTGAGACGTTCCGCCGACCCGACCTCGAGATCCGCGTCGACGGAGTCACGGAGGCGCTCCGACAGCAGCTGGGAGCCGACGGCATCTAGCTTTACCAACCGGACGGATCCCGCCGAGCGCGCGACCCTCCTGATCAGGCGGTACGCCCCCGACGGGATCTGGGAAGCGAGTCGCGCTGCTGACGCGCCCACAGATGCGTCGGGAGCGGCAAACTTCGGGACTCCTGCGTGACCTCAACGCCTGAGAGGCGTCGAGGTCACGCATAGGTCCCTTTCTCAGCAGCACCACCTAGCAGACGCCGTCGGCCTCCAGCCGTCGTGCCGCGGCAGCGGCGGCGGGCATCCCGTCGGACTCCTGGACGCAGCGGGCCAGCAGCCATCGGCGCACCCGTGCCGGGTCGAGTTCGGCGAGGCGAGCCATCCGGTCCGCGAAGGCCGACGGGTCGGCCCGCAGGCGCTCGGGATCGTTGAGCATGTGCTGCAGGACGTCATAGTGGGGATCTCCGACGTAGGGCTTGGGGTCGATGAGGACCCACTCGCTGTCGTCGCGGGCGATGACGTTCGCGTGATGCAGGTCCGTCACCAGCAGGGACGGCTCCCCGTCCCAGTCCAGCGGCAGGCTCCGGAACAGGTCCAGGCCGTGCGCGACGAGGTCGGCGGGGAGCGTCGGCCGTCCGGCCCGGGCGGCGTGCTCCGCGCGGGCGGCCGCCTCGTCGGCCCACCAGTCGCACATGTGCGCGAGCGGGCGGAAGGGACCGTCGGCCGGAGCAGGCATCCGCAGGCGACGCGCCAGTGCCGCGACGACCTCGTCCTTCTCCGGCCACGGCAGAGCCATCTCGAGCGTGGTCCCGGGCCGGACCCGCTCCATCAGCAGGATCGAGGTGCCCTCGCGCAGATCGGCATGCAGGACCCGGGCGGCGCCGCGGCCCTGCCAGGCGATCATCCCGGCGGCCTCGTCCCGCGCCTCGTCATGCGCGAAGGACACCTTGAGCACCATCTCGGAGGGCAGTTCGCCGTCGGACGGCAGATCGCCGTCGGCCGGAGCGAGGCCGTCGGCCCCGTCGGCCCGGGAACCGGAGGCCCGGGAGCCGGGGCCCCGACGCACCGGGGCGACCCAGGATGCGGTGCCGCCGGGGGAGAAGGGGGCGTCCGGAACCAGACGGAGCTCCTCGAGCAGGCCCGGGAGCAGGGACGGCAGCCGATCGCGCCAGGCGGCGACACCGGGATCGCGGTTCCCAGCGAGCAGCGGTGGCAGAGGATGCCCGGAGACGGACGGCGGTGTCTGGTCGGTCATGGGCGGGGGCCTCCCGGGGCCAGCAGCGGATGGCGGGGCGTGCACGGGGCTAGCATTCTGCCGTGAAACCGTTCCTTGTGATCTCCACGCGCCCCGAGGATGACGTCGCCCTCACCGAGCACGAGTCCGTCCTCCGCTTCACCGGCCTGGACGAGGCCGACGTGCGCTGGGTCCGCCTCGAGCGGGAGGAGCTGCCCGACCTCGGAGCGGACGACGTCTCCGGCGTGCTGCTCTGCGGCAGCCCCTTCACCTACTCCGACCCGCCCGAGGACAAGCCCGCGATGCAGGTCAGCGCCGAGAAGGCGATCTTCGCGCTGCTCGACCGGGTGTTCGCCGAGGACATCCCCTTCCTCGGCGCCTGCTACGGGGTCGGCACCCTGGGCACCCACCAGGGGGCCGTCATCGACCGCACTCACGGCGAGCCCATCGGCGCGATCGAGGTGACCCTCACCGACGCCGGCCGGGAGGATCCGCTGATCCGCGCCGCCGGCCTCGGCGACACCTTCACCGGGCTCGTCGGCCACAAGGAGGCCGTGCACACCCTCCCCGAGCACGCCGTCCTGCTCGCGACCGGCGAGACCTGCCCCGTGCAGATGTTCCGCGCCGGCCCGCGCCAGTACGCCACCCAGTTCCATCCCGAGCTGAACGTGCCGCTGATCATCGACCGCGCCCGCCACTACCGCGAGCACGGCTACTTCGACCCCGAGGACATGGAGCGCATCTTCGCCGAGCTCTCCACCCGCAGCGCCGACGAGGCCCCGAAGCTCCTGCGCGCCTTCGCCGAGCTCTTCGCCCGCTGACCCCGCTGAACCCCGCGATCCCGGCGGGACGGGCCGGCCGACGCGCGGCGGCGCGGGGAATGCGCCCTCCGGACCCGGTGCCTCAGGTAGGTTCGCGCCCGTGCCCCGTTTCACCCGCGAGCAGGTCCGGCGACGCCAGCTGACGGTGCTCGCCATCGGGGCGGTCCTCGCGCTCGTGCTCATGGGCGGCTGCACACGCCTGCTGATCGGGGCCCTCACCGGGGACGACGACTCCGCCGACGGGGCGGCCGCGTCCCAGCGCACCCCCTTCGCGGCCGACGACACCGCCATGTCCGTGACGGCCATGCCCGAGGACGCCGCCGCTCTCGCCCAGCTCCCCGACGGCGTCGAGCTCACCGCCGACGAGGTCATGGGCATCGACGTCTCCGCCCATCAGCAGCAGATCGACTGGCAGCAGGTGCGCGAGGACGGGTACGTGTTCGCCTACATCAAGGCCAGCGAGGGGGCGAGCTTCGTCGATGAGCGCTTCGCCGAGAACTGGGAGGGGGCGCTCGCCGCAGGCGTCACCCCGGGCGCGTACCACTACTTCACCCTCTGCTCCACAGGGGTCGACCAGGCTGCGGACTTCCTGACCGCCGCCCCTCCCGACGATGCCGCCCTGCCTCCGGCGATCGACCTCGAGCTCGACGGCTCCTGCACCGAGCGCCCCGAGCCCGCCGACGTCCGCGCCGAGCTTGACGACTTCACCGCCGCTGTCGAGGAGGCCTGGGGGCGGAGGCTCGTGGTGTACTCCTCCGCGCAGTGGCGCGACACGTACGGGCTCCCCATCAGCGAGGGCCGCGTCGACTGGCTGTTCTCGGCCGGTGCGCGCCCCGAGACGACGGACTGGGCGCTGTGGCAGCTGCGCTTCGACGGGACGGTCTCCGGCATCGAGGGCGACGTGGACATCGACGTCGCCCGCATCGAGACGCTGCGCGGCGGCTCCACCATCCCCGACGGCGACGGCGCCCTGACCACCGCCGACGACGTCTAGACGAGCCCGCTGAGCAACCCTCGGACAGCTGCCCGGGCTCGTGGAGGGATCCTCGCGCCCTGCTGTCAGGACGCCTGCTCGATGCTGTCAGGACGCCTGCTCGATCTCCTCGCGCAGCGCGCCCTCGACCGACCAGTCCGCCGTCGACTGCACACCGTCGATCACCACGACCGGGGTGCCGAAGTCCTGCTCCGAGGCCTCGGGCTCGACGACGTCCTCGAGCCACGGGATGTAGGTGCCCTCGGCGACGTCGTCGGAGACGTCCAGCCCGGTGGCCTCCTCGATGATCGAGATCAGCTCGTCGTCGGTCAGCCCTTCAGCACCCGGCTGGTTCGCGTACAGCGCCGACTCGGCATCCCACCAGGCCTCGGGATCCTGGGCGTATGCGCTCAACGCCGCGTTCGCGGCACGGCCGGAGTACCCGGTCGGGGTCGACCGATCGTCCAGCATCGGACGCGGATGGGCTCGCAGGGTGATCGCCCCAGCCTCGGCGAGCTCCTGCAGGTCCGCGCCGTTGACGTCGTGGAAGGTCGCGCAGTGCGGGCAGAGGAAGTCGAGGTAGACGTCGACGACGGGCCCGTCATCGCTCGTGCTCAGCTCGATGTAGGTCTGGTCCGCGGCGACACCGGGTGGGGTCTCCACGGTGTCGGAAGAGGCCTGCGCGGTGCCCGAAGAGGCCTGCGTGTCAGCAGTCGTAACGCTGCCGGAGTCCGCGCTGCTCCCGGAGCCGCCGGAGATCACCAGCACCACCACGATCGCGACGACGATGAGCCCGGCCAGGGCTGAGAGCCCGACGATCAGGGGTCTGCGGGAAACCTGCTGGGGCATGCGAACTCCGTGGGATGGTCGGCGGCCCGAGAGACCGGATGCGAGCGGGTGGGCTGAATCGTGCAGATGGGTGTGCCTGCCGTGGCGGGCGGGGAAGCCTGCCGTGGTGGGTGGGGAAGCCTGCCGTGGTGGGGACCGGACGGGAGGGGCCCACCAGAAGCGCCCGCGGGATACGGGGACGGAACCACTATCCGCGTCGATCCTCGGGATCATGAGGGCCTTCGTCCCGCGACCGGCGAGTCGGCATGGGTGCAACTGCTCGCGCCTGAGGCAGCGGAATCCCGAGAACAGAGGCCGACGACGTCGCCATCACCCTGATGACCTGCCCGGACCTGAAGGAGTTGGCCTGCCTGGACGTGATTGAGTTGGCCTGCCTGGACGCGAAGGAGTGGCTCGGCGGAGCCGCTGCCGTGCTCACGGATGCCGCAGGCGACGACTTGATCGTCCTCGACGACGGTGGCACAGGGATCGGGCGTCGATCGGACGTCGATGGGTCGTCTCGACGAGAGCTGGGGCGCGCTCTCCACCGGCAATCTGCTGATGCCTGCACCGTCGGAGCGAGATCGACTGGGTCTGCGGGTGCTTTTGGACCGGGATCCGGGCGTAACTGCTGAGAATGGGACTCCAGGTGGACCCTGAACCCCTGAGAGGGCTTGAGGTCACGTCACAGTCCCTTTTTCAGCAGCACCCCCCCATGACTCTGAGCCATCAGCGCCCCAGCACCCCCGGCAGCACCCCAGCACCCCCGGCAGCACCCCAGCACCCCCGGCTGCACCCCGGCACCCCAGCAGAAGCCCCAGCTCAGGGTTGGAGGCGGCGGCGGGTCCAGGTGCCGTCGGGGGTGAGCTCGAACTCGATCCGGTCGTGCATGCGGTGGGCACGGCCCTGCCAGAACTCGAGGCGGACGGGGAGCAGCCGGATCCCGCCCCAGTACGGAGGACGCGGGACCTCTCGGCCGGCGAAGCGCTCCTCGGCTTCGGCGTACTGGGCCTCGAGGTCCTCGCGGGATCCGATGGGCCGGGACTGCCGGGAGGCCCAGGCTCCCAGCTGCGATCCGCGCGGGCGGCGCGCGAAGTACGCATCGGACTCCTCATCGGAGACCTGCTCCGCACGACCCTCGATCCGCACCTGCCGCTGCAGCGGATACCAGGGGAACAGCAGGGACGCCTGCGGGTTCGCCGCCAGCTCGCGTCCTTTCGCGGACTCGCGGCTCGTGTAGACGACGAAGCCGCGCTCGTCGCGCCCCTTGAGCAGCACGGTGCGCGAGCGCGGACGGGGTGTCCCGTCGGGGTCGATGGCGACCGAGGAGAGGACCACCGCGGACGGGTCGGAGATGTCCCCCTGCAGGTCGCGACGGGTGAAGGCGTCGTCGAGCCAGGCGTCGAACAGTGCGAGAGGATCCGCGGGGGCGCTGTCGGCGAGGCTCCCGGCGAGATAGTCGACGTGCTCGAGCGGCAGACGATCAGCCCGCTCGACCGGCTGCGCACTGCGGATGTCGTCGCCCGTCGAGCCGTGCGGGGATCCGGGGGAGGCGGAGCCATGGGGCGTGCTCATGGCTGGATCCTAGGCCGCGGCGGGGCCTCGGCGGAGACGGATCCACGGCGGAGGGGGAGCTGCCGGATGCCTGTCCGGTTCGGGCTCAGGCGGTGGCGAGGCGGCGGGGCCGCGAGCGGTGGCCCCCGAGGACGCCGCGTCGGGAACTGCGCCGGCGATCGCGACGGTCATCGCTGCGGTCCCTCGAGAGGCCTCCGCGCTGTGCGCTCTCCTGGCGTCGCGATGTCGAGCTCTCGGTCGGCAGGGAGAGCTCCGCGGAGTCGATCTGCAGGATCGTGGGATCGATGCCGCGGGCAGCGGCACGGGATCTGATCGCGCGGATGGTGCGCAGGGACTCGACGTCTCCCCACAGCTCGGGCAGAGGACGGTAGTCGATCATCCGCGGGTCGTCGGCGGTCGTGTCATGGCGGGTCCGGCTGGTGGCGATGGCTGCGTTCCTCATGACTCGAGGTTCCCGCCGATCAGGGTGCGGACGCGTCCACCGGCGGGCGCGACCGCGTCAGACTGCGGGTGGATCTCGGGTCGCGGGCGGGGGGACCAGAGGACGGGGCCTCCAGCCGGAGGCGGGCCGGCCCCGGGAAGGGACCGGGGCCGGGGCCGATCGTGCTGTCCGCGGGGCCGGCTCGAGTGCCGGCCCCGCTGCAGTGCCAGCTCTGCTCGGCTGACGGTCAGACGGTCAGACGGTCTCCACCTGGTCGAGATAGACGGAGGTCTGGCCCGAGCCGCTGCACGAGGAGACGAACTGGACGCCGATCTCGCGGACTGCATTGAGGCCGGAGACCGAGGAGAGCGGCAGGGTCAGGGTCGAGCCCGACGTCGACACGGCGACCGCTCCGCCGTCGGCCCAGGCCCAGCTGCTGCCGGTCTTGACGTAGAGCTTCGCGGAGAGCCCGCTGCCGACGTCGCCCCAGGTGGCGCGTCGGACGGTGGCGCGCAGGGTGCTGGCACCGCTGAGGTCGTCGTCCGCGGTGAGGCGCACATAGTGCTCGGAGCCGCCGGACATGATGATGTCGGCCTTCAGCGAGGACGAGCCGGAGGCGGACCACTCGTCGGACTGCCAGGGACCGCCGTGGAGGTTGTCGCCGCTCCAGGATCCGGCGCCGCCCTCGAAGTCGGCGATGGTGCCGACGGTCGAGCCGCCGTCACCGCCATCATCGTCGCCGCCGTCGCCACCGTCGTCGCCACCGTCGTCGTCTCCGCCGCCGAAGACGGATGCCTCCGTCGAGGTCTCGCGGATGCCGTCGGCGCCGTCGATCAGGCGCTCGCCCCAGGCGGTGGGGGAGGAGGCGTCGAAGCCGGTGACGATGTCGAGGTACTCGACTCCGTCTCCGTTGCCGCTCCAGGACCATCCCAGGTATCCGATGCCGCGGCTGGTGGTCTCGGAGAGGATCGTGTCCTCGTCGACGTCGCCGTCGGAGTGGGTGTCGCCGAACTCGCCGACGACCAGCGGCAGGCCCGCTGAGTCGAAGGCGTCGAGGTAGTCGGTGATCGCCGAGGCGTCCCCGTAGACCCCGTACATGTGCACGGAGAAGATCGTGTTCCCGTCGGGGTCGGCGGAGGCGACGGTCGCGGCGCCGTCGCGCATGGTTCCCGACCAGTCCTGACCCCAGTTCGGGGCGTCGACCATGAGCGCGTGCTCATAGCCGATCTGGCGCATCCGGGCGACCGCCGCGGAGGTGTCCGAGACCCACGGGGAGGCGGTGTCGTTGCCCAGCGGCTCGTTGCCGATGTTGATGATGACGCGGTCCTCGGTGCCGGCGAGGGTCGACTGCAGACCCTCCCAGTAGTCGACGGCGGCGTCGAGCGGGACCGCGTTGGGGGCGTAGGCGGTGTCGCCGTAGCCGGTGGTGTCGTGCACCTCGAGGATCGCGATCAGCTTGTTGCTGGCGCAGGCCGCGACGATGGAGGAGACCTCCGAGGCCGTGGTCTCGGTCCACTGGTCGCCGCTGGAGAGGACCACGCGGACGGAGTTCGCTCCGGTGGCCTTGATCCCGGCGAGGGCGCCGGTGGTCTCCTCCGGGTACCAGGCGTGGGCATGGTTGATGCCGCGCAGCACCAGATCGGTGCCGTCGGCCTCCACGATCCGCGCCCCGGAGACACGGATCCCCGGATCTGCGCCGACGGCGGCAGGGGCGGTGGTCGCCGAGACCGCCGCGGTGCCGAGGGCGAGCAGGCTCGCCGTGCCGGCGAGCGCGGTGCGGCGCGAGAGAGGTGTGGTGAGGATCGACATCATTGTCCTTTCGTCGGAGACACCACAGTGAGGTCGCCGAAGAAAGAGACTCAACGGATATATCGGACGTCGTGCGGATCCGTGCGGGCCGGTGCGGTGAGACCCGAAGGAGCCCGCCCGCCGTGCGGTCACGTCTCGTGGACGGGAGTCCTCACCGCACCATGCGGATGTCCTCGATGCCGCCGAGGTGCTCCTCGGCCTGGTGGGCGCCGTCGGCCTCGAAGCCGAGCTTCTCGTAGAAGCGGCGGGCGCGCGGATTGTCCTCGGCGACCCAGAGGCTCGCAGGGGTGTCACCGATGACGGCGCAGACCAGGCTGCGGGCCAGACCGCTTCCCCACCAGGCGCGGTCGACGTACAGCAGCGACAGCTCGACGTCGCGCACGGGGACCGCATCGCGCACCGGCCAGGAGGCGGCGAGCCCGACGGGCGCTCCGGAGGCGTCGCGGCCGATGCGGTAGATGCCCGAGTCGTGGGCGGTAGTGCCCGGGGTCAGCCATCGCGTCCACTGCTCGGTGCGGTGGGCGACGGCGTCCTCGTCGAACCATGATCCGTCCAGCAGGTGCGCGTACGCGTCGCGCCAGCCCTCGACGTGGACGCGGGCGATCGCGGGGGCGTCCTCGGGCAGCGGGACGTCGATCGAGAAGGGGAGGGCGGGACCGGGCACGGCTGGCATTGTGCACCTCGCACCGCCGGAGCGCACATCGGGTGCTCGAGCGCACATCGACGGCCCGCTCGCATCAGCCGCCTGCGCGCCGCGTCCACCTGCACCGGGGGTCGGGACGCAGGTCCCGTTTGCGCCTCGGAGCGAGCCTGCTATGGTTCCGTGTCGAACGACAGAGTTCGCCGAAATGCGATCTCCGCGTCCATGGATTGTCATCCCCCGTCCCTGGCGAGGGAGCAAGACCTGGGCCCCGTGCCGTGCGCTCCCGCGCACCCTGGGGACCGGGTCTTTTTTCATGCCCGGACGTCGGTGAGCGCGGTCGTCCGCATCACCCGTCCCACCTGCCCCATCTGCCCATCACCATTCCACCCAGGAAGGATGCGAGGACGCATCATGAGCACCTCCTCATCCGGCTCCTCCGGGTCCGGCTCGATCGCCGAGGACATCGTCCGCGGCGTCGGCGGACCGGAGAACATCGAGAGCCTGACCCACTGCGCCACCCGTCTGCGCTTCCAGCTGCATGACGGCGACCAGGTCGACCGCGAGTCCCTCGACTCCCTCTCGGGCGTCATGGGGACCGTCCCGCAGTCCGGCGACCGCTTCCAGGTCGTCATCGGCGGGGCCGTCGCCAACGTCTACTCCCAGATCATGAACCTGCCGTCGATGGCCGACGGCGGAGCCCCGCGCAAGCAGACCGATGCCGAGGTCAAGGCTGAGATCCGCGCCAAGGGCAAGGGCCGCTTCGCATGGCTCGACAGCTTCTTCGAGTACCTGTCGGACTCGTTCCGCCCGCTGATGGGCGTGCTGCTCGGCGCCTCGCTGATCATCGCGATCGCCTCGGTCCTCGACGCCGTCGGCCTGATCGACTTCCATGCCGAGGACAAGTCCGCCACCTGGGTGTTCGTCGACGCGATGTGGCGCTCGGTGCTCTACTTCCTGCCGATCATGGTGGCCTACAACGCCGCGAAGAAGCTCCAGATCGACGGCTGGGTCGGTGCGGCCGTGATGGCTGCGGTGATGACGCCTGACTACCTGGGCCTGCTCGATGGCACCGCGCCCGGCGTCACCTGCACCACCAACGAGCTGCTGGGCACCGAGCAGTGCGTCGCCGAGGTGTTCGGCCTGCCGATGCAGCTGAACGACTACGGCGGCCAGGTGTTCGTGCCGCTGCTGATGGTCGCCCTGCTCGCGCTCGTCTACAAGGGCCTGCAGAAGGTCTTCCCCGCGAACGTGCAGCTGGTATTCGTCCCCTTCATCTCGATGCTCGTGATGATCCCGGTGACGGCCTTCCTCATCGGCCCCCTCGGCATCTGGGCGGGCAACGGCCTGGGCTCCGGTCTGGCATGGCTGAACGGCAACGTCCCGCTCGTCTTCGCGATCCTCATCCCGCTGCTGTACCCGTTCCTGGTGCCGCTGGGCCTGCACTGGCCGCTGAACGCCCTGATGCTGCAGAACATCAACGCCCTCGGCTACGACTTCATCCAGGGCCCGATGGGCGCCTGGAACTTCGCCTGCTTCGGCGCCACCGCCGGCGTGCTGCTGCTCTCGATCCGCCATCGCGAGACCGAGATGCGCCAGACCGCCACGGGCGCTCTCGCCGCGGGCCTGTTCGGCGGCATCTCGGAGCCGTCGCTGTACGGCATCCATCTGCGCTTCAAGCGCATCTACCCGCGCATGCTGGTGGGCTGCCTCGCGGGCGGTCTGATCGTCGGCCTGCTCGGCGGTGTGAACACCGGCATCTTCGCCTTCACCTCGCTGCTGACCATCCCGGTCTTCGACCCGATCCCCACCTATGTCATCGCGATCGCCGTCGCGTTCGTCGTCGCCATGGTCCTGGTGTTCGTCTCGGACTACATGACCCCGGAGCAGCGCGCCGAGGCCAATGCGAAGCGCGACGCCGCCGAGGCTGCTGAGGCCGCCTCCGCCGCCCCGGCCGCCGCTGAGGCGGAGGAGCGGGTGCTGGCGACCGTCGGCGCTCCCGCCGCCGAGGCGGGTGCCTCGGCTCCCGCCCAGTCCGGCTCGCCGGCTCCCGCTCAGGCGGGTTCGTCGGCCGACGGCGCTGCGCAGGCAGATGGATCGGCCGACGGATCGGCCGACGGGGCCGCCGCCGCGGCGAACCCCGCCGGGGACGCCGGCGAGATCGTCATCACCGCGCCGGTCGCGGGTCGCCTGGTCCCGCTCGACGAGGTCTCCGACCCGGTGTTCGCCTCCCGCGCCCTCGGCGAGGGCGTCGGCATCGAGCCGAGCGACGGACGCATCGTCTCCCCGGCCGACGGCCTGCTGGTGTCCGTCGCCCAGACGGGGCACGCCTTCGGTCTGCTGGCCGACGGCGGGGCCGAGGTCCTGGTCCATGTCGGCATCGACACCGTCAAGATGGAGGGCAAGGGATTCGACGTCCGCGCCGAGCAGGGGCAGAAGGTCCGCAAGGGCGATCTTCTGGCCGTGGTCGACCTGGACGCGATCAAGGAGGCCGGGTACGACTCGGTGACCCTGCTGACGGTCCCCAACACCGCGACGTTCACCGCGGTCGAGCCCGCGCCGTCGAAGGACGTCGCGAGCGGGGAGACGGCGGTCGTCGTCCGCCGCTGACCCGGAGGCCGCGCTGACCCGCGGCCCGGCCATGACCGTGCAGGTCCGGTGCGCGTACCCTCGTCGGACGAGGGTGCGCGCACCGGCGCATGCGGGCCGCTCGGGGTCGAGCCGGTGGCGCCGCGGGGACGGCCGGACGGGCGCATTCTCGATGAGGAGAGGAGAGGTGCAGAGCCGATGAAGGTGCTGAGGGTGCTCAACAACAACGTCGTGCTCTCGCGTGACGACCGGGGGCAGGGCGTCATCCTCACCGGTCGCGGCATCGGGTTCCGCGCCCGGCCGGGGGACCCCGTCGCCCCTGAGAAGATCGTCCAGGTCTTCGTCCCGGCCGACGGGCGGGACCCCGACCATCTCGCCGAAGCCTTCGCGATGATCGACCAGGAGATCCTGCGGGCCGTCGTCATCGCCCTGCGGGAGACCGGCATCGAGGGGCCCGAGTCCTCGCGCCCCACCCTCGCCATCGCGGTCGCCGACCATGTGGCCGGGGCCCTGGACCGGCTCCGCAGCGACCTGGAGATCGAGTACCCGCTGCAGGTCGAGGTCCAGACCCTGTATCCCGACGAGTACGACCGGGCCCGTCGCCTGCTGGTCGAGGTCAATCGTCGCGTGGATCCCAAGCTCCCCGACCACGAGGCCACGGCGCTCGCCCTGCACCTGGTCAACGCCGGCTTCTCCACCGGCGACCTCTCCTTCACCTACACCATGACCGGCGTCATCCAGCAGATGCTCGCAGTCGTGGGGGAGCGCTTCGGCATCGAGGTAGACCGCCACTCGATGGCCGCCGCCCGCTTCATCACCCACGTGCGCTACATGTTCGTGCGCATCCAGCAGCACCGCCAGCTCGACGGCCAGGAGTCCGTCATCGGGCGCACCATCCGCGAGGCCTACCCGGAGGCCACCCGCACCGCCGAGCAGCTCGCCGTCATCGTCCAGCTGCGGATGGGCGATGAGCTCTCGCCCGACGAGGTCTCCTACCTCGCCCTCCACGTCGCCCGCATGACCATGGAGGCCGAGGTGGTCTCCGCGATGCGCGAGGACGAGCTCCCCGCGCCGTCGTCGACGACCTCCACTGAGCAGACGATGACTTCCACCCAGTAACTGGAACCCGTAGTATCAGGTAACGTTCCGCGCATCGCCGCCCAGGAGCATCGCCCGCCGCGGCGGAGCGCGCACGCCGCACACGCTCGTCCCAGACATCGTCGTCGAAGGAGAACCCCCGTGCCCGAGGCCGTCATCGTCGCCGCCGCCCGCTCGCCCATCGGACGTGCCCGCAAGGGCTCGCTGAAGGACGTCCGCCCGGACGATCTCGCATCCCAGATGGTCCGTGCCGCCCTGGACCAGGTGCCGCAGCTCGACCCCGCCACCGTCGACGACCTGCAGCTGGGCTGCGCCATCCCCGAGGGGTATCAGGGCGGCAACCTCGCGCGCACGGTCGCGATCGACCTGGGGCTCGACACGGTCCCCGGGGCGACCGTGACCCGCTTCTGCGCCTCCTCGATCCAGACCACCCGCACGGCCTTCCATGCGATCGCCGCCGGGGAGGCGAAGGCCGTGATCTCCGCCGGGGTCGAGTCGATCTCGATGAGCTCCGGGATGCTCATGGACGACGACGCCCGCGATCCCCGGTTCCGGGAGGCGTGGGAGCGCACCGCGAAGCGCGCCTCCCGCGAGATCCCCGCCCCGTGGCACGATCCCCGCGAGGACGGCGCGCTGCCCGACGCCTACATCCAGATGGGCCAGACCGCCGAGAACGTCGCCGAGCTGCGGGGCGTCTCCCGGCAGGCGCAGGACGAGTACGCGGTGCGTTCGCAGAACCGGGCCGAGGCCGCGATCGCCTCCGGCTTCTTCGCCCGGGACATCACCCCCGTCACGCTCCCGGACGGCACGACCGTCAGCGCCGACGACTCCCCGCGGGCCGGCGTGACCCTCGAGGCCGTCGGCGGGCTGGACCCCGTCTTCCGACCCGACGGCACCGTCACGGCGGGCAACTGCTGCCCCCTGAACGACGGCGCCGCCGCGCTCGTGCTCATGGAGGCGCAGCACGCCCGCGACCTGGGCGTCCAGCCGCTCGCCCGGGTGGTCTCCACCGGGGTGTCGGGACTCAGCCCCGAGATCATGGGCCTCGGGCCCGTCGAGGCGACCCGGCGTGCGCTCGCCCTGGCCGGCATGAGCATCGGCGACATCGACCTGGTCGAGCTCAACGAGGCCTTCGCCGCCCAGGTCCTCCCGTCGGCCGACGACCTCGGCATCGATCACGACCGTCTGAACGTGCACGGCGGGGCGATCGCGCTCGGACACCCCTGGGGGTCGACGGGCGCCCGCATGACCACCACCCTCCTCCATGGCCTGCAGGAGCGCGACGGCGCGCTCGGCCTCGCGACGCTGTGCGTCGGAGGCGGACAGGGCATGGCCCTCATCATCGAGAGGATGTCCTGATGACCAGCCACAGCGACCGGAGCGCCGACAGCGCCATCACCCGCGGCTTCGCCACCCCGGCGGGGGACACCTTCCCCGCCTCCTCGGCGCCCGCCGATGCTGCAGCACCCACGGGAGCCGAGACCGTCGCCCCCGCCGGTGACGCGGAGTCCGTGGTCCCCGCAGCGGGCGGTCTCGGACCGGGTCCGGTGGTCTCGCGGCCCGCGGCCGACGCCCAGAGCCCCGCGGAGCTGCTCCCCGTCGAGGCGGACCACTTCGCCCTCTTCCAGGACGTGTCCGGGGCCGACCTCGAGGCATGGAGGGCGGCGCGCGGATTCGTCCGCCGTCTCGACCTGCTCGAGGAGTCGTGGGAGAAGGGGGAGTACCCCACCGAGCTGATCGGCGAGCTGGGCGCGGCCGATCTGCTGACCGACGGCCTCGACCTGCCGGGCCGTCGCAGGCTCTCGCCGCTCGCCACGGGCCTGGTGAACATGGAGCTCAGCCGCATCGACGGCTCGCTGGGCACGATGGTCGGCGTGCAGGGCGGGCTCGCGCTGCGCTCGATCGTGCTGCTCGGCTCCGAGGCGCAGAAGGAGCGCTGGATCGAGCCGCTCGCGCGCGGTGAGGAGTTCGCGGCCTTCGCGCTGACCGAGCCCGACCACGGGTCCGACTCCGTCTCCCTCGAGACCGTCGCCCGCCGCGACGGCGACCAGTGGGTGCTCTCCGGCGAGAAGCGCTGGATCGGCAACGGGGCCGGCTGCCGGCTGTCGGTGGTGTGGGCGCGGGTCGACGACCCGTCCGACGAGGCCCTCCACGGCCAGGTCTCCGGGTTCCTGGTCGACCAGGCGCTGCCCGGCTACGAGGCCGAGGTGATCCGCGGGAAGGTCGCGCTGCGCGCGATCCATCAGGCGCACATCCGCCTGTCCGAGGTGCGGATCGGCCTGGACCAGCGCCTCCCGGGCGCCCGCTCCTTCAAGGACACCTCGCGGGTGCTGTTCGCGACCCGCGCGGGCGTGGCCTGGGGAGCGCTCGGGCACGCGACCGCCTGCTACGAGGCGGCCCTCGAGCACGCCCGCACCCGGATCCAGTTCGGCCGCCCGCTCGCCAAGGCCCAGCACGTCCAGGTGCGCCTGGCCGACATGCTGCAGACCCTCACCTCGATGCAGCTGTGCTGCGTGCGCCTCGCGCAGCTCGAGGAGGCCGGTGCGGTCACCCCGCAGCAGGCCTCGCTCGCGAAGGTGCACTGCACGCGCGGTGCCCGCGAGATCGCCTCCGACGCTCGCGACCTGCTCGGCGGCTCCGGCATCCTGCTCGAGAACCGCGTGGTCCGCCACCGCAGCGACATCGAGGCCCTGCACACCTACGAGGGCACGGACACGGTCCAGTCGCTCATCGTCGGCCGTGCGATCACGGGGGTCAGCGCCTTCGCGTGATGCTTCCGCGCCGACCGCGGTCGATCAACCGATCGACCTGTTCATCGAGCGGAAGCCACTTCTTCGCGTATTCGACCACGGGCAGCCTTCATAGAGAAGATCAGCCCGCGCCTTGCGGCAACGGGCTGATCATGATGCATCGATGGTAGCACGGGCATATGGCCACGGGAAGCTGACGAAGCTGACATCGACGTCTCGTCGGGCTGGTGGAAGGGATGCGCCCCTCCGCGAGCTCGGGCTCGCAGATAAGGTTGCCGCATCACCCCGGAGAGCACGGAGAGCACCGGGGGAGCGCGGGGGAGCACAGGAGACGGGGGCGGCCATGTCCGGATCGATGCATGCGCGAGCACGGCGGCGGCCGCGCCGCGAGCTGGTCCGGGTCGGCGCGGTCGGTGCCGCCCTCGGCCTGGGCGGGCTGCTCGTCGGCTGCTCGCCGTCGGCGGACACCGGGCCCGGGGCCGACGACGACCTCGGCACCGAGCCCGAGAGCATTCACGAGACCGCCGGTCTGGGGCTCTCCGCCCCTGAGAGCGGGACGAGCGCCGGAGTGCTCGTGACGGCGGAGGGGCTCTACCGGCTGGGCGCCGTCGGACTCGTCGACCGGCTCTCCGCCACGGTCATCGAGGATCGTCTCAGCCGGGCCCTCGGCTCCGATGAGGACGTCGTCGCCCCCGAGGGGGAGGCGTTCCTGATGGCGTCGATCAGCGTGGAGAGCGTCTTCTGGCAGACGGCGAGCGCGGCGAGCGCTGTGGGCGCGGCCCGGGTCGACGCAGGAGCTTCCTCGTCGGCCCGCATCGTCGTCACCCGCGGCGGCGAGGAGACCTCCACCGGCATCACCCTGTGGACGTCCGACATGGCCTGGCTGATGCGGGTGCCGGCGGACCCGGCCCCCGCCGATGCCGTCCTCGAGGTGGAGATGGACGGGAGGATCCAGCGGCTGAGCCTCGTCGACGGTTCGCTGATCAGCACCGACCTTCCGGATCTCTACGGACGCTCCGAGGTCGCGGACCATGGGGGCGGCGAGGACGACGTCGCGGACCTCTACCTCGATGCCGAGGACGAGCACGGGAGCACGGATTCCGTCGTCCTCGCGATCCGGAGCGTGTGGACGACGCCGCTGTCGGACCTCCTGGGATGGGCGGAGGAGGGGAGGCAGCATCTCGCCGTCGGCTTCGACACCGAGCAGCGGATGCGCCGAGGGGCCGACGGCGCCCTCGTGTCCTACCCGATGCGTCCCGCCGGATGCACGGCGGCGCCGGACGGGGAGGAGGCGGCCGAGCCCCTGCTCCTCGAGCACGTCCAGCGCACCGAGTCCTACGGCCGGTACGAGGGGGACTCGTGGACGGCCTGGTTCTCCGTGCCCTCCGGATTCGAGACGGCCCAGGTGACCGTCGGAGCCGAGGCGCTGCCCCGCCGCGAGGGCCTCGCCGAGGCGCTCGGCATCGGTGACGGTCTCCGCATCACCGTCACCGGCACCCCGACCGCAGGAGGAGCCTCATGACCCCGCGACCCCTGACGGTCGCCCGGCCCATCGACCGCTTCCGCCCCGTCGGCACTCCCGTCGCCCGCCCCGTCGGCCGTCGTGCCCTCCTGGGGCGGGGCGCGCTGGCCCTGGCAGGTGCCGGGACGGCGTCCCTCGCGCTGGCCGGCTGCGCGGGCGACGAGCGCACGGACGCCGGCATCGCCGTCGTCCTGCCCGGCCGCAGCTCGGCCGTCGACGGACTCGAGACGCTGCCGACCGATCTCGATCACGCGATCGAGCTGCCGGGACTGCGCTGCCGCGTGGAGTCCGCCGCCCTGCTGGACTCCCTGCCGCGCACCGTCGCCGCGGGCCTCGGCCTGCCGGCGCCCTCCGACGACGAGGCGGAGACCTGGCTCCCGGCCGACGGCGAGGCCTACCTGGTCGCCGTCGTCGTCGCCGAGGGCCCTCGCACCATGGACGCGCAGTGGCCCGAGGGGGCGGAGTACACCGACCGGGCCGTCATCGGCGGCGAGGAGGTGGCCAGCGTCCTCGGGCCGCTGCTGCCCGCGTCCGCGGACCTCACCCCGGACCGTCAGGCGAAGACGGTCGTCGCCTCCGTCCCCGCCGATCTCGCGGCCGGCGATGCGGTCCTCGAGCTCGCCGACGGCGAGGTGGTCCAGAGCATCAGCCTGCTCGACGGCACCCGCATCGCGAGCACCATCGAGGGCTGGTACGCGCAGGTCGCGACCGCCTCCCCGGAGCACATCGCCTGGGAGCGCTACGACGACCGCTTCGACGGCGGGCCCGTCCTCGCCGGCTGCGTGGTCGACGCCGTGATCCGTCCCTCCCGCATCGACGGCACCTGGCCGGCCGACGGGCGCCTGATGCTCGGCGTCGGCCTGTCCCTCCTCGAGCCGATGCCGGGCGGTGAGGAGACCAGCACCCTGACCCTCGTGCTGCCCGACGGCAGCGAGGCCGAGGCGGAGACGGATCCGTCGGCGGCCTTCGCCTCGGCCGGCGCGACCCGCGCCTGGTTCGAGGTCCCCGGCGACCTCGAGACGGCGACCGTCCGCCTCGCCCTCTCCCTCGACGTCGACGGGGAGGCGCTCGACCAGGGCACGGAGGAGATCGCCCTGACGATCACCCGGGAGGACCGGTGACGGCCCCCGCGCCCCGCCGTCGGGTCGTCGTCCTCGGCGGAGCCGCTGCGGCGGCGGCCGCGCTGGCGGCGCTCGCCGGCTGCAGCCGCGCCGACAGCCGGTACGAGACCTTCGGCGAGGACCCTCGCCCGATCAGCACGGCCCGGGCCACGACGCTGCTCGAGCCCGTCGGCGACGGGGCGCAGGCGCTGATCTCCCCGCTGGGCACCTGGCGGGTGCGCGGCACGCACCTCGCCGACCGCTTCGACGCGGCGGACGCCCAGGCCCTCAGCGGCGTCTGGACTGACGGGGGAGGCGACGCCGTCGCTCCCGACGGCGAGCAGTTCCTGCTCGTGCGGATCGAGGTCGATGCGCAGTGGTGGGGCGGGCCGACGGCCGCGCCCTTCGTCCCGTCCGCCTCGCCGCAGGCGCGGGCGCGGATCGAGGCCGACGGCGCGAGCGAGGACATCACGGGCTCCGGGACCGGCACCTATCTGCTGCGCGTCCCCGAGGATCCGTCGGCCTCCGATGCTGTGCTCGTCGTCGAGTCCGACGAGGTCTCGCAGCAGCTCAGCCTGATCGACGGCACCCGCGTCTCCTCCGACGTCGAGCTGCTCTACGGCCGCCACGACGAGGTCACCGCCATGGACGGCGACCGCGAGCTCGCGGGCCTGTACGAGCTGGACCGCGACCTGGATGCCGAGGGCCCGGACGGCGAGTGGAGCCGGCTCGTGCTGTGGATCCGGAGCATCTTCACGGTGCCGGTCGACGTCGACGGCAGCTGGCCCGAGGTCGGCATGCAGTTCCTCCGGGTCGGCCTCTACCTGCAGCAGAGCGTCTCCGGCACCGACGACGATCCCGCGGAGGAGACGGGGGAGCGCGAGCAGGCGCAGGCGCTGCTGCGCCGGGCCGTGCTCGAGCTCGACGACGGCACCGTCCTCGAGCAGACCGAGCTCGCCCCCGAGTCCGAGGCGCTCGCCGGTCTCTGGCTGCGCTTCGAGGTGCCCCTCGACGTCGACTCGGCGCACTGCACCATCGAGCTCGACCCCCTCGACGCCTGGGACGGCCTCGCCGACGAGCTCGCCGATGCCGCCGTCGTCGAGGTCGACCTCTCCTTCGCCCCGGGCCCGCGGTCGGTCGCCTGAGGCGTTCCTCTGACGGGGCAGGTCAGGCGATGCGGATCGGCAGCGCCCGCTCCAGCTCCGCGCGCCACGGCGCGAGGTCCCAGCCCTGGGCGGCGACCCAGTCGTCGTCGAAGTACGTGTCCGTGTAGCGGTCGCCCGGATCGCACAGCAGCGTGAGCACCGAGCCGCTCTGGCCGCGCTCGCGCATCTCGGCGATCAGCCGGGCAGCCGCCACCAGGTTCGTGCCGGTCGACGCCCCGACCCGTCGGCCCAGACGCTCCGACAGATGCCGGGCGGCCGCGACCGAGGCGGTGTCGGGCACCCGGATCATGCGGTCCACGACGCCCGGCACGAAGCTCGGCTCCATGCGGGGCCGGCCGATCCCCTCGATCCGCGAGCCGGTGGCGGTCGTGAGCGTCGGGTCCTCGTGCGTCCAGCCGTCGAAGAAGGCGGACCCCTCGACGTCGGCGACGCACAGGCCGGTCGGCAGGCGCCGATAGCGCAGGAAGCGCCCGAAGGTCGCGCTCGTGCCCCCGGTGCCCGCGCCGACGACGATCCAGCGCGGCACCGGATGCGGCTCAAGCTCGAGCTGCGCGAGGGCGCTGAGGGCGATGGAGTTGTTGCCCCGCCAATCGGTCGCCCGCTCGGCGTGCGTGAACTGGTCCAGGAACAGTCCGCCCAGCTCATCGGCCAGGCGCTGCGCCTCGGTGCTCATCTGCTCGGCCCGCTCGACGGTGTGGCAGCGTCCGCCGGCGGCCTCGATCAGCCCGATCTTGCGTGCGCTCGTCCCGCGCGGGATCACGGCGACGAAGGGGATGTCCAGCAGACGCGCCACATGGGCCTCGCTCACCGCGGTCGACCCTGAGGACGCCTCGATCACCGGCATCCCCGGGCGCAGCCAGCCGTTGACCAGGGCGAACAGGAACAGGGAGCGGGCGAGGCGATGCTTGAGGCTGCCGGAGGCATGGGTCGACTCGTCCTTGAGGTAGAGATCGACGCCCCAGTCCTCGGGCAGCTCGAGGCGCAGCAGATGAGTGTCCGCGGAGCGGCGGTCGTCGGCCTCCAGGCGTCGCAGCCGCTCGGCGACCCAGGCGCGCAGCTCGGCATCGCTGCGGTCCACGTCCTCGAGCCCGCCCAGCAGTCCCGGCGCCGCGGTCACCGGGCGTCGGCCGTCGGATCCGCGGGGGTGCTCGGTGCTGCGGGAGCGCTCGGGTCCGTGGAGGTGCTCGGGTGCCGCGTCGGCATGCGGTGTCGCATCGTCGTCCATACGGTGACGGTACTCGTGCTCCGGGACCGTGCAGCAGACCCGTGCGTCAGGCCTGTGCAGCGCGCTCAGGAGGGTGTGCGCACCGCCCCGAACACCAGCTCGCGGCGAAGCGCGAACCCGAGCTTCTCGTAGGCCCGGATGGCTCCGACGTTCGACGCGGAGGCATGGAGCATCGGACGGTCTCCCCTCTGCAGGATGCCGAAGGCGACATCGAGGACGATCCGCGAGGCGAGGCCCCGCCGACGGTGCTCGGGATCCACGCAGACCGCGCTGATCTCGGTCCATCCATCGGGATGCAGGCGCTCGCCCGCCATCGCCACCAGGCGACCCTCCCGTCGGATGCCCGCAAAGCGGCCCAGCTCATGGGTGCGAGGCAGGAACGGGCCCGGCTGGGTGCGCTCGGCCAGCGAGAGCATCTCCGGCACGTCCACCTCACCGAGCTCGATCGCCTCCGGATCGGGCGAGGCGAACAGATGCTCCGTCGCGACCAGCTGCACCCCGGGGATGCGGAAGACCCAGGGCCAGTCCGACGGGGGCTCGCGGTCGGTGTGGGAGATGCTCACCTGGGCGTCCGGACCGAAGAGGTCGAGCATCGCCTCCCACAGGTCCGGGTGGTCCCAGTCCCTGACACCGACGAACGGCGACACGTCCTCGGGGTAGCGGAGCACCAGATCGCCGCCGATCGCGAGATGGGCATGGGCGCCGGTCAGCGCGGACCATACGGGGTTGTCGAGCACGGCGTCCTCAGCCCACGCGGCGTCGAAGGGCGGCGCGGTCGAGGGATCGGGAGGCAGCTCGGGTGCGGCCGTGGGACCGGGTGCAGTCGTGGGTGGAGGCAGGGGATCCGGCGCGCCGCCGGGCGGCAGAGGACCGGATGCAGGGGAGAGGGCGGAGAGAGGGCCTGTGGATCGCGGTGATCCGATGGCGGTCATCGATGACGAGTCCTTCCCGGCGTTCAGAGCCTCCTCCACCTTACGCGGCCCCGTCGGACGGCGGGGTCCTCCCCTCGGAGCATGCCGGGCCGACCCCTCCGAATCCCGTGCGCTGGCCCCGTTCCTCACAGCAGGAGGTGCGCAGCGGAGCTCGTCACCGGCGGACGGGCTCGGGATCTGCTGAGGACCTCAGGCGATGAGGCCGTCGATCTGGTCGATCGCCGTGCGCGAGCCCTCCTCGACACCCATGTCGAGCACCGTCTGCAGTGCTTCGCGGGAGTCGTACGAGGTCACGTAGACCGCGAGGGTGCCCTGCCCGTCGGTCCCATCAGGGCTGAAGGTGCTGGTCGACTCGGCCGTCGGGAGCGACGGATCGGGGGCGAAGTCCTCGGTCGCGAACCCGTCGCGGTAGCGGAAGAAGGAGGGCTCGTCGGTCTTGAGGATGTCCATGTAGCCGAAGTGGCGGTCGCCCTCGGGGCCGGTCATGAAGTAGGTGATGCGTCCGCCGGCGCTCAGGTCATGATCGACCACGGTCGCCGGGTACTCGGGAGGACCCCACACTCTCTCCAGCTGGCGCGGGTCGGCGTAGACCTCCCAGATCCGCTGCACGGGTGCTGCGAACCGGGCCGTGATGGTGAGGGTGAAGGACTCCAGATCGTGGCTGATGTCGGTGACGGGCATGGTGCGCTCCTGGGGGTGGCCGCGTGATCGTGCGAGGGAGGACGCTCACGCGGGAGGCGGGGAGATCGGTGGCGGCGGAGGGACCTGGGACAGCGATGTCGTCGGTGCCGTCGGCGTCGTCATCGAGAGGGGGAGAGGAGAGAAGGGGAGAGTGGGATCAGGGCTCGGGTCTCTCGGCGACGAGATCATCGATGCGGTCGATGCGCTGGGCCCAGAGGGACTCGAGTTCGGTGAGGAGGGCGGACACGGACCTCAGCTCCGCGGCGTCGGCGCGGGCACGGGTCTCCCTGCCCTGACGGCGCCGGGTGATCAGGCCCGAGCGTTCGAGCACTGCGACGTGCTTCTGCACCGCCGTGATGCTCATGTCGTAATGACGTGCCAGCTCGGAGACCGAATGCTCCTCCTCGAGCACCCGGCGCAGGATGTCCCGACGGGTGCGATCGGACAGGGCGCGGAACCATGCGTCGGCACGGTCGTCGTCGATCTCGAGCACGACGCCAATCTGCAACCGTATGGTTGCCTGTTGTCACGGGTGCAGGGCCGCAAGGGCGTGGTCGAGAGCAGGTGGGCGGTGATCCTCGGCCGCTCCGATCCGTCGGCATTCGACCCGACTGCCGGGTAGCTTGTGCATGAGTTGTAAAGAGTGTTGCTCACGAAGGTCAAGGGGTCGTAAAGTCCTGCGCGTGCTCACCGGCTCGGCGAGCACGCCCGCGGCATAGGCGCCGAGAGGGCGAATCCCAGGGGGAAGGCAGTTCCATGCGTACCACCACCATCACCACCAGACGCTCCGCGAAGCTCGTCGCGCTCGCCGCGACAGCGCTGCTGGCCGCCGGCTGCGGCGCTTCCGGCGCGGGAGGCGACACCGAGGAGAGCGGCTCCGGCGGGACCGGCGCCGATGTCTCTCAGAGCGACGGCGGCTCCGACGATGCCGGCACTGACGATGACGGTTCCGGCGGCGGCGCAGACGATGCCGGCTCCGACGACGATGGTTCGGGCGGCAGCACCGATGACGGCTCCGGCGGTTCCGATGACGGAGACGACGACGGCACTGGCGGCTCCGACGACGGAGACGGCAGCGACGAGGGAGATGACGGGGACGACGGCGACGGGGGCGATGCTGAGTTCGTGCTCCCCGACAGCTGGGCCGGAACCGTCTCCGCAGAGGGCTTCGATGCGGGTGAGGGCTTCCACTTCTTCGCCCAGCAGCACCTGTACGACCACGGGGAGGCGACCGAGATGGGCGCCCTCGACATCCAGGGCCAGGAGTACTTCGGTAGCACCGACGCCCGATGCTCGGGCACCGCGGTTCTCGACGGTGAGGCCGCGACCTGCGTCTACACCGGCACGGAATATGACGGCCAGGGCGAAGGGAAGCAGCTGGACGTGACCGTCCGACTCGTGCCCGGCGCCTTCGGGAGCTCGTCGCTGATCTATTCGGTCGGATACGACGTGGACACCGGCTTCGCGGTGCCGGCCGGCGTCCCGATCGTGCTCGAGCCCATCGCCGGACAGGATGCCTCGTCGGTCGTCCAGGACGACCTCGAGCGGGGAGCGATCAACGCGATCATGATGTCCGACCAGGCTGACGGGGACATCCCCGGCGATCCCGAGGCCGACTGCGAGGTCCTCGACCAGGGCGAGCATGCCGTCTGCACCGTCACCGGGACGCCCGACGGCGCGGCGGACGGCACGTGGTACGCGACCGCGCAGGGGCCGTCCGTGAAGCAGTCCGACAGCATCGACTACCTCTTCTCGATGCTGCCGGAGGAGTGACGCTCTGACGGCCGCTTCACGAGCGGCGGCGGCACGGGCCTCGCGGCCACCCGGCACCGGTGGGGCGGCATGGTCGGAGCTGCTGGTGGAGCGGGAGCTGGAGCCGGGGTGAGAAGAAGGGGATCGGGGGGCGATGCATCCCGGGACGGGGGAGTCCCGGGATGCATCGCGTGAGGCGGTCGGCGTTCGACGTCCCGCGTGCGGCGTCCGGTGCCTGGTATCCGGTGCATGGCGCGGACGCATGGTCCTCTCGAGGTGCTCCCGGACAGATCTCGGGCTGATTCCGAGCCGGTCACTAGCCGATCACGAGTCGATCTCGATAGCTTTCTGGCGCCTTCCTCCCTGGTCGCGCGGGAATTCCGGCTCTAGGATCCGCTCATGAGCATGCAGCGTCCGCCGGAGCAGTACAACTGGGATCCGGCGTCCTCGGATCCCGTGATGGATCCCGTGCTGGTGTCGGATCCGGCGCCGGCGCCCGAGGCGGCCCACGGGACGCTGCAGGGGGCGGCCGGTCCGGGTCCGGGCGCAGTGCCGGTCGAGGCGCTGCCGATCGGACCTGAGGGAGCAACGGCCGCTCGGCGGGGGATGCCCGGATGGGCGGTGGGTGCGATCGTCGTCGGTGTGATCGTCGTGCTGGCGTGCGCTGCACTCGCCGTGGCGACGGTGGGCGTGGTGGGCTGGCTCGCGACCCGGCCGACGCCCGACAGCGGAACGGACCCGATCGTCTACGACGACCTCTCCGGCTACGCTCCCGGCGTCGTCACCGATGAGACCGGCCAGGCGGTCGAGGACGGGACGGGAGGCTACGAGTCCCCGGCGACGGTCGGCGAGCACTCCTTCACCTGGGAGACCTGGGACGGCGGTGACGTGACCGTGCGGGCGACCGCTCTCGAGATCGGATCCGCGCTGCCGGGTTCCGAGGGGGCGGACGTCCTGCAGGACGGGTACGAGCTGGTCGTGCTGACAGCCGACGTCGACTACTCGGGGCCGGGATCGTTCGAGCCCGCCTACGAGCTGTGGGTCGCCGGGGAGACGCCGCTGAGCTACTACTCCGACGTCGCTCCCGGGCTGGTCCCCGACCCGCTCATGGTGAGCGATGCGCTCTCCGACGGGGACAGCGTGACGCTGCGCGCCGCCGTCCTGGTGCCCGAGGACGAGGTTGACGAGCTGGTGCTCGCGGTCTCCGCGGCGTCGGGGGACACCCTCTACTACGGCACCGCGGGCTGAACCGGAGCCGACCCCGGGGCGGAGCCGGTCCCGGGACGGTGGGGAGGAGTCGGGGTCAGCCGGCCTGCGAGGTGTCCTGGCAGTGCCCCGTGCAGGGGCGGTGCAGGTGCAGCTCCGCACAGCGATGCAGCAGGGCGTTGCACATCTGCTCGACCAGCGGGTTGCCCGGCATGCCCACCCAGATGGTGTGGTGCTCGCGGCGCTCGTGATCGCCGTGAACCCATTCGCCGACCCAGGACTCGAGGGCGGCGCAGGCGCGCGCGCCGGGCAGACGGGGGTCATCGGGCTGGCGGCGCAGCAGGCTCACCGAGATTCCCGGCGGCGTGCACATCAGCGGGGATCGGGAGCCGGAGACCTCGATGTAGAGGTTCCCCTCGGCATAGTTCGGGAAGCCGTCCATCATGGCGCGGAGGTGCGGCAGGTCGCTCTCGTCGCCGATCAGGAGAAACCGCTCGTGATGGTTCAGCACGTCATTCCTTGCACGATGGAGTAGAGGTTGGTCGCTACCGCAGGGGCGCGCATTCGATTCAGGCAAGGCTGCCCTAAGTGATGAGATGCGGACGACTTCATCCCGCTCCTCGCGAGTGGACACCGCCGCGCGGGCTGGGGCATGCTCTACCTGAAACCCGCGGTATCAGGCATTCTGCGGCCGACGGGCGGCGGGGACGCCGTCATCGGTCGGACCCCGCGGGGCCGCCAGCTCGACGACGAGATCCCGGAAGGCATCCGATGACCAGCTACACCGAGCACATCACCCGCGTCCTCACGGAGGACGTCGACCATCCCGCGCTCGGAAGGGTCGCGGTGCTGACCTTCGCCCCGCCGGAGGGCGAGGAGAAGCGTCCGACGACCCTCGGCCCCCGCTCGATCGACGCCGTCACCGGCTCCATCGGGGCGGCGCTGGACCGCGCCGAGGCGGGGGAGGTCCGCGCGATCGCCCTGACCGGTGCGGGCCGCGTGTTCCTGGCCGGCGCGGATCTGTCGATGTTCTCCGACCCGGCGGCCGTCGCGGACATCGGCGAGATGACCCGTCTGACCCACGACCTGCAGATCCGTGTCCGCCGCAGTCCGGTGCCGATCCTCGCCCACCTCAACGGCGCGACCCTCGGGGGAGGTCTCGAGGTCGCGCTCATGGCCGACGTCCGCACCGCCGCGCCCGGCGCGCGCGGCATCGGCGTCCCCGAGACCAGCCTCGGCATCCTCCCCGGCTGGGGCGGCACCACGCTGCTGCAGTCCGTCGTCGGCGCGGAGGACGCCGTGCGGATGATCCTCGAGGACCCCGCCCGGGACAGGCAGCTGAAGGCCGAGCAGGCGCTCGAGATCGGACTCGTCGACGCTCTCGCCGACGACCTCGGGGCCGCGCTCGACGAGTTCGCCGCCGTGGTCGCCGCTCACGTCGACGACGGCGAGGAGGAGGCTCCTGCTGAGGCGGCCCCGTCCGTCGGCTCCGCGGAGAGCATCGCCTGGCGCGGTCGCACCGATCCGATCCCCGCGGCCGACACCCCGGAGGCCGAGGCGCTGACCGATGCCCTCGACGCCGCCCACGGCTCGGCGGAGACCCGCCGGACCTGGGCCGCGCGCCTCGAGAGCCAGGGCGCGCCCGCCGTGGCGCGCGCCGCCGATCTGCTGCAGAAGCTGCCCGGGTCCTCCCTCGAGGACGCGCTCTCCCGGGAGGCCGAGGCGCTCGTCGACCTGCTGGCGAGCCCCGCGGCTCCGGCCTCGCTCTACGCCGCCGAGCTGCTCCGCCGCGGCAGGCCCGGCCGCCGCCCCGTCGAGGGGGCGCGCGAGATCCGTCGCGTCGGCGTCGCCGGTGCGGGCCTGATGGCCTCCCAGATCGCCGCCCAGCTGGCGCTGGGTCTGCAGGTCCCCGTGGTCATGCGCGACCTCGACGCCGATATCGCCGCCAAGGGCCTCGCCCATGCCCGCGAGGTGATCGCGGAGGCCGCGGGCCGGGGGCTGCTCGACGAGGAGACGGCGTCGGCGATCGCCGGGGCGCTGTCGGTCACCACCGACGTCGCCGATCTCGCCGGCTGCGACCTCGTGCTCGAGGCCGTCCCCGAGGTGCTCTCGATCAAGCGCTCGGTGTTCACCGAGCTCGAGGGCGTCCTCGACGAGGACGCCCTGCTGGTCACCAACACCTCCTCGCTGTCGGTCGCGGCGATGGCCGAGGGCCTCTCCCATCCGGAGCGCGTGATCGGCCTGCACTTCTTCAACCCTGTCGCGAAGATGCCGCTGGTCGAGGTGATCCACACCGATGCGACCGACGAGGCGACCCTCGCCACCGGCCTCGAGGTCGTGCGTCGTCTGCGGAAGTTCGCGGTCCGCTGCGCCGACGCCCCCGGCTTCGTCGTCAACCGCCTGCTGTTCCGCGTCCTCGGTGCGGTGCTGGCCTCCGTCGACGCGGGCGCGGACCCCGCCGAGGTCGATGCCTCCCTGGACCCGCTGGGCATGCCCATGCGCCCCTTCGAGCTTCTGGACCTGGTGGGCCTCGCAGTGGCCGATCACGTGGGCGTCGTCCTCTCCGAGGAGCTCGGCGATCGCTTCCACGCCTCGCCCGGCCTGCATGCCATGGCGGAGGGCGGGCGCCGCTTCACCGACAGGGTCCGCGGCGCCGTGCACCAGCCGGTCTCCCCGGCGGTCGCCGAGACCTTCGCGGCAGCGGGGACGTCGGCCGCAGCCGGCGAGCCGGGCCCAGCAGGGACGTCGGCGCCCGTCGGCGAGGCGCTCCTGGAGAAGGTCCTCGACGGGCTCGCCGAGGAGATCGCCCTGATGCTCGACGAGGGGGTCGTCGAACGGCCCGAGCAGATCGACCTCGCTCTCGTGCTCGGTGCCGGATTCCCGCGGCATCGGGGCGGTGTCACCCCGTACCTGGACCAGTCCGGGGCGTCCGAGCGAGGGGCCGGGAGACGGTTCCACGGGCAGCTGTTCGCCCGCTCCTGAGCCCGGACCGACCGTCGGCGCCGGGGCCGCGCCCGTCTCCTCGTGACCTGACTGCGATGCGGGAGGGGCTGTGAGCGGGGTCTCCGACCCGTACCATGTGGGACGTCGGACGTGTCCGACGTTGTCACGTTGCACGGGAGAAGGGGGCGACGCCGGTCGACGGCGTCGGCGAGAAGATGTCACAGCCACCGCAGAACGGATGGGGCCAGCAGGGCTCCGACGGATACAGCCAGCAGCCGAACGACGGGTACGGCCAGCAGGGCGGCGACTACGGCCAGCAGCCGACCGACGCGTACGGACAGCAGGGCTACGGCCAGGGCGACGCCTATGGCCAGCAGTCGACCGACGCGTACGGTCAGCAGAGCTTCGGAACGCCCTCCAGCGCCCACGGACAGGACGGCTTCGCCGGCCAGGGGTCGCCGTCGTACGGGGGTGACTACGGTGCTCCGGCGACGGAGCAGTTCGGTGCCCAGCCCCCGCGCGACAACAAGAAGATCGCGATCTTCGTGTGCGCGGGCTGCGCGATCCTCGCACTGCTGCTGATCGTCGTCGGCGGCGGCATCTACCTGTTCACGCGCGACGGAGGCGGCGGCGAGGAGACCACCGCGCCCACCACCGAAGAGGTCACCACGGAGGAGGAGACCACGGAGGAGGTCACCACCGAGGAGGAGACGACCGAGGAGGTCACCACCGAGGAGGAGACCACCGAGGAGGAGACCACCGAGGAGGAGACCACGGAGGGCGGGGAGACGGGCGCCACCGGAGGAGGCACCCGGGATGACCCCTACGCGCTCGGTGAGACCTTCTCGCTCGACGACGGCGAGGGCGGCACCTTCGACGTGACCCTCGGCGAGGTGGATTGGGACGCGGCCGACGCGATCCTGGCCGAGAACTCCTTCAACGAGGAGCCCGCCGACGGCGAGGTCTACATCCTCGTCCCCGTCACCGTCGTCTACCACGGCGATGACAGCGCGACCCCCGGCTTCGACCTGAGCCTCGAGTACGTCGGCTCCAACGGCAACGTGTACTCGTACTCGTCGCTGGTCGCTCCCGACTCCGACCAGTACTGGGACGAGGTCTACGACGGCGGCACGGTGACCTACAACGAGGCGATCGCCATCCCTGCGGACCAGGTGGAGAGCGGCATGTTCACGGTCTCCGCGCTGTGGGACTTCTACGGCGAGGAGACCTGGGTCGCCGCCAGCTGAACCGGGACCGCGGGCCGACGCGACGTCGGCCCGCGGTGCTCAGCGGCGCGGGGCCGCCCAGACGTCGAGGCGCTCGATCGCCTGCTCGATCGTGTCGGCGTCCTTGCAGAACGCGAAGCGCAGGTGGGGGCGGGCGTCGCCGCCGGGTGCGTCCGCTGCGGCGCCCTGCCGGTAGAAGGCGCTCAGGGGGATCGCGACCACGCCGGCCTCCTCGGGCAGGCGATCGCAGAGCGCCTCGGCGTCGGCCTCGCCGAGCGGCGTTCCGTCGGCGACCACGAAGTAGCCCGAGGCGGGAACGGACACCCGGAAGCCCACCGAGCGCAGTCCGTCGACCAGCAGGTCCCGGCGGCCGCGCAGGTCCTCGGCGATCGCGGCGAAGGCGGAGGCATCCATGCGCAGGCCCGCTGCGACCGCCCCCTGGAAGGGAGCCCCCGAGGCGTAGGTCAGCCACTGCTTGACCCCGGTGATCGCGGTGATCAGCTCCGCGCGGGCGGTCACCCAGCCGATCTTCCAGCCGGTCACCGACATCGTCTTGCCCGCCGAGGAGATCGAGACCGTGCGGTCCTGCGCCCCCGGGAACGTCGCCGGCGGGCGATGCGGGGCGTCGTAGGCGAGATGCTCGTAGACCTCGTCGGTGACGATCACGGCGTCGTGCGCGACAGCCTCCTCGACCACGGCCTCGAGCACCTCGTCCGGGAGCATGATGCCGGTCGGATTGTGCGGGGTGTTGACCAGGATCAGGCGGGTGCGGTCGGTGATCGCCGCGCGCAGCCGCTCGATCTCGACCGAGAGCAGCAGGTCGCCCGTGCCGGCATCTTCCGGTGCGGAGGTGCTCCGGGCGGTGGTGGCGGAGGTGATGGGGACGGTCCGGTGCACACCTCCGGCCAGGGCGATCATCGCCGCGTACTGGTCGTAGAAGGGCTCGAGCGTGACGACCTCTTCCCCCGGTTCGACGAGCGCCAGGATCGTCGCGGCCAGGGCCTCCGTCGCCCCCGTGGTCACCAGCACCTCGCGTGCGGCGTCCCACTCCAGTCCGTACCAGCTGCGCTGATGCTCGACGATCGCCTCGCGCAGCACCGCCTCGCCCGCCCCCGGCGGGTACTGGTTGCGGCCCTTCCGGATCGCGGCGACCGCGGCCTCCGCCACCACCGCGGGCGGATGGGTGTCGGGGAAGCCCTGCCCGAGGTTCAGCGCCCCCAGCTGAGCCGCCCGGGCCGACGTGCGGGCGAAGATCGTCGGACGAGCCTGCGGAGCCGTCGTATCGGTCTGCGTGGGTGTCGCGCCGGCCTGCGGGCCGACGAGGAGCCCGGCGGCCCGGGCGGCCCGCATCCAGGGGCCGAGCGACGACGGTGCAGTCGCCGGGTCGGCCGACGACGGGGCGGCCGACGACGGGTCGGTGGAGTCCGGCACGGGGAGATCCGGGGTGGTGGGGGTCATGCGCCGAGTCTGGCAGAGCCGCGCATGCCGATGCCTCAGCGTTCGCGCGGGAAGACGAAGCGTCCGTAGGTGACGTAGCGGAACGAGGTCGAGACGATCTGGCCGATCAGGGTGCCGGAGATGTTGTCCGCGAGCGGCGAGTCCAGGCCCAGCACGTAGCGGGAGAAGCCCAGGCACGCCAGCTGCAGGAGCGTGGCGATGATGTTCACGAGGATGAACGCGCTGATCGAGCGACCGGTGTCCGGGGCGGGCCGGTCGCTGAAGGTCCACAGCCGGTTGCCCAGATAGGTCAGGCAGGAGGCGATCGCGATGGAGATCGTCTTCGCGACCAGCGGATGGCCGTGCATGATCCCGTGGCCCCAGCCCTCGCCGGGGCTCCAGAACACCAGCGCGTTGTACATCGCCGCGTCCAGGAAGAAGACGATCCCGCCGACGGCCAGGAACTTCAGCGAGGAGCCCAGGTGCTCGCGCACGAGCGCGAGCAGCCAGGAGCGCAGACGCTCGGTCGAGGAGCGGGTGCCGGACCGGACATCGGATGTGGCATCGGTCCCGCGGCCGTCCCTGCGGCCGTCCGCGCGGCCGTCCGAGCGCTCGTCCACCGCGGACGGGGGACGGGTCTGCGCGGAGGGGTCCGCTGGTCTCGACAGCACGCTCGGCACTGTACCGGAGGCGATATCGTGGTCCCTGGCCGTTGCGACGGACCCCACGGCGGGTCCTGGGAGCGCACGGCGAGACCGCTGCGACGGGACCGGGAGGACGGTGCCCTGGGAGCGCGCGGTCGAGGTCGCAGACCCCGCCCCGTCGGCCGGGCCCGTGCCGACCACCAGCACGATCATCACGGAGGAACCCTTCCCATGACCCATGTCGCTCTCGCCATCGCCGGATCCGAGGCCACCGGAGGCGCCGGCGCGCAGACCGATCTGAAGACCTTCCATCAGCTCGGCACCTTCGGCACCGCAGCCCTGACCTGCATCGTGTCCTTCGACCCGAGCAACGACTGGGCTCATCGGTTCGTGCCGGTGGACCCGCAGGTGATCCGCGACCAGATCGAGGCGACCACCGCCGTCCACGACATCGACACCGTCAAGATCGGCATGCTAGGCACGCCCGCCACGATCGACGCCGTCGCCGCCTCCCTGGCGGAGCGCGCGTTCACGAACGTCGTGCTCGACCCGGTGCTGATCTGCAAGGGCCAGGAGCCCGGCGCGGCCCTCGACACGGACAACGCGCTCAAGGAGAAGATCCTGCCGCTGGCGACCTTCGTGACGCCCAACCACTTCGAGACCCTGGCCCTGTCCGGGATGGAGTCGGTCGAGACGGTCGAGGACCTCGTCGAGGCCGCGAAGCGCATCCATGAGACCTACGACGTCGTCGTGCTCGCCAAGGGCGGCGTCGTGCTGCCCGGAGAGGACGCGGTCGACGTCTTCTACGACGGCGAGCAGGTCGTGGAGCTGCGCAGCCCCAAGATCGGGCAGGAGCGCGTCTCCGGCGCCGGCTGCACCCTCGCCGCCGCGGTCACCGCCGAGCTCGCCAAGGGGGCCACCCCGCTCGAGGCCGCGAAGACCGCGAAGGCTGTCGTCACCAGCTCGATCGAGCATCGCCAGGGCGGTCATGCCCCCTTCGAGGCCGTCTATCAGGGCGCGTACAAGGGCTGAGCTCGGGCGCTGCGACGGCTGAGCCCGGTCCCGCGGACGGGCACGTCGCCCGGTCCCCGAGCCACGGAGAGCGTCGGCCCGCCCGACGGCGCTCCGGCCCCTCTCGCGCCGTCGCGTGCACCCGCATCCGCTCCTACCGTGGGGCCATGTCCGAGAAGGAAGAGACAGAAGAGAACGAACTGCCCCTCCCGCTGACCTGGACCCCGCTCCCGGAGGCCCTCGACCTGGTCGCGCCGTCGACCGCCGCCGCCGTCCGCGCGGGAGCGGTGCCGAGCGCCCGGGTCGCCCCGGTCGAGGACCATCTCGCGGACACCGCCGCCTTCTGCGCCGCCTACGGCGTGGACCAGACGGCCACCGCGAACTGCGTCATCGTCAAGGGGCGCGGCGGAGGGGAGGACATCCTCGCCGCCGTGCTCGTGCGCGCGAGCGATCGGGCCGACGTCAACCGCACCGTGAAGAAGCACCTCGGGGCGAGCAGGCTGTCCTTCGCCCCCACGGACCTCACCGAGGAGCTGACCGGGATGACCAGCGGCGGCGTCACCCCCGTCGGCCTCCCGGACAGCTGGAGGATCCTCATCGACCCCGCTGTCGCGGCCCTCGACGAGGTGCTCATCGGGGGCGGTGTGCGCACCTCCAAGATCCTCGCCCCCGGCGCGGAGCTCGCCGCCCTCCCCGGTGCGGAAGTGCTTCCGCTGACGCTCTGAGGCGAGTCGGCGCGCCCCGCGTCCGCCTTCCCTCTCCGCCTCCTCAGGAGTCCTCGTGCCCACCTCCCTGAGCGCGCGCCGCTGGGCGCTCTGCGCCCTGTTCCTCCTGCCCGGGCTCAGCATGTCCGCCTGGGTCACGCGAACCCCTGCGGTGCGGGACCTCCTCGGCGCCTCCACCGCCCGGATGGGACTGGTCCTGTTCGGCCTCTCGGTCGGCTCGATGATCGGAATCCTCAGCTCGGGTCCGCTGGTCACGCGGCTGGGGACCCGGCCGGTGGTGTTGGCGGGCTCCGCGCTGATCGTCATCGCCATGCCCGTCATCTCGGGCGGCGCCGTAGCCGGGATGCCGCTGCTCACCGCCTTCGGGCTCATGCTGTTCGGCACCGGGATGGGTGGCGGCGAGGTCGCGATGAACGTCGAGGGCGCCGAGGTCGAGAGGCTCGGCGGCAGGCCGTTCCTGCCGGCGCTCCACGGCTGCTTCAGCCTCGGCACGGTGATCGGGGCGGGCGTGGGGATCCTCGCCAACGCCGCCGGCGTCCCCGTGCTCTGGCATCTGGGGCTGACGGCCGTCGTCGGTGCGATCCTGCTGGTGCGCGCCATGGGATCGATCCCCGCCGGCACCGGGCTGGTCTCCCCGGAGGAGCGGGCTGAGCGCGCTGGAACCCCTCGGCCCGCGATCTGGAAGGACACGCGCCTGGTGCTCATCGGCTGCATCGTGCTCGCCATGGCGCTCGCCGAGGGCACCGCGAACGACTGGCTCCCGCTGGTGATGGTCGACGGCCACGGCTTCGGCGCGACCATGGGATCGACCGTCTTCGCGCTCTTCGCCGCCTCGATGACCGTGGGGCGCTTCGCCGGCGGTCCGATCGTCGCCCGGGTGGGGCGGTCCCGCGTGCTCATGGTCAGCGCTCTCTTCGCGGCGATCGGCCTGGCGCTCATCGCCTACGTGGATCATCAGGGCGTGGCGGTCGCGGCCGTGGTGCTCTGGGGACTGGGCGCCTCGCTCGGGTTCCCGCTGGCCCTCTCCGCTGCGGGGGACTCCGGGGAGGCGGGAGAGGACTCGGCGGCGCGCGTGGCCCTCGCCTCCACCATCGGATATCTCGCGTTCCTCGTCGGACCTCCCACGCTCGGCTTCCTCGGCGAGCACATGGGCCTGCGCAGCGCCCTCGTCGTGCCGCTCGCGGTGGTCCTCGTCGCCGCGGTGCTCGCACCCTCGACGGCTCCCCGCTCCCAGCCGGCGCGGGAGGAGGAGCTCGACGCCGTCCGCTGACGGCGGCCGGAGGCGTGCGAGCAACCTCTCCCGCGGTGGAGCTGAGAGGGAGGCTGCGATCCGGGGCGGCGGGCGGAGGCATTCGCCGACGGAGGACCCCAGACCCTTCCCATATACCCCCGAGGGGTATAGATTCGGCGTCATGGATGCAGAGCACGACACCTCTCGGCACCCGGAGACGAACGCCGACCAGGTCGGCCATGCCGAGCAGCACAGCGATCACGCCGAGCACAGCGGTCATGGCGACCACAGCGGTCATGCCGGGCACGGTGACCACGGTGACCACGGTGACCACGGTGGTCATGCCGGGCACGGAGGACATGAAGGGCATGGGGAACATGCCGGGCACGTGGCCCGGTTCCGGCAGCTGTTCTGGGTGAACCTCGTGCTGGCGGTGCCGGTGGTCGGGTTCTCTCCGATGTTCGCGGACCTGCTGGGCTACTCCCTGCCGGATGCGGCCGTCGTCGGATGGATCGCCCCGCTGCTCGGAACGGTCATGTACGCATGGGGCGGCCGCCCGTTCCTCACCGGAGCCGTCTCCGAGATCCGATCCCGTCGACCGGGGATGATGCTGCTGATCTCGCTCGGCATCACGGTGGCGCTCCTCGCCTCCTGGGGCTCGACCCTGGGGCTGCTCGACCATGAGCTCGAGTTCTGGTGGGAGCTCGCGCTGCTGATCGTCATCATGCTGCTGGGGCACTGGATCGAGATGCGATCCCTTGCGCAGACCTCCAGCGCGCTCGACTCCCTCGCCGCGCTGCTCCCGGATGCCGCGGAGCGCATCGAGCAGGCCGACGGGCCCGGCGGCGGGCGAGCAGGTGGGCAGGACGACGAGGGGGCCGGAGCGACCGCCCATGACGGGGAGAGGCTCGTCCGCGTCGATCCCGCGGACCTGCGCGCCGGGGATCTCGTGCTCGTCAGGCCCGGTGCCAGCATCCCCGCCGACGGGAGCGTGGTCGACGGCCGGGCCGATGTCGACGAGTCGATGGTGACCGGCGAGTCCCGAGCGGTCGAGCGCGGCGTCGGCGACCGTGTCGTCGCCGGCACCGTCGCCACGGACTCGAGCCTGCGCATCGAGGTCACCGCCACCGGGGAGGACACGGCGCTCGCCGGCATCCGTCGGCTGGTGGCGCAGGCGCAGGACTCCACGTCGCGTGCCCAGCGGATCGCGGACACCGCCGCGGGCTGGCTGTTCTGGTTCGCCCTCGGCGCCGCCGTGATCACCGTGATCGTCTGGTCGCTGCTCGGCATGCCCGACGAGGCCGTCGTCCGCACCGTGACCGTCCTGGTCATCGCCTGCCCTCATGCCCTCGGCCTCGCAATCCCGCTGGTCGTCGCGATCGCGACCGAGCGCGCCGCGCGCGGGGGCGTGCTCGTGACGGACCGTCTGGCGCTCGAGTCGATGCGCACCGTCGACACGGTCCTGTTCGACAAGACCGGCACCCTCACCCGCGGCGAGCCCGAGCTGTCCGAGGTCGTCGGAGCCGACGACCATCAGCGAGGGGCCGGGCTCGACCCTGCCGAGGTGCTGGCTCTCGCGGCGGCCGCCGAAGCAGAGAGCGAGCACCCGCTCGCCCGAGCGATCGTCGAGAGGGCACGGTCCGAGCAGCTGCGCATCCCCGCCGGGAGTCAGCGCAGCTCGACGCCCGCCCTGGGGGTGAGCGCACAGGTCGACGGGCGGGAGATCCGCGTGGGCGGGCCCCGCCTGCTCGAGGAGACCGGTGCGGAGCCGCTCCGGGCGACCGATGCCTGGCGCACGGAGGGAGCTATCGTCCTGCACGTGCTGAGGGACGGCGAGGTGATCGGCGCACTGAAGCTCGCCGACGCCGTGCGCGAGGAGTCCCGCGAAGCGATCGACGCCCTGCACGCGCTGGGGATCGAGGTCGTCATGATCACCGGCGACGCCCGATCCGTCGCCGACCGCGTCGGCGAGGAGCTCGGGATCGACAGGGTCCTCGCCGAGGTCCGACCCGAGGACAAGGAGCACGCGGTCGCCTCCCTGCAGGGGGAGGGGAGGACGGTCGCGATGGTGGGCGACGGCGTCAACGACGCCCCGGCGCTCGCGCGCGCCGACGTCGGCATCGCGATCGGCGCGGGCACCGATGTCGCGATCGCCTCGGCCGGCGTGGTCCTCGCGAGCTCGGATCCGCGCTCGGTGCTCTCCGTCGTCGAGCTGTCCCGTGCGGCGTACCGGAAGATGCGGCAGAACCTGTGGTGGGCGGCCGGGTACAACCTGGTGTCCGTCCCGCTCGCGGCCGGAGTCCTCGCGCCGATCGGGTTCGTCATGCCCATGTCCGTGGGTGCGCTGCTCATGTCGGCGTCGACCGTCGTCGTCGCGCTCAACGCCCAGCTGCTGCGCCGGATCGACCTGAGTCCCTCCGCCAGCGTCGCCGCGGTGCTCCGGCGTCCCGACGACCGCCGCTGAGCGCCGACGCTACTGCTCGGTGCGGTCTGCGGGACCTGGAGCGCTCCCCGGATCGGGGAGCAGGGGCTTGCGGGCGATGACGATGCCGAAGCTGGTCCAGCGGCCGGCGTCGACGCGCAGGGTGGTGGGGTCTCCATCGGGATCGGCCTTGGCGAAGGGGTCCTGGCGCGCGAACTCATCCCACCAGGAGGAGACGTCGGCCGCGTACTCGGCGCGGATGGTCTCCAACCCGACCGTGGCGATGTGCGCGGTCGTGCTGCTCAGATCACTGAAGCACTCAGCCCAGGACAGCTCGCCCCGACTCATGTAGGGGTACATGTCGTCCGGAAGGGGAACCTCCGGATGCATGGGCTCACCGAGGCCGAGCACGCCGCCCGGCGCGAGGAGCCACCGCAAGCCCGTCGCGTCGGTACGACGCTCCGAGCCGCGGAGATCTCGAGATCGTGGGCAAGACGGCACAGCGAAGAGATTCGCCTATATGGGGCTAAATCAGACATCGGTCATTGTGCACGATCAGAGTATGGACACCCATTGCGACTGCAGAATCGAGCGCCTAGCGTCGGCTCTGCCAATTTTGGCGCACTCATCCACAATGGGAGGAACTATGGCAGCATCGCCGGCATTCGCGACCGTGACCGAATTTCTCACCGCTCATCCAGAGGTCATTCCCGCATTCAAGGCTGACCCCGGAGCGACGATGGCCGCCCATGGCTATTTCCTGTCTGAGGCGAACATCGACCTGATCAACTCCATCCTCGACGGCGCGGAGCTTGCGCCGGATGCGAGGATCAATGAGCAGCAGGTCCGAATGCTCGCCACCATCTGAGACTCGAACCATGCCGCTCGCTGGCGTCGATCTGGTCCCGGGACCCGGTGGCGAGGGCTACCGGGTCCTGGAGATCAATGACCGCCCCAATGGGTGGTCGCGCCTGAACCCTCTCTGTCGCAGGATCCAGAGGCTCGCGGAGAGACAGGATCGCTCGCGCATATATGTCGTAGCGCCTCCCGCGATCTCTACGGGTGGAGCAACGATCCCCATCCCCACCAGGCCGCATCGTGACTGGAGGAGGCGCGACCTGCGCATTGAGCAACTCATTGCCGACTTGACCGCCCTGGACTCCGCCGGGGGTGCCGAGGTGCTGTTCGGGGATGTGGCCGCAGCCCGAGAGGATCTCAGATCCTCCCGGAGGACTCTGTATCTGGACAAGTCAGCATCGCTCGATCCGCAGGCGCTCCTGGCCACCTCGAACGGAGCAGTCAACAGTCTTCATTTCCGAGCGGCCTGCGAAGACAAGCTGTCAGCGAAGGGGATGCTGCGCAGCAACGGGATTCCGGTTCCGGAGAGCCCGAGTTCGAGCTCTAGATATGCGTCGAGGGTGATTCCGATCGTGGAAAAGCCTCGTTTCGGTTCGGCGGGCATCGGCGTCCACTTCCATTACGGAGGGGCGGGAGAATCGTTGCAGCCGAGAGTGGGGAACTTCCTCGAAGAGTGGTGCGAACCTTTCCGTGTGGTCCGTCAAGGATGGCAGTATTATGCTGACATGCGCATCTATATCTGTGATGATCGCCCGTGCGGAGCATTTTTGAGGGTCGCGGCGGCTCCATTGGATGAGTCATCTGGAATCCAATCCCAGTCGGCGCTGTTGACGTCCGCAGGGCAGTGGGTTCCCGCGTCGCAGTTCCTCCCATCGTCAAGTATCCGATTCGCCGAAGGGCTTGCTCTTGAAGCGGTTCGCACCATCGACAAGGAGTCGACCGGTCAGCTCCTCAACTACTGCCCGTTCCCGGCAAGAAGGGAGCCCATCGAGAGTGCCGCGATCATCGAGGCCGACGTCGGTCAAGCCCCCTTCGCCGTGGCAATCAACTGATTTCCGGAAGTATTTCGGGACACAATCGGTCAGCCAGCTCGGGAATGGGATCACGCAGTTCGCGACGATTTTGGCCATAACAAAGTATTCGGATGCTGCCGACACCCCATGGTACCTCGCCGCGAATATCGCTCTCAGCTATCTTCCGTATCTGCTTCTCGGGCCGGTTGCGGGAGTTCTGGCCGACCGACTCCCCAGAAAGACGCTGCTCATATTCGGGGACAGTGCCAGATGTGTCATCACAGGATTGATGTTCATCGCGATTGTCGCCGAGGACATTCATGTTCTCCTTCTCCTCGTGCTGCTGCATGCATCCGTCGGTAGTGTGTATGAGGCTGCCAGATTTGCGGTGCTTCCTCTCATAGTGGATCGAGAGGGGCTGCGCCTCGCGAACGGCTATATGCAGGTCAGTTATACCTTGGGGCAGCTCCTTGGGCCGACGCTCGTCGGCTTGTCGATGCTTACGAGTTTCGGGTTCAAGATCCTGCTGGTCGACGTCATGGCGTTTGCGATGAGCGCCGTGATCATCGGCACCCTGAGAACTCCTCTCACCATCCGTCAGGCCAAGAGGGAGAGGCTCGGCGTGAAGGGTGAGCTGCACGAGATGATGGCGATCCTGCGCACCCCTCTGCTGCTGGGCACCTTCGGCGGAATGGCGGTCGTGAATCTCTTCAGCGGATCTCTGAGTTCATATCTTCCGTCGCTCCTGGCCTCACGTGGAGTGGATGTCGCAGCCGCAGGGTTCGTCATGGCGGGAGGCGCGGCCGGTCTGCTGTTCTCTCTCCTGTTGAAGAAGTACACCTTCAACTGGTGGCGCGCCCCGGGCATCGGATTGTTCCTTCGCGGCATCGCATGTCTGACATTGGCCTTCTTGCCCGGAGGCATATTTGGTCTGATCATCGCTGTGTTCCTCTGGGCTCTGTCCAGTCTCGGGAGCACGATGCTTCAAGCCGGTGCGACCTCGGTGAGGCAGCTGGCGGCCAAGCCGGAGCATATGGGGAGAGTGGGTTCCTTGGCGCGGACGATCAGCTGGTCCACATTGCCTTTGAGCGGCGTGCTCTCTGCTGTCATCGTGCAGACGTGGGATCTGCGGATCATCTTTCTCTTGGCAGGATGTGTCTCCCTGCTCCTCGTTGTTGCGATGAGGGGCATCTGGGGATCCCACGCTCTCGAGTCATCTGAACCATGATGTCTGATGTCGGAATGAGCACGATGAGTGACGTACGAGTGCCGCATCACCCACGGCCCCCTGGAATCATTGACGGCGTGCGTCTGAGGGACCGGGTCATCGATGAGGCGCGTCAGCAGGTCGAGAGCCTGGAGGTCCCCTCTCTGGCGATCATCCTCTTCCGTGGGACGTCAGGTCGAATTGGATCTGAAGGTGCGGAGCTGGCGGCCGTGGATTCAGCCAACGAAAAGGCTAGAGCGTTCGCCTCCGCCGGATTCAGGGTCATCGGATATCGACCCCAAGCGAACGCTCGGCGAGCGTCGATCGAGCTACTCGAGAAGATCGCCGATGACCCCGGTATCGCCGGACTGGTGGTTCAGCGTCCTCACCCGGAATATGTCAAGGAGGTTGAAGGCCTTGCACAGAAGGATCTGGATGGGAACCTGCTCGAACCGGGAGACGGCTCCAGGGCTTCTCTTCCGGCTACGGTCGAAGCGTGTGTCAGGCTCTATGGGGCATTGGGGGCGAACGGTTCGGCAGCGGTCGTAGGGTCGAGAGGATATATAGGGTCCCGATTGGTGGAGGCGCTGCGCGCGGAAGGCGCCCATGTGGATGGCTTCGACGTCGGTGAACCCATACATATCGATGCTGGCGTGAGCGCAGTATTCAGTGCCGTCGGTGCACCTCGATCGATTATCGCATTCCCCTCCGGACGGGGTAGATTTCATCTGGGTGTCGACGTGGGAAACACTGTGAGCGGAGGCATCGTGCTTGGGGATTTCGCCCCGGCGATGGCCGACCTGTGCTCGCGCATCACACCGGTGCCTGGTGGGGTGGGTCCCCTGGAGATGGCGGTACTTGTCGAGCGCGCCATGCTTCGGTGTCGTGGTGCGGGGCATCGGTCGGTGGAGGTGGAGCGCTTGGCTTCCCTCTGGGCAGATATATAGAGGGGATGCAGGGTCATGGAGATGGTGAGCGACGCGTCTGCGGGGCAGCGCCCGTTGAGGCTGGGAAGGCTGGGTGACGCCGGGGCATTCCAACTCAGAGCAGTCGGGGCTCACATCTGCCATCCGGAGTTGGCTGCTGCTCTGTCCTCGCCAGCTCGGATCCGCGCTCGGTGCTCTCCGTCGTCGAGCTGTCCCGTGCGGCGCACCGGAGGATGCGGCAGAACCTGTGGTGGACGGCAGGGTGGAGTCTGGGGCCCGTCCGGCTCCCGGCCGGCGGCCCCTCACTCGGCAGCAGGGAGCTCGCCCTCGTTGGGGAATGCTGCGATCAGCGTGTTCACGGCCTCTGGGCGATCCTGATTCGCATGGTGGGCGGCGCCGGCCACCGTCTCGAGCTGCACCTGGGGGTCCCGTCGTGCTAGGTGTGCCATCGCGGTGCGGATGTTCCCTGTGGGGTCGCGCTCTCCGAGGAGCGCGAGGACCGGCACGGGCAGCCGAGCTCGGGGATCGGGGCGCAGGGCGTCTCGCCAGAAGCCCATGACCTCGGCGAAGCGCTCCCGCCCGATGGCGAGCAGACGATCGCGCGCATAGGCCTGTGTGGTGGGTTCGGTGCCGCATGCCCGGGCGGATGCTGAGACCGTCCACGACCATGGGGTGCGTCGGAGGATCGGCACCGTGCTCCGCAGCGCCAGGAGCTCGGTCCGTGTCACCGGTCCGTGGTTGTCGGTGCAGTCGATGAGAACAGCCCTGCGAATCTCCCGGGGGCTGTGAGCCAGCCAGGTCTGCGCGAGGTTTCCGCCCAGGGACTGGCCGATGAGGGTGACGTCCGCCCCGGCGAGCGGCGCGAGCATCGCCTCGAGGTCGGCCAGCAGGTCCGTGTAGCGGAAGGAGCCCTCGAGCGGGGAGCGGCCGTGGCCGCGCAGGTCGGGGCAGAGGATGCCGGTCGTCGTCGGGAGGGCGGAGATCTGAGCGTCGAACATGGTGCCGTCCATGCCGGCGCCGTGCAGCAGCACGACCCATCGACCGTCCTCGGACTCCCGCCGTCGAACGCGCATGACGGCGTCGGGACGGTCCATGTCGTGCCAGGTGAGGGTCTCGTGCGCGGGCAGCATCGGTTCTCCTCGAGGTCCGCAGGTCCTGCATCGGTCACTGCAGGGACTGCGATCCCCAGGGTGCCAGGTGCTGGGCTGCGAGAGGGTCCCATGCGGCTGCGGCCGTCCCTGCGCCCGCCGTCACGCCTCCAGGCGCATGGTGGTCAGGCAGGTGGCGGACTCGGCGTCCGTGGTGACCTCCGCGCGAGCGCTCTCGCCGTCGCGGGCGAGGGACACGGAGAGCTGCTCATCACGGGGAAGCCAGAGACCGAGGAAGCCGTTGGCCGCCGTGGTGCGCACCTCGTCGATCAGCACCTCGCCGTCGGCGGAGGTGACGAGGACCTGCAGGTCCTCGCTCTGAAGCTCGCCGACGCAGGTGGTGAGGCTGTGCAGGAAGCAGTCGTGGGTGTCCTCGACGTACGGGGCGATGGAGAGGCGGAAGCCGTCCTCCACGAGGGGCAGGACCGCCTCGCGACCGGCGGTGTCGGCGAGGACCAGCTCCTCCTGCTGCACCGAGGCGGTGAGATCGGCGGGGCGCTCATCGAGAGGCAGGGCCTCGAGCTCCTCGATGATCTCGCGCGCCGTCTGGTCGGTCCACCCGCGAGCGGCGAGCAGTCCGTCGTCGGACGTTCCGGAGCCCGAAGTCGCTCCGGAACCGGAGCCGGCGCCGGTGCCGGCCGGTGCTCCGTCGGAGGTGCATGAGGCGAGGGCGGCGGCGAGGCCGACGGCGGCCGGGGCGAGCAGGAGCGCGCGGCGCGGCAGTCCGGAGGAGGACCTCTGAGGGGTGGACGAGGAGGGCGGCACGGGATTCCCTTCGCTGGTGGTCACCGCCGATCCTCTACGGGGGAGAGGTATCGGGGCCAGGACTTTCGTCCGTTCGTGCCGCCAGGACCTGCCGCTGGTCACGAATTCGTCCCAGATGGTGAAGCAGGTTCTCGCGACCTGGACAGAACGGGCCGTGGGGCGAAAGATCGTCCTATGAGCGACAGCAGTGCGACCACTCAGGGCGAGCGGGCTCCCGCGCAGGGGAAGACGATCGGGGAGCCCCTGATCAGCGTGCGCGGGGTCAGCAAGCTCTTCGGTGACTTCCAGGCGCTCAAGGACGTCGACCTGGAGATCCGGCGCGGAGAGGTGGTGGCGCTGATCGGCGCCTCCGGATCGGGCAAGTCGACCCTGTGCCGCTGCATCAACCGCCTCGAGACGATCAGCGCCGGCGAGATCGAGATCGACGGGAAGCTGCTGCCCGAGGAGGGCAAGGAGCTCACGCGTCTGCGCTCGGACGTCGGCATGGTGTTCCAGAGCTTCAACCTGTTCCCGCACCTCAAGGCCATCGACAACGTGACGCTCGGGCCGCGCAAGGTGCGCGGCGTGCCGAAGGCGCAGGCCGAGCAGCGGGCGCGCGAGCTCCTCGAGCGGGTGGGCCTCGCCGACAAGGCCGAGAACCTCCCCGCCGCCCTGTCCGGCGGCCAGCAGCAGCGGGTGGCGATCGCCCGCGCGCTGGCGATGGACCCCAAGGCCCTCCTGTTCGACGAGCCCACCTCGGCCCTCGACCCCGAGGTCATCAACGAGGTGCTCGACGTGATGACCGAGCTGGCCGAGCGAGGCATGACGATGCTCGTGGTCACCCACGAGATGGGCTTCGCCCGCCATGTCTGCGACCGCGTGGTCTTCATGGATCACGGCGAGATCGTCGAGCAGGGAGAGCCGGAGGAGTTCTTCTCCTCCCCGAAGACCCAGCGCGCCAAGGACTTCCTGTCCAAGATCCTCCCCCACTGATCCCGGTGCCACCGGGCCCGGTGATCCGGCGCCTCCCCCGGCGGTCCGACCGCCCCATCCCGAAGGAGATCCCTCATGACCGACTCGAGCTTCCGTCCCGGCCGCCGCGCCGTGGTCGCCGCCGCTGCGGCGCTGCCGCTCGGCCTCGCCCTCGCCGCCTGCTCGTCCGACGACTCCGACGCCCCCTCGCTGGGCGGAGAGGACGACGAGACCAGCAGCGACTATGACGCCGCGATCGCGGGCGGCCCCGTGGCCGACGACGCCGACGTCTCCGCGAGCACCTGGGCGACCGCCATCAAGGAGGCCGACAAGCTGGTGCGCGGCGGCACCACCGCCAACCAGGTCTTCTCGCTGATCGACCCCTCGACCGACAAGGTCACCGGCTTCGACGCCGGCATCACCCAGCTGCTGGCCCGCTACATCCTGGGCGACGGCGGCGAGGAGAAGGTCGAGTACATCGACACCACCGTCGAGACCCGCGAGACGATGGTCCAGAACGACACCGTCGACTGCGTCATCGCGACCTACTCGATCACCGCGGAGCGCCTCGAGAAGATCGACTTCGCCGGCCCCTACTACCTCTCCGGCACCGCGATCCAGGTGCGCACCGAGGACAAGGACTCGATCACGGGCCCCGAGGATCTCACCGGGCTGAAGCTGGTCACGCAGTCCAACTCCACCGGCATCCAGGCCATCGAGGAGAACGTCCCCGACTACGACGCCTCGCTGGTCGAGACCCTCGCGGACAACGAGTCCTGCGTCGCAGCGCTCAAGCAGGGCCGCGTGGACGCGTACGTCCTGGACCAGGGGGTGCTGCTGGGCAACTCGAAAGCCGACCCAGAGGTGTCCGTCGTCGGCGAGCCCTTCACCGAGGATCCCTACGGCATCGGACTGAACAAGGACTCCGACGCCCTGGACTTCGTCAACGGCTTCCTCGAGGCCATCGAGTCCGACGGCACCTGGGAGAAGCTGTACACCGCCACCATCGGCCAGGTCATCGAGGGCGAGGTCCCGACCCCGCCGACCATCGGCGACCTGCCGGCCTGATCCCGGCCTGATCCCGGCCGGCCGACGGACCGCGCGGACTGCACGAGTCCCGTCGTCCGTCGTCCGTCGGCCGGGCTGTCCGTCAACCGGTCCGTCGGCCCGCTGTACGTCCCCCAACGGAAGGTCTCGCATGCAGATCCTCGTCGAGAACTGGCAGTTCCTGCTGCAGGGCATCGGCACCACGATCGCGCTGACCCTGCTCGGCTACGCCTTCGCGCTGATCGTCGGCACCGTCATGGCCGTGTGCCGCGTCAGTCCCGTCCCGCCGCTCCGCTGGGCCGCGACCGTGTACGTCGAGATCTTCCGCAACATCCCGCTGCTGAGCCTGCTGATCCTGATCGCCTTCGGCCTGCCGGACGCGGGCCTGCTGCTGCCGTACTTCTGGTGCGGCGTGCTCGCGCTGACCCTCTCGAGCGCCGCGTTCGTGTGCGAGAACATCCGCTCGGGCATCAACACGGTGCCCATCGGCCATGCCGAGGCGGCCCGCTCGATCGGCCTCGGCTTCTTCGGCGTGCTGCGCTTCGTGATCCTCCCGCAGGCGTTCCGCACGATGATCCAGCCGCTCGTGAACGTCTTCATCGGCACGCTGATCGGCTCGTCCCTGTGCGCGGCGATCTCCGTCGCCGAGACCACCTATGTCACCCAGCAGCTGAACATCCGGTCCGCCGAAGCGGTCCTGCTGTTCCTCGTCTCCGGCATCGTCTACCTGGTGCTCTCGCTCAGCGCGGCCTACGGCGGACGCGCCCTCGAGCGAGCCGTCGCCCCCTCCTCCGGTCGGCGTCTGCGTCCGACGGACAGCCTGAAGGGAGCGGCCCAGGCATGAGCGCCCGCAGCACCACCGCCACCCAGGTCCTCTTCGACGCGCCGGGGCCCAAGGGCCGCGCCCGGATCCTCGCCCTCTCGATCCTCTCCGTCATCGTCATCGCCCTGCTGATCGCGGGAGCCCTGTGGCAGTTCGGCCGCAACGGCCAGCTCGCCGCCGACAAGTGGCTCCCCTATCTCCGGCGCGACTACATCGCCTTCCTCGCGGAGGGGCTCAAGGGCACCCTGCAGGCCACCGCCGTCGCCGCCGTGGTCGCCTTCCCCTTCGGGCTGCTCCTGGCACTGGGGCGCCTCGCCCGCAACCCGGTGGTCAGCAGCGTCGCCGCCGCCTGGATCGAGTTCTTCCGCGGCATCCCGATGCTGCTGGTGGTCTACGCGTTCCTCCTCGCGCTGCCCGCGTTCGGCGTCACCTTCCCGCGCTTCTGGATGCTCGTGATCCCCATGATCCTGGTCAGCTCCGCGACCACCGCCGAGGTGTTCCGCGCGGGCATCAACGCCGTGGACAGGGGCCAGCACGAGGCCGCCGCCGCGATCGGCCTGGACCGCCGCCAGACCATGGCCAGCGTGATCCTCCCGCAGGCCGTGCGACTGGTCCTGCCCAGCCTGATCCTCGCGCTCGTGAGCCTGCTGAAGGACTCCACGCTCGGCTACGTCGTCAGCTTCAACGAGCTGCAGTTCCAGGGCAAGACGATGGTCTCGATCACCCGGTTCCTGGTGCAGACCTATCTGGTGGTCTCCGTCATCTACATCGTCATCAACTTCCTGCTCACGCGCGCCGCGAACCTCCTGGACGTGCGCATGCGCCGCCGGGCGGCCGCCGGGAGCGGCACGAAGGACTGATCCCGGGCCGACGGCCGCGTCCGCGGAGGCTCAGGGGAGGAGCACCATCTTCCCGAGCGCCTCCCCGGACTCCATGAGCGCATGCGCCCGGGCGGCCTGCTCGAGCGGGAAGGTGCGCCACAGGGGCAGAGCGGCCCGTCCCTGAGCCACATCATCGAGGTAGTCCTGGAGCACGCCGGCCGGGAGGTCGGAGGCCTCGCCCGCGTAGGCGGACAGGCGGACCCCGCGAGGGAGGAACCCGATGGGGTAGAAGTCCTTCACGATCCATTCGTCCGACAGCATCCCCGTGAAGCAGCAGATCCCTCGCTCGCGGACGCAGCCGAGCGTGTCCCGCAGCGTCGGCGCCCCGACCAGCTCGAGGGCGGCGTCGACCCCGTCCGGGAGCAGCCGACGCACCTGCGGGGCGATCCTGCCGTCATCGATGATCACCTCGTCCGCTCGGTCGTCCCCGACCGGCCGGTCGGCAGGTCGCTCATCGGTGCGATGATCGATGCAGTAGTGTCGGCCGAGCAGGACATCGAACATCTGTACGACGACCCGTGGGGGAGGCCCTGTGATCGGGTTCGAGAACGTCGGCAAGACCTATCCGGACGGCACCATCGCCGTCGAGGACGTGAGTCTGGAGATCGCCTCCCACGAGGCGGTCGTCCTGGTGGGCACCTCCGGCTCCGGCAAGACCACCCTCCTGCGCATGGTCAACCGCATGGTCGACCCCACGAGCGGGCGCGTGACCATCGACGGCGATGACGTCGCGGCGCTCGACCCCGTGCGTCTGCGCCGCTCGATCGGATACGTCATGCAGGCCTCCGGGCTCCTGCCGCACCGGACGGTCCTCGACAACGTCACCACGGTGCCGGTCCTGCGGGGAGCGTCCCGGCGCGGGGCCCGCTCCCGGGCGCTCGAGCTGCTCGAGGTGGTGGGGCTGGATCCCGCTCTCGCCCGGCGCTACCCGTCCCAGCTCTCCGGCGGCCAGCAGCAGAGGGTGGGCGTCGCCCGCGCGCTCGCCGCGGACCCCAACATCCTCCTGATGGACGAGCCCTTCGGGGCGGTCGACCCGATCGTCCGCGCCGACCTGCAGCAGGAGATGCTGCGCATCCAGAAGGAGCTGCACAAGACGATCGTCTTCGTCACCCATGACATCGACGAGGCGTTCCTGCTGGGCGACCGCGTGGTGCTGCTGCGCCCCGGCGGGGTCATCGCCCAGCAGGGCACGCCGCAGGAGATCCTCGCCGATCCGGCCGACGACTTCGTGCGCAGCTTCGTCGGCGCCGACCGCGGAACCCGCAGCCTCCACATCGAGCAGGTGGGGGACGCGCAGGTGGTGGTCGACGCCGACGGGCGGGCCGCAGGAGTCCTCTCCTCGGCCGCAGCTCCAGCACCTTCCCCGGCCCCCTCGTCGGAGCCCTCCGCGGAGAGCCGCCCATGACCTGGGTCCTCGGCAACCTCGACCTGCTGGGCTCGCGCCTGCTCGCCCATCTCGCGCAGGCGCTCCCGCCCATCGTGCTGGCCTTCGTGCTGGCCCTGCCGATCGCCAAGCTGATCGCCGTGCGGGGCTGGCTGCGCACCTCTCTCGCGGCGGGTGCGGGCCTTCTCTACGCGATCCCCTCGCTACCGCTGTTCATCCTGCTGCCCCTGATCCTCGGCACCTCGATCCGCAGCCCGCTGAACATCGTGGTGGCCCTGACGATCTACGGCCTGGCCCTCATGGTCCCCAGCGCCTCCGACGCGCTGCGGGCCGTCAGCGAGGACACCCTCCGCTCGGCGACCGCCCAGGGCTTCGCGCCGCTCCAGCGGTTCTGGCGGGTCGAGCTGCCGCTCGCTGGTCCGGCGCTCGTGGCCGGGCTGCGCGTGGTCGCGGTCTCCACGGTCTCCCTCGTCACCGTCGGCGGCGTGCTCGGGGTGCCGAGCCTGGGCATGCTGTTCATCGACGGCTTCCAGCGGAACATCATCGCCGAGATCCTCTGCGGCATCGTGCTGACCGCGGCGGTCGCCCTGCTGCTGGACCTGCTCATCGTCCTCGCCTCCCGCCTCGCCCTTCCCTGGGCGCATGCTCCGCGTGGAGGTGCGGCATGAACCAGCTGACGGCCGCTGTCGCCTGGCTCGCCGATCCCACCCGCTGGTCGGGGCCGGGGTCCATCCCCGTCCGCCTGCTCGAGCACCTCTGGTACACGCTGCTGGGCGTCGGCATCGCGGCGGTGATCGCCATCCCGATCGGCCTGCTGGTCGGGCACACCCGTCGCGGACGGGGTCCCGTGGTCGCGCTCAGCGGGGCCGCCCGCGCCCTGCCGACCCTCGGCCTGATCACCCTGTTCGGCCTGTGGCTGGGCATCGGCCTGACCGCCCCGATCCTCGCCTTCGTGATCCTCGCGATCCCCTCCCTGCTGGCCGGCGCCTACTCGGCCTGCGAGGCCGTGGACCCGCGCACCGTCGACGCGGCCCGCGCCCAGGGCATGACCGAGTGGCAGATCCTCTCCCGGGTCGAGATCCCGATCGGGCTGCCCCTGCTGATCGGCGGGGTGCGCCTCGCCGCCGTGCAGGTCGTCGCGACCGTGATGCTCGCCAGCTACATCGGCAACGGCGGTCTGGGCCGCTTCATCTTCCTGGGTCTGAACCTCTCCGACTATCCGCAGATGCTTGCCGGATCGCTCCTGGTGGTCGCCCTCGCCCTCGCGATCGACCTCCTCCTGCGCCTCGTGGAGCGGCTGACCGCCCCGCGCGGCGCGGCCCGGGGCTGATCCCCCGCCCTCACCGACCCCGCCAGCCCTGCCCCCGACCCCGCTGCCCCCGACCTCACCGACCCCGCTGATCCCGACCCCGTCGATCCGGACCCCCTCCAGGAGGACATCATGACCGCGCATCGTCCGCTCCCCACCCGCCGCTCCTTCGCGGCGCTCGCCGGAGGCGGCCTCGTCGCCGTCGGCGCCGCCGCCTGCTCGAACTCCGACCCGCTCGCCGAGGACACCGATACGGGCGACGGGGCGGACAGCGCCTCGGACAGCGGGGGCGCGAGCGGCGCGCTCGTCGTCGGCTCCCAGCAGTACTACTCCAACGAGATCATCGCGGAGCTGTACGCCCAGGTCCTCGAGGACTCCGGCGCGAGCGTCGAGCGTCAGTACCAGATCGGCCAGCGCGACGTGTACATGCCGGAGCTCGAGTCCGGGGCCATCGACCTGCTGCCCGAGTACCTCGGGAACCTGCTGCAGCACCTCGACGAGGGCGCCGCGGCGGGCACGGCCGACGACCTCGCGGACGCCCTGGGCGCCGCTCTCCCGGACGGGCTGCGGGTCCTGCCCTACGCCGAGGCCACCGACCAGGACTCCTACACAACCACCGGCGAGTTCGCCTCCCAGAACTCGCTGACCTCGATCGGGGACCTCGCCGACATCGACGGCCTGACGATCGCCGCGAACCCCGAGTTCGAGGAGCGTCCCTACGGCCCGAAGGGGGCGCAGAGCATCTACGGCGTGGAGCTCGAGGTCGTGCCGGTCTCCGACTCCGGCGGCCCGCTCACGCTGCAGGCGCTGCTCGACGGCACCACACAGCTCGCCGACATCTACACCGCCGACCCGTCCATCGCCGCGAACGACCTCGTCACCCTCGAGGACCCCGAGTCGATGATCCTGCCGCAGAACGTCGCGCCCCTGGTCTCCGAGCGGATCGACGACGACGCCGCCGCGGTGCTCCAGAAGGTCACGGACGCTCTGACCACCGAGGAGCTCATCGCGCTGAACACCCGCAGCGTCGACGAGCAGCTGGACTCCGCGACCATCGCGACGGACTGGCTGACCGAGAAGGGGCTGCTGGGCTGATGGGCGCGCGAGACATCGAGGACGAGCCCGTCGGCCGGAACGCCGGGGAGCCCGTCGGCCGGATCGCCGTGACCGGTGCGAGCGGCCACCTCGGCGGGCGGGTCGCCGCGCTGCTCGCGGACGCGGGGCTCTCGGACCGTCTGCGTCTCATCGTGCGCGATGCCTCGCGCGCACCGCGCCTCGCGGGCGCGGACGTCGCCGTGGCGACCTACGGCGACGCCGACGCCTGCTCCGCCGCTCTATCCGGCGTGCAGACCCTGCTGCTGGTCTCGGCGGGGGAGAGCGCCGACCGGGTGGATCAGCATCGCACCGTCGTGGCAGCCGCCGCCGACGCCGGAGTGGGTCACCTGGTCTACACCTCCTTCACGGGAGCCGCGGCCGACGCCGAGTTCACCCTCGCCCGCGACCACGGCGCCACCGAGGACGCGATCCGCGCCGCCGCGACGGCGACCGGGATGCGCTGGACCATGCTGCGCGACGACTTCTACCTCGACGTCCTCCAGCCCTGGGCGGGGGAGGACCGCACCCTCCGCGGCCCCGCCGGCGACGGCCGCTGCGCCTTCGTCGCCAGGGAGGACGTCGCCCAGGTCGCCGCACGCATCCTCACGGACCCCGCCCCCTGGGCGGACAGGATCCTCGATCTGACCGGACCCGAGGCGCTCACCCTCTCCGAGGTCGCCGGCCGGCTCACCGCCGCCACCGGGCTCGAGCACCGGTACGTCGACGAGACGATGGAGCAGGCCCGTGCCTCGCGCGCCCCCTACGGCGCCCCGGACTGGCAGGTCGACGCCTGGATCAGCACCTACACCGCGATCGCCTCGGGCGCGCTCGCGGAGGTGAGCCCGCATGTGCGGGAGGTGCTGGGCCGCGATCCGCTGCGCCTCGAGGACGTCGTCACCACGCGCTGATCGCATCGCCTGACAGGGCTGTCTGCCGCCGTCGGACCCGGCCCCGGTCCGACTACCCTCGAGGGATGGGCAGGGTCACCGACAATCGCAGGATCCGCACCGTCCGCGTGCGGGAGGGGCGGCTCTACTCCGGCCGCAAGGGCGACCACGTCGCCGTCGAGGAACCGCTGGACATCCGGCTGAACGGCCGACAGCTGTCCCTGACCATGCGCACCCCCGGCCATGACGTGGAGCTGATCCACGGGTTCCTCCACGGCGAGGGGCTGATCGTCTCCCGGGACGACATCGCGGAGGCGCGCTACTGCGACGGCGCTGTCGTCGACGACGGCACCGGCTTCGAGCGCAACACCTACAACGTCATGGACTTCACGACCACGCGGCCGCAGCTGCTGCCGCTCCCCTCGCGGCAGTTCACGACCACCTCGGCCTGCGGGGTGTGCGGCGCGGAGAGCATCGACGCGGTGCGTCGCAGGAGCCGCTTCGAGCTGACGACGGACTGGACCGTGAGCCCGGGCGCGATCCTCTCCGCGGCCCGGAGCCTCGCCGAGCGGCAGCCGGTATTCGCCCGCACCGGCGGCGTCCATGCCGCCGCCCTGGTCTCCGCGGCCGACAGGGAGATCCTCGCGGTGCGCGAGGACGTCGGCCGGCACAACGCGGTCGACAAGGTCATCGGATGGGCGCTGCTCGAGGACCGGCTGCCGCTGTCCGGCTGCTTCCTGCTGGTCTCCTCGCGGGCCAGCTTCGAGATCGTCCAGAAGGCCTTCATGGCCGGCATCCCGATGCTGGCCTGCGTCTCCGCCGCGAGCTCCCTCGCCGTGGACACGGCCGAGGCGGTCGGCATGACGCTGCTCGGCTTCACCCGGGCGGCATCGACCGACGGCGGGGCCGGCGCGGCCGGCGGGGCCGACGGCGCCGGCGGGGCCGACGGCGGGGCCGCCCAGGGCGCCGACGGTCGGATGAACGTCTACACCGGCATCGAGCGCCTCGACCTCACGGGGCTCGAAGGGTAGCGCCGGCCAGCGCGGCGTCAGTGCAGGGCGAGGAGGCTCGCCGCGGTGACGTCGTCGATGATGAGGTCGGTGGCGAGACCGGCCAGCAGCGCGGCCCGCAGGGGCAGCGCCTTGCGTCGGCCGACGGCGACCAGGAGGCGGCGGGGGATCCGTCGCAGCTGATTGTGGTCGGGGCCCGAGCATCGGGCGTTCAGTCCGATGCCGTGGGAGGTGCCGTCGGCCCGCAGGAAGACCGTGCACACGTCGCCCACTGCGCCGTCGGCCTGCAGCGAGGCGCGATCCTCGGAGGTGAGGTAGTTGCTGGCGTAGACGTGGCTGGGGACGTCGGCGTCGAAGGCGCCGACGCTGAACACCGCGAGCGTGCACTGCCGCTGGGCCTCGAGCACCCGCTGCACCGACCGCTCGCGCCACATCGCCTCCCGGGTGGCCGCGTAGTCGAAGAACGCAGGCACCGGGAAGTGCTGGACGGCCGCGTCCCAGCGCTGGGCGGCGCGCGCCAGCATCGTGTCGACATAGGTCAGCCCCGACCCGCCGGTGTCGATCGCACCGTTGAGCTGCAGCACCCGAAGGCCGGGCGTGGGGCGTGACTGCAGGTGCGAGACGAGAGCGGACAGCGTCGTGCCCCAGGCGAGGCCGACGATCATGTCGGGCTCGAGCATGTCCTCCAGGGCGCGGGCGGCGGTCGCGGTGGTCGTCTCCAGGCGCTGGATCTGGCTCGCGTCGGGCTCGGTGGCGACGACGCGGGCGGTCACGCCGAAGCGCTCGGCGAGCCGTCGGCGCTGCTCCTCGATGCGGTAGGCGCCCGGCGGATGCAGGGAGATCTCCACCAGGCCCTGCGAGCGCGCATCGCGCAGCAGACGGGAGACCGTCGACCGCGAGACGCGGAGCGCACCGGCGATGGACTCCATCGTCGATCCCTCGTCGTAGTACATCCGTGCAGCCTCGTACGCCTGGTCGAGGCGCGGGGAGGAGCTCATGGGGCCCATTGTGCACGTTCGTGCAGCCGGCTTGCCAGTGGCTGCACGTCGATTCGACGATAGGGACCTAGGCCCCTTGCGGGCCTTCCAGAACAGCGAAGGAGCTTTCAGTGTCCTCAGTGCAGCGGTCCGCCCTCACCCCGTCCGGTCGTGCCGATCATCTCGCCCGACTGCGGGAGGCGACAGCAGAGAGGCCCTTGGACGTCCTCGTCGTCGGCGGCGGCGTGAACGGTGCGGGTGCGGCGTTCGACGCGGCCTCCCGCGGACTCAGCGTCGGACTGGTCGAGTCGCACGACTGGGCCTCCGGCACCTCCTCCCGCTCCTCGAAGCTCATGCACGGCGGTCTGCGCTACCTGCAGATGCTCGACTTCAAGCTCGTCGCCGAGGCCCTGCGCGAGCGCGATCTGCTGCTCGAGCACACCGCCCCGCACCTGGTGAAGCCCATCAAGTTCGTGTTCCCCTTCTTCAAGAAGGTCGTCGACCGCGCCTTCATCGGCTCCGGCGTCATGCTCTACGACGCGATGCAGTCCGTCGGCCGCAAGCGCGCCGTGCCCTTCCACCGGCATCTGCTGCACGAGAAGATGCTCGAGGAGTTCCCGGGCCTCGACGGCGAGAAGGCCGTCGGCGCCCTCGAGTACTACGACGCGCAGATGGACGATGCGCGCTTCGTCATGATGCTCACCCGCTCCGCCGCCCAGCACGACGCCGCGGTCGCCAACTACACGAGCGTCGTCGGCTACCTCCATGAGGGCGCGCGCGTGGTCGGCGCCCGCGTGCGCGACGAGGAGACCGGCGAGGAGTTCGACGTCCACGCCCGTGCGACGATCCTCGCCGGCGGCGTCTGGACCCAGGAGCAGCAGGAGCTCGCCGGAGCCGACTCCGGTCTCGAGGTGCTCGCCTCCAAGGGCATCCACATCTCTGTCGCCCGTGACCGCATCCGCGCCGTCCCCGACACCGGCATCATCACCCAGACCGAGAAGTCCGTCCTGTTCATCATCCCGTGGGACGAGTACTGGGTCATCGGCACCACCGACACCCCGTGGACCGAGGACCCCCGTGCCGTCGGCGCGACCGGCGAGGACATCGACTACGTCCTCGAGCACGCCAACGCGGTCCTCAAGGACGACCTGACCCGCGAGGACGTCATCGGCGTCTACTCGGGGCTGCGCCCGCTGCTGCAGCCCGTGAAGAAGGGCGGGGACTCCTCGAAGTCCACCAAGGTCTCCCGCGAGCACACCGTGATGGAGGTCGAGCCGGGGCTCAGCGCCATCGCCGGCGGCAAGTTCACCACCTACCGCGTGATGGCCGAGGACGTCGTCGACTTCGCGATCAAGGACATCGAGCCCGGTCGTCCCAGCCTCACCCGCAGCGTCCCGGTGATCGGCGCCCAGGGGTACGAGACGCTCAAGCGCGATGCGGCGGGGATCGGCCGACGGTACGGCTTCGACCAGATGCGCACCGATCGCCTGCTCTTCCGCTACGGCTCCCTGCTGACCGACGTGCTCGCGCTGATCGACGAGGACCCCGAGCTCGGGCGCCCCCTCGAGCACGCGGCGCGCTACCTGCGCGCCGAGGTCGTCTACGCCGTCCGCGCCGAGGGCGCCCGCCACCTGGCCGACGTGCTCGAGCGCCGCACCCGTCTGGACTACGAGACCCGCGACCGCGGCGTCGACGCCGCCGAGGAGGTCGCCCGGCTGATGGCCCCCGAGCTCGGCTGGGACGAGACCGTCGCGCAGGCCGAGGTCGATGCCTACCGCGCATACATCGCCGCCCGCCTCGAGGGCGAGGCGACGGCCACCGATGCCGAGGCGGCCCGCCTCGTCGGCGCCTCCCAGGAGGTGCCCGACCGCGGCTGAGAACCAGAGAGCCTGAGCACCCGGAGCGGGGGCGCCGACCGGCCCCCGCCCCTCGGGGGCGACCGAGCCCCGATACCCGATCCCCGGCCCGCGCCGACGCGCAGGCCCCGAACCCCCATCGGGCCGTGCGCACGCGCCGGCCCTGCCCGATCCCCGCACCGCAGCGGGGACCGCCTCCGGCCGCGGACGCCGCGCCGGACCTGACGAGGAGGTCACATGGCAACCATCTTCCTGTACGAGATCGCCGGCACGGCGATGCTGACCCTGCTGGGCGGTGGCGTCGTCGCCAACGTCGTGCTGGGCAGGACCAAGGGCAACAGCGGCGGCTGGCTGCTCATCAACTTCGGATGGGGGCTCGCCGTGTTCTGCGGCGTCTTCGTCGCCTACAAGACCGGCGCCCACCTGAACCCCGCGGTGACCATCGGCCTGCTCTCCAGCGGCGCCGCCGAGTACGCCCCTGACATCCCGGTGACCGCAGCGAACACCTTCGCCTACTTCTCCGCCGAGCTGATCGGCGCCTTCCTCGGCGCGATCGTCTGCTGGCTCGCCTACAAGAACCACTACGACGCCGAGGAGGACTCGGCATCGATCCTGGGCACGTTCTCCACCGGTCCCGAGATCCGCTCCTACGGCTGGAACCTGGTCACCGAGATCATCGCGACCTTCGTGCTCGTGTTCGTCATCCTGCTGTTCGGCAACACCCCGCACGAGATGGGCCCGCTGGCCGTGGCCCTGCTGGTGGTCGCGATCGGCGCCTCCCTCGGCGGGCCCACCGGCTACGCCATCAACCCCGCCCGAGACCTCGGGCCCCGCATCGCGCATGCCCTGCTGCCGATCAGGAACAAGGGCGGCTCGGACTGGTCCTACGCCTGGGTCCCCGTCGTCGGCCCCCTCATCGGCGGCGTCATCGCCGGCCTGCTGAGCACGGCCTTCTGAGTCCAGCCCGCTGAGCCCGGCCTGCTGCGCCCGGCCTGCTGAGCCCGGCCTGCTGAGCACCGCCCTCAGAGCATCGCACTACCCTCGAACGACCCCGACGAAGGAGTCACCATGAACGACACCCCGAAGTACATCCTCGCCATCGACCAGGGCACCACCTCCACCCGTGCCATCGTCTTCGACCACGGCGGGCAGATCGTCTCCACCGGGCAGAAGGAGCACGAGCAGATCTTCCCCCGCGCCGGCTGGGTCGAGCATGACGCGCTCGAGATCTGGCGCAACACCCGCGCCGTGGTCGCCGACGCCCTGCAGCAGGCCGAGATCAACCGGCACCAGCTCGCCGCCGTCGGCATCACCAACCAGCGCGAGACCGCCGTCGTCTGGGACCGCACCACCGGTGAGCCCGTCTACAACGCGATCGTCTGGCAGGACACCCGCACCCAGCGCATCTGCGACGAGCTCGCCGGCGACGAGGGGGCCGACAAGTACAAGGAGCGCGTGGGCCTGCCGCTCGCGACCTACTTCTCCGGCCCCAAGGTCAAGTGGATCCTCGACAACGTCGAGGGCGCCCGAGAGAAGGCCGAGAAGGGCGACCTCCTCTTCGGCAACACCGACGCCTGGCTCGTGTGGAACATGACCGGCGGCGTCGACGGCGGCGTCCACGTCACCGACGTCACCAACGCGTCCCGCACGATGCTGATGAACATCGACACCCTCGACTGGAACGCGGACATCGCCGCGGACATGGGCATCCCGCTGTCCATGCTCCCCGAGATCAAGTCCTCCTCCGAGATCTACGGGTACGGCCGCAAGCAGGGCCTGCTGATCGACACCCCCATCGCCGGCATCCTCGGCGACCAGCAGGCCGCGACCTTCGGGCAGGCCTGCTTCGAGATCGGTCAGGCCAAGAACACCTACGGCACCGGCAACTTCATGCTCATCAACACCGGTGAGGAGCTGGTGCGCAGCGAGAACGGGCTGCTCACCACCGTCGCCTACAAGATCGGCGACGCCAAGCCGATCTACGCCCTCGAAGGTTCGGTCGCCGTCACCGGCTCGCTCGTCCAGTGGGTCCGCGACAACCTCGGCCTGATCAAGGACGCCCCCGAGATCGAGGACCTCGCCAAGCAGGTCGACGACAACGGCGGCTGCTATGTCGTCCCTGCCTTCTCGGGCCTGTTCGCCCCCTACTGGAAGGCCGACGCCCGCGGCGTCATCGTGGGCCTCACCCGCTACATCAACAAGAACCACATCGCCCGCGCGACGCTCGAGGCCACCGCCTACCAGTCCGCCGAGCTGCTCGAAGCCATGAACCTCGACTCGGGCGTCGACCTCACCGAGCTCAAGGTCGACGGCGGCATGGTCAGGAACGAGACCCTCATGCAGTTCCAGGCCGACATCCTCGGCGTCCCCGTGGTGCGGCCGAAGGTCATCGAGACCACCGCCCTCGGCGCCGCCTACGCCGCCGGCATCGCGGTCGGCTACTGGTCCGGTGAGCAGGACGTCATCGACAACTGGGCCGAGGACAAGCGCTGGGAGCCCGCCATGGACACCGAGACCCGCGAGCGCAGCCTGCGCCTGTGGAAGAAGGCCGTCGAGCGCACCTTCGACTGGGTCGACGAGGACACCGAGGCCCACGAGGGCTGAACGGGGCCCGGCCTGCTGGGCGGGCTGCTGAAGAGGGGACCAGGAGCACGACCTCGACGCCTGTGAGGGGTCGAGGTCATGCTCCTGGTCCCTTCCTCTGCGGCCGCCTGCCGCCTGCCTTCTGCCGCCTGCCTTCTGCCGCCTGCCGCCTGCCTTCTGCGCGAGCCGGCGCCGGGGGCGTAGGGTCGGTAGGGTCCCGTCCCCGTCGAACGACCCCCGTCCTCGCCGCACCACCTCTCAGTCCCCCTCCACCCAGTCCCCCTCCACCCAGTCCCCCCTGACCGCCATCCGCGCAACCGAGCGCGGAGTCTGAGCCCGTCCTGACGGCGCACCCCGGCCGACCTGACGAGCCTGAGATCGGAGACTCGTCATGGACCTCGACCTCCTCTTCAAGATGATCGCGCTGGCGATCTACTTCCTCGCGATGCTCGGCATCGGCCTGCACGCGTACCGCAAGACCGTCGGCGGCGACGAGTACATGCTCGGCGGGCGTCAGCTGCATCCCTTCACCGCGGCGCTGTCCGCGGGAGCCTCCGACATGTCCGGCTGGCTGCTGATGGGCCTGCCTGGCGCACTGTTCGTCAGCGGCCTGGTGGAGGCCTGGATGGCCGTCGGCCTGACCATCGGGGCCGCTCTGAACTGGGCATTCGTCGCCCCGAGGCTGCGCCAGTACACGCAGATCGCAGGGGATTCGATCACGGTGCCGAGCTTCTTCGGGAACCGGCTGCACGACCGCACGCACCTGCTGAGGATCGTCGCGGGCCTGGTGATCCTGGTGTTCTTCGCGTTCTACGTGTCCTCCGGCATGGTTGCCGGGGGAGTGTTCTTCCAGTCGATGTTCGGCGGACCGTATCTGGTGGGCATGCTGGTGGTCGCGAGCGTGACCGTGCTGTACAGCCTGTTCGGCGGCTTCCTCGGGGCGAGCTACACCGACGTGGTCCAGGGCCTGATCATGCTGGTGTCGCTGCTGGCGGTGCCGATCGTGGCGATGGTCGTCGTCGGCGGACCGGGGGAGATGTGGGCATCGATCCAGCAGGTCGACGAGAACTTCACCTCCATGTCCCGCGGTGCCACCGCGGTCGGCGTGATCTCCTCGCTCGCCTGGGGGCTGGGCTACTTCGGCCAGCCGCACATCATCGTCCGGTTCATGGCGCTGCGCTCGAGCCGGGACGCGAGGTACGGGCTGGTCGTCGGCATCAGCTGGATGGTGCTGTGCGTGTGCGGCGCGATCTTCACCGCGATGGCGGGCCTGGCCTACTTCCAGCAGAACGGCGACGCGCTGCTGACCGACAAGACCAACGGCGAGTCCGTGTTCCTCGACCTGGCGCAGATCCTGTTCCATCCGATGCTGGCGGGCCTGCTGCTGGCGGCGGTCCTCGCAGCGATCATGTCCACCCTGTCCTCGCAGCTGATCGTGTGCTCGTCGGCGCTGGTCGAGGACCTGCTGGGCGGCTTCGGCCTGAAGCTGGGCGCCACGGCGAAGCTGTGGGCCGGACGCGGCGGGGTGCTCGCCGTCTCGATCTTCGCGATGGTGCTCGCGCTGGACCCGGACAACTCGATCCTGAACCTGGTGGCCTTCGCCTGGGCGGGCTTCGGCGCGGCCTTCGGGCCGATCGTGCTGCTGAGCCTGTTCTGGCGCCGTCTGACGATGCCGGGTGCGCTCGTCGGGATGATCTCCGGCGCCGGCGTCGCCTTCTGGTGGGGTCAGGCGGAGCCCGATGTCGCCTGGGGTCTGTTCACCACGGCCGACGGCACCGCCCAGCACCTCTACGAGATCGTGCCCGGCTTCGCGGTCGCGCTGATCCTCGCGATCGTGGTCTCGCTGATCACACCGCGCCCGCCGGCGATCGCCATGCAGGAGTACGACGACATGGTCGCCTCGCTGCGCACGGGCGAGATCCCCGACCGCGGCGAGGGCGGCGGGGGCCGACGGGACGAGGAGCCCGCCCCGGCCGCCGGCTGAACGCCGGCCAGCGGTGGAGGCACGAGCTCCGGCGGAGGCGCCTGCTGGTTCTCAGACGCCCGGCGCGGGGTCCCCGAAGACCCGCTCCTCCGTCGGGCCGACGACCCCGGGCCGGACCGCGAACAGCGACCCGGCCTCGGGGTCCTCGCCGTCCGGAAGGTTCTCGCGGCTGGTGGTGATGTACAGGGTGCCGCGGTCCTCGCCGCCGAACGCGCAGGCGGTGACCTGGCGGGGACCCACGGCGATGCGCTCGACGACGGAGCCGTCGGCCCCGAGGCCGAGCACCTGGTGGCCCGAATGCATCGCCACCCACACATTGCCCTCGGCGTCGAGGGTCAGTCCGTCGGGGTGGCCGTCCTGGCCGGTGAGATCGGCGAAGGGACGGCGCTCGACGAGGCCCGCCTCATCGTCCCAGTCGAACAGGTCGACCCGCCCGGTGGGGGTGTCGACGTAGAAGGCGTGCGCGCCGTCGGCGGAGAAGGCCAGGCCGTTGGAGATCGTGAGGTCGGTGAGGACCTGCTCGGTGGAGCCGTCGGGGTGCAGGCGCCACATGGAGGCCGCCCCGGGGACCGCGCCGTAGGCCATGGAGCCGCACAGGAAGGAGCCGTCGGGGGCGATCGCGCCCTCGTTCATGCGGATCGAGCCTTCCCACAGCGGCGGCAGCACGGTGAAGGATCCGTCGGAGTCCTCGATCGCGAAGCCCTTCTCGACGGCGAGGACGGCGCCTCCGCCGTCGGACGGTCGCACGCACGCGACCACGGGGCTGGGTCCGCTGATCCGACGGGCGGTGCCGTCCGCGCGGAGCTGCATGATGTCCCCCTCGAGGAGGTCCACCCAGCGCAGTCCGCCCCAGGAGTCGGACCAGTACGGGCCCTCCGCATGGTGGCAGATCGAGTCGGTGAGGCGTTCGGCCTGCATGGCTGCTCCGTTCGGAAGGCGCTGAGGTCGACGGCGACCGGGCACCCCGGTGCAGGCGGTGCGGACGGTGCCGTCGAGCCCCACGCTACGCGGGATCGCTGACGTGATGCCATGTCCCACGACTTCGCCCTGCCGGCGCCCGTCCCCGATCAGCCGCTGCTGCTCCGGATCAGGCGCTGAACCGCCGACGCAGGAGCAACAGCAGCCCGCCCACGGTCGCGAGACCCGCTGCGGCCACCGCGGCGATCGCGGCGTTCGTGCCGGTCACCGCGAGCCTGCCGGGCGCGGAGACGGTGGCGTCTGCGTCTGCGTCTGCGTCTGCGTCTGTGCCGGCTCGGGTGTCGGTCGCGGTGTCGGTGCCGGTGGCGCCGTCGTCCCCGGAGCCTGTCGATGAGGACCCGTCGGCCGAGGGGTCGTCGGCGCCGTCGGCACCCGCCCCGCCGTCGTCCGAGGGTGCGCCGGTGCTGCCGCTGTCATCGGCGGGCTCAGAGGGCTCAGAGGGATCCGACGGTTCGGCGGGCTCAGAGGGATCCGACGGTTCCGCGGGCTCCGTCGGCTCCGCAGGCACGGCGTCCGTGTCGCCGACGATGATGCCGCGACCGTTGGTGGCGATGTAGACGCGGCCGAAGACATCGGGATCGCCGGTGATCGCTGCATCCGTGATGCCCCACTGGTTCCGGTCATCGTTGATGCGCTGCCACGTGACGCCGCCGTCGACAGAGCGGTAGATGCCGCGCTGCCCCTCGTAGGAGCCGGAGACGTAGATCGACTGCATGTCACGGCCGGGGGCCGCCGCTCCGAAGCCGACCACGTCAGCCGCATCGAAGCCGTCGAAGACCTCCCAGGTGATGCCGCCGTCGGTCGAGCGGAACAGGCCGTAGACGCCGTCGCCCTCGCCCTCCTTGTCGCCGCCGGCCGCCCACACCTCGCCCTCGACGCCCGGGACCGTCGCGAGCCGCACGGAGCCGGAGGTCGGCAGCACGGCGGCGTCGGCGCTCCCGGAGGAGCCGCTGCCCGCAGTGGTCTCCGGGCTGGTGAAGCTGAGACCGCCGTCGGTCGAGACGAGATATGCGCCGTCGACCCAGGCATGCACGAGCGACGGGTCGACGCGATCCGCCTGGACCTCCGCCGTGGAGGCCTCGGCGCCCTCGGGCAGGCCGGTCGCCGACGTCCAGGTCTGCCCGTCGTCGGTGCTCACCTGGATGCCGATGCCCGCCGCCGCCCAGACGATGGCACCGCCGTCGGCCGTGAGCGCCGCGCGCCCGGACTCGGTCGCCCCCTCGATCGTCGTGCCGCCGATCCAGGTCTCCCCGGAGTCGTGGGACACGGCCACGCGGAAGGCGCCCTCGGCATCGGTGCCCGCGCGCACGAAGGCCTCCTGATCGAGGCCGGCGACGTCGACGCTGCCGGTCCCGCCCATGTAGGGATCCTCGATCATCGAGGGGACCTCGTCGATGGAGCCGTGGACGAAGCCGCCCAGGTCGAACATCGCCGAGAGCAGGTCCACATCGCCCGCCGGGGCCGCGAGATCCTGGATGGCGGTCTCCTCGATGCCCCGGGCTGCCGGCGTGATCTGCACGGTGCCGCCCTCGTCCCAGTCGGTGAGGTTCTGGGTGCGGTAGATCGTCGCACCCGTCCCATACATCATCTCGTCGGGATCGAAGGGGTTGATCGACAGCGACTCCGCCATCCACCCGAGCTTCGGAGCGGGCTCCGTCCACAGCGTCGGCTCCGTCGGCTCGACGCCGAAGGTCAGCCACGGCACCTCGGAGATGTCCTGCTGGTAGCGGGTGACGAGCTCCTGGTTCCCCTCCTCGTCGGACGCATACTCCCAGATCGGGGACCAGCTCTCCCCGCCGTCCGTGGAGCGGAAGATCAGGATGTCCGGCCACCACTGCACCTGCGTGGTCACCATGATCGTGTCGGGGTCGTCCGCATCGATCGACAGGCCGGAGAAGCCGAAGTCGGAGCCGACGGGACGGTAGTCCGGCGTCAGATCGGTCCATGTGCCGTCGTCGATCGAGTAGCGCCACACCTCGCCGTCGGAGCCGTCGTACGGGCCCGCCGTGTCCGAGGTCGTGATGTACAGGTACCCGTTCTCCTCGTCCACAGCCCCGTGGTGCGCGAGGTACCCCGTGGGCGCCCCCTCGACCGGCTGCCAGGTCTCCCCGCCGTCATCGGAGCGGTAGAGCGGATCATCGGTGTCGCCGACGGCCGTGAAGATCGTGCTCGAGCCGTCGCCGTCGGCCGCGCCGCGGGTGTCGAACGCCGTCCACAGGACACCGATCTCCTGCCGGTCATAGCTCCACTCGCTGTCCGGATCGGGCGCGAAGTCGCCGACGTTCGGGAACGAGGTCACCTGCTGCCAGGTGACGCCCTTGTCGGTCGAGCGCCACAGCCCGTTCCCGCTCTCGGCGCCGTAGTACAGCACGTCATGGTCCGCCGGGTCGACGACCAGGCGCTCGCCGATCCCGCGACCGGCCATGTTGCCGCCCACCTTGAAGGGCAGCTCGGTGCGCTCCCAGGTCTGCCCGTAGTCGTCCGAGCGCAGGATCGCCCCGTTGTTGGGGTCCCATTCGTTGGTGTACATGCCGACCGCGACGTACACCCGGTTCGGCTCGACCGGGTCCGTGGCCAGGCTCAGCACCCCGTTGTAGCCCCAGTCGTCCCAGCCGATCTCGTCCAGCAGCGGCACCCAGGTGTCGGTGGCGCGATCCAGCCGGTAGGCGCCGCCGATGTCGGTGCGCGCATAGACCAGCCCTTCCTCGGTCGGGCTGTAGATGATCCCGGGCACGTAGCCGCCGCCCTCGATCTGGGCGTTCGACCAGGTGTAGTCCGACGACGCGGAGTCGCCGAGCGTCGTCGCGACCGCAGCCGCGGGCGCGGAGCCGGTCGGCGCCGCGAAGGCCGGCACCGTCAGGCAGGGCGTCGCGACCAGTGCGAGCAGGGCGGCCGACGAGGCGATCGAAACGCTTCGTCTGTGGCGCGAGGCGAGCCGGGCGGATGCGGCGGATGCGGCGGATGCGGCGGATGCGGTGAATGCGGCGGATGCGGCGCGCGAGGCGGAGACGGGGGAGGCGCCGCTCGCGGACGCCGGGGAGGAGACCGGGTGGGAGGAGGCCGGGTGGGGGCCGTGCATCTGTCACTCCTTTGTGAGGGAACGCGGCTGCCGCCGGTGGCTGCGCAGATCGTCGCGCACTGCGGCACCCGCCGGGGGAAACGGGTGGAACTGCCTGCGGAGCCTCCGCGGAACGGCGACGGAGGGTCCAGGGCGGCCGGCGCGATGCTGCTCGCCGCGATCCGCACGATGCTGGTCAGCTATGACCAGCATCAGGGGAAGCGTAATCGAAACGCTTCCGCGGCGAAAGGGTTTTCGGCGTGGCGATCACTGCGGGATGGATGGGACGGGCTGCTGAGAGGGGGGCTGAGGCGGCCAGGCGGGCCGGGCCGGCAGCCCGGGTCAGCGCAGGGGAGGCTCGCCCACGAGGGAGGTGGGCTCGAGGCGGATCTGGAGGGACTTGTAGACCGGGGTGTTGGACCGCTCGGCGACGTGACGGTTGTGCACGAGCACGTTGGCCTCGGGGAAGTAGGAGAAGGCGCAGCCGGGAGCGGTGGGGTAGGAGAGCACCCGGAAGCCCTGGGCGAAGCGCTCCTCGCCGTCGTACTCGCTGGTGACGTCGACGATCTGGCCGCTCTTCAGCCCCAGACGCGCGATGTCCCGGTTGTTCAGCAGGATCACGCGGCGACCGTGGCCGATGCCGCGGTAGCGGTCGTTGAGCGCGTAGATGGTGGAGTTGAACTGGTCGTGCGAGCGGGAGATCTGCAGCAGCAGGCGGTCCTCGGGGATGCGCAGCACATGCAGCGGCGAGGCGGTGAAGTGCGCCTTCCCGTCCTCGGTGGCGAAGGTGCGCGAGTCGCGCGGGCCGTTGGGGAGCTGGAAGCCCCCGGGCTCGTCGAGGCGCCGCTCGAAGTCCTCGAAGCCGGGGATCACCCGGGAGATGTGATCGCGGATGACCGAGTAATCGGTGATCATCGCGGGCCAGTCGACGACGGATTCGGGTCCGAAGGTCTCCTGGGCGATGCCGGTCAGGATCGCGGGCTCGCTGAGGAGCATCCGTGAGGCGGGCTTCAGCTTCCCCTGGGTGGCGTGGACCATCGACATGGAGTCCTCGACGCTGAGCCTCTGCGGGGTGCCGCCGGTGAGGTCGAGCTCGGTGCGGCCGAGGGTCGGCAGGATCAGCGACACCCTGCCGGGGGAGAGGTGGGTGCCGTTGAGCTTGGTGGAGATGTACACCGTCATGTCGAGGCCGCGCAGGGCGGAGTCGGTGAGGTCGGTGTCTCCGGTGACGCGGGCGAAGTTGCCGCCCATCTGCAGGAAGAAGCGACCGCGGCCGTCGGCCATGGCGCGCACCGCATCGACGGTGTCCAGGCCGTGCTCCCGGGGGGAGACGATGCCGAACTCGGCGTCGAGGGCTGCGAGGAACTCCTCGGACGGCTTCTCGTAGATGCCCTGGGTGCGGTCGCCCTGCACGTTCGAGTGCCCGCGCACGGGGCACAGGCCTGCGCCGGGACGACCGATGTTCCCGGTCATCAGCAGGAGGTTCACGATCTCCTGGATCGTGGCGACCGACTGCACGTGCTGGGTGAGCCCGAGCGCCCAGCAGACGATCACGCTGCGGGCGTCGATCACCATCTGGGCGACCTTCTCGATCTGGGCGCGCGGGACGCCGGCGGCGTGCTCGATGTCGTCCCACGAGATGGTGTCGAGATGCACGCGCAGCTCGTCGAAGCCGGCGGTGCTCTCGTCGATGAACACCTGGTCCAGGGCATCGCGCTCGATGAGGATCTTGTTGATGCCCTGGAAGAGGGCGAGGTCGCCGGCCAGACGGATCTGCACGAACTCGTCGGAGATGACCTGGCCGCGGCCGAGCGCGTCCTTCGGGGACTGCGGATCCTTGAAGCGCAGCAGCCCGGCCTCCGGCAGCGGGTTGACGCCGACGATGCGGCCGCCGTTCGCCTTGGCCTCGGCGAGGGCCGCGAGCATCCGGGGATGGTTCGTGCCGGGGTTCTGGCCGGCGACGATGAGGAGGTCCGCGGTCTCGACGTCCTGCAGGGTCACGGTCCCCTTGCCGACGCCGACGGTGGCGTTCATGGCCACGCCGCTGGACTCGTGGCACATGTTCGAGCAGTCGGGGAGATTGTTCGTGCCCAGCTGGCGCGCGAGCAGCTGCAGGAGGAAGGCGGTCTCGTTCTCGGTGCGGCCCGAGGTGTAGAAGATCGCCTCGTCGGGGCTGTCGAGGCTGCGCAGCTGCGTGCCGATCAGCGCGAAGGACTCGCGCCAGGAGATCGGCTCGTAGTGGTCGGAGCCCTCGCGTCGGACCATCGGATGCGTGAGGCGGCCCTGCTCGCCCAGCCAGTGGTCCGAGTGATCGCGCAGCTCGGTGATCGAGTGCTCGGCGAAGAACTCGTTGGTGACCCGGCGCTGGGTCGCCTCGTCGGCGACAGCACGGGCGCCGTTCTCGCAGAAGGCGATCCTCTTGCGCTTGTCGGGGTCCTCGTCGGGCCAGGCGCAGGACTGGCAGTCGAAGCCGCCGACCTGGTTGACGGTCAGCAGGGTGCGTGCAGTGCGGACGGGACCCATCTGCTCGATGCCCGTGGTGATCGCGTTGACCGCGGCGGGGATGCCGGTCGCCCAGGTCTTGGGCCGGTGGACGGTCAGGTCGGCGTCGCCGGCGTCGGTCTCGGGGGCCGGTCGGGAGAAGAGCGAGGGGGGCATCGCGGGGATCCTTTCCGCAGCTCGCCGCGGCGTCGCGCCGGGGCATCGGTGATGCGCTGGCGAGCTGCGGGCGGGCGCAGTCGCCGGACCCCCATCGTCTCACGGGGCGGAAGGGGCTGGACCCTCAACCGTCCTTCTGCGTCTTCGTCTCCGTCTGCATCCGCGCGAGGGCGTGTGCGACCTCGCGGGTCCGCGGGTAGAGGTCCAGGTACAGGCCGTAGAGCTCGTCGTAGCGGGCACGCGGCCCTGGATCCGGGGTGACGACCCGCTCGATCGGGTTCCATGCCTCGGTGCCCTCGACCCCGGCGAGCTGCGCTGCCATCCGCGCCCCGCCGTACGGGGCGTCCTCCGTGCAGGACGGAAGCTCCTGCGCCAGACCGGTGACGTCGGAGACGATCTGCGGCCACAGCCCTCCGCGGGTTCCGCCGCCGACGGCGACGGCTCGCGAGAAGCCCGCTCCGGCGGCATCCATCTCGTCGAGGTGATGGCGCACGCTCAGCGCCGCCGCCTCGAGCGCCGCCCGATGCAGGTCGCCGCGGGTGTGCGAGAGCGTCAGGCCGACGACGACGCCGCGGGCCTCCGGATCCATCACGGGGGAGCGCTCGCCGGCGAAGTAGGGGAGCATGAGCAGCCCGTTCGCCCCGGGACCGCTGGCCGCCGCCTCCTCGAGCAGCGCGCCGTGGTCGTCGGCGCCGACGACTCCCTGCAGCCAGCTGGTGATCGCCCCCGAGGTCGCGGTCCCGCCGGTCATCATGTGCTCGCCCGTGCGGATGCCGGCCGACGCCCACAGGGTCCGGCTGCGGGCAGGACGCTCCGAGGTCGCGATGAGGAACATCGTCGTCCCGTACATGATCATCAGGTCGCCGGGATGGTCGGCACCCGCGCCGACCGCCTCCGCCCAGGCGTCGATGGTGCCGGCGGCCACGGGGATCCCGGCCGGCACGCCCGGCAGCTGCGCGGCCGCCTCCGGGGTCACGGTCCCGGCGAGGTCGCCGGGGTCCATCAGGCGAGGCAGCTCGAGTCCCGGCAGCACCTCGTGCGCCCGCTCGCGGTCCCAGTCCTGCGCCGCCGCGTCCCAGAACGGCGTGCACTGGCTCGCGCTCGGCCGGTCCAGCACATGCTCGCCGGTCAGCCGGTGGACCAGGAACGAGGACGTCATGAAGAAGCGCGTCCCCTGCTCGACGAGCTCCGGATGCTCCTCGCGCAGCCACAGCAGCTTGGGTCCGGCGGCCTGCGAGGACAGCAGGCATCCGGAGCGCTCAAGGATGCTCTCGGCGCCGAACCGGGACTCGAGCTCGGCGATCTGCGCGGCGGCGCGGGTGTCGACGCCGTAGAGGATCGCCGGGTGGAGGGGCGCGCCCGCCTCGTCGGCCGGGAGCACGCACGGACCCATGCCGGTCGCGCCGATCCCGATGATCTCCACGTCCCCGGGGGCGGTCAGCTCCGCCGACAGGTCGATCAGCTCGCGCCACCAGATCTCGGCGTCCATCTCGACGTGCCCGGGGCGGGGCCGCTGCGGCTCGTGGTGGCGGGCCGCACCGCGCAGGACCGTGCCGTCGGTCGTCACCAGCATCCCCTTGGTGGATGACGTCCCGACGTCGATCCCGAGCGTCACGCGGGTCCGCGCACTGGTCATCCATGTCCTCCAGGGCAGTCTCGGCCGACGGTCGCCGGCGGCCGACCCCCGTCGGCCGACGACCATCCTGCCACCTGGCGCCGGGGCCCGCGGGTCCTGCGGATCTGCGCCTACGACGGCTCCCTCGAGTCGGCCTGACCGGCACCCGGCCGGCATGGCCGGCGTCTGTTCGGCCCGACCGGCGTCCGCGCCTCGCGAGGTCTATGCCTCGAGGGCCTTCCCCCGCTGCTCGGGGAGCGTGAAGGCGGCGACGGCGGCGAGCGCGAAGGCGACGGCGAAGACGACGAAGGCGAGGACCTGCCCGCCCGCGGCCACGAGCAGCGGCACCATGAACGGGGCGATGAGGGAGGCCAGACGGCCGAAGCCGGCGGCGGCGCCGGTCCCGGTGCCGCGCACCGCCGTCGGGTACAGCTCGGGCCCGATCGCATAGAGCGCACCCCAGGCGCCGAGGTTGAAGAAGCTCAGTGCGCAGCCGGCCGCGATGATCGTCGCCTCGGAGTCCGCCATCCCGTATCCGACGGCCGCCATGGCGGAGCCGGCGAGGAAAACGGTGAGGGTCCAGCGCCGGCCGATGACCTCGATCAGCCAGGCGGCGGCCGCGTAGCCGGGCAGCTGGGCGAGCGTGATGATCAGGGTGAAGGAGAACGACGTGGTCAGCGAGAAGCCGCGGTCGACCAGGAGCGTCGGGATCCAGATGAACGCGCCGTAGTAGGAGAGGTTGATGCAGAACCACACCGCCCAGAGGCCGGCGGTGCGGCCGCGGAGGGAGCGGGACCAGATCCCCTCCGTCTCCCGCGGTGCGTCCGCGGCTCGCGTCTCCGGCGCGTGCCCCGGCTCGGCGGAGGACGCTGCGGCGGCGCTCTCGAAGTCGCGGACGATCCGCTCGGCCTCGTCGTGCCGCCCGCGGCGCTCGAGGAAGCGCACGGACTCCGGCATGCCGAGCCGGATGATCAGCGCCCACAGCGCTGGCACGGTGCCGATGGCGAGCGCCCAGCGCCAGCCCGTCGGCCCGGAGGCCGCCACGAACGTGCCGATCACAGCGGCGAGGATCCAGCCGACGGCCCAGAACGCCTCGAGCCAGACGATCACCCGCCCGCGGATCCGGGCCGGTGCGAACTCGCTGACCAGCGTGGAGGCCACCGGCAGCTCGGCACCCAGGCCGAGACCGACGACGAAGCGCAGCGCGATCAGCATCGCGAGCCCGCCGGAGAGGGCGGAGGCACCGGTCGCCAGGCCGTAGATCAGGAGCGTGAGGGCGAAGACGGAGCGTCGGCCGATGCGGTCGGCGAGCAGACCGCCGACGGTCGCGCCGATGGCCATGCCCGCGAAGCCGACGGAGGCGATGAGCGATCCGTCGGACTTGTCGATGCCCCAGTGGACGGTCAGCGCCGCGATCACGAAGGACACCAGTCCCACGTCCATCGCGTCCAGCGCCCAGCCGACGCCGGAGGCGCCCAGCAGCTTCGCATGCTTCCGGGTGAAGGGCAGACGGTCGAGGCGCTCCGAGCGGGTGAGAGTCGGGGTGCTGGTCATGGTGTCTCCGCAGCGGGGGTCGGGGATGGCGATGCGACCGGCGGTCAGCGGTGGGGCATGGCGTCGAGGTCGGCGTCGGCCCGGCCGTGCAGGACGGCGAGCGCGCTGCGGGCGCGGTGCGCGCCCCAGCGGGAGAGGATGTCGAGCTCGGACTCGTCCACCAGCCTCCAGTCCTCCAGCTCGGAGGCCTGCGGCACGATGCTCGCCTCGAGCTCGGCTGCCGGGAGGGTGCCGCCGTCGAAGAGGAAGTGGGCACCCATCGGGGCGCCGCGGTCGGCGCGGGCGGGGACCCAGGCGACCGTCAGCATCCGTCCCACCTCGATGTCGAGACCGAGCTCCTCGCGGACCTCGCGTCGGGCGCAGTCGCGCGGATCCTCGCCGGGATCGACGCCGCCTCCGGGCAGCAGCCAGTGGTCGCGGTAGTTGGGCTTCTCGACGACGACCCGTCCGTGCTCGTCGCGCAGGATCACCGCGCCGTAGGCGACGACCTTGGGCAGGGTCGCGAAGTAGGCGGGCTCGGGCAGCAGGTGGGGCATGGTCCCTCGGGCCTCCAGGCGGTCGCGGCGACGGGCTCCGTCCATGGGGAGAGCTCCCCTCGACGACGGTCCGCGGGCCAGCCTATTCCCGTCGGCCGGAGGATGCTCCCTCGGCGCCGACGGTCCGGAAGCGCACGACCGCGCCCGGTTCAGCCTGGGCGAGCAGATCCAGTCCGGCACGGGTGACCACCCCGATCACGGGATAGCCGCCGGTGGTGGGATGGTCCGGTCCGAAGACGACCGGAAGGCCCGACGGCGGGACCTGGACCGCCCCGGGGACCGCCGCCTCGCTGGGGAGCGTCGCCGCGCCCTCCGACACCGGGAGCGGCGGACCCTCCAGCCGCACTCCCACGCGGTCCGAGTCCCCTCGCACGGTCCATCCCGGGGCGAGCAGGGCATCCATCGCCGGGGAGGCGAGGAGCGCGTCTCGGGGGCCGGGCACCAGGTCGACCACGATCTCCGCGGTGCGTGCCGAGCCGTCGGCCCGGTCGTCGGGCGCGCCGGCCTGCTCGCCGCGGTGCTCGTCGGAAGGGACGTCCGAGGGATCGTCGTCGGCCCCGAGCTCGGTGTGGATCGCTGTCCGCGGGTTCGGCGGCGGGATCGCGGAGAGCCCCCGGCCGGGGCCGACGAGCAGCACGTCCTCCGCGCTGAGCGGCTCGGGCCCGAGGGAGGACAGGGTGTCGCGGGACAGGGAGCCCAGGACCGCACCGTGCTCGCCGTCGGCGCTCTGCGCAGGGCGGATCCCGCCGCGGATCGCGACGATCGTGCGCAGTCCGCTCGCGACGGGGCCGATCTCGATCCGGTCCCCTGCATCGAGCGCGATCGGTCGCTCGCAGCAGCGGCGGGCGGACAGCTCGAGATCCTCCTCGTCCTCGGCGCCGCGGCGGACGGCCACGGGGGCGGGCGCTCCGGCGACAGCGAGGACGACGGGCTCGAGGGCGCGCAGGCGCAGCGGTCCGACGAGCATCTCGAGAGCCGCGGTCAGCGCCGGGTTCCCGACGGCGAGGTTCGCCCGGACCAGCGCCGTCCGGTCGAACGCCCCCGAGCCGCTCACCCCGATCGAGCCCTGACCGGCGCGTCCACCGTCCTCGAGGAGGGTGAGAGGACCGGCGGAGAGCACCGTGAGCCCGCGGCGCCCGACCCGGGAGGCCGCAGCGGGACGGCGCAGGACGCGCCCGGGGAGCGCCGCCGCGCGCCCGGGGAGCGCCGCCGCGCGCCCGGGGAGGGCCGCCGCTCGTGCCGGCAGGGAACCACGGGACTGGGCGATCGCCCGCCGCGGACTGAACCGCACCCGCGTGCCGGGGGACAGCAGCGCGGGACGCTCGCGCGAAGGATCGAACAGCACGGCGTCGGTGCGGCCGATCAGCTGCCAGCCGCCGGGGGAGGAGCGGGGATAGACCCCGCAGTAGCGGGAGGCCAGGCCGACGGCGCCCGGAGGCACCGCCGTGCGCGGCTCCGCGCGGCGAGGCACGTCCCAGGGCAGAGCGGGGACGGCCGTCCCCGTCGCGGTGCTCGGGCCTGTCGCGGCGCTCGGGTCCGGGCCCGTCGTCGGCAGCAGATAGGCGAAGCCGGGGGCGAAGCCGCCGAAGGCGGCCGTCCACGAGGCCTCCGCATGCGCGGCGACCAGGGCCTCCGGGGTGATGCCGAGCAGGTCGGCGACCTCGGCGAGGTCGTCCCCGTCATAGACGATCGGCAGACGGACCTCGCCGGCCTCCTTGTCCTCGGCGTCGGCCGCAGGCAGCTGCGCGAGCAGCGCGGCGAAGGAGCGGACGTCGCCCCGGACGGTCCCCCGCAGCAGGAGGGTCCGCTCGGCGGGGACCAGGTCGATCAGGCCGACGGGCGCCGCGGCCCTCACCGATGCGGCGGCCGCGAGCACTTCCGCGGTGCCGGGGTACTCCGCCAGCACCGAGGCCTCCCCGGCCCGGTGCACCGCGAGCGGTGCGGGCAGCATCGTCGAGGCGCTCGCCGCGGGCCATGCGCCGCCCGCCGCGGGCTCCGTGCCGCTCACCGCAGGATCCGCGTCGTTCACCGCGGGGCCCCCGGAGCGCGGGGATCCGGCGCCGCGAGGCGGACGCCCTCCGCCTCGAGCCGCGAGCGCACCGTCCGGGCCAGCTCCACCGCGCCGGGCGTGTCCCCGTGCAGGCAGATGCTGCGGCAGGGCACCGGGACCCGGGCCGGTCCGCCTCCGTGGATCCTGGCGCGGCCGTCCAGCGCCAGCTCGAGAGCCTGCGCGGCGACCTCCTCGGGGTCGACGAGCACGGCGCCGGGCTCGCGCCGCGGGGCGAGGGAGGCGTCGGCGAGGTAGGCGCGGTCGGCGAAGCCCTCGAGCACGACGCCGATCCCCGCCGCCTCCGCGCGCGCGGCGACCACCGATCCCGGAGCGGCCACCAGCAGCAGGTCCCCGGCGATCCCCTGCAGAGCCAGGACCGCAGCGATCACCGCATCGGCCTGCGCCGCGTCATGGGCGAGGGTGTTGTAGAGGGCTCCGTGCGGCTTGATGCCGACGACCCGGGCGCCGACCGCTCCGGCGATCGCGAGCAGGCTCCCGGTCTGGGCGATCACCTGATCGGTCAGCTCCGCGGGAGCGATGTCCATGCGCCGTCGGCCGAATCCCAGCAGATCCGGGTAGGCGACGTGCGCGGTGATCGCGACCCCGCGCGCATGGGCGGCGCCGACGGCCCTGCGCATCGTCGAGGGGTCCCCGGCATGGCCTCCGCAGGCGATGTTCGCCGTGGTCACGATGTCGAGCATGGCCTCGTCATCGCCCATCGACCAGGCGCCCCAGCCCTCGCCGAGGTCGGCGTTCAGGTCGATCGGCGAGCGGGGAGGGGTGCCCTGCGGCGGGTCCTGCGAGAGGGTGCGGGCGGTCATCGAGGTCGTCTCCTCCTCGGGATCGACGGGGATCGGGCCGACGGGGCGTGCCGAAGTCGCCCGATCGAGCTGCGGCACCCTCCCATTGTCGTCCCCCCTGTCCTGAGCCCGTTACGCTCGCACGATGAGCGAACCCGGTGATCGCCCAGCCCGCCCCCGCCCTGACGACGCCCGCGCCGCAGGCCCTCGCGCGCACGGCACGGGCTCGGTGCTCGCACGCGCCGGCGCCTCGGAGCCGGAGCCGCTGCTGTCCCTGACCGACGAGCAGCTCGTCGGCCTGGAGGGGACCGATGCGCGTCAGCCGTCCGCGCTGCCCTGGCTCGACGCCCGGCCGGACCGGGTCGAGGAGGCCGCCGAGGTCGCTGTGCGGGGCCTGCTCGCAGCCGGCCGGCTCGAGCCGTTCCGCGACCCGGGGACGGGGGCGGAGGGGCTGCGGCCGGACCCGGAGCTCGCCGAGGTCCTCGTCCTGCGCCGGACCGCCGCGGTCTTCACCACCCTCGAGCGGACGGTGCGGACCGTGGACGGCGCCGCGACCCGTCGCGTCCACTGGTACGTCGATCCCGACGGCGTCCTCGAGGAGGAGGTCACGGGAAGCGGGATCCATCGCTTCACGCCGCTGCGCCCTGCCCAGGCGGCCGGGCGCCTCGCCGCGGTGATCGACCCCGACGGGACTGCCGGGGACAGCCCCGTCCACGACTCGCCGACGGAGAGCGCCCCGCAGCGCCGGGTCGTGCTGCGCGCCTCGGAGCTGACGGAGACCAGCGCGATGGCGCGCCGGCTCGCGGCGGCCCGCGGGATCGCGGTGCTCACCTCCGTGCGCTCGAGCGATGCGGGAGTGCGACAGGTCAGCCTCTATCCGACGCCCGAGGAGGTGCTCCTGATGGAGGCGCTCGACCCCACCGCCCCGGATCCGCGCCTGCAGGTGACGGTGCTGGACGCGGACGCTGTGAGGGCACTCGCGGTGGAGGTCGTCAGCTCCCGCTGAGCGGCGGGCCGTCAGCTGGCGTCGAGCGCCTCCCTGAGGGCGCGCGCGGCGGCCTCCGGATCCTCCGCAGCGGTCACGGCCCGCACGACGACGATGCGCTCGGCACCCGTCGACAGGATCTCCGGCACGCGGTCCGCATCGATCCCGCCGATCGCGAAGAACGGCTTGGGCTCGGGACCGGTCCGCTCGGCGGCCGCACGGGGGAGGTCGAGGCCGACGGGCTCGCGGCCCGGCTTCGTCGGCGTCGCCCAGACGGGCCCGGTGCAGAAGTAGTCGATGCCGGGATCGGCGTCGGCCTCGTGCATCTGCTCGAGGGTGCGGGTGGAGCGGCCGACGAGGACGTCGGGACCGACCAGCGCGCGAGCATCCGCCGTGGTCAGATCCCCCTGCCCGAGGTGGAGCACATCGGTGCCGGCGAGCACCGCCACGTCGGCCCGGTCATTGGCGGCGAGCAGCGCGCCGTGGGCGTCGGCGACGGGACGCAGCGCCCGCAGCGCCTCGACCTCGGCACGGGCCTCGGCGCCCTTGTCGCGCACCTGGAGGATGTCCACGCCCCCGCGGAAGGCGGCGTCGGCGAAGGCGAGCAGGTCATCGAGCCCGCGGGAGAGGTCCACGCACACGTACAGGCGCGCGCTCGCGAGGGCGGCTCGGCGCTGCTCGCCGGTCTCGTCCCGGCTCGCGCGTCGCCGGGAGGGGGTCTGCTGATCAGCGGTCATGCGCACAGCGTCCCACAGCAGGACCCGCCGGACGGCCCGACAGCGCCGATCGGGGGCGCGTAGACTCGGCTCCGTTCCGTGGGAGCCCGGTCGGCGGGCTGAGAGGGCGCGAGGCGCCGACCACCAGCACTGGATGCGGATCATGCCGTCGTCAGGAGGAATGCGCCCGTGCAGCGTGTCGTCATCATCGGAGCAGGCATCGTCGGCCTGCTCACCGCCCATGAGCTGCGCCGTCGCGGGCATCGCGTCGAGATCCGCTCCACCGGGGTCGCCGAGCAGGCGACCTTCGCCGCCGCCGGGATGCTCGCGCCCGCCGCCGAGATGCAGTACGGCCAGAGCCCGCTGTGGCGGATGATGCGCGAGGCCGAGCAGGACCATCGCGCGCTCGCCGCCCGCCTCGCCGAGCGCAGCGCGGCCCGCTCGTCGGCCGGGGCGGACCCTCTGCCCGATCCGGGCTACCGCGATGCCTCGACCCTCGTCGTCGGCCGCGACGCGGGCGACCTCGCAGCCCTGAGCGACCTCGCCGCCGTGCAGCGGCGCAGCGGCGCCTCCGTGCGCGAGCTGACCGGCGCCGAGGCGCGGCGCGAGGAGGGCGCCCTCCTGCGCGGCATCAGCGGAGGCGTGCTCCTCGAGAGCGACCACCAGGTCGATCCGCGCCGCCTCGCCGCCGCGGTCCGCGCCGACCTCGAGGCCGACGGCCCCGACGGGCCCGCCGTCCCGATCCGCCTCGGCGCCGTCCGCTCCCTCGCGGAGCTCGACCCCCTCCCGGAGGCCGACGACGACGCGGCCCCCGCCGACAGGATCATCCTGGCCGCCGGGCTCGGCGTCCCCGGGATCGACGGCCCCCACCGCGCTCTCGACCTGGCGATGCGGCCCGTGCGCGGAGACGTGCTGCGCCTGCGCGTCCCCGACTCCCTGCTGCTGCCGGGGGAGGAGAACCTGGTGGGCCGCACCGTGCGCGCGATCGTGCGCGGCCGGCCCGTCTATCTCGTCCCGCGGGACGACCGGACCCTCGTGCTCGGCGCCACCAGCCGGGAGGACGACCTGGCAGGCACCTCCACCGGCGGTGTGCTGCAGCTGCTGCAGGATGCCGCCGAGATCCTCCCGGCGATCCGCGAGACCGAGCTGATCGAGGTCACCACCCGCGACCGCCCCGGCACCCCCGACGACATGCCCCTGCTCGGCGCCGTCCCGACCGATCCTCGCGTGATCGTCTCCACCGGATGCCACCGTCACGGGATCCTGCTCTCGGCGTGGGCCGCGCAGCGCACCGCCGACCTGGTCGACGGCGCGCCGCTCCCGCCCGAGCACGCCGAGCTGATGGACGCCGTCCGGCCCGACCGCTTCACCCCCGCACCGCAGCCCGCGCGCACGAGCGCGTCCCCCGCCCTCGAGGAGGCCCGATGACCATCACGCTGAGCGTCAACGCCGAGGAGGTCGAGGTCCCCGCGGCCTGGACCGTCCGGGACCTGGTCGCCCATAGGCTCGGTCAGCAGGTCGGCGAGGACGGACGATCGGCCGACGGCGGAGCGCTCGGCGTCGCCGTCGCCCTCGACGACGCCGTCGTCCCCCGCAGCCGCTGGGCCGCGACGCCGCTGGCCGCCGGGGCCCGCTGCGAGTTCGTCACCGCCGTCCAAGGAGGCTGAGCATGGGCACCACCGCCGTCCTGACCGAGGATCCTCTGGTCATCGCCGGGGAGCCGCTCTCCTCGCGCCTGATCATGGGGACCGGGGGCGCGACCGACCTGGCCGCCCTCGAACGGGCGCTGGTCGCCTCCGGGACCGCCCTGACCACCGTCGCCATGCGCCGCTTCTCCGCCGAGACCGGCAACTCCGTGTTCGCCATGATCCGGCGCCTCGGCATCCGCGTGCTGCCCAACACCGCCGGCTGCTACAGCGCCCGCGACGCGATCCTCACCGCCGAGCTGGCCCGCGAGGCCCTCGAGACCGACTGGATCAAGCTCGAGGTCATCGCCGACGAGGACACCCTCCTGCCCGACGGGATCGAGCTGCTCGAGGCCACCGAGCAGCTGGTCCGCCGCGGCTTCACGGTCCTGCCGTACACGACCGACGACCCCGCCCTGGCCCGTCGGCTCGAGGACGCGGGAGCGGCCGCCGTCATGCCGCTGGGATCGCCGATCGGCACCGGCCTGGGCATCCTGAACCCCCACAGCATCGAGCTGATCTGCGAGCGCGCCGGCGTGCCCGTCGTCCTCGACGCCGGCATCGGCACGGCCTCCGATGCGGCGCTCGCCATGGAGCTGGGCTGCTCGGCGGTCCTCGCCGCCTCCGCCGTGACCCGCGCCCAGGACCCCGAGGCGATGGCCCGCGCCATGGACCTTGCCGTCCGCGCGGGGCGCTCCGCTGCGCTCGCCGGGCGCATCCCGCGGCGTCGTCTCGCCCGCGCCTCCTCGGCCTTCGACGGCCTGATCGACCCCGTCGCCGCCGTCGCCGCCGACGCCCCTCGCGGACGGGAGGCCGAGTCATGGTGAGCCTCCCTCCGCTGGTCGAGCCCGGGCCCGAGCTGACCCCCGCCCAGATCGAGCGCTTCCGCCGCCAGATCACCCTCGCGCGCATCGGCACGCTGGGGCAGCGCCGCCTCGGGAACGCGCGCGTGCTGGTCATCGGCGCCGGAGGGCTCGGGACCCCTGCCCTGCAGTACCTCGCGGGGGCGGGCATCGGCACCCTCGGCATCGTCGACGACGACGTCGTGGACCTCTCCAACCTGCACCGCCAGGTCATCCACGGCACCGACGTGCTGGGCACGCCCAAGGTCGACTCCGCGGCCGCGGCGGTCGCCCGCATCAACCCCGACGTCCGCATCGAGACCCACCGCGTGCGCCTCGGCCCCGACAACGTCGTGGAGCTGCTGCGCGGCTACGACCTGGTCCTCGACGGGGCCGACAACTTCGCCACCCGGTATCTCGTCGCCGACGCCAGCGAGATCACCGGCGTGCCCGTCGTCTGGGGCGCGATCCTGCGCCACCACGGGCAGGTGAGCGTGTTCTGGCCGGGCCGCGGCGCTCACTACCGGGACGTGTTCCCCGAGCCGCCCGCCCCCGGCGAGGCGCCTTCCTGCGCGGAGGCGGGGGTCATCGGCACCCTGCCGGGCCTGATCGGCACGATCATGGCCTCGCAGGTGATCCAGCTGGTCACCGGCACGGGCGATCCGCTCGTCGGGCGGCTCGTGCTGTGGGACGAGGACACCTCCACCACCCGCACCCTGCGCATCGAGCGCGATCCCGCGCGCCCGGCCGCGACCGAGGTGTCGATCCCGCCTGCTGCGGATCCCGCCTGCCGCATCGGGGGCCCGGCTCCCGACGAGACCCTCGACGTCCCCGCCCTGCGCGCCCTGCTCGGCGGCGGAGGGGCTGAGGGCGGCGCCGGCGACGGGGGTGCGGGGATGACCCTGATCGACGTGCGCGAGCCGTGGGAGGTGCAGGCCGGCGCGATCGAGGGCGCCGTGAACATCCCCCTCGGCGTGCTCCTCGAGCAGGGGGAGAAGGCCCTGCCCGGCGGCGTCGGCGGCGGCGAGGTCGTCCTGTACTGCCAGGGCGGGGTCCGCTCCGCGCAGGCCCTCGAGCGGCTCCGGCCCGCGTGGAGCCTGCGCGAGGGGCGGCTGCGCCACCTCGACGGCGGCTACTCCGCCTGGGCGGCTGGGTCTGCTGGGTCCGTCGGAGCGGGAGGCGAGTGGTAGGGATCCTTCGGTGCTCGTCAGACCGGGCTGATGGCTGGCTCGGCGGCGTTGAGGATCAGGCAGATCTGGCGGGCGAGACCGCGCTTCAAGCAGCGGCGGATCTCCTTGGTGGTGCAGCCTCTGGTTCCTCGTCGCTCGGTGTAGGCCCGAGTCTCCGGGTCATGCGTCATGCGGGTGAGGACGGCGATGTGCAGGGCCCGGTTCAGATGTACATCGACACCACTGTTGAGGCGGTGGCGGACGGCCTTGCCCGAAGACGCCGGGATGGGGCCTGCGCCGGCCAGAGCAGCAGACGTGGCCTCGGAACGCCCCGGCGGTCATGGGGCCATGCGGTGAGGCATATGGCGGCAGTCACGGGTCCGATGCCGCTCTTCGCGAGCAGCGGCGGTCAAGTCCCGGGTAGTGGTGTAGCGGTCGGATTCTTCGGGTTCGGTGGTTCAGGCGGTCAGGGAGGGTGCGGGCTGGGCTGTGGCGGTCACCTCCGGGGTGGTGATGAGGTGGAGCTGGGAGCGGCGGAGGACGTCGAGGCTGAGGTAGCGGCGCCCTTCGAGCCATTCATCGGTCTGCTCGGCCAGGACTGCGCCGACCAGGCGGGTGATCGCCCCACGGGTCGGGAAGATCGAGACGGCGTCCGTGCGGCGACGGATCTCGCGGTTGAGGCGTTCTTGGGGGTTGTTCGACCGGTTCTGTCGCCAGACCTCCTTGGGGAACGCGGTGAACGCGAGGACGTCCCCGCGCGCGGCGGCGAGGTGGTCGGCGACCTCGGGCAGACGCTCGCTGGTCTGTTCCAGCAGCCGGTCGAACTGGTCGTTCACAGACGCCGCGTCGGGCTGGTCATAGACGGCGTGAAGACCGGCCTTCACCGCTGGCCAGGCCGCTTTCGGGCAGGTGCTCATCAGGTTTGCCGCGTAGTGGGTGCGGCAGCGCTGCCAGGCGGTGCCGGGCAGGTTCGCTGCGATCGACTCGACCAGGCCTCGGTGGGCATCGGAAGTCACCAGACGCACCCCTGTCAGGCCGCGGGCGACGAGGTCGGCGAAGAACGTATTCCATGCTGCTGCGGTCTCGCTGGTCGCGACCTGCATCCCGAGGCATTCGCGGTGCCCGTCGTTGTTCACCCCGGTCGCGACCAGCACGACCGCGTTGATGACGCGTCCGCCCTCGCGGACCTTCATCGTCAGTGCGTCTGCGGCGACGAACGTGAACGGGCCGGCCTCGCCGAGTGGGCGGTGGCGGAACGTCTTGACCTGTTCGTCGAGCTCGCTGGCCATGCGGGAGACCTGGGAGCGGGAGAGCCCGTCGATGCCGAGGGTTCTGACGAGCTGGGGCCCGGATGCTATGTGCGCGGAGCGTGCATCTGGGGAGCCATGCGGCGGGTGGAGAGACCGGCGAGGCAGCAGTCCGCGACGACCGTGATCAGTGCGGGCTCGGCGCGCTTGCGACGTTCGAGCAGCCATTCGGGAAGCAGGTGCCGGTGCGGAGCTCGGGGATCGCGACGTCGATCGTGCCCACACGGGCGTCGATGTCGCGGTGGCGGTAGCCGTTGCGCTGCGCAGATTGTCCCGGGCTGGGGCGGCCGTATTCCGCGCCGGTGATAGCGTCCGCGTCCGCGGGGAGCAGGGTGTTGATCACGTTCTGGAGCCGGCTGCGCATCAGGTCCGGGGATGCTTCGGCCGGGGCTTCACCGAGCAGGCCGGTAGGGTGGACAATGTGGGGAGCGGTCATCGTGATGACTCCGTTCGAGAGTGCTGTGAGAGGTTCACTCGAAGGATCACACGGTGGCCGCGTCCTTGTCCGGGACGATCACGGGCCACCGCGCTACACCACTATCGGGGACTCAACTCTCTCCGCAGCTGTAGGAGCCGTAGCGAGGTCGTCGTCACCACGCTGCGCATCCGAAGGCAATCCAAGGCGTTGTATATTGCAATATCCAATCTCAAGGAGTCGGTCGGTTGCGCAGATCGTTACATATTCGTTGCATTCGCCCAGCCCTGTCTGGCCGTGAGACTGGCATAGTCATTATGTGAGTTTCAGACCCTTCACCTCAATCCATAGTTCTGGTACTCGAAACCTTCGTGAGCGGCGAGCTTCGTACCCGGCTCGACTGCTGGCATTCACGTTCGTAGTTGCCGTACTGCTCTCGCTAGCAGCGCCTCCGGCTCGGGCTGAACCGTCGGACGGCGGAGGCGAAGGTCGCCCCGAGGTTCTGACTTCGGTGAGGTATATCCAGGCAGACTCGCAGGCTGAAGCAGATAAAATTTTCGAAGAGATGGACGAAGGAGAGAAGAACCCAAGCTCTCCGGCCGCGCGTGCCGCAAAGGTAAAGTATGGACCTTGCTCGCTAGAAGTCCAGGGGGTTCATTTTCGCAAATCCTCGAACTACAATTCTGTCGGATTTAGGTCGTACACGAAATGCGATGTCCGAGTCACCTCTATCACCCACTATATGCGACTCAAGATGAAGGAGGGTATTTACTGGAGGGATATTGTGCCGACGGAGGGAACCTCTAATGTAAATAGAGGTGAGGCAGCGTTGAGCAGTAAGGGCACCTCTTTTCTTTGCCCCAAGAAGTCTCCCAAGCACTGGTGGTCCGGCCATACCAAGGGAGTGATTGTTTACAAGGGTGAGACCTATTACGCCATCGGCAATGCTCCGGTCAGCCAGATGGAGCTGGAATGTCACGCATGAAGCGAAAGTCTCGCCGTGTTTATATCGTATTTCGAGAGGTGGTCGCCGCGTCATCTACAGCGTTTGGCCCTGACAGGCCGATTGTTGGCGCCACCTTTAGTGAGGCTAAGGCGTTGAAGTGCGAGCGTGAAAACCCTGATTCCGGAATACACTGGGAGGCCTTCGCGGTCCCCAATGGACCTCCAGGCGATGCCGTGAGTTCCGTCGTCATCGCCGTACGCAAAGGGCTATGGGGGGAAGATGTGTACCGCGACCCTTCCCCTGAGCGAGTGTTCTTGTCGGTCAGCGAGGCGCGATCCTGGATTTCTGATAGCATGGATCGCCGCCAGGAGTATGTTTTCTTGAATGCCCCTGTTGACAGGTTTGACCTAGAATCACTGACTAGCACTGAAATCATAATTTAGTCGCTTCCTGTGTGCGTCGACGCGCTCCCGGTGAACGGGGTGCTCGGCGGCGAAGTCCTTTGGCGGCAGAGCCGCCTCGGCCACTCGCCTCTCAGTTTGCGCAGATGGTCAGCAAGAATGGATGGTGGTATATTATGGGAGCAGCATTCCCGGTCGGCAGGGGGCGGTGAGGTGCACGGGTGGCGTGGGTGGGGACTGCCGTACCGATAGGTGACATCTTGAAGCGCCCTGGGTTCCGTTCCGTGGTTAACCTCGATCTCTCATGGAGTCGGTGAGCGGGGTCGACCCAGCGTCGTCACCGGTTCTCGTGGCGTGATTCTTGCATCGGGGTGTGACGGACCGTTGCAGTGTCCGTTGCGGGCGGCCCGGGTTCCACTCCCGAGAAGAAGCTGCTGCTGGTCGTAGGGGACAGGTGGTGTTGGCGGGTCAGGTCTGGGTGACGGCCGTACGGAGCTTGCTCACGCCGGTCAGGATGGTGCGGGCTTCGGGGGCGTGCTGGGCGAGATGGACGACCATGGCTCGACTGCGTCTGACAAGCGTCGCGGGGATCCTGAACAACCGCGTGGAGTCGTTTGGGCTCCCATCGTCTCGCCTCAGTGCTGGTCAGAGCGATCATCTGCATCCGGGCGACGAGCTCGCCGGCGAGCTGGACGACCTGGGTCCAGATCTGGTTCTGCGCGAAGCCCTGCAGCGGGAACCTCGCCAACCCCAGGTCCTTGGCGCCCCGGATCCGGTCCTCGCAGCGGGCACGGCGGCGGTGCCGCAGCTCCAGGGTCGGGAGCTGGCCTCTGGTCGTGTTGGTGGCGAACGCGGTGATCCGCATCCCCTGATGGTCGGTGACCCGTAGCTGCGCGCCGGGGTGGGGCCATTCCTTCCGGACGATCACCCGCATCCCCGCAGGCCAGTCGGAGAGGTTCAGCAGCCCGGTCAGCTCAGCCACGAACGCTCCGTCGCGGATCCCGCCCTCGGTGTCGTAGGCGGGGGTCCACGCCTTCGCCTCATCGAGGCGTTTCAGCAGTGCAGGAGCGTACGCGGGGAGGGGGAACCCGACCGAGTAGGCCAGACACCGCCTCGTCAGCCAGGCCAGGAAGTCTTTGGTGCCACCGGCTCCATCGGTGCGAATCAGGACCTTCTTCGACCCCCGCCCGGCCCGGCCCAGCAGACTCGGCGGGAACTGAGCGAGCGCGGCCTGGGTGACGGTGATGTGATCGGCAGCCGTGTTCGAGCCCGCATAGCCGGGCCGCAGCTGGATCGCCAGGGGCTCCCCGGTCCCGTCGCTGCCGTGGTCGAGGAACGCGCACAACGGGTGATACCCGAACCCCTTCGTGAACGTGGATGCGGCCCGCTCCTTCTCGCTATGAACATTCACGAGGGTGGCGTCGAGGTCGATGACCAGCGGATCCTTCGCACTCACTCCCGTAGCTGGAGAGTCGTTCCCGGTCAGGGCTCAGGCTCGTTCGCGCGCGGTGCGGCGGACCCGGGAGATCGCTGCGATCACGGCGGGCGCGTTCTCGGCGAGCGTGGTGAGCATGCGGGAGATCGTCGGGGTCGAGGCGACGGGCCCGAACAGCCATGGTCCGCACCGCAGCAGATCGGTATCGGAGGCGAACTTCCCCACCGATCGCGAGCGGGAGTGCGAGGTCCAGCAGGACCTTCGCCGCGTGGTGCTCGGCCAGCGGTCTCGTCCACGGCTCCAACGCCTCCCGCAACACCCCGGGAAGGCCCGTGGCGCTGAGCGTGTCGGTCAGCAGCACCGTACCCGCATGCGAGACCGCCGGCACCGCGGCGACGTCCATACGCGGACGAGGGGAGAAGAATAAGGAAGGGTGGGACACCTGAAAGGTGCTCCTTCCTGTGGACCGATACGAGCTTCAGCACCCCGCATCTTCCCAGCTCAGGAGCGCCTTTTGCAGTGCTGCGCACCCGCCGAGATCACACCCCAATGAAATCTCGAGGCTAGGCGGTCGCGCGAGCGGAGCGGAGGGTCGCGGCGACGGTCTCGTCGACCGCGTCCTCCCAGCTCGTCGCCGTCAGCCCCTCCTCGATCGTGAGGATCCCGGGGGCGAGACGGCACGGGCGGTACCAGAGGTCCCCGATGTCGGCGATCTCGCGCATCATCGTGCTGAACGGGGACGCCGCCCTCAGGGCTGCCCTCGGGATCGACCACGGGGCACGCGGCCGTGCCGACCGCTCCGCCTCCAGGCTGCGACCGGTGCGCGCGGCCAGCTCCCGCAGGCTGCGGGGCGCGGCCGTCGGCGCATGGAGGATGCCGTCGGCCGGGAGCCGGTCCGCATGCCGGGCGGCATGCAGCATCGCGCGGGCCAGATCGGGGGTGAAGGTCAGCGAATGGGAAGCATCGAGGGCGGCGGGAGCGATCACCCGTCGGCCGGCGACGATCGGCTCGATCACGAGGCTCCCCGCGACCGAGGCGCCGGTCCCCACCGAGGTGGGGCCCAGGAGGTCGGAGGCGACGATGCTCAGCGTGCGCGCCGCATGCTCCCGCCGTGCGTGCAGCAGTCCGGCGCGCACCTCGCCCTTGGGGTCCCGCGGACTGAAGGGGGCGTCCTCGTGCAGATCCTCGGCATCGCCGAGGAAGGCGTACATCGACTCGGGGAACACGACGGGGAGGTCGAGCTCAGCGGCCGTGTCCAGCACCGAGCGCTCCCGGACGGGCAGCTCCCGACGCCAGATCCGCACGTCGTAGGGCGCATGGAAGCAGGCGTGGATCGCGTCGGCGCCGTCGGCCGCACGCTCCAGGACGGCGCTGTCCAGGACGTCCCCGCGCACCCTGGTCAGGCCCGGCCGCTCGCCGTCCGTGACCGCGCTGCGGCGCAGCACGGTCACCGTGTCCCCGGCCGCGAGCGCCTGCTCGAGGATCTCGCGTCCGATCTGTCCCTCACCGATCAGCAGGTGATGCATGTCCGTCTCCTCCGACGATGCGCAGGCTCCGAGCGCGGGACGCTCTGAAGTGTGAGCACTGCTCTCTGAATGGGTCCACGAAGAGTGAACACTGCTCTCGGTCCGACGTCAAGAGCAGTGCTCTCGGTTCTGGCATCATGGCCTCATGGACACGACCACTGCGGATGCCGCGGAACCACCGGACGCCGCAGGCGCGGCGGAGCTGCCGGACCCGGCGGGGCCGACGGAGCCGACAGGCCCGCGAGCCCGAGCGCGGGCCCGGACCATGCAGCGGATCGTCGAGCTCGGGAACGCTCAGCTCGATCAGCACGGGCCCGAGGGGCTGAGCCTGCGCGAGGTCGCGCGAGGGCTCGGTATGGTCTCCTCGGCGATCTACCGCTATGTCGCCAGTCGTGATGAGCTGCTGACGCTACTGCTCGTCAGCGCCTTCGACGACCTCGCCGACGCCGTCGACGCCGCGCTGGATGATGACTCTCCGGCCGGTGAGGCAGATGAGGCAGGTGGGGCTGGCGGGGCTGGTGCGGAGGATCGGCTGGTGACGCTCGCGCTCGCGCTGCGCGCCTGGGCCATCGCCCATCCCTCCCGGTGGGCGCTGCTATATGGGACGCCGGTGCGCGGCTATGCGGCGCCCCGCGACACAGTCGGACCGGGGGTCCGTGTGATCGCCCGCCTGGTGCAGATCGTGGCCGACGCCGACGCCGACGCCGACGCCGACGCCGCCGCCGGTGCCGGCGGGATGGGCGGTGCGGCCGCCGGCGCGGAGGGCGGCGCGAGCACGGCCCGCGGTCGAGCCCAGGATTCGCTCCGCGATCCGTCGTTCGATCCGGCGCTCCTCGAGGTCCTCGAGGACGGTGCACGGGACCTGGGGATCGAGCTCTCCCCGGCGGCGATGCTGCGCGCGACGGTCCTGTGGAGCTCGCTCGTCGGCCTGGTCTCCGCCGAGCTCACCGGGCAGTACGGCCCGGAGACCGGACCGCTGGGCGAGGCCGTCCTGCGGGCGCAGCTGACGGTGCTCTCCGAGCTGCTGTGAGCGCCGGGCCGCGGGGCCCGGTTCAGGCGGAGGCGAGCCAGGCGGCGAGCACGGACTCCAGGCGGCCGTGGATGCGGGCGTCGGCGATGTCGTCGCCGCGGGTGGGGCCGTCGTTGACGATGACGACGCGTCGTCCGTCGCGGACGGCCGACCGCACGAACCGCAGCCCTGACTGCACCGTCAGGCTCGACCCCAGCACCAGCAGCCCCTGGGCGCGGGTGAGCGCGTCGAAGGCCGAGGTCACGACCTCGCGCCGTGCGGACTCCCCGAAGAAGACGACGTCGGGCTTGAGCATCCCCCCGCACAGCGGGCAGTCCGGGTAGCGGAAGCTGCTGGTGCGGTCGACCTCGGCGTCGCCGTCGGGCGCCTGGGCGGCGTCGGCTGCGAGAGCGGGCAGGTCGCGGGCGACCGCAGGGTTCATGGAGAGCATCCGCTCGTGCAGGCGCTCGCGCGACCACAGCGCGTCGCAGCCGAGGCAGCGCACCCGGTCGAGCCGTCCGTGCAGGTCGATGACCGGGTCCGAGCCCGCCGCCTGATGCAGGCCGTCGACGTTCTGGGTGATCACCGCGGTCGTCGGGAGGAGGGGGAGGCTGTGATGCTCGGCGAGGCGGGCGAGCAGCCGATGGCCCGGGTTCGGCGCCGCCCGTCGGAACTGGGTCCAGCCGACCGTCGAGCGTGCCCAGTAGCGCCGACGGGAGAGGTCGGAGCCGACGAACTCCTGGTAGGTCATGGGGGAGCGGGGCACGGCGTCGGGTCCGCGATAGTCCGGCAGGCCCGAGCCGGTGGACATTCCCGCGCCCGTCAGCACCGCCGTCGGCCGCCCGCGCAGCAGGTCGAGCGCAGCCTGGACCTGCTCCGGAGGGCTCACGAGGCCGTAGCGGCCTCCTTCGACGGGACCCCAGGGGGTCGCGCGAGGCAGGCCGCGGTGCGTGGGGCGATGCCGCGGGCCGTCGGGGCCCTCCGTCGGCTCAGGGTGCTCCCGCCCGCCGACGGCGGCGTGACGGCCCGACCGGGGGCGGTCCTCGGCGGGGCTCGCGGCGGTGGAGAACCAGCGTCCGACGTCGGCCGCGGTGAACCGGCTCGCCGCCTCCCCGTCCGTGGACCCGTTCATCCTCCCAGCGTAGGGCCGACGGCGGCGCCCGGCGAGGACCGACGGCGGGACAGGAGGCGGGGGAGAGGGCCGGCGGGCGGACCGGCAGGCAGGCGGGCGGGCGGACCGATGGATGGATCGGACTGCCGGTGAACGCCCAGTAGTGATCACAAGGCGGTCACGCCATGGTCCCGGGCTGATGAACGGAATTGACACGGACATCGTCAAGCGCTTTCCTAGGGGTGCTGGACCGGAGCGCCACCCCGTGTCCGCGGCGTGCGGCGGCACCACCGCGAATCGTCGATGAAACCATTCATAATGTGCGGCAACCGGGTTGCACGGCGTCACGAGCGTCTGCCCGGCCCTCGAGGATCCCAGCGTCGGGATCCTCGGCCCGCCGCTCATCGGCGCAGCAGCGCCGCCTCGCAGCACCGACAGGCAGTCCCTCACAGCCCGACACAGCCCGACTCGCAGTTCCCACCGACTCCCCCTTGCGGCTCACGTCCCCCACCTGGATCAAAGGAGATCTGATGTTCTCTCGACGGCATGCCCTCGCCCTCGGTCTCGCGGTGCCCGGCCTCGCCGGCCTCGCCGCCTGTGGTCCCAACGCCTCCTCCGGGGGTGACGACAGCGGCGGCGACGGCTCGGCGTCGCTGCGTCTGGCCTGGTGGGGCAACCCCACCCGCAATGAGATGACCGAGCAGGTCGTCGAGGCGTTCAAGGACGTCGACGAATCGATCAGCATCTCGCTCGAGCCCGGTGAGTGGAGCGGCTACTGGGACAAGCTGGCCACCCAGGTCGCCGGCGGCGAGACCCCCGACATCATCCAGATGGACGAGAAGTACCTCTCCGAGTACGGCGATCGCGGAGTCCTGCTGGACCTGCGCGAGGCCGGGCTGAACACCGACGACTTCGCCGAGGGATCGGTCGAGGTCGGCGAGGTCCCCGACAAGGGCCTGCTGGCCATCAACGCCGGCCTGAACGCCGTGGCCATGATCGCCAACCCCCACGTCTTCGAGGCCGCCGGGGTCGACATCCCCGACGACACCACCTGGACCTGGGACGACATGGTCGACATCGCCCAGAAGATCTCGGAGAACACCGACGACGGCGTCTACGGCATGACCCAGATCGCCACGGTCCAGGCCGTGTTCCAGGTGTGGATGCGGCAGAAGGGCCAGGACCAGTACAAGGACGGCGCGCCCGGCTTCGACGCCGCGACCGCGACCAGCCTGTTCGAGTTCGCGCAGAAGCTCCAGGAGACCGGCGCCTGCCCCGACGCCTCCACCTCGGTCGAGGACTCGGGTGCTGCGATGGACCAGTCGCTGTTCGCGACCGACCGCATCGGTCTGACGATGGTCTGGTCCAACCAGGTCGTCGCGCACGACGCCCTCATCGACGGTGGCGTCACGGTGCTGCGCCCGCCGTCGATGACCGGCTCCGCCTCCGACGCGCAGCTCTGGTACAAGGCCTCGATGTACTGGTCGGTCGCCTCGACCACGCAGAACCCCGAGGCCGCGGTGAAGTTCGTGGACTTCCTCGTGAACTCGCCCGACGCCGGGAAGATCACGCTCGTCGAGCGCGGCGTCCCCGGCAACCTGACCGTGCGCGAGGCCGTCGTCGCCGAGCTCGACGAGGCCAACACGAAGGCGGTCGACTACCTCGACGCGATCGAGTCCGAGCTGGGCGATGCCCCGGAGATCACTCCGCAGGGCGGCGGCGAGTTCGAGGACATCCTCAGCCGCGCCGGCGAGGACATGCTCTTCGGGAGCATCACGGCCGAGGAGGCCGGCCAGCGCGTCCTCGACGAGCTCGAGCAGGCGCTCGCCTGATCGGCGACATCGCCGTCCCGGGCACGGGCACTTCCGTCGTGCCCGTGCCCGGGACGCCGCCGCCTGATCCCCGACACCACCATCGACCGCACGAAACCACGAAGGGAGGCACCTCATGAGCGCACTCGGCGAGCTCACGAGCATGGCCAAGAACCGCACGAAGGGGGGTGCGAAGGAGAAGCACCCCGACAACCGGGCGGGCCTGGTGTTCATGCTGCCCTGGCTGGTCGGCTTCCTGGGCATCACGCTGATCCCGATGATCGCCTCGCTGTACCTGTCGTTCACCGACTACAGCCTGCTGGCCCCGCCGGAATGGGTGGGCCTGGACAACTTCCGTCAGATGCTGTCCGACACCCGGCTGCACAACTCCCTCAAGGTCACCTTCATCTACGTGCTGGTGGGCACCCCGCTGCAGCTCATCGCCGCGCTGCTGCTGGCCGTGCTGCTGAACCAGGGCATGAAGGGCCTCGCCTTCTACCGCTCGGTGTTCTACCTGCCCTCCCTGCTGGGCGGATCGGTCGCCATCTCGATCCTGTGGCGCCAGATGTTCGGCGCGAACGGTCTGATCAACCAGATCCTCGAGATGCTCGGCTTCACCGGGATGCCCGGCTGGGTCTCGAACCCGGACACGGCGCTCGGCACGATCATCCTGCTGCACGTGTGGACCTTCGGCTCGCCGATGATCATCTTCCTCGCGGGCCTGCGGCAGATCCCCGGCATGTACTACGAGGCGGCATCGGTCGACGGCGCATCGAAGATCGCGCAGTTCTTCCGGATCACGCTCCCGCTGCTGACCCCGATCATCTTCTTCAACGTGGTGCTGCAGGTCATCAATGCGTTCCAGTCGTTCACGCAGGCGTTCGTGGTCTCCGGAGGGAACGGAGGGCCGTCCGACTCGACGATGTTCTACACGCTGTACCTCTACATCAAGGGCTTCACCCAGTTCGACATGGGCTACGCCTCCGCGATGGCCTGGCTGCTGCTGATCATCGTCGCGATCTTCACGGCCATCAACTTCATCCTCTCCAAGTTCTGGGTGTTCTACGATGACTGATCTCTCCCGCTCCACCGCACTGGCCGACAGCCCTGCAGGGCCGGCCGATCGTCCCGTCGTCGAGACCCGTCAGCGGCCCCGCAGGCTGGGCCGACGCTTCCTGCGCCATGCCGTGCTGATCGTCGCGAGCCTCGCGATGGTCTATCCGCTGCTGTGGATGCTCGTCTCCTCGCTGCGCCCCAACGACGAGATCTTCCGCAATCCCAGCCTCTTCCCCATCAGCCTGGACTTCTCCAACTACGAGCGCGGCTGGAACGCCCTGTCCCAGCCCTTCTCGCACTATCTGATCAACTCGACGCTGCTGGTGCTCGGGTGCGTGGTCGGCAATCTGATCGCCTGCTCGCTGACCGCCTATGCGTTCGCGCGGCTGAGGTTCTGGGGGCGCAACGTCGCCTTCGCCATCATGCTGATGACGCTGATGCTCCCGATCCACGTCGTGATCGTCCCGCAGTACATCATGTTCAGCCAGACCGGCTGGGTGAACACGATGCTCCCGCTGATCCTGCCGAAGTTCCTGGCGACCGACGCGTTCTTCGTGTTCCTCATGGTCCAGTTCATCCGCGGCATCCCGCGCGAGCTCGACGAGGCGGCCCGCATCGACGGCTGCGGCCATTTCCGGATCTTCTTCCGGGTGATCCTGCCGCTCATGCTGCCGGCGCTCGCGACGACCACGATCTTCACCTTCATGTGGATGTGGAACGACTTCTTCGGCTCCCTCATCTACCTGACCACGCCGGAGAACTTCACCGTGCCGCTGGCGCTCAAGCAGTTCCTGGACACGCAGGGCTCCTCGGACTGGGGTGCGATGTTCGCGATGTCGATCGTCTCCCTGATCCCGCTGTTCATCGTGTTCCTGGTCGGCCAGAAGTTCCTCGTCAGGGGCTTCGCCACCACCGGCATCAAGTGACCCTCCGTCCCCACCACCAACCCTGGAGAGACACCGCACCATGCGCACGCGCTACGCCCTCATCGGCTCCGGGCATCGGGCCCAGATGTACCTCGACGCGATCGCCGGCGCCCACGCCGATGTCGCCGAGCTGGTCGCCCTGCTCGACACCAATCCCGTCCGCCGCGAATACCACCGCGATCACCACGAGGCCTTCGCGGACGTCCGCCTGGCCGGACCCGAGCAGCTCGAGGAGATCATCCGCGACCTGCAGGTCGACCGGGTGATCGTCACGACCCCCGACCGCTTCCACGCCGAGCACGTGGTGCGCGCGCTCGAGGCCGGGGCCGACGTCGTCGTCGAGAAGCCTCTGACGATCGACGCCGACAGCGCCCGACGGATCGAGGACGCCGTCCAGCGCACCGGCCGTGAGGTCGTCGTGACCTTCAACTACCGCTACAGCCCCCGCAACACCGCCCTCAAGCAGGTCATCGCCTCCGGCGAGATCGGCGAGGTGGTCTCCGTGAACTTCGAGTGGGTGCTCGACACGCAGCACGGCGCCGACTACTTCCGTCGCTGGCACCGCGACAAGACCAACTCCGGCGGGCTGTTCGTCCACAAGTCCTCCCACCACTTCGACCTCGTCAACTGGTGGACCTCCGACGTCCCCTCCCGGGTGTACGCGCGCGGCGGTCTGCGGTTCTACGGCGCCGACAACGCGCGCGCCCAGGGCCGCGCCGAGCTGCCCGAGCGTGGCACCCACGAGGGGGCCCACGACGACTTCGAGCTCGACCTGCGCGAGGACGAGCGGCTGAAGTCGCTCTACTACGACGCCGAGCAGCACGACGGGTACCGCCGCGACCAGTCCGTCTTCGGATTCGGCATCACCACCGAGGACAACCTCACGGCGATCGTCGACTACACCGGCGGGACCGTCCTCACCTATGCGCTCAACGCCCACTGCCCGTGGGAGGGCTACCGGGTCGCGGTCAACGGCACCCGCGGCCGCGCCGAGCTGGAGGTCGTCGAGCGCGCCGAGGTGGAGCCCCGCGCCGCGGGCGAGTCCGGCGGCACCCACCTCGATCCCAGCGCCGTCGCCGTGACCTCGGCGGATGCGGGTGCCCGCGAGCGCGGCGAGCGCCTCGTCGTGCAGCGCCACTTCGAGCCCGCCCGCGAGGTCGTGATCCCGCAGGGCGAGGGCGGTCACGGCGGCGGCGACGCGCTGCTGCTGCGCGACGTGTTCGTCGGCCCGGTGGTGGACGACCTGGGCCGTCCCTCCGACCACTACGACGGCCTGCGCGCGATCGCCGTCGGCGTCTGCGGCAACCGCTCCCTCGAGACGGGCCAGCCCGTCGACGTGCGCGAGCACCTGGGCATCGACCTGTCCCGTCGGCCCGCCGCCGCGGCCGAAGGGGTCCGCGCATGAGCGCACCGGTGCGGGTCGCCCTGGTCGGCACCCACGGGTACGGGCGCATCCATCGCGCGAACCTCGAGCGGCTCGCCGACGACGGCCTCGCCCGCCTGGTCGGCGTCGTCGACGTCGCCGAGCCCCCGGAGGAGCTGCGGTCGATCCACCACGCCTCCCTCGAGGACCTGCTGGCGGCGCTCGACGGCGACGAGGCGCCCGAGGTCGTCATCATCGCGACCCCGATCGACACCCACGTGCCGCTCGCCCTGACCGCGCTCGCGGCCGGCTGCGACGTCTACCTCGAGAAACCGCCGGTGCCCTCGCTCACCGACCACCAGGTGCTGCTCGACGCCGCGCGCGCGGCCGAGCGCTCCGTCCAGGTCGGCTTCCAGGCGCGCGGCGGAGCGGGCGTCGACGAGCTGCGCGAGACCGTCGTCCACGAGACCCTCGGCGAGGTCTCCGCGGTGCACGTCTTCGGCGCCTGGACCCGCGACCGCGCCTACTACCGGCGCTCCCGCTGGGCCGGCAGGCGGCGCCTGGACGGGCACCGGGTCGCCGACGGCGTCGCCACGAACCCCCTCGCGCACGCCGTGCACGCGGGGCTCGCCGCCGCCGGCATGACCCGCGTCGAGGACGTCGCCCAGGTGACGACCGAGCTGCGCCGCGCCCACGACATCGAGGCCGACGACACGAGCTTCCTGCGCATCGAGCCGACGGGCGACGGCCCCTCGGTCATCGCGGCGCTGACCACGACCTCGCCCGAGCAGGGCGCCCCGTGGGTCGAGGTCGTCGCCTCCGGAGGGACCCTGCGGCTGTTCTACACGGAGGACCGCTCCGAGGCCCGCGAGGCCGACGGCACCGTCACCACCAGCCGCTACGAGCGCACCGATCTGGTGGAGAACCTGCTCGCGCACGTGCGCGACCGCCGTGAGACGCTCATCAGCCCGCTCGCCTCCACCGGTGCCTTCAGCGCCGTGCTCGAGGCCATCCAGTCGGTCCCGGACCCCCTGCCGATCGATGCCGAGCACGTGGACTGGGTGGGGGAGGGCGATGCCGCGCATCCCGTCGTCCACGACATCCGCGAGGTCCTCGCCCGGGCCCTCGAGGCCGGTCGGCCGTTCAGCGAGATCGGGGTCGGCTGGGCCCGCGAGGACGCCGTCAGCACCTGGACGCCGTGAGCCCGACGACGGCGGACTCGCTCGCGAGCCTGAGGGCGGGCCTCGGGGAGACGGTCCCCGAGGCCCGCCCGCTCATGCGCTGGTGGTGGTTCGGTCCCGATGTGGAGACCGCCGAGATCGACCGCGAGCTGCGAGCCATGGCCGCGGCCGGCCTCGGCGGCGTCGAGGTCTCCTTCGTGCATCCGATGCGTCCGGGCGCCGGAAGGTTCCTCGACGAGCCCCTGCTCGGGGCGCTCCGGCACGCCGCCGGGACCGCTCGCGAGCTCGGCCTCCGCTTCGACGTCACCCTCGGCAGCGGCTGGTCCTACGGCGGCCCGCACATCGGCCCCGAGCATGCCTCCCGCTGCCTGCGCTGGGAGCGGCGGGACCTGCCCACCGAGGCCTTCGACCTCGACCTGGTCTCCCCGTGGCCCGGCGTCGAGCCCGTCGCCGCCTTCCTCGGCGACGGCTTCCCTCCGTCGGCCTGGGAGCCGCTCGCTCTGGAGCCGGCCGCGCTGGATCCGTCCGCGCTGGAGCCGTCCGGCCGGCCGGCCGACGGGGCGGCGAGCGCCGCTCGGCGCCTGCGCATCCCCGTCGGCCGAGGACCCCGCACCGTGCTGATCGCCTGGTCGGAGCCGACCGGGCAGCAGGTCAAGCGCGCCGCGCACGGGGCCGAGGGATATGTGCTCGACCATCTCTCGGCGGAGGCGACCCGCGCCCACCTCGAGACCGTGGGCGAGGCCCTGCTCGGCGCCGTCCCCGCCGAGCTGCTGGGCTCCGTCTTCTGCGACAGCCTCGAGGTCTACCGCGCCGACCGGACACCGCGCCTGCCCGAGGAGTTCCGGGCCCGCCGCGGGTACGAGCTGCTGCCGCATCTGCATCGACTGGTCGTCGACCTGCCGGGCGAGAGCGGGACGGGGAGCGGCGGCGACGGTCCGGGGCCGGGCGCCCCGAGCAGCGAGCGGCTGCGCATCGACGTCGGCCGCACCCTCTCCGAGCTCGTCGAGGAGGAGTTCGTGGCGACCTGCCGCGCCTGGGCCGCCGAGCACGGCGTCCGCTTCCGGCTGCAGGGATACGGGCAGCCGCCGATCACGCTCAGCGCGCAGGCCGGGGCCGACCTCATCGAGGGCGAGGGCTGCGGCTGGACGGGGCTGACGCAGACCCGCTGGGCATCGTCGGCCGCGCACCGCGCCGGGAGGCGGATCGTCTCCTCGGAGGTGTGGACCTGGGTGCATTCGCCCTCCTTCCGCGCCACCCCGATGGACCTCAAGGGGGAGGCGCACGAGCATCTGCTGCTGGGGATCGACCAGTTCGTCGGCCACGGCTGGCCGTACTCGCCGCCCGACGCCGAGGGTCTGGGATGGGTGTTCTACGCCGCCGGTGCGCTGGACGACCGCAACCCCTGGTGGCCGGCGATGCCGCAGCTCAGCGCCTATCTCACGCGCCTGTGCTGGTGGCTGCGCCACGGCGAGCCCGCCGCCGACGTCGCCCTGCTGCTGCCGTACGACGACGCCTGCGCGGGCACCGACCCCTTCGCCTCCGACGGAGCCGCGGGCGGCCGTCCGCGGCACGAACCCGACTCCGGGGCACCCGGCATCGCCGGCGGTCTGGACCTCTGGCGGACCTGCCGCGACCTCATCGGCGAGGACGTCCCCGCAGCGATCCGACGCGCCGGCTACGACGTCGACGCCGTCGACGACCGGGCCCTCGCCCAGCTCGTCGACCAGCTCGCCGGCCGGATCACCGCCCCGCGGATCCTCGTGATCCCCGGTGCCATGCGCATGCCCGAGAGGACCCGTGCCCTCGTCGAGCGCTTCCGGGAGCTCGGCGGCACGGTCCTGCACGCTCCCGCTGATGCGGAGGGACTGGTCGAGGCGCTCCGCGCGGTCACCGCCCCGCCCCTGGACATCACGGGAGGCGGTGGGGAGATCGGTGTCGTCCACCGCCGCTTCGAGGACGGCGATCTGCTCTTCGTCGCGAACACCGGCCCGGAGATCCGCACCCTGCGTCTCGGGCCCCGCACCGATCGCGGACGCTGGGAGATCTGGGACGCGGCCGACGGCGGGGCCCGCCCGGTGCACTGCGTCGACGGGGCCCTCCCGGTGACCCTCCATCCCTACCAGGCGATCGTGCTGGTGGGGACGGACGGGCCGGCACCGCGCGTCGGCGCCCCGGCTCCCGAGGACGGCGCGGAGCTCGTGCTGGATGCGCTGCAGGGGGAGGGGCCAGCGGCCGCGGGAGGGCGGGACGTCCGCGAGATCGTGCTCGACCTCGACGAGTCCTGGTTCGCGCCCGGGGCCCGGATCGTCCTCGATCTCGGACCGTGCACGCCGGCCCCGCGCCCCGCGGACGCCGACGGGTACCGCGTCGAGGTCGCCTCCCCGGTGCGGGAGATCGCCGTCGTCTCCGTGGGCGGCCGCGGAGCCTCGCCGGTGCAGGTCGGGGTGCTCTGGGACGCCCCCTTCACGCTCGACCTCACCGACCATCTGCTCCCCGGCCGCAGCCTCCTGCGCCTCGAGGTGCACGGTACCGCGGCCCCCGCCCTCGCCGCCGACGAGCACCTCGCCGGCACCGTTCGCGCCACGCACGAGGCCTACGGCGAGAGGTTCCAGGTGCAGCAGCTCGATCGGGCGCTCGACGGCGTCGGGCACGGCATCCCGCGTGCGCCGAGGCTGCGACGGATCCGCATCCGCTGAGGCGCCGCGCGTCGTGCGACCGAAGCCCTGAGTACCGATGGTATCGAACTGTGATGCCGGAGGGCCGGGCCGGCGTCCCCCGCCGGGTCGTAGGATCCTCACGCAGCCGATGCCGTGCATCACGCAAACGATTGCATAACTACGGCGTGCGGCATCGCCTCCCCTCTGGCGCATCCGCCGATTCTGTGCAAAAGTTGCGCAGGCGACGAGCGTGAGGAGGGCGACGGTATGGCGATCACTCTGCGCGACGTCGCCGCGCGCGCCGAGGTCTCCGTCGCGACGGCCTCCCGGGCGCTGCAGCGGCCGGAGATGGTGCTGCCGGCGACGCGCGATCGCGTCCAGCAGGCCGCCGCGGACCTCGGCTACACCGTGAACCGCTCGGCCCGCACCCTGATCACGGGGCGGACGGGCGTGCTCGGGGTCGTCGTCCCGGATCTGCTGAACCCCTTCTACCCGGCGGTGCTGAAGGGGGCGCAGGCGCGTGCCCGCCACCATGGCGTGCAGCTGCTGCTGGCCGACGCCGAGGAGACCCCCGAGGGCGAGCTGCCGCTCGTGCGGACCCTCGCCTCGCAGGTCGACGGCGTGCTGCTGTGCTCGCCCCGCATGGACGACGACAGTCTCGACGCCGCCTCCCGGCTGACCAGGATCACCCTCGTCAACCGCACTCACGCCACGCTCCCGGCGGTCTCGGCGGATGCCGTGACGGGCGTGCGGGGGGCGCTGCGGCATCTCGTCGCGCTCGGCCATCGCCGGATCGGCCTGGTCGGCGGACCGGAGGCCAGCCACTCCGACATCCGTCGGCGGGTGGCGGCGCTCGAGGTCGCCGAGGAGCTGGGCCTCGAGGTCGTCGACGTCGGCGCCTTCGCCCCGACGACCGACGGCGGACGGGCGGCGGCCGAGCCCGTCCTGCTCGCCGACGTGGGCGCCGTGCTCGTCTACAACGACGTCATGGCGCTCGGGCTGATCGCCCGGCTGCGGGAGACCGGCTTCCGCGTCCCCCAGGATCTCAGCGTCGTGGGCTGGGACGACATCGAGTTCGCGGCGATCGCGGATCCGGCGCTGAGCACCGTGCGCGTGCCCCGCTACGAGATGGGCGCGGCCGGGATCGATGCTCTGGTCGCCGATCCCGCACAGGAGGGCGGTGTGCGCTGGCGCTTCGAGACCGACTTCGTGGCGCGGGGGTCGACCGCCCGACGTCCGGGTCCATCGCCGCAGGCCGCTGCTCCGGATCGCGCGTCGGGAGGGGCTGCGCTGGGGTAGGTTCGGGCCGTGAGCACACGACCCATCGGGATGAAGGACGTCGCCAGAGCCGCGGGCGTGTCCGTCGGCACCGTCTCGAACGTCCTGAACCGGCCCGACATCGTCTCCCCGGACCGCCGCGCACGCGTCGAGGCCGTCATCCAGGAGCTCGGGTACGTGCGCAACGACGCCGCGCGACAGCTGAAGGTGGGGCGCTCGAGCACCGTCGGCGCGATCGTGCTGGACTCCGGGAACCCGTTCTATGCGCAGCTCGCCCGCGGCATGGAGGCCGCCGCGGAGGCCTCGAGCCTCGCCGTGATCGTCGGCAGCTCCTCCCATGACGAGGACCGCGAGCGGATGTACCTCTCGCTGTTCGAGGAGCAGCGGGTGCGCGGCATCCTGCTGGCCTCGACCGGTGGCCATGCCGAGCTGATCGCCGCGGTCCGCCGTCGCGGGACCCCCGTGGTGATGGTCGAGCATGAGCGTCCCGCGGGTGGCGGCTCCTCGGTCTCGGTCGACGACGCCGCGGGCGGCGCCATGGCCGTGCGCCATCTCGTCGACCAGGGCCGACGGCGCATCGCGATGCTGCTCGCCCGCCCAGAGCTCCACCAGGTCGCCGCCCGTCTCGACGGGGCCCGCCGCGCCGCCGCCGAGGCCGGTCTCGAGCTCGAGGTGATCGAGGCCGACGCCCTCGGCGTCCTCGCCGGCCGGGACGCCGGCGAGCAGATCGCCGCGCGCTCGCGCGCCGAGCGGCCCGACGGGATCTTCTGCGTCAACGACCTCCTCGCCGTCGGCGTCATGCAGGCCTTCGCCTACCAGCACCAGGTGGCGATGCCCGAGGAGATCGCCCTGGTCGGCTACGACGACATCGAGTTCGCCCGCAGCACGATCGTGCCGCTGACCTCGGTCTCGCAGCCGGCGGAGCTCATGGGCCGCACGGCCCTGGCGCTGCTCGAGGAGGAGATCCAGCGGTCCGACGCGCCGCGCCGGCACGTCTCCTTCCAGCCGGAGCTCGTCGTGCGCGGGTCCAGCGCGGGCTGAGCGGGCTGAGCGGGCTGAGCCGGCGGGGCTGTCGGAGCCGTCGGAGCCGTCGGGGCTGTCAGAAGGGCCAGATCACCGGCACCAGCACGGTGGCGACCAGGCCGAACAGGAGCAGGCAGGGCAGGCCCAGCTTCCAGTAGTCGCCGAAGCGGTAGGCGCCGGCATCCTGGATCATGAGGTTCCCGGGGGTCGCGACGGGCGTCAGGAAGGCGGCGGCGCCGGCGACGGCGATGCCCATCATGAGCGGCAGCGGCGAGATCCCGGCGGTCGAGGCGACCGCGTCCGCGACCGGGGCGACGATCAGCACGGACGCCAGGTTGCTGACGAACTGGCCGAGGATCAGCACGATCACCACGAGGCCCAGCAGCAGCAGATGCGGATCGCTCGCGCCGAGGCGGTCCACCAGCCAGTGCGAGAGCAGGTCGGCGGCCCCGCTGGTCTGGATCGCCGTGGACAGCGGGATCATGCCCGCCACGATCACGAGGGTGCTCAGGGAGATCGACCGCTGGGCCTGCTCGAAGGAGACGATGCGGCACAGCATCAGCGCGCCGGCCGCCAGCAGCACGATGATCGACGGCGGCAGCGCCTGCAGCGCGAGCAGGACGCACATGATCGCCATCACGATGAGGGAGACCGCGGCCCGTCGGCCCAGGTGGACCGTCTGCCGACGCAGCAGGTCCGGGTCCTCGACCCCCAGCACGCCGGCGTGCCGGGTGCCTCGGGCCAGAGCCTCCCAGGCGCCGCGCAGAACGAGGACGTCGCCGACCTCGAGCTCGGCATGCTCGACCGGCTTCCCCCGGCGCTGCACCGAGGTCACCACCAGGTCGCCCGACTCCATCATCATCCCCGGATGCACGTCGTCGCCCAGGAAGCTCGAGCGCGGCGGGATCACCACCTCGATCGCGCCCGTGTGCGTGGACAGGGCGGTCTCGCCCTCCATGAGGCCGTGCTCCTTCGCGAGGGTCTCGGCGTATCGGCTGAGGTCCCGCGGCGCGTTCTCCGGCTGACGCTGCGGCAGCAGGCGCGGTCCCAGCAGCAGCGAGATGAGCAGCACCCCGGTCAGCAGCGGCACCCCCACCAGCGCGAACTCGAAGAACCCGAAGGCTCGCCCGCCCGCGTCCACGGACAGCTCGTTGATCAGCACGTTCACGGGCGACCCCAGGAGCGTGAGCATCGACCCGGCATGTGCGGCGAAGGCCATCGGGATGAGGATCTGAGAGGGCTTGGTGCGCGTGCGCGCCGCGAGCACGACGCCGACCGGCAGCATCGCCGCCACCGCCCCGTTGACGCTGATGAACGCCGTGAGCAGGGCGGACAGCAGCATGATCGCGATCAGCACGCGGGAGCGACCCTCCCCGGCCCGCACGGTCAGCTGCTGCCCCGCCCAGGCGGTCACGCCCGTCGCATCCAGCGCCTCGGAGACGACGAACAGCCCTGCGATGTACACGACGATCGGGTCGCCGAATCCGGCGAGGGTCGCCGAGAGGTCGTTGACCCCGGTGAGGTACAGCGCGAGGGCGACGCCGAGCGCGACCAGCGGCGGCGAGATCCTCCCGCTGAGGAACGCCACGACGGCGGCGACGAGCACGAGGACCGTGATGATCAGGGGACTCATCGCGCCTTCCGGGTCGACGGGCTGGCGGGTGCGGGCACCAGCAGGGTGATCGCCCCTGATTCAATGCCACCCGGGGCCGTCGAGTCCAGCCCGAGGTCCTGGACGCTGCCTGCCTGGACCTGCGCGGGCCGGGGAGAGATCAGCCGAGGAGGGCGAGAGGGACGACGGCGCGGCGCCCAGCGGCTCCCATTCTCCCGACGCCGCGCGGGCCGTCGAGGGAGATCGCACGGAGATGAGGGAGGAGCTCATCGAGCTCGTCATCCACGTAGCGGCGCAAGTATCCATCGTCGATCTGGTTCAGTGCCATCGGGCCTCCTACCAGCGATGATACTCAGTATTGGGCGCCTTGCCAAGACGCTATTGGGCGTCCTGCCAAGTCGCTATTGGGCGTCCTGCCAAGCGTCTATTGGGCGTCTTGCCAAGCTGTTATTGGGCGTCCTGCCGGCTCGCGGGGCGGAATCGCTCCAGCTCCACGCTCTCGCGCACGAGCGCCCGCATCGCGCCCGGCTCCTCAGGCACCGCGCCCAGGGTCCGCGCCTGCAGGGCCACGTTCCCCAGCGCCGTCGCCTCCATCGGCCCGGCGACCACCTCGATCCCGAGCGCGTCGGCCGTCAGCTGGCTGAGCAGGGCGTTGCGAGAGCCTCCGCCCACGACGTGCAGACGCTCGGGCAGCGGGACCCGGGCCAGGCGGCAGGCGGCATGCAGCTCCTCGTGGTAGGTCTCCGCGAGGGACTCGAGGATGCAGCGGACCACGTCGGCTGGCGTGCGGGGTCTGGGATCGTCCCCGCTGATCGGTCGCGCTGCGGCGACCACCCGGTCCGCCATCCGCCCCGGCGCGAGGAACTGCTCGTCGGTGGGATCGATGCGGAACCGATTCGGCGGCACCACCGCGGCGGCGGCCAGCAGATCCTCGAGGACGACACGGGCACCCTCCTGCTCCCACTGCCGGATCGACTCGCTGACCAGCCACATCCCCGCCACGTTCTTGAGGAAGCGGACGGTGCCGTCCACGCCGGCCTCGTTCGTGAAACCTGCTCTGCGGGCATCCTCCGTCGCGACCGGGTCGGGCAGCTCGAGACCGATCAGCGACCAGGTGCCCGAGGAGATGTACGCGACCGGCCCGCCGTCGTCGGCGGCGGGGACGGCGACGACGGCGGAGGCCGTGTCGTGGGAGCCGATCGCCACCACCGGCACCTCCCCGATCCCGAGCTCGATGGCGAGCTCGGGATGCACCGTTCCCAGCTGCTCGCCGGGCGAGATGAGGGGGGCCAGAAGATCCGGGGAGACGCCCGCGACCTCGAGCAGCTCAGGACTCCAGCGCCCGTCGAGGCTGAGCATCCCGGTGCTCGAGGCATTCGTGCGCTCGGTGCGCCGGACGCCCGTGAGCAGGGAGCCGATCAGGTCCGGCACCATCAGGAGCGCGCTGCCGGGCGGCAGGTCCCCGAGACGGTCGTCCATGGCGAGCTGGTACAGCGTGTTGAAGGGGTGCTGGGCGATGCCCGTCAGCGCGAACTGCCGCTCCCGGGAGACACGCTCGGCGAGACGGTCCGCGACGCCGTCGGTGCGGGAATCCCGATAGGCGATGACCTCGCCGATCCGCTCGCTCGATGCATCGGGTGGTCTGAGGGTCGGGCCGACGAACCCGTAGTCCACGGCCCAGGAGTCCACGCCGATCGAGGCGAGCCTCGGAATGCCGCGCACCGCGGCGAGGTCGTGCGCCTCGGTCAGGCCCCGACGGATCTCGGTCCACAGGGCGCCGAGGTCCCAGCACAGGTGACCGTCGCGCTCCACCAGACGGTTCTCGAAGCGGTGGGCGGGGACCAGCTCGATCCGACCGTCGGCCACGACCCCGAGCATCACTCGGCCCGAGGTCGCGCCGAGGTCGATCGCGGCGACACCGATCCGGCCGTCTGCGGCGCTCATCGCAGGAACGCGGCCGCGACCCCGGCGTCGACCGGGATGTGCAGGCCGGTGGTGTGCGAGAGGTCGCCCGCGGTCAGGGCGAACACGGCGTTCGCCACGTTCTCGGGCAGCACCTCGCGCTTGAGCAGGGTGCGCTGGGCGTAGAACTCGCCGAGCTTCTCCTCCTCCACCCCGTACACCTTCGCGCGGCTCGCTCCCCATCCTCCGGCGAAGATGCCGGAGCCGCGCACGACGCCGTCGGGATTGATGCCGTTGACGCGGATCTGGTGGCCGCCGAGCTCCGCGGCCAGCAGCCGCACCTGATGAGCCTGATCCGCCTTCGTCGCCGAGTAGGCGATGTTGTTGGGGCCCGCGAACACGGAGTTCTTCGAGGAGATGTAGATGATGTCCCCTCCCATGGCCTGGTCGATCATCACCCGTGCTGTCTCGCGGGAGACCAGGAAGCTGCCGCGCGCCATGACGTCGTGCTGCAGGTCCCAGTCCTTCGCGGTGGTCTCCAGCAGCGGCTTCGACAGCGACAGGCCGGCGTTGTTGACGATCAGGTCGAGACCGCCGAAGGCGAGCACCGCCTCCTCGACCATGGCCACCACGGCCTGCTCGTCGGAGACGTCGGCGCGCAGCGCGACGGCCCGGTCGGGCCCGCCCAGCTCCGCGGCGGTCGCCTCGGCGTTCTCGAGGTTCAGGTCCGCGATGACGACGCAGGCGCCCTCGGCGACCAGGCGCTCGGCCGTCGCCCTGCCGATCCCGGATCCGCCACCGGTCACGAGCGCCACCCGGGTGGCGAGCGGCTTGGGCTTCGGCCGCCGCTGCAGCTTCGCCTCCTCGAGCGCCCAGTACTCGATCCGGAACTTCTCCGACTCCTCGATCGGCGCATAGGTGGAGATCGCCTCGGCGCCGCGCATCACGTTGATCGCGTTGACGTAGAACTCGCCCGCCACGCGCGCGGTCTGCTTGTCGGCCCCGAAGGAGAACATCCCCACGCCGGGGATCAGCACGATCGCCGGATCCGCACCGCGCATGGCGGGGGAGTCGGCATCGGCGTGGCGCTCGTAGTAGGCGGAGTAGTCGGTCCGGTACTGCTCGTGCAGCTCCTTCAGCCGGGACACCGAGTCCTCGATGCTCGCCCCCGCCGGCAGGTCCAGGACCAGCGGCTTCACCTTCGCGCGCAGGAAGTGGTCGGGGCAGGACGTACCCAGCTCCGCGAGCTGCGCGAGCTTCTCGGATGCCAGCAGCTCATGCACCGCCTCGGTGTCCGTCCAGTGGCCCACCATCGGCGCATCGGTCGAGGCCAGCCCGCGCACCACCGGGAACAGGGCCGACGCCTTCGCCCGGCGCTCAGCCTCCGGCAGCGCCTCCCGGGACGCGTCGTGGGCCCCGAACGGCTCCGCCGAACCGGTGCGCTCGATGAACGCGGTCGCCTCGGCGATGATCCTCAGGGAGTTCGCCTCGGCCTCCTCGGAGGTCGCGCCCCACGCCGTGATGCCGTGCCCGCCGAGGATGCAGCCGATCGCCTGCGGGTTCTCCCGCTTGATCGCGGCGATGTCCAGCCCCAGCTGGAAGCCCGGCCGACGCCACGGCACCCAGACGACCGCCTCGCCGAAGCACTCGCGGGTCAGACGCTCGCCGTCGGCCGCGGTCGCCAGCGCGATCCCGGCATCGGGATGCAGATGGTCCACATGGTCGGCGTCGACGAGCGCATGCATCGCGGTGTCGATGCTGGGGGCTGCGCCGCCCTTCCCGAACAGGCAGTGGTCGAAGGCCGCGACCATCTCGTCCTCGCGCTCCACACCCGGGTAGACGTCCTGCAGGGCGCGCACCCGATCCAGCCGCAGCACCGCCAGGCCCTCCTCCCGCAGCGTGCCCAGGTCTCCGCCGGAGCCCTTGACCCACAGCAGCTCGACGTCCTCGCCGGTCACCGGATCGGTCGCGGAGCCCTTCGCGGAGGTGTTGCCTCCCGCGTAGTTCGTGTTCCTCGGGTCCGAGCCCAGCTCGTTGGAGCGGGCCAGGAGTGCGGCGACGGTCTGCGCCGCAGTGCCGCCGACGGTGGTGTTCGTGCTGGTCATGCTCAGGCTCCCCATCCCATCTGGTTCTTGCCGACACGCTCGGCGGCGATCTTGTCCTCGTAGCCGCTGGCCCGGAAGGCCTCGAACGGATCGGCCGGCAGGCCGCTGTCCTCGCGGAAGGCTGCGAGCGCTGGACGCACATCGGTCCAGAACGCGTCCATCAGGATCGCGTTCGCCTCGAGCACATCGCAGCGCTCCTGCGCGGAGGCGAGCGCCTCCCGGTCCACCAGCAGCGCCTTCGCGAGCGTCTCCTGCACGTTCAGCACCGAACGGATCTGGCCCTGGATCTTCGACTCCAGGTTGTGGCACTGGTCGAGCATGAAGTTCACGCCCGACTCCGGGCGGTGCGCATCCTGCTGCACGATCTCGAAGAGGATCCGGAACAGCTGGAACGGATCCGCGGCACCGACGATCAGATCGTCGTCGGCATAGTTGCGGGAGTTGAAGTCGAAGGCGCCGAGCCGACCCTGCCGCAGCAGCTGCGCGACGATGAACTCGATGTTCGTGCCCGGCGCGTGATGCCCGGTGTCGAGGACCACCTTCGCCCTCTCGCCGAGCGCCAGGCAGTGCAGCAGGCTCGTGCCCCAGTCCGGGACATCGGTGTGGTAGAACGCCGGCTCGAAGAACTTGTACTCGAGGACCAGGCGCTCGTCGTTGCCCAGGCCCGTGTAGACCTCCGCGAGGGACTCCGCCAGCCGGTCCTGGCGGGCCCGGATCGAGTCCTGTCCCGCATAGTTCGTGCCGTCGGCGAGCCAGATCTTCAGCTCCTTCGACCCGGTGGCGCGCATGACGTCGATGCACTCGAGATGGTGGTCGATCGCCCGACGGCGCACGGTGGCATCGCCGTGGGTGAGGGATCCGAACTTGTACTCGTCGTCCTGGAAGGTGTTCGAGTTGATCATCCCGATCGTGACGCCCAGGTCCTCGGCATGCCGGCGGAGCGCCCCGAAGTCCTCGACCCTGTCCCACGGGTAGTGCAGGGAGACGCGCGGAGCGGAGCCCGTGTGCGCGTGGGTCTGTGCGGCGTCGGCGATCTTCTCGAACGGGTCGCGCGGGGTGCCGGGCGTGGAGAACACCTTGAAGCGGGTGCCGGAGTTGCCGTAGCCCCAGCTGGGGACCTCGATCGAGAAGTCCGCGAGGTCGCGGGCGACGGACTCGGGCAGTGCGGTGAGCGGAGCAGGAGGCATGAGGGGCTCCTTCGGAGAGTGGTGACGTCGATGGTGGTCGGGGTCGGTGCAGGTGGTGCAGACGATCGGGTTCGGCGGGACGGTGCGGCGGTGAGCGCCGGCGTCCCCTGCCGCGGACGCGGCGGCGATGCCTCGTCCGGGCGGGTGCGCGGGCTCTCAACCGACGACGTCCCGTCCGGCGTCGTTCCATCCGATGTCGTACAGCGGCATCGGTCATATGTTGAAACGACTCAACCCAGGCTAGCACGGTTGCGGCCGTCGAGGGTAGGCGGTTTCCGGCGAGGTGCGCCGCGAGAGGCGGCTGCAGGCTGTCGTGGCCGCTGTCGTCGCCATGGGCGGCGGGCGGTCGGTGTTCTCTGATGGGTTCTCCCGATATTCCGTACGCATTGTTCCGCCGGATTCTCTACCTTGTTTCCGGTTTTTCTTGGCGCGGGGTGGGGGTTGTGGATGGGTGGTGGGTGGGGAGGGGTGTGGGGGAGTGGTCGGTGTGGGGTGTGGCCTGGGTGGATGGTGTGCTCGTGGGTTTCTGGAGATGGTTCTGATGGGGGTGTTTGGTGGGGTGTTCCTGGTCCGCGTCGTCCTCGACGGCGCCGACCGCGGGGTGCACGTCCCTCACGGTGCCCCGCTGTCCTTCCCGCTCGCGCCGGGGAGCACCCATGACGTCCGCGTCACCGCGGAGATCTGGGGGCGGGCGAACTTCGACGAGGTCCGTCGGCCGTCGCTGCGGCTCGGCGCGGGCCGCGGGGTCGGCCGACCCCTGGCCGTGACGGGCGTCGAGGACGTGACCGACCTGTGGAGCGTGCGCTCACTGCCGGACCGTCGGACCGACGGTCCGCTCGCGCAGCAGCCGCTGCGGGGCCTGGGCGGCTGGTCGAGCACCCGAGCCGGCGTGGACGCCGTCTACGTCCGGGACCTCGAGGTCTCCGCGGGCGGCGGGCTCGTGCACGTGCTGCGTCTGGTCGGGCTCACCCATCCGGTCCGTGCGAGCGTCGACGGCGGACCCGAGCAGATCGTCATGCCCGCGGCGCCCGTGCTCGTCCTCGAGCGTCGCGGTGCGGATGGGCCGGATGCTGCGGATGCTGCGGACAGGGCGGCAGATGCTGCGGTCGAGGTCGCGGTGCGCGCCCCGCACGTGCCCGGCGGGCTCGTCGAGCGCGTGGAGCTGCTGACCGCCGTCGACCTCGCACCCCGGGCGATCCGTGCGCAGACCGCGCAGGAGCTGGTCGGCGAGGCCCGGCGCGAGGTCCGTCATCGGGCCGCGCATCCCCAGGCCCGCACCGAGCTGCCGCTGCGCGTGCGGCCCGGACGGCCCGCCGTGCTGCGGCTGGGGGCGCCCCCGGTGCCTCCGGTGCCCGGCCATGACGCACCGCCGTCCGGTGCGCTGCTCGACGTCGCGGGCGAGGACGTCGAGGTGACGGTGATCGCCGGGGAGCGCCGCGTCTCGCGGCACGTGCTCTCGTCGGCCGCCGTGTCCGGGGGCGATCCGCATCGGTCGTGGATCCCGGCGGGCTGGGCGGGGTCGTCGGACGATGTCCTCCTCCTGGTCGAGGCGATGTCCGCCGACGGCGGGGTGCTCGAGGGCGTGAGCTGGTCGGCCGTCCCGCGCTGAGCGGCACAATGGCAGTCGACCCCCTCGCTCCCTCGGGTGCGAGGGCGGTCGACCCACCGGGAGGAGAACGATGGCCGCGAAGACGTCGAAGGACATCCGCAACGAGAGCCGCTTCATGGTGCTGCGCTCGGTGTATGCGCGCGGGACGATCACCCGAGCGCAGATCAGCACGGAGACCGGGCTCAGCGCCGCGACGGTGACCACGCTCGTCGGCGAGCTCGTCGAGGAGGGCGTGCTGCGCGAAGCCGGACGGATCTCCTCCCAGGGCGGACGCCCCACCTCCACCTTCCAGGCGAACCCGCGGCGAGGCACGCTGCTGGCGGTCGACGTCGCCGAGACCTATGTGCGCGTCGAGCTGTACGACCTCGCGCTGACCGCGCTGGATGCGGAGCAGGTGGAGCTGAGCGCAGGGGTGGGGGAGAGCATCGCGACGATCGCCGAGCGCATCGGTCGCTGCGCCCGGGCGCTCCTGGCGCGAAAGGACCCCGATGCGGGCGAGGTGCTGGGGGCCGGGGTCTCCCTCCCCGGTCAGGTGGATCCCGTCCGCGGGGTCGACGTGTTCGCACCCAACTGGGGCTGGCGGGACCTGCCGGTCCAGGACGAGCTGGAGCAGGCTCTGGGCGTGCCCGTGCGCATCGACAACCCGCTGATGGCGCTCGCCACCGGCGACCTCTGGTTCGGTGCGGGACGCCGCTTCCGGGACATGGTCGCGGTGAACCTCGGCACCGGCGTCGGCGCCGGGATCATCATCGACGGGCAGCTGCTGCGCGGCCTGGGCAACTCCGCCGGCGAATGGGGGCACACGACCCTGTGCTGGGGCGGACGCGAATGCGGATGCGGGCGCAGCGGATGCGTCGAGGCGTATGTCGGCGTCGAGGGGATTCGTCGGACGCTCGCCGAGATCGCGCCCGCCCATGAGCTCTCCGCCGTCGAGCATCATCGCGAGTTCATCGAGCGGCTCACGCGCGCCGAGGCGGCGGGGGACGAGGCCGCCGGGGAGGCCCTGCGCCGCACGGGCGACTATCTCGTCGCGGGCATCGGGAACCTCGTCAACCTGGTCAACCCCGAGCATGTCTCCATCCTCGGCTGGATCACCCGCTACGCGGGCACCGAGCTGCGCGAGCGGGTGCGCGAGCGCATCGCCGAGGAGTGCCTGCCCGGTCCCGGCTCTCTCGTGAACCTCGAGTTCACGGAGGCCGACGGCGAGGTCGTCTCGCTCGGCATGGCGGTGCTGGCCCTCGAGGCGTTCCTCGAGAGGGTCGGCCTGCCCAGCTCGACGAGCATGCCCGCCCCGACCGCCATCGGTCGGGGCGAGCAGCCCTCCACGGCCTGGGCCTCCCCGGGGAGGGCCCGACGCGCAGTCCGCTGACCAGGGTCAGCTGAGGCGGGTCCGGGTCAGGAGGAGGGCGCCAGGTCCAGAGCGGCGCGAACGCGAGAAAGGGACTCTCTGCCGTCCACGACGTCGACTCCGCCCTGGTCGATGTCACGCAGACGCCTCTGGATCTCCCGGCGCCAGCCATCGCTCAGCTCAGCCGAGTCGGACGGGTGCTCCGGCCGTTCATCGAGCACATGGATGAGCTCCTCCACGAGCTGCGCGAGCTCATCGTGCTCGAGCATTCTGGCGTGGCGGAGGATCTCTGCGGCATCGGGAGACATGCTTCGAGCGTAGGACCGCTCCCGCTCATCGCCTATGCACTGTCGTCCGCTGTGGATGACCATCTGCGTCCTCGTCCCCGTCGCCGACTACCATCGAGCCATGCCTGCCGACCGACCCAGCACCATGGTGCAGGACTATCTCAAGGTCATCTGGGGCGCCCAGGAATGGGACGACGGCTCCATCACCACCAGCGAGATCGCCGAGATCCTGGAGGTCACGCCGTCGTCGGTCTCCGGGAACCTCAAGCGCCTGGCCCGCGACGGGCTGATCGAGTACGAGCCCTACGGGGCCATCGAGCTGAGCGAGTCCGGTCGTGCCGAGGCGGTGCGCATGGTGCGGCGCCACCGGGTGCTCGAGACCTACCTGGTCGAGCGCCTCGGCTACGGCTGGGATGAGGTGCACGACGAGGCGGACCTGCTCGAGCACTCGGTCTCCGACCGTCTGCTGCAGAGGATGGACGACGAGCTCGGGAACCCGACCTCGGACCCCCATGGCGACCCGATCCCCTCAGCGGACGGGACCGTCCATCGGCCCGACGCGGGCCGCCTGTCGGACCTGGCCTCGGGCTCCTGCGGCCTGATCGCCCGCATCTCCGACCGTGACCCGGGTCTGCTGCGCTATCTCGATGCGCGCGGCATCGGCGTCGGCACCCACCTGCGGGTCCATGCGCGCTCGGAGGCCGCGGGGGTGCTCGCGGTCTCCTGGACGGCCGACGACGAGGATCGCGAGCTGGACCTCTCCCTGGTCGCCGCGCGCGCCATGCGCATCGCCCCCGACGAGCACGCCGCGGGCTGAGCGGCTGAGGCCGGCGTTCGGGTCAGGCCGTCCGCCCGGCTCAGGCGGTCTGCAGCTCCCTGCCCGACGGACCGGCGTCCGACGATCCGGCGCCTCGCCCGTCGGCCGAACCGCCGTCGGGCCCGTCCCCGCCGTCGTCCCCGTCGTCTGCCGTGCCCCCGCTGTCGGCCTGCCTGCGGCGGAAGGGTGCGGCGAGGGTCGGCCCGATGTGGCGGCGGTTGATGATCAGGAAGCCGATCGCGATGGCGATCTGCAGGATGCTGAGCACCCAGCGACCCTCGGTGCTCGTGATCGCGAACTGGGCGGCGAAGATCGCCAGCAGGGCGATCGCGGCGCTGCGGTGGAAGCGCAGACCCAGGAGGATCGCCACGCCCATCACCGTCTGGCTCGCGGTGAGGGTGAACTCCTCGATCTGGCGGGCGTCGAGCGCGAGGTCCGTCCCGCCTCCGCCGAGCAGGTGCGCGATCGGGAGGGAGCCGACCAGCAGGCTCCACTGGTTGATCTTCGAGGCGATGAGCGTGCAGATCGCGGCGGCGCCCATGCCGCGCAGGGCGAACAGCACGGCGACGATGAACTCGGGGGCCTCAGAGGCGAGCGGGGCGAGCCACTGCACCAGGAAGTAGCTGTCGATCCCGAGCGAGGACCCGGACTCCACCAGGGCGTTCGCGAAGGGCTCGGCGCTCGCGAGGATCACCGCGGCCGACGCGACGAACATGCTCACCACGGTGATGCGGCGGGAGCGTCGGGGCATCTCCGCGATGATCCTCGAGGCGCCGACGAACTCCTCCTCGCCGTCCTCGTCGTCGGCGCTGACGCCGGCGCGCCACATGTAGAGCGCGAACACGAGGATCAGCGCGATGCCGAACCAGAGGGGGATGCGGCCCATCACGGGGATCGCGAAGGCGATCACGGCGAGGATCGCCAGGAATCCGATGTCCAGGCGTGCGGCGGCCGGCAGGATCAGGGCGCGCAGCGGTCCGACGGGCCGTCCCGGCTCGGAGCCCGGCCCCTGAGCGGCCCCCAGCTGCGACTCGTGCGCAGCCTGCTGCGCGAGGCCGGCGCGGCGCGCCACCAGCAGCGAGACCAGCACGATCAGCGGCCAGCCGAATCCCAGCAGCAGCCGGTTCGAGCCGGTCATGTTCGCGGCCGCGAACTGCTCGTAGGAGGGGTCGGAGCCAGAGCGGAAGGCGTAGTACAGGTCGACGGCGTACTCGGGCAGCACGGCGATCAGCGCGAGGATCGCGATCGCCAGCGCGCCGGAGATGTCCTTCTGCGCGGCCTCCGCGGCCCAGCACAGCGCGAAGGAGGCGGAGACGACGGCCGCGCCGAACAGCAGCAGCTCGACGACGGGATGGGCGGAGGCGCCGGAGATGCGCAGCACGATCGCCGGGGCGGCGATCGCGAGGCACAGCGCGATCCGACGGAGCAGGGGAGCGGGCACGGGAGTCCTTCGGGAAGGGCCCGGGGAGCGGGCCTGTCACAGTGGGACGCGGCGGGGACCAAGGTCCTCGCCGCGTCGCATCGGAGACTGTTCCACCAGGTCAGGCCATGAGTCCAGAGGCATCGGAATGTTAGGCGCGCCTGAATCGCGGATGTGGTGAGCCCCGCCGCTCCGGCCCCGCCATGCCCACCGCCACGCCATCCGTCATGCCACTTGCCACGCCACTCGCGACGCCGCCCGGCATGCCGTTCCCGTCGGCCGCCCGGCCCGGCGGATCAGCCCTCGCCCTGCATGCCCTCCAGCGCGGTGAGGATCTCCTGGGCCGCAGTGTCCAGGTCGGTGTCGCCGAAGCAGTAGGTCTGGCTGATGCGGGTGACCTCGTCGCCGAAGCCCACGCCGGAGGCGGGCGTGACCAGCGGCGCCCGCACCACCTCGGACTGCATCGTGAGAGCGAACTCCAGGCAGATCGTCTCGATGTCGTCGAGCTCGGGCTCGACGGCGTCCTGCATCGAGGGGATCGCCGTGACACCGCACTCGATCTTCAGGACCTTGGCGGCCTCCGGGTCGGTCAGCAGGAAGTCCATCAGTGCCGCGGCGCTCTCGGCCGCTCCGGTCTCCGCCGAGGCCTGCGCGATCGACCAGTGCATCGACGCCTTGTTGACCATCTGCGGGTTCCCGCTGTCGAGGGCGGGCAGGCGCAGCAGGTCCATGGTCGCCCCGGAGGCCTTCTGGAAGGTCTGGACCTGGGTGTGGAACTGGAGGTGGAGGACGGCCTTCCCGGTGCCGAAGCGGCCCTGCTCGACGCCCGCGCCGAAGTCCTCGATCTGGTCGGAGGCCGACGGTGCGGCACCGGACTCGATGAGACCGCGCGAGTAGTCCAGGTACTCCTTGACCGTGTCGATGCTGATGAGCGTCTCGTCCTCGCGGGGGAAGATCTGCTGGCCGGCCTGGCGGGCCCAGGCGCCGAGCTCGGCCGCGCTCTGGCCGAACATGTCCAGGGCGACGACGCCGTCCTCCTTCCCCCAGGCGCCGATCTCGGCGCACGCCTCCTGCAGATGCTCCCAGGTCCAGGCGGTGTCCTCGGGCAGGTCGACGCCCGAGGCCTCCAGCAGGTCCGTGTTCACGCCGATCGAGAGGATCCCGACCCCGAGCGGTGCGCCCACCAGGGTGCCGTCGGCCAGTCGTCCCGTGTGCAGGACGTTCTCGTCCATCTCGGACAGGTCCAGCACGTCCCCGAGGGTCTCGAGGTCCAGCAGCGTGCCCTGGTTCCCGTAGGAGTCGATGTAGGCCTCGTCCATCTGGAGAAGATCGGGCGGGGTGCCGCCGGCGGTCTGGGTGGCGAGCTTGTCCCACTAGCCGGTCCATTCGCTGTACTCCTCGGCGACGTCGAAGCCGGGATCGGTGTCGCGGAACAGATCGAGCGGCTTCTGGGTGAGGGTCAGGCGCAGGTCGCCGCCCCACCAGCAGATGCGGACCGACCCGTCGGATCCGCCGGACGACGAGTTGGGGCCGCAGGACGACAGGACGGGCAGGGCGGCGGCGGTGTCGGCGGTGGCCAGCAGGGCGAGGGACTGACGGCGGGTGATCACGGGGGAGACCTCCGGGGGTGCGCGGTCGGGTGCATCGTCGCGGTCCCGACGGCCCCCCACGCTACGAGGTCCGGGCGGCCTCGCGCGATGGGGATCCCGATCGGGTCCAGGATCGGATGCGGCATCGGGTGCGCCATCGGACGCGCGATCGCAGAGGGCGTCCGGGACGGGCGGGCCGTCCGCCGTAGGCCGTCTCCCGAGTTTCCGGACGAATCCGGGGCAATCGCTTTCCATCGCGCTCGCGGTCTGGGATCCTGGTGGGCATGTCTGCACTCCGCGATGATGCGAGATCCCTGTCCGACGTCCGCACCGCCGTGGTCGACTCCAACGGCGCCTGGTGCTGGTTCCAGGATGAGCGCGCCCTGGTCGACCCCGACGGCGACCGTCTGCTGATCGGTGCGGTCGCCTCCGTCGCGGGGCGCGACGGCGCGGCCCGCGGCGGCGACATCGACCTCGTCGTCGTCGACCTGGAGCGTCTCGGCCAGCGGGCCGACGGCGGAGACGGGGCCGACGGCGCGGCCGGGGCGGATGGAGGCGCCGCGGGCGAGGTCGATCCGGCCGCCCGCACGATCGTGCTGCATCCCGGTCTCGAGTCCGACGATCATGATGACCCGGCCCTCTGGCATCGCGAGGACGGGCGCTGGCTCGCCGTCTACAGCCGCCACAAGAGCGACGACCTCACCCGCTGGCGGATCTCGGAGACCGACGACCCCGCCGGCGCCTGGGGGCCCGAGCGCGCCTTCGACTGGCGGACCCTCTTCGCCGACGAGGAGGAGGCCGCAGCCCTCGGCGGGCACCGCGGCGTCACCTACCAGAACCTGCACCGGCTGGACGGTGTGCTCTTCTGCTTCGTCCGCGCGATCAACGACGACCCCTGCTATCTGGTCTCCCATGACGACGGCGAGAGCTGGGAGTTCGGCGGTCGCCTGCTGACCCGCGAGAAGATCGGCTACGTCAACGGCTATGCCCGCTACGCCTCGCCCAACCGCTTCGCGGCCGACGACCGCATCGACCTGATCATCACCGAGCACCACCCGCGCGACCATGCGACCTCGATCTGGCACGGCTATCTCGCGCAGGGCTCCCTGCACCGGGCCGACGGCACCGTCGTCGGCGAGCTCGGGCGGGGCCTGACCGAGGCGACCCCGCGCGCCGAAGACCTCACCCGCGTGTTCGCGAGCGGCTCGACCTGGGGCGGCAGCGTCATGACCCACGCCTGGACCACGGACCTGCGCTCCTTCCCCGACGGGACCGTGGTCGCCCTGTTCACCGCCCGCGCCGACGACACCCTGGGCACCTCCTTCGACCGCGAGGCGCGCGCCGCGCGAGGAGAGGAGGGACGCCCGGCGGACGAGCCCATCGACCATCGGTTCTTCCGGGCGGTCCTGCGCCCGGGCGCCGGGGAGTGGGAGGTGCGCGAGCTCGCGGTCGCGGGACCGCAGCTGATGCCCCATGAGGAGGACTACACGGGTCTCGGCACGATCGACCCGGACGACCCCGAGCAGCTGTGGATCTCCACGGTCGTCGACCCCCGCGACGGCTCCGACCTCGATCGGCACGTCATCTTCCACGGCCGCCTGATCGCCGCCGACGAGCGCTGGGAGTGGATCCCGATCACCGCCGACTCCGCGGCTGACAGCTTCCGTCCGATCGCCGTGCCCGGGGACCCCTCCCGCCAGGTGCTCGCCTGGTACCGCGGCACCATGGATGCCTCGCAGCGCTACGACACGGAGATCGTCGTCCGCGTCGAGCCGCGGTGAGGCGGCGGCCCCTCCGCCGCCTCACCTCCAGCTCCGATGGGCAGGCCCGTGAGGACTCCTCCCGTCACCGGGCGTCGACGGGCGGAGTCCAGCGCAGCAGCACCGTGCCGTGGGGCTCGATGCGCACATCGATCGCGGTCGATCCGGGGGCGACGCCGCGCGCCTCGTCGGACTGCACCGAGACGGCGCGGACGGGGACGTCCTGGCCGCTCCACAGCTCGCGCAGCTCGCCGTCGACCTCCGCCGGGAGGCCGACGTTCCGGCTGTCCAGGGATACGGGCAGCGTCTGATCACCGAGGTTGAAGGCGGCGACATAGCGGACGCCCTCCCCGAGCGCTGTCCACAGCACCAGCGGACCCTCGCGGAAGACCTCGCGGCCCTCGCGGGAGGAGGCCTGCACGGCCAGGACGTCGGCGTTCGTGAACAGTGCGATCGTCCCGGGATCGGACTCCGGCAGATGACCGCCGATCATGAGCGGCGACCGGGCGATCGACCACAGCGTCATCAGGGTGCGGCGCTCCGCCGGGGTGAGGAGGTCGTCGCGGGGCTCGCCGCGCTCTGCCCGCAGACCGATCCGGCCCAGCGGCAGCATGTCGCCGTCGGGCCATCCGCCCTCGCCCGCGAACGGTGCCCAGCGCGCGAAGCGCGCGAAGTTCGCCTCGACGTCGGCCCAGGAGTCCCACAGGTCGTCGCAGATCCGCCACATGGTGGCGTGCTCGCGCAGATGGTCGAAGCGGGTGAGGGAGAGGTCCCTGCCGGGGGACAGGCTCAGCTCGATCGGCCGCACGCAGCGGTCGATCGCTGCGGAGAAGGCCTCGATCTCCGCCGCCTGGTACGGCCACAGCATGTCGTCGACCTTGAGGAAGTCCACGCCCCAGGACGCATACAGCGCGAGGATCGAGTCGTAGTAGGCGCCCGCGCCGGGGACCCCATGGTCGATGCCGACCATATGCGGGTTCCACTCGCACGAGTTCTCCGGGTCCGCGATCTGCGCCGCGGAGAGCGGCGCGCCCGTCGTCAGCACCGGGCTGTCGGCATCGACCGCGAGGCGCGGGATGCCGCGCATGACATGGATGCCGAACCGCAGACCCAGGTCGTGGATCTGCGCGGCCAGCGGTCCGAAGCCCGCCCCGTCGGCGGCGGAGGGGAAGCGCCCCGGATCGGGCAGCAGGCGCCCGTGATCGTCGATCACCAGGGGAGCGGACTCGTTGTAGCCGTGGGAGCGGGCCGACGGGTCCGACCAGTCGATGTCGACCACGATCGTGTCCCAGCCGAAGGGCGCGAGGTGCTCGGCCATGAAGCGCGCGTTGGCCAGCACCTCCTCCTCGGTGACGGTGGTGCCGAAGCAGTCCCAGCTGTTCCAGCCCATCGGCGGGCGCGCCGAGGGCGCGCGATGGCTCCGGAGGGCCGACGACGGGGCGGCGGGCGACGAGGGTGCGGAGGTCATGGGCGGGTCACTCTCCGAGCAGGCGGTCGACGTAGGAGTTGGCGAAGACGCGCTCGGGATCGAGGCGATCGCGCAGGGCCTGGAAGTCCCCCAGGCGCGGGTACTGCGCTCGCACGGCCTCCGGGGCCATCGTGAAGACCTTGCCCCAGTGCGGACGGGCGGCGAAGGGCGCCAGGCGCTCCTCGACCTCCGGCAGCAGGGCCTCGACGGCCTCCGGCTCGCGCGCCCAGGTGAAGTGGACGGCGGCGCTGTCGCGGCCGTGCATGGGGGAGAGCCAGAGGTCGTCGGCGGCGATCGTCCGCAGTTCGGAGATCAGCAGCAGAGGGCGGATGCGCTCGCCGATCTCGGTGAGGGAGGCGACGGCCTCGGCCAGATGCTCACGGGCGATGAAGAACTCCGACTGGATCTCCTCACCGTTCGAGGGCGTGAACTCGAGCTTGAAGTGGGGCAGCCGGTCGAAGTAGTGGCCGGGGGCGCCGGTCTGGTCGGTGCAGAAGTCCGCCGGCATCGAGGGCAGCGGGTGCACGCCCGCCTCGGCGCGCCGTGCGCCGAACCAGGAGCCGTCGGCGCTGAGATCGTCGTCGGAGCTCTCGTCGTCGACCAGCTGCTTGCGCCAGATCTGGGAGATGGTGCCGTCGAAGGTGTGGAACAGGCTGACGCTGCGGCCACCGGCGTGCAGCGCCCGCAGCCCCTCGGAGGTCATGCGCTCGGCGGGCAGGTCGAGGTGGACGCTCTGGCGGATCCGGTAGTCGGGCACCAGGTCGAGCACCAGGTGCGTGACGACGCCGAGGGTCCCCAGCGACAGCACGGCACCGGGGAAGACGTCGGCGTCGGCGTCCCGATCCAGGGTCACGAGATCGCCGTCGGCGGTGACCAGCTCGATCGCGCGCACGGCGGCCGAGAGGGAGCGCTGATCGTCCCCGGAGCCGTGGGTGCCGGTCGCGGTCGCGCCGCCGACGGAGATGTGCGGCAGGGATCCCATGTTCGCGAGCGCCAGGCCGTGCCGCTGGACGGCGATCGCGAGCTCCCCGTAGCGCACCTGGGCGCCCACGCGGACGGTGCGCGCGACGGTGTCCACGGAGATGTCGGGGGGCATCCGCTCGAGGGTCACGAGATCGGCGTCGGATGCGGCGACGCGGGAGAAGGAGTGGCGGGTGCCGAGCGCCCGCAGGCGGCGGCTGCGGCCGACGAGCGCCCGCAGCTCGTCGACGGTCCGAGGGGAATGGAGGGGACCGGGACCGTAGTCCACGGTGCCTGACCAGCTCATTCCGGGGCGGCGGTCGACGGCGTCGGCGGATCCGTTGCTCATGGTTCGGGGATCGTCTCTCTGGGGAGGGGCCCGGTCGAGGGACCGGGGCGGGCGGGTCCGGAGGCCGGACCCGCCCGTCGGGCTCAGAAGCCCTGGGCCAGGCGGTGGAAGACCTGGTTGGTGCGCAGGTCCTGCGCGAAGGAGCGCACCGTGGTGCCCTCGTCGATGACGGCGAGCTCGATGTCTCCGATGGTGGCCAGATCCTCCCACGTCTCGAGATCCACGGCCGAGGTCATGACCGTATGGTGGGCCGCTCCGGCGGTCAGCCAGCACTCGGCGGAGGTCGCGAAGTCGGGCTGGGGCTCCCAGACGGCGCAGGCGACCGGCAGGTTCGGCAGGTCCTCGTCGGGCTCGACGACGTCGACGACGTTCGCGATCAGGCGGAAGCGCTCGCGCATGTCGCTCATCGCGACCACGACGGCGGGACCGGCGTCGGCCGAGAACTTCAGGCGGACCGGGTCCTCGCGGTCGCCGATCCCCAGCGGGTGGATCTCGAGGGTGGGCTTCTGCGTGGTCAGGGAGGGGGAGACCTCGAGCATGTGGGCGCCCAGGATCTTCTCCTTCCCCGGGGTCAGCTCGTAGGTGTAGTCCTCCATGAGGGAGGCGCCGCCGGGCAGGCCATAGCCCATCACGTTGGCGACGCGCACCAGGATCGCGGTCTTCCAGTCGCCCTCGGCGCCGAAGCCGTAGCCGTCGGCCATGAGGCGCTGGACGGCGAGGCCGGGCAGCTGGCGGAGCCCGCCGAGGTCCTCGAAGTTCGTGGTGAACGCGCCGAATCCGCCCTCCTCGAGGAAGGAGCGCAGACCCAGCTCGATGCGTGCGCCGTAGCGCAGCGACTCGTGGCGCTCGCCGCCGGCCCGCAGCTCGGGGACGACCTCGTACTGCTCCTCGTACTCAGCGACCAGGGCGTCGATCGCGGCGTCGTCGACGGCATCGACCACGGCGACCAGGTCGTTGACGCCCCACGTGTTCACGCTGACGCCGAGGCGCAGCTCGGCCTCGGTCTTGTCGCCCTCGGTGACGGCGACGTTGCGCATGTTGTCGCCGAAGCGCGCGAGCTTCAGCGAGTGCATCTCGGCCCAGCCGGTGACGGCGCGGGCCCAGCGGCCGATCTTCGCCTGCACGGCCTCATCGGTCGCATGGCCGACGACGGTCTTGCGGTTCACGCCGAGGCGGGTGGCGATGTACCCGAACTCGCGGTCGCCGTGGGCGGCCTGGTTGAGGTTCATGAAGTCCATGTCGATCGTCGACCACGGCAGGGCGACGTTCGCCTGGGTGTGCAGGTGCAGCAGCGGGGTCTGCAGGGCGTCCAGGCCCTGGATCCACATCTTCGCGGGGGAGAAGGTGTGCATCCAGGTGATGACGCCGACGCAGGCGGGGTCGGCGTTGGCGGCCAGCGCGGTCTCGCGGATCGCGTCGCGGTCGGTGAGGACCGGCTTCCAGACGATCTTCACGGGGATGCCGTCGGCGGCGTCGAGGGTCTCGGCGATGACGCGGGACTGGTCGGCGACCTGCTCGAGCGTCTCGGGCCCGTACAGGCCCTGGCTGCCGGTCAGGAACCAGATCTCGCGGGTGTCGAAGGGATTCTGCATGGTGATGTCCTCTCGGGCGGTGGGTGCCGGCATCAGTGCTGGCCGTAGACGTTCTGGTAGCGGTCGAAGAGCGAGTCGACGTGCTCCTGGGCGATCGGCAGGGGGTCGCCCAGCTGGCGGGAGATGTGCACGGTGCGCGCCACCTCCTCGCACATCACGGCGGCCTTCACCGCGTCGCGGGCGTCCTTGCCGATGGTGAACGGGCCGTGGTTCTGCATCAGCACGGCCCGGGAGCGGGAGTCGCGGAGGGTCCCCACGATGCCGCGGCCGATCGAGTCGTCGCCGATGATCGCGAATGGGCCGACGGGGATCGGGCCCCCGAACTCGTCCGCCATCATCGTCAGCACGCACGGGATCTCCTCTCCGCGCGCCGCCCACGCGGTCGCGTAGGTCGAGTGGGTGTGCACGACCCCGCCGACGTGGTCCATGTGCGCGTAGACGTAGGCGTGGGCGTCGGTGTCCGAGGAGGGGACCAGGGCCGCCGGGGTGCCATCCTCGATCTTCTTGCCGTCGAGGGTGCAGACCACCATCGCGTCCGGCGCCAGCTCGTCGTAGGAGACGCCGGACGGCTTGATGACCATCAGGCCCGGCACGTCGGGGTCGACCGCGGGCACCCGCTCGGAGACGTTGCCGGCGGTCCACACGACGAGCCCGTTGCGGGGCAGCTCGGCGTGCAGCGCGGCGACGCGCTCGCGGGTCTCGGCCACCGCGCGCTGCGTGGCGCGGGGCAGGTCGGCGAGGACGAGGGGCATGGGGTTCCTTCCGAAGGGGTGATGCGGCCGACGGGGCGGGCCGACGAGGTCAGTCGAGGAGCTCGCCCGCGAGGCGCTCGACGGGGAGGGCGGCGCGGTAGCCGGCCAGCCACGTGGCGTGCCCGGCGGAGCCCGCGGGATCGGGCTCGAGCGTGGTGAGCTCCTGACCGGCGAAGACGACGTCGGAGAGATAGGTGCTCAGCGCGCGGCCGGCGCTCGAGCCGGCGAGGCGGCCCGCGCCGGCGGTCGCGCCGGGGCCGGCGTCAGCGCTGGTCGTGACGTCGGCGGGGGTGACCCCGTCGGCCGTGCGGGCGGTGTGCGCGGCGAGCAGCGCCATTCCCCATGCGCCGCCCTCGCCGGCGGACTCGCCGAGCGCGACCGGGGTGCCGAGCGCGTCGGCGAGGACCTGCTGGGCGATGCCGCGCGTGCGGAAGATGCCGCCGTGCGCGTACATGACGTCGAGGTGCACGCCCTCGTCCTTGAGCAGCACCTCCATGCCGACGGCCAGGGCGCCGAACGCCCCGTACAGCTGCGCGCGCAGGAAGTTCTCCAGGGTGAAGCGGGCGGACTGCTCGCGGACCACGAGCGGCCTGCCGGAGGCGACGCCCGTCTGGTGCTCGCCTGAGACGTAGTTGTAGGTGAGGATCCCGCCCGCATCGGCATCCCCCGCGGCGCCCGCAGCGAAGAGCGTCGCATATAGGTCCTCCGCGGACTGCGGGGCACCGATCAGCTCCGCGAACCGGGAGAACAGGCCCAGCCAGGCGTCGAGATCGGTGGTGCAGTTGTTCGTGTGGATCATCGCGACGGGATCACCGGCCGGCGTCGTGACCAGGTCGATCTCCTCGCGCGGCCCGGACAGCGGGCGCTCGAGGACGACCATCGCGAAGGCGCTCGTGCCCGCCGAGACGTTGCCGGTGCGCGGCTCGACGGCCTGCGTCGCGACCATGCCCGTGCCTGCATCGCCCTCCGGGGGCGCGGTGATCGCCCCGGGCTGCAGAGCGCCGCTCGGGTCGAGCAGGGCCGCGCCCTCGGCGGTGAGGCGGCCTGCGTCCTGTCCCGCGACGAGCACCTCGGGGAGCAGATCCGGCAGCGACCAGGGCATCTCCGCGACCGCGTCGAGGGCGGCGAAGCGCTCGAGCAGCTCGGGGTCGAAGGCGTCGCCCGCGGCGGAGATCGGGAACATGCCGCTCGCATCGCCGACGCCGAGCACCCGGCGCCCGGTGAGCTTCCAGTGGACGTAGCCCGCGAGGGTGGTGAGGTGGGCGAGGCGCTGGACGTGCTCCTCGCCCTGCTGCACCGCGTGGAGGAGGTGGGAGACGCTCCAGCGCAGCGGGATGTTCTGCCCGAACGTCTCGCTGAGCAGGGCGGACGCCTCGGTCGTGAACGTATTGCGCCACGTGCGGAACTCGGCGAGCTGCTCGCCGGTGGCGTCAAAGGCCAGGTAGCCGTGCATCATCGCGGAGATCCCGAGGCCGCGCAGGGAGGTCAGCTCCACGCCATGGTCCTCGCGCACCTCGCGGGCGAGATCGGCGAAGCAGCCGGCGACCCCGGCCCATACGGAGTCCAGCGAGTAGGTCCAGGTCTCGCCGACCAGCTCGTTCTCCCAGGCGTGGGAGCCCGTGGCCAGCACGGTGCCGGTCTCGTCGATCAGGGCGGCCTTGATGCGGGTCGAGCCGAGCTCGAGGCCGAGGTGGGCGTCGCCGGCGGCGATGGTCGCGGCGGCGGCCGAGCTCTCGGCGGCGGGGCTGTTGGGGGACACGTCGGCGTGCGTCATGGGCCCATCCCATCAGGTGTGGCCGGCCGATGTCAACGTTCACATTCCGGAGGGGCGGGGCTTGCGCGCCGGCGAGGTCGACAGTGTCGACTGGCGAGCCAGAAGGGGCCCCGAAGCGGCTCGTGAGGCGACAGTGTCGACCTGGCGCGCCGTGAGGAGTGGGCTGTGGGGCGCCCGCCGTCAGTGCGTCCGCTCGGGGCGGGTCGAGCGGCGGACCACGAGCCGAGGCGGCAGGGTCGCCGGCGCGTGCGGCGCAGGCTCGGAGCCGTCGAGCACCTCCAACAGCCGGTGCAGCGCAAGGCGGCCGAGCTCGGCGAAGGGCTGCGAGACCGTGGTCAGCGACGGGATCAGGTACTCCGCCCCGACGGTGTCGTCGTAGCCGACGACGGCCACGTCCTGCGGCACTCGCACCCCGTGCTCGTGCAGGGCGTGCAGAGCGCCGATCGCCATCATGTCGTTCGCGGCGAAGACCGCATCGGGCAGGCCGGACTCGAGGAGTTCGCAGGTCAGCTCGTAGCCCGAGCGGGGCGTCCAGTCGCCGGGAGACGTGGTCGCACCGTCGATCCCCAGCTCGCCGAGCGCCTGCTCGAAGCCGTCGCGCCGAGCGCGGGCGTCGAACCAGTCCGACGGCCCGGGCAGGTGCGCGACAGTCCGCACGCCCGTTCGCGCCAGGTGGTGCACGACCTCGCGGGCGCCCCGATGCTGGTCCACGCCCACCACCTCGACCCCCGGCGTCGACGTCGGCTGCGCCGAGACCGCGACCACCGGGATCGAGGCGGCCGCCCCGGCGACCACCGGCAGCATCCCCTCGTGCGCGGCGACGACGAGGATCCCGTCGACCCCGGAGCCGATGAGGCTCGCGCCCGCTGAGGCGTCGGCCGCTCGGGGCGCCCCGTCGGCCGCCCCGCGACGCGCGCCGTCGGCCGCTCCTGCCGCCGCGCCGGCGGCGGTCCCGACCGTCGTGAGCAGCACCGAGTAGCCGGCCTCGCGCGCGGCGGTCTCGATCGCGGTCGCCGTCTCCGCGGGGCCGAACAGCGAGGATCCGTCCGTGAGCAGGCCGATCAGCGAGGAGCGGGTCGTCTTCAGGGCGCGCGCCGCACGGTTCGGGGTGTAGCCGAGGTCGTCGATCGCCCGCTGCACCCGGTCGCGGGTCTCCGGGCGCACGATCCCCGGCTCGTTGAGCACGCGCGAGACCGTCTGGTACGAGACGCCCGAGCGCGCGGCGACATCCGCCATCGAAGGGCGTCGCGTCGTCGATGCCATGAGCGGTCCTTGGTCGTCGTAGGGGAGAAGGTGCTGGTGGGAGGGGGGAGGCGGGGTCAGGGTCGGAGGGTCGTGGCCGGCGTGAGGAACGGCCTCGCCGGATCGGAGGGGGCGAGACCGCGGAGCCCGGGGAGGCGATCCCGCCGGGCTTCGTTGTCGAGTCGTGACCCCCTCGTAGTCCGCCGGAGGTCCCGGCCGTGCTTCCCTGTGAACGTTAGCATCGTGCATCTCGCCGGTCTCAGACAGCAGTCGTCGGACACGAGGCGCATGACCCGAGCCTGTGACTTCGTCTGCTGAATGGCGGGGTTCTTCAGACGCTCCGTGGCGGGGTCAGGTGACGCCGATGACCAGGGTGCTCTGGGCGGCTTCGATGACGTCGTTGGTGATGGTGTCGAGTTCGTTGATCTTCAAGACGCGTTGAATCTGGGGGAAGAGGCGTTCGAGCAGCCGGAAGTTGCCGCGCGTGATCCGCACGATGGCGGCGATGGCTTCGGCGTCGGTGAAGTCTTCGGGGTCGAGGGTCCTGCCGAGAGAGCGCCAGTGCCGCTCGAGAACGAACAGCAGTTCGTCCCGGGCTAGGTGTACTGACCGGAGACGTTGGTAGAGCGACTCTCTCTGGGAGCATTGACCTTGACACTGTGTGATGCGGTCTGGTGGGGGTCGACATGTTGAGTATCGGAGAGTTCGCGCATAGCACTGGTGTCTCGCGGCGCATGCTGCGGCACTGGGAAGGCGAGGGGTTGCTGACCCCAGCTATTACCGACCCTGTAACCGGCTATCGGCGCTACCAGGACAGCCAGCTTGGGCGCGTGCGTGCCATTGCGGAACTGCGCGCGCTGGGGTTCAGCTTGGCCGAGATCGGGCAGCTGCTCGATCCGCATCTTGAGCAGTCCACTCTGGAAGTGCTTCTCACTCACCAGGTAGACGCCCTGCAGCGGCAGATCACCGAGGCTTCAACACGTCTGGTCCACGTTCAGCACCGGCTGGACATCATCCAGAGCAAGTCCATGGAGATCATAATGAATCTGTCCATCACCGCACTGCCCAGCCTCAATATTTGGGGGCTGAGCACCACCGTCCTTGACGAGACCGAGATCGGTCACGCCGTCAAACAGTTGCACCGGGACCTCCCTCACACCGATGAAGAGATCGTGCTTCTGTATGACGGTACGGACGACGACCAGATCACCGTCTCAGCCGGGATTACGACGCGCCCCGAATCTGAGGCGGTCAGCAGGATCGTCGTGCCGGAGGCCTCGGAAGGCGTAACGGTCACCTTCGATGGACCGCCAGAGAGCATCGGGGATGCCTGGGTCCTGATCGATGCCGAGCTAGAGAAGCGACACCTGACCAGTTTCGGCATCTATCGGCAGGTCAACAGCGTGACGGGACACGTTACCCTGCAGGCCCCTGTTCGCGAGCGACACTGATTTGCGGACCACAGCAAGGGAGGCCAGCGGCGACGTCGAGCCCCCGCCTGGAGGTGTGTCTCAATGAGCCATGCGAGTGCGGCTCTCACCCCGCGCCACAGACTGAAGGTTGCCCGGCTGGTTGTCGACCAGGGGTGGCGGATCAGTGAAGTGGCGGCCCGCTTTCAAGTGTCCTGGCCGACAGTTAAGCGCTGGGTCGATCGATACCTCGCCGGCGAATCGATGCAGGATCGCTCCTCGCGGCCACGGAGGTCTCCTGGCAAGACGTCCAAGACCGTGACTAAGAGGTGCGTCAGCCTACGAATGCGTCTGCGGGAAGGTCCGGTCCAGCTCGCTGCGAGACTCAACATCGCGCCGTCGACGGTTCATCGAATCTTGCGATCAGCCCGCTTGAACCGACTCTCTCATGTCGACCGCGAAACAGGTGAGCCCGTCCGCCGCTACGAGCACGATCATCCGGGATCAATGGGGCTCTTCGGACATCCGGTGGGGTGAGGGTGGCCGGGCGGTGATTCGGCGGTAGGGGTCGAGGTCCCCGAGGATCAGAAGCGCTAACTCTCTGATTCCGACCGAGGACCTCGACGTGCTTCACCCTACTTCGGGGTGCGCTGACGCGCGCCCCGCCGACTGTCCGTGTGCCCGCTGCGACCTGCTGCTCGGCCTCGACGGCGTCCATGTCGAGCACGTCGAGCGTCGCGACGGACTTCTTGTGGTGACCGTTTCGACTCCGGCGTCCCCGACGGGCTGCCCGGGGTGCGGCGTGCTCGTGACGAGCCGTGGTCGGCGCCTTCGGGTGCTGCATGACGTGCCGGGTGTGACGCGGGTGAGGGTGGTGTGGCGGCAGCGGATGTGGCGGTGCGGCGAGTCCGGCTGTCCGCGGAAGACGTTCGTGGAACAGGTCCCGTCGCTGGTCGCGCCGCGCGGGTCGATCACGAAGCGCGCCGTCGCGTGGGCGATCGGGCAGCTGCGTCGCGAGCTCGCCACCATCCAAGGACTCGCCCGGCAGCTCGGGACGTCGTGGAAGACGGTGTGGCGGGCCGTCGAACCCGAACTGGTCAAGCTCGCGGCGGACGAGTCCCGGTTCGAGAATGTCACCAGCCTCGGCGTCGACGAGCACGTCTGGCATCACGTCGACCCGCGCCGACGGGGGCCGAAGGAGCTGACCGGGATGGTCGACCTCACCCGCGACAGCCAAGGGAAGACGCGGGCCAGGCTGCTGGATCTGGTGCCCGGTCGGTCCGGGAAGGCGTACGCGACCTGGCTCGGTGAGCGCGGCGACGCGTTCCGGAAGCAGGTGAAGGTCGCCGCGTTGGATCCGTTCGCCGGATACAAGACCGCGATCGACGACAAGCTCGACGACGCCGTCGCCGTCCTCGACGCGTTCCACGTTGCGAAGCTCGGCACCGCCGCGGTCGACGAGGTCCGCCGTCGCGTTCAGCAGGACACCCTCGGGCACCGCGGACGCAAGGGCGACCCGCTCTACGGGGTGCAGACCATCCTGCGCGCCGGGGCCGAGAACCTCACCGAGAAGCAGCGGGTGAGGCTGACCGCGGCGATGGAAGCCGACCCCGCGCACGACGAAGTGTCCGTCGCTTGGCAGTGCGCGCAGCAACTCCGCTCCGCCTACCACCAGGGCGATCTGGCTGCGGGGCGGCGGATCGCTGAGCAAGTCGTCGACACGTTCCACACCTGCCCGATCCCCGAGATCGCACGACTGGGCCGCACCCTCCGCCGCTGGCGCGACGCGTTCCTGGCGTACTTCACGACGGGGCGGTCATCGAACGGTGGCACCGAGGCCGTGAACGGGATCATCGAGCTCCACCGCCGCCTCGCCCGCGGCTACCGCAACCGGCACAACTACCGGCTCCGCATGCTCCTCGCCGCCGGCGGACTCACCCCATGACCCCCACCGGATGTCCGAAGAGCGCCTCTGGCCGCCGTGGGTAGCCCGACGCCTGGCGGCAGAATCGGAAGCGTTGTAGCGGCAACTCGATGCGTGATAGTGCATGCTGAGTCCATGTCTATGAAGTTGCCCCCTGAGGAGCCTGCTGCTGGCCCTTGGAGCGCCATGACTCAGGCCGACCTCGTTCACCTGTTGTTCCGGGCAGCGGGAACGCCGGCTGAGCGGCCGCGAATCGTGGCTGTAGACGGCCGCAGCGCGTCCGGCAAGTCAACGTTAGCTAAGCGGCTCTGCCAGCAGGTGCCTCGTTCAGCGATCATCCACACAGATGACGTCGCCTGGCACGAGCCCTACTTCGCGTGGGGCCATCTTCTGGCTGACCACCTCTTACGACCCTTGCACCGCGGGGAAGACGTCTCCTTCCGCCCACCTGCCTGGGCACTCCACGGACGGGACGGGACGATCGATATCTCCTCCGACCTGGATTTAGTTGTCGTCGAAGGTGTAGGAGCCAGCCAACGAGAGCTGGAAGACCTCATTGATGTCACGGTGTGGGTGCAGTCCGACTTCGCCGCAGCCGAGGAACGCGGCATCGCTCGCGACATCGCGGAGGGGGTCAACGGGGACACCGAGCAAACCATCGCTTTCTGGCACGAGTGGATGGCGGAGGAGTTGCAGTTCCTGCGGCGACAGCGACCGTGGGAACGAGCCGGCGTGGTCGTCGCAGGAACCCCACCCATCGTGCTCGACGACGGCGAACTCGCTGTCGCACCCGGTGCGCGATCCTTGAGGATGCAGGGTTCACGCAGCACCTGAGACGCTCGTGCGGAGGTTGCGGACCCGCCAATAACCCCACGCGCACACCGGTCTCAGAAACGGTCACCGAGTCATAACCCCGTTCCGGGGGAAACGCCATTTCCGACGCCGGCTGGCAGGTGTTGCGCTTCCCGATACCGGAAATGTTCGTTTGTGGGACGCCCATCGCCCCATGGTCCTGGTCCAACTTCGAGCAACTGCCGCGTGACTTCGTCCGCTAAACGGCGGGGTTCTTTCTCTGCTCGGCGGCGGCATCCCCTCCCTCTGGTGAGCGGTCGCTGCCCGCGAAGCTCGCGTTTTGGTAGGGCGCTCGCGGAAGGTGGCGGACCGTCCCTGGTTCACACCAGCAGGTGGAGGGCGGCCTTGGCGGCTGGGCTGGGCTGGAACCTGTTCCAGATGAGGAACTCCCGAGCCCGACGGGCCCACCGCTCCACCGACGACCCGTCGGCCGCGACGGCACGGATGCCGCCCGGCCACACGTCACCCCGGAGCACCGCGAGGAACACGGTTACGACGTCGTACGCATGCCCGCGCATGATCTTCGGCCGGCACATCTACGCGATGGGCGGCAACCTGCAGGCCGCGAAGCTCTCCAGCGTGAACACCAAGCGCGTGAACACGCTCCTGCTCGTGAACATGGTCCTGCTCTCCGCGGTCCCCGGCATCGTCTACTCGGCCCGCTCCAACAGCGCGCAGCCGGGCGCCGGCAACATGTTCAAGCTCGACGTGATCGCCGCGGCCTTCATCGGCGGCGCCGTGGCCACGGGTGGTATCGGCAAGGTGCAGGGCGCGATCATCTGTGGCCTGATCATGGCGGTCATGTCGAACGGCATGCAGATCAGGGGCATCGACCAGTCGACCCAGTCGGTGGTCCGAGGCGTGGTCCTCGTGCTCGCCGTCGCCTTCGACGTCTACAACAAGAAGCGCTCCGCCGTCGGGGCGTGAGGGCCGACGGCGGGGCGCCCCGCCCCGCCGCGACAGGAGCTCAGCCCGCCGCGGGCACGGTGCGGCGGACCAGCCAGGCCCACTTGCCGAGCTGCCTCACGCGGTGGAATCCGTGCTCCTCGAACAGCTCGACCGAGGCCTGGAACAGGAAGCGCCCGTGCGCGGTGCGGCCGGTGACGATCTCGGGGATCGACTCGACGGTGCCGCCCCCGTCGGCCGCGATCATCTCCAGCGCCCCGGCGAGGCCCGCCCGCGCGACCCCGTCGCGCCGATGACGCGTGTCCGTGTAGAAGCAGGGGATCCGCCACTGGGGCAGCGGCTCCTCGGTCGCGCGCCGCTCCTTCTCGAAGGCCCGACGGTGCTGCGCCAGCAGCGGGACCTCGTCGAGCCGCCCGAACTTGGTCCAGCCCTGGGCGACGCCCTGGTCGTCGTAGACCAGGGCGGCATGGGCGCGGCCCGCGCGCACCAGCTCCTCCTTCGCGCCGCGCTTGTCGAGGCCGCGGATCTCATGGAACGAGGTGCCGTCCTCGGTGGCGTGGTGACCCATGCACCAGCAGCCGCCGAACACGCCGCCGTTGCGCTCGACCAGCTCGGCGAAGTCCTCCCAGGTGTCGCCGTCGAGGAGGCGCACCGTCCAGGCGGTCGGGGTCTCGGGCGCGGTCATCGGTGCGCCTCGCGGCCGTCGCTGTTCCGGGATGTCATCTCGCGTCCTCGCTGTCCTGCCCGGGCGGACCCGGGGTAGGGTCGGCCGACTGATCCATTTCTGTCGATCAGTCGCGGTCTGGAGTGACTCTAGGGGCGTGATCGAACGATGTCGACCAGTGGGCTGCCCGACTATGAGCTGGACGAGGTCCGCGTGCTGACGGATTCGCGGGAGGTCCGCGCGATCTTCGATCCCCTGCGGGGGCAGCTGCTCGAGCTGCTCCTGGAGCGTGCGGCCAGCGTTCAGGAGCTCGCGGCCGCCGTCGGAGGACCGCGGAGCAGCATCGCCCACCACGTGGGCGTCCTGCACGACGTCGGGGCGTTGAAGGTCGTGCGCACCCGGCGGGTTCGTGGGCGCGAGGAGTCGTACTACGGCCGCAGCGCCCGGCTCTTCTCCGTGGGGGACGTCCGCGTCCCTCCGCGCCCGGAGGCGCCGGGGCTCCTCGAGGCCGCGGCGCGCGAGGCCGAGGATGCGGTGCGGGACGACGACCTGCGCGGCCTCGTCCGCTACGCCTGGATCGACGACGCACAGGCCGCCGAGTTCTGGGAGCGCGTGATGGCGCTGGTCACCGAGTACTCCCAGCTGCCCAGATCCGTCGAGGGCCGACGCGCCCATGCGCTGCTCACCGCCATGTATCCGACGGACCGCGCCCGCCTCGGCGCCCCCGAGCACCCGGGGGAGGGGCCGGGGTGAGGCAGGTGCCTACCGAGCGGTAGCGGCGTCTGAGGGCAACCCGCGGATGGCGGCGGCGGGGGTGTGTGCCGCGCGGCGAGGGCTTGCCCCGCCGGGACCGCAGGCAGGTCGCGGCGCGGGCTTACCCGCCCGAGCCCTCGGTGTGTTGACCCCCACTTTGCAACGATGTAAATTCTGGGGCAGCAGACGGACGACGATCGGATGCCCCCGCGCCGCAGAGGTAGCGAGCGGGCCCCGACCACGAAGAGGTGGACCGCATGACGCCGACATCCCCACGTCCCGGGACCCCCGCCCCGGGCTCGATCCCCATCCCGGGCGGAACCCCCGCCGGGTCCAGTCCCACCCGGCCCAGCCCTGCCGGCCCCACCCGCCGCACCCTGCTCAAGGGCCTCGGCGGGATCGGAGCCCTCGGTGCGGCGGGCTCGCTCGCCGCGTGCTCCGGCGCGAGCGCCCGCGGCACTGGGGACATCGCCTACTGGCACCTGCTCTCCGGCCCGGACGGCGTCACCATGAGCGAGCTGATCGACGGCTACATGGCCACCGACGGTGCCGCGCGCGTGCAGCAGACCGTGCTCGGCTGGGGCGCCCCGTACTACACGAAGCTCGCGATGGCCTCGGCGGGCGGCCGCGCCCCCGACCTCGCGGTCATGCACGCCGCACGCGTCCCCGGCTACGCCCCGGGCGGCCTGCTCGACGAGTGGGACCTCGACCTGCTCGGCGAGTTCGGCGTCCACCAGGAGGACTTCCCGGAGCTGATCTGGGAGAAGATGGTCGTGGACGGCACGCTGACCTGCATCGCGCTCGACTCGCACCCCTTCGTCCTCTACTACAACACTGAGATCGCGGAGGCGGCGGGGGTGCTCGGCAGCGACGGCCTGCTGCTGCCCACCGACACCCCCGACGACTTCCGCGCCCTCGCCCTCGAGCTCGGCGCGAAGTCGCCGAGCGGCTACGGGCTCAGCTGGGGCTATCTCGGCGACGGGTCGAACCAGTGGCGCATGTTCTCGACCTACTACACGCAGCTCGGTGGCACGATCGACCTGCCCGTCGGCGGGACCATGGGCTACCAGGAGGAACTGGTCGTCGAGGCGATCGAGTGGATCCTCTCGCTGATCGACGGCGAGGTCGGCAACCCGGGTCACGACGGCGGCACCGCCATCTCCGAGTTCGCCACCGGCGGCAGCGGCGCGTTCTACGGCGGCGTGTGGGAGACCGGCAGCTACAAGAACGAGGGGCTGCCCTTCGACATGACGGTGATCCCCGGGGTGTTCGGCGAGCCGACCGCCTACGCCGACTCCCACTCCTTCGTGCTCCCGCACCAGAGCGATCCCGATCCCGAGCGTCGTCGCGCCGTCCACGGCCTCGTCGCCCACCTGCTCCAGAACTCCCTCGCCTGGGCCGGAGCGGGCCACATCCCCGCCTACACACCGGTGCTCGAGGACCCCGGCTATGCGGATCTCGTGCCGCAGTCCCACTACGCCGACGCGATCGACCACCTGGTCTACGACCCGCCCGCCTGGTTCACCGGCTCGGGCAGCGACTTCCACACCTACTTCGGCAACGACATGCAGAACGTCTGGGCCCGGCGCACCGACCCGCTCGACGGGTGGAACGCCTTCGTCGCCCGCATCGACGACCTGCTCGCCAAGCCGAGCCCGATGTGACCGCCCGACCGACCGTCGAAGGAGACGACCGATGACCACCGCAGACGGCCTGGCGGGCGCACGACCCGCCGCCGCGACCACGACGACGGAGGGGACGCCGCGCGCGTCCGCGTCGGCAGAGATGTCGGAGAGCCGACGCCGCCGACGCCGCAGCGAGAACCTGCGCGGATGGCTCTACTGCCTGCCCTTCCTGATCGCCTTCGGACTCTTCCTCATCTGGCCCACGATCTACGGGCTGTGGATGAGCTTCACCGGCACCAGCCTCGCCGGCACCAAGACCGACTTCATCGGCCTGGACAACTGGGCCGAGGTGCTCGCCGACCCCAACGTGTGGACCTCGCTGGGCAACACCGCCTGGTTCACCGTCCTCTCCACCATCCCGCTGGTGATCGTGGCCATGCTGCTCGCCGTGCTGGTCAACACCGGCCTTCCCGGTCAGTGGTTCTGGCGTCTGGCGTTCTTCATGCCGTTCCTGCTCGCCTCGACCGTGGTCTCGCAGTTCTGGTCGTGGATGTACAACCCGCAGCTCGGGCTCATCAACACCTTCCTGGGATGGTTCGGCATCACGGGGCCCGCATGGCTCCAGGACCCGAACACGGCGATGATCTCGGTGGTCGTGACCACCGTGTGGTGGACCATCGGGTTCAACTTCCTGCTGTACCTCGCGGCCCTGCAGAACATCCCTGATCAGCTCTACGAGGCGGCATCGCTCGACGGCGCCGGCCGCTGGCGCAAGTTCCGCTCGATCACGCTGCCGCAGCTCGTCCCGACCACCGTGCTCGTGCTGGTCCTGCAGCTGCTGGCATCGCTCAAGGTGTTCGACCAGATCTACCAGATGACCAGCGGCGGCCCCGGCGGCAGCACCCGACCCATCCTGCTGTACATCTACGAGGTCGGCTTCACCGGCTACCGGCTGGGCTACGCCTCGGCGATCTCCTACATCTTCTTCTTCATGATCATCGCGGTGTCCATCGCATACATGGTGATCTCGTCCCGACGGAGCGTGAAGGCATGAGCGCAGCGACCCCCACCACGACCCCTGTCGACCTGTCGGCCAAGGGAGGACGGCGCCCGGCATCGCCGGCCCGCCGCCGCAAGAAGGTCGACCCGTTCCGCGTGGCCGCCTTCGTCGTCCTCGCGGTGCTCGCCCTCATCTGGCTGGTGCCGGTGCTGTGGGCGGTGCTCACCTCGCTGAAGACCGAAGCGGAGGCCGCTGCGGTCCCCGTGACGATCATCCCGGAGAGCGGGTTCTCCCTCGCCGCGTACGTCGAGACGCTCACCGCCAGCATGGTTCCGCGCTGGGCCTGGAACAGCCTGCTGACCTCGACGCTGGTCACCCTCATCACCGTGGTGATCTCGGCGCTCGCCGCCTACGCGCTCTCGCGGCTGGACTTCACGGGTCGCAAGATGCTGATCTCCGTGATCGTCGCCTCGATCATGATCCCCGGCCAGATCCTCATCGTCCCGCTGTTCCACCTGATGCTGGGCCTGAACCTGGTGGACACCTACTGGGGGATCATCCTCCCGCAGGTGGTCGCGGCCCCGATGGTGTTCATCCTCAAGAAGTTCTTCGACCAGATCCCCACCGAGCTCGAGGAGGCCGCGCTGGTGGACGGTGCGAGCCGTCTGCGGATCCTGTGGAGCATCGTGATGCCGCTGTCGCGTCCGATCCTCGGGGCCGTGTCGATCTTCGTGTTCATCGGCGCCTGGAACAACTTCCTGTGGCCGTTCATCGTCATCAACGATGCGGACCTGATGACGCTCCCCACCGGTCTGCAGACCGTGGTCAGCGCCTACGGCATCCAGTACGCGCAGAACATGGCCCAGGCCGTGCTCGCGGCGCTGCCGCTGATCGTGGTGTTCCTGTTCTTCCAGCGGCAGATCATCAAGGGCATCGCCACCACCGGCATCGCCGGCAGCTGAACCGGCGCCCGTCGCCCGTCGGCCGACGCCCGGCGCAGGCATCGGCCCCCGGTCCGCTCGCATCCCTGCGAGCAGGCCGGGGGCCGACGGCGTCCCTCGCCCTGAGGCGCTGTCAGACCTCGCGGGATCCCCACAGCGCGCGGCCGTCGGCGCCGAGGACGCTGAACGTGAGGGTCCAGGCGTCCCAACCCTCATGCCAGCCGATGTCGAAGACGCCGTCGAAGCGCTGTCCGTCGAACGTGATCACCGCGCGGTCGGTGCCCTCGAGGCGCCAGCTGCCGGAGACCTCGCCCGAGAGGGAGCCGTCGCGCTCGAGGCGGACGGGCACCGACTCGACGATGTCGGCCGAGATGGCGCGACCGTGGTCGACCAGCTGCCAGTCCCCGGCCAGCGCATCGCGGCGCAGGCAGGACGAGCGGCCCCGGCCGAAGCGCCCGCCGGAGGTCCTCGAGGACTCGCCGCCGTAGCGGTGCGGAGTCACCACGAGCCATCCGGTGCTGGTCATCCGCAGACGATGCACCCGCACCTCGTGCATCTCCCCGGTCTCGGGGAAGCGGGTGTGGAAGAACAGGTAGGACTCGCCGTCGGCCGGATCGGTCCAGGCGGAGACATGGCCGGGGGAGACGTAGCCCTGCCCGACGGTCTCGACGGCGGAGCCGTCCTCGGCCGTGCTCTCCATGGTGAAGCGGTGGTTGCCCATGAGCTTCGCCGCGTACGGCTCGATGCTCGCATCGTCGAACAGCGGCAGGCTCGGATCGGAGCGGCACTCGCGCAGGTCCTGGCCCATCGGGTCGAGGTACGGGCCCTCCACGTCCTTCGACCGGCCGACGCGGACGTTGTAGCCGCCGTCCGCGCCGAGCCCGCCGAAGGTCACCAGCAGGTAGTAGTAGCCGGTCTCCTCGGAGCGGATGATGTAGGGCGCCTCGATGCGGGCGTGGTTGCCGCCCATCAGATGGGTGCCGTAGCCCTGGCCCGGCAGCGGATGGCCCGTGTCGGGGTCCAGCTCGAGCAGGAAGATGCCTCCCGAGTACGAGCCGTACACGAGGCGGTGGGTCCCGTCGGCGTCGACGAAGTGCTGAGGATCCACGGCGTTGGGGTGGACCAGCGCATCGTAGATCGTGCCGTCGGGGCTCTCCTCGTCCCATATGCCCGAGCGCAGGTAGATGCCCTCGTCGACGTAGGGGCCCTCGATGTCGTCGGCGATCGCCGTGCCCATCGCGGAGCGCGGGGACGAGCCCTCGCAGGCGCAGTAGTACATGCGGAACCGCCCGTCGGGCGTCTCGGCCACGTCCGGCGCCCACAGGGTGTCGGTGCTGGCCCAGTCGAACGCCTCGGCGAGCTCCTCGGTGACGTCGTCGAACAGGGGGTTCTCGGGGGTCACGAGGTCCGCGACGGAGGTCCACGCCTGGCGGTCCTCGGTGCGGGCGGCCGCGAGATGCGAGCCGAAGACATAGGTGGTCCCTCCGGTGACGATCACCGAGGGATCGTGGACGGAGACGTCGACCAGCTCGGGATCGGGAAGGTCCGCGAGGTCCTCGGGGGCCCGGTCGCCGGGGCGGTGGCCCGGGCGACCGCCCGAGCCGTGGCCCCCGCCTCGGCCGGCCGGCGCGGAGGCTGCTCCCGAGGAGGGTGCGGCGGCGGCCGACGGCGCGAGCGCCGTGATGCCTCCGACCGTCGCCAGCGCCGTGGTCGCCGCGAGCATGCCGCGGCGGGAGAAGCGGGAGGGGGAGGAAGGGGAGGTGCGGGTGAGGTCTGCGGCGGGAGTGGGGCCGGGGGCGGGTGTGCTCATGCTCGGCTCCTTGCTGGGTCCCGGATCGGGGCGTCATCGGTGACGCCGTGGATTCCGCTGTCATGATCCGGCGCCGACATTACAGCGTTGAAATCCCGCTGTAAAGGAACGACGCAGGACGAACGCGGATGATCCGTTGCAGCGTGGCAGGGACGAGGCGGCGCCGATCGGCGGCCCGGGGCGCTGCGCCCCGCCCGGTCAGCGAGGCGCGGTCCGGCCGGTCAGGGAGTCGTGCCCCAGAGGCGGCGGATGTCCTCGATGACGGCGAGGAGGTCGGCCTCCATGTCGACCGAGGGGTCCAGCAGCCACTGCACCTGGAGGCCGTCCATCTGCGCGATGACCTCGCGGGCGATCCTCTCCACGGGGGCGTCGGCCCGCACCTCGCCGCTGCGCTGACCGGTCCGCAGAGCGTCCTCCACCACGCCCCGGGCCGACGAGTAGTGCCCGAGCATCCACTCGTGGGCGGGGTGGTCGGGCTGCACCGCCTCGCCGACCATCGTCGTGTAGAGCGCGACCAGCTCGCGACGGCCCATGTTCGCCCGGGCCAGTCGGGCCATCGCCTCGAGAATCGCCCATCCGCCCTCGCGGTCGGCGTCGTCGTCCAGCTGGTCCACCCGGTCGCGATGCTCGAGCACCGCCGCGAGCAGGGCGGCCTTGGAGGGGAAGTGATGGGCCAGCCCGGAGGGGGAGATGCCGGCGGCGGAAGCGACCTGGGCCATCGACGTCGCGACGTACCCCTGCTTGCCGATGAGGTCGACAGCCGCCAGCAGGGCGGCCTCGCGGACGACGGCCGAGTCCTGGCCGCGCGGGCGGCCGGGGCGGCGGCGAGGACGGAGGGGTCCGGAGCTGCCGGTGGCGGCTGCGGTCACGGATCCCCCTCCGTCGATGCCTCGGTGCGGTCGGTCCGACGACGTCGGCGGACTGCCGACGAGCTCGGCCCTCTAGCGTACTCCGCGGATGAACATGGTGATCACGGCGCCGAGCACCGCGGAGATCGCCGCGGCCACGAGCAGCGCGGTGAAGTCGGTGCCGCCGCCAAGGTTCGCCAGCAGGAAGCCGCCGAGACCCGGAGCGAGGGACTGGGGCAGCGCATTGGCCATGTTGAACACACCCAGGTCCTTGCCGGCGTTATCGCGGTCCGGCAGCACATCGAGCACGAGCGCGAGGTCGACCGCCACGTACATCCCGTAGGCCAGGCCCATGATCGCCTCGCACACGTAGAAGGCGGTCACCGTGTCGGCGTGCAGCAGGGCGTAGGTGCCGATGCCGAACAGGAGGATGGACACCGCCACGAGGACCTTGCGCCGACCCAGCAGGTCGGAGAGCCAGCCGGCGACCACGCTCGCGACCATCGAGGTCACGGTGTAGATCGTCACGCCGATCGCCACGGCCCCCGCGGCGGCGTCGGAGCTCAGACCCAGATGGTTGGTCATGTAGAGCAGGCGGAAGGTGATGAACAGGTACGAGGCCAGGATGATCAGGAAGCGGCCCCACCAGGCGAGGCCGAAGTCCGGGTGCTTGATCGGATTGGTCCAGAAGGTGGAGACCAGCTCGCGGAGGTTGAAGGCGTAGCGGTTCTCCCGCAGCACGGGCTCGGGGATCATCAGCGCGTAGGCCACCATGAGCACCACGCCGACCAGCGCCGGGATCATGAACAGCAGCACCATCTCGTCGACGAAGAAGGCGGCCAGCCAGGTCGCGACCATGACGCCGGCGTTCTGGGCGATGCCGATGAGGCCCGAGGTCTTCCCGTACTGGGTGCTGGGGAGCTGATCCGCCACCGAGGCGAGGAACGCGGCGAAGGCGATGTTCGCGAACGCCTGTGCGATGAACCAGCCGATCGCCATCTGCAGCGGGCCGCCCGCCACGGAGATCAGCAGCAGCGACAGGGCCAGCCCCACGATGCCCACCACGATCCAGGGGCGCCGTCGGCCCAGGCGCGAGGTGGTCCGATCGGAGAGCCGTCCGCCGATCGCGTTGAAGAGGACGGCGGCCAGGGCACCGGGCGTGATCACCATGGCCGTCATCGAGGCCTGCTCGGCGGGCACCGAGGTGAGGGTCTGGACCTTGAGCTGGATGGACACCGTGGCCGGGGCGAGGAGCGCAACGAACAGGCCGAACTGGGCGAGCACGATGCCGGCGATGAACCAGATCGGGCGCTCGCGATCGGGCTTGATCCCCATGTGGGGGATGAGGAGCTTCGGGCCCACCAGGTTGGGGCTGCCCTGGAGATCGATCGTCGGATCCGGTGGGAACCCCGTCTCGGGCGTCTGTGAGGTCACGGTGACTCCTTCGTCGCTGTCCGCCCTGCGTCGTCGCAGGCCGCAGGTCGCTGGGACCCGCCGACGATTATTAGTGGCATGCCACTAATTTGTCGAGGTGCTCCTGACCTACGGAAGGGAGGCGGGAGGATGTCCACCCATGACCAGGGAGGACGGCGTCAGCATGTGATGCTCGTCACCTTGAAAGTGGTGGGTCGTGCGGTGCCGGGCCATGCCGGGTCGGGCTGCGGTGCGGCGCGCGCCGTCACATGCCGTCGTGCCCGCGACCGGCGTCGTGCCCGCGACGGTAGGTGAGGATGCGGAAGCGCAGGCCGGAGGCCGATGTCCGCCACGTGGAGTCCGCCTCGTCGGCGAGGGGGTCGTCGGACGGATCGACGACCAGGGAGAAGTCCGCAGGGATCCGCGGGGCGTGCGTGTCGCCGTCGACCTCGAGGTCGATCTCGGTGACGACCAGCAGGTCCGCACGGTCCATCGCCTCGGCGTAGACGGAGCCTCCGCCGATCACCCAGAGCGTCGGTGCCGGGGGAGCCGGGGATGCCGAGAGGCTGTCGGCCGGGGCGGCATCGGTGGCGCTGCCGGCGGCGATGCTGTCGGCGGCGAGGCGGAGCGCCTCCCCGAGATCCCGCGCCCGCAGGGCGCCCTCGAGCGGATAGCCGTCGTCGCGCGTGATCACGATGTTGGTCCGGCCGGGCAGCGGACGGAAGCGCGCCGGGAACGACTCCCAGGTGCGCCGCCCCATCACCACGGGATGGCCGAGGGTCGTGCGCTGGAAGTGGCGGAGGTCCTCCGGCAGATGCCACGGCATGCTGCCGTCGGCGCCGATGATCCCGTCGCGCGCCTGAGCCCAGATCATGCCGATCTGCGGCGGAGCCCCTGCCATCAGACGGCCACCGGTGCCTTGATGCCCGGATGGTGCTGGTAGTCGAGGATCTCGAAGTCCTCGAACTCGTAGTCGAGGATCGACTCCGGACGTCGGGCGATGCGCAGGGCGGGGTACGGGAACGGCTCGCGGGACAGCTGCCGGGTCACCTGCTCGACATGGTTGTCGTAGATGTGGCAGTCGCCGCCGGTCCACACGAAGTCGCCGACCTCGAGGTCGACCTGCTGCGCGATCATGTGGGTGAGCAGGGCGTACGAGGCGATGTTGAAGGGGACGCCGAGGAACATGTCCGCGCTGCGCTGATAGAGCTGGCAGGAGAGCCGCCCGTCGTGCACCTCGAACTGGAACAGCGCATGGCACGGCGCCAGGGCCATGTCGGGGATCGCTGCGGGATTCCAGGCGGAGACGATCAGACGGCGGGAGTCGGGGTCGGTGCGGATCTGCTCGACGACGTCGGTGATCTGGTCGATGATGCCGCCGTCGGGCGTCGGCCAGGAGCGCCACTGCGCCCCGTAGACCGGGCCGAGCTCGCCGTCCTCGTCGGCCCATTCGTCCCAGATCGTGACGCCGCGCTCCTGCAGCCAGCGCACGTTCGTGTCCCCGCGCAGGAACCACAGCAGCTCGATCGCGAGCGAGCGGAAGTGGACCCGCTTGGTGGTGATCAGCGGGAAGCCCTCGGAGAGGTCGAAGCGCATCTGGCGGCCGAACACGCTGCGGGTCCCGGTCCCGGTGCGGTCCGACTTCGCGGCACCGTTCTCCAGCACATCGCGCAGCAGGTCCTCGTACGGGGTGGGGATGCTCATCGGTCCTGTGCTTCCTGGGCTTTCTGCTCTGTCTCTGCTGTCTGCGCCGGCCGGTCGGCGGCCGTGCTCTCGCGCACCACCAGATCGTACGGAGTCACGATGGTGCGCGGAGGACCGTCATAGCCGGAGATCCTCTCCGCCAGCAGATCGAGGACCGCGCTCGCCAGGGCGTGCTTGTCGGGCGAGATCGAGGACAGAGGCGGCATCGTGTACTCCGTCTCGGGCGTGTCGTCGTAGCCCATCACGGCCACGTCCTCGGGGACCCGTCGACCATGCCGGCGCAGCGCGGACAGCACGCCGATGGCGACCTCGTCGTTCGCGCAGACGATGCCGTCGACCTCGGGGAAGCGCTCGACGAGCGCATCCAGACCGGCGACGCCGTCGTGGCGATGCCAGTCGGCGACCTCCTGGACGGCATGCGGATGGGCCTCGAGACCGTGCTGGGCGAGCGCCCGCAGGAAGCCGTCGCGTCGCATCATGCCCGAGCTGTGCGGCTGGACGCCCTGCGGAGTGAGGATCGCTCCGATGAAGGCGAGCCGGTGCCTGCCCTGCGCGATCAGGTGCGCGGTGGCGTCGAAGGCGGCCGCCTCGTTGTCGACCTTCACGTAGTCGCAGCCCGCGGGCAGGGTGTCGGGGAGATGCTCTCCGATGAACACCGTCGGCTGGCTGGTGCGCTCCATCCGCGCGAACTCGGCCTCCTCGAGCCGCAGCGGATTGAAGATCACGCCGTCGCCCAGCACCCGCTTGAAGCCGCTGAGGACGTTGAGCTCCTCGTCGCGGCCGGCCGACGTCGAGTGCAGGACGATGGTCTGCCCGCGGCGCTGAGCCTCCTCGATGAACGCCTGCGCGATGTTCGAGAAGTAGGTGAAGTCGAGCGACGGCACGGCCAGGGTGATCAGTCCGCTGTTGCCGGTGCGCAGCTGCTGGGCCGCAGCCTGAGGGCGGTAGCCGATCTGCAGGATCGCCTCCCGCACCCGCTCCCGTGTGGAGTCCTTGACATGGGGGAAGTCGTTGACGACGTTCGAGACCGTCTTGATCGATACGCCCGCCAGCTCGGCGACATCGCGGAGCGTCGGCGGGCGGGGAGGACCCGGGGTGGACACGGAAGGCATGGGGACGATTCTCCCATCCTGCCGACGGGCCCTGCTGCGGGCCGGTCGGACCGCGGACGACGGGCAGGTCAGGCGGCTGTCGGCCGGGTCAGACGGCCGACGGGTCAGGCGGTCGACGGGTCAGACGGCCGACGGGTCAGGCGGCGGCGAGGCGGTCGGCGAGGAGCCGACGACGGGCGGAGACCAGCAGCTCGGTCACCAGCATCGTCGCCGACCCGCCCCACAGCACCGCGGCCGGCGGCACCGTCGCGCACACCAGGCCGACGGCCGCGAGGGTCACCAGCAGCGACAGCGCCGTGCCGGGGAAGGCGAGCGGGAACAGCACCGAGGCTCGCAGCGCCTCCCCGGCGGAGAGGTCGGGATCGGCCAGCAGCGTCGTGGCGATCAGCCAGGCCAGCAGTGCGAGGACCAGCACCACCACGGCGGCCGCACCCACGAGGCCCAGCCTCGTCGAGAGGCCGCCGCCCGCCGGGAGCATCGCGAGCAGCAGCAGGTTCGTGCCTGCGGCGAGGGCGAGCGCGCCGGAGGGCGCCGCCGCGAGGTTCGACCTCAGCAGCGACGCCCTCCAGGTGACCCACATGGTGCGCACGATCGGCAGGGACTCGTCGCGCCGGACCGGCCTGACCACCCGAGCGGTCGCGGTCGCCGCAGGAGCGGCGCCGAGCAGCACCAGCCCCAGCAGCGTCAGCGCGATCGCCATCAGCTGCACCAGCACCAGTCGGGTGGCGATGCGCAGCCACACCATGAGGGTCTCGGACATGGTCGGACCTCTCAGCCCTTCGAGCCGGTCAGGGCGATCGACTCGATGATCTGGCGCTGGAAGACCAGGAACACGACCAGCACCGGCAGCAGGGCGACCAGCGAGGCGGCCATGATCAGCGGATAGTCCGTCTGGATCGCGTAGGTCGCGTTGAAGTTGGCGATGACCAGCTGCAGGGTCTGCACGTTCTCCGAGTTCAGGTAGATGATCGGACCCAGATAGTCGTTCCACACCGCCATGAACCACAGGATGAACTGCGCGGCGATCGCGGGACGGATCAGCGGGAAGATGATCCTCGCGAAGATCTTCGGGTGGCCGGCACCGTCCAGCAGGGCCGCCTCGATCAGCGAGTCCGGCACGTTCTGCAGGTACTGGCGCAGGAAGAACACCATCATGATGTTCCCGAGCAGGCCCGGCACGATCAGCGGCAGCAGGGTGTCGACCCAGCCGATCTGCGCGAAGATGATGAAGGTGGGGATCATCAGCGCGGGGAACGGGATCATCAACCCGCCGAGGATCGCCAGGAAGATGCCGTTCTTCCCCGGGAGACGCAGCTTCGAGAACGCGAAGGCCGCGGCCGACGAGGTGAGGGTTCCGATGATCGTCACGGTCAGGGAGACGATCACGCTGTTGCGGATGCCCGACAGGAGCGGGCCCGCCTCCCAGATGCGTGCATAGTTCGACCAGACGAACGGATCCGGGATCCACTGCGGCGGGAGCTCGAAGACTCCCTCCATCGTCTTGAGCGACGTGGAGACCATCCAGATGAGGGGCGCGAGCATGAGCACCGAGCCCAGGGCGAGCAGGATGACGACCACCGTGTTGGTGATGCGGGCTGTGCGGCGACGGGACATGGCTTCACTCCACCGAGAAGGAGTTCCGGGCGTTGAGCCGGAACTGGATGAGCGTGATGACGAAGATGACGAGCCCGAGCACGAGGCTCATCGCGGTCGCATACCCCAGCTGGAGGTTCTGGAAGCCCTTCTGCCAGATGTACCAGACGATGGTCGCGGTCGAGAACTCCGGGCCGCCGGTCGGGGTCATGATGTTGACCTCGGTGAACACCTGCGAGCCGCCGATGATGTTGGTGACCACGAGGAAGAAGGTGACCGGACGCAGCATCGGGAAGGTGATGCGGCGGAAGATCGTCCACGAGCCGGCGCCGTCGAGCTCGGCCGCCTCGTACAGGGAGCGCGGGACCGACTGCAGCGCTGCGAGGTACAGCAGCATCGAGAAGCCGATGCCCTTCCACACCATCATCAGCACCAGGGCGGGCTTCGAGGTCGACGCCTCGTTCAGCCAGTTCGGTCCGTCGATGCCGATCAGGGCGAGGCCCTGGTTGATGAGGCCGAAGTCGCCGTTCAGGGCCCACTGCCACAGGATCGAGATTGCCGCGAGCGAGGTGACCACGGGGAGGTAGTAGATGACCCGGAACACGGACTGCCCGGGGATCTTCCGATTCAGGGCGATCGCCAGCAGCAGCGAGATGGTCAGGCCGATCGGGATGCCGATCATGAGGAACAGGGTGTTCCACATGGCCTTCCAGAAGTAGTCGTCCGCCATCATCTTGCGGAAGTTGTCCAGGCCCGTGAAGGTCGGGGAGCTCAGGCCGTTCCAGTTGGTGAACGCCGTGTACAGCGAGTAGCAGAACGGCAGCAGCGCGAACAGCACGAAGCCGATCACCAGCGGGGCGATGAAGGCCGCCGCCCAGCGGTTCTCGGAGCGGTGCAGGGCGCTGGTGGTCCCGCCGCGGCGGGCGGACGAGGTCTCGACGGTGCTCATCGGTACTCTCCTCGGTCGAAGCGCTCCTGCTCGTTGGCCGCATCCAGCAGCTTCTGCATGCGCGGCTGCACCCAGGCGCAGTACTCGGCGGCGGTCTGATCGCCGTCGAGGACCGGCTGGATGTTGGTGAAGAACTCCGTGTACCACTCGGCGTTGTAGGTGTTGTAGCCGGGCAGCGGACGGCCGTAGTCCTCGACGATGCGGATCATCTCGGACTTGTTGACCGGCATGAAGGAGTCGTCCTCCGCCCATTCGAGGGCGGTGGAGCGGACGTTGGGGATCTGGACCCCCGCGTCCACGAGGAGCTTCTGCGTGTCCGGATCCGCGGAGAGGAAGGCCACCAGGCGGGCGGCCATCTCCGGGTTCGTCGACGTCGAGGAGACCCCGATGCCGAGCGAGCCGATCCAGGTCGAGGGGCTGCCGGTGCTGCCCGCGGGGTAGGGGATGAGGTCCCAGTCGAAGTCGAGATCGCGGTAGGTGGACAGGTCCCACGGAGCGACCGGGAAGAAGCCGATCTGGCCCCGCATCCAGCGCTGGTAGGTGTCCAGGGTCTGCGACTCGGCGATCGAGGGCGTCACCTCGTAGACGTTCTGGAGGTCCGCGAAGAACTGCAGGGCCTCGGCGAACTCCGGGGTGTCCACGGTGACCGTGGTGGCGGCCTCGTCGGACCAGTCCGCGCCGTTGGACCACACCAGGGCCTGCAGGTTCCAGGTGACGTTGAGGCCGGTGCCCCACTGGTCGAGCTGGCCGTCGTCGTCGGTGTCCCGCGTCAGCTCCTGGCAGACCTCGGCGAACCTCTCCCAGGTGTAGGGCACCTCGGGATCGGGCAGCTCGATGCCCGCCTCCTCGAACATGGTGCGGTTGTAGCCGAAGGAGAACGGCCCGATGTCCTTGGGGAGGCCGTAGAGGCTGTCCCCCTCGCCCTGGGTCTCGCCGTCGTAGCGGTAGAGGTCCACGGCGAGCGGCCAGAGCTCGTCGACCGCGGCGCCGGTGCCCTCGAGGTACGGCGTGAGGTCCTGGAGGACGTCGTTGATCGCATACGCCTTGACCTTGCCGGAGTCGAAGTAGAAGACGTCGGGCGTCTTCCGTCCCAGGATGGCCGCCTGGAGCTTCGTGTCGTACTGGTCGGCGTTGGTGACGATGACGTTGACCGTCACGTCGTTCTGGCGCTCGAACTCGGCGATGGCCTCGTTGTACGCGGCACGCTCGTCGATGCTTCCGCGAAACATGAACGTGATGGTGTTCGGGTCAGAGGTGGCGAGGTTGCCGCATCCTGTGGTGGCCAGGCCTGCGGCGGCAGCAGTTCCCGCGAGGAAACTTCGTCGTTTCATGGTGTTCCGTCCTGCGAGCAGCGAATCTGCACGTGATCGCGATGACAAGGGTCCAGCGGAGCGATCGGGTGAGACATTACAGCGTTGTAAAAGATGTTGGCAAGACGGGAGGTCGTCACGGCGGTCCGCGGAGTCCCCTGGGAGGACTGAAAATGGTGTGTGACCTGCGGGGGCACTGGTCGATCACAGATCCGGAACAACGTTGCACAGACGTGCCGGGATCGACGGTCGGGGCCGACGGAGCCGTCGGCCGGCCGGTCCGGCGGTCAGTCCGCTGCGTCGGCCGCGGGGTCCGCACCCCGGTTCGTGCCCAGGTCGGTGCGGGAGCTGGCGCGGACGGCGAGCTGATGCGGCGCGGTGACCGTGCGGGGCGGCCCGTCGTAGCCCTCGATCCGCTCGATCAGCATGTCCAGAGCGATCCGGGCGAGGAACGCCTTGTCGGGGCTGATGGAGCTCAGGGCCGGAAAGGCGAAGGGGGCGTCGGGGGAGTCGTCGTAGCCGACCACGGCGACGTCCGCCGGAACGCGGCGTCCGCTCTCCCGCAGGCCGGCCAGGACGCCGAGCGCGAGCTCGTCGTTGCCGCAGATGATCCCGTCGATCTCGGGATGCTCGGACATGAGCCGACGGGCGGCGTCGCGCCCGTCGGTGCGATGCCAGTTCTCGACCTCGGGGGCGGGTGCCGCCTCGGGATCCAGGCCGTGCCGCGAGAGCGCCTGCCGGAATCCCTCGAAGCGCAGCGCCGCCGAGCTGTGAGGGTGCAGGATCGGCCCGATGGGGAGCGCGCCGACGAACGCCAGGTGCCGTCGCCCTCCCTCGAGCAGGTGCGCGGTCGCGTCGGACGTCGCGCGGACGTTGTCGATCCGCGCGTAGTCCGAGCCCGCCGGCAGCGCCGAGTCGGGGACGTGCTCGCCGATCAGCACCGTGGGCTGGGGGAACTCCGCGGTCCGTGCGAACAGCTCCTCCTCGACGAGCAGGGGCGAGTAGATGACGCCGTCGCCCAGGCGCCGCTTGAAGCCCTCGAAGACCTCGAGCTCCTGCTCGCGTCCGTCGGACGTGGTGTGCAGGACGACGGTGCGGGACCGCAGCCGGGCCTGGTCGATGAAGTGCTGCGCGATGTCGGAGAAGTAGCCGAAGGTCAGCGAGGGCACGGCGAGCGTGACGATGTCGCTGGATCCCTTGCGCAGCTGCTGGGCCGCCAGCTGCGGCCGATAGCCGGTGCGGTCGATCGCCGCCTGCACCTTCCTGCGCGTCTCCGGGCGCACGTGCGCGTAGCCGTGGACGACGTTGGAGACGGTCTTCATGCTCACGCCCGCGAGCTCGGCGACGTCGGCGAGGCGAGGGGGACGTCGGCGGCGGGACGGCTCGGCTGTCATGCCGGGGATTGTCTCATCGCGCCGGGGCGGCGGCCGCCGCCGGGTGCGGCGCGACGATGCGCGCCCGCCGGGGCGCGCCCGACGGCGAACGCCCGTCGGCGCGCGCTTGACGTCGGCAGGGGCGCATGGTTGGGTTGGTTCAACGTTGCACCTGTGGTCCGTCGGGCCATGGGCCCTCGCCACGCGCCCTCCACCGATGCTGCTGAAAGGCCTCTTCGATGCCTCGCTCCGACGTCCGATCCGTCACCCTCGCCCTGAACCCGGCCTTCCGCGTCGCGCCCGTGCGCCGCCGCACCTTCGGCGCCTTCGTCGAGCACCTGGGCCGCTGCGTCTACACCGGCATCTTCGAGCCGGACCATCCGTCGGCCGACGAGGACGGCTTCCGCACCGACGTCCTCGCCCTGACCCGCGAGCTCGGCGTGAGCTCCGTGCGCTACCCGGGCGGCAACTTCGTCTCCGGCTACCGCTGGGAGGACGGCGTCGGCCCGGTCGAGCAGCGGCCCGCCCGCCATGACCTCGCCTGGCACTCCACCGAGCCGAACACCGTCGGCCTCGACGAGTTCATGCGCTGGGTCGATAAGGCCGAGGTCGAGCCGATGTACGCCGTGAACCTCGGCACCCGCGGGATCGAGGAGGCCCTCGACGTGCTCCAGTACGCGAACGCCCCGCAGGGCATCGCCTACTCCGACCAGCGCGCCGCCAACGGTCACGCCGACCCCTACGGCATCCGCATGTGGTGCCTGGGCAACGAGATGGACGGCCCCTGGCAGGCCGGTCACAAGACCGCCGAGGAGTACGCCCGCACCGCCGCCGAGGCCGCCCGCCTCATGCGCCAGGAGGATCCCGAGCTCGAGCTCATCGCCTGCGGCTCCTCGAGCTCCTCCATGGACACCTTCGCGGCCTGGGAGAACACGGTCCTCACCGAGGCCTACGACCTCGTGGACATGATCTCCGCCCACGCCTACTACGCGGAGAAGGACGACGACCAGGCTTCCTTCCTCGCCTCCGCCGACGACATGGACCACTTCATCGAGTCCGTCGTCGCGACCGCCGATCACGTGCGCGCCAAGCTCAAGAGGGACAAGCGCATCATGATCAGCTTCGACGAGTGGAACGTCTGGTACCAGCATCGCGCCGAGTCCCGTCCGCCCCAGGGCGACGACTGGCCCGTCGCTCCCGTGCTGCTCGAGGACATCTACAGCGCCCAGGACGCCGTCGTGTTCGGCAACCTGCTGATCTCCCTCCTGCGCCACAGCGACCGCGTCGCCTCGGCCTCCCTCGCCCAGCTCGTCAACGTCATCGCGCCGATCATGACCGAGCCCGGCGGCCGCGCCTGGAAGCAGACCACCTTCCACCCCTTCGCCCTCACCTCCCGCTTCGCGAAGGGCGAGGTGCTGCAGGTGGGCGTCGACGCCCCGCGCTTCTCCAACCAGCGCTTCGGCGACTCCTCCTCGGCCGACGCCGTCGCCACCTGGGACGCCGACTCCGGCGATCTGACGCTGTTCGTCGTCGACCGCGACCCCGCCCAGGAGCTCGACCTGGATGTCGACCTCTCCGCCTTCGGCGACCTCGAGCTCGTCGAGGCCGTCACCCTGCACCACGAGGACGTCTACGCCTCGAACTCCGCCGACGCCCCTGACACCGTCGCGCCCCAGGTCAACGGCAGCATCGCCCTGGCCGATGGCCGGCTCACCGGCACCCTGCCCGCCATCTCGTGGAGCATGGTCCGCCTCGCACGCCGCACCGCCTGATCCATCACACACCCTCTGGAGCTCTCATGACCTCATCGTCCGCCCTCACCGGAAACCTGGTCTCCGCACTGGGGACCCCGGCCACCGGATCCACGACCCGCACCGCCACCGGCCCCGCGACCGTCGTCGTCGACCTCGACCTGCCGGGCCCCGTCATCTCCCGCCACCTGTACGGCCACTTCGCCGAGCACCTCGGCCGCTGCATCTACGGCGGCTTCTTCGTCGGCGAGGACTCCGAGATCCCCAACACCCGCGGGATCCGCGACGACGTCGTGGCCGCGCTGCGCGCTCTGAACATCCCGAACCTGCGCTGGCCGGGCGGCTGCTTCGCCGACGAGTACCACTGGAAGGACGGCATCGGGCCCCGCGACCAGCGCCCCCGCGTGGTCAACTCCCACTGGGGCGACGTCGTCGAGGACAACTCCTTCGGCACCCACGAGTTCATGGACCTCGTCGAGCTGCTCGGCGCCGAGGCCTACGTCAACGGCAACGTCGGCTCCGGCACCGTCCAGGAGATGTCCGAGTGGATCGAGTACCTCACGCGCGCCGACGACTCCCCGATGGCCGCGCTGCGCCGCGCCAACGGCCGTGACGAGCCGTGGAAGGTCCCCTACTTCGGCATCGGCAACGAGTCCTGGGGCTGCGGCGGCAACATGCGCGCCGACGACTACACCGCCCTCGCCCGCCAGTACTCCACGTTCGTGCGCGAGCACGCCGGGAACAAGGTCACCCGCATCGCCGGCGGCGCCAACGTCGACGACTACGGCTGGACCGAGGCCCTCATGAAGGACGCCGGCCCGCACCTGCCCTACCAGGCCATCTCCCTGCACAACTACACCTTCGCCCACAACTGGGACAAGAAGGGATCGGCCCGCGACTTCACGACCGAGGAGTGGTACACCACGCTCGCCAACGCGGCCCGCACCGAGGAGCTCGTCGCACGCCACTCCACGATCATGGATCGCTACGACCCCGAGAAGAAGGTCGGCCTGGTCCTCGACGAGTGGGGCACCTGGTGGGACGTCGAGCCCGGCACCAACCCCGGGTTCCTCTACCAGCAGAACACGGTCCGCGACGCGCTCGTCGCCTCGATCCACTTCGACGGCTTCCACCGCCACTCCGACCGTCTGATCATGGCGAACATCGCCCAGACGGTGAACGTCCTGCAGGCCATGATCCTGACCGACGAGGAGACCGGGGCGCTCGTGCTCACCCCGACCTACCACGTGTTCGCCATGAACGCCGCCCACCAGGACGCCCGCTCCCTGGCCACCCACGTCTCCCTCCCGGAGGCGCCCAAGGACGTCGAGGGCCGTGCGCTGCCCCTGGTCTCCGCCTCCGCGTCCGTGCGCGAGGAGGAGGGCACGGCGCTCATCTCCCTGTCGAACCTCGACGCCTCCGAGGCCCGCACCCTCGTGCTGGACCTGCGCGGCCGCGAGATCGCCGGCGTCGCCGCCACCCTCCTGACCGGTGAGGGCACCGCGACCTTCAACGATCCCGAGCACCCCGACGCCGTCGCCCCGGTCGCGCTGACCGACATCCGCGAGCACCCCAAGGGCCTCGAGGTCACCCTGCCCGCGCACTCCTTCGCGACGGTGCAGCTGACGCTGGGCTGACGCGCGACGGCGGGGCTGGTCGGCCGGCGGCCCGTCGGCAGGGTCGGTCGGCCGACGGGGCCCGCGGGCGTCGGTTGGCGTCAGACGACCCTCTCGAGCTCGCCCGTCCCCGTCACCTGGGTGGTGGTGCCGTCGGGCAGGACGATGTCGGCCTCGACGCCGACGGGGATGCGAGCCGAGAGGCGGAAGCCGCCCGCCGCGCCCCCGTCGGCCGACCAGGAGACCTCGATGCACCCCTGCGGGGACTCGTGCGCGCCCCGGGCCCAACTGATCCCGGGGCCGGGCACGGGCTGGATCCGGACCCGGCGGTAGCCCGGCTCGGCCGCGCGGATGCCGAGGACGACCTGGTAGATCCAGTCCGCGACCGCGCCCAGGGCGTAGTGGTTGAAGCTGGTCATCTCACCGGGGTTGATCGAGCCGTCGGGGAGCATCGAGTCCCAGCGCTCCCAGATCGTCGTCGCGCCCATCGTGATCGGGTACAGCCAGGACGGGCACTCGCGCTCGAGCAGCAGCCGATAGGCGTCCTCGATGTGGCCGGTCTCCGACAGCGCCCAGGTGATGAACGGGGTGCCGGCGAAGCCCGTGGTCACGACATACCCGCGCTCGCGCACGAGCTCGGCCAGACGGTCCCCGGCCCATGCCCGACGAGCGGGATCCAGGAAGTCGAAGGCGATCGCGAGCGCATAGACGGTCGTGCAGTCCGAGAGGATCCGGCCCTCCTCGTCGACATAGTGCGCGAGGAACGCCTCGTGCATGCGCCGCGCGAGCGCGTCCCATCGGGCGGCGTCGTCCGCATATCGGGCGTCGTCGGCTGGGCAGTCGGCTGCGCTGTCGGCTGTACGGCCGAGCTCGCGGGCTGCCCTGGCGGCGAAGCGTGCGGAGCGGATCGCCGACGCGGTCGCGACGACGCCCGTGTCGGCCTTGGCACGGGCGGCGTCCTCCGGCGGTGCATCGGGGTCCAGCCAGTCGCCGAACTGGAAGCCCGTGTCCCACAGGCCCGTCGGCGAGAGGACCCGCTCGACGGACTCCAGGTGCATGACCATCCCCGGATAATGCTCGGCCAGGCGGCCCCGATCGCCGTACGCGTTCCACAGCGCCTCGGGCACCCAGCAGGCGGCGTCGCCCCACACGCAGGTCGGCCCGGCCCTCTTCCCCTGAAGACGCAGCAGATCGGGGACGACGAAGGGGACCGCCCCGTTGGTCTCCGTCTCCGCCCGCAGATCCAGCAGCCACGAATGCAGGAAGTCGGAGACGTCGAACTGGAAGGCGGCCGACGACGCATACGCCGCGATGTCGCCCGTCCAGCCGAGGCGCTCGTCGCGCTGCGGACAGTCGGTCGGCACATCCAGGAAGTTGCCCCTCTGGCCCCAGATCGAGTTGCGGATCAGCTGGTTCACCAACGGCTCGGAGCACTCGAACTCGCTGGTCGGAGCCATGTCGCTATGGACGACGACCGCCTCCAGATCCTCCGCGCGCAGCTCGCCCGGCCACCCCGTGACCTCCGCATAGCGGAAGCCGTGGAACGTGAAGATCGGTTCGAACCGCTCGCCCCCGGGATCGCCCGCGAGCACGAGCCGATCGGTGGCACGGGCCCGACGCAGCGGCCGCGTCCCGAGCTCCCCGTCCTCGAGGACCTCGGCATGGCGGATAGTGATCTCCGTGCCCTCCGGTCCGACGACGGTGAAGCGCAGCCAGCCCACGAGGTTCTGTCCCAGATCGATCAGCGTCCGGCCCGACGGCGAGGACCACACCCTCCGCACCGGGACCGCCTCGTGCCGCACCACCGCCGGACCGACCCGTTCGACCAGCGTCGTGCGATCGACGTCGACCTCGCGCACCGGCTGCGGCTCCCCGGGCTGCAGCCGACGGTCCTCGCTCTGACCGTGGTAGATCAGCGCCGACCCGATCGGCGAGAAGGTCGAGGTCCAGTCGCTGCCGGTGCGCACGCGCTGTCGGTGACCGTCGGCGTACTCGATCACGAGGACGGCGAGCAGACCCAGGTCCTCGCCGTAGTCCGCGCCCTCCTCGGTGAATCCCAGCTTCCCGCGCCACCATCCGGGAGCCAGGATCGCCGACAGCTCATGCAGCCCGCGCCGCCCTGCATCGGCGTCGGTTCCTGCTTCCGCCTCCGCTCCGGTTCCGGTTCCGGTCCTTGCCCCGGCCGCGGGCTGCGAATCGTCGGCCCCTGCTCCTGCCCCGGTCGTGGGCTCGAGCCCCACGAGCGCGTCGACGCGATGGTGCTGCACCTGCAGGCGCTGCTCATAGGCGGACCAGCCCGGATCGAAGAGGCTCTCGTGCACGGGGTCGCCATCCAGGCGTGCCTGGTAGACGCCGTGTGCGGTCGCGATCAGCTCGGCGGCGACGACCGGCCCGTGGCCCTCCTCGAGGGAGAAGGTCGTCGCGAGGATCGGCAGCCGGCCGGTGTCGTCCGCCGCGGAGATCATCACAGCGTCTGCGAGGGCGTCGGCGGGGGAGACGGCCGGGGAGCCGACCGGGGAGGGGGAGCCGGCGGCAGGGGCATCTGCCATGGTCGGGGTCGGGGTCGGGGTCGTGGTCGTGGTCGTGGTCGTGGTCGTGGTGGTTACTGAGGGTGCGGTGTCGGTCTCGGAGGGAGACATGGGATGCGGATCCGTTCGCTGAGAGGGATGCGGTCTGGCTGCTGGGCTGACGACGAAGCAGCCTCTGCGTGTCCTCGTGCTTCGCCACGGAGGCCAGCCTTCGTGACAGAGGCCAGCTTGTCGTCATGGATGCCCGCCTTCGTGACGGAGGCAGGTCCTCATGACTGGGCCGGTCCTCATGACGGGGGCCGGTCTTCGCGCCGCGTCGTCGTGATGGACATCAGCCTGCCAGGCCGGTTGAAACGAATCAATACGGCATTCGGAGTATTCCTGCCCCGCGATCAGGATCCCCGGAGGAGCAGTGTCCGTCTACCACCGCTTGAACGGCTCTGAAACGGTGGTAGACGGACACTGCTCCCGAGAAGAGCCTCCGATCGTGAGGATCTGGGGTTCGATGACCCTCCCCGCCCCTCGTTGCCGTTTGTTTCCCGCCCCTCGTTGCCGTTTGTTTCCCGCCCCTCGTTGCCGCTTCCCGACCCTTCTTGCCGTTTCCCGCCCCAATCGTCCTGAGAGTTCTGCGTCCTAGGGGGTTGGGACCCCAGAAGACGGGTCTCGGGAGGAGCAGTGTCCGTCTACCACCGCTTGAACGGCTCTGAAACGGTGGTAGACGGACACTGCTCGAGGCGAGGTGAGGCAAGGCGAGCTCGGAAGCGGAGTGAGGAGTGAAGAGGAGCTTGGAGGCGGAGGTGTTCGGGGATGGGGCGAGGCAAGAGTGGTGGCGGGACGGGGCAAGCGGAGTTCGTCGGAGTCCTTCCGCGCCCGGCGGCGAGTCCGTAGGGTCGTGAGCATGTTCTCGAACCTCTCCGTGGGTGCGCTCGGACTCGACATCGACTTTCCATCAGCGATCGAGCTCGCGCAGGAGCATGGGTTCGGCGGCATCGACCCCGACGCCAGGCATCTCGCGGCCCTGCACGCGGCGGGAGGGGCGAGAGCTGTCGCCGACCTCGCGGATGAGGTGCACGGAAGGGGCCTGAGCTGGGGGATCGCCGGGCTTCCGCTGGCACTGGATGCGTCGGCGGAGGAGTTCCGGACTGACCTCGCCGCTCTCCCGTCGGCCCTCGAGCCGCTGGTCGCGGCGGGCGTGACCCGAGTGGGCACCTGGGTGCGGCCGATGCATGACGAGCTCGATCATCGGCAGAACTGGCGCCTCCACCTGGGGCGCGTCGCGCTCGTCGGTCAGCTGCTCGCCGACGCCGGGATGCGGCTGGGGCTCGAGTACATCGGACCCAAGACCTTCTGGTCGACCGAGAGGTTCCCCTTCATCCACTCGCTGCGGGAGATGCGCGAGCTGATCGCGGAGAGCGGCTGCGGGAACGTCGGGCTCATCCTCGACAGCTTCCACTGGTACACCGCGGGAGAGAGCGCTGACGATCTCGAGGGCCTCACCGACGCCGACATCGTCTCCGTCGACGTCAACGATGCGCCTCAGGGGCTGGAGCGCGATGAGCAGAAGGATCTCGAGCGGCGTCTGCCGTGGGACACCGGCGTCATCGACCTCGAAGGATTCACGTCGGCGCTGCACGCTGCGGGCTGCTCGGGCCCGGTGAAGGCGGAGCCGTTCCTCTCGGATCACGGAGGCGCGAGCACCGCGGAGGTCCTCGCCGACGTCTCCGACCGGCTCGAGCAAGTCATCGCCCCGCGCTGAGGCTGGCCCCGGGCACGGCTCGTCCAGGAGAACGTCGCCGAAGCCCGAAGCCCGAAGCCCGAAGCCCGAAGCCCGAAGCCCGGAGCCCGGCGCGGCCCGGTCCGGGTCAGTCGGTGCTGAGGGATGAGGTGCCGGGCAGGCCGGGGAGGAGCGCCTGGACCTCGTCGGCCTCGATGGCGCGGTCGAGGACGAGCGCAGTGACGGCGACGTCGATCCAGGTGCCGCGGGGGATGTCCAGCGGCTGCTGCCAGGCCAGGGAGGTCGCCACGCCCACGTAGTCCGTCGAGCGCACGAACCAGGGGTCGATGCGACCCTGTGCGGCGGCGTCCTGGATCATCACGAGGCTCGACCAGGCGTCGCCGTGGCGGCGCTGGATGATGACGAAGGGGTGCTCCGAGCCATGGGCGGCGGCCTCGCCGGTGCCGCCGGGGACGACGATGCGGGCCTCGTCGGTCGAGGGCAGGCGCCAGAACAGTCCGCCGTAGCCGGCGCCCATGCGTCCGCGGACGGCGGGGCTGGTGATGCGGACGTCCTCGTCGTCGGCCTGGAGGCGGGAGGACCAGACGAGACCCCAGCCCTCCGGTGCGGTCGAGCTCCCCGATCCGGTCGGGCCTCCCGGGACGGGGAGGATGAAGGCGCTCTGGCGGCGGCGCTCGCGCAGCAGGTCGATGCCGTCGTGGGAGATCCAGCGGATGCTCGAGCGCAGCTCATGACCGTCCCCGACGGCGTCGATCGCCTGCACCTCCTGTCGGCCATGGTTGTTCAGGAGGGTGGAGCCGCGGCCCTCGAGGTAGGTGCGTCCGCCCCAGTAGGTGGTGCCGTTGGCGTCGGAGACGGTCAGGGAGACCCCGAAGTGGTGACGGTGGTCGAACGGATTGGTGACCGTCATGGCCCGGCCCTGCAGGGTGCGCACCGGGTGCAGGTGCGGACGCGGGCTGTGCAGCGGCGCCATGGTCGCGCCGGTGACGGCGGCCGCGAGCATGTCGCCACCGTGCAGGAGCGTCCAGTCGGCGCCCTCCTTCACCCAGCCCAGGGGCCTGTGGGAAGGGCTGGCGGGGGCGGAGGCGGCGCTGGAGGGCGAGGCGGGCTGCGGGATCGGGATCCGCGAGGGCGGCACCCGCCCGGTGCTGTCCCCGATCACGAGAGTGGGGGCGACGAGCACGCTGTCCTGGGGCCCCTGCAGGCTCTGCGGACCCTGGCCGCGCGCGATCCGCTGATGGAGGAGCGACCAGGCGACCGCGCCGATGTCCGTGCCGCCCTGGCCGACGGTGGTCAGCGAGGGCACGGCGAAGCGGGCCAGCTCGATGTCGTCGACGCCGGTGACGGACAGGTCCCGCGGGACGCTCACGCCGAACTCGTTCAGCCGGGCGAGGATCCCGAAGGCGAGGAGGTCGTTGAAGGCGAGGACGGCGGTCGCCCCCGAGTCGAGGACCGCCTCGGCGGCGTTGTAGCCGGCGCGCATGGTCGATCCGGCAGGGAGGGTGCGCACCTGCATCTCGGGGTTCGCCTCGCGCATCGCCCCGAGCGCCGCGACGCGCGCATGGTTGGCGACGCTCCCCGGAGGACCCGCGACGTACAGGAAGTCGCGGTGGCCGTAGGAGAGCAGGTGCTCGGCGAGCTCCTGGATGCCTCGCGCATAGTCCACGCCGACGGTGGCGACTCCCGGGACCGAGCAGGGGCGGTTCACCACGATCACGGGCGCGACCTGTGTGACCAGGGAGTTCAGGTCCTCCTCGCTCATGCGCGGGGACACCAGCACCACGGCGTCGCAGCGCTGACGGGCGTCGCGCGCGATCCGCGCCTCGTGCTCGGGCTCGCCCGCCTCGGCGACGAGCACGCTGTAGCCGTCGGCCTCGGCGGCCTTCGCCACGCCTCGCAGGATCGTCTGGAACAGCGGGTTGCCGAGGTCGGGGACGACGAGGGCGACGGTGAGGGTGCGTCCGATGGAGAGGTTCCGGGCGGTCACGTTGGGCCGGTAGTCGAGGCGCTGGGCGGCCTCGCGGACGCGCTCGCCGATCGTCGGATCGACGCTCGTGCGGCCGTTGAGCACGCGCGAGACGGTCGCCCGCGACACCCCGGCCGCCTCCGCGACCTGGGTGATGGTGGGCCCTCCGCTGCCTCGGGGCATCACACCTCAGCTCCTTCCCGAACTCCTGCTCGGCGGACCTCGACCGGTCCGAAGGTCGCCCGCCGCCGTCCGACGGGCGCTCCGAGCTGGCCGTCCGCCGCGGCGAACAGGCCGATCTCGGCTCCGATCCAGTGTCCCTCCGTGGCCTGCCAGCCTGCCAGCAGCGTCTGCCCGTCGGCGATGAGGGTCACCCGGCCGGTCGCGTCGATCTCCGCAGTGAGCTCCACCCGCACAGGTCCGTCGGCCGCGAGCGGACGGTGCACGGCCAGCTCCTCGTCGGCATCGTCGGTGCCCATGGTGCCGCTGACCAGGGCGATGCCCTCGGGGGTGCGGCGCAGTCCTGCCCAGGCGTAGGAGTGTCCGAGCACGACGATCCCGGCGCGCTCGGCGGCCGACGGAAGCTCCGAGGAGCCCAGTCTCAGCGTCGTCGTCCAGCGGCTGGGCGTGCCGGGGACCTGCTGGCCGAGGACCGCACCGAGATCGCGCAGGTCGCCGCGCGTGCATGCGGCGAAGCCGAGGTGCAGGGATCCGTCCCCGGGCAGGTCGATCCAGTCGGGGCGAGGGTTCGCCTGCCAGTGCCATCGCGGATGCAGGACGGGGGAGGAGAAGGCGTCGGAGCGCTGCGGCTCGCGGCAGTCGTCCGTCGGCGCAGCCCCGGCCCCTGCTCCGAGCTCGGGGACGACGGCGACGGGCTGACCCCGCAGGTCGTCGATCGCCTCGCCGACGCGCGGCCAGCCGTCCTCGCCGAAGCGGACGGGCTGGACATGGGTGACGCGGCCGAAGACCCCGCGGTCCTGGAAGTGCAGGAACCACCAGGCGCCGTGCTCGTCGTCGACGAGCGCACCCTGATGGGGTCCGTTGACGGCGGTCGACCCCCGCTCGAGGACGATCCGGTGCTCCCAGGGGCCGCGGAGGTCGTCGGCCCGGAAGACGACCTGGTAGCCGTCGGTGACGCCGCCGGCGGGCGCCCAGATCCAGTAGCTGCCGTGCATCCGGTAGATCTTCGGGCCCTCGAGGGTGAGCATGCCCTCGAGATCGGCGCCGTCGATGATGATCTCGCCGGGCCCGAGCGGCTCCCGCAGGTCGGGAGTGACCTCGATGAGCGTCAGACGGTTCTTCACCCGGGCGCGTGAGCGGGCCCAGCCATGGACGAGATAGGTGCGTCCGTCGTCGTCCCACAGCGGACAGGGGTCGATGAGGCCTCGGCCGGGCAGCAGCAGGTGCGGCTCCTCCCAGGGGCCGGCGGGGTCGTCGGCGCTGACGACGAAGATGCCGTGGTCGGGATCGGGATAGACGATGTGGAACCGGCCGTCGTGCTCGCGGATGCTCGGAGCCCACACTCCGGAGCCGCGGCGGGGGAGCGCATAGTGATCGGTCGGCGGCAGTGCGGGCAGCGCGTTGGTGACGTGCTCCCAGTCCACGAGATCGCGGGAGCGCAGCATCGGCAGGCCCGGGGCGCGGTTGAAGCTCGAGGCGGCCATCCAGAACTCCGAGCCGACGCGGATCGCGTCGGGATCCGGCCAGTCGGCGTCGAGGACGGGGTTCGAGCGGCGGTGCATGCGGACTCCTGGGATGCGTGCGGATGCGTGCGATGTGCGTGCGCGGATATGTGCGCGGGGCGGGCGACGATGCCGTGGAACCGGGCGGAGATCGGTTTCTCGCGCCGTGTGGCGGCCCACAGTATCAGGCGATGGGAGCGGCCCTGCAGAGACCTCATCGGAGCGGTCGAGAAGCAGCTCGAGCACGCCTCGAGACCCTGCGTCACGGGACGAGACCATTCTGTGATCACGCTATGACCAGGGAATTCAGAGTGCATCTCGTGGAGGTCAGCACGTCGGGAGGAAAGTGCTCGCTCGATCCTGTTGACAGCCCGCAGGGCGGGCCGCACACTGGTCGGCACGCGGTGAGACCGGTTTCTGATCGGTTTCCCACGGAGCGAGCGGGACCCCGATGGAGGGGCTTCCCGGAAGCGGTCCGATCTGATCAGGTCTGGTCCGCCCCGCCCGTCGGAGCCGCGATCCGACACTCGACGAGGAGCGTGGAACGCCGATGGTGGCAGATCCTTCGACCGTCCCTGCGACGGGGCCCGCGATGCCAGCGGGTGCCGGCTCGGGCACGACCATCACCCCGCGCAAGCGGTCCACCTGGTCCCAGGTCTGGCGCCTGCGAGCCCTCTATCTCATGGTGCTGCCGGGCGTGGTCTACTTCCTCGTCTTCAAGTACGTGCCCATGGGCGGCCTCATCATCGCCTTCCAGGACTACAAGCCGTTCCTCGGGATCCTGGGCAGCCCATGGGTGGGCTTCGAGCACTTCGTGCGCCTGTTCACCGAGGACACGTTCTTCATGCTGCTGCGCAACACCCTGGTGCTGTCGCTGCTGCTGATGGTGATCTCGTTCCCGGTGCCGATCGTGCTCGCGCTGCTGCTGAACGAGCTGCGCAGCCGCATCTTCCAGCGCAGCATCCAGACGATCATCTACATCCCGCACTTCATGTCGTGGGTCATCGTCGTCTCGATCTTCTACGTCATGCTCACCACCGACGGCGGTGCGATCAACAACCTCATCGTCGCTGCGGGAGGGCAGCCCATCGGGTTCCTCACCGATCCCGACTGGCTGCGACCGATGTACGTCTTCCAGCACATCTGGCGCACCGCCGGCTGGGGCACGATCGTCTACCTCGCGGCGCTCACCGCCGTGGACATGAACCTCTACGAGGCGGCCGAGATCGACGGCGCGAACCGCTGGCGCCAGACCTGGCACATCACCCTGCCGGCGATCCGCCCCACCATCATCGTGCTGTTCATCCTCTCGATCGGCGACTTCCTGGAGCTGGGCTTCGAGCACATGTTCCTGCTGCTGAACTCGATGAACCGCGAGGTCGGCGAGATCTTCGACACCTACGTGTACACGGCCGGCATCCAGAACGGGCAGCTGAGCTACTCGACCGCCGTGGGCCTGTTCAAGGGCCTCGTCGGACTGATCCTCGTCATCGGCGCCAACTCCGTCGCCAAGAAGCTCGGCGAAGAGGGCGTGTACTGACCGGCCCCCGCTGCTGACCGACCCGGCACTGCGCCGGACCCCCCACGGCCACGAGGAGGTGACCGATGTTCTCCTACGACCAGTTCTCGCAGCTGAACCGCTGGCTCGGCGGCTTCTGGCGGCTCATCATGCTGAACCTGCTGTGGATCGGCGTGACCCTCGGCGGGCTCGTCCTGGTGGGGATCGGCCCCGCCAGCTATGCACTCGCCAAGTACCTCGACCGCTGGTTCCGCCACGGCGAGACCCCGGCCATGACCAGGACCTTCTGGGCCTATGCGCGCGAGCAGGCCGGGCGGTCGATCCTCATGGGCGTGATCCTGCAGGCCGCCGCCGTCGTCATCGCCGTGAACCTCATGAGCCTGACCGACTGGTACCTGCGGGCCGCGAACCTGGGGGCGCTCGTGCTCCTCGCGGTCGTCGGCTCCTACGTCTTCTTCGTGATGGCTGCGACTGATGTCCGCGGCATCCGCCGTCAGCTCTCGGGCGCCCTGCTCCTCGGCGTCGGCTCCCTGCACTGGACGATCCTCGGGGCGACCGGGGTGGCCGTCGCCTGCTGGCTGATGACCCGGTTCGCCGTCCCCCTGCTCGTGCTGCTCGTCCCGGCGCTGCCCTTCGCCGTCGTCGCGGCGATCCTTCGCGGTGTGCTGCGCGACCTCGACGGCGCCGTGGCCGATGCGAGGGCCGGAGCGGGCCACGACCCCGAGTCCGTCCCCGGCCGCGAGTCCGTCCTCGGCCGCGAGTCCGTCCTCGACCGCGAGTCCGTCGTCGGCCGCGAGCCGGCGGACGGCTCCGAAGCCCCCTCCGGCTCCGCAGGAGCCGCCCTCCCACCGGCCGACGGCGCAGCGGCGCCGCCGTCCTTCGTCCCCGTCCCCGTCCGACGACCCGTCAGCTGACCGGGCGGCGGGGTCGCCAGCGTCGGCGCCCCCGCAGAGTCGCCCACCACCTCAGGACATCCGTCCTCCTCACCGAAAGGTCCCCGGCATGATCCAGCGCAGAACCCTCCTGAAGTCCCTTCCGCTCGCAGCGGTCGGCGCGGCCGCGCTGTCCGCGTGCGGCTCCGACTCCGACTCCGGCTCCGGCAGCTCCGGCGGTGCCCTGAGCTGGATGACCATGCTCCACACGCCCACCACCCCCGACGCCTCGGGGCCCATCGCCACAGCGCTCGCCGAGCACACCGGCCAGGAGTTCGACATCACCTGGGTCCCGGACGCCTCGAAGGAGGAGAAGATCACCGCGGCGCTGGCGTCCAACAACCTCTCCGACATCAACGTGCTGAACCAGAGCATGGCGGCGGTGCGCCAGCCGCTGCAGTCGGGCCTGTTCTGGGATGTCGAGCAGTACCTGTCGGACTTCACGAACCTCGCGGCGATCAACCCCAAGACCGTCGACGCCGCCCGCCTGGACGGCGTCCTGTACGGGGTGCCGTTCCAGAAGCCGCTGGCCCGCTACGGCGTGCTCGTGCGCCAGGACTGGCTGGACAACCTGGGCCTGGACGTCCCCCACACCGTCGAGGAGCTCGGCGAGGTCGCCCGGGCCTTCACCGAGGGCGATCCGACGGGCACCGGCGCGAGCGTCACCGGGTTCATCGACCGCCAGGAGTCCTTCGCGGTGGGCTTCCGCTCCCTCGCCGGCTACTTCGGCGCCCCGGACAAGTTCGAGCTGAGCTCCGAGGGGAAGATCGTCCCCGCCTTCACCACCGATGCGTGGAAGGAGGCGATGGAGTGGTACCGCGGGGTCTTCGAGTTCGGCGGAGTGAACCAGGAGTTCGTCACCGTCCAGAAGCAGAACCAGCAGCAGGCGATCGCGCAGGACAAGGGCGGCATCGTCGTCACCGGCCTGTTCGAGGCGAAGAACTACATGGCACTCGCCGACGAGATCAACCCCGACTCCGGTGTCGAATGGGCGCTGATCAACGACATCACCTGGGGCGATGTGCCGCGTCGCATCATCTCGGACACCAACGGCGGCATGGGCGGGCTGCTGGCGTTCAACACGCAGACCCTGAAGGAGGAGGAGGACGTCCTGCGGGGCCTGACGTTCATCGACAAGCTCCTGGACGAGGAGGCCTTCAACCTCATGACCAACGGCATCGAGGGCACCCATTACGAGGTCGACGACGACGGGGTCGTCAACATCATCGACCAGACCCTGTGGGAGCAGGAGGTGCAGCCCTACTCGAGCTCGCGGCCGTCCGACAACGTCGTGATCTACAAGTCGACCAACGAGTACACCAACCTCGCCAACGAGCTGATGGCCGAGAACGACGAGTACGCGGTCGTCAACCCCGCCCAGTCGCTGACCTCCGCGACCTATGACAGCCAGTGGGCGTCACTCGAGCAGATCGTCAACGACGCCTACAACACGTACATGGTCGGGCAGACCTCGATGAGCGACTTCGAGGCGACCATCGAGTCGATCCGCGGTCAGGGCCTGGACGACATCATCGCCGAGTACACCGAGGCGTACGAGGCCGCGAACTGACGGCCCGGGCGGGGCCCTCCTCCGGGCCCCGCCCGCACCCTCCCGTTCCTCAGCACGCACCCTCACGCGTCGCCCCGTCCACGGCGCTCCCCTCGCCCGGGCACCAGCAGCATCTCGTGAAAGGCTCCCCGTGACCCTCACCGACCAGCAGAGCACCGGCACCCCCGGAGCCGTCGACCCCGTCGCCCCTGTCGACCCCGCGGTTCCCGCGGACCCGGCGGATCTCGCCGCACCCGGCGGGGAGCTCGCCACCGCACGCCTCCAGCGGGCGATCGACGAGGCCGCCGCCCGGGGCGGCGGACGGGTGAGCGTGCCCGCGGGAGTGCATCGCACCGGGGCGCTGCGCCTGCGCTCGCACATCGAGCTGCACCTCGAGCCCGGCGCCCTCCTCCAGTTCGTCGCCGACCCCGCGCTGTACCCGATCGTCGAGGCCCGCTGGGAGGGCGTGCTCGAGCCCGTCCACTCGCCGTGCCTGTACGCCGCGGGCGAGACCGACGTCGCGATCACGGGCCTGGGCACGATCGACGGCGGCGGCGCCCGATGGTGGGAGACCTTCCGCGAGCGCCGCGAGGAGCTCGCCGCACCTCGCCCGACCCTGATCGGCCTGCACGGCTGCGAGCGCGTCACCCTCCGCGACGTGCACCTGCGCAACTCCCCGGCCTGGACCGTCCACCCGGCGCTGTGCGACACGGTCACCGTCTCCAACCTGCGGATCCTGAACCCCGCGGACTCCCCGAACACCGACGGCATCGACCCCGAGTCCTGCCGCAACGTGCACATCTCCGACTGCCACATCGACGTCGGCGACGACTGCATCGCCATCAAGGCCGGCACGGAGGGCACCGCCGAGCGCGTGCCCTGCGAGAACATCGTCATCACCAACTGCACGATGGTCCACGGCCACGGCGGGGTCGTGATCGGCTCCGAGATGGCCGGCGGCGTGCGCAACGTCGCGATCTCCACCTGCGTCTTCCAGGGCACCGATCGCGGCATCCGCATGAAGACCCGTCGCGGCCGCGGCGGCCTCGTCGAGCATGTGCGCGTGTCCACCGTGGTGATGGAGGACGTGCTGTGCCCCATCACCCTGAACTCGTTCTACTTCTGCGGGCTCGACGGGAAGCTGCCCCGCGTCGGCGACCGCAGCGCGCTCCCCGTCGACGAGGGCACGCCCCGCTTCCGCGGCCTGCGCATCTCCCAGGTCACCGCCACCGGGGTGCGCGCGAGCGCCGGCCACCTCTTCGGACTGCCCGAGGCGCCCGTCGAGGACCTCTCGATCGACGACCTCGACATCGTCTTCGCCGAGGACCCCGAGCCCGGGACGCCCGAGATGGCCGCGGGCATCGAGCCCGTCGCCCGCGAGGGCCTGCGGATCGGCTACGCCCGCGGCGCCGAGCTGCGCCGGGTGCGGATCCGCGGAGCCGACGGCGAGGTCCTCACCGCGATCGGCTGCGAGGACCTCGAGGCCGACGTCCGGGCCGTCGGCGCCCGCACGACGGGCGGGACGAGCGCGACGGGCGGGACGAGCGCGACGGCCGGGACCGGCGCGACGGACGCTGAGGCGAGGAGGGGTCATGGCGATGCTCGCTGACCGCCGCGCCGTCGGCAGGCGCTCCGGGGCCGCGGGACGGCCCGACCCTGCGGCCGGCGCTGGGCGCGCCCCGAGGATCCGCCGCACCGCTGAGCAGATCGTGGTCGTCGTCGGCCTCGTGATCGCGCTCATCGTCATGGGCGGCTTCGCGCTCGTGATCAACCAGCTCGACGAGGCGACCTTCGTCGACGTCGTCATGCCCTCCCTGTTCGCCGAGGGATCCGGGGCCGACGTCGCCGCCGCCCACGAGGCCGCGCGCACCCTCGGAGCCTGGTTCGGGGTCTCCTTCGTGGTGATGCTCGCGCTGTGCGCCGCAGGCATCGCCCAGACCCGGCTGCGGCCCGAGCGCCGCAGCCCCGGCTGGTGGTTCCTCGCCGCCGGGCTCGTCTGCCTGGTCGGGAGCCAGCTGGTGCTGTACCCGATCGCGTTCCTGTTCTTCGTCGCCGCCGGCCTGTACGCCGTGCGACGTCCCGCCTCCGAGGGGAGCACCCGATGACCACCACCCCCGTCCCCGCGGGCGGCGCCGCGAGCGCCGTCCCGAGCGCCGTCCCGAGCGCTGTGCGGAGCACCGCCCCGGTCGCCGACCTCAGCGACGTCGTCGCCGCCGAGCCGTCGGCCCCCGGCGGCGAGCCCGACGGGCGCCCGAGCCGCCTCGTCGGCGCCCCGAAGCCCAAGGGCCGTCCCCGCAGCACCGGGGAGAAGATCTTCGCGCTGGTCAACGGGATCATCCTGACCGGGTTCGCGCTGATCTGCCTGGTGCCGTTCATCCACGTGATCGGCAGCTCGTTCGCGACCCCCGGCGAGCTGGCCACGCGGAACTTCCTGCTGATCCCGCGGGAGTTCACGCTCGCCGCCTACCGCTACATCCTCTCCACGCCCACGATCTTCCGCGCCCTCGGGGTGTCGGTCTTCGTGACCGTGATCGGCACGCTGCTGAGCCTCGTGGTGACCGCGCTGATGGCCTACGCCCTCGCCAAGCCGTACCTGCTGGGCCGACGGATCATGAACTTCCTGGTCGTGTTCACGATGCTGTTCTCCGGCGGCATGATCCCCACCTTCATCGTGGTCTCGAAGCTGGGCCTGCTGGACTCCCTGTGGTCGCTGATCCTCCCGGTCACGGTGAACGCGTTCAACTTCGTGATCATGCGGAACTTCTTCGCCGGGATCCCCGACAGCCTCGAGGAGGCCGCCCGCATCGACGGCTGCTCCGAGCTGGGCGTGTTCCTGCGGATCGTGCTGCCGCTGTCGATGGCCTCCATCGCGACCATCGGCCTGTTCTATGCGGTGACCTACTGGAACACCTACATGGGTGCCGTGCTCTACATCAACGACTCGGAGAAGTGGCCCATCCAGGTGCTCCTGCGCCAGGTCGTCGTCGTCTCCTCCGGCATGAACGCCGACGCCACCGCGGTGGACGTGGTCCCGCCGGCGCAGTCGGTGAAGATGGCCGTGATCGCCGTGGCGACCCTCCCCATGCTCGCCGTCTACCCCTTCGTCCAGCGCTACTTCGTCAAGGGCGCCATGATCGGCTCGGTGAAGGGATGATCCCGGGAGACCGGGCGCAGCGACGACACGTCCAGCACTGCACGGGCTGAGCTGCCTGGAGCCTCCTGCACATGCCTACAGATGGGGCCAAGTGCAGGGAAGCGCAGGTTCCGGGTTCCCTCACTGCGGACACAGCATGACCGAGAGCCGCCCCCGACCATCCCAGCTACGACATCTGCGACATCTCCCCCGACGGAAGCAGAGGACGACGATGACCTCCCATCCCCGCACCGCATCCACCCGCACCGACTCATCCCCCACCACCTCCCTCCGATCCACCGCATTCCGCTCCACGGCATCCGGCAGCCCCGTCCGACGGCGGCGCGTCGCCCGCTCCCTCGCCGCGGCGGCCGCCGCGCTCCTGCTCGCCGTGCCGACCATGGCGACCGCAGCACCCGGCCACGGGAACGGTCAGGCGGGCGGCCACGGCTCCGGACAGAGCCAGGGGCACGGCCACGGGAACGGACATGGCCACGGGAACGGCCACGGCCACGGCCAGGGGCATGGGCATGGTCCTGGCCAGGGCGACCAGGGCCGGGCTGCGATCAGCGACCGTCAGGTGCTCGGCGAGGACGACGGCTGGGCCAGCGCGGGCGACGGCACCACCGGCGGCGCGGCGGCGACCGAGGAGCACGTCTACGACGTCTCGACCCGCTCCGAGCTGGTCGACGCGCTCGCCGACGCCGGAGACGCGCCCTCGATCATCCGCGTCCACGGCACCATCCCCGTCAACGCCGACGATGAGGGCCAGGAGATCTCCTGCGAGGAGATCGCCGAGGGCACCGGGTACGACCTCGAGGAGTACCTCGCCGCCTACGACCCCGAGGTGTGGGGCTGGGACGAGGAGCCGTCGGGCGAGCAGGAGGAGGCCCGTGCCGCGGCGGCCGCGAAGCAGGCCGCGCTGGTGAAGATCGTCGTCCCCTCGAACACCACCCTGATCGGTGCCGAGGAGGGAGCCGGGCTGACCGGGGCGAGCCTGTCCGTCAGCGGCGTCGAGAACGTGATCGTCCGCAACCTGACGCTCGCCGACACCTATGACTGCTTCCCGGCCTGGGACCCGACCGACGGCGACCTGGGCAACTGGAACAGCGAGTACGACAGCGTGCGCATCGTCGACGGCTCGACGAACGTCTGGATCGACCACAACGCCTTCACCGACCAGCCCATGACCGACGACCAGCTGCCCGAGCACTTCGGTCGCACCTATCAGCGCCATGACGGCGCCCTGGACGTCACCAACGCCTCCGATCTCGTCACGGTCAGCTGGAACAGCTTCAGCGACCACGACAAGCTCACCCTCGTCGGCTCCACCGACGATCCGGAGCGGGGCGATCCCGGGACGCTGCGCGTGACCTTCCATCACAACCTCTACGAGGGCGTCGGGCAGCGGGCCCCGCGCGTGCGCTTCGGACAGGTCGACGTCTACAACAACCACTACGTGATCAGCGAGGACCAGACGGTCGCCTACGGGTACTCCCTCGGCATCGGCTACGACTCGCACGTCTGGGCCGAGGCCAACGCCTTCGACACCGGCGGTGCCGTCGGCGCCGGACAGATCCTCTCCGTCCTGAAGGGCACGACGGTGCGCACCGAGGGCAATCTGGTCGACGGCGAGGAGGTCGACCTGCGCGAGGCCTACAACGCCCTCGCTCCGGAGGACGCCCAGCTCACCGAGGACGACAGCTGGCAGCCGACCCTGCGCGCCCGCGTCGACGATGCGGAGGACGTCGCCGAGACCGTCGGCTCCTGGGCGGGACCCCAGTACGGTGAAGCTCCTGAGCAGATCGAGGAGGACTGCTGATGAGCACCCACCGGAACCCCCGACCCGATGCCCCACGATCAGGCGCCCGGCGATCAGGCGCTCCACGACCCCAGATCGCACAGCCGGAGGCTCCGCACTCCGGACGTCCACAGCCGGATGCCCCCGAGTCCGACGCCCGGGCGCCCGGAGCCCGACAGTCCGGCGTGACCCGTCGCGGTCTCGCCCTCGCCTTCGGGTTCTTCGCCGGCACCGCAGTCCTCGCCGCCGGGATCGGCAGCGGCAGCGGGCCTGCTGTCTCGACTCGGAGCATCGGCAGCGGGAGTGGTCCCGCCTCCGCCCTCGACGCGGGATCTCTCCGCGGCGACGATGTCGTCGAGGACAGCGGTCTGTGACGACGAGGACGGCCGACGACGGGCGGGCGCGGACACCGGAGACGGACCGCGCCCGCCTGCGTGAGCTCCTGGCTCTCGGGCCCGGCCATTCAGGACGCGCCGAGGCGATCGTCGTCGGACCTGACGGAGCACCCGTCGGCTCTGGCATGTCCGTCGGCCGCCGGACCGGCGCCGGAGCGCCCGCCCTCGTCGGCGTCCGGCCCGCCGGCGCGGCCGACGATCCGGCGCAGGACATCCCGGCGCTCCTGCTGCGCCCCGCGCCCCAGGACGACATCGGTGCCGGGGTCGTGCTGATCGCCGGTCACGGTCGCGGCATCGACGACCTCGTGCGCACCGACCCGGCCGACGACTACCACGGCGGCCTCGCGCACTCGCTCGCTGCCGCCGGGTTCACGGTGCTGTGCCCGGAGATGATCTCCTTCGGCCGACGCCGCGTCCCCCGCCCCGAGGGCGCCGCCCCCTATGAGGACGGCGAGAACTCCTGCGGCATCGACGCCGCCCGCCATCTGCTGCACGGCCGACCCGTGATGGGTGCGCGTGTCGCCGACGCCCGCCTCGCGGCCTCGGCCCTGCGGGCCCTCGACGGCATCGATCCCTCGCGGATCGCCGTCGCCGGCGGCTCCGGCGGCGGCGCCGTCTCCCTTCTCCTCGCAGCGACCGACGAGTCGATCGCAGGAGCCCTGGTCGCGACCTACTTCTCGTCGTTCGCGGCGAGCATCTGCTCCATCCGGCACTGCCCCTGCAACATCATCCCCGGGCTCCTCGACGCGCAGGGCGCCGACGGTGCCGGCGCGGCCGCCGGTGCTGGAGCCCTCGAGATGGCGGACATCGCTGCGCTCGTCGCTCCGCGGGCGCTCGTGCTCGAAGCGGGGGAGAGGGACCCGATCTTCCCCATCGCCGCAACCCGCGAGTCGTTCGCGCAGATCGACCCGCTCGGCCACGCCCAGCTCGTGGTGACCGGCGAGGGGCACCGGTTCGTCGGCGACGAGTCCGTGCGCCTGCTCGCCGACGCGATGGCCTGAGACGCGATGGCCTGAACGGCCCATCGTCGGGCCCGGGGGCGTCGAGCCCGGGAACGTCGGGCCTGGGGACGTCGGGCCTGGGGATGTCGGGCCTGCCGGAGGGTGGCCGTCGCCACACCGTTCCGAATTATGAACTGGGCGCCTTGCCAAAATGCCGGTCTCTGGCACATGCTCCTTGTCCTGAGGCCCTCGGCGCGGCCGGTCCTGGGATCGGTGCCGCCTCGAGGGAGACGGCGGACGACGGGACCGGAGGCGCACGATGACGGACGAGCGGACGGCTGCACGAGCCGCCGAGCTGGTTGCTGGGCCGGGTGCTGGACCGAGCTCCGGATGGGGGAGCGGACGGCCCGTCGGGAGCGCGGTGGTGCTGGGAGGGAGCATCGCGGGACTGCTCGCCGCATCGGTGCTGGCAGAGCGCTCGATCGAGGTCACGATCATCGACCGGGACGAGCTCGCTGTCGACGCGCCCCGAGTGTTCGAGGCGCGGCGCGGCGTGCCCCAGGGCGAGCAGACCCACCACCTGCTCGCACTCGGAGCCGCGCGGCTCGAGGAGCTGCTGCCCGGGCTCGAGTCCGAGCTGATCGCCGAAGGCTGCACGAAGCGCGACGACCTGGCCGACGCGATCCGCTGGCAGGGGGAGTCCTGGCGCGCCCGCGTCACCAGCGAACTGCGGCCCGTGTGCTTCACCCGCCCCGTGCTCGAGGGCGTGATCCGACGGCGCGTGCTCGCGCTGCCCGGTGTTCGGGCGGTCCAGGGTGCGGCCTCCGGCCTGATCCTGTCCGACGACGGCTCTACCGTGATCGGCGCCGAGGTGAAGGGCTGTCGAGTGGCCGACGAGCTCCCCGACGGCCGAGCACTCGGCGACATCGTCATCGACGCCTCCGGCCGCAGCACCCGCACCCCGCAGTGGCTCGAGGCCCTCGGCTTCGACCGTCCGACGACCTCCACCGCCTGGGTCCACATGGGCTACACCTGCTATCGCGTGCGGCTCGCCGAAGGAGCCCTCCCCGAGGGTGTCTCCACCATCCTCAGCCCGCCGGCGTCCGTCACCGCGTCGTCGGATGGCAGCGCGTCACCCGATGGCAGCGCGTCACCCGATGGCAGCGCGTCGTCGGATGGCACAGCGTCGTCGGATGGCAGCCCGATCGCCGTGCACCTGCGCGACGTCGGACGCGGCGAGCACATGGTCATCGCCTACGGCGTCGGACGGAACTATCCGCCGACCGACGTCGAGGCCATCCTCGAGATCGCCGAGCAGCTGCCGACGCCGCTCATCGCACGCGCCCTCCGCGGTGCCGAGCAGCTCAGCGAACCCGCCTCCTCCCGTGCCGCGAGCGACCACCGCCTGCTCTGGGAGCAGTCGCTGAATCAGCCCGAGGGCCTCATCCACATCGGTGACGCGGCCGCCGCCTACAACCCCTCTTCCGGGCAGGGCATGACCATGACCGCTGTCGCCGCGACCGTCCTGCGCGATCTGCTGGCCACGGAGGCGCTCGAGGCTGCCGCCCCGATGCCCGACGTCCTGCGGTCGACCGGCTTCGCCCGCCGCTTCCAGTCCGCCCTCTCGCCGCACCTCGACGACGCCTGGCAGGCCGTCGTCCGCGCCGACGCCCGCATTCCCGGCGCGAAGCTCGAGAACGTCGAGCTCCCCGAGCCCCTGACCCCCGAGCTGCTCGCCGCCGCGGCCTCTCTGCAGGCCGCCGATCCTGCCTTCGCCCTCGAGGCCGCCCGCGCGACCCACTGGATCCGTCCCGACTGGATCTACGAGAAGCCCGTCCGCGACCGCCTCGAGGCCTGGATCGCCGCAGGTCGCGAGGTTCCCGGGCATCGGACCGATCCGCGGCACGTGCCGGAGGCCATCGAGGCCGCTGACGCCGCCACCGTCGGCCGCTGACCGGTCGCTGAGCTGCTGCTTGGTCTGCTGTTGCCTGCTGTTGGGCTTGCTGATCTGCTGTTGGGCTTGCTGATCTGCTGCTTCGGGCCTGCTGGTTGCTGCTGAGCTGGTGCCGGGCGGGTGCTGGGTGGGGTCTTGTCCATGATCGGAAGGTCAGCGGCACCTGCCTCGCCCTGGGGGAGGCAGGTGCCGCTCATCTACCAATCCTGGACAGTGGCGCCGCTCATCTACCGATTCTGGACAGCGGAGTCGGGGAGACGGGATGGCCGGGCCGGGGAGACGGGGCGGCCGGTCCGGGGAGACGTGGGACAGCAGGGCCGGGGAGACGTGGGACAGCAGGGCCGGGGAGACGTGGGACAGCAGGGCCGGGGCAGCAGGGGCACCACGGTCGGGCAGGGAGGCCTGGGTCGGGCAGGGGAACTGGCCGCCGGGGCGGGGTCGATCGAGGTCACCGGAGCCGGGCTCCTGACGGGGTTGAGCCCGTGAGATCCGGCCGACAATCATGGTCCTCACCTCATGGGTGAGGCTCTTGACGCCTTTCTGCCGTACGTTGAAGGGTGTGGATGCTGCTGCGTCCGCGGCGACGACCGCTGCGACGCGCGCTCCTCCTAGACCTGAGTCCCTGTCCCTTCGACGATTGCGAATCCTTCATGACCTCTGACTCACGTACGTCCTCACGCCCTGATACCCGAGGAGAAGCACGCGGCGACAACCGCAGCGAGACCCGCGGCGACAACCGCAACGACGGTCGCGGCGAGCAGCGCGGGGAGAAGGGCTCCGATGCCCGCTCCTCGCGCGGCTCCCGCAAGGGCTCCCGCGGATCGCGGTCCGCCTCCCGTCGCGCCCAGAACCAGGGCGGTCTGCCGCGCCTGCCCAAGAAGGGCCTGCGTATCACGCCCCTCGGCGGCCTCGGCGAGGTGGGCCGGAACATGACGGTGTTCGAGCACGCCGGCAAGCTCATGATCGTCGACTGCGGCGTGCTCTTCCCGGAGGAGCATCAGCCCGGCATCGACGTGATCCTCCCGGACTTCACCTCGATCCGCGACCGTCTCGACGACATCGAGTGCATCGTCCTCACGCATGGCCACGAGGACCATATCGGCGGTGTCCCGTACCTCCTCAAGGAGCGCGAGGACATTCCGGTGATCGGCTCGCAGCTGACGCTGGCGTTCGTCACGGCGAAGCTCAAGGAGCATCGCATCACCCCGGTGACCATCGAGGTTGAGGCCGGAGACCGCCGCAAGCAGGGCGTGTTCGACCTTGAGTTCGTGGCCGTGAACCACTCGATCCCCGATGCGCTCGCCGTCGCGATCCGCACCTCGGCGGGCATGGTGCTGTGCACCGGCGACTTCAAGATGGACCAGTTCCCGCTGGATGATCGCATCACGGACCTGCGCGCCTTCGCCCGCCTCGGCGAGGAGGGCGTGGACCTGTTCATGACGGACTCGACGAACGCCGAGGTCCCCGGCTTCACGATGTCGGAGCGGGACCTCACCCCGGCGATCGACCGCGTGTTCGCGACGTCGCCGCGCCGGATCATCGTCTCGAGCTTCGCCAGCCACGTCCACCGCATCCAGCAGGTGCTCGACGCCGCCCATGCGGCGGGCCGCAAGGTGGCCTTCGTGGGCCGGTCGATGGTGCGCAACATGGCGATCGCCCGCGACCTCGGCTACCTCGACATCCCCAAGGGGCTGGTGGTCGACTTCCGCAAGATCCAGAACATGGCCGACGACCGGATCACCCTGATCTGCACCGGTTCCCAGGGCGAGCCCATGGCTGCGCTCGCGCGCATGGCCAACGGCGACCACCAGATCCAGGTGGGCGAGGGCGACACCGTCCTCATGGCCTCCTCGCTGATCCCCGGCAACGAGAGCGCCATCTACGGGATCATCAACAAGCTCACGGACCTCGGCGCGAACATCGTCCACAAGGGCAACGCGAAGGTGCACGTCTCCGGGCATGCGAGCGCCGGCGAGCTCGTGTACTGCTACAACATCGTGCGGCCCCGGAACGTGATGCCGGTGCACGGTGAGTCCAAGCATCTGCATGCCAACGCGGAGCTCGCCCGACGCACCGGTGTGGCCGACGAGAACGTCGTCATCGCGAAGGACGGCAGCGTCGTCGACCTGGTCGACGGTCGCGCGAAGATCGTCGGCGAGGTGACCGCCGGGCTGGTGTACGTCGACGGGCAGACCATCGGCGCCGCCACCGAGGACACCCTCGCCGAGCGGCGCCTGCTCTCCGGCGGCGGCGTCGTCACCGTGGTCGCCCTCATCGACCCCGACACCTACGAGCCGGTCGAGCCGGTCGAGTTCCTCACGAAGGGCTTCGTGCACGACAAGCGCACCTTCGAGGGCGTCAACGCTCAGGTCGCGAAGGCGCTCGCCCGCGCCAAGTCGGAGAACGTCGAGGAGATCGCCGACATCGAGGAGATCGTCGTCGACACCGTCTCGAGCTACCTGCGCCGCAACACGCGCCGCGAGCCGGCCGTGATGGCCGTCGTCGTCGACGCCTGACCCACCCGGCCCGGCCGGTGTGCCGGACCGTGCTGCTGCCGCGGGCGGCGCTCCCTCACGGGGCGCCGCCCGCGGCGCGTTCCGGGGTGGGCGCGGGTCCTGTTCGGGGCCGATGGGGCACCCGAGAGGGGGCGCGCGGCCGACGGGGCGCCCGAGACAGAGCGCAGGGCCGACGGGGCACCTGCGATGAGGGCTCAGGTGCGGTGCTCGGCGCGATGGGCCGACGGGCTCCTCCCGCGCAGCGCCCGGAACCGGCGCGAGAAGTACAGCGGATCGGCGAACCCCACCCGGTGCGCGATCTCGGCGACGGGATCCGGGGTCAGCTCGAGCAGGCGCGCGGCGAGCTCCATCCGCTGCGCCTCGACGAAGCGGGCGGGGGAGGTGCCCACCTGCGCGGTGAACAGGTGGGTGAGCCGTGAGGGGGACAGGTGCGCGACGCGGGCGAGCGCGGCGGCATCGAGGGACTCGGCGAGATGGGCGTCGATGTGCTCGAGCACGGCGAGGACGCGCTCGTCCAGGCGGTGGCGGAGCGGGTTCTGCGTGTCGTACCAGAGCAGCGCCTCCTCGAGCCCGTTCAGCGCGAACAGCTCCGCGCTGCCCATCCCCACGCGCACGGCACGGGCCGCGGAGCGCAGGGCCCGCCGCACCCGGGCCTCGACCTCGGCGCCGAGGTGGATCCGGCCGAGGCCCGGCGCGGCCTCCGGCCAGTCCAGCAGGGCGAGCCAGGGCGCGGGCGGGTGCACGTGCGCGAACAGCAGCTGCCACCGCCCGACGGCAGGGTCGGTGCCGTAGTCCTGCAGGGTGCCCGGCCGCAGTAGCACCGCCTCGCCGGGACCGATCCGGTGCACGGATCCGTCCTCCCCATGGACGAGCCCGGCGCCCGCGACGGTGTGCAGCAGCAGGTGGTCGGTGGTGCCACGGGAGCGGAGGATGCGGTAGTCGGCGGACTGGTCGAGCTCGCCGAGCAGCACCCGGTCCGTCGCCGGCGGCGGCATCTCCACCGCCCGCACCTGCGCATGCCGGGCGGGCAACGTCGCTGGCGCAGCAGCAGGATCGTCCATGTCCTCGCCCCTTCCTCGCCTGGTCCGCACCGGTGACCGTCACCACAATGACAGCATGATGACTCTCGACACCACCCCCGACACGTCCACTGACACCCCGGCCGACGCCGCGAGCGAGCTTGCGATCCTCGACGCCTCCGCGGACCCGGCCCGCATCGCCGCCGCCTATGAGGCCGCCGGCGCGGTGCACCTGCGTGGCGTGCTCACCGCGGAGGAGATCGCCGAGATCCGCGAGACCTTCACCTCCCACATCGAGACCGACGGCACCGGCGGCGCCTTCCACGAGACCCCGGAGGGCGACCCGCTGCACGCCTACCCGCGCATGATCCAGCCGCACCGCGACGGCCACGAGCCCGGCCGCCTCGCCCGGCGCTGGCTGCTCGAGCGGCGCATCATGGGCCGCGTCGAGCAGGCCGTGGGGCAGGTCTGGGCCGTGCAGTCGATGTTCTACTTCAAGCCCGCGGGCGCCCGCGGCCAGGCGATGCACCAGGACAACTACTTCCTGCAGACCCACCCCGAGACCTGCATCGCCGCCTGGATCGCCGTGGACCCCTGCGACGCGGAGAACGGCGCGCTCGGCGTGGTGCCCGGGACCCACCGCTACGAGATCGAATGCCCCGAGGATGCGGATGCGACCGAGTCGTTCACCTCGATCACGGTCTCGATCCCGGAGCACCTCCACGTGGTCCAGACCGACATGCGCGCCGGCGACATGCTCATCTTCCACGGCAGCCTCGTGCACGGCTCCCGCCCGAACACGAGCCGCGACCGCTTCCGCCGCTCGCTGATCTTCCACTGCATCCCCGAGGGCAGCCGCGAGGTCGCCGGGAGCTACCAGCCGCTGCTGGACGCGCGCGGCGAGGAAGTGCGCATCGAGGAGTCCGAGATGGGTGGCACCTGCGGCGAGGGCTGGGCGGTCACGAACCACTGAGGGGTGCGGGGGCGACGTGGTGGGCGCGGAGCGCGCCGTCAGCCCTGCGCTCAGCCGTCAGCCCTGCGCTCAGCCGCCAGCCCTGCGCTCAGCCCCGCTGGTCGGCCAGCAGGCGGCTGTTCTCCGCGCCGCGCCTCTTCGAGAGCGGGAACCACAGCGCGAGCACGAGCGCGGCCGTGCCCAGCAGGAGCGCGGGCGCGAGAGTGGTGAGCGAGTAGAGCGAGTCGAGCACGCCCGGTGCCTGGACGGACGCGTCGCCGCCCGCGGTGGAGCGGTAGCCGATCCAGCCCAGCGCCCAGCCGGAGACGCCGCCGGCGAGGGCCTGTCCGATCTTCCGCGCCCAGGAGCGGACCGCGTACACGGTCGCGTCGGACCGTTCGCCGGTGCGCAGCTCCTGCAGGTCGATGACGTCGGAGATCACCGCCCACACCAGGGCGTCCAGCCCCGCGCAGCCCAGCATGATCAGGCCGTACCCGGCGGTGAACACGAGCGGGGAGTCGGTGCGGAGGACGAAGAGGGCGAGCGCGGAGGCGGTGGCGAGGGCGAGCCCGATCAGGCCCAGCTCCTTCTTGCCGAGCCTCGCGGCGAGCCGTGCGGCGACGGGCAGGAAGGCGAGCACGGGCAGCAGCCCCACCACATTGCCCATCGACAGCAGGCGACCGTCCCCGAAGTAGCCGGCGTAGATGTAGGGGAGCATGCTCGCGAGCATCGTGGTGGAGACCAGCATGCACAGCGTCACCACGACGATCCCGGTCAGCGCCCGGTTCATCACGAGCGCGGCGAGCAGGGCGCCGGGGCCCATCTGCTCCTCGCGGGGCCGCGGCACGGTCCGCACCCGCTCCTCGACGTCGTGGACGCACAGCAGGTAGCAGCAGATCGCGAGCAGCCCGCAGGTCGCCGCGGCGATCATCATCCGCGTGCCGGAGAGCTCCGAGCGCCCGTCGACCTGCACGTACACGAGCAGCGGCAGCAGCCCGGCGAGCGTCAGCAGGCCCACATAGCCGCCCAGCGCCCGCGCCACGGACAGCGCCGCCCGCTCCTCGGGCCGCGAGGAGATCACCGAGACCATCGAGCCGTAGGGGATGTTCACCAGCGTGTAGCAGACCGCGCCCCACAGCAGGTAGGTGATGACCATCCAGGTCACGCGCGCGGTGTAGTCGGCGCCCTGCAGGAACGGGCTGAACAGCAGCGTAGTCGCGATCGCGAGCGGCACCATCCCGCGCAGGATCCAGGGCTTGAAACGGCCATTCTCCCCGGCGACGCCGCGGTCCGCGAGGCGGCCCACGAGGATGTCCGTGAAGGCGTCGATGATCCGCGCGACCAGCAGCAGGGTGCCCACATGGCCCGCCTTGATGCCCATGACGTCGGTGCAGAAGACGAGGAAGAACGAGGCCTGCAGGTAGAACTGCAGGTTGTTCCCGATGTCGCCGAACATGTAGCCGGCCTTGTCGCGCAGCCCGAAAGGACGCGTGGCGCGGGCAGGAGTGCTTGGGAGATCGGTGGTGGGGGCCGCGTTCATGCGGGGGCGGGTCCTCTCGGGACTGGGTGGGGAGCGGGACCGGACGCTGTCCGGAATCGATACCGGTAACGTTTCCGGTCCGGCGTGGCTTAGCTATCCCCAGCCCGCGGGGAGCGTCAAGGACGGACCGCTCGGGTGCAGGCCCAGCAGTCCGGACGGCGAGGGGAGCGCGATGGCACGGGTGACGCTCGCGGACGTCGCGAAGGCGGCCGGCGTCGGCGTCGCGACCGCCTCCCGCGCCCTGTCCGCGAAGGAGAACCCGGACGTCAGCCCCGCGACCCGCGCCCGCGTGCGCGAGGTCGCCGACCAGCTCGGCTACCGTCCCTCCGTCGCCGCCCGCGCCTTCCGCAACCGCGCCTTCCGGGCTGTGACGATCATCGTCCCCGACGGGCAGTGGGGCTGGTGGGAGCCCGCCGTCCGCGCCGCGCACGCCGCCGCCCGCGCCCAGGGCGTGACCGCCTTCGTCCAGCCCACCACCGCCGCACGCCACGACAGCGGTGACGTGGTCGACGTCATCGCAGGCCTCGCCGAGGTGCCCACCGAGGGCGTGCTCATCCTCGGCTCCGCCGGGGACGCGCGCATGCTCGAGACCGCGCAGTCGCTGCGCCTGCCCGTGGTCGCGATCGACAACGCGGCCGACGACGTGCTCGTCCCGACCGTCGGCGTCGACAACCGCTTCGGCGTGCTGCTCGGGGTGCGGCACCTGATCGCGCGGGGCCGCCGGCGCATCGCCTACGTCGGCACCGGCGGCGACCTGCCCTTCCACCACGCCCGGCGCGAGGGATTCCGCGAGGCGCTCGCCGAGGCGGGGATCTCCCCGGACCCCGCCCTGATGCTCGAGGACCCCGCCGCCGACGACCTCGCCACGGTGCTGCTCCCGGCCGTCGAGGCGCTGCTCGGGGCCGGGACCGAGATCGACGCGATCCTCTGCGAATCCGACGGCGGCGCCGCGCCCGTGCTGCGCTCCCTGCACCGGGCGGGCCTGACCGTCCCGGCGGACGTCGGCGTGATCGGCTTCGACGACTCCGCGGTCGCCGTCGCGCTCGACCCGCCGCTGACCACCGTCCGCCAGCCCTTCGAGCAGCTCGGCGAGAGCGCGATCGAGATGCTGCTCGGCCTCATCGGCGGCGCCGCCCCCGCGCCGGGACGCACCCTGCTCCCGCCGAGCCTCGTCGTCCGCGCCTCCACCGGGGAGCCCGGGGAGGAACGGGCGTCTGAGGCGGGCACGGCAGCGCGGTGAACGACGGCGCGAGCATGACCGTCGTCGTCGGCGGAGCGAGCCGCGAGGAGCTGCTTGCCCTTCTCGGCGGGTGCGGAATCCAGCTGAACGAGAGCGCGCGGACGCTGCTGGCGCACCGATGCTTCGAGGCGCGTGAGCCGGAGCGTCTGGACGTCGTGCGGCGCAGCCTCGCGCAGCTCGGTCTGGCCGGGGGAGGGACGCTCCCCGAGATCTTCGCCGCGGTGCGGGCACGGGGCTTCGCCCCGCTGCCGGCCGACGCCGGTCCCTACCTGCGAATCGCGTACCGGGACCAGGAGCAGGCTCCGGACTCGGTGCTGTCCGTCGGACGTGCGCCGACGGGGGCCGTGCACGTGCTCAGCCTGCCTCTCAGCGCGGAGGACGAGTACCCCAAGGGGCTCTACCTGCGGGTCGTCGACGGCGTCACCTGGCTGCGCGGCTTCCGCTGCGATGACGAGTACGTGTGGCCGGCGGACAACGTCTTCGCCTTGCACGCCGTCGCCGAGCAGGCGACCGAGCGCTGACCCAGCGCCTCGAGCGCTGCCCCGTCCTGCCGACGTGGCGGAGCGTCCGGGGCGCGGGTCGAGTCCTGTCGCTCACACCGGCGCCGCCAGGGCAGAGTTCCGCGGCTGACAGGGGCGCAGGATGGGAGGCATGACCGAGCCGTCCGCCGCCGCGACCGCGCACCCCGTCCATCCCGATCTGCCGTTCCGCCTGCTCGCCCTCGCCTGGGTGATCGCGGGCGGGCTCACCGCGGCGGTCACCGGCCCGCTCGGGCTCGAGCACGGCTCCTGGTCCGCGGCGTTCCAGGTCCTCGTGGGCGGCGTGATGCAGGGCGTGCTCGGCGCCGCCCAGCACCGTCTCGCCCCGCGCCCGCCCGGCCGCGGCGTGCTGCTCGCGGAGCTGCTGACCTGGAACGCCGGCGCCCTCGCCGTGATCGGCGGGACCGTGGCCGCGGCGCCGCTGCTCGTCGATGCGGGCGGCGTGCTGCTCGTGGTGACGATGGTGCTCATGATCCGCGCCGTGGGGCGCGGCGCGCAGGGCCCGCGCTGGCTGCTGTGGCTGTTCCGGGCCGGGCTCGTCCTCACCGCGGTGAGCATCCCCGTGGGCCTGGTCCTCTCCCACCTCCGCGCCGGCTGATCCCCTGGCCGCTACTGGTACGAGATGAACCAGGGCGGCGGCTCGACGGCGAGGGTCTCCTCCGGCGTGAACATCGGGGTGTCCTCGTCGTAGAAGTTCTTCCACGCCATGTGGATCCCCGCGGGCAGGTCCTTCTGCAGTGCCTTGTAGGTGCCGAGCTTGTCGCCGGGCACGCCGTGTCCGTCCGCGTGCAGGATGATCGCGAGCTCGGGCCGGGAGGTGTCCAGGTCCTGGCGGTCCTTGATCATCGAGCGCGTGAACTGGTGCAGGATCAGCAGCTTCTGCGGCAGGGAGTGTTCGGCGGTGAGGTCCGCGAGCCAGGTCGAGACCTCGTTGATCTCCGCGGCGGTCACCGAGCCGATCTGCTCGAGGTGCTTCTGACTCGGCTCGAGGCGCCATTCCGCGTCCAGGGCGAGGCCCACGTGCGGCGCGGTGAGCAGCTCCTCGTAGCGCCGGGCCTGGGTGAGGAAGTCGGTGGTGCCGGGCTGGAGGTCCAGCACCACGTACACCCCTGCCTCCCCGGCGGCGTCCACCCATTCGCGCAGCCCCTCCGCGCCGAGCTCGCTGGAATAGTCGCCGTCCCCACCGGCCTGCGAGGACGCGATCGTCGCGATGATCTCGAGCGCCGGCACCACGGGCTCCTCCGCGAGGCCCTCGTACTCACCCGCCAGCGCGTTCACGCGCTCGAGCGTCGCGGGGAGGTCCTGCTCGCCGAGCACACCGAGGGAGGGCACGTTCGGGGAGCCGTAGGCGGCGACGAAACGTCGGCCCGGGAAGAGGGTGGTGCCGCCGCCGGGCAGCTCGGGCGCGCCGAGCGTGCGCTGGAGCGTCGCGGGGAAGTCCTCGGTGGAGCCGAAGCTCTTCCCGAGCGCGAGCACGCCGCGGGCGGGGTCCTCGCCCGCCGCCTCCCGCAGTGCCGCGACCGAGGCGCTGCTGCGGCCCACGTCCCCGCGCGGGATCTCGGCGACCGTGCCGCCGGCCGCGCCGAGGAGCGCGTCGGCGAGCGCCCGGGCCGGGGAGTCGGCGGCGGGGTCCACGAGCAGCGTCACCGGGGCGCCGTCCCCGACCCGCTGCACCTCCGGCAGCTCCGGAGTGCCCGCAGAGAGGTCGAGCTCGACGATCTCCGCGTCCGTGTCGGTCTCCTCGAGGCCGTGACCGGAGACAGCCACGACGGTGAGGGCGCCGAGCCTCTCGAGCTCCGCGGCGAGCCCGTCCGCGGGGCCGAGCAGGAGCGGCACCCCGGCGTCCGCGGCGAGGCCGGTGAGCTGGTCGAGGGCGTCCGCGGGGGCGACGATGACGAGCTCCGCAGCAGTGAACAGAGCGCTGCTGAGGGCGAGCGCGGTCACGGCCGGGTCCTCGTCCGGGAGCACGGCGGAGCTCGGGGGCTCCGTGACCGGCTCGATCCGGGCGGCCTCGTCCGTGCACGCCGCGAGCGGGGCGAGCAGCGCGAGCGCCGCCGCGCCCGTGAAGCCCCGGCGGGTCAGCGTGATGCGCCGTCGTCCTCGTGCCTGCACTGCGGGATGCACCTCCTTGTCACTGCACGGCGGGACGGTGTCCCTCCTCTGTCCTATCGTTCCATCCCCCGGGGATCGCGGACTGACCCGCAGGCGAACGGCGTGTGCAGATCCGGGACAGCCCGCGCCGCCATCGGCCCGCCTCACCGCAGCCGCGCGACGTCCACCTCGACCCGCTCGCCCTCGGGGAGCGTGACCTCGAGGGTGCGGCGCCCGCAGCGGATCCGGTGCTCGCCGACTGCGCCCGGGCCGAGCGCGCGCAGCGCGAGCGCCGTCGGCCGCCCTCCCTCCCAGTCCATGTCCACCGCGATCCCGGGCCGGGCACGCAGGCCGTGCATGGAGCCGTCGGCCAGCAGGTCCGGCACGGTCGGCAGCAGCTCGATCTCGCCGCGATGGGACTGCACGAGGCACTCCGCGATCGCGGCGAGAATGCCCAGGTTCCCGTCGATCTGGAACGGGGGATGGGCGGAGAACAGGTTCGGGTACAGCCCGCTGCGCTCGCCGCTCAGCGTCTCGGCGGGCCGCAGGAACAGCTCCAGCAGCGCCTGCACCCGATCGGCGCGGCGCAGACGCGCCCACAGGCACGCCTTCCACACGAGCGACCAGCCCGTCGCCTCGTCCCCGCGCGCCTCGAGGGAGCGCGCCGCGGCCGCCTCGAGCCGCGCCGAGGGCACCTCCGCGCCGGGGTAGAGGAACCCGAGGTGGGAGACGTGCCGGTGGTGCGGCTCCCGCTCCGTCATCCCGTCGCGGTGCCATTCGAGGATGCGGCCGTCGGCCCCGATGCGCGGCCCCGGCACGAGGTCGAGCACGGCCTCGGCCCGCTGCACCACGGGGTCGCCGTGCCGGTCCAGCAGTGCGGCGGTCTCGACGAGGCGCTCGGCAGTCTCGCGCAGCAGCCAGCGGTCCATCCCCACGCCCTCGCTGAGGCACACGGCCTCGCCCGACTCCGTCACCCAGAGGTTCTCCGGGGAGGTGGAGGGGAAGGTGACCAGGTGCCCGTCGGCGCTCTCGTGCAGCAGGCACAGCGCGAAGGCGACCGCCTCGCGCAGCGCGGGGAAGCGCTCGGCGGCGATATCCTCCTCGGTGCGGCCGCTGAAGGAGGCCAGCGAGTCCAGCTCCCGCTCGAGCCACAGCCCGCCCATCGGCCAGGTCGACCAGGACGGCTCCCCGCGCACCGGGTCGGTGTACCCCCACGGGTCGGAGTTGTGGTGGACGGTCCAGCCGTCGGCCCCGTAGACGCGCCGGGCCGTCTCCCGCCCGGCCTCGCGCAGCATCGCCACGTACGCTCCGAGCGCCTCCGCGGCGTCCGGGACGTGCACGGTCGCGGCCGCCCAGTGGTTCATCTCGACGTTGATGTTCACGGTGTAGTTCGAGGACCAGGGCGCCTCGAGGCGCGCGTTCCAGATCCCCTGGAGATTCGCGGGCGGCAGGCCGGGCCGGGAGGCGGAGGCCAGCAGGTGGCGGCCGAAGGCGAACGAGGTCGCCAGCAGCTCGGCCTCCTCGGAGCCGCGCAGCGTGAGGCCCATCGCCCCGGCCCCGGGCAGGGGCGCGGCCAGGTGCCGGCGGCGCAGCTCCTCCTCCCCGCGCGCGAGGGCCGTCTCCGCGTGGGCGGTCGCCTCGGCGAGGACCTCGTCGACGGGCCGGTCGGGGGCACGGCCGAGCCCCTGCCAGGTGGTGACGATCGCGCACACCACGAGCAGCCGCCCGCCCTCGACACGGCTGCGGACCGCGACCACAGCGCGACTCGCGCCGGCCTCCTCCCAGGCGATCTCCTCGGTGGCGCGGAACTGCCCGGCGGGCACGTCGGACGGGGCGCGCAGCACCACGGTCAGCGCGCCGCCGGCCTCCTCCCGCCGCTCCTCGACGAGCGGGGACTCGAACCCGAGCACGGGCCGGGCGCCGTCCGGGCAGGGCAGGGAGTGCACGAGCACCTCGTCGGCGAGGCTCACGAAGCTCAGGTGCTCCCCGCCGGCCGCATGGACCGTGTGCTCGGCGGCGGCGAGGTCGAGGACCCGTTCGGCGTCCGGGTCCGGGGCGGCCGCGTCGCCGAGGTCGATGCTCAGCTCCCCGACCGGCAGATAGGCCTGCGACCACGAGGTGCCGAGCTCCTCGATCGCGGCCTGCGCGCCGCGCACGTCACCGCTCGTGAACAGGGAGCGCGAGCGGGCGAGCGCCGCCTCCGCGTCCCGGTGGCCGGTGCGGTGCGGGGCGTCGACATCGGGCGCGCCGGACCACAGCGTGGTCTCGTTGAGGGAGAAGCGGGCCCGGCCGGGGTCGCCCCAGACCATCGCGCCGAGGCGGCCGTTGCCCAACGGCAGCGCCTCGAGCCAGCGCTCGGCGGGTCCGCGACGGCGGAGGACGGTGGGGGAGGAGGTCACAGGTGCGGCCTTTCACGGGAAGAGCAGGAGCGCGGCGAGCTCGCAGAGGGTGCGGCGAGGAGGCCGGTGGCGTCCTCGCCTGCCGTGGTCGCCCTGCCCTGCGAGGGAAGGGGTCACATCGGAGTGTCTACGCGAGCGCTGTGAGACTGACCACCCCTTGCCCGCCGTTGCCGGGAATCGTCCCACCTTCCCTCGGCATGCGCTTGCCCGGACGCGCGGGGCATGGTTCACTCTGAGGGATGGAAAGCGGTTGCCACTCGCAGGGTCGCGAGATCGGTGGCCACCACGCACAAGGAGAGCAGCCTCATGGCAGAACGCAGGATCGGCATCATCGTCAACGGCGCGACCGGCCGCATGGGCTACCGCCAGCATCTGGTGCGCTCGCTGCTCGCGATCCGCGAGCAGGGCGGTGTGGAGCTGTCCGACGGGGACCGCCTCGTCCCCGACCTGCTGCTCGTCGGCCGCAACGAGGAGAAGCTGCGCACGGTCGCCGAGCGCCACGGCCTCGAGAACTGGACGACCGACGTCGACGAGGCCCTCGCGACCCCCGACTACGAGGTCTACTTCGACGCCCTGGTGACGAACCTCCGCGTCGCGAACCTCAAGAAGGCCATCGCCGCCGGCAAGGCCATCTACACCGAGAAGCCCACCGCCGAGTCCTTCGAGGACGCTCTGGAGCTGGCGAGGCTGGCGAAGGAGGCGGGCATCGTCAACGGCGTCGTCCACGACAAGCTGTACCTGCCGGGCCTGCTCAAGCTGCGTCGTCTGATCGACTCCGGGTTCTTCGGCGAGATCCTCTCCGTGCGCGGCGAATTCGGCTACTGGGTCTACGAGGGGGACTGGCAGACCGCCCAGCGTCCCTCGTGGAACTACCGCTCCGAGGACGGCGGCGGCATCGTCGCCGACATGTTCCCGCACTGGAACTACGTGATCGAGGAGCTCTTCGGCCGCATCGAGGACGTCTACGCGCAGACCGCCACCCACATCGGCGAGCGCTGGGACGAGAGGGGCCAGAACTACACGGCCACCGCCGACGATGCCGCCTACGGCGTGTTCCGCCTCGAGAACGGCGTAGTCGTGCAGATGAACTCCAGCTGGGATGTGCGCGTGCATCGCGACGAGCTGGTCGAGTTCCAGGTGGACGGGACGAAGGGGTCGGCCGTCGTCGGCCTCCACGGGGCCCGGATCCAGCCGCGGGAGGCGACCCCGAAGCCGGTGTGGAACCCCGATGTGAAGGACGAGCACGACTATCGCGGAGACTGGATCGAGGTGCCCGAGAACGCCGGACCGGACGGGTTCGACAACGGCTTCAAGGTCCAGTGGGAGGACTTCCTGCGCTCCTATGTCGAGGGGCGCGCGTACCCGTACGACTTCCTGTCCGGTGCCCGTGGCGTGCGTCTGGCGGAGACCGGCCTGGCCAGCTCCGCCGAGGGCCGCCGCATCGCCCTCGAGCCCCTCACGGAGATCTGATCATGAGCGCGACCACCTCCGGCGGCGATCTCCGGCTGACCCTGCTGGACGACGACGGCTCGCTGCGCACGATCACCGTGGGGCAGGCCGCCGCCTTCCCGCGGCCGACCTCGCCGCTGCGCTCGCGCACCGTCTACGCCGCGGTGCACGTCATCCCCGAGGTGCACGGGGACAACAGCCCCGGCGCGCCCGCCGACATCGACTGGGAGGCGACGCTCGCGTTCCGCCGGACCATGTGGTCGCGCGGTCTCGGCGTCGCCGACGCCATGGACACGGCCCAGCGGAACATGGGCCTGGACGCCGCCGCGACCCGCGAGCTGATCGCCAACAGCGCCGACGCCGCCCGTGCCGCGCTCGCCGATCCGGAGATCGCGGCCGTCTTCCCGGAGGGGGCGCAGGTGCGCGACCTCGTCGTCGCGGGCGTCTCCACCGATCAGCGCGACGAGCAGGAGCTGACCCTCGACGAGATCGTCGACGCCTACACCGAGCAGCTGGTCGCGACCGAGGCCACCGGTGCGGGGGCGGTGCTCATGGCCAGCCGACACCTCGCCCGTGCCGCCTCGTCGGCGAAGGACTACGAGGACGTCTACCGGCGCGTCCTGGCGAGCGCGATGGAGCCCGTGGTCCTGCACTGGCTGGGCACCGCCTTCGACCCGCAGCTCGAGGGCTACTTCGGCTCGACGGACACCGCGGTCGCCGCCGAGACCCTGCTGCGGATCATCGAGGAGGACCCGGCGAGGATCCGCGGCGTCAAGATGAGCCTGCTCGACGACGCGGCCGAGGTCGCCGTGCGCGAGCGCCTTCCCGAGGGCGTCATCATGCTCACCGGCGACGACTTCCACTTCTCCCACCTGATCGTCGGCGACGGCACCGGCGCTCCGGCGGCCGGGGGGACCGGCGCCGATGGTGCGGCCGACGGCGGGGCGCCGCACGTCGGGGAGTTCTCCCATGCGCTGCTCGGCGCCTTCGCGGTCACCGCCCCAGCGGCGTCGGCGGCGGTGCAGGCCCTGGACGCTGGAGATCCCGAGGAGGCCCGACGCATCCTCGACGCCTCCGAGGAGCTCGCCCGGCACGTGTTCTCCGCACCGACCTACCACTACAAGACCGGGGTGGCGTTCATGTCCTGGCTCAACGGTCACCAGCGCGCCTTCACCATGGTCGGCGGCATGCACAGCGCCCGCAGCCTCCCGCATCTCTCGCGGACCCTCGAGCTCGCCGCCACGACGGGTAACCTCGAGGAGCCGGCCCTGGCGGCCGAGCGCTGGCACGCGATGCTGCGTCTGGCCGGTTATGCCGTCGGGCAGGGTGAGGACGCCTCGGCAGGAGGCGTCCGATGACCGCTCCTGAAGGAGGCACCGCGATGACCGCCCACGGTTCGACCCCGCGCCTGTCCATCAACCGCTGGACCTGCCGGACCACCCCCATCCAGGACTTCCTCGAGGCCTGCACCGCCCAGGGGCTCGGATCGGTCGGCCTGTGGCGGCAGGACGTCGAGGAGGTGGGGCTGGAGGCCCTGCGCCGACGGGTCGACGACGCCGGGCTGAAGGTCTCCACGCTCTGCCGCGGCGGCTTCCTCACCGCGTCGGCCGCCTCTGAGCGTGCGGCCGCCCTCGAGGACAACCATCGGGCGATCGACGAGGCGGCGGCTCTCGGGGCGCCGACGCTCGTGCTCGTCGTCGGAGGCATCAGCCGGGAGGACAAGGACATCGTCGGTGCCCGCGCCCGGGTTGCCGAGTCGATCGCGCATCTCGCCCCCTACGCCGAGGACGCCGGCGTGACCCTCTCCATCGAGCCCCTGCACCCGATGTTCGCGGCCGACCGCGCGGTCGTCTCGACCATCGACCAGGCCCTCGACATCGCCGAGGCCTCCGGGAGCCCCGCCGCGGGCGTCGTCGTGGACACCTATCACGTGTGGTGGGATCCGAACCTGTCCTCGGCCATCCGTCGCGCCGCCGACACGGGCCGTCTGTTCAGCTACCAGGTGTGCGACTGGAACCTGCCGCTCGCGGCCGAGCCCCTGCACTCCCGCGGCTACATGGGCGACGGGTTCATCGACTTTCCCGCCATCACGCGCGAGATCGCGGCGGTCGGCTACACCGGTGACATCGAGGTCGAGATCTTCAACGAGGACGTCTGGGCGACGCCCGCTCCCGAGGCCATCGGCATCATCGCCGACCGCTACTCGCAGCTCGTCCAGCCCTACGCCTGATCCGGGGTCCGGGTGGTGCTGGGGCTGGGGCTGGGGCTGGGGCTGGGGCCCGGGTCGCGGGTGGTGCTGCTGAGAATGGGACCTGTGCGTGACCTCAGCGTCTCTCAGGCGTTGAGGTCACGCTGGAGTCCCAAAGTTTGCAGCTCCCCTTCGGCAGCGCTGGGTCCGGGCGCGGGAGCGGCGGCCTCAGGTGCGCTTCCAGTAGGCGAGCGCGTGGATCCTCTCCTTGGGCACGTCGAGCTGTCGGCGCAGCATGCCGCTGATCCGTCGTGTGGTCGCAGACTCGAGAGAGACGAAGAACGTCGTTCCGGCGGGAGCTTCGACGGCGGCGGTCCAGGCGGCGGTCTCGATGGAGCCGTCGCGGTCGAACCAGCGCACGTCGGCCCCTTCCCTCGCCGGGGAGGGGAGCTTCTCGGGGTCGTCCGGGGCGCCGCGCTCGAGCAGCACCGTCGCCGTGATCCCGGGCTCGCGACGCAGCAGGTCACCGATCGCGGGCAGCGATGCTCCGTCGCCGACCAGCACCATGGTCTCGGGGCGCTCGGCGATGGGGCTGCGCCCGTTCAGGACGGTCGCGTCGATCGTGTCGCCGGGCCGTGCCGTGCGGGCCCAGTCCGAGGCGATGCCGGGGTGGAGGTAGAACTCGATCCAGGCGGTGCCGTGCGCGGGATCGGGATCCACGAGGGTGTAGCCGCGCTGGTGCCCGCGGCCCGACGGCGCTGTGAACCACAGCCGCAGCCAGTAGGTGGGGTAGATGTCGTCCCTCGTCAGCAGGTCGCCGACGTCGACCTTCAGGCGGAGGAAGCGCTCGGAGGCCTGGTCCCGCTCGAGCACGCGCAGCCGCAGGTCCTGGGCGCGGTACGCCTTGAGGATGACGCCGTTCAGGCCGCGCCGCGGGGAGCTGGTGCGGGGCGCGTCGGACGAGCGCTGGGAGCTCTGCTCGGTGGACATGGGCCGCCTTCCGTTTTCTGCAAGGTCAGCCTTACCATATTCGAGTGACGATGCGGAGGCGAGCGGTGTCCGCGCTTGCTGTGTCGACGGGGCGGAGCTCGGGTGCTCAGCGGTAGTCGTCCCAGACGGGGGAGGGGAACAGCACCTGCTCGAAGCGGGCCCACTCGGTCTCGAGGTCGATCGGAGGGTCGCGGAACATCCGGAGCTGGAGGCCGTCCATGGCCGCGAGGGACATCTCGACCAGGTCGCGCGCGTCCTCGAAGGTGCCGATCTGCGGAGGCAGACGCCAGCGGGTGGCGCTGTACAGAGCCCAGACCTCGGTGGGGCGGGTGGCGTAGTGCTCGTGCGCCGGGTGCTCGGGGAAGGTGGACTCGGCGCTCAGGACCATGTGCAGTCGGATCAGCTGCGGGTCCTGCGCGTTGTGGTGGACGAGGTAGCGGAAGTACGCCGGCAGCGAGACGCCGTCGGGGTGGACGGCGGCGGGATCACCGGTCGCGATGAAGTCGTCGGGGTCGAACCGACGGTCGTAGCGCTGGTCGACGAGGAGCTGCAGCAGGCCGTCCTTGTTCTTCACGTAGTGGAGCAGACCGGGCTGGGTGAGGCCGACGGCGTCGGCGACGTCCTGCAGCGAGAGGCCGTAGAAGCCGTGGCGGGCGACGAGATCCGTGGCCGCCTCGAGGATCTGCGCGATGCGCTCCTCGGGGGTCCGACGGACGCGCGGCCTGGGGGTCTTCGACGGGGTGGGCATGAGGTCACGGTATCCCGAGCCGTCCGACCCCGCGGCCGAGCCGTCCGACCCCGCGGCTGAGCCATCCGGTCTTCGGCCTCCGGGCCCCGGGCGTCGGAGCGGTGGCGGCCCGGCTCCTGGGCGCCGGAGCGATGGTGCCCGCGGGGCCAGTGGTGCGCGGCACAGTCGTCCCGATTGCCATCGGACCGCTCGAGGACTTAGTTTCAGAGCGTTACCTAGTAGGCACTCGATAATGGGGCGGGGTCGTCGTCGGACGACCACTGCTGGGCGGATGCGACGGGGCACATGGCCCCGCGGAACGACTGGCCGCCGCGGAACGACAGGCCCCCGCGCGGCGGCCGGCCTCCGCAGACCCGCTCGCCGCCACCGGCCCGCTCGCCTCCGCAGAACCGCTCGGCCTCGCGGAGGCCTCGGTCCTGGAGGCGGCTCCGGCCGAGCTCCCCCCCCCGGACATCGCCCCGGACACCGGTGCGCCGCTGGCCAAGGGGCAGGTGGTCCGCTTCGCGGCCGGATTCCTGCTGTTCGGAGCGGTCTGGATGGTCGGGCTGCAGATGATCGCCCAGGTGCTGCTGCCGCAGCGCCTGCAGGACATCGGCGTCGCATCGCCCGAGGCGATGCTGGGCACCGCGAACGCCGCGACCGCGATCGTCTCGCTCGTGTCGAACCTGGTGTTCGGCAAGCTCTCGGACCGCACGCGCAGCCGGTTCGGCCGACGGATGCCCTGGATCCTGGGCGGTGCTGTCGTCGGCGGCGTCTCGCTCGGCGCGATCGGGCTGGTGGGCAGTCCGGCGCCGATGATCCTGCTGTACTGCCTGAGCATGGTCGGACTGAACATGATGCTGGCACCGGCGATCGCGGTCCTCGCCGACCGCGTGCCGATGGCCGTGCGCGGGACCATGAGCGCCTTCTACGGTGCGGGCCTCGCGATCGGGAGCCCTCTGGGCGCCCTCGTCGGCGCCGCCTTCATCACCACGACGGTCCCCGGCTTCCTGCTCGGCGGCGGCCTGATGCTGCTCGGCGGCATCGTCGCGGTGATCGTCTGGCCCCGCGAGCGCTCCGCCGTCGACCTGCCGGCAGCGTCCACGAGCCTCAGGGACGTGCTGCTGTCCTTCCGTCCGCCGCGCCATGCGCCCGACTTCTACAAGGCGTTCGTCGGCCGCTTCTTCATGCTCGTGAGCATCCAGATGGTGCTCGCCTACCAGCTGTACATCGTCCAGGGGCATCTGGGGCAGTCGGTGGCGGAGTCGGCACGCACGATCGCCACGATGTCGGTGATCCTGCTGGTCGCCGGTCTGCTGGGCTCGCCCATCTCGGGTCCGTTCTCCGATCGTCTGGGGCGGCGCAAGCTGCCGGTCGTCGTGGCCAGCGTCCTGTTCGGCGTCGGCGTCGCCATGCCGTGGATCCTCCCGACGGCCACGGGCATCCTGCTGTTCGCCGCGATCGCCGGCTTCGGTCAGGGCGTCTACAACTCGGTGGACCAGGCCCTGAACGTGGACGTCCTCCCGAGCGAGAAGGAGGCCGGCAAGGATCTGGGCATCTTCAACCTCTCGACCACGGCCGGCCAGACCGTCGGCCCGCTCATCACCTCGGCCATCGTGGTCGCGACCGGCGGCTACTCCGCCGTGTTCGCGGTGTCGATCCTCGCGGCCGTGCTCGGCGCGTTCACGATCACGCGCATCAAGGGTGTGGACTGAGCGGGCGCGGACTGAGGCGCGACGGAGGCCCTGGTCCTGATCGTCCCGGGATCGGAGGTCAGTCGGAGGGTCGGCCGCTCGGGGCACCGTCGACGGCCTCGGCGTCCGGGAGGATCTCAGCGATCAGGGCCTCGGTCCGGCGGCGGATCTCGTCCCGGATCGGGCGGACGGCGTCGATGTCCTGCCCGGCGGGGTCCTCGAGGGTCCAGTCGAGATAGCGGGTGCCGGGGAAGAGGGGGCAGGCATCCCCGCAGCCCATCGTGATGACGACGTCGGAGGAGCGGACGTCCTCGGGCGAGAGGATCCTGGGCCGCGCGCTGCGGATGTCGATGCCCGTCTCGAGCATCGCCTCGACGGCGACGGGGTTGATCCGGTCGGCGGGCATCGAGCCGGCGGAGCGGACCTCGATGCGGTCGCCCGCGAGGTCGCGGAGGAAGCCGGCGGCCATCTGCGATCGGCCCGCGTTGTGGACGCAGACGAAGAGGACGGACGGCCGAGGTGCGGGGGCGGCGGTGCTCATGGAGACTCCTCAGGGGATGGGCCGGCGGGGGCTGCGGGGGCGGCGGGGATGAGGCCGGCGAGCAGAGTGCGGACGCGGGTGGTGATGTCGTCGCGGATGGCGCGAGCCTCCTCGGGAGAGGCGAGGGCGGGGTCGCCGATCGCCCAGTCCTCATGGCGGACGCCGGGGATCCGAGGGCAGACGTCGCCGCAGCCCATGGTCACGACGACGTCGGCCGCCCGGACCGCGTCGTCGGTGATCGGCTTCGGGAAGCGCCTCGAAGCGGCGTCGGCCGCTGCGTCTGGGCCCGCCCCGGCTCCTGTCCCTGCTTCCGAGGCGCCGGCGTCGAGCTCGACGAGCATCGGGCGGACCGCCGGATGGATGTCAGCCGCGGGAGAGGATCCTGCCGAGCGGGCGACGACCCGGCCCGCCCCCAGCTGCTCCGCGAGGGCCGCGGCGAGCTGGGACCGACCGGCATTGGCCACGCACACGAACAGGACCTGCGGCGGGCCGCTGCCTTGCTCGCGACCGATGTCGGCGAGGCGCTGCCGGGCGAAGCTCTCGGTGCGCGCGAGGAGCTCCTCGGTGGTGACTGATGACCTGGTGAGCGCCGCAGCGGACTCCCGGACGATCCCGAGGACGAATGCGGGGTTGAGGGCTGGATGCTCCGGCCCGAGCTCCTCTGCGAGGGCGGCGATCCGGTGGTCCAGATCGTCCGACGCCGACGCCGACGCCGACGCCGACGCCGAGGCGCGCGCGCCATCGACCTCCACGGCGGCACCGAGAGGAGCGGCGGAGGACATGGCGGTGGCAGGGGCGAAGGCCTCCAGCAGAGCGGTCACGGCGGCACGACGGCCGTCCGGGATGGAGCACCAGACCCAGGTGCCGCGCCGTTCCGAGCGCACGAGACCGGCTCTTCGGAGCGTCTGCAGGTGGTGGGAGACGGTCGGCTGGGTGACCGCGGCGAGCTCCGCGAGATCGCACACGCAGCACTCGCCGCGAGGATCCGTCGCGATCGCCGAGAGCATTCGCAGGCGCAGCGGATCGGCCAGGGCCTTGAGCGCGGCGGCGACGTCGTCGGCCGCGGCCGCTCCGATGGCGCGGGTGCTGACCGGCGAGCATGCGGTCTCGCGGAGGGGGTGGGGATCGCCGACGGTCATGCGCGCTCCGCCGGAGCAGGTGCCGGAGCAGACGCAGAAGCGGCGGTCGAGCTCGAGGAGAGGTCGGCTCCGGACGGGGGGTCGGTGCGGAACCACGTCCTCGCCAGCCGCAGCGAGACGTGCACCAGGCCGACCAGCACCGGGACCTCGATGAGCGGTCCGACGACGCCGGCCAGGGCCTGGCCGGAGGCCGCGCCGAAGGTGCCGATGGCCACCGCGATCGCGAGCTCGAAGTTGTTGCCCGCTGCGGTGAGGGCGAGGGTCGTCGAGCGTGCGTACCCCAGACCCAGTGCACGTCCCAGGGTCATCCCCGCGAGCCACATGAGTGCGAAGTAGGCCAGCAGCGGCAGAGCGATCCGGGCGACGTCGGCAGGACGGGAGAGGATCGCATCGCCCTGCAGGGCGAACAGCAGCACGATCGTGAACAGCAGTCCGTACAGCGCCCAGGGGCTGACGCGCGGAAGGAAACGCTCCTCGTACCATGCCCGGCCGCGGCGCCGCTCCCCGATCCACCGGGAGGCGAAGCCCGCGGCGAGGGGGATGCCGAGGAAGACGAGCACGTTCAGGGCGATCTGCCCCATGGAGACCTCGAGGCCCTGGGAGTCCAGGCCCAGCCATGAGGGAAGGGCCGTGAGATAGAGCCACCCGAGCAGGGCGAAGGCGAGGACCTGGAACACCGAGTTCACCGCCACGAGCACTGCGGTCGCCTCGCGGTCGCCGCAGGCCAGGTCGTTCCAGATGACGACCATCGCGATGCAGCGGGCCAGGCCGACGATGATCAGCCCCGTGCGGTACTCCGGGAGATCCGCGAGGAGGAGCCAGGCCAGCGCGAACATGAGCGCGGGGCCGACGACCCAGTTCAGCAGCAGCGAGGAGATCAGCAGGCGCCGATCCCTGGTCACTCCTGCGATCTTGTCGTAGCGCACCTTGGCCAGCACGGGGTACATCATCACGAGCAGCCCCAGCCCGATGGGCAGAGAGATCCCGCCGACCTCCAGCTGCGAGAGGATCTCGGACAGTCCCGGGACGAAGCGTCCGAGAGCGATGCCGCCGGCCATGGCCAGCCCGATCCACAGCGGGAGCCAGCGGTCCAGGGCCGAGAGGCGGGCGGGTGCCGTTGCCGTGCGCGGCAGCGTCCCGCCGGAAGACGATGGAATCGACATGCGTCTATATTGACGGTCATCGATTCAAGGCGCAACGCCCTGCGGCTGCTCAGCTCTCGAGGATCACGAGATCCCAGGCGCCGATCTCGAGGGGCTGGCCGACGGCGAGGCGACCCCGGGCGTCGAGCACCGAGTCGCCCGCGACGGGGCTGGGCATCGTCACCGTGTCGCCCGAGTAGTTCAGCAGGAAGGTCAGCTCGCGGCCGCGGCCGTTGACTCCGCGGCGCACGGCGACCTGATCGATCTCCTGCGGCCAGTCCCACAGGCCGGCCTCGCGGAGGGTGTGGGCGAGGATCGTCCGCAGGGTCTCCGGCGAGGTCATCGCCCCGATGTAGGTCGCCGAGCCCGCTGTGTCAGCACCCGCAGCGCCCTCAGCGCCCGAGCGGTCCGTGCGATCGGCGCGCCGCGTGACCGCGGCGGTTCCGCCCCAGGCGGGATGGTCGTAGCGGGCGAGCACCTCGGCGTCCTCGACCTGCAGCAGCTCGAGGAAGTGCTCGACGGCCGGCGGCTCCGCCCCGTCGGCCGACGTCGATGCGGGGGAGCCCATGAGCGCGCTGCCGAGCGCCAGGCGGGCGCCGTCGGGGCGGGAGAACTGGTTGTAGGTGATCCCGAAGGTGCTGGTGAGCGCGTGGGGTGCGCGGTCGTGCCAGACGGTCACGTCCTCGTCGGCGACGGCGGTGCGGAAGGTCGACACGAGGTGACCGCCATCGGCGACGAAGCGCGCGAGACGGTCGAGGGTCTCCTGGCTCGCGGTGTAGAGCGCCGGGGTGAGGATCATCATGTAGCGGCCGAGGTCCTCGTCGTCGGGAGCGATGAGGTCCACCTCGACGTTGAGGTCGAACAGGGCGTCGTAGACCCAGCGCAGCACGTCGTTGTAGGTGATCGACGATCCGAAGGCGCCGTCGATGAAGCCGGTCTCGAGGGTGAACCACTGCAGCGCGGTCAGGGCCCGGTTGCTGACCATGATCGCCACCCGGTTGCGCTTGCTCAGCCCGGTGAGGGCGTCCGCGTGCTCGGCCCATTCGCGGCCGACGACGCCGGATTCGAGATAGGTCGGGTTGGGGGCGAAGTCGTGGCTGAGCAGCCCCTTCCAGTAGGTCTCGAAGGAGTTGTGGATCGAGTGCCAGTGCCAGTACATGACGCCCAGGGCGCCGCTGGCGACATGGCTGTACGCCTGCAGTCGCAGCTGCCCGGGGTAGGGGAGCCAGCCCATCTGGCCCTGCGCCTGGGTCTCGAGCACGAGGTAGTTCGCGCCGCCCTTGATCGACCGGGTCATGTCGCCGCCGAAGGCGATCTCCTTGCCGGTCAGGCGGGACTGGGTGGGGTGGTAGATGTCCGTGCCGGCGAGGTCGACGGTGCGGGCGGCGGAGAAGTGGTCGACCGCAGGCTGCATGCCGTAGGACCAGCCGGGGGTCCAGTCGAAGTCGAAGTTCTGGGTGATGAACTGGTCCTCGCGGGCGTACTCGCGGACGATCCCCGCCTGCCATCCCAGGAAGTCGTCCACGAGGGTGCGGCGGAACGCCTCCCAGGCGGAGCCGAGGGAGCCGTTGATGGTGCCGCGCACGTCGGGGAAGTCCTCCCAGGCGTCGATCCGGTTGGACCAGTAGTCCAGGCCGAAGGCGGCGTTGAGCCGGTCCAGATCGTCGTCGAAGCGCTCCCGCAGATGCTTGACGAAGGCGCGCTGCGCCCCGCGGGAGGCCGTGTCGTGGTGCTTGGTCTCGTTGTCGATCTGGAAGCCGATCACGTGCTCGTGATGGGCGGTGCGCTCCAGGAGGGCTCGGATGGCGCGCTCGGCGTGGAAGAGGTATGTCGGATGGGTGATGTCCATGATCTGCCGCGCGCCGTAGCGGCCCGGGCCGCGGGAGGTCTCGGCGAGGACGTCGGGGTATGAGGCGACCAGCCAGGTCGGCACCGCATAGGTGGGGGTGCCGACGATGACCGACAGCCCCGCCTTGCGGGCGGCCTCGAGGGCGCGGTCGACGTGGGTGAAGTCGAAGACGCCGGGCTGCGGCTCGAGCGTGGACCAGGTCGACTCCGCGATGCGGATGACGTTGTGCCCCGCCTCCACCATCATCGCCGTGTCCTCGGCGGTGCGGTCGTGGGGGAGGTGCTCGGAGTAGTAGGCGGCGCCGTACAGCAGACGGTCCATGGTTCACCCTTCGTCGCGCGAGCAGGTCGGTCGTCGGCAGTCTAGTCGTATCTAGTAAGTGATAGATAGTAGGAGTGCCGCACCCCTCCCTGCGTCCTCCCGCGCGCCTCTCCCTGCGTCCCGCCGCGCGTCTCGCCGTACGCGGCCCGGCGATCCCTCCGTCCGCCCCTCCGAAGTCCTTCCGAGTGTCCTGATTACTCGTGTAACCTCGGGGTGATCCCTGATGGACGCTCGAGGAGGACTCCATGCCTGACACGCCTGACCGGAACCGGTCCACCACCACTGCGGCCGACGGCGACCCCGCCGCCGATCTCGCCTCCCTCACCGACGCCGAGAAGGTCGCGCTGACCGGCGGCGCCGACTTCTGGCACACCCACGGCGCCCCGTCGGCCGGCCTGTCCGGCGTGATGGTCACCGACGGCCCCCATGGCCTGCGCGCCCAGCAGGGCGAGAGCGACAACCTGGGCCTGAACGACTCCGTGCCCGCGACCTGCTTCCCGCCCGCCGTCGGCCTCTCCGCGACCTGGAGCCGCGAGACCGCAGCCTCCGTCGCGCGGGCCATCGCGAAGGAGGCCCTCGCCGAGGGCGTCTCCGTCGTGCTCGGCCCCGGCATGAACATCAAGCGCTCGCCGCTGTGCGGGCGCAACTTCGAGTACTTCTCCGAGGACCCCCACCTGACCGGCGAGATGGCCGTCGCCTACGTCGACGGCATGCAGGGCGCCGGAGTGGGCACCTCGGTGAAGCACTTCGCCCTGAACAACCAGGAGACCGACCGCATGCGTGTGGACGTCTCGGTCGACGAGCGCACGCTGCACGAGATCTACCTGCGGGCCTTCCGGGCCGTCGTCACGCGGGCGCAGCCGTGGACCGTCATGTGCTCCTACAACTCGGTGCTCGGCGAGCTCGTCTCCCAGAGCCGGTTCCTGCTCACCGAGGTCCTGCGCGAGCAGTGGGGCTTCGAGGGCCTGGTCGTCTCCGACTGGGGCGCCGTGGTCGACCGCCCGCGCTCCGTCGCCGCGGGACTGGACCTGCAGATGCCCGCCGACCCCGGTGCCGAGGAGGACCTCGCCCGCGCCCTCGCCGACGGCGAGATCGACCCCGCCGCGGTCGACCGTGCGGCCGGGCTCGTCCTCGACCTGCTGCGCAAGAGCAGCCGGTCGCTCGACGAGAGCGCCGAGTACGACGCCGACGAGCACCACCGGGTCGCGCTCGAGGCCGCCCGTCGGGCGATCGTCCTGCTCACCAACGACGGCATCCTGCCCCTGCCCGAGGGCGGCGACGGCACGGACCGCCCGCTCGCGGTGATCGGCGACTTCGCCGCCACACCCCGCTACCAGGGCGCCGGCTCCTCGCACGTGAACCCGACCCGCCTGTCGAACGCGCTCGACGCGATCCGTGCGATCGCCGGCGACGTGCCCTTCGCCCGCGGCTTCGTCCCCGGGGCCGACGACGACGAGGCGCTGCGCACGGAGGCTGTCGAGCTCGCGCGCGGAGCCGGCGCCGTCGTGCTGTTCCTCGGTCTCGGCGAGGACGTCGAGTCCGAGGGCTACGACCGCACCGACATGGAGCTCCCGGCGGCGCAGGAGCGCCTGCTCGAGGACGTCCTCGCGGTCAACGACCGCGTCGTCGTCGTGCTCTCGAACGGTTCGGCCATCCGCCTGTCGCCGACGCTGCGCTCCGTGCCCGCCCTGCTGGAGGCGTGGCTGCTCGGCCAGGCCGGGGGAGAGGCCACGGCCGACGTCCTCTTCGGGCGTGTGAACCCTTCGGGCAAGCTCGCCGAGTCGATCCCGCTGAGCCTCGTCGACGTCCCCTCGGCCCTCCACTTCCCCGGAGAGCACGGACGCGTCTCCTACGGCGAGGGCCTCTTCGTCGGCTACCGCGGTCTGGACGCGCGCGGCACCGAGGTCGCCTTCCCCTTCGGCCACGGCCTGAGCTACACGACCTTCGAGCACGCCGACGTCGCCGTCGAGCCCTCGGGCGACGGCATCGCCGTCGAGGTCACCGTCCGCAACACCGGCGATCGCGCCGGACGCGAGATCGTCCAGGTCTACGTCTCCGTGCCCGACTCGAAGATCACCCGCGCGCCGCGCGAGCTCAAGGGCTTCGCCGACGTCGAGCTCGAGGCGGGCGCCGAGCAGCGCCTGCGCGTGGAGATCCCCGCCGCCGAGCTGCAGTACTGGAGCACCCGGGCGGGCGCCTGGGCCGTCGAAGCCGGCACCTACCGGGTCGAGGTCGGCGCCTCCAGCCGCGACCTGCGCGGCAGCGCCGAGATCGAGCTTGCGGGCGATGAGCCCGTCCTCGAGGCCACCTTCTCCAGCACCCCGCTGGAGATCGCGGAGATCCCCGGCGGCCCCGAGAAGCTCGAGGAGCTCATGGGCCGCACCCCGCTGTTCCAGGATCCGGAGATGCGCAAGATGGGCGAGCAGATCCCCGTCGGCCGCCTCACCGGGCTGGGCGGCTTCAGCCGCGAGGAGATCCAGGAGTTCCTCGACGAGGTCAACGCGCGCTGAGCGCGCACCCGGCGTCGGAGATCATCCGGCGCCGGGCGTCCGCCGGGCGGGTGCCGGACGGACGACGACGGGGCGGCGCATCCTGTGCGCCGCCCCGTCGTCCTGTCAGCGGGCCCTGTCAGCGGATGGTGCGCTCGACGTCGCGGCCGGTGTACGACCAGGCCACCACGTCGATCGTCCCGCGGCGGACGTAGGGTCCGACGATGCGGCCCGTGAAGGACTCGCAGAAGTCCGAGGACAGGTAGCGTCCGTCCACCCGGGCGATCTCGGTCCAGTCTGTCCCGTCATGCACGGAGGCGATCAGCACATCGCACGAGGCGAGCATGTCCACGACGCCGGGAGCGGGCGGACGGGCCTCGAGGCGCAGCCGCACGGGGCCGTCGTCCGTCGAGCGCGATCTCGATCGTCGCGGCCTCGGTGACCTGGCGGATGCCCACGAAGTCGGGCCGGGAGTCGTCCATGCCGACGCCGCGGCCGCTCAGGCGCAGCGCCCCGGGGCGGGCGGTCGGGTCCGCGATCTCGCGGGGGAAGCGGCGGACCGCGAGGATCTGCGGATCCAGTCCGTCGACGGCGGCCGGTACCTCACCGGTCAGCGAGACCTCGGAGGAGACCTCCGGATGGCGTCCGTCCAGACGCACCGGCTCCGCATGCGGCCAGCCATCGACCCAGGTCACGGGCGTCACGAAGGTCTCGCGGCCCATGGGCGCCCAAGCGCGCGTGGTCGAGCGCGGGCGGGTGCCCAGCAGCACCATCGCCCACGATCCGTCGTGCAGCTCCACGAGGTCGCCGTGGCCGCTGTTCTGCACCGCTCGGTCGGTGCCGCGGGCGGTCACCAGCGGGTTGTGGGGCGCCCCGGTGAAGGGGCCCTGCGGGGACGGGCCGCGGGCGATGGTGACGCTGTGGCCGCGCTCGGTGCCGCCCTCGGCGATCATCAGGTACCAGTGCTCGCCGATGCGGTAGAGGTGCGGGGCCTCGGGGAACATGCCGCCGGTCCCGGACCACAGCGGGATCGGCTCGCTGAGGGCCGCGCCGGTCGCCGGATCGATCACCACCTGCGTGATCCCCTGATGGGTGAGGGTTCCGGTCTCCTCGTCGAGCAGGAAGCCCGACATGGTCACGTAGCAGGTGCCGTCCTCGTCCCAGGCGATGTCGGGGTCGATGCCCTGGACGTCCAGGACCACGCCGTCGTCCCAGGGACCGGCGGGATCGTCGGCCGTGAACAGGATGTTGCCGCGGCCGGTGCCCATCATGTCGGGGACCACGAGGTGGAAGCGGCCGTCGTGATGGCGGATCGTCGGCGCCCACACGCCGCCCCCGGTGGGGACGCCGGGCACCCCGACCTGTCCCTCCCGCACCGCGACGTGGCAGATCAGCTCGAGCTCGCGCAGATCGCGGGAGCGGAGGATCGGGATCCCCGGCAGGTACTCGAAGGACGAGGTCGCGAGGTAGTACCACTCGCCGACGCGGCAGATGCTCGGATCGGGATGGAATCCGGGGATGAGCGGGTTGGGCAGGCCGAGGTTCTCGGGCATGGGGGTCCTGTTCAGATGAGGTCGCGGATGCGGTCCGGCTCCTCTGCGGTCCGGACCGCCCCGACCCGTTGGTGACACGAGTAACCTCACTGTAGGCTTGGTTGTCGATCGATTCAAGGGAGGTCCGGGGTGAGCAGACGGGCGACCAGCGCAGACGTCGCGCAGAGAGCGGGCGTCTCGCGCGCGACGGTCAGCTACGTCCTCAACGACCGCCCCGGCCACTCCATCTCGGAGGCGACGCGGGAGAAGGTGCTCGCCGCGGCCGACGAGCTCGGGTACATCCCCAACCACAGCGCTCGCGCTCTGCGGGGGAAGGTCCCGCCGGTGATCCTCGTGGTCACCCGCGAGATGCCGTTCGGCCGGAACGTCGGCGACATGATGGACACCTTCGCGGCGCTCGCCGCCCGCTCCGGCTTCTCCCTGGTCAGCCTCCGGTCCGAGGACCATCGGGCGCTCGAGACGACCGTCGTCCATCTGGGTCCGCGGCTGGTGATCACGACCATGCCGGTCGGCGAGGAGGATCGGCTCCTGCTCGCGCGCCTGGACGCCCCGCTCGTGGACGGCTGGAGCCTCCAGGGCGAGGTCGTCGGCGGCGGGCAGGCGTCCGCGCTGCAGGTGCGTCGGCTCGCGGACGCCGGACGTCGGCGCATCGCCTATCTGGGCGCGGAGGAGGAGAGCCTCGCGCTCTTCGACGCCGAGCGCCGCGAGGGCGTGCGTCGGATCTGCCGGGAGCTGGGCCTGCCCGAGCCGGTCGAGGCGACGATCCCGATGGTGGTCGAGCCCGCCGGCATCGCCCCCGTGCAGGAGATCCTGCGCGGATGGCGCGCCCTGGAGGATCCGGTCGACGCCGTCGCCTGCTACAACGACTTCTGGGCGGCGGCTCTGCTGCGCGCCGCCCGCGCGGAGGGCATCGGCGTCCCCGGCGAGCTGTCCGTGATCGGCGTCGACGACGAGCCGATGGCGGCCTTCCTCGACCCGCCCCTGACGACGATCGACTACGACGCGAACGGTCTCGCCCGCTCCCTCTTCGCTCAGGGCCTCGAGATGATCGGGTCCGACGGGCGGGGCGGGTCCGACGAGCGGGCCGGCCTGGACTGCCCGGTGGATGCGGAGGTCACCGAGGCGTCGGGGACGGGCACGGCACCCCGGTTCCGGGTCATCGAGCGCGGCTCCGTCTGAGGCGGCCGGGACCCGGGCCTCAGCGGGCGGCGGCGAGGGCGGTGGACTCCCGCAGCAGGACATCGCCGCGCACGTGGATCTCCTGAGGCCCGTCGGCGCTTGTCCCGTCGGTGCTGGTCCTGTCGGCGCCGGTCCCGTCGGCGTCGGCGCCCTGCTGGCCGGTCGCGTTCCCGGCGCCGATGGTGCTGAGCACCCAGTCGACGGCCTGCTGCGCCATCCGATCGAGCGGGAGGGCGATCGTCGTGAGCGTGGGATGGGCGTCGTCGGCGTCGGGCACACCGCCGAACCCGGCGACGGCGACCTGCTCGGGCACCGCCAGACCCTGGCGCCGCAGCTCGCCGAGCGCGCCCAGCGCCATCACGTCGGCCGGGGCGAACAGGCACAGCGGCAGCCCCGACTCGGCGCCCTCCGAGGCGGAGGCGAGATGCTCGGCGATGCGGCGCGCCGCGTCATGCCCGCCGCGCCGCGTGAGATCCGCCTGCAGCGTCAGCTCCGGCTCGATCGCGGCCTCCGTCAGCCCGCGGACGAAGCCGCCGGTGCGGTCGCCGGCGGAGGGGATCCCCTGGATGCCCTCGACCACCGCGAAGCGTCGATGCCCCTCGACGATCAGGGAGGTGGCCAGCTCGTGCGCGGCCTCGGCGTTGTCGGGGACGATCGTTCGCCCCACCCCGAGGGACTGCCCCAGCCCCACCACGATCCCGCCGTTGCGGGCGAAGCCCTCGAGCAGCATGCGGATGGCGTCATCGGACTCGCCGCCGTACCGGTGCGAGCCCACCAGCACGAGCGCATCGACCTGCTGGGCGATCAGGGCGCGCAGGGCACGCACCTCGGTGTCGGCGTCGCGGTCCGTCTGGGTGAGCAGCACCTGCGAGGCGGAGGCGAACACCCGCTGCTGCACAGCCCGGGCGATCGAGCCGAAGTAGGGGTCGGCGATGTCGTGGACGACCAGTCCGATCAGCCCGGAGCGCGATCGGGCCAGGGCCTGCGCCTGCGCATTGGGGACGTAGCCGAGCTTGAGCGCCGAGCGGCGCACCTTCTCGGCCACCTCCTTGCCGGGCACGCGCGTGGACCCGTTCAGGACGCGCGAGGCGGTGGCCAGGGACACCCCGGCATCATGGGCGACGTCGCTGAGTCGCACGGCAGGCATCCGGGGCCCCTCTCCCTGTCCACATCGGTCCGGGTGCGAGCCTCCGGACCGTCCGTCGTCGGACGATGGGCGGTGCAACACGTGGCAACCGCTGTCCGACGATGATCAGGATACGTGCCCGGATGCCGTCCCGCCCGGGAAATCTGAGACTCCCGTCCTGGAGGCCGGGCGCTCAGGCGGTGATGGCCAGCAGACCGGGGTCGACCGGATGGCGGGCGGGCTCGCCCATGACCGCCCGCCGGACCTCCTCCAGCGCATGCTCGCCCAGACGGTGCAGCTCATCACCCTGCGAGCCGGCGATGTGCGGAGTGATCGACACCGTCGGCACACCCCACAGCGGGTCGTCGTCGTCGAGATCGTCATGCACGTCGAGCACCGCGCACAGCCTCCCGGAGACGAGCTCGTCGCGCAGCGCGTCGACATCCACGAGCGCCGCACGGGCCGTGTTGATGAACGTCGTGCCGTCGCGCATGAGGCCCAGCAGGCGCCGGGAGACCAGACCGCGCGTGGAGGGCAGGTCGGGGGCATGCAGGCTGACGACGTCGGAGGCGGAGAACAGCTCCTCGAGCTCCACCTTCCGAGCGCCGAGCGCCGCGATGCCCTCGGCGTCGGCATGCGGATCGGAGATCAGCACCTCGACGTCGAAGCGCCGCAGATGCTCGGCGACCATGCGCCCGATGCGGGAGGCGCCGATCAGGCCGATCACCGCACCGTAGTTCCCGATCCCCTCCGCGGACGCCGCGCCCGGCACCGCCGCATGGGTGCGCCGATGCGCGGACTCCTGCGCGAGCGTCCGCTTCGAGGCCAGCAGGATCTGCGCGAGCGTGTACTCGGCGACGGGCACCGCATTGGCCTCGGCGGCCGACGTGACACGGATGCCGCCGTGCTCCCACACGGCGTCGGACACGATCCCCCGCACCGACCCCGCCGTGTGCACGATCGCCTGCAGGCGGAGCATGCGTGCGAGCGCCAGCTCGTCGACCAGCGGGGACCCCCAGCCGGTGATCAGCACCTCCACCTGCTCGAGGATCTCATCGGGCGCCGCCGTGAGGTCAGGCGTCGTCACCGCGGTGTCCACCTCGACCAGGGCGCGCAGACGCTCCAGCTGCTCCGGGGTGAACATGCGGTGCTGCAGCCCCTCGGGCATCGCCAGCAGGGCCCTCATCGTGCGGCCCCCTCGTCGGCGGGCCCGTCGACGGCGGGCCCGCCGTCGATCCAGGAGCGCAGAGTCGCAGCCTCATCGGGGAGGCGGTCCGGGTCGTCGTCCGGGACGAACTCGAGCAGGGCGTCGTGGTCCGAGCCCTCCTCGCGGAGGACCGCGAAGACCTCGCGCCACAGCCCCTCGCGCTCGGGCAGCGCGCCCAGGGCGTGCCGCTCATGGCCCGGCCACCAGGAGAAGACATGGACCGTCGAGACCCGCGGAAGCGCTCGCCGGAGCGTCCCGAGCGCCTCGTCGGCGGGCATGTCCTGATGCGGCTGCCAGTAGGACAGCACATGGGAGCGGTCGATCTCGTCCAGGAGGCGCAGGGTCGAGCCGATCTCGTCCGTGAGGGTGCCGCCATGGAACTCCAGGCCGACGTCCAGCCCCGCCAGCCCCGCGGCGTCGGCGAAGCGGCGGATGCGCCGCACGAGGATCTCGCGGCGCTCGGGATCGGTCTCGGCCGACGGGCTCCGCCCCGCCCACACCCGGATGCGAGGCGCGCCGAGTGCACGGGCCGAGGCGATGACCAGCTCGCCCTCCGCCTCGATCCGCTCGTCCGCGGTCCGGTCGTCCGCGATCAGTCCGTCGGGGACTCCGGTGCCGGGGGTGCTGCCGACGGGACTGCTGCCGGTGGGGTCGTCGCCTGTGGGGTCGTCGCCGGTGGGGTCGTCGCCGGTGGGGACGGTGGCATCGTGCTCGAAGTGCAGGTAGGAGCCGTATCCGGAGACCGCGAGGCCGGCGGCCTCCGTCAGCTCGCGGACCCTCTGGGCTGCGGCGATGTCCCCGGGCGGGACGTGCACGTCGGCGCCCCACTCGATGCATGCGAGACCAGCGGAGGAGGCGTGCGCGATCACGTCCTCGACCGCGAGCGTGCGGAACGTGACGGAGCACAGGCCAGGTCTGATCATCGGGTCAGCCTCCTCGACATCATCGGCAGGAAAGCATCGGCGGGGACGCGCCGGCACGACAGCACCGTCACGAGAGCACCGGCGGGAAAGCGCTTGATCCAGAGGAACTCTAGAGTCGTCCTCAGTGGGCGGTCAATGTGACCTGGCATGACGCGGCAACAGGGACCCGGGGCGGGTGCCGGGGCGGTGAGGCGGAGGTGAGGGGGCGGTGCGGAGGCGGTGCGGGGGCGGTGCGGTGCTCTCTGGTGGCGTTGCTGCTGAAGAAGGGACCTATGCGTGACCTCAACGCCTCTCAGGGCTTGAGGTCACGCATAGGTCCCCTTCTCAGCAGGGAAGCGGGGCGAGGACCGGGCAAGGCGGCAGGGCTGGGCTGCTGATGATCGGGTCGGTGCTCGAGCGGGGCCGTCAGTGCTTGAGGAGCGTCCCCATCGGCACGAAGTCGGCGAACTCGGGATCCAGGGTGCTGGCAGGCTCTTCGGGACCGGCATCGGGACCGGAGGCGGGATCGGAGTCGGGATCACGCCGGGCGTCCTCGCGAGGCGCGGCGGATGCGAGGGCGAGGTCCTTGCGCCGGGCCAGGATCAGATCGGCGAGCTCGCCGGCGGCGCGTCGGATGCGGTCGGCGAGCGGCTGCTCGTCGGCCTGTCCCGCGGCGGCGCCGAAGTCCGAGGAGGCGGCGAAGACGGCCGTCGAGGCGACCTCCGCGTGCAGGTAGGCGAACAGCGGTCGGAGCGCGAAGTCGATGGCCAGCGAGTGGCGGGCGGTGCCGGCCGTCGCACCGATCAGGACCGGGCGGCCCGCCCACAGATCCTTGTCCAGGGCGTCCACGAAGGACTTGAACAGGCCCGACGCGCCGACGTTGAAGATCGGCGTGACGGCGATGACCGCGTCCGAGGCGCGGATCGCGTCGATCGCCTGCGCCATGCGCTCGCCGGGGAACCGGGTGAGCATCATGTCGGTGATCTCGTGGGCGATCTCGCGCAGCTCGATCGTGCGGATCTCGACCTCGGGCGCTGACCCGCCGTCGGCCGCAGGAGCCTCTCCGCCGCCGGCCGCAGCCGCTGCCCTGCCTGCCGCGGCGGAACGCGGTCCGGCCGTCGTGCCGGTCAGCCGGTCGCGCACGGCGAGCGCCAGCTGGTCGGCGAGCATACGGGTGGAGCTCGGGGTGGAGAGCCCCGCGGTGATCACCACGAGGCGGATCGGCGAGGCCGACGAGGTGCTCGGGGCCGACGAGGTGCTCGAGGTCGGAGGGGTGCTCGAAGTCATCAGAGGGTCGTCTCCTTCTCGGCGTGGTCTGCCGCCTCGGGGCGGGCGCTGCGTCCGCGCGCATCCTCCGCGCGCAGGCCCGTCCAGTTGTCACCGGTCTCGAAACGGTAGCTGGGGTCGAAGGCGCCGCGCTCGGCCTCGGCCGCCGCGACCAGCGAGGCGTGGGTCGGGGCGTCGGGCACGTCGGCCGGACGGCGGGCGTCGAGCTCGCGGCGCAGGACCGGGACGACCTCCGTGCCCAGCAGCTCGATCTGCTCCATGACCGTCTTCTCCGGCAGGCCGGCGTGGTCCATGAGGAACATCTGGCGCTGGTAGTCGCCCACGTGGTCGGCCATCGTCAGATAGCGCTCGACGACCTGCTCGGGTGAGCCGACGGTCAGCGGCGTGGCCCGGGTGAAGTCCTCCATCGACGGTCCGCCGCCGTAGACGGGGGCGCTGTCGAAGTACGGACGGAACTCCTTCACGGCGTCCTGCGAGTTCCTGCGCATGAACGCCTGGCCGCCGAGGCCGACGATCGCCTGCGCCGCCGTCCCGTGGCCGTAGTGCTCGAAGCGCTCGCGGTACAGCTGCACCATCTGCTTCGTGTGGCTCATGGGCCAGAAGATGTTGTTGTGCAGGAAGCCGTCGCCGTAGTAGGCGGCCTGCTCGGCGATCTGCGGGGAGCGGATCGAGCCGTGCCAGACGAAGGGGGCCACCCCATCGAGCGGACGCGGGGTCGAGGTGAACTGCTGCAGCGGAGTGCGGAACTGCCCCTCCCAGTTCACGACGTCCTCGCGCCAGAGGCGATGCAGGAGGTCGTAGTTCTCGACGGCGATCTCGACGCCCTTGCGGATGTCCTGGCCGAACCACGGATAGACGGGGCCGGTGTTGCCGCGGCCCATCACGAGGTCGACGCGTCCGCCGGTCAGGTGCTGCAGCATCGCATAGTCCTCCGCGATCTTCACCGGGTCGTTGGTGGTGATCAGCGTGGTCGCGGTCGAGAGGATGATCCGCTCGGTCTGCGCGCCGATGTAGGCGAGGGTCGTGGTGGGGGAGGAGGTCACGAACGGCGGGTTGTGGTGCTCGCCGATCGCGAAGACGTCCAGGCCCACTTCCTCGGCGAGCTTCGCCTGCGCGACCATCGACCTCAGACGCTCGTTCTCGGTGGGGATCCGGCCCGTCGTGGGGTCCGGGGTGATGTCGGCGATGGTGAAGATTCCGAACTGCATGACCGCTCCTGGTGCTCGTCGCTGTGCCGCCGGTCGGGTCTCGAGACGTCCGTCCGACTAATAGTTCGAAATTAAACTACTTTGGTCCGCTTGGCAAGCCTCGGGCGGCCCGGACGTCTCGGCGGTCACACGGAGCGTGGGCAGGGGCGGTCGCGCGGAGCTGGCCTCCGGGAGCGGGCGCATGGAACGGGCGTGTGGAGTGCCGGTGCATGGGTGCGGGTGCTGGGGTGCGGGTGCATGGGGTGCGGGTGCGCGGGTCGCGAGCCGATGCCGCGGGCACCCCATCACGTCCCGATATCGTCTCGGCCCACGCCGCTCGAGCGCTTCAGCCCGGTGGCAGTATGGATGACCATGACGCACAGGAGCATCGCCGACCTGCTGGACGCGACCCGTCTGGTCGGCATCACCACCACGCCCGGCGGCCGCATCGTCGCCTCCATCCAGAGCCCCGACGCCGACGGCACCGCCTACCGCACCTCGCTCGTCGAGATCGACGGCGGCACCGTCGCGCCGCTCACGCGCGGCAGCGCGTCCGTCGGCGCCGTCGCCCTCGCCGAGGACGGGACCACCTACTTCACGTCGAAGCGCGTGGGCGAGGACGGCGAGAGCGCCGACGACGCCCAGCTGTGGGCGCTCCCGGTTCGCGGCGAGGCGCGCGAGCTCGCCTCCCGGCCCGGTGGCTTCAACGCCCTCCATCTGGGCGAGGGACGGCTCGTCGTCGAGATCGACGTGCACTCCCAGGCCGCCGACGAGACCGAGCATGCCGAGCTCACCGGCAAGCGCGAGAAGGCCAAGGTCAGCGCCGCCCTCCACAGCGGCTTCCCGACCCGCTACTGGGATCACGATCTCGGTCCGTCCCGCCCCGTCCTCGCCGTGGCCGAGCTCCCCGAGCTCCCCGAGGACGTCTTCTCCGCCGAGGCCACGCCCGAGCCTTCGCAGAAGAAGGCATCGGCCGACGGCGGATCCGATGCCGACGAGAAGAAGCGCCACGAGCAGGTGCTGCACTTCCGCCACGTCGAGCTGCCGCCGGGGCGCCTGAACCACTGGAGCGCCGACCGCAAGGGCGAGCGCGCCCTCGTCGCCATGAACGACTCCCTCGACTCGCGGCTCGGGGTCCCGCGCGTGTACCTCGTCGACCTCGTCGGCGGCACGGAGCCTCGCCTGATCCGCGACGCGAGCGAGGAGATCGAGTTCCATCCTGGCGAGTTCAGCCCCGACGGATCCCGCGTCCTGCTCTCCCGCGAGCACGTCTGGACGCGGACCCAGTCGCTCGCTTCGAGCATCGAGATCCTCGACCTCGCGACCTTCGAGTCCCGTCGTCTCTGGCCCGAGCTCGACCACTGGATCGACCCCGTCTGGGCCGACGATGACACCCTCGTGGCCGCGAGCGACGACCACGGCCGCGGCGCGCTCTGGGTCGGCGGGGCCGACGACGCCGCCCCGCGCCTGCTCGCCGGCGGGCCCGAGCAGGACCTCTCCTTCTCGGGCGTCTCCGTCGCCGACGGCGCCGTGATCGCGGCAGCCTCCGGCATCGCCGTCGCCCCGCATCCCGTGCGGGTCGCACTCGCGGGCGCCGACGGCGGCAGCGCAGGCGGCACCGGCGGCGCTGTCAGCACAGGCGGCACCGGCGGCGCTGCCGGCGCTGTCGGCACAGGCGGCACCGTCGAGCAGCTTCCGAATCCCGCTGCCGAGGTCGCCCAGGCCGGCACCCTCACCGAGGTCGCCGCCACCGCGGAGGACGGCACCGCTCTGCGGGCATGGCTGCGCCTGCCCGAGGGTGAGGGCCCGCATCCGCTGGTTGTCTTCGCCCACGGCGGGCCCTGGGGATCCTGGAACGCCTGGACCTACCGGTGGAACCCGAACCCCTTCGTCGCGGCCGGTTACGCCGTGCTGCTCCCGGACCCGGCGATCTCCACCGGTTACGGACAGTCCATGATCGACCGCGGCCAGCATGAGCTCGGCGGGGCACCCTTCACCGACATCATGGCGCTCACCGATGCGACCGTCGCCCGTGCGGACATCGATGCCGAGCGCACCGCCTTCGCCGGCGGCTCCTACGGCGGCTACATGGCGAACTGGGTCGCGGGGCACACCGGCGACCGCTTCCGCTGCATCGTCACCCATGCCTCCCTGTGGGACACCGACTCGATGGGCCGCACCACCGACAACTCCGGCTGGGAGCGTCCGATGCGAGAGCAGAACCGGCGCTTCAACCCGAGGGACTTCGTGGGCGACATCGTCGTGCCGATGCTCGTCATCCACGGGGACAAGGACTACCGCGTGCCGATCTCCCAGGGCCACGCCCTCTGGTACGACCTGCACGAGTTCTCAGCGACCCCGCGCGACGCCGAGGGCCGCACCCAGCACCGCTACCTGTACTTCCCCGATGAGGGCCACTGGATCCTCGGCCGCGGCAACGCCCAGGTCTGGTATGAGACCTTCCTCGGCTTCCTCGACCAGCACGTCCGCGGCGAGGACTGGACAGCACCCGCAACCCTCGGCTGACCAGCGGCTCCGAGCCGGGTCTGGCTTGACCGGGTCGGGCCGGGCTGATCGGGCCGGGGTGGTGTCAGCAATCGGTAGCTGAGAAGCAGGTGCCCTGTTCTATGCGGGGGAGATGCTTCTCAGCTACCGATCTGTGCCATACCTACCGATTCGTGCCGCACCTGCCGATCTGTGCCGCAGCTGCCGATCTCTGTCGGGCCTGCCGATCGCTGTCAGTTGCTCGGTGCTGGATCAGAACGACGGGATCAGGGTGTCGCTGTGCTCGTCCTCGAGGAAGGAGCGGACCTCGTCGCTGGTCATCGCGGCCTTGAGGGCCTGGATCTTCTCCGAGTCGACGTTGTCTTCGCGGGCGACCAGGGAGATCGCAAAGCGCTGGTCCACGGTCTCCTCGAGGAGCAGAGCATCCGCGGGGGTCAGCCCGACCTTGGCGATGTAGGTCGGGTAGTTGTAGACCAGCGCGATGCCGTCCTCGTCGTAGGCGGAGGAGAGGTTCAGCAGATCGATCTGCACGAACTCGAGGCTGAGGGGGTTGTCGACGATGTCGTTGACGCGGCCCTCGAAGCCGGCGTCGTCGGGCAGGGTGATCAGGCCCTGCTCGTCGAGGATGGCCAGAGCGCGGCCCTCGTTGGAGACGTCGTTGGGGATGGCGACCTTCGCGCCGTCGGGGATCTGGTCGACGGTGTCGTAGGCCTTGGAGTAGAAGCCGACCTTGGCGTCGTAGATCGCCTGGACCTTCACGAGGTCGGCGTCGTTCTCCTCGTTGAAGGTCTGCATGAAGGGCTCGTGCTGGGCGAAGTTCGCGTCGACCTCGCCGTCGGCCAGCAGACGGTTGTACTGGACGTTGTCGCTGACCTGGACGAGCTCGACGGTCCAGCCGTCGGCTGCGGCGACCTCGCCGGCGAGCTCGACGACGTCGGTCATCGGGGTCATGTGCGAGGCGACCTTGATGACCCGGTCGTCGGAGGAGGCACCGGATCCGCCGTCGCCGCCGGAGCCGCCCGTGCCGGTGCCGCAGGCGGCGACCAGCAGGGTCGCGCCGCCGGTGCCGAGGGCGGCGAGAGCACCTCGGCGGGTGAGAGCACCTCGGCGGGTGAGGGCGGAGGGGCGGGGTGCGGACTGCGTCATGGGGATCTGCTCTTTCGGTGAGGAGGCCGCCGGGGTCGGCTATCGGGTGCGGTGGTCGAGGAGGCGGGCGAGGAGGGTGCCGGCGCCCTGGATGAGCATCACGCAGACGACCATGATCGCGATCGTCGCGTACATCAGCTCGTACTCGTAGGTCTGGTAGCCGTAGCGGATCGCGAAGTCGCCGACGCCCCCGCCGCCGACCACGCCCATGATCGTCGAGTAGGAGATCATGCTGATGGTGACCGTGGTCAGGCTCAGCACCAGACCGGAGCGGGCCTCGGGGTAGAGGAAGCGCAGCACGAGCTGCGCGGGACCGGCGCCGAGGGAGCGGGCGAGCTCGATGGTCTGCTCGGGGACGTCCAGCAGGGTCTGCTCGGCGAAGCGGGCGTACAGGGCGACGGCGACGAAGGCGAGGGGCACGGAGGCCGCCGTCGTGCCGAAGCTCGTGCCCACCAGCCAGCGCGTGAAGGGGATCATCGCGACGACGAACAGCAGGAACGGCACGGAGCGCACGACGTTCACGTACGTGTTCAGGGCCGCGCGCAGACCGGGGCGCTCGTAGGGCCCGCCGGGGCGGGTGAGGTAGATGAGGGTGCCGATCGGCAGACCGATCAGGATCGCGGCGATCAGGGAGTTGCCGAGCATGATCGCTGTCTCCCAGATCGCGGTGACGATCTCGCCGCGGTACTCGGCGAGCTGGTCGAGGAGGGAGGAGAGCCAGATCTGGAGGCCGGTCATGCGAGGTACTCCGTGGCGCGCTGGGCGTAGGAGCCGGTGCGCTCGCGCGGGGGCGGGGCGGTGACGTCGGTGAGGCCGACGAGACGGCCGCCCTCGAGCACGGCCGCACGGTCGCAGGAGGACTTGATGACCTCCAGCTCGTGGCTGACCAGCAGGATCGTCGTGCCGAGCTCCTCATGGACGGTGCGCAGCGTGGTCATGACCTCGTCGGTGTGGTGGGCGTCGAGGGCCGACGTCGGCTCGTCGCACAGCAGGATGGAGGGGCGGGTGACGAGCGCTCGGGCGATCGCGACGCGCTGCTTCTCGCCGCCGGAGAGACGGCTGGGATGCTGGGCGCTGCGTGCGCTCATGTTCACGAAGTCGAGCATCTGGGCGACCCGGGCGCGGTCGCGTCGGCCCTGGAGGCGCAGCGGCATGGCGACGTTCTCGGCGACGGTGGAGTTGGCCAGCAGGTTGAAGCTCTGGAAGACCATGCCGATGCTGCGTCGGCGGATGCGGCGCTGCCGCTCGGGCAGGGCGGCGAGGTCGATGCCGTCGACCGTGACCGTCCCGGCGGACGGTGCCTCGAGGTGGTTCACGAGCCGCAGCAGGGTGGACTTGCCGGAGCCGCTCTCGCCGACCACCCCGAACATCTCGCCGTCCCGGATCGTGAGATCGATGCCGTCCAGTGCAGTCACGACGGAACGGCCCTGGCGATAGGTCTTGGAGACGCCGTCGAACTGGATCATCGGACCTCGCGGGGATCAGGAGCCCGGTCGTCGGCCGGGCGAGGATGCCCTCTCGATCCTAGGGACGGGGAGTGCGCGATGGACCGCCCGGTGGGCGACCTCACTCGTTCAGGCAGAACCCGTTCAGGCCGACGGCGCCGGTGGCCCGTCCGTCGCGCCGGGCTGCTCGCCCGCGCCGGGCTGCTCGGTCGCGCTGGGTTCCTCGGCGGCGCTGGGCTGCTCGGCGGCGCTGGGCTGCTCGGCCGCCTCGACGGGATGATCGCCCGCTCCCGTGAGCAGCTTCGAGACCGGGCAGCGGGCGTGGGCCGCGAGCGCGAGCTCGCGCGTCGACTCGGGGTCCAGGCCGGGGATGTGCACGCGGGCGCGGGGGATGAAGCGGAAGCCTCCGGCGGGATCCGACTCGAGCGCGACCTCGACGGTCACCTCCGGCTCGCCCGCCTCGAGCGCAGCTGCCGACGCGCTTGCGCCCCCCGACGCGCCTGAGCCCGCCGGTGCGTCGGCCTCGAGCGCGCCTGCAGCCCGACGGCGTTCGCGCAGGATCGTCCGCAGGGTCTCGTTCAGGCAGGTCGACCAGGCCATCGCGAGCAGCTGCTCGGGGTTGAAGCCATCGGCGTCGGGGGAGGGGCCACCGGTCGGGAGCGTCGGCCGGCCCTCGGCGCGGACCTCCCCGGAGGTGCCGCCGCGGTTGGTCGCGCGGGCCGTGTAGTGGGGGCGAGGCGTCATCGCACATCCTCCGCGTCGGGATCCCAGGTGCTGCACGCCGAGAGATCGCCGTCGGACCCGAAGCCGACCTCGATCCAATGCGCCCATGCCCCGGCGGTCACGTCGGTGTCGGTCCAGGTGGCGGGATCGATGAGGAGCTCCTGGAGCTCTGCGGGCACGCGGGCGGACTCGGGCAGGATCTGGCTGGTGGCGGAGGCGAGGCAGGCGCGGGAGAGGACGAGGCGCCGATCGGCGTCCTCGACCTTCTCGTTCTCGCCGGCGTCCTCGTACGTCTGCACGAGGGTCGAGTAGTAGAACGCGACCGAGCTGTTCCAGTAGGCGACCAGGGAGTACGAGTAGGCGAGCTCCCACAGCACCATCGTCGAGCGGTCGGCGGGGTCGGTGGTGACCGCGGCGACCGCGGCCTCCTCGGCGGCTCCGAAGCCGAGCGGCCAGTAGATGGTCTCGTCCAGGAAGCAGACCCGCGCGGAGTCCTCCGCGAAGGACTCCGTCTCGCAGGCGGCGGAGGCGGGGATGTCCGGCCATTCGTAGACGACGACGGTCGGGCTGGACCACGGCAGGCCCCGGTCGGAGCTGGCGGTCGCCCACACGCCGTTCAGGCACGACGACGCGGCGTCCAGGGTGGCCTGCATCTGCTCGGCGGTCGGGTCGACGGGGGTCTCCGGCAGCTCGCACGAACCGGGTCCTGAGATCGATCCGGTGACCAGGGGGCTCGTGCGCAGGACCTCGGCGAGATCCTCGGCATCGCCCGACGGGGTCTCCCAGGCCTCGATCACCTCGAAGTCCGTGGTGGGTTCGGCAGGGGTGACCGAGGTGCTCCCCGACGGGGTCTCCGGATCGGAGGCCGACGAGGTCGTGGAGGCAGTGCCCGTGGTCGGCGCGTCGCCGTCTCGGAAGATGAGGAAGTACGCGCCCGCGCCCAGCACGATGACCAGCAGGAGCGCGGCCACGCACCCGCAGGCGATGGCGATCATCGCCCACGGCGCCTTCCGCGGAGGCTGGCTCCGGTTCCCGTGTCCTGGCGTGGTCATGCGCTCCCCCGTGCTGATCGCCGTGCTGCGTCACCGGCCTCGCCGGCGGCGCGATGCTCGTCGTCCGCGATGCCCGTCGCCTGCGATGCCGTGCTCGAGGCAGGATAGCCGCGCGCGGCGCGGAGCAGGCGGTCGAGACCGTTCCGCAACGATGCCCAGCGCGACGATGCAGGCGGCATCCGGTGCTCAGATCACCTGGTCGCCCGGGGCCTCCCAGGTGTTGCAGACGGCCAGCTCGCCGTCGGAGCCGAAGCCGGCGGTGATCCAGTGGGTGCGGGCCCCGGCCGTCACGGCGGTGTCGTTCCAGCTCTCGGGGTCCTGCAGGATGTCGCGGACCTCCTGGGAGGGCCGCTGGGCCTCGGGGACCTCCAGGATCGCTGCGGATGCCAGGCAGGTCGCCTGCAGGCTGTAGCGGCGCCAGGCCTCGTCCTGGGCGTCGGTGTCGTCCCCGAGCGCGACCAGCAGGCTCTGGTAGTAGGTGCCGACGGAGCTGTTCCACATCACGACGGTCATGTACATGTACGACAGGTCCCACAGGTACGACGAGGAGATCTCGTCCTCGTCGTCGAGCTCGCCGGACAGTGCCAGGATCGGTGTGATGCCGTAGCCGCGCGGCCAGTAGATCGTGGAGTCGAGGGTGCATGCGCGCGGCAGGTCCTCCTCGAAGGAGTCCGGGTCGCAGGCCGAGTCGGGGATGTCCGGCCAGTCGTAGACGACGATCCGCGGGCTCGTCCACGGGAGGTTCCGGTCGGAGCTGACGTTCGCCCACACCTGGTCGAGGCAGTGGCCGGCGGCGCTGAGCGTCGTCTGCAGCTCGTCGACCGACGCCTCGACGGGCGTGCCGGGCAGCTCGCATTCGGGGATGGTGGTGAAGGTCCCGGTGGTCAGCGGGTTCGTCCGCATCACCTCGCGCAGGTCGTCGGCCGATCCGGGGATCTCGTCGGTCGGCGAGACGACCTCGAAGGTCGAGGTGGAACCGGCCGGCTCGGCGCTCCCGCTCGAGTCCGGTTCGCCGGACTCGGGGTCGGCTGTGCTGCTGCCGGAGTCGCCCGTCGACGAGCCGGCGCCCGAGTCCGGGTCCTCGGTGACGGGCTCGGAGGCGGTGGGCGAGGCGGTCGCCCGACCGTCGCGCCCCAGGAGCAGGTAGGCGCCGACGCCGAGGCCGAGCACGACCACCAGGGCGACGACGCAGCTCGCCGCCACCGCCATCAGCGCCCACGGTCGGCGCGGTGATCCGGGCCCCAGCTGTGGCCACTGTCCTGGCCCTGGTCCTGGGCCTGGGCCTGGTCCTCGGCCCTCCGGTCCGATGCCTGCGGGTCCGCCGGAAGGCGGGGGTCCCCCGGGGCCGTCCGATCCGCTGCGCGTCTCGGGAGGCAGGCCGGTCGACGGCGATGGCTGGGCCGACGGCGAGCCGGCGCTGTACTGCGCCTGACCGTGCCCGGGCCTCGGTCTCTGCCAGGAGTAGGGCTCCGGCGACGCGGGCCGCGGCGGCTGCGAGGGGCGCTGTCCGTCCCCGCTCGACTCCGGCCTCGGCATGCCGCCCTCCTGTCCAGTCCCCGACCGCGTCGGCCGATGCCGCACTCTCCGCGGGGCTGTGTGGACGAAGGATATATCGGTGCAGGCCGCGGGGAGAAACAGACGACCGGTCAGGGAGTGTCCGGGGTCAGGGTCCGCTCGCCGCGGTGGACGCCGCCGATGCGGGTGCGCCGATGCTTCGACCCGGTGGGACGGGTCGGGTGCCGGGGAGGCGGAGGGGCATCGCGCCGGATGATCGAGTCCACGGGAGCCAGGGAACGACGAAGCCCCCTGGGTGACCAGGGGGCTTCGATCGGCGGAGGATGGGGGATTTGAACCCCCGAGGGCGTTAACCCAACACGCGTTCCAGGCGTGCGCCATAGGCCGCTAGGCGAATCCTCCAGCGCTCGTAAGAGCAAGAGCTAGCGTACCTGACCATGCAGGTCGGCGCGAACCGGGCGGGCCCACGTCACACTCGCGGGCCGTGCGCCGCTCGTGGTGCTCGCCGCCGACGCCGTGCGGGCTCGTCCTCGGGGACCGGTCTCGCCCCGGACGACCGCCCCGTCGCGTGCGAGACTTCCGTCGGACCGGCCGACGACGCCGACGTTCTCCGTGCACCGGCGCTGCCCCGCGCCATTCCGCGCCGTCCGATGACCGACCCGACCTCGAAGGCGGAGAAGTGCCCCGAAGCGCCGTGACCCTGAACCGGACCCAGCTCCTGCACGACCAGGTGCCCTATGCCTACTCCGCCTCGGTCGAGCCGCCGGCGCGGCTGGTGGTCCTCGCCGGAGCCTGTCCTCTCGACAAGCAGGGCCGGGTGACAGCACCGGGAGATGTCACCGCACAGGCCGCCAGATGCGTCGAGAACATGGTGATCGCCCTCGCTGAGGCGGGAGTGACGCTCGAGGACGGCCACGACCCGGGCGTCGAAGCCGATCGCATGCGCCTGGATCGGCGGCAGGATCGCGTTGCCCGCGACGTCCAGCGACTCGGCGCGGAACGCCTGGATCACGTCGGGACCTGCGCCGACGTTGATCCACTCGGCGACCGTGAAGTCGAGCGGCTCGATCTCCTCGCCCGCGGCCTCGATCTGCAACTGGGTGGAGATCCCGGCGATCCGCAGGCTGGTTTCGGCCGACGGGTCCCCGCTCGGCAGCGGCTCATCCGTCGAGTACTCGGCGGCCGACGACGTCGCCGACGCGCATCCGCTCAGCGCCATCAGCGCCGCGCCCGCGGAGAGCGCGGTGCCGCCGAGCATCGCGCGCCGGGTGGGCATCGCGCGCCGGGTGGGCGTGGCGAGCTGGCCGGGCGTCGTGCGTGCGGCGGGTGCGGAGTGCCGGGGCGACGCGGTGCGCCGGGTGGGGGAGGTCATCGGCGGGGTCCTCTCTCGGGGAGCGGGAGGGCCCGTGCGGCCACCGGTTCTCGGCGCCGGACGCAGACCCTGTCTCATTCCTCAGTACTCCGACCGCTTTGGTCGGACATAAGCAAACGTAAGGCCGATGCGGAGGTCTGGCCACCACTGTGACGAAGGATGACCGCGCTGTCGGGTCGCGTCCTGCCCTATGCGGGCGGCGCGGTGGAGGAGCGCACGTGCAGCACGGGCTCGACCTGGCTCACGGTGTCGCGGGTGCGTCCCTCGAGGCGCTCGCGGATCATCTGCGCGGCGAGGCGCCCCATGTCGGCACGGGGCTGGTTCACGCTGGTCAGGGGCGGGCGGACGGTCTGCGCGACGGCGGAGCTGTCGTATCCGACGACGCTCAGGCGCTCCGGCACCGCAACCCCCAGGTCCGAGGCGCGATGCAGCACCCGCACGGCGGCGATGTCGTTCGCCGCGAACACCGCCGTCGGGGCATCGGGGTCGCCGCGGCGCACGGAGCGCAGCAGCAGATCGATCCCCTCGTCGGCCTGCTGCGGACCGATCACCCGCACCCGGTCGCCCAGCCCCAGCCGCGCGGCCTCGGCGAGGAATCCTGTGCGGCGCATCGCCGGGCCCGGCCGCGAGGAGAGCGTGACGTGCGCGAGACGGCGATGCCCCTCCTCGATGAGATGGCGCACGGCCAGCGCTGCGCCCGCCTCGTCGCGGCTGCGCAGATGGTCGGCGCCCGGGACCTCGTCCTGCATGCGGCCGATGACGACCGTCGGGACCGTCAGCGCGGCCCGTTCGAGGGCTTCCGGGTCCAGCCAGCTGGTCACGGCGATGACGCCGTCGACGCCGAGGTCCAGCAGACGCTGCAGCCCGCGCTCGAGATGGCTGGCGTCGCGTCGGCCGTGCGCGATCACGACGCCGAGGCCGACCGTGTCGGCATACTGCTCGATCCCCGCGATGACGTCGGTGTGGTACGGGTTCCCGAGATCGGTGGGGAGCACGCCGATCAGACCGGTGCCGCGCCCGCGCCGGTGGCGGCCGTAGCCGAGCTCGCGGGCGGCGGCGAGGACCCGCCGGCGGGTCTCGGCTCCGACGCCGGGCCGGTCGTTCAGGGCCATGGAGGCAGAGGCCGGGGAGACGTCGGCGGCATGGGCGACGTCGGCGAGCGTCGGACGGGAGCGGGAGCGGGAACGGGAGCGGGGGCTGGCCACCAGACCATCACAGCACCGCGAAATATGTTCTGACCTGGATGTCTGAAGACTTTCAGGAGTTCTCGCCCCTGCGTGGCGGATGGTTCACCGGGTGTTCACCGGGTGCCCGCGGGCGGCTCCTAGCGTGGGCGATGCGGCCGCTGGGCACCCCGCGAAGGGGGCTGCCGGGCCGACACCGAGAGCCGAGGAGAGACGTGACGACCGTTCCCCGCACCGTCGAGCAGACGCCGACGACCGTCGAGCCGACTGCCAGCCCGACCGTCGGCCAGACCGCCGGCCAGACTGCCGGTCAGCCTGCCGGTCCGACCGTCGGCGCGATCGTCGGCACGACGGCGCGCCAGCCCGCCGGCTCGCAGCGCGGCGCGACGGCCGATGCGTCGGCCGGCACCGACGCCCGGATGCCGCTGCCCGCGCCGCGCGCCCTGCTGCTGGACTTCGGGGGAGTGGTCGTCTCCACGACCTCGCGGGCTGGCTGGGCGCGGGAGCTGTCGGCCGAGATCGTGCATCGCGCCGCAGCGCTGCAGATCCCCCTGGATGCGCGCGAGGTGGAGGCCTCCGTGCGGGCCGGTCGCACGGCCCTCTCGCTGTGGAAGGACGCCGCCTCGCGGCGCCGCGAGCCGCGAGAGCTCGGCTCCCGCGAGATCGTCGCCGACTTCCTGCTGGCCGACCTGCCGGACCCCGTGCGCCGGGCCCTCGCCCTGGACGCCGGCGATCTGCTGGCCCGGATGGCCGTCCTGGTCGCCGACCATCATGTGCGTCCGGGCGTGCCGGAGCTGCTGGCCGCATGCCGCGAGCAGGGCGTGCGCCTGGCGATCGTCTCCAACGCGCATTCGGGCCGTGCGCATCGCGGCATCCTCGCCGCCGAGGGCCTCGAGGACAGCTTCGGCGTGCAGGTGTACTCCGACGAGGTCGGCATCCGCAAGCCCCACCCGGGGATGATCCGTCGTGCGGCGGAGGCGCTCGGCGTCGACCCCGCCGACTGCTGGTACGTGGGCGACACCCTCGATCGGGATGTGGCCGCCGGTCGGCGCGCCGGGGCCGGCGCCGTCGTCATCACCCGTGACCGGCGCACCGACGCCCCGCCCTTCGCCGTCGCCGACCGGCCCGACCTGGTGCTCGAGACCCCGGAGGAGCTGCTGGCCCCGCTGCGCGAGGCGCTCGGCAGGTCGGCCGACGGCGGGACTGCTGCCGACCGTACTGCTGCCGACGGGCCTGCTGCAGCTCGGACGTCGCCGACGCGCGTCACGGCTCCGATCGACGCGTCCAGGATGCCGGCCCTTCTGCTCGACCACGGCGGCGTCATCACCGCCTCGCAGCCGAACCCCGATCGCGACCGCGAGGTGGGGGCTCTGATCGTGGAGCTGTCCGAACGGATCGGATCGCCCGTCGACCAGCGGACCGCGGAGCGCGCGCTCGCCGACGGCTGGGAGCGGCACCGCGCCCGCAAGCGCGCCGGGGACGTCGGCGCCCACGGCGCATCCGTGCACGCCGAGGTCGATCCGGCCGTGCTGTGGGGCGACCTGATCGGAGCCGACCTGCCCGTCCCGCTGCGGGCCGCCCTGCGGATCGAGGCGCCGCGGCTGTCCCTCGCCCTGCACCGGGCGAAGTCGCGTCCCGCGCCGCGGTCCGGGGCGCTCGAGCTGATCCGCTGGTGCCGGGAGCGGGGGATCGTCGTCGGCATCGTCTCGAACACGATCTCCGGTGCCGGCGTGCGGGAGATCCTCGAGGGCTACGGGCTGACCGAGGCGATCGGCCCGGCCGCCTACTCCGACGAGATCGGCGTCCGCAAGCCCGGTCGTGCGATCTTCGAGGCCGCCCTCGGCGGACTCGAGACCGACCGCGCCGACGTCGTCTACGTCGGCGACAAGGTCCTCAACGACGGACGCGGCGGCAAGGACGCCGGGATCGGCACCGTCTGCTTGCTGCGCGGCGGCAAGGACGGTGACGACGAGCTCGCCGCCGCCCTCCGCGACGGTCTCGCCGACCACGTCCTCGACGGGCCCGCCCAGGTCATCGACGTGCTCTCCGCCCTCCTCCCGGCCGACGCCGGCACCTGCGCCGACACCGCCGCCGGCTGAGCCTCGAGCCTCCTCACGCTTCCCCGACCGACCGCACCTCTCGAGCACCACCACCCGAAGGAGCATCCCCATGACCACCCAGACCCCGCAGCCCACCCAGACCCCGCAGCCCACCCAGACCCCGCAGCCCTCGCAGCCGGCGCAGTCAGCGCAGCCCTCGCAGCCGTCGTCGGGCGATGTGCGCCGCGGAACCCTCCGCGGCACCGTCGACGGCGTGCGCCGCCTCGAGCTGTCCACCTCGCAGAAGCTGATGGTGTTCGTGCTGTCCATGTCCCTGTTCGGACTGTCGAACATCATCCTCGAGATCATCCCCGACCTGTCCGTCGGCCCGGTCGACGTCTCCGTCGCCTACATGGTGTTCGTGCCACTGACCATGGCCGCCCTGTTCTCGCCGTTCTGGGCCGCGCTCGGAGCTCCGCTCGGCGAGATCGTCTTCACCGACCTGCTGATGGGCGACTTCTCCGGCCTCGCCGAGGTCGAGGGCTTCCTGCAGATGTTCCTGGCCGTGTTCGTCGCCGGCTCCCTGATCCGCAATCCCCGCAGCCGCCCGCAGATCGTCGTCGGCGCGATCGTGCTGGTGCTGATCGACAAGGTGCTCTCCGCCGTCGTCGACCTGTCCAAGGTGTGGATCGGGGTCGAGGACGCCGAGCTCGTCGAGGGACTGCCCCAGTCGATGCTCGCGCTCGAGGCGATCGGTCTGGGAGTCGACGTGGTCATGAGCGGGATCCTGCTCGGGGCGCTGCCGGCCATGTGGCTGATCCCCGCCCTCCACGGGAGGATCGAGCCCCTGATGGGCATGCGTCCGAGGGTCCCCGGCGAGCCGATCCCCGGTACCGCCCCGCGCACCCCGCTGTTCGTCGCCGTCGCCCTGCTGCTGTCGGTCGCGTCCTTCGGCTTCGCCTTCCTCGAGGCCTTCGACCTCTCCGCCGGGGCCTGGGAGCCGGACTTCATCGACCGCTTCGGCAGCGGGTTCCTGCTCGTGTCCGTGGCGGCGATCGCGGTCGTGCTGGTCGTCGCCGTGCTGCTGTTCCGCCTGTCCCGCAGCGCCGAGAAGACCGACGCCGAGAAGACCGGAGCCGGAGCCGGAGCCGAGCTCTCCTGAGCACGGGCCGGGGCCGTCCCGGTATCCCGGACGGCCCCGGCCCTCTCGTCATCCCCCTCGCACACCAGGAGCCATCGTGCACACCGTTCCCCCGATCACCGCCGCGGCACCCGCCGTCCTGCCGACGGAGCCGGCGCGGCCCGATCCCGTGATCGTCGTGAAGGACCTGTCCTTCCGCTATCCCGGGACGGACCGCGACACCCTGCGCAACGTCGACCTCACCATCGACCGCGGGGACTTCGTCGCGGTGATCGGTGGGAACGGCTCCGCCAAGACCACCCTGTGCAAGACCTTCAACGGGCTCGTGCCCCACTACTGGAACGGCGACTTCGCCGGCAGCGTCCACGTCGACGGCGTCGACACCTGGGACTCGACGGTCGCGCAGCTGTCACGCCGGGTCGGCTACGTGTACCAGGACTTCCAGAACCAGCTGGTGCGGCCGACGGTCCGCGACGAGGTCGCCTTCGGGCCGCTGAACTTCGGTCACGCCGACCATCGCGAGCGCACCGACGAGGCCCTCGCCGCGCTCGGCATCTCCCACCTGCGCGACACCTTCGTCTGGCAGCTCAGCGGCGGGCAGGCGCATCTGGTCGCGCTCGCCGCCGTCCTCGCGCTGCGGCCCGAGGTGATCGTGGTCGACGAGCCCGTCGCCGAGCTCGACCCCGCTCGCGCCCGCGAGATCTACCGGCGCCTGCGGGAGCTCAACGAGAGCCTCGGCATCACGATCATCACCATCGAGCACCACGCCGAGTTCGTCGCCGAGTTCGCCCGCAGCGTCGTGCTCATGGCCGACGGCGCCCCCGTCTGGCATCTTCCCGTGCAGGAGGCCATGGACCGCCACGACGATCTCGTCGCCCACGGCATCCCCGCGCCCGACGCCGTCTCCCTGACCGCCGCCGTCGGCGCCGACCCCGTCGCCCTCGACGTCGACGACGCGGTGCGGGTGCTGCGCCCGCACCTGCTGGCCCGCGAGCCGGACCGCCCTGCGTCGGCCGACGGAGCCGCGCCGACGGGCGAGCGCGCGGCGGACGAGCGCGCGGCGGGGGAGCCGGTGGCCTCCCTGCAGGGCGTCCACCACGGCTACCGGACGGTCCGCGGGGATCTCGCGCCGGTCCTCGTCGACCTCGACCTCGACCTGCGCGACGGCGAGCGGATCGCCCTGGTCGGCACCAACGGCGCCGGCAAGTCCACCCTCATGAAGCTGCTGACCGGGCTCATCGTGCCCCGACGCGGCACCGTCGTCGTCGACGGCGTCGACACCCGCTCGCGCTCCGCGGCCCGCCTCGCGGACCACGTCTCCTACCTCTACCAGCATCCTCAGCGGATGTTCCTCAAGGACACCGTGCGGGCCGACATCGCCCTGTTCCCCACCGGGCGCCGCGTCCCCGACGCCGAGCAGCTGGTGGACCAGGTCATCGACCGCGTCGGCCTCGACGCGCTCGCCGAGCGCGACGGACGCACCCTCTCCGGCGGGCAGCAGCGCCGCGCCACCATCGGGATCGGGCTGGCGATGCGTCCGCGGCTGCTGCTGCTCGACGAGCCCACCTCGAGCCTCGACATCCGCTCCCGCGACGACGTCACCGGCATGCTCGCCACGCTCTCCGACAGCGTCCGATGCTCCGTCGTCGCCACCCACGACATGGACCTCGTCGCCGCCTGGGCCAGTCGCGTCATCGTGCTGGACCAGGGCCGGGTGCTCGCCGACATGACCCCGCGCGAGCTCTTCGCCCGCCCCGACCTCACCGCCGTCGCCCGACTCACCCCGCCGCAGGCCGCGCGCATCGGCGGCGGCCTCGGCCTCGACCCGATCCCGCTGACCGCCGACGAGCTCCGCGCCCGTCTGCGGCTGCCGCAGCAGGCGCCGGATCCGGCGCCGACCCGTCCCTCGAAGGAGTCCTGATGGCCCGCTCGACCCACGACGTCCTCAGCGTCGAATGGGTGCGCCTCGAGCTGCTGCGCACCGCCTACTCGACCCGCGGCGGGCTCTTCGCCCGCATGGATCCGCGCATGGTCATCGCCTGGTACGCGATCCTCGCGATCGCCCCCTGGCTCACGCACGACGTGCCGGTGCTGATCGGCCTGTTCCTGCTCGGCGTCGCCTCCGTCGCCCTGGCGAGGGTCGGCCCGCTGGTGCTGGGGCTGTTCATCATCGGCCTCGGCGGGAACGTGCTGGGACTGTTCCTCGCCTCCGTCCTGTTCGGCGGCGACCTCGGCACCCTGGTCGCGCTCGCGGAGCTGAACCTCAAGCTCGGCGCCGTCTCGATGGCCTCGATGGCGGCCTTCGTCTCGCTCGACCCGGAGAAGCTCTCCGACGGGCTGCTCGCGCTGCGGGCCCCTGAGCTGCTCGCCTTCGGCGTCAGCTACGGCTACCGGATGCTCCCGATCCTCGTGGACGAGTACGTCACCGTGTTCGAGGGCCAGCGTCTGCGCCACGCCCCACCGGCGAGCCGGGGCCTGTTCGGCTGGCGGACGGTGCTGCAGTGGTGCGTCCTCGCGGTCACCGCGTTCTATCCGATCATGCTGAACACCGCCAAGAACGTGCGCACCACCGTGGAGGCCCTCGAGACCCGCGGCTTCACCTACGGCTCCGACAGCCCCGACGGCCGCAGGCTGCGGCTCGCGCACCTGCGCATCACCGCCCTCGACGTCGCCGTCGTCGCCGCGACCGCCGCGGTCGTCGTCGCGATCTTCGTGACCGCCCCGCAGGTCGCCGCCGCCCTCACCGCCCTCGGGGCCTGACAGCGGCGGTGCTGTGGCGGTTCGCCGACCGATCGACGACCTCGGCAACAGCTGATGGGCAGGATGCCTGACAGGTAGCATCCATGAACCCTTGAAGAGTCATGTGCTCGAGAAGTAACATCCAGTTGTTACAAGACGAGCAATGGGGGCGGCTGATGCGTGCAGTGGACGCGATCGCGACTCTCGAGGAGCTCGGTTCCTCGCAATGGGGGCTGGTGACCACCGGCCAGGCTGAGGCTCATGGGATCTCTCGTGTCACACTCGGCCGGCTTCGCGACGGCCACATCATCATCCAGCTCCGCCGTGGAGTCTGGGCCCTGCCGTCTGCAGATCATGGTCCCCTCCAGGACCTGCGAGCAGCCTGGCTGTCCACGGACGCACGGCAGCTTGCTGAGGAGCGCCTCCACGGCGACGGAGATGAAGCGGTCGTCGTCTCCCATGTCTCGGCGGCCTCCGTCCACGGTCTCGGCGACGAGATCCCCCGGCTGCACGAGCTCACCTCGGCGAGGCGTCGGCAGACCACCCAGCCCGACCTGCGATTTCACCGTGCCGCCGTGACCGGTGACGTGACTATCGTCGATGGGCTCCCCGTGACGTCGATCCCACGGACGGTGGAGGACCTCGCACGTTCGGCGGTCGATCTCGACCATCTCGCGAGCATCATCCGTGACGCCCTGGCCTCGCCTGATGTCCGCATTGCGGCTCTCGCCGGGCGCCTCGGCGCAGTCGCCTCGCGACACGGATACGAGGACGGCAGCGCGCTCGTGGAGGGCAGTCTGGAGAGAGCGGGCCTGCCCGCGGTGGCCGCGAACTTCGCCGGATCTCGAGCGCTGGCCAGGGTCATGGTGCGGCAGATGGCGTCTGCGTTCGATGGGGACTTCATCGAAGAGCTCTCCCAGCAGGTCCGGCCCGGCAGTCGGGAGGTCGACGATCCTGTCCTCGAGCTTCGTGCCCGCGATGCAGGGCACGATCGCCCAGGTGGCGCGCTGGACAGGGGCCAGGAGTGAGCGCTCAGGGGCGAGTCCCCCGCACCACACAGGCGTTGAGGGCATCCTTGAACGCGCGTCTGCGGGCCGCAGCATCGCAGAGTGATGCGTCCGCTGCGGAGCTCCGCAAGCAGTTCGTCTTCTCCTTGTTCTTCCGCCGGCTCTTCCGCGACGACGATGGCGGCTGGCTCGTGCTCGGAGGGAACGCGCTGATCATCCGCACCGGAGGGGGCCGGTTCACCCAGGACATCGATCTCTCGCGTTCCCGTGGCTGGGATGACGAGGAGGACCTGAAGGGCGAGCTCGACGAGATCGTCAGCCGGGACGTGGGCGATCCCTTCGCCTTCATCGTCTGACGCGTCGAACCCCATGACCATCTCGACCCCTACGGATACGGCATCAGGACCGCGAAGGCCTGCATCACTGTTCTGCTCGGTGGCGCCACGTTCGACGAGTTCACGATCGACCACTCTCAGCGGCGGCACGTGGATGGTCCGATCGACCATCTCGAGCCCGATCCCGTCATCGAGCACGAGTTTCTGGAGGATCTCCCCCGGATTCCCGTCGTCCCGGTCGAGAACCACACGGCCGACAAGGTCTGCGCGATGTACGAGACCCACCGGCAGCAGACTCCTTGGTCCACGCGCTACCGCGATCTCGCAGACCTCGTGCGCATCGTTCGTGACCTCGAGATCGACGCTGTGAGGCTGACGGCCATGCTTCGGCATGAGCAGCAGCGACGCCGGATCCCCGAACTGCCCGAGGAGCTCCGCCCGCCGCACGCGTCCTGGGTCGTGGACTACCCCGTGGCAGCGCGCAGGTTCGCAGGCTTCCCAGCGGATCTCCATCCGCTCGAAGCATCCCTCGCCTTTGCGGGGCAGTGCCTCAACCCTGTACTCGGCGGTAGCCGCGCCCGGGGGACGTGGGATCCCAGAGGGCGGCGGTGGCTCGACCAGTCCGATCCAGCGCGGGATGAGGTGAGGCGTCCCTCCGAGCGAGGGTGGACCCCTCTTCGGCGTCGCAGACGTCGCGACCACCCCGCAGGTCGCCGCGGCCCTCACCGCCCTCGTGGCCTGATCCGGGGCTGCTGGGAGGTGATGGTGGGGTGGGCCGATGGGGTGGCTGCTGAGAAAGGGACTCAGGCGTGACCTCAAGCCCTGAGAGGCCGTGAGGTCACGCCTGAGTCCCAAAGTTTGCAGGCAGGCAGGCAGGCCAGGCAGGCAGGCCAGGCAGCCAGGCAGCCCTGGCCCAGGAGCCCGGCCGGCTCAGCTCACTCGTCGGAGGCCTCCGGGTGGCGGACGATGTTGACGATGGCGGCGGCGAGGCCGCCCCACACGGTGACGATGGCGATGATCATCATGACGATGGCGGATGCGGACATGGGGTCCTCCTCGGGATGGTGAAGCCGGGTCAGCGCGCCGCGGGGGAGCGCAGCTCGTGCGGGGTGGGGGCGTCGACGCTGGTGTCGAGGCCTTGGCCGGACACGACCTCGGGGGCGATGGGATCGCCGTCGGAGTCGGCCTTGTGGAGGTTGGAGCCGGCGGGCCAGGGGATGAGCGAGAGCAGGATGCCCACCACCAGCAGGCCCAGGGCCATCAGCCAGCCGAACACCGTCACGAACCAGGCGGGGTAGTCCGAGTAGGTGGTGGGCGAGGTGATCAGGTCGATGGTCGAGGAGATCAGGGAGACGCCCAGCACGAGCGGCGCGATGATCGCCACGCACGTGAGCCACCAGCGGCCGATCGGGAAGGTGCCGCGATGGTTGAGGTGGTCGCGCAGGGTCGGCAGGCCCCGCACCACGTACGACACGACGATCGTGGAGACCAGCGCCGCCGCGACGATGCCGTACTCGTTGGCCCACTTGTCCAGCACGTCCAGCAGCGGCAGTCCCATCGTCGTGGAGAACAGCGCGGTCGACACGACGGCGAGGGGCACGCACACCCACAGGGTGGAGGACAGCCGGCCGAGGCCGAACTTGTCCTGGATCGCGGCGATGACCACCTCGACGATGGAGATCAGCGAGGTGAAGCCGGCCAGCACGAGCGAGCCGAAGAACAGCACGCCGATGAGGGCGCCGGCGGGCGCTTCGGAGATGATCGCCGGGAAGGCGATGAACGCCAGACCGATGCCGGAGGAGACGACCTCGGAGACCTCCACGCCCTGCGCCTGCGCCATGAAGCCGAGCGCGGAGAACACGCCGATGCCGCAGAGGATCTCGAAGCCCGAGTTCGCGAAGCCGACCACGAGACCGGAGCCGGTCAGGTCGGTCCTCTTCTTGAGGTACGAGGAGTAGGTGAGCATGATGCCGAAGGCCACGGACAGCGAGAAGAAGATCTGGCCGTAGGCGGCGACCCACACGCCCGGATGCAGCAGCGCCTCCCAGTGGGGACGGAACAGGGCATCGAGGCCGTCGAGCGCACCGGGCAGGAACAGGGCCCGCACCACCAGGATCACGAACATGACCACGAGCAGGGGGATGAAGACGACGGCGCTCGCGGCGATGCCCTTCTGCACGCCGAGCGCCATCACGACGATCGTCGCGACCCACACGATGATCATCGAGATCAGGACCGCGGGGACGATGTCGAAGGAGATGCGCACGTCCTGGCCGCCGAGCGCCTGGGTGAACTGTCCGAAGAAGCCGTCGGGGTCGTCGCCCCAGCGCTTGTCCAAGGAGAAGCCCATGTAGTTCAGCGCCCACGCGAGGATCAGCGCGTAGTAGATCGCGATGACCACGCAGATCAGCACCTGCCACCAGCCGATGAACTCGGTCCAGCGGCGGAAGCGCCGCCATGCGGCGGGAGCGGATCCGCGCCAGCGATGCCCGATCGCATAGTCGAGGAACAGCAGGGGGATGCCCGCGGTCAGCAGCGCCACGAGGTACGGCAGGATGAACGCGCCGCCGCCGTTCTCGTAGGCGACCGCGGGGAAGCGCCAGATGTTGCCGAGGCCGACGGCGGAGCCGATCGCCGCGAAGATGAAGGCCGTGCGGCCGGAGAAGGCGCCGCGGTCGGCGCGGGCGCCGGTCGAGGAGCCGGTGCCGGCGGGGGATGGGGTGGATGCGCTCACTGTTCGCCTCCGGGAGCAGCGTGGTGGGGACGTCTTGGGGTCGGGGACAGCCGGGCTGAGGGGCACCGGGCCGACGGGGAGAGGTCCGGTGGGGACCGGACGTCGAGGTGGTCCGACGCGACGACCGGAGCGGGGTGGTGCCGGTCGGACGGCGGTGCCGTGGTGCCTCGGGCGGCTCTGCCGACGGGTGGATCGGCGCGCGCCAGGGGCGTCGGCCCGGGTGGGGCCGTGGACAGCGATCGTAGTGCCTGGTCGGAGGTGTGCGGGGGACCGCGAGGTCGGACCGGGCGCTCCATCAGCCGTTCATCGACGGCACATCGACGTCATATCCGTTCACAGAGCAGGGGTGTTCCGCTCCGGCCCGGGCTGCGATGCGTCGGCTTGCCTGTCGGATCACGTCCGCATTCTGGACGGTGCGCATCCGGTCGGACACGGAGACCGGGCGAACTCCGCGCCGACGGCGACGAACGCGGATAGCCTCCCGAGCATGGCTGCTTCCCCCACCTCACCCTCCGGGCCGGCCTCGGACGAGCCGCCCCGCATCGTCCCGCCGTCCACCGCCTATCTCGATCAGCTCGACCAGGAGCGGGAGGCGGCGATGCGCGACGCCACCCATCCCGGAGCGTCCTTCACCGGAGCGGACGAGGAGCTGCGGACGCGCCTCGAGGCGCTCGTGGACCGTGGGGCGCCCGAGATGGTGGAGCTGATGCTCGATCTCGCCGCCCATCCCGAGCCCGCCTTCGAGGAGCATCGCAGCGCCCGCGCGATCGTCGACCTGCTCGCCGCGCACGGCGTCGAGGCCCAGCTGGGCGCGCACGGGCTGGACACGGCGATCCGCGCCGAGATCCGGGGCGCGGCGCCGTCGGCTGGGCCTGCAGGTCCGTCGGCCGATCCAGGAGGTCCGTCGGCCGGAGCCGACGGGCCGACGCTCGCGATCCTCTCCGAGTACGACGCGCTCCCGGGGGTCGGCCACGGGTGCGGGCACAACGTCATCGCCGTGATGGGGCTGGGCGCGTTCCTGGCGCTCGCCGAGCTCGCCCGGGAGGACCCCTCGGCCGTGCCCGGGCGGGTCGTCTACCTCGGCACGCCCGCCGAGGAGGGCCACACCGGGAAGGAGCACATGGCCCGCGAGGGCGCCTTCGAGGGGATCGACGCGGCCGTCATGGCGCATCCGTATCCCGGCTACGACCTGGCCGATCAGGTGTGGCTGGGGCGTCGGACCCTCACCGTCGAGTTCCACGGGCACACCGCCCATGCCTCCGCCCAGCCGTTCATGGGCCGCAACGCGCTGGACGCGGCGAGCCTGATGTACCAGGGGATCGGCCTGATGAGGCAGCAGACCCCGCCGTCGGACCGGATCCATGCGGTGATCCGTGAGGGCGGTGAGCGGGCGAGCGTCATCCCCGAGGTGGCACGGCTGGACCTGTATGTGCGCTCGCAGCGGCCCGAGACCCTGCGCGACCTCTCCCGCCGGGTCGAGGACGTGGCCCGCGGGGCGGCGCTGATGACCGGCTGCAGCGCGGACGTGCGATGGGACGAGCATCCGCCGTCCCTGCCGGTGCGCACCAACGAGGCCCTCACGGGACGCTGGGTCGAGGCGCAGCGCCGCCGCGGGCGGGACCCGCTGCCGCTCGGCGTCGTCTCGACCACGCTCGCTGCCTCGACCGACTTCGGCAACGTCAGCTACCGCCTGCCCGGCATGCACCCCCTGATCCGGATCGCCCCGGCGGAGATCGCCCTGCACACGCGGGAGTTCGCCGAGGCCGCGGTCTCGCCCGCGGCGCGGTCCGCGGCGGCGGACGGCGCCTTCGGGCTCGCCGCGACCGTCCTCGACGTGCTCCACGACCGGGACCTCGCCGACGCCGTCGCCTCCGAGTTCGCCGACGCCGGCGGTGCGATCGACGTGCCCTCCTACTTCGACTGACCTCTCGACCGCCCTCGGCCCCGGCCTCTCGACCTCTCGTCCCGCCCGACCGCCTCGACCGTCCGTCCGCATCCCGAGGAGTCCCCATGAGCCCCGCATCCTCCCCCTCCGCGTCCTCCGGGCCCGCGCCCTCGGCCCCGCCCGGCGGCGGTGGCCTGACCGATCGCTTCCTCACGGGCGTCGAGCGGCTGGGCAACCGGCTGCCCGAGCCGTTCATGCTGTTCATGATCCTTTTCCTGATCACCGGGATCGTGTCCACGGCGATGGAGTGGGCGGGGGTCAGCGTCGAGGTTCCCGGCTCCGACGAGCCCACCGTCATCAAGGGCCTGTTCACCGGTGAGGGCCTGGCCTGGCTGACCACCAGCCTCGGCGAGAACTACATGGGGTTCCCGCCGCTGGTGACGGTGATGCCGATCCTGCTGGGCATCGGCATCGCCCAGCATTCGGGGCTGCTCGCGGCCGGCATCCGCAAGCTGTTCGGCTCCTCGCCGGCCTGGCTGCTGCCGTACGTCGTGGGGTTCGTGGGCGTGATCGCCTCGATCATGGCCGACTCGGCGTTCGTCGTGATCCCGCCGCTCGCGGCGCTCGTGTTCAAGGCCGCCGGCAGGCATCCGGTCGCGGGCCTGCTGGGCGGCTTCGCCGCGGCCGGTGCCGGCTACTCCACGAACATCGTCCCCACCAGCCTCGACGCTCTCTTCGCGGGCATCACCAACTCGGTGATGGAGACGGTCTCGGGGCTCGGCGCGACCGAGGTGAACCCGGTGTCGAACTGGTGGTTCAACATCGCCTCGTCGATCGTGCTGGGCGTGATCGCCGGGTTCATCATCGACCGGATCATCGAGCCGCGGCTCGTGCGCCAGGGCGTCCCGCGCGACGAGCTCGTCGACGCCGACGCGGCCGGCGGCTCCGCGTCCGGAGAGGGCTCGGGATCCGGGTCGGTGGAGTCGGCCGAGGTCATGCGCGCCAAGCTCACCCCCGCGGAGAACCGCGGGCTGCTCGCGGCGGTGCTCGCGGGGGTGGCGCTCACCGCGATCGTGCTGGTCGCGGCCCTGGTCCCGAGCTCTCCGTGGCGCAACGAGGACGGCGGGTTCCTGCCGACGTCCCCGCTGCTCAGCTCGATCGTCTTCCTCGTGTTCGCATACTTCGTGGTGCTCGGTGCGGTCTACGGCGCGGTCGTGGGGACGCTGCGCTCGACCCGGGATGCCGTCGCGATGATGACCGAGGCGGTCAAGGAGATGCTCCCGTTCCTCATCCTCGCGTTCATCCTGGGCAACTTCATCGCCCTGTTCAACTGGTCGGGGATCGGCTCCTGGATCGCCGTGACCGGTGCCGAGGGGCTCGAGGCCATCGGGCTGACGGGCTTCGCGGCGGTCGTCGGCTTCATCCTGCTGGCGAGCTTCCTGAACCTGTTCATCATCTCGGGCTCGGGCATGTGGACGATCATGGCGGCGGTGTTCGTGCCGATGTTCGCGATCCTCGGCTACGAGCCGGCGTTCACCCAGGCCGCCTTCCGGGTCGGCGACTCGGCCACCCAGGTCGTCACCCCGATGAACCCGTACATGGTGGTGCTGCTGGGCATGCTGCGGAAGTACGAGCCGGAGGCGGGCCTGGGCACCCTGTTCGCCCGGATGCTGCCGTTCGTCGTCCCGTTCTGGCTGGTGTGGACGCTCATCCTCGCCGTCTTCTTCTTCGCCGACCTCCCGCTCGGGCCCGGCAACCACATCCACCTCGCGGAGTGACGGAGGATGGAGGCATGAGCGATTCCCTCCGCGACAGGCTCCGCACCCTGCCCGGCTTCCCGCCCGACATGCCCCGGCTCGATCCGTCGGCCGTGCCCGAGGATCCGCGGGAGCTCGTGGACAGCTGGCTCGAGGACGCGATCGCGAGCGGAGCCCGGCAGCCGCATGCGATGACGCTGATGACCATCGCCGAGGACGGATCGCCCGTCGGCCGCACCCTGATCCTCAAGGACATCACCGAGGACGGGTACTGCTTCTCCACCCATGCGAGCTCCCGCAAGGGGAGGCAGCTCGCCGCGGATCCGCGCGCCTCGATGCTCTTCTTCTGGCGCGAGAGCGGGCGCCAGGTGCGGATCACCGGACGGGTCGTCGCCCTTGACGAGGGGACCTCGCAGCAGGACTGGGAGGGGAGGCCCACCTACGACGGGCACCCGAACCCGGACTGGCGCGTGTATGCGCTGCGTCCGACGGAGGTCGAGATCATGCAGGCCCGCGAGGACCGTCGTCACGTCAGGATCGAGTACCGGCTGGTCAGCAACGGCGGCGGCGACGGCGGCGGGCCGGGCGGCCGGTGGACGCACGGCGTCGTCGCGACGCCCGCCGGGTGAGCCGCCGGTCTGCTGATGATCCTGGGCGGAGGACTCGCGGAGCTCAGACCCTGACGGGACGGCCGAGCGCGAGACGACGGTGGGGCCGACCGAAGGCGATGACCTCTCCGTCGGGGCGGAAGCCGAGCTTCTCGAGCACGTGGACCGATGCGGGATTCCGCCGGTCGACGAGCGCGACCAGACGCGGCAGGTCCAGCGGGCCGAAGGCCGCCTCCACGCAGAGCCCTGCGGCCTCGGTCGCGAGCCCTCGACCCCAGTGGGCTCGGCCGAGCGTGTACCCGAGCTCGACGCCGTGCGAGGTGATCTCGAGACCGGCGTCGCCGATGACCGTGCCGTCGGCGGCATCGAGCACCGCCCAGAAGGCGAAGCCGTGCTCGGCCTGATGCTGCCGATAGCCGGCGATCATCGCGGCGGTGCGATCGGTCGTCGCCGGGTGGCCGTCGCCGACGAAGCGCATCACCTCGGGGTCCCCGTAGACGCCATGGATGGCGGCGACGTCCGACGCGTCGAAGGGGCGCAGCAGCACCCGCTCGCCCCGCAGCGGGAAGTCCGGGCTCGGTCGGGTCATGCGCCCAGTATCGCCGTCGACAGCAGCTCGACCGCCGTGCGCGGCGCGTCCTACGGCCCGGCGATGCTCAAGGGGCTGTGAGAGCGGGGGAAAACCCGGTGCCGGATCAGGGCTGAGTAGGGCAGGATGGCGGACGGCCATCCTCCTCCGGCGCTCGCAGCGATCCCGTCGATCCCCTCGATCGCGCCGACCCCCACCGCTAAGGCTCCTCTCCATGCTCTGGACCCTCCTCCGGCGCCACCTGCGGCCGTACCTGCCGCATGTGGCCGCCGTGATCGTCCTCCAGCTCGCCACCATCCTGGCGACCCTCTACCTGCCCAGCCTCAACGCCGACATCATCGACAACGGCGTGGCCACGGGTGACACGGACCACATCTGGCGCGTCGGCGGTCTCATGCTGCTGGTCGCGATCGTCCAGGTGATCACCGCGATCGCCTCGGTCTGGTGCGGTGCCCGCGCCGCGATGGGGATGGGCCGCGACATCCGCCGCTCGGTCTATAGGCGCGTGGACCGCTTCTCGACCGAGGAGATGGGCCGCTACGGCGCGCCCACCCTCATCACCCGTGCGACCAATGACGTCCAGCAGGTGCAGATGCTCGTGCTGATGTCGCTGAACTTCATGGTCATGGTGCCGATCATGTCCATCGGCGGGATCATCATGGCGGTCCAGGAGGATCCGGGGCTGTCCTGGCTGGTGTGGGTGGCCGTGCCGGTGCTGATGCTGATCGTCGGCCTGCTGGTGACGCAGCTGATGCCGCTGTTCCAGCGGATGCAGGACGGCATCGATGCGATCAACGGGGTGATGCGCGAGCAGATCATGGGCATCCGCGTGGTGCGGGCCTTCGTGCGCGAGGAGCACGAGGCCGCGCGCTTCGAGTCCGCCAACGCGACCCTCACCGACATCTCGGTGCGGATCGGTCGGCTGTTCGTGATCATGGGGCCGGCGATCACGATCGTGCTCCATCTGGCCACCGCCGCCGTGCTCTGGTTCGGAGGCCATCGTGTGGACGGGGGGCTGGTGCAGGTGGGCGCGCTGACGGCGTTCATGCAGTACCTGCTGCAGATCCTGATGGCCGTCATGATGGGCACCTTCATGGTCATGATGTTCCCGCGCGCGATCATCAGCGGCCGACGCATCGGCGAGGTGCTCGAGACGGCCCCGACCCTCGCCGAGCCCGAGCGGCCGACCGACCTCGCGGGCGAGCACGGCGGCGCCTCCGTCGAGTTCCGCGATGTCAGCTTCGCCTATCCGGGGGCCGAGTCGCCCGTGCTGGACGGCGTCTCCTTCACGGCCGAGGCCGGGAGGACCACCGCCATCATCGGATCGACGGGCGCGGGGAAGACCACCCTGGTCAGCCTCATCCCGCGCCTCCACGACGCGACCGGCGGCCAGGTCCTGCTGGACGGCGTCCCGGTCACCGACCTCGCCCGCTCCACCATCTCGAGGACCGTCGGCCTGGTGCCCCAGAAGCCGTACCTGTTCTCCGGCACCATCGCGCACAACCTGCGCTTCGGCGACCCGACGGCCGACGACGACCGGCTGCGGAGCGCGCTCGACATCGCCCAGGCCACCGAGTTCGTGGAGGATCGGACCACCGGTGAGGGGGAGGGCGCCGCGCACGGTCTCGAGTCCTCGGTCTCGCAGGGCGGGACCGACGTCTCGGGCGGCCAGCGCCAGCGCCTGTGCATCGCCCGCACCCTGGTGGCGCAGCCGCGCGTGTACGTCTTCGACGACTCGTTCTCGGCGCTGGACGTGACCACCGACGCGCGGGTCCGCGAGGGTCTCGCCCAGCACACGCGCGGGGCGACCACCATCATCGTCGCCCAGCGGATCTCCACCATCACCTCGGCCGACCAGATCCTCGTGCTGGAGGCCGGCCGGATCGTCGGCCGCGGAACCCATGAGGAGCTGCTGGACAGCTCCCCGACCTACCGGGAGATCGTCGACTCCCAGATCACCGTGGGGGAGCCGGCATGAGCGCGAGGACGGGACGGGGCTCCGCGAAGGCCCCGAAGGACACGAAGGCCGTGAAGACTGCGAAGGCCGAGGATCCCACCGCGGACCTCACCGAGGCGGAGATCCTCGAGATGCAGGACTCGATGGGCAGCGAATGGGGCGAGTCGGCGCCCCGTCGGGCGAAGGCGTTCTGGCCCTCGGCGCTGCGCCTGGCCGGAACCTTCCGCGACCACAAGCTCGGCCTCGCCGTCGTGCTGCTGTTCGGCCTGGTCTCGACCGTGCTGACGGTGTGGGCGCCGTCGATCCTCGGTGACGCCATGGACGTCATCTTCGACGGCTTCCTCACGGGCGACGGCGTCGCCTTCGGTGCGCTGGGACGCCTGCTGCTGATCGTGCTGGGCATGTACGTGTGCGCGGCGGTGTTCGACTGGCTGCAGGGACGGCTGCTGAACGACGTGGTGATGGACATCGTCTACCACCTGCGCGAGAGGATCGAGGCGAAGGTCAACCGCCTCCCGCTGAGCTACTTCGACACCCGCCAGCGCGGGGATCTGCTCTCCCGCACCACCAACGATGTCGACAACGTCCAGACCGCCCTCCAGCAGGCCTTCGCCTCGCTGGTCTACGCGGTGCTCACGATCGTCGGCATCACCGTCATGATGTTCTGGCTGTCCTGGCAGCTGGCCCTGATCGCCCTGGTCGCCCTGCCCATCTCCGGGGTGGTCGTCGGCATCATCGGCGCGAGGTCGCAGAAGCTGTTCACCGCCCAGTGGCGCAGCACGGGCCGGCTGAACGGTCACGTCGAGGAGTCCTTCACCGGGCACGACCTGGTGACCGTGTTCGACCGCCAGGACGCGATGCGCGAGCAGTTCGACGAGCGCAACGAGGAGCTGTGGGAGGCGTCCTTCAAGGCCCAGTTCTTCTCCGGGATGATCATGCCGATCATGCAGTGGGTGACCTACCTCGGCTACGTCGGCATCGCGGTCGTGGGCGGTCTGCGGATCGCCGCGGGACAGATGTCGCTGGGGCAGGTCACCGCCTTCATCCAGTACTCGCGCGAGTTCAACGCGCCGCTGGGCGAGGTGGCAGGGATGGCGAACATGCTGATCTCCGGGGTCGCCTCCGCCGAGCGGATCTTCGAGCTGCTGGATGCCGAGGAGCAGGAGCCCGACGGGCGGATCACCGCCGGGTCGGTCGGCTCCGCCGGGGCCGACGGTCCAGCGGCGGCCGACGGCGCAGCGGCGGCCGACGTCGCCGTCAGGGCCGGCGCGGTCATCCCGCGCGCGGAGCTCGTCGGCCCCACCCGCGGGCGGATCGAGTTCGACCATGTCGCCTTCTCCTACTCCCCGGACAGTCCGCTGATCACCGATCTGTCGATGACGGCGGAGCCCGGGCAGACGATCGCGATCGTGGGTCCCACCGGTGCGGGGAAGACCACCCTGGTCAACCTCATCATGCGGTTCTACGAGATCGACTCCGGGCAGATCCGCCTGGACGGCGTGGACATCCGTGCGCTGGACCGCGGCGCCGTGCGCAGCCGGGTGGGCATGGTGCTGCAGGACGCGGTCCTGTTCGGCGGCACCATCCGCGAGAACATCCGCTACGGCCGCCTCGACGCGACCGACGAGGAGGTCGTCGCCGCCGCGACGGCCACCTTCGTGGACCGCTTCGTGCACACCCTCCCCGGCGGCTACGACACCGTCATCGAGGACGAGGGCGCGAACGTCTCCGCCGGCGAGCGGCAGCTGATCACCATCGCCCGCGCCTTCCTCGCCGACCCGGCGCTGCTGATCCTCGACGAGGCCACCTCCAGCGTCGACACCCGCACCGAGGTGCTCGTGCAGGAGGCGATGGCGGCGCTGCGCACCGACCGCACCTCCTTCGTGATCGCGCACCGGCTCTCGACCATCCGCGACGCCGACGTCATCCTCGTGATGGAGCACGGCGACATCGTCGAGCAGGGCTCCCACGAGCAGCTGCTCGCCGCCGAGGGCGCCTACCACCGCCTGTACTGGTCGCAGTTCACCCAGGGGGTGGACCCCGACGAGGAGGAGGCCGTGCTCGAGCACTCGCAGGTGGCGTCAGGCGGCGGCGAGCTCCCGGACCTCGACCCGGACGCGGGGCGGAGAGCCTAGGGCCGCCGGTCGCTGTCGGCCGTGCGGACGTGCGCGCGCTGCCCCTGCCGCCCGACGAGGCTGAGGTACTCGACCGGGCCCGCGCTCGTGGAGCCGAACCAGTGCGGGGTGCGGGTGTCGAACTCGGCGGCCTCTCCTGCCTGCAGCAGCAGGTCCTGATCGCCGAGCACCAGGCGCAGCGTGCCGTTGAGCACGTAGGCCCAGTCATAGCCCTCGTGGGAGCGCAGGTCCGGGACCGCGTCGTCGCTGCCGGTGGGCAGGACGAACTTGTACGCCTGGATGCCGCCGGGGCGTCGGGTGAGCGGGATGATGACCGACCCGTCGGCGGCTGACAGGGGGCGCAGATCGATGCGCGGGTCCGCCGTGCGGGGCGCGTCGACCAGGGAGTCGAGGGTGACTCCGTAATAGCGGGCCAGGGGGAGCAACTGCTCCAGGGTCGGCCGACGCAGTCCCGCCTCCAGACGGGAGAGGGTGCTCGCGGAGATGCCGGTCGCCTCGGCGAGGGTGGTCAGGGTGATGTCGCGGCGCAGCCGGAGGTGCTTCAGGCGGGGGCCCACGGTGTCGAGGGTCTGATCGGAGGGGGTGCTCATGCCCGCAGTTTGCCATTCGGCAAGAAGGCTTGCCAGGCTCGCGGTCTCGGGTCATCGTGGTACCGACATCCCGAGGACCAGGAGGACCATGCCATGAGCACCACACAGGAGCAGATCCACGACGTCGCGATCATCGGAGGCGGATCGGCGGGGCTCAGCGCGGCGCTGACCCTGGCGCGAGCGCGCCGCCACGTCGTCGTGATCGACGGCGGCGCGCCCCGGAACGCCCCCGCAGCCGCAGCGCACGGACTGCTCGGCCAGGAGGGCGTGAACCCGTTCGAGCTCCTGGAGCGGGGACGCGCGGAGGCCGCCTCCTATGGCGCCCGCATCGTCCAGGGGGACGTGCTGAGCGCATCGGGATCCGCAGAGGAGGGCTTCACCCTCGCGCTCGAGGACGGCAGCACCGTCCGTGCGGGTCAGCTGCTGATCGCGACCGGGGTCCGGGATGAGCTGCCCGCGATCCCCGGTCTGGCCGAGCGGTGGGGCCGTGATGCGGTGCACTGCCCGTACTGCCACGGGTGGGAGATCCGCGATCAGCGGATCGGTCTGCTCGCGACCGGTCCGATCTCGGCGATGCAGACGATGCTGTTCCATCAGTGGAGCGAGCGGATGACGTTCCTCCCGAACGGTCTCGACGTCCCCGCGGAGCAGCTCGAGAAGCTGCGGGCGCTCGGGATCACGATCAGGACCGGTGCGGTGCGCACCGTCGAGACCACCGATGATCGTCTCACCGCGGTCGTCATGGACGACGGCGCGCGGGTCGAGCTCGACGCTCTGGCGGTCCCCGCCCCGACCCGGGTGCGCCTCGACGGCCTGGAGGGTCTTGGGGTGAGGATCTCGGAGCACGCGATGGGCGACTCCGTGGCCGCCGACTCCGCGGGTCGCACGTCTGTCCCCGGTGTGTGGGCGGCGGGCAATGCGGTGAATCCCGCCATGCAGGTCAGCGAGTCCGCGGCGAACGGTGCACGGGTGGCGATGACGATCAGCACCGAGATGGTCTTCGCCCGTGCGGATCGTGCCAGCGCCGAAGGTGCCGCCGCCGATGATGCCGACGTCGATGGTGCCGCCGCCGACGACCGTGATCAGGTGGGTGCGTGATGCCTGAGTTCGACAGGAGCTTCTGGGAGCACCACTGGGATCCGGCCGCATCGGGCGGCGAGCGTCGCCTCCCGGCCAACCCCTACGTGCAGGCCGAGACCGCGCACCTGTCCCCGGGCACAGCTCTGGACGCGGGCTGCGGAACCGGGGCCGAAGCGCTCTGGCTCGCCGAGCAGGGCTGGGAGGTCACCGCCGCCGACATCTCGTCGTCGGCGCTGGCGACAGCCCGAGCCCGCGCGGCCACCGTCGATGGCGGCGCACGCATCGACTGGGTCGAGGCGGACCTCTCGCAATGGGAGCCGGACCGGAGCTGGGATCTCGTGGCCACCAGCTACGTCCACTCCGAGATCGGACAGCTCCCGTTCTACCGGCGCATCGCCTCCTGGGTGGCGCCCGGCGGCACCCTCCTGATCGTCGGGCACCTCCATGACCGCTCGCACGGGGACTCCCATGACCGTTCGCTCGGGGACTCCCATGACCACGAGCACGGAGACCCCCATGACCGTGGGCGCGGTGATCATGCGGGCCACCCGGACGCGGGGCTCCCAGACCACCCGGAGAGCGCCTCGGTGACGGCGGAGGCGATCACGAGGATGCTCGACACCCCGTCGTGGCAGATCGATGCCGCCTACGAGAGCACCCGCACCGTCCATCCCGGCGGCCGCCCGGTGCCGCTGCATGACGTGATCGTCCGCGCCCGCCGCATCGCCCGACCCGCCTGATCCACCCGATCGCCCATCGCCGCCGTCCCGTGGATGTCATCATCGTCGGGACCCGGTATGGGCCGGACCGCGCCGTGAGCGACCGCTCGCGGCGGCCGGGCCGACGGATCGGCGGGTCGGCGCGGCTGCCTGGCCGACGGGCCGACGCAGCGACGACGCAGGAGGACCGCATGGACATCGTGATCATCGGAGGCGGCGTCTGCGGGCTCGCCCTCGCCCATGAGCTCGCACCCGACCACGACGTCACCGTGCTCGAGGCCGCCGCCGGTCCGCGCGGCGGCGGCTACATGATCGACTTCTTCGGCCCCGGCTTCCTCGCCGCCGAGCGGATGGGCGTGATCGAGGAGCTGCGGTCGCGGGGCCGCGTCTTCGAAGGCGTCCGCTACGGGCTCCCTGACGGCACCACCAGCGGCACCATCGATGCTGCGCCGCTGATCGCCGCCGCCGGCGGGCGGTACTTCTCGATCCTCCGTCCCGAGATCGAGCTCGGCCTCCTCGATCGTCTGCCGGGTGGGGTCGACCTGCGTCGCGGGGCGCGCGTCCTCGCCGTGCGACGCACGGGCGTCGGCGGTCCCGTCGTCGGCCGTCCCGTCGTCGAGCTCGAGAGCGGGGAGCAGCTGCGGGCCGACCTCGTGGTCGCCTGCGACGGGGTGCGCTCCCCGGTCCGGGAGGTCGTCGCCCCCGGTCATGGCGGCATCGTGCCCATGGGGTATCGGATCGCCAGCTATCTGTTCGATGATGCGGATCTGGCCGATGACCTGGGTGATCGCATGCTCATGACGGACACCGTGGGGCGCACCGGATGGCTGTATGCGGCCGACGACGAGCGCGTCGGCGTCATGCTCGCAGAGCGCATCGACCCCGCGATCTCCGTGCGTCCCGAGCCCGACCCCGACCGGCTGCGCTCGGGGTTCTCGGGTCTGCACCCCCAGATCGACCTGGCGCTCGCCCGCGCCCCCGAGTCCTTCTACGACGATCTCGTCGCACAGAGCCTCGCACCCCGCTGGAGCCGCGGACGCATCGTCCTCGCCGGTGACGCCGCGCATGCCCCGTCGCTGCTCGCCGGCCAGGGGGCCTCCCTCGCGATCGCCGGGGCGGAGGTGCTCGCGCGGAGCCTGCGGGCGGCCGGCCCGCACGTCGAGGTCGGGCTCGACGAGTACGAGCGGCGCTGGCGAACGGTCGCGGAGAAGGTCCAGCGCGCGGGGCGCCGCAGCGCCGCGGCCTTCATCCCGGCCACGGCCCGCCAGCTGCGCCTGCAGCAGGTCGCCCGCCGAGCGATCGGGCTGCCCGGGGCGAGCCGTCTGCTCGCTCGCCGGTTCATCGCGGCCTGACCGCGATCTGCGCCCCGAGCTGCTCGCTCAGAGACGCAGCGCGGTGAGCTTGTCGGGGTTGCGGATCATGTCGATGCGGGTGACCAGCCCGTCGTCGGCCTCGAACCAGGCGACGCAGTCGATGCGGACGCCGTCGTGCCCCAGCAGGGCGGGGCGGCCGTTGATCTCGCGGACCTGCCAGGCGAGCATCGCGACCTCGGGCTTGGCGAGGATGCCGGCGACGAACCGCAGCACGTCGTCGCGTCCGCGGACGGGGCGGCGCGCGGCCTTGGCGCGACCGCCGCCGTCGGTGGTGAGGGTGACCCCGGGCGAGAGGAGGGTCAGGACGGTCTCGAGCGGGGCGGAGCCGTCGGCCGCCCGCAGGAACGACTCCGTGATCGCCCGATGCGCCTGCGCGTCCACGGGGTGGCGCGGCTCCGCGCCGCGCAGGTGCGCGCGGGCGCGGGAGACGAGCTGCCGGACCGCCGGCTCGGAGCGCTCGAGGGTGCCGGCGATCTCGTCGTACGGGGCGTCGAACGCTTCGTGCAGGACGAAGGCGGCGCGCTCGAGCGGGGAGAGCGACTCGAGGACGACCAGCAGGGCGAGGGAGACGTCGGCGGCGATCTCGGCGACCGCCGCGGGATCGGAGGCGCCGGCAGGACCGGCGGGCGCGGCGGGGCTCTCGGCCCCGACGGGGCGGGCGTCCGTGGAGACGTCCGTGGAGACGGGTTCGGGCAGCCACGGACCGATGTACTCCTCGCGCCGCCGGGAGCGCGCACGGATCATGTTCAGCGCCGTGCGGGTCACGGCCCGCAGCAGGTAAGAACGCGGATCGCGGACGATCCCGAGATCGACGTCCTGCCAGCGCAGCCAGGTCTCCTGGACGGCGTCCTCGCTGTCCTGCACGGTCCCCAGCACGCGATACGCCGCGCCCAGGAGCGTGCTGCGATGCTCCTCGAAGATCTCCGCATGGCGCGAGCTTCCGTGGTGCGGCTCCGCCATCAGTCGGCCCTCCCCGTCGTCGGCTCCGCGAGGATCGTCCCTCGTCGCGCATGGTCCGAGCTCAGCGGGGACCATGCTCCACCTGGACCGTGCTCTGCTCTGACTGTGCTCTGCTTTGACCGTGATCTGCTCGGGCTGTGCGGCGCGCTGTCCCGCATCTGGCATCGTCCCACGCGGAGCCCCAGTCCGCGAGGGGCCGGCGCCGTCACGGGGCGTCGACGGCGCAGCGGTCGGAGAACCCCTGGCTGCTCAGGCCCAGGCCGGCGTTGGTGCGGGAGCGGTAGTTCTCCAGCGACACCAGCGCGGCGAGCTCCACGACCTGGGCATCGGTGAGCTCCTCGCGCAGCCGGGCGACGGTCTCGTCGTCGACCGTGGGCGGCGTCGCGGTCGCCTCGACCGCATACGCGATGACCGCCCGCTCGAGGGGCGAATACACCTCGCTCGTGCGCCACTGCGCGATCGCGCGGAGCTTGCGCGCCTCCACGCCCTGGTGGCGATGCTCCCAGTACCCGAAGTCCATGCACCACGAGCAGCCGATCTCGGCGGAGACCGCGGTGACGGCGAGCGCCTGCAGCGTCGGCGGCAGCGAGCGCCAGCGGGAGGCCGCGGCCTCCATGGCCAGCGAGACCATGAGCACGCCGCGATGGTGGAAGGCGACCTTCAGCGGATCCAGCACCTCCCCGTAGATCCGCTGCGCGATCCGCCCGACGAGCTTCTCGAACGGGCCGCCCGCGTCGAGGGGGATGCGGGCCCGACGGTCGTCTCCGACCGGCGGGAGGACTGGGGCGATCCGGATGGACATGGCGGCTCCTCTCGTCCGGCGGGCCCGGCTGGCCCGCTCATGGGGGAGACACCGCCCGACGGCGATCTGTGACATGCGCGCCCGGTGCCGGTGCCGGTGCCGGCCTCAGCGCTGAGGCGAAGAGCATCGAAATGGACACAGACGTGCACGTCAGGCATTTACATCGTTTACCGTAGGGGGTGTCCTACGACTCCTGCTCGTGCGGAGCGGGCCGGCGACGCCGTCGGCCGAAGCCGCCGAGCACGTCCCTGCCCCTGCGCCGCGGCGCATCCGCGGGCGGGCGCGACCGAACCTGAGGGGAAAGCCCATGACCATCGAAGCTCCGAGCGCAGAGACGCCTGCCGGCGGGCCCGAGACGCCTGCCGGCGGGCCCGAGACGCCTGCCGGCCGGTCCGAGGCCCAGGCGCAGATCGCCGCCGCCTCACCCTGGCCGAACCCGCTGGTGCTGCAGCGCGCGGACCCGTGCGTCCTGCGCCATGGGGACGCCTACTACTTCACCGGATCGCATCCGCAGTACGACCGGATCGTGCTGCGTCGTGCCGCGGAGCTCGCCGACCTGCAGGCCGCCGAGGAGGTCGTGATCTGGACCCGCCACGAGTCGGGTCCTCAGTCGCACCTGATCTGGGCCCCGGAGATCCACCGTGTCGACGGCTCCTGGTACGTCTACTACGCGGCCGCGCCCGACGACACCCCGCACGCCGATGCCGAGGGCGCCGCCCCGACCTTCAACCATCGCGTGTTCGTCCTCGAGAACACCGCCGAGGACCCCTTCGAGGGGGAGTGGGTCGATCGCGGCCAGGTCGACACCGGATGGGAGACCTTCGCGCTGGACGCGACGAGCTTCGTCCACCGCGGCACCCAGTACCTGATCTGGGCGCAGCAGGATCTGCAGGTCGAGGGCAACTCCAACCTCTACATCGCGCCCATGGAGAACCCGTGGACCCTCGCCGGCCCGGCCGTCGAGCTCACCCGTCCCGAGTACGACTGGGAGAAGGACGGCCACAGCGTCAACGAGGGGCCCTCCGTCCTGGTCCACGGCGAGACGATCCACCTGACCTACTCGGGCGCCGCCACCGGCATCGAGTACGCGATGGGTCTGCTGACCGCGCACGTCGACGCCGACCTGCTCGACCCCTCCTCGTGGACGAAGTCCCCTCAGCCCGTGTTCGTCTCGGACCCGTCGGTCGAGCGCTTCGGCCCGGGCCACAACTCGTTCACCACCACCGCCGACGGGCAGGCGGTGCTGGTCTACCACGCGCGCACCTACACGCACATCGAGGGCGACCCGCTGCTGGACCCCAACCGCCACGCCTGCGCCCAGGTGCTGCCCTTCGACGCCGACGGCCATCCCGTCTGGGGGACGCCGCTGCCGGCGACGCGCCCGGCGCCGGAGAGCGTGGAGGTGCTCCCGCCCGCCGGGGCCTGAGCAGGGGATCGACGCCAGACCGACGGAGACGGAGCGCGGCGGCCGACGGGCGGAGGACCGCTGTCGGCCGCCGCTGGTCGGCCGATATCGGCCACTGGTGGGAAACCCCTGTCCAGAGGTCGGGCCCGACCCCTAGGCTGGTGGCCATGGAGTTCAGACATCTCGGCCGCAGCGGCCTCAAGATCAGCGAGATCATCTACGGCAACTGGCTCACCCACGCCTCCCAGGTCGAGGACGAGCGCGCACAGCAGTGCGTGCGCGCCGCCCTCGACGCGGGCATCAGCACCTTCGACACCGCCGACACCTACGCCAACACCGCCGCCGAGGTCGTCCTCGGCGAGGCGCTCAAGGGGGAGCGGCGCGAGTCGCTGGAGATCTTCACGAAGGTCTACTTCCCGACCGGCCCGAAGGGCCACAACGACACCGGCCTGTCCCGCAAGCACATCCGCGAGTCCATCGACGCCTCCCTGCGTCGTCTGCAGACGGACTACGTCGACCTCTACCAGGCGCACCGCTACGACTACGCGACCCCGCTCGAGGAGACGATGCAGGCCTTCGCCGACGTCGTCCATTCGGGCAAGGCCCTGTACATCGGCGTCTCCGAATGGAACGCCGACCAGATCCGCGCGGGCCATCAGCTGGCTCGCGAGCTCGGCATCCAGCTGGTGTCGAACCAGCCGCAGTACTCGATGCTGTGGCGGGTGATCGAGGAGCGCGTCGTGCCGACCTCCCGCGAGCTGGGGGTCTCCCAGGTCGTCTGGTCGCCCGTCGCCCAGGGCATCCTCACCGGCAAGTACAAGCCCGGTGCGCCCGCCCCCGAGGGGTCTCGCGCCCGGGACGAGAAGGGCGGCGCCGACATGATCAAGCGCTTCCTGAACGACCCGGTCCTCGAGGCGGTGCAGCGTCTCCTGCCGATCGCTGAGGAGCTCGACCTGACCCCGGCGCAGCTCGCCGTGGCGTGGGTGCTCAGCAACGACAACGTCGCGGGCGCCATCATCGGCGCCTCCCGACCGGAGCAGATCACCGAGAACGTGAAGGCCGCCGGCGTCACCCTCGACGCCGATGTGAAGGCCCGCATCGACGAGGTGCTCGGCGACCTGCCCGAGACCGACCCCACGAAGACGCAGTCCCCGGCGCAGCGCCTGGCCTGAGGGCCGTCGGCCCGGCTCGTAGGCACAGCCCGTAGGCAATAGCCTGTCGGGCCGCCAGTCGGCTCGCTGTCGGGCTCGAGGGACATGACGTGCCCCGCCTCCCACAGGAGGCGGGGCACGTCATCGTGGTGCGGGTCGGGGTGGGCGCTGGAGGGGCGCTGCCGGAAGGGTCCGACGGGCAGGGCCCCGCGGGAGGTTCCGACGGGACGGTCCTGCGGGAGGTTCCGACGGGACGGTCCGGCGGACGGAGGCTCGGAGCGTCCGTCCGTCGGATCGCTCAGCGCTCCGTGATGCCCTCGTCCTCCAGCTCGCCGCCGCTGCGGCCCTGCAGGGCGTGCCCGTCGGCGCGCAGCTCCCAGAAGGTGGCGTTCTCGATGCCGAGCTCGCGCGGATCGAACTGCGGATCCTTGCCCTCCTTCTTCTGCCTCTCGAAGTCCTTGAGCGCCTTCAGCGCGGGGACCTGCAGGAACAGGATGCCGACGATGTTCAGCCAGGCCATCGAGCCGACGCCGACGTCGCCGAGGCCCCAGGCCGCCCCAGCCGTGGTGGTGGCGCCGTAGGCGACCGAGACCAGCACCAGAGCCTGCAGCACGCGCAGCAGGGCACGGGCGAGCGTGCGGTTCTTCAGCTTGCGCGTGAGGTAGGTCAGGTTGGTCTCGGCCATGTAGTAGTAGGCGACGATCGTGGTGAACACGAAGAACGACAGTGCGATCGCGATGAACGTCGGCCCGCCGCCGGGGATCACGGAGTCCAGACCGGCCTGCACGAAGCCAGGGCCCGGCTCGACGTCGGTGCTGAGTCCGCCGACCCCCTCGGACAGCGTCTCTCCCGGCCAGGACTCCCCGCGGAAGGTGTTGAACATGCCGGTGGAGATGATGATGAACGCGGTCGCGCTGCAGACGAACAGGGTGTCGACGTACACCGAGAAGGACTGTGCGAAGCCCTGCTTGGCCGGGTGGGAGACCTCGGCCGCGGCCGCCGCATGGGGGCCGGTGCCCTGGCCCGCCTCGTTGGAGTAGATGCCGCGCTGGACGCCCCACTTCACGGCCAGGCCGAGGATCGCGCCGAAGACGGGCTGGATGCCGAAGGCGCTGCCGAAGATCAGCCCGAACACCCGGGGGATCTCCTGGAAGTTCACGAGGAACACGACCAGGGCGATGAGCACGTAGAGGATCGCCATCGCGGGCACGACGATCACGGCGAAGTGGGCGATGCGCTTGACGCCGCCGATCACGATGAAGCCCAGCAGGATCACGAGCCCGATCGCCGTCACCCAGGTGGGGATGCCCCAGGCGTTGTCGATCGCCGATGCCATGCCGTTGGCCTGCACGCCGGGGAGGAAGAAGCTCATCGCCAGGATCGTCACGACGGCGAACAGGGCGCCGTAGAAGATGGAGAGCTTCGGGGCCTTGTGCTTGTAGGCCTTCTCGAAGTAGTAGGCGGGGCCGCCGCGATATTCGCCGCTGTCCGGGTCCTTCTCCTTGTAGATCTGGCCGAGCGTGCACTCGATGAACGAGGTCGAGGCGCCCAGGAAGGCCGAGGTCCACATCCAGAACACGGCGCCCGGTCCGCCGAAGGCGATGGCGGTGGCGACACCGCCGATGTTGCCCATGCCGACGCGGCCCGCGAGCGACATCATCAGGGACTGGAACGACGAGGTGCCATCCTCGGACTTCTCTCCCCGTTTGAGCTGGGCGAGCATGTCGGGGACATGGCGGACCTGCAGGAACGCGGTGCGCAACGAGAAGTAGAGGCCGGCGATGAGGCACAGCGCGATCAGCGGGACCGACCAGATGATGCCGTTGGCGCCGTCGATGAGTTCGGCGAACATGGATCCTCCGAGGGTGGGCGGGGAATGGGGAAGGGGAGAGGCGGACAGACGGATCGGGACGAGGGGGAGGGGATAGGGGACAGAGGATGGGGCGGGGGACAGAGGATGGGGCGGGGGACAGAGGACGGGGACGGGGGACAGGGACAGCGGACGGGGACGGGGCGGGGGACAGAGGGAAGGCATGCGCACCGCCTGCTTCTGTGCGCTGGGGCATGCCGTGGGTGTCGGCCAACGTACCGGAACACCACCCCCACCGCAGTGCCTTGTGGACGCGTGATCGTTTTGTGCCCGTTCAGGCCGTATCTCTCGGCGTGGCGCGCTGGGTGTCCCATACAGGGCTTGCAGGGCGCTCGCCGGCCGTCGCTCGCTGCTGGGTGCTGGGTGCTGGGTGCTGGGTGCAGGGGGATGGCCGCTGGGTGCAGGGGGATGGGTGCTGGGGGATGGCCGCTGGGTGCAGGGGGATGGGTGCTGGGCATTCGTCGTTCGCTGCCGTGCGCTCGCTGACGCGCGGATGGAGCCCACTGCGATGTCTTCGGCGTGGCATGCATCGCGTCTCGGCGGCCGACGGTGCGAGCACGCGCGGATCGCGGGTAGACTCTTCGCCGACCCCTCGTGCGGTGTCATCTTGCTGAACTCCCCCAGGGCTTGACGGCAGCAAGGGCAGGTGAGCTCTGGCAGGTGCACGAGGGGTCGCTTCATGCCTGCGGCCGGACAGCGACGTCTGCGGCCGGGCGGTGATGCCCACGGCGGCCCGCTGACGTGGAGCAGTGTCCGTCTACCACCGCTTGAACGCCGTTTGAACGGCGGTAAACGGACACTCCTCGTCTGAGGCAGCTCGGTTGAGGCTGATCGCTGGCGGGCTTGGCGGACTTGGCGGGCTTGGAGCCCGGCCAGAGCGTGTCGGCCCGTTCCTCATCAGGCCACGGCCACAGGCACCGCGCGAGCGGTGATGGGTGCCGTCGAGTGACGACGCAGGTGGTGATGGCTGCGAACTGGAGACGTCGCGGGTGATGTCGCGGGTGATGTCGCGGGTGATGTCGCGGGTGATGACGTGGGTGGAGACGCGGGTGATGACATCCGGGTCGGCGGTGGGGATAGCCCCCGTCGAGCAGGGCGGACGCCCCGGTGGGGACATCGTGGGCGGATGCGTAGCGTCGTGAGCGCATCGCCTCCCACGCCCCGCTGACCGCCAGGAGCGAGTCCATGCCCTCCTCAGCCCGCCCCGACGCCCCTGCGTCCACCGTCTCTGCCTTTCCCGCCCCCAGCGGCTCCGCTGAGTCTTCCGCGTCCACCTCCCTCTCCGAGTCCACCTCCGCCTCCGGCTCTACCTTCATCTCCGGCTCCATCTCCGCTGCTGCCGTACCTGTTGCCGTCCCCGACGCCGTGCCGATGGCACCAGTGCCGAGCGACCTGCGCACCTCCCGCTCGGAGGAGGCGGCCGGGCGGGTCCCCTGGGGGCGCGTCCTCGTGTTCTTCGCTGTCGCCCTCGCGGTCTCGATGGCACTGTCCGTGCCCTTCGCCCTCGGTCTCCTGCCGCAGGAGGTCGTCGGCGTGATCGTGCCGCTGGCTCAGCTGTCTCCGCTGCTCGCCGCGGTGCTCGTCCGCGGGCGAGCGGCCGACGGGACGCGGATCCGAGTGCGTGATGCGCTCGCGATGCCCGTCCCCTCTCGGGCCGCGCTCGCGCACGGGCTGCTCGCCGCGGTAGTCGTCTTCGCGCTGGTGCCGCTGCTGCGCATGATCATCGCCGTCGCCACGGGCGCCGCTCCCTTCGCACCTGCCGACGGGCTTCTGATGGTGGCCGTCGCGGTGCCCGCGGTGCTCGTCATGCAGACGCTGTTCGCCGTCGGCGAGGAGACCGGCTGGCGCGGATGGCTGCACACGGCGCTCTCGCCTCTCGGATTCTGGCCGTCGTCGCTGCTGATCGGTGCGCTGTGGACGCTGTGGCATGCGCCGATCGTGATCGCGCTCGGCTTCTCCGCACGGGGGGCCGCCGCGTATCTTCTGCTGATCCTCGCGGTCGCTCCTCTGCTCGGGGCCCTGCGGGAGCTGGGAAGGAGCGTGTGGCCTGCGGTGCTGGGCCATGGCCTGCTCAACAGCCTGCGCGTGGCGATCGACCAGAACCTGCTCGGCCCGATCTCCGAGCGGGGGGCCGCCGGGTTCTGGGCCGTCGAGATCACCGGATGGGTGCTCTGGCTGCTCGCCGCCGCGATCGTCCTGCGCCTCTCCCGCGTCCCGAGGCCATAGCGCGCGTCCAGTCCACCGCGCGCCCAGGCCTCAGTGCACGTACCGGGTCTGCGGCGCGCGCACCGAGGGCACGGCGCGGGCACCGGGGGCGCGGCCCGCGGCCGGGGCGTAGATTGGTCGGACCCCAGGACGAGGGACCGGATGCCGGTTCAGGGAGGGGACGCCGTGGAGGGCACAGAGGGCACAGAGGGCACAGAGGGCACAGAGGGCACAGAGGGCACAGAGGGCACAGAGCGCATCGAGGGCAGAGAGCGCAGAGAGGGCATGGAGGAGCATCGTGGCGGGTCGGTCCGCCTGATCCCCCCGGGAGTGGCCCGGATCCGGGAGAGGATCCCGACCTTCGCGCTGAGCAGTGAGGATCGTCTGGCGGCGTTCCAGGACCGTCAGGTGGCCGACGACCGCGCCTTCCATGCGCGCTTCGCTGACCGGCCGCGACTGACGATCGCCGTGGCCGGGTCCTCGGGCCTGATCGGCACCCAGCTCACGGCGCTGCTCGTCGACGGCGGGCATCGGGTGCGGCGCATGATCCGTGAGGATCGCGTCGGCCCGGGCGAGATCTCCTGGGACCCGCGGTCCGGGCGGCTGGATCCCGCGGACCTCGAGGGCGTCGACGCCGTCGTGAACCTCGCCGGGCGCTCCATCGCCACACGCTGGACTCCGGCTGCGCGCCGCGAGATCCGTGAGTCGAGGGTCCGCGGCACCCGGCTGATCGCGCGGACGCTCGCCGGGATGTCCGACGGTCCGCGCGTGCTCGTCCAGGGCAGCGCCATCGGGTTCTACGGCGCCCAGCGCCCCGGCGAGCTGCTCACCGAGTCCGACGCGGGAGGCGAGGGGTTCCTCGCCGACGTGGTGCGGGACTGGGAGGGCTCGACGCGCAGCGCCTCCGACGCCGGCATCCGCGTGCCGATCATCCGCACGGGAGTGGTCCTCTCCGACGGCGGCGGCTCCCTCCTGCCGCAGCTGCCGCTCTACCTCGCCGGCGTCGGCGGCCGTCTGACCAGGAAGGACGCCGTGATCTCGTGGATCACCCTGGATGACATCGCGCGCGTGCTCGCCCATGCGGTGCTGACGCCCTCCCTCGCAGGGCCGGTCAACGCCGTCGGCCCGAGGCCGTCGGACGCCCAGGAGTTCGCACGGGCCCTGGGAGGTGCGCTCCGTCGGCCCGCCCTGCTCCCGGTCCCCTCGTCCGGTCCGCGACTGCTGCTGGGGCAGGAGGCCGCGCGGGAGCTCGTCGAGGCCGACCAGTTCGTCTCCGATGCGCGTCTGCGGGCCAGCGGATTCCAGGCCGCCCATCCCAGCCTCCGTCCCGCGCTGAAGCATGTGCTGTGGAGAGAGGCGGCTGAGGCGTGACAGAGATCCTGCGGCTGGATGGCGTCGACGTCGTCCGCGACGGGCATCAGATCCTCACGGGCGTCGACCTCGTGGTCCACGAGGGCGAGCACTGGGCGATGATCGGAGCGAACGGCGCGGGGAAGAGCACCATCCTCAGCCTGTGCGGGGCTGAGCGCCATCCCACCCGCGGCACCGTGGACGTGCTGGGCCGACGTCTCGGCCGCGTCGAGATCAGGAAGCTGCGCGAGTCCATCGGCCACGTGGATCCACGTCATCCGGTGCGCTCGGGTCTGAGCGCCCGGCAGGTCGTGCTCACCGGAGCGACCGGCACCGCGGAGATGATGGGGCGCTGGCAGCCCGGTCCCGAGCTCGAGGAGCGGGCCGACCGTCTGGTCGAGATGCTCGGCCTCGGTGCCCTCGAGCATGGCCGCTGGACCACCATGTCCCAGGGCGAGCGCGGTCGCGTCCTGATCGCCCGCGCTCTCCTCATGGACCCGCCGCTGCTGCTGCTCGACGAGCCCACCACCGGCCTCGACGTCGCCGCCCGCGAGCAGTTCCTGGAGACCGTCGACCACCTCCACCGCACCCACCCGCGGCTCGCGACGGTCCTGGTCACGCACCATCTCGAGGAGCTGCCGGAGAGCACCACGCACGCCGTGCTGATCCGCGACGGGCGCGTGCACGCCGCCGGGCCGGCCGACGAGGTGCTGACCACCGAGCTGGTCAGCACATGCTTCGACTACCCGATCAGCATCGAGCATCACGGGGGCCGCTGGTCGGCCCGGGCTGCGAGGGCAGCCGCCGTCCGAGTCTGACGAGGGGCACCGCCGTCCGGGTCTGACGAGGGGCGCTGGCCGTCGTCGGCCGGATGGCCCTCTCAGCCGGCCTCGGGACCGTCGCCGGCGGCCTCGAGCTCGGCGGGGGAGCGGAGGACGCAGAACTCGTTCCCCTCCGGATCGGCCATGACGACCCACCCGGTGCCGGGACCGTGGAGGCCGCGGCGGTCGGCGATCTCGGTCGCACCCTGGGCGAGGGCCCACCGGACCTCCTCGTCCTGCGGGCGCTCGCGCGGACGCAGGTCGAGATGGATGCGCTTGGCGGGCAGCTGATCGTCGGGGACCTCGATGAACAGCAGGGTGTGCCCGGTCGTCGGATCGGAGATCGCGCACTCCTCATGACCGGGGAAGTTCGGGTCCTCGGGGTCCATCTCGTAGTCCAGCAGGACGCGCCACCACTCGCTGAGCGCGAACGCGTCATGGCAGTCGATCGTGGTGTGGGAGACGAAGAGGCTCATGGAGCCGCAGTCTTCTGCACCGGCTGATCTGCGGCAAGGGACTTCTCGGCAGAGGGCTTCTCGGCGAAGGATGTCTCTGCGAGGGCCTACCCTGCGAGGGGCATCGCGGCGAGGGTCTCCTCGGTGAGCTGCTCGTCGGCCCCGTCGAGCTCGTCGGCCCCGTCGGCCGCGTCGGCGACCAGCCGGGGCCCCTCGCCGAGCAGGGCGTTGACCAGCGCGGCGAGCACCACGAGGCCGGCTGCGCCGACCGGCAGCCACATGGCGGCGCCGGAGCCGACGGACTCGGCGACCGTGCCGGTCAGCGCGGAGGCCGCCGACTGGCCGACGACCGTCGCGGAGCCCAGCATCGTCATGACCGTCGCGGAACGGCCCTGCGGCGAGCGGTCCGCGGCGAGGCTGTAGAGGGTCACGACCGTCGGACCGATGCCGACGCCCGCGACCGCCATCGCCGCGATCAGCGCCCCCAGCGATCCGGCGAGTCCGAAGGCGAGCATGGACGCGAGGATGAGCAGCGAGAACACCAGCCACCGCGCCCACAGCCGGAACCCCGTCGGGAACAGCGAGATCGACAGCGCCAGGATCGTGGATCCGACCCCCATCACCCCGTAGACCAGGCCTGCGGAGTCCTCCCGACCGGACTCGGCGAGGAACGCCGTCAGCGAGGTCAGCACGGTGCCGAAGAACAGCCCGACGCCCAGCGCGCCCGCGACGATCACGAGCACTCGCGGCGAGAGGAGCTCCCGGGCCGGCGCCTGGACGACGGGCTCGGCCGTGCCGGGATCGGCGAGCCGTCCCGTCGGGTGCAGCGCGAAGGCGGTGACGAAGACGAGGGTGAGCGCTGCGGCGCCGATCATGGGGGCGATCGGATGGAGGGTCGTCGCCAGCAGGCCGACGACGACGGGTCCGAAGACGAAGGCGGTCTCGTCGGCCGCCGACTCGTAGCCCATGGTCGCGTTGAGGCTGCGCGCCCGACGCTGCGAGGGGAGGCGGGTCAGGATCAGCTGCACGAGGCGGCTGCGGGAGAACGGTCCGATCTGCGGGGACGAGGCGCCGATGACGAAGCCGACCGCGAGCACGGCCGCGTCGGGCAGAGGGCTGAAGGCGACGGCCGCGAGGGCGAGCAGAGCGAGGGAGTTCACGATCCCCGACAGCAGGATCACGCGACGCTGGCCGATGCGGTCCGCAGCGGCGCCCAGCAGCGGCCCCACCAGCGCGGATCCGAGGCCGACGACAGCGGAGTTCAGCCCGCCCAGCGCGATCGACCCGCGGGCCGCGACCACCAGGGTCAGCGTGCCCACGACCATCATCGCGAAGGGGAAGCGCGCGACGAACGCGATCGGGAAGTAGGCGAGGCCCGCGGCGCGCACCAGAGTGGTGGGCTGCTCCGTGGCTGTGGCTGTGGCTGCAGCCGTCGGCGGGGCCTGCGGGCCGGTGCTCTGCGTGGTCATCGATCCTCCGGACGGTGGGGTGCCGCCTTGGACGGCCCGCGCCGGAGGAAGCCTGCCGGCTGGTCAGCGGACCCGAGGTGATGCACTGCTGAGGGGACGCTCCGAGCGTAGCCGGAGCAGGCACCCGCGGGCCAGGGTTCCGGCCCGGTGCGGATGCGGAGGTCACAGATCCCGAGCCGCGGAGGTGCGCGATCTCGGACTCCTGGGCAGTGCTCTGGACCGTCCGAGGACGACGCTCTACGGCAGGGATGCGTACCCCGGTCTTCCGCGGAAGGCGGCGGCGCTCGTCGATTCCGTGGTCCGGAACCATTCGCTGGTGGACGGGAACAAGGGGCTGGGGTGGATGTGCCTGGTCGTGTTCCTGGATCTCAACGGCATCTGGCTCGAGGTCGACGACGACGAGGCGTTCGACCTCGTCATGGGAGTGGCCGGTGGAACTGTTCCGCTCGATGACCTGGACCGGACCATCGGCCGGTGGATCGCCGCGGGGTGAGCGGGGCCGTCGGCCGTGGCGACAGGCGCAAGCGGGCGTGACCCCCGCTGAACGCCGATGCCATCCGATGCGCCGCACCGATCAGCACCCGTTCCGGTGCCGAACCCTTGACCTGGAGCGTGCTCCAGCATCCAGGCTCGTGCCCATGGCACGCATCGACGCACCCGAACCCGCCCTCCCGACCACGCCCGCTCGTCCCGCGCTCGGCACGATGCACATGGGCACCCGCCTCGACGACCGCGCGAGCTTCGCGCTGCTCGACCGCTTCGTCGAGCTGGGCGGCCACTGGCTCGACACCTCCGAAACTACTACTTCGCCCAGGACCCCTCAGGGGTCGGCGGGCAGAGCGAGAGCGCCATCGGCCGCTGGCTCCGCGTGAACCCCGGCGCCCCGGTGTCGATCAGCACGAAGGTCGGCGCTGAGCCGAACCGTCCGGGGGTTTCCCCGACGACCTCGAGGGGCTCGCCCCGGACGTCGTGGAGAACGCCCTCGCAGGCAGCCTCGAGCGCCTCGGTGTCGATCGCGTCGACCTGTACTGGGCCCATATCGAGCACCACGACGTGCCCTTCGCGCAGGTCGTCGACACCTTCGGGTCCCTCGCGGCCGACGGGAGGATCGGCGCCTGGGGGCTGTCGAACCATCCCTCATGGCGTCTCGCGGAGGCGCGGCTGCTCGCCGCGCAGGCGGGCCTCCCCGCCCCGACGGCCTACCAGCAGCGGTACTCGTACCTGCAGCCGCTCCCCGGTGCGGACGTCGAGGGACTGTCCGTGGACCTCGGCATGCTCTCGACGGACTGACTGGATCTGCTGCGCCGGGACCAGGAGACCACCGGCTGGGTCTTCACCGCGATGCTGCGCGGCGCCTACGACCGTGCGGACCGGCCCCTCTCACCCGAGTACCTGCACGCCGGGACCGAGCGACGCATGGAGGCGCTCGCCGAGGTCGCGTCGGCGCACGGTCTCACCCGCGGGCAGGTCGCGCTGGCCTGGCTGACGGGCGGGGCGCCCGCGCTCGTGCCGATCATCGGTGGCAGCAGGGTCGATCAGCTCGAGGAGGCGTGGGAAGGGGCGACCACCGTGCTCACGCCGGAGGAGAGGGCGCTCCTGGACGCGGCAGCATGAGAAGCGGGCTGGATGACGGCGGGATGATGGCCGGCGGCGGGACCGACGACCCGCTCGCTCAGCCCTGCGACCTGCACGCTCCCTCCGGGACCAGCCTGCTCAGTCCTGCGACCCGTCGCGCTGCCCGTAGTAGGCGATCTTGTCGTCCAGCACCTCCAGGGCGCGCTGCGTCGTCCGCTGCCGCTCCTCGAGCTCGTCGCGGCGCTCGCGCAGGAAGGCCACGCGGTCGCTCGGGTCTGCGCTCCCGCGCAGCAGAGCGGTGAAGCGTCGCAGGTCATCGATCCCCAGGCCCGCGTCGCGCAGGCAGGTGACGATGCCGATCCAGGCCACGTCGTCCTCCGTGTAGCGGCACCGACCGCCCGGGTCGCGGTCGATCGGCCCGATCAGCCCCTCGCGCTCGTAGTAGCGCAGGGTGTCCAGGGTGAGTCCGGTCGCGGCGGCGGCGTCCGCAGGGGTGCGATGGGCCATGCGGGCAGTGTGGCACGGCTCTGGACTGATGCCCATCCGCTGGAGGAGGCCCATGGGCTTCGTGCCGACGGCGCTGCTCCTGGACTCCCCGGCGGAGCCGGTCCGGCTCGTCGCCTACGACAGGCGCCTCGTGGATGCGGCGCGACAGCACGGTCTCGCGGCCCCCTCACCCGGAGCCTGAGACGCGCAGCGACCGGGTCAGACCCCCGCGGCCTGCCTGAGCTCGCCCTTCTCGTCGGCTGATTCGCCCGGCTCATCGGCCTGCCGCCCCGGCTCATCGGCCTGCTGGCCCTGCTCGTCGGCCTGCTCTCCAGCGCGCTCGTCGGCCTGGATCGCGGAGAAGGAGGTGCGGACCGTCGCGTCGTACGTCGGCCGATCGAGGATCTTCTCGCGCCGGGAGACGATCACCGCGACCAGGGACTGGCCGGTGACGTTCAGGGCGGTGCGGCCCATGTCGAGGATCGGATCGATCGCGAGCAGGAGGCCGACGCCCTCGAGCGGCAGACCCAGGGTCGACAGGGTCAGGGTGAGCATGACGGTCGCCCCGGTCATGCCGGCGGTCGCGGCGGAGCCCAGCACCGAGACCAGCACGATCAGCAGATAGTCGGTGATCGAGAGGTCGACGCCGTAGAAGTTCGCCACGAAGATCGCCGACAGCGACGGGTAGATCGCGGCGCAGCCGTCCATCTTGGTGGTCGCGCCCAGCGGGATCGCGAACGACGCATAGTGCCGCGGCACGCCCATGCGCTCGGTGACGGTCTGGGTCATCGGCATGGTGCCCAGCGAGCTGCGGGAGACGAAGCCCAGCGAGGTCGCCGGCCACACGCCCCGGAAGAATGAGCCCACGCCCAGGCCGTTCGCCTTCAGCAGCACCGGATACACCACGAGCAGGACGATCAGCATGCCGATGTAGACGTCGGCGGTGAACACGCCGAGCTGACCGATCGCCGTCCAGCCGTAGGAGGCGACCGCGTTCCCGAGCAGACCGATCGTGCCGATCGGGGCCAGCCGGATCACCCACCACAGCAGCTTCTGCACGATCTCCAGCGCCGAGCCGGTGACCTTCAGGAACGGCTCGGCCTTCTCGCCGACGGTCAGCACGGCGATGCCGACGGCGATCGAGATGACGAGGATCTGCAGGGCGTTGAAGCTCAGCGAGAGCGTGCCGTCGTCGCCGGCGCTGCCCTCGAGGCCCAGGAAGTTCGAGGGCACCAGGCCGGTGAGGAAGTCCAGCCAGCCGCCTTGCGTGGAGGAGGCCTCCGCGGTGGAGGCGTCGACGCCCGAGTTCGCGCCGGGGCTGGTCAGCACACCGAGCGTGATGCCGATGGAGACTGCGATCAGCGAGGTGATCGCGAACCACAGCAGGGTCTTGCCGGCCAGGCGCGCGGCGTTCGTGACGCCGCGGAGGTTCGCGATCGAGGTGACGATCGCGAGGAAGATCAGGGGCGGGACCAGCGCCTTCAGCAGCGTCACGAAGATCGTGCCGATGGTGTCCAGCGTCGTGGTCAGCCAGTTGGCGCCGTCGGGGTTCGCCTCGGTCTCGGCGACCGGCCCGATCTGGGCGGCGACCAGGCCGAGGACCACACCGAGGACGAGGCCGATCAGGACCTGCCAGCCGAAGGGGATGCGGGCGATCGCCCGCAGCGGGTTGCGCGACGGTCGGGACGATCCGGACGGCGAGGCTGGCCCGGGGTTCTCCGGAGCCGACGGGGATGCGGTGCGGGGTGTGCTCGGTGTGCTCACGGCCGACGACCGTACGCCGCCCGGTGCACGAGCACCAAGGCGTTGATCATGGGCTCACATAAGCGCATCTTGGGGGTCGGTGGGAGTCCGCCAAACGGCGGATGCGCCCGTCCGCCGGACGACGTCACCATGGAGTCATGGACGCCGCCGATACGCCCTTCGGGGATCTCCCGAGCAGCCGCTTCGGCGCCGACGTCGAGTACCGGGGCCGGGCGCACGGGCACGACTATGTCGTCCGCGTGCGCCATCGGCTGCTGGACACCACCTTCACCGTCAGCATCGACGGCGTCGAGCACGACCCGAAGGCCGAAGCGAAGAAGGCCGAGGCGAAGAAGGCCGGGGATGGGGCCGACGATCTCGGCTTCCGCTACGACGAGGGGATCATGACGAACCGGGCGACCGTCCTCCGGACGGGGCCCGACGACCATGCTGCTGACGACCACGCTGCTGAGGATCCCGATGCTGCAGCGGAGGCAGAAGCAGATGCCGACGCCGACCCGGATGCCGACGGGCGATGGCGCGATGCCGAGACGATCGTGGTGCGCACCAGCGGGCTCGGCGGTGCCGGCGAGGTCGACGTGCTGCTCGGCATCGAGAGGGAGCCGCTGGCCCCGGCCGACGGATCGCCGTCGGCCGAGCGGGATCGTCGTCGGACCGAGCATCCGGTGAGGTACGCGACGATCGCCGCGGCCGGGACGGCCGTTCGCTTCCTGATCCCGATCCTGGGGATCGGCGCCCTGCTCAGCGGCCTGCTGAAGCCGGTGCGGGAGTGGGCGTGGAACCTCGTGCGACCGGCGGTCGAGGCGCTCGCAGCGGTGCGGGACCGGGTCGTCGCCTGGGCGGACGAGCTGACGCGGCCCGTGCGGGAGTTCATCGACGAGCTCACGCTGCCGATCCGCGAGTTCGTCGACGAGTCCACGCGACCTGTCCGCGAGCTCGTCGGCGCCGCGGTCCGCACGATCATGGACGGCATCGGCTGGCTGCTCGGCCGGCTCCTCGGGTGGATCCCCGACGTTCCCGACGGGGTGAAGATCATCGTCGTGGTGCTCGTGGCGTTCCTCGTCGCGCACGAGCGCCTGCGGGCACGCCGCAAGGGCCTCGCACGAGCCCGCGCAGACGGAGGAGACGGGGGAGACGGGACGGAAGGCTCGGTGGCGCCGGAGGAGGACTCGGAAGAGGACTCGGGCGATCCGGATGATCCGCGGACGGAGCACTCCTCCCCAACGTGACTTCGTCCCCAACGGTCTGAGCGGTCGGACGCCTCCACTAGCCTGTGGGGGTGGCCACTGCTCTGTACCGTCGTTACCGCCCGGAGTCCTTCGCCGAGGTGATCGGCCAGGACCACGTCACCACGCCCCTGCGGCGCGCGCTGCGCGCCGGGCGGATCGGCCACGCCTATCTGTTCTCGGGTCCGCGCGGCTGCGGGAAGACGACCTCCGCCCGCATCCTCGCCCGCTGCCTGAACTGCGCCGAGGGGCCGACGGACACCCCCTGCGGCCAGTGCGACTCCTGCCGCGACCTCGCGCGCGGCGGCGCCGGCAGCCTTGATGTCGTCGAGATCGACGCGGCCAGCCACGGCGGCGTCGACGACGCCCGCGAGCTGCGTGAGCGCGCCTCCTTCGCCCCGGTGCGCGACCGCTACAAGGTGTTCATCATCGACGAGGCGCACATGGTGACCTCGGCAGGCTTCAACGCGCTGCTCAAGCTCGTCGAGGAGCCGCCCGAGCACGTGAAGTTCGTCTTCGCGACCACCGAGCCGGACAAGGTCATCGGCACCATCCGCTCGCGCACCCACCACTATCCCTTCCGGCTGATCCCGCCGCAGGTCCTCGGGCCCTATCTCGAGCAGGTGTGCGCGGCCGAGGGGGTGCAGGTCGGCGAGGGCGTCCTGCCTCTCGTGGTGCGGGCCGGCGGCGGTTCCGCACGCGACACCATGAGCGTGCTGGACCAGCTGATGGCGGGCGCCGGCGAGCACGGCCTGGACCATCGCACGGCGATCGCCCTGCTCGGCTTCACCGACACCGCTCTGCTGGACCGCGCGACGATGGCGATCGCCGAGCGGGACGCCGCGACCCTCTACGACGCGGTCGAGCAGGTCCTCGTCACCGGGCACGAGCCGCGGCGCTTCGTCGAGGACCTCCTCGAGCGCCTGCGGGACCTCATCATCCTCGCCGCCGTCCCGGACCGCGCCGCCGATCTGCTGCCGCAGGTCCCGGCCGATGAGCTCGACTCCATGCGCGCCCAGGCCGCCGCGTTCGTCCCGGCGGACCTGTCCCTGTGCGGCGACCTCGTCCACGAGACGCTCTCGACGATGAGCGGGGCGACCTCCCCGCGCCTGCACCTCGAGCTCCTCGCCGCGCGCCTGGTGCTGCGCGACCAGCGGGCTGGCGCTGCAGCTCCGGTCCCGCCGAGCACCGGGGTCGGCGGGGGCGCCGGCTCCGGTCGGCCGACGGGACCTGCCGGCCCCGCGGCGGGCGGCCCCGCAGCCGGTGGCCAGAGCGCAGTCGGGGAGAGGGGCGGTCAGCCCGCAGCCGCCGGCAGCGGCCGCGAGGAGGCGCGACGCATCGCCCAGGAGCGAGCCGAGAGTGCGCGCCGCGCTCGCGGCGAGAGCCCGGTGCGTCGCCCGCAGCCCGAGCCTCAGGCCCAGCAGGATGCCCAGGCTCGCCCGGATGCGCAGGCGCGCCCGGATGTGCAGGCCGGGCCCGCGCCCGCGCAGCAGCAGTCCGCCCCTGCGCCTTCGACGAGCTGGGGCGACGCCGCAGCATCGCTGCAGCGTCCGGCGCAGGACGCACCTCGGCAGGACCCATCGCAGCAGAGCACACGGCAGCAGAGCGCAGCGCAGCAGAGTGCGGCCCCAGCGCCCGCTCCTTCGCAGCAGGACGCTCCGCAGAGCGCCGCACCAGCGCCTGCCGCAGCACCAGTCCCGGCCTCTGCGCCGCCTCAGCAGACCTCTGCTGCGCCCCAGTCGCAGCAGGGAGGCGGAGACGCCGATGCGGTGCGCGGTCATTGGTCGGCGATCCTCGACGAGCTCGCGCAGATCCGTCGACCCAGCTGGGCACTGGTCGCGCAGAACGGACACGTCCAGGACCTGCAGGGAAGCACCCTCCTGATCGGATTCCGCACCGAGGGTCTGGTCAGCGCCTTCCGCCGGGGGACCGCCGCTCAGAACCTGTCCGATGCGGTCCGCCGCATCATGCGCATCGAGGTCACCGTCGAGCCCGTCGTCGGTGAGGATCCCGGCTCGGGCGGTACCGGTGGCTCGGGCGGTACCGGTGGGTCAGGCGGCTCGGGAGGTCCCGGCGGGCCCGTCGGCCCCAGCAACCAGGCGGGACCGATGGGGGGATCGACACCACCCAGCGCGTCAGCGCGGCCATGGGGCGACTCCGCGCCGACGGGAGGTGCGGACGACGGACCCGGCACCGCGCCGTCCGCGTCCGCTCCGTCGTTCCCCGGGGCGACGGCAGAGGAGTCGACAGCATCGGGTGCCGCCTCGGCGGCACCCACCTGGAACGGGGGAGCCGCGTCGGCATCGGCCGTCTCCTCAGGACCCGCATCGCCTGTGTCGTCAGGTCCGGCATCGCCCGCGTCGTCGGGCCCGGCACCCTCCCCGGTGCAGGCGTCACCCGCAGCACCTGCAGATCCTGTGCGTCGCGGACCCGACCGGGTCGAGGACTTCGCGCCCGAGCCCGACGACCCGTACCCGCCGGATCCCGAGGACTTCTACCCGCCCGACCCGCAGGACGACTTCGGACCCGCCTCCCAGCAGTCCGCGCCACAGCAGTCCGCCCCCCAGCAGTTCGCGCCACAGCAGTCTGCGTCCGCAGCGCCGTCCGGTTCCGCCGTACCGCCCGCGTCCTCGACCCCGCCCGCGTCCGCGGCACCGTCAGCACCCGTGGCACCCGCCGCGTCGTCGTCGAACGGGCCGGAACCGGCAGTCGTCGGAGCCGCTGAGGTCCAGGACGAGGGGCGCGACAGCGTCCCCGACGGCGAGCCGCGCACCTTCGGCCAGCGCGCCATCAAGCAGGCGCTCGCCGAAGGACGGGTCGTGCGCTCGCTGCCCGCCCCCGCGGCAGCTGCTCCCGCCGCCCCCTCGGCATCGGCTCCCCAGCCTGCCGCCGAGCAGTCGACGCCGGGACCGGAATCGGCGCCGCCTCCCGAGGGGCAGGGCACCGGATCGGGGTCCACCTGGGGAGGCTCCGCAGCATCCGAGTGGTCAGCCGGTCGGTCGTCGGCTGGTGAGTCGTCGTCAGCTGCTGGTCCGACGTCGGCGGCACCTGCCGCACCTCCCCAGGCCACCGGGCCGACCAGTGCATCATCGGCCTCGTGGTCCGCCGAGCCCGGCTGGGGGAGCGTGGCACCCGGGCTCGCGCCGGAGCCGGTCCCCGCGCGCGATCCTGCTCCTGCGTCCGTGGCGGCCTCGGGCTCCGCGCCCGCGAACGGCTCCGGTTCGGCGCCGGTCAGTGCGCCTGCAGCAGTCGCCGCGCCGTCGACCGCCGCGTCGTCGACCGCCGCGCCGTCGGCCGCACGGTCCGGCATCGAGCTCGCCCGCGAAGCCGCCCATGCCTCTCGCGCCGCCGCAGCCTCTGGCCGACGTCTCGGCAGCGCACGGCGCGAGGACCAGGCCCCGCCCGTCGACGACGACCCGACCGGCGGTGCTTCGAGGGACGACGCCGATGCCTCCTACACCTCGCGCAACGGCCGCGAGGTCATCGAATCCGTGCTCGGCGGACGCGTCCTCGAGATCATCGACGAGACCCGCTGAGCCATCGCGACCAGCTGAGCCATCGCCACCCGTCGAGCCATCGGCGGCGCCGACGTCATCCATGGGACGCTCTGACCGGACCGCCGATCAGGGAACCGGCTCGAGCAGCGTGAACAGGTCGGTGCGCAGCGTCGCCGGATCCGTCTGCGGAGTCGGAGGCGTCACGTACAGCTCCCAGAACGGGTACGTCATCTGCTCGCCCGCATCCCCCACCAGCTCCGTGAACTCGCCCCACTTCTCCGCCAGCGCGTCGTAACCCCCGATGTGGCTGATCGCAGCGGCACGTCCCGCAGGCAGCACCGACGCCGACACCTCCAGACCGCTGGGCAGCGTCAGCGTCTCCGGGAGCGGACGGTCGATCGGGACGCCGATCTCCACATCAGCCGTGTCCACGGGCATCCGCCGGTGCAGGGCGAACGCCGGACCGATCGGCGTCACCCCCGCACCCGCCAGCGCAGGGAACAGGTGGGAGAAGCACGCATCCATCAGCGAGGACATCTCAGCGGTCGGGAAGCTCTGGCGGGAGACCACGGCGGTGGGGACCTCGGGGACCTCCGTCACCAGCACGTCGGCGAAGGGCTCATGCTCATCGTACGGCTGCGGCATCGTCGTCATGACGCCGAATCTATCCCGAATGCAGGTCAAAGGTGCCAAGGCGAAGTCCACGCGTCCCGCCAAGGTCACAGTGCCGAGACGGGTCCGGCCGCGGGACCCCGTCTGCCAGGACGATGACTGCGCACAGGTCCCGAAGACCGCAGCCTCTCCCGTTGGCGGCGAGGTCACGGGCATCGATCGCAGACGGAGGCGCGGTCTGCCCAGCCGATGCGGACTGACGGTCTGCCCAACCGATGCGGACTGACGGTCTGCCCAACCGATGCGGACTGCTGGGCTCAGGCGGCCTGCCCGTCCGTGGCAGGGCCGTCGCGGCGGACGCCGGCGAGGTCCAGGGCGAGCTCGCAGAACATCGAGTTCGACCAGGAGAACCAGGCGCGGGTGAAGATCTCCGGCTCGTCGACATGGACGCCCTCGTGCATCATCCCGGTGCCGCCGTCCGTGCGCATGAGCTGCTCCAGCAGGCGCAGACGATGGCTGTCATCATCGCTGGTCAGACCCTCGATGCTCTTGGCGATGGGCCAGACATGGTCCTTGGGGGTGTGCGGGGAACCGACGCCCTCGAGGTACAGCCCGGCGTAGTAGTACGGGTTGGAGCGTGACAGCACGGCCCGACGCGTGGCCTGGTAGACGGGATCCGAGGCGTCGACGCAGCCGAGATAGGGCAGAGCCAGCAGGCTCGGCACGTTCGCATCATCCAGGAAGACGTGATTGCCGCGTCCGTCGACCTCGTAGGCCCAGATCCGCTCGCCCGCACCATCGGCTGCGGAGTCCGTGCCGGCAGGAGCGTCGACGATGCCGTGCTCGGTGAGGGCCGAGCGGATCTGCGCGCTGATCTCGCGAGCCTCGGCGGCGAGCTCCGCTGCGGACCGGACAGCCTGCTCGGACCCATCGTCGGAAGGGGCGGACTCGGTGGCAGGTGCGTCTGCGGCGGCGACCGGAACCTGCTCGAGGAGCTCGGCGAGGCGCTCGAGGGCGAGGGCGAGGAAGTGGTTGCCGGGGATGTTGTAGCCCAGGGCGCAGGCATCGTCGCTGGGGCGGAACCCGGCCCAGACCAGCCCGGTCGGGGAGGTCAGTGAGCCGCGACCCATGCGGTCGAGGGTGTCCTGCGGGGTCGCCCCGCTGCGGTGGAAGCGGTATCGGGAGCGGCCCTCATGGTCCTGCTCGGTGCGGACGGTGGAGAGGATCGCCCGGGCGGCGGTGAGGAAGGAGGCGTCGGCCCAGCTGGTGTCGCCGGTCGCCCGCCACAGCCGCCAGGCGAGATCCGGCCCGTAGCTGAGGGAGTCGAGCTCGAACTTCCGCTCCCAGGCCAGGGGGTTCTCGCGCTCCGTGTCGTCGTCGTCCCAGCGGGAGCCGTCGGCGGTGCGGTTGAAGGCGTTGGCGTAGGGGTCGTCGGAGATCAGGGCCCAATGGCGGCGCAGCAGGCCCGACAGCAGGCTGACCAGCTGTGCGCGGTCCTCGTCGGAGCCGACACCGGCGGCGACCAGCCGCAGCAGCGGGGTCAGCTGGGCGGCGGAGTCGCGCAGCCACATGGCGGGGATGTCGCCGGTGATGACGAACGTGGTGCCGTCCTCGTCGACGGACACGGTCGTCTCGGCCGTGTTGCGGAGGTAGGAGACCACGCGCTCGGCGATGCTCGCCGCGCTGTCGGCGTCGCCCAGGCCGGTCAGGACGCGGTCGCGGACAGCGTCCAGCAGGGTGTCGGGCAGGGTGACCATCGTGCTCCTCGGTCAGGTCGGTGAGGCTCGTCAGGACGGCGCGACGCGCTCGTCGTCGTGCCGTGAACGTTCTCATGCTAACCATGCGCATCATCCGTGCAGGACGTCCCGCCGTGATCCGGGACCCTCGGCTCGGGCGCCGTCGGGCGTCGTCGGGCGTAGTCGGGCGTCCTCGCGCCCGATTAGAGTTGAGGGCGTGTACGAAGGCATCGTCCAGGACCTCATCGACGAGCTCGGGAAGCTCCCGGGCATCGGCCCCAAGTCGGCGCAGCGGATCGCGTTCCATCTGCTCGACGCCGACGACACCTCCGTGCGCCGACTCGCCGAGGTCCTGGTCACGGTCAAGGACACGGTCCGCTTCTGCGAGATCTGCGGGAACGTCTCGGCCGACGAGAAGTGCCGCATCTGCTCGGACCCCCGCCGCAGCGACGAGATGATCTGCGTGGTCGAGGAGTCCAAGGACATCGTCGCCATCGAGCGGATCCGCGAGTTCAAGGGCAGGTACCACGTGCTCGGCGGGGCGATCGATCCCATCGGCGGCGTCGGCCCCAACGACCTGCGCATCGCCCAGCTGATGACCCGGCTGGGATCCTCGGAGACCACCGAGGTGATCCTCGCTCTGGACCCGAACATCGAGGGCGAGGCCACCGCCGCCTATCTCACCCGCCTGCTGTCGCCGCTGGACGTGAACGTCACGCGCCTGGCCTCCGGCCTCCCCGTCGGCGGCGACCTCGACTACGCCGACGAGATGACGCTCGGCCGTGCCTTCCTCGGGCGCCGCTCAGCGACATGACCGGGGAGACGCCGTGACCTCGCCCTATGGACAGCACCCCGGACCACCGCCGAAGCGTCCGACGGGTCCGACGGGGAACCCGGGAGCGGACCGTTCGCAGGCCCGGACGGGCCCCTCCCGGACGGAGCTCTCGCGGGTGGGCTCGTCATGGGCGGGCTCGTCGTGGGCGGAGAGGCCGTTCGGGGAGCGGCCGCTTCCCCCGCTGCGGGACCTGCCTCCGCCGCCGCGGGTCTCGCGCGAGGATCCCTCGCTCGTGCTGCCGCAGGAGATCATCGCCGACTCCCGTCGCGAGATCACCTTCCGGATCTGGCGGTCCGGCTGGGCGGCCGCGCTGATGCTGATGGGCCTGTGGTACGTGCTGCTGACGTTCTTCGTGATCGGCTCGGGTCCGACCCTGTGGTGGATCTCCGCGCTCATGGCCATCGCAGAGCCCGTCTACCTGCGTCAGGCCGCCTACAGCCTCGGGTTCGACCCCGGTCTGCTGAAGCTCGCCTATCTTCTGCTCCCGCTGCTGGCCACGGCCCTCAGCGCCGCGCTCGTTCCGCTGGCCTCCGCATGGATCGGTCGCATGAACCCGCGCGACCACCTCACCGAGCACGGCTTCCAGCGCGCCGTCGCCGAGCGCGTCACCCTCGTCCTGCTGCTCCCGCCGATCGCGGCGCTCGTGCTGATCCCGCTCGCCGTCCTCGTCCGGGTGCCGCTCCCGTGGTCGACTCTCTCCTCGGGGCCGCTGGCCGCGCTGTGCGCCTCCGGGATCGCCGTGCTCATCGCCCGCTGGTGCCTGCGCGCCCGGATGACCGCACCGAGGGTCCTCGGCATCGAAGCCGCCGCCAAGATCGATATGCGCGGGAAGATCGACCACGACCTCGAGGTGCGTCGCACCGCCGCCCGACGCTCCCGCGCCCAGGACCGCCGCCACCTCCCCCCGAACCCCGGGACGCCCGAGGCATCCGGCGCGAGCACTCCCGCGGGAGCGCTGCGCGCGCTCGCCCTGATCGGCCGCGCCTCCCTCGCCTGGGTGTGGCCGGCGATGCTCAGCCTGGCCTGGGTCGTCCTGTCGATCACCGAGACCATCGAGGCCTTCAGCGGCGTCCTCGAGATGGACCTCACCGCCGTGCGATCCTCGCTGCGCTGGCCCATGGCGGTGCTCGCCATCCCCGCTGCGGGGATCATCGTGCTGGTCACCGCCCTGTCGCCGGCGATCGCCGCGCTCATCGCCGCGCCGCAGCGGGCCGAGGTGAGAGACCTGCGCACCGTCCCGGAATGGGCGACCCGTGCTCGCCAGAACCCGTGGGAGCGCAGCCTCGTGATCGCCACCGGTGTCGTCACCGGAGCCGGTGTGCTGCTCGCGGTCATCGTCTTCGGCGTCGGGCTCGTCCTCCTCGGAGAGGACAACGCCCTGATGTGGACGACGATGGTGCTCACCGTGCTCGTCGGCGCACCCCTCGCGGGCGGGGCGGCCTTCGCGGCGATGCGCGACGGCGCGCGCGACGTCTTCTACGGACCACCGGGCCTCTACATGCGTCGAGAGACCCCGTACGCCCTGGTCGCGCCGCTGATCGGCACCCGTGCGCAGCATGCCGAGGATCCGGCGGTCCGCTCCGAGATGCGTCGGCGCGAACGGGGCACCGCGATCGCTGGTGGCCGTGCTGGTGGGATTGCCGGGGGAGAGCGGCTCTGGGTGGACCCGACGCTGCCCGGTGCCGTCGACACGCAGGTCCGGCCGGCCGACGTCGCCGCCGGCCGCCTGCCCGACTTCGGCGCCGACTCCTCTCCCTTCGCCGCAGCGCCGAGCCCCTCCGACGACGACATCCCCGACAGCGTCACCGGCCTGCGCCGCCTGCCCTGAGCAGAGGCGGCGACGCCGCACCGGGCCGGGCCGGCCGGGTGCAGCACCGGGCCGGTCCGGGCCGGGGTCAGGCGATGCGGGTTCCCTTGCCCAGGCGCTTGATGGGAATGCCCAGGCGGGAGGTCGCGATCGCCACCGAGGCCACGCTGACGATGATCCACAGCCCCGCGCCCATCGGCCACACCGGGCGCTCGATCGGATCGCCGAGGTCGGCTGGGTAGCCGGTCATGTCCGGGGAGCAGTAGTTGAAGTTCGTCGGGTGGGTCGGGCTGGCCGCGAGACGCAGGCCCTGCTTCATCAGCATCAGCACGTCGTAGTCCTGGATGCCGTCGTAGTCGTCGATGGAGTTGATGCGCGGGGAGACGTCGGCGAGCATGACCAGGGGGTTCGCCCACAGCAGCGGCATCGCGATGTCGGTGCGCGAGACGCTCTGCTCCTGCTCGACCTCGATGCACTTGCCGGTGGAGTCCTCATAGGTGCTGCTGTAGTAGTCGGGCTCATGGACCGTGACCGTGCGCTCCTGCACCAGGAACAGCGCCGAGACGCCCCACACGATCGGCAGCACGACGGTCACGCCGACCACGATCACGTAGGCGAGCACCACCGAACCCATCGCCCGACGCGTCAGCGAGGACAGGCCCAGCCCCAGTGCGGTCACGCACCCCGCCAGCAGCGCGATCATCAGGATCACGCGGGCGAGATAGAAGACGCTGATGCCGGCCAGCAGGGCCGTCGGCAGCGTGGAGGGCAGGGCGAGCACCAGGAAGGCGAGCCCGGTGAGCCATCCCGCCAGCAGCTTGCCCAGCACGATCTCCAGCGGACCCAGCAGGCTCGCCTGCAGCGTCGCGAGGGTTCCGGCGGAGCGGTCGCCGTTGATCGAACCGGCGGACATCGCCGGAACCACCAGCAGCATCGCGAACAGCACGAGGATCATCTGCAGGCTGAAGATGATCTGGGCGGTCTCCTGGTAGGCGCCGTACTGCGCCGTGTAGAGCGTAGGAGCCAGGCCGAGCACGCCGATGCCCGCCAGCACCACCGTCCACACGCCGAGCGCGACGTACCAGGCGACCGACCGCAGGCGCTGGCGCAGCTCGAGCGAGGTCACCAGCCAGACGCCGCGGGGACGGACGGTCCAGCGTCCGCCGCGGGGACGGTCTGGTCGCGCCCCGGAGGGCGGGGGAGCGGCGACGCCCGAGCTGCCGGGTCCGCCGGGTCCGACGGGTCCGCCGGGAGCGCTGGGTCCGCCGGGGTTGCCGGGTGCAGTGTTCATGCTGGTCATCAGAGGGCCCCTTTACGGTGGGCGGCGTCGGAGGCGAGATAGGCGGCCTCGAGGCGGCCGGTCGCGGGGGCGAAGGCGATGATGCGGGCGTCGCGTGCGGTGAGGTCGGCGAGAAGGCGCGCGGCTGTGGCCTCGTCGGGGAGCTGGACGAGCGTCTCGGCGTGGCCGCTGACGGTCTCGTCGGCACCGCGCACCGGCTCGTGCTGCACACCCACCGCGGTGAGCGCCTCCGCGAGCGCCTGATGGTGCAGGGATTCGATCCGCCAGGGTCGCGGACGCGAGGCCAGATCCTTCACGCTCGTGGACTCGACGACGCTTCCGTGGTCCATGAACACGACGTGATCGGCCATCTCCTCGAGCTCCCCGAGGATGTGGCTGGAGACGAGCACCGTCGCGCCCGAGGCCGCGACCTCTCGGACTACCCGCAGCAGGCGTCGGCGGGATGCCGGGTCCAGGCCCGACGCCGGCTCGTCGAGCACCAGCACCGTCGGATCGTGGACGAGCGCCCTGGCGAGGCCGAGCCTCTGCTTCTGCCCGCGGGAGAGGACGTGCGCGGGCTGCCGCGCCAGCGTCGAGAGGTCCATCAGCTCCAGCAGCTCCGCCACCTTCGGGCGCAGATGATCAGAGGGCAGGAAGTACGCCCTCCCCATCACCTCCAGCACCTCGGTGACCCGCAGCGAGTCCCAGGCGCCGAACTGGTCGGGCATCCATCCGACCCTCGCGCGCACGCCCGCGGAATCGGTCGCGGGGTCGATGCCGTCCACGAGGACGCGGCCCGCATCCGGTGCGAGCAGCGACGCGAGCATCAGCATCAGCGTCGACTTCCCGCAGCCGTTGGGCCCGACCAGTGCCGTCACGGCGCCGCGCGGGGCAGTGAAGCTGAGGTCGAACACGGCCTGCACGCTGCCGAACGCCCGGCTGACATGCTCGGCGACGATGCCGGGGGAGTCCGACGTCGGCTGTGGGCTGTACCCCGGCTGTGGGTCGTACCCCGGCTGTGGGCCGTACCCCGGATGCTGGCCGGGTGCGGAGATGGGGTGCGGGACCGCCGTCGGCGGATGGTGCGGCGGCAGGGACGGAGCCGGCTCCGGTGAGGTCTGGGTCATAGGGACACCCTGGCATGCTCCTGACCTCCGCAGAAGCCCCGACGCGGGGACTTTCCGGGCGAAGCCCGTGTGCAAGGTGTGAAGAACCTGGACGGGCGGGTTCGGCGCGCGTGGGCGGGATCGGCGCGCGCCGGCGGGCTCAGCCGCCCATGGCCTCGTTGCCGGCCTCCTGGGCTTCGGGGATGCCGTCGGCGGCGGTCTTCCGGCCGATGAGCACCTCCTGGAAGATCGGCAGCGCGGCGGTGAGGCCGGCGTTGGCCTGTGCGCCGGTGTCGGCGAGGGCGGCGTCGTCGGCGGCGGTGATGAAGGGGGTGACGTCCACGCCCTGCTCCTCCCAGTAGGCGACGAAGTCCGCCTGGGCGTCGACGTGTCCGGGGAAGGAGACGCCCTTCTGGGCGATCGGGGCCTGGCCCTCGGCGGAGCCGAGCCAGGTCAGGAGCTCTGCGATGCCCTCCTGGCGGTCGTCGTCGGCCTTCGCGTTGCCGACCGCGACGACGCCGTGGACCAGCGACTTGGCCCCTGCGGGTCCGGCGATCGGGGCGGTGATCGTCCATGCGAAGGTGCCGTCGACCCCCTCGGAGATGGTCTTGAGGTTGTAGGGGCCGGACTGGAACAGGGCGAGCTTGCCCTGGGTGAACAGGTCGCGGGTGAAGTCGCCGTTCTCGTTGGTGTCGGCGGCCGACGGGGCGATGTGGTCGACGTTGATGAGGTCGGCGAGATGCTGGAAGGTGGCGATGCCCTCGTCGGAGGCGAAGACGTACTGGTCGTCCTGCGACCATTCGGCGCCGTTGGAGGCGAGGAACGGCCCGATGATCGCCTGACGGTCGGCCTGCGAGTTGAACCCGAACTGGGTGCGGGAGTCCGGGTCGAAGCCGTCGTCGCCGGGATGGCGGCCGTCGCCGTCGAGCGTGAGGAGGGCGCCGGCCTCGCGGAGCGGGTCGGAGTCGGCGGAGGGGTCGACGGCGAGCGTGGTCGGGTCGACGTCGGCCGCGGCGAGCAGATCGGAGTTCGAGAACAGGGCGATCGAGTCCCACAGCTGCGGGACGCCCCAGAGCCCGCCGTCGCGGGTGTAGAGGTCCACGACCCTCTGCTCCCACTGGCCCTCGTGGTCGGGGATCACCTCGTTGATGTCGAGGAGGTCGCCGGACTGCTGGTAGAGCACTAAGTTCGCGGAGTTCATCCAGTAGACGTCGGCCGCATCTCCGCTGGCGACGTCCAGCGGCAGCTGCGTCCAATAGTCGTCCCAGGGGACGACGTCGATGGTGACGCCCCAGCCGGACTGCTCGGTGAACGCGGCGAACGACTCCTCGTAGGCCTCGACGGCGGTGTCGTCCCAGAGGCGGAAGGTCAGCGTGCCCTTCGACCCTCCGCCGTCGGACGCGCCCGATCCCGATCCGGAGCCCGAATCGGAGGAGGGGGAGCAGGCGGCGGCGGTGCCCGCGACCCCGGCGGCGGCGAGCGAGGCGAGCAGATGACGGCGGTTCAGCATGGCGTTCTCCTGGGATGACGAAGCTCTGTCCCACCATATGCCCAGGTCGCAGGGTGCGGAAGGAGTCGTGACGCCGGATGGCGCCATGAGACCGACAGGCGGGCTGGGTCGACGGCGGGCTGGGCCGATGGGCGGGCTGGGCCGACGGCGGGGCTCTCAGCGCAGGGTGGTCTCGCCGACGGAGCGGGTGATCTGCTTCTGGAAGACGATCATGAGGATCACGAGCGGCAGCATGGCGATGGTCGTGCCAGCCATGACGAGCGTCCAGTTGTTGTTGTACTGCGACTGGAGCGCGGAGGTCGCCACGGTGATGACCCGCCATTCGGGGCCGGAGGTGATGATCATCGGCCACAGGAAGCTGTTCCAGTGGGTGACCACGGTGATGAGCATGAGGGTGACGATGATCGGACGGTTCAGCGGCACCACCAGGCTCCGCAGCAGGCGGAGGGTCCCGGCGCCGTCGATGCGCATCGCGTCCATCAGCTCGCTCGGCACGCCTCGGAAGTTCTCCCGCAGCAGGAAGATCGCGTACGGGGAGCCGAAGACGAAGGGGATCACCAGCGCCCAGAAGGTGTTGCGCAGGCCCGCCTCGGCGAACATCAGGTAGAGGGGCACCACGACGACCACCTGCGGCACCATCAGCGTCGCCACGAACACCCAGAACAGCATGTCGCGACCGGGGAAGCGCACATGCGCGAAGGCGTAGGCGGCGAGCACCGAGAGCACCATCTGCCCCACCAGGATCACCGCGACCATCTGCAGGGTGACCGCTACCGGCGTGATGAAGCCGTCGACGCTCGAGAACAGCGAGCGGAAGTTCTCGAGCGTCGGCGGGGAGGGGATCGACAGCGGCCCCTGCTGCGCGAACTGGGTCGAGGAGGTGAACGCCGTCAGCACCGACACGGCGAAGGGCGCGAGCGTGGCCATCACCGCGACGATCAGCACGAGATAGGTGGCGGCATATCCGAGAAGGCGTCGGCCGCGCAGGGAGGACCTGCCGCGCGGACCGGCGCTGCGCCGCTGGGAGGATCGGCTGCGCTGGGGCGGACGTGTGCTCATGGGTCTCCTTCCTCCTGTTCAGCTCATGTCGTAGGTGATGCGGGAGGAGAACCAGCGCTGCTGGGCCACCGTGATCACCACCAGGATGACGAACAGGATCACCGCGACCGCGCTCGCACGCCCCACATGGGAGCTGACGAAGGCCTGGTTGTAGACGAGCGAGGCGATCACCTCGGTGCGATGCTCGGGTCCGCCGCCGGTGAGGGCGAAGACCATGTCGAACACCTGGAAGCTCGCGACCACCTGGGTGACTGCGAGGAAGAACGTCGTCGGACGCAGCAGCGGGATCGTCATGTGCCGCAGCTGCTGCCAGGCGCTCGCACCGTCGAGCCGCGCCGCCTCGTAGATCGAGGTCGGGATGCGACCCAGGCCCGCCTGGAAGAACAGCGAGATGTAGCCGACGTTCTGCCAGATGGCGACGAACGCGACGGCCGGCAGGGCGAGCGTCGGATCCGTCAGCCATTCGATGCGCACACCGAGGATCCGGTTCAGCGCACCTGTCGACGGCTGCAGGATCCACTTCCACACCACGCCCAGCGCGAGCGGTGCGCACACCCACGGGATCACCACGACCACCCGGGCGATCGCCGACCCGGGCAGCGCCCGCACCAGCTGGGTCGCCAGCAGCAGGCCGACGGCGAGCGACACCGGCACCGAGATCAGCGTGAACACTCCCGTGACCAGCAGCGAGTTCGCGAGCGATCCGTCGGTCAGGAGCCGACGGTAGTTCTCCAGCCCGACGAACTCCGGCGTCCCGATGAGGCTCCAGCTGAACAGCGACACCGTGAACGCGAGCAGCACCGGCAGGATCAGGAAGCACGCCACGCCGAACGTCGCCGGAGCCACCAGCATCCAGCCGACCAGCGCGCGTCGGCGGTGCGCCGCCCGACGGGCAGGGCTCGCAGGGGTCGCAGGGGCCGACGGCGGGTTCGACGGCGGGTTCGACGACGGGGTCGACGACGGGAACGGCATGGACTGCGTGCTCATGCGGACCTGGCCTCTCCTGCGGCGTCACGATCGCCTGACCTGCGGTCGGGCTCGATCAACGTACAGCACCCGCGCGACGGGGCGTCGACACGTCACGGCGGTGCCGACTCGATGCGGCGGCGACATGGTGCGGCGGTGACATGGCGCGGCGACGAGCTCCACGTCGGTCCGGGCGGCGCCCCGGCAGGCTCCACTACGCTTCCCAGCATGAGCGCAGCGACCCCCACGCCTGACCGTCAGGCGCCCGCCGACCGGAACGACCCGGCAGGCCAGCACGATCCCGCCGACCGGACCGACCCCCACGCCTCGATCTACGACCACGGCTTCCTGCGGGTCGCGGCGGTGACGCTGCCGGTCGCGCTCGCCGACCCGGCGACCAACGCGGAGCGCCACCTCGAGCAGCTGCGGGAGCTCGACGCCGAGCAGGTGGGCCTCGCGGTCTTCCCCGAGCTGTCCCTGACGGGCTACTCCCTCGACGACCTCGTGCTGCAGGAGCCCCTGCTGGACGCCGTCGAGCAGGCCCTCGTCACGCTCATCGAGGCGAGCCGCGAGCTGCTGCCGATCATCGTCGTCGGCGCGCCCCTGCGCACCCGCGACCGGGCGCGGATCGTCAACGGCGCGGTGGTCATCCACCACGGCCAGGTGCTCGGCATCTCCGTCAAGCAGAACCTCCCCACCTACCGCGAGTTCTACGAGCGCCGCTGGTACGCGCCCGGGGACGACGTCTGCGACCAGTTCGTGCGCATCGGCCGTGAGGAGCACCTGCTCACGCCCCACGGGATCATCACCGTCGAGGACGTGCCGGGGCTGCGTCTGTTCGTGGAGATCTGCGAGGACATGTGGGTGCCGGTGCCGCCGTCGGCCGAGGCCGCGCTCGCCGGGGCGACGGTGATCGCGAACCTCTCGGGCTCCCCGATCACGGTGGGCAAGGCGGAGGATCGGAAGCTGCTGGCGCGCTCGGCCGCGGCCCGCTGCCAGGCCGCGTACGTGTACGCCGCGGCCGGCGAGGGCGAGTCGACGACGGACCTCGCCTGGGACGGCCAGACCTTCGTGTACGAGTGCGGGGACCTGCTCGGGGAGTCCGAGCGCTTCCCGCAGGGGGCGCGCGCGACGATCGTCGACGTCGACCTCGACCGGATCGTCGCCGAGCGCCGTCGCCAGAGCACCTTCGACGACAACCGTCGCACCCATGCGAAGTCCCTCGAGAAGTTCACGAACTACGAGACGGCGCGGCTGTTCGGCCCCTTCGAGGAGGACTACCCGACCGATGACGACGCCGAGGGCATCGACGCGTCCGACGCCGTGGACGCCGACGGCGCCTCCGGTGCGGCGAGCGCCGACGAGGAGGCCTCGGCCGGCTGGTTCGCCTTCGCGCCGCTGTCGGGGGAGGCCTTCGGCATCGAGTCCGGGCCCCGGCCGCATCCGGCGACGGGTCCGCTGCGTCGGCCGCTGCACCGCTTCCCCTTCGTGCCCGACGATCCGGCGCGCCTCGCCCAGGACTGCTACGAGGCGTACAACATCCAGGTCGCGGGCCTGGTGCGGCGCCTCACCACGATCGGCGGGGACGAGCCCGGCGGCGCCCGGCCCGTCATCGGCGTCTCCGGGGGCCTGGACTCCACGCATGCGCTGATCGTGTGCGCGCAGGCGATGGACCGCCTGGGCCGCGACCGCTCCGAGATCCTCGCGTACACGATGCCCGGCTTCGCGACGTCGGAGGGGACCCGCTCCAACGCCGAGCTGCTCTCGAAGGCGATCGGTGCGAGCTTCGAGACCATCGACATCCGTCCCGCCTCCACGCAGATGCTCAAGGACATGGGCCACCCCTTCGGGTCCGGCGAGGAGGTCTACGACGTGACCTTCGAGAACGTCCAGGCCGGCATGCGCTACGACTATCTGTTCCGCCTGGCCAACCATCACGGCGGGATCGTCGTGGGCACCGGTGACCTGTCCGAGCTGGCGCTGGGCTGGTGCACCTACGGCGTCGGCGACCAGATGTCCCACTACGGCGTCAACGCCGGGGTCCCCAAGACCCTCATCCAGCATCTGATCCGCTGGGTGATCGTCGAGGGGCTGTTCGACGAGCAGACCTCTGGGATCCTGCAGGCGGTGCTCGACACCGAGATCTCCCCGGAGCTGATCCCCACCAAGCCCGGCGAGAAGGCCCAGTCCACCGAGGACTCCATCGGCCCCTACGCGCTGCACGACTTCACGCTGTACCACCTGCTGCGCCGCGGATACGGTCCCGCGAAGATCGCCTACCTCGCCCACCAGGCCTGGGGCGACCTCGACGCCGGCGAATGGCCCTCCGGCTATGCCGACGACGACCGCCGCGCGTACACCCGCGCGGAGATCAAGCACTGGCTGACCGTGTTCACGCGCCGCTTCTTCTCCAACCAGTTCAAGCGCTCGGCCATCCCGAACGCCCCGAAGGTGCTGGCCGGCGGGTCGCTGTCCCCGCGCGGCGACTGGCGCATGCCCTCGGACGCCGCCTCCCGCGCCTGGCTCGCCGAGATCGAGGCGGAGGTCCCCGGGGACTGACCTCGGGCGCGGTTCCGGGGATCTGCTGCTGAGAAAGGGACCCCAGCGTGACCTCAAGGCCTCTCAGGCGTTGAGGTCACGCTGGAGTCCCAAAGTTTGCAGCGACCCGGTCTGCTGCTGGGGCGGGGTCCGCTGCTGGGGTGGGGTCGGCTGAGGAGCGGGGCCGGCTGAGGGACGGGGTCGGCTGAGGGGCGGGGTCCGCTGCTGGGGTGGGACCGGCTGAGGGGTGGGACCGGCTGACGCGCTGTGCGCCACGTTCCCGTGCGTCCAGGAGTGTTTTAAGGTATGTTAAAACACATGACGGAACCGGCAGTGGAGCAGCGGCTCGCGACGACTCCTCCCGACGCGGAGGAAGACGCCGCGAATGCGTTGACGGGTGCTGAGGCGGGCACGCCGGGCGCTGGAACGGGCTCGGGGGCAGGTGCCGAGGCAGCATCCGCCCGGCGCCGCGGGCCGTGGCGGACGATCCGCCTCCTGGGCCCCGCCTTCGTCGCTGCCGTCGCCTATGTGGACCCCGGCAACATCGCCGCCAACATCACCGCCGGCGCCCGCTACGGCTACCTGCTGCTGTGGGTGCTGGTCGCCGCGAACCTGATGGCGATGATCGTGCAGTACCTGTCGGCGAAGCTCGGCGCCGTCACCGGGCGCAGCCTCGCCGAGCACCTCGGCGGGACCCTCGGCCGGCGCCCCCGGATCGCCTACTGGGCGCAGGCGCAGGTCATGGCCATCGCGACCGATATCGCGGAGGTCGTCGGCGGAGCGATCGCCCTGCAGATCCTGTTCGGGGTGCCGCTGATGCTGGGCGGGCTGATCGTCGGCGCGGTGTCGATGGCGCTGCTGGCCGTGCAGTCGCGGCTCGGCCAGAGGCCCTTCGAGAACGTGGTGATCGGACTGCTCGCGGTGATCACGATCGGGTTCCTCGCCGGGCTGGTCGTCTCACCGCCCGAGCCGGCCGACCTCGCCTCCGGCCTCGTCCCCCGCTTCGACGGCGCCGGCACCGTGCTGCTGGCCGCGTCGATGCTCGGCGCGACCGTCATGCCGCACGCGATCTACCTGCATGCGGGCCTGGTCCGCGATCGGCACGGCATCGCCGCGACCCGCTCCGGAGGGGCAGAGAATCCCGCGCAGACCTCGCGCCTCGCCCGCACGTCCCGGCTGGTCCGGGCCTCCCGCTGGGACGTGGTGCTGTCCCTGCTGGTCGCCGGCACCGTGAACATCGCGATGCTGGTGCTCGCCGCGGAGGCGCTGCCGGGGATCCCGGGCACCGACTCGATCCAGGGAGCGCATGCGGCGATCGCCGCGGCCTCCGGGCCGGTCATCGGCGTGCTGTTCGGGATCGGTCTGCTGGCGTCGGGCCTGGCGTCGTCGTCCGTCGGAGCCTATGCGGGCGCCGAGATCATGCGGGGTCTGCTGCATGTGCGGATCCCGCTCGTGCTCAGCCGGGCGCTGACGCTGATCCCCGCGCTCATCGTGCTGGCCGTCGGCGTCGATCCCACCTTCGCGCTCGTCCTCAGCCAGGTCGTCCTCAGCCTCTGCCTGCCGTTCGCGCTGATCCCGCTGGTCTCCCTGACCAGCCGTCGCTCCCTCATGGGCGGCTTCGCGAACTCCCGGACCCTCGCGATCATCGCCTGGATCGTCGTCGCGCTGATCGTCGCGCTGAACCTGGCGCTCGTGCCGATGACCATCCTGGAGGGCTGATGGTCCAGGAGGGCTGACCGCCGCGGAGGGCCGAGGGCGAGCGGATCCGGTCCGCCTCGTGTCATGGGCGAGAAGGGGCCGACGATACGATGCGGGCGTGAACCCCGACGATCTCAGCGCCGTGGCCCAGGACTACCTCAAGGTGATCTGGACCCGCACCGAGTGGGGAGATCCGCCGATGACCGTGGGCGAGCTCGCCCAGCGCTTCGGCACCTCCGCCGCGAACGTCACCGAGACCCTCAAGCGCCTCGATGCGCAGGGCCTCGTGGTCCGTGTGCCGTACAAGCCGGTCGAGCTCACGGAGGCCGGAGCCCGCTTCGCGGTCGCGATGGTCCGACGCCACCGCCTGATCGAGACCTTCCTCGTCGACGCCCTCGGCTACGGCTGGGACGAGGTCCACGACGAGGCCGAGCGCCTCGAGCACGCCGTCTCCGACGAGTTCATCGCCCGGATCGACGAGCGTCTCGGGCATCCTGCGGCCGACCCCCACGGCGACCCCATCCCCGACGCCGAGCATCGCTGGGACCATCCCGCCGATGCCTGCCGCCTCTCCGATGTCCTGCACGCGCCTGACGCGGTGGACGGGGCGGACGGGGCTGACGCGGTGGACGGGGCGGACCGGGAGGACGCGGCGGACCGGGAGGACGGGGTTTCCGGGGGTGACGGGGCGGAGGGGGCGCCTGCCGACCACGAGCCCGCAGCATCGGCGAATGCTCCTGGCGGCGGCAGGTTCGAGATCCTCGTGGTCTCCGATGCCCGACCCGAGACCCTCCGCACCGCCCAGCTCCTCGGGCTCCTGCCTGGTGCGGTGCTCGATGCCGTTGAGAGCGGTGCGGGCGGAGGTGCGCGCGTCCGTCTCGCCGATGGCGCCGAGCTCGATGTGCCCCGCGACGTCGCCGACGACATCCACGTCAGGCCGCTGAACCGCTCGTGATCTGCCGGCCGGGCGGGCTTTCGGTCGCGGTCTCGGGGATCTGCTGCTGAGAAAGGGACTCCAGCGTGACCTCAAGCTCTCTCAGGCGTTGAGGTCACGCTGGAGTCCCGAAATTTGCAGCGGCTGGGTCTGCTGCTGGGGATGCCGCGCTGCTCCGTGCTCTCCTCTGGGCTGCCCGGGCAGGCTGCGCCGGCAGGCTTCCGGTACCGGTCCCGGCGATCTGCTGCTGAGAATGGGACTCCAGCGTGAGCTCAAGCTCTCTCAGGCGTTGAGGTCACGCTGGAGTCCCAAAGTTTGCAGCGACCCCGGGCACCGGCACCGGGCACCGACCCCGGGCACCGGCACCGGGCACCGACCCCGGGCACCGACCCCGGGCACCGGCCCCGGCACCGGCAGCGGCACCGCACCCGCACCCGCACCCAGCACCGGGCGCACCCGCGCCTCTCAGCTCTTCCGGCGGCGGCCGTTCAGGGGGACCACGGTGGGGGTGCCGGTGACCGGGTCCTCGGCGACGATGCAGTCGAGTCCGAAGACCTCGCGGACCAGGTCGACGGTGATGACGTCGTGCGGGGTGCCGGTGGTGATGACCTGGCCGTCCTTCATGACGACCAGGTGGTCGGCGTAGCGGGAGGCCTGCGCGAGATCGTGGAGCACGGCGACGACGGTGGTGCCGTCGGCGTGGAAGTCCGCGAACAGGTCCAGCAGCTCGTACTGGTGGGCGATGTCGAGGAACGTGGTGGGCTCGTCCAGGAGCATGATGCCGGTCTGCTGGGCGAGGAGCATCGCGACCCAGACCCGCTGGCGCTGGCCGCCGGAGAGCTCGTCGACGAGGCGGTCCGAGAGGTCGGTGAGGTGGGTGGCGGCGAGGGCTGCGGCGACAGCGTCCTCGTCCTCGGTGCGCCACTGCTGGATGAGGCCCTGATGCGGGGCGCGACCGCGGGCGACGAGGTCGGCGACGCGGATGCCGTCGGGGGCGAGGGAGGTCTGGGGGAGCAGTCCGAGCCGTCGGGCGATCTCCTTGGAGCGGTAGCTGCGGATCTCCCGGCCGTCGAGGACGACCTGGCCCTTCGAGGGCTTGAGAACACGGGCGAGGCCGCGCAGGAGCGTGGACTTGCCGCAGCCGTTGGGGCCGATGATCGCGGTGAAGGAGCCCGGCGGGATCTCGACGTCGAGGCCCTCGGAGATGACGTGCCGGTCATAGCCGAAGGTCGCTCCCTGTGCGGCGAGCAGGGTCGCGCCCGGCGAGGAGTCGGCCGTCTGCCCGGCGACCTGCCCGGTGGCGGCCTGTCCGGTGGTGGCCTGTCCGGCCGCCGCTGGCACGGGTGCGGCTCCGGCGGCTCCGGCGGCCCCGGCGGCTCCGTCGGTCTGGCCGGGGGCCGGTGCTTCCGACGGCTCCGGGGAGGGAGCGTGATCGATCGTGGTGCTCATGCCTCTCCTGGGGAGGATCGAATCGTTCCCGCTCATGCGGACCTCTTCCTGGCTTCGCGGATCAGCAGGTAGATCAGGTAGCAGCCGCCGACGCAGACGGTGATCAGGCCGACGGGCACGTTGGCGTTGCCGACCTTGAGCGCGAGCGAGAGCAGGTGCGCGAGGGAGAGCAGGGCGGCGCCCATGCAGGCGGCTCCGAGCAGCCCGGCGCCGGCTGAGTGGGTGAGGCGGCGCGCGAGCTGCGGGGCGACCAGGGCGACGAAGCCGATGGGGCCGGCCGCGGCGGTCACGAGCGCCGTGGTGGCGACACCGATCACCAGCAGCACCATGCGGGTGCGGTTGGGTCGGGTGCCGAGGGTGGTGGCGGCGTCGTCGCCGAGCTCGAGCCGTTCGAGGGAGCGGTTCATGCAGGCGGCGCCGAGCAGCACGATCGCGGCCATGATCGCGACGGGCTGCAGGGTCGTCCAGGTGATGCGGGCGAGGGAGCCGGCGGCCCAGAAGCCGACGGTCATCGCATCGGAGATGTCGGCGCGGGTGACGAGGTAGGCGTTGACGGACCCGAGCATCGCGGAGACGCCGATGCCGACGATGATCAGCCGGAACCCCTGCGCGCCGCGGCGGTGCGAGAGCAGGTAGACGACGATCGCGGTGATCAGGCCGCCGAGCAGGGAGGCAGTCGCGAGCGCCTGCACGCTGACCACGCCGAGCACGAGCACGGTGACGATGACGCCCGTGTAGGAGCCGGCGTCGAAGCCGATGACGTCGGGGGAGCCCAGCGGGTTGCGGGTCAGCGACTGGAAGATCGCGCCGCCGACGCCGAGGAGGGCGCCGAACAGGATCGCCGACAGGGCGATGGGCAGGCGCCATTCGAGGACGACGGTGCGGGAGAAGGAGTCGTCGGCGACGAACAGGGCGTGCAGGACCTCTCCCACGCTCAGCGGATAGTCGCCGAACTGGAGGGCGGCGACCGCGGAGGCGAGGGCGACCAGCAGCATGATGCCGGAGCCGATCAGGGGCCGCAGCGCGATGCGGAAGGAGAAGGCCGGGGTGCGCAGCACCGCGGTCGGGGTTCCGAAGGAGACGCTCACAGTCCGCTCACCTTCCTGCGTCGGACGAGGGCGATCAGCACGGGGGCGCCGATGACGGCGCAGACGATGCCGACCTCCAGCTCGCTGGGCCGGGCGACCACGCGGCCGATGACGTCGGCCCCCAGCAGCATCGTCGGCGCCAGGAGGATCGAGTAGGCGATGATCCAGCGCTGGTCGGGGCCGACGATCCAGCGCACCACGTGCGGGACCATGAGGCCGAGGAAGCCGATGCCGCCGGTGAGGGCGGTGCCGCCGCCGGCGAGCAGGGTCACCGCGAGGATGCCGAGGATGCGCACGCGCACGACGCTGGTGCCGAGGGACGCGGCGAGGTCGTCGCCGAGGGCGACGGAGTTCAGGCTCCCCGACAGCAGGATCGCGATCACGAGGCCGACGACGATGAAGGGCAGCACGCCGAGCGTCTCGGCGAGGGAGGTGCGGTCGATCGCGCCCAGGCCCCAGCTGCGGATCGACTGGAAGGTGTCCTCGTCCAGCAGCTGCAGCAGGGAGGACAGGCCGTTGAGGACGGCCCCGAGGGCGACGCCGGCGAGCACCAGGGTGACCCGCGAGGAGGCGCTGCGGGCCATCGACCCGATGAGGTAGACGCCGACGGTGGTCGCGGCGGCGCCGATGAACGCGAACCAGACGTAGCCGGTGATCGAGCTGACGCCGAGCAGGCCGACGCCGACGGTGACCGCGAAGCCCGCACCGGCGTTCACGCCGAGGATGCCGGGATCGGCGAGGGGGTTGCGGGTGATCGCCTGGATGAGCGCCCCGGCCACGCCGAAGGCGGCGCCGACGGCGATCCCGACGATGGTGCGCGGGATCCGCTGGGTCCACACGATCACGGACGCCTCGGAGGAGTCGCGGTGCAGCAGTCCGCGCAGGGCGTCGGGCACCGGGATCGGATTGGCGCCGTAGGCGATGGACAGCACGAGCGCCAGCGCGAACAGGGCCAGCAGGATGATCAGCCCGAGCGCGCGACGTCGGCCGGGGCGAGGGGCGCTCTGCCCCTCGCCCTGGTGCTCGTCGGCCGACGCCGCGACGGAGGCCGAGGTCACGCCAGCTTGTCCGCCAGGACGGGGGCGAGCTGCTCGCCGACCCACGGGGTCGAGAGGATGCCCGGGCGGGCGAGGCCCCACGGGAGGTTTCCGGGGGTCTCGGTGCCGTCGATGGTGAAGGAGGTGCTGTTGTTCTCGATGAGCACGAGGCGATCCTCCTTCACGGCGGTGAGCTCCTGGAAGAGGGGCTGGTCGATGACCTTCTCCTGGATGGCGCCGTCGGAGTTGTCGGCCAGGAGGATGACGTCGGCGTCGAGCTGGGAGAGCAGCTCGGAGCTGACCACGGAGTCGTCGACGAACTGCTCGGCCAGCGGGTTGGCGTCGAAGCCGAGGCCCAGGAACAGCGCCTCGGCGTCGGAGCCGGTGGTCGAGAAGTACACGAGGTCGCCGTCGCCGTAGAAGAGGGAGAAGGAGACGGTGCTGCCGGCGAACTCGGGGTGCTCGGCGGCGACGGCCTCGATCGCGTCGTAGTGGGCGGTCTTGGCGGCCTCACCGGCGGCCTGCAGATCCAGCGCCTCGGCGATCAGCGGCAGCTGCTCCTCCCAGGTCTGCTGCTGCTCCTCCTCGGAGGGGGCGGCCAGCACCGGGCAGATCGAGGCGAGCTGGTCGTAGAAGTCGCCGATGCCCTCGGAGTTCAGGGCGATGATCAGGTCGGGCTTCGCGGCGGCGATGGTCTCCACCGGGAAGGCGGAGTCCTGCTGGGTGGTGAACACGGTCTCGACCTCGCCGGCGATGACCTCGGTGATCCAGGGGCAGAAGTCCGCGAACTCGGGCGCCGCGACCGGGACGCCGCCGAGGGCGACGACGATCTGCAGGGTGTTCATCATGCCGTCGACGGTGGCGATGCGCTCGGGGCGCGACTCCAGCACGGTCTCGCCCCACGGGGTGGTGAGGGTCAGCGGGTACTGGGTGGTGCCCTCGGCGGCGGGCAGCAGGCCGCCGTCGGACGAACCGGAGCCCGAGCCGGCGTCCGATGCGCCGGAGGCGTCGGCGCTGTCGTCGGAGGAGCAGGCGGCGGCGGTCAGAGCGACGGCTCCGAGTCCGGCGATGCCGAACAGGCTCCGGCGGCGCAGCGAGGAGGTCATGAGAGGTCCTTTCGATGGGTGCTCCGGCGGATCGGCCGGGCGGGGTCCGGTGAATTGGTGGGGCCCGACGACGAGCGGAGCCCGATGGCGAGCGGTGAGCGTCGCCGGCAGCGGGACTCTGTGACCCACGATGCTTAGGTGACCCTCAGCGAGATGGAGAATAGCGAGTGTTCTGAACGGCGCCCAGCGGGTGTTCGCTGGCTCATAGGAACGGTCACGGCGGGGTCACGAGCGGTGCGGCCGGACCTCGACCTGGACCGGCCGGACCCCGACCTGGACCAGATCTGGGTCGGCCGGGACCCGACCTGGACCGACCTCCGGACGTGCGGCAGGTCACCCTGATCTCACGCCCGGGACGGGTCTGCTGTCAGGATGGGACGGCCTCGTACACTGCGAGGCCAGGATCGGAGCCGGTCGAGGCATCGGAGTCGGCCGGGGCGCAGCGGGACCGCGCCCGGCGCGGCGGGCCGAGTGCTCGGCAGGGCGCGACCATGTCGCCCCGACCACGGACCGAGCCGCAGCGTCCGCCCCTGAGAGGGATCCGCGGATGCGCACGCCGGGCGGCAGACGCTGCACGGCCCGCCGGGCGGCAGCCGCCGTGCGGCCCAGCCGGGCGGCGCGCGTCGCACGGCAGAACCGGAAGCCAGAAGAAGGAGCCCACTCGATGAGCCTGGTCGTCCAGAAGTTCGGAGGATCATCTGTCGCCGACGCCGACTCGATCAAGCGCGTCGCCCAGCGGATCTCTCTGTACCGGAAGGCCGGGCATGACGTCGTGGTCGTGGTCTCCGCGATGGGGGACACGACCGACGATCTCATCGACCTCGCCGAGCAGGTCACGCCCAACCCGCCGCCGCGCGAGCTGGACATGCTGCTCACCTCGGGGGAGCGCATCTCGATGGCGGTGCTGTCGATGGCGCTGAACGCGCTGGGCGTGGACGCCCGGGCGTACACGGGCTCGCAGGCGGGCCTGATCACCGATGAGGAGCACGGCCGGGCGCACATCCAGAAGGTCACCCCGGGCCGCATCCGGAGCGCCCTGGAGGAGGGCTCGGTGGCGATCGTCGCGGGCTTCCAGGGCGTCTCGGCGACCACGAAGGACATCACGACGCTGGGCCGCGGCGGCTCGGACACGACGGCGGTCGCGCTCGCGGCGGCGCTCGAGGCCGACGTCTGCGAGATCTATTCGGACGTCGACGGCGTGTTCACCGCCGATCCGCGCATCGTCCCGTCGGCCCGCCGGGTGCCGCTGATCTCCTGCGAGGAGATGCTGGACATGGCCGCCAACGGCGCGAAGATCCTCATGGTGCGCAGCGTCGAGTACGCGCGCCGCTACGGGGTGCCGCTGCATGTGCGCAGCTCGTACTCGGGCCGTCTGGGCACGATCGTCTCGGACGATCCCGAGCGCGTGATCCCCATCGATCCGACCGTCACCATCCGCACCGCGGACGTCGCCCGTCGCGACGCCGCCGATCCCACGAAGGAGCTCCCCGTGGACGACAAGACTGACCCCGGTCTCGAGGCCCCGATCATCGCGGGCGTCGCGCACGACCGCAGCGAGGGCAAGATCACCGTCGTCGAGGTGCCGGATGAGCCCGGCAAGGCGGCGCTGCTGTTCGACGTGGTCGCCGCGTCGGGCGCGAACATCGACATGATCGTGCAGAACTCCTCGACGGTCGACGACACGGTCGCGATCTCGCTGACGCTGCCGGAGGCCGACGTGCCGGCCGCGATCGCAGCGATCGAGAAGGCCCACGAGACCATCGGGTACACCGAGGTCCGCTACAACGCGCAGATCGGGAAGCTGAGCCTGATCGGCGCCGGCATGAAGTCTCATCCCGGCGTCTCGGCGAAGCTGTTCCGCTCGCTCGGCGAGGCCGGCATCAACATCGATATGATCTCCACCTCGGAGATCCGCATCTCGGTGGTCACCTCGCAGGCGCAGCTGGATGACGCGGTGCGGGTCGTGCACTCGGCGTTCGGGCTCGACGCCGACCAGACCGAGGCCGTGGTCTACGGAGGGACCGGACGATGACCAGCACCGACACCAATGCCCCCGCCGCGGGCCGTCTGTTCCCGGCGGTCGACGTCGACCAGTCCCGCACGCCCGGCTACAGCGCCGACGGGCCCGTGATCGCCGTCGTCGGCGCCACCGGCCAGGTCGGCCGCGTGATGCTGCGGCTGCTCGCCGACCGCGCCGTCGCGCACTCGAGGATCCGCGCCTTCGCCTCCGCGCGCAGCGCCGGCTCGACCGTCCAGTACGCGGGCCTGCCGCTGACCGTCGAGGATGCCGCGACCGCGGACATCACCTCCGAGGGCAGCACGGTCGACATCGCGATCTTCTCCGCCGGCGGGTCGACGTCCACGGCGCTCGCGCCCCGCTTCGCCGAGGCCGGCGCCGTCGTCGTGGACAACTCCTCGGCGTGGCGCCGCGACCCGGAGGTCCCGCTGGTGGTCGCCGAGGTCAACCCCGACGCCGCCGCCGAGCGCCCCCGCGGGATCATCGCGAACCCGAACTGCACGACGATGGCGGCGATGCCGTCGCTCAAGCCGCTGCACGACGAGGCGGGGCTGAGCCGTCTTAAGGTCGCGACCTACCAGGCGGTCTCCGGCTCGGGCGTCGCGGGCGTCGCCGAGCTCGCGCGCGAGCTGCGCGAGGGCATCGACGATGCCGAGAAGCTGGCGCTGGACGGCTCCGCCGTCGCGCTCGGCGACCCTGAGACCTATATCAAGCCGATCGCCTACAACGTGCTGGCGATGGCGGGGAACCTGGTCGACGACGGCTCCGCGGAGACCGACGAGGAGCAGAAGCTCCGCAACGAGTCCCGCAAGATCCTGGGGATCCCGGATCTCGCGGTCGCCGGCACCTGCGTGCGCGTGCCTGTGTTCTCGGGGCATGCGCTGGCGATCCACGCCGAGTTCGATCGTCCGATCAGCCCGGAGCGGGCGCGCGAGCTGCTCGAGGCCGCCGAGGGCGTCACCGTCGTCGACGTGCCCACGCCGCTCGAGGCCGCCGGCCAGGACGGCACCTTCGTCGGACGCATCCGCCAGGACCAGTCGGTCCCCGACGGCAGGGGCCTGGTGCTCTTCGCGGTCGCCGACAACCTGCGCAAGGGTGCCGCGCTGAACGCGATCCAGATCGCCGAGCTGCTCGTGGAGCAGGCCCGCGCCTGAACGGCCGTCGCCGGGCTGCCGACTGATCGGATGACGGTTCGGCCCGCGCCTGGACGATGACGATGCGGTCTCGTCCTGAGACCGCTCTCCCGGAGCCCCCGGGTCGTGAGAGACTGACTGCCGTCTCTCGCGACGCGGGGGCTCCGTCGCGTCGGTACCGCAGTCCGGCCCATGCCGTAAGGTGGCCGACGCCGCAGTGCACCGATGTCAGGGTGCGTCGATATCGGCTGTGCGCCGATGTCGATGGCGCGCCGATGACGATGGTGCGCCGGCCCGTGCACGTGATGATCACGGCGGTCGGCGGGCGCGCGGCGAGGGGTGGACGCAGACGACTGCGCCGGACCGACGGCCTGCTCAGGCAGGGCCGCAGGGTCGACGCGCGGAAGGTGGAGGAGCAGGGCATGGCCGGCACGACGCTGCCAGTGCCGCCGCACGTCATCGATCTCGAGGGCGCGACGGTGCTCGCGGACGACGGCACCGCCGTCGGCCGCGTTCGGGACATCTACCTTCAGGATGCGAGCGGTCTGCTCAGCGCGATCACCGTGGTGCACGGGCGGCTGAGGGGGCGCGAGATCCTGGTGCCCGCCGCAGCGATCGACGCCGACAGCCTCGCCTCCGCCACCGAGGACGAGAGCGGCGAGGACCGCACCGGCGAGGTGCGTCTGCGGATCGGGGCGGCCGCCCTGCGCGCCGGCACCGTCCCGCCCGACACCCGCAACGCGTCCCCCGAGGTGCTCGAGGCCGCCGCCCGCGCCCTCGGCCTCGACTCGGCCGGCGGCGAGGCCCGGTCCGAGAGCAGCGGTGCAGCCGACGGCGAGGAGCGTTCCGACGGCAGCGGTGCGGCCGATGGGGGAGGCGCAGCCGGATGAGGATCCTGCTGATCAGCCACTACTACGAGCCCGAGTTCGGCGCCCCGCAGCGTCGATGGGGCGCTCTCATCGAGCGGTTCCTCGCCGAGGGCCATCAGGTCACGGTCGCCGCTCCCGTCCCGCACTATCCGGCTGGTCGGCCGACCACCGAGCAGGCCCGCACCCATCGTGCCGGTCGGACGGAGCGGGGCCTGCACGGTGAGACCGTCGTGCGCACCGCCTACCTCCCGCATCGGGCGGACATCATCTCCCGCACCGCCGACCACCTCGTCGCCTCGGCGGACACGATCCGGCTGCTGCTGCGCCGCTTCCGTCGGCGCGAGCATCGGCCCGACGTCATCATCGCCACCGCCCCGGCGATCCCGACACTCCTGGTCGGACGCCTCCTGTCGAACCGCTGGGGAGTGCCGCTGGTCGCCGAGATGCGCGACGCCTGGCCGGATCTCGTCACCCACGTCGGCCCCGCGGGCGCCGTGCCCGCGGACATCGTCCACGCCGCCGACCCGACCGCCCTGCGGCAATGCCTCGGCTGGGCGATCGGCCGGGCGAAGGGCATGGTCCACGGCGAGGTCACCGGCTGGCAGCGGGCCGCCCGCACCGTCGTGACCACCACCGACCGCTTCGCCGACGTCCTGCGGGAGCGCGGGATCACCGAGGTCGCCGTGGTCCGCAACGGCACCGACCTGCCGAAGGTGCCGCGCCTGGAGGACCATCCCGTCGGTGACCATCGCGAGCTGCGCTGCCTGTACCTCGGCAACATGGGCCGCTCCCAGGGCCTGGACACGGTGGTCAGGGCGGCCGCGCGCCTGCGTCGTGAGGGCGTCGACGTCGGTGTGCGGCTGATCGGGCACGGTGTCGAGGCTCCGGCGCTCGCGGCCCTCGCCGAGGAGCTCGACGCGCCCGTGGAGGTCCTCCCGCGCATCCCCCACTCCGGTGTGGGAGCGCAGTACCGCTGGGCCGACACGGTCGTCGTGTCCTTGCGTGACTGGGCTCCCTTCGCCTGGACCGTCCCCTCCAAGCTCTACGAGATGCTCGCGACGGGCCGCCACATCACCGCCATGCTCCACGGCGAGGCCGCCGACGTGGTCCGCGAGGCCGGCGCCGGCGACGTCATCCCGCCCGAGAACGAGGATGCCCTGGTCGAGCTGTGGCGCACCCTGGCCGAGGACCGCACCCTCGCCGCCCCCCGCGAGTCCGGCCGCGCCTGGGTCGCCGCCAACGCCGACGACGACCTCCTCGCCGCCCGCTACCTCGACATCCTCCGCTCCGTCATCGGCTGACCCGCGGTTCTGCCGGGATGCCTGGCTGCTGGCCTCCTGATGCTGGGCCCCTGACCTGCAGGTTTCCGAATGTCTGGCTGTTGGGCTTGTAACCTGCAGGTTCTCCGGACTCTGGCTGTTGGGCTTCTGACCTGTAGGTTCTCCGGACTCTGGCTGTTGGGCTTCTGACCTGTAGGTTCTCCGGATGTCTGGCTGATGGCCTTCAGATCTGCCGATGACTGGGCTGCTCGGCTTGTCGGCTTATCGGCTTATCGGTTGCTCGGCTTATCGGTTGCTGGCCCGGAGCCCGGCCGGGTTCTGTCAGGAATCGGTAGGTGAGCAGCACTTGCCTCGTCCAGGGAGAGGCAAGTGCTCCTCACCTGCCTTCTGTGGACAGCTGGCTGCGGTGAGCGGTTGGAGAGTTGGGCGCTGAGGTGAGTGGGGTGCGGAGCATTGGGTGGTGTGGTGAGTGCTGCGCCGGCCTGCCGGACCGATGGCCGGGCGGGCTCTGTCAGGAATCGGTAGGTGAGGAACACCTGCCTCGTCCAGGGAGAGGCAAGTGCTCCTCACCTGCCTTCTGTGGACAGCATCTGCCAGCATCTGCCAGCATCTGCCTTCGGTGGGCGTCGAGGGGCCTGAAAGCTCCCGATCCCGATCCCGATCTCAGTCCCGATCCCGATCTCAGTTCTGATCTCGACCCCGATCTCAGTTCTGATCTCGACCCCGATCTCAGTTCTGATCTCGACCCTGTGCCTGTGCCTGTGCCTGTGCCTGCTCCCGGCCCTGTGCCCGGGCCCGTGCGTATGCGGGGCGGACGACGTCCTCGAGCAGGGCCTGCCGCAGCGGCTCAGGGGCGAAGCCGGATTCGAGGGCGGTGACGGTGATGCGCTCGAGGTCTTCGAGGGTCCAGCCGAAGGCTTCGGAGGTGAGGGAGAGCTCGCGTGTGGTGCTGGTGCGGCTCATGAGGCGGTTGTCGGAGCTGATGGCGATGGCGAAGCCGTGCCGGTGCAGCGGTCCGACCTGATGGAGGGCGATGCTGGGCGCGGCGCCGGTCTGCAGGTTCGAGCTCGGGCACACCTCCAGGCAGATCCCCTCATGGTGCACCCGGGCCGCGGTCGCGCCGAGGCGGACGCCCGGAGCGAGCTTGCCCCCGGCATCAGTGGACTCGCCTCCGGCATCGGTGATCTCGACGTCCTCGAGCAGGCGCACGCCGTGGCCGATGCGCTCGGCGCCGCAGTCGAGGGCGTCGGCGATGGAGGCGACGCCGTCCGCTTCGCCGGCGTGGATCGTGACGTGCACACCGAGGGCACGGGCGCGCTCGAAGACCGGTCGGAAGGGTGCGGCGGGATGGCCGGCCTCGGGGCCGGCGAGGTCGACCCCGATGACGCCGGCGGCCCCGGCGGCTGCGGGGGCTCCGGAGGCTGAGGCGGCTGCGCGCGATGTGCTGGCTGCGCGGTCTGCGGCGATGTCGACGAGGTCATCGGTGGGCTCGAGGTGGCGCAGGTAGCAGAGGATCTGTCCGACGACGATCAGGCTGCCGGCCTCGCGGGCGGCGCGGACCCCGTCGTCGAGACCGTCCTGCACGGCCTGGACGGCGGCATCGAGGGTGAGGCCCTCGCGGGTGTGGAGCATGGGGGCCCAGCGGGTCTCGGCGTAGACGACGCCGTCGGCGACCATGTCCTCGACGAACTCGCGGGCGATGCGGCGCAGCTCGGCGGCGGTCTGCATGACGGCGAGGGTGCGGTCGAAGGTGGAGAGGTAGGCGGGGAGGGAGCCCGAGTCGGCGGCCTCGGCGAACCAGTCGGCGACGGCCTGCGGGGAGCCCGTGCCCGCACCCGTGCCCGGGGGTTCGATCCCGCGGGCGCTGCACAGCTCGACGACGGTCGACGGGCGGAGGCCGCCGTCGAGGTGGTCGTGCAGGACGGCTGTGGGGAGATCTCGGATCTGCGCGGAGAGTGCGGTCAGGTCGGCCGGGGAGCCGGTGGGGTGGTGCATCACCGCAGGATAGCGATGTCTGGAACCTGCAGCCGCCGCACCGCTCAGCCCACCAGCGGCTCGAGCTGCTCCCAGAGCGGGGTCGTGAGCTCGCGGCTGAAGTGCTCGGTCAGGTGGTGGCCGTCGCGGTAGACGAGGGCGTTGCCGATGATCATGGGGCAGTCCTCGTCGTTGCAGAGGTAGTCGGTGAGGTCGAGGTAGTCGGCGCCGGTCTGCTCGGCGACCTGCTGCTCGGCGTCGGCGATCTCGGGGTCGAAGGCGTCCTCGCGGGGGATCGAGCAGGCGTCGGCGTCCTCGACGTCGCGGGAGAGGCAGACCGCCGGGGTCTCGTCCTGGTGGGGGACGTCGGCGAGGACGGCCACCTCCGGACCGTCGGCCACCTCCGGACCGTCGGTGCCGCCCTCCGACCCCTCCGACCCGCCGACGGCGGCGATGGTCGCGGCGAGGCCGTCGCTCCAGTCGGCGGGATAGTCGTCGCTGCCGCCGTCGAGGTCGATCCGCTCGGCGCCGTAGTTGGCGAGCAGCACGAGGTCGGGCTGCTCCTCCTCGATGCGGTCGATGACGCCCTGGCGCCACTGGTCGCAGGCGGTGTAGGGGACGCCGTCGACGATCTCGGGGACGTCGGCCGAGTAGCAGGAGCTCTTGGTGTTGGTGTCGAGGCGGATGAGGCCCTCGTCGGCGAGCTGGGCGAGCGCCGGATACCAGCTGGCGGCGTGGGAGTCGCCGAAGAGGACCACGAGCGGGGCGTCCTCGTTCTCGCCGACGCGGCAGCCGCTGGGGTCGGTGCTGTCCTCGGTGCGGTGGCAGCCGGAGTCGTAGACAGCGGGGTTGTCGTCCTCGGCGTCGTCGAGGGAGGGGGTGAGGTTGGCGGGCACGACGTCGGTGCCCTGCGGGTCGCGGGTGGGCTGCTCGGCGGCGACGGTGAGGTCGGTGGCGGTCTGCTGGCGGGTGCTGGAGAGGTAGGTGCCGCCGGCGGTCGCGACGAGGGCGGCGGAGGCGAGGAGCGCGCCCGCGGCGGTCCACTTCGGGGAGTGTCGGCGCAGGGCGGGCCAGGCGATCATGGGCTGCTCGACGGTGCGGTGGAGCAGCCAGGCGAGGGGGAGGGCGAGCGCGCCGAGCGAAAGGGTGGCTGCGAGCGGCAGCGGATGCTCCTGGCCGACGGCGATCTGGGGGATCACGAGCAGCGGCCAGTGGACGAGGTACAGGGAGTAGGAGATCGCGCCGATGGTCTGGAGTGGTCGCAGCCCCAGTAGACGGTTCGCGGAGAGGCGGCCGGGGGCGGCTCCGCCGACGACGAGCATCGCCGCGGCGAGGACGGGCAGCGCGGCCGCGGATCCGGGGAACGGGGTCGAGGCCTGGTAGGTGAGGCCGACGACGAGCAGCAGCGCGAGCCCGGCCCAGGCCAGCAGGCCGGTCGCGGGATGGCGCAGCCAGCGGGCGTCGGTGCGCAGCGCGAAGGCGACCAGGGCGCCGGCCCCGAGCTCCCAGGCGCGGGTGGGCAGCGAGAAGAACGTCCACGGCGGGGAGACGCCCATCCCGGCGACGCACAGGGCGAAGGAGCCGGCGGTGATGACGGCGGCGAGGATCATCAGGCGCTTCTCGCGGCGTCGGCACAGGACGAAGCCGGCCGCGAGGATCGCCGGCCAGAACAGGTAGAACTGCTCCTCGATGCCGAGGGACCAGTAGTGCTGGAAGACAGAGGGGCTGGTCTCGGCGAGGTAGTCGGTGCCGTCGATCGCGAACAGGATGTTGGGGACGTAGAGCGCGGCGGCGACGGCTGCGCGGGCGACCTCCCGCATCAGCAGCGGCGGCATCCAGATCCAGGCGGCGATCACGGTGAGCACGCCGACGAGCAGGGCGGCGGGGAGGATGCGTCGGGCGCGCTTGGCGTAGAAGGCGCCGAAGCGGATCCGTCCTTCGCGCTCGAGCATCTGCAGCAGGTGGGTGGTGATGAGGAACCCGGAGATCACGAAGAACACGTCGACGCCGACGTATCCGCCGGTCAGCTGCGGCAGGCCCGCGTGGTACAGCACGACCAGCAGGACCGCGACCGCGCGCAGGCCCTGCACGTCGGGGCGGAAGCCGGGCTTCCTCGCCGCCGGGTCGGCCGCGGTCCGGCGCGAGGTGGCATCGCGCCGGGTGGCAGCGGGCAGGGGTGCATGGCGCAGACTGCTCGATCCGTTCGGGACGCCAGCGGTCACACGAGTCCTCTCCACGGGGTGCCGCGCGGGGGCGGTGGGTGCACGCGACGAAGAGTGTAACGGAACGATAACAGCGGGTGAGGGGCGGCCGACGGCCCGGACTTTCCGCAGGATCGGGGCAGGGCGTCCCGCAGAATAGGGGTGTGCTCAGGATCTTCGCCGCCATCGCCGCGGGCGCCGCGGTCGCCGCGACCGTGATCATCATCGCCACCGGGAGCTTCTCGCTGCTGTGGGTGGCGATCGTCGGCTTCATCGTCGCCTTCCCGCTGACGCTGGCCTCGGTGTCGGGGCTGCTACGGCCCAACGGCCAGGCGGATCCGGCGGCGGTCGAGCGGGCCCGGGTCGACGGCGGGGTGCATGCCGCGGGGGTGCTGTCGCTGCGCCGCACGGGGATGGAGATCAACGGCGTGGACCAGTACGAGGTCGAGCTGCTGGTGGATGCGCGCGACCATGCCGCCTATCGAACGCGCCTGCGCACCCTCGTGGACATGGCCTCGCTGCCAAGGTGGCAGGTGGGCTCGGTGCTCGCGGTGGTGCGTCTGGCGTCCGACGCCCCGAACATCGTGGTGGTCGACGAGCAGCCGCCGCCGATGAGCGAGGGCCTGAACCCGGATGCGCCGCTGTGGGAGCCGGACCCGGACCAGAAGGTCCCCGGGGTCGCCCGGCCCCTGATCCCCATCGGCCGGCGTCTGCGCACCACGCGCCGTCTGCTGTTCGCGGCCCTCGGCGTCGCCTCCTTCGCGGCCGTCTCCTGGCCGTGGCGCGGCGAGCTCGAGGCGCATGTGCTGTCCCTGCTGGACGGCGAGGATCTCGCCTCCTACCTGCGCGGACCGGAGCGGGCGGCCGACGCTCTCGCCGCGCTCGAGGGGGAGCTGGGCACGACCGTCACCTCGGTGCTGGTCTATGACGACTGGATCGAGGTCACGACGCCGACGGCGCCCGGCGCGACCACGTACGACGAGCACGTGATCCGCGGGGGCCGGGTCGACAGCTCCGAGCCGGCGACGATCCAGCCTGATCCTTCCGAGGAGTTCGATCTGGCCGATGTCGACTGGACGATGATCCCCGCGCTGTTCGAGCAGGCGGCTGCGGAGCTCGGCTTCAGCACCGAGGACATGCGCGGCCAGATCCAGCATGCCTCCGCGGATCGCAGCTCCTCGCGCGACGGGCGGCTGGGGCTGCACGTGTATCTCAGCACCGCCTATGAGAGCGGCAGCCTCCACGCCGACTCGCAGGGCACGGTCATCGCGGAGGATTGAGGGGCGGGCGCTGCGGGGCGGGACGGCAGGGACCGATCAGTAACGTGGCCTATCGCATGATGGGTCACGGCGACCTGCGTGAACGCTGACACACAGCGTCGGCCCGTCACATTGTCTGGGTATTCTCAGGCTCGTGAACCAGACCGCCCTCGACGGCCGACGCACGGCGACCCGCCCCGGGTCGTCCATCGCGCGGTCCCTGAGGAACGGTCGGCTGCTGGCCACGGCGGCCCTCCAGCATCTTGTCGACGATCCGGCGCTGCTCGTGATCCAGGTGAGCAGGCGGCTTCCCTTCGGACCCCGCATCGCTGTCGGCCGGGCTCTGGAGAGGACCGGCACGATGCTGCCCGCGGTCGGTGCTCTGGGGTCCGTCATGGCCGGTCATGACGATGCGGCGGAGGCGGCGATCACGCGCGCCACCGCGAACGGTCGGCAGTCCCGGCTCGCCGGTGAGGTCGCGATCCTGTTGGACCGCACGGATCTGATCCCCGACAGCGCACCCGCATCGACGCGCGCTCGCGCCGCGTGGTCCCGCGGGGACGTGAGCGCTGCGCTCGAGGTGCTCGACGCGGCGGGTGCCCGCGACAGCCGCTATGCGCGTCGCCTGCGCAGCGAGGCCACGCTCCTCCAGCCCGGGTTCCGACTGCCGGTGCGGAAGCACGCCTCACCCGTCACGCAGGGTCCGACGGACGGCGAGAGCCTGCGCGTCCTGCACCTGCTCACGAACTCCCTGCCCCACACCCAGTCGGGGTACTCCCTGCGCTCCCACCGCATCCTCACCGCGCTGCGCGAGCAGGGGATCGAGTCGGTCGCCCTGACCCGCACCGGATACCCGGTCATGGTGGGCATCGCGACCGCCGCCGACGAGGACACGGTCGACGGCATCCGCTACGTCCGCACTCTTCCTCCTCGCCTTCCGCAGACGATGCAGGAGCGGCTCGAGGCCGAGGTCGCGCGGGCCCTCGAGCTCGTCGAGGAGTTCCGGCCCCACGTCATCCATGCCACCACGAACTATCAGAACGCCCTGGTCGCCCAGGCCGTCTCCGACGCGACCGGTCTGCCCTGGGTGTTCGAGGTCCGCGGACTGATGGAGAAGACCTGGGTCGCCTCCCATCGCAGCGAGGCCTCTCGGGCACGGGCCGCCGCCTCGGAGCGACATGACCTCATCGCCGCGAAGGAGGGGGAGCAGGCGCGCGATGCCGCCGCCGTGGTCACCCTCTCCGGCACGATGGCCGACGAGCTCGCGGGCAGGGGAGTGGACCGCAGTTCCATCACCCTGGTCCCCAACGGTGTCGACGAGTCGCTGTTCGAGGACCATGTGGACACCGCCCGGGCCCGGCAGATCACCGGCCTTGACCAGGTCCCCGGCTTCGGTGCCGGCGGTTTCCTGGTCGGAGCGGTGAGCGCCCTCATCGACTACGAGGGATACGACATCCTCCTGCGGGCGGTCGCCCGGATCCTCCAGGACGACGAGGCGCCCGACGAGCTGCGGGCGTCCCTCGCAGTCGTCCTCGCGGGGGACGGCGCATCCCGCCCATGGCTTCTGGCGCTCGCTGAGGAGCTCGGCATCCAGGACCGCGTGCATCTGCCCGGGCGTGTGCCTCGCGGTGAGGCACGACGATGGGTCGAGTCCCTCGACGTCGTCGTGGTGCCCCGTCGGGACGTGGAGGTCGCTCGAGCCGTGACCCCGCAGAAGCCCGTCGAGGCCATGGCGCTGGGCCGTCCGCTGATCGTCTCGGACCTGCCGGCGCTGCGGGAGGTCGTGAGCCAACAGTCCTCTCTGTTCGCGATGCTAGTGCGTCCGGATGACCCGGATGATCTCGCAACAGCGATCGCCGAGGCGGAACGAGATCGCGCTGACCAGCGCAGGAGCATCGGGCGTCTCGTCTCGGCGGCGCGCGGGCGGACGTGGGCGAGCCTAGTGGCACGATACAGCCAGGTATACGCAGAAGCGGTTGAGCAGATGGACGGAGGTGAGGGCGATGGCCACTGATACGAGAAGCGCTCAGCAGATCATCGACGCACTGGCTGCGAACGGGATCGATGGTGCAGGGCTCAAGCCGGTCGTCATCCGCCCGAGCCTCGGCGAGTACATCGCGCAGCTCTGGGACCGTCGGCACTTCATCTGGATGGACGCGCGACACCGCGTTGCAACCCAGAACAACCGCAACAAGCTGGGAAGCCTCTGGCTCTTCCTGAAGCCGCTTCTCGACGCGCTGATGTACTACATCGTCTTCGCACTCGTGCTGAAGGTCGATCGTGGCATGGAGAACTTCCCTGCCTACATCATCATCGGTGTGCTCATGTTCCGGGCGACGATGGGCAGCTTCAGCAGAGGACCTACCCTCATCCGCGGCGGACGATCGATGATCCGAGCGTTCAGCTTCCCGAGAGCATCGCTCCCGATCTCTGCAGAGATCAGGGACTCGATCCAGCAGGGCTACACGCTGATCATGGTGATCGTGATGATCATGGTGATCCCGAACCATGAGATGCCGGAGCTGACGTGGCTGCTCGTACCGGTCATCTATGTCTTCCAGTTCTTCCTGAACCTCGGGATCTCCTTCGTGCTCGCGCGCGTGGGCTTCATCTTTCCGGACTCGTCGCAGGTCATGAGCTTCGCCGGGAGATTCCTGATGTACGGCTCCGGTGTGATGTTCCCGATCGATCGCTTCCTGAACAATCCTGTGGCGATGATGCTGATCGAGATGAACCCGATCTACCACATGCTCGTGATGTATCGCGAGGTGCTCATGGACGGCACCGTGCCCTCGATGGACCACTGGCTGATCCTCGGATCCTGGGCGATGGGCCTCACGGTGTTCGGGTTCATCTTCTTCTGGCGAGGGGAGGAGACCTATGGCGGCGGCGAATGAGGTGAAGAAGCCCCTCCCGAAGAAGCAGAACGCTGACACCAAGGGTGCCTCTGGTCGGAAGGCCGCGGCCGGTCAGAAGCCTGCGCCGAAGAAGAAGCCGACACCGGAGAAGGGCGCGTCGGCACAGCGCGCGCGGACCACGGAGAAGCCGAAGAACGATCCTCAGGTCGCGGACGAGGGCACGGCAGAGGACACTCGCTGGCACGCGCCATCCGACTCCCCGGTCACCGTGGTGGCACACAACGTACGCATGCGCTACAAGGTGCTTCGCACCGATCGTGCGCCGCGACAGGGGTTGCTCGGACGGCTCACCCGCAAGCAGAAGGTGAGCGTCTCTGCACTCCGGGGGATCTCGCTGACTGTCCGCTCCGGTGAGTTCGTCGGCATCATCGGACGCAACGGCTCCGGTAAGTCGACTCTCCTGCGCACGCTCGCTGGGCTCGAGTCTCCGAGTTCCGGGATGGTGCTGACGACCGCGAAGCCGGTGCTTCTCGGCGTCAGCGCGGCCTTGATGCCAGAGCTCACCGGCGCGCAGAACGTGAAGCTCGGTGCGTTGGCGATGGGCCTCACTCCCGAGGAAGCAGATGGCATCTTCGACCAGGTGGTCGAGCTGTCCGCGCTGGGGGATGCGATCGACCTGCCGATGAAGACCTATTCGTCTGGCATGGGCGCGCGCTTGAAGTTCGCGATCTCGCTTGCCGCTGATCCGTCGATCCTGATGATCGACGAGGCCCTCTCCACTGGAGATGCGACCTTCGCTGAGCGCTCCCAGCGGGCGATGGACGACATGCTCGAGAAGGCCGGCACCGTCTTCCTCGTGAACCACGCCGCCCAGACGATCGAGAACATGTGCTCGCGCGCCATCTGGATGGAGCGAGGGCAGGTCGTCCTCGACGGAGACGCTGTCGACGTCGCCCGGAAGTACCGCTGGTTCGCCCACAATCTGGCTCAGGGCAAGGAGAAGGTCGCCGCAGGTCTGCTTCGCGATGCGATGCTCGAAGGAGAACCGGCACGCCGAGCAGAGCAGCAGCTCCTGGGATCGCTCCCTGAGCAGCCGCAGAGGCAGAGGCCGAAGAGAGATGATGCTCCTGAGATCGAGCCCGATCCGTTCATGAAGATCTTCTCAGCGGACTCGGAGCCGAAGTCGTTCCCCGCGACGGTGACTCCTCTCGATGAGGACAAGGGATGACCGGGATCAAGGCGCGGGCATCAGAGCGATCGGCACTGTCGGGTGCAGTATGACGGGGGAGAAGATGGAGAACACCAAGGGGGAGGTGCGATGATGAGCCACCGGATCATGACGATCTACGGGACCCGTCCCGAAGCGATCAAGGTCGCGCCCATCATCAAGGCGATCGAACGGACTGAAGACCTCGAGAACATCATCGTCGTGACGGGACAGCACCGAGAGATGCTGGACCAGGTCAACGATATGTTCAGCATCGCTCCGGACCATGACATGAACATCATGGCCGCGGGACAGGGTCTCAACCAGATCGCCGCCAGGGTGATCTCCGGTGTGGATGCGATCCTCGAGCTCGAGCAGCCGGACGCCGTGCTCGTCCAGGGCGATACGACAACGGTCATGGGCGCGGCCATCGCTGCGTTCAACCGGCAGGTCCCTGTCATCCATCTGGAAGCCGGGCTGCGATCCGGCAACATCGATTCGCCGTTCCCAGAAGAAGCCAATCGCCGCCTCACGGCCCAGATAGCAGCGCTGCATCTGGCACCGACGCAGACCGGCAAGGAGAACCTTCTGCGCGAGTCGATCAGCGAGCGAGACATCGTCGTCACCGGAAACTCGGTGATCGACACGCTCCTGTACGCGATCGAACGCTTGGACGTGCGGTTCGACGACGACCGTCTCGAGCGACTGCGCATCGAGAAGGAGCAGGGCAGGGCACCGCGGGTGCTCCTCGTGACCGCACACCGCCGGGAGAACCTCGGTGACGCGATGATCGGGATCGGGCAGGCCGTCGCCGACCTCGCCCGGAAGTATCCGGACC